>NZ_CP134949.1:0-2400000 GCF_032116555.1 Halobaculum sp. XH14
GACCCCCGACGGGCCCGGTTCAACCCCTGATCTCCCGTCGTCGGCAGAACCGAACGACCACGTTCATACCCCCCCGTCCACTACCGGCTACCAATGGACGGCCCGCTGTGGACCGAGACGCACGCCCCCGACCTCGCGGACGTCCCCCAGGCGGAGGTCCGCGACCGGCTCTCCCGCGCGGTCGACGAGCCGATGAACCTCGTCGTGCAGGGTCCGCCCGGCATCGGCAAGACAGCCGCGGTCCGGGCGCTCGCCCGCGAGACGCACGCCGATGCGGACAACGACCTCATCGAGATCAACGTCGCGGACTTCTTCGACCGCACGAAAAAGGAGATCCGCACTGACCCGCGCTTCGAGCCGTTCCTCCAGGGTCGAAGCCGGATGGCGAAACGCGACATGATCAACCGCGTGCTGAAGGAGTCGGCCGCCAACGCGCCGATGTCGGGCGAGTTCAAGACGGTGCTGCTCGACAACGCCGAGGCCATCCGCGAGGACTTCCAGCAGGCGCTCCGGCGCGTGATGGAGCGCTACCACCGCACCACACAGTTCGTCATCACCACCCGCCAGCCCTCGAAGCTCATCCCGCCCATTCGATCGCGCTGCTTCCCGGTCCCGATGCGGGTGCCGACCACCGACGAGACCATCGACGTGCTCGCCGGGATCTGTGAGGCCGAGGGCGTCGAGTACGACGACGACGGCCTGGAGTTCGTCGCCAGCGCTGCGAACGGCGACGTCCGCGAGGCCGTGCTCTCCGCCCAGGCCACGGCGGTCGAGCACGACGCGGTGACGATGCAGGGCGCCTACGAGACGCTGAACGACGTCGGCACCGACGAGCAGGTGCTCTCGGCGCTGGAGGAGGCCCGCGCAGGCGACCTCTCGGACGCCCGGGGCACGATCGACGACCTGCTCTCCGAGGAGGGGTTCGACGGCGGCGACCTGCTGCGGGAACTGTGCCGGGTCGCGCGCTCGAAGTCCGACGCCTCCTCCGAGTCCGTCGCCCGCCTCCACGCGCTCGCCGGCGAGGTCGACCTCGACCTAACCGACGGCCTCGACGACCGACTCCACCTCACCCACCTGCTCGCCTCGTGGGCGGCGGGGCGGCGGACGACCCGGCAGGGGGTGCGCGGCGACGGGTCGGCGGCGGGCGAGGGGCGGTCGGCCCGCGGCGGGGCGGACGCGTGAACCTCACCCCCGGCGCGTGGCGGTACGTCCTCCCGCCGCTGGCGCTGGGCATCCCGCTGCTCGCGCTGGTGTTCCCCATCGGCCTCGCGCTCGTCGGGATGTCGGCGTTCGCGGCCTGGTTCTTCCGCGACCCCGAGCGCAGTCCGGCGGGCGAGGGCATCGTCTCCCCGGCGGACGGCCGCGTCTCGGTGCTGCGCGAGGACGGCGACCGCGTGCGCGTCGGGGTGTTCATGAGCCCGTTCGACGTCCACGTCAACCGTGCTCCGGCGGGCGGCGAGGTGACGCGGCTCGACCACCGCGGCGCGGCGCACAGACCGGCATTCTCGAAGGAGTCGGCCCGCAACGAGCGCGTCGAGTTCTCGGTCGGCGACGTGGACGGCGCGCTCATCGCGGGCTGGTTCGCCCGCCGGATCACCCCCTCGGTTTCCCGTGGAGACGAGGTGACCCGCGGCGAGCGCATCGGCCACATCGCGTTCGGGTCGCGCGCCGACGTCGTGTTGCCCCCCGAATACGGCACGTCGGACGTGCGGGTGAGGAAGGGCGAGAAGGTGCGGGCCGGCGAGTCGATCGTGGCTCGTCGGGACTGACGACCCCCGACGGCGACTCGGGCGATTTTTGTGCGCGTCCCGGCATCCTCAGTCCGTGCCCTCCTCCGATCCGCCCTGGCGCTACGGCGTCGCGGTGTTCCCGCTCGTTCCGCTCGCGACGCTGACCGACCTCGTCGGCTTTCGGGTGTTCCTCGAACTCGTCGCCGGGGGCTCGACGAGCGAGGCCGGAATGCTGGCCGCCGTCGTCGCCTTCCTCGTCTCCGCCGTCGTCTCGATCGCGGGCGGCGTCGCCGCGCTCGTCGTGCTCGGCGCGCTCCTGCTCGACGCGCGAGCGCTCCGACGAACGGACGCTGCCTTCGCACCGCATCCGGCCGTCGCCGGGGTCGTGGGGCTCGTCCACTTGCTCGCGTGGCTCCTCGCGCCGCTGTACGTCCTCTCGGTGCCGGCGCTCGCCTACTACACCTACCGGCGGTTCGCGTAGTCACCGGGCGTCGAGACGGTCAGCGTCCGTCGAGAACCAGCACGTGCCGGACGAGCGACCGGTGTACCCGGCGCTCGAACGAGTCCGTCACCGACCACCCGGCAGCCTCCGCCTCGGCGCGCCAGGACCGGTCGGCGATCAGCACCCCGCGGGGCGCGACCCGGAAGGCCTCCGAGAGCGCGCCCTCCACGAGGTCTGCCAGCCGGTGCCGGGCGATCTTCGACTGCCGGCCGTACGGCGCGTCGAACACGACGCCGTCGACGGCATCGTCCCGGAGTCCGAGCGCCGTGGCGTCGCCCCGAATCACCTCGAACTCGACATCGCCGGGCAGATACCGTGCGAGGTTCTCCCGCGTTCCCCGGACCATCTTCGCCTGCGCGTCGGCCCCGAGGACGTCGCTGCCGACGAGGCCGGCCTCGATGAGCGTCCCGCCCGTGCCACACATCGGGTCGAGCACGCGGGTGCCGGGGCCGGCGCCGGCGAGGTTGGCGTACGCCCGGGCGTCCATCGGCGCCATGCTCCCGGGCTGGAAGAACGGCCGATCGGTCGGCTTGCGCGTCGAGAAGTCCCGGACCGACTCGGCGACGACCCAGCCGACCAGGCAGGTCCCGTCGGCGAACAGCACCCGGAGGACGTGGTCCGGATCGTCGAGGTCGACCGGGAAGCCGGCCTCGACGAGCGCCTCGCCGCACTCGCGCTCGGCAGCGCCGGTGCTCACGTCGGCCGAGTCGCGGACGACGCGGGCCCGGACCGCGACCGTCCCCTCGCGGCGTTCGGCGTCGGCGACGTCCCGCAGGCCCGACTCAACGACGGCCGTGGCGCTCGCGGCGTCAGCCCCTCCCTCGACCCGACCGAGCAGGTCGAGCGCGCGGTGGGTGTAGGCGAGCCCCCGGACGCGCTCGGGCGCGACCGCGTCGGCGACCGCGAGGCCCGGGGCGAGGACGGACACGCCGCTCGCGGCGGTCGCGGCCTCCCGGGCCGCGAAGGCGTCCTCCTCGCCGGCGAGTTCGAGCCCGTACACGGGCCCCACGTGGCGGCCGTCGGGTATCAACCCCGCGACTCGTCGCGTGTCGGTGCCGGCCCCGGATTTCGGCGGCGATACTACTTTAACTCTTAAATACGACCACTAGCAGGAGAGATGGCCGACGCAAAGGAGTCGATACATATCGAGAACGTCGTCGCGTCGACGGGGATCGGGCAGGAACTCGACCTCCAGACGGTTGCGATGGACCTTGAGGGGGCCGACTACGACCCCGAGCAGTTCCCGGGGCTCGTCTACCGGACGCAGGACCCGAAGAGCGCGGCGCTCATCTTCCGGTCGGGCAAGATCGTCTGCACGGGCGCGAAATCCACCGACGCCGTCCATCGAGCGCTCGATCTGGTGTTCGACGAGCTGCGCGCGCTCGACATCCCGATCGAGGAGAACCCGGAGGTCACCGTCCAGAACATCGTCACCTCGGCGGACCTGGGTGCCTCGCTCAACCTCAACGCGATCGCCATCGGGCTCGGGCTCGAGAACATCGAGTACGAACCCGAGCAGTTCCCCGGGCTCGTCTACCGGCTCGGCGAACCGGACGTCGTCGCCCTGCTGTTCGGCTCGGGGAAGCTCGTCATCACCGGCGGGAAGGAGCCCAGCGACGCCGAGGCGGCCGTGGACGTCATCACCGAGCGCCTCACGGAGCTCGGCCTCTTCGGCTGAGGGATGTTACTCCAGACCTCGCCGGGCCGGGTCGTCGCCGGCTTCCTCCTCATCGCGGTGCTCTCGACGCTCGTCGCCAACACCGCCGCCTACTACGTGCTCGGTGACGCCGCCGAACTCCGCCGCGCGGTGCTCCCGGGCGTCGCCATGGCGGCCGTCGGCCTCACCGCCGCCGTGCTCCCGGTGGCGGCCGTCATCGGCCTCGCGCTCGTCGTCGACTTCGTTGCCGTCGCGGTCGCGTACGACCTGAACCGCCGCGGCACCGCGATGGTGACCGCGATGCACTACACGCTCACGGTCGCGGTCGCGCTGTTCGCCAACTACTCGCTCGCGCTGTACCAGGACGCCCCGCTGTGAACGACGCGTCGCCCCCGCCCGCGGGACCGTCCGAGGGCTCGTCCGAACCCCCGGACGCGCCCGACCCGCGGGGACGGTTTCCCCGACTGCGTCGCCTGTTCTGGATTCCGGACGAGCGCCGGCCGACCGCGCCGCTCCGGCTGTTCGCCGCGCTGGTCGTCGTCGCCGTCGCCGCGGTCCTCACGTCGCTCCTGCTCGTCTTCCTCCCGCTCTCGGGCGTCGCCGCCACGGTCGTCACGAGCCTGGCGATTCCGGTCGCCGTCACGCTCGCGGTGCTGGTTGCCGCCCGGTTCGTGGACCGCCGGCGGCTCGCCGACCTCGGCCTGAGACGGGAGCGGGGCTGGCTCGCGGACCTCGGCTTCGGCCTCGCGCTCGGCGTCGCCCTGCAGGCGCTCGTCGCCGGCGTCGGCCTCGCAGCCGGCTGGTACCGGCTCTCGGGCGTCCTCGTCGGCCCGCCGGTCGGCCTGCTGACGACGCTCGCGCTGTTTCTCGGCGTCGGCGTCTACGAGGAACTGCTGCTCCGGGGGTATCTGCTCACCAACCTCGGCGAGTGGTTCTCGCGGCACGCCGGGCCCCTTCGGGCGGCCGGCCTGGCGCTCGTCGCCTCCAGCGGCGTCTTCGGCGCTGCCCACCTCACCAACCCGGGCGCGACGCTCGTCTCGACGCTTGGCATCACGTTCGCCGGCCTGTTCCTGGGACTGGGCTACCTGCTCACCGGGCGGCTCTCGCTCCCGGTCGGCGTCCACATCTCGTGGAACTACGCGCAGGGGAGCCTGTTCGGCTTCCCGGTCAGCGGGCTGTCGGTGCCCGCGAGCGTGCTCGCGCTGGAGCCGACCGGCCCCGAGGCGGTCACCGGCGGGAGTTTCGGCCCGGAGGCGGGGTTGCTCGGGATGGCCGCGCTGTGTGTCGGCATCGCGGCGACCACGTGGTGGGCCCGCTGGCGCGGGGAGGGGGGACTGGACGAACGGGTGCTGACGCTGGAGCGGCGCTGAACGAGCCCCGACGCGGCGTCCCTCGACGATCCACCCCGGTGACCGTCAACGGCCCGAGGGGGCAGGGTCGACGCGGAACGTTGATACGGCCCGATGCTGGCTCCTTGAACGTGTTCGAGTGGCTGTTCCCGACGTGGACGAACCCGGCCCTCCTCGCGCTGCTCGTCGGTCTGCGCGCGGCGGCCAACGTCGCCCTGACCGCGCTGGTGGCCCGGTCGCGACCCCCGAAAGCGGGGTCGGTGGTCACGGTCGGCGCGGCGGCGCTCACCGTCCTCTCCGCCGCGCTTTCGGTGCTGGTCCTCCGCGGCGACCTCGGGCTCGGCGCGTCGTACCTCGAGTTCGCCGTCCAGGTCGTCCTCGTCGTCGCCGGCGGCTACGCCGTCCGGTCGAACGGCTCCACCAGGCAGGTGCGGGCGGCCCTGCTCGCGGCCGCCTGCGCGATCGGACTGCTCCTCGTCACGATCCCGGCGTACGGCGAGGCGACCGTCGCGCCCTGAGGCGGGCGTCCGGAGCCGCGACGCGTGCTGTGGTCAGCCCACCGACAGATACTTCTCGGAGACACGTCCACAGCCCCCATGCGCCGTCGGACGTACCTCTCGGCCGTGGGCACGGGGATGGCGGGCCTCTCGGGCTGTGCGAGCGGGACTGACCCCGGGACGACGGGAACCGCCACCGAGCCCCCGACGGGCCGACACTCCGTGACGCCGTCCGGGACGCGGACCGAGACGCCGAGG
The DNA here is from genome assembly GCF_032116555.1 of Halobaculum sp. XH14. Taxonomy (NCBI): domain Archaea; kingdom Methanobacteriati; phylum Methanobacteriota; class Halobacteria; order Halobacteriales; family Haloferacaceae; genus Halorarum; species Halorarum halobium. The sequence continues at coordinate 5,994 of NZ_CP134949.1, forward strand.
CCGAACCCGGACACGATCTTCGTCGACCGCGAGGCGGGGGAACCCGGAAACCCCGGAACCGCCGAGGAGCCGCTCGACTCGATCCAGCGGGCCCTCGGTCACGCCCGGCCGGGCGAGACGGTGTACGTCCGCCCGGGCGTCTACCGCGAGCCCGTGTCGCCGCCCCGGAGCGGTGAGCCGGGCGCGCCGATCACGATCACCGGCCCGCCGGACGCGATCCTCAAGCCGAGCGAGCGGCGCTACTACATGCTCATCATCCGGCGGAGCCACGTCCACCTCACCGGCCTCACGGTCGACGGGCTCAAACGCCCCGACGAGCCGGACTCCGTCGAATCGTACGCCCGGACCTCGCCGATCGTGACCCGGCCGCCGCCCGACACCGACGAGTACCTCCGGGACCTGGTCATCGCGCCCCACGGGGTCGGCAACACTCGGAAGGCGCTCGTCGCCATCGACCGGACGCAGAACTCCGTCGTCGGCCCGTTCGAGGTGATCGGCCCCGGCGGGACGAAGTACCTGCTCACGGACCGGCACGGGCACAACGGCGAGGTCGTCTACCTCGGCACGTCGCCGAGCAACCTCGGGACCGACTGGCACCCGTGGACCGAGTACGACCGGACGAGCGGCATCCGGGTCCACCACGTCGACAACTCGGCCGGGTACGCCCACTCGGAGCTGGTGAACACGAAGCTCGGGACCCACGACATCACCGTCGAGTACTGCACCGACGGCGGGGGCTCGAAGAACACGGAGGACACCCCCGCGGCGTCGATGCGGCTCCAGAGCTTCGACACGACCGTCCGCTGGTGTGACCTCCGCGACGGGATGGGTCACGGCGTCGAGATCGGGAGCTACAAGGCCCGAGACGCACGCAGGGAGGGGAACCCGTCGGAGATCGAGCGGCGGGGCGGCTCGGACAACGCAGTGTACGGCAACCGGATCACCGGGTTCGACGACGAGGCGATCGCGTACCCGGTCGTCCGCGGACAGGCCGACCAGCGGTACGTCTGCGGGAACACGTACGACGGGGCCACCGACGGCACTCCCGACGCGAACTGCGGCGAGGAGGTGCCGACCGGCGACGGCATCGGGCACACCGGCGGCAACACCGAGCGATAGCTCCCCGTCGTGTCGTGGTGTGGCCTCCCCAACGTCGCCGCCGCACTCACTCCACCAGCCGCTCGATCTCGGTGACGAGGATGTCGGTCGCGCCGACCGACTGCAGGTCCGAGATGACGCCGAACACCTCGCGCTCGTCGACGACGACGTGGACCGCGACGTGGTCGGCCTTCCCGTCAACCTCGCCGGCGTCCGTGGCCGACTTGGGCGAGTCCGCCACGTCCATCACGGTCGGCCCGCCCATCCCCGGAATGACGTCCTTCACGTCCTCCAGCCGGTCGCTCGGGGCGTTCATCATCAGGTAGCGCTTCCCGTCGGCGGCGATGACCGACGAGAGCGCCGTCTCGACCTCCCCGACCTTCGGGTCGTCGGCGACGTCCGGGCGGGCGAACAGCCGGACCGAGGAAGCGAGCACCTCGTCGATCACAGCGAGGCGGTTCACCTGCAGCGTCGTCCCCGTCGAGGTGATGTCGACGATTGCGTCGGCCATCTCGACGTGGGGCGTGAGTTCCGTGGCGCCAGTCACCTCCACGACCCCGGCGTCGATGCCCTTCTCGTCGAGGTACTCGTGGGTGATGCGGGGGAACTCGGTGGCGACCGTGAGCCCCTCCACGTCCCCGGGTTCGGTGATGTCGCCCTCCTCGGGTGCGGCGAGCACGAGCCGGCAGTTGCCGAACGCGAGGTCGAGCAGGTCGTCCAGCTCCGCGCCCGACTCGCGGGCCTGATCGAGCCCCGTGACGCCCAGATCGGCCGCGCCGTCGGCGACGTACTCGGGAACGTCGGCGGCGCGTGCGAACAGCACGGAGACGTCGGGGTCGACGGTGTCGGCGTACAGCTGTCGGTCGGCGGTCTCCTCGACGTGCAGGCCGGCCCGTTCGAGGAGGTCCATCGTCGGCTCGTGCAAGCGCCCCTTGTTGGGCACGGCGATGCGCATGCGCGAGTCCAGGGGGTGGGCCGGGAACTGTCTTTCCCTCCGAGCGGGACCGGCACGGGGAGACGGTAGGCCTTTGGGCCGCGGTGCGGTGTCCCAGGTATGTTCGTCCTCCAGTCCGAGCCGAGCGCCGCCGCGCCAGCGCTCGGCCCGCCGCTCGCCCTCTGGGTCCTCCTGTGTCTGGTCGCGCTCGTGGTGGGGCTCGTCGCCACGGCGATCACCCGCCGGCTGTCGAACCCGGTCGGGAAGTTCCGCCTGCTGTACCTCGGCGTGCTCCTCCCGCTCGGCCTGCTCGCCTACGGCCTCCTCTCGCTGCTGGATCTCGGCGCCGCGCTCCGCGCGCCGCTCGTCGGGCCCCGCTCCGGACCGCTCGGGGTCGTACTCGCGGACTTTCTCACGATGCTGGCGGCGGGGGTCATCGGGCTGGCCGCGTACGCGCCGACGGTCCCCGCCGTCCGCGACGCCCGCGACATCGACCTGGGCGTCGGCGAGAGCCTCGCGGCGATGGCGCGCTACCTCGCCGGGCTCAGCCTCGTGTTCGCGCTGGCGTTCGCGCCGTTCCGCCTCGGCGGGACCGACTCGCCGCTCGCGCTCGTCGCCGGCCTCGCCGTTCTGGTCGGGCTCCTCGTCGCGGCCTCGCCGTGGCTGGTCGAAGCGCTCCGCTCGACCCACCGCCCGAGCGGCGCGGACGCGGACCGGGTCGCCGACCTGCGGAAGCGTGCGGGCCTCGACGTCCGGGACGTCCGGGTGCTCGACACCGACGACGAGGAGACGGCGAGCGCGCTCGTCCGCGGGCCGCCCCGGTTCCGCCGCCTGTTCGTCACGAGCACGTTCCTCGACGCGTTCGAGGACGACGTCGCGACCGCGCTGCTGGCGGTCCAGGCCGGCCGGCTTCGCTCGCACGCGCTGGCCCGCCGCATGGCCGCGGTCGTCGTCCCCGTCTTCCCGCTGGCGGCCGCGGTTTCGGGCGACGGTCCGGCCTGGCTCCTGCTCCTCGCGGCTGTCGTCGCGCTCGTTGGCGGTCTCGGGTTCGCGCGGCGCGGCGTCCTCGCGGCCGACGACGACGCCGCCGAGCGGGTCGGCCCGGACGTACTCGTCGCGGCGTTCGAGCGCTACGCCGCGTTCCACAACCTGGAGCCGTCGCGCCGGCGGGTGCCGAACCCGCTCTCGGCCAACGTCCCGCTCGGCGACCGGATCGACCGCATCCGGGAACGCGGTGCCGACGCCGCCGGCGGTCGTCGTGGCGGGAACGGGGGCCACGCCGACGGCGAGGACGACGCCGCTCGACCTTCGACGGATTGAGGGACCGTCGCCCCGCAGACGGGGTATGACCACGCTCGAAATCACCGGCGGCCGCGTCCTCCGCCCCGGTCGGGACGGCGGGACGGGATCGTCCCGGGCGGCCGACCACTCGATCGAGGCCGCTGACGTCCTGGTCGGCGTCGAGGCGGGCGAGATTCTGGCGGTCGGCCCGGACGTCGCCGAGGGGACCGACGCCACTGCCGGGGAAGCCGGCGGGGCCGACGAGACGCTGGACGCCTCGGGCGGCCTCGTCATCCCGGGGCTGGTGAACGCCCACGGCCACGCGGCGATGACGCTCCTGCGCGGCTACGCCGACGACAAGCACCTCGAGGCGTGGCTCCGGGAGGACATCTGGCCCGCGGAGGCCGAACTGACCCCCGAGGACGTCGCCGCGGGCACGCGGCTCGCGGCGCTGGAGATGATCCGGAGCGGGACGACGGCGTTCGCGGACATGTACTTCCACGTCGGCGAGGTCGTCGACGCGGTCCGGGAGGCGGGCCTGCGGGCACGGGTCGGGCACGGCGTCGTCACCGTCGGCAAGGACGACGAGGGCGCACACGCCGACTTCGAGGAGTCGCTCTCTGTCGCCGAGAAGTTCGACGGCGCGGCCGACGGCCGGGTCCGGACGGCGGTGATGCCCCACGCGCCCCACACGGTCGGGAGCGACTACTTCGCGGAGTTCGTCCCGCGGGCCCGCGCGGCGGGCGTCCCGTTCCACTTCCACCTGAACGAGACCGAGGTGTACGTCGAGGAGATCGGCGAGGAGGCGGGCGTCCGGCCGGCCGAGTACGCCGCCGACCACGACCTGCTGGCCGAGGACACCTGGGTCGCCCACGGCGTCCACATCGACGCCGGGGAGATCGACCGCCTCGCCGACTCCGGCACGGCGGTCGTCCACTGTCCGGCCTCGAACATGAAGCTCAACTCCGGGATGGCTCCCGTCCAGGAGATGCTCGACGCCGGCGTGACGGTCGCGCTCGGCACCGACGGCGCGGCCTCGAACAACGACCTCGACATGTTCGGGGAACTCCGCGACGCGGCGATGCTCGGCAAGCTCGCTGCCGACGACGCGGAGGCGGTCGACGCGGACACGGCGGTGCGGATGGCGACCGAGGGCGGCGCGAACGCGCTGGGCATCGAGGCCGGACGGGTCGAGGCGGGCGCGAAGGCGGACCTCGCGGTGGTGGATCTGGAGGCCGCCCATCTCACGCCCGAGCACGATCTGGTGTCGCACCTGGCGTACTCGGCGAAGGGGAGCGACGTTCGCCACACGGTGTGTGACGGCTCGGTGCTGATGCGGGATCGGGAGGTGCTGACGCTGGAGGAGGACGCCGTTCGGGAGCGCGCGGAGACGGCCGCGAGGGATCTGGCTGCGCGGGCGCGGGACTGACTTCGGGACGTTCGAGGATGGTGTTCTTGCCTGATCGGCGGTTTCGTCGACACGCCGTCGATCGTCTTGGAAGTCTTCGTGGCGTTCGTTTTCAGGCGACAGTCGATTGTCGTGGCGCACACCTCGAAAGCCCGCGCGGCCCCTTTCACTCCCGCCCACTGCGCCTCACCCTCCCCAGCCTCCTGTGCGTTACCTCGGAGCAAACTCCTCGGAAGTCACCCTCGCTTCGCTCGCGTGAGCCTCGCACGAGCGGTCTCGCTACGCTCGATCGCTGCGCGCCACGTGGCCCGTGTCAGGTCGTGCGGTCGGCGCGTGCCGGCGGGCCTCCGTTCACGCGAGCGAGCCTGCGAGCGAGGGTGATCTCACGAGACCACAGGTCTCGGGGAGTGCCCGCCGGGTGCGCGCGAGGGATGAGCGAGTGAAACGAGCGAATCGGCTGGGAGGCGTGTGGCTGTGCGGGGCGGCGCAGTGGGTGGGACTGAAAGGGGCCGCACCGAGCCGACAGGTGCGGGGGCTTTCGAGGCGTTCGATGCGACAACTGAGTCGACACGCATACCAACTGAGTCGACACACGATCCGAGAACGACCCGCACTACTGAGCAGCCAAACCGACCGCCTCGAATCGCCAGCGGACGCACAAGACATATCGGCCCGTCGCACCACCACCCGAACATGAGTTCGACCGCCGAGGGCGTCGAGGTGGACTTCGGCGACGACGGGCTGGTCCCCGCCGTGGCCCAGGACGCGGACACCGGCGAGGTGCTGATGCTCGCCTACGTGGACGAGGAGGCGCTGGCCCGCACGCACGAGACGGGCCGGGCCCACTACCACTCCCGCTCGCGCGACGAGTTGTGGGAGAAGGGAGCCAGCAGCGGGCACACCCAGGAGGTCCGGGAGGTCCGGGTCGACTGCGACGCCGACACCCTCCTCTATCTCGTCGACCAGACCGGCGGGGCGTGCCACACCGGCTACCGCTCCTGTTTCCACCGCACCGTCGACGGCGTCTCCGTGAGCGACGAGAACGGAGGCTCGTCGACCGTAACGGTCGACGTAGACGTCGACGGCGAACGCGTCTTCGACCCCGAGGATGTCTACGAGTGAGACCGCCGCCGGCGACGGCGACGCGGGCGACGCCGAGCGGGCGCTCCGTCGGGCCCGTCGCCGACTGCGCGACGCGGAGTCGGCCGTCGCGGAGTACGGCGAGTCCGACCTCGAACGGGTACGGGACGCGCTCGGGACCGCCGAGGGGCTGCTCGACCGGTACGAGGGCTCCGCGACCGGGACCGGCGACTTCCAGGCGTACGTCGAGTTCCAGGGCGAGTTCGCCGACCTCGTGGAGGGGCTCCCCGACGACCTCCCGGCCCGCGACGCGTTCGAGGCGGCCAACGACGTCGTCGACCAGCGCCGCCTCTCCGAGTCCGACTTCGCCGGCGCCCGCGAGCGGCTCGCCCCGGCACGCGAACTCGCCGAACTACTTTCCGACCGCGAGGCGGCCCGGAGCGCGCTCCGCGAGGCCGAACGCGACGCGCAGGCGCGGGTCGCCGACCTCGACGAGCGGGTCGACCACCACGAGCGCGTCCTCGACCTCGGCGAGGCGCTGACCGGCGAGGACGCCGACGCGGCGTTCCAGGAGCGGGTCGCCGACCTCCGCGGGACGGTCGAGTCGTACGACGGGGCGGTGACGGACGCCTTCCGCGAGTACCGCCGGACGGCGAGCGCCCGCGAGTTCCTCGGCTTCGTCGCCGACACCGCGGCGTACCCGCTGGTCGCGTTCGAGACGCCGCCCGACGAACTGCTCTCGTACGTCGAGTCCCACGCGGTCGGCGAGGAGCCGCTCCCCGACCTGCTGGAGTTCGCCGACTACTCGACGTCGAAGCTCGGTCACTACGTCGAGAACCCCGGCACCTTCCGGACCCGGGTCCCCGTCCACAGGACGTATCTCGACCGGCTCTCGGCGGACCCCCTGCTCGTGGACTGGCCCGCCCCGCCGGCCGGCGAACTCGACGCGCTCGCGGGCGAACTCGTCTCGGTCGTCGCCAAGTTCGCCGACGAGGACGTCGTCGCGTCGGCCCGCGAACTGCGGCGCGCGGCCGCGGCCGACGACTACGACCGACTCCGCCGCGTCGCCCTCGCGGAGTCGGAGCTCACCGACGAGGAGCGACGGAAGCTCGAAGCGGGCGAGATCGAGGCGGAACTGGACGCCGCCCGCGAGGAGCGCCGACGGCTCCGCGACGCGCTGGCGGAGACGGACGATACCTGACGATTCCCGGCCCGGTCGGCCGGCTCCGGCCCCTCACAGCGACTTCTCGTACATCACGGTCGGGTACGCCTCGCCGGCGACCTCGAAGGTCGCCTCGCCCCGGACCGTGAACCCGCGCGAGTCGTAGAAGCCGCGGGCGGCGTCGTTGTCGCGGAACGCTTCGAGGACCAGCGCCTCGGCATCGTCCGGAATCCGATCTACCCCCGCCTCGAGCAGCCGGCTGCCGATCCCCTCGCCCTGCCGGTCGGGGGCGACGTAGACGGCCCGCAGTCCGACCTCGTCGTCGCCGACGAACTGCTTGGTGAGCGCGGCGTCCAGGACGAACTGGGCGAAGCCGGCGACCCCGAGGGCGTCGGCGTCCCGGGCCGCCGAGCCGTCGTCGGCGCCGCCGACGGCGACGAGGAACGTCTGACCCTCCCGCCGCGCGTCGTCGTAGCGCTCGCGGAGTTCCCGCCCCTCCGGGACGGTGAACCCGTCGAGCACCTCGGCCGGCAGGATGTGGCCGTAGGCGTCGCGCCAGGCGGTGCGGTTGACCGCCATCGCGCCGCGGTACTCCTCGAGCGACGTGACCGGGCGGACCTCCATGGTCGCGGGTCGCGCCCCGCCGTGAAAAATCGGGGCGGCGTGACAGATCGGAACGGGATGACGGGTCGGAGCCGAGTGACGGGTCGGGAGCGGGCCGACGGACCGCCCCTGCCGCCCCCGGCCGCCTCGATCTCAGCCGACGTACTGCATCAGGAACCGGGGGATGATGACGAACGCGTAGAGGTCGTTGATCGCGTGGGCGAGGATGCACGCCCCGAGGTTGCGCCGCCAGACGTACAGCAGCGTCAGGAGGAGCGCGTTGACCCCGATCTGGAGCGTCCCGCCGACGCCCCAGAACGGGAGGTGGACCGCGGTGAACACGAGGAACGTGAGGCCCGCGCCGACCCAGACGCTCCCGGTCAGTTCGGCCAGCCGCTCGATCGGGTAGCCGCGGTAGAGCACCTCCTCGGTCACCGCGGCGGTGAGCGACAGCGCGATCAGGAGGGCGACCGGGAGGCGAGCGAGCGTCTCGATGCCGGAGACCGTGGTTTCGAACCCGAGCGCTGCCAGTAGCGGCGTCGTGACCACGTAGCTCGCGGCGCCGAGCACGAAGACGAGCACGGCCGCGGCGACGTCGCGCCAGCCGAGCCCACCGAGCCCGATGGAGTCGAGCCCCCGACCCTCCCAGTACAGCACGAGGGCGACGAGCAGCCCGGTCACGAACCACTTCACGCCGAGGTCGTTCACGACGAGTTGCCTGAACTCGCCGCCCGGCAGCACCGCCGAGCCGAGCGCCTGCAGGACCGAGAGGCCACAGAGCGCGATCACGAGCCCGACGAGGGTTGCGGCGTCGGTATCGATCGATTCGAGGCTGAACGTCGACTGTTCTGCCATACGCGCTCGTCGCCCGGCGACGACATCGACCCTCGGGCCGGACTGTCGAACCGACAGGTCGTGAGAAGGTTTATTGCGGGCCGTCCGCCGGAAGCGCCCGGTACGGCCGATACTGCCCCGAGTTCCGTGTTAGCGCGCCGCCTCGAGCGTCCGTCGCACGTCCGCGGCCAGTTCCTCGGCGCGGTCGGGTTCGCGGCCCTCCGCGTAGATCCGGACCTTCGGCTCCGTGCCCGACGGGCGCACGAGCACCCAGGCGTCGCCGTAGTCGAGGCGGTAGCCGTCGATGGTGCTCGGCGTGGCGTCGGCGTCCGCGGCGTACGCTTCGGCGGCCGCGAGCATCGCGTCGAGTTCGCGGTCGTCCTCGTAGGCGAGGTTGAGCCGGACGTTGTGGTAGTCGCCGTACGGCGCGACGACCTCGCTGACCGGCTCGCGGCGCTCGGCGAGCAGTTCGAGGAACTTCGCGCCGATGAACGCGCCGTCCCGGACCAGCCGGTACTCCGGGAAGAAGACGCCGCCGTTGCCCTCGCCGGCGACGGGGACCGACTCGCCCGCGTCCCACAGTTCGCGGATGCGGGTGATGATGTTCGTCGAGCCGATGGGGGTGAGCTCCAGCGTCGCGCCCGCCTCCTCGCAGACGTCGACGAGGCGCTGGGAGACGTTCACGGCCGCGACGGTCGTGTCGCCGACCGAGAGCCCCCGGGCCGCCAGCGCCGCGAGCGAGGCGTCGCCCTCGACGTACGCGCCCGTCTCGTCGTAGAAGATGGCGCGGTCCGCGTCGCCGTCGTGGGCGATGCCGACGTCAGCGTCCGCCGCGCGCACGAGGCGGCCGAGGTCGCCCAGGTTCGCCTCGACGGGTTCGGGCTGGCGGCCGGGGAAGTGGCCGTCCGCCTGCGCGTTGACCGTGACGACCTCACAGCCGAGTTCGCGGAAGAAGTCGGGGGAGGTGAGCGCCCCCGCGCCGTGGCCGGGGTCGAGCGCGACCGTCAGGCCGGCGGCCGCGACGGCGTCGCGGTCGACCGCGGCGAGCATGTCGTCGACGTACGCCTCGTTGGCGTGGGTGACCGCGGTCGTCTCGCCGACCTCGTCCCACGCCGCGTCGTGGAACGAGTCGGCCAAAAGCGCCTCCTCGATGCGTTCGAGCCGGTCGACCGGGAGTTCGATCCCCTCGTCACCGACGAGCTTCACGCCGTTGTACTCCGGGGGGTTGTGCGAGGCCGTGATGAGCACGCCCGGAACGGCCTCCTCCTCGCAGTAGCGGACCGCCGCCGGCGTGGGCGTGACGCCCAGCCGCGCCACGTCGACGCCGGCGCTGGCGATCCCCGCGGCGGCCGCGTCCGCGAACATCCCGCCCGTCGTGCGGGTGTCGCGGCCGAGCGCCACCCGGTCGGCCTCCCAGACGGTCGCGGCGGCCTTCGCCACGCGCAGGACGAACGCGGGGGTGAGCTCCTCGCCCGCGACGCCGCGGGTCCCGCTGGAGCCGAAGATCTTCATTCGTGTCGGCTTCGGCCCGGTGGCGGCATAGTGGTTCCGAACGACGGTCGCCCGGATCGACTCGCGCCGTCAGTCGCCGGACGGGTCCGACGGTGATCCGACCGTGATCTCGCCGTCGCTCCCGACCATCACGTCGACCCCGGCGTAGGTGAAGGAGACGCGGACGGTCGTCCCGCCGTCGTCCTCGACGCCCGTGAGGAGGCTGTTCAGGGCGTCGACGTCGATGCACTCCTGTAACAGCGGGACGGCCGTGGGGTCGCGGTCGGTGGCCTCCGCGACGGCCTCGATCAGGCCGATGCTCGGCTTACCGCTCCCGTCCCAGACGGCTCGAACTCGGTCGTCCTCCCCCACGATTCCCGATCGTTCCACGTTCGACTCGTTCTCTTTTTCAGTCATTCTGGAGGGTCGCTCCGAACGGCGCTGGTCCCCCGGCGATCCCCGCTCCCCGGCAGTCGTCCGCGCTTGGATTCAGCCCGGGGCATGGTACAATATACCACGGCCGGGTAAATGTCTTTTGTGGCGGGTCTCGAAACCATTCCCCACGCGATACGGCAAATACCGGGCCGTTTTCGGAGGAATGAAATCCGCGCGTTCGGCGTTCACGATCCGGTGCCGGTCACCGTTCTGCCCCGTTCGAACCGCCTCAAACTCGTTCGGTCCCCTCGGACTCCCCGGGCTCGTTCCGATCGCCTTCGGACTCCATCGGACCCGTTTCGGCTCCGGCCGCGCGCGCTCGCCGGGTGGAGCGGCCGGGCTCCCGTCCGGCCGGCAGGGCGACGGCGCGTGAAACCACGGGACCTAAGACCCAGCACGGAGAGCACCACCAACACCACCGATGCCGCGGTTCGCGTACCCCTGCCCGGGCTGTCGCACCACGAACAGCCTGCACGACGCCGCCTGCGACCACGAGGGGACCGCCTGGACCCGCGTGGAGAAGGCGTACACCGACCTGCTCGCGGTGCTGGTGCGCGATGCCATCACGGAGGACGCGCTCCGCCACGCGGTCCACGGCGAGTGGTCGGCGCTCCACAACGCGGCGCTGGACCTGCTCGTCCGCGAGGGTCGGGTCCAGGAGACCGACGCGGGCCTCCGCCTGCTGACCGCCGAGGAGTACCGCGAGGCGGTCTCCGAGCCGCGGAGCGAGCCGATGGCGACGCTGTACCGACAGGGGAGCTACCCCGGCGCGCACGACAACGCCGTGTTCGCCATGATCGCCTGGTACGAGATGGTCGGCCTGTCGTGGGAGGAGACTCGCGAGCACACCGTCGAGTGGCTGGAGGAGTCGGGCACCTGGGCCCGCGGCGGGTTCGAGGAGGCCTCCCCCGCGGCGCTCGTCGACAAGAAACGTCACGTGTACGAGGCCGGCTACGGCTGGAAGGAGAAGGCCCGCGCGGCAAAGCGCGTCATCGAGGCCCACCGGGGCTGAGACTGACACAACCCTAAGTCCGCCGCCGCCGAAGGGGCCGACGTGTCGCTCACGCGCTCGGCCACCGTCGCCGACGCCGAGCCCTCGCCGCCCGCCGGCTCCCGCCGCGCGGTCGCGGTGGTCGTCGGCGTCGTGTTCCTCGACCTGCTCGGCTTCGGCGTCGTCATCCCGGTCCTCCCCTTTTACGTGCGCTCGTTCGGCGTCAGCGACGTGTTCATCGGCCTGCTCGCGGCCTCCTACTCGCTCGCGCAGTTCCTCGCCGCGCCGACGCTCGGCCGCATCTCCGACCAGTACGGCCGCCGGCCGGTGATCATGGCCTCGGTCGCGACGGCGGCCGTCGCGTGGACCGTGTTCGGCCTCGCCGCGGAGGTTGGAACGCTCGCGGGCACTGCCGCGGCCGTGGCGACGCTGTTCGTCTCGCGGACGCTCGCGGGGGCGGCCGGCGGCAACATCGCCGCCGCGCAGGCGTACGTCGCCGACGTGACGCCCGAGGACCGCCGTGCCGGCGCGCTGGGACTGGTCGGGGCGGCGTTCGCGCTGGGGTTCGTCTTCGGCCCGGCCATCGGCGGCCTCGCCGCGAGCGACGGCGTCGTCGCGGCGGCGGACGCCGCGCTCCCGGCGTTCGTCCCGACGACGCGGTTCTCGCTGCCGAGCTTCGTCGCGGCCGGCCTGTCGCTGGTCGCGCTCGTCGCCGCCGCGCTCGTCCTGAAGGAGCCGGACCGGGAGCGCCGTCCGGCCCCGCGGCGGTCGCTGCTCGACTCGTTCCGGGACGCGCTGGCGGACGCGACGCTCCGGCCGCTGGTGGTCGCGTTCTTCCTCGCCTCGGTCGCGTTCGCGGGCATCCAGGTGATGTTCATCCCGTTCGCGGCGGACTTCTACGGCTACGGCGCGACGGAGGCGGCGCTGTTTCTCACGTACATCGGCGTGCTCGGCACGGTGAACCAGGGCGTGCTCGTGGGGAAACTGGAGCGGCGCTACGGCGCGGCGCCGCTGGCGGTCGCCGGCGGGGTGTCACTCGCAACCGCGCTGGCACTCCTGCCGTTCACGCCGGCGGTCGGGAGCCTGCTCCCCGCGCCCGCCGGGCCGGCGTGGCTCGACGGCCCGCTCCTGGCGCTGCTCGCGGACGGCGCGCTGCTCTCGTTCGGCAACGGCGCGTTCACGGTGTCGCTCACGACGCTCGTCTCCCGCGCCGCGAGCGAGGAGACGCAGGGGGCCGCGTTCGGGGTGACGCAGGGCGCCGGGAGCCTCGGTCGGACGGTGGGACCGCCGGTCGCCGCCGCCGCCTACGTCGCGGCCTACTGGTCGCCGTTCGTCGCCGGCGCCGTGGTGCTCGTACCGGCGCTGTTTCTTCTTCGACGGTGAGGGAGTTGCGATGAGGGATTCAGCCGGGTGGCGCGCGTGACGGCGAGCCCCGCAGGGGCGAGCGGACGCGCGCGAGGGACGAGCACCGCAGGCTCGCGAACGCGGTGAGCGAGCCGAGGAGCACAGGAGGCTGGGGAGGCTGAGGTGCTGTGCGGTGGCGGGGCGGTCTGGGTGGGACTGAAAGGGGCCGCGGCTGTCGGCGAACCCCGGCGCCTCAAGCACCGCAGGGAGCGAACGAAGTGAGCGACCGAGGAGCACAGAGCGTGCCGCGGGAGCCGACAGCCGCGGGGGCTTTCGAGGTGCTCCTCGCTGAACCCGAACGGGCGACGAGTGCGAAACGTCGAGAATCAAGCCACGCGGCGAATTTCGAGAACAGTCCCCACGAACCTCGACGAACGCCGGAGTCGAGTGATCCCTACAGAAACTCGGCAACCGCATCAGCGACCGAGTCCGGCCCCTCCACGTGAACCCCCCGCCACCCGAACTCCCGCGACGCCGCCACATCAGCGTCAAAGTCGTCACCGACCATGACGTGCTCGTCGGCCTCCAGCAGCTCCTCGGCCCGCCTGAACACGGCGGAGTCCGGCTTGTGCGCGCCGGCGTCGTAGCTCGTCAGGATCGCGTCGACGTACTCCGTCAGCCCGTTCGTCCCCAGCTTTCCGCGCTGCCACTCGGCCACGCCGTTCGTGAGGACGCCGACCGAGACGTCGTCGGTGCCCGACAGTTCGGCGAGCGCGTCGTGGACCGACGCCGGCGTCTCGGCCTCGTCGAACTCGGCGATGCGGAGGGCGTCGACGAAGTACGCCGGCTCCGCGTCGCCGCCCGCCGCGGCGATGGCGCGCTCGGCGCCGACGCGATACGGGTCGGGCTCGTGGGCCTCGAAGGCCTCGAAGAAGCCCCGGTCGTACTCCGACAGGAACTCGTCGGTCGGCTCGATGCCCGCCGCGTCGCAGGCGCGTTCGAGGATGGCCGCGTAGTCGTCGATGTCGAGCAGCGTTCCGTCGAGGTCGAACCAGACGGCGAGACGGGCCATGCGAACTGGCGGGCCGGCGCGGTGAAAAGGGTGCCGTGAGCGGGGGACGCGGTCGGCTCAGTCGCTCTGGATGCGCGGCGCGAGCATGAACGTCGTGTGGCCCATGCCCTCGGCGAACTCGTAGTGGAGCTTCACCGGGAACTCCTCGCCGAGTTCGATGCGGACCTCCGCGTCGGCCGGGATGGCCTTGTTCATGTCCTTCAGGTAGTCCAGCGAGAACAGCGAGTCGGCCGGGCCGGCCTGCAGGTCGATGAGGTCCTCGCGGGGAAGCTTCAGGTCGACGTCGTCGGTGTCGCCCTCGGCCTCGATGATGAACGCCTCGTCGGCCTCGTCGACGCGCAGGCGGATGTGGTCCGACACCATGTCGGCGGCCTTGATGCCGCGGTCGAGCTGGGCGCCCTCGAGGACGATCTCGGAGGTGAGATCGAGGTCCGGGATGTCCGGCTCCTGGCGGATGGAGTCCGGGTCGATGAGCGCGAGCGTGTAGCTCAGCCCCTCCATCTCGATGTGGAGCTTCCGGGTCTCCTCGTCGAGTTCCAGGTGGACCAGGTCACCCGAGTTGGCCATGCCGGCGATGTCCTCCAGCCGGTTGAGGTTCACGCCGATGACGCCGCCGTCGGCCTCGTAGGACTCGAACGCGGCGGCCTCCAGCGAGAGGTCGACCATGCCGACGCTCGCGGGATCGACCGCTCGGATCGCGAGTTCGTCCTCGTTCAGCCGGATCTTGCACTCGTCGACCAGCACGCTCACCGAGTCGAGTGCGTCCCGGAGGGTCGACGCGCTCACGATGGCCTTGAACATGTGTGGGCGCTACGGTTGACCCCCTCAAAATACCCGCGGTTCACCGACCCGAGCGAGCCGCCGTGTGCACGGAATCGGCCGGGCGAGGCCGTCGATCCGGGAGCGCACGTCCGCGGACCGTTCGTGAAACGCTCTCGCGGTTCGCTCGTAGTTCGGCCGTGGAACGCTCGTAATTCGCCCGCAGTTCAGTCAGGCCGACCGTCGGTGCCGGCGAGCAGGTAGTACACCGCGAGGAACGGCAACAGCGGCAACAGCAGGAGCGCCACGCCGGCCCCGACGAGCCACCCGGCGACGCCCATCTGCGGGAGGCGAGCGTACCCCCGGTTCGATCCCAGCGAGTACGGCGAATCGTCAGCCATACGCGATGATTTTCGACGGGGCGGTTTGAACGCCTCGAAAGCGGTCAGTCGTGAACCGGTCGCGCCCCCCCCCGGGACGCGGAACGAACCGCATAACCGCCTCGGGCCGCAAGGAACGGCAAATGGGTCGCAAGGACGAGTACTACAACAAGGCGAAACAGCAGGGCTACCGCGCCCGCTCGGCCTACAAGCTCCAGCAGCTCGACGAGGAGTCAGACCTGTTCTCGGGCGGCGAGACGGTCGTGGACCTCGGCGCGGCCCCGGGCGGGTGGCTCCAGGTCGCAGCCGAGCGCGTCGGCGACCACGGGCGCGTCGTCGGCGTCGACTTCCAGTCGATCGACGGCCTGGAGCACGACCACGTGAAGACGGTGCGGGGCGACATGACCGAGGACCGGACGCGCTACTACCTCCGGAAGGCGCTCGGCGCCGAGGAGGGCGAGCAGGTCGTCGACGTCGTCGTCTCGGACATGGCCCCGAACATGTCCGGTGAGTACTCGCTGGACCACGCGCGCTCCATCCATCTCGCCCGCCAGGCGTTCGAGGTCGCGCTCGAACTGCTGAAGCCCGGCGGCGACTTCGTCGTCAAGGTGTTCGACGGCCAGGATCTGGCCGACTTTCGCGCGGACGTGGAGCCCGAGTTCCAGTACGTCCGGGCCTACACGCCCGAGGCCAGCCGGAAACAGTCCTCCGAGCGCTACCTCATCGGCAAGGGCCGGACCGACGCGCCGGTCGCCGAGGACGACGAGGTGGAACTGAAGATCGTCGACGTCGGCGACGAGGGCGACGGCATCGCACGGATCGAGGGGTTCACGGTGTTCGTGTCCGGCGCCGAGGAGGGCGAGACGGTTCGGGCCCGGGTCGGGGACGTGAAGCCGCGGTTCGCGTTCGCGGAGCGGCTGGACTGATCTGCAGGTTCTCTACAGGTCGGTGATGCCGTTTGTTCGTCGCGGAGTTGGTCGAACGCCTCCGCCGGGATGCCGAGGACCAAGTAGGCGAGGGGCACTACGAACTCATTTCGTAGTCTTGCCATGGACGGAGAGTCCGTCCATCAATCCGTCGTAGCAGTATTATGACGCGTTCGTCCCGGTGTTCCATCGTGAGGTAACGGTGTTTGCCACCCACCCACCGACACGACCGCATGCCAGACCGAACACGGGAGAGACGCACAGGACTAGCCCAGTCGCGAAGACCCAGAATACGACTCTGGACAGCGGCCATGCCGCCGTCGCACCACTTGACTACTGTCACGATGAGCGTGAGCACCGCGACGACGCCACCAAGAAAACCGGCGCGGAATCCGACATCATCCGGGTCTCTCGAGCGGATTACGGCGATACCCCCCGCGATGAACGCTCCAATAACCATGATACCGCCACCGATGGTCGCCTCCGAGTTCGGCAACCAGTTTATCATGGCAGCGATGGGCAGTGAGGCTACCGCGCCGATGAGCGCGAACCGCCACGCCGATGGGGTAGTGCGGAGGAGCGATGGGGACATTCGTCCCAGGAAATCATCGAGCGCCATCAATACTCTTCGTCAGCGAACGGAGTACGCTCCGTCAGAGTGTCACTCTCGGCGCTCTAAGCCATCAAAAACGGGCCGTGACGACCGCTCGCTGTTCCGCCCGCGTCAGTCCGCGTACGCCAGTCGCTCCGACCCGCTCCGCGACCGGACCGCCCCGACGACGGCGTAGACGAACGGCGTGTCGACGACGGCGATGAGCAGCTTCAGGGCGTACTGCCCGACGACGAGCGCGGCGATGCTCGGGCCCGCGGCGGCCGTCAGCGGCAGGCCGAGCTGTGCCCCGATGCCCAGTTGCGGGAGGACGTAGAACGCGACGCCGACGAACAGCACCGTGTCGACGAGCTGGCTCGTCGCGGTCGAGCCGACGTTGCGGAGCCAGAGGTGGTCGCCGTCGGTCGCGTCGCGGATGCGGTGGAACACCAGCACGTCCCAGTTCTGGCTCACGAGGTACGCGAGCAGGCTGCCGGCGACGATGTTGGTGCTCGCCCCGAGCACGGTCGCGAACGTCGACGCGAACTCGGGGTTCGCGGCCGGCGCGGCGATGGTGCTCCACACCAGCGCGAGCACGACGAAGTTCATCAGGAACGCCACGTTGACCATCTCCTGGGCCGCCCGCCGGCCGTACAGCTCCGCGTAGCAGTCGGAGGCGAAGAACGTCACCGCGTACGCCAGCGCCGCGCCGGGCAGCGTCAGCGTCGCGCCGGCAAAGGGCAGCGAGAAGGGGATCGCGACCGCGAGCAGCTTCGCGGCCGTCACCTGCGCGACCACGAGCGCGGTCACGAACAGCGCGACGATGGCGAGACGTTCGGGCGGAAGTCGGGTGGCGCTACTCATCGTCGTCCCCCGTCGCGTCCTCCTCCAGCCGGCCGTGCCGGGCGTCGATCTCGTCGAGCACGTCGAGGGTTTTTCGGACGGACGCTCTCACCGCGTCGCTCCGGTTCACGAACTTGCCGTCGTCGCCGACGTGCTCGTCGAGGTCGGCGAGGAGTTCGCCGGGGATCTCGACGCTTATTTTGGGCATACTGGGAGATTCCCTCGGGATTATTTGAAGGCACTCATTGATCGGTGGTTGGCTCGGTGGGCTACAGCGGAATTTCGGTCGGGGGTGCCGCGACTACCTCGAAAGCCCCCGCGGCCCCTTTCAGTCCCACCCACCGCAACCGCACCGCCCCGCACCTCACCCTCCCCAGCCTCTTGCGCTTCTCGCTCCCTGCGGTCGCTGTCGTTCGAAAGGCGCTTCGCGCCTTTCGTGATGACGAGACGCCGCTGGCGTCTCGAACCACGATGCTCATCCCTCGCGCGCGTCCGCTCGCCCCTGCGGGGCTCGCCGTCACGCGGGTCACCGCTACCGGTGGGAAGTCACGTCGCCCGCGAAAATCGCGACCGGGCAGCCCTACCGCGTCGTCCCGACCGTCGGCTTCCGGAGGTCCCGCCTGCCGCCGAGCGTCAGCACGAACAGGACCCCCAGCCCGATGCCGTACGCGACCATCAGCGGCACCGTCACGAGGAACATCGTGATGACGTCCGCGGGGGTAAACAGCGCCGCGGCCAGCATGATGGCGACGGTGACCTCGCGCCAGCGCTTCCGCATCGCGCGGTAGGAGACGCCCGCCGAGTTGAGCAGGATCATCAGGATGGGTACGTCGGCCAGGACGCCGATGCCCAGCGTCGTGAAGATGACGAGCCAGAAGAAGTCGCTGATCCGGTAGCTGATGATCATCCCGGCCCGCAGCGCGTCGCCGACGAGCCACGAGATGACCGCCGGCGCGATGGTCGTGTAGCCGAGGTAGAGCCCGCCGAACAGCCCCACGAGCAGCATCGCGGTCCAGCCGAAGATGACCTGTCTTCGCCCGCGGACGAACCCGCGCTCCCGGAGCGCCGGCCAGGCGTAGTACGCCGCGAACGGGAGCACGGCGGCGATCCCGAGCAGCGTCGAGATCTTCACCTCGAAGATGAGCGCCTCGACCGGGTGGAGCACGATGACGCCGAACTGCTCCGCGCCCTCGCCGACCACCTCCTCGGGGAGCCGACGGACGAAGTTCCGCCGGACGTCCCCGATCCCGCCCGAATACAGCCACGCGAACGTCCCGGCCATGACGACGCCGAAGACGACGACGAGCCGGAACGCCCGGGAGCGCAGCGAGTTGGCGATGAACGCCAGGTCGTCGTAGTAGCCGCCGATGTCGTCCTCGTCGGAGTCGCCGTCGGTCAGTCCGTCGAGGAACGTGCTGCTCGCGCGTGACGTCCGGTCGCCGATGTCGTCGGACGCGCCGGGGACGCCTCCCCCGCCCGAACCGCCGGCCGCCTCCCGAGCCCGCTGGACCTCGTCGAACCGGTCGAGGACGACCCGCGCCTTCTCCGTGTCGCCCGCCTCGGCCGCCGTGCTCGCCAGGAAGTTCGCCCGCTGTTCGGACACCGCGGCGAAGGTGGCGTTCGGGGCACGCCGGACCTCCTCGGCCGAGAGCACTCCGATGTCGACCGCCTCCGGGTCGGTGCCGGCCGAGTACGCGACGTACACCGACAGGAGCGCGCCCAGCAGGACTGCGAGCAGCAGCCCCGCGGCGGCGAACAGGCCGAGCGCGGCCGTCCCCGTCACTGGCACCCACGCGGTCAGCGCGGCCGCCGAGGTGCCGTACTCGGTCAGGACGCCGTCGGCGAGTTCGGGCCGTTCGAGCAGCAGATAGCCGACCGCGAAGACGACCCCGCCGATGCCAAGCAGCACGTTCCACAGCCCCGTGAACCGGGCTCGCCAGTCGACGAAGCCGCTCCCGCGCCGGATCGCGCCGAGGACGGCGCCGTCGCCGGTGAGCAGGTCCCGCGGCGGGCCGGCGGAAGCGGCCGCGCCCGCCGCGTCGCCATCCGCCGATTCAGCACCCTCGCCCGCCTCGCCGGCGGCTTCGGCCTCGTCGTAGCGGTCGAGGATGGCCTGCGCCTTCGCGGGGTCGTCGGATTCCATCGCCGCCTCGGCGGCCGCGAGCGCCTCCTCCTCGTCCATCCCGGCGAACGCCTCGGGCGGCGCGGACCGGACGCCGTCGGCGTCGAGCCCGGCGAGGTCGATGCTCCCCGGCTCGCCGACCTTGCCGCCCACGTCGACCGCGGCGTTGAGTTCGACGTAGATGTAGTACGCCAGCGCGACCAGCATCGCCGCCAGCGCGGCGACGACGGCGGCGACGATCGCGACGGTCTCGGTCAGGACTGGGACCCTGGACGTGGTGAGGCCGGCGATTGCGGCGTTCACCGCCTCGGGGCCGCCGCGGAGGAAGAACAGCGCGACGGCCGCGCCCACGAGCACGCCGATCCCGCCGAGTTCGTTCCAGTTGCGCCTGGCGGTGGCGGGGGCGTCGATGCGGGCGCTCCCACGCTTTGCAGTGACGACGACCTTCGCGAGGTAGAGCGAGGCGCCGTACAGCACGAGCAGCGGCACCGCCCACATGACCTGGGTGAACGGGTCCGGCGGCGAGAAGAACGCGCCGAACACGAAGATGAGCAGGACCGCGTAGCGCCACTTGTCGCGGAACGTCTCGTACGGGATGATCTCCGCGTAGGAGAGCGCCGTCACGACCAGCGGCATCTGCGCGGCGAAGCCGAACGAGAACGTGAGCAGCATGATGAACTCCGCCCACTTCACGATGGAGTAGGTCGGCGAGATGCCCGCCGAGAGGGCGTTGTTCGCCAGGAACGCGAACATGAACGGGAAGAAGACGAGGTAGCCGTACGCGACGCCGCCGACGAACAGTCCCGCGGCGAGCAGGCCGATCAGGACGAGTTTCCAGCGGGCGACGGGCGTCTGGGGCCACAGGCCGCGTTCGCGGAGCGGCTCCCGGGCGAAGTAGAGGAACGGCGGGATGGCGACGAGTATCCCGACCGCGAGGCCGATCTTCGCCTGCAACAGGATGACGTCGAACGGCGTCTGGGCGATGATCTTCACCTCCTGTGCGGTCAGCGAGTCCAGCCGGGCCTCGGTGACGGCCTTCAGGAACTCCCAGACGTAGAGCCGCAGCGAGTAGAACGTCCCGAGGAACCCGACGAGAAAGACGATGAACACCTTCTGGAGGTCCTTCTGGGCCGAGCGGAGCATGGCCCGGACCGTGTCCTGGCCGGCCGCCAGCGCCTGCTGGGTGTCCTCGTCGAGTGCGCTCGACATACCGTTGGGGAGCCTCCTCGCGGTTATCAACCTTTTCACACCGCGACCTTTTACGCTGCGGGCCGCCTCCGGCGGCCCTCGGTAAAAGCTCGACCAAAAGCACTCCTCCCTCCCTTCACTCGCTCCGCTCGTTCGGGTCGCTCGTCGGCCCGCTCGCTCGGTCAGCACGGCTACGCCGTGCTTCCCTCCCTCCCGGAGGGTGAACTGGTGCCTTTGGCGGCTGGACGGTCGTCGCCCCGTCGGAAGCCGGACGATCGCACCTGACTCGCCGACGCGACCGACTTTCTCACGAGTCCATCGGAAAAGGCCTATAACTGACGGGGGAGGTAGAACGGATGATGACCGAGGACGCGGACGGGTCTCCAGAGTCGACGCCGAGCGACGGCGCCGACGAATCCGCGTCCGACGACGAGGAGCAGGTCTCGGACGGAGCCTCCGACGGCTCGGAGGCGCCGGACACGGATTCGGGGGAGAATCGGGATTCGACGAACGACTCCGGGTCGGGCACGACGGACGTGGAGGATGCCGACGAAACGGCTACTGACACTTCGGAGGACGACGAGCCCGAGGCGACTGACTCCGCTGCTGACCCCGATTTGGACGGCGACGGAACGCTCGAGAAGGTCGACCGACCTGACGACCCGGCCGACGCGGTGGCCGACGACCTCGACGTCGGCCCCGAGGAGCCCGAATCGACCCCGGACGCCGGTCGGGACGGCGAGGGCTCCGCCGAACCCGTCGACGCCGACGCGGCGGAGGCGGAGAAAGAGGAGGAACTGACGACCGCCCAGAAGGGGATGCAGACCGTCGAGAACGTCGGCAACGCGCTCGGCGGCTCCGTCGAGGGGCCCGACTCCGACCAGGAGATGCCCCTGACCCAGCACATCGAGGAGATGATGCGACGGCTCGCGGCCGTCTTCGCCGTCGCCGCGGTCGTCTCCGGCGCGGTGCTGTTCGTCGGCAGCGTCTCGCCGGTGGTGCCGAGCGCGGCCGAACTCATCCGCTACTTCTGGGACTACCACGTCGGCCTGCCGACCACGCCGGGCGGCGAGGGCGGCTACTCGCCGTACGTGTACGGCCCGCTCGAGTACCTCCTCACCAAGATCAAGGTCGTCGGGCTGGCCGGCCTGCTCGCGGGCCTCCCGATGTTCGTCTACCAGACGTACCGCTTCATGCGCCCCGGCCTCTACCCCCACGAGCGCCGGTACTACCTCGCGGCCGTTCCCACGAGCCTCGTGCTGGGCGTCGTCGGCGCCGCGTTCGCCCACTTCGCCGTCCTCCCGTTCGTCTTCGACTACTTCATCAGCTACACCGTCGGCACCGCCGAACTCGCGTTCGGCCTGAAGGAGACGTTCAACCTCATCCTCATCATGATGGGCTACTTCGCGGTCGTGTTCCAGATTCCGCTGTTCATCCAGCTCGCCATCATGATGGGCGTCGTCACCCGCCAGTGGCTGGAGGACCGCCGGCTCATCTTCTGGGGCGGGTTCCTGGGGCTCGCGCTCACGTTCATCTCGGTGGACCCGACGGGCTTTGCGCCCATCATCGTCGCCGTCACGATGATCACCCTCTTCGAGGGGACGCTCGCGCTGCTACGCTGGACCGGGAACTGAGCGGGCCGGACGCTTTTCTCGGAGGGCCGTGACCGCCGACGCATGCAGCCCTCCAGACGGCGCACGCTCGGAGCGCTCGCGTGTACCGCCCTCGCCGGCCTCGCCGGCTGTACGAGCGGCTTCGGCTCCGACGGCACCTCCACCGACGACTCCTCGGCCGGAAAGCCGTCGACCGACGGCACGCCCTCCGACGAGCAGCCGACCGGCGGGACCCCCGCGGTGGACCTCGAGGCGAGCCTGCACGGCCCCGACGGCACCCGTCACCTGTTCGACGAGCGCGACGTCGAGACCGTCGGCCCGGTCGAACGGACGGGCAGTTCCCCCGGCGTCCCGGTCACGCTGACCGACGGGGGGACGTCGTCCGTCGGCGAGACGGTGCGCACGGCGGGCGTCGCTGACGACCCCGACGCCTGCGAGATCGCCATCGCGGTCGACGGCGAGGAGGAGAACCGCTTTGGCATCACCGGCGGCCTGGCGGAGGCCATCGCCGAGGGGGAGTGGGAGGGCGAGTTCCTCCTGCTGTTCGAGGACCGGGAGCGGGCCACGAAGGTCCGGCAAGCGCTCCTGGGGACCGGAACCGAGTAACCCGCCGCCGGTTCGGTAGCCGCCCTCCTGACGGGATTCGTTCACGGCGACGACTGCCGTTCGGCCGCATCGTCACGCCCCCACCCGCCGGCGTCACCACGGCAACGCTTATATTAGTGTACCCTAATATTAGCAGGTGCTAATGAATGGCCAGCAGACCGACGGCGAACTGACCGACGGGCGGGGGCCGCGAGCGGCCGACTGCTGTGCGCGCGGTCACTCGCTCACCGACGGCGAGGTGGCCGCCGACGTGGAGACGCTCGCGGCGCTCGGTAACGACACCCGGTACGAGGCGCTCCGCTTCGTCGCCGAGGCGGACGACGCCGTCTGCGGCTGCGAGCTGGAGCCGTCGCTCGGCGTGAGCCAGGGCGCGGTCAGCCAGGCGCTCTCGCGGCTGTTCAGCACCGGGCTCGTCGAACGACGCAAGGAGGGCCGGTGGCGCTACTACTCCGCGACGCCGCGGGCGACCCGGCTCCTGGACGTCCTCGGCGACACGAGGTCGACCGCCGATGACTGACGAGGCGGCGGAACGGCGGACGGCCGTGCGGGAGCGCTACGCGGGCATCGCCACGGAGCAGTCGCGCGAATCCGGATCGTGCTGTGGCGGCACGGGCGGTTCCCGTGACTCTCCCGCGGAGCGGTCGTCGAAACACGGCTACTCCGACGAGGACCTCGACGCCGTCGCCCCGGGTGCGAACCTGGGGCTCGGCTGTGGCAACCCGACCGCGCTCGCGGGGCTCGAAGCGGGCGAGGACGTCCTCGACCTCGGCTCGGGCGGCGGGTTCGACTGTTTCCTCGCGGCGCGGGAGGTCGCTCCCGACGGCCGCGTCGTCGGCGTCGACATGACCCCGGAGATGGTCGAGAAGGCCCGCGAGAACGTCGAGTCGAACGACGCGGACGACGTCGAGTTCAGGCTCGGCGAGATCGAACACCTCCCGGTCGCGGACGGCGTGATCGACGTGATCATCTCGAACTGCGTCGTGAACCTCTCGCCGGACAAGCCGCGGGTGTTCCGCGAGGCGTACCGCGTGCTCCGCCCGGGGGGCCGCCTCGCCGTCTCGGACGTCGTGCTGACGGCCGAACCGCCGGAAGGGCTCGACGCCGACCCGGAGTCGGTCGCCGCGTGCGTCGGCGGCGCGTCGCCGACCTCGGCGCTCGAGACGATGCTGACGGATGCCGGGTTCGTCGACGTCTCGATCGAGCCGAAGGACGAGAGCGAGTCGTTCATCCGCGACTGGGACGACGAGCGCGACCTCGCGGAGTTCCTCGTCGCCGCGACCATCGAGGCCGAGAAGCCGACGGCCGAACGCCGATCCGGGCGCGAGGAGGGAGCCGCGTGACCGCTCCCGGAGGGGCCGAGTCTCGCCGGCCAACAGTCCGATCAGGACCGATCCGCGCGGGGTCGAACCGGCCGGAGCCGAACCGACCCGCGACCGCAACGAACCGACCCGCGACCACGGCACTCACCACACGCTCGATGTACGGACCACCCGCTCCGCGAGACCGTTCAGGTATCGACCAGCCCAGTTGGCAGGCAGTGTTCAGGGCCTACGCGATGCTGGCCGCGGGGGTCCTGTCGCTCTTGGCGATCGCCCGCCCGCTCGCCGCTGCCGGCGTCCTCGCGGCCGTCGTCGGCCCGTCGCTCGCCGCACGCCGAGCCGCCGCACTGGCTCGCTGTCTCCGGGTTTGCGGCGAGTTCACGGTCGACCTCGGCGGGAGCGTCCGCGTCACGGTCACGAGGACGGGCGTCGAGGCCGCTTCATGACCGAGCCGTCGATCACCCTCGAACCGGCGGGATCGAAGGGTATCGACCGCGTCGAGGCCGTGCTCGCGGCGAACGACCTCCCGAACGGCGACGTGCGGGCGAAGCCGGAGTGCTTCTATCTCGCGCGGTCGGACGCGGCGGTCGTCGGGGTCGGCGGCCTCGAACCGCACGGGGAGAACGGCCTCCTCCGGTCGGTCGTGATCGGTGAGTCGAACCGCGGGCGGGGGTACGGCGCGGCGCTGTGTGACGCCCTGGAGGCGCGGGCGAGCGAGGAGGGCGTGGGGACGCTCTACCTGCTGACGACGACCGCGGCGGGGTTCTTCCGCGGCCGCGGCTACGAGGCGCTCGACCGGGCAGCCGTTCCGTCTGCCGTCCGGGGGACGACCGAGTTTACGGATCTCTGTCCCGCGTCGGCGACCTGTATGCGGAAGCCGCTGGACCGGTGACCGTCCGCACGACGCTCCCCGGGGAAACCGGACGGCGCGTCTCCAGGGGAACTGGTGACCGGGTGGGTGCTGGTTTTCGACCGGGGCCGAGAGAATAGCCGTCGAGGGACGCTCTACTCGCCGCCCGGGTACGTTCTGGAGAGGTCCTCGGCCACCGCCCCGCCGTCGCCGAACCCCTCCGTTTCGACTCCACCATCGCCGTCTTGCGGTTCCGTCCCTTCGACCGTCGCGGGGCTGACGCTTCCCGTCCGGTACCCCTCCAGGTCGAGCGTGACGTGGTCGAACCCCAGATCGAGCAGGTGCTCGCGCGCTGCCGTCACGAACTCGGGGTCGAGCGCGGCGGCCAGTTCGTCAGCGCCGACCTCGATGCGGGCGAGGCCGTCGTGGTCGCGTACGCGGAACTGCGAGAACCCCCAGGTTCGGAGCATGCGCTCGGCGTTCTCGATGCGGGTCAGGCGCTCCTCGGTGACCTCGATGCCAGTCGGGATGCGTGAGGAGAGACACGCCATCGAGGGCTTGTCGGCCACGTCGAGGCCGTAGTGGGCGGCGATCTCGCGCACCTCGTCCTTGGTGATGGCGGCCTCCAGCAGCGGGGAGGCGACGTTCAGTTCCTCGACGGCCTGGAGCCCCGGCCGGTGGCCCTCGCCGGGGTCGGAGGCGTTCGTCCCGTCACAGACCGTCTCGATGCCGCGCTCGCGGGCCGCCTCGTACATCCGCGAGAGCCGCATCGTCCGGCAGTGGTAGCAGCGGTCCTCGCCGTTGGTCACGAACTCGGGGTCCTCGAGCTCGGAGAACGACACGACCGCGTGCTCGATGCCGATGTCGTCGGCGACCCGGCGGGCGTCCTCGAGTTCCGCCGCGGGCAGCGTCTCGCTCCGCGCGGTGCAGGCCACGGCGTCCTCGCCGAGCGCGGCGTGGGCGAGCGCGGCGACCACGCTGGAGTCCACGCCGCCCGAGAAGGCGACGAGCGCGCCATCGAGGGTGGCGAGCGACTCCTTTGCGGCGGCGGCCTTCGCCGCGACGTCGTCGTTCATGGGTGAACTGTGGACTCGCGGGCCAAAAGGGCCGCGTTTGGGGCGATTCGTACTTTCAGATTCGGGTGGTGCTTCGACGCCTCGAAGCCGAACGAGGTCTGAACGGGCGCGTCCCGGGGCGTCCAGGAGCTGAATCGGTCCCGCTCACCACGTCCGGTCCACGCGCGACCCTTTTCCCCGTCCACCCCACAACGCCACCAGGGATGGAGTTCGGCTTCGAACTGGCGCTGTGTGCCCACCTCGAACGCGCGAGAGACTGGGTGCTCGCCCGCCAACTCGGGGGCGCAGTCGCCTCGCCCGGCTCCCGCGTGATGGACGTCGTCGGGATCGAGCCCGGCCCAGGGTTCGACGACCGGGCCAGCATTACCGACGCGGAGATCCCGCACGCCGCCATCGAGGCAGACGTCGGCGTCGGGCAGGCGCGCGACTGGCGGGACGCGTTCGAGGGGCACCCGGATCACGCCCGCGAGCGGGTCGAGGCGGCGGTCGAGTGCGGCTTCCTCGCGCGCGGGCGGCGCGGCGGCCGGGAGTACGTCCGCCAGACCGCCCGCTACCCCGACGACTGGGTCGGCAAGCTCGTCGGCATCGAGAACAAGCCCGACCTCGGGACGCCGGGCGACCTCGAACGACAGCTCCGGTTCGACGTCTCGCTCGCCCTGTTCGACGAGGTGGTGCTGGCGACCACGAGCCACGTCACCGGCGCGCACCTGAACCGCATCCCGGACGCGGTCGGCGTCTGGCGGTTCGACCCCGGTTCGGGCGAGCGGACGGTGCTCCGCGAACCCGCGGAGCTGCCCGTGACCGAATCGGGCATCGAGACGGTCGGGGAGCGACCGTTACGGACCGAAATCGCGGTCGTCGACGCCGAGACCAAGGCGAAGAAACGCCGCCGCATCGCGGAGCGAGCCTACGGGAAGGGCTGGCGAACGTACGAGTTTCCGGACTGCGCGCGCTGTGTGGCGACCCCCGACGGCCGGTCCGAGTGCGCCCACTTCGACCGCGTCGTCAACCCGGCGGAAGCGTGCGGGCCGGACTGCTCCGGCTACGAGGAGAGTGAACCCGCGTCGGTCGATCCCGCGGCGCTCCGGGACGAGCACACCCCCTGGAACCGCGACCCGGCGGGGGCCGTCCGCAGACAGAGCGGGCTGGACCGGTTCGGGTGACGGCGGATCGGCCGTGGCCGCGGTGGCGACGGCAACCGCTCCCGGTCAGCCTCGCCGTCGAATCGCCGCCACGGCGGCGACGACCGCGAGCGCGACGACCACGCCCGCGCCGACGAGCGGCGCGGAGCCGCCGAGCGAGGGGCCGTCCTCGCGGGGCGGGACCGTCGTGGGGGCGGGGCCCTCGTCGGTGCCGCCGTCCGTCCCGTCGCCGCCGGTGTCGGTGCCGGCGTCACCGCCGCCCGTCTCGCCCCACAGCTCGTCGTCGGGGACGAGCCGGCTGCCGCCGTCCCAGCCCGTCAGGTACGCGTAACACTCCTCGATGCGCGCGGTGTCGTAGCCGGCGCTGCCTTGCATCCGGTGGGTACCCTCGGCCCTGAGCTGTCGCATCGTCGGCCCCTCGGAGCCGGGGTCGGTGCCGACGCGCTCGGCGTCGTACGGCTGCCAGGGGGTGTAGAACTCCCAGACGACCTCGCCGCGCGGCGTGACCTCCACGACCCGGTGGCCGTGGCGGTCGGTGACGAGCGTGTTGCCGTTCGGCAGGCGGTCGGCGTCGCGCGGTTCGTCGAGCCCGCCGCCCTCCAGCACCCACGTCTGCTCCCACTCGCCGTCGACGCGGGCGTACTCGACCACCCGGTCGTTCATGCTGTCGGCGACGAGCACGGTGCCGGTGCCGTTCTCGCCCTCGATGTAATCCGGGTTGTGCTGCTCGTTCAGCACGTCGTAGTCGTCGTCCGAGCCCAGCGTCCACAGGATCTCCTTCGACTCGCGGTCGATGGCGATGGTCTGATCGAAGTTCCGGACCGAGACCATGAACACGCCGTCGCGGATCTCGTCAACGTCGTTGACGTGGGTCCAGTCCTCGCCGTGGGGCCCGCCGCCCGAGTGGGAGAAGCGGTCGGTGTGGTTCTCGAAGCGCCACTCCCAGACGGTCTCCTCGCGGGTGGCGTTGTAGACGACGACGCGGTTCCGGCCGTCGCCCTTGTCGACGGTGACGTACTCGTCGTCGCCGATCGCGTCCACGTCGTGGGCGTCCTCGACGTTCTCCAGCCGCCGGACCGACTCGTGCTCGCCGGTCGCCGGGTCGACGCGCTCGACGACGGAGATGCCCGGTTCGGTCGTCGCCACGAGCAGGTCGCCGTTCGCCATCGGGTCGACGTCGTAGAGCCACCAGCGGCCCGCCGCGCTGTCGTTGTGGACGCCGACGACCGAGCCGTTCGGGGCGACCCCGACCATCAGCGAGGCCGTCTTCCCGCCGGCGCGCGCGCCCTGGATCGTCAGCAGCGTCGTGGAGTCTGGCTCCTGGCTGATCGTGCCGACACAGGGGTTCAGGCTGCCGGACTGGCTCGACTGGACGCCCGTTCCGGCCACGCCGGCGACGCTCCCGGGTCCTGAGCCGCCGGTTCCGCCGGCGACGACGCCTCCGCCGGCCCCGCCGCCGAGCGCCGCGACCGCGGGCGAGAGCGCGAGCAGCGCGACGAGCAGCGCCGTCAGGGCCGCCGCGCGGCCGCGACCCGCTCCGGGCTCACGACCTCCACGGCGTCCTCCACCGGGACCCGTCACGTCGACGCCTCCAGCCTGACGAGCACGTCGTCACGCTCGCGCGGGAAGCCGTCCGTCGCCCGTCCGTCCCGGTTCGAGGTGATGGCGTAGATGCCGCCGTCGGTGCCCTGCTCGACGTGGCGGACGCGACCGAGTTCGTTTTCGAGCACCGGGTTCACGGTCGCGGTGTAGGCGTCGTCGAGCCAGTCGGCGTCGAAGCGCCGGCCGCCGTTCTCCGGCGGGAGTTCGGCCTCCGGCGGGGTGAGCGTCGTCACGAGCACCTGCTGGCTCCGCAGGCCGCCGACGATCAGCCGGTTCCGCCATGACGGGACGACGTCGCCGGTGTAGAACAGACAGCCCGTGGGCGCCCAGGTTCGGTTTCCGGTGTTGAACAGCGGGCGGTGGACGCCCTCCGCGTTCCGGTACTCCTCCTCGGTGCGGACGTCGGGCCAGCCGTAGTACGCGCCCGCCTCGAGGCGGTTGAGTTCGTCCTTCGCGGACGGGCCGTGCTCGGTGGCGACGGTCGTCCCGTCGGGGAGCCAGGCGATGCCCTGCGGGTTCCGATGGCCGTAGGTGAACACCCGCGGGTCGCCCCCGTCGATGTCGGGGTTGGCGGGCGCGGGTTCGCCGTTGACGGTGATGCGGAGCGTCGCGCTCCCGAGGCTCGACGGGTCCGTCCCGTTCGCCTCCTCGCCGCCGTCACCGGTCGTCGCCCAGAGATGTCCGTGCGGGCCGAAGGTGAGCCGGCCGCCGTTGTGGATGTTCGAGCCCGGAATGCCCTCGACCAGCACCGTCTCGGTCCTCGAGGGGTCAGCCGCCGAGAGGTCGAACCGGGAGATCCGGTTCTCGCGCCCGTCGCCCTCGGGGGCGGTGTAGTAGACGAACAGCAGTTCGACGTCGGGGTAGCCGGGGTGGACCGCGACGCCGAGGGTGCCGCCCTCGCCGCCCTTCACCCACCAGGGCTGCTCGTCGTGGCCCGGCGGGACCGACCCGGCGTCGATGGCGTCCTCGGGCGCGAGCACGGACTCGACGTCGCCCGCCGAAAAGCGCGTGACTCGACCGACCCGCTCGGTGACGAACAGGTCGCCGTTGGACGCGACGGAGACGTCCCACGGGATCTCGAGGTTCTCGACGAGGACGTTCACCTCGACGTCGGCCGCCGGCGCGTCGGTCGGCACCGCCCAGTCCTCCGTCGGCGTGAACGAGGTCTCGGGCTCCGGTGCGGCGGTCGGCGTCCCCGTCGGCGTGTCCGGCGAGCCGAGGTCCGGCGGCTCGTCGTCGGGAGGGCTCTCCGGCTGGCTACAGCCGGCGACGGCGGCGGCACCCAGCGCCGCCAGCGCCCGGCGTCGGGACCAGTGGTTCGACATGTGCGTTGGGACCGGTGGCTCGGGGAAGTGTTTTCCGGGTACGGGTGAACCGGAACGGAGACAGCTCCGAACCGACCGTCGGCGGAACCTCGGATTCTCGAACGGCGGACGAACCGACCAAATTGGGAAGAATACGACCGAATCGGGAGGGTTCGCGCACGACCGGTGGTTCCCGAGACGCGTCACCGATCCGACGACGTCGACCCGCCGGCACCGTCGACCGGCGTCGAAGCGTCGGTCGATCCCGACTCCCCGGCGATCCCCAGTCCGGCCACGGCGCCGGCGACCGCGACGCCGAACACGAACGCGGCGAGCAGGCCGGTCGGAAGCGAGCCCAGCCCGAGCGCGTCGCCGAGCCGCAGGGCCGCCCCCGCCGACAGGTTCAACAGCACGACGTAGACGAACAGCCAGCCGGGGATCGTCGGGCCGTCGTGGCCCGTTCCCCAGGCGTCCCACTGGCGGATCAGGCCGTTAGCCGCGATCGCCCAGACCAGCCCGTGTGCGAGCGGGAACAGCAGCACGCGGGGGAACCCCTGGTACGTGAGCGCGGCCGGAACGAGGAACGCGACGAGAGTGAGGAGCCGACGGGCGCGGTCGTCCATACCGTCCCACACGCGTCCAGCCACAAAACCACGGGCGGTCGGGAGCCCCTGGAATCGAGCAGGGGCGGGTTACAGCAGCCCCATCGCGGCCAGCACCACCGTCAACACGTCGCCGTAGACGAGCGACACCACCAGCCCGAAGAACAGCGGGACGACGAACGGCAGCCCCGGCGACACCCAGACCGCGTCGGCCTCCGACACCGTCTCCAGCCCCTCGCGGAGCGTCGCCGGGTCGGTGCCGTAGGCGGTTCCCTCGAGGGAGTCGAGGAAGCGCTCGGCGGCCCACGGGTCCTCGTACTCGGGGGCGTCCACCGGCTCCGCATCCGCGACCGTCCCGTCGACCGATTCACCCGCGGTGGACGTCCCGCCGTCCGTCCGCGGGCCGACGTGGACCGCGCCGTCCGTCGGGTTCGCGGTGTCGGTCACGCTATCGGGGTTCCGGTGACGCTCCGGGTCGGCGCGGAGGTCCGCGAGCGTGCTCCCCCGCCAGCGGAGATACATCCGGAGTGCGTCGAGGTCGAGGCCCCGCGACGGGAGTCCGTCCCCGGCCTCGAGCAGCGAGCCGTGACGGTCCGGCAGCGTCCCGATGGAGGCCCACTCCCCGACGAACATCGCGGGGGAGACTCGACCGGCGAGCGCGTTCCGGACGCCGAGCGAGAGCACGAACACCGCGCCGAGCAGCACGGCGTTCGTGAGCGCCGACATCGCCGTGACGCCGAGCGTCGAGGGGACCACGGGATAGACGGTGTCGTGGAGCCACGTCACGCCCGGCAGCACCCACGTCGGGACGATGTACTCGGGCGTGCCGGGGAACACGACCGCGAGGGTGACGAGCGCCTTCATGTCCGCGCCGCCGAACGCCGCCATGCGATACGCGAGCACGGAGAACGGGACGAGAAACAGCAGCGCGAATCCCGTCCGGATCAGGAACAGCCGTCCCTCGTAGCCCGCGAACGGGTAGAGGGCGGCGGCGTCGAGCGCGAGCGCGACGAGGCCGACCGCGACGAGCGGCGGCCAGAGCCGGTTGGGGAGCCGACGGGTGCGGACGTCTCGGTAGGCCGCCCAGGCGAACGCCGGCACGACCAGGAGGCGGAGCAGGTCGGCCAGCGTGGCGATGCCGAGCACGGTCATTGGGGGCATCGGGGACCGGGGGGAGTTAGCCGTTGGGAATCGCGGTGCGGACGGCGTGCCCCGGGTCGGCGGCCGCGGTGGCGCGGGCGGTTACTCCGCCGTGGGTTCGCGCACGGCGGCGCGCTGGTCGGGGATGAGATCGAAGGCGGGTTCCACGTCGCCGAGCACGAGGAGCGCGTAGTAGCGCAGGTACGTCTGGACCGGCACCTGCACGAGCGCCGCGACGGCGACGAGCGACAGCCCGAACAGGAGGGCGAAGACGGCGAGCAGCCCGATGCCGACCGGTTCGGCGACGAACGCGAACACGGCGATGCCGAGCGCGGCGAGGAGCCCGAACGGGATGAACAGCGCGACCGCCACGAGTGCGGTCACGATGCCGACGGCCAGCCCGCCGAGGACGGAGAGGAAGAACCCCACGACGGCGTACGCGAGGTACTGCACCCACTGGTCCGTGATGGTCGGCCAGAGCCGCCGCCAGCCGGCGAGGACGCCGCCGCCCTCCAGCACCATGAGCGGGACGACGAACACGGTCGTGAACCCGTTGACGAGGCCAGCCACGAGCGCGAGCAGGAGGAGGAGCGGCAGCAGGACCACGAAGAGCGCGATGGCGACGCCGCCGCCGACCCCGCCGACGCCAAGCAGCGGGAGCACGAACGGCGCTGCGAGGAGCAGGACCGCGCCGAACACGAACAGGCCGACGACCAGTCGGAACGCGAACAGCCGCACGCCCTGCCGCCAGCGGCGACCCCAGTAGCGCCTGATGGTGACCTCCCGGTTCCGGAGCGACTCGACGAAGACGAACTCCATGATCGACCCGACGAGAGCGAGCGACAGCGCGACGAGCAGGACCGCGCCGACGACGGCGGCGACCGCGAGCCACGCCCGCGGGCCGAGGTCGGGGAACGCCATCCCGCCCGGCGGCGTTCCCCCGGTACCGTCCCCGCCGGGACCGGCCTGGAAGCTGCTCGTGCCCGCGCCCGGCCCGCCGACGAAGAACACGACGACCGCGAGTTTGACCCACACGGTTCGGTCGATCGGGGTGAGGAACTCGCGGGTGACCGCCAGCGCGTCGTCGACGTTCTCGAGAGCGTGCAGGGCCATGGGGCCCCGTACGGCCGCCAGCATGAAGAGAGTAGGAGTCGGTCGACGCGTGGTCGGGGCTCGGCCTCGTCGGGTCGGAGCTCAAGTGGCGTCGAACGTGTGAGAAGATGGCCGCAGCGTCGTCGGTCGTCGCAGAAACCGGACGTCGCCGATCAGATGACGCGGTTCTGCAGGTAGTCGAGATGCTTCGCGTTGTAGACGATCTGAATCTCGTCGGCCGCCGGCGAGCCGATGCAGGTGAGCCGGACGTTCTTCTCCTCGACCTCCTCGTCCGAGAGGATCTGCTGCATGTCCATGTCGATCTCGCCCTCCGTCACGATGGCCGCGCAGTTGGCGCAGGCGCCGGCGCGGCACGAGAACGGCCAGTCGTACCCCTGTGCCTCCGCGGCCTCGAGGATGTACTCGCCCTCGTTCACTTCGAGTTCGCCGTAGTCCTCGTCGTCGAGGCCGGCGTCGGCAGCCTCCGCGAAGAGGTCGTCGTCGTCCATCTCCCAGCCGTGGTCATCGAGCACTTCGTAGTTGAGGTATTCGACCGTGGGCATCAAGGCCGGATTCGGCGGCCGCCCAATTAGATGTTGCTATCTCCGTGCCCGAATTCGCCATCCTCGGGGGATTAGGCCGGCCGAAACCTCTGGATTCGAGCCGGGCGGGCGGTGCCGTCCGCCTCCCGAACCGACCGCACAGTCACCCGACGGGAGCCGGATCGGGCCCTCAGACCGGCGAGAGCGTGAACAGCGCGTAGGATGCCGCAAACGAGAGCGACGGTGTGAGGATCCAGAAGAAGATGACCCGGCCCGTCGTGCCGGGGTTGAACAGGTCGTCCGCGAGCAGGTCCTCGCCCTCCTCCTCGCCGACGCCGGGCACCGTTCCCTCGCCCTCGTTCTCGGCCGCGAGCGCGTTCACCGACACCTCCGGGCGCTCGCCCCGGACCGCGTCGCCGACGCTCGTCGTCCGGGTCGCGCGGCCCCAGCCGAGGCCGACGATGCACATCGTCGCCGAGACGGCCAGCGACGCGGGGATGTCGATGTACGAGAGGAACGTGATGAGGCTCGCGGAGACGACCTCGACGATGAGCGCCGCGAGCAGCGGCAGGTCCGTGAGGTCGTTGCCGACCGTGTCGAGCGTCCGCCGGGCGATGGTGAACGCCCCGAGGCCAATTGCGGCCGAGGCGACGAGGATGCCCACCTCGATCGAGAGGTTCGCCTCCGGGCTCCCGACCAGCGGCGCGACGGCGTTTGCCGCGTTCGACGCGCCCGCCGAGAACGCCATGTAGCAGGCGATGAGGACGACGACGACCGTGCCGAGCAGTTCGCGCGGCGTCGTCCCTGCCGCGCGCCGAACGCGGGGAAACCCGCCGGCGACGGCGAACTCGACGACCGGCCCGTCCGAGCGGTCGATGGCGAACCGCGCGTCGAGGTACGGGTAGAGATAGCGCCCGATGACCGCACAGACCCAGAATGCGATGACCGGCGAGACGAGCCACCAGCCGATGATGCGAACCATCACGTCCGCGTTCAGCGTGTTCGTCGCCGCGCCCAGCCCGGCGATGGCACCGACGGCGGTCATGGAGGTGGAGGCGGGGACGCCGAACGTGTTGGAGATGAGCAGCGCGAGCCCGACGAAGAAGAGGACGGCCACGCTGGCCACGAGGGTGAACTGTCCGGACGGGACGATGCGGCCGCCCATCGTGTCGATGACCCCGCGGCCGACCGTCCACGCACCCAGCAGCGCGAAGCCGGTCATCAGTCCCGCCGCGGTGAGTTTCGAGACGAGGCCGCTGCCGACGGCGGGGCCGAACGCGACCCCCGTCGAGGAGCCGCCGATGTTGAAACCGACGAAGACGGCGACCGCGAGCCCGACGAGGAGGAGGAGTTCGACCACACCGTCACTGTCGGCCGGGACGAAATAAGTCCCACGTCCGGCGGGTGACTCGGGGGCGGGGCCGGTTCGAAACCCCGGTCCGGTCGCCGGACCTCGTCGGGACCGTCACCAGCGCCACCAGTCGCCGCCGTCGGTTCCGCCGGTGTCGTCGTCACCACCGTCGCCGTCGTCACCGCCCCACCAGTCGTCCCACCAGCCGCCGTCCCACCAGTCCTCATCGGCGGGGGGTGCGGCCGGCGGCGCGGGAGTGGGTGACTGCGTCGGAGTGGCGGTGGGCGTCGCGGTCGGTTCCGGGGACGGCGTCGCGGTCGGTTCCGGGGATCGCGTCGAAGTCGGTCCCGTGGTCGAAACCGGGGGCGGCGGCGACGAGGACGCCGGGGGCCCCACGCCCACCGTCGCGTCGTCGACGACCGTCTCGGACGGCCGGTGGACGACGAGGAGGTCGAGCTCCGCGGGGCCGTCGAACGGGAACGGCGCTGCGGCGTAGCGCCACGTCGAGCCCGGTTCGAACGCGGTGCCGCCGTCGGCGAGCGTCCCGTCCACGAACGTCACGCTCGCGCTTCCGTTCGGTCCCCGAAGGACGAGCGAGAGCGCCGAGAGCGGGACAGCGTCCCCGCCGGCGTGGGTGACCGAGACGCCGGACGCGTTCGCGTCGAAGCGGTAGTCGCCGTACGTGGCGCTCCCGGCGTCGGCGTCCGTCACCGAGCCGACGACGACGCCGACCGTCCCCGAGACGAGGACCGCGACGACGGTGAGCGTCACGACCCCGATCGCCTCCGTCTGTGCGCGCCCGGCCACCCGAAACGGTCGGGCGACCTGACAGTAAATCGCTTCGACCCGGCTATCGAGCGCTGATACTCGCGTGCCGCCACGACAGCGTTTAAGCCGTGAAGCGAGTAGAACGGGACATGGAATGGAAGACTGACTGGGGGTTACGTGGACGCATGGTCTTCACGATGTTCCTCCTGTTCGCCCTCTACATCGTCTTCGCGGCGGTGCTCTCACAGACGAGGTACGTCGGGTTCCTGGTGCTCATGGTGCCGTTCCTGCTCGCGCAGTTCTTCTTCAGCGACAGGCTCGCGCTGTACTCGATGGGGGCCAAGGAGGTGAGCGAGGAGGAGTACCCCGACCTGCACCGGAAGATCACGCGGCTGAGCCAGCAGGCCGACCTGCCGAAGCCGAAGGTCGCCGTGTCCGACGCCCGGACGCCGAACGCGTTCGCCGCCGGGCGCTCACAGAAGAAGGCGACGGTCTGTGTGACGACCGGACTCCTGCGGACGCTCGACGACGAGGAGCTGGAGGGCGTGCTCGCTCACGAACTCGCGCACGTGAAGAACCGCGACGTGATGGTGATGACCATCGCCTCGTTCCTCTCGACCATCGCGTTCATGGTCGTCCGCTGGGGGGCGTTCTTCGGCGGCGGGCGGAACCGAAACGGCGGCGGCGTGCTCGTCGCCATCGCCGCCTCGCTGGTCGTCTGGATCGTCTCGTTCATCCTCATCCGGGCGCTCTCGCGCTACCGCGAGTTCGCCGCGGACCGCGGCGGGGCGGCCATCACGGGCAAGCCGGGCGCGCTCGCCTCGGCGCTTTTGACCATCGACGGCCGGATGGACAAGGTCCCGGACGACGACCTGCGCGAGACCTCCGAGATGAACGCCTTCTTCATCATCCCGCTCAAGAGCGGCGTCGTCGGGAAGCTGTTCTCGACCCACCCGAGCACCGAGAAGCGCGTGGACCGGCTGCGCGACCTGGAGCGGGAACTGGAGACGGTCTGATTCGTCTCGGGTTCCGGGACGTGCACTGATTCTTCGGAGACGGTGAGCAGGATTTCGACGGCCAGGAACGCCTCGATGGCCGCGGGGGCTTCCGCGGTCTGCACCACGATGCCGTCGCATTCTGTTCGACACACTGTATCCAATACCACGAACCAACGCTTATACCCGGAGTTTCCCTACCCCGAAACATGTTCCCGCTCCAGTCGAGCGACATCGCGCTCACGCTCGAAACCGCGCTGCTCGGGGTCGTCGTGGCGCTGTTGCTCGTCGTCACCGTGCTCCTGTTGCGGCTCTGGGCATCCGTCCGGGGAATCGACGACGACGAGATCGAGGTCGACTCGGACGCGCTCACCGCCGCGGTCAGTCGCACGTTCACCGACCTGGAGTTCGCCGAGAAGGTCGACCGCATCGAGACGCACGCCGACAGCATGCAGAACCTCCACGCCGACCTGGACAGCATGCTCCGTGACCCCCGCGAGCGCGGCGCGTTCGGGGAGGAACAGCTCGACGTGCTGCTCTCCGAACACCTGCCCCCGGAGATGTACGGCCTGCGCGAACAGGTCGTCGACGGGAAGACGCCCGACGCCCACATCCGCTCCTCCTCGGGGCTCATCTGCGTCGACGCGAAGTTCCCGCTGGACAACTACGAGCGCGCCGTCGCGGCCGAGGACGAGGCCGAGGCGGCCCGCCACCGCGACGCGTTCGCGGGCGACGTGCGGTCACAGCTCCGGAAGATCGCCGACGACTACGTCCGACCCGCCGCGGGCACGACCGACTTCGCGTTCGCCTTTCTCCCCTCCGAGAGCGTCTACTACCACCTCGTCACCGAGGAGTACGACATGCTCCGCGAGTTCACGAGCGAGGGCGTGCAGGTCGTCTCGCCGCTGACGTTCGGCCACAAGCTCGAGCTCATCAAGGCCGACGTGCAGGCCAGACAGCTCTCCGAGGAGGCCGAGGCCGTCGCCGAGCAGCTCGACGGGCTCCGGGAGTCGTTCGCCGCCGTCGAGGACGAGTGGGGCGTCCTCCGGACCCACGTCCGCAACGCCGCGAACAAGGCCGACGACGTCGACCGGCGGTACCGCAGGCTCCGCGAGGAGTTCGACCGCGTGGACAGTCCGAGCCTGGCGGACGAGAGCGACGCGAGCCCCGCGGTCGGGATCAGCACCGACGGGGAGGGGAACTGATGGGGCTGTTCGACTCCGTGAAGGCGGCGCTGGGCATCCACGCCGAGTCCGACGCGACGCGCGAGGCCTACCCCGAGGACCTGT
This sequence comes from Halobaculum sp. XH14, assembly GCF_032116555.1. Classification (NCBI taxonomy): domain Archaea; kingdom Methanobacteriati; phylum Methanobacteriota; class Halobacteria; order Halobacteriales; family Haloferacaceae; genus Halorarum; species Halorarum halobium. The sequence goes on from NZ_CP134949.1 coordinate 43,825, forward strand.
TCGGGATGAGCACCGCCTACGTGACGATGGAGGCCGACCTCGGCTTCCGGCCGGTCGGCGAGGCCGCGCTCTGCTTCTCCTCGGTCGACTCGACCGACTTCGCCGGGGCGGTCGAGGAGGTCGAGGAGATCCTCCACGCCGGGAGCGAGGAGACGGGCACCGAGTTCCGGCTCCACGAGGACGACCACGGCTATCACTGGGTCGTACTCGCCGACGACGACCCCGAGGACCTGGTCACCTCGATCCACTTCGCCGCGGACACGTTCGTCGAGCGCGGCTACGGTTCGCGGCTCCTCGCCGCGGTGTTCGGGTTCGAACGGGAGGACGCCCCCGACGAGCGGGGCTACTGGGTGTACTCGTTCCGCCGCGGCGCGTACTACCCGTTCGCGCCGACGAACGGCGAGCACGACAAGCGCATCGAGGGGAAACTCGAGTCGGTGCTCGACGGCGAACTCGACCTCGAACCCGAGAAGGAGTACTGGTACCCGCTCTGGCCGGACGGCCCCGGGAACCACCCCTGGGGGTGAGCCGCACCGTCGGCCGTGCCGAACGCTTTTGCCCCGGAGCCTGAATTCCCGCACGTGATCCCCGACACGAAGTCCCTCGTCGCCACGGTCGGCCTCGTGACGGTCGTGCTCTCGGAGTGGCCGCTCGGCGACGAGTCGCCGGCGTATCTGGCGATCCTCGGCGGGCTCGCCCTGCTCATCCTCGTGCTGACGGTCCGAACTGACCTCCGCGACACGCGCGCCGCGGGCGTCGCAGTCGGCGGGCTCGCGACGCTTCTGGGCGGCTTCCACCTCGCGTTCGGGCGCGGACTCCCCGACGTCGCCTTCGGCGGCGTCATCGCCGGCTTCGGCCTCCTCGTGCTGGCGAACAAGCTCGGACTGGCACCGTGGTCCGACGAGGACCCGGTCGTCTGAGCCGCCGGCCGTCGCGGCTTCCCACCTAAACGTTCTCGGATCCGACAGAACCGTCCCGTCGCCTGCTCGCATTTTCACTTCCACTTCTCTGTTAACGGGGGTTTATGTACGGAGCCGCACAAGCCGGAATCACGATGGCAGAAGACGACCTCGAAAGCCTTCCCGGCGTGGGGCCGGCGACGGCGGACAAACTCGTGGACGCGGGCTTCGAAAGCTACCAGAGCATCGCGGTCGCCAGTCCGAGCGAACTGGGCAACACCGCCGACATCGGCGACTCGACCGCCAACGACGTCATCCAGGGCGCGCGTGAGGCCGCCGACGTCGGCGGCTTCGAGTCCGGCGCGCAGGTGCTCGAACGCCGCCAGCAGATCGGGAAGCTCTCCTGGCTCATCCCGGAGGTCGACGAGATGCTCGACGGCGGGCTCGAGACGCAGTCGATCACCGAGGTGTACGGCGAGTTCGGCGCCGGCAAGTCCCAGGTCACCCACCAGATGGCCGTAAACGTCCAGCTCCCGAAGGAGTACGGCGGCCTGGAGGGAAGCTGTATCTTCATCGACTCCGAGGACACGTTCCGCCCCGAGCGCATCGACGACATGGTGCGCGGGCTGGACGACGAGATCATCGAGGCGCTGCTCGAGGACCGCGAGATCGAGGGTGCCCCCGGCGACGACGAGGCGATGGAGGCGCTGCTCGAGGACGTACTCGACAAGATCCACGTCGCCAAGGCGTTCAACTCCAACCACCAGATCCTCCTCGCGGAGAAGGCCAAGGAGGTCGCCAGCGAGCACGAGGACGACGAGTTCCCGGTCCGCCTGCTCTGTGTCGACTCGCTCACGGCCCACTTCCGCGCGGAGTACGTCGGCCGCGGACAGCTCGCCGACCGCCAGCAGAAGCTGAACAAGCACCTCCACGACCTGATGCGCGTGGGCGACCTCTACAACTCGGTCGTGCTCGTGACGAACCAGGTCGCCTCGAACCCGGACTCCTACTTCGGCGACCCGACCCAGCCCATCGGCGGCAACATCCTGGGCCACACCTCCACGTTCCGGATGTACCTCCGCAAGTCGAAGGGCGACAAGCGCATCGTGAAGCTCGTCGACGCGCCGAACCTGGCCGACGGCGAGTCGATCATGCGCGTCCAGGACGCGGGGCTCAAGCCCGAGTAGTCGGCAACGCCCCCGGATTCGTCCGCGACACGCGCCCCGTTTTTCCCCTTCCGATCTCACCCCCGAGCGACGGCGTCGCTGCTGGACGTGGTTTCGGGAGGAAACCGCCACCCGGCCGAACCCGCGAGTGCCTCAGTCCTCGGTCTTCGTCACGTCGAGGTCCTCGAGCTCGCCCTCGTACAGCTTCGCGCCGTCCTGGGCGATCTGTCTGGCGAGCACGGCGCACTTGATTCGCATCGGGGAGATGTCGACGCCGAGCATCTCGGTGACGTCGTCGGTGTCCAGTTCCGCCAGTTCCGCGAGGCTCATCCCGTGGAGCCGTTCGGAGAGCATCGACGCCGACGCCTGCGAGATGGCACAGCCATCGCCCGAGAACGCGACGCCCTCGATGGTCTCCCCGTCCTCGGCCAGTTTCACGTCGACCGTGATGGTGTCGCCACAGGAGGGGTTCTCCCCAGTGTGCGAGAACGTCGGGTCCTCGAGCTCGCCGTAGTTCCGGGGGTTCTTGTAGTGGTCCAGGATCTGCTGGCGATACATGTCCGAGCCGCCGCCGATTCCCATTGTTGTCGGTAGTTGGCGAGTCGACCCGAAAAGCCTACCGCCCCACCTGTTGGAGCGAGCGGCTCTTTTCGTCCGACATTTTCGAGAAGCGGTGAGGGAAACGCGAGCGGAGCGAGCGCGAGGGCACCCGACGATGAAAGATTTAGGCGAACAGCTCCCGCGCGTCGTCGACCGCCTCGACCAGTTTGTCGACCTCCTCGCGCGTGTTGTAGACGTAGAAGCTCGCGCGGGCCGAGGCCGCCGTGCCGAGCACGTCGTGGAGCGGCTGGGTACAGTGGTCGCCGGCGCGGATGGCGACGCCGTGGTCGTTGAGGATGCTCGAGAGGTCGTGGGCGTGGACGCCGTCGACGTTGAACGAGACGAGGCCGGCGCGCTCGTCGCCCGGCGGCCCGTAGATCTCGACGTCCTCGGGCTCGGTGAGCCGGTCGTACGCGTACTCCGTGAGCTGTGACTCGTACTCGTGGACGTTCTCCATGCCGATCCCCTCGAGGTAGTCGATGGCGGCGGTGAGCGCGATGCCCTGCTCGATGACCGGCGTGCCGGCCTCGAACTTCCAGGGCAGGTCCTCCCACTCGGTCTCCTCGAAGGTGACCTTGCGGATCATGTCGCCACCGTAGAGGTACGGCTCCATCCCCTCCAGGATCTCCTCCTTGCCGTACAGCACGCCGATGCCCGTCGGGCCGAGCATCTTGTGGCCCGAGAAGGCGAGGAAGTCGCAGTCGAGTTCCTTCACGTCGACCGGCCGGTGGGGAACCGACTGGGCGGCGTCGAGGAAGATGTACGCGCCGTTGTCGTGGGCGATGTCGGCCAGTTCCGCGACGGGGTTGACGGTCCCGAGCGTGTTCGAGGAGTGGACGACCGAGACGAGCTTCGTGTCCTCGTCGATGAGTTCGCGGGCGTGGTCCATGTCGAGGCGGCCGTCGTCGGTGATGCGGACGAACCGCGCCTCCGCGCCGGTCTTCCGGGCGGTCTGCTGCCACGTGACGAGCGAGGCGTGGTGCTCCATCTGGGTGAGCACGACGTTGTCGCCCGGGCCGAGTTCGTTCAGCCCCCAGGCGTACGCGACGAGGTTCTCGGCCTCGGTGGCGTTCTTGGTGAAGACGACCTCCTCGCGGCCGGCCGCGCCGATGAACTCCGCGACCCGGTCGTGGGCGTTCTCGTAGGCGACGCTGGCCTCCTGGCTCAACTGGTGGATGCCGCGGTGGACGTTCGCGTTGTACGAGCGGTAGTAGTCGGCGATGGCGTCGACGACCTGGTCGGGCGTCTGGCTCGTCGCGGCGCTGTCGAGGTAGACGAGCGGCGTCGTGTCGCCCTCGTCCTCCCCGGGAACGGTGGCGTCGCCGCCCACCTTCCGGTCGAGGATGGGGAAGTCCGCCCTGACGGCCTCGACGTCGAGGGGGGACGGTTCCTGTGTGGGTTCCATTGTCGGGGACAGGGGTTGGAGGGCTAACATCCCTTCGGTCCTGCCGGCCGGGCGAAATCGGTTCCCCTTACGTTGCCGGAGGAACGTCGGGAATCATCCCTCCGTCTCCCCGTCCAGCCCCTCCTCGTCGACCTCCACGAGAAAGCCCGTGACGTACGAGAGCAGCGCGTAGAGGCCGAGCGCGACGACGACGAGCGCGCCGAAGCCGACGACGGGGGCCTGCGCGATGAGGTAGAACGACGCGAGGAGGAGGAGCAGCGCGAACATGCCGAGGAGGGCGTCGATGCGGACGAGCAGGTCGGTGTCGGCCATGACTTTTTCGAGGGTACGTCGGACCAAAAGAATGCGGGCCGTTTCCGGTGGGGCGACGGTTCCGGGGGAGCGTCGTCAGGCGCGCGGCGGCCGCGCGGAGCGCGGCCGCTCGTGCGAGGGACGAGCATCGCAGGCCGAAGGCCGAGGAGCGCAGGAGGCTGGGGAGGGCGAGGTGCGGTGGGTGGGACTGAAAGGGGTCGGCTGGGTACGCGAACCCCGGACCCGCAAGCACCGCAGGGCGCGAACGGAGTGAGCGACTGAGGAGCGCAGCGTGGTCCGCGGGAGCGTACCCAGCGGGGGGCTTTCGAGGCAGTCGTCGCTAAATCCGAGCCATCACAGAGTGCGACACGTGATAAACCGCCAGCTGCAGGGGCTTTCGCGGTGGTTACCCCAGCAATCCCAGCGGCAGCAAAGTCACCTAACCAACTCCCAAAACGTAAGAACCCTCGATCGAACGAACCCTATCGCAGCCAGAGTAGCTGCGCGTGAACCGTCTCCCCGACCTCCAGCACGCGGTCCTCGTCGATGATGCCCGCCTCCACCGCCACGGAGACGCACTCCTCGCCGACGAGGTTCGCCGTGTTCGCGCCCATGAGGCTCTCGACGACCCGGTCCTCGTCGGCCGACTCGGCGTCGTCGCCGCCGTAGAACGCCTCGGTCACCTCCAGGGTGACCGTCCCGTTCTCGTACGTCTCGCCGAGACAGTCCGGGTCACAGACCGAGACCAGGGTCCCCTCGGGCGTGTCACGCTCCTTCAGCAGCATCAGTGCCCCTCGCGTTCCTCGTACTCCTCGACCATCTCCTGCTCGGCCTCCTTGCGGAGCTCCTCGGCGCGCTCGGCCGCGGCCTCGGCCTCCTCCTCCTCGCCGAGCTCGTCGAGCGCGCGGGCCTTCTCCTCTAGCACCTCGGCGTTGCGCATGCCGAGGCGGATGGCGTTGTCGAAGGCGTTGACCGCGTCCTCCAGCAGGCCGCGCTCGACCAGGAAGAAACCCCGATTGTACCACGCCTGGGCGAACCGCGGGTCGATCTCGACGGCGCGCTCGGCGTGTTCGAGCGCCTGGCTCGTCTCGCCGAACTCGTGGAGCGCGTACGCCAGGTTCGTCTCGGCGCTGGCGGCGTGCTCGGAGTCGTCGTCGATACGGAGCGCCTCGCGGTAGGCGCCGATGGCCTCGTCGTACTCCTCCAGTTCCGCGTGGGCGACGCCCTTGTTCACCCAGGCTTCCTGCTCGTCGAGGCTGTCGTCCTCGGCAAACTGGGCGGCGCGGCCGAACGTCTCGGTCGCCTCCTCGAACCGGTTGATCGCCATGTAGGAGAGCCCGACGTCGATGAGGCTCTCCACCTCGACCTGCTCTTTCGCGATGTTCCGCTCGTCGAGGAGGTCGGTGAGGGCCCGGGTGTCGACGGGGTCCACCTGCGAGGGGTCGGCGTTCAGCGCCTCCGGGTCGAGGGTGAACTCCTCGTAGTCCTCGTCGAGTCCCTGCCCGGACGAGAACTCGTGTGGTCGGTCCTGCTCCTCGTCGGTCATACCACGGGGTTGGCGAACCGTGCGGGTAAGGCTTGCGCGTCGGGCTTTTCACGGTCCAGTTCCCCAGTTCCCGTATGCCACGGCTGTTCGTCTCGCTCGACCTCCCCGACGCGCTCGCGGAGTCGGTCGCCGCCCTCCGGGACGAGGCTCCCGACGCGCCCGGCCTCTCGTTCACCGACCCCGAGCAGGCGCACGCGACGCTGAAGTTCCTCGGCGACACCCCCGACTCCGACGTCGAGAAAGTGACCGACGCGCTGGACCGGGCAGTCGCCGACGCCGACGTGGGGCCGTTCCCCGTCGAGGTGGGCGGCCTCGGCGCGTTCCCGAACGACGAGTACATCCGCGTCGTCTGGGTCGGCGTCCGCGAGGGCGCGTCCGAACTCGGCCGCCTCCACGAGGCGGTCGAGCGCGAGACGACCGCGCTCGGCTTCGAGGCGGAGGAGCACGAGTTCACCCCGCACGTCACGCTGGCGCGGCTGAGCAACGGGCGCGAGAAGGACGCCGTCCAGCGATTCGTCCGCGAGCGCGACCCCGACGTGGGGCGGTTCGAGGCGACCGAACTGTGCCTGACGGAGAGCGACCTCACCGAGGCGGGGCCGGAGTACCGGACCGTCGAACGGTTCCCGCTCTGAGCGAGAGTCCGGCCGCGCTGCGAGCGGTTTTCACACGACTGCAGTCGGTTGTGCGGAGCGTTCGCACGCGGTCGGGGCGCTTACCCCGGGTCGCCGAGAGTGCGGGCCATGGCGACCGGCACCCGGGACCCGGTGGCGGACTCGCGCGTCCACCTCGGCGGCCTCCTGGTCGCGGCCGTCGGGTTCGTGGTGACCCGCTCGGCGACGCGAGCGCGAGCGGGACTCGGCCCGGCGAACCGCCCGGCTCACCGCGCTGAACCGAATCCTCAGGCACGAGGTGCTCAACCGCGTGAGCGTCGTCCGGGGCTACGCCGAACTCGACGGCTCGCAGGGGAAGGCCGCCATCGGGCGGAGCGCCGACGCCATCGAGAAGGCCGTCACGGAGGCGGGCCGGATCGCCCGCCCGGACGTCGTCCTCTCGCCGGTCCCCGTCGCCGACGCGGTCGAGCGTGGCGTGGCGTCGGTCCGCGGGCACTCCCCCGACGCGACGGTGACCGTCCGGGACGACGGCGGCGACGCCCTCGTCTGTGCGACCGACCGCCTCGCGGACCTGGTCGAGCACCTCGTCGAGAACGCCGTCGAGTACACCGGCCCGGACTCGCGGGTCGTCGTCGACGTCCGGGCCGACGCCGCGACGGCCACGCTCCGGATCGCCGACGACGGCGGTGGCCTCCCCGAGCGCCAGCGTGCACTGCTCACACGCCGGGACCCTGCCGGAGTACGACGACCCGAACGCGGGGTTCGGGCTGACGTTCGTCCGCCTGCTCGCCGAGGAGTTCGGCGCCGGCATCGCGGTCACGCCGGGCATCGACGGCGGGGGGACGGGCGTGGAGGTGACGTTCCGCCGCGAGGGAACCCCGGCGGCCCGCCTGACCGACCGCGACGGCGTGACTACCGCCCGACTCGCCGACGTTGCCGCCGCGGCCGTGCTCGCGGGCGTCCTCATGGGGCTCGTGCAGACGGCCATGGGCGGGTCCGTCCCGGTCATCGGCGCGCTGTACGGCGTCGAATCCGCGGTCGTCGGCTGGACGACCCACCTGTTCCACAGCCTCGTGTTCGGCATCGGCTTCGCCGCCGCGCTCGACCACCCCCGACTCGGTCCCTGGCGGGGGCGGCCGCTCCGGATGGTGGCGCTGGGGCTCGCCTACGGCGTCCTGCTGGCGCTGCTCGCGGCCGGCCTCGTGATGCCGCTCTGGCTCCGCGCGGTCGGGATTCCGGCCCCGCTCCCGCTGCTGGGCGCCATGGGGCTGGTCGGCCACCTCGTCTGGGGCGGAACGCTCGCGCTCGGGTTGCTCGGGCTGGATCGGCTGCGCGACCGGGTGAGCGCGCCGCGGACGGTCGCGGGCCCTCACGCTGGCGCCGAAAGGGGACGGTAACCCGCTGAACCACCCCGCGGGTTCATTCCCCCCGCGCCCGAACGACGGGACGATGAACGACCCGTACCGGGGGGACTCGAGCCGGGGAGTTCCCTGCGGAGCGAGCCCGACGTGCCGCGCACGGTCGAACAGGCCGCTGAACGAGGGAGCTCCGCACGGGGCACTCAGGAACGGTCGGTCGGTCGGGGCAGATGGCTGAATACGAGATACTACTGGTACTCGTTGGTCTCGCCATCTTCGGGGCGGTCGTCCTGCCGCGAGTCCTCTCGGACGTGCCGATGTCGTTTCCGATAATATACGTGGCCGCAGGGGCGATCCTCTTTTCGCTCCCCCTAGGAGTCGAGACGCCGGACCCCGTCAGACACGGCGATCTCGCCGAGCGACTCACCGAGCTCGTCGTGATAATCGCACTGATGGGTGCGGGACTGAAACTCGATCGGCCGTTCGATTGGCGGGCGTGGTCGAACACCTGGCGACTGCTCGCCATCACGATGCCGGTGACCATCGTCGCCACCGCCGTCCTCGGCTGGGGCCTGCTGGGCGCCCTGCTCCCGACCGCCATCTTGCTCGGTGCCGTCGTCGCACCCACTGATCCGGTACTGGCTTCGGACGTACAGGCGTCGCCCCCGACCGAGGCGATAGACGAACAGACCGATCCCGAGGAGCAGGAGGGCGAGATTCGGTTTGCGCTCACGTCCGAGGCGGGCCTCAACGACGGACTCGCGTTTCCCTTCACGCACCTCGCCATCGCGGCGGCTGCGGCTGCCGGGGCATCGTCACTGGGCTGGGTGGGCGAGTGGTTCCTCGTTCACGTTCTCTACGAGATAGCGGTCGGCGTCGTGGTTGGGTACCTCGTCGGGCAACTCATCGCCCGAGTCATCTTCAGTAGGGCCGTCACGACCGAGTTGGGAAAAGTCATGGAAGGCGCGGAGGTGTTGGCGGCCACGTTCATCACGTACGGCCTGACCGAACTCCTCCACGGCTACGGCTTCATCGCGGTCTTCGTCGCTGCACTCGAACTCCGTCACTACGAGTGGGAACACGAGTACCACGTCGCCATCCACGACTACGCCGTGATGGTCGAACGGATCGTGATGGCAGCGGTCCTCGTACTGTTCGGCGGAACCATCGCCGGCGGACTGTTCGACCCACTGACGATGCTCGACGTGACGGTCGGTCTCCTGCTCGTCTTCGTGATCCGCCCGACGGCCGGGTTGCTCGGTCTGTTCGGCACGTCGATGCCCTGGCGGGAGCGACTCGTCGTCTCGTCGTTCGGCATTCGCGGCGTCGGTTCGTTCTACTACCTCGCGTTCGCGCTCAACGAGGCGACGTTCGCGGAGCGGGAACTGCTCGTCGCCGCCGACAAACTCTGGGCGCTGGTCGGGTTCGTCGCCCTCGCGTCCATCGTCGTTCACGGGATCTCGGCCAACACCGTGATGAGTGCGTTCGAGTGAACCCGTGAGGAGGGCTCCGGCGAACTCACCGCGCCTCCTCTCCCGATAGCGTTCGTCCCGCCTTCAGTCCGGTATCGCCCTCCATGCGGTCGAACGCCGGTGGTGATTCTACCGGCAGCGACGACCGCGAGTCAGACGCCGGTCGCCCGGCCGTCCGGCGCCGCCTCGTCGTCCAGGGGGTCCTCCATCTGGCCCATCACGGCCTCGAACGCGTCCGTCGCCGTCAGGAGGCCGACGACCTCGCCCTCCGAGAGCACGAGCGCGAGCTCCTGCCCTTCGGCCTGGAACCGGTCGACCGCGTCGCTGACGCTCGTCTCGGGACTGATGGTCATCGGCGGCGCGGCCAGTTCCTCGAGGGTCGTCTCGCCCAACCGGAGCTCGTCCACCGCGCTCAGGACGGCGGGGACGTACACGATGCCGCGGAAATCGCCCGACTCCTCGCCGACGAGTGGGTAGCGCGTGTAGCCCGCGGAACGCATCCGGTCGAGGTTCTCCGCGGTCGAGTCGGCCGTCGAGAGGAACACGACGTCCTCCTCGTCGACCATCAGGTCGACGACCGGGCGCTCGCCGGCGGTGAGCGCGTTGACGACCTCCTCGTGGCGCTCCTCGGAGAGGTCGCCGCGGTCGAGCAGCGAGTCGAGGCGATTGCGGAGCTGCGCGCGGTTCTCGACGATCTCCTCTTCGGTCTCCAGCCACGCGCCGGTCATCTCGACGCCGAACAGCGCGAGCGTCCACTTGGCGACGTGGTCGCCGACCCACATCACGGGGTAGAGGAGCTTCGCGAAGTAGTACAGCGGCGTCGCCCCGTAGCGACAGACGAGCTTCGTGCGCTCGACGCCGAGGTACGTCGGCGTCTGCTCGCCGTGCGTGAGGTGGAGGAGGTTGATGATGAGGAACGCGAGCAGCGCGCCGGCGCCGACCGACGCCAGCCACGTGTTCGCGAAGTACGGCTCGAACAGCGCCGCGAGCGCCGGTTCCGCGACGATGCCGACCGCGATGGAGGAGGCGGTGATGCCGACCTGGCAGGTGGTGAGATAGATCTCCAGGTCGTCGGTCATCGCCCAGGCCCGGCGGAGCCCCGGCGCGTCGAACTCCGACTCGCTGTACTGTCGGACCCGCGTCAGGGCGAACTCGATGGCGACGAAGAAGCCGTTCGCCAGGATAAGGCCCAGCCCCGCGGCGAGGCGGACGAGTATCTCGGCGGTGTTCATCGCCCGAACGTCCCGGCCGACGATACAAGGTTTTGTTGGCTCGAACTGGTCGGATGGCCCTCGGCCCCGACTGACCCGCCGCGGACGGGACGCCCCGCCGTCCGGTCAGCTCACGTCCCGTGCTGCCAGGAGCCCATGTACTCGCGCTGCTCGTCGGTGAGTTCGTCGTGGGCGACGCCCTCGGCGTCGAGTTTGATCTCCGCGACCTCCCGGTCCAGTTCGTCGGGCACCTCGTGGACGCCCGCCTCGTACTCGTCGCCGTTCTCGACGAGTTCGCGGACGCAGACCGCCTGCACGCCGAAGCTCTGGTCCATCACCTCGACCGGGTGACCGAGCGCGATGGGCGCCGCGAGGTTGACGAGCCGTCCCTCCGCGAGCACGTTCAGCCGGCGGCCGTCGGACGTCTCGTACGCCTCGACGCCCTCGCGGGCCTCGTAGCGGTCGACCGCCAGGTCGGCGAGTTCCTCGAGGTTCACCTCGACGTCGAAGTGGCCGGCGTTGGCCAGCAGGACGCCGTCCTCCATGACCTCGAAGTGCTCACGCGTGACGACGTCGCGGTTGCCGGTGGTCGTGAGGATCACGTCCGCCTCCTTCGCTGCCTCGGCCATCGGCTTCACGTCGTAGCCCTCCATGTGGGCTTCGAGCGCCCGGCGCGGTTCGACCTCGGTGACGACGACGTCGGCGTTCTGGCCGGCCGCCTTCTTGGCGACGCCCTTGCCGCAGTAGCCGTAGCCGGCGACGACGACGGTCTTGCCGGCCCACGAGAGGTTCGTCGTCATCGCGATCGTGGCGAGCGAGGACTCGCCGGTGCCGTGGACGTTGTCGAACAGGCGCTTCATCGGCGTGTCGTTCACGGCGAAGATGGGGTACTCGAGCGCGTCGTCCTCGTCCATCGCCCGCAGGCGGTGGACGCCGGTCGTCGTCTCCTCACAGCCGCCGACGATGGAGTCGATGAGGTCGGGGTGGTCCTCGTGGACGGCCGCGACCATGTCCATCCCGTCGTCGACGGTGACGGTCGGCCCGTGGGAGAGCACCGACTCGATGGCGGCGTAGTAGCCCTCGTCGTCGACGCCCCGCACCGCGTAGGAGGTGATGTTCTCGTGGGTGTCGAGCGCCGCGCTCACGTCGTCGTGGGTCGAGAGCGGGTTGCAGCCGGTGATGGCGACCTCCGCGCCGCCGTCGGCAAGCAGCTCGACGAGCGTCGCGGTCTTGGCCTCGACGTGCATCGCCATGCCGATGACCTGCCCGGCGAACGGCCGGGACTCGACGTACTCCTCCCGGAGTTCCGAGAGGATGGGCATGTGCTGTATCGCCCAGTCCATCTTCTTTCGGCCTTCCTCGGCGGCTTCCTGCGGGTTCTCGAGATGTTCGGTGACGGGGGCGTACGGCGTCTCGCTCATGTGGCGTGGGTTCGGGTGGTCGGTTCTTAACGCCGCCGAAGGCGGATGCTGGTTCCGTTCGTCGTTCTCGGGGCGGCCGGTTTCGACGTCGTGGTCAGTTCAGTTGTCGTGGCGCACGCCTCGAAAACCCCCAGTCGTTCACGCCCAGTATCGTTTCGGCCTCGGCCACGACCGCATCGAAACGACGACCAACCGACCGGAAGCGCCGACGGCCACGGCAGCTTTCGCGGTGGTCTCGACGCGATCAGTCGGATATCGTTCGGGGAAACCGGATCACGGCCATCGAAGCCGACGTCACCATTGAATAGCCGCGAGCGCCCTCGATTCACCATGGAGCCAGTCGACTTCGAGGAGGCCGAGACGTACGAACCCGACGAGGGCTGGCAGCGCCGCGCGCTCGCCGGGAGCGACGAGTTCAGCTTCGAGTGGTTCGAGAAGCCGCCGGGCCACTCCTCGCCGATGCACGACCACGAGAACGAGCAGGTCTGTCTCGTGCTCCGCGGGGAACTCACAATCCACACCGATGACGACGCCGTGACGCTCGGGGAGTACGACTCGGTGCTGCTCGAATCGTGGGAGTCCCACCGCGTCGAGAACACGGGCGAGGAACTCGCCGTCGGCCTCGACGTGTTCGCGCCGGGCCGCTCGTTCGACTTCTGGACCGACCGCGCGGACGGGGGCGACGAGGAGGACGGCGGCTCGGACGAGGCTGGATCGGGGGCCGACGGGTAGATGCGGTATCTCGCCCGGACCGCGGACGGCCGGCCGCTCGTCGGCGACGACGAGGGGTTCGTCCCGCTCGCGGCCGCCTACCCCGACGCCGAGCGGGTCCGCGACGTCCTCCCGCGGGCGCCCGACGGCCTCCGCGACCTCGACGGGGTTCCCGCGGACCGGACGCCGCGCGAAACCCTGTCGTTCGGCCCGTTCGTCGACGAGCCGGGCAAGCTGTTCGGCATCGGGCTGAACTACGCGGACCACGCCGCCGACCTCTCGGAGGACCCGCCCGAGGAGCCGGCCAGCTTCTTCAAGCCGGCCAGCGCGGCCACCGGGCCGGGCGGCCCCATCCGACTCCCGCCCGAACGCGGCTCCGAGGTCGCCGCCGAGCGGGTCACCGCCGAGGCGGAACTCGCGGTCGTGATCGGGCGGACGTGCCGGAACGTGGCCGTCGACGCGGTCGACGAGGTCGTCGCCGGGTTCGCGCCGGTCGTCGACGTGACCGCCGAGGACGTGCTCGAACGGAACCCCCGGTTCCTGACCCGGGCGAAGAGCTACGACACGTTCCTCGTGCTCAGCCCGCACCTCGCCGTCACCGGGCCCGGCACGGACCTCGAGGACGTCGAGGTGCGGACCGTCGTCAACGACGCCGTGGAGTCGCGAAACGTGGCGTCGAACATGCACTTCTCGCCGCGCGAACTCGTGGCGTTCCACTCCGAGGTGATGACGCTCGAACCCGGCGACGTGATATCGACCGGGACGCCGGGCGCCCACCCCATCGACCCCGGCGACCGCGTCCGCGCCGAGGTGGAGGGAATCGGGACGGTGGCCGCGGACGTCGTCAGGTGAGGACGGATTACTATTCAGTTGGTTACCAGATTACGATAACTACCGTCCTGAGTTTCACTATGTCTATCTGACGCTGCAACAACTATATTACGGTATATGAGTAATTGGTGTGGTATGGCAGAACACAGCACGAACAGGCGGACGTTCCTCGCCGCGACGGGCGTGACGGGGATGGGAGCACTGGCCGGCTGTGCCGGCTTCGGCGGCGGTGGCGGCGGCGGAGGGGGCAACGGTGACTTCCTCTCGACCGCCCAGCAGCTCGGCATCGCGGACAACTGGCAGCAGCGCCGGATCGGGGCCGCCGACGACTGGCCCATCGAGGCGCGGCGGGAGGTGCCCGAGCGCCAGAGCGCCACGACCTGGACCGACAGCGGGGCGTTCCAGAGCGCGGTCGAGAACGACGTGTGGACGCCGCCCGAGGGGTGGCAGGACACCGCCGCGGGCGACGTGGAGACGCTGCAGATACTGAACCACGGCGCGGCGAACATGGAGTTCGACCCCGCGACGCTGGCCGCCCACGAGATGTTCACCGAGATCACCGGGATCGAACTCGACGTCATCGAGATCGGCGTCGACCAGGCGAACACGCGCGAGCAGCAGTTTCTCTCCTCGGAGGAGCCGAGCCCGCACGCGTTCAACGTCGACGGCATCCTCGTCCCGGTGTTCGTCGAGCAGGGCTACCTCGAGGCCACGGACGCTCTCTACCCGGAGGGCGGCTACGAGCCGTACATTCCGGCGCTCCAGAGCCTCGTCCAGTGGGACCTGGACCCCCAGTACGAGGGGACCCACACCTTCGGCTACCCGAACATCGGCGAGGCGAGCATGGGCCACCTGCGGCCGGACCTCATCGAGGAGCAGGGGATCGACCCCGAGCGGTTCCAGGGCGAGTGGTCCTGGGACCTCCTCGAGGAACTGGGCGAGGCGTTCGCGGGCACCGACGTCAACGCGTTCGCGTACTACGCCGGCACCTCGACGTACCTTGCGTACTCGTTCCGGGAGCTGCTGTTCCAGCAGGGCGGGCGCATGGTTCAGGACGACGGGACGGTCGTGATGAACTCGGACGCCGCCGTCCGGGTCATCCAGAAGATGCGGGACTGGCGCGACGCGGGCTACGTCCCCAGCGACGTCATCTCCTACGGCGAGGGGGACATCGTGGACCTGATGGCGTCGGGACAGCTCGCGTACACCACCGCGTTCAGCGACTTCGTCCCCCGGCTGCTCCAGGAGTACGAGCCCGGATCCCAGTACCAGGTGGTCGTCCCGCCGGCGGCCAACGCGGGCCCGTCGCCGACGCAGGCGGGGCTCGTCGCGCCGAACACGACGAGCATCAACCGCTTCTCGGACACGGGCCACAAGCTCGCCGCGATGCTGTACGGCGACCTGAAGCTGAGCTACTTCACCCAGTGGCTGGAGTTCACCTACGAGGGGAACATCTCGTACATGGACCAGGTGTACACCGACTCCTCGGAGAACGACTTCGTCACGTTCGGCGGGGTGATGGGGAACGCCATCGAGAACGGCGTCCTCGAACTGTTCCCGCAGATGGCCTCGGTGTTCCAGCAGATGCTCTCGCCGGTCCAGCGTGCGATCCAGGGCTCGATCGAACCGCAGGCGGCCATGGACCAGGTGCAGGAGTTCGTGGACTCCGAGATCAACGAATGACCGGACGGCACGCACCGATTCGCCATGGCCACTGAGGAGTACGAGGGCGAAGTAGGCCCCCACGGCGGCGGCCTCACCGGCGCCGTCTCCGACTGGGTGAACGACCACATCCGGACGGTGCTGCTCGGCCCGTCGCTGGTGGCGCTGTTCGTCGTGTTCATCTACCCGGCGGTGATGTTGCTGTGGCTGTCGCTCCAGAACACCCGCGGCTTCGGCGAGACGTTCGAGCCCGCGTACAACTACGGGCGCATCTTCACCGACCCGACGTTCTGGAACGCGGTCGAGAAGACGCTGATCTACTCGTTCGGCTCGCTGTTCGTCTCGGTGAGCGCCGGGCTGGTCATCGCGCTCGCGCTGAACAAGCTGCTCAACCAGCGGCTGCGTGACGCCTACTCGACGCTCATCCTCATCTCGTGGGCGGTGCCGCTGTCCATCGTCGGGGTCACCTGGCAGTGGATGTTCGACGGGCAGCTGGGGGTCGTCAACCAGGTCCTGGTCGATCTGGGAATCCTCGAAACCGGCTACTCCTGGCTCTCGAACTCCGTGTCCGCGATGGTCGTCGTCATCCTCGCGGACTCGTGGTCGCGCATCCCGTTCGCGACCATCGTGCTGCTCGCGGGGCTCCAGTCGATTCCCCAGGACATGTACGACGCCGCCAAGACCGACGGCGCGACGACCTGGCAGACGTTCCGGCACGTCACGCTGCCGTACCTCCGGCCGTCGTTCTTCGTCGCGGGACTCATCACCTGGATGTTCGCGTTCCGCGCGTTCGCCATCCCGTACTCGACGACGGGCGGCGGGCCGGGCGGCGCGACCGAGACCCTCGCCATCTACATCCACCGCTTCGGCATCCAGCTGCTCGACTACGGGTTCGCCTCCGCGGTCTCGGTGTTCCTCGTCGCGGTGACGCTCGTCGTCGCGACGGCGTACGTCTACTTCATCCTCGAACAGATGGAGGAGATCGAGGTCTGACATGGCGGGAGCGGAGTTCGGCCTGGACCAGTACCGGCGACGACAGCGGCTCTGGGACGCCGTGGAGAGCCGCTACGTCGTTCACCTCGTGCTGTTCGCGGCGGTGTTTTTCGCGATCTCGCCGCTGGTGTGGCAGCTCCTCACGTCGTTCAAGACCCAGCAGGGCGTGCTCGCGCTGACGTACCTGCCGCTTGACCCGACGCTGGCCGCCTACGAGCGGGCGCTGATCGACCGCGGGTTCTGGCGCGCGGTCGTGAACAGCGTCATCATCGCCTCCGCGTCGACGGCGATCGTGATGGTGCTCGGGACGCCGGCCGGCTACGTGTTCAGCCGGTTCCGCTTCCCGTTCGACAACGCCGTGTTCGTGTTCGTCCTGTTCACGCGGTTGTTCCCGCCGATCGGGCTGGTGACGCCGTACTACCGGATCATGACGACGACCGGGCTGTTGAACACGAAGACGGGCATCGTCATCGCGAACGTCTACCTCTGGCTCCCGCTGGTCATCTACATCATGCGGAACTTCTTCATCACCATCCCCCAGTCGCTCGACGAGGCGGCCAGGGTTGACGGCTGCACGAAGATCCAGGCGTTCTGGCACGTCGTGTTCCCCGTCGTCCTGCCCGGCTTCGCCGCGGGGACCATCCTCACCTTCCTCTACTCCTGGCGGGAGTTCCTGTTCGCGTTCACCGTCAGCACCGACCTCACCTCGATGACCATCCCCGTGGCGACGTTCCTGTTCGTCGGGGACGCCGGCATCGACTGGGCGGCGATGGCCGCCGCCTCCATCGTCTCGGTCATCCCGTCGGCGCTGGTGGTGGTCTTCTTCCAGCGGTACATCGTCGTCGGCATGACGGGAGGGCTGAAGGGATGACCGGGATCAGGCCGCCCCGAGCGACGCGAATCACCCGCGCGAGCGGGACTCCGGACGCACCGGCCGCACGACCGACCACGGAGACCATCGATCAATGAGCGACACAGCAGGACCCAAAGCGGACGAGCGGACGACCCAACCGACCGATCGCGACGTCAGCCTCGAACTCAGGGACGTCACCAAGACGTTCACCGAGGACGACGGCTCGACCGTCGTCGCGGTCGAGGACCTGGACCTGACGATCTACGACGGGGAGTTCGTCGTGATCGTCGGCCCGTCGGGCTGTGGAAAGACCACGACGTTGCGGATGATCGCCGGCCTCGAGGAGCCGACCGAGGGGGACGTCGTCATCGAGGGACGCGACGTGGCGGGGCTCGACCCCCGCGAGCGCGACATCGCGATGGTGTTCCAGAACTACGCGCTCTACCCCCACAAGACGGTCCGGGAGAACATCGCGTTCCCGCTCCGGATCCGGAAGTTCCCGGACGAGGAGGTCGAGGGGCGCGTCGAGGACGTCGCCCGGTCGCTCGACATCCCGGAACTGCTCGAGCGCCGCCCGTCGGAGCTCTCGGGCGGCCAGCAGCAGCGGGTCGCGCTCGGGCGCGCAATCGTGCGCGACCCGGCGGTGTTCCTGTTCGACGAGCCGCTGTCGAACCTCGACGCGAAGCTCCGCATCGAGATGCGGACCGAGCTGAACAAACTCCACGACCGCGTCGGGAAGACGTCGGTGTACGTCACCCACGACCAGGTCGAGGCGATGACGCTCTCGGACCGCGTCGTCGTGCTCGACGACGGGCGGCTCCAGCAGTTCGCGCCGCCCCAGGAGCTGTACGGCGCCCCCGCCAACAAGTTCGTCGCGGGCTTCATCGGCGAGCCGCCGATGAACTTCTTCGCCGCCCGCGTCGAGGAGCGCGGCGGCGACTGGTGGGTCGTCTCCGACGCGTTCGAACTCCGCCTGCCCGACGAGCACGACGCGAAACTCCGGGAGTGGACCGGCGACCTCGAGAACGCCGAGTTCGGCGTCCGACCGGAGCACCTGTTCGACGTCGCCGTGGAGGGCGACCCCGGCGAGGGAGCGACGTTCGACGCGCT
Organism: Halobaculum sp. XH14; assembly: GCF_032116555.1. Taxonomy (NCBI): domain Archaea; kingdom Methanobacteriati; phylum Methanobacteriota; class Halobacteria; order Halobacteriales; family Haloferacaceae; genus Halorarum; species Halorarum halobium. The sequence goes on from NZ_CP134949.1 coordinate 61,965, forward strand.
GGTGAAGGTGATCGAACCGATGGGGCCACACATGGACGTCACCGTCGCGCCGTCGGAGCGGCCCGACGACGAGGACGCCGAGTTCACCGCGCGGGTGTCGAACGAGAGCGACGTGGCCACCGAGAGCCGGGTCACGCTCGGCGTCGAACTGGACAAGGCACACCTGTTCGACGGCCGGACCGGCGAGAACGTCCTCCGGTAGTTGCCGGGCCAGCCCCGCCCCTCACTCCGCCGGTTCGAACGACGGCTCGCCGTCCACGAACGAGAGTTCCTCCGGTCCCTCCACGACGACGCCCTCGGGCGGGTCGCGCGCGAGCGCCTCGGAGACGCGGAACGACGACAGCGACGCGGTGTCCCGGATCCAGGCGACGCGGACGTCCGCCGGGTCGTAGGTCCCGACGGTGGAGAGCGCGGCCGTCAGCGCCCGCTCGTCGTCCGGGAGGACGACCGGGAGCTTCGCCTTGCTGAGCGACCCGCTCGTCAGCGCGTTCGTGTACACCTGGTCGAGGTCGAGTTCATCGGCGACCGCGCGGGTCGTCACGTCCGCCAGCCCGATGCCGTTGCCGTTGCCGTGGGTCGCCTCCGTCAGCCCCCGCACGACGATGCGCTTGATGTCGGGCAGCGCCGGGTCCTCGGCGTTCAGCACGCTGTACCGGCCGACGACGTTCGTGTCCATCCCCGCGCCGGAGACGTCCTTGCCGATCTCGTCGACGACGAGCACGTCGAGGTCGTCGAACGGGAGCGTCGGCATGTACTCGTCGGCCCGCTCCAGCAGCGGCTCCTCCGCGTCGGGGAGCGCCGACGCGGGCACGCCCTCGACGTGGGCCGTCCGGTCGTGGAAGTTCTCAACGACGGCGAGGCCCCCCAGCAGCGGCGTCTCGGCGCGGACGACGTCGTAGGCCGCGGCGATGACGGGTACGTACCCCTCGACGAGCGCGTGCTCGTGGGCCGCCTTCGCGCCTGGCTGTTTGCCCAGCCCGATGGTCGCCATCTTCGTCAGCCCGCTCTCGAACCGGCCGGTGAAGTTGGTGTGGGCCTTCACGCGGTTGATCACGAGGACCCCGTCGGCCTCCAGGGCGGCCGTCGAGAACGGCACCGTCGCGCCGACCGCGGAGTCGCCGAGGTCGGTCGTGTCCATCCGCGCGTCGATCGGACAGCCGAGTGCGTCCTCGGTCAGCCCGATGCCGGCGAGCGTCCGCCGCTGGCCCTCGGCGGTCGCGCCGCCGTGGCTCCCCATCGCCGGCACGACGAACGGCTCGAAGCCGCGACGTGCCAGTTCGTCGATCACGGCCCGTGCTGCTGGAACGACGTCGTGGATGCCACGGCTCCCCAGCCCGACCGCGACGCTCCCCCCCGGGGGGACGTCGCCGAGCGGGAGTTCGTCCACCTCCGCGCGGGTCCTCCCCTCGACGTCGTCGAGTTCGGGCGTCTCCGGCTCGTACCGCACCGACGCGAACCGGGGGAGGGTCGGTCGGCCGAGCGCCGCGTCGACGACATCGGCGTCCGGGAATCGCATGCTCGTTCGTTGGCGAGCGGCGAGTAAACCGTGTCGGCGGTGCTGCGCGGTCTCGTGTCCCGTCGTTTCGTGTCGTGTGGTACCACTGAGCATAACGATTTACCGATCCGTCCCGAAAGGCTCGTATGGAAGTCGCCGAGGTCGAGAGTTTCGCGGTCTCCATCCCGCTGGCGGAGCCGGTGTCGTTCGCGACCCGGACCGTCGAGGAGCGTGACCACGCCGTCACGTACGTCCGGACCGACGACGGGGTCGAGGGGCTCGGCTACACGCTCGGCTACGGCGGGGCGGGGCTCGTCGCCGACGCCGTGACCGACGTGCTCGCGCCCATCGTCGAGGGCGAGGACCCGCGCGACACCGAGCGCCTGTGGCGCGAGATGTTCGACGGGACGGTCCAGATCGGGCGGAAGGGCGTCATGCTGCGGGCCATCGCGACCGTGGACGTCGCGCTGTGGGACGTCGCCGCGAAGGCGGCGGGCGTGCCGCTGTACAAGTACCTCGGGGCGTACCGCGACTCGGTTCCCGCCTACGCCAGCGGCGGCTACTACCGCGAGGGGAAGGGGCTGGAGGGGCTCCGCGAGGAGATGGGGCGGTACGTCGAGCGCGGCCACGACGCGGTGAAGATGAAGGTCGGGCGGCTCTCGCCCGCCGAGGAGGCCGAGCGCGTCGCGGCGGTCAGGGAGACCATCGGCGACGAGCGGGTCCTGATGGTCGACGCGAACGGCGCGTGGAAGAGCAAGCCGGAGGCGCTCCGAACGTGCCGGGCTATCGCCGAGTACGACCCGTACTTCGTCGAGGAGCCGGTGATGCCCGACGGCGTCTCGCTCATGGCCGAGGTGAACGACGCGCTGGAGTACTCCGTGGCGGCCGGCGAACTGGAGTTCTCGCGGTACGGCTTCGCCGAGTTGCTCCGCGAGGGCGCCGTCGACGTGGTCCAGCCCGACGCGACCGTCTGTGGCGGCATCACCGAGTGGCTGAAGGTGGCGAACACGGCCGCCAGCTACGACGTGCCGGTGGCGCCCCACTACAACTGGGACCTCCACGCCCACCTCGTCGCAGCCAGCGAGAACGGCACCTGGGTCGAGTACTTCCACCGCGACTCGGACGTGAAGGTGTTCGACGACGTGATCGAGGAGCCGCTGACGCCCGAGGACGGCGAGATCGCGCTGCCCGACCGCCCGGGCCACGGCATCGAACTCGACCGGGACGCCCTCGCGGCGTTCGAGGTGTGACCGTGCGGGACTACGGCAACCGGGCGACGCGCCGGGCCGACGCGCGTGACGTGGAAATCACGGGGCTCGACACCGCCGTGATCGAGGGGAACTTCGACTGGAACCTCGTGCGGGTCCACACCGACGAGGGCGTGACGGGCATCGGCGAGTCGTACCGCGGCGGGGCGGTCACCGACGTCATGGCGTACATGGGCGAGTTCCTCGTCGGGGAGAACCCGCTCGACGTGGAGCGACTGTTCCGCCGGATGGTCCAGGAGACGTCCGGGCACGGCGGGACGACGGGGAAGGTCGTCACCGCCGCGTCGGGCATCGAGATCGCGCTCTGGGACCTCGCGGGAAAGCTGCTCGACGTGCCGACCTACCAGTTGCTCGGCGGGAAGTACCGCGACGACGTGCGGGTCTACTGTGACCTCCACGCGGGCGAGGCGTACGCGGTCGACGACGCCTCCGGGTTCACCGAGTACGCCGACGAGGCGGCGTACCGGCCGGCCGCGTACGCCGAGACCGCCGGGGCGGCCGTCGAACTGGGGTTCGACGCCATCAAGTTCGACCTGGACACGCCCGGGGACAACGAACCGGACCCGTTCAACGGCCGGCTCTCGGCGGCGGACGTGGAAGACAAGCGCGAGATCGTCGCCGCCGTCGACGACGCGGTCCCCGACGGGGTGGAGGTCGCGTTCGACTGCCACTGGGACTACTCGCTCGACTCGGCAAAGCGCCTCGCGCGGGCACTGGAGCCGTACGGCCTCATGTGGCTGGAGGACGTCGTCCCGCCCGAGAACGCGGCGGCCCAGCGAGAGGTTGCCCGCTCGACGAGCACGCCGCTGGCGACCGGGGAGAACCGCTTCCGCGTCCACGAGTTCTCCGAACTGCTGTACGAGTTCGCCGTCGACGTCGTGACCCCGGATCCGACGACCTGCGGCGGGCTCGCGGAGTCGCGGGCCATCGCCAACCGAGCCGAGGAGAACTACGTCGTGTTCTCGCCGCACAACGTCTGTAGCCCCGTCGGGACGATGGCGTGTGCTCACCTCGGGGCGTCGGTGCCGAACTTCGGCGTGCTGGAGTACCACGCGCTGGAGGTGGACTGGTGGGACGACCTCCTGGCGCGCTCGGAGCCGCTCATCGAGGACGGCTCCATCGCCGTCCCTGAGACGCCGGGGCTCGGCGTCGAACTCGACGAGGAGGTCGCCGCGGAACACGCGAAGGGAGCGGGCGATCTCTGGCCGTGAGTCGCGGGCCGGAAGCCTGGACCACCAGGCCCCGAACCCCTTCGGCCGGCTCAGACGAGCGTGTCCGGCCGCGTCGAGAGGTAGTCGAACACCGCGCCGAGGCCGAAGCCGTAGCCGAGGTGGCCGACGAACGTGAACAGGAGGTAGCCGGCCAGCCAGTACGACGGGTCGTAGAACGCCATGGCGAACCCGGTCCAGATGACGGCCCCGAACGTGATGCCCCGGAGGGCGAAGCGGTCGCCCGGCAGGTACGAGCCGATCGAGGCGAACAGCAGCGGCCAGATCACCATCCCGCCGGCGAGGAACACGAGGAAGCCGACGGCGACGGGGTACTGCGGGAAGAACACGATGGTCCCGGTCATCTCGGCCAGCGTCCCGAACGCCGCCAGGTCGAACGCGCCGAACGTCCGCGCGACGAGCAGGCCGACGGTGATGATGGCGGTGCCGACCGCGCCGCCGACCGCGCCGACGAACCCGTCGGTGATGACGCCGAACAGGTGGTCGAAGTCCGGTTCAGCCTCCTCCTGGGCGGCGTCGACGGTCGGGGTGTCGACCCGTGATCGCTCCTCGTCCATGTCATATGATACCATCGTTCGTGGTGAAAAGCGTTCCGTCGATCTCGGCCGCCGGAGCCGGCTTTCGGGGGAGGGCCCGGTGGCTCTCGCCGCAATGAATAAGTGAACCGGGGGGAAGTTGGGACCAACGTGCAGAGTTAACGGATGGCATGACATTCAACCACATCGGGGCGGCAGTCACGCTCGCGCCGCTCCAGAACGGTATCGTCCCGCGAGGGACGCGCGTGGAAGTGTTCCGGGAGATCTTCGACGTGTTCCTCCTGCTCGGGACGCTCGTCGGCGTGGTCGTCGTGGGGTACATGCTCTACAACGCCTACAAGTATCGGGCGGGCGCCGATGGCGTCGAGCGGAAGAACGGCGAGGACGAACTCCCCACGCTCGGCGAGCTGCCGACGGGCGGCGGCGGGGGCGGCAAGCTGTTCGTCTCGTTCACGCTGAGCGCCGTCATCGTGATCTCGCTCATCGCCTGGACGTACGGCGCGCTGGCGTTCGTCGAGACCGACTCGCCGGTCGACGAGGACTCGCTCCGTGTCCAGGTCGAGGGGTACCAGTTCGGCTGGCAGTTCGAGTACCCGAACGGCTACACCGACACGACCCTCCGGGTGCCGGTGGACAGGTCCGTCCAGCTTTCGGTCACCTCCCGTGACGTGTTCCACAACATCGGCATACGCGAACTCCGGGTGAAAGCCGACGCCATCCCCGGACAGACCACGAACACGTGGTTCATCGCCGACGAGCGGGGGACGTACATCGCGCAGTGTTACGAGCTCTGTGGCGTCGGCCACTCGTACATGACCGCCCAGGTGAAGGTTATGCCACAGGACGAGTACGAGGCGTGGTACGCCAACACGACCGCCGAGAACGGGACCGCCGGCGGCGCGAACGGCACCGCCGGCAACGCCACCGGCTCCGGTAGCTCCGCGAACGTGGTGGGTGCGCTATGACCGAGCGCGACGAGGTCGACGACCGGGCCGACGAGGCGACTACGACCGACGAGACGACCGCGACCGACGGCGGCCACGGGGCAGCCGGCGAGCTCGAGGACCACCACGGCCTCCCGGGCACGAACACGCTCACGCGCTGGTTCGTCACGACGAACCACAAGGACGTCGGCATCCTCTACACGGTGACGGCGCTGTTCTTCCTCGTGTTCGGGGGCGTGCTGGCGATGCTGATGCGGGCACAGCTCTGGATCCCGGGCGACCAGATCCTCTCGGCGGCCGCCTACAACCAGGCCGTCTCGGCACACGGCCTGCTGATGGTGTTCTGGTTCCTCTCGCCGTTCGCGTTCGGCTTCGCCAACTACGTCGTGCCGCTCCAGCTCGGGGCCAAGGACCTCGCGTTCCCGCGGCTGAACGCGCTCTCCTACTGGCTCTACCTGTTCTCGGGCGGGCTGTTCTTCGTCTCGTTCTTCCAGGGCGGGACGTTCACCGGCGGCTGGACGATGTACGCGCCGCTCAACCTCCCGATGTACACCCCGGAGCCGGGGGCGACGACGACGGTGCTCGCGATGATCATGTTCGTCGCCTCGGTGACGGTGTCGTCGGTGAACTTCCTCACCACGATGCACCGCATGCGCGCGGAGGGGATGCGCATGCGGGACATGCCGCTGTTCAGCGCCTCGATCCTGCTCACGGTGTGGATGATGCTGTTCGCGTTCGCCGCGCTGCTGGCGGCGATGATGATCCTCACCTCGGACCGCCTGCTCGGGACGACCTACTTCGCGGCGACGAGCGCGGGCGGGTCGCTGCTGTGGGCCCACCTGTTCTGGTTCTTCGGCCATCCGGAGGTGTACATCGTCTTCTTCCCCGCGCTGGGGGCCATGGCCGAGATCTTCCAGACGTTCACCGGGCGCCGCATCGTCGGGCGCAAGTGGTTCATCGCGTCGATGCTGCTCGTCGCGCTCCAGAGTTTCGTCGTCTGGATGCACCACATGTTCCTGACGGCGATCAACCTGCAGATCAAGACGCTGTTCATGGCGACCACCATCGGCATCTCGCTGCCGTTCGACCTGATGGTGTTCGCGCTCATCTACACGACGATCAAGGGGCGCATCCGGTTCAAGACGCCGTTCCTGTTCGCCTTCGGCGGCCTGCTGGTGTTCATCATCGGCGGCATCACCGGCGTGTTCCTGGGCGCGGTCGTGCTCGACTACGAGTTCCGGGGCACCTACTGGGTCGTCGCGCACTTCCACTACGTGATGGTCGGGGGCGTCACCGCGCTGGTCGGCGCGCTCTACTACTGGTACCCGAAGATGTCGGGGCGGATGTACGACGAGTTCCTCGGGAAGGTCCACTTCGCGGTGTACTTCATCGGGTTCAACCTGCTGTACTTCCCGATGTTCATGGCCTGGGAGACGCCGCGCCGGGTGTTCGAGTACCCGATGGCGCTCATCGGCTACCACCAGAGCGCGACGATCGGCGCGTTCCTGCTCGGCGGGTCGTTCATCATCATGTTCTGGAACCTCACGAAGAGCCTCTGGGCCGGCGACCCCGCGCCGGACAACCCCTGGGAGTACGCGACGACGGCCGAGTGGGTCGTCTCCTCGCCGCCGCCCCTGGAGAACTTCCCCGGGCGCCCGAGCTACGCGAGCGGGTCGCTCTCGTTCGTCGACGAACTCCGGCCGGGCGGCGACTCGGGGACCCCGAGCGTCGCGGACGGCGGCGTGGCCGACGGGGGCGTCGCCGACGCGACGATGCCGGTCGCACACGACGCGGGCGAGCACGCCGAGGAGGACCACGGCGCGGACCACGCGAGCGTCTGGCCGTTCGTGATCGGCCTCGGCGGTTTCTTCGCCCTGCTGGGCCTGTCGGGCTTCCAGGAGGGGAGCTTCGTCGGCGGGATGGCCGGCGCGATGTACGTCGGCCTCCTCGCGGTCGGGACCGTCGTGCTCGGCTACGGGCTCGTCGGGCTGACCCGCGAGCCGTTCGAGGGGCTCACCGGCCCGTTCGGGTCGAGCTGGCCGTTCGAGAACATCGAGAACACGAAGCTGGGGATGTGGATCTTCCTCGGCTCGGACGTCGTGCTGTTCGGCGCGTTCATCGGCTCGTACGTGTTCATCCGGGTCGCGGAGGGGTGGCGCAACTGGCACCACCTCATCCCGGAGGCCCACGTCCCGCTCCCGGGGCTGATCAACACGTACCTGCTGCTCACCAGCAGCTTCACCGTCGTGCTCGCGCTGGTCGCCGCCGAGAAGAACAAGCGGTGGGGCGTCGTCGGCGGCCTCGGCGCGACGTTCCTGCTCGGGGTCGGGTTCCTCATCAACAAGGCCCAGGAGTGGCTCCACCTGTTCCACGTGAGCACCGAGGCGTTCCCGCACGGCTGGACCCTCTCGACGAACGTCGCCTCCTCGACGTTCTATCTCACGACCGGGCTCCACGGCGCGCACGTCGCCGTCGGGCTGCTCATCACGCTGTACATGCTGGTCCGCGCGGTGAAGGGGGCGTACCTCGACGACGAGCGGCCGGTGGAGTACTTCGGGCTCTACTGGCACTTCGTCGACATCGTCTGGCTGTTCCTCTTCCCGCTGTTCTACATCCTCTAGGTGAGACCAATGACATCAACAAAACTCTACACGGCGATATACGTGGTCCTGTTCGTGCTGGCGACCGGACAGGTGCTCATCGAGCAGTTCGAGGGGTTCACCTACTGGACGGCGTTCGCGATCATCATGGTCGTCTCGGCCGCGAAGGCGGTCGTCGTCGCGGCCTACTACCAGCACCTGCGCTCGGAACCACGTTCGGTGACCTACATCATGGTCGGCGGGCTGGTCGCCGCGCTGGCGCTGACGGTCGCGGCCTCGTACTCGATCCTCTAGCCTCACGCGCGGCGACGGCGTCCGGGGGCGACCCCGTTTTCGCCGACTCGCTCCAGCCGACGACAACACTGATTGGGGTCGGCCGGAATCGGGCGGACATGGTCTCCCGCAGCACCACCGTCGTCCTCGCCCTCCTCGCGTTCGTCGGCGGCGTCACCGCCGGCGGCCTCACGGCCGTCGTCGCCACGGACGACCCGTTCGCCGGCCAGCAGGACGCGACGCTCCAGGGGTTCGAGACGGTCAGCGTCGCCTGCGTCGACCCGACCGAACGGGGGAAGATCGACCGCACCGCGAGCGCCCCGAACGGCTCCGGGGCCGACCTCACGCTCCGCGAGAACGTCACGGTCCCCGACACCGCGTCGGGACTGGAGCCCCGGTTCGACCGCATCGCCCCCGGGACGTTCCTGCTCGACGTGCGGACGGTCACCGCCGACGGGGAGGACGCCGGGGATGACTGCGGCGAGGGCCGCCCCGAGGCCAGGTACGTCGCGAACCTCACCCTCCCGACCGAGGAGTACACGCTCGTCCTGTTGCGCGACGGCGAGTACGTCGGCGTCAACTACGCCACCTCCGGGGCGCTGTCCGGGAGCGCCGGTGCGGGCCGGAGCGCGTCCGCGTCCGACGGCGGCGAGTCGTCGGACGATGCTGACGCCGGGAACGCCTCCTGACCGGCCCGGCCCGGATTCGCGGGACGCCGCCCGCTCACCGATCCGAACCGACGGGCCGCTTCCGACAGCGTTTCACCGCGGGCCGCCCGAGTGCCGCCAATGACCCTGCGGGTGACGTTCCTCGGGACGAGCGGCGCGGTGCCGACGGTCGAGCGCGCCCCCAGCGCCGTCCACGTCAACCGCGAGGGCGACGAACTGCTGTTCGACTGCGGGGAGGGCACACAGCGGCAGATGATGCGGTACGGCACCGGGTTCGGCCTCTCGCACGTGTTCGTTTCACACCTCCACGGCGACCACATCCTCGGGCTCCCCGGCCTCGTGCAGAGCCTCGATTTCAACGACCGCGAGGAGGCGCTCGCCATCCACGGCCCGCCCGGATCGAAGCGAACCATCCGCCGGCTGGTCCACGCGGGCGGGCACGAGCCCACCTTCCCGGTTCGTATCGACGAGGTCCGCCCGGGGAACGTCGCGCTCGCCCGCGAGGAGTACCAGGTCCGGACGTTCGAGACGGACCACCGGACGACCTCGATGGGGTTCGCGCTCGCCGAGGCAGACCGGAAGGGCCGCTTCGACCGCGAGAAGGCCGAGGACGAACTCGGGATTCCGCCCGGCCCGGCGTACGGCCGGCTCCACGGCGGCGAGGCGGTCGAACTGGACGACGGCACCGTGATTCGGCCCGAGGCGGTCGTCGGGCCGCCCCGGCCGGGCCGGACCGTGGTCTACACCGGCGACACGCGACCCGTGGACGCGACCGTCGAGGCCGCCGACGGCGCGGACCTGCTGATCCACGACGCGACGTTCGCGGACGACGACGCAGAGCGCGCCCGGAAGACGGCCCACTCGACCGCGACCGAGGCGGCCGAGATCGCCCGCCGGGCCGGCGCGAAGCGGCTCGCGCTCACCCACATCTCCTCCCGGTACGCCGCCCGCGCGGGGCTCCTGGAGTCGGAAGCGAGGGAGGCGTTCGAGGCGACGGGGGTCGACGCGCGGACGGGCGTCGGAGGCGGAAACGGCGACGCCGTCTCGGTGTTCGTCCCGGACGACGGCGACGAGGTCGAGGTCCCGTTCCCGGACGACCGGTGAGTCGGTCCGGCGACGACGACCGGCGAGTCGTCTTCGGGGCGGCGAGGAGTGACTACGTTTCCCACACGGCGACCATACCCGCCACATAGCGGCCGTTAAGCCGCGATGGACGGACCCACGGACGATGACCGACGCCGACCTCCGCCTGTTCCTGGCCGACGCGAACGCGGGGTTCCGCGCCGCCGCGGTCGAACTGCTGGGACGGGACGGAATCCTCGTCGAGTCGACCCCGCGGATCCGCTCGGTCCCGGACTCGGCGTGGCGAGCCGACTGCGTCGCGGTCGATCCGGGGGTCGCGGCCGGCGCCGTCCGGGCAGTCTGGCTGGCGCGCCGCGGGCCCCCGCTGGTCGTCGTCACGGGCGCGCCCGTCGAGGACCTGCCCGAGGTGCTGCTCGCGGCCGCCGACGGCTACGTGGAGAAGGGGACGAACGGGACGTTCGGCGCGCTCGAGGGCGCCGTCCGGCGCGCCGCCGAGGGGCGGAGCGAGGCCCCGACGGTCACGGGCGTCGCCTGATTCGGGGGCGCATCCGGTCTGGCCCCTCACGGACGCCACACACGCAGGGTGGCTGGAGCGGCGACCCGACTCCCGATCCATCGACGCCGTGGGTCGGTTCCGGCGGGGCATTTTTAGCCCCGAACCGCCAACGAGGGGGCGTGAACGCCCGGACGAGCGTGCTCGACTCCCTCGTCTACGGGGTCGACGTGCAGAGCGGTGACATCCGGGGCGACGCGCCCTCCTACGCCCTGGTGGCCTTCGACGGCGAGACGCTGGAACGCGACGTGGTGAGCCACCGCAAGCTCAGACGGCGCATCGACGCCGAGGGGCCGGCGCTCGTCGCCACCGACAACATGTACGAACTGGCCGAGGACAAGGACGCTCTCGTCCACTTCCTCCGCGCGCTCCCCGCCGAGACGTCGCTCGTGCAGGTGACCGGCGACGAACGGCCCGAGCCCCTCTCGCGGGTCGCGGCCCGCCACGGCGTCCCGTACGGGAAGGACCCGATGAAGGAGGCCGAGGCGGCCGCCAGGCTCGCGGCCGCGAACGTCGGCTACGCGGTGCGCGCGTTCGCCGACACGACGACCGTCAAGGTCTCGCGCGGCCGCTCGACCGGCAAGGGCGGGTGGAGCGAGGACCGCTACACCCGGCGCATCCACGGGAACGTGAAGCGGCGCGCCCGCGAGGTCGAGGACGCGCTGGAGGGGGCGAGCCTGGAGTTCGAGATGGACGTGAAAGAGCAGTACGGCGGCTACGGCAACGCGGTCTTCACCGTCGAAGCGCCGCCGGCGGACATCCCCGTCTCGCGGAACCGCTCGGGCGACACCCGGGTCGAGATCGAGCGGGAGCGGCGCGACGGCGTTGAGTTCGAGCCGCTCGCCAAGCGCCGCGACCACGTCGTCGTCGGCATCGACCCGGGGACGACCACGGCGGCGGCCGTCCTCGACCTCGACGGGAACGCCCTCGACGTCGTCTCGACCAGGACCGCCGACACGGCCGAGGTCATCGAGTGGCTCGTCGAGCGGGGCCGACCCGTCGTCGTCGCCGCGGACGTGACCCCGATGCCCGAAACGGTCGAGAAGTTCCGCCGGTCGTTCGACGCCGCCGGCTGGGCGCCCGAGCGCGATCTGCCGGTGGACGACAAGCTCCACCGGACCGAGGACGTCGCCTACGACAACGACCACGAGCGGGACGCCCTGGCGGCGGCGCTGTTCGCCTTCGACGACCACGAGGATCAGTTCGAACGGATCACGCACAAGACCCCGGCTGGGATCGAGCGCGGGGAGGTGATCGCCAGGGTCGTCGCCGGCGAGGAGTCCGTCGAGGCGGCGCTGGCGGAGCTGAGCGACGACCCCGAGGACGAGGGGGCCGAGGAGTCCGACCACGAGCCGCGGGAACTCACCGAGCAGGAGGAGCGGATCCGCGACCTGGAAGCCCGGGTCGAGCGCCTGCAGGAGCACGCCGAGGACTTGAAAGCGGATCGGGCGGAGAAGGACGACCGCATCGCGGAACTCGAGGACGAACTCACCGAGGCCAGACGCGAGTCGCGCCGCGAGGCGCGGCGCGACCGCGAGGTGACGCGCCTCCGGCGCGAGAACGACCGGCTGGAGCGGGAGAAGGACGACGCCGAGGCGCGCGCCGAGGAGCTGTCGGACAAGCTCGACCGGCTGAAGGCGCTCTGGAAGCTGGACCACGACGACTTCGCGGACGTGGCCGAGGGCCGCGACCTCGTGCCCGTGAAGGTGGTCGAGCAGTTCACCAAGGCCGCGCTCGACCACGCGGAAGAACAGTTCGGCCTCGCCGCCGGCGACGTGGTGTACCTCCGGGACGCGTCCGGCGCGGGCCGGGCGACCGCCGAACGGCTCGCCGACGTCGAGCCGCGGGCGGTGCTCCGCAGCGGCGGGCTCTCGGACGCCGCCGACGCGGTGCTGTTCGAGCACGAGGTGCCGGTCGGGCCGGCCGCCGACGTGCAGGTTCAGGAGGTGGACGAACTCGCGGTCGCCCGCGAGAGCGACGTGGAGGCGCTCGTCGCGGACTGGGCGGACCGGGCCGAGGAGCGCGAGCGGGAGCAGACCGCCGACATGGTGGACGAGATCATCTCCGAGCACAGGGCGAGCGGCGCGGAGTGAGCGGCGGCCGAGCCGGTTAGTACCCCGCTAATCGAGCCCCTACCGAACTGCTGGTTGCACTCGCCGACAACCACCTGACTGCGAGCCGAACACTCTCGAATTCGGACACCTCGAAGACCCCTTCGTTTCGAGTGGAGTGTGGGGATTTACCACGGGAGTAGTCCTCGTGTACTCAGTTGACGCGTTCGACCTCGTACCCCTGGTCGCGGACCGCCGAGATGATCCCGCTCGCGTGCTCGCGGCCGCTGGTGACGACCCGGAACACGAGGTACGCCTCGCCGACGCGGAGGTCCTCGACCGCGCGGTCGTGTCGGACGTGCCGGATGTTCGCGCCCTCCGCGGCGATGCGGTCGGACAGGCGCGCCATCTCGCCGGGCTCGTCGTCGATGCGGACCCGGAGCCGGAGGAGCTGGTCCCGGTCGGTCATCGCGTGGGTGAGCACCGTCTGGAGCATCGACATGTCGATGTTACCGCCACACAGCACCGGGACGACCGTCTCGTCGGTCACGTCGAGGTCGGGCGAGAGCATCCCCGCGACGGAGGTCGCGCCCGCGCCCTCGACGAGCTGTTTCGCCCGCTGGAGCAGCGTGAGGATGGCGTGGGAGATCTCGTCGTCGCTGACGGTCACCACCTCGTCGACGTGTTCCTCGATGAGTCCGTAGGTCAGCTCCGAGATGCCGCCGGTGGCGATGCCGTCGGCGATGGTCCGGGTCTCGTCGACGCCGACCGGCTCGCCCTTGTCGAGGCTCTCCGGGACCGTCGCGGCCTCCTCGGCCTGCACGCCGACGACGCGGACGTCGGGCGCGACGGCGGCGAGCGCGGTCGCGATACCCGAGATGAGCCCGCCACCCCCGATGGGCACGACGACGGCGTCAACGTCGGGTACCTGTTCGGCGATCTCGAGCCCGAGCGTCCCCTGGCCGGCGACGATGTCGGGGTCGTCGTAGGCGTGGACGAACAGGCTCCCCGGCTCGTCGGCCAGTTCCTCGGCGTGGGCGAGCGCGTCCTGGAAGCCCGCGCCGTGGAGGACGACCTCCGCGCCGTACCCGCGGGTGGCGTTCACCTTCATCTGCGGGGCCGTCTTCGGCATCACGATGGTCGAGGGGATTCCCTCGTGGGCGGCCGCGAGCGCGACGCCCTGGGCGTGGTTGCCCGCGCTGGCGGCGACGACGCGCTCGGCCTCGCCCGCCTCCGCGACCCGGGAGAGCTTGTTCGACGCGCCGCGGGTCTTGAACGAGCCGGTGCGCTGGAGGTGCTCCATCTTGAGGCGCACGTCCGCGCCGCTCAGTTCCGAGAGCGAGCGGGAGCGTTCGATCGGCGTCTCGCGGACGATGTCGGTGGCGAACCGCTCCCGGGCGGCCCGGATGGCGGTGACGTCGACGGTCATGGGTGCGCGTCGCGGCGCCGTTACAAAAATTGCGGGAATGGCTAGTCGAGAACGTGCGGGAATAGCCGGTCGGGGAACGCGATCAGAGGAAGTCGTGGACGTCCGAGTACCACATGTCGTGGTGGTCCACGCGGTCGACCCGTTCGGCCAGGTCGACCGCGATGGCGTGCCAGCAGCGCTCGTCCGGACGCTCGGCGTCGAGGTTGTACGTCGCGTCCGGGCAGTCGCAGTCGCCCTCCTCCACGATGTGCTCGGCGCGGTGGCCGACGACGACCGTGAAATCGCGGTACTGTTTCACCCGTTGCTCGGAGACGGCCTCGATGGCGCGCCGGCCGCGACCGTCGTGGGTCTCGATGATCGCCTTCACGATGACCGGGCGGAGTTCCCCCGTCGCGGCGAGGGCCGCCCGCCAGTCCTCCTCCGCGAGGGCGGCGACTTCCTCGGCCGAGGGGCCGTCGCTGTCCGCGTCGGCGGACGCCTCGTCTGCCGGGTCGACGTCCGCCGGATCCGCGTCGGAAGCGGCCGAATCCGCCTCGGAAGCGACCGGATCCGCCTCGGCGTCGATGCCGGCGTCGGCGTTCCCCTCGGGCACGTCCGGCGCTTGGTGCCCCCGGGGGAAAACCACTTCGGAGGCTCGAATCCGCGGGTTTCGCGCCTTCGGAGGGACGCCCGCGGCGGCCGTCCGTCGCAGTCGGGTCGCTTATCCCCGCTAGCGCCCCAGTGCCGACAGCATGGAGATCGAGGAAGGGGGCGTCACGGTCGAGATCGAGGACGCCCGCGACGGGGCCAGCGAGGGGCGCACCGACGACGTGTTCTACAACCCCGAGATGGAGCTAAACCGGGACGTCACCGTCGCCACGCTCCGCGCGTACGCCGACCGCGAGGGGCGGGCCGAGACGTACCTCGACGCGATGGCCGCCTCGGGCGTCCGGGGCACCCGCGCCGCCGCCGAAGGCTGGGCGGTCACCTGCGCCGACGTCGAACCCGAGTCCGTCGAACTCGCGGCCCGGAACCTCGCCGACTACGACGGCTGCGAGGCGGTCGAGCGCGACGCGAACGCGCTGCTCCACGCCGACTTCTTCGACGTGGTCGACGTCGACCCGTACGGCTCGCCGATACCGTTCGCCGACGCCGCGGTCGCCGGCACCCGGAACCTGCTGTGTGTCACCGCGACGGACACGGCGCCCCTGTGTGGCGCGCACTTCGACGCCGGCGTCCGTCGCTACTCGACGGTCCCCCGGAACACGGACTACCACCCGGAGATGGGCCTCCGAGTCCTGCTCTCGGCGCTCGTCCGTCGCGCCGCCAGTCGGGACAAGGCGGCCACGCCCGTCTGCTCGCACGTCTCGCGCCACTACGCCCGGACGTACCTCGAACTCGACGCGTCGGCCTCCGCGGCGAACGACCGGCTCGACGACCTCGGACACGTCCACCACTGCCAGGACTGTCTCGAACGCGAGCACGAGTACGGCCTCCACGCGGACCCGCCCGAGGCCTGCCCTCACTGCGGGTCGAACCGCCTCGTCATCGCGGGTCCACTCTGGCTCGGCCGGGTCGCCGACCCCGAGTTCGCCGACTCCGTCCGCGAACACGTCACCGACGATATGGGCACCGCAAAACGCGCCAGGAAGCTGCTCGAGACGGTTTCCGACGAACTCGACACGCCGACCCACTACGACCAGCACCGGCTCTGTGAACTGTGGAACCGGCCGGCCTCGGGGATGGACGAGTTCGTGGAAACCCTGCGAAGCGCCGGCTTCGACGCCAGCCGCGCCCACTACGCCGGCACCGCGCTGAAGAGCGACGCGACGATCGCGGAGATGCGGGAGGCGACCGCCGACCTGGGGTAACCCTCGCCTTCCGCGGACACGATACGGACCGGCAGGCGCGCCCGACGACGACCCCGAGGACCGGTCGGGGAGGATCATCGAACTCGGCGACCGTCACGTCTCGGCCGCCGACCGGGGCCGAGCCCTGGACGACGCTCACGGCCGCGTCAGTCCACGAACACGTACCGTTCCGCCTCGATGGCGAGGGTTCCGTCCGTCGTGATCCGGACGTGATAGCCCGCGTACTCGAACGCGAGGTGCCCCTCGGTGAGGCGAGACCTCCCGGTTTCATCCGCGGTGAAGAGGGTCTCGAGCGCGTCCGGGTCGACGGCGTCCGCGAGGAGCGGCAACTCGGTGGGGACGGTGTCGTCGACGGCGGCGACCGCCCGGAGCAGTTCCGTCCTCGCGGATTCGGTCTCCGGGTCGAACTCGTGCAAGTAGCGGTACGGTGCGGTTGAGGGCTCGTCGTCGGTTTCGTTCTGGTCCGGCATTGGTGGATCACGGAGCGTTGGACCCTGTGGTGTTCCCGTGGACACGGCCGACCACGCACACGACTCACCGCACTACTGGCGTCCTGCTTCCCATCGAGAGTGGACACACGGCGTGAAATCTCTCGTTTGCACGTGGAGACCGGATGCACAAAACCCCCGCATTCACCCGGATCATCAAAACCGGCCAGTCGGTCGCGGCGCTACCGGACGATTCGCGGCGTATCGGCGACCGTGTGTTACACGGGGGGCGCCGGACTCGGGTGCGGAATCGCCATAGCACTCTTGTCGCTGTCAGGCGAACCACGGACCGTGTCAACGCAGCTCCGGGCCAGAGCTTCGCGGACAGTCGCCGTCCTCGGCCGGGTGGCCCGGACGACGAGCGATCGGGACGTCACCTTCCTCGCGGCGGGCGTCGCCTACTACGCGTTCGTCTCGTTGCTCCCGACGGTCGTCCTCGTGTTCGTGCTGGCGACCGCGGTCGGCCAGCAGCAGCTCGTCGCGGCCGTCGTCGACGGCAGCGCCGGCGTCCTCACCGAGGCCGGCCAGCAGTTCGTCATCGAGGCGCTGGCCAGCGGGGCGGGACGGGGCGGCACCACCGTCTTCAGCGTCCTGCTCGCCGTCTGGGGCTCCCTGAAGGTGTTCCGGGGCATCGACACCGCGTTCGAGGAGATCTACGGCGCGAGCGACTCCAGTTCGTTCGTCGGGCGGCTCCGGGACTCGCTCGTCGTCGCGGTGAGCATCGGCGCGAGCTTCCTCCTCATGCTCGCGCTCGGGGGCGTCCTCGCCGTCGTCGACCTGGGATTCGGGCTCGGCATCTTGAGCTTCTTCGTCCTCCCGGCCGTCCTGACGGCCGCGTTCCTCCCGATGTACTACTTCTTCCCGAACGTGGACGTGAGCGTCCGCGAGGTGCTCCCCGGCGCAGTGTTCGCCGGGGTGGGCTGGACGCTGCTCCAGGCGCTGTTCCAGGTGTACGTCGGGTACCAGGGGAGCGCCGGGAGCGGCCCGCAGGTGTACGGCGCGATCGGCGCGGTGCTGCTGCTCGTAACGTGGCTCTACCTCGGCGGGATGGTCCTCCTCGTCGGCGTCGTCCTGAACGTGACGCTCGCGTCGGAGGGCCGTTCCGGCGTCGACCACGACGAGGATCGGGGGCGTGGCGAGCTCGTCGGCGACGGGAGCGGCCTCGGCGCCCCGGCCGGGCACGACGGGTCGACCGCCCCCCACGACCCGACGGACCGGCACGGTAAAGGGGACCCCGGACGACGCCGGTCACGTATGAGCGGGGACGATACCGACGAGCCCGCACCCGACATCGCCGAGCTGGACCGCCGGGTCGCGGCGCTGCGGGCCGACCTCGACGACATCGACGGCCGGACCGTCGAGAAGCCGGCCCTCGAGTCGGAGCTGAAGCGGTACGTCCGCGGCCGGATGCGCCGGGGGCACGCACGCGGCTGGGGCCCGTACCTCGTGCTGCTGTACGGCGTCGTTCTGACGCTCGGCGCGTTCAGGTGGCTGGAGGGGCTCGTCGCCATCGCCGCGATGCTCATCCTGTTCCTCTCGACGCTCGGACTGTACACCCTGTTCCTCATCGTCGGAGTGGGGCTGAACCTCCTCGACGTCCCGGGCAAGGCGCTCGACGCCGTCCGGGCGAGGCGGTGACCCATGCGCGGGGTCGGACTCGCCGGGGCGCTCGCGGCGCTGCCCGAGCCGGTCGTGGCACTCGCCGCGCTGCTCACACAGCTCGGCGACGCGTGGTTCCTCTATCTCGGCCTGACGCTGCTCTACTGGCTCGGTAGCGACCGGCTCGCGGTGAACCCGCGGCGGGTCGGCGCGACGCTCGTCGCGCTGGGGCTGGCGGCCCTCGCCGTGACGACCGCGCTGAAGACGCTCTTCCTGTTCCCGCGACCGCCCGGTGCCGCGGTGGCGACGGCGCCGCTGTGGCTCCCCGACCTCCTCGGCCCGGCCTACGAGAACGCGGCGACCGGCGAGAGCTTCGGCTTCCCGTCGGGCCACGCCATCGGCGCGACGATGGTGTACGGCGGGCTCGCGGCGTTCCTCGACGTGTGGGACCGCCGGACCCGCTGGCTCGCCGCGGGGGGCGTCGTCGTGACCGTCTCGCTCACGCGACTCGTGCTCGGCGTCCACTACCTCGTCGACGTCCTCGTCGGGATCGCGGTCGGACTCGTCGCGCTCGCGGTCCTCGACCGCGTCGCCAGGTCGGGGTTCCAGCCCCGGCCGGACCGCGCGTTCTTCGCGGCCGCCGTCGCCGGCGTCTGTGCGATGGCGGTCGCGTTCGCGGGCGGGCACGGAACCGAGACGCTGGACGCGGCCATCGCCGCCGGCGGCGCGCTCGGCGGCTACGCCGTCTGGCGGCTCCGTGGGACGGAGACGGCGCCCGTCGGCCCCGCGGCGGCCGCGCTCGGCGGGGTGCTCATCGGGACGCCGTTCCTCGGGGCGTACGGCATCACGGTCGTCGGCCTGCCGTACGTGTTCGGCGTCGTCCCCGACACGACCCGGTATCAGCTGCTCGCGGTGCTGCCGCTCTCGTTCCTGGCGGTCGCGCTGGTCGTCGCCTGGCCGACGGTCGTCGGCCGCCTGGGTCGGCCCGAGCTCGCGGAGCCGGCGGGCGACGGCTGACCGGGTCGCTGACGACTGCCGGGCTGGTTCGCTGACGACGGCCATCCGAACGCGGTCCCGGCGCGGAATCGACGGCGACGCGTCTCACCGTCGAGCGACGCGCAAAAATCGGAGGTCCGGGAGCGGCTCAGAACGTCTCGAGGTACTGGTCGAGCTCCCACTCGGAGACCTCGACGCGGTACTCGTCGTACTCGGCCGTCTTCGCCTCGACGAACTTCTCGCTGACGTGCTCGCCCAGCGCGTCCTGGACGACCTCGTCCTCCCCGAGCGCGTCGATCGCCTCGCCGAGGTTCGAGGGCAGCGTCTCGATGCCGTACTCCTCGCGCTTGGCCTCGTCGAACTCGTAGATGTTCTCGCGGATCGGGTCGTCGCAGTCGAGCTCCCGCTCGATGCCGTCGAGCCCGGCGCTGATGAGCGCGGCGAACGCGAGGTACGGGTTGCACGACGGGTCCGGGAAGCGCGCCTCGATGCGCGAGGCCGCCGGGACGCGCGCGGCCGGCTTGCGGATGAGCGCCGAGCGGTTCCGGTCGGACCACGCCACGTAGACGGGCGCTTCATAGCCCGGCACGAGCCGCTTGTAGCTGTTCACCGTCGGGTTCGTGACGGCCGCGATCGCGGGCGCGTGTTCGAGGATGCCCGCGGTGAACTGCTTTGCCGTCTCGCTCAGGTCGAACTCGTCGTCACCGTCGTGGAACGCGTTCTCGCCGTCCTCGGTGAAAAGCGAGATGTGCGTGTGCATGCCCGAGCCGTTGATGCGCGGGATGGGTTTCGGCATGAACGTCGCGTGCAGGTCGTGCTGGGCGGCGATTGCCCGGACGACCGTCCGGAACGTGCCGACGTTGTCGGCCGTCGAGAGCGCGTCGTCGTACTCGAAGTTGATCTCGTGCTGGCCCTCGGCGACCTCGTGGTGGGACGCCTCGATCTCGAAGCCCATCGACTCCAGGCCGTAGATGATGTCACGGCGCACGTCGCTCGCGAGGTCCTTCGGCGCGAGGTCGAAGTAGCCGCCGGCGTCGTTGGTCGTCGTGGTCGCGCGGCCGTCCTCGTCCTCCTCGAAGAGGAAGAATTCCGGCTCCGGCGCGGCGTTGACCTCGAAACCCATCTCCGCGGCCCGGTCGAGGACGTCCTTCAGGACGCGCCGGGGATCGCCCTCGAACGGCTCGCCCGTCGAGGTGTTGATGACGTCACAGATGAGCCGTGCGGCGCCGCCGCCGTCGTTCTCGCGGGTGCGCCACGGGAGCACGGCGAACGTCGCCGGGTCGGGTTTGAGCCGCATGTCCGACTCCTGGATCCTGACGAACCCGTCGATGGAGGAGCCGTCGAAGTAGATCCCCTCGCTGAACGCCTTTTCGGCCTGGGAGGCCGGGATGGAGACGTTCTTCACCGTCCCCAGGATGTCGGTGAACTGGAGCCGGAGGAAGTCGACGCCCTTCTCCTCGATCTCGTCGAGGACCCGCTGTTCGTCCGCACTGAGCCCGCCGTCAGTAACCGCGTTTTCGTCCGTCATGTACTCAGACGGTAGGACTGTGAACACCCAGTATAAAATCCTTGTCGGTCGGTGCAACCATCCCCTCCTGAGCCAATGGGTGGACATTCGTAAAATTCTAAACCCCCAGACCCGTGGTGGAACGTGATGACGTACGAAAACCTCGACGCGAAACTCGTCAACGCACTGCTCGGAAACGGTCGCGCCAGCCTCCGGAGCCTGGGCGAGGACCTGGACGTCTCGGTGACGACCGTCTCGAACCACCTCCGCGACCTGGAGGAGGAGGGCGTCATCGAGGGGTACACGCCCCGCGTGAACTACGACAAGCTCGGCTACGACGTCACCGCCATCGTCCAGTTGAAGGTCGAGGGCGAGGCGCTCCCGGAGATCGTGGACCGGCTCGAGGACCAGAAGCAGATGGTGTCGGTGTACGAGGTGACGGGCGATTACGACGTCATCGCCATCGGCAAGTTCACCGACACCGACGAGATGAACGAGGGCATCAAGGGCCTGCTCGCGGACGCGGACATCCGCGAGACGAACACCTCCGTCGTGTTGAACACCGTCGTCGAGAACGGCCAGTTCGACCTCGACGTGGAGTAAGCGCGGTCGAGCCGTCGCTCGTCTCGCCGTTCCCACGGTCGCTCACAGAACCACCTCGGCCGGCCGTCCCGTCGTTCTCAGCGCCTCGATCCCGGGGGTCACACCAGATACTCGGTCACGTCGTCCATGTCCGTCCGACAGAACGGACAGCGGTAGCGCGTCGAGAAGCCGCCCGACTGGGCCGTCGTCTTCGCCTCGAGTTCGTGCATCCCGATCTGACGGCCGCAGTCGGGGCAGTTAACTTTCGGCACGGGTGTGTCACTCGATTCCACGGTCATAAACCCCATGACACGGCGTCGGAGAGTAATCTATTTGGTCGAAGAATCACAGTAGCGGCCCGCTACCCCGTCCCTGTCGGGATGACGCGATCCGAAGACGAGCGTCAGATCCGGCCGTCCAGTCAGTCGAGTGACTTCTCTCGCCGCTCAGTCCCGCTCCTCGAACGTGAACGTTCCGTCCCGCTGGACGACCTCGCCGTCGAGTTCGATGACCGAGTCCTCGCTCATGTCGACGATCATGTCCACGTGCTCCGCGGACTCGTTCACCTCGTTGCCCTCGCCGACGGTCTCCGGGTACGCGCTGCCGACCGCCATGTGGACCGTATCGCCCATCTTCTCGTCGAACAGCATGTTGTAGGTGAGCCGGTCGATGGCGCGGTTCATCCCGATGCCGAGTTCGCCGAGGTAGCGGGCGGCCTCGTCGGTGTCGAACACGCCCGCGAGCACCGCCTCGTTGCGCCCGGCCGAGAACGACTCGACCCGCCCGTCCTCGAAGCGGAGGCGGACGTCCTCGATCTCGCGGCCCTGCCGGTACAGCGGCATGTCGAAGTGGACCTCGCCGGTCACCGACTCCTTCACCGGGGCCGTGAACACCTCGCCGCCGGGCAGGTTCTCCTCGCCGACGTCGTTGATCGCGGTGTTGCCGGCGATCGACATCGTGAGGTCGGTTCCCTCGCCCGACCGGATCCGGACCTCGTCGGCGTCGTTCAGCAGGTCGACCAGTTGTTGCTGGAACTCGCCCTGGGCCTCCCAGTCCAGCGACACCGCGTCCCAGACGAAGTTCTCGTACGCGTCCGTGCTCATGCCCGCCAGCTGGGCGTGGCCCCGCGTCGGGTACTGGGTGAGACACCAGCGCTTCGAGAGTCGCTCCCGCTGGACGGGACGCATCGCCCGGTTGTACGCCGCGGTCGTTTCGGGGTCGACGTCCGACTTCTCGGCGACGTTGCCGCCCGAACGTGCGATGACGAACGCGTCGGCCTCCTCGTACAGCGCCCGCCGGTGCTCGGGCGTCTCGAACTCGTCGTCGCCGGCGCGGAGGAACGCCCGCGTCGCGCGGTCGTCGTTGTTCAGGAGTACCGGGTTCGCGCCGCGGTCGCCCGCGAGTTCGTGGACGGCGACCGCGAGGTCGGCTGCCTCGCTCGGCAACTGGACGACGAGGTCGTCGCCCGCCCCCAGGTCGATCGAGTGGTCGACGATGATCTCTGCGTGCTCCCGGATTCGCGGATCCATTGGCGTGAGGTGCGGACGACGAAAGGTATGGATTTCGACTGGCGGGCGACCGGGCGCTCGCCGGGACACTACCCCTCGTTCTCGACCCGTTCGAGCACGATTCCCTCCGCGAACCGACCGCGCTCCGACGCCTTGGCGGTTCGAATCCGGTTCACGTGCGACCGGTCCCGCCAGTCGAGCAGCGTCTCCACGACCTCCAGCACGTCCGCGAGTTCGGCGTCGGCGTCCTCGTCGTCGTCCGTGCGGGCCTCGCGGAACTCGGTCGCTTCCTCGACCAGTTTCTCCGCGAGGTAGGCGTCGTACTCCGCGCCCTCGACCCGCCGGGTGACCGGCGTCTCGTCGTTCCCCTCGATTATCTCGGGGATGCGGTCGTGGACGAGTTTGTCGTACTCGGTGGGCATCGTCCGGGGATGGGCAGGGGGCTCTGAAAAGTCGGCCGGGTCGGTGGCCACCTCGGGCGTCCACTTCACCGACGGCCGGTGTCGGCTCAGGCGTTCACTTCGACGGCGTACCGTTGCCGGCTCAGGCGTTCAGCACGGCCCGAAGGATCTCCGGCGCCGCATCCAGCGCGTCGGCGAGCGCGCCGACGTCGGGGCCGCCGCCCTGCGCGAAGTCCGGCGGGCCGCCGCCGCCGCCGCCCACGCGGCCGGCCAGTTCGCCGACGACCTCGCCGGCGTTCACCCCCACGTCGTCCGGGACGCCGACGACGAACGTCGCCGCGCCGCCCGCGCCCGACCCGAGCACTGCGATGCGGCCGTCCGCGACGAGCGCGTTCGCGGCCGCCCGCAGTTCGTCCGAGTCGGCGTCCATCCGCTCGACGATGGCGGGTGTACCGTCTATCTCGGCGGCGGGTTCGGCCGTCTCGATGCGCAGATTCGCCAGTTCCTCCTGCAGTCGGTCGATGGTCTTGCCGCGGTCCTTCCACTCGGTGAAGAACCGCTCGGCCGTCTCCGGCACGTCCTGCGGGTCGACGTCGAGAACCGCGGCCGCGTCGTACAGCGCGTCCTCGGTCCGGTGGGTCGCGTCGACCGCTGCCTCGCCGGCGGCGAAGACGATGCGCTCGACGCCGTCCTGCACCGGCTCGGTCTTGAGCACCTTGATGAGGCCGATGTCGCCGGTCCTGGCGACGTGGGTGCCGCCGCAGGCCTGCACGTCGTCGCCGACGGTGATGACCCGGATCTGCTCGCCCGGCGGGATGCCGCCCTGGTAGAGGTCGAAGCCGTACTCGGACTGGGCGTCGTGGCGGTCGGGCCACTCCTGCTTGACCGAGCTGTTCTCCCGGACGAGGTCGTTGGCGACGCGTTCGATCTCCTCGACCTCCTCGCGCGAGATGCGGTCGTAGTGGGCGACGTCGAGCCGGGAGGAGTCGAGCCCCTTCTGGGCGCCCGCCTGCCGGACGTGCTCGCCCAGCACCTCGCGGGCGGCGTAGCCGACGACGTGGGTCGCCGTGTGGTGGGCCATCAGCCGGCGGCGGCGCTCGCCGTCGACCTGGCCGCGGACGAACTCGCCCTTGCCGGGGTCCGCGTCGGTCCGGTGGAGGATGACGCCGTCCCTGATCTGGACGTCGTCGACCTCGGCGGTGAGGTCGTCGGTCGAGAGCGTCCCGCGGTCGGCGGGCTGACCCCCGCCCTCGGGGTAGAACATCGTCTGGTCGAGCACGACGTCGTAGCCGTCCTCGCGCTCGAACACGTCGAGGACGACCGCCTCGAACTCCGTGCGGTCCTGATCGTCGTAGTAGAGCCGCTCGGTCTCCGGGAGGTCCGCGAGGCGCTCGTCGCTCCCGGCCCCCTCGCTCGCCGCGTCGACGGCGTCGTGGCGGGCGGCGACGAGCCCGTAGAAGTCGTCGGGCACCCGCACGGTCGCGCCGCGCTCCTCGGCGATCTCCCGTACCATGTCGGGCTGGATGCCGTGGGAGTCGTACAGTTCGATGAGTTCCTCGACCGGAATCGACTCGTCCGTGCCGGCGTGCTCGTCGGCGAGCGCCTCGACCTTCCGGCCGCCGCGCTCGAGCGTCTCGCGGTACTTCTCGACCTCGGTACGGACGATGTCGCGGATGGTGTCCCGGTTCCGGTAGCCGAGGCGGTCGGCCTGCATGTCGACGAGTTCGTCGAGCGGGGCGTCGACGCCGACGGTGTCGACGAGCCGCTTCGTCCGGCGGAGCACCATCCGGGCGAGATAGCCCGTGCCGACATTCGAGGGGACGATCTCGTCGCCGAACATGTACGCGAGCGTCCGGCAGTGGTCCGCGATGGCGTAGATGTCCTCCAGCGGACGGAGCAGGTCGGTGAGCCGCTCGGTCCCCACGTCGAGCTTGTCGGCGATGTTGTCGCGGGCGGCCTCGACGTCCTCGGCCTCGTCGATGTCGAGGTGGCCCGAGAGCTTCGACGCGCGGTGGACGAGCGTCTCCTCCGCCTCGGTGAGTTCGATCCCGGCGTTCTCCTTCAGGAACGAGATCATGTCCGGGTAGACGGCCTCGTACACCGTCGGGGTGCCCTGGCTCATCCAGGTCCACCGCTCCAGCCCGTAGCCGGTGTCGACGATGTACGTGTCCATCTTCGAGTACGTGTTCCCGTCCTTCATCTCGAACTCGCCGTCGGGGTCCTGCTCCATCGACATGAAGACGAGCGTGGCGAGTTCCGCGCCCTTGTAGATGACCTCGATGGCGGGGCCGGCGTTGCCGCCGCCGACCCACGGGTCCTCGATGTAGGTGATCTCCGCGAGGTCCGCGCCCATCGACTCGAAGAAGCCGTCGCAGTAGCGGACCGTCTCGTCCTTCCAGTACACCTCGCCCGAGTAGGCGTACTTGTCGCCGACCTCCTCGCGGGCGTTGAACGCGTGGTGGGCCATCATCTCGAACGCCATCGTGTGCCGGCCCGTCTTGCCGACGTTGTCGATGTCCTGCATCCGGATGCACGGCTGGCTGATACAGAGCGGGTTCGCCGGCGGCGGCGTCCGCCCGGAGGTGACGAGCGGCTGGAAGTCGTAGATGGATGCCTGCGTCAGGAGGACGTCGTCCCGCCAGCGGTTCGCCGCGACCGGGTACGGCTCGATCCGCTCGTGGTCGTTGTCCTCGAAGTACGAGAGGAACGCCTCGCGCATCTCCTCGAGGCTGTACGCCTCGTCGAAGCCGGGGTCGTCGATGAAGGAGTAGTCCTCGCACGGCGGTTCGCCGCACAGCTTCCGCTCGGGGTCGCGGGTCCAGAAGTGGTCCCCGCAGGAGGAACACTCGCGTCGGTGGAACCCCTCCTCCTCGAAGTAGTCGAGGCGGTATTCCCCAGTGAGGTCGCTCATTACGCCTCACTACCCCCGTCACCGTGCAAAAGGGTTCCGGGCCGGCGACGGCGCCGCCCGACGCCGTTCACGGGCCGGGAGCCCCCTCACCGACATTCTTAAATTCCCGTTCGCTAACAATGGGTCCGACTGTCCGGTGGACCACATGACACCGTCGCTCAGGCACCTCGTCGTCGCCGGCGACGACGCCGCAGACGTGGCTGCGGGGCTCTCCGACGCGGGGAGCGACTCGGTCGAGGCCGTGGCCCTCTCGGAGCTACGGGGGCGGATCCGGTCGGGGTCGACCGACTCCCCGCCGCCCGACGCGGTGGTCCTCTCGAACGCTGCCGAGCCGGACGAGGAGACGCTCGACGCGCTCGACGTCGCCGGCGTCCCCGTCGTCGTCATCGGCGCGGAGCCGCCGCCGTACGCCGACGGGTTCGTCCCGACGGACGACCCGGCGACATTGCTCCTGGAACTGTCCCACGCGGTCGCCGGCGAGACGCGGCTCCAGTTGCGCGAGAGCCGAAACCGCATCACCCGACTGCACGATGGAGCGGCCGAAATCGCCGCCTCCCGGAGCTTCGACGAGCTGTTCGAGCGCGCGAGCGACGTCGCCGAGCGGGTGCTCTCGTTCGACCACAGTTGGCTCGGCGTACACGAGGGCGACCGGCTCGTCGCCCGCTTCCGGATCGGCGACCCCGACCCGGTGCGGGACGGCATCGACGTCGACGAGGGGCTCGCGGGCGTGACGTTCCGGGAGAACGAGTCGATCCTGGTCGAGGACGCCGACGAGCACGGCGGGGTACGGGATCCGGACGGGTTCGGGTCGTTCGTCAGCGTGCCGGTCGGCGACGTCGGCGTGTTCCAGGCCGCGTCGTCCCGACGGGGCGGCTTCGACGGGGAGGACCTCGAACTCGCCGAGCTGTTCGCAACCCACGTCGCACAGGCCCACGGCCGCATCCAGGCCGAGACCGACCTCCGGGAGCGCCAGCGGACGGTGACCGAACTCCACCGCGCCGCTCCCGGCCTCATCGACGCCGACAGCGAGGAGGCGCTGTTCGAGCTCACCGTCGACATCGCGGAGAAGGTGCTCGCGTTCGACCGGTCGTACCTCCTCGTGGCGCTGCCTGACGGCGACGGCTTCGAGACGGTCGCGACCACCGACCCGGACGCCCCCGACCGAGCACCCAACGCCGGCGTCCTCGGCAAGACGTACGAGGAGGACCGGACGTTCCTCGTCGACGCGGTCGCGGACCACCCCCACGCGCGGCCCGACCGGGACGGCCCACAGAGCGCCATCAGCGTCCCGTTCGGCGACGACGCGGTGTTTCAGGTCATCGCCGAGCGGGAGGGCGCGTTCGACGAGGCCGACCGCGAACTCGCCGAACTGCTCGTCTCGCACGCGACTGCGACGCGCGAGCGGGTCCGCTCGGAGTCGGCGCTCCGGGAGTCCCGCCGAACCATCGAACGGCTCCACGAGGCGGCCACCGAGATCTCCCTGGCCGAAACCGAGGACGCCGTGCTCGACCGGGCCATCGACGCCGCCGAGGGCGTGCTCTCGTTCGACAGGTGTACCATCAGCCTGCTCGACGAGACGGGCGAGATGCTCGTGCCGGCGGCCGAACCCGAGAGCGCGGACCCGGACGCCTCCCGCGCGATGCACGTCTCGGAGGGCGTGACGGGACGGACGTTCCGGACGGGCGAGTCGGTCCTGATCGAGGACGTCGCCGACAGCGAGGACGCATCGCCCGCCAAGCCGGAGTACCGCTCCGGGGTGAGCGTGCCGATCGGTGACCTCGGCACCTGTCAGGCGGTGGCGACGCGGCCGAACGCGTTCGACGAGACGGACCTCGAACTCGCCGAACTGCTGATGTCACACGTCGCGGTCGCGCTGGAGCGCGTCCGTGCCGAGGGGGACCTCCGCGCCGAGCGGGACCGGCTCTCCGCGCTGTTCGAGAACGTCCCCGACGCCGCCATCTCGTTCGAGATGGTCGACGGCCAGCCCATCGTGCAGGAGGTCAACAGCGCCTTCGAGGACGTGTTCGGCTACGACGAGGCGGACGTCCTCGGCCGGGACGTCGACGAGTTCATCGTTCCCGACGAGGGCGACCTGAAGCGGGAGGCCGCGGAGCTGAACAGGCGACTCAAGCAGGGGGACAACGTGAGGCGGGAGACCCGGCGGCTGACCGCCGACGGCGTGAGGGACTTCCTGATGTACGTGGTCCCGCTCGAACTCGACACCGAGAACCTCGGCGGCTACGCCATCCTCTCGGACATCACCGAGCGGAAGGAGCGCGAACGGGCGCTCGAGCGGCAGAACGAACGGCTCGAGGAGTTCGCCTCGGTCGTGAGCCACGACCTCCGGAACCCGCTCTCGGTCGCGGAGGGCTACCTCGACCTGGCGCGAGAGACGGGCGACGACGAGCACATCGACACCGTCGCGGACGCCCTCGATCGGATGCGGGGACTCATCGACGACCTGCTGACGCTCGCCCGGGAGGGCCGGGTCGTCGGCGACACGGAGGCCGCCGAACTGGCGGCCGTCGCGGACGTCGCCTGGCGGCACGTCGACACCGACGAGGCGACGCTGGCGGTCGAGGAGGACTGCGTCGTCGAGGCCGACCCGGACCGCCTCTCGGAACTGCTGGAGAACCTGTTTCGCAACGCGGTCGAGCACGGCGACCCCGACGTCGCCGTCCGCGTCGAGTGCACCGAGGCCGGCTTCGCCGTCGAGGACGACGGGGACGGCATCCCGGAGGCCGACCGCGAGACGGTGTTCGAGCCGGGCGTCACCACCTCCCAGGACGGTACCGGGTTCGGGCTCGCCATCGTCCGCAGGGTCGCGGAGGCCCACGGCTGGTCGGTCGAACTCACGGAGTCGTCGTCGGGCGGCGCGCGGTTCGAGTTCTCGACGTGAGGCCGCCAGCGACCGGGTGGCGCCTGGCGCGTCCGAGCCGCAGCGAGGAGCGCCCCGACCACCCCAGAGGGTGTTCTGATGGCTGCACGGGTGGCCCACGCTTAAGCCGAACGCGACCGTCCCTTCGACCGTGTCGACCGCAGCCAGCGGCGGGGCCGCGGGGCGGCTGGGATCCCGGCTCGGCCTCGTCGCGCTCGTCGTCCTCGTCAACGCGCTCGGCGCGGCGCCGGCGCTGCTCGCCGGCCCGGACACCGCCTGGTTCGCCGCGCTGGCGAAGCCGGGGCTCTACCCGCCGCCGGTCGTCTTCGGCGTCGTCTGGACGCTCCTGTTCACTCTGCAGGCGGTCGCGCTGTGGCTCGTCGTCCGCGGCGGCTCCGGTCGGACCGGGGACGGTGACGCCGGCGTTCGAGGCTGGGGTCGCCCCCGGCGCGTCGCGGTCGCGGCGTTCCTCGTCCAGTTCGCCGTCAACCTGGCCTGGACGCCGACGTTCTTCGGACTTCAGCGGCTGCTGGGCGGCCTGGTGGTCATTCTGGTGCTGTTCGGACTGGCGCTCCTCACGGCCGGCGCGTTCGCGCGGGTCGACCGCCGGGCGGCGCTGCTGCTGGTGCCGTACCTCGCGTGGGTCGCGTTCGCGGC
Organism: Halobaculum sp. XH14; assembly: GCF_032116555.1. Taxonomy (NCBI): domain Archaea; kingdom Methanobacteriati; phylum Methanobacteriota; class Halobacteria; order Halobacteriales; family Haloferacaceae; genus Halorarum; species Halorarum halobium. The sequence continues at coordinate 91,471 of NZ_CP134949.1, forward strand.
CGTGCTGAACTACCGGTTCTGGGCGCTGAACGCCTGACCGGTCGCCCGTCAGGCCGACTCGACCGCGTCCGCGATGCGGTCGAGCGCCGTTTCCACGTCCTCGCCGTCGACGTCGAGGTGGGTGCAGAGCCGGCAGGTGTGCTCGCCGAACGGGGAGAAGGAGACGTCACGCGCCTTGCAGGCCGTCGAGAGTTCCTCGCCGGTGAGTCCCGCGCCCCCGCTATTGACCATCACGATGTTCGTGTCCGGCGTCGGCGCCGAGAGCCCCTCGATGGCGTTCAGGCCCTCGGCGAGTCGCCGCGCGTGCTCGTGGTCCTCGGCGAGGCGGTCGACGTTGTCCAGCGACTCCAGTCCCGGCGCGGCGATGATTCCCGCCTGCCGCATCGCGCCGCCGAACAGCTTCCGGATCCGGCGCGCCCGGTCGACGAACGCCGCCTCGCCCGCCAGAACCGACCCGACGGGCGCGCCCAGCCCCTTCGAGAGACAGAACAGCACCGAGTCGACGTGTTCGGTCATCGCGGCCGGGTCCTCCTCGAGCGCGACGCAGGCGTTCAGGAACCGGGCGCCGTCGAGGTGGACCGGCACGTCGCGCTCGTGGGCCGCCGCGGCCGCCGCGTCGAGGTGCTTCTTCGGGACCGCGACGCCGCCCCGGGAGTTGTGGGTGTTCTCGAGACAGAGCAGCCCCGTGCCGGGGCGGTGGAGGTCCTCGGCGACGTACCCGGCTTCGACCTGCTCGGGCGTCGGGACGCAGCGCTCGCCGCAGTCGAGGATACGCGGCTGGACGCCCGAGAGCTGCGGGATGCCGCCGAGTTCCCACTTGTACACGTGGGCCTGCTCGTCGCAGAGCAGTTCCTGGCCCCGGTCGGTGTGGGTCCGGATGGCGATCTGGTTGCCCATCGTCCCGGAGGGGACGAACAGGGCGGCCTCCATCCCGGCGAGGTCGGCCGCGCGCGCCTCGAGTTCGTTGACGGACGGGTCGTCACGGTACACGTCGTCGCCGACGGGCGCGTCCGCCGCGGCCCGCCGCATCGCGTCGCTCGGCTTCGTGACGGTGTCCGAACGGAGATCGATCATCGGGTGACAGTCGTCGTTCGCGCGGAAATATCGCGCGGTCCCCGGGCGATGTTGCTCCTTCGTCGCCGCTACTGTCCCACCGCCCGACCGTCCACCGGCCCTTACGCCCAACTGCCCACTAGCCCATACGCCCGACCGGCCACCTGCCAGCGTCCGCCGGACTACCCACGGCGGCACGAGCGGTAGTCGGGGGAGCGGCGCTCGGCCGAGTTCCCGCAGGGGGAGGGAATGGAAGGGGCCGCGGCTCTCGGGGAACCCCGGACCCGTAAGCACCGCAGGAGCGACCGCAGGAAGCGGCGAGGAGCACAGCGCGGTCCGCGGGAGCCGAGAGCCGCGGGGGCTTCCGAGGCGGTCCGAACGGGGCGGGTGGCTGCTCCAGGTACGGTGATACAGGAGACGACTGATGACACACGGGGAAACCGACCGGACCACACGCACCACGAGAAGGCTTACGTTGGCTCCCCCAATACCCCGACTCGATGGCCGACATCCTGCCCTCCACCCCCGACCTCGGGAGCCCCGAGGAACGCGAGCCGCGGGTGCTCGGCGTCGACGCCGACGACGCCGACGACGTGCTCGCCGCACTCTCCTCCGAGACCGCGAGGACCGTCCTCGCGACGCTGCACAGCGACCCCGGCAACGCCAGCGACGTCGCCGAGCGCGCCGACACCAGCCTCCAGAACGCACAGTACCACCTGAAGCGGCTCCGCGAGGCCGGCCTCGTCGAGGTCGGCGGCACCGCCTACTCCGAGAAGGGCCGCGAGATGGACGTCTACCGGCCCGCCGACCGCGCGCTCGTGCTCGTCGCCGGGCGCGAGGAGGACACCCGCGGGCTGAAGGGGACGCTCAAGCGCCTGCTCGGCGGCGTCGGCGTCGTCGGGCTGCTCGCGGTGCTCATCGAGACGGCCCTCGAGGGGCCGTTCGCCCCGCCGCTCCCGTTCGGAACGGCCGCGAGCGGCTCCGCCGACGCTGGCGGGGAGTACCAGATGACGGCCGAGTCGACGGATATCGCCGCCTCCGCCGGGCCGACCCTGCTGGAGCAGGTCGCGGCCTCGCCGGGCGCGCTGTTCTTCCTCGGGGGCGTACTCGCGCTCGCGCTGGCCGTCGGGTACGTCTACTGGCGACGGAGCCGCTGAGTCGGGGGCTCACCGCGAGCTGTGACGACCGCGGGACCCGCGGTCGACGGGTGCGTGTGTGACTAAAAGCGCCGTTTGACATTACCGTGGGTATATGCTGTGAGCGGCAGTACGGGTGAGTACGGTCCCCCGACGCTTCGGCCCTCCAACCCGGTCCCCGCTGAACCCCCCGCTCCGCCCGAACGGACGGCACCCGTTTCGAGACGCTCTCTTGTGGAGGACCCTCGCCGGTCCACACCGACCATCGTTCGTCCTACTCGCGGTCGGGCGACACCGTGAACCGCCGGAACGGTTCCCCGTCCGTCGTCACCAGTCGCCCGACCAGCCCCTCCGCCGCCGGGTCGGCTTCCAGTTCGGCGTGTGCGGCGCGGTTCCCCCGCGGCTGGGCGTGGCTCCCCGGGTTCAACAGCGGGACGTCGCCGGAGTCGTCGAACTCCGGGCGGTGGCTGTGGCCGAACACGACCAGGTCCGCGTCCCGCTCGCGGCCGAACAGCGCCAGCCCGGTCGCGCCGCTCCGACTGCGGTGCCGGACGGCGACCGTGACGCCCTCGTAGGCGACGACCCGGTCGGTCGGGAGCCGGTCCCGCACGGCCGCGTCGTCGTTGTTGCCGACGACGCCCGACAGCGAGTCGTTCTCGTCGAGGAAGGCGTCGAGCACCGGTTCGCGGTAGAAGTCGCCGGCGTGGATCACGCGGTCGGCCTCGCGGACCGCCGCCAGCGTCCGTCCGCGGAGGCGATGGCCGTCCGTGCCGTGGGTGTCGGAGACGACGGTGAGCACGTCCGACCGTACGGGTGCCGACACCTGAACGGTTCGGTCCGGCGGCCGGTCGTGCCGCGGCGACCCGCCGTCCGGAACCCGCAGCCATCCCACAGCCAGACGACAGCGACGGCGCAGGAACGTATTTGTACCACGGATTCTGGGCCGTACAATTATACGCGCCGACGCCTAGCCGAGCGTATGGCAGAGGAGTCACGCGACGGCGGGGAGACGGACGCGTCCGGACCGAGCGGTCCGCGTGAGACCATCAACCAGGGAATGCTGGACCTGGAACACGTGTGCGAGACGCTCGCTCACTCGCGCCGTCGCTACCTCATCTACTCGCTGAAGGAGGACACCGAGTGGTCGCTGCGGGAACTCGCAACCAGGGTCGCCGCGTGGGAGGACGACGTCCCCGAGGCGGCCGTGAGCGAGGCGCGCCGCGACCGGGTGTACGTCTCCCTGTATCACACGCACGTGCCGAAGTTGCGGGACGAGGGGGTCGTCGCGTGGGACCCGGGGACGGAGACGATCACGGCCGGCGAGCACGCCGAGCAGGTGCTGGCCGCGCTCGCCGGGATGGGCGCGAGCCTCGACGCCAGCCAGGAGGCCCACGCGCGCACCATCGACGGTCCGGGGGTCGAGGAATGACGAGTCCGGCCGACGAGTGGACCGCCGACGGGGGAGAGTCCCTGGACGAGTCGGACGGGACCTTGCGGGAACTCACGCAGGCACACTACGACCCGGCGACGAACGGGGAGCTCTCGACGGCCATCGTCTACGCCGTCGCCGAGGCCGCGGGCGTCGAGGCGACCGAACTCAGGTCGCCCCTGCTGTACGACGCGGTCGACGTGGCCGCACTGGAGAGCGCGCTTTTCGGCCCGAACACGGACGGGCACTCCCGACGGGGCGTCGAGACGGTCGAGTTCGAGTTCGACGGGTACCTCGTCCGCGTCCGCAGCGACGGCTGGATCACGGTGCTGGAACCGGGATGAGTCCGGCGCGGACCGAATCCCCCCGGCGGCCCGACCGGTCCACCCAAAGATAAGTTCGGGGCGGGCGAGTGTCCGGCAATGGCCGGGAGCAAGTCCGTCGTCATCGCCGCGCTGTTCGCCAACGGCGCGATCGCAGTCACGAAGTTCGTCGGCTACCTGCTGACCGGAAGCCCGTCGATGCTCTCGGAGACGTACCACTCCGTCTCGGACACCGGGAACCAGGTGTTCCTGCTCATCGGCATCCGCTACTCGGCCCAGGAGGCGAACCGGACGCACCCGTTCGGCTACGGCAAGGCGCAGTTCTTCTACGCGTTCCTCGTCTCCGTGCTGCTGTTCGGCATCGCCGGCTGGGAGTCGCTGAACCACGGCTGGAACGCCCTCACCGGGGGCGGGCACGGTGCCGAGCAGGCCGACGTCGTCATCGCCGGCGTGAACCTCACCGAACTGCTGCCCGTGGAGGCGTTCTGGGTCAACGTCGTCGTCCTCGTCGGCGCCATCCTGTTCGAGACGTACGCGTTCTGGAAGGCGTACCAGGAGCTGAACCGCCAGACGGAGCTGTACGGCTGGTCCGGCTTCAGGGAGGCGTTCCGGAAGACGAGCGACGTGACGACGCTCACCGCGTTCACCGAGGACGCGGTGGCGCTGGGCGGGGCGATCATCGCGCTCGTCGGCATCAGCCTGACCCGATACACGGGTAACGGCGCGTACGACGCCGCGTCCGCGGTGATCATCGGCCTGTTGCTGATGGGGTTCGCGCTCGCGCTCGCCTGGGAAAACAAGCGCCTGCTGGTCGGCGAGTCGCTCCCCGAGGACGTCGAAGCCGAACTCCGGGCGGCGGTCTCGGGGAACGGTCGCGTGACCGACCTCCGGGAGCTCCGGACGATGTTCATCGGGGCGAACGAGGCGCTCGTGACCGTGACCGTCGGCTTCGACGACGACATGGTCACCGACGAGGTCGAGGCGGAGATCGAGCGGATCGAGCGGGCGCTGCGGGAGCGGGACGAGCGGGTGAAGCTGGTCTACGTCGAACCGGAGCGGTAACTCGGCGCCCGAGGGCGCGTGCGAACTCCCGACACGCCCGACTTTTCCCGTCCCGGCCTGATGGGCCCCCATGGGAATCGGGGAGACGGCGCGGGCGGCCTACCGGGACGCGCTGCCCGCGCTGTCGGGCAGCCTCGTCGGCGGGCTGCTCGCGGGCGTCGTCCTCGGCGGGATGCGCGCGGAGTTCCGCGCCGTTCCGGGCCTCCTCGTCCTCGTCCCCGCGCTGCTCGCGACCCGCGGGAACGTCTACGGCAGCTTCGGCGCGCGGCTCTCGACCGGGCTCCACCAGGGGCTCGTCGAACCGCGCGTTTCCCCCGGCGACGAGCGGCTGCGCGGGGCCGTCGCCGCCGCGCTCTCGAACGGCGTCGGCGTGGCCGCCTTCGCCGCGGTGGCGGCGTTCCTCGCGCTCCGACTGCTCGGCGAGCCGGTCGCGCCGCTCGGGACGCTCGTGCTGATCGCGGTGCTCGCGGGGCTGCTCTCGGGCGCCGCGCTCGCCGCCGTCGTCATCGTCGTCGTCTTCGCGGGCTACCGGCGCGGGCTCGACCCCGACACGCTCGTCGGGCCGCTGGTGACGACGACCGGCGACGTGTTCGGCACGCTGTTCCTCCTCGTCGCGGTGCGGGCGACGCTGGCGCTCGTGGGGGGTGGCGGATGACCGCGGCCCGGCGGTGCCGACCGGACGCCAGCGGAGGTGACCGATGACCGAGGAGTGGACCGTCCGGCGCATCTCGCGGGCGATGGTGCCGCTGCTGCTCGTGCTCACGGTCGTGGAACTCGGCTCCGGGCTGGTGCTGAGCGCGTTCGAGGAGCGCCTGCTGTCGGCCCCGTCGCTGCTCGTCCTCCTCCCGGTGACCATCGGCACCGCCGGGAACCTCGGGTCGGTGCTCGCCTCCCGGCTCTCGACGGCGTTCCACCTCGGCACGCTGTCGTTCTCGCCGACCGACGACGACCTGGCCGGCAACGCGCTTGCGACGGTCGCGCTCGCGCTGACGCTGTTCCCGGCCGTGGGGCTCGGCGCGTGGGCGCTGGCCGGGCTCACCGGCTCGACCGCGCTCCCGCCCGGGACCGTCCTCCTGATCGCGGTGAGTTCGGGCGTCACGCTCGCCGTGCTGGCGGTGGCGGTGACGCTGACGGCGACGTACGCGGCCTACCGGCTCTCGCTCGACCCGGACGACGTGGTCATCCCCGTCGTGACGAACGTCTGTGACGTGCTCGGCGTGCTGGTGCTGTTCGCGGCCGTGCTGGCGTTCGCGCCGTAGGACCGTCGTCGGTCCCGCGGCGACGCGACGAAACTACACGCCGCCGCCGGAACCGCACGCATCGCCGGACCTGCACGTGCCACCGACGGCGACTGCCGGGGACCTGAATCGTTCACACGCGACCGCAGCCCCTAAACCCGGACCGCCCCCCACACCAGACGATGGACGGCACGCTCCGCGACGACGTCGTGGTCGTCTCCGGCGACGCCCGCCAGCGGTTCCACGACGCGCGCGGCTACGGCCGGGCGCGCGGCCCCGACGTGACGCTGGCCCGGATCGAAGCGGCACACCTGCTGTACCGCGGCGACCTCGAGACGGTCGACGGGATGGCGTTCCGCGAGTTCTTCACCCGCTCGGTCGAGCGCGGGGAGCGGTTCGCCGCCCGGTTTCTCACCTACGCCGACCTGCGCGAGCGCGGCTTCTACGTCGCGCCCGACCGCGACCGCTGGCCCGGCGAGAGCGCCGACCCGCTCCCGGACCTCACCGTGTTCGAACGGGGCGAGAAACCCGGCGGCGACGTGGCCTACCGGGTTCGCGTGGTCGGCGAGCGTGAGGAGCTTCCGGCCCGCGACCTCGCCGGCCTGACCCTCGCGGTCGTCGACGAGGAGAGCGAGGTGACGTACTTCGCGTGCGAGGCCGGCGGCGGCTTCGACGGCGACACCGAGTACGACCTCCCCGATTCGCTCGACTCGGACCTGCTGGAGGACCGCGTCGTCTGCTGGGACCCGCCGGGGTCGCTGTACGGGTCGGCGTTCTACGGCCAGCCCGTCGCCGGCCGGGACGCCGCCGTCGTGGCGGGGCTCCAGCTCTCCTTGCTCGAAGCCGCCGACCTCGCTGAACGCGGGACCCTCTCGCTCGACGCGGACGCCGTGATCGAGCGCGGCCGGAAGGTCGAGGGCGACCGGTTCGACCGCCGGCTGACCGTCTACCGGCGCCTGCGCGACCGGGGCGTCGTCCCCAAGACGGGCTACAAGTTCGGCGCGGACTTCCGCACGTACGACGCCGTCGAGTCGGTCGAGGCGCTCCCGCACTCGGAGGCGCTGGTCCGTGTCGTCGCGCCCGACCACCGGTTCCACCCGCGGGACCTCGCGCTCGACGTGCGACTGGCCGGCGGCGTGCGGAAGCGAATGGTTTTTGCGCTGGCCGGCGACGACTCGGTCGCGTACCTGACGGTCGCACGACTCACCCCATGACGAGCGACGATTCCGCCCCCGACGGGGGCACGACCGGCGAGGAACAGGGCGGCGCGAGTGACGACGGCGGCGTCGCGCTCGACCCCTGGGGCTCGGCGACCGTCGGCGACTACCGGAACCTGTTCGAGGAGTTCGGCATCGAGGAGTTCGACGAGATCATCGACCGCGTGCCCGACCCCCACTACCTCATGCGCCGGGGGGTCATCTTCGGCCACCGGGGGTACGACGCCGTCGCCGACGCGATGCGAAAGGGCGACGAGGTCGCTGCCCTCTCGGGGTTCATGCCGACCGGCGACCCGCACATCGGGCACAAGCTGGTGTTCGACGAACTGATCTACCACCAGGAGCACGGCGCGGACACCTACGGGCTCATCGCGGACCTGGAGGCCCACTCGGCCCGCGGGATGACCTGGGCGGAGATCGACGAGCACGCGCGGGACTACCTGCTCTCGCTCATCGCGCTCGGCTTCGACGCCGAGGCGGGGACGCTGTACCGCCAGTCCACCAACCGGGAGCTCCAGGACCTCGCGTTCGAACTCGGCGCGAAGGCCAGGTTCGCGGAGTTCGAGGGCATCTACGGCTTCGACGGCGGCACCTCCGTCTCGCACATGCAGTCGGTCGTCACCCAGATGGCCGACATCCTCTACCCGCAACTGGTGGACGGGCCGAAGCCGACCGTGATCCCGGTCGGCCCGGACCAGGACCCGCACGTCCGCTTCTCGCGGGACATCGCCGCGCGGATGCGCTACTTCAGGGTGACCGAGGCGTTCGCCAGCTTCGAGCTGACCGACGCCCAGCGCCGCGTCGTGGCGGTCGCGTACGACGACCGCGAGGCGTACGCCGCGGACCCGGAGACGCCCAGATGTGAGGAGGCCGCCGAGTACCTCCGGAACGCTCGCGGCGACGACGCGTCGGACGTCGGCGCGGCCGACGAGGTCGTGGACGCGACGATCGGGAAGCTGGCGAACGGCGGGAAGGAGCCGCTCCGCCCCCGGCTCCGCTTCCTCGACCGCAACGCGACCGACGGGGCGTTCGAGGCGCTGATCGACGCGGTCCCGGGCGAGAAGCGCGTCTTCGAGGCCCACGTCGACGCGTTCGAGATGGACCGCGCGGCCGCCGAGGAGCTCGCCCGCGAGGTCGAACTCGACCACGACGGCTACGGGTTCGTCGCGCCCTCGTCCATCTATCACCGGTTCATGACCGGCCTGACGGGCGGGAAGATGTCCTCCTCGGATCCCGCGTCCCACATCTCGCTGCTCGACGACCCCGAGGACGGTTACGACAAGGTGAAGGCCGCGACCACCGGCGGCCGCGAGACGGCCGAGAAGCAGCGCGAACTCGGCGGAAGGGCGGACGAGTGCCCCGTCTACGAGCTGTACGCCTACCTGCTGGCCGGCGACGACGACGAGTTCGCCGAGGCGGTGTACGAGGAATGCGTCGGCGGCGAGCGCCTCTGTGGCGACTGCAAGGAGCAGGCCGCCGGGCTGATGCGCGAGTTCCTCGCGGAGCACCAGGAGAAACGCGAAGAGGCCGAGGAACTGCTCGCGGACTTGGACGTCGACCTCGACGTCGACGCGAGCAGGCGCGGCGTCGCGCCGAGCGCCGAGGAGTAGTCGGGACGGACGACTCCGGCACGAAATGTGAACCCGCTAACGTGTGGGACGGACCGACAACACTTTATTGTTGGTCTTTGAGTGGCGAATGATTCGGGATGCTCGACGTCTCATCGGAGGACATCACCGAGGGCTCGCTGGGGAAAGCCCTCGCGTACCTCTCGATACCGATCGTCGCCCAGCAGCTCGCGCTCGTCGCACAGCAGGTGATCGACGTGTTCTGGATCGGCCGGCTGAGCGGCGACGCCGTCGCGGCGGTCGGGCTCGTGATGCCGGTTCTTGGCATCTTCGCGGCCGGCACCATGGCCGTCTTTCTGGGGAGCCAGATCGTCGTCTCCCAGCGGATCGGCTCGGGCGACGTCCCCGGGTCGCGCCGCGCCGCCTTCCACGGGCTCGTCGGCGCGGGCGCGGTGGGGGTGACGCTCGCGGCCGTCACGAATGCCGTCGCGCTCGACATCACACGGCTGTTCGACCCCGGCGAGACCGTCGCCTCGCTCGCCGCGATCTATCTGGGGACGATGGTCTTTTCCTACACGATCAGCGGGATGAGCGACGCGATGGAGGCCGCGTTCGTCGGGTCGGGCGACTCGCGGACGCCGCTCGTCGTGAACCTCGTCGCCGTCGTCGTCAACGTCGTGCTCGACCCGTTCCTGATGTTCGGCTGGTGGCGCTTCGACGCCTACGGCATCGCCGGCGCGGCCTACGCGACGCTCGTCGCCTACGCGGTCGGACTCGCCATCGCGCTCGCGGTCGCCGTCTCCGGGCGCGGCGGGTTCACGCTGACGCGCGATGCGGTCGGCATCGAGGCGACCGAGTTCCGTGAACTCGTCGACGTCGGCGGCCCGAAGGCCGCCCAGGAGAGCGCGCGGCAGGTCGCCAGGCTCGTCATGGTTGCCGTCATCTCGACCACCGGCGGCGGCGCGGCGCTGGCGGCCTACACCGTCGGCGCGCGGATCTCGACGGTCGCGTTCGTCCCGGCGGCCGCGGTCGGCTCCGCCGGGACGACGCTCGTCGGCCAGAACCTGGGAGCCGACCGGCCCGAACGAGCGACCCGGGCGACCTGGCTCGGCGTCGGCGTCGGCGCGATCGGCGTCGGCGTGCTGGGGATCGTTCAGTGGTTCGTCCCGGGCTTGCTCGCCGAGGTGTTCGTGCCCGGAATCTCGGGCGAGACGCTGGCGTACACGGTTGCGTACCTCCAGATCCTCGCGCTCGGCTACTGGGCGCTCGGGGCGATCTACACCGTCGAGGCCGGCTTCAACGGCGCCGGTAAGACGAAAATCTCGATGTACTCCACGATGCTCCAGTACTGGGCGGTCCGCGTCCCGGTGGCCGCTGTCCTCGCGTTCGCGCTGAGCTTCGGCGCGCTGGGGGCGTTCTGGGCGGTCACGCTCTCGAACGCCGTCGCCGCGGTCGGCCTCTGTGCGTACTTCCGCTACACGACGGACGGCGGGATGCTCGACCGCGCTGCGGCGGCCGCGACCGGCTCGGACGCGGCGAACTGAGCGGTAGGGAAGGGGTGAACGGACCGCCTGCTCGGCAACCGATCGGGCGGCCCGATGGCCATTCTAGAACCTGTCGTCCTCGATTCCGGGGTCGGGCGGGGCGATCCCCTCCTCCTCGCGCGCCAGGTCGTACTCGGCCCGCAGTTTCTGGACCCGGTCCCGGATGTCGGCCGCGAGTTCGAACTCCAGGTTGTTCGCGGCCTCCTGCATGCGCTCCTCGAGCGCCTGGATGCGCGCCTGGGCTTCCTCCCCGTCGGCGACGTCCTCGCCCGCGATTCCGGAGGTGTCGGTCTTCGAGCCGGGGAGGTTCGTCTCGCCGATCTCCTTCTCGATCGTTCGGGGCTCGTAGCCGTGCTCCTCGTTGAACTCGCGCTGGATCCGACGGCGGCGTTGCGTCTCCTCGATCGCCGCCGACATGGAGTCGGTCGTGTCGTCGGCGTAGAGGACGACCTCGCCACGGACGTTCCGCGCGGCCCGACCCATCGTCTGGACGAGCGTCGTCTCCGAGCGGAGGAATCCCTCCTGGTCGGCGTCGAGGATGGCGACGAGGCTCACCTCGGGGATGTCCAACCCCTCCCGGAGGAGGTTGATGCCGACGAGCACGTCGATGTCGCCGAGGCGGAGCGACCGGACGAGTTCGTGTCGTTCGAGCGTGTCCGTCTCGTCGTGCATGTACGCGACGTCGACGCCGGCCTCCTCGAGGTACTCCGTGAGGTCCTCCGCCATCCGCTTGGTGAGCGTCGTGACGAGCGTGCGCTCCTCGCGCTCGATGCGCTCGTCGATGCGGTCCATCAGGTCGTCGACCTGTCCCGTCGCGGAGGTGACCTCGACCTCGGGGTCCACGAGGTGGGTCGGGCGGACGATCTGCTCGACGACCTGCTCGGAGTGCTCGCGCTCGTAGTCGCCCGGCGTCGCGGAGACGTAGAGGGTCCGATCGGTCTTCTCCTCGAACTCCTCGAAGGTGAGCGGCCGGTTGTCGTAGGCGGTCGGGAGCCGGAATCCGTTCTCGACGAGCGAGTCCTTCCGCGACTTGTCGCCCGCGAACTGGCCCTTGATCTGCGGGATCGTCTGGTGTGACTCGTCGATCACCGTGAGGAAGTCGTCCGGGAAGTAGTCCAGCAGGGTGTAGGGCGCGTCGCCCGACTCGCGGTTCGAGAGGTGGACCGAGTAGTTCTCGATGCCCGAGCAGTAGCCCGCCTCCCGAAGCATCTCCAGGTCGAACGTGGTGCGCTCCTCGATGCGCTGGGCGGCGACGAGGTCGCCGTCGCGCTCGAACTTCCGGACGCGTTTCTCCATCAGGTCCTCGATCTCCGCCATGGCAGCCTCCAGGCGCTGCTCGGGGATGGAGTAGTGCTCCGCCGGGTGGATCATCACGGCCGGCTCCTGGGACTGGACCTCGCCCTGCATCGGGTCGACTTTCGTCATCCGGTCGATCTCGTCGCCCCAGAGCTCGACGCGGACGGCGTAGCGGCCGTACATCGGGAAGACCTCGACCGTGTCGCCCCGGACACGGAACGTACCCTGCTGGAAGTCCACGTCGTTGCGCTCGTAGTTCAGGTCCACCAGCCTGGCGAGGAGCTCGTCCCTGCCGATCTCCTCGCCGACCGCGAGTTCCAGCGACATCTCGCGGTAGTTGGCCGGATCGCCCAGCCCGTAGATTGCCGAGACCGAGGCGACGACGATGACGTCGTCGCGGGTGAGCAGCGATCGGGTGGCCGAGTGGCGCAGCCGGTCGATCTCCTCGTTCAGCGACATTTCCTTGTCGATGTACGTGTCCGTCTGCTCGACGTACGCTTCCGGCTGGTAGTAGTCGTAGTAGGAGACGAAGTACTCGACGGCGTTGTCCGGGAAGAGGTTCTTGAACTCCTCGTACAGCTGTGCGGCGAGGGTCTTGTTGTGCGCGAGGACGAGCATCGGCCGGTCGAGCCCCTCGGTGACCCACGAGACGGTGTTCGTCTTCCCCGATCCGGTCACGCCGAGCAGCGTCTGCTTGTCCATGCCCTGCCGGTATCCCTCCACCAGTTGTTCGATGGCCTCCGGCTGGTCGCCCGCCGGGTCGAACGGCGCGTCGACGCGGAGGGGACGGTCCAGCCCCGGACGGTCCGGCGACAGCGGCCCCTGCGATTCGCTCATTGACGGGGGCAGGGGCCCGAGTCACTTGACGGACGCGGTTGGGGTGGCTGACAGGCGGCACGGGTGGCCGGGTCATCGGCTCGAAGCCGAGGCCGACCCGGGGTCCGCTCGGACCCGCTGGCGGGGCGGTGTGCCGCGCGACCGCGTTTCGCCCCGCGACATCGGTCACGTCACGGGGCGTCTGGTGCCGGTATCACTGATAAAATTTCGCCGATGCAACTGACTAGCCACCTGGCGCGCGACCGCTCGTGCGAGGCTCACGCGAGCGGAGTCGTTCGAAAATCGAAGAGTTTCGTGATGCTGTCGGATTTCGACGGAATCCGACCGCTGACGGGAAACCGTCGGTTTCCCGTACTGACGAAAGACGCCCTGGCGTCTTTCGAACCACGAGGGTGAGTTCCGAGGAGCTCGCTCCGAGGTAAGACGAGCACCGGAGGACTGAGCGAAGCGAAGGAGCGAAGAGCACAGGAGGCTGGGGAGGGTGAGGCGCGGTGCGGTGGGTGGGACTGAAAGGGGCCGCGGCGTTCACGGGCGCTTGCGCCCGTGAATTCGGGAGAGCGTGCTCTCCCGTAAGTCGGCGCAGGCGCGGACCGACAAGCACCGCGGGCGAGCGAGCGAAGCGAGTGAGACGAGGAGCACAGCGGCCGCACCGAGCCGAGCGCCGCGGGGCCTTTCGAGGTGTGTACCACACCGACCTAACCAATCCTCGATCCGACAGCCGAGAGGGATTTCGAGGCAGCTTGCCAGCCGGACATAACCACCCAGAACAACCGAAATCATCCACCCGGAACCACGCGAACCCACGCAACGTTTTTGTCCGAACACGCCACAGCACCCGACATGGCACGAGAACCCGCCATCGACCGCACCGTCCCGCAGCCGACGACCGGCGGGTTCGCCTTCTTTTTCCGCCGCGCCTGAGCGGCGGACCCGAGCGGCCCCGGGAGGGACCGCGACGCGAAACCGTTCGGTTCGGCACGCGGTTCGGAGCGGCGACGTTCCCCGAACCGACGACCATCGGAACGTGCGGCGTCGCTCGCCCGCGCGAACCACACAACAGAACGCCTATCGGACGACACGCCACACACCAACCCAAGACCATGCCACGCTCACCTGCGGAGGTCGCGCTGCTGGAGGCCGCCAGCGCGACCGACGCGAAGACCGTCGAACAGCTCGCCGCGGAGACCGACTTGAAGCCGGAGACGGTCACCCGCGCCGCCTTCGAACTCCGGGACGAGGGGCTCGTCGCCGTCGAGGAGGCGACCGAGACGACCGCGACGGTCACCGAGGAGGGACGACGGTACGCCGCGGACGGGCTGCCCGAGGTCCGGCTCTACCGGGCCGCGGTCGACGCCGGAGCCGACGATGACCCCGTCTCGATGGGGCAAGTCATCGGTGCGTCGGGGCTCGAGGGGCCGGAAGTCGACATCGCGCTCTCGAACTATTCGCGGAAGGGGTACGGCGAGATCGACGCCGGGAACGTCACCGCCTCGGCGGACGCGCCGGTTCGGACCGCCGAGGACAAGGAGAAGACCACCCTCGAACTGCTCGCGGGGAACGCCGACGACGGCGACGAAGTTCCCGAGTGGGAGGCTGACGTGATCGAGCAACTCGACCGCCGCGGGCTCGTCGAGGTGTCCGAACGGACCGTCCGCTCGGTGACGCTCACCGACGAGGGCGTGACGGCGCTGATGGAGGGCGTCGAGGCCGCCGAGACCGCCGACCGCCTGACGCCCGAGCTGCTGACGTCGGGCGAGTGGGAGGACGCCGAGTTCTCGGCGTACAACGTCGAGGCCGACGCGCCCGAGATCGAGGGCGGTCGGAAACACGTCCTCCGCGGGATGGCCGACCGCGTGACGGACGTGCTCGTCGGCATGGGGTTCCGCGAGATGGACGGCCCGCACGCCGACGCGGACTTCTGGATCAACGACTGCCTGTTCATGCCCCAGGACCACCCGGCACGGACCCACTGGGACCGCTTCGCACTCGACGTGCCGCCGGTGCGCGAACTGCCCGAGCAACTGGTCGACCGCGTCGAGGCCGCCCACCGCGAGGGCGTCGGCGAGGACGGCGACGGCTACCACTCGCCGTGGTCCGAGGAGTTCGCGCGGGCGATCGCGCTGCGGGGCCACACCACCTCGCTGTCGATGCGTTACCTCTCGGGGTACGCGGACGCCGACTTCGGCGGCGAAGGGGGGCCGCCTCAGCGCACCGACATCGAGCCGCCACAGCGGTACTTCTCCGTCGAGAAGGTGTACCGCAACGACACCCTCGACGCCACGCACCTGCTGGAGTTCTTCCAGATCGAGGGGTGGGTGATGGCCGAGACCCTCTCGGTCCGGGACCTGATGGGCACCTTCGAGGAGTTCTACCGGCAGTTCGGCATCGAGGACGTCCGGTTCAAGCCCCACTACAACCCATACACGGAGCCGAGCTTCGAGCTGTTCGGCACCCACCCCGAGACGGGCGAGGAGATCGAGATCGGCAACTCGGGGATGTTCCGCGACGAGGTGCTGGACACGCTCGGGGTCGACTGCGACGTGATGGCCTGGGGGCTCGCGCTCGAACGGCTCGCCATGCTCACGACCGGGGCCGAAGACATCCGCGACCTGCACGGCACGCTCGCGGACATCGAGTTCCTGCGGACCGCGGAGGTGACCTACTGATGCCCGTCGTCGACATCGACACGGACGAACTGCGCGAACTGACCGGCCACGACGAGAAGACCGACGGGGAGTTCGAGGAGGACCTGTTCGCGCTCGGCCTCGAGTTCGAGGGCGAGACCGACGAGGGCGACCTGCAGTTCGAGTTCGGGCCGGACCGGCTCGACCGCCTGTCGGTCGAGGGCGTCGCACGGTCGCTCCGCTACCAGTACGGCGACGCCCGCGGCGTCCACGTCCCCGACCCGAACGACGCGGACTGGACCATCGAGGTGGACGAGTCGGTGCCCGACGAGCGCCCGTTCGTCACCGGCGCGGTCGTCCGCGGCCTCGACCTCGACGAGTCGGCGCTCGACTCGCTCATCCAGCTCCAGGAGAAGCTGCACGCGACGATGGGCCGCGAGCGCGCCAAGGGCGCCATCGGCATCCACGACCTCACGATGCTGAAGGGCGGCCGGCTCTCGCAGGAGTCCGAGAGCTCCGGAACCGCCGAGGGGCCGGCCTCGAAGATCCAGGGGACGCCAAACACCATCACCTACCGTGGGGTCGACCCGGACGGCGACCGGTTCGTCCCGCTGGACTCGAACGCGGAACGCACGCCCGCCGAAGTGCTGGAAGAGCACCCGGTCGGGGGGAAGTACGCCGACCTCGTCGCGGACCTGGATCGCTACCCGGCGATCTACGACGAACTCGGCCTGTTCTCGTTCCCGCCGGTCATCAACGGCCGCCGGACCGAGGTGTCGACCGACTCGCGGGACCTGTTCGTCGAACTCACCGGCACCGACCAGTGGACCATCGACCGGATGTGCGTCATCATCTGCTACGCGCTCGCCGCCCGCGGCGGGACGCTGGAGGAGGTCGAGGTCGTCTACGACGACGGCGCGACCCACCCCGACGAGTACGGGCCGGAACTGATCCGACCGAACCTCGAGACCGACGAGAAGTCGGTGAGCCACGAGCGCATCGAGTCGACCCTCGGCGTCGAACTCGACCGTGACGAGGTGGTCGACCTGTTCGAGCGCTCGGGGCTGGACGCCGCATACAGCCTGGGAGAGGAGGCGACGACATACGACGTGACGGTGCCGCCGTACCGCGTCGACGTGCTCCACCCGCTCGACCTCATCGACGACGTGGGGCGGGCGTACGGCTTCAACTCGCTCGACCCGACCTACCCCGACATCGGCACCATCGGCGGCCGTCACGAGCGCTCGCGGCTGGAGGACGCCGTGCGGACGAGCCTCGTCGGCCTGGGCTTTCAGGACACCCTGAACTTCCACATGACGAGCGCCGCCGAGAACTACGACCGGATGGGCGTCGAGGAGGGGAGCGACGTCCTCGGCGCCGGCGAGCGCGCCGAGATCACCAGCCCGTACAGCGAGGAGTACACCCAGCTTCGGACCTGGGCGCTCCCCTCGCTCGCGCAGGTGCTGGAGAACAACACCCACCGGCCCTACCCGCAGGACCTCGCGGAGGTCGGCTTCGTCGCCCGCCGCGACGACGAGGCGAACACCCGGGTCGCCGAATCGCGCCACGTCGCCGCCGCACTCGCACGGACGGACGCCTCCTACGAGGACGCGAAGGCCCGCCTGCAGGCGCTGTGTGACGACTTCGACGCCGCCCTGGAGACGCCCGCGACCGACCACCCGAGCTTCATTTCGGGTCGAGTCGCCGCGGTCGTCGTGAACGGGGACGCCGTCGGCGTCGTGGGGGAACTCCACCCCGCCGTGCTGGTCGAACACGACATGGAGGTTCCCGTGGCCGCGTTCGAGTTCGACCTCTCCGCGTTAGCCTGACCGTTCGGCCCCCGTCGGGGCGTTTCGCCGGCGTCGATCCCGGGAAACAGGCGGGACCCACCGTCGGAGCCGGCGTCGCTCGCTCCAGTTTCCCCCCGGAGCCGCGCGCTCGTGAAGCGGCGTCACGTCACCCCGCCGGGGGAGGCGCGTTCCACTCGAAGTGGAGGGGTCGGCGGGCAGCCGGCGAGTCGGTTGGCCGGCGGCCGAACGTCGCCGATGTCACGGTCCGTACGGTTTTGTCGCTCCGCTTGCTATCGACCCACATGAGCAGACAGGAACTCGAGGACGCCAGCGACCACCTGCGCCGGGCTGCCGAACGCGCGGAGGGGGACACGCGGGAGAAACTCGGCGAACAGGCGCACCGCTTTGCCGACGCAGCGAACCGGGAGAACGGCCCCGACCACGGCTGGCTCGACCGTCACACCCACGTCGTCCGCGAACTCGCCACGGACCTGGACGAGGAGGGCCAAGAGCAAGTCGAGGCGGCGGTCGAGCGGATCAATGCCTACCGGGAGACCGTTCCCGGCGTCTGACCGGGCCGCCGAACCCCGCCACGACGCCGCTCGACTGGGGTTCCGTCGGTAGCACGGCCACTCAGCAGACGTTCTTCGGCTTCACGCCCATCCCCTCCAGCGTCTCGACGTAGTCGTCGTAGGCGGCCTCGACGACCGCGTCGGCCGCCTCGCGGGCCGCCGCCCACTCCTCGTCGGCCTCACAGACCTCGTCGAGGAGGTCCGTCGCCTCGCCGAGGCGGTCGGAGACGTCGGCGCGCAGGTCGCGGAACTCGTTTGCGGCCGTCGGGTCCGCGTTGCCGACGAAGAAGCCGACCACCTGTCCGGTCCGCGTGTCGGCGAGCAGACAGCGGGCGAGCAGGCCGCCGGCGCGGGCGGGCGTCGTCTCCAGGTCCGCGAGCACCTCGTACTCCGGGAACGACCTGGCCTCATCGGCGTCGAACCCGTCGGGCGCGACCGCGTCCCGGTGGTCCCGCCCGTCCTCGCCGACCGCGCCGAACAGGGCGGCGGCGTCCCCGCTGCCCTCCGTGGCGCTCCAGGCCTCGAACCGCTCGGCCGCCGCGGCGGCCTCGGCGGCGGCCGCCGCGCGCACCGCGTTCGCGGCCATCTCGCCGCCGGTCAGCGCGTAGAGCGACTTCGAGGAGCCCAGCCGCGAGAGCGCCGTCTCGTTGCGCGCGCGCAGGTCCGAGAGAAAGGTTTCGCCGTTCATGGCCGGCGGTAGGGGCGTGACGCGCTTGAAACCCTCGGCAGCGGCGGATTCGGCGGCGGGGTCGCCGACGGTAGCGTTACGTGACCGGGGACCGTGACGCCAGCCATGTCCACCGATCGGTCCCCGTCGCTCTCCGACGCGTTCACCGGCGCCGGCCGCGTGCTCGCCGACCACCCCGTCGCCGTCGTGTCCGCCTACCTGCTCGTGGTCGCCGTGGTGCCCATCGCTCGCGTTCCGTTCCTGGTCGCGCTGACCGCCGCAGTCGGCGTGCTGGCCGCGGCCGGCCGCATCGAACCCGTCGTCCAGGCGCTCGCGGAACAGGCGAGCATCTCGGAGGACGGGGGGCTCGGCGGCGGCGGCATCGGCGAGGGCGGCATCGGCGGCGGGTTCGGCGGGGGCGACCCGCCGATCTCGCCGGAACTCGAGCGGGCCGTCGAGGGATTGTTCGTGCCGGAGGTCGGCCTGCTCCTCGTCGCGGGGGTGCTCCTCACGGTAGTCGTGGCGGTGCTCGTGGGGGCGGTCGCCACGGCGGTCTCGACGGGGACGGTGTGGGCCGCCCTCGACGGGCGGCCGCCGCTGGAGGACGGCGTCGCCACCGCGGGGCGCTGGCCGACGTTCCTCGGCGTGACGCTCGTCCGCGCGGTCGCCGTGCTCGTGCCCGTCGCCGTCCCGGTCGCGCTCACGCTCGGAATCGCCACGCTCGCGGGGGGCATCGGTGTCAGCGTCGGCGTCGCGGTGGGCGCGCTGCTCGTGCTCGCGGGCGCGCTGGTGTCGCTGCTGGTCTACCTGCTGTTGGTGTTCGCCGAGGCGGCGGTCGTCGTCGACGGCGCGGGAACGGTGGAGGCGGTCCGCGGGAGCCTCGGGTTCGTCCGCCGGAACGTGCTGGCGACGGTCGTGTTCGCGCTCGTCGCGCTGGGCGTCTACGTCGGGGCGAGCGTGGCTGTCGGCCTCCTCAACCTCGTGGGCGTGAACCGGCTCGGCGCGCTGGTGCTCTCGCTGACGGTCGCGCCGCTGCTGGACGCCTTCGCGGTCGCCCTGTACGCCGAGACCGGGCTCCCGGCGGCCGATCGGGCGCCGCTCGGCACTCGGGTTCGCGGCGCGCTCGCCGACGGCTGGAGCGCACTCTGGCGGTTCGTCCGCGAGCACCCGGCCGCCAACGCCGCCGGGGCGCTGCTGCTCACCGGCGGGGCCGTCGCCGGCTACCTGTTCACCGCGCCGATGGGCGTCACGCTCCCGCCGCCCGAGAACGTCGCGACCGTGTTCGGCGTGGTCCCGGTCGGCCCGTTCCTCAACATCGCGGCGAACAACTGGCTCGTCTCGGCCGGCACCGCCTTCGGCGGGCTGGCGGCCGGCGTCCCCGCGGCGGCCTCGCTGCTGTTCAACGGCGTGCTCATCGGGGCGCTCGGCGGCATCTTCGACCGGGTGGCGTTCCTCGCGCTGGTCGCGCCACACGGGGTCATCGAACTCCCCGCCATCGCCGTCGCGGGCGGGCTCGGCGTCCACCTCGGCGTCGTCGGGTGGCGCGGCGCGCGCGGCCGGTCGGACGCGGGGACGGTCGCCGCGGAGCTCCGCCGGGCGACGTGGGTGCTCGTGGGACTCGCGCTGGTGCTCGTCGTCGCCTCGTTCGTCGAGGCGTTCCTCACGCCCCGCATCGCGGCGTTCGTGCTCGGGTGAGCGTCACGCCGGTCGGGGCGTATCACGGGTCGTCGACGTCGGGCGACCGGCGGCGGCTGGCGGCCGAACTGTCCACCCGCGTCGAAGACGGCCATCCATCACGGCGTGCGCGACCGCGAGCCCCTCGGGGGCGAGCACAGACGCGCGCGAGGGATGAGCACCACAGCGAACGAAGTGAGCGAGGAGCGCAATCGGCTGGGGAGGGTGTGGAGGCCGTGCGGCGCGGGCGGGCGGGCTTTCGGGCAGTCTCCATCTGATGAACACGGCATCACGCAAGCCGCGAGTTGCACGAGGAGGCGGGCGATTTCTACCGAACCGTTCCCCGAACCCGATTTCGTCAGCTCATCGGATCGAATCGCACACCAGCTATTTGCCAGGACCGCACGAACCCCCGACGATGACAACGACACTCACCCTCCCCGCGCCCCGTCGCGCCGGCCAGTACCTGTTCGGCGCCTCCTCGGTCGTCCTCGCGCTGCTCGTCGTCGGCATCGCCCTCGTCCACCTCGCGGCCGGCGTGGCCAGCGCGGCGTTCGCCGGCGTCGCCGGCCTCGCGCTGCTCGCGGTCGGATTCGTGGCGGCCCCGGCCGGTCGGCGGGTACTCGACCGCCGCGGGGTCCGGCTCGACGCGACCGAGGCTGCGCTCGCAGTGGTCGGGTTCCTGGCGCTGGCCGGCGCGGCGTTCTCGCTGTTCTTCCTGCTGTAGCGCGCGCCGGTCCGTCTGCCGGCGGTTCGCTGAACGTCCACTGGAAGTCCGCTGGAAGTTCGATGCGGGTTCGGCGTCGACTCGGCGTGTCGTGAGTGCGCGAAAAACGTCGTGGTGCGGCCCGATGTCCCTCCTACTCCGCGTCGCCCGTCTCGACGGGCGCGCCGACAAGGTTGCCCCATTCGGTCCAGGAGCCGTCGTAGTTGACGGTCTGGTCCTGTCCGAGCAGTTCGTGGAGCGCGAACCAGGCGATCGAGGAGCGCTCGCCGATGCGGCAGTAGGCGACGATCTCGTCGTCGCCCGAGTCGATGACCTCGCCGTAGAGCTCCTGCAGCTCGTCGGCGGTCTTGAACGTCCCGTCCTCGTTGACCGTCGCGGCCCACGAGATGTTGCGCGCGCCGGGGATGTGGCCGCCGCGCTGGGCGGTCTCCTGCAGGCCCGGCGGGGCGAGGATCTCGCCGCGGAACTCCTCGGGCGAGCGCACGTCGACGAGCGGGACGCCGGCGTCGATGGCGTCACCCACCTGGTCGCGGTACGCGCGGATGGACTCGTCCGGCTCCTCGGCCTCGTAGGTCGTCTCCGGGAAGTCGGGCACCTCCTCGGTGAGCGGGTAGTCGTTCTCCAGCCAGTAGTCGCGCCCGCCGTTGAGCAGGCGCACGTCGTCGTGGCCGAAGTACTTGTACTGCCAGTAGGTGTAGGCGGCAAACCAGTTCGATGAGTCGCCGTACAGGACGACCGTCGAGTCGTCGCTGATGCCGTGACTGGCGTTCAGCGCCTCGAAGTCCTCCTTGGTGAGCACGTCGCGCTGGGTCTGGTCCTGGAGCTGCGTCTCCCAGTTGAAGCCGATGGCACCGGGCGCGTGGCCCGTCCCGTAGGCCTCGGTGTCCACGTCGACCTCCACCAGCCGATACGCGGGGTCGTCCGACTCGAACTCGTCGAGGTGGTCCTCGACCCAGTCCGCCGACACGAGTACGTCCTTGGCGTAGTCCGTCATTGCAAACAGTGCGTACGTTCTCCCCGAGCATAATACCCGTAGCCCCGGCAGAGTCGGCCATTCGTTCCACGTACCGGATCATGTTGCCGGCGCCGTTCGCGCGATGGCCGCGCGGTCCCGGCGGGGCGGGCGAGCGGCCGCGAGGGAACGTCTCGCCGCGCCGACATCGCGCGGCAGGCGGCAGGGGGCGGGCGTCAGAAACCGGCAATGATTGCCCCCGTGTCTGACGCCCGTCGGGGTTCGCCGGTGCGGCGGCGTTTTTCCCCTCGGCCGCGAACCGGTGGACATGGACACCTTCGTCTCGGCCGACTGGCTCGCCGAGCGGCTCGAGGACGTGCGGGTCGTGGACGTGCGGGACGGGTGGGAGTACGAGGGCATCGGCCACCTTCCCGGGGCGGTTTCGATCCCCTTCGGCGAGTTCCGCAGCGGCGAGGGCGACGAGGGGATGCTCCCGGGCGCCGACCGCTGGGCCGACCTGCTCTCGGCGGCGGGCATCGGCGTCGAGGACGACGTCGTCGCCTACGACGACACCCACGGCGTGTTCGCGGCCCGCTTTCTCGTCACCGCCGAACTGTACGGCCACGACCCCGCGAGGCTCCACCTGCTGGACGGCGACTACTCCGCCTGGAGCCGCGAGCGCCCGACGACGACCGACGCGGTGGAGCCGGACCCGACCGAGTACGAACCCCGCGAGCCGGCGGACTCGCCGCTCGTCGGCTTCGACGAGGTCGCCGCCGCGCTGGAGGCCGAGGGGACGGTCGTCGTCGACACCCGCGAGGCGTGGGAGTTCGAGGAGGGCCACCTCCCCGGCGCGGTGCAGCTCGACTGGATGGAACTCGTCGACGCCGAGTCGCGCGGGCTGAAACCCCGGGACGAACTGGCGTCGATCCTCGCGGATCGGGGCGTCACGCCCGACCGTCGCGTGCTGCTCTACTGCAACACGGCGCGGCGCATCAGCCACACGTACCTCGTGCTCGGCCACCTCGGCTACGACGACCTCGCGTTCTACGAGGGGAGCCTCACCGAGTGGGAGGCGCGCGGCGGGGCGACGGAGACCGGGACGTAGTCGGGGGCAGTGAAGACCGGGACGTGAGCGGGGGCGACGAAGACGGGCGCACGGTCGAGGACGGGAGGCCGGAGCGTCGTCGGTACGGGGGGAACCGACGAGTCGACGCTCGGCCGACTCACCCGTCCGTCGGCTCGGTCCCGGCGACGCCGTCGGGCGCGTCGTCCACGTCGTCGCCGGCGACGTGGGCGTCCCCGGTCGTCCCGCCGTCACCGACCGCACCGTCGCTCGACCCACGCCCGTCGGTCACGCCCGACAGTTGCGTCTGCTCGCTCGCCGTGCCGTCCGAGAGGAGGCTCACGACCTCCGCGAGCAGCGCGACGACGAGCGGGCCGACGACGAAGCCGATGGCGCCCAGCGACAGGAGGCCGCCGACGAAGCCGACGAAGTACACCGAGACGGGCATGTCCGTCGTCTCGCTGGCCAGCCGCGACCGGATGACCGCGTCCGGGACGAAGCCGACGAAGAACAGGCCGAGCCCCGTGACCAGCAGCGCCCGGACGACGTTGCCGGCGACGACGTCGACCGCCGCGAGCGCGACCACGACGATGCTCGGCCCGAGCACGGGGACGAACTGCAGGAGGCCAGCGACGACCGCGAGCGCGAACGGCGACCGGTAGCCCAGCGCCACGAGGAGGACGAACGCGACGAGGAACGTCCCGAACGCGGTGGCCGCCTGGAGCACGTAGATCGCCCGAAGGGTGCTGGCCGTCCGGCGGTGGAGCGCGAACACGATGTCGTGGTACTCGCCCGGACAGAGCCGCAGGACCGCGGTCCGAGGCGAGGTCGGCGCGTAGAGGATGCCGTAGACGACCAGCACGAACAGGAGCGCCTTCAGCGCGAACACGGGCGCCGCGGTCGCCAGCGAGGTCGCCAGCGAGCGGACGGCGGCGATGGCAACCTCGAGCAGCGGGTCGGTCTCGACGACGTACGTGAGCCCGCCCACGTCGACGGTGATCGCGGCCGGGATGGCCCGGAGGAAGTCGACGAACTCCGCCCGCCGGGAGTAGAGGACGTACGCGATGGGGCCGGCGATGACCAGCAGCGCGAGGAACGCCGTCGTCGTCGCCGTCGCCGCCGCGAGGCGCGTCGAGAGCCCACGCCGACGGAGTTCCTGGCGGAGCGGGTAGAGGACGTACGCGACCGTCACGGCGAATACGACCGTGGCGAGCACGCCGAACAGCACGACCACCGTGAGCGAGAGCATCGCCGCCAGCAGCGCGGTCAGGACGGTGCGGCGACTCGGGGGCACACCCCGACCGGTGGGCCCCCGGGGCAAAACCGTTGTGCTCGGCGGTGCGGCGGCCGGTCGCGGCGGCGTCCGGTCCGACGGAGCGCTCGATTCGGGTGAACTATGGGCAATATTTTTGTGTTCTCAGATTCATTACATGCACGAACCGTGTCAAACAGACTTCATAACAGGGTGTGCCGAACGACGGGGGGAGGATGGTGGCGCTGAGCGAGGAGTCCCGCGCGTTCGACGTCGCGCCCGAAACGGCGTTCGAGGTGCTGGCCGACGACCGCCGCCGCGCCGTCCTGTCGGTGCTCCGCGACTCGGCCGAGACCTGCGTTCCCGTCGCGGAACTCGTCGACGACGTCGCGGCGATGCGATCGGAACACGGCCGGTGCGACCGGGAACGGGTCGCCGTTCGGTTCCATCACGCGACGCTGCCGAAGCTAGCGGATTCGGGCGTGATCGAACACGATTCGGGGGAGGGGACCGTCCGCTATCGGGCCCACCCGTTCGTGGACGCGTGTCTCGACCTCCTCGCGGAGCACGGGGCAGGAACGGGGACGAACTGAACCGGCGTTCGGGTCAGGGCGAACCAGTTTGCCCGGAGGGGGGCCGGACCACGAACCGTTCGTGGTCCCACGAGCGGCCCGCAGGTGCCGGAGTGAGAGAGACGTCGCCCGGCCGCCGCGCAGCCGGCCGTTCGGAGACCGCGTCCGTTAAATACCACAGAGTGAAACAACCCGGTAATGAGTCGAAGCAGACGGGAGTTCCTGACCGCGGCGGGCGCGAGCGGTGCGGCGCTGCTCGCCGGCTGTCAGGCCGAGCCGGTGGACCAGGAGACGCCCACGCCGACGGCCACGGAGGCCGACGGGGCCGGGACGACGGCGGGATCGCCGACGCCGAGCGGGGCCGACACGCTCGTCGTGGCGACGTACCCGCCGTTCGTGAACGCGCCGAGCACGAGCCCGGGCGCGTGGCTGAAGCGGCGGTTCGAGGAGCAGTTCGACGCGACGCTCGTCTACCAGACGCCGGAAAGCGAGCTGAACTACTACCTCGAGCGGGCCATCCAGGGCGTCGAGTTCGAGGCCGACGTGTACGTCGGGCTGAACACCGGTCAGCTCATCGACGCGGACGACCGCCGTGGCGAGGGGCAGTTCACCGACCCGCTGTTCGCCGAAGCCGGCGACGTCGAGGGGATGGATCGGCTCCGAGATGGGCTCCAGTTCGACCCGCGGAACCGGGCCGTACCGTTCGACACGGGCTACATCTCGCTCGTCTGGAACGCGACGATGGACGGCGGCGAGTTCGTCGCGCCCGAGACGTTCGAGGCGCTGACCGAGTCCGAGTACGAGGGCGACCTCATCGCGCAGAACCCGGCGAGCTCCTCGACCGGCGAGGCGTTCATGCTCCACACCATCAAGGAGTACGGCCCGGACGGGTTCCTCGACTACTGGGACCGGCTCCAGGCGAACGGCGTCACGGTACTGGGCAACTGGACGGACTCGTACACCGCCTACACGAACGAGGAGGCCCCGATGGTCGTCTCCTACTCCACCGACCAGGTGTTCGCCGCCGCCGAGGACCAGGACCTCCAGAAGCACCAGATCCGCTTCCTGAACGACCAGGCGTACGCAAACCCCGAGGGGATGGCCCGCTTTGCCGACACTGACGCCCCCGGACTCGCCGGCGAGTTCATGTCGTTCATGCTCCAGCCGGAGATCCAGGCCGGCATCGCCCAGCGAAACGTCGCGTTTCCGGCGATCCAGGACGCCCCGCTGCCAGAGGACTACTCCCGGTACGCCCAGGAGCCGCCCGAACCGGTCACCTTCACGTACGACGAGTTGCAAGGAAACGTCGACGAATGGACCGATCAGTGGGCGCGGCGCTTCGCCGGCGGGTGAGCCGCGCCCGGCGGACGGCGCGCCGGGTCGGTCGCGCGGTGCGCCGGCCCGGAGGCGCCGACGTCCTCGAACGGCGGGCGCTCCCCCTGCTGGCGGTCGGGACGGCCCTCCTCCTGACCGTGCTGTTCTACTACCCCGTAGCGACGGTGCTGGTGGAGTCGGTCCGCGAGGCGGGGCGGCTCACGTTCGGCCCGCTGGTCGACGTGCTGACCGACGAGTTCTACGTCGTCCGCGTGTTCGGCTTCACGGCCTGGCAGGCGTTCCTCTCGACGCTCGCCAGCGTCGCGCTCGGTCTCCCGGGCGCGTGGGTGCTCGCCCGGTTCGACTTCCGCGGCCGGGAGACGCTCAAGTCGCTGACGATGGTGCCGTTCGTGCTCCCGTCGGTGATGGTCGCGGTCGGCTTCTACGCCACGTTCGGCGCGTCCGGCACGCTCAACGATGCGCTCGGCGCGCTGGGCGTGGGCGGGGTCGACCTGCTCCCGTCGCTCGGCGCGATCATCGTCGCCCACGCCTTCTACAACGCCCCGCTCGTCACCCGCGTCGTGACCGCCTCGTGGGAGTCGGTCGACGCCGGTGCGGTGGAGACGGCCCGCTCGCTGGGCGCGTCGCCCCGCCGGGCGTTCCGCGACGTGGTGCTCCCGCAGCTGTTGCCGGCGGTGCTGATGGGGGCGACGCTGACGTTCGTGTTCACGTTCGCCTCGTTCCCCATCGTGCTCGCGCTCGGCGGGTTCCAGTACGCGACCGTCGAGGTGTTCATCTACTCCGCCGTCCAGCAGCTCGACTACGCGGAAGCCGCCGCGCTGGCGGCCGTCGAGTCGGCCGTGTCGCTCACGCTCACCGCGCTCTACCTGCGGTACGAGCGTCGCCAGACCGCCGAGCGCCGCGACGTCCGCCCGCTCCCCCGGGAGCGGCTCGTGCCCGAATCGTGGCGGAGCGCCGCCGCGTGGACCCGCGAGCGGCTGGTCTCCCGGCTCGCCGTCGCCGGCTACGCCGCGGTCGTGGTCGTCGTGTTCCTCGGGCCGATCCTCAGCATGATCTACGCCAGCCTGACCGTCGACGGCCAGTTCACGCTCTCGGCGTACCGCTTCCTGCTCCGGCGACAGGTGTCGGGCGCGGCGTTCCAGGTGAGGCCGCTGCCGGCGGTGCTGAACTCGCTCGCGTTCGGCGTCGCCACGCTCGCCGTCGCCCTGCCGATGGGCGTCTCGATGGCCGTGTTGACGACCCGGCGGTTCCGCGGCCGGGTCGCGCTCGACGCGCTGTCGATGGCTCCCCTGGCGGTGTCGGGCATCGTCGTCGGCCTCGGCCTGCTCCGCGGGCTGGTGTTCGGCGTCGAGGCGTTCGGCTACCGCTTCTCCGCGTCGGGCCCGGCGGCCATCGTCGCCGCCCACGCCGTCGCCGCCTACCCGTTCGTCGTGCGCAACGTCTCGCCGGGGCTCGACGGCCTCGACCGGACGCTCGTGGAGTCGGCGCGGTCGCTCGGCGCGTCCCGGGTCCGGGCGCTCCTCGACGTCGAACTGCCGCTCGTCTGGCCGGGCGTCGTCGCCGGCGCGGCGTTCGCGTTCGCGCTCAGCGTCGGCGAGTTCGACGCCACGGTCATCCTCGCGGAAGGGGGTAACGTCTACACGATGCCCGTCGCCGTCGAGCGCTACATCGGGCGACGGCTCGGCCCCGCGACCGCGATGGGCACCGTGCTGCTCGCGGTGACGGCCGCCTCGTTCGTCGTCATCGAGCGCGTCGGGGGTGGGTTCCGTGGCTGAGGAGGGGACGGGTCCCGACGCGGGAGCCGACGCCGGCGGACCCGCGGCGGCCGAACGGTCGTCGACCGGACGGTCCGCGGTCGACGGACGCGACGCCGCCCCGGTCCGGCTCGACGACCTGCGCGTCGAGTACGGCGGGACGACCGCGCTCGACGGCATCGACCTGGCCGTCGAGCCGGGCGAGTTCTTCACGCTCGTCGGCCCCTCGGGCTGCGGGAAGACCACCACGCTGCGCGCCGTCGCGGGGTTCGAGTCCCCCACGGACGGATCGGTCGAGATCGGCGGCGAGCCGATGGACGGCGTCCCGCCGGAGGCCCGCGGCGTCGGCGTCGTCTTCCAGAACTACGCGCTGTTCCCGCACATGACCGTCGCGGAGAACGTCGCCTACGGCCTGCGATTCTCCGATCCGCCCGGCGGGGTCGGCCGCGACGAGCGCGTCGCGGACCTGCTCGACATGGTCGATCTCTCGGGGTTCGGTGACCGCGACCCGTCGACGCTCTCGGGCGGGCAGCGCCAGCGAGTCTCGCTGGCCCGGGCGCTGGCTCCCGGTCCGCGGCTGCTGCTGCTCGACGAGCCGATGTCGGCGCTCGACGCCCGACTGCGCGAACGGCTCAGGGTGCAGGTCCGGAAGATCCAGCGGGAGCTCGGAATCACGACCGTCTACGTCACCCACGACCAGGAGGAGGCGCTGGCCGTCTCCGACCGCGTGGCGGTGATGAACGACGGGCGCGTCGAGCAGGTCGGCGCGCCGCGGGACCTCTACGGCGCGCCGCGCACCCGGTTCGTCGCGTCGTTCCTCGGCGACAACAACGTCCTCACCGGGGTGGTCCGCGAGTCGACCGACGGGGGCTGCACGGTCGACGTGGGCGGGCACGCGCTCCGCGTCCCTCCCTGCGGGGCCGCTCGCGGTGACCACCTCACCGTCTGCGTGCGGCCCGAGCGCCTGCGGGTCGATCCCGAGAACGCCGACAATCGACTCTCCGTCGCCGTCGAGAGCGCGGAGTTCCTCGGCGAGGCCACCCGCCTGCACTGTGACTGGGCGGGGACGCCCCTGACGGTTCGGACCGACGGCGACCGCTCGGGGACGATCACCGTCGGGTTCGACGCCGCCGACGTACACGTCGTCGAGGAGTGAGGATCGGCGTGCGGCCGCGTCTCAGGTCGCCGCGCGTTTCAGTATCATCGGGGTGACGAGCGCGTCGAGGACGGCGATCCCGAGGATGATCCAGCGAATCGTTCCCTCGAAATACGAGAGGGCGACGAACGCGAGGATCAGGGCGCCGCTGAGACCGATTCCGTACCGGAAGGCCGGATTCTCGAATGGGGAACTCACGTGCCTTGGCTCGACGACCGGTCTGATAAACGCCACCATCTTCGTCCGCCCGGAGCGACCGCGACCGTGCGGGGACGGTGACGCCCGTGCCGACCTCGCCGACGTGCACGTCGTCCCCGGAGCCGGGCCCGGGGTCGGTCCCGTCGCCGCGTGGCTGCCCGTCGTCGGCTTGCACGTCCCGGCACAGTCCGTTTGGGACCTCGCGTCGTACTGGCGGGACTACATGGCCCCGACCGAGGACGCCACCGGCCGGGAGCGACCGCCCGGAGCGGACACGAGGACGTCGGTGTGGACGGCGACGAGCGCCGCGTCCGACTACGACCCGCTCGCCGAAGGGAAACACGTCGACGTCGCGGTCGTCGGGGGCGGCATCGCCGGGGTGACGGCGGCCGCCGAACTCGTCGCGGCCGGGGAGTCGGTCGCCCTGCTCGAGCGCGACCGGATCGGCTCGGGCGCGACCGGGAACACGACCGCGAAGGTCACCTCACAGCACGGCGTGATCTACCGCTTCCTGTCGAGCGAGGCCAGCGCCGACGTTGCCCGCGCGTACGCCGAGGCGAACGAGGCCGCCATCGACTACGTGGAGGCGAAGGTCGGTGAACTCGGCGTCGACTGCGGGTTCCGGCGCCTCCCGGCGTTCGTCTACACCCACGACCCCGAGGAGCGTCGTCGATACCGGGCGGAGGCCGCGACCGCGCGTCACCTCGGGATTCCCGCGAGGTGGGTCGAGGACGTTCCGCTCCCGGACGACGCCGCGGCGGCCGTCCGGTTCGACGACCAGGCGGCGTTCCACCCCCGCGACTACCTGCTCGCGCTCGCCGAGTCGGTCGTCGACGGCGGCGGACGGATCTACGAGGAAACCCGGGTCGAGGACGTCGAGGACGGGTCACGCGGTCCGTGCCGGGTCGAGACCGAACGGGGGACCCTCGGGGCCGACGCCGTCGTCGTCGCCACACACTTCCCGCTGGTCGACCCGGCGTTCTACTTCGCCCGCCTGTCCCCGAAGAAGTCCTACGTCGTCGCCGTCGACGCCGCCGACCCGCCCGACGAGGGCGTGTTCTACCGCGCCGACGAGCCGTACGTTTCGGTCCGGACCTGCGAGACGGACGAGCACGGGACGCTCACGCTCGTCGGCGGGCAGAACCACAAGACCGGGCAGGGCGGCAGCGTCGCCGAGCGGTTCGACCGCGTCGAGGCCGAGGCCCGCGACCGCTTCGACGTCTCCGCCGTGCCGTATCGCTGGTCGACCCAGGACTTCGTGTCGGTCGACCGGCGGCCGTTCGTCGGCGAACTCGAGCGGCGCGAGAACGTGTACGTGGCGACCGGGTTCGGCGGGTGGGGAATGACGAACGGCACCGTCGCGGGGATGCTCCTCGCCGACCTCGTCCGCGGGCACGACAACGACTGGGCGGGGGCGTACGACCCGTCCCGGGTCCCGCGCGGGGCGGCGACGGGGACGTTCCTCCGGGAGAACCTGAACGTGGGACACCAGTACGTCGGTGACTGGACGCGTGCGCCGTTCTCGGGGGGCGAGCACGGCTCGCTCGGGGACCTCTCGCCGGGCGAGGGCACGGTCGTCCGCCGCGGCACGGACCTGCTGGCGGTGTCGCGGGCCGACGACGGCGACCTGCGGGCCGTCTCGGCGGTGTGCCCGCACATGGGCTGTCTCGTGAGCTGGAACGACGGCGAGGGGACGTGGGACTGTCCGTGTCACGGCTCCCGGTTCGAGGCGGACGGGCGCGTCATCGACGGGCCGGCGGTGGCGGACCTCGCGAAACGGGACGACGAGTGAGAGTTTCGAGCGTGACACCGCGGACCGTTGGACGCGGAGCCGGAGCGGTTCAACGGGAGACGCCGACGGTGAGCAGCGTGCCGTAGGTGCGGTACCGCTCGACCATCGCCTCGCGGCTCTCCCAGTTCTCGGTGGGGAACGCCTCGGCCGGCGGGATCTCGATCTCGCGGTCCGGCACGTTGTCCTGGGCGGCGACCGCGAGGCCCGCGTCCCGGAACGCCTCGCGGTACTCGGCGGCGTCCCACCGGGTCATCTCGACCGAGATGTTCTCCTGCCAGCCGTGGCTGTGGACGTTCTCCTCGTAGTAGTTCACCGCACAGTGGAACGTGCCGCCGGGCCGGAGGACGCGGGCGACCTCCCGGAGCGCCTCGTGGGGGTCGCTGCTGTAGTAGAACGCCTCCATCGTGACCGCGTGGTCGATCGAGTCGTCAGCGAACGGAAGGTGGCCGAAGTCGCCGACGACGAACCCGAGATCAGTGGCCGAGGCGGCCGCGGTCTCTCCGTCGAGGTCGGTGGCCGAGGCGGCACCGGTTTCTCCGCCGAGATCTGCCCCCGTGGCGGCTTCTAGCGTGTATTCACGGGCGTTACGGGCCATCTCGGGTGAGCCGTCGAGGCCGTAGCCGCGGCCGAGGTCGGTCGCCTCCGCGAGCGCGCGGACCGCGTAGCCGCTCCCGGTCCCCAGGTCGAGCACGGCGTCGCCCGGTTCGACCGGCATCCGTGCGAGCACGTGTTTCGCGGTGTGCCAGTGTCGCTCCTCCATCCCCCGGTCCCGGCCGTCGGCGGCCCAGGCGTCGAACTCGTCGCGGACGCTCATACCGGGTGGAGCGCGCCTGCGGAGGTAAGCCCCGCGATACCCCCGCGGGACTTACGTCGGTGGGTGGCGTACGGACGGCGTATGGAGATTCGGGACGGGGTCGAAGCCGACGCCGCCGCGCTCGCGGCCATCGCCGACGCCCCGACCGAGGCGATGCGGGGGGTCATCCACGACCGGACGGTGCGGGTCGCCGTCGACGAGTCGACCCCCGAACCGGGCGAGGAGGAGACCGACCCCGACGACGTCCTCGGCTTTCTCAGCTACGACGCGCGGGACGACACCGTCCACGTCACCCAGTTCGGCGGGAGCAAAGCGGTCTGTGCTCGCCTGCTGGAGGAACCGCTCCGCTTTGCCGCGAGCGAGGGGATGGCCGTGGAACTGCTCGTGCTCGACGGCGAGGACGAGATGCGCGAGGCCGCGGTGGAGGCCGACTTCGAGGAGGTCGGCCCCGGCCCGCGCTTCGACGGCGAGCGGACCACCCGCTACCGCCTCGACGCGCCCTGAGCGACCGGGTTCTCGTCGTCGGACCCTGCCGTCGCGGAGGCGTGGCCGGCGGTGCGGTCCCGGCCCATCAGAACGGCCCGACGTTCGTGTACCGAACCCGCCGGTAGAGGTAGAACGCGCCGAACGGGAGCGCCAGGACGAGGCCGCCGAGCGCGTACCAGAGCGCGAGCGGCCGCCAGCCCACGTCGGCCCGGCGGACCGCCGTCGCGTCGAGGTAGAAGCCGAGCGGGACGAGGACGTATCGGAGGAACAGGACCGCCAGCAGTACCGCGAGCAGCGGCCCCGACAGCGCCGTCCCGAGGCCCGCGGGGAGCGCCGAGAGCGCCTCCGAGGCGGCGACCAGCCCCTCGACGAGGCCGCCGAGCACGACGCCGACGACGACCAGCACCCACCAGTTCGAGGGGACGATGCGGCCCTCGTAGAACGCGAACCGATCGCCGAACGGGAGGTGGGGGACGCCGACGTAGCGCCGGCGCGCCAGCAGGTAGTAGACGCTCGTGGGGAGCGGCGCGAGGAGCACCGCGGGCCCCAGGAGCCGGCACGACGGCGACCAGTTCACGCCCTCGGCCCGCCCGAGCAACGTGGCGTCCCGGAGGAGCGAGATCGGCAAGAGGAGCGCGCGGAGCAGCGCGGCGACCGCGAGACCGAGCAGCACGCCGCCGCCGGCCGCGGACGCGAGCCGGCCCGAGAGCGAGGGAACGGGCAGTTCCGCGAGCGCGAGCGGGAGGCTCCAGAGCGCCGCCACCAGCGCCCAGGCGACCGTGCCGACCAGCAGCACGGCCCACCACGACGCACCCGTCGGGTCGGAGTCCCGAAACCGGGCCGGCGGTCGCGGCAGTTCGACGGACAGTGGGCCGCCCGACTCGCTCGTGGCGGCCGACACCCCCGACCGCTCCCGGCCGTCGGATTCGACCGAATCCCCGGCGTCGGTGGAGTCATCGGGACGCGGGGTGCCGAGCGGGCGGGACGGCTCCGCCGGGAGCCGGACCGTGACCTCCGTTTCCGAAGCGTCCGACCCCGCCGCGTCAGACGTTCCCACATCCCCCGATCGTGCCGACCCCGTCCACTCGAAACCGTGTCCTTCCGAATCGTCGTCCGTCGGGCGGTCGGACGGGTCCGTCATCGACCGTCCGGAGGGGGGTGTGACACTTAAGCAACGGGGGACGAACAGCGGACGGTTCGGCGACGGCGTGGTCGCAGTGGGGTGGCGAACAGTGCCGAAGCGGTGCCGTGCTGTGCGGTTCACGAGCGTCAGTACCGCGAGCGAGGGAGGCGCGGCGCAGCCGCGCCGACCGAGTCTGGCGGCGTTTTGGCATGAACGGGTTTTGCGGGGGTTCGACGAGCGAGGGCCGGCTGAGCCGGCCCGAGCGAGGAGGACCCCCGCAAAGGAGGTTCCTCAGGTGAACTTCCGAACCGTCATGTCCAGCGTGTCGAGTTCGAGGATTGGCGCGAACCCGGCGTCGGGGTCGATGTTGACGGACTTCTGGAAGTCGGTCTGGGCCTGCCAGCAGCCCGAGTTGACCGCGAGGACGTTGTGGTACTTCCCCCAGCCCAGCTTGTGGACGTGGCCGGTGTGGAACACGTCCGGCACCTCGTCCATCACGAGGTAGTCCTTCTCCTCCGGGGCGATGCGGGTGTGACCGCCGTACTGCGGTGCGACGTGGCGCTTCTTCAACAGCTGGTACATGGCCCTGTGGGGCTCGTCGTAGCTGGCCTTCTCTTCGGGAAGCTCGGCGATGACCTCGTCGAGCGAGACGCCGTGGTACATGAGGATCGAGACGCCCTCGACGTCGACCATCGACGGGTTGCCCGAGATCTGCGGGTCGTGGGCCGACATGATGTCGCGGAGCTCCTCGTCGAAGCCCGGTTGCGGTTCGGCGAGCCGGACCGCGTCGTGGTTGCCCGGGATCATCACGATCTCCATGTCGCCGGGCACCTCCTTGAGGTACTCCGCAAAGCGCTCGTACTGGTCGTAGATGTCCACCACGTCGAGTTCCTCGTCCTGGTTCGGGTAGACGCCGACGCCCTCGACCATGTCGCCAGCGACGAGGAGGTACTCGACGCGTTCGGCCTCCTCGGTGTGGAGCCAGTCGGCAAAGCGGTGCCAGGCGTCGGCCATGAACTCCTGGGAACCGACGTGGACGTCCGAGATGAGCGCCGCCTCGACCTCGCGGTCGGCCGTGCTCGGCCTGTACGTCCGTGGGACGTCCGGGAAGTGGATGGCGTCGACGAACAGGATGCCCGCGTCGTCCGCGAGGGTGCCCTGGACGGCGATGCACTCGTCCAGCAGCAGTTCGTCGACCAGGTCCGCGATGTCCCGGTCCTTCATGACGAGACACGGAAACGTCCCCGTCGTGTCCTCGAGTTCGATCAGCCAGTGGCCCGAAGCCGTCGAGCGGATGTCGTTGACGAGGCCGATGAGTTCGGCCTCGCTGCCGCCCGGCATCTCCTGGATCGCCTCGGCGGGGCGGTGGTTCACTCGCCCGCGCAACTGGCCCGCGAGCCGGTCGTACCGGTCGCGGAACACGCGCACGAACTCGTCGTACTCGCCCGTCCCGGTCGAGCGGCCGGTGACGTCGTTCCCGATGCCGGGCGGGTTCGGCGTCCGACTCCCCACGCGGGAAGACCCCTCCGTTTCGACTGGAGCCGTGCGGGTGGAGTCGCCCGACTGGCCGGGAGCAGTTGCAGTCGAAACGGAGGGGTCGCCGGTCGCCGGGGCGGCGGTCTCCGGGACCGTTTCGGCGGTCTCCGGGACCGTTTCGGCGGTCGCCGTGGTCGCATCGGCGGTCGCCGGGGCGGCGGTGGTCTCCGCTCCGTCGGTCGAGACTGCTTTCGGGTCGGCGGCGGGCGTTTCGGCCAGCACGGAGCGAACGTGGTCCGTCGTCAGAACGAGCGTGGATTCGGGGGTCGACTCGATGGCTGCCTCGAGCGCGAGCGCTGGCGAATCGGCGTCGGTGATGAGGGTGACGGCCTCCCGTTCGGCGTTGTAGCCGCGGGCCGTCAGCGCCTGCACGACCCGGGAGGGCGTCTCCAGTGGCACAGGGAGAGAGGTCAACGGGTGGCGGCAAAAGGGTAGCGAACCGGTGGAAGGTGGTCACCAAGGGTACGGATCCACCCCAGTCGGTAACCAAGCGCCGAAATCGGGAGAAAACGGTCACTGCCACGGTTCGAGACTCCCCGACCCAGAAGGTTCAACACCGGCCGGGCGGAACTCGGTGCAATGAGTGACGACGGAGGGTCCCCCAACGAGGACCCATTGCGGCGATTCCTCCACGCGGATTCCGGTCCCCTGCTGTTCGTTCGGGAGGTGCTCTCCTCCGCGCTGGCCGTCGCGCTGGTCGGCCTCCTCCTGTTCGCGGTCGCGGGCGTCTGGCCGCCGATGGTCGCCGTCGAGTCCGAAAGCATGGAGCCCCACATGCATCCGGGCGACCTCGTGTTCATGACCGAGCCCGACCGGTTCGCCCCGTCGTTCGCGGTCGGCGATACGGGCGTCGTGACCGCCGAAACCGGGGCGACCGAGGAGTTCCGGAGTTTCGACGGCTACGGCTCGGTCGTCATCTATCAGACGCCGGAGCGGGCGGCCAGGGGGCAGTCGCCGATCATCCACCGGGCGATGTTCCACGTCGAGGAGGGCGAGAACTGGTACGACGAGGCGAACCCGGCGTACGTCAACGGGGAGTCGTGTCAGGCGATCCGCTACTGTCCGGCGCCCCACGCCGGCTTCATCACGAAGGGTGACAACAACGCGAAGTACGATCAGGCGCTCGATTTCGCCGGGCCCGTGCGGAGCGACTGGATCCGCGGCATCGCACAGGTGCGAATCCCCTACCTCGGCTGGGTGAGGCTCGTCTTCTCGGGCACGGTGACCCCGGCCCAGGTCGGACCCGTCGGGGACGCCGGTGTCGTCACGGCTGCAACGACCGAGGGTTCCAACACGACGGCGGCCGGAGGGCAGGGCGTTAGGCCGTCGCTAGCATCCGGGAGTCCGACGCCGGTTTCGGCCCGATAACCACCAGTTCCCGTGGAGCTATTTTCGCCGAAGATCGCAATCAGTGAGTACTGTTTACATGCGAAACGTTGGGGTGTCGGTGTCGGCCGACCCGCCGATCTCCAGCGAACCCGGACGCCGGGTGGAACACCGCGCTCCCGATCGTCGGATCGAACGCTGCGGTGAAATCCAGTCCGCCAGGTAGTACCGGGGGCTCCAGGTGAAACCCTGCCGTCAGTTGTCGAACCGCGCCTGCACGAACGGCTGGGCGTCCTCGATGTCGCCGAGCCGGGAGTCCGAGAGAAGCACCGCCTCGGTCTCGTCGATGGGAACCGAGAGCGAGATCTCCTTCGTCCGGCCGTAGCGGCCCTTCGAGACGACGACCGCGTTGACGATGCCGAGCATGTCCAGTTCCGAGATGAGGTCCGTGACGCGGCGCTGGGTGAGCACGTCGGCGTCGATCTCCTCGCAGAGGCGCTTGTAGATGTTGAACGCCTCGCCCGTGTTCACGTTGTGGACGCCGTTCTTCTCCAGCAGGATGATGGAAAAGAGGACGATCTTCGACTGGGTCGGCAGGGTGCGGACGACCTCGACGACGCGGTCGAGTTCGATCTTGTCCTGGGCCTGCCGGACGTGGGACTCCTCGACGAGGTCGGCCTGCGAGCGCTCGGCGAGTTCGCCGGCCGTGCGCAGCAGGTCGAGCGCGCGCCGCGCGTCGCCGTGCTCCTGGGCGGCGAACGCCGCACACAGCGGGATGACGTCCTCGGTGAGCGCGTCAGCCTTGAACGCGATGTCCGAGCGGTGCTGGAGGATGTCCCGGAGCTGGTTCGCGTCGTAGGGCGGGAAGACGATCTCCTCCTCGCCGAGGCTGGACTTGACGCGGGGGTCGAGGAAGTCGGTGAACTTCAGATCGTTCGAGATGCCCATGATGGAGATGCGGGAGTTGTCCAGCTCGGAGTTCATCCGCGAGAGGTTGTACAGCGTGTCGTCGCCCGACTTCTCGACGAGCTTGTCGATCTCGTCGAGCATGATGACGACGACGCGCTCGTGGTAGTCCACGGCGTCGAAGAACGTCGTGTACACGCGGTCGGTCGGCCACCCGGTCATCGGGACCTCCTCCATCTCCTCGCGGTCGGCCTCCAGCTCGTCGATCCGGTCGGCGACGTCCGCGGCGGTCGCGAACTCCGTGCCGGCGAGGGCGTCGACGTCCTCGGTCGCGTCCGCGTACAGGCCCTCGAGCTCCCCGAGACGGTCGTCGATGACGGCCTCGTTCTTCTCGATGAACTTGTTCGCGAGCTGGGCGAGCACGCGGTACTGCGTGTCGGTCACCTCGCAGTTGATGTACTCGACCTCGCAGGGGACGTCGTACTTCTGGCTCGTGGATTCGAGCTCCTGTGAGACGAACTTCGCGGAGGCGGTCTTCCCGGTCCCCGTCTTCCCGTAGATGAGGATGTTCGAGGGCGTCTCCCCGCGGAGCGCCGAGACGAGGATCGTCGCCATCTTGTTGATCTGGTCGGTCCGGTGCGGGAGTTCGTGCGGCGTGTAGGAGGGCCGGAGCACCTCCTTGTTCTCGAAGATCGGTTCGCCCGAGAGCAGGTCGTCGAACAGCCCCGTGTTCTCCTCGTCCTCGTCCGCGAGCACCTCGTCGACGTCGAGGTCGACCTCGGTCTCGGTGCGGGTCCGGGAGCCGAACTCGAACGCGCCGGAGCCGTCACCGTCGGTTGACCCCGCGGCGGCGACCTCGGCCGCGGACGGCGGCTCGTCCCCGCTCGACGTCTCGCTCGGGGACGCCGAACCATCGGAAGGGGTCGTTTCGACTGCGTCCTCGCCCCCGCCGCCGCCCGCCGGGTCCGGTTCCGTGCCCTCGAGCACCCGGTCGGGGTCGTCCGCCGTCGATGCGTCCTCGCGGTCGGTC
This sequence comes from Halobaculum sp. XH14, assembly GCF_032116555.1. NCBI lineage: Archaea > Methanobacteriati > Methanobacteriota > Halobacteria > Halobacteriales > Haloferacaceae > Halorarum > Halorarum halobium. Next base: position 129,526 of record NZ_CP134949.1, read on the forward strand.
CGGTCCCCCTGCTGCCGGACCGCCGCGTCGTCGGTCGTCTCGGTTCGATCGTCTCGTGTCATGCGTTCGTGGTTCCCCTTCGTTTCGCGTGGAACGCCGGGCGGAGAGTCGATGAATCGGGGCGTATTTACACGTGAGCCACCGATTCGTGCTCCCATCGGCGGACGCCGGGCGTCCAGATGATGCAGCCGAAGCAGATGAACAGCCGGAGTAAAAACCTTACTCTTCAGACGGCCGGTTCGCGCGGGCCAGTCGATCGAGACGAGTCCGTCGGACCAGCAGATCCCCGAGCTGCTGGTCCAGCGCGGTCGGTACGTGGAGCTACCCCGGCTCGGACTCCGCCGACCCCGGGGTTTCGTGTCCGGAGCAGTGACCGGACGATGGCTCTTCCGGAGACTGACCGTCCCGGTTTCCGGTGAAACCGATCCGGGTCTCGTGAACCGTCGCCGGGAAAGCGAAAAACCGGTTCACACCGGCCGCATCGACGTTCGAATTTCCGATCGCTCCCGCCGAGAGCTCTCGGATTAATATCAACTAGTGGAGGCGAAATGGTGATTGTAGGTTCGTCCAGCGTGATCGGTGTTGGAGGTGAAACGGAGGTGGGTGTCGGCGGATTCCCGCGGAGCGGTTCGCTCGCTAGCGTTCGTGGTGGAGTTGAAGCGGTGGGGGGTCGGAAATCGAGAGTCCAGGCAGGCATCGTGTTCGTCGTGATCGGGGCGACCCCCCAACCCCTTCGTTTCTACTGGAATCCACGATGGACGGGAGAGGGTGTGACCCGTCACGGGGACGACGGGACCCGGTGGTTTTATCTCACCCCAACTCAAACAATATCCGCACGACTAGCAGTTTGAGTTAATTACTGGGTGTCGTAGGCTCTAGAGAGGTTCCACCGCTCGATCCGCCACCGGCCGCCAGCCGTTTCCACCGGAAACGAGGGGGTAGGGGGGACTGCACACGACCGTTCGGCCCCGTCACGCCCCATCTCGTCCGGCACAGGCACGTCACGTCCCTCCCGTCTGGCCCAGTCTCGTCACGTCTCACGTCGATACGATTTCACCCGGTCCGACCGATCGACCACTAACGGCCGCCTACTGATGCTCAACCGTCCGATCGGTTCCCGGTCCTCCCGTGGGGAGACATTCTCCCAGGACGACGACCGGTGACGGGGGAGTTGATCCGACGTTGCTGTGGCCATCACGCCCGATCCGGCGTGACGACGTCGACCGTACTCACCCGGAATCTCGGCCCACGACGCTCGAAACGCCCGCATGGCGGCGTCTGACGTAGTGCTTAAGTATCGGCCCCAGTTTGGTGGGGTAACGCCCTCCTACACGGGAGGGGGAGGCCAGAATGGGTCTGCTCACGAATCTCAGAGACAGCATATCGCGCGTCACGGACGGGCTCTTCTCGGAGTCCGAGCCGAAACGCATCGGTATCTACGGACCGCCAAACGCCGGCAAGACGACGCTGGCGAACCGCATCGCACGGGACTGGACCGGCGACGCCGTGGGCCCCGAGAGCCACGTCCCCCACGAGACGCGCCGCGCCCGCCGGAAGGAGAACGTCCAGATCGAACGGAACGGCAAGACGGTCACCATCGACATCGTCGACACGCCCGGCGTGACGACGAAGGTCGACTACAAGGAGTTCCTCGACCACGACATGGAGAAGGAGGACGCCGTCAAGCGGTCGCGCGAGGCGACCGAGGGCGTCGCCGAGGCGATGCACTGGCTCCGCGAGGACGTCGACGGCGTCATCTACGTGCTCGACTCCGCGACGGACCCGTTCACGCAGGTGAACACGATGCTCATCGGCATCATCGAGAGCCAGGACCTCCCCGTGCTCATCTTCGCGAACAAGACCGACCTGGACGACTCCGACGTCAAACGCATCTCCGACGCGTTCCCGCAACACGAGACGGTGCCGCTCTCGGCGCTAGAGGGGAACAACATGGACGAGGTGTACGAGAAGATCGCGGAGTACTTCGCATAATGCCCGAAGCGACAACGCCGGACGACGACGGCGTCCGAATCGACCTGATCAGCGGCGCGCGCATGGACGGGCTCACCTCGATGGAGAAGATCCGGCTCATCCTCGACACCGTCCGCGACGGCGACATCGTCGTCCTGGAGGAGGGGCTCTCGCCCGAGGAGGAGTCGAAGCTCATCGAGGTGACGATGACCGAGATCAGCCCGGACGACTTCACGGGCATCGAGATCGAGTCGTACCCGCAGTCGCGCGCGAAGAGCGGCGGCATCCTCGACCGCATCATGGGAAACGAGGAGACGAAGAAGCTCACCGTCATCGGCCCGGCCAACCAGCTCGAGACCCTCCACAAGGACGAGAACCTCATCAGCGCGCTCGTCTCGAGGAAGTAGATGCCACACCAGTGTACCAACTGCGGGCGCACGTTCGCCGACGGCTCCAAGGAGATGCTCTCGGGCTGCCCGAACTGCGGCAGCAACAAGTTCCAATTCCGCCCGGGGGGAACCGCCGACGCAGGCGACCCGGCGGACGCCAGCCACGGAACCGGCGGGGGAGCCGCCGGCGACGCGGCCGCGGGCGGTGCCGACGGAATCGACACCGGTGACGGATCCGCTGCGGACGCAACCGACGCCGGGGCGGGCGCTTCCGCCGCCGATCCGGACGCGACCACCACCGACGCCGAGCAGGTCGGACCCGGCGAGGAGGACGGCGCACAGGCGGCCGCCCGCAGCGAGATGGTGAGCAGTGCCGACCTGCCGAGCGACGGGGACGACTCCCGCCGCTGGACTCCACCCGAAACGGGGGCGTCCGGGGGGCCCGGAGCGGCGGGTTCCGGCGAGGACGGCGACGACGGGCAGCCTGCCGGGGAGAACGACCCCGACCTCGCCGCGCTGCGCGAGAAGCTGAACGACCAGTTCGAGTCCATCCGCATCCTCAACCCCGGCCAGTACGAACTCAACCTGATGGAGCTGTACGATCGGGACGAGTACATCATCTCCCTCCGCGAGGACGGCCGCTACGTCATCGAGATGCCCGAGACCTGGGGGCCCGAGGACGAGTAATCCGCGCTCGTCCCCGCCACCTCTCCCCGCTCCGCTCTCGTCCTGTCGCCACCCAGCGACCGCCGCGTCCTCATCCGACAGTTTTCACGCGGCGTCCCGTCAGCCCCACCGTTTCCACTCGAATCGGTGCCACATCGCCGGTGACGGTCCGCTCACCACCTCCTTCCGGCTCGGTGTTCCACCCGAAGCGGCGGCCGCTCCGACGGTCGAGTCGGACGACACGCTCGGGGGAACCCGATAGAGCCTTCCGGGGTCCGACCGACCGTCCGACGAATGCTCGGCTCGCTTCGCGAGCGCACCCGGAACGCCCTCCTGTCGTTCCCGGCGGCGCTCGCGAAACTGAACCTGCTCGACCGGCGAAAGGGCGAGGAGGCGTTCGACCTGGCCGTCCCGCAGATGGTCACCGGCGGGATGCGGACGCTGCTGCGCGCCGCCGACTTCCTCATGGTGAGCCTCTACGCCGGCGGGGCCGCCGTCGCCGCCCTGGAGTTCGGCTTCCAGTACTACTTCATCCCGTTCGGGCTGGCGCTCGCGCTCACCTCCGGCACCATCAGCGTCGTCTCCCGGCTGAAGGGGGCGGGCGACCACGGCGAGGCGAACTTCGTCATCAAGCAGTCGCTGTGGCTCGCGCTGCTGGTTTCCGTGCCGATCACCGTCTGCAGCTACTTCTTCGCCGAGGAACTGGTCGGCGTGCTCTCGAACGACGCCCGGACCGTCGAACTCGGCGGCGCGTACCTCCGCATCGTGATGTACTCGGTCGCGTTCCGCTTCTGGTCGATGATCGCCGCCCGCGCGCTCGCCGGGTCGGGCGACACACGGACGCCGATGTACGTCCGCCTGCTCACGCTGCCGACGAACATCGCCCTCAACGCCCTGCTCATCTTCGGGCTCGCCGGCTTTCCCGAACTCGGCATCCGCGGGGCCGCCTGGGGCACCACCGCGGCGAACGTCCTCGCGGGAGTCATCTTCGCCGGCACGCTCCTCTCGGGACGGTACTCGGTCAGGTTCCCCGTCCGGGGCAAGCAGTGGGACTGGGGCCACGCGCGGGAACTCGTCCGTGTGAGCCTCCCGCTCGCCGGAACCCGCCTCTCCAGGACGTTCGGGCGCTTCCCGTTCCTGTTCATCCTCGGCCTGCTCGGCACGAACGTCGTGGCCGCCTACGCCATCGGCCGCCGGGTGATGCTGCTCGCGTTGATGCCCGCCTGGGGCTACTCGACCGCCTCCTCCACGCTCGTGGGCCAGGCGCTCGGCGCGGGGGACGAGGCGGAAGCCGACGATTACGGCTGGCAGACCCTTCGACTCGCGCTCGTTACGCAGTTGCTCATCGCGGCGGGAATCTTCCTCGCCGCCCGGCCCCTGGCGGCCGCGTTCAACTCCGAGGACCTCCCGCTCACGGTGACGTTCATCCGCGTGTTCGGGCTCGGCGTCGCGGGCTTTTCCGTCTCGCGGACGATGCGCGGCGCGCTCCGGGGAGCCGGAGACACGCGGTGGCCGCTGTACGGCGGACTCATCAGCACCTACGTCGTCCGGCTCCCCGTCGCGGTGCTCGCGCTTCCGGTCGCCTACTCGGTCACGGTGTTCGCCGGCCCGCTCGCGACGTCGCTCGGGCTCCCCGAGACCGTCGTCCCCCTGCCGGGGCTGGGACTCGGCCTGCTTGCCGTGTATCTCGCCATCCTCGGGGACATGTACGCCCGGGCGGCCGTGAACCTCGTCCGGTACTGGAGCGGCGCGTGGAAGGACGTCGCTCGGCGGGCCGGTGTCGGGTCGACGGCCGACTGACTGGCGGGCAAACTCCGACTCGATGGCGATGCCAGCGAACCGCGACCCGCACGCCGTGGTGACCGACGTGTTCCACTCGAACCGAAGGGGGTTCACGGGACGGAGCCGCCGAACCACGCGACCCGCCGCGGGCGCGGATTGAAGCCTTTATGCCGCGGCCGCCTGGACCATGAGGACATGAGCAAGGCGACCAAGATCGTTCTCGCCACGGTCGGCGGCTCGGCGACGCTCGCGCTGGCGCTCGCGTTCGTGATCGCGTTCGCCTGACCGTGTTCTCACGACGCGAGGTCGGCGACGACCTGCCGGCGGCCCTCGGCGAGGAGGTCGCGTCCGTCCGCGAGTCGCACGCGCCGGACTGCGTCGTCCTCGATGCCGCCCGGGACTTCGAGACGGTCCCACCCGCCGCGGTGGAGGACCTCGGACTGCTAGTCGACGCGCTCGACCCGGCGAGCTCCCCGAGCGAGTGGCTCCCGGACGATGCGCCGCAGGCGCTCGTTCGGTACGCCGGCGGCGATTTTACCGTCGGGATGCCCGGCGACGGCACGGTGGTTTCGACCCGACAGACCGACCCGCCGACGGTCATCGTCAAGAAACGCGCGGAGGGAACGCCGCGCCCGTTCCTCGCGTTTCTGCTCGCCGAGGCGTTCGTCGAACGCTCGGCGGACGTGCCCGAGCAGTTCCTCCCGTTCTTCGGCGAGCAGTACCGCGAGCTGGCCGACGTCGTCCCGCTCGGCCCGCCGGAGGTGTACCAGCTCGCGGCCGCCCTGTTCGACGCCTGGGTCGGCCTCCACACCCGTCCGGTCTTCGCATCGTGGGGGAACGATGACGCCGGTGACGCCTGCCCGCGGCTCCACGAGGCGTGGGTCGACGCCGGCGAGCGGCTGACGGGTCGACTCGGGGACCTCTCGGGGGAGGTGGCTCGGGGCCGGACGTCGTTCCCGGCGGCGACCGAGTACGCCTGTTCTGCCGTCAAACACGACCTCGACCTCCCGTCGCCGTTCGACGCGCTGGACGCGACCGCCTACCGCGAACACGGCGCGGAGTACGCGGTCAGATGGGCCGAAAAGACGTTCGAGACGCTCTCCTGAACTCTCTCAGCGTTCGGGTCCCGGGCCGTTTCTCGTCCAGTCCGTTCTCGCACCGTCCGTTCTCGTCCCCGCTCCATCACGTCCCAACCCTCGCCAGTTCGATCCCGGGTCCCGATTCTGTCGGACCGGGCGCGCTACCGCAGTTCGACCGAGACGTCCCCGTCGCCCGTGAGGTCGATGACGCCGTCGAAGAGGTTGCGGAAGCGGTCGAGCGTCCCCTGGTCGTGGACCTCCTTCGAGAGGTGAAACAGCCCGACTGCGTCGTGTTCGACCAGCAGGTCCAGGATGGCCGCCGACGCCTCGTACGTCTCGTCCACGTCCGCGTAGTAGGCCATCTCGGTGAGCGAGTCGACGCTGACGCGCCGCTTGCCGGCGGTGTCCGCGAGGAACGACTCGACCTGCATCACCACGCCGTCGAGGTCGTCGGGCGAGGAGACGTAGTGGAGGTGGTCCGAGGAGCGCCGGGAGTAGCCGCGTTCGACCGAGATGGTGTCGAGGATGTCGGCGCGGGACTCGTCGACGTCGTAGTGTTCGAGCTTCTGTTCGACCTCCCGGGCGGTGGTTCGGGTGGAGACGACGAGGAATCGGTCGGTGTCGATCTTCAGAAAGTCGGTGTCGATGCGGTCCGTCTCGCCGATGCTGGGGTGGAGGAGGAGCAGTCCGGTTCCCCCCGGGATGGTGGTGTCGGTGTCTCCCGTGGCGAGCCTGTAATCCATGTACGTTGCTCCGTCCGGCCGGACTTAATTCTGCGGGGATTCGGGAACCGGTGGTCCGCATCCGTTCGGGGGTTCGATCCCCGGCCGAAAGGCGGTCGCCCCTCGGCTGTCAGGCGATCGACTCTTGGCTTTTCGGGCGCTCGATCCCGGCCGGAAACGGGCTGACTCGGGCGCGGTCGGACGTGAACCGCCGGCCGTGTAGTTCGTTACCCCACAACATACTTAGTGCGGAAGCGTTACTGTATAGACGAATGTCTGACGATAGCTTCAGGTGCGGAGGTGATGAATTGAACGGGTGTCGGAACACGGGGTCCGGGGACGATCTGGAGCAGGATGGCGGGAAGACGACGGTGGACGCGGTGTTCGAGTGTCTCCGTCACCCGCGACGTCGGTTCATCCTGAGCTATCTTCGGGAACACGAGATGGCGACGGTCGAGGAACTCGCCCGGCAGGTCGCCGCGTGGGAGGCTGGAGTTCCGCCCGACGAGGTAGCCGAGCCACACCGCGAACGCGTTACGACGGCCCTGGTTCACACCCACCTGCCGAAGCTGGCCGACGAGGTGTTCATCGAGTACGACCGCCGCAGCAACGACGTCAGGTTCACCGATCCGCCGGAGATGCTCCGGGAACTGCTGGGGATCGTCTCGACGTTCGACGACGACGCGGACGTGTGAGCGCTCGACGCGAACCGACGGGGTGGTCGCTGACCGCCTCGTGTCGCCGCGGGTCGGGTCGGAACAGGCTCGCGGCGGCGAGGTGCCGCTCGCGATCAGAACACCTCGGCGGCGACCGCCCGCCGCCTCGGGTCGGAACACGCTCGCGGCGGCCAAGTGCCGCTCGCGGTCAGAACAGGCTGTCGGCGGTGGCGGCCCCGATGACCGAGAAGACGGCACCGACGCTCATCGCCTTGAGCGTGACGTAGACCATCGTCGCCGTCGAGACCGGTCCCTCGACGTGGTTCGGGACGAGCGTCGCGGGCGCGTCGAACGACAGCGCGAGGATGAGCACCGAGAGGTACGAGACGGCGATGAGCGAGAGGAACCGCAGCGGGACGCCGCCGACCTCCGCCTCGCGGTCCGGGTCGCGCTCGTCGTCGGCCTTGTACAGCGCGCCGTAGCCGACCGCGAACACGATGACGACGGTCGTGACCGTCTGATACCACTCCATCCCGACCGCGAGCGCCCACACCTCGTCGGTGACGACGAACGGTCCCGCGAGGAGGAAGCCGCCCACCACCTGCTGGGCGGTGTCCGCGAGCTGGTACCGACGGCCTCGTCCGACCATGGGTTGGAAAACCGGGGACGGAATAAAAACGTCCCGAGGCGACCGACCCGCCCGGGACGCGATCCGTCGGCACCGCACTGATCGATCGCGGGGATTCGACGGCGACGGGCCGGTCGCCCGTCGAAATCGGGCGGCGGCAATCCTCGGGAGGGAGGACAGCGTTAAACGCGGACCCGTGTTATCCGACCCCATGCACACGGATGCAGCTTCAGCCCACCGAGCGCGGGTGGGACGGTAGATGCGGGTCGTAGCGAAGTTCGGGGGGACCTCCCTCGGCTCCGGGGACCGGGTGGCGCGGGCGGCGGACTCGATCGCCAAGGCGGTCGACTCGGGCCACGAGATCGCGGTGGTCGCCTCCGCCATGGGTTCGACGACCGACGAACTGCTCGAGGAGATCGAGTTCGAGGTCGACGACGCGGACCGGGCTGAGATCGTCTCGATGGGCGAGCGCACGTCGGTACGGATGCTCAAGGCGGCGCTCACGGCCAGGGGGGTCGACGCGACGTTCCTCGAACCGGGCAGCGAGGAGTGGCCGGTCATCACCAACGAGGTCGGCGAACTCGACGCCGAGGCGACCCGCGAGCGCGCCGCGACCCTCGCGGCCTCCCTCGACGGGACGGTCCCGGTCATCACGGGCTTTCTCGCACAGACGCTCGCGGGCGAGGTCACGACGCTCGGCCGCGGCGGATCGGACACGAGCGCGGTCATGCTCGGCAAGTACATGGACGCCGACGAGGTCGTCATCGTCACCGACGTGGAGGGCGTGATGACCGGCGACCCCCACGTCGTCGAGGGGGCGCGAAACGTCGCGCGCATCACGGTCGACGAACTCCGGAACCTCTCGTTCCGCGGCGCCGAGGTGATCGCGCCCTCCGCGCTCGTCTACAAGGACGAGGACCTGGACGTCCGGGTCGTCCACTACCAGCACGGCGACCTGCTCGCGGGCGGCACCCGCATCGAGGGCACCTTCCAGAACCTCATCGACATGCGGGAGGACTCGCTCGCCTGCGTCACCGTCGCGGGTCGGGCGATCCGGAACCGACCGGGCATCCTCGCGGACCTCTCGACGGCGCTCCGGGGCGCGGAGATCAACATCGACGCGGTCGCCTCGGGGATGGATTCGGTCACCTTCTACGTCGACACCGACATCTCCGGGGCCGCACAGGCGACCCTGCACGAGGAGGTCGTCGGCGACGAGTCGCTCTCGTCGGTCACCGTCGAGGACGACTTCGCCGTCGTCCGCGTGATGGGCGGGGAACTGCCGAACCGACCGGGCGTCATCTCGGACATCGTCGGCCCAATCGCCGCCGCCGGCATCACCGTCCACGACATCATCACCTCGGCGACCTCCGTGGCGCTGTTCGTCGACTGGGAGGACCGCGAGGAGGTGCTCCGCATCGTGCAGGACGAGTTCTGAGCGGGGGGCGACGGGCGAACCGTGCCCGGCCGCCGTTCGGTCCCCGATCACCGGCTGAGGCCGGTCCGCAGTCGGTTTTCAGGGCGCTTCGAACCCGTCGACGAGCGACCGGAACGCCGCTCCGTCGAGGAACTGCGAGGAGCCGGCCCAGGCGGCGTACCGGACGCCGCCCTCCTCCCACGTCGCTTCCCACGCGCCGTGGTCCTCGGTCAGCGCGCCGTAGTGGCCCGTCGTCCCGCGCAGGTCGAGACGCCGCCTCGCCCCGGCCGATTGATCGGACTCCTGGGGCGGGAGATCGGGCGCGAGCGAACTGTCCGCGCCGGCCGCGATCAGCCACAGGTGGTCGCTGGCGTTCTCACGCCGACGGAACACGCACTCGACCGCGTCCTCGTCCGGGAACGCGACCGCCGAGTCCAGCACGTACCCGTCCCCGGACGGCACCAGCGGCCGGACGTTGGTGTCGCCCGCCGCCGCATCGCCCGCGGGCGCATTTGTCGCCAGCTCGACAGGCGAGAGGGGACGGCTGGACCCGTACGGGTGCGTCGGCGCGTAGTCCCAGACGCCGTGCGAGACGGCGACCGGCGGGCACCGATATCGAACCCAGTAGTTCAGCCGGTGGAACGGGACCGCCCGGACCGCGGCGGCGCCGTCGGGGTCGGCGGGCGTCAATCCGTCGAGCACCGTCCGCAACTCGTCGTCCGAGAACTCGCCGGCCACGACCGAGAGTTCGACCTGGGTCCGGTCGCGCTGGACGCACGCCCCTCGACGGCCCATGTAGTCGGTGCCGAGCCACCCGACCTCGTCGCCGGCGGTGACCGGCGTGGGGTCGTCTGTCCGCCACAGCGGCGCGATGCTGGCCGCGGGCGGTGCCCAGTCGTAGAGAAACGCTTTGAGCCGGAGCCGTCGGCTCTCGCCCTCGATCATCGCCCGAACGCTGCACGGGTTTCCGTCGCTGTGTGGGGTCTGGCCGATGTCCTCGGCGGTCACGTCGCCGGGACGGCCCGGCGGCTGTTCCGGGCGCAGGGTGACCTCGCCCACCCGGCAGTCGTCCGGAAGCCGGTTCGGTTCGAGGACGACGAAGTTCGTGTCGGACTGGGCGTCGGCGAAGGTGGTTTCGCGGGGCGTCGCGGCGTCCTCGCTCGCGTCGAGGCTCGCCGCCGGGTCGGCGGTTCGCCAGACGGTCATCGGCGACCACCGCGGCTGCCGGGGTGTGGTCGTTCCGTCCCGAGCCGAACTGTCAGGAGGGTCGCCGTCGGGCCGTCTCGAACGCGGGTTCGCATGTCCGGGGCTCCCGTGGGGACGATGAAAAGGGTTCGCTGAAGCCAACTCCCGTTTTCGAAACTTCATTTCCGGCGGCAGCGGCGCGACCCGGGCCGCGGCAGTCTCGACGTGGGACGACTGTGCCTCGCTGTGCCGACCAGTCCATCGTCGCTCGGACCTGTTCGCTGGTGTTCACACCGTCTTCGGGGGTATCTAAGTCGGGGCCGCGGGGAGGGCGAGCATGCGCAACTACAAGGCCAAGATGGTCGAGCCGATCACCCTCCCCTCACGCGAGCGCCGGGAGGCCGTGCTGGCGGAGGCTGGCTACAACGCGTTCAACGTGCCGGCCGACGAGGTGTACGTCGACCTGCTCACGGACAGCGGCACCGGGACGATGAGCGACTCGCAGTGGGCCGCGCTGATGCGTGGCGACGAGTCCTACGCCGGCAGCCGGTCGTTCTCGGCGCTCGAGGAGGCGGTCTCGGACGTGATGGGGTTCCCGAACGTCGTCCCCTGCCACCAGGGCCGCGGGGCCGAGAACGTGCTCTACGGCTGTCTCGTCGAGGAGGGCGACGTCGTGCTCAACAACGCCCACTTCGACACCACCCGCGCCCACGTCGCCAACCTCGGCGCGGACCCGGTCGACTGCCCGGTCGAGGGCGCGCGCGACCCCGACGTCGCCGGCGAGTTCAAGGGGAACTTCTCGGTCGACCGCGCCCGCGAGGCGGTCGCCGAGGTCGGCCACGAGAACGTCCCGGTCGTCGTGCTCACCGTCACAAACAACTCCACCGCCGGCCAGCCGGTCAGCGTCGCCAACACCCGCGAGGTCGCCGAGTTCGCCCGCGAGATCGACGCGACGTTCGTGATCGACGCCTGCCGGTTCGCCGAGAACGCCGAGTTCGTCCGCCGCCGCGAGCCGGAGTTTTCCGGCACGACCGTCGCCGACATCGCCCGCGAACAGCTCTCGTACGCGGACGCGCTGGTCATGAGCGGGAAGAAGGAGGGGCTGGCGAACGTCGGCGGGTTCGCCGCCATCGCGGCGGAACCGGCGGGCGAGGCCGCGGATCGGCTGTTCGCCCGGGCGAAGCAGCGCGCCATCCTCTACGAGGGGTTCCCGACGTACGGCGGGATGGCCGGCCGCGACATGCAGGCGATGGCGGTCGGCCTGCGCGAGGTCGTCGAGCCGCCCTACCCGACCGCCCGCATCGACCAGGTCGCCGCCTTCGGCGACCTGCTCTCGGAGGCGGGGCTGCCCGTCTACCGCCCCGTCGGCGGCCACGCGGTGTATCTCGACGCCGGCGACCTGTTCCCGAACGTCGCCCCCGACGAGTTCCCGGGCCAGACGCTCGTCTGTGAACTGTACCGCGAGGGCGGGGTCCGGGGGGTCGAACTCGGCAGCTTCGCGTTCCCCGGGGCCGACCGGCCGGAACTCGTCCGCCTGGCGCTGCCCCGCCGGACGTACGCCCGCGAGCACCTCGAACACGTCGCCGACGCGGGCGCGGCGCTGCTGGACCGGCGCGGGGAGGTGCGGGGCCTGGAGATCGTCTCGGAGCCGCCGGTCCCGGAGCTCCGGCACTTCTCGGCCGAACTGGAACCCGTCGAATGACGTCGTAGCCGGCGTCCCCGCGGTCGCGGCCATCGTCCTCGCCGCCGTCGCCGCTCCCGGAGTCCCCGAACGCGTCAACTACCGGCCCTCGGACAGCCGCGTCCCGATCTGCTCAGGTAGCCCGGCGTCCTGCACGGCAGCCACCACCTCGTCGACGTCGTACGCGACCCGGCGCTCGTCGACCGTCAGGTCGTCGAGATCCAGGACGGCGTACGCGGCGCGGGGGTCGCGGTCGCGCGGCTGACCGACGCTCCCGGGGTTCACGACGACGCCCTCGGGGAACCGCTCGTGGCCCTGGACGTGCGTGTGGCCGAGCACGAGCACGTCGGGGTCGTCGCCGGTCGCCTGTCCGATTCGTCCGTCCGCGTTGCCCGCGGCGGCAAGCAGCCCGGCACCGAACTCCTCGGGATAGGTGTAGTGGTTCCGGCGCGTCGGGTGGTCGTGGACCGTCGCCACCCTGCCGTCGGCGATCATCGTCGCCTCCGGCAGCGAGGCGAGCCAGTCGAGCGCGGTCGCGTCGAGTTCCCGGTGGGCGTACTCGACGCCGGCTTGCCCCATCGAGTTGAACCGCGGGGCCGAGCCGGCCACGACCGCGCGGTCGTGGTTCCCCGACACCGTCGGCACGTCGCGCTCGCGGAGTTCGGCGACGCACGCGCCCGGCCAGGGGCCGTAGCCGACCACGTCGCCCGCACAGAGCAGGCCGTCCACCGGGGGCATGTCCGCGAGGACGGCCTCCAGCGCGACCCGGTTGCCGTGCACGTCCGAGATGAGGCCCAGTTTCACGGTCCGGGGTTCGGGATGGGGGAAGTTATCGCTGGCCCCGTCGCGGGCCGACCGCGTCCGCCGAGAGGCCACCCCGACGGATCGAGGTACGCCCGAGGAACCTTCCGCCGCCAGTGGTCGAGCACGGTGCTACCGCCGCCAGTGGTCGAGCACGGTGCTACCGCCGCCAGTGGTCGAGTACCGTACAGCCCTCGTCGAGTTCGAGGACGAGTGCCTCGTCCTCGAGGCCGACCGTGAGCCGGGCCGCCGGCGACTCGTCCTCACGACTGACGACGTCCCCGACCCTCGCCAGGTCGTGTGGCCCGATCTGTGCGTCCGTCGGGCCGAGCCCGTGGTCCGCGTACAGCGTTTCGACGGCGGGGTGGCCCAGCACCGTGTGCGCGACCGGAAGCGGATACGACACCCAGCAGGCCTCACACGTCGCGGTCGCGTACGGAACGTCGTCGAGCAGGTACGAGTCCGGGACGGAGTCCCGCGGGAACGAGAGACCGGCGGCACCCCAGCACCGCGAACAGGCCCCCTCGCGGAGGAGTCGGACGTCGGACGCGTGTTTTCGAAGCGCGAGGTCGATCACCTCCTCCAGCGTCCGGCCCGCCACCGCTCGCGGCGGGGCCGGATACGCGATCGCGGCACCGTGGGACTGACAGCCGACGTACACCTGGTGGTCCCGGAAGGCCGCGACGAGCGACTGCTCACAGTGTGGACACTCGTAGTCGGTCCGCCGTGTCTCGACCGCGACGTCCGCGCCGTCGTACGTTCCCGCCCGGATCGCCGACACGATCTCGAGGGCGGCCACCCGCGGCCGGTACTCCCCGTCGACCTTGCGGACGAACTCGTCCTGGAGCGCGTCGAGGTGGTAACTGAACCGGCTGGTGTCGGCCACGCCGACCCGTTCGCGCAACTGTGAAAACGACGGCCAGCCCGACGACCACGCTTCGTCGTACCGCTCCGCGAGCGTGAGGAGGATCCGAACGCGGGTCTCGTCGGTCAACGCCGCATACGTGTCGTCCATCGATCCGCCTCCCGGATTCGCCATACCGCCGATCGGGCCCTCGGCGTTGTACGAGTTCCGACTTGACATGTCATTCCCGCAACTTAACAGTCATACAGATTACACTTACTACCGTCCCCGCACACTCCACGACCGTGGCAGACTCGGCTTCGGCACTCACGGAAGGAACTGGCGGGGGCGAGGCGCCCCGAACTGGAGTCGCTCGGACGGCCGCCGTGACCGGTGGGCTGCTCGTGGCCGCGCTGGCGGGGACCGCCCTGGCGTCGCTGGCGACGGTCAATCTGGTCGGAAGCGACGCGAGCGGCACGAGCACGTTCGTCGTGGCCGCCGTCGGCACCGAACTCTGCTTCCTCCTGGTCGGTGCGGCCTACCTCCGGTCCAGGTCGTCGTTTCACCTCCCCCTTCGACCGCCCGCCCGGTCGGCGGCTCCGGTTCTGATCGGCGGCCTGCTGGCGAGTTTCCTCACGGCCTTCCTCTCGCTCGCGGTCACCGACGCCGTCGTCCCCGCGCTCGAACTCTCACCCGGGTACATGGAGTACAGCGAACTCGGCGGGCTGACCGGAGCGGGGCTCGTGATCGGCGCGGGCCTGTCGCTGCTGGTGATCGGTCCCGTCGAGGAGTTCTTCTTCCGCGGGGTGATCCAGGGCCGGCTTCGGGAAGCGCTCGGCCCCGCGGGTGCTGTCGCTACCGCTGGCGCGTCGTTCGCCCTCTTCCACGTCTACCCCGTCGCGTTGCTGTCCCCGCCGCCCGCCGCGATCGTTCACATGGCGACCTACTACACGCTCATGGGCGCGATATTCGGCTGGGTGTACCACCGGACTGACACCCTCGTCGCTCCGGCGCTCGTCCACGGGACGTTCAACGCCGCCGTGTTCTCGCTCCCGTTGCTGGGCTGAGTCGCCGGCACGAGGCCACCGCGACCGCTCAGTCGCTCCCGTTCTCGACGGCCAGCCCCACGCTCCCGTCGCCGACCCGCACGCCGGCCGCACAGACCGCGTGTTCGTACTCCAGCCCGTGGGCCGTCCGCGCGGCCGCGACGGCCGTGGTCGGCGCGAACTCGAACGGCCGCGGCTCGTCCTCCTCGTAGGTCGCCACCAGGTGTGGCTCGTCGACTTCGCGGACCAGCAGCGCGTCACGGCGGACGATGCCGACGTGGCCCGTCTCGCCGTCGATCACGCCCGCGACCCGGGGCGTGTCGTAGTCGTCCTTCTCGTAATCGAGCGCAAGCAGCGCCTCGGCGAGCGCGTCGCGGGCGGGGTAGCCCCGGTCGTACTTCTCGGCGACCGGGTCGACGTGCGAGCCGTTGCCGAGGACGGCCGCGCGGCGCGTCTCGCCGCCCGCCACGCGGACGCAGTTGTACGAGACGTAGGGGTTGTCCGTCGGCTCGGCCTCGTCGGTCGGGCCGACCGTCAGGGTTTGCTCGCCGCGGCGGACGACCTCCCGGTTCGGGAACGAGCGGGAGGAGACGCGGTATGCGCCGACCTTCGGGCCGACGACGACGAAGCGGCCGATGTACATACACGGAAGTGGGTAGTCTCGGCGGAAATAGCCAGCGGTGTGTACAGCGATGCCCACCTCGACCGTCCGGCGTGGCGTCCGGGCCACGCCGGGCCGGGGCTCCCGGAAAGCGATAGGGTTTAGTTTCCGAGCGCGTTCCTTCAGTTTGCAGTCCCGTGGGGTAGTGGCCAATCCTGTTGCCTTCTGGGGGCAACGACGAAGGTTCGAATCCTTCCGGGACTACTCCCGCTCTCAAGACCGCCCAGCCGCAGCACCGCGATCCTCCACTCGAAACGAAGGGGTGTGTCGGACGCGCGTCCGACGCCCGGTTCGGCTACTTCTCGACGTCCAGCAGCGCGACCCGCTCGTGGACGACGTCGGCGAGGCCGCCGGCCGTCGCCGCCAGTTCGCGGTCGGTCACGTCGAAGAACTCCCCGACCAGCCGCTCGTCGTAGTCGCCGAGCGTCTCACCGGCTGCCAGCAGCTCCTGCAGCCGCGCGGCCGCCGCACCCTCGTCGCCACCCGCACAGACCGCGACGACCGGCGTCTCGCCCTCGGAGACGCCCATCGTGAGCGCCCGGTTGATCTGCCGGCGGCCGGCGGCGTACAGCAGGATCTCGACGCCCCGGTCGCGGGCGACGTTCTCGCCGCGCTCGACCGCCCGGTCGGCCAGTTCGACCGCCCGTTCGAGGTGACGCCGGTCCACCACGTAGCGCGCGTCGAACGCCTGCACCGTCGCGCCCGTGTCGTCCGAAACCCCGTCCAGCGTTTCGAGGAACGCGTCGAGGTCCTCGACGACGGCGACGCCCTCGACGAGTCTCACCGGCTCCACACCTCCGCCACTGCCGACACCACCGCCACGGTCACGAGAAATCACCGAACGTCGCCTGCCCGCCGTCGTCGTCGCCCTCGACGGCGGCGGTCGCGGCCGCCGAGACGCTCGCGTCCTTGCGCACGTCGTCCATCGAGGGGTCCTTCCGGCCGACGTTCTCCAGCACCCGTTCGGCGGTCTTCCGTCGGCCGCGGAGCGCGCCGAGCACGACCGACTTGTCGGCCTCGCGGAGTTCGGTCCGGGTCTCGATGCCCGCCTCGAACAGCCTGCGGGCGCGCTTGCGGCCGAGCCCCCGGACGCCCGCCAGATCCAGCAGCTCCTCGCCGACGCCGTACTGGACGCGCTTTCTCGCCTCCCGGACCGCGACGGTGCAGTCGAGATCGAGTTCGGTCGAGAGCTGTTCTGCCGCGCCGAGCAGCCACTCGGTCGTGTCGACCTTCCCACGGATGTCGCCCGGGCCGACGTCGTAGCGCTCGGCGATCCGGTCCTCGTCGAGTTCGCTCGCCCAGTCCTCCAGCAGCCGGGCGGTCTTGAGCGCGGAGAGCCACTCCTCGAACGCGACGTCCTCGAACTCCGAGGGCGGGTCGCCGAGGAACTCCGACTCGCGCTCGTAGAACTGTTCCTCGTACGTCTCCCGGTCGCCCGACTTCAGGTAGAGCTGGTACATGTCGGGGGTGCGCGAGACGAGGTGATAGAGGCCGAGCGGCGTGACCTCGCGTGCTCGCTGTGTCACCTCCGGGCCGGGTTCTCCCTCGTCCGGGACGCCGTCCCCGTCGACTTCGGCGTCCGCGTCATCACCACCCGCCGCGAGTTCGTTGCCCGTGACGAACCCGGCGTCCTCCGCCGTCACGTCGGCTCCGACGGGCTCCGCCCCCTCCCCCTCCCCATCGGAGCCGTGGCCGCCGGGCGACCCCCGCAGGGACCCCTGCTCGGCAGCGGTCGACACGCCGGCCTCCAGCCCGTCGATGATCTCGGCGGCGCTCATCGGGTCGAGGTAGAGCCGCGAGACGGTGTGGCCGATGCCGGTGGCGGTGAGCGCGCCCCCCTCGCGGTCGAGGAACTCGTTGACCGCGAGGTACTCCAGCACGCGGTTGGTCACCTCGGCGAGCCGCGCGTCGTCGTCGGTCTGGCTGGCGTACAGCGTCCGTCCGAGGAAGTCCAGCAGCCCCTCCCGCGAGGTGGCGAAGCCGGACGCGACCGTGGCGAGCACGTGGGTCCGGAGCGCCGGTTCCGCCGCGAGCTTCGACCGGACGGCCTCGGGTTCGGCCCAGAGGTAGCGCTCGAACAGCTGGTCCATCGTGTCGCTGTCCTTCGCCAGCAGGATGGCCTCGCCGTAGGGGTCGAGCCCCGGCCGGCCGGCCCGGCCCATCATCTGGTGGACCTCGAGGACGTCGAGCGGCTTCATGCCGCCGAACTCGCCGTCGTAGCGCTTCCAGTCCCGGACGATGACGCGACGGGCGGGCGTGTTCACCCCGGCCGCGAGCGTCGGCGTCGCGCTGATGCACTTGACGAGGCGGTCGCGGAAGGCGTCCTCGACGAGCGAGCGGTGTTCCGAGGCGAGCCCCGCGTGGTGAAACGCCGCGCCCTTCTCGACGCAGCGTGCCAGATCCTCGCTCGTGTCGGTGTCCGAGACGTCCCGGATCTCCGCCGCGAGCTCCCGCAGGTCGTTCTTCTCGCCGCCGTCGAGCCGTCGGCTCGTCGTCTCGGCCAGCCGCTTGGCGGCGCCCTCGGCGTTGCGCCGAGAGTTGACGAACACGAGCGAGGAGCCGCCCTGGCCGTCGATGCGCTCGTCGAGCGCGTCCGCGACGAGCGCCTCGGTTTGCTTTTTCCCGTCGCCGACGGGCACCTCGCGCTGGCTCCCGTCGTCGAAGTTGATCGCGTTGCCGTAGTGGACGCCCGTCTTTAGGTCGATGGGTCGCCAGTCGGACTGGACGAGGGCGGCGTCGAGCCAGTCGGCCACCTCGTCGGCGTTGCCGACCGTCGCCGAGAGCGCGACGACCTGCAGGCCCGGATTCACGCGGCGGAGCTTCGCCAGCGTCACCTCCAGGGTCGGCCCGCGGTGGGCGTCGTCCACGAGGTGGACCTCGTCGGCGACGACGCAGGTGAGGTCGTCGACCCACGACGCGCCGTTGCGCACGAGCGAGTCGACCTTCTCGGAGGTGGCGACGATGACGTCGCGGGAGGCGAGCCAGTCGCCGTCGGACTCGTAGTTGCCGGTCGAGACGCCGACGTCGACGCCGAACTCCTCCCAGCGCTCGAACTCGGCTCTTTTCTCGGAGGCGAGCGCGCGCAGCGGGACGATGTAGAGCGCCTTCCCGCCGCGCTGGACCGCCGACAGCATGGCGAGTTCCGCGATGAGCGTCTTGCCCGATGCCGTGGGCACGGAGGCGACGACCGACTCGCTGTCGGCGACGCCGGCCTCCACCGCCTCGGCCTGGGGCGGGTAGAGTTCCGCGACCCCCTCGTCCTCCAGCGCCTCGGGGACGCCGGGCGGGAGGGTCGAGAGGTCCGTGGGTTTCATTGGCTGTTGGTGGGTCGTTCCGCGGTTTAAACTGTCGGACCCGGAGTGGAAGTGATCGGGATTCGCGGTTGATTCGGGCGGTTGGGAGTCTCCGATTCGGGTCGTTGGCCGGGAACGACAGTGCCGTGGTGCGGACCGCCAAAACCACCGCTGCTCTCGGTCCGTGTCGGGTCGGGCATCGTTTCCGCGACTTCGAAAGCTCCCGCGTCGCTCTCTCGAGGGTGGTTCGGTCGGCGTGGCGCACACCTCGATAGCCACGACCCCTTTCAGTCCACCCGACCGCACGGCACCGCACCTCGCCCTCCCTTTCCTCGGAGCGAGCTCCTCGGAACTCACCCTCGGTCCGCTCGCGTGAACGAAGGCCCGCCGGCACGCGCCGACGGACGTCCGACCGGCATCGAGGGGCGTCCTGATTTCGCCGTCGGTCGAGTACGGCCACAGCCACGCCGTCGCTCACGCCAGTCGGTTCACACATCCGCATCCTTTTGCCCCGGGCCACGAAGAGTTGGGTATGAGCAGTCGGCGTCGCAAGCCGGACTGGCTGAAGATGGACCCGCCCGCCGGGCAGCGGTTCACCGAGATCAAGGCCACGCTCCGGGAGCACGACCTCCACACGGTCTGTGAGGAGGCCAACTGCCCGAATCTCGGGGAGTGCTGGTCCGGGAGCGACGGCCCCGGAACCGGCCCCGGCACGGCGACGTTCATGCTGCTGGGCGACCGGTGCTCGCGCGGGTGCAACTTCTGTGACGTCGAGACCGGCGGGATGGAGCCGCTGGACCCCGAAGAGCCCGCGAACGTCGCCGAGGCCGTGACCGAGATCGGTCTCGACTACGTCGTGCTCACCTCCGTCGACCGCGACGACCTCGCGGACGGCGGCAGCGCCCACTTCGCCGAGACGATCCGCGAGATCAAGCGCCGCGACCCGGAGACGCTCGTCGAGGTACTCATCCCGGACTTCGGCGGCGACGAGGCCGCGATCCGGCGCATCATCGAGGCGGGACCGGACGTCATCGCCCACAACGTCGAGACCGTCGAGCGGCTCCAGTGGCCGGTGCGGGACCGCCGGGCGAACTACGGCCAGACGCTCGACGTGCTCGAGCAGGTGAGCGGGGAGTCGGACGTCTACACGAAGACGAGCGTCATGCTCGGCCTCGGCGAGTACGACCACGAGGTGTACCGGACGCTCCGGGACCTCCGGGAGGCCGACGTGGACATCGTCACGCTCGGCCAGTACCTCCAGCCGTCCCGGTCGCACCTCGACGTGTTCGAGTACGTCCACCCCGACGCCTTCGAGACGTGGCGGCGGGTCGCCGAGTCGGAACTCGGGTTCCTCTACTGTGCGTCCGGGCCGATGGTCCGCTCGTCGTACAAGGCGGGCGAGTTCTTCGTCGAGGCGCTGCTCCGGGAGGGCCGGAGCGTCGAGGAGGCCCGCGCTCACGCGCGTGCCGCCAGCGGGGACTGACCGGGGAACGCCCTCGGGACCGGACGGCACGGCGTCGATTACGCCGTCGTGGCCGTCCGGCACCGCGTCGATGAACCGGGGCGGACCGATTGTTTGTCAAGATTCGTGCGGGATTTCGGGGCGTCGTCCGCGGAGACGGTGCCGTCGGGCCGGAAAATTTCCGATACGGAATTTCGCCCCGCCCTGAATGGACACGTCGGTGACCGGAGGCAGTATTTCTGTCCACAGTAAACTATTTACGAAAACACTATGCCTTGGGCGAATCAGATTTCGTGTATGCGACGGAGGGAACCGTGAGCACGCTCGAGCGCGACCCGCGCGAGGGCAAGGTTCAGGTCCTCGACGAGGACGGCGGCGTCGTCGGCGACGTCCCCGACCTCGACGACGACGAACTCGTCGAGATGTATCGGAACATGAAACTCGCCCGCCACTTCGACACGCGGGCGGTCTCCCTGCAGCGGCAGGGCCGCATGGGGACCTACCCGCCGCTCTCGGGACAGGAGGGCGCGCAGGTCGGCTCCGCCATGGCGCTCGCGGAGGACGACTGGATGGTCCCCTCCTACCGCGAACACGCCGCGGCGGTCGTCCGCGGGCTCGGCCTGACGAAGACCCTGCGCTACTGGATGGGCGACGAGAGCGGCAACCAGGTGCCCGAGGACGCCAACATCTTCACCGTGGCCGTCCCCATCGCCTCCCAGATCCCCCACGCGACCGGGATGGCGTGGGCGGACAAACTGCAGAACGACGGCGAGACCGACGCCGGGTTCCTCTGTTACTTCGGCGACGGCGCGACGTCGGAGGGCGACTTCCACGAGGGGCTGAACTTCGCGGGCGTGTTCGACACGCCGAACGTCTTCTTCTGTAACAACAACCAGTGGGCCATCTCGGTCCCCCGCGAGCGCCAGACCGCCTCCGAGACGCTCGCCCAGAAGGCCGTCGCGTACGGCTTCGAGGGCGTCCGCGTCGACGGGATGGACCCGCTCGCCGTCTACAAGGTGACGTCCGAGGCGCTGGAGAAGGCGAAATCGCCCGACGAGGGCGAGCGCCGCCCCACGCTGGTCGAGGCCGTCCAGTACCGCTACGGCGCCCACACCACCGCCGACGACCCCTCGGTGTACCGCGAGGACGAGGAGGTCGAGCGCTGGAAGGCGAAAGACCCCATCCCGCGCCTGGAGAAGTTCCTGCGGAACCAGGGCGTCCTCGACGACGAGCGCGTCGGGGCCATCGAGGAGTCGGTCGAGGAGGAGGTCGCGGCCGCCATCGAGGAGGCCGAGTCGAGCGCCCGGCCGGACCCGGGGCTTATGTTCGAGAACGTGTACGAGGAGATGCCGCCCGCGCTGGTCGAGCAGGCCGAGGAGTTCGCCGCGGTCCGCGAGAAGTACGGGGACGAGGCGTTCCTGGAGGAGTGACAATGAGCACGCAAGACACCCAAGCGACGCAGAATCTCACGCTGGTACAGTCGGTCCGGGACGCGCTCGGGACCGAGATGGAACGGGACGAGGACGTCCTCGTCATGGGACAGGACGTCGGGAAGAACGGCGGCGTGTTCCGCGCCACGGAGGGCCTCTACGACGAGTTCGGCGGGGACCGCGTGGTCGACACGCCGCTCGCGGAATCCGGCATCATCGGCACCGCGGTCGGGATGGCCGCGATGGGCCTGAAGCCTGTTCCCGAGATCCAGTTCTCCGGATTCATGTACCCCGGCTTCGACCAGATCGTCTCCCACATGTCCCGCCTGCGCACCCGGTCGCGCGGCCGGTTCACGCTCCCGATGGTGCTGCGCGCGCCCTACGGCGGCGGCATCCGCGCGCCCGAACACCACTCGGAGTCGAAGGAGGCGTTCTACGCCCACGAGGCCGGCCTGAAGGTCGTCATCCCCAGCACCCCGTACGACACGAAGGGGCTGCTCATCTCGGCGATGCGCGACCCGGACCCGGTCGTCTTCCTCGAACCGAAGCTCATCTACCGCGCGTTCCGCGGCGACGTGCCCGAGGAGGACTACGAGGTGCCCATCGGCGAGGCAGCGGTCCGCCGCGAGGGCAGCGACGTCTCGGTGTTCACCTACGGCGCGATGACCCGGCCGAGCCTGGAGGCCGCCGAGGAACTCGCCGAGGACGGCGTCGACGCCGAGGTCGTCGACCTCCGCACCGTCTCGCCGATGGACCGGAAGGCCATCGTCGAGTCGTTCAAGAAGACCGGCCGCGCCTGCGTCGTCCACGAGGCGCCCAAGACGGGCGGGCTCGCGGGCGAGATCACGGCCATCCTGCAGGAGGAGGCGCTGTTGTACCAGGAGGCGCCGGTCCAGCGCGTGACGGGCTACGACGTGCCGTACCCGCTGTACGCGATGGAGGACTACTACATGCCCAACGCGGCCCGCGTGGCCGAGGGGATCACCGAGGCGGTGGAGTTCTGAGATGGCGACCGAGGAGTTCAAACTCCCCGACGTCGGCGAGGGCGTCGCCGAGGGGGAGCTGGTCAACTGGCTCGTCGCGCCCGGCGACACGGTCTCGGAGGACCAGCCGGTCGCGGAGGTCGAGACGGACAAGGCGCTCGTCGAGGTGCCGAGCCCGTACGACGGCACCGTGAAGGAGCTGCTCGCCGAGGAGGGCGAGATGGTGCCGGTCGGCGACGTGATCATCACGTTCGAGGTCGGCGACGGCGGCGCGGAAGCCGACTCCGGGACCGAGTCGGCCGAGACGACCGAGGCGGGTGCAGCCGAGTCCGAACCCGAAGCCGAGGCGGGCACGGAGGCGGAGGAGACGGCGACCGCCGAGACCGACGCGAGCGAGCCGGCGGAGGGTCGCGTGTTCGCGTCTCCCTCGGCACGCCGGCTCGCCCGCGAACTCGGCGTGAACGTCGCCGCGGTCGACGGGAGCGGGCCGAGTGGCCGCGTTTCCGACGCCGACGTGCGCGCCCACGCCGACGCCGGTGGTGCGGACGACGCGGACGCGGCGACCGAATCGTCGGGGCCGAAGGACGTCGACGTCGGCTCCGGGAAACCCGCAGCGACGCGCCGTGACGCCGACGGCGAGTCGGGCGGAGGGACGGCCGCGGCCGCGTCGGCACCCGCGGGAGACGTCGAGGCCGCGGGCCGCGAACGCACGCTCGCCGCGCCGGCGACCCGTCACGCCGCCGAGGAGGCGGGCGTCGACCTGGACGACGTACCCACCGACGAGACGCGCGAGGGCGAGGCGTTCGTCACGGCCGATCAGGTCCAGCAGTACGCCGACGCAGTGACGGCCGCGAAGCAAGCGGAGACCGGCGCCGGCGCCGCGGGCGCGGCAGCCGGGGCCGGCAACGGCGCGGCCGGGGCCGTCGAGGCCGAGGCGGGCGGCGAGGAGACCGTCCCCTACCGCGGCGTGCGACGGACCATCGGCGAGCAGATGGCCGAGTCGAAGTACACCGCGCCCCACGTCACCCACCACGACACGGTCGCGATCGAGGACCTCGTGGAGACGCGGGCCGAGTTGAAGGAGCGGGCCGCCGAGCGGGACGTGAAGCTCACGTACATGCCGTTCGTGATGAAGGCGATCGTGGCGGGGCTCAAGGAGTTCCCGTACCTCAACTCCGAGCTCCGCGAGGACGAGGGCGAGATCGCGCTCAAGGGGTACTACAACGTCGGCATCGCGGTCGCGACCGACGCGGGGCTGATGGTGCCGGTCGTGAAGAACGTGGACCGGAAGTCCATCCTGGAACTCGCCGAGGAGGTGAACGACCTGGCCAGCCGGGCGCGCGACCGGAAGCTCTCCCGCTCGGAGATGCAGGGCGGGACGTTCACCATCACGAACTTCGGGGCGGTCGGCGGCGAGTACGCGACGCCGATCATCAACTACCCCGAGACGGCGATCATGGGGCTGGGTGCGATCGAGCAGCGCCCGACCGTCGAGGACGGCGAGGTGACGGCCGCACACACCCTGCCGCTCTCGCTCTCGATCGACCACCGCGTCATCGACGGCGCGGTCGCCGGGCAGTTCACCAATCTGGTGATGGAGTACCTCGCGGACCCGAAGCTGCTGTTGCTGGAGTAGCGGTTTTTCGTCTGTTCCGGCGCGTCTCCCTTCCGTTTGTTTTCTCCCGGCGTTGCTGACACCGTAGTGACGACCGCGAACGCCCCCGCGGCCCCGTTCAGTCCCACCGGCCGGTGAGCTGATACGGCGTCGCCACTCGGGGTACCGCTCCTCCCGCCGTGGGTACCCGGCGGTCGCGATTCCCCGGGAGGCGTGGTGGTTGCGGTCCGGTGGACGGTCCGGCCGCCGTGGCTCCGTCGAACGTTCGGCCGTCGCGGGTGGACTCAGGGACCGGACGTCGCCCCCGAGTGGTGCTCGCAGGTGCCGTCGAGACAGCGGACGCCGGTCGACGTCTCGAACAGCGGCAGGCCGCAGACGCAGGTGCCGACGGTCTCGCCCGCGGGGATCGAAAACGAGGTCTCGCAGTCGGGGTGTGCGTCACAGCCGAGGAACGTCCGGCCGCGGTGTTCGACGACGCGGAGCGACTCGCCACAGTCCGGGCAGTCGTACGCCCCGTCGAGCGCCTCGCGGACGTGGTCGGCCAGCGAGTCGCACGCGTAGTCGATGCACAGTTCGAACTGCTCGCCCCGGGCGACGCGCATCGTCGGCAGGCCGCAGTCCTCGCACGTCCCGTCCGTGACCGTCGCGCCCGACGGGAGGCCGTACCGTTCCTCGCAGCCGAGACAGACCACGTCGCCGCCGGTTCGGACCATCGGGTTCCCGCAGTCGGGACACTCGCCGACCGGGCTGCCGCCCGCGCTGGCCGGGAACGTCGCGCGCTCGCCGGGGCCGTGCGAGCGGACACGGAGGGTCTGGTCGCCGTCACGGGCGGTGATTGCGAACCCCTCGTCGTCGGACTCGACGGTCAGCGAGTCGGCGCGCGTGAGCCACGCGAGCGGCTGGTAGCCGGAGGCGTCGTGGACGAGGAGCGTCCGGTCGGGTTTCGCGAGGACGACCACCCGACCGCGCTGGAGGCGCTGGCCGCGGGGGGCGTCGAACTTGGTGCTGCAGTCGCCGGCGAAGACGCGGAGGGTCTCGGGCATGGGGGGTCTGGCCCCGTTCCCCTATTTGGACCCTCGGGCCGCAAGGTCGATACCGCGGGGCGCGAACGGACGGGTGTGAGCGATAGCGACTCCCGCCCCGACTCGACGGACGGCGAGGGGGCCGACACGACGGACTCGGCGGACACGACTGAATCGGCCGACACCGCAGGGTCCTCGGGGGGAACCGACGCGCCCGGCCCGGTCGATCCGCCCGTCGTCGTCTGCTTCGACATGGACGGCGTCCTCGTCGACTCCGAGGACTACTGGCACCCCGCCGAGCGCGACCACATCCTCCCGGCCGTCCTCGACGGCAAGCATCCGGACCGAAACGGCGAGGAGGTGCCGTCTCGGCGCGTCGACCTCGACGAGATCACGGGCATGAACTACCGCGAGATCTACGCCTACCTCGTCGACCAGTACGAACCGACCGTCAGCGAAGCGGAGTTCGTCGAGATATACGACGACACGGCGACCGACATATACGGCGAGCAGGTCCGCCTGCTCCCCGGCGCCGACGAGTTCGTCGCCGACCTGCGGGACGAGGGGATCCCGGTCGCGCTCGTCTCCTCCTCGCCGCCGGGGTGGATCGACATCGTCCTGGAGCGCTTCGACCTCGCGTTCGACCTCGTCGCGTCCGCCGACGAGTTCGACGGGCCCGGGAAGCCGGACCCGGACCTCTACGAGGACGCGATCGCGGAACTCGGAAGCGTGCCCGAGCGAGCCGTCGTGATCGAGGACTCCAGAAACGGCGTGCTCGCGGGACACCGGGCCGGCGCGCGGGTGGTCGCGTTCCGTGACGGGCACAACGCCGACACGGACCTCTCCGAGGCGGACGCGGTCGCGGAATCGGCCGAGGAGCTGTTCGCGGCGGTCCGTCAGTCGATGGAGACCGTGCGTGCGTCGGTCTCGGGCAGCAGCGGGAGGTCCGGATAGACGACCTCGATCCGGTACTCGATCTCGTCCTCGCCGGGCGGGCCGAACACGCCGACCGGCACCGTCGTCTCGTCGCTCAGGTAGAGCGCCTTCTCGTGCATCTCCACGCCGTTCGCCGTCACGCGGATTCCCGCGCGGGCGCCGCCGCCGACGGTCCGCACCGTCACCTCGCGCATGTCGTTCTCGCCGACGCCGACCGAGTCGGGGAACTCGCCCCACTCCACGACCGTCCGGGGGAGCGCCTTCGCCTGGCGGAGGACGCGCTCGGCGACGCCCTCCGCGAGGCCGGCGGCCGTCAGCTCCGACACGCCGGCGTCGACGACGTTCGCGGGGGAGGTGATCCCGCCCGACGCGAGGTTCTCGGCCCTGCTGGCGCCGACCCCGTCGATGGCGGTCAGTCCCACCGCGTCGGCCGGCACGCCGTGCTCGACGCGGGCCTCGACGCGGGCGACGAGGTTCGCGGCGCGCGGGCCGGCGAACTCGCCGAGGAACTCCCCGAGCGCGGCGAGCAGTCGGAGCGCGTTCTGCCGGATGACCCAGGCGTCCGAGCGCAGGTCCGAGGGGGTGGTGCCCTCGACGGCGGCGCGCAGGATGGCGAGCACCTTGCGGTTTCCGCCCTCCAGGTCGGTGTCGACGTTCGAGAGCACGCGGTCGACGGCGTCCGTCTCCGAGGAGCGGGCCGAGACGGAATCGAACTCCCCGGCGCCCGCCACGGCGCGGAGGACGGCCGACTCGTCGATCGCTTCCCGGTCCGCGAGCGATCGGAAGCGCTCGGCCGTGTCGAGCCGGAGGTAGTACTTCGAGGTGAGCCGGCCGAGCGCGGTGCCGGCGACCGCGAGCGACTCGTCGGTGTCGACGAACCCGCGCGTCACGAGCGAGTCGAGCGTGTCGCGCACGCGGTCGCGGATGCCCTCGAAGTCGTATTCGTCGGGCTTCGAACTGGCGCGGACGTAGTAGAACGTCGTCTCCAGCCAGTCCATCACGTCCTCCAGGCCGGTGATGGTGCCGAGCGCGATCTCGGCGTTCAGGTGCGACTCGACCTCCGCGGCGAGCCGCGACTCGATGTCCTTGCCCTCGCGCAGGAGGCGGCGATATCGGTCGGCGTCCGCGCGGTCACAGACGACCCAGCCGTGGCCCACGTCGTCGTAGCCGGGTCGGCCCGCGCGACCGAGCATCTGGAGCACGTCGAGCTCCGAGATGTCGACCTCTCCCTCCAGCGGGTCGTGGAACTTCGTGTCCCGGATGACGACACAGCGGGCCGGGAGGTTCACGCCCCAGGCGAGCGTCGAGGTGGAAAAGAGCAACTGGATCTTCCCCTGCTTGAACCACTCTTCCACCCTGTCCCGGTCGTGCTTCGAGAGCCCGGCGTGGTGGAACGCGACGCCGTCGGGGACCGACTGGCGGAGCGTGTCGTTGTTGAGGTCCTTCGCCTCGGTGTGGAACTCGTAGTCGCCCCGCGCGCCCATCGGCACGTCGCGTTCGGCCACCTCGTCGCGGGCCTTCTTCGCGGCCATCACGGTGTCCTGCCGGGAGGAGACGAACACGAGCGCCTGGCCGTCCTCGCGGATGTGCGGCTCGGCCAGGTCGAGCGCGCGGTAGAGCCGCCGGTACTTGTCGGCGAAGCTGTTGTCGCCGTGGGTGTACGTCTTGACGCCCGTTTCCAGGTCGACCGGGCGGTACTCTTCGCCGAACTGGAACGTCGTCTCGGGCGGCGCGTCGAGCCACTCGGCCACGTCCCCGACGTTCCGCATCGTCGCCGAGAGCGCGACGATCCGCGGGTCACACAGCCGGCGGAGCCGGGAGATGGTGACCTCCAGCACCGCGCCGCGCTTCTCGGAGTCGAGCAGGTGGACCTCGTCGATGACACAGCAGTCCACGTCGGCCACGAAGCCGTAGCGGGCCGACTCGTGCTTTCTGGTCGCGGAGTCGGCCTTCTCCGGCGTCATGACGAGGATGTCCGCGCGCTCGGCCCGGCGTGGGTTGAGGTCGCGCTCGCCGGTGACGACGTAGACGGAGTAGCCGAGGTCCTCGAACCGGTCCCACTCGGCCTCCTTCTCGTTGGTCAGCGCACGGAGCGGGGCGATGAAGAGCGCGGTGCCGCCCTCGCGCAGCGTCTCGCAGATGGCCAGTTCCGCGAGCGCGGTCTTGCCCGAGGCGGTGGGCGCGGCGGCGACGACGTTGTCGTCGCGGTCGAGCATCGCGGGCAGCGCCTCGCGTTGCATCCGGTTGAACTCCTCGAAGCCGAAGGCGTCGGCGAACTCGGGGATGGCGTCTGCGACCTTCATTTGCTGAGTGGAATTGTCGGTAGATGGGTCGCTCCGAACGGACCGACCCGGGGGCTGTGTGGTATCGGGTCGCTTTCGCGGATAGGTGTTTCCTTCCGCGTCGCGCGTGCTCGGACCGGTCCGCGAACCCGTGCTCGTGGGCACGGTTTCCGGTCGGCGCCGGCTCCACGGAACGGGAGGAACCGGACGAACGCGACCCGTCGAATACAAGCCCTCGGAACCGAAACCACGGCTCCAGTGCCACACGCGCGAAACGGCGACACGGAACTCTACTACGAGACCGACGGCGACGGGTACGCCGAACCCCCGGACGACGACCGGTCCGGCACGACCGCGGTCACGTTCGTCGGCGAACTCGGCTTCGGCCCCTGGCAGTGGGGCTGGCAGCACGCCGCGCTCGCCGGCCCCTACGAGGCCGTCGTGCCGGCGACCCGCGGAACGGGCGACTCCGACGCGCCGCCGGGACCGTACTCGGTGGAGACGCTCGCGGCGGACCTCGAGGCCGTGCTCGCGGACGCCGGGGTCCGTTCGACGCACCTCGTCGGCGTCGGTCTCGGCGGGATGGTCGCGCTGACGGCCGCGCTCGGCTCCGACCGGATCCGGAAGCTGGCGCTCGTCGGCACCGCGGCGTACGGGGACGGGCTCAACCCGGAGCCGCTTCGGCCGGACCGGGACGGCCTCGCGGCGTTCGAATCCTCGCTCGACGCCGTCTTTTCACGCGAGTTCGTCGACGCCCAGCCCGACGCCATCTCCCGGATCGCGGAGTGGCGCGCGGCTGAGGACGCCGGCCCGGAGGCGTGGCAGGCGACCCGGGCCGCGCTGGACGCGTTCGACGTCGCCGACCGCACGTACGAGGTGACGAACGAGGCGCTCGTGCTCCACGGCACCGCGGACGCCGTCTGCCCCCCGGCGAAGGGCGAGGAACTGGCCGACGGGCTCCCCCGCGGCGAGTTCGTCCCCGTCGAGGGTGCCGGCCACCTGGCGAACGTCGAGCACTCGAAGCTCGTGAACGATCGGCTGCTTGCCTTTTTCGGGGACTGAGTCCCCCTCGATCCCGGCGGTCGGCGCGTCTTCGGAACGCCGGCGGCACCTGCCAGCGGCGCAAGGCACTTGCCGCGCGCCCGCACAGTTCCGGCAATGACTCGACTGCGGTTCGCGCTGCTGAACGCGGCCCACGCGGACGCGAACACGGCCCGGAACTTCCGCCGGGAGCTCGACGCCGACCTCGCGGAGTTCGACGTGAACGCGGGACGGCTCCCCGAGCACTTCGACTGGGACGGCGTCGTCATCACCGGCTCGCGCTCGTCGGTGTACTGGGACGAGGAGTGGATCCCGCCGCTGGTCGACTGGACCGCGGAGGCGGCCGAGCGCGACGTGCCCATCCTCGGCGTCTGTTACGGCCACCAGGTGCTCGCGGAGGCGCTCGGCGGCCGCGTCGCGGGGATGGACGGGTTCGAGATCGGCTACAACGAGATCGAACGCCGCGGGGGGGACGACCTGTTCGCGGGCATCGACGAGACGTTCTCGGCGTTCACGACCCACGGCGACGCCGTCGTCGACCTGCCGCCGGGCGCGACGCCCCTCGCGGAAAACGAGTTCGGCGTCCACGCGTTCCGGGAGGGGAACGCCTGGGGCGTCCAGTTCCACCCCGAGTACGACGAGGCGACCGCCCGCGAGGTGACGGAGGGGAAGCGCGAGCGCATCGGCGACGAGGCGGTCGAGGCGGTGCTCTCCGACATCACGCCGGGGAACTACGAGGCCGCCTGCGAGGCGAAGACGCTGTTCGAGAACTTCACGTCGTACGCGCGGTCGGTTCGGGACGCGGGCGAGGGGACCGACGGCGCGGAGGAAGCCGAACGCGACGCGGGCGTCGGGGCGTAGTCGGTCCGAGCGGCGCGACCGGCCGAGCCGCCGCCAGGCCGGGCGGATTCGGCGGGCTCGCCGTCGAACCGGCAGGTGTTGCGATTCGCTTTTCACCCAGCGTTCCCGACCCTCCCTCATGCTCGATTACGTGGGTCTGGAGGCGGACCTCTCGGCCGAGGAGAAGCTCATCCGCGACACCGCCCGGGAGTTCGTCGCCGACGAGGTCCAGCCGGAGATCGCACGACACTACGAGGACGGCACGTTCCCGACCGAGCTCATCCCCGAGATGGGCGAACTCGGCTTCTACGCGCCGAACCTGGAGGGGTACGGCTCGCCGAACGTCTCCGAGCGAGCCTACGGCATCCTCATGCAGGAACTGGAGGCGTGCGACTCGGGGCTGCGCTCGATGGCGTCCGTGCAGGGCGCGCTCGTCATGTACCCCATCCACGCGTTCGGCAGCGAGGCCCAGAAGGAGGAGTGGCTGCCCGCGCTCGGCCGGGGCGAGGCGGTCGGCTGCTTTGGCCTGACCGAGCCCGAACACGGCTCGAACCCCTCCGGAATGGAGACGCGCGCCGAGCGCGACGCCGACGGCTACGTGCTCAACGGCTCGAAGACGTGGATCACGAACTCCCCCATCGCCGACGTGGCGGTCGTCTGGGCGCGCGACACCTCGGCTGACGACGACCCGATCCGCGGCTTCCTCGTCGAGACGGACCGGGACGGCGTGACGACGAACGAGATCCACGAGAAGCTCTCGATGCGCGCGTCCGTGACCGGCGAGATCGGCCTCTCGGACGTGCGCGTCCCCGAGGAGAACGTCCTCCCGAACGTCGAGGGGATGAAGGGGCCGCTCTCGTGTCTCACGCAGGCCCGGTACGGCATCGCCTGGGGCGTCGTCGGCGCGGCTCGTGACTGCTTCGAGACGGCCCGCGAGTACCAGCTCGACCGCGACCAGTTCGGCGGCCCCATCGCCCGCTTCCAGATCCAGCAGAACAAGCTGGCCGAGATGGCGACCCAGATCACGCTGGCCCAGCTGCTCGCCTACCGGCTCGCGGACCTGAAGGAGGACGGCCGACTCCGTCCCCAGCAGGTGTCGATGGCCAAGCGGAACAACGTCCGGATGGCACGGAACCAGGCGCGGGTCGCCCGCGAGATGCTCGGCGGCAACGGCATCACGACCGACTACTCGCCGATGCGTCACATGAGCAACCTGGAGACGGTGTACACCTACGAGGGCACCCACGACATCCACTCGCTCATCCTCGGGCAGGATCTGACCGGGATTGCAGCCTTCGAGTAGCTCCGGCAACTCGTCCCGTTGGAATCACGGTCAGTTCGACCGGCATCGCCGCCTTCGAGTGACGCTCCGATCCGGACCACCGACTGTTCGTCCGACTCCCGGCCCGGTCCGTCCGACGGCCGGCGACCGGTCCACCGATCGCCGGCGCGCGCCCGATCACCTGCGAACCGGCGAAAACTGCCCCGATTTCGAAACTGGCCCGTGAGGTTCGGATTCGACGGATAGGCCCCGGCTACTCCCGCTACGAATTCGGTAGCCGGCTCGTATCGGAACGGTATAAAACGTGTAAAATCGGGGTAACAATGGGCTAAGACGGCCGGTTCTCACAAAACGACGCGAACGGTGTTCACCCCTCAAGTGCGTCCCGGCAGAGACGGCGAGTCGAGATGCCGGCTCCAGTCAGAGACGGAACGACGCTGCTCGAAGTCAGCCGGGAGGAAGCGTGGGTCGTCCACGCCGCGCTGATGGAACAGCTCAGGACCGCCGCCGCCGACCGGGACCCCGACGCCGTCGAGGTCGACGCCCTCGACCGGCTGGACGACGCCCGCGATCGGTTCACCCTCGAGCAGGTCAGGGCGATCCGGGACGCGCTCGTCGAGTACCTCGTCGACGCGCCGCTCCGCGACCGACAGCCGGGACGACGGGCGCTCCGCACCGCGGACTCGGCGCTGAACTGACCCCGCGCTGAACTGACCCCCACGCGCGGGCAACGGCCACGTCCCCACGGTCGCCCCGCGAAATTTTAACCCCGATGGCGCGCGACCTCGGAATGTGTCTCCCCCGCTCGCCGGGCCGCTCCTCCGCGCGGTCGCCGTCGCGTGCCTCCTCGCGGGCGCGGTCGGCGTCGCCGCGGCCCACCCGATCGTCCTCGTCGAGGACCGATCGCTCGAGGTCGCCTCCGGCAAGGCGGTGGAGATTCCGCTGGTGTTCCACGACGTCGGCAGAACGAGCCTGACGGTGACCGGCGCGGACGGGTTCGAACTCGCCGCGACGGTCCTCGATTCGGACCGCGACGGCTCGGTCGCGGTCCGCTTCGACACGGCGGCGGCGGGCGAGGGCGACGCGAGCGCCGCGCTCTCCGCGGAGGGCGGCGCGGTCCGGAACGCGACCATCGCCGGCTCCTCGGGCGACGGACTGGGGTTCGGCGAGTACAGGGTGACGGTCCAGCCCCCGAACGGCGGCCGTGACGCCGGAACGATCCGGGTCACCCCGGGGGAACGGACCGCGACGCCCGACGCGACCGGGTTGGCCGACTCGACGGGTGCCCCCTCGCCGACGGCGACCGAACCGCCGGGAGCGTCCGGTGACCGCGAGGGGCGCTCGCTCCCCTGGCCGCCGAGCCTGCTGCTCGCGCTGTTCGGCCCCGCCGTCCCCGTCGTCGCGCTCGTCGGGGCGTCCCGGCTGGAGGCGGGGTGACGGGGAACCGCCGAGCCCGCACGCCTTTTGTACGCGACAGCGCAACCACGGACGATGGGAATCGATCCGAATTTCGAGGAGAGCCGCGAGCGGGTCGGCGAGGAGAACGGCCTCGACGTGTGGGGCCCCGTCGACGAGCCGGAGCAACTCGGCATCCACGGCAGCCACGTCGCCGTCGACTACGACATCTGCGTCGCTGACGGCGCCTGCCTCGAGAACTGCCCGGTCGACGTGTTCGACTGGGTCGACACGCCCGGCCATCCGGCCAGCGAGACGAAGGTCGAGCCGACCCGCGAGGACCAGTGTATCGACTGCATGCTCTGTGTCGACATCTGCCCGGTCGACGCCATCGACGTGGATGCGTCGCGGGCCTGACTCGTCGGCGAGTTGGTGGTCGCGTGTCAGTCCGCGGCCGTCGGCGACGCGTCCCCCGCCGCATCGGTCGCCACCGCACCCTTCGCCGCCAGTGCCTCACAGAGCAGTTCCGCGACGTCGATCACCTCGATGTCGTCCTCGAAGTCGCCGGTCTTGCGGCCGTCCTCGTACATCGTCCCGCACATCGGGCAGGCGACGACGAACTTCTCGACGGCGGCGCCCGCGTCGGTGTCCTCGAGCGCCTCGCGGAGTCGCTCCTCGCTCGGCTTCGGGTCCTCCTCGAAGTCCATCCAGAGGCCGCCCCCGCCGCCGCCACAGCAGAACGAGTCGGCGCGGTTGCGCGGCATCTCGGAGAGTTCGACGCCCGTCGCGCGGATCAGTTCGCGGGGTGCCTCGTACACCTCGTTCATCCGGCCGAGGTGACACGGGTCGTGGTAGGTGGCGACGTAGTCGAGTTCCGTCCCGTCGAGGCCGAGCCGTCCCTGCTCGACGAGGTTCTCGACGACCTCCGTGTAGTGGAACACCGGGTCGTCGAACTCGCTCACCTCGGGGTACTCGTTCCGGAACGTGTTCATCGAGTGGGGGTCGGTCGTGACCACCTTCTCGAACGTGGACGACTCGAACGCCTCGACGTTGTCCTCGACGAGCATCTCGAACAGGCCCTCCTCGCCGACGCGGCGCACGTCGTTGCCGTCGTGCTGCTCGTCCTCGTAGAGGATGCCGTAGGAGACGCCGGCGCGCTCGAACAGCGTGGCGAGCGAGCGGGCGACCCGCCGGTTGCGCTCGTCGTAGCTCGGATACTCGCCGACGTACCAGAGGAACTCGACGTCCTCCTCGCGGGCGTCGGGCACCTCGAACTCGAGGTCGTCGGTCCAGTCCGGGCGCTTCCGGGCCGGGTCGCCGAAGGTGTTCCCGTTCTGGAACACGTTCATCATCGCGTCCTGGACCATCTCGTCCATCTGGCCCGTCTCGGTCAGCCGGCGGTTCATCTGCGTGAACTCCGGGACGTGCTCGATGTCGACCGGGCAGGCGTCCATGCAGGCCATGCAGGACATGCACGACTCCATCGTCTCCGCGGCGACGACCGAGTCGCCGCCGTCGGCGACGATCTCGACCTCGTCGGTCCGGCCCGCGTCCAGGTCCTCGCGGTAGGACTTCAGGTCGAGGATGACGTCGCGGGGGTCCAGCGGCCGGCCGGAGGCCTTCGCGGGACAGACGGACGAACAGCGGCCACACTTCGTGCAGGCGTCCTGGTCGAGAATGTGCCGCCACGAGATGTCCTCGATGGAGCCGTAGCCGATCTCCTCGGGCCCCGCGTCCTCCGGCACGCCCGGCAGGCGCACGCCGGCCTTCTCGTCGCGGGTGACGACGTTGGCGAAACTGGAGAGCATGTGGAACGGCTTGGCGGCCGGGACGTACGCGATGAACGCGAACGCGAGCAGCGCGTGGCTCCACCAGGTCCAGTGGTACAGCGTCTCCGCGAAGCCGGGACGGAGGCCGAGTTCCGCGAAGGCGCCGGCCAGGAAGAAGCCGACGAACGACACCCGCTCGAAGGCGATGAACTGGACCCCCGACGCGGTAACCTCGGCGGTGCCGACGATGCGGAACGCCTCCAGCACGTAGCCGCCCGTCCCGAGCAGGAACAGCGTCCAGACGAACGCGTCGTCCTCCAGCGACGTGTGTTTCCCCCAGAGGCGGCCCTCGCGGTGGCGGTAGCGCCGCCAGATGGCCATGCCGACGCCGACGACGAACAGCAGGCCCATCGCGTCCATGACGAACGAATACGAGAGGTAGAAGTCGCCGACGAAGAACGAACTGCCGGTGACGGGCCGCCAGACGTCGATGTCGAAGCCGATGATGGCGGTGCCGATGAGCAGCGTCAGGAACCCCCAGAGGATGAACGCGTGCATCACGCCGGCGTACGGGTCGCGGTCGAACTGCCCCCGGTTCGAGAGGACGACTCCGGCGGCGTCGAGGACGCGCCCGGGGAGGTGGTCGAGGCGGTCGAACCAGTCCTCGGTGCCCTCGGCGTAGCGGGCGAACCGACGGTAGGTGCCGTAGAGGAAGAACAGGATGGCGACCGCCGCGAGGAAGTAGAAGACGGCCTTCCCGACCGGACCGACCGTCCAGAACGTCTCGCGAGTGACCTGGTCGGTTTGCATACGAACACGCCGGCGGGCGGCGTGGTTAAATCTTCTCACACGGGAGAGAACGCGCGGCGTGGGCCCGGAGACGTCAGTCCCCGTGCTGGCCGGACGCGGCGTGACGGCTCCCCCGTGTCGCCGCCTCGCAGGGGCCCGCAGGTCACGCCCGGTCGGCTTCGACGGACGACGGCCGTGGAGGCGACAGACGTCGGAGCGCTAACCCCCGAATTTGCCGCGCTCAGGCGCGCTACCACCCCCAGTAGGCTTTTGTATCGCGGTCGCGTTCTCACCTATCCATGGACGAGAAGACGGCCGAGCTCCGGGACATCTTCATCGACGCCACCGGTTCGGACACGGTGACGGAGAACCAGGAGGAGTCGCCCGGCTCGCTGGCGGACGAGTCGGCCGACGACGGGGGCCGCGTGCGGGAGCTCGTCGCAACGATGCGCGAGCGCTACGAGTTCGCGTCCGACCTCCCGGACGAGGCCATGGAGACGGTCGTCCGGCTGTACCACGACGGGGCCGACGACGCCTCCATCGCCGACGACCTCGACGTCGGCGAGGCCAAGGTGTTCGACGCCCGGATGGACCTCCACCTCGTGCGGGAGGCCGACCGCGACGCCCCGGTCGGGATGGAACTCCTCAGGTCGATGTACGTCGAGGAGTTCCCGCTGGCGGAGATCGCGGACCGGTTCGACAGCGACGAGGGGACGATCGAACACTACCTGTCGGTCGTCGAGGCCGACCTGGAGTCGACCCGGGCGAACGATCGCTTCCGGGACGAGTTCGCCGAACTGCTCTCCGATGCGGATCTCTCGGGCGGGCTCACCGACGAGGCCCACGAGGACGGCCTTCGGGAGGCGACCGAGGACATGGAGACTGACGTTTCCTTCTGAAGCGACCTCTTTTGACGGGGGTCCTCCTCCTTCGGGCGGCTTCGCCGGTGGCGAAGCCGCCCTCACTCGTCGAACCCCCGCAAAACCCGTCGATGCCGTGGGATTCCGAAGGAATCCCACTGCTGACGGGAAATCTTCGATTTCCCGTAATGCCAAAATTCCGCGAGTAACGGTCAGCGCGGCTTCGCCGCGCCTCCCTCGCTCGCGGTACGATTGCTGGTGAAACCGCATCCGGTCGATCGACCTCGATTACTCAGCTCACCCACGGCAAGTCGCTAGCGGCGACACCTGCGGTAGTCACCAGTGACCGTACCGTGAGGGAGGGAGGCCGCAGGCCGATCGAGCGAGCGGCGTTTCGGCATGAACGGGTTTGCGGGGTTCGACGAGCGAGCGAAGTCGTTCGAGAGACGCCGGAGGCGACTCTCGTGATGACGAAACGCGCGAAGCGCCTTTCGAACCACGAGCGAGGACCCCCGCAAAAGAGGTTCAGGTGAAGGTTCAAATACCAGAGCGGGACCACACCGCCCATGCCCGCCGCCGACCTCGTCGCGTTCTCGGACCTCGCCAGGGCCGCCTACTGCCCGCGACAGCTCTACTACGTCCGGCGCGAGGACCGGGAACCGCCGAGCGAGGCGACCGAGCGCATCGACCTCGCGTTCCGATACCCCGAGTTGCGTGCGGCCGACGACGCGGCGTTGCGGACGGAGCCGGTCGATCGTCCCCCCGACGAGTACCGTGGGGCGATGGACCTGCTCGCCGGCCGCGAGGAGTGGGCCGACCTGACCGACCCGGCGGCGACGCGGACGCTGCTGGAGGGGAAGGACTGCCGCGGGATCGCCCACAAGGTGCTCGAACCGGACGACGAGTCGCCGGTCCCGACGATCGTCTCCCCCGGCGATCCGCCCGAGCAGGGGGTCTGGGAGCCGCAGGCGGTCCGCGCCGTCGCGGCCGCCAAGGCGCTCGCGTGGGAGCGTCAGCGGGAGGTCCCGAGGGCGTTCCTCGAGTATCCGACCCACGGCGTCGTCCGGGAGGTTCGGCTCACCGTTCGCAAGAAGGCGACATACCGGCGCGTGCTCCGAACGGTCACGACGATGGACGGTCCGCCGCCGCGGCTCACGGGCAGCGACAAGTGTGACTCGTGCCACTATCGGGAGCAGTGCGGGGTGAAGACGCGGAGCCTGCGCTCGTGGCTCGGCCTCTGATCAGGGCTCGCTGGCGAGCCACTCGCGCACGGCGTCCGACCGAAGCCCGGCGCGGTGGATGACCCCGCGTTCGGGGTCGACGACGGTGCTCTCTCCGCCGGGCACCTCGCCGCCGTCGAGGACGACGTCGACCCGCTCGCGGACGTCGGCGTCGAGCCGTGAGACGCGCCGCACGCTCCCCGCGCCCGAACGGTTCGCGCTCGTGGCCGTGACGGGGCCGGCCGCCCGCGCCAGCGCCCGCGCCGTCGGGTGGTCGGGTACCCGCACGCCGACACGCTGACGACCGCCGGTGATCGCGTCCGGGAGGTCCGATCCTCGGCCGACGACGACCGTGACCGGACCGGGGAGGAACGCCCGCATGAACCGCTCGGCGCGGTCGTTCGCCTCCGTTGCCGCCAGCGCCGCGTCCACGTCGGCGAACGCGACCGAGAGGGGCTCGTCCCGTGGACGCCCCTTCGCCGTGAAGACGTGGTCGACGGCGTCCGGGTCGGTGGCGTCGGCCGCCAGCCCGTACACCGTCTCGGTCGGGTAGACGACGAGACCGCCGGCGCTGATCGCCGCCGCGGCCGACTCGACGTCCGAGTCGGCGGCGGATTCGTCCTCCTGGCCGGCCGGATCGGAGTCGGGGTCGGTCATCTACAGGTCGTCGATGCGGGCCTCGACCTCGGCGTAGTCAGGGAAGTCGGGCCACTCGCTCGCGACCCACGCGTACTCGACCGTCCGCTCCTCGTCGAGCAGGAACACCGCCGGTCGGTGCTCGGTGACGCCCGCCATCCCGTCGAGGTCGTGTTCGATGCCGTACTCCGCCGCCACGCCGGCTCCGGGATCGGAGAACAGCCGGTAGTCAATCCCGCGCTCGGCCGTGAACGTCTTGTGCTCGTACGGCGAGGAGATGGAGAGGCCGACGACGGTCGGACCGTCGCTTCCGGCACCGTCGTCCGCCCCCCGACCCCACCCGCGGTCCCGGATCTCGTTCCAGACGTACGTCGCCGGGAACGCGCCGTCCATCGGGAAGGCGACGAGTGCGACCGGCCCCTCGGCGGTCAGCTCCGAGAGCGACGTGTCGGTCCAGTACTCCTCGGAGACGAGCGGTCGGGTGAAGTCCGGCGCGGTGTCGCCCACCTCGGGGTGGTCGGTCTCCGGTAGCTGCACGACCTCGAAGTCGGGCATCAGTCGGCACCTCCGGCGGCGCCGGCCGCGCCGGACGCGGCCGCCCCGTCGCCGTACGTGTTCTCGAGGTACTCGACGATGTTCGCCGACTCGGACATCGTGACGCCGGTCGTCTCGTCGACGATGGCCGGGACGGTGCGCTTGTTCGTGAGCCGAGCGACGGCGTTCCGGTCCGAGTGCATCGGTTCGACGAACCGGGAGGCGTACGCGAGGTCGAACTCGTCCAGTTTGTTGACGACCCGCTCACAGTACGGGCACGCCTGGAGCCGATACAGCGTGATGGCCGGTTCCTCCGACATGGGTGACCTGTAGGGGCGGGTGGGCCTAACGTCTTCGCCCGAGGAAACGTGGGACAGCGGACTCAGACCGGTGCATCCGGGAGGACAACGCTTAATTCAGGGGGACGACAAAGCCTCGTATCGTATGGGTTTGTCGACGGAATACGCCTCTCTAGTGGCTCACGCGCTCCTCCAGGGGAGCGGGATCATCGGGTCGTTCCCGATCAACGATACGACGATCACCATCGGCGGAGCGATCGCCATCGTCATCCTCATCGCGCTCTCCGGGTTCTTCTCCTCCTCGGAGATCGCGATGTTCTCGCTCGCCAACCACCGCGTCGACCACCTCGTCGAGAGCGGGAAGCGCGGCGCGCGGACCGTCAAGAGCCTGAAGGAGGACCCCCACCGCCTGCTCGTGACCATCCTGGTGGGCAACAACATCGTCAACATCGC
This sequence comes from Halobaculum sp. XH14, assembly GCF_032116555.1. Classification (NCBI taxonomy): domain Archaea; kingdom Methanobacteriati; phylum Methanobacteriota; class Halobacteria; order Halobacteriales; family Haloferacaceae; genus Halorarum; species Halorarum halobium. Next base: position 169,195 of record NZ_CP134949.1, read on the forward strand.
GATGTCCTCGCTCGCGACCGCAATCGTCGGCATCTACTTCGACCCCGGCCCGGCCGTCCTCATCTCGACGTTCGGGATCACGTCGCTAGTGCTCCTGTTCGGCGAGTCGGCACCGAAGAGCTACGCCGTCGAGAACACCGAGTCCTGGGCGCTCCGCATCTCGCGCCCGCTGCAGTACTCCGAGTACGTCCTCCTGCCGCTTGTCGTCACCTTCGATTACCTCACGCGGCTCGTGAACAAGGTCACCGGCGGGCGCTCGGCCATCGAGACCCAGTACGTCACCCGCGACGAGATCCAGGACATGATCCAGACCGGGGAGCGGGAGGGGGTCATCGAGGAGGACGAGCGCGAGATGCTCGACCGCATCTTCCGGTTCAACCGCACCATCGCCAAGGAGGTGATGACCCCGCGGCTCGACATCAACGCGGTCCCGAAGGACGCCACCCTCGACGAGGCGATCGAGACCTGCGTCCAGGCCGACCACGAGCGCGTCCCCGTCTACGAGGGGAACCTCGACAACATCGTCGGCGTCGTGAACGTCCGGGACCTCGTCCGGGCGCGCTACTACGGCGAGGGCGACCAGACGCTCGCCTCGGTCGTCCAGCCGACCCTGCACGTCCCCGAGTCGAAGAACGCCGACGAACTGCTGGAGGAGATGCAGGAGTCGCGGATGCAGATGGTCGTCGTCATCGACGAGTTCGGCACCACCGAGGGGATCCTCACGCTGGAGGACATGGTCGAGGAGATCGTCGGTGACATCCTCGAGGGCGACGAGACGGAGCCGTTCGAGTTCGTCGACGACCACACCGCGATGGTTCGGGGCGAGGTGAACATCGACGAGGTGAACGAGGTGCTCGGCATCGACCTCCCGGAGGGCGAGGAGTTCGAGACGCTCGCGGGCTTCGTGTTCAACCGCGCCGGCCGCCTCGTCGAGGAGGGCGAGGAGATCGAGTTCGGCAACGTTGCCATCCGCATCGAGCAGGTCGACAACACCCGCATCATGCTCGCCCGGGTCACCATCACCGAGGAGCCGGAGGAGGTCGGGACCGACGACGACCTCGACGCCGAAACCGGCTCCGAGCAGGAACTCGAGAACTGAGGACGGCCGGCCCGGCGACGTTCTCCGGGCCGTCGCTGCCGCCTACAGCACCGCATCCACGGCGACGAACGCGCCGTAGCCGACGCCGAACGCGAGCACGAGCGAGCCGACCCACGCGAGCACCGTGTACAGCATCTTCCGGGTGCTCACCCCCGCGCCGCCCGCGGCGTAGCCCGAGCCGACGATGGCGCTGACGATGATCTCGTTGAACGAGACGGGGATGCCGAACGCGACGGCGGTCTGGGCGATGGCGAAGCTCGGGATGAGCGCCGCGATCGACCGGCGCGGCCCGAGGCTGGAGTAGTCCTGCGCGAGCGCCTTGATCATCCGCGGCGCCCCCGTCCAGGAGCCGGCGAGCAGGCCGAGGCCGCCGCCGACCAGCACCGCGAGCAGCGGGACCGCCAGGTTCCCGTCGAGCAGCGGGACGAGCGGGCCGATGGCGAGTCCCACCTGCGAGCCGCCGGCCGAGAAGGCGACGAGGCCGCCGAGCACGAGCAGGAAGTGCCGCTGGCCCGCTTCCGGGTCGCGTGCGGTGTCGACGTGCAGCGCCACGGCCGCGAGCGCGGCGAGCGCGAGCGTGACGGCCACCCAGCCGGCGTCGACGCCCGCGAGGGTCGGGAGCGGGAGCCCCGCCGCGAGCACCCCCGCGATGGAGCCCTGCTCGCCGGGCGGGCCGAGGACGGTGAAGCCGACGTTGACGACGAGCGCGCCGACGACGCCGGCCAGCACGGAGGTGAGCGCGCGCTCGGGGATCGACTCGGCGCGGAGCAGCCTGGCCGTGACGTACGCCGCCCCGCCGCCGAGAAACGGCGTGGCGACCCAGAGCGCGGCGATCTCGCGGTACTTCGCCCACGCCGGGTCGCCGCCGAGCGCGAGGCCGACGCCGACGACCGCGCCGGTGACGGTGAACGCGGTGGCGATGGGGTAGCCCGCGAACACGCCGACCGCGACGAGTGCGGCGGCGGTGACGAGGCCGACGATGGCCGCCGTGGCGGTGATGGAGACGCCGACGATGAGGTCGTTGCCGACGGCCTCGGTGACGTTCGCGCCCTGGAGCACCGCGCCGAGGAAGCCGAGCAGGCCGACGACGAGGCCGGCGCGCATCACGGAGATGGCGTTCGCGCCGACTGCCGGGGCGAATGGCGTCGACCCCGAGGAGCCGGCGCCGATGGCCCAGGCCATGAAGAGCGAGGCGAGACCCGCGACTCCAAGCGTCGCCAGCGTGGCGGGGTCGACCATACACGGGCCTCGCGTGGGGTCTACAAGTGACTGTCCCTGTCGAGTTCCGGGCCGCGGGGTCGTTACCCGTCGCGCTGGCCGGACTCGTACCCCTGCCTCGCGTTGACGAGGATCCGGCGGACGAAGAGATAGGCGCCGAGGACGAGCGCGAGGAGCACGACCAGGATGGCCGTGAGGACCGGGTTCGCCGCGACGGCCTCGCCGACCAGGTCGAGTATCATGTGCGGGGCTCGGTCGGACCGCGGCAAAGGCGTTTCGGGTGTCGTTCCCGCTCCCGACGGCTACGTCGGAGTTGGCTGATCGCGTGCCGTTGCCGGCCCGTCGGCGAAACCGTTGGCATCAGGGGAGCGGTCTGCGTCCGTTTGCGGCCGGCGCGCGTGACGCGAACCCCCATCGCTGGGGTGAGCAGACGCGCGCGAGGGACGGGCACCGGAGCGAGCCTGCGAGCGAGGAGCGCAATCGGCTGTTCACGCGACCGGAGTCGTTCGAAAACCTCCGATTTTCGTGATTCGATCCCCGACCCGACCCACCGCGCTCACTCACCGCAGTTCGTCGATATCCCGGACCACGGACCGCCAGTCAGCCAGACGGAAGCGTTTAGACGGCCGGCCGGCTACCTCCCGGTATGCCGGACTGTCCACTGGCGGACGACTGCCCACGTTTCTCCGAGCGCATCAACGGAATGGGCTGTCAGCACTACGGCGACCGCGGCGGCGCCGAGTGGTGCAACAACTACGACATGCCCATCTCGGACCTGAAACAGCAGCCGGTCAAGCCCGGCGAGGAGGTCGTACTCGACGTGGAGGACATCCACGAGAGCGGCGCCGGCGTCGGCCGGACCGAGGACGGCTTCATCGTCATGGTCGACGGCGCGCTGCCGCCCTCCCGGGTCAGGGTCCGGATCGACCGGGTGAAACACAACCACGCGAAGGCGAAGGAGATCGTCGAGAAGCTCCCGATGGACTCGGACGACGAGGGCGGCGAACTCGACGAGGCCGACCCCGCCGCCGGCGCGGACGACGGGGAGAAGGAGGAACAGCGGCTCGGCTCGCGCGACAACTTCTGGGGCTCGTAGGGCGCGAGCGTCCCGGAAGCCGCACACTGACAGTCCGAACTATCCCTTTTTGCCCCCGGCGGCCCCAGGGCAGGTATGGCCGACTCCCAGGGGGACGCCGACGCCGTCGAGGTCGACGTCGACGAGGTGCTCGACGGCGCCGGCTTCGATCCCGAGTCGAGCGTGCTCACGCGCCGGCAAGCCGAGGTGCTGGCGCTCCGGGAACGCGGCACCCGGCAGGCCGACATCGCGGCACTGCTTGGCACCTCCCGCGCGAACGTCTCCAGCGTCGAGGCCAGCGCCCGCGAGAACGTCGAGAAGGCGAGCGAGACGGTCGCGTTCGCGGAGGCGCTGGCGGCCCCGGTTCGGGTCGAGGTCGAGTCCGGCGCGGACCTCTATGACGTCCCCCGGCGCGTCTTCGGGGCCTGCGACGAGGCCGACGTGAAGGTGAACCACACCGCCCCCGGGCTGATGAACCTCGTGAGCGAGGAGGCCGGCACCGCGGTCCAGGGGCGACAGGTCGTCGACCCGATCCTCGTCGGCGTCACCACGGGCGGTGCCGTCCGCGTGCGGCGATCCGAGTAGTTCCCCGCGGCACCGACGCTAGTCAGAACTTCCCGTCCCGTTTCAGCCGCGAAACCACCTCCCGCACGCGCTGTGTCTCCCCCTTCGGCACCACCAGCACGCGGTCGTCGTACGCGACGACACAGAGGTCTTCGACGCCCACGAGCGAGACGTGTTTGTCGTCGCCGGCGACGACGTTCCCCACCGAATCGAGCGTCAGCGCGTCCGCCGCGAGCGTGTTGCCGTCCGCGTCGCTGCCAAGTACTCGTTCGAGCGCGTCCCACGAGCCCAGGTCGTCCCACTCGAAGTCGGCCGGCACGAGCGCGGCGTCCGCTGCCCGCTCCATCACCGCGTAGTCGACGCTGATCGGTTCGACGGCGTCGAAGCCCGCGTCGGGGTCCGGGTCCTCGGCCTCCAGCGCATCGACGAGCGGCGCGAGCGGGGTGTCCCGGGCGGCCGCGAACAGCGCCGATGGCGTCCAGGCGAAGACGCCCGCGTTCCAGCGATAGCCCGCCGCGACGTACTCCCGGGCCGTCTCGGCGTCCGGCTTCTCGTGGAACGCGGCGAGGTCGCGGTAGCGGTCGCCGCCGTCACCGCGGTCGTCGTGGTCGCACCCGTCGCCGCCGGTGGTCCGCTTCGCGCCCGGTTCGACGTAGCCGTAGCCGGTGGCCGGCCGCGTCGGTTCGACGCCGAAGGCGACGAGCGCGTCGGCGTCGGCCGCGACCCGGACACCCCGGAGCATCGTCGCCGCGAACGCCTCGGCGTCCGGGACGTGGTGGTCCGCCGGGAGGCAGACGACCACCGGCTCCGTGCCGCCGTCCCCGTCGGCCCCGCTTGCGACGCGTTCCCCGGCCACCCACGTCGCGTACAGGAGCGCCGGTCCGGTGTCCTTGCCGGCCGGCTCGACGACGATCTCGGCGTCGGGTGCGTGTTTCGGGATCTCGTCGGCGAACTCGGGTCGCGTGGCGACGAGGACGCGGTCGGCGAAGTCGGCCCTTGCGACGGTGCGCGCGAGGAGGCTTTCGTCCCGGCCGCCGCCCGCACCGCCTCCGAGCGGGAGGAACTGTTTCGGCCGATGGCTCCGGGAGGCCGGGTAGAGCCGCGACCCGGTTCCGCCCGCCAGAACTACGGCGACGACGGGGCGGTCGGGTGTGGGTTCGCTCACCACGTCTGGACCCGCCCGCCGCGGACGTCCTCGGCACAGCCCTCGCAGTCCACGTTGCCGGCCTCGAAGCAGTCCGGGTGGCCCGCCGCATCGAGGGCGACGGCGCGCTTCTCGGCGTAGCGCCGGCAGACGATCCTCGCGTCCCCCTCGTCGTTCGCGGGGAGGCCGAACTCCGCCGGGTCGGCCAGGTCGGGCGTGCCGGCGTCCGTCCGCCCCTCGCGGTAGGCGTCCCTGCTTCGGGCGTACTCCCGGCCGGCCTTCCGGGCCTGCTGGCGCAGGACGCGGCGGAGGCGGTCGGTCAGCGTCATGGCCGACCCTGCGCCGGCCAGGGACATAGGTCCGTTGCCGTCGGGGCGTGCCGGCGAGCCCGCTCGCTCGCGGACCCACTCCGACGCAGTACCCGTGTTCTGACCACTTCCCCCCGCTCCCGGAGTCTTAAATAGGATAGCGCACCAACCGGCGTATGCCTCCCACCGAAAAACTGAGCGGAGGCGAGAGACCCATGGCAGATTTGCAAACCCAGGCGGAAGAGATACACGAGCAGTTTTCGGACCATCTGGACGTCCCCGTCGAGGAGGTCGAGGAGAAACTCGACGCGCTCGTCACCGAGTACAGCGTTCCCGTCGAGGAGGCGCGCCGCAGCGTCGTGAACTCCTACCTCGACGAGGCGGGGATGGAACGCGACGAACTCGGCCCCGGCGGGGCTGAAGAGGCGCTCGTCGGCGAGATCGACGAGGACGAACGGTGGGTCGACCTCCGGGTGAAGGTTGCGGACCTCTGGGACCCCGGCCACGATTCCATCGCGCAGGTGGGCCTGCTCGGCGACGAGTCGGGCACCATCAAGTTCGTCGCCTTCGAGACGAGCGAACTCCCGGAACTCGAGGAGGGCACGAGCTACGCGCTGGGCAACGTCGTCACCGACGAGTACCAGGGCAACTACTCGGTGAAGCTGAACAAGACGACCACCATCACGGAGCTCGACGAGGAGATCGAGGTCGGCGACGACTCGACCGAGGTCGAGGGTGCGCTGGTGGACATCCAGTCCGGCTCCGGGCTCATCAAGCGCTGCCCCGAGGAGGACTGCACCCGGGTGCTCCAGAACGGCCGCTGTAGCGAGCACGGCCAGGTCGACGGCGAGTTCGACCTGCGAATCAAGGCCGTCCTCGACGACGGCGAGTCCGTCCAGGAGGTCATCTTCGACGAGGAGGCGACGACCGACCTGACGGGCATCACGCTCGAGGAGGCCAAGGAGATGGCACAGGACGCCCTCGACACGACGGTCGTCGGCGAGGAGATGGCGGACCAGGTCGTCGGGCGCTACTACTGCGTCCGCGGGCCGACGTTCGGCCGCTACGTGCTCGTCGACGAGTTCGAGACGCTGGCCGGGCCGGCGGATGCCGAGGACGTGCTGATCAAAGCGAGGTCGATGTAGATGTCAGGAAACGTTCCCATGCGGGAGGTCGCCCGACGGGCGTTCGCCCGCGAGTACAACGACGCCAGCTACACGTTCAAGGAGTCCGACGACGAGCGCGCGCCGCTCTACTTGCTCCTCCCGACGGGGGAGCGGGCGAACCGCGTGTTCCTCGTCGGCACGCTCACCGAGAAGGAGGACGTGGGCGAGGACAGCGAGTACTGGCGCGGCCGCATCGTCGATCCGACTGGCACGTTCTTCACCTACGCCGGGCAGTACCAGCCCGAGGCAGCGAGCGCACTCCGGGAACTGGAGCCGCCGGCCTACGTCGCGGTGGTCGGCAAGCCGCGGACGTACGAGACCGACGACGGCAGCGTCAACGTCTCGGTCCGGCCGGAATCCATCTCGGCGGTCGACGCCGAGACCCGCGACCGCTGGGTCGTCGAGACGGCCCGCCGGACGCTCGAACGCGTCGAGGCGTTCGACGACGAGGGCAACGAGTACGCGCTGATGGCCCGCGAGGAGTACGACCTCCCGATGGAGGAGTACACCGACGCCGCCATCGCCGCGCTCGAATCGCTCGACGCCGGCGACGAACTCGAGGAGGAAGAGGCGCCCGCGTAGGTCCGGTTCGGATCGCGCGACGTACGACTCCGCGTTCCCCCCACGCGGTTTTTTTTTCGAACCGGCCGGCGGCGGGTTCGGACGCTTCCGGATGCGGTGGTGCGCGTGACGGCGAGCCCCCCTGTGGGGCTCGCAAACGCGTGCGAGGGATGAGACGCGCAGCGAGCGTGCGAGCATCGCAATCAGTTGGGGAGGGTGTGGCCTGTAATCACCGCCAGCGACAGTAATCTGCTTCACAGCGAACCCCGCAACGACGCTCGGCGGATCTACCAACTCCGTAACCCGTCGACGGAACTGAACGACATCACCGACGAACGCCCACTCCCTTTTCACCCCGGGGGTCCAAGCCCGGCGCATGCGAGACGTCGAAGTCACGCGGTTCGTCGCGTCGTCGCCCCCGGAGGTACGCCGGAGCCTCACGCCGACGGCCGTCGTCGACGCCGAGGGGAGCTTCGACGTCCGCGAGGTGACCGAGACCGACGACGGGACCGTGCTGACCGCCGGCCGGATGGGGATGGAACTCACCTTCCGGTTCGAGGAGCGGGACGACGGCCTCGTCTACGAGCAGGTCGAGGGGCCGCTCTCGACGCTCGAAACCACGATCACGGTCCGGCCGAAGAACGAGGGCGCGGAGCTGGTCGCCCGATCGACCGTCGCCGTGGGCGGTCCCGACGTCGTGGACCGACTGGCCGCCTGGAAGCGACGCGGCGAACTGGAACGCGGGCTGCTGGTGCTCTCCAAACGGGTCTGACCCGACGTCGTCTCGGCCGAGCGCGGTGATGGTCCATCCGTGCCGATTCGGCCGTGCACGGACCGCGGACGACCGCTCCTGAATTGAAGTGGCACGCGACGAGAGATCGGGCATGGGGCTCGTTAGCACGGTCGTCGAGGCGTTCGCCGCCTCGACGCAGTCGGCGAACCGCGGCGAACCGCGGCGAGGGCGGCGAGGAGACCTCGGCGGGAGCGTACTGGTGTCACGACTGCGGCGAGCGGATTCGCGACGCCGACGTCGAGGGTGACACCCCGCCGGCGTGCCCCGACTGCGGCGACGAGATGGCGTTCGAGTGCTCGGCCGCGTCGACCGGCTGCGCCTGCTGATGGCCGATGAACCTGAACCTTCTTCACGGAAATCCTCTCTCGCTCGCTTCGTTCGCTCACTCGTCGACCCCCTGCAACACCCGTTCATGCCGAGGGATTCCTTTGGAAGCCCACTGCTGACGGAATCGAAGCTTTCCCGATCAAACTGCCCCGAGCGCGGTCGGCGCGGCGAACTCGCCTCCCCGGGTCACGGTACGACTGCTGGTGGCACCGCCGTCGGATTGCCGCACTCCTACAGCGCGATCGGATCGTCCGTCAGTTCCGGGAACGGGTTGTCGAACGACTCCCGGTCCTGGTCGAGTTCCGTCTCGGTGAGCAGGCAGTCCTCCAGCGCCGCCCGGACCGCCGGCTCGTCCATCTCGCGGCCGATGACGACCAGTTCGGTCCGCCGGTCGCCGAACTCCTCGTCCCACTCCACGTCGGGGTTCATCCGGCGCTGCATCTCCCGGCGCGACTCATCCATCGCGGCCATCCACTGCCGGTCGGGTTCGACCCGAACCGAGGGGCCGGCCTGACCCAGGAACAGCGCCGTCTCGTCCCGCCCGGCGACCCAGATGGTCCCCTTCGATCGGATCACTGAGTCGGGGAGGTCGCGGGCGAACGCCGCGAAGCGCTCGGGGTGGAACGGCCGGCGCGCGCGGAAGACGAACGAGTCCACGCCGTACTCCGACTGGGGCGTGTGGCGGTCGTGGTCGGCGTGGTCCGCGTCGCCGTCGTGTTCGCCGTGTTCGTCGCTGCCGCCCTCGCCGTGTTCGTGCCCATCGTCGCCGTGGTGGTGCCCCTCGGCGTGTTCGGCCGCCCGCTGCCAGGCGGCCGTCTCGCTCACCGTGTCCACGTCGAACAGCCCGGTCCCGAGCAGTTTGCCGGGGTCGACGGCGCCGTGGGTCGTCCGGACGATTCGCGCCCGGGGGTTGAGCGATTCGAGCAGGTCCTCGGTCCCCGCCAGCGCCGCCTCGTCCACGAGGTCGCACTTGTTCACGAGCAGCACGTCCGCACACTCGACCTGCCCGACGAGCAGGTCCGAGATGGGGCGCGTCTCGCCGTCCCGGCGTTCGGCCTGGCCGGGTCGCTTCCGACGAAGGTCCTCGGTCGTCACGAGGTCCTCCTCCGCGAGCGTCTCGCGGAACGTCTCCGCGTTGACGACGGTCGCGAGCGTGTCGAGGTCGTAGGGAGCCGAGGCGGCACCCGTGGTGAACAGTCGTGCGACCGGGGCCGGCTCGGAGATGCCCGACGACTCGACGACGAGGTGATCGAACTCGCGTTCGCGGGCGAGTTTGCTCACCGCCACCTCGAGGTCGTCCCGGAGGTCACAGCAGATACAGCCGTTCGAGAGCTCCGCGACGCCGTCCGCGCCGGCCTCGACGCGCTCGGCGTCGACGTTCACTTCTCCCATGTCGTTGACGAGGACGGCGATCCGTCGCCCCCCGGGGTTCGAGAGCAGGTGGTTCAGCGTCGTCGTCTTCCCCGCCCCGAGCGACCCGCTGAGTATCGTCACCGGCGTCCCGCCGTTCATGTGTGGGACAGTAGCGTGGCCTACACTTATCAACCACGTTCCCCGGCCGCCGACGCTGGGCCGGCGCTGTGCCAACGCTGTGCCGACGCTGGGCCGGCACTGTGCCGGCACTGTGCCGGCGAACCCTCGTGGTCCGGTCAGCGACCGTTCGACGCGACCGCGTCGAGACCGGTCGAGCGCGTAAGATGCAGGTAACAATGGCCGAAACCGCAGTAGGAGGTCCCACATGCGAGCGCCATCGAACGAGTTCCAGCCGTACCTCGCACCGGACGAGTCGCTCATCGACGCCGGTTCGGGGGCGCTCGTCACCGACGCGTATCGCAGAGAGGGGTCCATCGGCGTCACCGACCGCCGCCTGCTGTTCGTCTCCGAGGACGGCGAGTACGTGGACGTTACGCGGGCGGGCATCTCCTGGATCCGGAGCCAGCCCCGGACGTCGGTTTCGGCCCGGAGCCTCAGATGCCGGGGACTGGCGGTCGGCGGCGCGCTCGTCGCGCTGGTCGGCTTCCTCGCCGCGGCGGCCCTGACCGGGAGCGTCCTCGGCGCGGCGCTCGTCCTCGGCAGCGTCGGCGGGTTCGTGCTCGCGGAGTCCGTCCGGAGAACCGGCGTCGAGGCCATCCGGAACGCGGTAGCGAGGGTCGAACGACGACTCCCCGACGGGCTCGACCGGCCGGACTGGCTGGCGGACGCCGACCGGGTTCGGCAACGCGCCGTCGGCCGAGCGACCGACGACCGGCAACTAGTCGTGCTCGGCATCTGCTGTCTCGCGCTGGGCGCGCTGATCGGCCCGGTCGCGCTCGCCGGGAGCCTGGCCGTGGTGCCCCTCACGCTCGTGACGCTCTGCGGGCTCGCGGCGGCCGAGTACGCCGCTCGACGCGAGCGGGAGCTGAAGGACGTCGGCGGAACCCGGCGACACGAGCGGGAGGTGGACATCCACCTCGTCGGGGGCAACACCGTGCGCCTCCGGGTCGACTCGGCCGAGCGGATCGACCACGCGCTGAGCAGGGTTCTCGGCGGCCGGAGGAACGAGCTCCCGGACCCGGCGTCGCGTCGGGCCTGATGGCCCCCCGGCGCTTCGAGCCGGACGGCCGTCGGCGACGAAGCGCCGGACGGGCGGGTCCCGATACCCTTTTGCACGGCCCCATGTCAGGTGCCCACATGGACCTGACTGACCGAATCGCCGCGTTCCGCGAGACGGTCGAGGAGTGGCTCAGGGGGCTCTATCACGGGATGATCTCCCACCCGGCGTACGAACTCATCGAGAAGGAGGCCGAGGACCAGGAGGACGCGTTCCTGCTCGCCTGCTTTCCCGACGCGTTCGGCATCCCCAGCCCGGTGTCGTACTACACGGCCGAGCTGCTCCCGTATCTCGGCGCGGAGTTCGAGCAGTGGGAGCGCCGGATGTGGGACCGCGGGTCGATGCTCGAACGGAAGGGCCAGCAGTACCACTTCTGATGGGACGATACGTGTTCTTCGGCGGCAAGGGCGGCGTCGGCAAGACGACCGTCTCCTCGGCGTACGCCCACAAGTGTGCGGGCGCGGACCTCGACACGCTGCTCGTCTCGACCGACCCGGCCCACAGCACCGCCGACGTGTTCGATCAGCGGTTCGACGACGACCCGACGCCCGTGGACGGCTACGACTCGCTGGAGGTGATGGAGATCGACCCCGAGGAGGCCGTCGACGAGCACCTCATGGGGATCAAGCGCCAGCTCGGCGACCAGGTGAGCCCGGCGATCGTCAACGAGATCGACCGCCAGATCGAACTGGCCCACCAGACGCCGGGCGCACACGAGGCGGCGCTGTTCGACCGATTCATCGACGTGATGCGCGAGAGCGAGCACGACCGCGTCGTCTTCGACACCTCCCCGACCGGCGGGACGCTCCGCCTGCTGTCGCTGCCCGAGTACCTCGGCGGCTGGATCGACCGGCTGCTCTCGAAGCGCGAGAAGAGCGTCGACCTGTACGAGAAGTCCGCCATCGGCGGGCGAGAGCCGCGCCGAACCGCCGTCGGCGACCCGATCATCGCCCGCCTCCGCGAGCGGAAGGAGAACTTCGAGTTCGCCGGCGAGACGCTGCGCGAGGAGGCCGCGTTCTACCTCGTCGCCAACCCGGACGAGCTGTCGATCCGGGAGACGAGACGCGCCATCGCCAGCCTCGCCGAACGCGACCTCCAGGTCGCCGGCCTGGTGGCGAACCGCCTGACGCCCGAGCCGGAGCCCCACGAGGAGGGACGGGGGGCGCGGTTCCTCCGCGACCGCGTCGAGACCGAGCGCGAGCGCGTGCGGGAACTGGAGGAGACGTTCGACCCGCCGGTCGTCGCCAGGATCGAGACACGGGTCGCCGAGATCAAGGGCGACTTACTCGACGACGTCTCCCGCGAGCTCGACATCGCCGCCGATCTCGTCGCCTGAGCCCCGGATCGCGGCCGTTTCGACCCACGGAACCTACTGTTCACGAGTAGGTGAGACCTGCCAGCGCGAATCAATCATCAACGAACGCAACATTTAATTGGCCTATATTCATGGGCCATACTGTACCATGGTACAAATTGCCGTCCTGGTCATCGCCTCGTTACTAACGTTCTCGGCGGGTTACCTCGCGTACTCGAGGTACCTGAGCCAGTTCGTCGAACTGGACGAGGACGCGGAGACACCGGCGCACAAATACGAGGACGGGCAGGAGTACGTCCCGTCCAAGAAACCGGTACTCCTGGGGCATCACTATTCGAGCATCGCGGGCGGAGCACCAATCGTCGGGCCCATCACGGCGGGCGCGGCGTTCGGGTGGCTCCCGGCCATCGCGTGGATCGCCATCGGGAACCCCCTGATGGGCGCGGTCCACGACTTCATGGCGCTCTCGGCCAGCGTCCGGCACGAGGGCAAGTCGATCGGCTACATCGTCGGCGAGTACGTCGGCGAGCGCGGGAAGGACATGCTGCTGTGGTTCGCCTTCCTGACGATCATCCTCGTCATCGCCGTGTTCGCGCTGGTGGTCGGCGTCGTGTTCGACGCCTACCCGTCCTCGGCGACCGCGAGCATGATCTACATCGCGCTGGCGCTCGTGTTCGGGGTGTACCTGTACCAGCTCGACCTCCCGTTCCTGCCCGGTGCTGTCGGGTTCGTCGCGCTCGTGTTCGGGGGCGTCTGGGTCGGGCTCCAGTACCCGGTCGCGCTGGTCGACACCGGCGCGCACTCGGCCGACACGATCCACCTGCTCGGCGCCGCGTCGGCCTGGGACTGGCTGCCGCTCGCCGGGGCACAGAACGCCAACGTGGCCGCCTGGGTTCCGGTGATCGTCGTGTACGGCTTCGTCGCCAGCGTGCTCCCGGTCTGGATCCTGCTCCAGCCGCGTGACTTCCTCACGTCGAGCCTGCTGTACGTCGGCGTCGGCGGCATGCTGCTGGGCATCCTCGTCGCGACGGCCATCTCGGTGTTCGGCGGCGGCTTCTCGGTCGGCTACGCCGGGACGACCTACACCAGCCTCGAGACGAACCTCCCGGCGTTCCTCGGCTTCACGAGCGCGCTGGGGCCGATTTTCCCGTTCCTGTTCGTCACCATCGCGTGCGGGACGATCAGCGGGTTCCACTCGCTGGTCTCCTCGGGGACGACCGCGAAACAGCTGAACAACGAGACGGACGCGCGCGACATCGGCTACGGCGCGATGCTCGGCGAGGGACTGCTCGCGACGACCGCCGTCGCGGCGCTGGCCATCATCGGTACGACCAACTTCGGTGCCGGCATCGTCGGCGCGCTCGCCAACTTCCCGGCCGGCGGCGCGGTGATGCTCGGGGCCGGCTTCGGCATCCCGACCGCTGCGGGGGCGGCGTTCATCGGCCTGGTGTTCGTCAGCTTCCTGCTGACCTCGACCGACACGGCCGTCCGGCTCGGCCGCTACATGTTCGAGGAGATCATCGGGACGCCCGAGACGAGCCTGGAGAAGACGACGACGAACCGCTACGTCAACGCGGGGCTCCTGCAGTGTCTCCCGGCGTACCTGCTCGTCGGCTCCGGCCAGTGGAGCAGCCTCTGGCCGCTGTTCGGCGGCGCGAATCAGACGCTCGCCGCGCTCGCGCTGCTGGCGGCGACGCTGTGGCTCGCCAACTGGGACGACAACAAGCAGCTCATCAGCACGGGCGTCCCGATGGCGCTGATGCTGGTGGTCACCATCACGGCGCTGCTGTGGATCGGGTTGTACCGCGCGCCGACGTCGCTGCTGGGCGCCGATACGCTCGTCAACCAGATATCGTTCGCCATCCAGATCATCATCTCGCTCACGCTGGTGTATCTGGCCCTGTCGCTCGCGAAGCTGGGGTACGACAACATCCAGCAGGCGCGCGGTTCCCCGGGAGGGACCGCGCCGAGCGACGACTAGGCCGGCGGACGACGGAGCTCCCGTGACCGCACGGCACGGTCACGGGGCGAACGCACGGGCGCTGCGGCGCGGTCGGCGGACCGAGCCGCCGCCGGGCGCTCCGGGCCGACGGTCCGGACCGCTCGACGAGCGGGGGCGACCCCGCTCCCCACGGATCGAACGCCCCGGCACCCGCCGGGGACGAGCCGATGACTGCCCTCCATGGACACGGTCCGGGCCAGCCCCGGACCCGGCGCGGTTCCGCCCCGATTCTTTCACCCCACCCATCGAGCGACGGCTCCGCGGTCGGTCGCGTTCCTCGAACGAGCGTGACGACGGTGACGGGACCGACGACGGCAGCACCGCCGCCGACTGCGACGACCCGAGAAAACTGACCGTGGCGCCGCGTCAGCGACCGAACAGCCCGGAGAGCCGCGAGAGGAGTCCGCCATCGCGTCCCTCGTCGGGGTCGGCCCAGCCGGCGAACGCGCGCCACACGTCGGCGTTCGTGCTCGCGACGTGCTCCTCGGCCTCGGGCGCGACGACGACGAGGTTCACCTCGTAGTGGCCGTAGTAGCCCCACCTGATGAGCGTCCGCTCGCGGAAGCCCGAGACGAACGAGCGCACGTCCTCGGGCACCTCGGGCGCGACGACGACGAAGGTGAAGTCGGTGCTCTGGTGCTGTTCGTCGGCGTCGATCCAGTCGTCGGCCAGGTCGTCGGCCATCCCGACGTAGCGCTCCAGCATCGCGATCGTGACCGCGTCGGCCCGGCGGGCGAACAGGTGCTCCTCGATGGCGTGGTTGCCGTAGTTGATCGACTGGTGGATGAACTTCTTGCGGTTCTCCATCCGCAGCCGGCCGTACAGCGGGAAGCGCTCGCCGTCGACCCGCCTGTCACGGTCCAGGTCGTAGTTGAACCTCAGGTCGTTCGCCACCCGGTCGAGGTACTCGTCGTCCCACTCGGGAATCTCCGGCTCCTCCTCCTCCGGCTCGATGCCGGGCGGAAACGGGTCGTCGCTCATGCGTCCTCGTAGGCGTGGGCGTCGTCGGCCGCGGGCGGCGCGCCCACGACCAGCGCGACGGTCTCCTCGCCGTCCTCCGGGACGTGTGCGAACTGCGGGCTCCCCGGCTCGACGACGAACGCCTCGCCCGCGTCGACGACGTACGTCTCCTCGGGCGTGTCGACGTGGAGTTCGCCCGAGACGACGTAGAACGCCTCCTCCTGCTCGTCGTGGTAGTGGTACGCGAGCGGAATCTCCTCGCCCGGCGCGACCTCGTACTGGTGGAGCGCGAACCGTTCGAGCCCGCAGGCGTCGCTGATGGACCGCTTGACGCTCGGGCGGTCGGGGGCGGCCGCGAGCGCCGACGGGTCCACGTGATGGTAGCTCATACCGTCACCTACGCGTGCCCCCTCAAAAGGCCCACGACAAACGTTAACTATCGAGCAGTACAATCCGGGGACATGGGCGGAAAGAAGGCCGAGTCGTGCGGTCGCTGCGCGATGAGTTCGACGAGCAGCCTGCTCGAGGACGCGGACCCCTACGAGGGCGACCGCATCGAACTCGAGGACCGGGAGGCCCGCGCCGTCTCGCCGGCCGCGTGGCTCGGCGGCGTGAAGGACCGAATCGACGCATGGGCGACCGGACTGACCTACGGCCGCTGAGTCGGCCCGGTCCCATCGGGCGTCGGCGAGCCGACTTCTTCACCGAACGTTCTCCACAAAAACCGTCACACAGCGGAACGCCGTCCCGCTCAGACGAGGACGTCGTACAGCGTAACCAGCACGATGAAACTCCAGAGAAACACGCCGAACCCGTAGAACAGGAGCGGTAGACTGTATTGGGTCTCCGTCTCCGTCCCGAGCCAGCCACCCGTCGCGTCGAGCCCCTCGGCGGTTGCAAACCCGCCACCGTCCGCCGGCCCCGTGGTGCCGACGCTGAGGATGACGAGCACGAGCCCGCACCCGCCTCCGAAGAGGACGACGAACCCCGAGCGTGTCGTGAAATGTATCGCTCCAACCGTGAGACAACCGAGGATGCCCGTATAGAGCAGAACGGGCCTCCAGAGTGCCGTGAGATTCACGTCTGAGTACCGTAGCGAGCACGTGTGTCACCGCACGGTTAATTTTTGTGTCGGAGTGGACGCTCCCGCTCGACAATCGGAGCGGTTCAGTTTCGCCCCGAGGAGCACAGCGAACCCGAACCACCGCCGAGCGTCACGCGTTCTCGCCGACGACGCCGAGTTCCGCGACGACCGCCTCCGCGAGCGACGCGAACTCCGCCTCCGCCGGCACGACGTTCACCTCGACGCCCAGTTCCTCCGCCGTCTCGCGCGTCGGGTGGCCGATGCAGCCGACGACCGCCTCCGAGAGCCCCGCCAGCGCGGCGTCGCGGACGCCCCGCTCCGCGGCCGCGTCGAGGAAGTGCTCGACGGTCAGCGACGAGGTGAAACACGCGCCGGCCAGGTCGCGCTCGGCCGCCAGGTCGACCGATTTCCCGGCCCGCTCCGGGCGGACGAGTCGATAGAGCACCGTCTCGTTGACGGTCGCGCCGGCGCCCCGGAGTCCGTCCAGCAGCACCGGGCTCCCGTGGTCCGACCGGGCGACCTCGACCGTCGTCCCCGCCGCATCGTCGACGCGGTCCTCGAAGTCGTGGACCAGCCCCGCCGAGGAGTATTCCGAGGGGACGAGTTCGACCGCCCAGCCCGCCTCGCTGGCGGCCTCCGCCGTCGCAGGGCCGATGGCCGCGAGCTTCGCGTCGCCGGGCTCCCAGCCGCCCCGTGCGGCGAGTTCGACGCCCGTCTTCGAGGTGAGCACGACCCACTCGGCCGACTCGGGCGTCGCGCCGGCCGGCTCGACCGCGAGCATCGGGTCCGCGACCGGCTCGACGCCCAGATCCGTGAGCAGGTCGACCGCCGCCGACAGCCGCTCGTCGTCGGGGCGGAACACGGCGACGTTCACTCGCCGTCACCTCCGGGCGCGGCGTCGTCGCCTCCGGTGGCCGTCGCGTCCGCGTCGCCCCGCCCGCGGAGGAACTCGACGACGCGCTCGCGGGTCGCGGCCACCTCGCCGATGACGGTCACGGCCGGCGGTTCGATGCCCGCCTCGTCCCGCACCTCGACGGCGTCCGCGAGCGTCCCGGTCGCGGCGCGCATGTCGGGCCACGTGCCGCGCTCGACCAGCGCGACGGGCGTCCCCGGGTCCATCCCGGCCTCGCGCAGCGCAGCGGTGTACTTCGGCAGCTTGCCGACGCCCATCAGCACGACGAGCGTGCCGCCGGTCGCCGCGAGCGCGTCCCAGTCCACCGCGGACTCCGCCTTCTCCGGGTCCTCGTGGCCCGTGACGAACGAGACGGATGAGGCGTGCTCGCGGTGTGTGACCGGGATCCCCGCGACGCCGGGCGCGGCGACCGCCGAGGTGACGCCGGGAACGACCTCGAAGGGGACCCCGTGCTCGGCGAGGTGTTCGGCCTCCTCGCCGCCGCGACCGAACACGAACGGGTCGCCCCCCTTCAGCCGCACGACCGACCGCCCGGACTCGGCGAGTTCGACCAGCCTGTCGTTCGTGTGCTCCTGGCTCGTGCGCTCGCCGCCGGCGCGCTTGCCGACGTCCTCGCGCTTCGCCTCGGGGATGGACTCGAGGATCTCGGGACCCGGAAGCTTGTCGTGGAGCACGACGTCCGCCTCGTCGATGAGCCGGCGGGCCTTCACGGTCAGCAGTTCCGGGTCGCCGGGGCCCGAGCCGACGAGCGAGATCGTTCCGGGCGTTCCGTCCGGAGACCGCACGCCTCCGGCCGACTCCGGTCCGGTCATTCCTCCTCCCTGGCGGCCTCGCCGTTCGCGTCCGCCTCGCGTTTCGCCGCCTCGATGAGGTCGGCCGCGCCGCGCTCGCGCAGGTCGGCCGCGAACTCGGCGGCCGCGTCGGCGTGCCGGCGGACCGGCAGGTCGCGGTTCGCCGCCACCTCCTCGCTCCCGTCGGCCGAGAGGATCCGCGCGCGGACCTGCACGTGTTCTCCCTGCAGGAGCGCGCCGACGCCGATGGGCGCGATACAGCCGCCGCCCAGTTCCTTCAGGACGGTCCGCTCGACGGTCGTGGCGATCCGGGTCGGCTGGTGTTCGACGGCGTCGTGGACGGCCTCCGTGGCGTCGCGGTCGGCAGTCGTGACGGCGATGGCACCCTGGCCCGGCGCGGGGACGAACTCCGCGCGTTCGAGCCGCTCGACCTCGTACTCGGGGCGGTCCAGCAGCCCGGAGCGTCGGAGGCCGGCCTCGGCGAGCACGACGGCGTCGAACTCCGTGTCGAGTTCGCGTTCGAGCGCCCGCCGCTGGAACTCCGAGAGGTCGTCGAACCACTCCTCGACCGTGCGGTCGTACTCGCTCCCGTCGCTGGAGGTGAGATCGCCCTTCCGGTCCCGTTTCTCCTCGACGCGGGCCTCGTGTTCGGCCTGGAGGTCCGGCGCGACGAGCTTCCGGAGCCGGGTGTCGACGTTGCCCCGGAGCGGCTCGACGGTGAGGTCGGGCCGGGCGGCGAGCACCTGCGCCTTCCGGCGGAGCGAGGACGTCCCCACGACCGAGCCGCTCGGGAGGTCCGCGACGGTGCCGCCCTCCCGGGAGACGAGCACGTCGCCCGACGGCGCGCGTTCCGGGACGCCCGCGACCCGGAGGTCGTCGGGCATCTCGGTCGGCATGTCCTTCATCGAGTGGACCGCGGCGTCACACTCGCCCGCGAGCACCTCCTCGTCCAGCGCGCGGACGAACGCGCCCGTCTTCCCCAGCCGCGAGATGAGCTCCTCGGAGAGCCGGTCGCCCCGCGTCTCCACCTCCACGAGTTCGACCGAGCGTCGGCGGGTGGCGAGCGCGTCCGCGACGCTCTCGGCCTGCACCCGGGCGAGCGCGGAGCCGCGCGTCGCGAGCCGCAGCGTGCCGTCTGTCATTGTGGGGAGTGGGGTGGGCGCGGGGAAAACACGCTCGTTTCCGCGTCGTGCTCCCCGGCCCGGGTCGCGCGGACCGACCGCCGTCACCGAACACGGGCGGCCCGCACGCCGCCACCGTTTTAGGACTGCCAAAAGTTCGACAGAGTTATGCTGGTTTAGGCGGGCCTAATGGCCATGGAGCGAGATGAGACCGAGACTGGAGCGCCGAGCAGACGGGAGTACGTCCGATACGTGGGGGCGGTCGCGGGCGGCGGCCTGCTCGCCGGCTGTATGGGCGGCGACGGGGCGACGCCGACCGCCCAACCGTCCGACCCGACCGACTCGGCCGACACCGACGCGACCGAGGCGTCGACGCCGACCGAGTCGGGGGGCGACGCGTACACGGTCACGATGGCACCGATGGGGGAAGTCGAGTTCGAGCGCCCGCCCGAGAGCGTGTTCACCCGACTGACCCACCTCGCCGGCATGGCGTTCGCGCTCGGTCGTGGGAACGACGTCAACGCGATGCACGCGCCGGCCTACTACGACGCGCTCTGGAACCAGTTCACGCCGCGGCTCGAGGGCGTCTCGCTGGACTGGACGGGGCTCTACTCCTCGTGGCAGACGAGCAAGGAGCAGCTGTACGAACTGGACAGCGACGTCCACCTCGCGGACCCGGCGAGCCTCTACGCGCTCGGCAGCTGGGACGTGACCGACATCGAGGAGGTCGCCGAGAACATCGGCCCCTGGTTCGGGAACACGTTCAGCGACAGCCACAGCCAGCCCCCCGAGGAGTGGGTCGACGACTACGAGTACTACGGGCTCTGGGAGATGTTCGAGAAGGTCGCGCAGGTGTTCCGCGAGGAGGAGCGCTACGAGGCGCTCGCGTCGATCCACGCGGACGTGCGCTCCCGGATCGACGCGGAGCTTCCGTCCGAGAGCGATCGCCCCCGGACGGTGATGGGCGGGTTCAGCGAGGTCGACGCCCCGTACGTCTACAAGACCGACGCGCCGGGGTTCCTGGCGGCCCACGTCCGGCCGTTCAAGTCGCGGAACGCGTTCGGCGAGGACGTCTCCTCCACCACGCAGGTCGACATGGAGGCGATGCTCGAGGCCGACCCGGACGTCATCTTCGCGCTCGGCGGGATGCACCCGGGAACCGACATGCCGGCCATTCGGAGCGGGCTGGAGGAGCACCCCGTCGGCCGGGAGATCACCGCGGTCAAGAACGGTCGCGTCTACGCCCAGGGCGCGCGCTACCAGGGGCCGATCCTGAACCTCTTCCAGCTGGAGATGACGGCGAAACAGCTCTACCCCGAGGCGTTCGGCGAGTGGCCCACCTACGAGACGGGCCCCTACCCCGAGATTCCCGCCGAGGAACGGCTGTTCGACCGGGACGAGGTCGCGGGCATCATCAACGGCGAGTTCTGAGTTCGGGCTTCGGGGTTTCGGTCGGTTTCGGTTCGGGTTTTTCGGGACGACGCGATCCGACACCTAGTCCTCGAACAGTACGATCACTACTGCTGGCTGTGATTTCTGGACCAACAAGCGCATTCCTACTGCTGACGGTGATGAAGGCCACACCCTCCCCAGCCGCTTGCGCTCCTCGCTCGCAGGCTCGCTGTCGTTCGAAAGGCGTTTCGCGCCTTTCGTGATGACGAGAGAGCTCCGCTCTCTCGAACCACGGTGCTCACCCCTCGCGCGCGTCCGGCGGGCCTCCGTGCCCGCCGGCACGCGCCGACCGCACTTGGACGGACGAGCCGCGGGAGCTTTCGAGGCGGTCGTCGCTGAGGCCGAAACGATACCGGGTGCGACGGATTTGGAGGACTTTCTTGGTGGTCGACACGCGGCCGTCTCCACGAAATCCGATTCCAACGAAAAGTTCCCGATGGCTTGAAGAACACGGGCGACGCGACACGGACGATGGCCTCCTCCGGCGACATCCGCGTGCTGCTCGTGATCGACCTCGTGCTCTCGCTCGCGTTCGGGGCGCTCGCGCTGTTCGCGCTCAGCATGGCCGACATCGCCGAGTTCACGCCGGTCAACGTCGCCCTCGCGACCGCCGTGCTCGCCGTCCTCACCTACGTCGTCGTGTTGCGGGAGTAGCCGCCGGCGCGAACGGCCGGCGAACCGCGGTCCGAACGATCCGTGGCCACGCCTCTCGGTCCGACCTGCACCACCGGAACCCGACCGATCATCCTCGACCCGCGGGCGTCGCCTGGGGTGCGGTGGCACGGCGCGCGCGAGCCAAACCCGGCCGACCTGTCTGGTCACCTGATAATACGTTCGTCAAGTTCGTTCGCAACGTTTGCCGGCCTCCCGCGGATATTACGTCCTTATACAAGGGGTATCGCGTTTTATTTCGGACGGTCATCTGGATACACACCCATGAATTTGTGAATTTCAACGTGTGGGTTTATGGTTGTCCGAATCAGCCCATCTGGCGTGATGCCCGACACGGATCACAGTAAAATCGGTGAATCGATGAACGAACGTTGCGTGCTGGTGGTGGGAGCATGACGCTCCTCCAGGCCGACCCGGCGGTCATCGCCGAGGGGGTCAACCTCATGTGGGTGCTCGTCGTCACCTTCCTCATCTTCTTCATGCACGCCGGCTTCGCGATGCTGGAGGCCGGGCAGGTGCGCTCGAAGAACGTGGCCAACCAGCTCACGAAGAACCTCCTGACGTGGAGCGTCGGGGTGACGTTCTTCTTCCTCGTCGGCGCGGGCGTCAACGCGCTCGTCGGGGGACTGACCGGCCCCGGCTCGACCGGGGTCGCCTCGGCGTTCTCCGTCCTGGCGCCCGGCGCGGCGAACGCCTGGGTCGGCTGGCTGTTCGGCGCGGTGTTCGCCATGACGGCGGCGACCATCGTCTCCGGCGCGGTCGCCGGCCGCATGAAGCTCCGCGCGTACGTCGCGTACACCGTGCTGCTCGCGGGGGTCATCTACCCGGTCGTCACCGGCCTGACGTGGGCCGGCGGCTTCCTGGGCGCGATGGGCTTTCACGACTTCGCCGGCGGCGTCATCGTCCACGCGATGGGCGGCGTCGCGGGCCTCACGGCCGCCTACATGGTCGGCCCGCGCGTCGACCGCTTCAACGACGACGGCTCGGTGAACGTCATCCCCGGCCACTCGTTGACGTTCGCAGCGCTGGGGACGCTCATCCTGGCGTTCGGCTGGTACGGTTTCAACGTCGGCACCGCGGCGACGGTGTTCTCCGTCTCCGACGGCACCCTCCAGCTCGGCGCGTTCGCCACGGTCGGCCGCGTCGCCGTCACGACGACGCTCGGCATGGCCGCCGGCGCGATCGGCGCGGCCGCGGCCACGCTGTACAAGACCGGAAAGGTCGACACGCTGTACGTCGCCAACGGCCTGCTGGCCGGGCTTGTCAGCGTGACCGCCATCACCGACGCCATCGTCTGGCCCGGCGCCGTGGCGGTCGGGCTGCTGGCCGGCATCCAGCTCCCGATCGTCTTCGCGTTCGTCGAGAAGCGTCTGAAGATCGACGACGTCTGCGCGGTGTTCCCGGTCCACGGCTCGGCCGGCGTGCTCGGCGCGCTGGCGTTCCCGTTCGTCGCCACCGAGTTCTGGGGCGGCGGCGGCGTCGGCTACCTCGTGAGCACGTTCACCACGCAGCTCGTCGGGGTCGTCGTCATCCTCGCGTGGACGGTCGTCGCCACCGGCGTCGTCTTCGGCGTCATCAAGGCGATGGGCGAGATCCGCGTCTCGCGTGAACACGAGATCGAGGGGCTCGACATCTCCGAACACGGCGTCAACACGTACCCCGAGTTCGGCAAGCCCGACACGGTCACGGACGGCGGGTTCACCGAGGAGAACGGCATCGTGCGCGCCGACGGCGGCGAGGAACCCAACGACGGCGGAATCAAGCTCGTCACGGCGTTCATCCGCCCCGACAAGCTCTCGGACGTGAAGGAGGGGCTCGCCGAGATCGGCGCGCCCTCGCTGTCGGTCACGAACGTCTCCGGCCGCGGCTCACAGCCCGCGAAGAAGGGCCAGTGGCGCGGCGAGGAGTACACCGTCGACCTCCACCAGAAGGTAAAGATCGAGTGCGTCGTCGCCGACATCCCGGCCGAGGACGTCGCGGTCGCGATCCGCGACGCCGCCCGGACGGGCGAACCCGGTGACGGCAAGGTGTTCGTCCTCCCGGTCGAGGACGCCTACCAGATCCGCACCGGCGAACAGGGGACCGTGGCCGTGTAAGGGGCTCCGGCCGCGAGCGAGCTCGCGAACCCCTTGCGTCGGACGGACTCGGACGAACACGCTACTGCACCAATCAGGCGGACCGATCCGGGCGAGCGTTCGCCCGACACGAGACTGACGAATCCCGGACCTGCGATCGCGGAACGAACCGGATGCCCCCTCCAGCGTGCGGCGCGGACGCGGTCGGGAGCGGCGAGGTACTGGGCTCATCGGGCGCGGGCGTCACCGCGACCCGCGCCCACCAACCGGCGCTGCATCCTGCCATCCGTGTCACGCCGACTCGTCGCGACCGACCGCCGCAGCCGTCCGCTGGACGGCGGCGCGTCCGACAACGACCGCCACTCCGGCGGCTCCCGCCGCCGGACCTTCCATACCACGACACCTTAGCGTTTAGTGACAAGGTTCGTGCGTGTTCGGCCTCGTCACGACGTCGCGAGCGGGTCGAAGCGATCGCCGGCCACGCCGACCCGGTAACTACTTTCCACCGGCCGCGCCAAGGCCAACCCATGAACACGCCGAGACGGTCCGGCTTCCTGGCGTCGCCGGCTGCGACTCGTCTGCTCACGCACGGTCTGCTCACACGCGGAGGTGTCCGCGCGTGAACCACGACCGCTCCCGCGACCTGTACGACCGGGCGCTGTCCGTCCTCGCGGGCGGCGTCAACTCCTCGGTTCGGGCGAGCATGCCGTACCCGTTCTTCGTCGAGAAGGGCGACGGCGCCCACGTCGTCGACGCCGACGGGAACCGCTACGTCGACTACGTCATGGGCTATGGCCCGCTGCTGTTCGGCCACGACCTCCCCGACCCCGTCACCGCGGCGATCCAGAAACACGCCAGCCAGGGGCCGATGTACGGCGCGCCGACCGAGATCGAGGTGGAACTCGCGGAGTTCGTGGCCCGCCACGTCCCGTCGGTGGAGATGCTCCGGTTCGTCAACAGCGGGACGGAGGCGACCATCTCGGCGGTCCGGCTCGCGCGTGGCTACACCGGCCGCGACAAGATCGTCGTGATGCAGGGCGGCTACCACGGCGCCCAGGAGTCGACGCTGGTCGAGACCGACGACGGCCCGTCCCACACCCACCCGTCCTCGCCCGGCATCCCCGAGTCGTTCGCCGAGCACACCATCGCCGTCCCGTTCAACGACGAGGAAGCCGTGCGGGCGGTGTTCGCCGAACACGGCGAGGAGATCGCCGCGGTCCTGACCGAACCCGTCCTCGGCAACACCGGCATCGTCCACCCCGTCGAGGGCTACCACGAGGCGCTCCGGGACCTCTGTGACGAGCACGGCTCGCTGCTCGTGTTCGACGAGGTGATCACCGGCTTCCGCGTCGGCGGCCTCCAGTGCGCCCAGGGGAAGTTCGGGATCACCCCCGACCTCACGACGTTCGGCAAGATCGTCGGCGGCGGGTTCCCCGTCGGCGCGATCGGCGGTCGCGCCGAGATAATCGAGCATTTCACGCCCGCCGGCGACGTGTTCCAGTCGGGCACCTTCTCGGGCCACCCGGTGACGATGGCGGCGGGCTACGAGACGCTCACGTTCGCCGCCGAGCACGACGTCTACGACCACGTGAACGGGCTCGCCGACCGGCTCCGCTCCGGCATCCAGGACGTCTGCGAGGACCACGCCCCCGAGTACACCGTCGTCGGCACCGACTCGATGTTCAAGACGGTGTTCACCCGCGAGGCCCCCGAGACGTTCGAGGGTCACTGCGAGGGCGGCTGTACACAGCGCGAGTCGTGCCCGCGGTACGAACTGTGTCCCAAGAACGGCGCGGACGTGAACGCGGCGGCGACTGATCGCTGGGAGCGCGTGTTCTGGCAGGAGATGAAGGAACGGGGCGTCTGGCTCACGGCGAACCAGTTCGAATCGCAGTTCGTTTCATATGCTCATACTGAGGAGGATGTCGAGCGCACGCTGGAGGCGTACAAAGAGGCGCTCTGATCTCACGGAATCTAGATCGTTGCAAGTTTCGGTCGTGCCGTCGGTCGAGTGACTACTCCAATGGTGACGACCGCGGAAGCCCCCGCGGTTCTCGGCTCGGGGGCCTCGCTGCGCGCTTCGCGCGCGGTCGCTCACTTCGTTCGCTCCCTCGCGCTGCAGTGCTTGCGTCGTCCGCCTTCCCCGAGAACCGCGGCCCCTTCCATTCCCACCCTCCGGCTGGTCGGCTGAGCGTCGCCCGATGAAGTGTCGGCATCGACTCGAACGGACACCCGCCCGTACCGCCGTGGGGTGTCGGGGTCGGATTGCTGTTGTAAGCCGACTCTACTCGCCAGAGCCAGGGTCGCCCGTCTCGGCCATCCGGCGGTCGTACTTGTCGATGGCCTCCCGGAGGGCGTCGCCCGCGTCGACGTCGAGCGCCTCACAGACCGCGAGCAGCGAGAACAGCGCGTCGCCGAGTTCGTCGGTGGACACGTCGAGCGCGTCCGGGTCCGCGCCGTAGCCCGTCGAGGTCGTCGCGTCCTTCGCGATCTCGCCGACCTCGGAGGCCAGATCGAGGATTCGGTACGCGGGCTCGCCGGTCAGGTCGTGGCGGTCGAGAAACGCCGCCACCTGCTCCTGTTCGTCCATGTCACCCCCGGCCGCGCGTTCGCACTGAAAGCTGGCGGTTTCGGGACTCGGCGGGGCTCCGCGCCGGCGCCGGCGACTCCCGCGCCCCGATTCCCGTCAACGCTTTCCCCCGGGACCGAGAGGGGGCGCGCATGAAGAACACCGACGGCACCGAGGCGGCCAAACGCGCCGCGGGCGAGTCGGCGGCCGACCTCGTCGCCGACGGCGACCTCGTCGGGCTCGGCACGGGCAGCACGGCGGCCCACGCCGTCCGCCGGCTCGGCGAGCGCGTCGACTCGGGCCTCGACGCCCGGGGCGTCGCCACCTCCTACCAGTCGCGCGAACTGGCCCGCGAGGCCGGCGTCCCGCTGGAATCGCTCGCGGACGTCGCCCGGGTCGACGTCGCCATCGACGGCGCGGACCAGGTCGCGGACGGCGACCTCGTGAAGGGCGGCGGGGCGGCACACGCCCGCGAGAAGGTGGTGGACGCGGCGGCCGACCGCTTCGTCGTCGTCGCCGACGACTCCAAGCTGGCGGACGCGCTCTCGCACCCGGTCCCCGTCGAGGTGCTGCCCGACGCCCGTGCGACCGTCCGGGACGCGCTCCGGGGGGCGGGCGGGGAGCCGACGCTCCGTGCCGCCGAACGCAAGGACGGCCCCGTCGTCAGCGACAACGGCAACCTCGTGTTCGACTGCGACTTCGGGACCGTATCGGACCCGGACGGGCTGGCCGTCCGGCTCTCGGCGATGCCGGGCGTGCTGGAGCACGGCCTGTTCGTCGGGCTCGCGGACGAACTGCACGTGGGGGCGGCCGACGGGAGCGTCTCGACGCGGTCGCTGCGCTGAGTCGTCGCCGCGGGACCGGTGTGGTGGGGCCGTCGCTACGCGGTCGGTACGTCGTCGCCGCGCGGTAAGCACGTCGTCGCCGCTACGCGGTCGGCGCGATAAAGAAGTGGAGGTGGATCGCCTGAGTTACAGGTCGCGCGGCTGAACCGTCTTCCGGTCGTTCTCCTCCGCGCGGCGGGCGGCGTCTTCGAGCAGCTCGGACACTTCCCCGTCGAGCGCGTCGTAGAAATCCGACGCGACGTTCTTGTCGTTCAGGTACTCCTTGACGGCTGCCTTGACGATGAGGTCTGCCATGCAGCCGACTTTTTTCCGTCCCTCCTTATAAGATTTCCCAAGTGGGGGCGAAGCCAACGCCTCTCGCGGCCGTTCACGGGGGATTCGTTCCGAGCGCCCCACAAATCCCGCGGAAAATCCTCGCGGACCCAGCCGTCGGTCGCGCGCCCGCACCGACGGGTTCGAGTCGGTCGGGAACGGACACCCGGGCATGAGAGAGACGCTCGACGCGCTCGCGGCCGGGGACCTCACGCCCGCCGAGGCCGAGGCCCGGCTCCGGGGCTACGCCACCGCCGACCTCTCGGCAGCCGCCGACCCGGCAGATTCCACCGACGCCGCCGACGGCTCCCGGGCCAGCACCGCTGACGGATCCACGACCGCCGGCGGGGGCGGAGCATCCGGGAGCGCCGCGACGAGAACCGCGCTGTTCGACGCCAGCAGGGAGCGCCGCCGCGGCCTCCCGGAGGGCATCCTGGCCGAGGGGAAGACGCCCGCCGAGACCGCCGCGCTGGCGGAGACGGCCCTGGAGACGACCGGCCGCGCGCTGGTCACCCGGGCGGACGACCGGACGGCCGACCGGGTCCGCACGTCGCTCGCGGCGGTCGCCCCCGACGCGACCGTCGAGCGCGACGCCCGGGCGCGGACGGTCGTCGCCACCGTCCCCGACTTCGAGCGCCCCGAGATCGACGCGACCGTCGCGGTCGTCACCGGCGGGACGGCCGACGCCGCCGCGGCGGGCGAGGCCGCGGTCGTCGCCCGCGAGGCCGGCCCGGACGTGAAACTGATCGAGGACGTCGGCGTCGCAAACCTCGACCGCATGCTCGACGCAGTCGGGGAGTTCCGGGACGCGGACAGCCTCGTCGTCGCGGCCGGGCGGGAGGGCGCGCTCCCGACCGTCGTCGCCGGACTGGTGGACGTGCCGGTCGTCGGGCTGCCGGTCTCGTCGGGCTACGGCGCCGGCGGCGACGGGCGGGCGGCGCTGCTCGGCCTCCTGCAGTCCTGTACGGTGCTCTCGACGGTCAACGTCGACGCCGGGTTCGTCGCCGGGGCGCAGGCGGCCCTCGTCGCGAGATCCGTGGCACGTGCCCGCACGGGCGGCTGATTTCGAACGTTTGAACGGGGCAACGAAGTCGATCTTGCCACGAATCGTGAAAGGGTATATCAGTCGTGGCGGCGTATCCGCCCCCACCGGCAGTGGTGGATGCCGGTCGACCATGCCACGCTGCGACAACTGCGGGTCGCACGTCTCGGACCGCTTTGTCCGCGTGTTCAGCGACGAGCACGGGCGACTCAACGCCTGTCCGTCGTGTTCCGCGAACGCGGGGATCGCCGAAGTGGCGCGAGAACGGACCCGCGTCGACGACTGAATCGCTCGGAACCCGTCCACAACGCGCCCGGTTCGCGGTGCGCTGGGGGTTCCCGGTTGCAGTACGGGCCGCACGGTGCCCGCGCCGATCCGGCCGGTGACCGGACCGACCGCGTGCCGGCCGACTTATGCTCCGGGCACCCGACTCGCCGCCGTGACCGACCACTTCGTCTACCTCCTCGAGTGTGCCGACGGCAGCTTCTACACCGGCTACACGACCGACGTGGAGCGGCGCGTCGCGGAACACGACGCCGGCGAGGGCGCGAAGTACACCCGCGGTCGCACCCCGGTCGAACTGGTCCACGTGGAGGCGTTCGACTCGAAGTCGGCCGCGATGGCCCGCGAGTACGACGTCAAACAGCTCTCCCGGCGGCGGAAGGAGCGACTCGTCGGGGAGGACTGACGCAGGGGCAGCGAGGGGGGGACCGGGTGGGAAGCGACCGCGGTTACGGCACGTCCAGGAACTCGTCCTTGTGGCCGGCGTAGTGGGCGACCCGCCGGCCGAGCTTCAGCGTGCGCTCGCGGAGCGCGTCGTCGACGAACTCGTAGCGGGACTCGGCACCGATGCCCTCGCCCGGGCCGTCGCGCTTCTCGAAGCGGTCGCGGGCGTTCCGGAGGCCGACCTGGAGCGGCACGGTCCAGCCGTGGACGCCCCTGACCGTCGCCCGCATGTGTGCCAGCGTCGACTCGTAGGAGCCGCCCCCGGCCGCGGCGAACAGCCCGACGACGGTGTCCTCGTACTCGTCGAACGAGCACCAGTCGTGGAAGCTGCGGAACGCCGAGGAGTACGAGCCGTGGTACACCGGCGAGCCGAGGAGGACGCCGTCGGCGGCCCGCATCCGTTCGAGCAGGTCCGCGACGTCGCCGGCCTCGGCGACGTCTCGGTCGGGGTCGTACAGCGGCGCGTCGACCGCCGGGTCGCCCAGGTCGATGTAGTCGGTCTCCGCGCCGTACTCGGC
Organism: Halobaculum sp. XH14; assembly: GCF_032116555.1. Lineage (NCBI taxonomy): Archaea > Methanobacteriati > Methanobacteriota > Halobacteria > Halobacteriales > Haloferacaceae > Halorarum > Halorarum halobium. The sequence goes on from NZ_CP134949.1 coordinate 198,437, forward strand.
GGCCGAATCGAGCGCGTAGTGGAGCGCGGCGCGGGTGTAGCTCCCGTCGCGGCGCGAGCCACAGACCGCGACCACACGAGGTGCCTCTGCCATTGCTTCCACTCCGAGGGCGGAGGCGAAAAGCGACACGATAGCATCGCCGGCCCCCCGGCGGCGGCATCGACCCGCACGCCGCCGCGACACCGGCTTTTTCTCCTCGGCCGGCGATTTTGCGGTATGGACACCGACGCCATCGCCTTCGGGACGGACGGCTGGCGGGCGACGCTCGACACGTTCACCGACGAGCGCGTCCGCGCGGTCGGACAGGCGGTCGCCGACTACCTGGACGAGGCCGGCGAGTCCGGCCCGGTCCTCGTCGGCTACGACGCCCGCCCGACGAGCGAGGGGTTCGCCGACTCGCTCGCCGCGGTGCTCTCGGGCAACGGCTTCGACGTGCTGCTCCCCGAGCGGGACTGCCCGACGCCGCTGGTCGCCCACGCCATCGTCGAGCGCGGCGCGGCGGGCGCGATGATGCTCACCGCCTCGCACAACCCGCCGGAGTACAACGGCGTGAAGTTCGTCCCGAGCGACGGCGCGCCGGCGCTCCCCGAGGTGACCGAGCGAATCGAGGCGAACCTCCGCGAACCCGACCCGGCGGCGTCCGCCGACGAACGTGGGGAGATCGAGCGCGTCGACCTCGTGAGTCCCCACGCCGAGCACGCCCGTGACCTCGTCGACGCCGACCTCTCCGGGCTGACGGTCGCCTACGACGCGATGCACGGCAGCGGGCGCGGCGTCACCGACGCCCTCCTCGAATCTGCCGGGGCCGACGTGATCCGCCTCCGCTGCGAGCGGGACGCCGAGTTCGGCGGGTCGCCGCCGGAACCGAGCGCCGACAACCTCGCGGCGCTCGTCGAGGCGGTCGAACGCGGCGACGCCGACCTGGGCATCGCCAACGACGGCGACGCCGACCGTCTCGCGGTCGTCACCCCCCAGGGCGGCTTCCTCGACGAGAACCTGTTCTTCGCGGCGACGTACGACGGCATGCTGGACGAGCAGTCCGGCCCCGCCGTCCGCACCGTCTCGACGACGTTCCTCATCGACCGCGTCGCGGAGGCGCACGGCGAGGACGTCTTCGAGACGGCGGTCGGGTTCAAGTGGGTCGCGCGGGCCATCGCCGAGCACGACGCCCTCATCGGCGGCGAGGAGTCGGGCGGGTTCACCGTCCGCGGGCACGTCCGTGAGAAGGACGGCGTGCTGATGGCGCTGTTCGCGGCCGCACTGGAGGCCGACGAGCCGTACGACGAGCGCGTCGACCGCCTCGAGGGCGAACACGGTCGCATCGTCGCGGACAAGACCAGCGTCGACTGCCCGGACGACGAGAAGGCGCGGGTCATCGACGAACTCGCCGAGCACATTCCCGACGAGGTGGCCGGGCAGGCGGTCGCCGACGTGGTGACCGTCGACGGCTTCAAGCTGCTGCTGGCGGACGGCTCCTGGATGCTCGTCCGGCCGAGCGGGACGGAGCCGAAGATGCGCATCTACGCCGAGTCGAGTTCCGCGGAGCGCTCGCGGGCGATTCTTGCGGACGGGCGGGAGCTAGTCGCGCCGCTCGTGTAGGGCGCCGCGCAGTCTGTGCTCCTCCGACGCATTCTCCTCGTCGCTCTCGACCTCGAACCCCAGCGACTCGTAGAACGGCGCGATGTCCGCGCGGAAGTCGGCCGTGAGCGTCCCGTCCGCGCGCTCGGCCGCGGTTCGGACGAGGTCGCCGCCGATCCCTCCCCCGCGGCGACGACGCCGGACGGCGACGGCTTCGACGTGGCTCCCGTCGAGCACGAGCGCGCCGGTGACGGTGCCGTCGTCGACCGAGACGAGCACCTCGCCCGCACGGAGTCGGTGCTCGAGGTCGTCGGGGACGTCTAGCAGCGCGCCGTTCAGGACTCGCCGAACGTCGAGCGCGTCGTCCGGGGTCGCGTCTCGAACCGCCGTCCTGCTGGCGTCGGTCCCGCCATCGGAATCTGTCATCCGCCCTTGATGAGTCGGAGCACCTTCACCCGACTCGCGTCGACCGCGCGGTCGTCGGGGACCGGCGAGCCGTCGACCAGCGCCGTCACCTCGTGCGGGGAGTAGCCCACGGCCCGGCAGAGGTCGGCGTACGTCGCGTCGGCGTCGACGGAGACGTCCTCGGTCCCCTCGCCGACGACCTCGACGGTCACGTCCATATCCGGTTTCGGCGGGCTGCGGGTTTCAGCGTTTGCTCTCGGTTCCGTTTGATGGGGTCTCGAACTACCTCGCTGCTGTCGCCCTCGGTGCAGGATCAATCGTCGCTTCGACCGCCTCGAAAGCCCCCGCGGCTCTCGGCTCGGTGCGGCCGCTGCGCTCCTCGGCTCGCTCGCCTGCGATGCTCGTCCCTCGCACGAGCGGCCGCGCTGGCGCGCGGCCGCCGCGCGCCACGAGGATCAGATGAGTTTGCGACCCGGAAGCTCACCGGTAATCGACGGCAGCGGAAACCGTGAATTCACCGCGACCGGACCCGCGGTGCGGTCCCCGTACCCAGGAGCGCGAGCGACAGGATTCCGACGGAGCCGAGCACGTGCAGTAACCCGAGCGCGGCGGCCGCGATCGCGACGAGAAGCGTGGCGGACGCCGTCGAAACCCGGTTCGTGGAAAACCGCCCGGCGACGGCGCGGCCGACGGCCAGCGTTCCGACCGCCAGCGAGAGCAGCACGCCCGCGAGCAGCAGCGGGACGAGCAGGCCGAGCAGCGGCAGGCCGACGACCGTGGCGGCGACGAGGACGACGCCGAGCATCGAGGCGAGCGCGACGCCGACGCCGCGGCCGAGCGTCCGTGCCGGCGCGTCGGCGACCCCTGCGGCCAGCGTCTCGGTCCGCGGGTCCACGCGGGCGAGCGCCACCCCGAGCAGGCCGCCCAGAAGCGGGAGCAGCACGGGCAGCCAGCCGGCCAGCCGGATCGCGACCCCGGCCGGGCCGAGCAATGCGTCGGTCGGCCGGCGCTCGCCGGCCACAGTGCCGCCGCGGTCCCGGAGCCGTGCGTCGTACTCGAAGTCGCCGCCCACGGTCGCGCCCTCGGCCAGCACGGCCGTCGCGCCGAGCACCGTCGCGTCGCCCGTCTCGCCCGCGATGGTGACCGTCTCGCCGCCGGCGTTGACGTCGCCGACGCTCCCGGTCCCGGCGACCTCGACGGTGCCGCCGTAGGCGGTGACCGGGCCGCGGACCTCACCTGCGAGGAGCACGCGCCCGCCGAACGCCTGCGCGTCGCCGGTCACGACCGCGCCCTCGGTCAGCACGACGACCCCGCCGTACGCCCGGAGGTCGCCCTCGACCGTGCCGGCGACGACGACGCGGCCGCCGCTCGCGGTCACGTCGCCCGCGACCGTCTCGTTCGGGGCGACCGCGACGGTGGTGAACGGCCCGGACGGGACGCCGGTGGCGTTAGCGTTCTCGGTCGATGACTGGGTGCCCGCGGCCGTAGCGGGTGTGGCGACGGCGGCGATGCCCCCGCCGACCGCGCCGCCCAGAAGGACGAGACAGCACGCCCCGACGAGCGCGACGCGGGTCGTGCGGGGGGCACTGGTCGACACGCGAGCGGGTTTCCGGGGCGCGGGTATAGGTTTCGTGGTCCCGCCGTCGGATCAACGGCCGTCCCGCAGTCGGGCGAACGCGTACCAGCAGAGCCCGGCGGTGCCGACGACGAAGCCGCCCCACAGCAGGAGGCCGCTGTCGAACAGGTCCGGCACGAGGTGGGTGACCCCGCCGACGAGCGAGCAGAGGACGCCGAACAGGAGGAGCACGAGGGCGTCGAACTGGACCCGGGTGACGGAGGGCGTCGCCATGCGGGACGCGACGGGCGGGGTCGTGAAAACGCGTTCGGGACGTGACCGTCTCGGGGTGTTTATGCCGACGGCCGACCCACCACCGTCCATGAGCGAGGCCGACGCCGCGGACGGGGGGGCCACGACCGGCCGGGAGGTCTGGATCGAGAAGTACCGGCCACAGACGCTCGCGGACGTCCACGGGCACGAGGACATCGTCTCGCGCCTGCGGAGCTACATCGACCGGAACGACCTGCCGCACCTCCTGTTCGCGGGGCCGGCCGGCGTCGGGAAGACGACCTGTGCGGTCGCCATCGCGAAGGAGATCTACGAAGACGACTGGCAGACGAACTTCCTCGAACTGAACGCCTCGGACCAGCGCGGCATCGACGTGGTGCGCGACCGCATCAAGAGCTTCGCGCGCTCGTCGTTCGGCGGCTACGACTACCGGGTCATCTTCCTCGACGAGGCCGACTCGCTGACCGACGACGCCCAGTCGGCGCTCCGCCGGACGATGGAGCAGTTCTCGGACAACACCCGCTTCGTCCTCTCGTGTAACTACTCCTCGAAAATCATCGACCCCATCCAGTCGCGGTGTGCCGTCTTCCGCTTCTCGCCGCTCTCGGACGAGGCGGTCGCGGCGCAGGTCCGCGAGATCGCCGGAATCGAGGGGATCGAACTCACCGAGGACGGCCTCGACGCGCTCGTCTACGCGGCCGACGGCGACATGCGCCGGGCCATCAACTCCCTTCAGGCGGCCGCGACGACCGGCGGCGAGGTGGACGAGGAGGCCGTCTACCAGATCACCGCCACAGCCAGGCCCGAGGAAATCGAGGCGATGGTCGCGGACGCGCTCGACGGGGACTTCTCGAAGTCCCGCGCGACGCTCGACACCCTGCTCACGGAGACGGGGATGGCCGGCGGCGACGTCATCGACCAGCTTCACCGTTCGGTCTGGGACTTCGGGCTGACGGACCGCGAGGCGGTCCGGCTGATGGAGCGCATCGGCGAGGCCGACTACCGGATCACGGAGGGCGCGAACGAGCAGGTGCAACTGGAAGCGCTCTTGGCGTCGCTGGCGCTGGATTCGGACGACTGACCGTTACTCGGCTCCGGTTCGCCAGCCCGGTTCTGCGGCTCCGACCTTTCGTCCCAGTTTCCCGACTCCGGTTCCTCGACCCCTTCGCTTCCGGTGGAATCACGATCGGTCGGTGACGACGCCGGTCGAACTCCGAGCGCTCGCGGGTCCGACCGAGCACCGCTCCGGGAGCCAGGCCCGACCGAAAACCCGGCACGGAGCGGATGGACAAGAATTTAAGCCGGCCGGGCGAACCGTCAGGCCACCATGACCAAGAAATCGAAGGCGAAGAAGAAGCGCCTGGGCAAACTGGAGCGGCAGAACAGCCGCGTCCCGGCCTGGGTGATGATGAAGACCGACATGGACGTCACGCGCAACCCGAAGCGTCGCCACTGGCGGCGAAGCGACACGGACGAGTAAATGAGCGCGAACGACTTCGAGGAGCGGGTCGTCACCGTCCCGCTCCGCGACGCCAAGCAGGCACCCAAGCAGGAGCGGGGCGACCGCGCGATGTCGCTCATCCGCGACCACCTCGCACAGCACTTCTCGGTCGAGGCGGACGAGGTCCGACTCGACCCCGCCGTGAACGAGACCGTCTGGGAGCGCGGGCGCCAGAACCCGCCGAGCAAACTCCGCGTCCGCGCGGCCCGCTTCGACGAGGACGGCGAGGTCGTCGTCGAGGCAGAGCCGGCCTGATTGGATTCACGTGCTCCGCGTCTCCTTCGAAGGATCGTCGTACGTCGGCGTCTACGCACACGTCTCGACCGGCTGTCTGCTCGTGCGCCCGGACGCCGACGCGGACCTGGTCGACTCGCTGGCCGGGGAGTTCGGCGTCCCCGCGATCACCACCACGGTCGGCGGCTCGGGCACCGTCGGCGCGCTGACCGCGGGCAACGAGAACGGCACGCTCGTCTCCCGGCAGGCGACCGACCGCGAGATCGAGACCATCCGCGAGGCGACCGACGGCGCCGTCGCGCGCCTCCCCGGGAAGCTCAACGCCGCCGGCAACGTCGTGCTGGCGAACGACACCGGCGCGTGGGTCCACCCGGACCTGACCGACGACGCGCTCGCGGTCGTCGCCGACACCCTCGACGTGCCCGTCGAGCGCGGCTCGCTCGCGGACGTGAACACCGTCGGCACCGCCGCGGTGGCGAACAACACCGGGGTGCTCTGTCACCCGCAGTCCGGCGAGGAGGAACTCGAGGCCGTCGAGGAGCACCTCGACGTGTACGCCGATCTGGGCACCGTGAACTACGGCGCGCCGCTGGTCGGGTCGGGGCTGCTCGCCAACGACGACGGCTACGTCATCGGCGAGGACACGACGGGACCGGAGCTGGGTCGGATCGAGGACACGCTCGGGTTCATCGAGTAGCGCCCGTTTGTACGGTTTCTTCCGCCCCTAGAATTTCGGGGGTCAGAGCGGGATTTGCTCCGTTCGATCCGCCGGTTCCGCGGTCGAGCAGACCACTGCTGCTTGGCCCAGGAGGGCCTCGCCCTCCCGTCCCTCGGAGCGAGTTCCTCGGAACTCACCCTCGCTCCGCTCGCGTGAGCAGCCGCTTGCGCTCCTCGCTCGCAGGCTCGCTCGCGTGAACGGAGGCCCGCCGGCACGCGCCGACCTGTACGTGGACGGACGAACCACGTGGCGCGCGGCGGTCGCGCGGCGCGAGTCCCGCGAAGGGCGAGGAGCACGGAGCGTGCCGCGGGGGCCGAGCGCCGCGGGGGGCTTTCGAGGCAGTCGTCACGACACCCGAGACGCCGCCGGATGCGACACGTCGTGGTGGCTTCGAGAAACTCGCAACCGTCGAAAATCGACGTTGAACGGCCGGACCCATCGGAACTGGCACGAACGGACGAAACAGTCGAACCGAGCCGATCAGAGGTTCGACGCGCCCGAGCCGCCGTCGATGGGGACCGCCACGCCGTTGATGAATCCGGACCGGGGCGAGGAGAGGAACGCCACGGTGTTGCCGAGTTCGATCGGGTCGCCGATGCGGCCCAGCGGGACCTCCTCGCCGCGGGCCGCGAGCGCTTCCTCGTAGGAGCCGTACTCGCCGCGCTCGACGGCGGCCTCCATCAGGTTCTCGATGCGCGAGGTCTCGTGGGACCCGGGGAGGACCGCGTTCGCCCGGACCTCCGGGGCGAGTTCCCGCGAGAGCGTCTTCTCCAGGCCGACGACGCTCATCCGCACGGCGTTCGAGAGCACGAGGTTGTCGATGGCTTCCTTCACGCTCCGGGAGGTGATGGTGACGACGGTGCCGCCGCCGTCCGCGCGCAGCGGGTCGGCCGCCTCGCGGACCAGGCGGACGACGCTCATGACGAGCAGGTCGTACGCGTGGTACCAGTCCTCGTCGGTCGTGTCGAGGAACGGACCGCTCGGCGGGCCGCCGGCGCTCGTCACCAGGTGGTCCAGCCCGCCGAACTCCTCGACCGTTCGCTCGACGAGCGCCGCGACCTCGGCCGCGTCGGTCAGATCCGCTGGCTGGCCGACGACCCGCGCGTCCCCGGCGGCCTCGGCCTCGACCTCCTCGACGGCCGCCGCCAGGCGCTCCTCGTCGCGACCGTTCAACACGACGTCGACCCCCTCGCGGGCCAGTGCCGTCGCGCTCGCCTTCCCGAGGCCGCTGCTGGAGGCGGTCACCAGCGCCGCGTTCCCCTCGATGTCGAACTCCATGGTCGCTAGGTCGCCACCGGTCGCAAAAAACCTCCCGTGCGAGGCCGCCACCGTCGGGAACGGCCGGCGCCGGTCCGACGGGACGTCCGGGCCCGCCCGACCGGACGGCCGCGGCGGTCGCTTTCGCAGAAAGTAACGGTTAAACGCCGGGCGTCCCGTCCTTCCCGTATGCAACGACGCGCCGCTGCCGTCTACGTCGCGTTCTTCCTCGTCGTGGGGGCGGTGTCGTTCTCCCTCATCGCCACCGCGAGCGCGCCGCACTTCTCCGTGGAGGACCCGGAGTACACGCTCGAAGGGGGGGAGAGCTTCACCGTTGACGGGACCCAGTACAACGTCCAGAGCATCGAGGCGGAGATGACCGGCGGCGGGGGCGGCGGCCACGGCGGCGGCGGGGGCGCGACCCTGGAGCGCTCGGCGACGCTCAACTGGACGAACTCGTCGGCCCGCTACACGCAGGCGTGGGAGAACGGGTCGACCGTGACCTACGACGGGGACGACTGGAACGTCTCCATCGAGCCGAGCGCGGACCCGAGCGAGGTCACGCTCAGGGAGGCGCAGAACCACACCGCCATCCTCTCCGAGGACCCGGCCGTCGAGAACGAGACGACGACCGTCGACGGGCAGGTGTACGTCGTCCAGCGCGCGGGCGAGAACGGCTCGCGCGAACTGATCCCGGCGGAGGACTACTTCCCGGCCCCGGCGACCCAGCAGTTCAGTGAGGGCGACGAGGTCCAGTTCGCGGGCAACGAGACGACCGTCGCGGCCGTCTCGAACACGACGGTGACTCTCGAGTGGTTCGCCCCACAGACCAACGAGATCGCCGTCGAGGACACCGCGAACGTCTCCATCGGCGCGAACACGTACTTCGCGCACTTCCCGAACAACGAGACGCTGGCCTTGACCCAGGACTACGGCCAGTATCAGGCCTACCAGGAGCAGTCCACGGCGTTCAAGACCCACAGCGACGGGCTCTGGGGCGTCACCCTCCTGAGCGGCCTCATCAGCGTCTTCGTGACCGGGCTGGCGTACCTCCCGTCGCGGTACTGACCGCCCCGAACCGGGACATCGGCCTCCCACCTCCGGCTACGGGGCCGACGTTCGACTACACGGTCGACGTTCGACTAAACGACCGACTTCCGACAACCGGTTTCCTTCCGCGCAGTTCGTCACTCACTCCCCGGCGTCGTCCCCGACGAGCGTCTCGTAGACCGGTGGCACGGTTTCGAGCGAGACGCGCCGCTCGTCCGGGTCGTACTCCACGACGCCGGCGTCGTCGAGCTTCGGCAGGTGCGAGTGGTGGAGCGTGAGCGCGGCGGACGAGACGGCGTCCGCAGGGGGAGCCGCGTCGCTCCCGTCGGCCGTCGAACGCTCGTCGCATCCGCCCTCCCGCAGAACGACGTCGCGGGCGAGCCCGTCGAGCGCCCGGTCCCCCTCGCCCTCGCGGAGGATTCCGACGACGTCCCGACGCCGGCCGTCGGCGGCCAGCGTCCTGGCGACCGACCCGGACCAGTCGGCAGACGCGGCCGCCTTCAGGACGTCGAACGCGAGGTCCACGTCCAGGTCCGAGGCCGGCCGGGCGAGCCGCTCCTCGCCGTCGTCCTCCCGGACGACCAGGCCGTCGTCGGCGAGCCTCGGCAGGTGGACGTGATGGAGCGACGCCCGGACCCGACGGCGACGGTCGGGCGGCACGTCGCCGATCGGTTCTCCCCCCTCTCGCGCCGCGACCCGATCCGCGAGTTCGGTCTGCGTGAGTTCGTCGTGGATCAGCAGCGTCGACAGGACGCGGCGGCGGCGGGGGACCGCCGCCGCCTCGATGAGTGATGGCTCCGCCGCGAACGACGCGTCGGTCGCGTGACCCGTTCGACCGTCGGCGGGGATCGCACGTGATGTCTCACTCATGGCTTACCGATGCGACTCCTCGCCCTAAGTCGCATGGCCTAATTCTTTACCCCACGCCGAATCCGGGTCGAAAACCCCCCGACGGGGACCGAGCTAGGACGTCTCCGGCGACTCGTCGTCCTCGAACATCGCCGCGAGGAGCTTCCGTTCGGCCGCCCGGAGGTGCTGGTGGAACGTGGGCGCGGAGACACCGAGCGTCTCGGCGACCTCCTCGCCGGAACTGTCCCGCGGCCACTCGAAGAAGCCCGCGAAGTAGGCCGCTTCGACCGCGCTCCGCTGGCGTGCGGTCAGCTCCCGGTCGAACCCCCGCTGCAGGTCGGCCACCGCCCTGTCGGAGCGTTTCGTCCGCCGCTGTGCGATCATCTCCGTCCCCGCGTACGCCGACCGCATCGACTCCATGACCGTCCGGACGCTCGCGCCGGGCGGGAGGTGGATCACGACGGTGAGCGCCGACTCCTCGATCCCGGCGCGGTGGACCCGCCCGTCGTTCTCGGCGATCGCGTCGAGAAGCGGGGAGTCCGCGATGTCGAGCTCGAAGCGGTGCTCGCCGTCGCGCTCGCTCAGCACCGTGAGCTCCTCCCACGAGGGGTCGCGGTCGCGGACCGCCCGGAGCGTCTCGATCGCGCCGCCGCTGGCGAGGCCGTACACCGCGAACCGACCGTCGCCCAGCGGGACCACGCGGTCGAAGCTGATCGACCCTTCCGGCTCCACCTTCGGGTTCACTGCCTCGAGGTAGTCCTGCACCACCACCTCCACCTCGATGACCTCCTCGCTCGTGAGCGCCTGCTTCCGCTCGATGGCCATGACGGCGTGGCCGACGACCTCGCCGAGCTGGCCGATGACGGCCCGCTCGTCGTCGCCGAACGCGTGTCGGCGCTCCGTGTAGACGTTCAGGACGCCGTACAACGTCCCGTCGTGGGAGAAGGGGATGGCGGCCGAGGAGCCGACGCCGTGGGCCTCGGCGTGGTCGCGCCACGGCTCGTAGTCGGGGTTTTCCGGGATGTTCCGGGCGACCTGGATGGTGCCGGTTCGGACGGCGCGGCCGGTCGGTCCCCGGCCGCGGGGGCCCTCGTCGACGGAGATATCGACGCAGTCGAGGTAGCCCTCGACGCCGGCCTCGGTGCGCACGAGCACCTCCTCGGAGGCGGGGTCGACCTCCCCGATCCACGCGAACGAGTACGAGTCGCTCCGGGCGAGCGACTGACAGACGGCGGTTTCGAGCTCCTCGCGGGTCGTCGACTCGATCACCGTGTGGGTGATCTCCTGCACGATGGCGTTCAGCTGGTTCAACGCCGCGAGCTCCTCGCGCTGTGTCGCGAGCTGTTCCTCGCGGCGCTTCCGCGCGGTGACGTCTCTCGTGTACAGCACGATGCCGTCGATGTCGGACTCCCCGCGCAGGTCGCGCCCCCGGACCTCGAGGACGACCCACGAGCCGTCGCGGTGCTCGAACCGGAACTCGACGGTGGGGGACTCGTCCGTCTCGACCACCCGGTCGAGCGCGGCCGTCGCCCCCTCCCGGTCGTCCGGATGGACGTAGCCGAGCCCGTCGGTCCCGATCAGTTCCCCGGGCGCGTAGCCGAGCACCGATTCGACCGACGGCGTCACGTACTGGATGGTGCCGTCGGGATCGATGACGGCGTTGACGTCGGTGGACTCCTCGATCAGCACCTCGTACCGCTTCAGCTCCCGCTGCTGGGTGTGCCGCTCGATGGCGTGGTACACCGAGCGGATGAGCACGTCGCTGTTCACCTCGTCCTTCACGAGGTACTCGTCCGCGCCGCGGCGCAGCGCCCGGATCCCCCGTTCCCGGTCGCGCAGCCCAGTCAGCACGACGACCGGCGCGTCCCCCCGCTCGAGGACCGAAGAGAGCGTCTCCAGTCCCTCGCTGTCGGGCAGATCCAGATCGAGCAGCACGACGTCGACGTCCGTCCCGGCGAGCCGTTCGAGCCCGTCGGCGAGCCGCGTCTCGTGGTGGATCGTCGGCGACGTCTCCCCGGCCGCCATCGCTTGTCCGCCGTCGGCCTCCCGGGTCCCGAGCCGGGCCGAGAGCTCGGTGGCCTCCTCAAGCAGCGCCGTGATGTAGCGCGCGTCCCCCGGATTGTCCTCGATCAGCAGCAACTGTAGCGGTCCGTCCTCGTCCATCATCGCTCCCCGTCGTCCGGAAGCCGGACGAGCGTGAACCAGAAGTCCTCGAACGACCGCACCATCTCAACGAACTCGTCGGGCCCGATCGGCTTGGTGAGGTAGGCGTTCGTGTGCAGTTCGTAGCTGCGGACGATGTCCTCCTCGGCGGCCGAACTCGTCAGGATCACGATCGGGATGCAGGAAAGCTCGGGCTCGTCCTTGACCGTCTCCAGCACCTCGAGCCCGCCGAGCTTCGGCAGGTTCAGGTCGAGAAGTACCAGCGTCGGGCGCGGCGAGTCGTCGTACTCCCCGCGCTGGAAGAGGAAGTCGAGGGCGGCCTCGCCGTCGGTGACGACGTGCATCGTGTTGTTGATCCGGGCCGCGTCGAACGCCTCCCGCGTGAGTCGAACGTCGCCGGGGTTGTCCTCCACGAGGAGGATGTCGATCGGCTCCCCCTCGGCGGATGCGTTCACGGACCGCACCCGTCAGCCGGCGTGGTCACCGTCGCTCCGTCCGGACGGCGGCGGTCCGGGGATGTCTCAGCGGTCATCTTCCCTCCGAAGGGGGACGGTGAAGAAAAAGCTCGCGCCCGCGCCCGGCTCGGACTCGACCCAGATCCGCCCCCCGTGCCGCCCGACGATCTTCTCACACAGCGCCAGCCCGATCCCCGTCCCGGGGTACTCATCGCGCGTGTGGAGCCGTCTGAACACCTCGAACACGCGCTCGGCGTACTCGGGCTCGATGCCGATGCCGTCGTCGGCGACCCGGAACACCCACTCGCCGTCGCCCCGCCGTGCGTCGATCTCGACGCGGGGCGGCTCCCCGCCCCGGTACTTCAGCGCATTCGAGACGAGGTTCCGGAACACCTGTTCGAGCTGGTTGGCGTCGGCGACGACGGTCGGCAGGTCCCCGACCGCGAGTTCGGCGTCGGTCTCCTCGATGCGCAGCCGCAGGTCCTCGCGGACGGTCCCGACCACCGCCTCGCTGTCGACCGGTTCGAACGGCTCGGCGGCCGTCTCGACGCGCGAGTACGCGAGCAGCCCGTCGATCATCTCCTTCATGCGCTCGGCGCCGTCGACGGCGAAGTCGATGAACTCGCGGGCGTCGTCGTCGAGTTCGTCCCGGTAGCGCCCCTCCAGCAGCTGGAGGTAGTTCGAGATCATCCGCAGCGGCTCCTGGAGGTCGTGGGAGGCGATGTAGGCGAACTGTTCGAGCCGCTCGTTCGACTCGCGCAGCTCCGCGACCGTCTCGTTCAGCCGCTCCTCGTACCGGGCGCGCTCGATGGCCGTCGTCAGGACGTTCGCAACGCTCCGGACGAAGCTGGCGTCCTCGGCGGTGAACTCCGCGGCGTCGACGTCGTGGGTGGCGAGGACGCCCCACGGCCCTTCGTGCCCGCCGATGGTCGCGGTGATGCCCGCCGACACGTCGTGGTCGCCGAGGAGCGTCGACCCGTCGAACCGGGGTTCGGTCGCCAGGTCCTCGACGACGACCGGCGTCGGCGACTCTAGCGTGTACCCCGCCTGAGTTTCGACCCCGGCGTCGACGGTCGCCTCGCCGACGACCCAGTCGCGCCAGCCGACGCCCGAGCGTACCAGCAGTTCGTCGGCGGCCGCGCGGCGTTCGAGGACCGCGGCGTACTCCGTGCCGAGCGCCTCGGCGACCGTCTCGACCGCGTCCTCGAACAGCTCCGCAGGGGACTGGCTCTCCAGGGCGCGCTGGCCCAGGTCGGCGACGGCCCGCTGCTGTCGCGCGCGGGTTTCGAGGCTCCGCTCGTACGCCTTCCGGTCGGTGAGGTCCCGAACGACGCCGACCGAACCCAGGTTCTCGCCCGTCTCCGACAGCAGGGCCGTGAACTTGCACTCGGCCGGGACGCGCTCGCCAGCCGGGGTGACGACGTCGCCCTCCAGGGTGGCCCGGTCGCGCTCGCCCCGCACCATCTCGTCGACGAGTTCGCCCGCCCGCTCGGAGACCTCGTCGTCGATCGTGATCGAGCAGGGCTCGCCGACGAGTTCGTCCCGGGAGCGCCCGGCCAGCTCCGCGTACGCGTCGTTCACCTCCACGAACCGGAACTCGGGGTCGAGGACGTACACGCCGTCCTCGATCGTCTCGAACACCGTCTCGTACTGCGTTAGCGCCTCCTCGCGCCGCTTCCGGTCGGTGATGTCCTGGGACATCCCCATCGCGGCGACCACCTCGCCGTCGGCGTCCCTGATCGGTGCCGTGTGGACCACCCACTCCTTCCCGTCGTAGCAGACCTCCGTTCGCGCGTGCTCGCCGTCCAGCGCGGCCTCGTAGGCCCACTCGGCTCCGTCGGCCAGGTCGTCGCCGTACGCCTCCCGGTACGTCATCCCGTCCATCTCGTCGGGGTCGAGTTCGCGGTCCTCGAACGCCCCGCCCGCCGCCAGCGTAATCTGCAGGTCCCGATCGACCAGGACGACCGCGCCGTTGGGGAAGTTCTCGGCGAGCGCCCGGTAGCGCCGCTCGCTCTCCTCCAGGGCGCGCTTCCGTTCGCGGCGCTCGCCCACGTCCCGGAAGTACACCGACAGCCCCGTCTCGGACGGGTAGGCGTTGATCTCGAACCAGCCGTCGAGCGACTCGTAGGACAGCTCGAAGCTGACGGGCTCCTGGGTCTCCATCGCCCGCTCGTACCGGGCGCGGATCTCCCCCTCGTCGGCCTCCGGAAACGCCTCCCAGATGCGTTCGCCCCGCAGCTCGTCGGCCGAGCGCCGGAGGGTTTCGGCCGCCTTGTCGTTGACGTGGGTGAAGCGCCACTCCCGGTCGAGCGCGTAGAAGGCGTCGGAGATCCGACCCAGGATCTCGCTCAGCTCGGTTTCGAGTTCCCGCGTGCGCCGCTTGAGCTCGGTGATGTCGTCGCCGGTGCTGACGACCCGCTCGATCTCTCCGGCCTCGGTCGTGAGCGGGACGGCGTTCACCGAGAGCCAGCGCCGGCTCCCGTCGGGCCGTTCGACCTGGAACACCTCGTCGTACACCGGCTCGCCGCCGTCGAGCACCCGCGCGAACGGGTGTTCCCCCTCGGCCATCTCCCGACCGTCCTCGTCGTAGATCCGCCGTTCCCCCGGCGTGTACGCCTCCCGTCCGGCCCCCTCCGGCAGCCCGAGCACCGCCGCGGCCTGCTCGTTGATGCGGACGGCCTCGCCGTCCGGATCGGTGATGATGATGCCCACCTGACTCGCGTCGAGGGTCCGGTCGAGCAGGTCGCGCTCGGCCTTCAACGCCTCCTCGTACTCGCGCCGCTCGGTCAGGTCGCGGGTCACCTTCGTGAACCCCGCGAGCGCCCCGTCGTCGTCACGGACCGCGGTGAGGGTGACGTTCGCAAAGAACCGCGACCCGTCGGCCCGTACCCGCCACCCCTCGCGCTCGACGCGCCCCTCCGAGCGGGCGATCGCCAGCATCTCGGCGGGCACGTCGTCCGCGACGTCGTCGTCGGTGTAGAAGACCGAAAGGTGCCGTCCGACGATTTCCTCCTCGTCGTACCCCTTGATTCGCGCCGCGCCCTCGTTCCAGCTGACGACGACGCCGTCGGGATCGAGCGCGAAGATGGCGTAGTCGGACACCGCGTCCACGAAGTCTTCGAACTGCTCTAGCACCGACGACTCCCTGCCGTTCGTCGTTTCGGCCGAGGCCGTGTCCGTCCCGTCGGCCCGCCACGGCTCCGGGTCCGTCGTCGTCCCGTCGGCCCGCTCATCGTCCGGCGATCGGTCCGGCGGTCGCCACCAGACGCGGCTCCGTGCCCCCGTCTTCTTGCTGTTCAGGTCGCCCCGCTCGCTCAACGCTTCCAGCTTCCGGTGTGCGGTCCGCCGCGTGCAGTCGAGCTCCGCGGCGACTTCGCTGGCGGTCAGAGGCGTTCCCTGGCGTTCCTGGGCGGTGAACACCGCCAGCGTGTCGGTCAGCGTGATCTCCGGCGTCGGTCCCGGCGTCGTCATACTCCCTCCTGGTGGACCAGCACCATAACTCGTCCGTCGAAGGAAACGTTCAGTTGGGGAACTATTTCATCCGAATACTGACCGAATGCGAACGCGCGTCCATTTCGACCACGGAGACGGACGGCCGTTCGCGCTCGCCGGTCGTCGCCGCCCTCGCTCCTCCGTGGTCCCGACCCGGCGCTGACTAATCGGTCAGTACGCTCGATTCCCCGCGGGAACGGCGATAACGATCCCGGGCCGCCCGCTCTCAGCGGTCGGGCGCGAGGACGGCCCGCACGTACTCGTCGGCCGTGCGTCTCGCCGCGGCGAGCGCGTCCTCCTCCTCGAGGACGACCGCCCGGGTCCGGGCCCCGTCCACGATGGTCATGAGCGCCCGCGCGACGTGTTCGGCGTCCGCGTCCGCGAACGCGCCCTGCTTGATCCCCTGGTCGATCGCCGTCTCCAGCATGTACCGGATGTACTCGTCGTTCTGGCGGAACCGGTCGCCGAACGCCCCGGTGTAGGGTGCCTGACTCCGCATCTCCAGCATCGCGACCAGCAGTTCCCGGTGGTCCTCGAGGTCCACGAGCAGCTTGTCGAGCAGCAGGTCCAGTCGCTGTTCGGGATCGGTCGTCTCGACCTCGTGGATGGCGTCGACGAACTGGTCGAGGACGAAGTCCAGAAACGCCGCGAGCAGGTCGTCCTTCGTGTCGTAGTGGTAGTGGATCGCGGCCGTCGACTTCCCGTACTCGTCCGCGATCCGTTTGATCGTGAGCGCCGCGTACCCGTGTTCGCGGAGCGCGCGGTAGGTGGCACGCATGATCTCCTCCTCCTGGTCCGAGGTGGTCCGGTTCGACGGATCGGCCATCACCTGGATCGTTCAGGGTTGGCGCGGATAACAGTTTTGACCAATCCGTCAGTACGAGCCGCCCGTAGCGGCGACCGCTGGGTCCGCTAGACCGGACGACCCGGAGACTCTCCCCGTGTCCTCCCGTTCCAGAACGCTTTTGACTGACTGGTCAGTAAGTACGGGTAGCAACCGACATGGACGACGAACCAGCAACCGAGATCTTGCGGGCCACGTACCGTGCCCTCTGTACGCACGGGTACGCGAACCTCACCCTCCAGGACATCGCGGCCGAATCGGAGCTGAGCAAGGCCTCGATCCACTACCACTACGAGAGCAAGGACGAACTGTTCGCGGCGTTCCTCGAGTACCTCTACGAGCGCCACACCGACCACTTCGAATCGATCGACGGCGACTCCGCTCCCGAGCGCCTCCGGTCGCTGTTGTCGCTCCTGTTGACCGAGGAGGGCGACGCGCCGGTGACGGAGTTCGGGACGGCGATGCTCGAGGTGAAAGCACAGGCCCCGTACGACGACGCGATCAGGGCCCGACTCGAGGAGTTCGACGAACTGCTGTTCGGGCATCTCCGTGACATCCTCGCCGACGGCGTCGAGTCGGGCGCGTTCGACGACCGCGTCGAGCCCGTCCGCGATGCCGAACTCCTGACGGCGACGATCACCGGCGCACACACCCGGGAGGTCGCGATCGACCACGGGCCAGACCGGCTGTACGAGGCGCTGACCGAGTACGAGCGGGTGCACCTCCTCGACGAGGACGCACCCGAGGTGACCCACTGATGGGACTCGCCGGCCGCGTCAGGTCCCTGTTCAGGGGCCCCGACGAGTTCGATCTCACCTCGGGCGGCATCGGGAAGCCGCTGCTGTTCCTCTCGCTGCCGATCGTCGTCACGAACCTGTTCCAGACCGCCTACAACCTCGCGGACACGTTCTGGCTCGGCCAGTACAGCACCGACGCGCTGGCCGCCATCTCCTTCGCGTTCCCGATGGTGTTCCTGCTCATCTCGCTGGGGATGGGCATCTCGGTCGCGGGCAGCGTCCTCGTCGCACAGTACACCGGCGCGGGCGAGGAACGCGAGGCCGAGTACGCCGCCTCCCAGACCGTCACCTTCGCGGTCGTCGCCTCGGTCGTCCTCGGCGGGGTCGGCTACCTCTTCATCGAGGACTTCCTCGCGCTCATGGGGGCCTCGGCGGACGTGCTGCCGCTGGCGACCGACTACATGCAGGTCATCTCGCTCGGGCTCGCGTTCATGTTCGGGTTCGCCGTCTTCATCTCGCTCATGCGGGGGTACGGCGACACGATCACGCCGATGCTCGTCATGTTCGGCTCGGTCGTGCTGAACATCGTCATCGACCCGTTCCTCATCTTCGGCTTCGAGTCGAACCCGCTGTTCGGGATGCTCGGCGCGCGCGGACTGGAAGCCAGCCTGCTCGCGGCGACCGGATACACGGGTTCCGGCATCGCCGGGGCCGCGTACGCGACCGTGTTCTCGCGGGCGCTCGCGCTGGTCGTCGGGCTCGCAATCATGTTCCGCGGGATCCGCGGCGTCCGGATCCGCCACCGAGACATGGTGCCGGACCTGCGCTACCTCCGCCGACTCTTCCGGATCGGGCTGCCCGCGTCCATCGAGGGCACCGGTCGGGCACTGTCGATGAACCTGCTGCTGTTCATCGTCGCGCTGTTCCCGGACACGGTCGTCGCCGCCTACGGGATCGGGACGCGCGTGTTCTCGGTCGTCTTCCTCCCGGCCATCGCGGTCGCCCGCGGGGTCGAGACGATGACCGGCCAGAACATGGGTGCGGACAAGCCCGCCCGTGCCGAGCGGGCGGCCGGGCTCGCGGCGAAGGTGCTGTTCGTGGCGCTCACCGTCGGCGGGGTCGTCGTCTGGTTCGGGGCCGCGCCCATCGCCGACGTGTTCACGACCGACCCCGCGGTGGTCGCCGTCGCCGAGACGTTCCTCCGCTACGTCGCGCTCACGTTCGGCTTCATCGGCATCATGCGGGCCTACACGGGGAGCTTCCGGGGCGCGGGCAAGACGCTCACCGCGGCGGCCATCTCCGTGCTGATGCTCGGCGTCGTCCGCTTCCCCATCGCGTGGGTGGCGGCCGGTTCGATCGGCGAGCGGGGGATCTGGCTCGCCTTCGCCGTCTCGAACGTCGTCGGCGCGGCCGTCGCGTACGCGTGGTACAGGCGCGGCACGTGGCGCGGGGGCGATCTCACCGGCGAGGACGTCGGACTCGGGGACGCCGGGATGGAGGCGTCGACGACCGACGACTGATCGACCGTGACACGCGAACGCCCGCTCGCCGCTCGCCGGGCCGCGATCGACGCGCGGATCGACGCCGCGCTCGAGTCCGCGACCGCGAACTCGCTTGCGCTGGCCCGGACGACGATGGAGGAAGCCGGCTGGTTCGGCCCCCTCCTGGCGTGCTCGTACGACTCGGTCGCGGACGGCTCGGCCGCTGACGGCGCGGACGCGGAGGGTGCCCTGCTCGCGGCGGCCGCGATCGAACTGCTCGCGGGCTACTGCCGCCTCCGGGGCGAACTGCTGGTCCAGCTCGACGACGGGGTGGCCCACTCGCTGAACCGCGACCCGCCCTCGGCCCTGCTCGCCGCGGACTTCCTCTACACGTCCGCGTACTCGACGCTGGCCTCGATCGACCACGCCCGCATCGGGGCGTGTTTCGACGCGTTCACCGACGCCTCGCTGTCGATAGTCGGCGCGTTCGACGCCGGCGGGGCGGGCGCGGAGCCGTCGAGAACCGACCGCCGTCCGAGCATCGAGGGAACGGCCGGGGCGCTCGGCGAGACCGCCGCGACCGTCGGGGCGGCGCTCGCGGGGGTCGAGCGCGACCGCCGGGACCGATTCGCCACGCTCGGTCGCGGATTCAGCACGGCTCGGCGGGTTCGACTCGCGCTCGACTCGGACGTCTGGCCCGCCCACGTCGGTCGCCCGGACCTCGACGACCGACGCTTCGTCAGGTCCGCCGACAGGAGCCGCGCCGAGGCCGAGCGCGCGCTCTCACGGCTCCCGTCCCCCGCCGACGCGGGGCCGCTGGAGGCGCTCGTCGACGACGCGCTCCCCCCGGTCTGATCCACGGCAGTGGCCCCGCGGGCTCGCTTCTCACTTTGCCGGACTCGCTGCGCTCGTCCGGCTTTCGTCTCACGGAACGGGCGCGACGGGATTTGAACCCGCGACCGTCGGATGGCTCCCCACACCCGAACCCGGATGCGGTTAGAAGTCCGACGCTCTGAATCCGGACTGAGCTACGCGCCCTCGTCGGTGAACACGCGGGCATCGGCAAAAGCGACGCGGTTCACCCCACGGCTCCGGGTCCCGCAGGTCTTAACTCCGCGACAGGCAAAGTCCGGACCGATGCGAGTCATCGGAACCGTCGGACTGCCCGGCAGCGGCAAGGGCGAGGCCGCGGCCGTCGCCGAGGCGGAGGGCGTCCCGGTCGTGACGATGGGCGACGTCATCCGCGAGGCGTGCCGCAACCGGGGGCTCGACCCCGCCGAACACCACGGCGCGGTCGCACGGGCGCTCCGCGAGGAGGACGGCCCCGCCGCCGTCGCCGAGCGCTCGATCCCCGCCATCCGGGACGCTGCGGCCGACGCGGACGCCGTCCTCGTCGACGGCCTCCGGTCGACCGTGGAACTGGAACGGTTCCGCGAGGCGTTCGGCGACGACTTCCGCCTCGTCGCCGTGGAAGCGCCGTTCGACCTGCGCGCAGAGCGGCTCGGTGCCCGGGGCCGCGACGACTCCGACGTGGACGTCGAGGCGCTGCGGCAGCGCGAGGAGCGCGAACTGGAGTTCGGCATGGGCGAGGTCATCGACGCGGCCGACGTGACCGTCGATAACACAGGGACGCTGGCGGCGTTCCGCGAGCGAATCCGGGCGATCCTCGCGGCCGAGGGGGACGACCCCGGAACCGACGGCGACCGGCCACCCGCGGACGCGACGCGGGAAGCCGACGCGGGAGGGCAGCCGTGACGACCGTCTACAGCATCGACGCGCGCATCGAGGTGCCCGTCAACGACACCGAGGTCACCGACCGCGTCGCCGACGCCGTCGAGGCGCTGTTCCCCAACGCGGAGTTCGCTCACGAACCCGGCAAACTCGTCGCCGAGACCCACACGTTCGACCCCTTCTCCGACCGCCTGCACGAACAGGAGATCCTCGACACGGCCCGTCGGGAGTTCACGAAGGGCACCACCGACGACGGCTTCTCGTTCGCGCTGAAGAAGCAGGCCGCCTTCGAGGGCGTGATCAACTTCGCGGTCGGCGAACCGGACGAACTCGGCGACGTCGAGGTGACCGTGACCGTCCGCGAGCCCTCGGTCGAGGAGTACATCGACCACGTCGCGCCGCCGACCCGCGACGGCACCCCCATCGACCCGAACGGCGACCGCGGGCGGTAGCTCACCGGGCTCGCCCTTCCGGCCAACTGCCTCCCTATCTCTCGCGACGGCCCCGGCCAGCCGCTTGCGGGTTCGCTATCTCGCGGTGCGGTGGCGCGCGCGACTCGAACCCCCTTGTGGGGTGAGCAGACGCGCGCGAGGGATGAGCGAGCCGGCGCGCCCTCGTGGCGCGCCGACCGTGAGCGAATCGGCTGGGGAGGGCGTGGCTACACTCACCGCCAGCAGTAGTGATCCGCTTGTCGACACCTCGATCACCGAAACGAGGGCCGGGCATTCCACCGACGCCGACAGCCACGAGACACCACCGTCAGAATACCCTCCAACTCCCGTGCCACCCACTCCCCAACAATCGAGTCGTTTAACAGCGGCTCGCGGGTACTACCCCTACGAATGCCCAGTGGAGACTACGACCCCGAGGCCGTCGAGCCGAAGTGGCAGCGGCGCTGGGTCGAGACCGACACCTACGCCTACGACGAGGACGCGGCGACGGACCCGAACACGACCTTCTCCATCGACACGCCGCCGCCGACCGTATCGGGCAGTCTCCACTGGGGCCACGTGTACGGCTCCATCCTCCAGGACACCGTCGCGCGCTTCAACCGGATGAACGGCAAGGAGGTGTTCTTCCCGTTCGGCTACGACGACAACGGCATCGCCTCCGAGCGCCTGACCGAGGACGAACTCGACGTCCGGCACCAGGACTACGAGCGTCGGGAGTTCCAGCAGCTCTGCCGCGAGGTCTGTGCGGAGTACGAGGCCGAGTTCACCGAGAAGATGCAGGAACTGGGCATCTCCATCGACTGGGACCAGACGTACCGGACCATCGAGCCGCGCGTCCAGCGGGTCTCACAGCTCTCTTTCATCGACCTCTACGAGCAGGGCCGCGAGTACCGCGAGAAGGCGCCCGCCATCTGGTGTCCCGAGTGCGAGACGGCCATCTCGCAGGTCGAGACCGAGGACGACGAGCGGGACAGCCACTTCCACGACGTCGAGTTCGTCACCGTCGACGGGACGGACGAGGACGGCGAGCCGTTCACCATCTCCACCACGCGGCCGGAGCTCCTGCCGGCCTGCGTCGCCGTGTTCGTCCACCCGGACGACGACGACAACCAGCACCTCGTCGGCGAGGAGGCACGGATTCCGCTGTTCGGCCAGGAGGTGCCGATCATCGCCGACGAGCGCGTCGACATGGAGACGGGCTCGGGCATCGTGATGTGCTGTACGTTCGGCGACCAGACCGACATCGAGTGGTACCAGGCCCACGACCTCGACCTGCGCATCGCCATCGACGAGTCCGGACACATGACCGGCGTCGCCGAGGGGTACGAGGGGCTCGACTCCGACGAGGCGCGCGAGGCGATCGTCGCCGACCTCGAGGCGGACGGCGCGCTGCTGGACCGGCGGGCGATCACCCACACCGTCAACGTCCACGAGCGCTGTGGCACTCCCGTCGAGTTCCTCGTCACCGAGCAGTGGTACGTGAAGATCCTCGACCGGACCGACGAGTACCTGCAGGCCGGCCGGGAGATGGAGTGGTTCCCCGACAAGATGTTCACGCGGTACGAACACTGGATCGAGGGGCTCCAGTGGGACTGGCTCATCTCGCGCCAGCGCTCCTCCGGCATCCCGTTCCCGGTGTGGTACTGCGGGGACTGCGGCGAGGTCGTCGTCGCCGAGAAGGCGGACCTGCCGGTCGACCCGCTGTCGGACGACCCGCCGGTGGAGACCTGCCCCGAGTGCGGTGGCGACGAGTTCGACCCGGAGGACGACGTGCTCGACACCTGGGCGACCTCGAGCCTGACGCCGCTCATCAACGCCGGGTGGGACTGGGTGCCCGAGGCGGCATCGGACGCCGCCGACGGTGGGGAGGGGAACTCGGAGGGATTCGAGATGGCCCGCCCCGAACTCTACCCGATGGACGTGCGCCCGCAGGGCCACGACATCATCAGCTTCTGGCTGTTCCACACGGTCATCAAGTGCTACGAACACACCGGCGAGGTGCCGTTCGAGTCGACGATGATCAACGGGATGGTGCTCGACGAGAACCGCGAGAAGATGTCCAAGTCGAAGGGGAACGTCGTCGCGCCCGACGAAGTGCTGGCGAAGTACCCCGTCGACGCCGCGCGCTACTGGGCGACCGGCTCCGCGGTCGGGGACGACCTGCCGTACCAGGAGAAAGGCCTGCGCGCGGGCGAGAAGCTGATGCAGAAGCTCTGGAACGCCTCGAAGCTGGTCGACTCGCTCACGCCCGAATCGGACCCCGACCTCGCGCCCGGCGACTTGCGGGAACTCGACCGCTGGCTGCTCGCCGAACTCGACGACCTCGTCGACACCGTCACCGGCCAGTTCGAGGCGCGCGAGTTCTCGAAGGCCCGGGACGACCTCCGGAGCTTCTTCTGGCACACGTTCTGTGACGACTACCTCGAGGTGGCCAAGACGCGGGTCCGGGACGCCCACGACGACGACCCGGCCGCACAGTACACGCTTCGGGTCGCTCACCGGCGGTTCCTGAAGCTGTTCGCGCCGTTTCTCGCCCACGAGACGGAGGAGCTGTGGCAGGAACTCTACGCCGAGGCGGACGTGGCCGAGGGCGGCTCGGTCCACCGGACGGACTGGCCAGAGCCCCTGGAAATCGAGGCCGACCACGCGGCCGGTCGGACCGCCACCGCGGTCATCGGCGCGCTCCGGCGGTACAAGAGCGAGCGCGGCCTGCCGCTGAACGCCGAACTCGGGCGCGTCGAGGTGTGGGGCGAGGGCGACGTCGCCGCGTTCGCCGACGACGTGCGCGGGGTGATGAACGTCGCGGACCTCGACGTGCTCGCCGCGGAACCCGAAATCGAGACGGTCGTGACCGGCATCGACCTCGACTACGCGCAGGTCGGCCCGCAGTTCGGCTCGAAGGTCGGCGACATCGACGCGGCCATCGCCGAGGGCGAGTACGAGGTCGCGGACGACGAACTGCACGTGGCGGGCGAGACGCTGGGTTCGGAGCTGTTCGAGGTGGAGCGCGACCGGCAGTACGCCGGCGAGGGCGACCTGCTGGAGGCCGAGGACGCGGTGGTCATCGTCCACGGGGCCGCCGAGAACTGAGTCCGCGCCACGAAGCGCCCGTCTACTCCCTTGCTTCTCTACTCCAGGTCGACGCCCACGGCGTCCCCGATCGAGTCGAACCCGTCGCGTTCCAACAGTTCGAGCAGTCCCTCGTTTATCTCGCGGGCGAGGCTCGGCCCCTCGTAGACGAGTGCGGTGTACAGTTGCACCACGCTCGCACCTGCCCGGACCTTCCGGTAGGCTCCCTCGGCGTCCGAGATACCGCCGACACCGACGACGGGCACGTCGGTTCGTTCGGCGATGAAGCGAACGAGCGAACTCGCCCGCTCCTCGATCGGTTCTCCGGAGAGCCCCCCCGACTCCGCGCGGTTCGGGCTCCGGAGCGAGTCGGGGCGCTCGGTCGTCGTGTTCGTGGCGATGACGCCGTCGAGGTCGAGGTCGTCGACGACCGCGAGCGCCTCCTCGATCGCCGGGCGCGGGAGATCCGGCGAGAACTTGACGAGCAGCGGGTCGGCGCCGGCGTCACGGAGTTCGCCGAGGATCGCCTCCAGCGCGTCGCGGTTCTGGAGCGAGCGCAGGCCGGGCGTGTTGGGGCTGGAGACGTTGACCGCGACGTAGTCGGCGTGTTCGCCCACGCGCTCGTAGGTGTACAGGTAGTCCGACGGGGCGTCCTCCAGGGGGATCGACTTCGACTTGCCGACGTTGACGCCGACCGGGACGTCCGGGAGTTCGCCGGCGGCGAGGCGGTCGCCGATGGCGTCCGCGCCGTCGTTGTTGAACCCCATCCGGTTGATCAGCGCGCGGTCCTCCGCCAGTCGGAAGAGGCGCGGGCGCGGGTTGCCGGCCTGCCTCTCGGCGGTGACGCCGCCGACCTCGACGTGACCGAAGCCGAGCGCCGCGAGGAAGCGCGGGACGTGCGCGTTCTTGTCGAACCCGGCGGCGACGCCGACCGGCGTGGGGAACGAACAGCCGAACGCCTCGGTCCGGAGCCGCTCGTCGGTCACGACGTAGCGGCCGCGTACGGCGTCCTCCACGGGCGTCCCCTGTGCGGCCCGCATGAGCCGTGCGGTCACGCCGTGGGCCGTCTCCGGCGGGAGCGCGAACAGCGCCGGTTTCGCGAGGTCGTACGGCTTCATCGGCCGAAGCCACGGCTGGCCGGGGTTTCAAATCGCCGGAACGCTCGTCTCAGAAGTCGTGTTCGACCTCGTCGGGGTCCGCAGCCTGGATGATGATCTTCCCGTCCCGGACCCGCACGAACACCTCGTCGCCGATTTCGAGGCCCGCGACGGCGAGTTCGTCCTCGTGGAGGTTCACGTGGACGTTGTGGTACTCGCCGTTCTCGTCCTTAGCGCCACTCGGGCTGAGCGTCTTTTTCCGGACCATCGGCTTGTGTTACACCACGCTTCGCCGCACGGAATACATAAGTGTTGTTTCCGGCACGAAGCCGCCTCACGGCGCGCGCGAGGTTCCACGGCCGAATCACCCCGGCGTCACCACCGGGTTTTCGACCCGAATCGACGGACGGCTCCTCCCTACTACTAAAGCCTTTCTTCGGATAGCCCTCACTTCCCCGATATATTTATAACACAGTGTGTGCTGCCGTCACATGGAGGCGAAAAACCATGGTACGCGAGGACGGTAAGCGAAATTTCGCACTGCGCGAGACTGACGGGGACGAGGAGAGCGTCTACTCGGGGAACACTCCCCGACAGGCGGCGCTGAAGGCTGCCCGACGTCTCGACCCGGCCAGTTCCGAGGACGAGGCGTCGGGGACGGAGCTCCGTCTCCGCGAGAAGGGAACCGACAAGGTCCATATCTACGACGGCTGGGCCTGGCGCGAGTCGGCTCCCGACAACAAACCCGACTGGATGCCCGGCGAGATCACCGAGGCGAACGTCTCGAAGAAGGGCATCGAGCATCTCGAGAGTTAGCCGCCCGATCTAGTTGTTCTTTGCGTACGTGTGCGAGCCGACCCAGCAGCAGCGTAGTCGAGGCCGCCGGGACGGCGGGCGAGTCGCTCGCAGTAGTCCGTTAGCCTGCCAGTTCGTTCGTCGGCCCGGACCGGATACGTCGCTCTGCGAGGGCGTTCGTTCCACGGGGCTGGATACTTCGACCGGTTTCCCCCGCGTATCCTGCAGCGGCTTGCATCGTACACGGTTCTCTATGGGTCGTCCCCCCGTGAAACCGCATGACGGGGTGGCGATGAAACGACGGCCTTTTACGTACCCCTGCCATCCGAATGAATGCGAAGGTCGCACGGGACGCACCCGGGCGACACGGCACGCCCTTCCGGGGCGATGTCGAAGCTCATCCGACGCCCTTATGTACTCCTGGGCAGTTCGATATGAACGTGAATGGCAGACCCCGTCGGGGTGACGCCAGGACCGTTCCGACGCCCTTAAGTGTAACAGGGGACTCGGATGGAATGCGAAAGACACAGTGCGAATCCGTCCGGTTCACAGCCGGACGAGTTCGCCGGCTTCGATCAGGTTCGAAGGGCTTATGTCCTTCCCGGGCCTTGGTTGAAATCCGTAAGAAATGAGGATTCCGCCCCTGCGGTCCGCCGCAAGACGGTATCTGATGTTAGCCTCGATAGTTCGGTGATACCCGATCGGTATCACCGAGCTCGGACCACGCAATACAGCGGATCGCATCTTCGGATGTGATCCATTGGTGATTCACGTCTTACGACGTGATCTTGGTGAACCACGTTTCACGACGTGATTCCCGCCACCCCGCTCCCTTACGGGAGCGACATTCCGGTTGATCCTGCCGGAGGTCATTGCTATCGGGGTCCGATTTAGCCATGCTAGTTGTACGAGTTCATACTCGTAGCAAATAGCTCCGTAACACGTGGCCAAACTGCCCTACGGACTGGAATAACCTCGGGAAACTGAGGCTAATTCCTGATACGGTTCCCACGCTGGAACGCCGGGAACCCGAAACGTTCCGACGCCGTAGGATGTGGCTGCGGCCGATTAGGTAGACGGTGGGGTAACGGCCCACCGTGCCGATAATCGGTACGGGTTGTGAGAGCAAGAACCCGGAGACGGAATCTGAGACAAGATTCCGGGCCCTACGGGGCGCAGCAGGCGCGAAACCTTTACACTGCACGGAAGTGCGATAGGGGGACCCCGAGTGCGAGGGCATATAGTCCTCGCTTTTCTAGACGGTAAGGCCGTCCAGGAACAAGAGCTGGGCAAGACCGGTGCCAGCCGCCGCGGTAATACCGGCAGCTCGAGTGATGACCGATTTTATTGGGCCTAAAGCGTCCGTAGCCGGCCGAGCAAGTCCGTCGGGAAATCCACCAGCTCAACTGGTGGGCGTCCGGCGGAAACTGCTTGGCTTGGGACAGGAAGACCCGAGGGGTACGTCCGGGGTAGGAGTGAAATCCCGTAATCCTGGACGGACCGCCGATGGCGAAAGCACCTCGGGAAGACTGATCCGACGGTGAGGGACGAAAGCTGGGGTCTCGAACCGGATTAGATACCCGGGTAGTCCCAGCCGTAAACGATGTCTGCTAGGTGTGGCGCTGGCTACGAGCCAGCGCTGTGCCGTAGGGAAGCCGTGAAGCAGACCGCCTGGGAAGTACGTCCGCAAGGATGAAACTTAAAGGAATTGGCGGGGGAGCACTACAACCGGAGGAGCCTGCGGTTTAATTGGACTCAACGCCGGACATCTCACCAGCTCCGACAGTAGGAATGAAGGTCAGTGTGATGAGCTTACTCGACCTACTGAGAGGAGGTGCATGGCCGCCGTCAGCTCGTACCGTGAGGCGTCCTGTTAAGTCAGGCAACGAGCGAGACCCGCGTCCCTAATTGCCAGCAGTACCCTTGTGGTAGCTGGGTACATTAGGGAGACTGCCGCCGCCAAGGCGGAGGAAGGAACGGGCAACGGTAGGTCAGTATGCCCCGAATGAGCTGGGCTACACGCGGGCTACAATGGTCGAGACAATGGGTTCCTACCCCGAGAGGGGACGGTAATCTCACAAACTCGGTCGTAGTTCGGATTGTGGGCTGAAACCCGCCCACATGAAGCTGGATTCGGTAGTAATCGCGTGTCAGAAGCGCGCGGTGAATACGTCCCTGCTCCTTGCACACACCGCCCGTCAAAGCACCCGAGTGAGGTCCGGATGAGGCCCCCGTTGGGGGGTCGAATCTGGGCTTCGCAAGGGGGCTTAAGTCGTAACAAGGTAGCCGTAGGGGAATCTGCGGCTGGATCACCTCCTACAGACCGGGACCAGGGCGACGCCCTGGCCCACTTCGCTTGGTCCGGCTCGTGACGCCGATCGGGCACCTTCGAACTATCGAGGCTGTTCACCCCATCCGGGGTGGGCCCATAGCTCAGCGGTAGAGTGCCTCCTTTGCAAGGAGGATGCCCTGGGTTCGAATCCCAGTGGGTCCATGTCCTCGGGGTTCGTCGTGAACCGCTCCCCTTAAGTGTGGGACGGCGCTACGACGTAATCCCGAAGCAAGACCGATGCACCATCCCGCGAGAGCGCGGTTGGGAAGGGTCGAACACGGCCGTGGAAGACACCACGACGTGTGATGAGACCGTGTGTACGTGCAATCCAGACGCCCACTGGACCCGTTCATCGGGTTTCAGTGATCACACATCAATTGGCTACTGTGCCAGCTGGTGAATGGCTCGGCTCGAGAGCCGACGAAGGACGTGCCAAGCTGCGATAAGCTCCAGGGAGTCGCACGGAGACGAAGAACTGGAGATCTCCTAATAGGAATCCTCATAGCAATTGCTTTGCGCAATGGGGAACGCCCCGAATTGAAACATCTCAGTAGGGGCAGGAAGAGAAAGCAAACTGCGATGTCGTTACTAACGGCGAGTGAACGCGACACAGCCCAAACCGAAGCCCTCACGGGCAATGTGGTGTACGGGCTGGTACCAAGCGGACCGTGTCCACGAGAAGTCTCCTGGAACGGAGCGCGATACAGGGCGACAGCCCCGTATCGTGGACGCGATCCGCGGACCAGTTCCCAGAGTAGCGGGGGTTGGATATCCCTCGTGAATCTCCCAGGCATCGACTGGGAAGGCTAAACACTCCTCGAGACCGATAGCGAACAAGTAGCGTGAGCGAACGCTGAAAAGCACCCCGAGAAGGGCGGTGCAATAGGGCCTGAAATCAGTTGGCGATGGAGCGACGGGGCACGAAAGGTCCCCAGACGAACGACCGAGGTGCGAACCTCCAGTAGGACTCTGGGGAAGCCGGTGTTCCGTCGTACGTTTTGAAAAACGAACCAGGGAGTGTACTTCTTCGGCGAGTCTAACTTGATTATCAAGGAAGGCACAGGGAAACCGATACGGCCGCAGCGCTTTGCGCCAGGGCCACCGTGTTCAAGCGCGGGGAGTCGAAGTGGTACGACCCGAAACCGAGCGATCTATGCGGGGGCAGGGTGAAGCGTACCGAAAGGTACGTGGAGGCCCGTTAGGGTTGGTGTCCTACAATACCCTCCCGTGACCTGCGCATAGGGGTGAAAGGCCCATCGAGCTCGGCAACAGCTGGTTCCAACCGAAACATGTCGAAGCATGACCTTCGCCGAGGTAGTTCGTGCGGTAGAGCAACCGATTGGAAGACCCGCCTCCGAGAGGAGTCGGCCTTCCTGTCAAACTCCGAACACACGAACGCTGGAGACGCGAAGAGTCCGGTGTCCCGGGGTAAGCTTGGGCACCATGAGGGGAACAACCCAGAGCCTGGTTAAGGACCCAAAGTGTGGACTAAGTGCGATTCGAAGGTTGTCTCGAGCCCTAAACAGCCGGGAGGTGAGCTTAGAAGCAGCAACCCTCTAAGAAAAGCGTAACAGCTTACCGGCCGAGGTTCGAGGCGCCCAAAATGATCGGGGCTAAAGTCCACCTCCGAGACCTGGCGGCGCGAGTGACATCGCGATCCTGTAGGTTGGCGTTCCGTTCGGGTGGAAGTTCGGGCGAGAGCTCGCATGGACCGAGCGGAAACGAAAATCCTGGTCACAGTAGCAGCGATATTCGGGTGCGAACCCCGAAGGCCTGAAGAGTAAGGGTTCCTCGGCACTGCTAATCAGCCGAGGGTTAGCCGATCCTAAGTCCCGTCGTAATTCGAACGGGACGAAAGGGTAACTGGTTAATATTCCAGTGCTACCACGCACTGAACGCCGACGCTTTGGAGTCGGTCGAGCCGGACCTTCGTCCGGTCGAATCCTCAAAATCCGTGGAAGCCGTAACGGCACGAAGCGGATGAACGGGGAGATAGCGCAAGTCGACTCAATCTAGAGCCCGTGAAAAGGCAAGCGTGGTACTCGTACCGAGATCCGACACAGGTACTCTGGCAGAGCAAGCCAAGGCCAACGGGATCAACCGACGTTAGGGAATTCGGCAAGTTAGTTCCGTACGTTCGCAATAAGGAATGCCTGCCCTCCACGGGGCAGGTCGCAGTGACGTGGGCGCTCCGACTGTCTAGTAACAACATAGGTGACCGCAAATCCGCAAGGACTCGTACGGTCACTGAATCCTGCCCAGTGCGGGTATCTGAACACCTCGTACAAGAGGACGAAGGACCCGTCAACGGCGGGGGTAACTATGACCCTCTTAAGGTAGCGTAGTACCTTGCCGCTTCAGTAGCGGCTTGCATGAATGGATCAACGAGAGCGCCACTGTCCCAACGTTGGGCCCGGTGAACTGTACGTTCCAGTGCGGAGTCTGGAGACCCCCAAGGGGAAGCGAAGACCCTATAGAGCTTTACTGCAGGCTGTCGCTGGGACGTGGTCGCTAACGTGCAGGATAGGTAGGAGCCGCTACACAGGTACCCGCGCTAGCGGGCCACCGAGGCATCACTGAAATACTACCCGTTAGTGACTGCGACCCTCACTCCGGGAGGAGGACACCGGTAGCCGGGCAGTTTGACTGGGGCGGTACGCGCTCGAAAAGATATCGAGCGCGCCCCAAGATTTCCTCACGCGGGTCGGGAACCCGCGGAAGAGCGCAAGAGCAAAAGGAAGTCTGACAGTGTCATTCCCAACGAGTGACGCTGACGCGAAAGCGTGGTCTAGCGAACGGACCAGGCCTCTCCATGAGGCCGGTTTACGACAGAAAAGCTACCTTAGGGATAACAGAGTCGTCACAGGCAAGAGCACATATCGACCCTGTGGCTTGCTACCTCGATGTCGGTTCCCTCCATCCTGCCCGTGCAGAATCGGGCAAGGGTGAGGTTGTTCGCCTATTAAAGGAGGTCGTGAGCTGGGTTTAGACCGTCGTGAGACAGGTCGGCTGCTATCTATTGGGGGTGTCAAGGTACTTGACGGGAACGTTCGTATAGTACGAGAGGAACTACGAATGGTTGCCACTGGTGTACCGGTTGTCCGGAAGGGCAGATGCCGGGAAGCTACGCAACACGGGGTAAGAGCTGAACGCATCTAAGCTCGAAACCCACCTGGAAAAGAAGTACCATCGAGATCACTCGTAGAAGACGAGTTCGATAGACTCGGGGTGTACGCGCCAAGGCAACGAGGCGTTTAGCCCGCGAGCACTAACAGATCGAGCCACATTCATCTGCACTGCGACCCGTGAACGGGTCCAGGCGTTAACTGGATTGCACGTACATTACGGTCTCCGACCGACGCAGGCGTTACATCGGATCGTTCCCGATGGTCGGCCTCAAGGCGGCCACAGCGGCGGGGAAACACCCGTACCCATCCCGAACACGGTAGTTAAGTCCGCCAGCGTTCCGGCGAGTACTGGAGTGCGAGAGCCTCTGGAAAAGCTGGTTCGCCGCCTACCACTCATACATCATTCGAAGCCCACCAGCACCGCGCTGGTGGGCTTTCTTCATTTACGGAGACGACCGGAAATCCGGTGAATCCGCTAGGCTTAAGCGCCACAGTCGTCTCCCTTCGCACGCGCCAAGGTGGCAGAGTTCGGCCATACGCATCTCCCTGCAGAGGAGAATCACGCCGGTTCAAATCCGGTCCTTGGCTCTCCTTCACGAACCATACGGTAGCGACGGCCGCGCCAATCGGCACCCACGCAACCGCACCCCGGTAGCGCACGCTGAATCTCGCACGACTCGACGAACGCACAGTGACCGATCAAACCACGATTTGAGCTTTCGTCGGTTTTAGTCGCTCCCGTCCGGTAGCCGGGAACGCGAATGAACGCCCCAGTTGGTCCTCGACCCGCACGAATCGTCCTCCTCACAACGCTCCTCCTCGGCACGGTGCTCGGCGGGACGGCCGCCGGGGCGGGCCAGTCCGACTCGGTCTCGCTCGCCGCGGAGAACGGTTCCGTGATCGTCCACGCGACCGACGAGGCGACGGTCCATGGCACGGCCGACCTCCCGGAGGAAACGGAACTGTCCGTCGGGATTCGATCCGCCGGCGACACCGACCCACAGTTCTTCAAGTCCGCGACCGCGACGGTCGGTCCCGACGGAACCTTCAGCGCGACGTTCGACCTGGCCGAACTGTCCGCCGGCGACGAGTTCACGGTGACCGTCAGCGACGGCAACTCGACGATCGCCGAGTCCGACGGGCGGATCCTCGCGCCCGGCGCGACCGTCACGCCGGGAGCGACCGAGGGAGACACCGTGACGAGCCTCCCCGGGTTCGGCGTTCCGGTGGCGGTGACGGCGCTGCTCGCCCTCGCTGGGCTCGCAGGGCTTGCTCGACGGCGATAATTCGGTTCGGACCGTCCGGTCGACACAGACGGGTCGTCGGTCCCCGCCGCCCTCGCACAATGTTTATCCCACTCGGGTCCCTCGCCAGTGCCAACGATTCCCATGGAAGTGAGTGGCTTCGTACTCAGCGGAATCCTGACCGGGCTGTTCCTCCTCGGGACGGTCCTCGTCCTCGCGCGGAACCGGGACTGGCGGGCCTACTCGGCCTCCGGCGGCGGGAACGGCGCGATCGAGACGCTCGAACGGGTGGCCGGGAGCCCCACCACGTGGATCGGCGGGTTCCTCCTCCTGACGTTCGGGCTCGGGTTCGGCACGCTGGTGGTCGTCGGCGGGCTCGCGGTGCCCGCGAGCGTTCAGGGCGTGGCCGGGGGCGTGATGGCCGGACTCGTCCTGGCCGCGCTCGCGGTCTACACGTTCCTCGGCGTCTACCAGTCGATCCGCTACCGCGGGCTCTACCGCTCGCAGGCGGTCGCGGCCGGCGTCTGGGTCGTCGCGACGCTCGCGGTCGGCGGGCTCGCGGTGATGCTGCTCACGGCGGGGTGACAGTGACCGCGACGCTCGACCGGCTGGCCGATCTGGAGCTCCGCCACCGGCACGGCTGGCTGCTGGGGCTCGTGGCGCTGGAACTGCTCTCGGCGGTCGCCTACTTCGGACTCACCTCGGCCCAGGTCACGAGCGTCAGGTACGTCGTCTACCCGTTCGTCTGGATCACGGTCGGCGTCTGGGCGGTCACGGCCGTCGACGTCTCCGCCGACGCGCCCCGGAGCCACCGCGTCGCCGCCGCCGTCCTCGCGGCCGCCTACTTCCTCGTGCTCGCGTGGCTCGCCGGCCTCGTCTCGGTGTACTCGCTCGGCCCCGGCCACAGCCACAGCCACCTCAACGGCCTCCAGGTCGCGATGGTCCAGCCCGGCTGGGGGCCGCGCGTCGCCTACGTCACGCACGTGTTCCACGTGTACTTCGTCCCGTACCGCGCCATCGGCTTCCTGGCGCTCGCGTACCTCGTGTACGCGACCGTCCTCGACGCGACGGGCGCGGCGCTCTCGGGGGCGCTCGGGCTGGTCGCCTGTGTCGGCTGCACGTTCCCCATCGTCGCCGGCCTCGCCGCGGGCGTCGTCGGCCCGGGCGTCGCGGCGGCGGTGACCGACTACTCGGTGGACCTCTCGACCGCGGTGTTCCTCGCGGCCGTGGCCCTCCTCGTCGTCCGCCCGGGGTTCCGAACGTGAGCGGCTCCGACCGACCCGGCGACGGATCCGCCGAGCGTTCGCCGGCGAGTCCGACACGCCTCGCGGTCGTCGGTCTGTCCGCATTCCTCGCGCTCGCGTCCGTCCCGGTCGCCGGCGCGCACGTCGGCGGCCTGGGCGGGACCATGGGGCCGGTCGCGGTGCCGACGTGGCTCGTCATCACCACCGGCGGCGGCGTGGTCGGCGCGTCGTTCCTCTTCACCAGCCTGCTCACCGACCGCGGGCCGATGCACGCCGTCGCCGGCTGGCGGGCCGACGCCGCCGCCCTCGCCCGCCCCGCAGCCCTCGCCCGCCGGGCGCTCCAGGTCGTCGGCGTCCTCGGCCTCGCGGCGACGCTCGTCTCGGGACTGGTGGGCCCCCTGACGCCGACGGCGAACCTCGCCGTCCTGCTCGTCTGGGGCGGCTGGTGGGCGGGCTTCACGATGACGACCTACCTCGCGGGCGACTCGTGGCCCGCGGTGAACCCCTGGCGGACGCTCGCCGGCCTCCTCCCAGCTCTCGACCGCGAGTACCCCGAACGATGGGGGGCGTGGCCGAGCGTCGTCGGCCTGCTCGCGCTCGTCTGGGTCGAGGTCGTCAGCCCCGTCTCCGACGACCCGCGACTGCTGGTCGCGCTCGTCGTCGCCTACACCCTCCTCACGCTCGCCGGCGCGGCGACGTTCGGCCGGGACGTCTGGTTCGCCAACGTCGACCCCGTCGCCCGGGTGTTCCGATGGTACGGCCGCCTCGCGCCGATCCAGCGGACCGAGGACGGCCTCGAACTCGTGGTGCCCGGCGCGGGGCTGGTTCGGACGGTGCCCGAGCGCGAGGACGGCCCGGCGTTCGTCGTCGCGCTGCTCTGGGTGACGACGTTCGACGGCCTCGTCACGACGCCGCTCTGGGCCGCGGTCGCGGGGCCGCTCGTCGACGCTGGCGTCCCCTCGTGGCTGCTTTCGCTCGTCGCGCTCGCGGGCGGGTTCGTGCTGTTCTACGCCGCGCTCCTGCGGGCCTCGACGCTCGCCCGCGGGACGGCCGACAGCTACGTCACCGCCGAGTACGTCCGGCGCGCGCTCGCCCCGTCGCTGGTCCCCATCGCGGCGGGCTACCACCTCGCGCACTACCTGGGCTACTTCCTGGGGCTGGCGCCCGCGCTGGCGTTCGCAATCGCGAACCCGCTCGGCGGCATCACGGGGCCGACGCTGCTGCTCCCGGACTGGTTCGGGGCGCTCCGGCTCTCGTTCGTCGTCCTCGGCCACCTCGTCGCCGTGGCGGTCGCACACGTCGTCGTGTTCGAGGTGTTCCCGGGTCGACTCCAGCCGATCCGGAGCCAGTACCCCTTCATCGTCCTGATGATACTGTACACCATGACCAGCATGTGGATCCTCACACAGCCGTTCGTCCAACCGGTATGACCGAGTCACACGACGCGGGCGGTCCAGGTGACGACGTCGGCTCCCCGGTGAGCGACGCGGCGGGCGGGACGGCAGGCGGCGACGCGGAGACGCGCGGTCCGACGGGGACGCGGCACGGGGCCGGCGGCGTCCGCATCGACGACCCGGACTCCCGTCGCGCCGTCCCGACCAGCGTCCCGGACGGGGAGACGCCCGGCGCGCGGTGCCCCCACTGCGAGCGCCCGTTCCGGACCGAACGGCTGCGCGACCTCCACGTCGGCGAGGTCCACGAGGAATCCAGCAGCGACGAGGAACGGGCGGCCCACGAGGACGCCGACGAGGCGGAACTCGACGAACTGTTCTTCTATCACATCAAGGTCGTCGTCCTCATCGGCCTGCTGTTCTCGGCGTTCGTGCTCGGCTACACGGTCGTGCTCAGCGGCGCGGGCTAGCGGGCGCTGTGCTTCCTCGCGGAGGCGACGCGCGTGCCGTTCACGCGAGCGAGCGTGAACTCGCGGGGCCGCAGGTCCCGGGTAGTCGTGTCGGACGCGCGCGAGGGAGGGGAGCGACGGCGAGCGGAGCGAGCCGAGCGAACGAATCGGCTCGGGAGGGGCGTTCGAGGCTGCCGTCACTGAACCCGAGGCGAGACGAGCCAGGTGAGTCGGAAGGTACTTCCCGCTCGCGGGGCGATTTCGGGCCATGACTCAGTGTTCCGTGAGCGGTGAGTTCCGGACCCGCGAGAATCGGCGCGCGACGACGGAGGTGGCCGCATGAGCCTCGGCGGCGGCGGCCAGGGCCAGCAGCAGCTCCAGCAGCTCTCCCAGGAACTGCAGGCGATCGACGAGGAGATCGAGGCGGTCGAGGCCGACATCGAGGAGGTCCGCCAGGAGCAGCGCGGCATCGACGAGGCCAAGGAGGCCATCGAGACGCTCGACACCGGCTCGACGGTGCAGGTGCCGCTCGGCGGCGGCGCGTACGTCCGCGCGGAGATCAGCGACATCGACGAGGTCGTCGTCTCGCTCGGCGGCGGCTACGCGGCCGAGCAGGAGGAGGACGACGCGGCCGAGGCACTCGACCGCAAGCGCGACGCGCTCGACGACCGCATCGCCGAGCTCCAGACCGAGAAGGGCGAACTCGAGGCCGAGAGCCAGCAGCTCGAACAGCAGGCCCAGCAGATGCAACAGCAGATGCAGCAACAGCAGATGCAACAGATGCAGCAGACGACCG
This sequence comes from Halobaculum sp. XH14, assembly GCF_032116555.1. NCBI lineage: Archaea > Methanobacteriati > Methanobacteriota > Halobacteria > Halobacteriales > Haloferacaceae > Halorarum > Halorarum halobium. Next base: position 234,775 of record NZ_CP134949.1, read on the forward strand.
GCGAGGAGGGCGCGGACGACGGGGACGAGTAGGGCGATGTTCGACGGCCTGAAGGACAAGCTCTCCTCGTTCCGCGAGGACGCGGCCGAGGAGGTCGAGGAGAAGGCCACCGAGGCGGAAGCCGACGCGGACGCCTCGGACGCGGCGGCCGATGCTGAAGCGTCCGCCGGCGCCCGAGCGAACTCGACCGGCTCGGCGACGGCTGACGCCGACGCTCCGAGCGACGCCGAAGCCGCCGAATCGACAGACGAGGAGTCGGACGAGGGCGGCTCGTCGGCGAGCCGGTTCCAGCGCGCGGCGGCGTTCGCGACCGGGAAGGTCATCATCGAGGAGGAGGACCTGGAGGAGCCCCTCCGGAACCTCGAGATGGCGCTGCTCGGCAGCGACGTGGAGATGAGCGTCGCCGAGGAGATCCTCGACACCGTGCGCGAGCGGATGCTCGGCGAGAGCCGCGCGCAGATCGAGACGACCGACCAGCTCGTCACGGAGGCGCTCCACGACGCGCTGCTGGAGGTCATCGCCGTCGGCCAGTTCGACTTCGAGGAGCGGATCGCCGCGGCCGAGAAACCCGTCACCATCGTGTTCACCGGCGTCAACGGCGTCGGCAAGACGACGACCATCGCGAAGCTCTCCGAGTGGCTCGAAGCCCGCGGCTACTCCTCGGTGCTGGCGAACGGCGACACGTACCGGGCCGGCGCGAACGAGCAGATCCGCGAGCACGCCGAGGCGCTCGACCGGAAGCTGATCGCCCACGACAAGGGCGGCGACCCGGCGGCGGTCATCTACGACGGCGTGGAGTACGCCGAGGCGAACGACGCCGACGTCGTGCTGGGCGACACGGCCGGCCGACTCCACACGAGCAACGACCTGATGGCGCAACTGGAGAAGATCGACCGCGTCGTCGACCCCGACCTGACGCTGTTCGTCGACGAGTCGGTCGCGGGCCAGGACGCGGTCCGGCGTGCCACCGAGTTCGACGACGCGGCCGAGATCGACGGCGTCGTGCTCTCGAAGGCCGACGCGGACGCCTCGGGCGGAGCGGCCATCTCCATCGCGTACGTGACGGGCAAGCCGGTGCTGTTTCTCGGCACCGGCCAGGGGTACGACGACCTCGACCGGTTCGACCCGGAGGAACTGGTCGACGACCTCGTCGGCGGCGAGTAGCCCACTTTTCGCTCGCCCGTCGCCGCTCGTCCGTCGCCGACCGTTCCATGACCGGCACAGCTACCCGGCCGGCACCCGAGCGACACGACCCCACCCAACGCTTTATCCGGGATAGCGCACCACGTTCACCCGGGAACCCATGCCGACCATCGACGAGAAGCGCGTCTACGACGCGAAGACGGGGACGACCCGGGCGCTCGTCGCCTCGCCCATCGGCGTCGTCGGCGTCGCGGTCTCGGACGACATCGTGGGCGAGTTCGGCATCGACCACCGCTGTGCCGCGCGGGACCTGGCGGCGGCCGGCGACGCGCTCGCGGTCGCCACCGACGAGGACGTGCTGGTCGGCGAGTACGAACCGACCGATCACGGCCCGGCGGCAGCGGTCGGGATCGACGGCGACGCGATGCTCGCTGGCGCGCCCGACGGAACCGTCTCTCGGCTCGCACGCGATGCGGACGAGTGGGTGGAACTCGGGACGGTCGCGGAGCCGAGACGGATGGCCGGCCCGCTCGTCGCGGCCGCCGACGGCGTCCACCGCGTCGCCGGCGGCGTAGTCGAGTACGTCGGTCTGGAGGACGCCCGCGACGTGGCGACCGGCGGGACGCCGCTGGCGGCCACCGGGGAGGGCCTCTACACGCTCGGGAACGGCTGGATGCGGGACTTCGATGGCGCGTTCCGTTCGGTTTCGACCGACCCAGCGGGCGAGCGCGCGGTCGCGGCGACGGGCGCGTCCGTGGTCGAGCGGGTCGGGGACGGCGCCGAGTGGCGCAGCCACGAGGAGGCCGACGTCGTCGACCTCGCGGTCGACTCCGACCTGCTCGTCGGCGTCACCGGCGACGGCGAGCTGCGGGTGCGGTCGGGCGGTTCCGCGGACGACGGCGCCGTCGGCGACTGGCGCGGCCGCCACCTCGGCGTCCCCGACGCCTCGGCGGTCGTGCTTCCAGGTACGGAGTAGGTTCGGGCTGGTTGCCGCGCGCGCCCCGCGGAGTAGGAACCGGTTTGTACCCGGGGACGGTTACTCCCGCGTATGCTCGTACCCGGGTCCGCCTCGCAGTCGCTCGCGGCCGCGCTCGCCGCCGAGACGGGCCGATCGCTCGCCACGCCGGAGTACCGCGTCTTCCCCGACGGCGAGGCGTGCGCCTCGGTGCCCGAGTTCGCGGGCGAGGAGGCGGTCGTCGTCGCCGCCACCGTCTCGAACGACGCGCTCGTGGAACTGCTCCAGTTACAGGACGCGGTCCGGGAGGCCGGCGCGTCGTCGGTGACGACGGTGCTCCCGTACATGGGCTACGCGCGGCAGGACCGTGCGTTCGAGGAGGGACAGCCTGTGTCGGCCCGCGCGGTCGCCCGCGCGGTGTCGACCGGGACGGATCGCGTCGTGCTGGTGAACCCGCACGAGGACGGCGTCGCCGACTTCTTCGCGGCCGAGACGACCGTGCTCGACGCCGCCCCGCGGCTGGCGACGCCGCTGCCCGACGACCTCGCGGACCCGCTCTTTCTCGCCCCCGACGAGAGCGCACGCGGCATCGCCGCGGAGACGCGGGACGCGTACGACCGGGGCGCGGTGGACTACTTCGAGAAGGAGCGCGACTACGACACCGGCGCGGTCACGATCCGGCCGAGCGACGCCGACGCGTCCGGCCGGGACGTGGTCGTCGTCGACGACATCATCGCCACCGGGTCGACGATGAGCGAGGCCGTCGCGGCGCTCGTCAAGCGGGGTCCCGAACGCGTGTTCACTGCCTGCGTCCACCCGATGCTGGTCGGCAACGCGCGGACGAAACTGGCGACTGCGGGCGTCGAGCGCGTGTTCGGCACCGACACCGTCGAGCGCGAGGCGAGCGCCGTCTCGGTCGCGCCGGTCGTCGCCGACGCGCTCTGATCGGTTCCGGTTTCGTCTCCCAGTTCGTCCGGCGGCTACTCAGTCCGCGAGGTACGCACGGGTCTTCGGGAGGAACGCCTCGTACCCACAGAGGTAGAGCCCCCAGACGAGCGCGACGGCCGCGAGGACGAAATCGACCATGGCGTACTCGAGGTTACCCGCCGCGAAGGCGAGTTCGCCGGCGTGTTCGAAGTGGACGCCGAGTCCGGTCAGGCCGACGGTCCCGAGTGCGGTGACGAGCCACTCGGCGAACGCCCAGAGGGCGTCGAAGAGGTTGTCTCGCATACGCTTCCTCTCTCCAGGGTGGTTCTGGGTCTTTCGGTCCCGGCGGTCGCGTCCGGACCGAAAAGCACAGGGTCGCGTGCGGGCCACCGGGAGTCATGGGCCGTTACGGCGACATCGACTACGCGCGACTGACGAAGGGCGGCGTCGGGCTCAGCCTCGTCGTGTTCGCGCTCGCGTTCCTCGTCCAGATGGGTGCAAGCGCAACCGGGACCGCGCTCCCCGGGTGGGAGACCACGCTGCTGACCGACCTTGAGTACCTGAGCATCCTCGGCGTCGTGATCTCCGTCTTCGTGTTCGGCATCTTCCTCCCCCTGACGGAGTGATGCCGTCCGCCCCCGGCGACGGCGGGGCGGGCCGTCGGGGTCGCGACTTCCCCGACCACCCCGATCCCGAGGACCGACTGGTTCTGGACCCCGACTGCGAGCGCTGTCCCGCGCTCGCCGACTCACGCACCTGCATCTCTTGGGGCAACGGTCCCCGCGACGCGGACGTCCTGGTCGTCGGCGAGGCACCCGGCGCGGGCGACCCCGACGCCGGAACCTGGAAGGGCGGGAACCACACGGGCTGTGCGTACACCTCGCGCCACTCCGGGCGGCGAATCCGGACGCTGTTCGCCGACCTGGGCTACGCCGACCGGACGTTCTACACGAACGCGGCCAAGTGCTTCCCTGCGGGCGAGGACGGAAGCAACCGCGAGCCGACGGCCACGGAACTGGCGAACTGCCGGGGGCACCTCGAATCCGAACTCGCCGTCGTCGACCCCGCGATCGTCGTCGCGACCGGGAAACACGCCACCGAGACGCTGCTCGCGTTCGAGGGCCGGGCGCTCGACGGCTTCCTCGACTCGGTCTGTGACCCCGTCGACCTCCCGGGGCTCGACGTCACGCTGCTCCCCGTCCTCCACCCGAGTTATCAGGAGGTGTGGCTCTCGCGGCTCGGCCTGAGCGAGGCCGAATATCGCGAGCGAATCGCCGCCCGCCTCCCCTGATCGCTTTCGGCCGACCCGTTTCGCCCGCGATGATCCCGACCAGCCGACCGGAATCGCACGGCCGGATTCCCCCTGCGACGCGTCCGAATCCCCGGGAGCGACGACGGACCGGCAAACCGACGGGTGGGAATGGAAGGGGCCGCGGTTCTCGGGGACGTTCACGAGACGCACGACGTCTCGTGAGCTCACGAGAGCGTTGCTCTCGTGAACGGCGCGGACCGTCAAGCACCGTGGTTCGAGAGAGCGAAGCTCTCTCGTCAGTACGGGAAACCAACGGTTTCCCGTCAGCAGTCGGATTCCGCCGGAATCCGATGGCATCACGAAAATCTTCGATTTTCGAACGACAGCGAGCGAAGCGAGCGAGGAGCGCAGCGGCCGCACCGAGCCGAGAGCCGCGGGGGCGTCCGCGGTCATCACTACGTTACCCGAATCGAACCCCACCACCCCCATGCTCACATTCCATCAGAATCGCCCGTAGATTCAAGCGACTCACCGACCACACCCCACACATGAGCGAGGACTGCATCTTCTGTGCGATCATCGCGGGGGAGATCACCGGACGAACCGTCGCCGAGACCGACGACGCGCTCGCGTTCCTCGACGCGAACCCGCTCTCGCCGGGCCACACGCTCGTGGTCCCGAAGGCCCACCACACCAGAGTCGCGGACATGTCCGCCGCCGAGTCGCGCGCGGTGTTCGATCTCGTCCACGAGCTCGCCCCGCGCATCGAGGAAGCCGTGGACGCCGACGCTCACACCATCGCCGTCAACGACGGCCCCGAGGCCGGCCAGGAGGTGCCCCACGCACACGTCCACGTCATCCCCCGGTTCGCGGACGACGACGGCGGCCCGATCCACGCCGTCGCGGGCAGCCCCCTGGAGCTCTCGGACGAGGAACTCGACGAGATTGCCGAATCAATTTCGACATAGCACAACCGAAATTTTATCCCCGGAAGCGCGGTCAGAAGGAGTATGACCCGAACCCTGGCGCTCGTCGGCGTCGCCGGCGGCGTCGGCACCACCAGAACCCTGGTCGAGAGCGCGGCGACGCTCGCCCGCGACGGACGCGACGTCGTGGTTCTCGATGCCGCCTACGCGACGCAGGGGCTCTCGGAGTTCCTCGGCGGGCGCATCGACCCCGACCTCACCGCGCTCTGTCTCTCGCCGGACCGACCGCTCGCGGACGGGCTCTACGACCTCGAACTCGGCCCCGGCGTCGACGACGCGCCGGGCCGCGTGGCGCTCGCGCCGGCGTTCGCCCCGTTCGAGCGCCTCGCCCGCGCGAAGACCACCGACGCCGCCGAGGCGTTCGAGGACCGCGTCGCCGAGGCCGCGACGGCGTTCGACCACGTGCTCGTCGACACGCCGCCGGTCGGCGCAAACCAGCACCTCGCTGCCGTGAACGCGGTCGACCGGGTGGTGCTCGTCGCGCCCGGAACAGAACACGGCGCCGACGCCCGCCGCCGGATGGTGGATCGGCTCCGCGACGTCGGCACGACCCCCGCGATGACGGTCGCCGTCGGCGGACCGCTTCCCGCCGCGTCCGCGACCGTTCCGGACCTCCCCGGAACGCCGGCGGAGGGCGTCCAGTGTCTCGATGACGACGCCCTGGGCGGCCGGATGATGACTGCCGTCGAGTCGCTGCTCGACACGTCGCTCGCCGTCGAGTTCGAGGACGACGGTGCGCTCGGGAAAGTGAAGGCGGGCGTCGAGGAGCTTCGGGGTCGCGCCGAGGACTGAGAACGGCACGGAACCCGGAACCGTCTCCGTCGTTCGAACCCCGGGCCTACCGTCGGACCGCTTACAGTGGAGGGCGGGCGTCAGCGGAGGTCCGCGGCGTCCGTCATCGTCTCCGCGAGCGCGTCGCGCTTGGCAACGCTCGCGTTGTCGGTCGGCGACCGCGCCGATTCGGCGGCCTCGATCAGTTCCGGGACGGAGTCGTGGCTCTCGACGTAGGCCGCCAGCGCGAAGTCGGCCTCGTCGCCGCCGGTCAGTTCGAGCGCGTCCGTGCGTGAGACGTCGCCGCCGAGCCAGTCGCGGACGATCCGTCGTCCGGTCGGCCCGAGCGGCGACACGCCCGAAACGCCACAGCGGTGGAGCGCCTTCGCCGCGGTCATCGGCGCGACGCCGGCCTCGCGGGCGGACTCGCCGACGCTCACGCCGCGACCGTACTCGTCGAGCACCGTCGCGGCCGCGGCTGCCGTACAGGGAAGGCGCTCCGCGGCGGCAGCAAGCCGCTCGCGCAGGTCGCCGCCGGTGTCGTCGACGACCCTGACCCCCTGGTCCCGCTGCTCGGCGGTCACCTCGATGCCGGCGGCGATGTCCGAGAGCGCCATGCGAACCGGTTACTCCCCATTCGGTATAAATTCATCCATCGGACGAAAGAATTGATCGTCGCATCCGCGACGAACGAACCGATTATCGGTACGTTCGTCCGGTCGGATCGGCTCGATTTCCCGCCGTTCTCCCCTCATTAAAGTAACCGATCGGGCGCAACGTTCGAGTATGAGCACTGCAACAGTTGCGTGCCCCGAGTGCGAGGGACGACTGCGCGCGGACGGCGACGAGACGGTCTGTGGCGAGTGCGGGCTGGTCGTCGACGCCGATCGGCTCGACCGCGGCCCCGAGTGGCGGAGCTTCTCGGACGACGAGACCGACCCGCGACGGACCGGCGCGCCGCTGACCCGCTCGCGCCACGACCGCGGACTCTCGACCGAGATCGGCCACACGCGCGTCACGGGACGCAAGCGGAAACAGTGGGCCCGGATGCGCCGCCAGCACACCCGGGCGCGCATCTCGACCAAGCGGGAGCGGAACCAGGTGTACGGCTTCACCGAGATCCGCCGGCTGACGAGCGCGCAGTCGCTCGGCGACCGCATCCGTGACCAAGCCTGCTCGCTGTTCCGGTCCGCACAGTCGGAGAACCTCCTCCGCGGTCGCTCCATCGAGGGGTTTGCCGCCGCGGCGGTGTACGCGGCCTGCCGCGTCGCCGGCATCTCCCGGACCCGCGGCGAACTGCTCGCGGACGCGAAGGCCGACCGGGGAGAGCTCGACGCGGCCTATGACGCGCTCAACCGCGACCTGGGGCTCCCGGTCGGTCCCATCGACCCCGCCGAGTACCTCCCCCGGTTCGCGTCGGAACTCGACCTCGGCGCCGGGGTCGAGCGCGACGCCAGGGGGTACCTCGACCGGGCGCGAGAGCGCGGCATCGTCAACGGCCGCAACCCCAGCGGCGTCGCCGCGGCGTGTCTGTACGCGGCCGCCCGCGACCGGGGACTCGAGTGCACGCAGGCCGCCGCGGCCGACGTCGCGGGCGTGACGCCGGTGACGCTGCGGAACAGCTACGGCGACCTGCAGGAGTGAACGTCGGCCGCGAGCCCCTCGATCGCTCGTGCGGCCGCGGAGTCCGGAGCCGCTTCGACGACGGGTGACTCCGTCTCGACCGACCGTCCGAGCCGCGGATCGGCCGGGACCGACACGGCAGGTGCGCCCAGCGCGCGCTCGACGGCTCCCGTCGGCACCGAGTCGAGCACGCGATTGAGCGCCACCGCAACTACGCCCGCGTCGAGTTCCCGGGCGAGTTCACGAGCGCTGACGGCGTCAGCGAGCGCCCACGCTCGGGGGGACGCGACGACGAGACAGGCGTCCGCGACCGCGAGCGGGACCCCGGCGTCGGCACGGAGCCCCGCCGGACAGTCGAGGATCACGTCGCGGCCGGCCCCGATCGAACCGACGGCCTCCTCGAGCCGCCCGACGTCGGCCGCGCGCGCCCCCGCCAGCGACCGGCCGCAGGGAAGCAGATCGACCGGCCCGGAACGGACCGCCTCCCGTGGGGCCGCACGCCCGGCGAGCACGTCGTGGAGGTCCGGGCCGCGGCCCCGCGGAAGGTCCGCCATTCCGAGGTCGGCGTCGACGACGACGGCGTCGAGCGCCGCACCGAGGTTGTACGCCAGCGTCGACTTTCCGACGCCGCCCTTCCCGCCCGTCACGGCCAGAATCACGCCAGTCTCCCGAGCGCGTCGACCGGCACGTCCGTGGCTTCCGCGCGGCCGGCCAGCGTCTCCGTTCGCTCTCCGACCGACCGAAGCGCCTCGGCGTCGGCTTCGACCGCCAGGGGGAGCGCCTTCGGATCACGGTCACCGTCCGCGAGCGCGTCGGTCGCGTCGGCCACGGAGGCGTCGGTGAGCCGCTCCGCGAGTTCGATGCGCGTCGCGGCGTCCTCGAGCCAGTCGAGGACCGAATCCGGGATGGCGGAGGGTGGGAGGTCTTCGGCGACCGTCCGTTCGGTCTCCGTCGTCTTCCGTTCGGGTACCGTCGCTTCCAGGTCTGGCACCGTCGCATCCGGTTCGGACGCGCCCGACTCGTGCCCGTCCCTGGGTGGGACGACGTCGAGTGCGGTCCCGTCGGGGACGGCGTCCCTGGGCGGCCGAAACGCGCCGAGTTCCCGGCGCGCCCGGGTCGCCACCGCCTCTCGCGACCCGTCCGGGTCACCGACGTCCGCGAGTTTCGCCGTCGGCACCGTGGCCTCGCGCTCCCCCAGCGGACACGCGTATCCCAGCGAGATCGACTCGCCGGCGTCCAGAACCGCCGTCACGCCGTCCTCATCCCAGCCCGTCTCCGGAACCCCGTTCCGGCGTGGCGGCAGCACCGGACCGTCCAGCCGGTTCACGATCCGGACCTGCCGGGCTACTGGCGTGGGGTTTCGGACGTCGAGGCTGACGAGCGCGACGCCGGCAGCAACCGTCGCGTCGGCGCTGAGGGAGACGGACATGGGGTCAGTGGTCCCGTCATCGGGGTTAAATCTGGACGACGGGGGCTCCGAGAACGTCCCTCGCAGCGGCCGGATCGTCGAACCGGTCGACCGCGAGCACCACGGGCTCGTCGCGGTCGGCGACGGCGACCGCGGCCAGATGGGCCGTGATCGCGTCCCCGGCGAACGCCGAGGGGTCGGTTCCGGGATCGGCGTCGCCGGGGACTCGCTCCAGTGCCGCGGTGAACGGCTCGTACACGCGCTCGGCGAGCGCTCGCCGCGCCTCACGCCGACGGTTCGCCAGTTCGTCGCGGAGGCGGAGCGTCTCTCGACGGTCGGTCCGTCGGCGCTGCGCCCGATCGCCGGCTGCTTCGAGCGCCTGCTCGGCGGCGACCCGGTCGGTCTCGGCCGCCGCCAGCTCGCGGGCCGCACGCTCGTGTTCCTCCCCGGCGGCCGTCACGTCCCCGCCGTCCTCCCGAACGGCCTGCAGCCGCCCGCGGGCGGTGGCGACGCGCTCGCGGAGGCGCTCGACGTCCGCCGTCGCGTCGGCGGCACGCTCGCGCGCCGCGGCCAGCCCCGTTCGGTCGGACCGCTCGTCGGCCGATGGGTCCCCCGAGGCCGCGCCGGCCAGTCGCCGTCGGAGGGTGGCGATCCTGTCCGCCTGGGGGGCCTCGTGTCCCCTGGTCCGGGCGGCGCTGGCGAGCAGTTCATGGAGCGACGGGGGCGAGTCGGCGACGAGCGCCAGCGGGTCGTCGCCATCGAGGCCCAGCGCGGAGCAAATTCGCCCGGGGTTCAGCTCCCCGCGATCGGAGAGGTCGACCGCGCGGCCGCGATAGGTTCGACCCTCGAGCCGGAAGTTCACAGCTCAGTCCCTTCCATCGCGTCCGGATCCGGGTGGTCGGTTCCGGCCGCGAACTTCGGATACGGCGTGCTGGGTCGGTCGCGGTCCTCGTAGTCGACGGCGGCCTCCCGAATCGCGGGCCTGACGGCGGCGAACTCGTTGAACGTGTCGGTGCGTTCGACCCGAACGTCGGCACCGTGTTTCGCCCTGAGTCGGCACGCGAGGAACGCGCCCAGCTCCGTCTCGGCCAGCAGCGCGACGCGGCCGTACCGCTCGCGGACCGCCGCCTCGTTGGCTCGACAGCAGTTCCGCAGGGTCGTCCGCGCCCCGGCGGAGTAGGCGACGACGAGCAACATGAGTACGGGTGCTTCGCTATCGAAAATAAAGCTATCGTACGGGGAAGCGGCGTCGGGACGGCGCGGGGTTCGGGAGCGCCCCTACCGCATGCGGACGGTATGACCGTCCTCGTCGAGTTCGACCACGGCGTCGAACAGCGACGTGATCGTCTCGACGGTCTGGTCGTCGTGTGCGGTGGGGTCCATGTGGAAGTGTGCGAACGCGCCGACGGCCGCGAACCGACCGGTGAGCACGTGGAGGAACTCGTAGGCGGTCTCCAGTTCGACGTACTGCAACAGCGCTGTGAGCGAGTCGAAGCAGACGACGGTGTCGCCGTCGTCGTCCTCCCAGCCCCGCAGGTACTCCGTGATGCGGATGCCCAGCCCCGTGAGGTCGTTGGGACTCGTGATGGTGTCGGCGCGCGTCTCCAGTCCGCCGTCGGGGCTGCCACCCGAACCGGAGGCGGCCGCGGCCGACCGCGCGGCGTCGTCGACGCTGATGACTCCGACGTTACGCGGCGTCGACTCGGAGCGGGACCGGAACCGCCGAACCTGTTTGTCCGGCGATTTCGTGTACGAGATCCACAGCGCGTTCCCGTCGGCGGTCCGCTCCGGGTCGAGGAGGTCCACACAGCGGTCGCCTTCCTGCTCCGAGAACGACGGGGCGAGGAGCAGCACCGTCGCTGCGTCCCCAAGCTGTGCCCGCACGTCCCGCTCGAGTTCGTGTACAGTCACCTTCGGAACCCCACTATCCTGTCACTCAGGTTGGAGGGGATCGGATAAAGGGCTTTCCCTGCGCTCATCGGATCGGCGTCACCTCGACCACGTCGACGTCGCGGTCCGCGAGCGCGGCCACGCGCTCGCGTGCCTGGGCCGCCGAGTCGGCGACGACGACGGTCTCCTCGTCCGGTCCGTCACCGTGGACGGTGCGGTACGCGCGCGTCCCTGACACCTCGAACTCCGTGGCGAACGTGCGGAGCACGGCGTTCACGCGCCGCTCCGTCTCGGTGAGGTCGGCCTCGCCCTCCTCGAACTCCCTGAGCGCGTTCTCGACGTTCCGGAGGGCCGAGATTCGGTCCATCAGACTACACGAAGGTGGTCTTGGTCAGGGGAATAGACTTCACCGGATTCACGGAACTTCTCAATCTCTCTCTCAGCCTTCTCTCGGTCAATTCCGATTTCTTCGGCAGTTTCAAGGACTTCATCCCATGGTGCGCCAACATCATATTCATCCTGCATATCTCTGATAAGCTGCTTGATATTCTTTTTTCGCTCACGTTGATTCTTGCTAGTACCCGTCTCGACCACGTCGGCGTCGAACTGTCCCGTCTCGGGGTCGACGCCGATGTCCTGCAGGCACGAGCGGACGATCTCGATGACGCGTTCGGCGTCCTTGGGTTCGACCGTGTCCGAGAGCCGGACGCGCGCGCTCGCCTCCGAGAGCCGGACGAGCGCCTCCAGCTTCCGGGCGGTGACAGGCACCGGGGCGTCCTCGTCGGCCCCTTTCGCACGGAGGTCGACGTAGAAGTCGCGGATGGCCTCCTTCGCCTCGTCGGTCATCGTCGGGTAGCAGTTCCGCTTCGAGTACGCAATGTACTTCCGGAGCAGGTCCGCCTCGATGACCGGCGCGACCTCCTCGGTGACGTCAGCGACCTCCTCGGAGCTGTACTCCGAGTTCGTCGTCTTCTCGCGCTGGGTGTTCAACTCGCCCGCGTAGTTGGTGGTGATGATGTGTTCCGCGAGCTTCGCGTCGTGGTCCGGGTCCGGCTGGTCGGTGACGGTGAAGATGAGGTCGAACCGCGAGATGAGCGCGGGTTCGAGGTCGATCTGCTCGCCGATGGGCTCGTACTGGTCGAACCGGCCGTACTTCGGGTTCGCCGCGCCGAGCAGCGAACAGCGGCTCTTCAGGGTGGCGTTGATGCCGGCCTTGGAGACGGAGATCTGCTGCTGTTCGAGTCCCTCGTGCATCGCGGAGCGGTCCTCCGATCTCATTTTATCTAGCTCGTCGACCGCCGCGATGCCCTTGTCCGCGAGCACGAGCGCGCCGGCCTCCAGGGTCCACTGCTGGCCGTCGCCGAAGTCGTCGCGGACCGCCGCGGCCGTCAGCCCGGCCGAGGAGGAACCCTTGCCGGAGGTGTACACCGACCGCGGCGCGATGTGGCGGATGTACGAGAGCATCTGCGACTTCCCAGTCCCGGGGTCGCCGATCAGGAGCATGTGGAGGTCGCCGCGGATGCGCGAGCCGTCCGGCAGGTGCTTGGTGACGCCCGAGAACAGCTGGAGGATCATCGCGAGCTTCTCCTGTTCGTAGCCGTAGATGGACGGCGCGATGGAGCCGACCATGTCCTCGTAGATGTTCTCGCGTTTTGAGAGCTCGTAGATCTCCTCCTTGTCCTCGTCGGTGATGTCCATGTCCTCGAACTCCTCGTCCTCGACGACGACCGAGACGCCGTCCATGTAGAGGTCGAAGATGTTCGTCTTCTCCTGGCCGGAAGTGACCTGCTCGATGTGGAGCACGCCCGCGACGGTGACGTGATCGCCCGGCGTCACCTTCCCGCAGACGTCGTCCTCCAGGTTCACGTCGATGCTCTGGGGCGTCTCGCCGCCGCGCAGCCCCTCGGGCGACTCCTGGACACGGAGCTTCTGGGAGTCGATGAACTCGGACTGGTCGTGGTTCACCCGAAACGGTCCCTGGCGCTCACAGCCCTGGCACTCGTGGGGCTCCTGGAACCCCGAGTCGGCCTGTGGGATGTACGTCATCGTCCCGCAGCGCTGGCACTCGAAGGCGGCCTCGGTCACCTTCGGGCGCACGTCGGTCGCCTTCCGGACGATGCCCTGCACGGCGACCATCGAGCCGATGTGGTCGTCCTGGACCCGGATGTTCCGGATGTCGATGGTGCGCTCGCGCGGGAGCCCCCGTACCCGGACGTGGGCCTGCCCGAGCGAGATGTCGACCGGTAGGTCGTAGGTGCGGAGCGCCTCCTCGGCGACCCGCCCCATGTCCTCTGGGTGCTGGAGGAATCGCTCGGCCAGGTCCGGGTCGAACGTGTAGAGGTCGTCGTACTCGACGTGGAGCGAGCGTTGCTCCTTGGGGTACCGCTGGGCGAGCGCGGCGATCTCGTCGCCGTAGTACGTGCGGTAGAAACTCAGGAACTGGTCGAGTTCCTGGCGCTCCATCTGACTCATTGGAACGAGTTACTGCGTCATAGGGTAAGAAGGGTTGGCTTCCACTGGAACTGAAGGGGGGTTCGCGTTCGGGGTCGTGTCAGTGGGTTTCGGGCGGCCATCGCCCGTCGAACTCGTCGGCCCAGTTGATCGTCCGCTGTGACTGTTTTGGCTCCGCGACACGAAGCCACATGGCAGTCTCAAACGCATCTTCGGCGACGAGGTACCTCGACTCAAAACGTACGTGGGGAACCGAAATCGGGATGAAGGGCCGACTTCACTCCGAACTCCCCGTCCTACCACGGGTGTAAAATGGGACCGCCCAGATTTGAACTGGGGTCAATGGCACCCAAGGCCACAAGTATACCAGGCTAACCCACGGTCCCGTGCTTCGATAGAGAGCCGACTCGCGCCTAAGCGTTTCGTTCTGCCCGACCACCCCATCCGACCGCCCTCCACCCGACAACCGCCACGCCCCTACAACCCCAGCCCGAAGAAGAAGTCCACCCCGATCGGCGTCACGACGGCGAAGATGGCCTGCAGCGGCCCGCCGACGCGGACGTAGTCCGAGAACCGGTACCCGCCCGGCCCGTAGACGAACAGGTTCGTCTGGTAGCCGACCGGCGTCATGAACGCCGTGCTGGCCGCGAACGTGACCGCCATGGCGAACGCGAGCGGGTTCGCGCCGAGCGTGCCCGCCGCCTCGATGGCGACCGGGATCATCAACACGACGCTCGCGTTGTTGGAGATGACGTTCGTCAGCAGCGCCGTGACGACGTAGAAGACGCCCAGCAGCACCAGCGGCGGGAGCACGTCGCCGGCCGCGACGACCGCGTCCGCGAGCAGACTCGCGGCGCCGGAGGACTCCAGCGCGATGCCGAGCGGGATGACGCCAGCGAGCAGGAAGATGACGTCCCACTGTACGGCGTCGTACACCTCCGGCGGGCGCAGACAGCCCGTCACGACCATCGCCAGCGCGCCCGCGAGCGCGGAGACGACGATGGGCATGACGCCCAGCGCGGCCAGCGCGACGACGGCGCCGACGATGCCGACCGCGACCGACGTCCGCGACTCCCGGTAGTCGTGCTGCTCGATCTCCTGGGCGACGATGAAGTTCCGGTTCGCGTCGAGCCGTTCCAGCGACTCGACCGACGCCTGCACGAGCAGCGTGTCGCCGACCCGCAGGGGCACCTCGTCCATCCGCTGGCGGATGAGTTCGCGGCCGCGCCGGAGCGCGAGCACCGTCGCGTCGTAGCGCTGGCGGAAGCTCGCGGTGGCGAGCGAGTCGCCGACGAGCGAGGAGCCGGGCGCGATGACCACCTCGACGAGGTTCTTCGGTCCCTCGGCGGCCTCGAGTTCGTCCTCGTCGACGGTCGCCTCCGGGACGAGGTCGAGCCCTTCCACGTCGAGTAGTTCGACCAGCGTGGCGCGGTCGGTCCGGACCGCGAACACGTCGCCGGGCTGGATCTCCTTCTGGCCGAGCGGTTCGAGGAACACGCGCTCGTCCCGGATGAGCTGGACGAGGTCGACGTCGAACGGGGTGTCCTCCAGGGCCCCCTCGACGCGCTGGCCGACCAGCGGCGAGTCCGGGCGAACGACGACCTCGGTGAGGTAGTCGGCCATCTCGAACTCCTCGGTGAGGTCCGCCCGGGGTTCGATCCTGGCAGGGGTGAGCCAGCGGCCGACCGTGAGCAGGTAGACCGAGCCGATGACGAGCAACACCGCGCCCAGCGGGAGGAACTCGAACATCCGGAACTCGCGGGCCACCGCCGCCGGCGCGAGCCGGCTGTACAGGTCCGAGGCGAGGATGTTCGTCGACGTCCCGATGAGCGTGAGCGTCCCCCCGACCATCGAGGCGTACGACAGCGGCAGGAGGAGCTTTGAGGGGGAGGTTCGCCCGCGTTCGGCCAGATCTGTCACCATCGGGAGGAGGACGGCGACCGCCGCGGTGTTGTTGATGATCCCCGAGACGGGCCCGACGAGCCCGATGGTCGCCCCGAGCTGTTTCGTCTCGTCACCCTGGGTCAGCCGTGAGATGAACCCGCCGAGCCGCTGGATGATGCCCGTCCGGCGGACGCCCTCGCTCAGGACGAACATGGCGAGGACGGTCAGCGTCGCGGCGTTGGCGAACCCGGAGAGCCCCTGTTCGACGGTGACGAGTTCGACCGGCCCGGCGAGGAGTCCGGCGTTCGCCAGCGCGGTCGAGACTGGACCGGTGAGGAGGAGCGCGACCAGCAACCCGAGCGCGGTGATGTCCACCGGAACCGGCTCGGTGACGAACAGCACCAGTGCGGCGAGGACGAACGCGAAGACCAGCAGTATCTCGGGGGCGACCGGCACGGGCGATGGGTCGCCCGGAGTCGGCAAAAGGGTAGGGGATGCGGTTCAGGACGCGTGAGTGACGGTGTCACAGGTCGATCATCTCGGCTGTTCGTTTCAGCGCGAAATGGGACGAACAGGAGGTGAGTAGGACTACGTAGCTACCGTGAGTTCTACGTCCAGTTGTCGTCGATACAGGATTTTGGGGTCGTGATGGATATAGAAAACGTATGGAGCAGAACTCCCCAATGTCTTGGGCTATCCCTGAAAATCGAACTTGTAGCGCGGTATGAGAACTTTGAGGCGTCAAACTATCAAATAGTATTCATAGATCGTGTTGATGAATGCTTGGACCGTGGGATGCCGGTTAGCCCATCACAATGTAGAAGACAACGAATCCAGTGACGAAGAATAGGACAATGCCGACGAGCGCATGCAGCGATGGATGCATATCGATATTGGACAGCATCAGGTAGTGTGCCCCAGTCGCCAGAACAATCGAGAGAAGAACGGCGAGGCTGATCTTTCCCCATTCTTGGTCCTCACCCGTCGTGGATTCTGTGCCTGCTTCTCCGCTGGTGGTGTCAGTTGACATGGTCAGTCCTCCACCAGACCCGCGAGTTTCCGGAGGGAGTCTTCCCAAGCCTCCACGACCCCGTATTCCTCGGCGACATCCTTGGGGATCCCTTCTAAGCGGAGGGTGACCTCGGTCCCGGCAGGGACCGTATCCAAGTTGACCGTTACCGTACTGGAGCCATCACCCTCCTCGGTCCAGACGATCTTCTCGCCGCGTTTGAGTTCCTGGTAGGTGCCTTCGAACGTGTGGTTGTGTTGTTCCATCTCTTCGGTTTCAGCAATGTTCTCGACTTGGAAGGACCCGCCCTCTTCGGGTTCGACCTCCTGAACGTCGGCGCTGAAGCCGTCCGGAGGCGACCACACCGCGATGTCGTCAGGATCGAGAAACGCCTCGTAAACCCGGTCGGGCGGCGCTTCGATCACGCGACTCGCGGTTATCCTTCCCTCCTCGTCCGCCGTGGTCTCTGTCGTTGATGCATCGCCTTCGTTGGCGTTGTCTGTCATTGGTCTTCGTTCTCCAGATGGTCGGCCAGCGCCGCTAACCGGTCCTCCCAGAAGACGCGATACTGGGTCAGCCACCCGAACGCCGCGGAAAGCGGCACGGCATCAAGGTGGCAGCGGCGAACGAGACCGTCCTTCTCGACATCGATTAACCCAGCATCCTCCAGCACGCGCAGGTGCTTGGATACGGCTGGCAGGGAAACGTCGTGAGGCTCGGCTAGCTCGCCCACACTCTCCGGGCCGTCGGTCAACTGTTCGAGGATTGACCGACGTATCGGGTGAGAGAGTGCCTGGAAGACCGCGTCGAGGTCCAAGTCGTCCGGCTTCTGTTCAACCATCCGGTCGAGTATATGGTGCTCCACTATTTAACTCTCTAGTTAAATAGTTGTGGGGAACAATTATAAGGCGGGTCGAGACCACCTGCGCCCTCGGCGGATCGCTTGGCGATTGAACTCCCGTCAAGCCCCGCTGCCCTGTCCCAACAGGAGGAATCCGGCTCGCCGCTCTCCCGAGGACCACGGAATATTGATTAGCCAACACAACATCTTCGTGAGTGATTATGAGCGAGCCTGGCCCAATCACGATCCAGCGAATCTCCGAACTCGTGATGGCGAATCGAGCGATCAGAGCACCCTACTACAATAAAGACCACGACGAAGGGGTACGTTTCGCGGATCTGGAAAAGGGACTCCAATGGGTGCCGACGCCATTCCAGCCTTGCTGGGTCTGTTCCGGGTTGAGCAAGACACCCGGGACGACCATCCAAACGGCTGGGTGGGCTTCGCTCGCCACTGGCGAGGGGACACGCTGCGGCTGGACTTCGACCTGTTTTCCGGACACGAAGAGCCAGACCCGATATTGGTCGTGACCGCGATAGCAGGCCGAGCGGGGAAGAAAACTATCGTGGACGAAGACTTTGGAGAAGTCGATCTGTCGGCCCAGGTTCCGACGGCGGAGGAATGGGAAGAACGGCAAAAACGGTACCAGGCGGCGCGGAGGGACGATGACACCGATGGACCGACTGCGGTCAAGGCGTACATTGCAGCGCTGCCGGGGTGGAAGCGCGAGGTCGCGGCACGGTTCGACGGGATCATCCAGCAGGAACTGCCCGACGTGCGCCGCGCCGTGAAGTGGCACCAGCCATTCTTTGGCGTCGAGGACCAGGGGTGGTTCGCGTCATTCAGTGCATTCTCAAAACACGTGAAACTGTCATTCGTGTCCGAATCGTACCTCGAGCCGGAGCCACCCAGCGGGACGGCTCCGGAGAGACAGGCCCTGGACCTGGAGGAGACGGACGCGCTGGACGAAGAGCAGGTCGCCTCCTGGATCCGGCAAGCGGCCGACGATCCGGGGATGGACTGGTGAGGAAGCCCGCGTTTGTGATGGCTGTAAAGCAGCGACGAATCCTACCCGCGGGCGTACATGATTACTACCAACTCTATACTTACCGGTCGGATCAAACCTACAGCTGCCCCTCGAGTTCCAGCAGCCGCTTCAGGACGAGTCCCTCGATCCGAGCGATGTGTTCGACGAGCTCGTCGTCGGTGTCGAGCTGATACATCGGACTCCCGCCGACCGTCCGCGTCTCCTCGACGAGCCCGAGCGCTTCGAGTTCGTCCAGGTGGTCGTACACCGTGCTCCGCGCGACGCCCGCGAGCCGCGCGATATCGCTCGTGTTGAGGTCGTGGTCCGTCTCGCTCACCAGTGCTCCGACGATCTTCGTTCGCGCCGGCGTCCCGAACAGATACGTCAGCGGGGTGTCCTCCGCGTACGCCTCGTCGCTGGTCTCCGTTTGCACCATCTCTGCTCGTCTTCTCGACGGACTCGTACTTGGCCGTTTTGCTCAATACTACACCACCGTAGCTTATGGAAGACAGAATTTCGCCTCTGCGATCCGATAGATTACAGCTCCTGGTCGGCCAGTTCCATGTCGGCCACCACGCTGTACGGCGTCTCGCCACGGCGAATCCCGTCCAGAATCCTGAAGGCGTCGTCGGGCGCGAGGAAGTGCCGGGTCACCGCGCGGCCGAGCGGCGTCGGCGCGAGGCCGTCGATGAACTCCCACTCGAGCAGTTTCCCGATCGCGTGCGTGGTGGGCACGTCGCCGAGCATCCGGTCGTTCAGCGCCTTCGCGCGCTTGCCGGCGACGACGACGTTCGCCAGCGTCTCCTCGGCGGCGGTCGACTCGTCGTAGACGGTCGTCACGTCCTCCATCTCGCCCTTGAGGAGTTTGAACGCGACCTCGTCCTCGGTCATCTCCATCGAGTTGTGGTACACCGCATCGGGTTCGACGAGCGTGTAGACGGTGCCCTCGTCGTGATAGTCCGGCCGCCCCGCCCGGCCGAGCATCTGCTCGAACTCCTGGACGGAGAGCCACTCGATGCCCATCGCCAGCGAGTCGAAGATGACCTGCGAGGCCGGGAAGTCGACGCCGGCCGCCAGTGCTGCGGTCGTCACGACGGCCGCGAGGTCCTGGTTCCCGAACTGGCGCTCGACGGTCTTGCGGCGCTTGTAGTCGAGCCCGGCGTGGTAGGGGGCGCTGCTGTACTCCAGCTTCCGGGAGATCTCGTGACACCGGCGGCGGGAGTTGGTGAAGACGATCGTCTGCCCGCGGTACCCCTTCGAGGACTCGCCGTCGAACGCGCGCTTCACGAGGTCGTTCTCCAGGCGGAGCTTCTCCCGGTCGTCGGCGAAGGTGACGTGGCGCTCGATGGGCACCGGGCGCTCCTCGAACTCGATGAGCGTCGCGCCGAGGTTCTCCGCGAGCCACTCGGGGTTGCCGACGGTCGCCGAGAGGTAGATCCACTGCGCGCGGGAGTCCCGCCGCTCGGAGTAGTGTTTCAGCCGGGAGATCATCCCGTCGAGTCGGTGGCCCCGGCCCTCCTCCTTCAGCGTGTGGACCTCGTCGATGACCACCGTCCCGATGTCGCCCATGTCCTTGCCCGTCCGGAGCGCGTGGTCGATGCCCTCGTAGGTGCCGACGATGACGTCGGCGTCCGGGTCGAACCGGTTGCCGTCGTCGTTGATGCGCGAGGCGCCGACGCGGATGGTCACGTCGAGCACGTCGCCGTAGCGGTCCTCGAAGTCCTCGTGCTTCTGGTTGGCGAGCGCGACGAGCGGCACGAGAAACAGCATCTTCCCGTTCCCGTTGAGCGCGTTGTCGACCCCGGCGAGTTCGCCCACCAGGGTCTTCCCGGTCGCGGTCGCGCTCACGACCAGCTGGTCGTCGCCGTCGAACAGGCCGTTCCGAACCGAGAGGCTCTGGACCGGGAGCAGCTCCTCGAAGCGGCCCTCGGCCCGATCCTGGAGGCCGGGGTGGAGGTTCAGCTCGTCGACGCGAACGGGGTCGACATCGTCGACGGTCGCCGAGATGGTGTCGAACCGCGTGAGGTCGGGGTCGAGGTTCCCCTGCAGGAGGTTCGTGATGCGGTCGAGGTCGCCGACCTCCAGCAGCAACTCCTCCAGTCGTTCCCGTGCCGCGCCGGTGAACTGGCCCTTGTAGGAGAGTTCGCGCTCGAGTTCGCGCGTCGCGCAGTCCTGACAGATGTGGTCGCGGTCGGCCTTCACCGCGGTGTCCTCGGTGACCGGCGAGTAGCGCCCGTCGTTCGCGCAGTACCGGCAGGTGCGCACCTGCACGGCCTCAAGCTGGTAGGCGTCGAGCATCTCCACCAGCCGGTCGCGGGCGCTCCGGTCGGTCTGCTCGGAGATGCGGATGCGTTCGGCGGCGCGGGCGAGGTCGACGAACTGGTCGGGCTGGCGGGGCTCCTCGTCGCCCCCGCGCTTCACGCGGAAGCGGCGGGGTCGCGGCCCGGCGTCGGCCTCCTTCAGTTCGAGCATCCCGTGGAGCACGCGCTCGCCGTCCCGCCTCACTGCGACCGCGTACTCGTCGCCACGCTGGTGGAGGAACAGCGTCTCGACCCCCGGAAGCTGTTCGGACACGTTGTTGGAGTTTCCTATGTCGATGCGGTATTTCAGCCGTTCGCCTTCCGCTCGCCCGTGCTTCCTCGATAACCGCGGGGGCTTCCGCGGTCGTCACCACGGTAGCAGCGGTCGCTCACGACCCAACCCGGCCGACGAAGTACCCGTACCGCAACGAAATCCGAGACGTCCAGAATCAGTCCCCGAACGGTCCCATCCCGCCCATGCCGCCGCCACCGCCGCCGCCCTGCTGTTGCATCTTCTTCATCATGCGCTGCATGTCGCCGTCGCCCATCCCGGCGAACTGCTCCATCGTCCGCTTCATCATGCGATGTTGCTCCAGCAGTTCCTCCAGTCGCTCCTCCGGGACGCCGGAGCCGCGGGCGATGCGGCGACGCCGTTCCGCGCCGATGCGGCCGGGCTTCTCCAGTTCGCCCTCGGTCATCGAGTCCATCAGGATCTCGAAGCCGCGCATCCGGTCCTGGGTGACGTCCATCGCGTCGTCGGGAAGCTGGTCCATGATCCCGCCGCCCATCCCCGGAATCATGTCCATCACCTGGTCGAGCGGCCCCATCTTGTCCATCGCGCGCATCTGGTTGCGCATGTCCTTCAGGGTGAACTCGCCCTCCAGCATGTCCTCGGGGTCCCAGTCCTCCTCCTCCTGGGTCTCCTCCATCGCGCGCTCGACGCGCTCGGAGAGCTGTTTGAGATCGCCCATCCCGAGCAGCCGGGAGATGAACCCGTCCGGCTCGAACCGCTCGATGTCCTGGACCGTCTCGCCGGTGCCGAGGAACGCGATCGAGGAGTCCGTCTCGTTGACGGCCGTCAGCGCCCCGCCACCCTTCGCCGTCCCGTCGAGCTTCGTGATGACGACGCCGTCGATGCCGATGGAGTCCTCGAACTGCCCCGCCTGCTCCTTGGCCCCCTGGCCGATGGCGGCGTCGAGCACCAGCAGCGAGCGGTCGGGGTCGACGACCGAGTCGATCTCCTCGATCTCGGCGATGAGGTCGTCCTCGAGCGCGTGCCGGCCGGCGGTGTCGACGATGTGGACCTCGGCGTCGGCGGTCGCTTCGAGCCCCTCGCGGGCGATCTTCACGGGGTCGTCCTCGTCCGGGTCGCCGTAGAACTGCACCTCGGCGTCCTCGGTCATCTGCTTGGCCTGGTCGTACGCTCCGGGCCGGAACGTGTCCGTCTGGATGACCGCCGGGCGGAGCCCCTTCTTCGAGAACCACCAGGCCATCTTCGCGGCGGAGGTCGTCTTCCCCGACCCCTGGAGGCCCGCGAGCAGGATGGTCTGGTTCTCCAGCGGGAGCTCGGTCGACTCGCCGATGAGGTCGACCATCTCCTCGTAGACGATCTTGAGGACGTGATCGCGCGCGGTCGTCCCGCCCGGCGGCTCCTCCTCCAGGGCCCGCGTCTCGATGCTGTCCGAGAGGTCCATCACGAGGCCGACGTCGACGTCCGCGGAGAGGAGCGAGCGCTGGATCTCCCGCACGACGTTCTCGACGTCTTCCTCGTCGAGCCGGGACTTCCCGCGGAGCGTGTCCATCGTGTCCCGCAGGGAGCTCCCGAGGTCGTCGAGTACCATTTGGCGGAGGTAGACGGGCCGCGCGGTAAAGCCTTTGTTCGTCGGGCCGACGCGCTTCGCCCGCTACTCGGCACTGGACTCGACGATTCCGACCCGTCCGAGGCCTCACGTTGCCGGGGACGGGCACGTCCGCCCCCCAAAACCGATACCCCCGCGCTCGCACAGCTCCGTCCATGTCCTCCGCGGTCGAAACCGTCGTCTACCTGCTGCTCACCGTCGTCCTCATGGTCGTGGTCGGCTTCCTCGTGCTGCTGGGGCCGGTCGGCTGGCTCCTCGCGGCGTTCCTCCTCGGCTCCTGCTACTTCGTCGCCAGGATGAGCGGCGTCTTCGACGAGGGGGAGCCGAGAGCCCCGACGAAGGTCAACTGTCCCGACTGCGGGGCGCGCAACGAGGCGGACCGGGAGGCGTGTCACCACTGCGGCGAGCCGCTCGAAGCGGCGTAACTGGGACTGAACCACGCGGGTTCCCGACGCTCCGGCCTCCTCGTGTGAGCGTCCCGGAACTCGGGGTTCGGGGTCGACCGTCCGTCTCGGTGCGGTGGCGCGCGTGACGCTCGCCCCCTCGTGGGGCGAGCACTCGCGCGCGAGGGATGAGACGCGCAGCGAGCCTGCGAGCGAGCATCGCAATCGGCTGGGGAGGCTGTGGCCCTAATCACCGCCAGCAGCAGTGGTCCGCTCGTCGACACTACCACCCAGGACACGACCTACCGAGACGATTCACCGAAACACCCCAACAACTCAAACGAGGAAGAACGCCACGGCGACCGAGATGAACACCACCTTCAACACGGTGTTCAACACGACGACCCGCAGCCCGAACTCCGCGCCCCAGACGCCGTACTGGAACGGGATCGACCGCTTGAACGTCGACACCGCGAAGGAGACGACCCCGCCCACGAGCATCGTCGCCACCGCCACCTCGGGCGTCAGCGTGTTCCCCACCAGCGGCGCGACCGTCGCGGCCCCGGCGGTCGTGTCGAACGCGAAGATCACGATCACCGGAATCGCCGCGGCCGGCAACCCCGCGACCTCCGCCAGCGGCCCCGCCGCGGCCGACAGCGACTGCAGGTCCACCCGCGCGACGAGCACGGTCACGAGGACGTAGACGACGGCGAGTCGGGGGACGATGCGCCGGAGCGTCGAGCGCGAGGCGTCGGCGGCCGCGTGCGCCCGCTCCCGGTAGGTCGCCGACCCGCCGGTGGCGGCGACCGACGGTGTCGACCCGCCGTCCGCGAGGCCGTCCTCGCCCGACTCGTCCGCGGTGGCGACGCCGAGACCGTCCGTCTCGTCGTCCGCCGACCGCCCCGCCACGCCGTCCGAGGGGAGCAACAGCGCGCCGCCGAACACGCCGACGAGCGTGATGGCGAGCGCGATGCCGGCCCGCGCGCCGACGTACATGAGCCCCACCTGGAGCCCGAGAATCGGGATGAGAACGGGTGCGTAGAACGTGAACACGTGCTGGACGAACCCGAAGAACGTGTTGATGGTCACGGCGACGAGCGTCGCGCGGTCCGAGAGCCGCCCCGACTCGCGGAAGTCCGCGAGCATCCCGTAGCCCGCCGTCGTCGAGGCCGTCGTCGTCAGGATGGCCGTGCCCGCCTCGTCCGGGAGGTTCGCCGGGCCGGTGAGAAAGCGCGAGAGCCCCGCGACCCGCTCGACCGCGCCGAACTCGACGGCGAGGTTGGCGAGGAACACCCCGACGGCGACGAGCGCGGCGATGCGCGCGACCCGGAGCAGGGCGTCGGCGACGAGAGGTACGAGGCCGGTCGGGTCCACGTCGGCTCTCGGGGGCGACGCGACAAATCACTGTCCGTTCCACGCGGCGCGACGCGCCCGGTCGCACCTCCACGACGGCCCCGCGCTCGGAGCCGAGCGGCGGTCCCGCGCCCGTCCCGCCGGTTCCAGTCACCTTTTGACGCGCCGTGCCGGACCACCGACCGATGGGAGCCAGCGCCCGCCTGCGCCGCCTGACCGCCTACGACGCGCTGGTGCTCACGGCGCTCGTCTGGTTCCTCGCCAAGTTCCTCCGCTACGCGTTCCCGCCGCTGTTCGCCACCCCCGCCTTCCGGGCAGAGTTCGGCGTGTCGAACGCCCTGCTCGGGGCCGCCTACACCGCGATGATGGCCGTCTACGCGCTGATGCAGTTCCCCTCGGGCGCGCTCGCGGACCGGCTCGGCGCGACGAGGGTCGTCGTCGGTGGCGGCCTCGTCGCGGCCGCCGGGGCGTTCGTGCTGACGGTGCCGATTCCCGGCCTCGCGTCCGGGGCGACCGTCGCCTCCGGTCCGAGCGCCAACTGGGCCGGGGTGGCGCTGCTCGTCGCCGGGAT
This sequence comes from Halobaculum sp. XH14, assembly GCF_032116555.1. Classification (NCBI taxonomy): domain Archaea; kingdom Methanobacteriati; phylum Methanobacteriota; class Halobacteria; order Halobacteriales; family Haloferacaceae; genus Halorarum; species Halorarum halobium. Next base: position 259,408 of record NZ_CP134949.1, read on the forward strand.
GCTGCTCGTCGGGTTCGGCACCGGCGCGCACAAGACGGTCGCCGTCAGGCTGCTCTCGCGCATCTACCCGGCGCGGACGGGGCGCGCGCTCGGCGTGCTCGACACGTTCGGCGCGTTCGGCGGCGTCGCCGCGGGCGCGGCGGTCGTGTTCTTCCTCGACGTCGCGGACTGGCACGCGCTGTTTCTCGCCGGGGGACTCGTCGGCGTCGGCCTCGCCGCGGCGGTCGCGCTCCGGGTTCCGGCGCGCGTGCCGGCGACCGACCGCGACCGGACCGCCGACGAGTCCGTCGGCCTCGGGACCTACCTCGGGCTGTTCCGCGAGCCGCGCTTTGCCGCCTTCGTCGGCGCGACGCTCTGCTTCTCGTTCGCGTACAACGGCGCGGTCGCGTTCCTCCCCTCGTTCCTGACCGAGCAGGCGGGCCTGTCGACCGCGGCCGCGTCGTTCCTCTTCTCGGGCCTGTTCGTCGTCAGCCTCGTCCAGTTGCTCACGGGCGACCTCTCGGACCGGGTCGGTCGGCTCTCGGTCATCGCCGGGACGCTGATGGTTGCGACCGCCGGGCTCGTCGCGCTCGTGCTCGTCGGCGTCGCCGGCCCGGTCGTCCTCGGCGCGGCGGTGGTCGCGTTCGGCCTCGGGAGCCACGGCTTCCGACCCGTGCGGGGCGCGTACCTGACGGAGGTCATCCCGGCCGACGTCGCCGGTGGGGGGCTGGGCGCGGTGCGGACGCTGTTGATGGGTGCGGGCGCGGTCGCCCCGGTCGTCGTCGGGGCGGTCGCGGACGCGCGAGACTTCGGCGTCGCGTTCTCGCTGCTCGCGGTGGCGATGGTCGCGGCGGTGCTGTTGACGGGCGCGGTCGCGCTGCTCGGCGGCGAGTGAACGGGGACGGAAAACGGCTGGTGGCCGGAGGCTGCCGGTCAGAACCGCGGGTCGCCGCCCTCGTCGTCCTGGATCGCGGGGTCCTGCTGCTCGTCGGTCACGCGGTCGAACATCGTCTCGTCCATCTCGTTCGGCGAGTCCTCGACCGGCTGGTAGGCCGAGAGCCCGCGCGAGAGGAGGTCCTCGATGGCCTGGTCGCGGCTGATGAACTCCCCCTGGTCGACGAGTCGCTGGAGGTCGCTTTCGGTCTGGTCCGACAGGTCGACGGTCACTCTGGTCACGTTCCCCCCGTGCGCGGTCGAGCGTAAAGAGTTTGTCCGCGGGTCGGCCGGGAACTGAAACGGGCCGCGAGGTGCGAACGGCACGGGGGACGGACGGGGCCGGCGCGTCAGTCGTCGTCCGCGGCGGGCGCGCCGATCGACGCCTCCTCGTTGTACGTCGCCACGAGGTCGTCGACGGCCGGCGTGGTGACGGCCTCCTGTGGGATGCGCAGCGGCGACAGGCTCACGTCGCCGTCGACGACGGCCGCGCGGTCGGACCACGCCGGGTAGGAGTCGGCCGCCTCCTCCAGCACCGGGTAGCGGTCCGGCTGGTCGAGCCGCGCCCAGTAGTCGTTCTCCAGCCTGAGGTCGCCGTCGTGCTGTTCGCGCTCCGACTCGGTCGCGTCGCGCACGTCGACGGCGTAGTCGGCCAGCGGCTCCGTGACGCGCAGTTTCCCGTGGGCCTCGATCGGGCTGTTGAGGCTGAGGTAGTCGGCCGAGTCGAACACGCCCGACCCGGGGAGCCGTTCGACGAGTTCCCGGGTGACCGCGGCGGGCACGGAGAAGGCGATGCCCTGTGGCGGGAAGAAGTCGTCCCGGTGGTACGCCGAGACGGCGAGCGCGGGCGCGCCGAGGTACGCTGCCTCGACGGCCGCGCCGACGGTGCCCGAGTGGCCGAGCAGGTACTCCCCGCAGTTCGGCCCGAGGTTACAGCCCGAGACGACGAGGTCGAACTCGTCGTCGAGGCCGCCGAGCGCGTAGGCGGCACAGTCGGCGGGCGTGCCGTGGACGGCGTACCCCCACTCGTGGTCGTCCACGTCGACCGCGCGCGAGCGGGAGCGGCCGACGCCGGACTGGTTGTCGGCGGGCGCGACGACCGTCACGTCGGCCACGGCGCGGAGCTCCTCGTACAGCGCCGCGAGGCCGGGCGAGTCGATGCCGTCGTCGTTGGTCAGCAGGACGCGCAGATCGCTCATTGGCTCCCCTGGGACCTCCGGCGTCAAGGGTACGTCGGTCCGTGTCGTCGGTCGGGTCGTGTTCGGTTCATTTAGTGGTTGGACCGTCGGCTAGCTGGACTGTTCAAACCGACTGGGAAGTTCCCGCTAACGTGGAAGTCAGTCGTCATCGGACCGCCTCGGAAGCCCCCGCGGTTATCGAGTCGCGCGGCCGGCTGCGCTCCTCGCCTCGCTCCTTGCGGTCGCTCGCCTGCGGTGCTTGACCGCCCGTGCTTCCTCGATAACCGCGGCCCCTTCCATTCCCACCCGGCAGTTGGTCGGCCGAGCGTTCGCCGGGCCGACTACCGCTCGTGCCGCCGTCGGTAATCCGGTATGTGATTCGCTGGTGGACGACCGATTCGATGCGGTACGGTGGGTGCGCCGTCGCCGAGCGACGCCGCGGGTGAACACCCCAGCGACGCCGCGGCCGGCAGGCTGAGCGAGGCTGTGTGGGACCGCCGGGTCGTGGACTACTCCGACTCGGTCAAGTCAATCGTGTCGTCGCCGTTCGGCACGACGCAGACGAACGCCCCTTCCTCCTCGCCCGGATTCTCGTATCGGTGGACCGCGCCGGCCGGAATCAGCAGCGCGTCGCCGGCCGAGACGGTGTACTCCTCCTCGCCGATGCCGACCGTGTACTCGCCCGAGAGCACGTACTGCTCGTGTTCGACCTCGTTCGTGTGTTCGGGCACCGACGCGCCCGGGTCGAGCACGAACCGCCGCAGGGCGAAGTTCGGCGCGCCGTCCGACTCGTCCAGGAACACGCCACGCGACATTCCCTCGGCCGCGTCGACCGCGGCGTACTCGACGTCCGATCCGCGCTTCACGACCGGTTCGGGTGTGGCGTCCGAATCTGCCATACGCCCCGCTTGGGGACCGACCCACATCAACGCCCGCCTTTATACCCCGTCGCCTGCTACGGGTTCCCATGCGCGGAATCACGCTGGGTCGGGTCGCGGGCATCCCGGTTCGGTTGAACTGGACGTTCCTGCTGATCCTCCCGGTCTTCGCCTGGCTCATCGGCACCCAGGTCGGGCAGTTCGTCGAGCTCATGAACGAGGTGATGAACGCGACGCTCGACGCCGGCGCGCTGACCGGCGGGCAACTGCCGTTCGTTCTCGGCACCGCCGCCGCGGTCGGGCTGTTCGTCTCGGTGCTGCTCCACGAGTTCGGCCACTCGTTCGTGGCGATGCGCTTCGGCTACGAGATCGACTCCATCACGCTGTGGCTGTTCGGCGGCGTCGCGAGCTTCACCGAGATGCCCGAGGACTGGAAGCAGGAACTGCTCATCGCCGTCGCCGGTCCGATCGTCAGCGTGCTCATCGGCGCCGTCGCCTGGGTCGCGTTCGCCTCGGTCTCGCTCCCGCCCGAGGCCGCGTTCGTCGTGGGCTATCTCGCGCTGATGAACGTCGTGCTCGCGGCGTTCAACATGCTCCCCGGCTTCCCGATGGACGGCGGGCGCGTGCTCCGGGCGCTGCTGGCCCGCCGCCGCCCGCACGCCCAGGCGACCAAGATCGCCGCCGAGGTCGGCAAGGTGTTCGCGTTCCTGCTCGGGCTCTGGGGGCTGTTCAACGGCAACCTCATCACCGTCGGGCTCGCCTTCTTCATCTACATCGCGGGCGCCGGCGAGGCCCAGCAGACGGTGCTCCGGGCCGCCTTCCAGGACGTCCGGGTGGGCGACATCATGACCCCGCGACCCGAACTGCGGACGGTGACCCCGACCACGTCGGTCGCGGAGCTCATGCAGCGGATGTTCTCCGAGCGCCACACCGGCTACCCCGTCCTGCAGAACGACCGCCTCGTCGGCATGGTGACCCTCGAGGACGCACAGGGCGTCAGGGAGGTCGAACGCGACGCGTTCACCGTCGAGGACGTGATGGCAGACGACATCGCGAGCGTCACGGCCGACGCCGACGCGCTCGACGCCCTGGAGGAGATGCAGTCGCGCGGCGTCGGCCGTCTGGTCGTCATCGACGCGAACGGCGACCTCATCGGGCTCATCTCCCGGACGGACCTGATGACCGCGTTCGACGTCATTCAGTCGGGCGGCAGCGCGCTCACCGGCGGGCTCCGCGGCGGGGGCAACCTCCCCGACGTGTCCGGGCGCTAGCGGTCAGTTCCCGTCCCCGCCGTCCGCGGCCGCTTCGCCATCTCCGGCCGTCCCGTCGCCGGTCTCGCCGTCGCCAGTCCCGCCGCCGGCATCGCCGTCGTCATCTTCGTCCGCGGCCGCGAACGTGACGCCGCGGAACGCGAACCGCGCGCCGTCGTCGCTCGTCGCGGACGGCTCCCAGCCGTGCTCGTCGGCCACGGTTGCGACGACCGCCAGCCCGAGCCCGGTCCCGCCCTCGGAGGAGACGCCGGCGTCGAACAGGCGGTCCGCGTCGTCGGCCGGGAGCCCCGCCCCGTCGTCGGCGACGGCGAACCCCTCGCCGTCGGGGAGGCGCTCGACGGAGACGGTCACGTCGCCGCCGGCGTGATCGACAGCGTTGCGGAACAGGTGCTCCAACAGCGTCCGGAGCCGCTCGGCGTCGGCCTCGACCGCGGCGCCGATTCGGACCGCGAGCGTCGCGTCGTCGGTTCGGACCGACGACCAGGCGTCGCGTGCCACCCGGTCGAGCGGGACCGGCTCGTCCGCGTCGAGCGACGATTCGTGCCGCGCGAGCCCGAGCAGGCGGGCGACCAGCGCCTCGCCGCGGTCCAGCGCGTCCGCGGCGGTTTCGAGCCGGGTTCGAGCCCGCTCGAGTTCCTCGGCGTCGGCCGCTCTCGATCCGTCTTCGGCCGACTCGTCTCCGGCCGCTCCGCCTCCGACCGCCCCGTCACCGAGTTCCTCGCGCGCCAGGTCGACGTTGCCGGCGGCGACGTTCAGCGGGTTCCGGAGGTCGTGGCTCACGACCGCCGCGAACCGGTCGAGCCGGTCGTTCTGCTCGGCGAGTTCGGCCTCGCGTTCGGCCCGCCGCAGGGCGGCCTCGACGTTCGCGGCGAGCACCTTCGTCAGTTCCACTTCCCGGTCGCTGAGCGCCCCGGCCTCCACCGAGCCGGTGGTGAACACGCCGAACTCTCCCAGCGGGAGGACACAGAGGCTCCGGATCGCCGAGGAGCCGTGGCCGGCGGCGCGCTCGTCCGCCTGTGCGTCCGCCAGCACCGCCGGCTCGCCGGATTCGAACGTCGAACCGACGATCCCCTCGCCGGGCGCGAACGTCGGCGGCTCCCCCAGGTTCCGGGTCGCCTCCCGGGAGTTGGCGACGTTCTCCAGCCGCCCGCTCGACTCGTCGAGGAGGAACACGCCCGAGGCGGGGAGATCGAGCACCTCACGGGCCGTCTCGACGCCGATCCGGGCGATCCGTTCGGCGGACGGCTCGTCCATGAACGATCTGGTCGCCTCGTGCAGCCGGGTCAGGGTTCGCTCGCGGCGATGCCGGTCGGTCACGTCCTGGATGTACCCTTCCAGGGCGATCACCTCGCCGTCCTCGAACACGCCCGACCCCTGCTCGTAGACGTGGCGCACCTCGCCGTCGGCCCGCCGGATGCGGTACGTGACGCTGAACGGCTCTCTCGCGTCGAGTGCATCCTGGACGACGGCCCACGTCCGCTCGCGGTCCGCGGGATGGATGACCTCCGACTCCCAGTCGACCTCGTCGGCTTCGAGCGCGTCGGGGTCGTGGCCGGTCAGGTCGCGGGCGCCGTCGCTGACGAACTCCATCGGCCAGCCGTGTTCGTTCCGACAGCGGTAGGCCATGCCCGGGAGCTGTTCGACCAGCGTCACGAACCGGCGACGGCTCTCGGAAAGCTGTCGCCGGGTTCGACGCTCCCGGACGGCTCGGAGCACGCTGTTCGCGAGCACGCCGAACTGCTCGGCGCTCCCCTTCGTGATGTAGTCGGTGACGCCGGCCGACACCGCCTCGGCCGCGACCGCCTCGTCGCCCTGGCCGGTGAAGAGCACGAACGGGAGGTCCGGGTGGGCCTCCCGGACCTCGTGGAACAGATCGAGGCCGGTCGTGCCCGGTAGCTGGTAGTCGCTGACGAGACAGTCGGCCCCCGCCGCGTCGATGGCCCCGAGCGCCGCCGCCGGGTCGTCGACGCTCGTGACCGAGAGCCGGTCGGCCTCGCGCCGGAGCTTCTCGGCAGTCAGCGCCGCCATTCCCGGCTCGTCCTCGACGTGAACGACCCGGACCTCCTCCGCGGGCTCTGGCCCAGTCACGGTCGTCTCGGCCAATCTCGACTCTCGGGGGAAATATAGGTCACGGCGAGGTTCCCGGAACTGATAGTTCGACCCGGCGGCCCGCGCCCGGCGTCAGTCGGACGCGGTTCGCTCCCTGAGCTGGACGCGCCTGACCTTGCCGTTGTACGTCCGCGGCAGCCGGTCGACGAACGCGACGCTCCGCGGGTGTTTGTAGGGCGCGAGGTGCTCCAGACAGTGCTCCTTGAGCGCCGTCTCGCTCACCGCCGCCCCGTCGTCGGTGACGACGTACGCCTCGACCGTGGCGGTCCGTCGCTCGTCGGGGGCACCCACGACGGCCGCGTCGACGACGCCGTCGTGTCGCTCCAGGACGTCCTCCACCTCCCCGGGATAGACGGTGTAGCCGGCGGTGACGATGACGTCGTCCTTCCTGCCGACGATCTCGTAGTAGTTGTCCTCGTCCCGGCGGGCCAGATCGCCCGTCCGAAAGTAGCCGTCGTCGGTGAACGCCGCGGCGGTCTCCTCGGGCCGCTCATGGTAGCCGGGGGTCACGTGCGGGCCGCGGACGAGGAGTTCGCCGGTCTCGCCGGCCGCCACCTCCCGACCGGCGTCGTCCACGACCTTGCAGTCGGTCGCCCGGAGCGGCTGGCCGATCGTTCCGGGCCGCGGGCCGAACGTCGATCCGAAGCCGACGTGCGTCCCGCCGCCGGTCTCGGTGAGCCCGTACGCCTCGAACAGGTCGAGGCCGGCCTCCGCCTCGAACCGCTCTTGAACCGCCGTGGACATCCTGTCGCCCCCCTCCATCGCCTCGCGGAGGCTCGACAGGTCGTACTCCCCGAACCGCTCGTGACCGACCACGTCGACGTACATCGTCGTCACCGCGCCGAACTTCGTGATCCGTTCGGCCTCGATGGTCGCCATGGCCGCCTCCGGGTCCCAGTCGTCCGGGTCCCGGAGGAAGACGGCCCCGCCCCGCACGAGCGGCTGCCACGTCCGGTTGACGAACCCGGCGATGTGGGCGAGCGGCAGCACGGAGAGGAACCGCTCCTCGTCGGCCGACAGCGCCGTCCGCTCGAACCCCATGAGCGACTGCGCCCGGAGGTTCCGGTGGGTCAACTGGACGCCCTTGGGTTCGCCGGTCGTCCCGCTCGTGTACGGCTGCATCGCCACGTCGCCGTCGTCCCGCTCGGCGAGGTGCGGGGAGCCGTCGAGCGACCCGAAGGCGACGGTGTCGAGGCCGCCGGGAGCGGCGTCCTCGGACTCCCGACCGTCGCCAGCCCTCTCCGCCTCGCCGTCACCACCGTCATCCGCCCCGTCGTCGCCAACGGCCTCCGCCTTGCCCTCGCCAGCGCCCTCCGCTCCGTCGTCCGCGACCAGGACGACGGTCGGGTCCACCTCGACCGCTTCGATTGCGTCCGCAACGTTCCCCAGCAGCGCCGGCTCGGTGACGACGCCTGCAACTTCGCCGTCGTCGAGCTGGCCGGCGATCTCGTCCGGGGTGAACTGGGGGTTCATCGGCACGAAGGGAGTCCCCGCCCTGAACGACGCCAGCGCCGCGAGGACGGCCTCGGCACGGTTGTGGAGGACGATGGCGAGCCTGTCGTCCGGCTCGAAGCCGACGTCCCGAAACCCGCCGGCGAGGCGTGCGGCCCGGTCCCGGAGCGCCGCGTGAGTGAACCTCACCTCGGGCGTCTCGAGCGCGAGCGCGTCGCCCCGGGCGTCGGCCGTCTCGTCGTACAGCCGGGCGACGTTGCCCGACCTCGCGTCCGCGGGGAACCGCTGTCGATCCATGTCCCGCCCACCACCGGCGAGCCTCAAAGTTCGTCGGCGCGTACGTTCCGGTAAGGCGGTCCTGTCGGACGTTCGCTTCGCGTTACTTCGGGCGCTGGCCGGCCTCACGTCCGTTCGCGGCCGAGCCGGACTGAACCGATCGGGTTCCGGGTAACCCGGGCTTTCCCGCCGCCGAGCGAGTGAACGATCGCCCCCGCTTTTCCGCCGCTCGGAGAACTGGTACGTCGAGATGGTCACGAGCCGATCCCGGCGGTCCGGATACACGATCCGGCAGTACGACCCCGACGACCGCGACGGGGTGCTCTCGCTGTACGAGACGGTGTTCGGGCGCGGGGACGAGTCGTGGTTCGACTGGCGCTACGTCGACAACCCGTACCTCGAGTCGGTCCCGATCTGCGTCGCCGAACACGACGGCGAGGTGGTCGGCGCTCGGCCCAGCCTGCCGTTCCCCCTCCTGATCGGCGGCGAGCGGGTGCTCGCCATCGCACAGGTCGACCCGATGGTTGCGCCCGACCACCGACGGAACGGGCTGTTCTCCCGGATGGTGACCCACGTGTACCGCCACTACGCCGACCGCGAGCCGTCGGTGTCGGTCGGCTTCCCCAACGAGGCCGTCATGGAGGCGCTCACGAGCCTCGACGAGGAGTTGTCGCTGCACAAGGGCGTGACGCGACCGTTCCCGGTCCACTACCGGCTGCAGGACCCCGGCGCGCTCGTCGGGGACGTGCTGGACGACGACCTGGTCGAGCGACTCGCCGGCAGCCTTGCGACGCCGGCGGCCCGGGGCCTGCTCTCGCTGCGAACCGGATCGCCCGACCGCACCGCGACGGTCACGCGCCGCGAGGGCGTCCCGGCCGCGGCCCTCGCGGACCTCTCCGCCCGCTCGGTTCCGTCCGGCGCACACGCACACCGCGAGGAGACGTTCCTCCGCTGGCGGTTCTCGAACCCCCGGTTCGAGTACGCGACGTTCACGGCCGAGATCGAGGGACGGCGGGAGGCCGCACTCGTCGTCGGCCGGCGGCGATCCGGCGAGCGAGACCTGATCCACGTCACCACCGTCGCGCCGCTGTCCGGCGGTGACCGCCGACGCATCGCGCTCGATCACCTGCTCGCCCGCGCGGTCGAGGAGTTCCGGGACGCGGCCCTCCTCTCGGTCGCCGGCGAGTGCGTCCCCGACGACCTGCTCGGGAAGTACCGGTTCCGTCCCGAGACGTCGTTCCCCCTCTCGCGGCTGACGACGACGACGTACCTCGTCACGCGGCCGCTGACGGACCGCGACGTCGGGGAGTGGCGGGTCGGCGGCCAGTCCCTCTCGGAGCCGAACCGCTGGCGGTTCACCTACTGCGAACGCGAGATCGGGTGAGGACGAATCGGGTGAGGACGAATCGGGTGAGGACGAATCGGGTGAGGACGAATCGGGTGAGGACGAATCGGGTGAGGACGAATCGGGTGAGGACGAATCGGGTGAGGACGAATCGGGTGAGGACGAATCGGGTGAGGACGAATCGGGTGAGGACGGATCGGACGAGTGCGGGCATGGTGAGCACGGTCGAGAGCGTCGAATCCGTCCCACGGTCGGCCCCGGGGACCGCGATCAGGCGTACGCGCGGAGCGTCCGCTGCTGGAACTCGAGCGTCGTCTCCGGGAACCGGTGTGCGCCGTCGCCGACCGCGTCCCGCACGGCCTCCCGGTCCTTCAGCAGGAAGCAGTTGTACGACTCGGAAGCGAACTGCGCGACCGAGGTTTTGAAGACGTCGTCGGGGTGGGCGGTGTACTTCTCGACCACCACCAGGTAGCGTTCGAGGTCCTCGACGACGGTCAGCGAGTAGCCGTGGTCGTAGAGGAACTCCCGGATCGCCGTGAACTCGCCCCGCGGGATCTCGAACCGGTACGCCCGGTTGTCGTAGAACGGTTTCAGCCGGTCGAACACCGCGTCGCCCTCGAAGTAGTGGCGGACGAGGTACGCCCCGTCGACCGGAAAGACGTTCACCGGTTCCGTCGTGGCCGCCTGGACCTCGGCCATCACTCCGTCGTACGTAACCGGGCTATTTAGAACTGTCTTCGAATCAGTATGTTTCTCAGTGGTGAGGCGGTAGTGCTCGATAGCGAACCGGAGCTGTGGGGAGTGATCCGAAGGAGTGGAGCGATTCCGCGCCGGCGAGGGACGGTTCGGCACGCTGCGGCCCGGAGCTATTTAGGCGTCTCCGCACTCGACGTACGTATGCTTCCGCTGTGGCGGGTTACCCGGACCGACTCCGCCCGGAGCCTGTACGAGGCGCTCAAGCGCGTCGGCGTCACCGCGACAGCGATGTACGAGTACGAGCGGGCGCTTGCGAGTGCCACCGACGACGAGCCGCCCGCTCTGCCGGCCGGCGTCTCCGTCGAGACGCGTCGACACGAGGCGCTCGCGGACCGCAGCCACGACGTCGACTTCTCGCTGCCCGTGTCGCCGCTGCCCGGCGAACGTGCCGTCGTCGCGGTCCACGCCGGCCGCCCCGTCGGCCGAACCCTGGTGAGCGCGGGCGTCGACCCGGAGGTTCACCCGCTCGAACGCCGGCTGGCGTTCCCCGGCGCCTACGTCCGGCGCGTGTTCGTCGCGCCCGGGTGGCGGACCGAGGGAATCGCCTCACGGCTTCTGTACCGGGCGCTCGTCGTCGCAGGGGAGGAACTCGACGGCGACCGGGCGAGCGCGCTCGTCGCGGCGGACAACAGACCATCCCGGCGGCTGTTCGAGGGACGGGGCTTCGAGCGCGTCCGGAGCCACCGGTACGTCCGGGTCGGCCGGTTCAGCCGTCGCCGAACGCGAGCGCTCGACGGCTGACCCGTCTCCGGAGCGGTACCCACGCCACCGGGGATATATATTGGCGATAACAACTATTTATGTACTGAAGTAAATTTATACTCCGGGAGCGTCGAGGGTCGCGTAGCGGCAATGTCAGACGAACCTAACATGCTCCGGGGGATCACGCGACGCCTCGACGCCCGGAACGGGTGGGCCGAGTCGGGCGAGCGCACCAGCGTCCTGACGGCGCTGACGGGGGCCGACTACCTCAGCCTCGTCGCGCTGTTCGTCGGGTGGGTCGGGGCCCTGCTGTTCCTCTCGAACGAGCCGAACTGGGCGATCGTGACCACGTTCGGGGCGTTCCTGTTCGACAAACTCGACGGGTACTGGGCCAGACGGCGGGGGACGAGTTCCGCGTTCGGCCGGGGGATCGACTCGTTCATCGACGTGTTCGCCTACCTCGTGCCCGGCGCGCTGCTGTTCCACTACGAACTCGCCCCGAACGGCGTCCTCAGCGCGGTGGTGGGCTTTGCCGTGCTCGCGTTCGGCGGGCTCAGGCTCGTGCGCCACACCGCGGAGGGGTTCGAGTCCCGCGACTCGGTGCGCTACTATCACGGCACGACGGTCGTCCACACGAACGCGGTCGTGCTCGCGAACTACGTCCTCCTCCACCTGATCGCCTGGTGGAACGGCTGGATCGCGACCGCGCTGATCCTCGCGGCCGCGCCGCTGATGGTCTCCGAATACCGCGCCCCCAAAACGACGCTCGCGCACGCGCTGCTGGGCGTGCTCGTCGTCGCGGTCACCGCCGTCTGTCTCGCCATCGAGTTCGGGGCCCTATGAACGGGGACCCCGGCCGGGAGACCGTCCGGATCGACTGTCACGTCCACACGGCCGACTCGTACGACTCGACGGCTCCGGTCGAGGAGGTCCTGCGGCACGCCGCGCGGGTCGGGATCGACGGCCTCGTCGTCACCGACCACGACCGGATCGAACGCTCGCTGCGGGCGGCCGAGCGCGCCGCCGAGTTCGGCCTGATCGGCATCCCTGGCGTCGAGGTGTCGACCGCGGACGGCCACCTGCTCGCCATCGGCGTGGAGACCCGGCCCGAACCCGGCAGGCCGCTGCCGGCGACCGTCGAGGCGGTCCGGGACCGCGGGGGCGTCGCGGTCGTCCCGCACCCGTTCCAGTTGAGCCGCCACGGCGCGTCGGCCGCCGCGATCACCGACTGTGACGGCATCGAGACGTTCAACGCGCACGGGCTCACCGGCATCCGGAACCGACAGGCCGCGCGCTTTGCCGACGCGTTCGACTACCCCCGGTTCGGCGGCAGCGACGCGCATCGGCCACGGCTCGTCGGCTGCGGGCTGACGCGCGTCGAGGTGACGGCCCCGCGTGTCACGCCGGCGACCGTCCTCGACGGAATGTGTGCGGGCCGGACCCGCGCGGCCGGCAACCGCACCTCGGTGCGCCGGTATCTCGGCAAGTGGGCGCGGAACGCGCGGCTCAAACGCCCGGGGCTCCCGCGACTGTGACTCCGGAGCCGGACGGGTCGCCGCGGCGGATCTTCCGGTCGGCCGCCCACCGGCGGCTCGCGCTCGCCGTGGCCGGTGCCGTTCTCGGCGTCGCGCTGGCCGGCACGCTCCTCCTGTGGTTGCTCTCGCCGTCCGTGTTCGAGCCGGCGTGGCTCCGCGAGCGCATCGCCGGCACCGGCGAGGCCGCACCGCTCGTCTTCGTGCTGGTGCAGACGGCGCAGGTGATCTTCGCGCCGGTCCCCGGGCAGGTGCTCGGCGCGGTCGGGGGGTATCTGTTCGGTAGCGTGCGCGGCACGGTGTACAGCATGCTCGGCGTCACGATCGGCAGCCTCGTCGTCTTCGCCGCCGGTCGCCGCTACGGCCGGCCGTTCGTCGCCCGGGTCCTCACCGACGAGACGCTCGCGCGCTTCGACGGCTTCGTCGCCGACCACGGCACGCTCGGGCTGTTCGTCGTCTTCCTGCTGCCGACGTTCCCCGACGACGCCATCTGTCTCCTCTCGGGGCTCACCGACGTCCGCCTCCGGACGTTCCTCGTCCTGCTGGTCGTCGGCCGGACGCCCGCCTTCTTCGCCACCGCCTTCGCGGGGACCTCGCTCGCGAACGGGCGGGGCGCGGTGTTCGCGCTCGTGCTGGCGGCGCTGCTCGCGATCTCGGCGGTCATCTACCTCCAGCAGACGGCGATCCTCGACGCGCTGGCCGCCGTGGCGGGCGAGCAGGAGCCGAAGTAGCGCGAGTGCTCGACGGGGTTTCGCGTCGGCGTCCCGTCCCTCTGCACGGACGCGACGCTCGGGAGTCGGTCGTCGGGAGGAGGTCCAGGTGCGAGAATTGAACCCGCGTCTCAGCCTCCACAAGGCTGAAGGATAGTCCACTACCCCAACCCGGACACGCACACGGGTCTACTTCGCTCCGACTCAAATACGTTACGAACGCCGTCCTGCGGTGTGGTGGACCGCCCCACGGTTCGATCCCGCCCGGTCGACGGGTCCGACGCCCAGCCCGCGATGCCGTCCGTGACGCCGCTCGGGGACGCGCGACGACCCGGACCGTCGGGCTTTTGGCCCGCTCGCGCGTTCACATCGCCAACTGTGGCGCTCACGGACAAGATCTACCTCAAGAATCACAGGCAGATCGCCTCCCAGCTCGGGACGAGCATCCCGAAGGGGGCGTTCAAGGGCGCGACGCTGGATCTCGTGTTCACCGGCGACGGCCTCGCGGAGGTGGACGAGGCGACGCGCGACCGCCTGCTGGACTTTGCGGAGGACTTCCTGGACTGCGACTGCGAGAACGCGCCCTACTGTGGTCACCCGGAGCGCAAGTTCGTCCGGTACGTGCTCGAACTCCGGGCACAGGGGATGGGTCCGGACGCCATCGTCGACGTCATGGGCGACGACTACATGCTGTACGCCTACCCCGGCGACGTGCTCTCGTTCCTCGATTCAGCGGTGCGGACGCTGGAGGCCGTCGAGTCGCTCGCGGACGTCGAGGGCGACCGGGAGATGGAGGAGAAGGCGCGCGACGCGAAGCGGGCGCTGGCGGGCTGAGACGGCTGGCGAGAACTCCCGTCAGCGGGGCGATTCGGGACGCTACCCGATCTGGTACGGCTCGTCCTCGCCGAGCTCGACGTCGGGCACGTCGCGTTCCTCGTCGAGGTCCTCGAGGTTGACGACCTCCTCGCCGTCGTCCTCGTCGGATTCGAGCCGGTCGTGGAGGTACGTCGCGTACTGCTTGTACTCGTCCAGTTGCTCGCGCAGGTGCTCGGCCTCGAGTTCGAGCCGCTCGTGCTCGCGGACGAAGCTCCGCGGGACCGACACCGTCGGCGGGAACGGCGCGTCGTCGTCGCCGTCGGCCTCGTACTCGTGCTCGGGGACGACCTCGATCTGGCCGTCGTGGGCGACCAGCGCCTCGACGTAGTCGCGGAACACCGCCGACAGCGAGAGGTCGCGTTCGTCCGCGATCTCCCGCAGCGCCTCGAAGGCGTCCTCGTTGACGCGGAAGGAGACCGTCTTGTTCTTGTTGCTCATTGCTGGTTCGTGGGTCGTTGTCTCACTTAACGGTTCGTCAGACGGCTGTCTGTCCCGTGTGGGGGTGTTTCGACCGGTTCGTGGTCGGATGCGTCCGGTTCGGTTTCGTTTCGTTCCGGGACGGGAGTTAGGCGGCCTCGTGAGCCGTGGACCCGGCTGGGTGGACAGGCTGATCACTGCTGCTGGCGGTGATTTCAGCCTCGCCCTCCCTTACCTCGGAGCGAGCTCCTCGGAACTCACCCTCGCTGCGCTCGCGTGAACAGCCGCTTGCGATGCTCGCTCGCAGGCTCGCTGCGCTTCTCACCCCTCGCGCGCGAGTGCGAGCCCCACGAGGGGGCTCGCGTCACGCGTTACCCGGGACCTCCGGTCCCGTGACGTCACCCTCGCTCCGCTCGCGTGACCGCCGACCGCCAGCACGCGCCGAGCGCACCCCTGTTGCCGACGCGTCCGTCGGACGGTCGGGCGAACGTCCCGCTGGATTACCCCTGACGGTACGAGCGGTAGGCGGGCCAGCGAACGCTCGGCCAACCATCCGGAAGGGTGGGACTGGAAGGAGCCGCGGCGTTCACGGGCGCTTGCGCCCGTGAATTCGGGAGAGCGTGCTCTCCCGTAAGTCGACGAACCCCGGACCCGGGGAGGCGAGCGCAGCGAGGCGAACCTCGGAAGTCGCAGCCCGCGGAGCGAGGAGGTCGTCGACGGTCGCACGTTCGAACCACGAGCATCACCGGAGGCAAAAGCGGTTAGTCCCGTCCGCCGAAGCCCACCCACATGCGAACCACCGAGGCGTTCGTCGGCCTCCGCTGTGTCGACTGTGACGCACGACACGACCCGGCGACGACGACCCACCGCTGTCCCGACTGCGAGGGCGTCCTGGACCCCGAGTACGACCTCGACCGGGTCGACCTCACCCGAAACGACCTCGAATCGCGCCGCTTCGACTCGATGTGGCGCTACGCGGAACTGCTCCCGTTCCCCCGCGAGACGGCCGTCTCGCTCGGCGAGGGCGCGACGCCGCTGGTCGAGTGCCCGACGCTCGCCGATCGGATGGGCGTCGGCGCGGTCTACCTGAAGGACGAGGGGCGGAATCCGACGGGGACGTTCAAGGACCGCGGGCAGACGGCGGCGATGACCGCCGCGCGCGAGCACGGGGCCGAGCGGATCGCGCTCAACAGCGCCGGCAACGCCGGCCAGTCCGCGGCCGCCTACGCCGCTAGGGCGGGGCTGGACGCCCACGTGTTCCTCCCCGACCGCGCCGGCTTCACCCAGAAGGCGATGACGGAGGTTCACGGGGGCGACCTCCGCGTGGCGGAGGGTGAGATCACCGACGCCGGCGCCGCGTACGCCGAGGCGATGGCCGACGGCGCGGAGGGCGACCGTGAGGGCTGGTACTCGACCAAGACGTTCGTCACGCCGTACCGCCACGACGGCAAGAAGACGATGGCCTACGAGACCATCGAGCAGCTGGACTGGGAAGCGCCCGACGCGGTCGTCTACCCGACCGGCGGCGGCGTCGGCCTCGTCGGGATGCACAAGGCCGCGAAGGAGTTCGACGAACTCGGGCTGTCCTCGGGCCTGCCCGGGATGTACGCTGCACAGGCCGAGGGCTGTGCGCCGGTCGTCCGGGCGTGGGAGGAGGGAGCCGAGCGCCACGAGGCCTGGACGGACATCACGACCGCCTGCAACGGCATCGCCGTCCCCGACCCCGGCGCGTCGCCGCTCATCCTCGAGGCGCTCGCGGAGAGCGACGGCGGCGCGGTGGCGACGAGCGACCGCGAGATCCTGGACGCCGCCGTCGAGGTCGCGCGTGCGGAGGGCATCGAGGTCGGTGCCACCTGCGCGGCGGCCGTCTCGGGCGCGTTCGAGCTGGCCGAGCGTGGCGAGTTCGGCCCCGACGACACGGTCGTCCTGCTCAACACCGGCGCGGGGAACAAGGACGTGGACACGCTCCGGGCACACTTGGGCGAGCGTGAGAGCCGACGCGAAGGGGCGGCGCAGTTCGAGGACGGGGACCCGGCGGCGTGACCCGGGCGCGAGCAGGACCAATTAAGGCACGGTGCCGTCAATTCCCGGCCGGATGACGGTGGACGTGCTGTCCGGGGGCGACACCTCGGGCGTCGAACGGGTCGCGGACGCGCTCGAGGACGACGCGTGTCGCGCCATCGTCTCGGCGCTGGAGGAGCCGATGAGCGCCCAGCGGGTCGCCGAGGCGGCGGACGTCCCGCTCTCGACGACCTACCGGAAACTCGACAAGCTCACGGACGCCTCGCTCGTCGAGGAGCGCACCGAGGTCAGGCCCGACGGCCACCACCGGTCGCGGTACGTCGTCGACTTCGAGCGCATCATTCTCGCGCTCGACGAGGAGCGCGACTTCGAGGTCGACGTCGAACGCCCCGCCGTGGAGCCGGACGAACGCCTCGCGGACATGTGGTCGGAGGTGCGCCGGGAGACGTGAGCCACGTCGTCTCCACCGCGGTCATCGCGCTCAAGAGCATCACGCTGGTGCTCGGCGGGCTCATCACGTTCTTCGCGTTCAGGGCGTACCGCCGGACCCACGCCACCGCGCTCGGCGCGCTGGCGCTCGGATTCGGCTTCGTCACCGTGGGCGCGATGCTCGCGGGCGCGGCCCATCAGGCGTTCGGGCTCGACACGAACGCCGTGCTGCTCATCGAGAGCGGCCTCACCGCGCTCGGCTTCGGCATCATCGTCTACTCGCTCTACTCCGACTGACCGCCGCGAAGACGTGCCGAAACGCCTCCCTCGTCGTTCGCGCCGACCTCGAAAAACGGGTTCCGGTCGGCCGCGGTCGACCGGCGGCCGATTCAGCCGAGGACGTACTCGAGCGCCGGGTACTTCTCGAGGAGCGGTTCGCCGTCCACCTCGTAGTTCTCGATCACTGCGTCCAGCCCGAGGATGCGCCCGGCGCCGAACGCGGCGACCGCGAGGAACACGAGCATGTACGCGAAGTCGCCGTTGATGACGCCGTGGGCGACGCTCCAGTTCCCGAAGTAGAACAGGAGCATCATGAGCGCCCCGAAGAACGCCGCGAGGCGGGTGAACGCGCCCACGAGCAGCCCGAGGCCGATGAGCAGTTCGCCCCACGGGACCGCGACGTTCACGATCTCGACGAACCAGCCGGTCTGGCCCATCCAGGTGAACAGCCCGACCAGCGGGCTGCCGTTCGCCACGGTCGCGTTCAGCAGGTAGCCCTGCGCGTCGAACGACCCGCCGAGGATCTTCGTCCAGCCCGAGTAGAGGAACGCGTAGCCCATCATGAGCCGGAGCGCGAGGACGAACCAGGCGCTCAGGCTGTGGGCCCGCCCGCGGACCTCGATTCCCGCGAGGTTGCTCTCGAACACGTTCACGCCGCCGTCGGTTCCGGTTGACATCGGTTCTCTCCTCCACCTGAACGGTCGGGCGGGAACCCCATATAACTGGAGAGCGATTCTCGGGTGCCGGGAATCGCACGTCCGCGTGGCTCGAACGGCTCGTCGTCGACGACATCGGCGGTGACGACGCTCGCCACCCAATCACGTCGTGCCGTCGCCGTCGACTTCCTTCCCTCACACGAGCCGGTACGGTGGGATTCCCGAATCACGTGCCAGAGATGATTTAGAGATCATTCAAGTATTGGTCTCCGGGAGATCGCTCAATATCGCTACTATCTCGAATAGAGGGCGAATCAGGCAGCTAAACTCGCTCTCAACGAAACCATTATTTGAACATGCTCTCAAGCTACTCTCGATGGCACAGGCGACGGATCGTCTCCGACGATATCTCGACGAGGAACTGGGCGACTGTCGGACCGAGGACGTCGAGCGCCGACTCGAGGAACTCGGAACGCTCGAGGCCGCGCTAGGGACGGCACGGGTCGACGCCGAACTCGACGTCCTTTCGGCACTCGCCAACGAGACGCGCTACACGCTCGTCCGCGTCCTCGTCGCAGCACGGGAGGAGCTCTGCGTCTGTGAGCTGAACGCGGTCGTGGACGTGACCGAAAGCGGGCTCAGCCACGCGCTCTCGCCGCTCGTCGACGCCGGGCTCGTCTCCGGGCGCAAGGACGGGCGCTGGAAGAAGTACCGCGCCACCAACCGGGCCGTCGCACTCGTCACCGTGCTCGAGGGGAGTCTGAACGATGAGTGAGACGGCCCACGAACACGGGCCCGACTGCGACTGTGAGCGCTGTGGTGACCCGCGCTCGATGGACGTTCTCGACAAGTACCTCACCGTCTGGATCGTCGGGGCGATGGCGGTCGGCGTCGGGCTCGGCTACGTCGCCCCGTCGGTGACCCGACCGATTCAGAACTTCCACCTCGTCGAGATCGGCCTCATTGCGATGATGTATCCGCCGCTGGCGAAGGCGGACTACTCGCAACTCCGCGCCGTCTTCAGCAACTGGCGCGTGCTCGGGTTGAGTCTCGTTCAGAACTGGCTGATCGGACCGACCCTGATGTTCGGGCTGGCGGTCGTCTTCTTCAGCGGACTCGTCCCCGGCCTGCCGGCGCGTCCCGAGTACTTCCTCGGGCTCGTGTTCATCGGGATGGCCCGATGTATCGCGATGGTCCTGGTCTGGAACGAACTCGCGGACGGGTCGACCGAGTACGTGACGGGGCTGGTCGCGTTCAACAGCCTCTTCCAGATCGTCACCTACGGCGTGTACGTCTGGTTCTTCGCGCTGTTCCTCCCGCCGTTCCTGGGGATGGAGTCGCTTGCCGCCGGCGTCACGACGTTCGACGTCACGCCGATGCAGGTGTTCGAGGCGATCGTGGTCTTCCTCGGGATCCCGTTCGCCGGCGGCTTTCTGACCCGCGCCGTCGGGACCCGCGTGAAGGGTGACGCCTGGTACGACGACGAGTTCGTTCCGAGGATCGACCCGCTCACGCTCGTCGCGCTCCTGTTCACCGTCGTCGTGATGTTCGCCACGCAGGGCGGCACCATCGTCGCCTCGCCGGGCGACGTCCTGTTGATCGCGGTGCCGCTGACGATCTACTTCGTCGTGATGTTCCTCGTAAGCTTCGGGATGGGGCGTGGCATCGGCGCGGACTACTCGACGACGACCGCGATCGGGTTCACGGCGGCGTCGAACAACTTCGAACTCGCCATCGCCGTCGCCGTGGCGGTGTTCGGCGTCGGCTCCGGCGTCGCGTTCGCCACCGTCGTCGGCCCGCTCATCGAAGTCCCCGTCCTGCTCGCGCTGGTCAACGTCGCGCTGTACTTCCGGCGAACGTTCGACTGGAGCGGTGCCACGGTCGGACAGCTCACCCCGTCCGCTTCGGACCCGACTCCCGAGGACGATTGAGCGCGCCACGATCCAATGTCCAACCAGACAGACTCCGTTGCTTCCCTTCGGGTCGCGTTCGTCCGCGTGGAGAACGCGGGTCGAGGTCGGGTCGCGGCTGCCGTCGCCGCAATCCGGGCTCGGATTCAGGGCCGGACGGACGTCGAGATCCACAGCGGCGACACGGACCCGGCCGGGGAGAGCGACCCGACCGTCGCGGACCGACGAAACCACACACGACAGAGCCAATGACCGAACCCACCACCACCGACCCGATTCGAATCGCCTTCATGTGCGTCCGGAACGCCGGCCGCTCCCAGATGTCCACGGCAGTCGCCGAGCGCGAACGGGAGCGACGCGGTCTCGAGGACCGCGTCGAACTCCTCACCGGCGGGACCGACCCTGCCGACCACGTCCACGAGGTCGTGGTCGAGGTCATGCGCGAGGCCGGCTTCGACCTCGCGGACCGGACGCCCCGCGAGATCACCGTCGAGGAGCTTCGCTCCTGCGACTACGTCGCCACCATGGGCTGTTCCACGCTGGACGTGGGGACCGTCGGGCCCGACGTGGACGTGCGCGACTGGGCGCTGGACGACCCCGGCGAACGGGAGCTGGATGCGGTACGGGAGATCCGCGACGAGATCGAGCGACGGGTGGTCGCGCTGTTCGACGAGATCGAGGAGGCGTCATAAGAAGAGAACTCGAGGAAGCGCTGCGAGAAGGGAAGCGGCGTAAGATGCGAGTCTCGCGGGCGGAGCCGGCGGTTACGCGTCGCCGTCGGTCGCGGGCGATCCGGCATCCCCGCGGACGCGGGCCCGGTGCGTCTCGGAGGCCGCCTCGACCGCCGCCCAGTCCACTGGCGCGTCGACCCCCGCCAGTTCGTCCCCCAGCGCGGCTAGTTCCTCGCCGAAGCGGTCGCGCCAGGCGGGCCGTGCGAGCCCGTCCAGTTCCGCCGCCAGCGCCTCGCGCCGGTCGGCCAGCGCGTCGACGTCCGAGACGAGCGCCTCGCGGAACGGCTCGTCCTCGCGGTCGGCCCACTCGCGGAGCTCCGCCAGTTCGGCCCGCAGGTCGGCGACGACGCAGTTCAGCACCCGCGTACGCATGCTGGCGTCGGCCCACTCGACGGCCGGTTCGGCCGTGGTCTCGGGGAGCGCTTGGGCCGCAGCTTCGAGTTCGGCCAGCGACTCGGCCGCGAACGAGACGTCCTCGCCGAACTCGTCGTACCGACGCGCGGGGCTCGTGAGCCACGATTCGACCTGTTCGAGGTCCGTCTGGAGGTCGTCCGCGGTCCGGACAACGCCCTGCGCGTTCGACGCGACCGCCCGGAGTTCGACGGCGAGTTCGTACGCCGCGGTCGGGTCGTTCAGCCGTTCGACCGGCGATCCGAGATCCCGCGAGAGGTCGTCCCGGCGCGCCTCGACGGCCGCGAGCCGGTCTGCGGCCTCGTCGAGCCGGGCGGACACGACCTCGAGGTCGGCGACGGGTTCGGCCGCCTCGCGCGCCTCCTCGTGCTCGATCCGCGCCAGTTCGACCCGGGTTTCCGCGGTGGCGACGACCTTCGAGGTGTCCGAGACGGCCGACTCGACGGCGGCCTCGGTGACGACGCCGTCCTCGGTGACTGGGTCGAGCGCCGCCCGGACGGCGTCCCGCTCGCGCGTCCCGTCCGCCGCGAGGATCGTTTCGACGGCCTCCTCCGTGGTTCGACCGACGACGGCCTGGGGTCGACTCATGCCCGACCGTCCTCGGTCCCGACGGATGTACTTTTTCTCAGAGCAATCTATTAGGGAATATAGCGGGCCGGAGCGCTATTGTCGGCTATAGATCGGCCCGTATCCGGGGGGAGATCTCCGAGGGCTGGGTAGCCGAAGGGAGTTCTCTGAGCCGACAGTACCAGTATTATAAACCCCTTTTACCGTCTCACCGAAGCCGTCAGGTGATGGTAGACGACCCCAACCAGTCCATCACCGGCGTATCGCGGCGGAAATTCATCCTCACCTCCGGCGTCGTCGGCGCGACGGGCCTCGCCGGCTGTTCGAGTTCGAGCGAGACCACCCCGAGCGGGAGTTCTGGCGGGGACTCGGGCGGCGATTCGGACGGGGATTCGGGCGGCGACGACGGCGACGGCTCGGGCGGCGACGGCGGCATGGACACCTCGCTGCTCAACGCCGAGGGGTCCTCGACGGTCTACCCCATCTCCAACAAGGGGAGCTCCTACTGGAACTCCAACGCGCCGCCGAGCGACGGCGAGTACTGGGGCTCCAACTCGGAGAGCACCGTCCCCGGCTGGTCGGACCTCGGCGAGCCCGACATGCTCCTTGCCGACTACTTCGCCAGCCAGGCCGGCTTCGAGCCGACCGAACAGCGCTCGGAGCCGCCGTTCCCGACGACGGTCGGCCTCTCGCACTCGGGGACAGGCTGTGAGGCCGTCGTTGACGGCCTCGTCGACATCGGCAACTCCTCGGGCCCGATCACGGCCGAACTCGACTGGAGCGAGCAGCGGCGCGACGAGGAGGTCGTCGACCACGTCGTCGGCCGCGACGGCCAGCCGGTCGTCGTCAGCGGCGACGTGTGGGACGAGGGCATCCAGCAGCTCACCGGCGAGCAGGTCCGGATGATCTTCCAGGGCGAAGTCGAGAACTGGAGCGACCTCGAGGGCATCAGCTACGACCAGGAGATCTACGCCATCGGCCGCGCCGAGGGCTCCGGCACCGACACCGCGTTCAGGCTCAACATGCTCGGCGACGCCGACGCGCCGATGGACGTCGACACCCGGCAGGGCCAGAACCAGCAGGTCGCCCAGCTCGTCTCCCAGAACGAGGGCGCCATCGCGTACATGGCGCTCGCGTTCACGAGCGACGCGGTCCGTCCCATCGCCATCGACTTCGAGGGGACCGTGTACGAGCCGGACCGGGACGCGGAGAACACCATCTTCGACAGCGAGTACCCGCTGAACCGGAACCTGCACATGTACACGAAGATCACCGACGACACGCCCAGCGGGACGGACCGGCGCGAGGCCGCCTTCATGAACATGTTCCTGACCACGTTCGGGCAGACGCTGTTCGTGGAGGACGTGAACTACATCCCCCTGCCGACGGCCGACATCGAGTCCGAACGGGAGAAGCTCAGCGACTGGATCGACTACTGAGCCGACCCCGGCCGGCGGCGCTCTCGGACCGGACACCAGGCACTCGAAATTATTTCAAATGACATGACAGCAGCGAGAGAACGGGTGGGATCGTGGCTTCGTGACGCGGGCGAGCGGCAGGTACGGCGGGGCAGGGCGTTCGTCGACGACACCGAGCCGGAGGCGCTCGCGGTCGTCGGAATCGGATCGGCGGCGATGCTCGTGGCGTTCGTCGGGTTCCTGTTGGTCTCTCCGCTGACCGTCCTCCCCTTCGCCGTTTCGATCGCGACGTTCGGCTACGGCTGGGTCAGACACCAGGAAGTGACCGCGAGGGTGCTGACGCTGATGACGACCGTCTCGACGATCCTGATCCTCGGGCTCATCATCGTCTTCATCTTCATGGAGTCGATCCCGGTCATCCGGTACGAGAGCGCGACGGTGTTCGGCGTGACCGTGCCCGGGCTCCGGCTGTTCGTGGAGACGCGGTGGGACGCGGTCGCCGATCCGGTCCGGTACTCGATGGTGCCGATGATCCACGGGACGGTGATGGTGACCCTCATCGCGACGGCGGTCGCCGCGCCGCTGGGCGTCGCGGCGGCGCTGTTCCTCTCCGAGATCGCCCCCCCGATGGTGCGGGAGGCGGTCAAGCCCGGCGTCGAGATCCTCGCCGGCATCCCCTCCATCGTCTACGGGTTCATCGGCTTCACCGTCCTGAGCCCGTGGGCCTCCACCCAGTTCGACCTCAGCGGGCAGGGGACGTACCTCTTCGTCGGCATCGTGGTCGGGCTGATGGCGCTCCCGACGGTCGTCTCCGTCGGGGAGGACGCCCTCTCCAGCGTCCCCGAGTCGATCAAGAGCGGCTCGCTCGCGGTCGGCACGACCGACTGGCAGACGATGACCTCGATCACGCTGCCGGCCGCGTTCTCGGGCGTCTCCGCGGCCGTGCTGCTCGGCGTCGGGCGCGCCATCGGCGAGACGATGGCCGCGACGGTGATGCTCCGGGGGGTTCCCCGGCTCACCGACCCGCTGTACAACGTCTTCTACGGCCAGGAGACGCTCACCTCGCTCATCGCGCGAAACTACGGCGACGCGGACGGCCTCCAGATGGACGCGCTGTTCGTCTCGGGCGTCATCCTCTTCATCACGGTGCTTTTCATCTCGATCGGCTCGCAGTACATCGAGTGGCGGATGCACCGGAAGTTCGGGGGTGAGCTCTGATGGCGGGCGCGATGGGGACCGACCTCGTCCGGCAGGACACCTCCGGGACCGACGCGGTCGCCGCCGTCGCGGTCGCCGTCTCGGCCGTGCTGTTCGGGCTCTCGATCGTGGCGCTGGCCGAGGGGATCTCGATCACCGGCACCGTCGCGGGCGTCTCGACGGTCGCGCTCCTGGGCGCCCTCCTCGTCCTGCTCGGCGGGGCCGTCGTCTCCTTCGGCGTCGGCTCCCGCCTCGAGTTCGTCTCGACGACCCCGGACGCCAGCGCCGGCCTGATCGCGGGGGCCGCCGGCGCAGTCCCGTGGTTCGTCGTCGGTGCCGGCGCCGCGACCCTGCTCCTCGGCTCCGGGGGTATCGGACTGGTCGTCGGCGGACTCCTCCTCGGCGGCGTCGCCTTCGCGGCCACGGTGCTCCCCCGCGAGGACGTCGGGTCGACGGTTCCCATCGGGGCGCTGCCGGCGTTGACCGGCCTGGTGTTCCTGACCGGCACGCTCGGCCCGGAGTGGGTGTGGGACCTGGGCTGGGAGCAGACCGCCTCGCTGACCGCGGAGTTCGTCATCCCGGTCGCGACCCTGTCCAACGCGATGCTCGCCGGCTGGGCGGCCGCGAAGGCGTACGGCGGCTTCGGCGCTCGCGGCCGGCACCTGGGCGCGTACGTGCTCGTCTACCTGAACGCCCTCTCCATCGTCGCGTTCCTGTTCGTCCTCGTCGCGTTCACGGTCGTCCAGGGCGTCCCGGGGCTCCTCACCGGGGTCCAGTTCGGCCTCGGCGTCGGGCCCGAGACCACGCTCGGACTGTTCGGCCTGGAGCTGAGCTTCCGGTGGCCGGTCTCGATCCCGTTCCTGATGAACGGCGTCGCGCTGTTGAACGAGTTCAACGGCGTGCTCCCGGCGATCGTGGGGACGGTGTGGCTCGTCGTCGGTGCCGTGCTGTTCGCGGTGCCACTCGCGGTCGGGGCCGCGATCTTCCTCACCGAGTACGCCGAGCAGGGCGCGTTCACGCGGGCGGTCGAGATCGCGACGAACGGCCTCTGGAGCACCCCCAGCATCGTCTTCGGCCTGTTCGGGTTCGCGTTCCTCATCCCACGGTTCGGCAACAGCAAGTCGCTGCTGTCGGGGATGCTCACGCTCGGGTTCATGCTGCTCCCGCTGGTGTTGATCACCAGCCGCGAGGCGATGCTCTCGGTGCCCGACGAGTACCGCGACGCGAGCGCCGCCCTCGGCGTCACGCGCTGGCAGACCATCAGGAGCGTCGTCCTGCCGGCCGCGCTCCCCGGCGTCGTCACCGGGGTCATCCTCGGCGTCGGACGGATCGCCGGCGAGACGGCCCCCATCCTGCTGACGATGGCGGGCGGGACGTTCGTCCCCGGGGGACAGACGGTCGACGTGATCGGCGGCTTCGAGTTCACGTCGGCCCCGCCGTTCGTGGCCAACCCCGAACTGCTGCAGGCGACCTCGGCGCTCCCCTACCAGCTGTTCGCGCTCATCACCGCGGGCGTCGGGCTGGGGGAGAACGTCGCCAACCCCGACGAGTTCCGGTGGGCGACCGCGCTCGTCCTCCTCGCCGTCGTCCTGACGTTCTACGCCATCGGCATCGGCACGCGATACTACTTCCGGCGGAAGCTCAGACACGAATGACCATGAGTGACACACCACAGACCCAGCAGGAAAGCCAGACCGACCAGCCGCTCGAGACCGATCAGCCGCTCGAAACGACCGCCGGCGAGACCGACGAGCGCGTCCGTGAGGAGTGGCGGGAACACGAGTTCGCGGGCCGGGCCAAGCTGGCGGTCGAGGACCTGAACGTCCACTACGGCGACGACCACGCGCTGAAGGACGTCTCGATGGACATCCCGAGCAACAGCGTCACGGCGCTCATCGGTCCCTCCGGCTGCGGGAAGTCGACGTTCCTCCGGTGTCTCAACCGGATGAACGACCGCATCTCGGCCGCTCGGATCGACGGCTCGGTCGCGCTCGACGGCGAGGAACTCTACCAGGACGGCGTCAATCTCGTCGAACTCCGCAAGCGCGTCGGCATGGTGTTCCAGTCGCCGAACCCGTTCCCGAAGTCGATCCGGGACAACGTCTCCTACGGCCCGCGCAAGCACGGCGACATCGAGACGGGCCTCCTCGCGCGCGCGCTCGGCCGGTCGAACGAGGACGAGCGCGACGACCTCGTCGAGCGCTGTCTGCGCAACGCAGCCCTCTGGGAGGAGGTGTCCGACCGCCTCGACGACAACGCGCTCGGCCTCTCGGGCGGCCAGCAGCAGCGCCTCTGTATCGCCCGCTGTCTCTCGGTCGATCCGGAGGTCATCCTGATGGACGAGCCCGCCTCGGCGCTTGACCCCATCGCCACCGCGAAGATCGAGGACCTCATCGACGACCTGAGCGAGCAGTACACGGTCGTCATCGTCACCCACAACATGCAGCAGGCGGCCCGCATCTCTGACCAGACGGCCGTGTTCCTCACCGGCGGGGAGCTCGTGGAGTACGACGACACCGACAAGATCTTCGAGAACCCCGAGTCCCGGCGCGTCGAGGAGTACATCAGCGGGAAGTTCGGATGACCGGGGCCCCCCGTGGAGGCGGCGCGGACGCGGTCGCCGTGGGCCGGCCGGGAGCCGCTCGCGCGACGCCGCCCTCCACCGGACCCGTCGCCGCGCCGCGCGCGTCGTCCGCTCACCAACCCACCTCACGACCCACCGCCTGACAGATGGAGACGCGAAAGATCCAGACGGTCGGCAGCGGGACTTACACCGTCTCGCTCCCGAAGTCGTGGGCAGAGTCCGAGGGCATCTCGGCGGGGACGGTCGTCACCCTGCACGCCGACATCGACGGCCTCCTCCGCGTCGAGGCCCCCGGCCACGAGCGGGACGAACGGAGCCGCGTCTCGGTGCGGGTCGAGGACGGCGAGCCCGAGCGGCTCGAACGGGCAGTCAGGGCCGCCTACGCGGCCGGGTTCGAGGAACTCGTGCTCACCGCGCCCGACGGGTTCGGGGACGACCAGCGGGGGACCGTCAGGGCCGTCACCCGCACCCTCCCGGGCGTGACGATCGCCGACGAGTCGGCCGACCGGCTCACGGTGCGGACGCTGCTCGACGCCTCGGAGGTCTCGATCCGGCAGACGATCCGCCAGCTTCGGTTCGTCGCGCTCTCGATGCACCGGGACGCGACGGCCGCGCTGACCGGCGAGGCGACCGTCGAGGCCCCGGGCGACCGTGACGACGAGGCCGACCGCCTGTTCGCGATGATCGACCGGCACGTCGGGCGCGGCCTCTCGCGGCTCGACGAGGTCGACGCGCTCGGGGTGACCCGTCCCGAACTGTTCGCGCTCTGGGTCACCGCCCGCGAACTGGAGGGCGTCGCCGACCGCGCGGAGCAGCTCGCAACGACGGCGGCCGAACTCGACGGGCAGGCGACGGTGCCCGGCGAGGGTGACCTGGACGCGGTCGCCCGGCAGGCCCGCCAGGCGGTCGAGGACGCGGTGGGCGTCGTCGTCGGCGACGGCACCGTGGACGCGGCGCGGCGCGCGCTGGCCGCCCGCGAGGCGGTCCGCGAGGAGACCGACGCGATGGACCGGGCGCTGTTCGCCGCGGAAGGGGCCGACTACCGGCTCACGCACGCGCTTGAGGCCGTCCGCCGGACGGCCGAACACGCTGGCGCCGTCGCGGAACTGGCGCTCCGGATCGAACTCGGCGGCGGCGAGTTGCGGTCCGCGTCGGTCCAGGACGGCGACCGCGACGGCGACGACTGGGTCCTCCGGGCGGTCGCGGGCTCGGACGAGTGAACGCGCCCGACGGTCCTCGACTGTCCCGTTTTCCGCCGGTTCCCGCGAAGACCTATACTGTCGGTCCGTGAAGCGCCGGGTATGGACACCGCTGGGACCGAACGGTCGGGCCGCGAGGTGGCTACGGGCATCTACCGGTTCGGCACCAGCAGGATCAACTGGTACGTGCTGGAAGCCGAGGACGGGCTGACGGTCGTCGACGCCGGGCTGCCGGCCCACTGGCCCCAGCTCGGCGACTGGCTCGCCGAGAACGGCTACGAGTTCGGCGACGTGGCGGCGCTCGTGGTGACCCACGCGGACGCCGACCACGTCGGCTTCGCGGCACGGCTGGCCGAACGGGGCGTACCGATCTACTGTCATCCGGCCGACCGTTCCCTCCTGAGCGGCCAGCCCCAGGGCGCGCCCGGCTGGTTCTACCGGAACCTCTGGCGGCCGGGGTTCCTCCGCTACGCGGTCGAGATGATCCGGGACGGCGTCACGTCAGTCGAGCCTGTCGCCGAGACCGAACCGCTCGCGGCCGGCGAGGTGCTCCCCGTTCCGGGCGAGCCCCGGGTCGTCTTTGCCCCCGGTCACACGCCCGGGTCGTGCGCGCTGTCGGTCGAGGACCGGGACGTCCTGTTCTGTGGCGACGTGCTCGCCACGCGGAACATCTTCACCGGGCAGGAGGGCGACCCCCAGTTGCTCGGGGCAGCCGACGAGGATCACGAGGAGGCGAGGGGATCGCTCGACCGGCTCGACGGGCTGGGGTCGGTGACGCTTCTGCCCGGCCACGGGAACCCGTGGCAGGGGGAGGTCGAGACGGCGGTCGAGAGCGCGCGGTGACGGCTGGTCGGCCGGCGACTGGCGGCGTGAAAACACGCGTTCGATTGGTGAGGAAACGGGGGATACCGTCTTTCGGCTCCGACGTGGATGTGGTGGCCCGGATGAGTCGCCTCACCGGGGGCACAGCGGGCCGAATACGCCACCTGCCGTGAGACCGACTGCCGGGAACCGGTGGCGAGTGAACCGAACGGGTCCCCGTCCTCACCGCGAGAACGCGGGACCCGCCGGGCGCGACGCCTTCAGCTACTGGCCTTGCCGCTGGCCGCCCTCCTCGTGGGGCTGGATGACGACGAACCCGTCCGAGCCGGTGAACTCCATCTGCATCGCTTCCCCGGAGGTCTGGCCGATCTCGAACGTCTTGTTCCGGGCGATGGACGGCGAGAGGTTCGCGCTCCACGCGACGGTCGCGTCCGGGTCCGTGCGTACCGGCGGCGTTATCACGAGCGGGTCCCCGTGCGTCGAGATCGCGACCTGACCGGGACCGGTGAGGTAAACGTTCGTCAGGCCGCCGGCCGCAGCACCCGAGAGGCTGCCGATCGTGCTGATCTCGTAGTCGACCGTGGACTCGAACGCGAGGATGTCGGTCCCGTTGATCGAGATGGACTCGTCGCGGTCGAGGTCGAGCACCTGGACTTTCTTGCTCTGTTCTGCGACGTAGAGACGTCCGCTTCCCTCGGCTTCCATGACGGGCGTCCCCTCGCTGCTCACCGCCTCCTTCACGAAGCCGGTGATGCCACCTTCGGCCGACGACTTCCCGGTGAACGTCACGTCGCCGGTGTACGCGATCATCGACCCGGCCTTCACCATCACGGTGCCATCGAGCGGGACGTCGAGCAGCCTGTTGTTCTCTTTCCGAAACCCTGTACCGCCTTCCTCGGGCGCGTTGGAGCGCGCGAATTCCGCTAATTCCATGGGAACCATGAGCCGAGTCGAATTCGACTCACCCGAAAGTGGTCCGATCGTGTGATAAAATTGTCCTCGAACGGTGAGACGTCGATCCCGCGTCGTGACCCCGTCGACGTGTCGTGGACCCGTCCGGCCGGATGCCCTCCCGGGCGGCGATCACTGGCAAGCCAGTGGCCGGGAGTCGCCGGGGCGGAACTCGACGTCGGCCGGACCACGAGGACGTCCGGAACGTGAGGTGGTGGCTCGGAGAAAGCCTTCCTCAGAAGGGGTTCGGCGGGGCAAACACAGCATCTACTACTGGAACGACTGCCGGAAACGACGGCGAGTGAGACGCACGGGCTGCATCCTCAGCGCAGGTAACGCGGGTATCGTCAGGGACAGGTGAACGACTTCACGTCCAGTCCAACTCACAGGATGAACAGAACTACGAAGACGGCTATCACCAGGAGTAGGAGAAGGAGAAACCAGCGACTCCCGCTTTCATCATCCTTCTGTAGCTGTTCACCTCGGTGTTTGGAGTGAGAGTGCTGTTCATACCCTGTGTCGTCGTTCATCATCCGTTTTATTAGGTTCCTGACGGGATAAAGCTAACTTCGCACGTCTACCGAGGGGCCATCTCACCTCGACCCGCGTTTGAAGGTTCGCTGGTTTCAGAACTGAAGCACCCTCTCGCGAGGGCTTCCGGAACGTGAGATGGTGGCTCGGGTGAACTTCATCGTCACGAGGGGCTCGGCGGGGGTAACGTTCGTCATCGCCACCGGGACGAACTCCGCAACCGAGACGTAAAAACCCCGCTTTGAGGAGCGCCGCCCTCGACGCCCGGTTCCCAGCCAGCCCGGAATACGGCCCGCACCTTCCACACGCTTTTCTACGCACCCACCCCCATCGGACAACGATGACCGACGCGTACCTCGTCGGGGCCGGGCAGTCGCCGTTCGGGTCGTTCCCGGACGAGACGTACCGCTCGCTGTTCGACACGGCGTTCGACCGGGCGCTCGCGAGCGTCGACGGCGACCTCGACCCCGACCGGATCGACGAGGCGTTCCTCGGCACGCTCGGCGTCGGCGGGAGACAGATCGGGCTGAGCGCGCCCGCCGTCACCGAGCACGTCGGCCTCCACGCGATTCCGACGACGCGTGTCGAGAACGCCTGCGCGTCCAGCGGCTACGCGCTCCGGAGCGCCGTCGCGGCCGTCCGGGCCGGGATGGCCGACCTCGTCCTCGCGGGCGGCTACGAGGTGATGACCGACACCAGCGCCGACCGGACGAAGTGGTGGCTCGGCGTCTCCGGCGAGACCGAGTGGGAGCGCCTCTCCGGGACGACGTTCGCCGGCGTCTACGCCCAGATGGCCAGCGCCCACATGAACGAGTACGGGACGACGACGGAGGACCTCTCCCGGGTCGCCGTCAAGAACCACGCCAACGGCGCCGAGAACCCCGACGCCCACCTCGGCTTCGAGTGTTCGCTGGAGGACGCCATGGACGCCCCCGCGGTCGCCGACCCGCTGAACCTCTATCACTGCTGTCCGACGACCGACGGCGCGAGCGCGGTGCTCGTCGCGAGCGGGGACGTCGCCCGGGAACTGAGCGACGACCCCGTCCGCGTCGCCGGCGTCGGCGCCGCCAGCGGCCGGGTCGGTCTGTTCCAGCGCCCCGGCCTGGCGTCGATTCCAGCGACCCGGACGGCCGCCGAGCGGGCCTACGGGGCGGCCGGCATCGACGACCCGGCCGGGGACCTCGACTTCGCGGAGGTCCACGACTGCTTCGCAATCGCCGAACTGCTCGCATACGAGGACCTCGGCTTCTGTGATCCGGGCGAGTCCGGTCGACTGCTCCGCGAGGGGCGGACCGACCCGGACGGCGACCTCCCCGTCAACACCTCCGGCGGGCTGAAATCGAAGGGCCACCCCATCGGCGCGACCGGCACAGGACAGGCGGTCGAGGCGTTCAAGCAGCTCCGCGGCGAGGCCGCGGTGCAGGTCGCGGACCCGGTCCGCGGGCTGGCCCACAACGTCGGCGGCTCCGGCGGCGGCGTCACCGTCCACGTGTTCGAGCGGGCCGCGGAGGTGGACGCGTGAATCCCGATGCCGACGCCGAACGCGGCATCCTCGCGGCCGGGGTCTACGTCCCCCGCGCCAGACTCCCCGCCGAGACGGTCGCGGACGCGTGGGGCAGTTTCGAGGGCCGCGGCATCGACACGACCGCCGTCCCGGCGGGCGACGAGGATGCCGTGACGATGGGCGTCGCGGCGGCGGAACGGGCGTTCGAGGCGAACACCGCGACCGGAACGTCGCCCGATTCGCCGGACTCGGCGTCGGTCGCGCCCGACGAGGTCGGGACGCTCGCGTTCGCCACCACGACGCCGCCGCTGGAGGAGGAGCAACTCGGGCCGCGACTCGTCCGGGCGCTCGGCCTCCCGGACTCCTGCCGGACGTGGGAGCACGGCGGGAGCACCGCAGCGGGCGCGGACGCCATCCAGACCGCTCTCGACGCCGACGGCCCGGCGCTCGCGGTCGTCGCGGACGCGCCGGAGGGTGACCCGGCCGGCGAGGGCCACGCGTTCGGCGCGGGCGCCGCGGCGTTCCTCGTCGCCGACGACGCCCTCGTCCCCTGCGAGGCGGTCGCGGCCGCGACCGACGAGTCGCCCGGCATCCGGTTCCGGGAGCGCGGCGCGACCGACCTCGACTCGCTCGACGTGACCGGGTACGAGCGCGCGGCGACCCGCGAGACGACCCGCCGGGCCATCGCCGACCTTGACGTCGACCCGGACGAAATCCGCGCCGCGGCGGTCCACCAGCCGAACGGGTCGATGCCGTCCCGCATCGCGGACGGGGACGTCGTCCCCGCGGACGCCGTCTCGGCGGGACTGGTCGCGGACCGCGTCGGCGACGCGGGGGCGGCGACGGTTCCGATGGGCCTCGTCGAGGCGCTTTCGACCCCGGGCGACGGCCCCGTCCTCGCGGCGTTCTTCGGGAGCGGCGGGAGCGCCGTCGCGTTCTCGTTCGCCGGCGAACTCGACGCGGTGGCCGGGACCGACTTCGACGACGGCGTCGCCGTCGAGTACGCCGAGTCCCTCCGCAAGCGCGGTCGCCTCGGCGACGGCGAGGTCGCCGGGGGCGGCGCGAACGTCTCGCTGCCGAACTGGCGGCGGACGCTCGACGCCCGCTACGCGCTGACCGCCGGGCGCTGTCCCGAGTGCGGGACGCTCTCGTTCCCGGGCGAGGGCGCCTGCGGGGGCTGTCACGAGCGGGTCGAGTACGAGCGGGTGTCGCTCTCCCGGGAGGGGACCGTCGAGGCGCGGACGGTCATCGGCCAGGGCGGCGCGCCCCCGGAGTTCGTCGCCCTCCAGCGCCGCGAGGGCGACTACGCGGCGGTCCTCGTCCGACTCCCCGCGAGCGAGGCGGACGGGTCGGTGGTGCTGCCCGCCCAGGTGACCGACTGCGACCCCGACGCCGTCGAGGTGGGCGACTCGGTCCGCCGGACCGTCCGTCGGATCTACGACCAGGAGGGCGTCCCGCGGTACGGCGCGAAGTTCAAGCCGACGGGATAGCCGACGGTGACGACGAATCAGTGGGTGTCGTCGTCCCAGGTTTCCTCGTCCCACCCCGCGAGCGCGCGGTGTTCCTCGGCCACGGCAGCGACGGCGTCGACGTCGAGCGGGCCGTCCTCGGTGACGACGGTGACCAGGTTCGAGGGTGTCCGGTCGAACAGCGGGGCGAACGACTCGACCCCTGCCGGGACATCGAACCCGGCCGACCCGGGATGGAACGAGTCGGTGCCCGAAATCTTGTCCCGGGCGGTCACGGCGTAGCAGGGGACGCCCTCGCGGGCGGCCGCGAGCGCCAGCCCCCGCGTCCCGACCTTGTTCGCCACGTCGCCGTCCGGGAACACCGTGTCGGCGCCGACGAGCGCCGCGTCGACCACGTCCTCGGCCAGCACGGCGGGGACGGCGGCGTTGGGCAGCAGCGTCACCTCCCGGTCGGCCGCGGCCAGCTCCGCCGCGACGTCGCGCCCCTCGCCGCCCGGGCGCGATTCGGCGACGAACACTCGTTCGTCGTGGTCGGCGAGCGCCGCGGCGACGGTGCCCGATCGCGAGAGCGTGAGAACTGCACCGTCGAGCAGCGTCGCCGCCTCGGTTGCCGCGGCCTCGTCGGCGTTCACGGCGGCCTCGACGGCCGCGATGGCGCGGTCGCGGACCGCCGCGGGCGTCCGCTCGGCACCGGCCACGACGCGGTTCACGCGGTTCGAGAGCGCTGCCATCCCCGGCCGCGCGTCCCGGAGGGCCCGCGCGGCGTCGGCGACGGCGTCCCACGACTCGGCGACGGCCGCCTCGTCGCGCAGCGCCTCCAGCGCACGGACGGAGACGTCCGAGGAGCCGTGCGTGTCGTCGTCCCGGACCGTCTCGAGGGTCGGGCCGACCGCGCGGTACGCCGCCCAGAGCTTCGGCACCGTCTCGCGCCCCAGCATGGCCGTCGCGGGCACCCACTCGTGGGCCGCGAGTTCCTCGTTTTTCGTCACCTCGCGCGTCGCGCACTCGAACAGGAACGGGTGGACGGTGAACGTCCCCTCGGCGTCGTCTACCGCTACCGGGTCGCCGGCGCGGACGAGCGTCAGGGCCGACCCCTCGACGCCGACTTCCTCCTCGACCTCGCGGCACGCGTCCGCGAGCGGGTCGTCCGTGTCGTCCTCGACGTAGCCGGAGACGCCGCCCCACTGCCCGCGGTAGGTGCCGACCGCGTCGCCCCGGCGGACCAGCAGCACCTCGCCGCGGTTCCGGAGGAAGGCGGTGACGACGTGGGCCATGTCAGTCGGTCCGGTCGCCGTCGTCACGAAGGTTGCGGCGAGCGTCCGCTCGCGGCAGCAGCGCCCGTTTGCATCGCGCCCACCCACCGGCAGACTCAAGGACATCTGCTTCGAGATGCCGAAGACTGAGTCTCTATGGAACTTTCGGACGAACTCAAGTGCGTTTTCAGCGCCGAACTGGACGAGGCGGGCGACACCTACACCGTCGAGGTCCCGAAACGCGAACTCGAGAACGGCGTCCTCCGGCCGGGTGAGGTGGTCCGCGTGGCGATCCTCAGCACCGAGCAGCAGTCGACGGCCGCGTCCGAGCGCGGGAGCGACGGCGCGCAGTCGAACGGCGGTCCGGGGGCCGAGTCGGACGAGGGCCGCGCGGACGGTGCGGCAGCCGGCGGACGGGACGGGGCAAGCGGCGGACTCGAACCGCCGGTCGAGGAGGGCGACGAGCGGACGGTCGACATCGAGGGGATCGGCGAGCAGGGCGACGGCATCGCGCGCGTCGAGCGCGGCTTCGTCGTCATCGTCCCCGACACGGAGGAGGGCGAGCGGGTGACCATCGAGATCACGAACGTCCGGACGAACGTCGCGTTCGGCGAGGTCCTCGAGCGCAAGGACTACTACGTGTAGCCGGTCAGGCCTCGGGCTCGAACCGACTGTGGATGTTCGTGCTGCCACACTCGGGACACTGCGTGAGCGTGCCGAGCGGCGGGTGGTCGACCCGCTCCCAGTCCTCGCCGGCGGGTGCCTCGAACCCGCACTGGAGACACTGTAACTGCGCCGTTTCGGGTTGGTTTCGGGCCATACTCCACGGTTCGGGCTCCCGAGTGAAAACAGTACGTCAGCGCCGCTGCCGGGGACCCGGACGGTGACGTGACCGGGCGTCCAGTTTCGGCGTCGATCACGCCGGCACCGCTAGACACCGGACAGCCGTACCACCACCGGCGACCTTTTGCCACCGACGCACGACCGCCCGATATGGAACTGTTCGCCGTCCCCGACCTCCCCGAGATTCGGGAGGGCGAGGACCTCGCGGCCGCGATCCGCGACCGGGTCGACCTCCGCCCGGACGACGTGGTCTGTGTCGCCTCCACCGTCGTCTCGAAGGCCGAGGGGCGGACGTTCGACCTCGACGACTTCCCGCCCTCGGAGCGGGCCAGGGGGATCGCGTCCCGGCTCGAAGCGATCTCGGGCGAGGAGAAGGACCCCCGGTTCGCCCAGGCCGTCCTGGAGGAGTCCGACGAGCTGCTGCTGGAAGCCCCGTTCCTCCTCACGGCGACACGCTTCGGCCACGTCGGAGTCAACGCCGGCATCGACCGCTCGAACGTCCCGGCGGGTGACCTGCTGCTCCTCCCCGAGGATCCGACTGAGTCGGCCGAGCGGATCCGCGAGGGGCTGCCGGTCGATCGCGTGATCGTCACCGACACCTGCGGCCGGCCGTTCCGGCACGGCCAGCGCGGCGTCGCCGTCGGCTGGGCCGGCATGCACGCCTCCCGCGACTGGCGCGGCGAGACGGACCGCGACGGGCGCGAACTCGGCGTCACCGTCGAGAACGTCGTGGACGAACTCGCGGCCGCCGCGAACCTCCTCGCGGGCGAGGGCGACGGCGGCACCCCGGTCGTCGTCGTCCGCGACTTCGAGTGGGGCGCACACGGCGGCAGCGACGAGCACTTCCGCGCGGTCGAGGGCGACTTCGTGCGGCAGGCGCTGCAGGGGTGGGAGTTCGATGGGTGAGGACGACCCGTCCTCCGGCGCGGCCGTCGCCTCGCGGGGCGGCGGAATGTTCGGCCTCGAACTCACGCCCGAACACCCCGTCGAGCGCCTCGTCGACCTGGGTACGACGGCCGAGGACGCGGGGTTCGACGCGGTGTTCGTCTCGCACCACTACAACAACCGGGACGCGTTCCAGGCGCTCGCCCGTATCGCCGCCGAGACCGACGCGGTCCGACTCGGCCCCGGCGTCGTCAACCCCCTCGAAACCCACCCCGTCACGCTCGCCTCCCGGGTCGCCACGCTCGACGAGTCCTCGGGCGGCCGCGCCGTGTACGGCGTCGGCCCCGGCGACCCGTCCTCGCTGCGGAACCTCGGCCTCGCCGAGGAGCGCGGCCTCCGCCCCGTGCTGGAGGCGTTCGAGGTCGCGCGGGACCTCTGGGCGGGCGAGCGCGTCGACGGCGCGAGCACGTTCGACGCCGACGACGCGGGGCTCAACTACGAACCGCCCCAGGGCGCGGCCATCCCGGCCTACGTCGGCGGCGAGGGGCCCCACATGTGCCGGATGGCCGGCAAGCGGGCCGACGGCCTGCTGTTCAACGGCTCGCACCCAGACGACCTGGCCTGGGCCCGCGAGCGCGTGGACGAGGGGCTCGCGGAGCGCTCGGACGGCGTCGACGCCGACGCGTTCGACCTCGCGGCGTACGCCTCGGTGTCGGTCTCCGCCGACGGCGAGGCGGCCAGGGACGCCGCCCGCCCGCCGGTCGCGTACATCACGGCCGGGGCCGCGCCGCCGGTGCTGGACCGGCACGACATCGACCCCGAGCGCGCCGCGCGGATCGGCGACGCCATCGCGGCCGGGGAGTTCTCGGAGGCGTTCGCGGCCGTGACGCCGGCGATGCTGGAGGCGTTCTGCATCGCCGGCACGCCCGACGAGGTGGGGAGGGAGATGAGAGCGGTGCTGGCGGAGGCTAACTCGCTGGTCGTCGGCTCGCCGATCGGTCCGGACCTGGCGGAGGGGATCCGGCTGGCCGCCGAGGCGGCCCCGTAGCCGCGCTCGGCTCGAGGTCAGTCCCGTTAAAGAGGGCGGCGGTTCAGCGTCGCGGCGGCGCGTCGCGCGGACCGCTGCCGGGGGACGCGACGTTGACGCCGAGTTCCCGGACGAACGCGCCGAGCGCGAGGTAGCCGAGGACGCCGACGCTGGCCGCCATGAACAGCCCGCCGACGAGCACCGAGATCAGCGAGAGCGGATCCGCGAGCGCGACGTCGAGCCCGATGATCTCCCCCATGCCGACGATGCTCCTGCCCAGTTCCGTGAGGAACTCCGTGACCGTGACCATGGGGGCGCTTGTGTGTGGCGGTGCTTGAGCGTTGGCGTTCGCGTGGACGTTCGGGGTCGCGTCGAATCCGTCGAACCGGCTCCGAGGGGTCCATCACGTCGACCCGAACCCGTCCGGCGTTCAGGAAACGAACTTCAGCAGGTCGTCCCGCTTCGCCTCCCCGAACCGCTCGCGCAGCACCTCGAGCAGCGGTTCGACGCTCCCGCGCTTGGCGGAGACGGGCGCGACGATGTGGTCCCACTGCTGCCACGGCGGGTACAGCCCCAGCCGGTCGCACAGCTCGTCCAGCCGCTCGTCCCGGTCATCCACCTTGTCCATCTTGTTGACCGCCACGACCGGCGGGACGTCGACGTCCTGCAGGAAGTGGAACAGCTCCACGTCGTGGGGAATCTCCTCCTCGTTCGTGTGCCGGTCGATGATGTCGATCACGCTCTTGCCGTCGACGACCAGCACGCCGGCGAGGATGTGCTCGGCGTTCGCCTCGACGTACCGCACCACGTCGGTCTTGATCGCCTCCCGGTGTTCCTCCTCGACGCCGGACATGAACCCGAAGCCGGGGAGGTCGGTGAACATGAACCCCTCGGGCGCCCAGTCGTAGTGGTTCGGCTGCCGGGTGACGCCTGGCTTCCTGCCCGTCGTGAAGTCGTGGCCCGTGAGTTCGCGCATCAGCGTGGACTTCCCGACGTTCGACCGGCCGACGAGCACCACCTCGGCGTCGCGGTCGGGTCGTCCCTCGAAGGTCATGGCTTCGGGTTGGACGAGTGGGCGGTTAAGGGGTGTGGCCGGGCTCTGTCTGGTGGGTCTCTGCTGTAGTCGTAGAGTTTGGTGAGGTGACGATAGCCTCGAAAGCCCCCGCGGTCCCGTTCAGTCCCACCCACACTGCACCTCACCCTCCCCAACCTCCTGTGCTCCTCACTCACTCGCTGCGCTCGTTCGGCTGCGGTTGCTCGTCCCTCGCGCGCGTCTGCTCGTCCCTCGCGCGCGTCTGCTCGCCCCTGCGGGGCTCGCCGTCACGCGCGCCGTGCCGGCTGCTCCCCATCGCGCAACTCACATCGAAAACGTCTCACCGAAAAAGGGAGTTCGGCTACTCCTCGCTCTCGTACGGCTCGCCGACGGCCGAGGGCATCCGCGTCGAGCCCCAAACCGTCAGCACCACGACGACGGCGACGTACGGGAACAGGTTCACCAGCCGGTTCGACACCTCGATGCCGGCCGTCTGGAACTGGATCTGCAGCATGTCCAGCCCGCCGAACAGCAGCGCCGCGGCGGCCGCGCCGATCGGGTTGTAGTTGCCGAACAGGTACGCGACGATGCCGATCCAGCCCCGGCCGTTCACCATCGTGTCGCCGGTGCCGGTGAACGAGCCGGCGTGTGCGAGCAGCACTGCGCCGGCCAGCCCGGCCATCGCGCCCGAGAAGATCACCGCGGCGTACCGGACGCGCGTGACGCTCACGCCCGCCGTGTCGAGCGCCTCGGGGTTCTCGCCGGCCGCCTGGACCCAGTAGCCGTACCGGGTCCGGTAGAGCACGACCCACGCGAGGACGGCGACGACGGCCGTCGCCAGCACCAGCGGCGAGGTGTCGAACAGCACCGGGCCCAGCAGCGGCAGGTCCGCGAGCACCGGCACCGTCACGTCGTTCATGCTCACCAGCCCCGGGCTGTTCCGGTTGCCCCAGAGCAGCACCGCCGAGAACGGCCCGAAGCCGAGCCCGATGAACCAGACCGCGAGGCCGGCGACGATCTGGTCGGCCTGGTACCGGACGAGCAGCACCGCGAACAGCAGCGTGTACACCAGGCTCACCAGCACCGCGCCGAGGATGGCGAGCCAGAGGTCGCCCTGCGTCGGCGACTCGCCGCCGAGCAGCCAGACGAACGCCGCCGCGTTCGCGGCCCCGAGGATCATG
Source organism: Halobaculum sp. XH14 (assembly GCF_032116555.1). NCBI lineage: Archaea > Methanobacteriati > Methanobacteriota > Halobacteria > Halobacteriales > Haloferacaceae > Halorarum > Halorarum halobium. The sequence continues at coordinate 298,724 of NZ_CP134949.1, forward strand.
AACCCCTCCAGGCCGATGTTGAACACGCCGCTCTTCTCGGCGTACAGCCCGCCGATGGCAGCCAGCGCGATGGGCGTGGCCGCCTGGAGCGAGCGCTCGATGAACCCGACGGTCACGATGGCCGCGAGCGGCAGATCGAGCGCGACTGCGAGCACCAGCGCGAGCAGGACCACCGCGACGGCGCTCCCGAGTTCGAGCCGGTTCCGCTCGACGTAGCCCGCGACGCTCATCGGCGCTCACCCCCGAGGCCGGTCCGCCGGGCCGCCATCCGGAACAGCTCCGGGGTGGCGACGAACAGGACGACGAGCCCAACGACCCCGTCGATGAGTTGCGGCGGGACGTCGCTGTTGATGCCGATGTGGGTCCCCGCCGAGTCGAGTCCGCCGAAGAGCAGCGCCGCCGGGACGACGCCCAGCGGGTTGTTCGCCGCGAGCAGGCTGACCGCGATGGCGTCGAAGCCGTACGTCGCCACGCCGCCGGGGTCGCTGTAGTAGCCCTGGATCATGATGGCGAAGACGGCCCCCGCGACGCCCGCGACCATCCCCGAGAACGCCATCGTGGAGACGATGGTCCGCCCGGCGTCGACCCCGGAGAACGTCGCGGCCGCCTCCTGGTGGCCGCTCGTCACCATGTCGTAGCCGAACCGCGTCCGGATCATGACGACCGAGACGATGGCGACGACGACGAGCGCGACCGCCAGCCCGACGAGCGAGAAGTCTGGACTGTCGAACGCGACGGCGGGAAGCTGGACGTACTCGGGGATGCGCGCGGTGTTGGGCGCGCGGTTCCCCTCGCCCCGCAGCGGCCCCTCGACGAGGTAGCCGACGATGCCCACCGCGATGAAGTTCAGCATGATCGTCGTGATGATCTCGTTCGCGCCGCCGTACGCCTTCAGCACGCCGGGCAGCGCGGCGTAGAGCCCGCCCGCGACGATGCCGAACGCCGTGCCGAGCACGAGCAGCGCGAGCCCGCCGACGGTGCCGGCGGGCAACAGCGGCGCGAGCCGGAGGATGGAGACGACGGTGGCGAAGCCGCCGACGACGAACTGACCCTGGACGCCGATGTTGAACACGCCGGCGCGGAACGCGATCGCGACGGCGACGCCGACGAGGATGAAGATGGTCGTGAACTTCAGCGTCCGCCCGATCGAGTTCTGGTCCCCGAACGCGCCCTCGAACATGTCCATCAGGAACGTCGCTGGGTCGTAGCCGGCCGCGGCGACGACGACCAGCCCGATTGCCAGCGCGAGCGCCGTGGACGCCGTCGCGATGCCGAGCCGCTGGAGCGCCGACGCGTCCAGCATTCTGGCCGCGGCCTCGTCCAGCACCGCCCGGACTCGCACCGGGTCGGCGTCGCTCACTGCTCCACCTCGGAGTCGGTGGCGGTGGCCGATTCGGCCCCGGTTCCCGCCTCCGCGCGCCCGGCGGCTGTCCCCTCTGTCTCCCCCGCGTCGTCGAGCCGACGCCCGGCCATCAGCAGGCCGAGTTCCTCCTCGCTCACGGCCTCGGGGTCGACGACGTCGATGAACTCGCCCTCGTACATCACCGCGATGCGGTCAGAGAGCTTCCGGATCTCCTCCAGTTTCGAGGAGACGAGCAGCACCGCGAGCCCATCGTCGCGCAGGTCGAGCAGGCGGTCGTGGATGAACTCGATGGAGCCGATGTCGACCCCGCGGGTCGGGTGCGAGGCGACCATCACGTCCGGGTCGTGTTCGATCTCGCGGCCGACGATGAACTTCTGCTGGTTGCCGCCCGAGAGCGACGCCGCCTCGGGCTCGACCGACGGCGGCTGGACGTCGTACTCGTCGACGACGCCCTCCGCGTGCTCGCGGACCGCCGGCCAGTCGATGAGCCCGCGGCTGACGTACGGCTCGACGGTCTGGTTGCCGAGCAGCGCGTTCCGGACGAGGTCGTAGTCCTGGACCAGCCCCTCGGTCTGGCGGTCCTCGGGGATGTACGCGATGCCGGCGCGGATGCGTTCGCGTCGGCTCAGCCCCGTGATGTCCGCGCCGTCGAAGCTGACGCTGCCCGAGTCGACCGACCGGAGCCCGGTGAGCGCCTCGACCAGTTCCGTCTGGCCGTTGCCCTGGACGCCCGCGACGCCGAGGATCTCGCCCTCCCGGACCGTGAGATCGACGTCGGTGACCCGTTCGAGCCCCCGGTCGCCGGTGACCCGAAGCTCGTTCGCCGTCAGGATCGGGTCGCCGGGTTCGGTCTCGCGCGGCCGGCGGTCGAACAGCACCTCGCGCCCGACCATCATCCGGGCGAGCTCCTGCTCGCTGGTGCCGTCCGCGGCGACGGTGCCGACGGCCTCGCCGTCCCGGAGCACCGTGATCTCGTCGGCGACCGACAGCGCCTCGTCGAGCTTGTGCGTGATGAAGATGAGCGACCGGCCGTCGGCGGCCAGATCGGTCATCACGTCGATCAGGCTCTCGACCTCCTGGGGCGTGAGCACCGCCGTCGGCTCGTCGAGGATGAGCACCTCCGCGCCGCGGTAGAGGCTCTTCACGATCTCGACGCGCTGGCGCACGCCCAGGTCGAGGTCCACGACGCGTTCGTCGAGGTGCTCGTCGACGTCGAAGCCGTACCGGTCACAGATCGCCTCGACGTCCGCCCGGGCGTCGGCCTCGTTCACCAGGCCGTTCTCGGTCGGCTCGTGGCCCAGGATGACGTTCTGGAGGACGGTCATCGGCCCCACGAGCTGGAAGTGCTGGTGGATCATGCCGACGCCCGCGTCCATCGCGTCGCGCGGGGAGTCGAACGCCCGCGGTTCGCCGTCGACCGTGATGGTGCCCGAATTCTGGTCGTACAGCCCGTAGAGGACGCTCATCAGCGTCGTCTTGCCCGAGCCGTTCTCGCCCAGCAGCGCGTGGACCGAGCCCTGCTCGAGCGTGAAGTCGATCCCGTCGTTGGCGACGACGTCGCCGAACCGTTTGGTGATCCCGTCGAGCCGAACGGCTTGCGACCCTGGATTACCTGTCATGATGGAAAGCTGCAGTCATGGGGGAGAGGACGAGGACGGAGTCAGTTACAGCCGGACGCGGTGCAGGGCACGCTGATGTCGCCCGAGGTGATGCCCTGCTTTGCCTCCTCGAGGTTCGTGGCGACGGCGTCGGGGAGCTCCCCCTCGAACGCCTGTCCGATGACGCAGTCGACGCCCTCCTGTTCGAGCCCGAGGACGTTCGCGCCGGTGACCGAGCCGAAGTCGTCCTCCGCGACCGCGACGGCGACCTCCCGGGTCCCCTCGTTGATGTACTTCACCGCGGAGCCGAGGATGACGTCCTGGAAGTCCGGCAGCGTCACCGACTGGTCGGCGTCGACGCCGATGGCGAAGCGGCCGTTACCCTGGGCGGCCTCGAACACGCCACGGCCCGCGGCCGCCGCGGCGTGGTAGACGATGTCCGCGCCGTCGTCGTACTGGGAGCTGGCGATGTCGGCGGCCGTGTCCGTGTCGGTGTAGTCGCCGATGTAGCCGACGTTGACCTCGACGTCCGAGTTGACCCACTCGGCGCCCGCGACGTACGAGCGCTCGAACGCGTTGATCAGCGACCCGTCGACGCCGCCGACGAAGCCGATCTGGGCGCTCCCCGGGTCGGTCTCGCTGTCGTCGTGGGAGAACTCCTCGCTCGTCATCGTGCCGCCGAGGACGCCCGCGAGATACGACATCTCGTGGTTCGCCCACGTGTAGCCGGCCACGTTCGGCTCGTCGACGTGGTCGTTGATCAGCATCCAGTTCTGGTCGGGGTAGTCGACCGCGTTCTGGGTGAGCGCCTCCGTGTGGTTGTACGACACGAGGACGATGAGGTCGTAGTCGCCGCTCGCGGCCAGTTCCGACTGCGTCGACTGGTACTGGGCCTGTTCGGTCTCCTCGACCTGGTTGATCTCCACGTCGTACTCCTCGGACGCGGTCTGGAGCCCCTCCAGCGCGAGGTCGTTGAACGCGTTGTCGTCGAAGCCGGCCGGGCTGGAGACGATGGCGACGTTCGTCGTCCCGCCGCCGTCCCCGCCGGAATCGGTTTCGGTGTCGTCGCCGCCGTCGCCGCCACCGTTCCCGCCGCCATCACCGCCACCGCCGCCGTCGCCGCCGCCACCGTCGCCGCCGCCCATACAGCCGGCGAGCGCCGTCCCGCCGACCACGGCCGCGCCCGAGGACAGGACGGTCCGCCGACCCACCGCCCGCGAGGAGGACTGTCCGTTCGATTCGGCTTCTCCGTCACGTGAACCCGTACTAGGACTCATTTCAGATACATAGACAGTCGTAGCTCACAAAAAGATTACTCTAATCTGGATAATCGTTCACAATCCATAATAAATACATATCAGACCGCGGCCGTGTTCGGCGGCCCCGCCGAGCGCCGACGTTTATCCCGCGTCCGGCCCGACGGGGTCCATGGAGAAACAGCCCCTCCGCGAGCGCGTCTGGGACGCGCTGGAGGCGTCTGGGGAGGCCCGATTCCCGTTCCCGCCACACGGCAGAATCCCCAACTTCGCCGGGGCCGCGGACGCCCGCGACCGGCTGACCGCGACCGACGAGTGGGCCGACGCCGGGACGCTGAAGTGCAACCCGGACGCCCCACAGCTTCCGGTCCGCCGGGCCGCGCTCCGGGCCGGCAAGACGGTCTACGTGGCCGTGCCGCGGCTGCGCGAGGAGCACCCGTTCCTCCGCCTGTCGCCCGAGGAGGTCCCCGACGTCGACGAGGCGACGACGGTGTCCGGGTCGGCCGAGCACGGCGTGCCCGTGGGGCCCGACGAGGTGCCACACGTCGATCTGATCGTCTCGGGCAGCGTCGCCGTCACGGAGTCGGGCGGGCGCGTCGGCAAGGGCGAGGGGTTCGCGGACCTGGAGTTCGCGGTGCTCACGGAACTGGGCGCGGCGGACTCGGACACGACCGTCGCGACGACGGTCCACGGGATGCAGGTCGTCGACGACGACGTGGAACTCGACGCCCACGACGTGCCGCTCGACCTGGTCTGTACGCCCGAACGGACGATCCGGCCGGACCGCGGGCCGCGGCCGGCCGGGATCGACTGGGACGCGCTGGACGAGGAGAAGCTGGCCGAGATTCCCGTGTTGGAGCGACTTCGCGCCGAACCGCGATAGCGTCGGGCGAGCGGGACTGTTTTGGGGTGGGCCTTCGAGGTACCGCCGTGCGACTCGTCCAGGTGATGGTTCCGGCGGGCAAGCGCGAGGCGGTGCTCTCCGCGCTCGACGAGGAGGGCATCGACTACGTGCTCTCCGAGGAGACCAGCGGCCGGGACTACACCGCCGTCGTCTCGTTCCCGCTCCCGACCGCCGCCGTCGAGCCGGTGCTGGAGACGCTCCGGGAGGCCGGCATCGAGCGGGACGCCTACACCGTCGTGCTGGACGCCGAGACGGTCGTCTCGAAGCGCTTCGAGCGGCTCCAGGAGCGGTACGAGGACGACGAGGACAGCGAGAACCGGATCGCCCGCGAGGAACTCGAAGCCCGCGCCGTCGAGATGGCCCCCGAGTGGACGCCGTTCCTCGCCATGACGACCATCAGCGCCGTCGTCGCCACCGCGGGGCTGCTGCTCGACTCGCCGGCCGTCGTGGTCGGGTCGATGGTCATCGCGCCGCTCATCGGTCCCGCGATGGCGACCAGCGTCGGGACGGTCGTCGACGACGACGAACTGTTCCGGCGCGGCGTGCGCCTGCAGCTCGTCGGCGGCCTGCTCGCGGTCGTGAGCGCCGCGCTGTTCGCCGCGGTGCTCCGCTACACCAACGCCGTCCCGTACAACGTCGAGGAGGTGTTCGCCATCGGCGAGATCCGGGAACGCCTCGCGCCCGACGTGTTGCAACTGCCCATCGCGCTCGGGGCGGGCGTGGCCGGCGCGCTGTCGATCTCCTCGGGCGTCTCGTCGGCGCTCGTCGGGGTGATGATCGCCGCGGCGCTCGTCCCGCCGACCGCCGTCGTCGGCATCGGCATCGCGTGGGGTGAACCGATCGCCGTCAGCGGGGCCGCGATGCTCGTCGTAGTGAACTTCGTCTCCATCAACTTCGCCGCGCTGGGGGTGCTGTGGTACCGCGGCTACCGGCCCGAGTCGCTGTTCCGGTTCGACGGCGCGCGCACTCGAACGGTCAAGCGGTTCGCGGTGCTCGGTGCCGTCATCCTGCTCTCGACGACCGTGCTCGTGGGCGTCACCGTCGCGACCTACCAGAGCTCGCAGTTCGAATCGACGGTGCAGACCGAAGCCGGCGACCTTGTCGGGCCCGAACAGACGGTCGTCGACGTGGAGGTGACCTACGGGAGCTTCCCGTTCCGCCAGCCGACCGCCGTCACGGTCACGGTCGCGCACCCGCTCGGAAGCGACCCGGAGCCGCTGGCGGGGCCGCTGGCGGCGCGGCTCTCGGACCACACCGGCGCGCCGCTGGGGCTCGGACCGAAATCGCAGGTGGAGGTGACGGTTCGGCACGTCCCCCGGGAGACCGCCCGGACGGCCGGCGGGACGGACCTGCCGAGCGCGAACGGGACGACCTCGACCGCGCCGGCGTGAGACAAACCGCTCTTTGTCCCTAGGCCACGTTGAAGCCCTCCCGGGTCGACACTGCTGTCGTGAAGCGAGTTGCCACCCTCCTCACGGTGCTGGTCGTCCTGCTGGCCGGCTGCACCGGAGCCGCCTCGAACGCGACGCCGAACCCCGCGGCCGACGGGTCGGCCGGGACGAACAGCGTGACCGCCACCGGCAGCGCCACGACCTCGGCCGCGCCCGACGTCGCCGTCGTCTCGGTCGCCGTCGCGGCGACCGCCGACACCGCCGCCGAGGCCCGAAACCAGGTCGCGGCCGATTCCGAGTCGCTCCGTACGGCGCTCCAGGACGCCGGCTACGAGCCGAACACGACCGACTACCGCCTCTCGCCCGAGTACGATCACGGCGGCGAGACGCGCGAACTCGTCGGCTACCGCGCCATCCAGGTGTTCGAGTTCGACGCCGAGCCCGACGCCGCCGGCGAGGCCGTCGACGTCGCCGTCGACAACGGCGCGAGCGCGGTCAACAGCGTCCGGTTCGAACTGAGCGACGAGCACCGCGCCGAACTCCGCGAGCAGGCGCTCGCCGACGCCGTCGGCGACGCCCGGGGCGACGCCGAGGCGGTCGCGTCGGCCGCGGACCGCTCGGTCGGCTCGGAGCTGTCGATGCAGGTCGGCTCGCAGGGCTACTCCCCGTACGAGGTCCGGTACACCGCCTCGGCGGCCTCGGCCGACGCGGGCACCTCGTTCGAGCCCGGCCCCGTGACGGTCACCGCGTCGGTGACGGTGACGTACGAACTGGAGTAAACCGGGAGCGGAACCGCCCCGTCCGGCGCTTTTTCGACCCCTCAGTTCCGCGAGGGCAGGTCGGGTTCGAAGCCGACCGCCTCGACCGCCAGGTCGAGCACGCCCTCGACGTTCTCGTCCTCGGTGACGCTCATGTACGCGTCGGCGTCGACCTCGCGCGAGCGGTCGCTCTTGTTACAGACGACGAGCACGGGCGAGTCGAAGGTGGACTCGACCTCCTCGAGCAACGTCAACTGGTCCTCGAGCGGATAGCCGCAGTCGCCCGAGGCGTCGACGACGAACAGCACCGCGTCCGCCAGGTGTGTCAGCGCCGAGACGGCCTGCCGCTCGATGTCGTTTCGCTCGTCGGCCGGCCGGTCGAGCAGGCCTGGCGTGTCGATGATCTGGTAGCGGACGCGGTCGCGCTCGAAGTGACCGATCTGGACCGCCTTCGTCGTGAACGGGTAGGAGGCGATCTCGTTGCTCGCGCGGGTGACCTCGTTGACGAACGAGGACTTGCCGACGTTGGGGTAGCCGGCGACGACGATCGCCGGTTCGTCGGGCCGGATCTCGGGCAGGCCCTTCAGTGCGTCGCGCGCCTCGCCGACCGACAGCAGGTCCTCGGCGATCTCGTCGACGACGTCGGCCATCCGGGCGAACGCCTGTTTTCGGTGCTTACGGGCGGTCTCGGCGCTGGAGCGTCGGATCTTGCTCGCGTACTCCGAGCGCAGCTCGGCGATCTGGTTCGACGCCCAGTTGACCTCCGAGAGCGACTGCCGGAGTTCGTCCACGTCGACGACGGCGTCGGCGAGTTCGTAGTAGAACGGGTCGACCTCGTACTCGAAGTCGGGCCAGTCGTTGGAGACGTTCTCGAGGTTGTCCGAGAGGATGTTGCCGGCGGTCCGGAGCATCGACTCCTGGGCCTCGATGCCGCCCTTCGCTCGGCCGGCGCGGGCCGCACGCGAGAAGGCCTTGTCGACCAGTTCCTCGGCGCGGGGCGTGGTGGGGAGGTTTTCGAATATCATGCGATTCTGCTCAATTACGCGTCTGTTGGCCGTGAGGCCGTAAAAGCGCGTCCGTTCGGTCGCGTCGGCCCCGCACGTCGACGGCGCCGCCAGTGGCGCCAGCGTTCCGCCGGTGGCGCCACGAGTGACACGACTTTTCCGGGCGCGCCACCCAGCGCGGGTATGAGCAGGCTCGAGCAGTTCCTCGCGGGCGAGCGCCTGGAGGACGTGGCGATCTACCTCGACGACGACCTCCTCGACGACGGGGGGAAACTCGCGGGCATGGGCGACCCCGTCGGCGACGGCGTCGTCCTCGTCGTGTCCGGCGAGAAGGGGCGCTCCGCGTTCGCGGCCGGGACGGGCATGGACCCGATGGAGTTCTCCCGGCAGGCGATGGAGCACGAGGGAACCGTCGACGCGGACCTGGGCGGCGGCGACTGCCCGGCGGCCGAGGACGCAGGGGCCGACCACGCGGTCGAGTTCCTGTTCGCGTTCGCGGAGGCGCGAAACGAGGGGGTCGGGGGCATGTACGCGGACGGCGACGTGATGCACGCGTACGCCCACTGTACCTGCGGGACGAACTACTCGCAGAAGTGGCTCCTCGGCGAGCGGACGGCGTGAACGCTTCGGGGCCCGGTCTGGCCCGGTCTGGTCCCGTCCGGTCCCGTCCGGTCCCGTCCGGTCCCGTCCGGACTCCGTTCGGCGAGTCAGACAGCCGGCAGGGAGTCGTCGCCATCGGTGCCACAGATCTCGGCAGGTGGGAACAACGCTCAATCCCCGTCCCGCCGTCCCCGAGGGCGATGGACAGATACGCCGACGGATACGTTCTCGTGGTCCCGACCGCGGAGCTCGACGCCTACCGGGAGATGGCCGCCGAGGCCGGGGAGCTCTGGATCGAACACGGTGCGCTCGAGTACTTCGAGGGGGTCGGCGACGACATGGAACCCGACGGGGACGGGACGTCGATGCGGACCTTCCCTCAACTCGCCGGAACCGGCGACGACGAGACGGTCGTGTTCTCGTTCGTCGTGTTCGAGTCCCGGGAACGCCGCGACGAGGTGAACGCGAAGGTGATGGACGACCCCGCGATGGACCCGAACCGACCGGACGTGGAGATGCCCTTCGACCCGGAGCGCATGACCTACGGCGGGTTCCGCTCCATCGTCAGCTACGAGCACACGAGCTAGTCGCGACTGTCGGTCCGGGACCCACGCGGGGCGACCCACCCGCAGTTCCCTCCGAGGAATCGCAACGACGGGAGTTCGAGAGCCGAGCGCGGTACGGGAGGCGGAACCGTTTTGTCCCGACTCGGACTCTCTCGGAGCACCATGGCGGCCCCGGAACTGCGTCGGCGGACGGTCGTCGGCCTCATGGCGGGCGCGGTCGTCGTCACCGTCCTGGCGTTCACCGTCAGGGGGTTCGGCCAGCTCGTCGTCGGCTACGAGTTCGCGCTCCTCCTCGCCGGGCCGCTGTTCGGCGTCGCCTTCCTGCTCGCAGTCCTCGGGTTCTGTCTCGCGGTTCTGGCGAAGCTCTCGGTCGTCTCGATCGAGTGAGGCGGCGGTCGGTCTGCGCGCTCATTCGGGTCGATTCACGGGGCACTCGCTCGAGACGGCCGAACGACGGGACTCTGGGCCGTACTCTCCCCCCGTCGGTCAGGACGAACGTACTGAACGCGGGGTCGGCCGTGATCGTGCACGCCAGCGAGGAGGATTCGCAACTGCCGGCCGGCCGCTCACGCGGGGGTGCGTTCCTCACCAGCCCATCCCCGGATCGTCGGCCGCTTGCCGGATCCAGGAGGCGACCTGCTCTTCGTCCAGCGCGTCCGTCTCCCCCTGGTCGAGGGCCTGTCTCGTCGGATCCGATCCGCTGGGTGGCTCCGGATCGAGGTACGCTTCACAGACGAACGACAGTTTCACGTGGTTCGAGAACGCGCTGAACGACGCGAACCATCCCTCGTCCTCGACGCCGTAGAACGGCTGGTGCCACTTCACGGCGCGGCGCACGTCGGGCAGTTCCTGCTGGATGATCTCGTCGAATCGTGTCGCGACCTCGCGCTTCCACCCCGGCAGCGCCGCGATGTACGCCTTCACCGCTGCGGACCCGTCGGTTTCGTCGTTCCTCCGCGCCGCCTGGTACCGTTTGCTCCGTTCGTCCCACTCCTGCTCCGAGGGAACCTGGTCCGGCAGTTCGATCTCCCCGAACTCAGCGTCCGGGACGCGGTTCTCACCCTTCCGGCCCGAGATCGCGGTCACGACCAGCACCTCCTCGGACTCCTCGGGACCAGAGAACAGGTCGAAGTCCAGCCGCACCGTTCCGCCGCGCCAGTGGCGAGCAAAGCCCACCCAGCCGTCGGGGTGGTCCTCCCGGCCGTCCTGCTCGACCCGGAAGAGGCCCAGCAGGGCCGGAACGGCGTCGGCCCCCCACTGGAGCCCCCGTTCCGGGTCCGTGAACTGAACCCCCTCGTCGTGGTCCTTCCTGTAGTCGGGTGCTCTGATCGCTCGGTTCGCCAGCACGAGTTCGGAGACTCGCCGGGCGGTAAGTGGGCCGGACGCGCTCATGATCACTGACGAAACGCGGCGTCGGCTAATCAATATACCGCGGCAACCGGACGGAGGACTCGGGATTGGGACGTGTCTCGCGTTCGACGCGACCCGACGAGCACCGTCGACGCCGGTCGCGCTTACTCCCCGTCGTCCTCGGCCATCGCCTCGAACTCCGCCCGCTCCTCGGCGACGCGCTCGAACGCCGCGAGGATGACGCGCTTGGTCGCCGCGCCCTCGGTCGTCCAGTGGTGGGCGTAATCGAGCATGTCGTCGTACACGTCGGGCATGCAGCCGGCGGCCTGCGGGTGGCCGCCGCCGTTGACCTGCCCGGCGACCTCGTGTGCCAGCCGAAACCCGTCCGAGCCGCGGATGGAGGCGCTGCCGGCGGGCTTGACGATGACCGCGGCGTCCATCCCTCCCTGGCGGAGGGTCTCGGCGACCTCGTTCTGCGAGCAACGGCCGTAGGTGACGCCGACCGACCAGTCGCCCACCTCGTGCTCCTCGGCGCGCTCGACGGCCTTCTCGATGAGCAGCTCCTTCTCGACCCGGCGCTCGGCGATGTACTCCTCGACCGCGGGCGGGAGGTCGACGCCGTACGCGCCGACGACGGCGGCGTACTCCTCGGCGTCCGTCCAGTAGGCGTAGTCGGCGATGTCGTCGCTGCGCTCGTCCTGCTTGAGCCAGAGGTCGTGGTCGCGGGTGACCGCGGCGAGTTCCGTGAAGCGCTCGGGGAACTCGTACTCGAGCGAGCGCAGGGTGACGTCCGTCGAGCACTCCTCCTCGCTGTCGCCGACCACGAGGTCGATGCCCAGTTCGCGGACCGACGCCATGAGCTCGTCGCCCCACTGGTGGTGGTCGAACCAGCGGACCCCGCCCGCGCGCTCGACGACCGTCCGCAGGTCGTCCTCGACGTACTCGAACGCGTCCGGACAGATGTCACAGACGAACACGTCGGCGTCGGGTTCGAGGTACTCGGCGGCGTAGCCCAGGTCCTCCTCGAACGAGTGCGGGCCGGAGGGGAGCAGCGCGACTGCCGACTCGGGGAGGTCGTCCTCGTCCTGCTCGGCGGCGGCGTCCGTGTCATCGTCGCCGTCCGTCTCGTCCGCGTCGTCCTCGTCGGCCAGGCGCTCGCGCAGTCGCTCCTCGAACGGGGCGACGTCGAGCGCGGCGTCGTACGCCTCGCGGACGAGCGCGACACAGCCGAGGCCGTCGGCGTCCGAGTCGGTGATGACCACGACGCCCGCGCCCTCCAGCGCCTCCCTCGCGCGCTCCTCGGCGAGGTCGTCGTCCAGCGAGTCGGGGTAGAAGAACCCCTCGCCGGGGAGCTTGGATCTGCGCTCCAGCGAGAGGGAGCCGGTGTCGATGAGTTCGTCGTCCATACCCGACCGTCCACGCCGGACGTGAAAACGTCGGCGTTCGGCCGCGACGGGGCGGCGGTCGACTGGGTCCCGATCGGCTGCCCGCTTACTCGGCTGCGCCCTGGAGCTGCCGGACGGTCAACACCGGCGTCGGGCAGGTGCGAACGACCCGTTCGGCGACGCTGCCGATGAGAAAGCGGTTCTCGCCGTGTCGGCCGCGGGTGCCCGTGGCGACGACGTCCGCGCCGATCTCGCGGGCGTACTCGCCGATCTCGTTGGCGGGGCGACCCTCCCGGACGACGGCGGTCACGTCGCGCTCGGTCCGCGCCTGGACGTCGACGATGGCCTCGCCGCCGCGCTCCTGGAGCGCGTGGCGCATGTCCTCGCGGACGGCGTCGGGCGAGGAGTCGACCTCGCCGGCGTCGACGACGTACAGCGCGTGGACCGCCGCGTCGAACCTGTCGGCGAGGTCGAGCGCGACGTCCACCGCTCGCCCGACGCTCTCGGAGCCGTCGGTGGCGATGACGATGGTGTCGAACATTACGAACTCCCTCGTCCGTTCGCGTCTTAAATCCCTGCAAGTTTCGCGTTGCGAGTGCGGAGCGGATGTCAGTCGAGAGGGCGTAACTGTTATTCGTACACAAATTCAACACGACCACATGTCAGAGGCCGATACGCCGCCGGACAAGACGACCGTGAACATCCGAATGACGGAGACGTTCCTCGCCGACGTCGACGGGACGTGGAAGGAGTTCGGCTACAACAGCCGAAGCGAGTTCATCCGTGACGCGCTCCGCGACGCCGTCAAGCACCCCGAGTTCAACCGCGCGGATCTGAAGGCGATGCTCGCGGGCGAGGCCGAGATCCGGGAGGGCCGGACGTACTCCAGCGACGAGGTGAAGGACAAGTACGGGCTCCACGCTGACGCGGTCGACGAGCACGACGAATGAGCGAGGGGTGGGACTGGCGGCTCACCGAACGGGCCATGAGACAGTTCGACGGACTCGACGACTACGCTCGCGAACGGATCACGTCCAAACTGGACGACGTCGTCGACGACCCGTGGCGCGAGCCCGCCGACTACCTCGAACCGCTCTCGGGAGCCCCACATCAGAAGCTTCGAGTTGGACCGTTCCGTCTCGGTTGCAGGGCGAATCAAGACGAGACGGTGCTCTGGGTGCTCACTATCAAGAAACGCGGTGGCGACGCCTACCGGAGCGACGACTGAGACGGCCCTCGAAGCTACAACTGCTCGACGCTCCCGCCGTCGTCCCGCTCGCGGAACACCTGCCCGTCGATGAGCGTCACCATCGTCTCCTCGTCCTGCCAGGCGGTCGGCGAGACCTTGGCCTTCCGGCAGACCCGCGAGAGGAACTGCTCCTTGCTCCAGCCGTTCTCGACCGGGATCGTCGGGTAGAGCCAGCCGTGCTTGTCGCCCTGGTCGATGGCGACCCCGTGGCGGCCCAGTTCGAGGTCGGAGACGGGATCGTTGGTGAGCGTGACGTTCGAGACGATACAGGCGGAGACGAGAATCGAGTCCAGTTCCTTCGGTTCGACTTCGGAGCCGCCCGAGTCGGACGAGGCGGCCTTGATCGCGGCGTCGACGATGGCGTGACCGAGCTGTTCTTTCCCTCGATACGAGCCGGCACAGCCCCGCATTCGGCCACGACCGCGTGTGGACTGGAGGCGAACGAACGCCCCCGTTCGGGCGTAGAAGGCGTCGCGCATGCTCCCCGGATGTTCGCGCTGTCCGTGGAGAACGTACGATTCGACGGCTTCCCGAGCGAGTTCGACCGCACGATCACCGTCCTCGTAGGTGAGCTGAACGGTCTGCGCCTCGGACATGGACCAGTTAACGGGACACGCCGACTTCAACCCTTCCCTTCATGTGCAGGACCGTTATGGACCGTACAACCGTCCCACAGGGAGGGCCTAGCCGCCAGTAGTGTCGAACTACTCACACCGGTTCGCGCCCGATTCGCGCTCGACTCTCGCTCGGTCCCCTCTCGACCACGTTCGAACCGGATCCGATTCCCGTCGAACCGATACCCCCGGCCTCGACCCGCTTTCTATCGACCACCCGACGGCCGCGGTGACGGCCCCCCGGACGCCTCCCGACGAACCCACGGCGAACCGCTTAAACCACGATGCGGCCTAGGTGCTGACGGCAGAGGGAGCCCGATCCCCGTGCGTCCTCGGGCGGTGAGCCGGCGTCCGCGCCGCGACCGCCCGACGAGGCATGAGGAAAGTCCCCCCACCGCCCGAACGGGCGACCGGGCGCAAGCCCGGAGCCGGAGACGGCTGGCGCTGGAACAGAAACGAGACCACCCGGCTCGACCGATGAGGTCCGCGAACCGACCCGCGAGGGGAGGGAGCTAACCGACCGAGGGCGGAGTCGCGGCGGGCGTCCTGCTCGCCCGGCTCCACGAGACCTCGCGTCTCGTCGACGGCCGGGAACGGATGGAACGGCGAATCCTCGCCGGTGCAAGTCCGCGCCGACGGGGCCTCGTGCCCCCGATGGTAGTTCGGGCCGCCGCTTCGCGGCATGGCGCGGACGCGTAGCCGAATGTCGGGACGAACAGAAGGGGGCTTACTCCCCTCAGCCGCTCACGACGGCGAGCGACGGCTCCGCCCGTGGGTCGTGGGGAGAATCCTCGCGGCACCGTCAGTCCGTCCGACGGTGGTCGTGCGAGAGTCTGACACATACCCGGCGGACTAAAAGGCGTGGAGTGCCAAGCAGGCACGTGGACAGTCGAGAACTGACGACGGCGCTCGAACGCGAGTTCGGCGGCGAGGAGCCTCACCGGCGGGTCGTCGCCCGCCAGGCGCGGGACCTCGCGGACGCCGGCAAGCTGGAGGCCGACCGCGGCGAGCCGCTCACGGCCGCCGACGTCGTGAACAACATGGCGGACGCCCCCGACGACAAGGACCTCGTCGAGCGGTGGAACTGGTGGCTGGGCTCGCTCGAGACCGCCTACGGCGGCTACGACCGGTTCACCGTCCGATTCGTCGACGACGGGCCGGACGTGAACGCGTAGCGCGGCCGTCCCCCGTGTTTCAGCCCTCCGGATTTCGCCTCCTCTTCATCGGCCGGACCCCCGGAGTCGACACGCCGACGGTCGCGCCGAGGTGAGGTCGGTAGTCGCGCCGAGGTGAGGTCGGTAGTCGCGCCGAGGTGAGGTCGGTAGTCGCGCCGAGGTGAGGTCGGTAGTCGCGCCCTGATGACTGTGGCAGTCACGCCGTGCGACGACGTGGACCGCCGGCGAACACGCCGTGGGCAACCCTTTTGACTCGCGCTCGCGCCTCTGGATGCATGGAGCCCGGCGACGTGGAGGCGGTCCCCGGCACCACCGACCTCTACTACCTCGACACGGGGATGTACGACACCGCGAACTACGGGGCCGTCTACGTCATCGACGCCGAGCGGCCCGCCGTCGTCGACACCGGCATCGGCACGAACCGCGAGTACCTCTTCGACGCGCTCGAGGAACTGAACGTCGTCCCCGACCTGATCCTCCCGACCCACGTCCACCTCGACCACGCCGGGGGGGCCGGGTTCCTCGCGGAGGCGTTCCCGGACGCGACGGTGATGACCCACGAGATCGGCGTCCCGCACCTCGTCGACCCCGGGCGGCTCGTCGAGGGAACGAGGGCCGCCGTCGGCGAGCAGTGGCGGTACTACGTCGAGCCGGAGCCGATCCCCGAGGACCGCATCGAGCCGCTCTCGGGCGGCGAGACGCTCGACCTGGGCGACCGGGCCCTCGACGTCCACCACGCGCCGGGCCACGCCCCCCACCAGGTGTTCTTCCACGACCGCGGCGACGACGTGGTGTTCACGGCCGACGCGGCGGGCGTCTACGTCCCGCAACTCGACGAGGTGCGCCAGACGTCGCCGCCGTCGGCGTTCAACATGGACGCGTGTCACGAGGACGTCGACGCCATCCGCGCGCTCGACCCGCGTATCCTCTGTTTCGGCCACTTCGGTCCCCGCGAGTTCGACGACGACTTTCTCGCGGAGTACAAGCGGACGCTGCTGGAGTGGGTCGAGGCCGTGAAGCGGAAACGCGAGGAACTCGGCGACGACGAGGCGGTCGTCGAGCACTTCGCGGCCCACGCCCAGGAGCGGTTCGTCGACTGCTGGGGCGAGCGGAAGGCCCGCGCCGAGGAGCGCCTGAACGCCCGCGGCGTCCTCGCGTACCTGGACTACGTCGAGGAGAACTGAGACCCTCCAGGGACGTCCCCTGCGGTACTGAGACGGACGTACGGTAGCTTTATCCGGCGCTCGTCGAATCTCACGACGATGCGACACGTCGGGGGCTCGTCGGGGAATCGCGGCCGATCAGGGGGTGAGTGACGTGCAGGCGCTCCCGTCGGCGGTCGGCGAGGTGACGCTCGGACTCCACGTTCTGGCGGGCGTTCTCGCGCTGTTCGCGGGTGCCGGCGCGTTCCTGACGAGCAAGGGCGGGACGCGGCACCGCCGCCTGGGCCGGACGTACGTGTACGCGATGGCGTTCGTCGTCACGTCGGCGCTGGCGCTGTTCGCCCTCGACCCGACGCCGACCCGCCAGTTCCTCGCGCTCGTCGCGGTGTTCAGCTTCTACTTCGTGTTCTCGGGCTACCGCGTCCTCTCCCGAAAGCGGCCGACCGACGGCCCGGAATCGGTCGACTGGGCCGCCGTCGGACTGCTGACCGCGGCCGGCGCGGGCCTCGTGCTGATGGGCGGAGCGCGTCTCCTCGACGGCTCCTCGTTCGGGACGGTGATGCTCGTCTTCGGCGCCATCGGGACGGGGTTCGGGCTCAGCGACGCCCGCGCCTACCGCGTGGGCGACCCCGAGCCCCGGGCCTGGTTCTTCCAGCACCTCTCCCGGATGAGCGCGGGCTACATCGCCACCGTGACCGCCTTCTCGACGGTGAACTTCCTGTTTCTCCCGCCGATCGCCCGCTGGCTCTGGCCGACGCTCGTGGGCTCGCCCGCGATCTACTTGCTGGCGCGGCGATACGAGGCCTGAGTCCGGGCCACCGATACGAGCTTCGGGCTCCGGAGCGCGGGATGCCGGGTGAGAACCGGCGAACGCGCCCGGAAACCCGTGACAACGGGCGCCGAGTGGGGGCACCGTTAAGACCCCGCCATCGCCACACGTTCGCATGGACTGGAGGCAGGCCGAACGCGAGTACGAGCCCGACGTGACGCGCGACTCGCTGGCGGCGACGTTCGACGCGAGCGCCCGGCGCAACGCCGACCGGGTCGCCCAGCGCTACAAGGGGGGCGTGTACGACCGCTCGCTCGTCCGCGAGGGCGTCGTCGACGCCGCGCCCGAGGGCGACTACGCGGACCTAACGTACGGCGAGGTGCACGACCTCGTCCGGCGGCTCTCGGCGGGGTTTCGCGACCTGGGCGTCGCGCCCGGCGACCGCGTCGGCATCTTCGCCCACACGCGGATGGAGTGGGCCCAGTCGGACTTCGCGCTGCTGGGCGCCGGCGGCGTCGTCACGACCGTCTACACCTCCTCGTCGCGGAGCCAGGTTCGCCACCTGCTCTCGGACCCCGGCGCCTCGGGCGTCGTCGTCGAGGACCGCGAACTGCTGGACCGGGTGCTCGCGGTGGAGGATGACCTCTCGCTGGAGTTCGTGGTGCTGCTCGACGGCGAGCCGCACGAACGCGAGGACGTCCACACGCTCGGCGAGGTCCACGACCGCGGCGCGGCGCTGGATCCGGGCGACGGCTGGGTCGTCGACCGCGACCTGGACGACCTCGCCAGCCTCATCTACACCTCCGGCACCACGGGCACCCCGAAGGGCGTGGAGCTCACCCACCGGAACTTCCTCGCCAACGTCGACCAGTGCATGCGCCGGTTCGGCCCGCGCCCGGACAAGGCCGAGGCGGGCGTCCCCGCCATCGACGAGACGACCGTCGGGCTGTCGTTCCTCCCGCTCGCACACGTGTTCGAGCGGCTCGCGGGCCACTTCATGATGTTCTCGGCGGGCGCGACCGTCGCCTACGCCGAGTCGCCCGACACGCTCCGCGAGGACTTCGGGCTCGTCCGTCCCACGACGGCGACGAGCGTACCGCGCGTCTACGAGAAGCTGTACGCGGCGATCCGCGAGCAGGCGTCGGAGTCGAGCGTGAAAGAGCGGATATTCGAGTGGGCGACCGACGTCGGCCGCGAGCACCACCGCGCCGACGACCCCGGGTTCGGCCTGCGGACGCGCTACCGGATCGCCGACCGGCTCGTCTTCTCCAGCGTGAAGGAGGCGCTGGGCGGCAACGTCGACTTCTTCATCTCCGGCGGCGGGTCGCTGTCGGCGGACCTGTGTGAACTGTACCACGGGATGGACGTCCCCATCCTCGAGGGGTACGG
Source organism: Halobaculum sp. XH14 (assembly GCF_032116555.1). Taxonomy (NCBI): domain Archaea; kingdom Methanobacteriati; phylum Methanobacteriota; class Halobacteria; order Halobacteriales; family Haloferacaceae; genus Halorarum; species Halorarum halobium. Next base: position 317,258 of record NZ_CP134949.1, read on the forward strand.
CCTCACCGAGACCGCCCCGGTCGTGGCCGCGAACCCGCCCGAGGAGCCGAAAGTCGGCACCATCGGCCCGCCGGTCGTCGACGTGGACGTGAAGGTCGACCCGACCATCGCCGGCAACACGGACGACGCGGCGGGGGAGGTCGGCGAACTGCTCGTGAAGGGGCCGAACGTGTTCCGCGGCTACCACAACCTTCCCGAGGAGACGGACGCGGCGTTCGACGACGATGACTGGTTCCGGACCGGCGACGTGGTCGAGATCCGGCCGGACGGCTATATCGCGTTCCGGGAGCGGGCGAAGCAACTGATGAAGCTCTCGACCGGGAAGTACGTCCCGCCAGGGGCGATCGAGGACGCCTTCGCGGCCTCCGAGTACGTCGAGCAGGCGATGGTGCTCGGGGACGCCCGGAAGTTCGTCTCGGCGCTCATCGTCCCCGCGATGCCGGCGATCAGGGAGTGGGCGGAGGCGAACGGCGTCGACCTCCCCGCGGACGCCGACGCCGTCTGCCGGAACGACGAGGTCCGCGTGCTCGTCCAGTCGGAGGTCGACCGGGTGAACGAGTCGTTCGAACCCCACGAACAGATCAAGCAGTTCCGACTCGTCCCCGAGGAGTTCACCGAGGAGAACGACCTGCTCACCCCGACGATGAAGAAGAAGCGCCGGAACATCCTGGACCGCTACGCGGAGGCCGTCGACGTCCTGTACGAGGGGCCCTGACGTCCGGCATCGTTCACGGAATCGTAACATAGTTGTCCGTTCTTCTGGATTCGCCATCCAACCACGGCCGCCGCTGTCGAAACACCCCCGTAACGGTGGACTTATCAGATTCGGACGGATACCCGAGCCTAATGGAGGGGCGATAGTGGCAGGCGACGGGACGCTCATCGCGCTGGTCGCCGCCATCATCGGCGTCGGCGTGATCGCACAGATCCTCTCCGACCGCTTTCAGGTGCCGAGCATCATCTTCCTGCTGGGGGCGGGCATCGCGCTCGGTCCCGAGGGGCTCGGCGCCATCACCTCGGAGTCGTTCGGCGACGCGCTGCCGGCCATCGTCGGGCTCTCGGTCGCGGTCATCGTCTTCGAGGGGGCGTTCCACCTCCGGGTGGAGAAGCTCCGGGAGGCACCCCGCGAGACGCTCCGGCTCGTCACCCTGGGCGCGGCCATCGCGTTCGTCGGGACGACCCTGACGGTCCGGTACGCGCTGGGGACCTCCTGGGGCATCGCGGGGCTCATCGGCGCGCTGCTCGTCGCGACCGGCCCGACGGTCGTCACGCCCATCCTCGAGGTCGTCCCGGTCAGGGACCGGGTGGAGGCGGCCCTGGAGACCGAGGGGATCGTCAACGACGTGACCGCGGCGATCCTCGCGGTCGTCATCTTCGAGGCGATCCTCGCCGGCACCACCGCCCCGGGCGCGCTGTTGACGCTGTTCGTCGAACGCCTCGGCACCGGGGTCGTCATCGGCGGCCTGGTCGCGGCGGTCGTGTTCTACGTCCTCCGCTACGTCGACCTCTCGCCGGGGAACGCCCCCCGGAACGCCCGGCTGCTCGTGCTCGCTGGCGCGCTGGTGTCGTACGGCGCGGCCGACTTCATCGTGCGCGAGGCCGGCATCGCGGCGGTCGCCACCGCCGGCATCCTGCTCGGGAACATGGACATCCCGTACGAGGAGGACGTCACCGACTTCAAGGGCGACGTGACGCTGCTGGTGCTCTCGTTCGTGTTCATCGCGCTGGCGGCGCTGCTGCGGTTCGAAGACCTGGTCCTGCTCGGGTGGGGCGGCGTCGCCGTCGTCCTCGCGGTCGTGTTCCTCATCCGCCCGGCGCTCGTGTTCCTCTCGTCGGTCGGCGACCGCTTCTCGCGCCAGGAGAAGCTGTTCATGTCGTTCGTCGGCCCGCGGGGAATCATTCCGGCGTCGGTCTCGACGCTGTTCGCGGTCGAACTCACCGCTCGGGGGATGACCGAGGCGGCGAACGTCCTCGTCGGGACGGTGTTCCTCGTCATCCTGGCGACGGTCGTCCTGGAGGGCGGGTTCGCCCGCCGCATCGCGGAGACGCTTGACGTGATACCAATGCGTGTACTCATCATCGGGGGCGGCACCGTGGGGCGCACCCTCGCCACCCGCCTCGAAGACCGGGGAGAGAACGTCGTCATCATCGACAACGACGAGACACAGGTGCAGACGGCCCGCAACGAGGGCCACACCGTCCACGTGGGCGACGGCACGGACACGGGCGTCCTCCAGTCGGCCGGCGGCGACAACGCGAAGGTCGTCGTCGCCGCGACCGGGGACGACGACGTGAACCTGCTCGTCTCCCAGCTCGCGGCCTCGAAGTTCGAGCCCGAGACCATCCTCGCGCGGGCGAACAACCCCGAGAACGTCGAGGCGTTCGAGGAACTGGGCGTCCGGACGGTCGCCTCGACCATCGCGACCGCCCAGGCGATGGACAACTACATCGAGCGCCCGGCGCTGGCCAACTGGATGGGCGAGATCGGCCGCTCGGGCGACGTCCAGGAAATCGAGGTGACCGCCGAGGAGTACGCGGGCCGGACGATCCGCGACATCGGCCCGGACCTGCCCGGCGGGAGCATCATCGCGCTGGTCGCCCGCGACGGCGAGGCGGTCGTCCCGAGCGCCGACTTCACGATCCAGACCGGCGACCGCGTCACGCTCATCGGCAACCGCGAGGACGTGCGCGACACGATGCGCCAGTTCGACCCGAACTGATCCGGCTCGACCCTGCCCGACCCCGCCCGCCCCGGTTTTCTCCTCCCCGGCCCGCGGCAAGTTCACGAATCGGCTCCGATCAGGAGCCGGGACGGCCGAGTTCGTATCGGTCGCCGGTCAGCGCCGACGCCGCAGGAGTTCTCCCGTCCCGAGCACCCCCGCGAGCGCCCCGGCCACGCCGAACCCCGGCGAGTCGGTCTCCGTGACGTCCGGCCCGCCGATGTCGACGTCGGCGGTGTCGAAGGTCGCCGCGCCGACCTCCTCCAGTTGCGCCTGGACGTGGTCCGAACCACAGTCCGTCTGGCCGGTGACGATGAACAGTTTGCCGAACGCGACGCTGTCGTCGTCCACCGCCGCGAACAGCAGCGTGTCGGCCTGCGGGGTTTCCTCGGACGCGCGGTCGACGACGGTGACGTCGTAGGCGACCACCGCGTCGTCGGACTCGACGAACGGACAGGTGCTCACGTCCCGCGTCGAGGCGTCCTGGTTCACGCCCGCGACGTGGACGAACAGCCCCGTGTAGTCCGAATTTCCGAGCCGCGGCGCGTCCTCGGCGAACGCGGCGCTGGTCGTGGCCCGTTCGGCCTCCCCGTCGGCCGTCCCGGTGCCGTCCTGGGCGCGGGCGGTCCCGACCGTGCCGACCCCGACCGCCGCCGCTCCCGCGCCGGCGGTGCCCCGGAGGAACGACCGGCGGCCGAGTCGGTCCCGGCCGTCGATCCGGTTCACGCCGTCCGGGTCGTCGGAATCGTCCCGTCCGTCCGTCCCGACCGCGTCGTGTGCTGGAGCGGTCCCGCCGCTCCGTGAGTGGTCCCAGCGCATGGAGGCCACCGTTCGTTCCCCGGCCGGGTATGTGGCCTGCCAGCACCTGCCGTGTCACCCCGGGAGGTTCACGCGGGTGTCCGTCACGCGTCGGTACGGTCACGCGGCGTCGCACGGCGGGTGTCGTCTCGGGGGCCACGCCACGCCGTCGTCCAGCCGCGTTCGCCTCGGGGAGCACCTTCCGCCCGGGCCGGGGCCAAATCATTAACCGGATTCCACGGAACCATCCGCCATGGACCCCATCGACTACGCCCAGCTCGAGGACGGCAGCCACTGCAACTACTGGGCGCTCGACCCGACCCTCCGGCGGGCCGCCGAACGCGCCTACCCGGACGACGAGTTCGACTGGGCCGAGTCCCGCCTCTCGGCGTTCGGGTCGGTCGTCGGCCACACCGTCGCTGACAACGCCGACGCGGTCGACGAGCGCGGAATCGACCTGCACACGTACGACCGGAACGGCGACCTGGCGAACGACGTGCGCTACCCCCGAGAACTCCTGGAGAGCGAGCGGCTGGCCTACGAACACGGCACCGTCGCCGACGCGTTCCGCGCCCCGGCCGACCGGGAGGAGCCGGTCGGGCTCGTCCACACGTTGACGATGCAAGCACTGCTCTCCCATGCGGACGCCGGGCTCACCTGCCCGGTGTCGATGACCGCCGGCGCGGCGCTCGTGCTCGGGAACCACGACGACGGCCACCTCGACGGCTATCTCGACGGGCTCACGGCCCGCGAGGGCGACGAGCGCATCGAGGGCGCGATGTTCCTCACCGAGAAGCAGGGCGGCAGCGACGTCGGCGCGGCCGAGACCGTCGCCGAACGCGTCGAGGGTCGGGAGTACGAACTGACCGGCGAGAAGTGGTTCTGCTCGAACGTCGACGCGCAGGGGACGCTCGTGCTCGCCCGCCGGCCCGACGCGCCCGAGGGCACCGCCGGGCTGTCGCTGTTTCTCGTCCCGCACGAACTGCCCGACGGGCGCCTGAACGACCAGACGTACCGCCGGCTGAAGGACAAGCTCGGCACGATCAGCGTCCCGACCGGCGAGGTCGAACTGCAGGGGGCGACGGGGTATCTCGTCGGCGAGCCGGAGGAGGGGTTCCGGTACATGACGACGATGCTGAACTGGGAGCGGGTAACCAACGCCACCGGCGCGGTGGGCATCATCGGCCGCGGGCTGCTGGAGGCGAAGGTCCACGCCGCCAACCGCGAGGCGTTCGGGAAGCGGCTCGACGAACTCCCGCTGATGCGGCGCGATCTGGCGGCGTTGAGCGTCGAGTACGAGGCGGTCGTCGCGGTGACGATGGAGGCCGCCCGCTGGCTCGACCGCTACGAGCGCGACCGCGGCGACGAGGAGGCGTTCAAGCTGATGCGGGTGCTCGCCCCACTGTCGAAACACCACACCGCCCGCGCCGCGGTCGACTGTTCCTCGGACGCGATGGAGATCCTGGGCGGGGACGGCTACGTCCGGGAGTTCGTCACCCACCGTCTGCTCCGGGACGCGCAGGTGCTCCCCATCTGGGAGGGCACCTCGAACGTGCTCTCGCTCGATCTGCTCCGGGCGTTCGACCGGGCCGACGCCGCGCCGACGTTTCTCACCTTCTGTCGCGAGCGACTCGACGAGGCGACCCACCCCGCGCTGGCGGCGGCAGTCGAGGAGGCAGAGACGCGCCACGAGGCGCTCCAGTCGGCCCTGTTCTCGCTCGCCGATGCGGACGAGGCGGACGCACAGCACGGGGCCAAGGAGCTCTCGCGGCTCTGCTACGACGTGCTCGCCGCGAGCCTCCTCCTCGCCGGCGCGCAGGCCGAGATCGACGAGCGCGGGGACGCGCGGCTGGCCGCCGTCGCGCGGTGGTTCGTCCGCGATCGGTTCGAATCGCCCGCCGACCGGGGCGTCTCCGATTCCGAGGCCGTCTCCCGGGAGGCGTTCGACGCGATCGTTCGCCACGCGGGGCTGGATCCCGAGTCACTGACGGACGGTGGCGAGGACGGCGACGGTGGCGACGACTGATCTCTCCTGGCGGGCACGTCTGCCGGCGGACGCCCCCGGCCGGAACTTAAGTCGGCGCCCGTCCATGTGCCGACGATGCGCCACGGTACCACGCCGGCAGTTCCCGCGAGGTGGCCCCGGTGAGCTACGAGCGATCGGTCTCGGCAAGCCCGCACGAACTCGCGCCCGAGACCGTCTGGAACGTCGAGATCCCGCAGCTTCGGGTCGGCCCCGGCGCGGTCGAGGAGATCGGCACACAGCTCGACTCCGTGGGGGCCGACGCGGACGCACGGGGGCTGATCGTCACCGACGAGACGCTCGTCGACCTCGGCCACGCGGGCCGGGTCGCTGACCACGTCGAGGCTGCCGGCTACGACGTGGACGTGTACGACGGTACGGAGCGGGAGCCGTCGATCCGGGACGTCGAGGGCTGCATCTCGTTCGTCCGCGAGGAGATGGGCGCGGACGGCTACGACTTCTACGTCGGCCTCGGCGGCGGGAGCTGTCTCGACACCGCGAAGACGACCCGGTCGGTCGTCGCCAACGGCGGCGAGATCCTGGACTACGTCGCCGAGCCGACCGGCGAGGGGGAGGCGCTGACCGACCACGGCCCGCCGCTGGTGCTGGTGCCGACGACCGCCGGAACCGGCTCCGAGATCTCGCCGGTCGCCATCCTCTCGGTCGAGGAGAAGGAGATCAAGGAGGGCATCTCCAGCGCGAACGTCCGCGCCGACGCCGCGCTGCTCGACCCGACGCTCACGACGACGCTGCCGCCCGAACTCACCGCGAAGACGGCGATGGACGCGCTCGGGCACGCCATCGAGGGGTACACGACACACGCCTTCGACGAACTCCTGCGTCCGGAGGACCCCGCGGACCGCCCGGTGTACGCCGGCCGGACGGGCTTCACCGAGATGTTCAGCGAACGGGCGATCTCGCTCCTCTCGGGCAACGTCCGGCGCGTCGTCAACAACGGCGACGACCTCGAGGCCCGGGGCGCGATGTTGAAGGGCGCGCTGTACGGCGCCATCGCCGGCCTGACGGCGGGCGCGAGCCTCTGTCACGCGATGGCGTACCCCGTCGGCAACCGGTACCACACGTTCCACGGCGAGACCATCGCCGTGCTCACCCCGGCGAGCACGCTCGGCTACAACGTCGCCAGCGACCCCGAGCGGTTCGCGCGGGTGGCCGAGCTGCTCGGGGCGAACACGGACGGGATGGGGACCCGCGAGGCGGCCGACGAGGCCCGCGAGGAGTTCGTGCGCCTCCAGCGCGACCTGAACGTCCTGCCGAGCGGCCTGCACGAACTTGCCGACGTGACCGAGGAGGAGATCGACTGGCTGGCGGGCCAGACGGTCGACACCCAACAGCGCCTGCTCCGCTGTAACCCCCGGCCGGTGACGAAGGCGGACGTGGCGGACATCTTCCGGGAGTCGCTGCACAACTGGGAGTGACGGGGAGGGCATCTCACTCCGTCCGCTCGGTGCGTCTCAGACCGTCACCCGCGCGCCGAGTTCCGGCGCGCTCGCGTCGTAGCCGTCCGCGCGTAACTCCTCGGCGAACGCCTCACAGCGGTCGCCGTGGTTCACCAGCACCTCGGCGTCGCGGTACGACTCCAGGAAGTCTAAGAGCCCGCTTCGGTCGGCGTGTGCCGAAAAGTCGTACTGCTCCACGCGAGCGCTGACCGGCATCACGCGCCCGTCGATCTCCGCGCTCCCGGTCTCCAGCAGGCTCCGCCCGGGGGTGCCCTCGACCTGGTAGCCGGTCAGCGTGATCTTGTTCGTCGGGTTCGCGCGAATCGCCGGGATGTACGTCATGGCGGGGCCGCCAGACAGCATCCCGCTGGTGGTGATGATCGCCGCCCGCTGGTCGACGATGCGCTCCCGCTGGCCGTCGCGGCCGGTGACGACCCGGGCGTGTGACGTCGCACGACGAAGTGCATCGGCGTTGCGGACGAATTCGGGGTACTGCCGCAGCATCTCGGTCACCTCAGTGCCCATCCCGTCGACGTAACAGGGCACGTCGTAGGCCTCACAGATGAGCATCAGTTCCTGCGTCCGTCCGATGGCGAACGCGGGGACGATCACGGTGCCGCCCTCCCAGAGCGTCGTCTTCACGCTCTCGGCGAAGCGTTCCTCGATGGCCGTGCGGTCCTCGTGTTCGACGTCCGAGTACGTGCTCTCACAGATGACGACGTCCGCGTCGGGGCGGGCTGTCGTGCCCGACACCAGTCTCTGATCGTCGGTGTGAAAATCGCCCGTGTAGAGCAGTCGGGTGTCCCCGTCGTCAACGATAACGTGCGCGCTCCCGGGGATGTGGCCCGCCTCGAAGAACGTCACCTCGTAGCCGGCGGCCTCGAACGGCTCGCCGTAGCCGTGTTCGACCGACACCTCGCCGATCCGGCGGACGTCCTCGCCGGTGAACGGGCACCGCGGGCTGTTGCCGTGCAGCTTCAGCGTGTCGCGGGCGAGCGTGAGCGCGAGTTCGCGGGTCGGCGGCGTCCAGTGGATCTCGGGGCGGGCCTCCCCCGAGAGCAGCGCCGGCACCGCGCCGACGTGGTCGAGGTGGCCGTGGGAGACGACGACCGCGTTGGGGTCGACCCCGCGACCGCCCCCGGCCGAGCCGAGGGGGTACTGGGGCGGCGTCGCCGTCTTCGTCCCGTAATCGAGGAGGAGCGACTCGTCGACGAGCACGGCGCTGCGACCGACCTCGCCGGCGCCGCCGAGGAACTGGACGTCCATCGCACCCACCTCCGCGGCGGAGCGGTTTTCCTCCATCGGTTTCGCGCTCGGACGCGTTCACGCCCGGCGCGGTCGCCGGCCGGAGCCGTCAGCGTTCCCGAGCGCGTCCTCGACTTCGGGCGTCAGCCTGCTGTACACCGACCGGCCGTCGCGCTCGCGCTCGACGAGGCCGTCCTCGGCCAGGACGGCACGCTCGTGTTCCGGTCGTACCCCGACGAGCGATCCCAGCAGGACGAGCGGCAGGAACGGCTCATCGCGGACGGGACGGCGACCGCGGAGGTCTACGTCATGAGCGCCGCGGAGTCGGGGAGCGAGAGCGGCGGCGAACTCGCGACCGACGTCGTCACGTACGGCGAGGACACGACCGTCGAGGTGACCGAGCGGAGCGAGGGCACCGTCGAGATGACCGTCGAGCGCTCAAAGGAGCAGGGGAAGGTCCTCATCACCTCGGTCTCGGAGGAGGCGATCAGTTCGGCCGAGGACGTGCAGGTGACCGTCGACGGTGAGGCGGCCGCGCGGGCGTCCTCCTACGGCGAACTCGAGAGCGCCGCGAACGGCGGCGACACCTCGAAGTTCCTCGTCCAGCAGTCCTCGAGCGCCGAGGCGAGCGCGGACGTGCTCGTCGCGGTGAACCACTTCTCGAGCCGCGAGGTCGCCATGAGCGAGGGCGGCAACGGGAGCGATACCGGAAGCGGCGGTGACGGCAGCAGTGACGGCGGCAGCGGCGATGGCTCGACCACGACCGGGCCGGGTCTCGGCGTCACGGCCGGCGTGCTCGCCCTGCTGAGCGTCGCGCTGCTCGCGCGTCGCCGGGTCTGATTCGCCGCGTCGCGCTTCGGGGTGATCCATCGCCTCGCGCGGCGAGGCTGACCCGATTCGGGCCGTCGCGGTCGCGGATCGTACCGTCCGGACGACCACCGGGCTGACGCGGTCACAGATCGTCTTTTCGTCGCAGTTCCCGAGCCGCCGACCGTCGCCAATCCGTCGGTACCTGGCCGCAGTCTGCCAACTATCGCTGCCGAACGTTGATTGGGACTCTCGTGTGATTCGTGAACGTACCCCATGATAACGGAGACAGCGCTCAGAGCCATGTTCACGGACATGGTGACCGCGCGCCACTACGAGGAGCGGTTACAGGAGGAGTATCTGGAGGGGAAACAGCCGGCGTTCGACATCTCGGCGGGCCAGATTCCCGGCGAACTCCACCTCGCCGCGGGGCAGGAACCGGCGGCTGTCGGCGTCTGCCAGCACCTCCGCGAGGACGACACGGTCACCGCGCCCCACCGTCCCCACCACGTCGCCATCGCCAAGGGCGTCGACCTTGACCGGATGACCGCGGAGATATTCGGCCGACAAACGGGCCTCTGCAAGGGGAAGGGCGGGCACATGCACCTGTTCGACCCGGACGTGAACTTCGCGTGCAGCGGCATCATCGCGCAGGGCTGTCCGCCCGCGGTCGGCGCCGCGCTGGCGGCGAAAAAGCGCGGCGAGGACAGCGTCGCCGTGTCGTATCTGGGCGAGGGCGCCATCAGCCAGGGCGGGTTCCTGGAGTCGCTCAACCTGGCGAGCCTCCACGACCTTCCGGTCGTGTTCGTCGTCGAGGACAACGACTGGGCGATCAGCATGCCGAAGGAGCGCGTGACGAACGTCTCCAACGGCGCAAAGCGTGCGGAGGGGTTCGAGATGCCCGGCGAGCGCGTCGACTACAACGACGCCGTCGCGGTGTACGAGGCGGCCGACGGGGCCATCGAGCGCGCCCGCGCCGGCAACGGCCCGACGCTGCTGGAGGTGCAGGTCCACCGCCACATGGGCCACTTCATGGGCGACCCCGAGACGTATCGCCCCGACGAGGAGGTGCCGCGGCTCCGGCGCATGGACCCCATCGACCGCCTCGCGGACGACCTCCGCGACGCGGGCGTGAGTGACGACGAGCTCGAGGAGCTGCGCGAGACGGCCGAGTCACGCGTCGAGGACGCCATCGCGTACGCGAAGGAACAGCCACAGCCCGACCCGGAGGAGGCGTACGAGGACGCGTTCGTGAACCCGCCCGGGGCGAGCGACGCCGCCGCGGCCGACGCCGGAGGTGACGACTGATGGCGACCCAGGACCCCGAACGGGAGGGCGACGAGTCCGAGGCCGCGGCGGCGGAGCAGGAGGCGGCGGCGGAGCACGAGTCCGGCCCTCGGGAGGAACACGAAACGGACGCGGGGGAGGCAGAACGGGAGTCCGACGCCCGGGAGGCCGACGCCGGCGGGCGCGAACTCACGATGAGCCGCGCGATGGTCGAGGCCATCCGGACCGAGATGGCGGCCGACGAGGAGGTGTTCGTCATGGGCGAGGACGTCGCCGACTACGGCGGCATCTTCGACAGCACGCAGGGGCTGCTCGAGGAGTTCGGACACGACCGGGTCATGGACGTCCCCATCAGCGAGACGGGCTTCATCGGCGCCGGCGTCGGGGCCGCACAGGCCGGCATGCGGCCGATCGTCGAGCTGATGTTCGCGGACTTCTTCGGCGTCGCGATGGACCAGATCTACAACGGGATGGCCAAGAACACGTACATGTCGGGCGGGGCGGTGAACGTCCCGATGGTGCTCATGACCGCCGTCGGCGGCGGCTACAACGACGCCGCCCAGCACTCCCAGACGCTGTACGGCACGTTCACGCACCTCCCCGGCATGAAGGTGGTCGTCCCGAGCACGGCCTACGACGCGAAGGGGCTGATGCACGGGGCCATCCGTGACGACGACCCGGTCGTCTACATGTTCCACAAGCGGCTGATGGGCCTCGCCTGGATGCCCGCGCCGCCGGGACCGAAGACGGCCGTCCCGGAGGAGGAGTACACCATCCCGTTCGGCGAGGCGGACGTGAAGCGCGAGGGCGGGGACGTGACCGTGGTCACGCTCGGCCTCCACGTCCACCGGGCGCTCGACGCCGCCGAGGACCTCGCCGAGGACGGCATCGACGCCGAGGTGATCGACCTCCGGACGCTCGTCCCGCTCGACGAGGAGACGATGCTGGACTCGGTCGAGAAGACCGGCCGGCTGGTCGTCGTCGACGAGGACTACCGGTCGTTCGGCCTCACGGGCGAGATCGTCGCCCGCGCCGCGGAGTCGAACCTCGACGCCCTGGAGGCGGTCGAGCGGGTGGCGATGCCGGACGTCCCCATCCCGTACGCCAGGCCGCTGGAGGAGGAGGTGAACCCGGACGGCGAGGACGTCGCCGCCGCCGTGCGCTCCGCGCTCGAATGAGGGTGGGCCGAAGCCGGCTCACACCCTGCGAATCCGTCGCCCGGACCCGAACGAGGTGGGGGCCGTGAGCGAGTCGACCGTCGCGGTCGACTCGGCCGACGTCTGGCCCGCGGACGCCGCCGACGTCGAGGAGGCGGTCGTGGCGACGTGGTTCGTCCGGGAGGGGGCCGCGGTCGAGGTCGACGACACGCTGTGTGAGATCCAGATCGAGAAGGTGAGCGTCGACGTGCCCGCGCCCGCGTCGGGCGAACTCGTCGAGCAGACCGTCCCCGAGAACGGCGAGTTCCGTCGCGGCGACACCCTGGGGCGGATTCGGACCGAGTAGTCGGGAGGCGTCGTCGTCGGACACGGTCGGCATCGTCGGACACGGTCGGCGTCGTCGGTGGCGAGCGTCCGGGCTCCGGGCTACAGCCAGCCCTCCCGACTGAAGTACGCGGTGAGGATGACCGCGACGGCGGCCATCCCGAGCATCGTCGCGTGGTAGGCGTACGGCCACGACAGTTCGGGCATCGCCTCGAAGTTCATGCCGAACACGCCGGCGACGAGCGTGAGCGGCAGGACGACCGTGGCGACGACCGTCAGCCGTCGCATCACCTCGTTGGTCGACTGTGAGAGCGTGTTGAGGTAGATGTCCCGCGCGCCGGCGGTCAGGTCGCGGTACGTCTCGGTCAACTCGACCACCTGCACGAGGTGGTCGTACACGTCGCGGTAGTACTTCTCGATGGGCTCGGTGACGTGGTCGGCGTCACCGCGGTAGAGCGCGTTCGCGGCGTCGCGGCTCGGCCAGACGACCCGCCGGATGGAGAGCAGTTCCCGGCGGAGGTCGTTGATGAGCGCGAGCGTCTCCGGGTCGGGCGCCTCGACGACCCGCTCCTCGACGGTCTCGATGTCGTCCTCGAGTTCGTCGAGCAGGTCGAAGTAGCCGTCGACGATCCGGTCGAACACGAGATAGCCCGCGTAGTCGGCGCCCCGGGAGAGCACGCGGCGCTCGTCGGCCGCCACCCGGTCCCAGACGTCGTCGACGGGCGCGACCGCCTCGGCGGTCATCGTCACCAGCCAGTCGTCGCCGATGAAGATGCCCACCTGCTGGGTGCGGATCTCCTCGAGGAACGTCGTCTCGCCGACGCGGAAGCGGGCGGCCTTCACCAGCAGGAACGTGTACTCGTCGAGCACCTCGGTCTTCGGCCGGACGTCATTCAGCACGTCCTCGACGTGGAGCGGGTGGACGTCGAACCGCTCGGCGACGGCGTCGAGGTCTGCGCGGTCGGCCGACGCGACGGTCGCCCAGGTGGTTCCGGGGGCCTCGATGGCCTCCCCGAGGTCGTCGTACGCGGCGACCCCGTCTGGGGTGTAGGACAGCGAGCGGGTCACGACTCTCCCTCCCGGCCGTACGTCACCGCCGCGAGCGTCACGCCCGCGAGCAGGCCGGCGATGCTGGCCTCGCGGCCGGGGTAGGACGCGACCGTCCCGGCGACGTAGCCGACCAGCGAGAGGCCCGTGAGGCCGAGCGACGCGAGGAACGTCCGGTTCATGCGCTCGGCATGGGTTCGCTGGGTGGTAACCGTTCGGGCATTCTTCTGTGGTGGTGAGTTGTTGGTGCACTCGAGGTGTCCGATTCGGTGACGACCAGCTCGAAAGCCCCCACCTGGGTACGCGAACCCCGGACCGCGCTGCGCTCCTCGGCTCGCTCCGCTCGCCTGCGCGTCTCGTCCCTCTCGCGCGTCCGCTCGCCCCTCCGGGGCTCGCCGTCACGCGCGCCGGACGGCTGGCCGGGCCTGCATCCTTCGGACTTCCGGGCAAAATTTGACACGCGTTCGGCACCTATCCCGACGCATGCCCCCGAACGGCGACAGCGAACCGAGCCTCACCGAGACCGAGCGCGAGGCCCTCCACGACGCTCAACTCGGCATCGAGCACGTGTTCCGCGCGTACGGCGACCTGCTCGCCTGTCACCACCGCACGGGCCACGCGATGGAGAAGTTCGAGCGGGCCGAGTCGCTGCTCCGCGAGGCCGGCCACGACGAGTTCGCGAACGTCCTCCGGGACGAGTTGCTCCCGGCCGGCGCGGTGGAGGACGCCTGGACGTACGAACTCGTGGAGGCGTTCCGCGAGGGGTTCGTCGACGAGATGGAGGCGTTCGAGTCGGCGCTGCGGGCTGACCTCGCCGACGGGCGCTATCACGTCACCGAGCGGGACCAGCAGCGCCGGTGGCGACGGCGCGCCCGCTCGGACGACTGGGGCGAGTGAGCCCGAACGACGCGGGAGAACTCGGGGACCTCAGTCGTCGTCGACGATGACCTCGACGGGGCCGTCCTCGGATCCGTCCGCCTCCGCGGACGCCGAACCCGCGTTGCGCTCCTGAAACAGGAGCGCGCCCGCGACCACGAGTACGGCCCACGAGCGCCAGTTCGCCAGGTTCAGCGTGTAGCCGATGCCGAACGGCTTCTCCACGAGCATGCCCTCCCCGGGCTGCCAGTACGACGAGAGGAGCCGGCGGATGCTCGGCCGCTCGAAGTTGTACGGGACGCCGAACAGGTCGCCGGACTCGGGCTTGTCAGCCATGTAGCGGGATAACGGCGGCGGGTGATAAATCGTTTTGGCCGCGGTCGGCACCGACGCCGTCAGTCGCCCGCCTCCCGTGCCGACTCGCGCACGAGGGCCGCGGTGGCATCGTCCTCGCCCCGATAGACGTCCCCGTTCAGCCGGACCACGAAGTCGTCGTCGACGAGCAGGTCGACGACCTCCGCCGTCGAGTGGACGTGAGCCTGCGGCATGGGGGTACCGACGAGGTGGTAGCTGTCGTCGGGGTTCTCGTTCCGGACGCGCGTCACGCTCCCCGGCGAGAACGGCCCGACGGGCCGGACCGTCCGGACGACCACGTGGTCGTCCTCCGTCCGCGAGCGGACGTCGAGTTCGATCGGGCCGAGCCCGTGTTCCCGGCGCACGAGCACCGTCCCCGGTGCCCCGAACGCCCGGCGCTCGGGCGGCAGGTCCGCGAGCGCCGCGCTCCGTTCGAGGCCGTGACCGAGGAGGAGCATCGACGCGCCCCGGCCGAGCGCCGCGACCGTCGGGCGTCGGCCGAACGAGAGCCCGGCGACGAGCCCGGACGCCACCAGCCGGCGCTCCTGCTCGGGGGCGAGCGGCGCGCCGGCCAGCACGACGGGCGGACACCGCTCGGCGGCGAGCGCCGCCACGACGGCGTCCGGGACCGCCCCGTCCCCGGCCGGTTCGTAGTAGAGCGCGTCCGGGGCGTCCGATCCCGCCGCGAGCAGCGTCGTGAGCGCGACGGCGTCGTCGACGGGGAACCGGAACGACTCCGTCGCGGCCGGGGTGAACTCGGCGAGATCCGGGACGGTGAGTCGAAGCCGCTGGGACTCGAGCTCGTCCCTGACCTCGAGCGTCCCGTCCTCGCCGGTCGCGACGAAGGAGATCAGCTCCCCGTGCTCACCCGCATCTGTCACGGAGCGAAAGGGGGTCGGAGCGAACGTCAACCCGTCGGCCGGGTGGAAAATCCCCGGGTACAGCATCGGGCAGTGTCCCGCGTCGAACGTCACATCGGGCGCTCGTTCCGGTGATCGCCGGTGACCCGTCTCCTCGCCGACGCGGGATCGGTCCGAGGTCGTCGGAGACGGACGAGACGGAGCGAGGACGGCTGCCGTCGACGAGCAGGACGGGGGCCGGGATGATCATGGAGACGAGTCGGAATCGGAACGCACGCTCCGCTCCCAAAGCCCGATTCGTCGGCGGCGACGTGCCGGTGTTCGCCGGTCGCCGGGGACGTTCGAAACATCAGATATCATCTGATACGAAGAACCACTACGAGAACATTCACGTTTCAATTGATATCTATACTTTTAATCTAGAATATAAGTTTGGATAATTCTGATTATATCGGGAATTCACTACAAATCCACATAAATACTGCAATATGAGGTCTATCATTTGGAGATGAAGAATCACCACATGAATACACCAGCTCTACTTTATAATAGAGTTTTAGATATCTCCTACGAATGTTCCGTTACAGGGATAGGAGTGTAATTTCCTCTCCCTGGACCACGGGGGCGCCCTCCAGTCGGCGGGATGGTCCCGCGAACTGGTCGGCGAGGGCTTCCGCGATCAGTCGACTTGTTCCGTCATACCGGACGCGGGTCATGAGTACGCCAGGTTCACCTCGATCACGTTGGCGACCTGCGTGACCCGGTCGGCGAGTTCGTTCTCCAATCGCCCCGACTGCATCCGGTTTTTCGGCCCCGAGATGCTGAGCGCGCCGAGCGCGTACTCATCGTCGTCGGTGATGGGAGCGGCGACACAGCAGAGTCCCTTGAGCCGCTCCTCCCGGTCGAGCGCGAACCCGCGGTCCCGGACCGCGTCGAGGCGGTCGAGCAGCTCCTCCCGCGTCCCGACCGTGTTCTCGGTCTCCCGCGGGAGGCCGTGTCGCTCGATCACCTCGTCGACGAAGGATTCGGGCCGGTTGGCCAGGATGACCTTGCCGACCGCGGTCGAGTGCAGGTGCTCCCGCTTTCCCAGGAAGGAGTCGAGGTTGACCGCGTTCTCGCCCCGCTTGAGGTCGAGATACACCCCCTTGCCCCGCTCCTCGGTGACTAGGTTCACCAGTTCGCCGGTGTGGGCCGCCAGCTCCCGGAGCTCCGGGCGTGCGAACTCGTACAGGCTCATGTTGTCCCGCCGGTGCCCGCCGTGGTGGAGGAACTTCAGCCCCATCCGGTACTCGCCGTCATCCTTGATCACGTAGCCCGCGTCCACCATCGTCGTGAGGTGATCGTGGACGGTGCTCTTGGCGACGCCCGTCTCGGTCGCCAGTTCGGTGACGCCGGCGCGGCCGAGCCGTTCGAGGGCTTCGAAGATCCGAAACCCGGTTTCGAGCGATTTGACCCGCGAGGAACGTCCTGTCATGTGTTATCTCGTCCCGGGGGCGGCTTCCCCTTAACTGTTCCGCAGGGCCGGACGCGACCGTCCCGGCGAGCGCCGCCGATTTCCCCGAAACCACCGGACGAAGCGGTGGGTCCGTGGTTTTTCGAACCGTTCCCCGTGGGCTTCCTCCACTGGGCGGGTCTTCCGTCCGGCATCGCGGAACGCGGGTTCGGACTGACCGACCGCCGGGCCCGGGGGGAGCCGTTAAGTAGCAGTCGGCGAATCCTGGTCCATGGAGCGAGTCCAGTCACGGGCGGCAGAGAGCGACCTCCCCTTCTCGGAGGCGATCCGACACGGGGACACCGTCTACGTCTCGGGGCAGGGACCCCTCGACGTCGAGACGGGCGAGATAGTCGGCGAGACGCCAGGCGAGCAGACGGACCGGACGCTCGACAACGTCGAACGGATCCTGCACGCCGGCGGCTCCTCGCTGGATTCGGTGCTCAAGGCGACGGTGTATCTCGACGACATCGAGCACTACGACCGCGTCAACGAGGCGTACGGGGCGAGACTCTCCCGGCCGTTCCCCGCGCGGACGGCGATGGAGGTGGTGAACCTGCCCGTCGAGATCATGGTCGAGATCGACGTCATCGCCGCGGTCGAGGAGTGAGCGCAACCGAGCGTCGAAGGTGCGTCCCCGCGGGCGTTACGTCCAGTCGGGGTAGGCGTCCTCGGCCATCTCGTCCAGCGGGAAGAGCGGCCGCGGGATCCGCGAGTAGTCGAACCGGGCCGGGTTCACGGCGCTCGTGCCGGGCGTGTCGATGAGGATCACCTCGCTCGACATCGGACCGTAGTCCCCGAGGAACGCGATCAGGCTCGGGATGCAGATCATCGAGAGCCGTTCGGGCGGCTGCCCGACGTGGCGCCAGATCTCCGCGTCGAACGCCGAGGCCCGCGTTTTCGCCAGCACCACCGTGACCGAGTCGTCCCGGCCACACTGGAACCGGACCGTCGTGCCGACGTGGTTTCGCACTCCCTTCCCCGAGTGGGAGGTGCCCGTGTTCACGTATTCGCCGTCCGTAATCGCCTTGACGTAGCCGTCGACGTCCGCGATCGGCTCGCCGTGGCGGTCGTCGGACTTGCCCCCGATCGTCGTGGTGACCCGGTTGCCGACGCCGGCCGCGAGGCAGTCGTCGACGGCCTCCGGGTCGTACATGATGGCCCAGCCCGCGTCCTCGACGCCCTGGTCGAGCATCTCTCGGAGGACGGTCGTCCCGTTGGACGCGCCGCCGCCGCCGGGGTTGGACCCGAACTCCGCCATGACGATCGGCCCGTCCTCGGGGCCGTGGTCGGCGGCGAGCTCCCGGGCCTTCCGGATCGCTTCCGGCGGTTTCGGGTACTCCTCGACGAACTCCTCGCGCATCTCCCAGGCGAGTTCCGCCATCTCGCGTGACACCTCGCGTGCCAGGTCCGGGTCGTCGTCGGTGACCACGGGGACGGTAAAGCCCATCTCCGGGATGTCGGCGTGGTAGAACCCGGGGAGGACGTTCACCTTGAGGACGCCGTCGCGTCCTTCGAGTTCCCTCGCGCGGGCCATCACCTCCGCCATCGGCCCCTCGGGCGTGTACGCCTTCGGCTGGTAGGCGATGATGGGCGGCCGTTCGAGGTGCATCGTCGGCGAGACGTCACCCTCGATGGCGCGGACGAGGAGTCGCATCCCCCTGCGACCCGTCTCCGCCTTGTCCAGGTGGGGGTACGTCTCGTAGGCGACCAGCGCGTCCGCGGCCGCGACCATCCGCTCGGAGACGTTGGCGTGGAGGTCGAGCGTCACCACGATGGGGACCTCCGCTCCCACCACGTCCCGGACCGCCTCGACGAGCGGTCCTTCGCCGTCCGTGTGCGTCTCCGAGACCATCGCGCCGTGGAGCGGCAGGACGACCCCGTCGAGGTCGTCCCCGTGCTCGCGGGCGCCCGCCAGGATGCGGTCGCTGTAGAACTCGTACGTCTCATCCTCGACGACCCCGCCCGGGGTCGCGAAGGCCGAGACGGTGTGAACGAGGTCGACGCCCGCCTCGTCGGCAACGTCGATGACACCGCCGACCGCGGTTTCGGTGCCGCGCAGGTTCTCCCGGACCCCCTCCGAGAGGTACTCCTGTCTCTTCTGGAAGTCGTCCCTGGTGACCGGTTCGGGGACGAACGTGTTCGTTTCGTGGGCGAACGCGCCGACGAGGACTGTGTGTGTCATTGACCCGGCGTTACGGAAAGGGCGAATCGTCCTAATATAGTTTCCCCCGGTCGGGCCGTCAGCCCGGAAGGCGTCGATTTCCGGAACGCATCGACCCCGGGACGCGTCGATTCCCGGAAACCGTCGACCCTCGGCCGGGACGCTACACCTGCGTGATCGCTTCCTTGGCCGCCTCGAGCGCCTCGTCGATGTGGGCGTCCGTGTGGGCGTGCATCAGGTTGATGCGGCCGGTCTTCGGGGGGAGGAAGATGCCCTCTCCGATCATGGCGCTCGCGAACCGCTCGTACGGCTCCTCCTCGGTGTGCGGGGCGAGGTCCCGCCACTCGCGCCACTCCGCCGGGTCGCTCTCGCCGTCCGTGAAGTGGACGTAGAAGAAGCCGCCGAACTCGGGGACGAACACGTCGTGGCCGGCGTCGCCGATGATCTCGCGGAGCCCCCCGGTCAGTCGCTCGCCCCGCTCGTACAGGTCGGCGTAGCCGCTTTCGCCCGTCTCCTGCAGCAGTTCGAGGTTTGCGTGCGCGGCGGCGACGACGAGCGGGTTCCCGGAGAACGTCCCCATGAACGTCGCCCTGTCCGACCCCGCCTCGAGGAACCGCATCACGTCCTCCCGCCCGGTCAGCGCCGCACAGGGGTAGCCGTTCGCCATCGCCTTGCCGAACACCGCGAGGTCGGGGTCGACGTCGAAGTAGCCCTGCGCGCCCTGGAGGCCCATCCGGAACCCGGTCACCACCTCGTCGAGGATGAGCAGCACGTCGTGCTCGCGGGTCAGCCGCCGGAGGTCCGCGAGGTAGCCGTCGTCCGGCCAGAGCAGGCCGCTGTTGCTCATGACGGCCTCGGTCACCACCGCGGCGATCTCGTCGCCGTCCCGTTCGAGTTTCTGTTCCAGCAGTGCGGCGTCGTTCCACGGGATCGACTCGACCGTCTCCATCGTCGCCCGCGGGACTCCCGTCGTCTCGGGGATCCGCGTCGGGTTCGACCGCGTCCCGAGGCTCTCCACGTCGGGGTGGACGTTGACGAGCGCGTAGTCCGTGTGCCCGTGGTACATCCCCTCGAACTTGAGGACCTTCTCCTTACCCGTGTAGGCGCGTGCGAGCCTGAGCGCGCTCATGATCCCCTCCGTGCCCGTGCTGATGAACTTGGTCAGGTCGCTGGCCGGGACCATGTCGTTGAGCAGTTCCGCGGCCTCGAGTTCCCGCTCGTACGTCGTCGCGAAGTACGCGCCGCGGTCGACCTGCCGTTTCACCGCCGCCCGCTGGGCCGCCGGCCCGTGGCCGTTGATGATCGAGGAGACGCCACAGTGGAAGTCGAGATACGTGTTCCCGTCGACGTCGGTGAGTTCGGCGCCGTCGCCCTCCCGCATGTAGATCATCGGGTACGGGGCGTACGAGCTCTTGCCCCGGTAGTTCGACGACGTGGCTTCGGGGAGCTCCCCGTCGGCCGCCCGCTGGAGCGCCAGGGACCGGGAAAACTCGTCCAGCCCCCGGGCCCCGTACGGCTCGTGCTCCGCTCTGGATACTGATGGCTCCCGTGCCGAGTGCTTACCCATGGACAACCGTTACCAAGGACGTTAATAAAAATTCCGCAGCCAGCAACGACCCTCGGCGGTCGAGAGTGACGTTCGACCACTTATTCACGATTTAGCGCACATTCGTCAAGTTTTCTACGCCGCGACTGTGGATCGTTCGACGATCGCCCCGCGAACGGCGAACGCCGCAGATACCGGACGCCGGGCGTGGCCCGACACCGGAGGACGGGTAAACCCTTTTGTCGTCGCTGGGAGAGTGCCAGCCATGGAGCCCGACGTTACCGCGACCGGCCGTACCGCCTGGGGGAGCCACACCGCCGGGGAGATCCGGGAGATCGCCTCCCGGGACGGCTCGGTGCTCGTCGTCCCGGTCGGCAGCATGGAACAGCACGGCGAGCACCTCCCCGTCTCGACCGACTCCGTCCTCGTCGCCGAGATCGCGGCGCTGGGCGCGGAACGCGTCGCTGACGACGTGCCGATCCTCGTCCTGCCGCCGCTGTGGAGCGGCTACTCGCCACACCATCTCTCGTTCGGCGGGACGGTCTCCCTGGAGTTCGACCACATGCACCGGGTGCTCGAAGACGTCGCGACCACGGCGCTCGAGAACGGGTTCGACGCGCTGCTCCTGTTGAACGGCCACGGCGGGAACGTCTCGCTCCTGAACGGGGCGGTCAGCACCATCGGCACGGCACAGCCCGACGTCGAGGTGCTGGGACTGACGTACTTCCGGCTCGCGGCCGAGTTCGTCGGCGAGATCCGGGACAGCGAACTCGGGGGGATGGGCCACGGCGGCGAGTTCGAGACGTCGCTCATGCTGTACCTGCGGGAGGAACTCGTCGGCGACGGCGACCGCCCGGCGACCGAGATGGACGAGCCGTACGAAACGGGGATCAGCGACATGTTCGAGGGCGGCCCGCTCGCGGTGTACCGCGGGTTCGAGGAGTACTCCGCCAGCGGTGCGATCGGCCGCCCGGACCTCGCCTCGGCCGAGAAGGGCGAGCGACTGTACGACCGGCTCGGCGACGAACTCGAGTCGGTGCTGCGCGACGTCCACGACAGAAACCGGTCGTAGGCGACGGACGGCGACGCTCCGGTCGGGGGCCGACGACGATCCGCCTACGACTGCCGGTCGGCTCCGACGTTCACGGTGACGTTCTTCACCTGGCTCATCTCGTCGATCGTGTAGCGGCCGCCGATCCGGCCAACCCCGCTGTTCGTGCCCGAGTGTCCGCCGACCGGGGTGTGTGTCTCCCAGTGGGCGCTCCCCTCGTTGACGTTGACGAGCCCCGTCTCCAGCCGCTCGGCGAAGTAGTACATCGTCGAGATCGTCTCGGTGAACACGCCGCTCGAGAGGCCGAGGTCGACGTCGTTCGTGATCCGGATCGCCTCGTCGTACTCGCCGAACGTGATGATCGGCGCGATGGGGCCGAACGTCTCCCGCTCGTTGGTGAGCATCCCCGGAGTCACGCCGTCGAGCACCGTCGGCTCGTAGTACAGGTCGGTCGGCCGGTCGTCGTCGAGCGACCCGCCGTGGAGCAGGTCCGCACCCTGGGCGACCGCGTCATCGACGTGGTCGTGCATCTTCTCGGCGACGTCCCGGTTGTTGAGCGGCCCCATGTCGGTCGATTCGTCGAGCGGGTGGCCAAGCGAGACGTCCGCGGCGTGTGCGACGAGCAGGTCGCGGAACTCCTCGTGGACGTCCTCGTGGACGAGGATTCGTTCGCTCGCCGTGCAGATCTGGCCGGCGTTGGTGAAACAGCCGTTCGCCACGGTCCGTGCGGCCCGCTCGACGTCGGCGTCGTCGAGGACGATCACGGGGCCGTTCCCGCCGAGTTCGAGCAGCGTCGGCTTCGCGCCCGCGTTCCGCGCAACGAGGTCGCCCGTCTCGGGGCTCCCGGTGAAGCCGACGGCGTCGGTGCCCGGGTCGGTGACGACGGCCTCGCCCACCACCGGCCCGTCGCCCGTGACGAGGTTCAGGGCCCCGTCGGGGAGCGACGTCCCGGCGAACGCCTCGACCAGTTTCACGGAGATGACCGACGTCGACGGCGCCGGCACCCAGACGACAGCGTTGCCGACCCCGAGTCCGGGGCCGAGATACTCGCTGGGGATCGTCACCGGGTAGTTCCAGGGCGTGATGACGCCGTACACCCCGTGGGGCTGTCGGATCGTGAAGATTCGCGTGTCGGGGTCCTCGGCGGGGATCGTCTCGCCGCCCGCCCGTTTGACGTTCTCGGCGGCGTCGCGGTACATCTCGGCCGCCAGTTCCAGTTCGACCCGCGCCTCGGCGAGCGGCTTGCCCTGGTCCGCGGAGAGCCAGCGGGCGAGCGAGTCGCGCTCCGCGTCGAGGGCCGCCGCGAGTTCGTGGACCATGTCCGCGCGCTCGAACGCGGTCATCGACGCGAGTTCCGCCTGCGCCTCACCGGCGGCCGCGACCGCCTCGGCGACGTCCTCGGCCGTCCCCCTGGCGACCGACCCGATCGTGTCGCCCGTCGCGGGGCTTCTCGCCCGCTCCGTCTCGCTCGCGTCCCTCCACTCCCCGTCGATGTACAGTCCGTACTCCTCCACCGGGAGGTCGTACTCGGACGGTCGGCTGTTCGATCCCATGCTCGGGGGGTCGCGTCGCCCCGAGTTAAATTCCGGTGGCCTCGACGGATCCCGGGTCGCCCCGCCGGCGCGTTCGGCGGACGCGGAACCGCGACCCGTCTGACTCCCGCCGCGCCTGTAGTTAGAATTATATACTCCTAGTTGGAGTGTCATGGTATGCCTAGCCACAGGCGCAAGTTCCTGAAGAGAGCGGCAGTGACAGGTTCCCTGGTCGGACTCGCCGGCTGTCAGGGAGACGGGGGTGACGCCACGCCAGCGGAGACTCAGACTCCCGAGCCAGGCGTCGAGTACGAGGAGGTGGACGCCGTATCGTGGCTCACCCTCTCGCGCGAGGACAACCCCGGCTACTACGAGGAGGCCCAGCAGGCGATGGGGATGCTCGAGGAGATCGGCTTCCAGTTCGACGAGAGCGTCTACGAGTCCGGCCAGTGGGTGAACACCCTGTTCGCGAAGGACTACGACATCGCGAACATCGGCTGGTCCAACACCGTCGAGCGGCTGTTCCCCTACTACAACCTCTACTTCAGCTTCCACTCCCAGTACGCGGGGCCCGACGGCGGGAACTTCTCGAACTTCGTCAGCGACGAGTACGACCAGGCCGTCGAGAACTTCGCCAGCGAGATGGACGAGGACGCGCGCCAGGAGCTCGCCTACCGTTGTCAGGAGATCCTCGCACGGAACGTCCCGACCGCGTTCACGACCCACCCGTCCTCGCTCATCGCACACAACACCGAGGAGTTCTCGGGGTGGGACCCGATGGTCGGCGAGTGGGCCTACTTCAACCCGACCACCCTGAAGTCGGCGACGCGGCAGGCCGGCGACGGCACGGTCGTGTTCGCGACGACCGCGCCGCCCGAGCAGTACCCGAACTTCATGTCCCACACCGGGCCGGCGGCCGTCTTCCTGCACAAGCTCAACTACGACCCGCTGGTGCAGATGTCCACCACCGGCCGGCCCATCGCCGAGGGCGCGGCCGAGAGCTGGGAGGTCGTCGACGACACCACCATCGACGTGACGCTCCGGTCGGGGATGACCTGGCACGACGGCGAGCCCGTCACCCCCGAGGACGTCAAGTTCACCTGGGACTACGCGACCGAACACGGCATCCCGTATCTCGCCTCGGACATCGAGCCGTACGAGAGCTCCGAGGTCACCGGCGAGAACTCGATCCGGTTCACCCTCTCGAACCCGTTCGCGGGGTTCATCCCGGTCAGCATGTACCGCGTCCCGATCATCCCCCAGCACGTCTGGGAGGGCGTCACCGCGGAGAACGACCTCGATCACCCCGGCCAGTGGGAGAACCCGGACATGACGGGCAGTGGGCCCTTCCGGATGGTCAACTACGAGCCGGGGAACCGGATCGTCTTCGAGAAGCACGCCGACCACTACGCGGCCGGCGAGTACGACTTCGACTCCATCGTCTACAACATCTACGGGACGAACTCGACGGCGGTCGGCGACGTCATCAACGGCAACGCCACGTTCACGCAGGGGCTCGGCTACACCGACTGGCAGCGCGCCCAGAACAGCGACACGGCCGAGGCGATCGAGAACCCGAGCATCCAGGCGAACGGCCTGTTCTTCAACGTGAACAACGAGCCGTTCAACGACGTGCTCGTCCGGCAGGCGATGGCGTACGCGCTCAACCGGACCGAGATCGCACAGACCGTCCACCAGGGGTACGCACAGCCCGCGAAGTCGCCCGTCGCGCCCGCGAACGAGGGGTACCACAACCCGGACGTGGCGGCCTACGAGTTCAGCCTGCAGCAGGCTAGGAGCCTGCTGGAGGAGAGCGGGTTCCGGTACGAGGGTGACACGCTCATGAAGCCGGTCGACTGGGAGCCCACGACCGAGTACGTAAGCGTCAGCGACTGAACAGGCCCCCAAACCTATTTACGGATGTCCGCGCCACCGAACGCACAGACGGTTCCGACGCCAGCCCCCCGGAGGTCGATTCCACACCAATGAACCAGAAACTGAAGTTCGTCCTGCAGCGGTTCGCGCTGATGCTGATCTCGCTGTTCGCGGTGATCACCATCCTGTTCCTGCTGTTCCGGCTGATGCCCGGCAACCCCGCCAGCCAGCTCGTCTCGCCGCGGTTCTCGGAGGCCGAACGGCAGGCATTGCTCGCACAGCACGGGCTCACCGAACCGCTGCACGTCCAGTACGTCGTCTACCTCCAGAACGTGGCCCAGGGGAACCTGGGCATCTCGTTCCAGCACGGGAGCCCGGTCGTCCCGTTCCTGCTCAACAAGACGTTGAACACCCTCTCGATCACGGTGCCGGCGCTGCTGCTCGCGTTCACGTTCGGCCCGTTCATCGGCGCCAACTTCGCGTGGAACCGCAACGAGAGCATCGACGCGTACGGCACCGGGGCCGTCCTGATCGCCTTCGCCGCGCCCATCTTCTGGACGGGCATGTTGAGCATCATGGTGTTCTCGTTCTGGCTCGGCTGGCTGCCCGCGGCGGGGATGCACTCGGCGACGTACACGGAGACGTCGCTTGTGGATCGCTTCTTCTCGGTGGGCTTTCTCAGGCACGCGATCCTCCCCATCGCCATCTTCGCGCTCTGGCGGCTGAGCCAGCCGACGCTCATCATGCGGAACAACATGATCGACCTCATCGGCTCGGACTTCATCAAGCTGAAGCGCGCCGAGGGGCTCGACGAGCGGACGATCATGTACCGGCACGGGGCCCGTAACGCGCTGCTCCCGCTGGTCCACTACATGGCGCTCGCGTTCGGCTTCGCCTTCGGCGGGTCGATCATCCTCGAGACGGTGTTCTCCTGGCCCGGGGTCGGCCAGGCGATGTGGAACGCGGTCCGCGCGAGCGACTACCCGGTCGCACAGGGCGCGTTCACGATCATCTCGGTCGCCATCATCCTCCTGAACTTCCTGGTCGACGTGCTGTCGGTGTACATCGACCCGCGCGTCGCCGACTCGGGGGTGGAAACGTGATGGAAGTCGTCCTCGGTCGGCTCTCGCGGAGCCAGCGGATCCAGTTCGAGCACTACCGCTCGCGGCTGGTCGAGGCGGTCGCCGTCTTCCGCGAGAACCGGATGGCGATGGTCGGGGCCGCCGTCGTGGCGCTGACGCTGTTCATGGCGATCTTCGCGCCGGTGCTCGCGCCCTACGAGCCGACCGAGACGGTGTACAACGACGAGGGGACGCCCGCGACGCTCCAGCCCCCGAGCGCCGAGTACCCGATGGGGACGAACCACCTCGGCCAGGACATCCTGAGCCAGTGGATCTACGGGAGCCAGGTCTCGCTGCTGGTCGGGTTCCTCTCCGGGCTCTCGGTGGTCGCCATCGGGACGACCGTCGGGCTCGTCGCCGGCTACTACAAGGGGACGATCGACCTGGTCCTCATGCGCGTCGTGGACGTCCTCTACGCGATCCCGGCGACGCCGCTCGTCCTGGTCGTCGCGCTGTTCTACGGGAGCTCCGTCTGGACGGTCATCATCGCGATGATCCTCGTGCTCTGGCGGACGTCGGCCCGCCTCATCAGGTCCGAGACGATGTCGCTCGCCGAACAGCCGTTCGTGAAGGCCGCGCGGGCCTCGGGCGCGAGCGACCTCCGCATCATGTTCGTCCACATCGCGCCGATCCTGGTGCCGATCATGCTCGTCGAGGGGACGTTCGTGATGGGCTCGGCGATCCTGCTGGAGGCGGGCATCTCGTTCCTCGGGCTCGGGGCGACCGAGATGATGAGCTGGGGCGTCATGCTCCAGCTCACGTTCTCCAGTGGCGCCATCGCGGTCGCGTGGTGGTGGGTGCTCCCGCCGGGGCTGTCCATCACGGCGCTCGTCGTGTCGTTCTTCTACATCTCGCGTGGCATCGAGGACGTGACCAACCCGCAGATCAGGTGACTACCATGACACTACTCGAACTCGACGATCTCGGCGTGACCTACGAGGAGGACGGCGCGGACGTACACGCGGTCGACGGCGTCGACCTGTCGGTCGAAGCCGGCGAGACGCTCGGCATCGTCGGCGAGAGCGGCTGTGGCAAGTCGACGGTGATCAAGTCGCTCGTCGACATCCTCGACGAGAACGGCTCGGTGTCGGCCGGGGAGATCCGGTTCCGCGGCGAGGACCTCGTGGGCTTCTCACAGGAGCGACTGAACGAGGAGGTCCGGTGGACCGAGATCTCCTACATCCCGCAGAACGCGATGGCGTCGCTCGACCCGGTGTACCGCATCGGTGCACAGATAATCGAGGTGATTCGGGCACACACCGACGCGACCGAGGGGGAGGCGCGGGCCCGGGCGGAGGAACTGCTGGTCGACGTCGGCCTCGACGCGGAACGGCTCTCCGATTACCCGCACGAGCTCTCGGGCGGGCAGCGCCAGCGCGCCGTCATCGCGCTCGCGCTCGCACTCGAGCCGTCGGTCATCCTCGCCGACGAGCCGACGACCGGCCTCGACGTCGTCATCCAGGACGAGATCCTCAAGCTGCTCTCGGAGATCCAGGCGGAGGTGAACTGCGCCATCGTGCTCGTCACCCACGACATGAGCGTCGTCGCCGAGATCGCCGACACGATCGCCGTGATGTACGGCGGCCGGGTGATGGAGGTCGGGGACACGACCGACGTGTTCACCGACAGCACCCACCCGTACACGATCGGGCTGAAGAACGCGTTCCCGACGCTTGAGCGCGGGAGCGACACGTCGCGGCTCGTCTCCATCCCGGGGTCGCCGCCGAACCTCCGGCACCCGCCCTCCGGCTGTCGGTTCACGGACCGATGCCCGTTCGCGACCGAGGAGTGTACGGCCGTCGAGCCGCCGACGGTCGAGGTCGGCGACGGGCAGCGCGCGAAGTGTCACTACACGGACCGGGCGGCCGAGTTCAGGCGCCGCGGGGAGTCATCGGACGTCTGGCTCGAAGCCGGAGGTGACGACTGATGGCGGCACAGGAAGCGAACTCCTCGACGCTGTTCGACGTCCGCGACCTCCGGAAGTGGTTCCGGTCCACGGGCGAGGCGTCGCTGCTCTCGTCGCTGTTCTCGGACCCGAGCCACCTGAAGGCGGTCGACGACGTCGCATTGACGATCGACCGCGGCGAGATCGTCGGGCTCGCGGGTCAGAGCGGCTGCGGGAAGTCGACGCTCGGCGAACTGCTGGTCGGGCTCCAGGAGCCGACCGGCGGGGAGATCACGTTCGACGGGGAGCCGCTTTCGGAGTTCGGCGGCTCCGAGATGCAGGCGTTCCGGCGGCGGGCACAGGTCATCTTCCAGGACCCGTACGAGGCGATGAACCCGCGGTTCCCGGTCGCCCGCATCGTCTCCGAGCCGCTGAAGATCCACGGCATCGGCGACCGCGAGTCCCGGACCGACCGGACCATCGAGACGCTCGAGGAGGTCGGCCTCTCGCCGCCCGAGAAGTACCTGGACAAGCTCCCGGGGGAGCTGTCGGGCGGGGAGCGTCAGCGGGTGTGTATCGCCCGGGCGATCATCCTCGATCCGGACTTCCTCGTGGCCGATGAGCCGGTCTCGATGCTCGACGTGAGCGTCCGGACCGGCATCCTCCACCTGTTCGAGCGCCTGCAGGCAGAGCGGGACCTCTCGATCCTGTACATCTCACACGACCTCTCGACGATCAACTACCTCGCGGACCGCACGATGATCATGTACCTCGGCAAGATCGTGGAGACCGGGCCGACCGAGGAGGTGATCCACGAGCCCTCCCACCCGTACACGGAGGCGCTGCTCGACTCGGTCCCGAACCCGGATCCGAGCGCGACCCGCTCGTGGGGGAAGCTGGAGGGGAAGGTGCCCAGCCCGACCGACGTCCCGAGCGGCTGTCGGTTCCACCCGCGCTGTGAGTACGCGACCGAGGAGTGTACCGAGTCCGAACCGGCGCTGAAAGAACGGGGCCGGACGGGTCACGACGTGGCCTGCATCCACCCGCTCCATGAGTCCTGAGACGATGTACCTGCGATCCACACGCACACCGACCGGCCGTTCGAGGAGTCGACCATGAGCGCGACCGTCGCCGACGTCGAGGCGATCCCCGTCGAGATGGCCGTGACCTCCCTCGAGGCGGGCGGCATCGCCCCGTACGTCGGGAACGCCTCCTCGGTCGAGGAGGTCGAACGCGTGCTGCTCAGGCTGACGACCGAGTCCGGGATCGAGGGCTGGGGCGAGATCAGGCCCTCCCCGTCGGTCGAGTCGACGGTCGGGGTGCTGGAGGCCGACGTGATCCCGGCGGCGGTCGGCCGGGAGGTCTGGGAGATCGAGTCGTTCGTCCGCTCGTTCGAGTACGAGTATCTCGACCTGAACGGCTACGTCGCCGGCGTGGAGATGGCGATGTGGGACGCGCTGGGGAAGCACCTCGACGCGCCGCTCCACCGGCTCATCGGCGGGAAGTGCGCCGACGAGGTTCCGATCGCGAACACGCTCGGAATTCTCGACCCGGAGGAGTCCCGGACGTACGCCCGCCGGGCGCTCGAGGCGGGGTACGACGTCCTCAAGACGAAGGCGGGCAGGGACTGGGAACGGGACGTCGAGCGGGTCGTGGCGATGCACGAGGAGGTCGACGGCGAACTGGAGTTCCGCGTCGACCCGAACCAGGGGTGGCGCTTCGAGGACGCCGTCCGCGTCGGCGCCAGACTGGAGGACGAGGGAATCTACCTCCAGTACCTCGAACAGCCGATCCGCATCGACTCCGTCGGCACGTACGAGCGCCTGCGGAACCGGCTCAGGACGCCCGTCGGCATCAACGAGGACGCGTACTTCCCGCGGCACCTCTCACAGCTTCTCAGCGCGGACGCCATCGACGTCGCCGTCGTCGACCTCGTGCCGGCCGGCGGGGTGCTCGCGCTGAAGGGACAGGCCGCCGTGGCGGACGAGCACGGCGTCTCGGTCGCCCACCACGACGGGTTCGACCTCGGGATCAAGAAGGCGGCCGTGTTGCACGCGGTCGCCAGCACGCCGGCGATCAACCTCGCGGTGGACACCGTCTACCAGGCGTGGGACGATCATCTCCTCGAGGAGCCGCTCACGGTCGCCGACGGGGCGATGCCGGTCCCCGAGGGCCCGGGGCTCGGCGTGTCGGTCGACGAGGGGAAGCTGGAGCGGTATCGGCTGGACTGAGCGTCCGTCAGGCCGGTCGCGAAACCGTCGGGGACCGAGCGTCGAGCGAGCGTTCGAACGCGCTCAGCCGTGTCGGCAGGGGTTCGAGAGTTCGCCGATGCCCTCGACGCCGACCGTGATCTCGTCGCCATCCTCGAGGTAGATCGGCGGCTCCCGGAACGCGCCGACGCCGGGCGGCGTCCCGGTGAGGATGACGTCGCCGGGGACGAGCGTGAACGCCTCGCTGCAGAAGGAGACGAGTTCGTCGATGCCGAACAACAGGTCGGCCGTCGTCGACTCCTGGAGGCGTTCGCCGTTCAGATCGGCCCACAGCGCGAGGTCCTCGGGGTCGCCGAGTTCGTCCCCGGTCACGAGTTCGGGGCCGAGCGGGCAGAACGTGTCGAGCGTCTTCCCCCGGACCCACTGGTCGTCGGCGAACTGGAGGTCCCGGGCCGAGACGTCGTTCGCCACGGTGTAGCCCGCGAGGTACTCCCGCGCGTCGGCCTCGTCGACGCGGCGCGCCTCCCGACCGACGACGGCCGCCAGTTCGACCTCGTAGTCGACCTCGTCGGTGAGCGCCGGGTCCCACGCGATCGGGGCGTCGGGCCCGGTGATCGCCGTCGGGTACTTCGAGAAGAGGACGGGGTTCTCGGGGGCCGTCTCGCCCGTTTCCTCGACGTGTTCGACGTAGTTCAGGCCGACGCAGATGACCTTCTGTGGGTCCTCGACCGGCGCGAGGAGATCGACGTCGGGTCGGTCGTGCGTTCCGACGCCCGCCTCCCGGGCGTGGGCCGCGAGCAGGTCGAGCTTCTCCCGCCAGCGTGGCTGGGACAGGAGTTCGCGTGTGCTCCCGGGGACGCCGACGTCGAGGGCCTCGCCGACCGTCCGCAGGTCGGCGACGACGCCCTCGTCCGGCAGCGAGACCCCGACGCGGGACGTGGTTCCGTCGCTGGTGAATCGAACGAGTCGCATGGTACTCCCATCGCTCACGGGTGGCATTAGCGTTTGGTCCACGGGGAATTTCGTGGCTCGGGTCGATCGAAGTCGATGAGATATGACAGAAAATCTTATATTCTACTTACTTCACAAAATTCTGATGGTTATTCGAGCGAGACAATGCCTCGGCCCCTCCTCGATTCCCACTTTCACGCTTCCGGCGTCTCCTCGGCTTCAGGGAACCGGAAGAATCACTGTACCCGGGTGCTTTTCGTCCTCGGCCACACGGATTTCCCCTTCGACGTCGGTCCGACCATCGTCGTCCACGAGTCCGATTCCGCGATGGTCACGCTCGGTCGCGTTCGCCCGGTGAAACGCTGCCAGTCGTTCGACGAAACGACTGAGTGCGGCGTCATCGACGCCGCGGACGTCGTGGCTCCGAAGCCGTGGACGCCTGCTGTACTTCCGATCCGACGATTCTCCGGCCGCGACTCGCGGATCGACGAGCAGGCCCGGATGGGCCGTCGGGAGCTAAAATAATATTCGAAACATGTGTATATCACTATTCGAATGGTTCTCTCACTGGTCGAGCCCCTTGACCGCCTCGAAGACGTCGATCGAGTCCCGACGGACCGGCATCGCCGCGATGCCGGGATCGGACTCGCTCGTGGGTGAGGGCGGTCGCGGAGAGTCCGGTTTTATCACCGTCGTCCCCGATGGCGTTGCTAATGAGTCTCGAATCATACCTCGACGGCTTCGAGAGGCGCGACTGGCGGACGGCCACGGACGGGACCGTCCGGCTCGCCGTCATCGGGCTCGGCTGGTGGACGCTCGATCAGGCGATCCCCGCGATCACCGGGGCGGAACGCTGTGAGACGACCGTCGCGGTCAGCGGCTCGACGGAGAAGGCCGACCGCGTCGCGGCCGAACGGGCGACCGTCGAGCACGGGCTCACCTACGACGAGTTCCACGAGGGCGTCGCGTCGGACGCCTACGACGCCGTCTACGTCTGCTCGCCGAACGCGCTCCATCTGCCGTACGTCGAAACCGCCGCCGAACTCGGGAAGGCGGTCCTCTGTGAGAAACCGATCGAGGCCAGCGTGGAGCGGGCCCGGGAGATGGTCGAGGTCTGTGCGGACGCCGACGTGCCGCTGGCGGTCGCCTACCGGATGCAGACCGAACCGGCGATCCGACGCGCCAGGGAGCTCGTCCGGGCCGGCGCCATCGGCGACCCCGTTCACGCGATCGGCACAAACTCCCAGACGATGGTCGACCTGGCCGAGAGTCCGAACCAGTGGCGGCTGAACCCGGACCTGGCCGGGCCCGGCGCCACGGTGACCGACATCGGGATCTACCCGCTGAACACGACGCGGTTCCTCCTCGACGCCGACCCCGTCGCCGTCCAGGGGGTCATGCGCTCGGAGCACGACGCGTTCGCCGACGTCCCCGACGAACACGCCGCGTTCACGACGACGTTTTCGGACGGCACGTACCTGGCCTGTACGGCCAGCCAGAACGCCCAGTCCTCGACGAGCCTCAGACTCGTCGGCACCGAGGGCGAACTGTACGTCGAGCCAGCCTACCACATGGAGACGGAGCTCCGCGTGACCCGCGGCGGCACCAGCGTCGCGCTCGACACGCCGGGGGTCAACCAGATGACCGAACTGTTCGACTACTTCGCCGACCGCGTGCTCAGCGGCGCCGAGATCGGCCCGGACGGGGAACACGGCGTGATCGACATGCGGGCGATCGAAGCGATCTACGAGGCGGCGTCGTCGGGACGGACGGTCGAACTCGACTGAGACGGGCGATCGCGGGAGCACACAGTGATGACCCTGGGGCGACGACGTGAATCCGTGATGGATCCGAACGGGACCGACGTCCTCTGTCCGCTCGTGACGCCGTTCCTCGGGGACGGCGGGGCCGACGGCGTGGACGTCGAGACGCTGGAAACGCACGTCGAGTGGCTGGTCGAGGCGGGGATCGACGGCCTCGTGCCGGTCGGGACGACCGGCGAGTTCGCCAGCCTCACCGACGAGGAACGCGAAACGGTGATCCGGACGACCGTCGACGCCGCGCCGGCGGACGTGCCGGTCGTCGCGGGCGCCGCCGCGACGAGCGTCGTCGACGCCGCCGGGTGGGTCGACCGCGTGGACGACCTCGGCGCCGACGCGGCGCTCGTCCCGCCGCCGTACTTCCACGGCGCGAGCGGGCCGGCGGGACACCGCCGATTCTTCGAGTCGGTCCTCGCCCGGTCGAGCGGCGACGTGTTCCTCTACAACTTCCCCGGCCCGGTCGGCGAACCGCTTCCCGCCGAGGTGGCGGTCGCGCTGGCGGAGCGACCACGCGTCCGCGGACTCAAGGATTCGAGCGGCGACGTCGACTATCTCGGCCGCGTGCTGGCGCGGACGGGACCGTCGTTCCCGGTGCTCGTCGGCGCCGATTCGCTCCTCGGGACCGGAGTCGCGGTCGGCGCCGCGGGCGGGGTGAACGGCCTCGCCAACGTCGCCCCGAAACAGCTTCTCGAGATCGCCGAGTTCGCGGGCGAGGGCGACGTCCGCGGCGCGAGGGACCGGACCCGCCGGCTCCGCCCGCTGCTCGAGGCCGCCGCCGCGCACGGCTACGCCGGGACCGTCAAGGCCGGCCTGGTGGCCCGCGGGATCTACGGGACGGCGGCGGTCAGGCCGCCGCTCGTTCCGCCAGCCGAATCGGCGTGCGAGGCGATCGGGGAGGCCGTCTCCACCCTCCTCGAGGAGTCGTAACCCGCGCTCTCCCCGGGAATCGGTCGGCGGACGTCCCGCCGGACTACCACTCGGCCACGCTCCCGTCGGGATGGCGCCAGACTGACGCGTCGGGGTCGTTCGTGGTGTCGAGCGGCCGGAACGCGTCCTCGTCGAGTTCGATCCCCAGTCCCGGGCCGTCCGGGATCTCGACGTAGCCGTCCTCGTACGCGAGCGCCGACGGGTCCGCGAGGTAGTCCCGGAGTTCGGCCCCCTCGTTGTAGTGGATGTGGAGGCTCTGTTCCTGGATGAGCGCGTTCGGCGTGCAGGCGTCGAGCTGGAGGCACGCGGCCAGCGCGATCGGTCCCAGGGGGCAGTGGGGCGCGAGCGCGACGTCGTACGCTTCGGCCATGCTGGCGATCTTCTTCACCTCGGTGATGCCGCCGGCGTGTGAGAGGTCGGGCTGGATCACGTCGACGGCCCCCTGTTCGAACAGACGCTTGAACTCCCAGCGGGAGAACAGCCGTTCGCCCGTGGCGATCGGCGCCGTCGTCTTCGCGGCGACCGACGGCAGCGCCTCCTCGTGCTCGGGGAGCACCGGCTCCTCGAGCCACAGCGGGTCGTACTCGTCGACCGCGGCGGCAAGCCGCGGCGCCATCGGCTTTGCGACCCGCCCGTGGAAGTCGAGCGCGATATCCCGCTCCGGCCCGATTTCGTCCCGGACGGCCGCGACGCGATCGCGGGCCGCCTCGACTTCCGCGGCGGCGTCGATCCGGCGGAGTTCGGAGGTGGCGTTCATCTTCAGCGCGGTGAAGCCGTCCTCGACGCGCTCGCGGGCCGCCTCGGCGACCTCACCGGGCCTGTCGCCGCCGATCCACGCGTACACCCGAATCCGGTCGCGCGCTCGCCCGCCGAGCAGGTCGTGGACTGGCGCGCCCAGCGCCTTCCCCTTGAGGTCCCAGAGCGCCTGGTCGATGCCGGCGATGGCGGCCATGAGCACCGGCCCCCCGCGGTAGAACCCGCCCCGGTACATGGTGCTCCAGTGGTCCTCGATCCGGGCGGGGTTCTCGCCGACGAGGTAGCTGTCCAGCAGTTTCTCCATCGCCTCCGTGACGGTGTCGTACCCCCCGAGCCCCACGGCCTCCCCCCAGCCGACGTGCCCGTCGCTCGTCGTCAGCTTCAGGAACACCCAGCGCGGCTCGACCGCGTACACGGCGTAGTCAGTGATGTGCATCCGGAAACACCACCGTCGCGGGTGAACTTTACTCGTTCGGCGCGCGCTTCGGCGAATCCGGTCGTCGCCTACGCGGTCCGCACGTCCAGATCGAGGGCCCGTTCGGGAGCGTCGATCACGGCCAGATCGACGGCCTCGACGGTCGGCCCGCCGAGCACGAAGCGGTCCTCGTCCGCGCCGGCGACCTGCACCCGGTCGCTCGTGAAGTTCAGCACCCAGCAGTAGCCGTCCCGCCGCATGACGCGCACGCCCTCGGGCAGTCGATCCGTGTAGTCGACGCCGGCGTCGTCCAGCAGGTCGGTCATAAGCGCGTCCACGAGCGCGTCGTCGGGCCAGCAGCCGCAGTAGGTCGCCGTCCCGCCGCCGACGGCGTTCCTGACGACCGCCGGGCTCCCGTCCGCGGCTCCCCCGCGGTAGCTCCCTAGCTCCGTCCCCTCGTCGGGGTCGAGCCACGAGGCCCACGTCCGGAACTCGTGGGTCGAGCCGCCGTACTCGAGGCGCGTGTCGAGACGCTCCGGAAGCGTCTCGTGGCGTTCGACTCGCAGGCCGGCGAGCGACGAGAGGGGGCCGGGCGCGAGCGAGTCGTGGAGCTGATTGGACCGGTCCTTCTCGCCGGTCCGCGCGCCCAGCAGGAGCGACCCGCCCGACTCGACGTAGTCGGCCAGCGCCGCGACGAGGGCGTCGTCGACGAGGTGGAGCGTCGGCGCGACGACCGCGTCGTAGCCGTCGAGGTCCGCCCGCGGGGAGACGACGTCCACCTGCAGTCCGCGGGCGCGGAGCGCGTCGTAGTAGGTCCGCAGGTGGTGCCAGTAGTCCCACTCCGGGGCGTGGGGCTGCTGCTCGGTCGCCCACAGGCTCTCGTAGTCGTGGACGACGGCGACCGGCGCGTCGACCGGACCGAGGTCGAACAGTTCGTCCGCGGCCGTCGCCGCCTCGTGGTAGCCGCGGTCGGGCGAGCCGTCCTGCCGACGGAGCCCGGCGTGGTACTGTTCCTGTCCCTGACGGCATCGCCGCCAGCGGAAGTAGACCACCGCGTCGGCGCCGTGTGCGACCGCCTGGTGGGCCCACAGGCGCATCGCCCCGTCGGCCGGTTGCGGCGAGCGGGGCGGCCAGTTCACGTCGCCGGGCTGCTGTTCCATCACCCAGAACGGTCCGTCGGACGCGCCGCGCTGGAGGTCGTGGTTCATGCTCACCTGGTCGGGGTTGCCGGCCCGCAGCTGGTCGGCCGTCGCGGGTTCGGGCTGGCGGTCCTGGACGAACCCGGTCGGGTACGAGTCCCACGAGAGGAAGTCGAGGTCCCCGGCGAGCCGGTACGCGTCGAGCGAGATCTCGCCGACGAAGTTGTGCGTGACCAGCCAGTCGTCGTTCGCCTCGCGGATCAGGTCGGCGTGCAGCCGGTTGTACTCGGCGACGCTGTCGTTGCTGAACCGCTCGTACTCCAGCAGCCTGGTCGGATGATGCGCGGCGGGCGTCGGGCCCGGCGGCTCGACGCGCTCGAAGCCTTCGTACTGCTGGCTCCAGAACGCCGTCCCCCACGCCTCGTTGAGGTCCTCGACGGAGTCGTAGCGCTCGGCGAGCCACGCGCTGAACGCCTCCGAGCAGTCCTCACAGTAGCAGGTGACCGTGTCGTGACAGCCGAACTCGTTGTCGGTCTGCCAGCCGACGACGGCGGGATGGTCGGCGTAGCGCTCGGTCAGCCGCCGGACGATCCGTCCCGTCTCCGCCCGGTAGGTCGGCGAGTTGACGCACGTGAACCGGCGGCTCCCCCACTCGCGGGGCGTCCCGTCCATCTCGCGCTGGCGGACGTCCGGGTGCTCGTCGACCAGCCACTTGGGCGGCGTCGCGGTCGGGGTACACAGCACCGCCTCCATCCCGTACTCGTCGACGAGGTCGAGCGCCTCGTCCAGCCAGCCGAACGCGAACTCGCCGCGCTCGGGTTCGATCCGGCCCCACGCGAACTCCCCCATGCGCACGTACTCGATGCCCGCGTCGGCCATCTCGCGGACGTCGGTCTCCCACCGCTCGGCCGGCCAGTGCTCCGGAAAGTAGCAGACGCCGATCGACATACCCGCACCTCGGAGCCACCCCCTAAATGTCTTTCCGGTCGCCACCCGTCGGGCCCGCCCCGGTCCGCGCCCGGGTTGGCCGCACCATCGCTCGTCGCCCCGGCACCGAACGGCCGATGCCGTTCCGCTGTGCGGGCAGTCGGAACAGTATGAATACGATACTATTCAGCATTGCTACCTTCGAGGGTCCCCCTGACCGCTTCGGTCCAGCACTGTCGCGCGAGCGTCTGTGACAGCCTTAGAGTTGTAAGGGAGAGCGTGCCGTCCCTCGGCCACCGATCAGAGTCGCCGGAACGGTCGGCGATCGGCGGCCGTCGTGGTCGTAATACTGGATCGAGTTCGGTATCGCTACTCGTTACTCCTCGCGCTCGGGTCGTGTCGGTCCCGACCGAGAATCGCTCCCGGCCCCGGTCTCCGACGGAACCGGACGGCGCCGCCCCGGACGCTCCACCGTCCCGGCATCGACGTGCTGTCCGGGCATCGACGTGCTGACGATCGGCGACGACGAGTTCGACCTTCACCGGTTCGAGGAGGTGGCCCCGGCGATCCGGACCGCTCCGTACCGGCGTCGAGTGGGAGCCGGCGACGGACGACGGCGGGTTCGCCCGTCGACTGGCGCTATTCGGTTCCGCCCGCGTCGGGCTCGCTCGTGGACGCCGGCGTCAACTCCCCGGCCTCGACCATCGATTCGAGCGGGTTGTCGTCGACGTCGAGCGGGAACGTGACCCGCCCGTTCCGCCGGACCGACTCCCACGCGCCGAAGATCAGTTCGGTCGCGTTCAGCGCGTTTCCGGCGTGGAGTTCGCAGGACCGCCCGGCGTCCAGCGAGTCCACCGCGTCGACGACCGCCCGCCGGACGTACTCGTTCATCGGGTCGTGGAGCCCCTCCTCGCCCGTCTCGACGGGCTCCCAGCCCGCGCCGTCCCGGCGGACGCGGAGGTCGACGCCCGGGTCGGCCTCCGGTCCGATCTCGATGACGCCGTCCGTCCCCACGAGCCGGTTGTGACAGCCAACGAGCGACCGGCCGGCGCCGGTCGCCGCGAACCCGTCGACGCCGTTGGCGTACTCCCACTGGACGATCGCCTGGTTCTCGTTGTGGACGCCGTACCGCACGTCCCGCTCGTGATAGTCGAGCCCGGCGAGCACCCAGTCTGCGGCGGTCTCGTCGTTGTAGTAGTTACAGAGGTCGAAGGAGTGGCTGCCGTAGTCGTACAGGTTCGCCGCGCCGAACTCGACGCGCTCGAGCGCCCCGACTTCACCGTCGTCCAGCAGTCGCTTCGCCGTGCGGAACGGCCGCCCGTACCGGCGCTGATGGTTGAAGGTGAGCTGTACGCCCCGGTTCGCCGCTCGCTCCGCCATCCCCCGTGAGCCGCCGACGGTGCGCGCCATCGGCTTCTCGCAGTGGATCGCCTCGACCCCGGCGTCGATCGCGTCGCGGACGATGCGTTCGTGGGACGCCGGCTGTACGGTGACGCTCAGGACGTCCGGCTCGACGGCCGCGAGGAGCGCGCCGTGACTCTCGTAGACGTCGCCGACGCCGAACTCGTACTCCCGGGCGAACGCAACGGCCCGCTCCCTGTTGCGGTCCGCACAGGCGACGAGTTCGACGTCGTCGTGGGACCGGTAGGCGTCGGCGTGTTTGTACCCCATGCCGAAGCTCTCCCCCGACTCGTGGGACCGCGTTCCGGCACCGACGACCGCCGCTGTGTACCCATGCGACCGCGTCTCCCGCGAGCGACTTGTGTACTTCGACGGCAGGGTGAGGAAACCGGAGAGAGACGCGCCCGCCGGGGGTCGAAGGGGCCGAGGACGCCGCCGAACGACGGCGCTCGCGACAGTCGTGATGGGCAATCGAAAACCGGGCGGAGCCGATGACGGACCGGCTCAGAACGTCTGCTGGGGCGGCGTGACGCCGTCGGTCTTCGTCTTGACGGCGTCGCCCGACTTCGTGTCGAACAGGTAGACGGCCTCGGGCGGGAAGTCGAGTCCCACCTCGTCGCCGCTGGTCGGGCGGACCGACGCGTCGGTCCGGGCGACGACCTCCTTGCCGCCGACGTCGCCGTAGATGAAGTTCTCGTTCCCCATGTTCTCGACGACCGTCACCGTCATCACGCCCCCGCCGGTGTCGATCTCGAGGTCCTCCGGGCGGATGCCGAGCCGAACCGACTGCCGGTCCTCAAGCGAGGCGTGCGTCATCTCGTACTCGAAGCCGCCGGACCCGACGAGGGTGGCTCCATCGATCGACACGTCGAAGAAGTTGATGCTCGGGCTCCCGATGAAGTTCGCCACGAACTCGTTCGTCGGATCGCGGTAGAGCGTCTCGGGCGGCCCCACCTGCTGGAGCCGACCGTCCGAGATGACCGCGATGCGGTCGCCCATCGCCATCGCCTCGGTCTGGTCGTGGGTGACGTACACCGTCGTCGTCCCCAGTTCGTGCTGGAGCGCCTGGATCTCGGTCCGCATCTCCGAGCGGAGCTTCGCGTCCAGGTTCGAGAGCGGCTCGTCCATCAGGAACACGTCGGGCTCCCGGACGATTGCGCGCCCGAGCGCGACGCGCTGCTGCTGGCCGCCCGAGAGCTCGCCGGGTTTCTTCGACAGCAGGTCGCCGATGCCCATCATCTCGGCGATCTCCCCCACGCGTTCCGTGATCTCGGGCGTCGAGAGCTTCGTCGAGAGCTTCAGCCCGAACCCGAGGTTCTCCTCGACGCTCATGTGGGGGTAGAGCGCGTAGTTCTGGAACACCATCGCCACGTTGCGGTCCCTCGCCCGCAGGTCGCTCACCTCGTCGCCGTCGAACAGCAGGTCGCCGTCCGTGATGGTCTCCAGCCCGGCGATACACCGGAGCATCGTCGTCTTACCGCAGCCGGAGGGGCCGACGAGGACGATGAACTCGCCGTCACGGATCTGGAGGTCGACGTCGTCAACCGCGACGATCTTGTTCCCCTCGACGTCGTGCTCTTCGTTCGCTTCGTACTTCTTGACGAGTCCGTCGATATCGATTTGCGTCATGCTGTATCACTCCTTCACTGCTCCCGCCAGGATCCCCCGCACGAAGTACTTCTGGAGCGCGAGGAACACGATGAACATCGGGAGTATCGCGATCGCCGATGCAACCATCAGTTGGTCGAACGCCACGGTCTGTTGGCCCATGATCTTCGTGATGGCCACCGGGATGGTGAACTTGTCGGCGCTCAGGACGACGAGCGGCCAGAGGAACAGGTTCCACTGGAACAGGAACAGGATCACCGCCAGCGCCGCCATCGAGGACTTCATCGACGGCAGCGCGACCCGGTAGTAGAGTTGGAACTCCGAGGCGCCGTCCATCCGCGCCGACTCGAGCAGCGCGTCAGGGATCGCCTGCATCGTCTGGCGCATGAAGAAGATCCCGACCGGGTACGCGGCCCACGGCAGGATGACCGCCGCGTACGTGTTGGTCATGTTCGTGTTCGACATCACGAGGAACAGCGGGATGACCAGCAGGTTGATCGGGATGACGAGCGTCGCCAGGATGCCGACGAAGATCGGCTCCTTGAACCGGAACTCGTACTTGGCGAACGCGAAGCCCGCCATCGAACACAGCACCAGCGCGAGCGCCGTGTACACCACGGCGATCAGGATGCTGTTCCACACGCTGTCGAGGAAGTTGACGTACTCCCGGGACTGGAGCGCCTCCAGGTTCGCGAGGAACTCCCCGCCGGGCAGGAGCTGTGGCAGCCCGCTGCCCGACAGGATCGCCTCCTGTGGCAGGGTCGATGCGACGACGATCCAGTAGATCGGAACGAGCATGAACAGCGCGGCGGCGACGAGGAAGCCGTAGCCTCCGAACCGCCACAGCGCCTCGGATCTGCTTCGGTCGTGCATTTCAGTTCACCTTGAGTGGTATCAGCGATAGCCCGATGACGATGCAGACGAGAACGACCGTCAGCGCGCTCCCGTAGCCGAGTTGCAGGTTCTGGAACGCGATCTCGTAGATGTAGTACACCACCGTGCGCGTCTCCTTGATCGGCGCGCCGGCCCCGATCAGGATCGTCGGCTCGGAGAACTTCTTGAACCCGCCGATGGTGGACATCACGAGGACGAACACCAGCACGGGTTTGAGCTGCGGGATCGTGACGTACCTGAACTTCTCGAACCGGCTCGCGCCGTCGATCTCGGCCGCCTCGTACAGCGACTCGGAGATCGTCTGCAGTCCGGCGAGGATGATGATCATGTTGTAGCCGGTCCAGCGCCAGGTCGCCATGAACGCCATCAGGTTCCGGGACCAGAACCCGTTGCTGAGCCAGTCGATCGGGGTGAGCCCGAGGAGCTGGAAGAACAGGTCGAGCAGTCCGCCCTCCGCGACGATGACGACGAAGACGACCGAGTACGCGACCGTGTTGGCCGAGACGGGCAGCAGCATGATGCTCCGGAAGACCCCCTTGAAGCGGGTGAACCCGGCGTTCAACATGACGGCCAGCCCGATCGCCAGCCCCACGTACAGCGGGACCTCGATCGCGAAGACGTAGGCGGTGTTGAACAGCGCCTGGTGGAAGACGCCGTCGCTCAACAGCCGCTCGTAGTTCCGGAGCCCCACGAACTCCAGGCTGGCGATCCGCGGGATCGTGACGATCGAGTCGCCGATCTGCATCCAGAACAGCGGCTGCTCGGCGACGCCCTGGTAGGTGAAAAACGACAGGTACACCGTGTAGAAGATCGGGAACGCGAGGAACGCGAAGAACAGCAGGAAGAACGGGCTGAGAAACAGGTACGGCGTCCCCGGAATCGAGGGCAGCGTCTCCTTGAACCGCTGGCGCTGGAAGCGGAGGCGATCTGAGAGCTGTACGATGAGCTCCGAGCTCATCTATGCGACGTCCCGACCGGTGCGGTTCGCGACCCGTTCTGCCGCGCGATCCAGGACCGTCTTCGGCGAGTCGCCCTCGTCGATCATGTTGCGCATCTCCTCGTTGATGATCGTCGAGACGATCGGCGAGTCGATGTTGAACCGGTAGCCGGGGATGTTGGGCATCTGCTCGATCCAGATCTCCCCGAGGTTCTGCCCCCCGAAGAAGTCGATCCCCTGGTTGAACCCGTCGTTCTCCCAGGACGGCTCGTGTGCCGTGAAGGTGCCCTCGTTCGCGTACTGTATCCCGTTCTGCTCGGGGCTCGCACACGTGAACTCGATGAAGTCCCAGGCGCGGTTCG
The DNA here is from genome assembly GCF_032116555.1 of Halobaculum sp. XH14. Lineage (NCBI taxonomy): Archaea > Methanobacteriati > Methanobacteriota > Halobacteria > Halobacteriales > Haloferacaceae > Halorarum > Halorarum halobium. Next base: position 359,226 of record NZ_CP134949.1, read on the forward strand.
CCTCCTCCGCGGAGAGCTGTGAGGGGATGACGAGCCCCGAACCGCCCCGGTTGCTCGCGCGATTCCCGCCCTGCTCGACGGCGGGCAGCTTGAAGCCGCGCCAGTTGCCGGCGGTGTCGCCGATGTTCGAGCGCAGCGTGCCCTGGAACCACGAGCCGGTGGCGTAGCCGGTGATCGTCCCCTCGTTGAACCCGGAGAACCACTGCTGGCTCCAGTTGGCGACCCTGTCGACGAGCCCCTCGTTCGCCAGCCGGTTCATGATGCGGGCGGACTGCAGGCCGGTCTCGCCGTTGAGCACGACGTTGCCGTCCGCGTCGAACTCCTGGCCGCCCTGCATCCGGTTGAGGAACCGCCAGTAGAGGTTCGAGTTCGACGCGGGCAGCGAGAGCAGCGCGACGTCGTCGGGGAGCTTCTTCCCCTCCTCGATGAGCTGGTCCCACGTTTCGATCTCCTCGTGGGGCGCGAGCCCGTGCTCGTCCCACACGTCGCGGCGGTAGTAGAGCATCGTCGGCGCGGCGTCGTCCGGGACCGAGTAGATGGCCCCGTCGTCGCCCGACACGGCGTTCAGGTGCCCCGAGCTGAACTCGTCGACGATCCCGGCCTCCTCCATCCGGGGACGGAGGTCCCGAAGCCCGCCGGTGCTGGCGACCTTCAGCGTCTTCTTCTGTTCGACGAGCGCCGTCGTCGGCGCGCCCTGTCCGGAGATGATCCGCGTCTGGATCTTGTTGATGAGCTCGCTATACCCCATGTTGGTGTGGGAGATGCTCGTCCCGGTCTCCTGTGAGTACCGGTCCATGATCCCGCCGTAGGACCCGGACATCTCCCAGAACTCCATCGAGTCGGCCTTCGGACGCGGCGTCGACTCCCCGGAGTCGGTCGGCGTGGAGTCCCCGCCGGAGCCGTCCGTCTCGGGCTGTTCGGTCGGGGACTGTGTCGGCGGGCTGGAGTTGACCCCCGCACAGCCGGCGAGTCCCGCGACGCCGACACCACCGATCGCTTTCAACACTGTTCGACGAGTACCGTCCTCTGAGCTGTCTACCATGGCGAACGTTGGTGATGTCTATAGGGGGATGTATATAACTTTGGGTTGGTGACCCATACCGCACTGCGGGGTCGACGCCGACCGAAGACGTCCGACGCATCCAAAGAAATATGGCCGCCGCCGCGGACGCGCTGGGTATGCGGCTTCCAGCAATCGGTCTCGGCACCTGGCAGAACACCGACCCGGAAACGTGCAGCGAGAGCGTGCGAACGGCCCTCGAGATGGGCTATCGCCACGTCGACACCGCCCAGTACTACGGCAACGAGGAGGCGGTCGGTGCCGGCATCCAGGCGGCCGACGTCCCCCGCGAGGAGGTCTTCGTCGGCTCGAAGGTCCACGCCGAGAAGTTCGGGCTCGCCCACGAGGAGGTCATCGAGGGGCTCGAGGTCACGCTCGACCGGCTCGGGCTCGACTCGCTCGACCTGCTGTACGTGCACTGGCCCGTCGGCAACTACGACGCCGCGGAGACGATGCCGGCGTTCGACGAGCTCGTCGACCGGGGGCTGATCGACCACGTCGGCGTCTGTAACTTCGACGTCGACCTGCTCGACGAGGCGATGGACCACCTGGACGCGCCGCTGTTCGCCAACCAGGTGGAGACCCACCCCCTCCTCCAGCAGGACGACCTCGTCGCACACGCGCAGGAACACGGCTACGAACACGTCGCGTACTCGCCGCTCGCGCGGGGGAACGTGTTCGAGATCCCCGCGATCGTCGACGTCGCCGAGAAACACGGCGTCAGCCCGGCACAGGTCAGCCTCGCGTGGCTCCGGTCCAGAGACCGAGTCAGCGCCATCCCGAAGGCGACGGGCGAGGCCCACCTCCGGGACAACCTCGACTCGGTCGACCTCGACCTGGACGATGCGGACGTCGAACGGATCAGCGCGCTCGACCGGACCGAGCGCTTCGTCGAACGCGACGGGGCGCCGTGGCTCGACGACTGACGCCCCGGGCCCCCGATTTCGACTCCTCCGTCACGCCGACCGCGACGACTCGGATTCTCTTCTCACGGGGACGGAAGCAGAGACGGCACAGTGACGACGACCACCGACCGTGTGCGGGATCGCTGTTCGAAACCGGGAGCAGGATGGCGGATCGAGCGCGGGAGCAGGATGGCGGATCGAGCGCGGGAGCAGGATGGCGGATCGAGCGCGGGAGCAGGATGGCGGATCGAGCGCGGGAGCAGGATGGCGGATCGAGCGCGGGAGCAGGATGGCGGATCGAGCGCGGGAGCAGGATGGCGGATCGGCGCGGGCACGGAAGTCGGGAACGGCACCGCCGGGCGGCGCTCACCAGGACGTGATCGGGATCTCGCGGAGGGGGCTCTCGAGGGGGACGGACACCGACGAGCCGGTGTAGTGGGAGACGTAGAACGCGACGATGATCTCGAGCGAGCGGGTCGCCTCGATGCCGGGGGAGTAGTTCGCCTCCTCCCCGTTCAACACGTCCTGGATGTGGTCGGCCGCGTTGGCGAACGAGCGCTTGTAGTCGTCCTCCCACGTCCACGCGCCGTTGATCCCCGGGAGCGACTGCTCGACGTGCTCGCCGTCCTCGAGCGACCAGTAGCGCCACTCGCCGTCGTCGTTGTTGAGGTACAGTTTCCCCTCGCTGCCGATGAAGTTGAGCGTCATCGAGGACAGCTCGCGCGGGATCGTGCAGTCGACGGTGACGAACGAGCCGTCGTCCATCACGACGTGGCCGCCGCCGCCGGCGTCGTCGATGTCGGCGGCCGCGTCGAGCGAGTCGATCGCCTCGTTCTCGCCGGTGATGTACCCGCTCACCTGCTCGGCTCGCGCGTCGAGGAGGTAGACGAGCGTGTCGAGGACGTGCGTGGAGTTGCGCATGAGCTCCATCCGGTACTGCGCGCTCACCGACTGGATCTCGCCCAGGAGGTCCCGACGGTTGATCAGGTGCTCGAGCTGCTGTAGCTTGTCGGTGAACCGGAACGAGTGGTTGACGATCAGCTCCGTGTCCGTCTCCGCACAGACGTCGATCATCTCCTCGGCGGCGCTGACCCGCGAGGCGATCGGCTTCTCACACCAGATGACCGCCGGATCCGCGGCCGAGCGCGCCGCGTCGATCGTGTGCTCGTGGTGGAGGAACGAGGGCGTACAGATCGAGACGACGTCGAGATCCTCGCGGGCGAGCATCGCCTCGTGGCCGACGTAGCGGCGATCCGGCGGGACGTCCCACGCCTCGCCGAACGTCGCCAGTTGCGCCTCGTCGACGTCGGCCACCGCGACGAGTTCGATCTCCTCGGTGCTCGCGTACCCGCCCGCGTGGCTCGCGTCGATCTTCTCGTTCCCGATCGCCTCCTCGTCGTGCATCCCGAGAATACCCATGCCCGCGATCCCGCCCGTCCCGATTACTCCAGCTCGATATGTCATTATCAGTCTCTCCCCGTACCGCCCGCGAACCCGCCGGTCCCCCCTCGGGACGGTCCGCCGGCAGTACGGGTTCGGTGTGTGATGGAGTCATCAGTATCGCCCGTAATAAATCTTTGAGTGCCGGAGGGGACGTCGCCGCCACGCGCGGAATCGGGCGTAGCCCCGGAGCTTGTCCGCTCTCCTCCCGAAATCTGGCTTTTGGGTCGCGCCGGGACCCGTTCCCGCGAACCGAACTGAGCCGAGCGCGACCGGTCGGTCACGACCCGGCGGCCGCTCATTCGCGGTGGGACGCCGCGACGAACTGCCCCTCCTCGAACTCGATCGGTGACGGCTCCTCGAGGACGCGGAGGTCCTCCCGGTCGCGTGCGGCCTCGACCAGCGCGGGCGAGGCGTGGAGCCGGCGGAGGTGCATCGTGTCGGGCGCGCGGAGCACGCGCACCGTCTCCGGGTCGACGACGCCGATCGTCGAGAGCGCCGCGACGAGCCCGGCCCGGTCCGTCTCGACGACCGGCGGGAGCTTCACGCCGCGGATCGTGCTCGCCGTGAGCGCGTTGACGAGCGTCGTCGTGGCGTCGAGTTCGGCGACGACGTCCTCGTGGACGACGTCGGCCGAGCCGACGCCCATCGCGTTCCCGTGGGTCGCCTCGGTCAGCGAGCGCGTGTAGATGCGCTTGATCTCCGGCCGCTCGGGGGCCGGCTCGTTGATGGAGAACGGCCGCCGGCCGACGACGTTCGTGTCGATCCCCTGGCCGCTGATCTCCTTGCCCTGCCGGTCGAACACGACGAGGTCGAGGTCATCGAACGGGAGCGTCGGCATCAGGTCGTAGGCCCGTTCGAGCAGCTCCGCCTCCCGGTCGAGGAAGCCGCTCGGGGGGATTCCCTCGACGATCGTCGTCTCGTCGTGCTGGTCCTCGACGACGGCGACGCCGCCGACGATGGGGAGCGCCTCGAGGAGCTGGTCCGTGATCGCGGGGATCATGCGCCGGAACGACCAGTCGACGGCCCACTTGTGCGCGATCTGTGCGCCCCGCTGTTTCCCCATGCCGATGACGAGCATCTTCGAGAGTCCGCTCTCGACCGTCCCGTCGAAGTCGGTGTGGGGTTTCACGCGGTTGATCGGCACGATGGCGTCCGCCCCCGCGGCGTTAGCGTCGGCGACGACGGGGACGTCCCGGTCGGGCGTTCGACCGACCTCGACGACGTCCATGCTCGACCGGATCTCACAGCCGATGGCGGCCGCCGTGACGCCCAGTTCGTTCAGCATCTCCCGCTGGCCCTCGCCGGTCGCACCCCCGTGGCTCCCCATCGCCGGGAAGACGAACGGGTCGTAGCCGGCGTCGGCGACCGCCTCGACGACGCCGGACACGATCGCCGCGAGGTTGGCGATGCCGCGGCTGCCGACGCCGAGCGCCACCTCGCCACCGGCCGGAACGCCGTCGAACGACAGCGACTCGACGGCACGAGCGGCGCGCGAACCGACGGCCGCGGCCGGAACGGGGTCGGTGTCCCAGACCTGTTCGATCACCCCGAGTTCGGGGAGCGGCGGGTCGCCACACGCCTCGACGATCCGCCGTTCCGGGACCGAAACGGCACTCGCTGCCCTCTCCTGGTCGCTCGGATCCATACGCGTCCCATCGACGGATCCGGACATAAACGTGGTCCCTCGCCCCCGTCGGCCGCGGGCCGGCCGGGACAACTCAAGGTTTTTGTCCCGGCGGCGCGGTTCGGAGGACGATGCAGTTCGTCCGCTACACAGACGGCGCCGCTCCGACGTGGGGCATCAAACGGGACACGACCATCCACGCGCTGGCGGGCCTCCCGCAGGGGGAACCCGACCTCGGCGACGTTTCGAACCCCGACTACCGGTCGCGGGTGTCGACGCTGGTGAACGAGGGGACGCTGACGCGGGTTCCCGTCGACGAGGTGTCGCTGCTGGCACCCGTCCCGCGCCCCGGCAAGATCGTCTGCTGCGGGCTGAACTACCGCGATCACGCGGAGGAACAGGACGAGGACATCCCCGAGCGGCCGATGCTGTTCGGCAAGGCTCCGACGGCGGTGACGAACCCCGGCGACCCCATCGTCCACCCCGGCGGCGGGGAGCAGGTCGACTACGAGGTGGAACTCGCCGTCGTCGTCGGCCGGGACGGCCGGAACCTCTCGGCGTCGGACGTGCCAGAGCACGTCGCGGGCTACACGGTGCTCAACGACGTCAGCGGGCGGACCGCCCAGGGGCGCGACGGGCAGTTCTTCCGGGGGAAGAGCTACGACACGTTCGCGCCGATGGGGCCGACGCTCGTCGCGGACGAGGCGTTCGACCCGAACGGCGTCGACGTGGAACTGCGCGTCGACGGCGAGCCCAAGCAGTCCTCGAACACCGAGCAGTTCGTCTTCGACGTGAACGAACTCCTCTCCTACGTCAGCGAGGCGATGACGCTCCGCCGGGGGGACGTGATCTCCACTGGCACGCCGGGCGGGGTCGGCATCTTCCGTGACCCCGTCGAGGTCCTGGAGCCCGGCCAGACGGTCGAAGCGACGGTCGAGGGGATCGGCACCCTCCGCAACCCGGTCGTCTCGGGGTAGTTCCCCCGCGGTTCCTGGTTCTCCCGCTCGGTCCCTACTCCTTTCTCCCGCTCGGTCCCTACTCCTCCCGTTCTGGCACCACCGCGACCATCACGTCGTTGACGTTGGTGCCGGTCGGTCCGGTCCGGATCGTCGCGCCGATCGGCGAGAGGTACGTCCCCGCGTCGTTCGCGTCGAGGTGTTCGCTCGCACGCGCCCGGTCGGCGTCCCCGACCGTCCCGTGGTCCGCGATCGCGCCGGCGACGTCGGAACTGCCGTCCTCGCCGTCGGTGTCGACGGCGGCGACGACCGCCTGCTCTGTCAGGGCGAGCGCACCCGAGAGCACGAACTCCTGGTTCGGGCCGCCCTCGCCGGGGTCGTCGGCCACGGTCACCGTGCACTCGCCGCCGGCGAGGATGACGGCCGGCGGCTCGACCGGGTCGCCCCCGACGGCACACTCCTCGGCGATGCCGGCGAACGCGGTGCCCACCTCCCGCGCTTCCCCCCGAAGCCGCGAGGAGAGCACGACCGGCGCGTGACCGGCGTCGGCGGCGACCGACCGGGCGGCCTCCAGCGCGACCGCGTTGTCACAGAGCAGGTGGCTCCCGGCCCCGCCGACCGTCGGGTCGTCGCCGAACGGCGTCTCGGCGACCCGGCCGGCGACGCCCGCCTCGAGGTGGTCCGAGACTGCCGGGGACGGGGTGAGCCCGTGGCGGTCGAAGGTGGCCAGCGCGTCCGAGAACGTCGTGTCGTCGGGCACCGTCGGGCCGCTGCCGACCGTCGAGAGGTCGTTGCCGACGACGTCCGACAGCGCCAGCGTCACGACGGTCGCGGGTGCCGCCGCCCGGGCCGCCCGCCCGCCCTTGACGGCCGAGAGGTGCTTTCGGACGCCGTTGACCGCGTCGATCGGGGCTCCGCCCTCCAGCAACTGCTCGGTCGTCGCCCGGACGTCCTCGACCGTGAGATCGCCGGCCGGCGCGGTCAGGAGCGAACTCGCGCCGCCGGTGACGACGAACAGGACGAGCGTCCCCGAGCCGGCGGCCGCGAGCGTGTCGAGCAGTTCGGTCGTCGCTTCGACGTTGCGCTCGGTCGGAAGCGGATGGTCGCCCGTCACGGGGCGGACGCGGTCCAGGTCCGCGTCGTGTTTCGTCACGACCAGCCCGTCCGTGATCCGGTCGCCCAGCACCGACTCCAGCGCCGACGCGACGCCGTGAGCCGCCTTCCCGCCGCCCACGACGAGGACGTCCTCGTACGCGCTCAGGTCGTACGCGGCGTCCGCGACGGCGAGCACGTCACCGTCGAGCGAGACGGCGTCGCGGGTCGCGCGTTCCGGGCTCGCGGCCTCGATCGCCGCGGCGACACAGTCCAGGGCGAGCTCGCGAGCGTCGCCGTCGCCGAGCGCGTCCCGGTTCTCGATCATGCAGGTCGCTGCGAGCCCCACGGTAATAATCTGGCGGGTCGAGCGCCTCAGAGGTCCCCGGGAGCACACGCGAGCAGTTCGTCCCCCTCCGCGGTCTCGACGACGACGCCGTCATCGGTCCGCCGGAGTTCCGGTCCCGGCTCCAGGGGGACGCTCCGGTCGGGACTCGCCCTGACGGTCGAACCGAACCAGTGAACCCCGGGCTCGTGGGTGTCCCGGAGCGTCGGGACGACCGTCCGGGGATGCATGAGGTTCGTGTTCGGCTCCCCGTCCACGACGACGGGCGTGCGGTCACCCGACGAGCCGGCGATTCCGCTGGTCCCGTTGGGGTAGCGTGCGAGCGCGGTCCCGTCCCCCGTCTCGTGTTCGAACCGCGAGCCGTCGTCGCCGGTCCGATCGAGCGCGTACCCGCCCTCCTCGCTGTGCACCGTCCTGTCCGTCTCCAGCCGGTGAACGCGGACGTGGCCGGGGACCGCCGGCGCCAGCCACGTCCGGACGGTCACGCCGTCCCACGGGTCCCACCGGGACCCGAGCGTGGTCCCGTCGACGGTCGTCGCCGAGGCCGAGGCCGGAATCTTGTACTGGTCGCCGTCGATGCTGAGCGCGAGCGCGCTGTCGTGGCCCGCGGTGCCCGGCCCCGGCCGCCGACCGGCCACGGAGAACCCGAACTCGGTCGAGTACGCGAACTTGGTGTACTTCTCCCGCCCGTGGACGCTGTCCTGTGGCGTCGAGAGCGCGAACAGGTGGTCCTCGCCGCGACGGACGACCTTGCCGGCCTCGCCCTGGACCGACGTCGTCGGGAGCTCCGGCATCGCCTCCTCGTCGGCCCGCCAGAACGGATGTGTCGCGTCGAGCGCGAGCGGCATGAACGCCTTCATCGCCCAGTAGGGCGAGTTCGGGGAGTTGTACGTCTCGGAGACTTTCAGCGTGGGGTAGCGGTAGCCGACCGAGAGGAGCCCTCCGCCGGTGAAGACGGGCTGGTTCAGCCACCAGCGGATGTTCCGGGCCCAGAGCCCGCGGATGACGCCCCAGGGGAGCGGGTCGAGCCCGGCGAATGCGAGCCCGCCCCAGAACGACGCCTGCGCGAAGCGGTAGGTGAGGCTCCGGCCGAACGGGAGCGCCCGGCCGCGCTCGTCGAACCAGTGGACGTGTCGTTGCGCGAACGCCTCGGCCCTGGCGCGGAACCGCTCGGCTCGCTCCGGGTCCTCCTCGTCCGCGATGGTCGCGTACACGAGCCCGTAGAACTGCATCGCCCAGGGAAGGTAGTAGTCGACCGGGCTCCCGTCACCCTTCGGCCCGTCGGTGTACCAGCCGTCGCCACGATGGAACGTCTCGAGCCGGTCGAGCGCGTCCCGGGCGGCCGCCCAGTCGTGTTCCGCGCCGACCGAGCGGAGCCCGAGGTTCACCATCACGCGGAAGAACAGCCAGTTGCAGTCGTACAGTTCGGCGTCGTTGATCTGGTTCAGCCAGGTCGCCACCCGGTCCCGCTCGGCGTCCGACAGCGGCTCCCAGAGCTCCTCGGGCGCGAGCGCCAGGCCGACGCCGATGGCGGCCATCTCGACGTGTTTCTGCGAGTAGTCGTCCGCCTCGCCCCAGTACTCCTCGTGTGACGGGTCCGTCCCGTTGACGAGGCCGATCCGGAACAGCGGCCACCGATCGAACTCCCCGCCGACGCCCCTGGGAACGACGCCCCACAGCGGTCGTGCGAACCCCTCGAGTTCGGCCGAGACGGCGGGAAAGTGCGCGCCGGTCGCCGCCGGCCGAACTCGCGCCCTGCCGGGGCTGAACTGCGACGCCAGCGGCTCGACGAGCTGGTCGACCGCGCGCTCGAAGTCCTCGCGGGAGTGGAGCGGATTGTCCGCTACTGGATCCATACCTACCCCACCGCGACCGTCCGCCAATAACGTTTCCCCGACCGCGTTCCCGACCGGTCCGGGTCGTCCCGGGTGCCGTCGTCCGCCCCGACGCCGGGGGCGAATCCGGACGACTGCTCACCAGTACCGGTCCCACTGGTCGGTCGCCCGGACGAGCGCCTCGAGGTAGAAGTAGTCGCCCCAGATGCAGCACTCGTCGTAGTCGCCGTCCGTCGGGTCGTACGCCCCCTCGGTCAGGAGCCCGTTCGAGTCCAGCCCCTCGGTGGTGTAGTGCTCCGCGAGGCTCCCCAGCGTCTCCAGCGCGGCGTTCCGGTAGCTCGCGGCGCGGCGGTCCGCGAGCGGGAGCTGACGGGCGAGTTCGTCGAGCCCGCAGGCGGCGATGGCGGCCGCCGAGGAGTCGCGCCAGTCCTGCTCGGCCGGCGCGTCGAAGTCCCAGCGGGGGACGCAGTCGGCCTCGACGTTCGAGAGGTAGTGGTTCGCGAGCCGTGCCGACAGTCGAGCGTACGCCCGTTCGTTCGTGTAGTCGGCCGCCAGCGCGTAGCCGTAGATCGCCCACGTCTGGCCGCGCGACCAGCGCGAGTCGGCGTCGTACCCCTGTGCCGTCTCGCCGCCGATCGGCGCTCCCGTCTCCACGTCGCACTTGAACGTGTGGAACGTCGAGCCGTCCGCCCGAACGACGTGTTCCGCGTTGGTTCGGGCGTGGGTCTCCGCGACCGACGCGTACGTCGAGTCGCCCGTCGTCTCGCTCGCCCAGAACAGCAGCGGGAGGTTCATCATCGTGTCGACGATCATGCGTCCGCGGTTCCAGGTGTCCTCTTCGGCCTCGTGGTCGCCCCACGCCTGGATGAGGCCGGGCGCCTCCCAGAACCGGTCGACGAGGAGGTCGGCGGCCGCGAGCGCCGCCGACCGGTACCGTTCGGTCCCGGTGAGCCGGTGGCCCGCGACCGCCGACAGCGTGTACAGGAACCCCAGGTCGTGGGTCTCGACGTCGCCGCTCTCCAGGCGTCGCTCGAACGTCTCCAGTTGCGCCTCGGCGGCCTCGCGGAACCGGGCTTCCCCCGTCACTTCGTACGCGAGCCAGCACAGCCCCGTCCAGAACGACGTCGTCCAGCCGTCCCGGTTGTCGGTCGGCGCGTAGACCAGGTCGTCGCTCGAGGGGCCGGGGAACTCGTCGTGGAACGTGTCGAGGTTCTCGCCGATGCGGGCGATCGCGTCGGAACGCGCCCGCCGGAGAGCCGCCCGATCGACGTCGGGGGGCTCGGCGAACCGGGCCGGAACCTCACCCTCCCCAACGGCAGTCAGTAACGCGTCCGGAGTGCGGGACATGGAAACCGGTACTTGCAGTCCCGGCATAAATCCGTCGTTGCGGCCGACGCGGCGCGGTCGCCTGCGAGCTGCCTCCGAGCAGCAGCGTGACGTCCGCGAGGGATGCTCCACGGCCATCCGGTCGAACCGACCTCGCTTCGCCCTCCGAAGCGGCATTCCGACCCACTGAGCAGCAATAGTGAATCGAATTCACTCATACACCACCCAGGTTTATGTGAACGGGACGTATTCGGGTCCGCATGGCCGAGAACCAGTCGGCGAACCTCGTCAAGTCCGCGCGGACGACGTTTCGGATCCTCGAACTGCTCAAGGAGAAGAAGGAGCCCACGGTCACAGAGTTGACCGCGGAGTTCGACCTCTCGAAGAGCAGCATCCACAACTACCTGACCACGCTCGAGCGCGACGGCTACGTCGTGAAGGAGGGGAACGCCTACCGGCTCGGCCTCAAGATGCTCGACCTGGGCGGCTACGCGCAGCACGGACAGCGGATCTACGACGTCGCGAAGGACGAGGTCACGGCGCTGGCCGAGGAGACGGGGGAACTGGCGAACCTCCTCGTCGAGGAACACGGGAAGGGGATCTACCTCCATCGCGCCCACGGCGAGGACGCCGTCAAGACCGACTCGTACATCGGCCAGGAGGTGTATCTGCACAACACCGGCCTCGGGAACGCGATCCTCGCGCACCTCCCGCGGGACCGCGTCCACGAGGTTCTCGACGAACACGGGATGCCGGCGACGACCGGGAGCACCATCACGGACCGGGACGAACTGTTCGACCACCTCGACGAGGTGCGCGAGAACGGGTACGCGCTCGACGACGAGGCCCGCGTCAAGGGGCTGCGCTGTGTCGCCGTCCCGATCATCAACAACGACGACGAGGTCGAGGGGGCGATCAGCGTCTCCGGCCCGACCAGTCGGTTCCAGGGCGACCGGTTCCGGGAGCGGCTGCCCGAGAAGCTCCAGAGCGTGGCGAACGTGATCGAACTCAACATCACGTACACCTGACGCACACTCAAACTACGTCACCTCCTACTAATTCTGAGGGAGTTTCTAAAATGCACGATGATTGCGGCGTAATCCCGGAACACGAATCATTTCAGGAACTCCGATCTACCATTACTGACGATCAGACAGTATCACTGAGTATGGGCCGGTGAGGAGTTCCAGGACCGGATCACGGCGCTCGGTGATTACAGTCGTACACGCGTAATGGACCGCTGGATAGCCCCGGTTTGTGAGGCTCGACATAGCTATCAAACCTAGAGAACGCACACGTAGTATAGATTTAGTTATGTTTATGTGCTTCTGGTGTGGCTATTTCGAGACGTATCCGACTCGTGGAAGATCGAAGATAGTTCGGGAACTCGGCAGCGGAACCGACGAGTAAAGTCGAATATCTCTGCCGATTTTGAACGAACACATCTGTTCGATCGGGTCCTGCGATCGACCTTCACGAGAACGAAATCCGATTTGTCGTTCTATCACCGGACCTAACGAATGGAAACACTGTGTCGAGAACTGATCGTTTCTCGGCGGGGAGATTTCGAGCGTCCCCTGCTCACCACTCACGCTGCCCCGTCGACGACCGACCGCTTTCCGAGCCTGTCGGTGTCAGGCCGTGTTCCCGTCCTGCGTCTCCCGATCGGTCTCCTCGGCGAGGTCGCTCGCCTCGACCTCCGAGGCGACGCCCCACGGGAGGCCAAGGAACTCCTCGGGTGACTCGACGATGACGCCGATCGGCCCGCCGGGCACGACGTCCTGACCGTCGGCGACGAGGGTCTCGTGGAGGACCCCCCGCTCGGCGGCCACGACAGTCGCGGTCCCGCTTCGGTAGTCGATCTCGGCGATCAGATCGCCCTTCCGGACGGACGCACCCGCGTCGGCGTGCCACCGGATCGAACCATGCGTTCGCCCGTCGGGACCGTCGTCGGGGACGTGGATGATCTCCCCCATCTCGAGAGCCTTGCGCGGGAGCCGCAGTAACCGTTTTGGTAGCAGAACGTGTCGGTTTACACCGAACGGGTTCAGATTCGACGTATCCGGCTTGGACTGCGGCCGTCCGATCGGACCGACGGACGGCGAATTCGTGGGCCCTGATCGCTCGTGCGACCGATCGGCTGGTCACCTTCGACGCGCTCCGTGGTATAGATTCAAGGGACTCGACGGCGTGAGTGGACCGTGAGTTCCACATGTCCGATCTGCTGTTAGAAAACGTCGGTCGCGTCGTCACCGGCGACCCGGCGGACCCGACGAAATCGGTCGAATCGATCCACGTGCGCGACGGCGTCATCGAGGAGCTGGGAGCCTCCGCGACGACCGCCGACACCGTCATCGACGTGCGGGGGACGACCGTCGTCCCGGGGCTGATCGACGCCCACGTCCACCCGGTGGCGGGCGGGTACACGCCCAGACAGAACACGCTCGGCTGGTGTGAAAGCTACCTACACGGCGGCGTCACGTCGATGGTCTCGGCCGGCGAGATCCACCATCCGGGGCGGCCCGCCGACGCGGCGGGGACGAAGTCGCTCGCGGTGCTCAACCGGAAGTCGTACGGGAACCACCGGCCCGGCGGGGTGAAACTCCACGCCGGGACGCTCGTGCTCACGGACGATCTCGCGGTCGAGGACGTCGAGGAGGTCCGTCGGCAGGGCGTCGAGCGCACGAAGATCATCTTCGCCATGGCCGACCTCGATCACGCCCACGACCTCGTGGCCCGGGCGAAGGAGCTCGGCATGGTGACGATGATGCACGCGGGCGGCGCGAGCGTTCCGGGAACCCGGTCCATCGGCGAGGAACAGTTCAGGCGCGTCGAGCCCGACGTCGCGCTCCACTTCAACGGCGGCCCGACCGCGATGCCCGACGACGAGTGGCGAGCCCTCCTCGCGGACACGGACATGGATCTGGAACTCGTCGTCGCGGGGAACCAGCGGACCGCCGGCGAGATCCTGTCGACGCTCGCCGACCGCGACGAGCTTGACCGGCTTCAGATCGCCACGGACACGCCGACGGGCACCGGCGTCGTCCCGTGTGGGATGTGGCTGGAGGCCAGTTTCCTCGCGAGCACGACCGACGTGAGCGCGGCCGAACTCGTCTGTCTGATGACCGGCACGCCGGCCGCCCACCACGGCCTCGACGCGGGTCGGATCGAGCCGGGCCGTCCCGCCGACCTCTGTATCCTCGACGCGCCCCAGGGGAGCGCGGCAGACGACGCCCTCGGCGCGATCGAACACGGTGATTATCCCAGCGTCGACACCGTGCTCGTCGACGGGGAGGTGCTCGTTGACGGGAGTCGGAACACGGGCCCCGCGAAGCGACCGGCGGAGATCCTGTAAGGGTTCACGGGCGGTCGGTTCCCCGTCCCGTTCGGTCGTCCCGCCGGACCGGACTAGCTTTATCATCTCCGTGCGAGACCTTCGAAGCGTATGCTGCTCGATCTCACCCAGACGCTCGAGGAGGACGTCCCGTACCCCGCGGTCTGCCCGCCGCCCTCGTTCGGCACGGTGCTGGACAACCGGGCCGACGATCCGCTCAACGTCCAGCAGTTCTCGCTGTCGACACACACCGGGACCCACATCGACGCGGTGCGCCACCGGTTCCCGGACGGCGAGTCGATCGACGAACTGCCCCTCGAACGGTTCACCGGCGAGTCGGTCGTCCTGGACGTTTCCAGGGAGGAGGCGGGCCCCGTGGACGCCGCGGACCTCGCGGCGGCCGTCGACCGCGACGACCTCTCGATCCGTCCAGACGACGTTGTGCTGCTGTACATGGGCTGGGGCGACAAGTACGGCACGGACGAGTACGAGATCCACCCGTGGCTGACGACGGACGCGGCCGCGTGGCTCGTCGACCGCGAGGTCTCGCTCGTCGGGATGGACACGATCACGCCCGACGTTCCCGGCCCCCACCGATCGGACGACTGGGCGGAGACCGAACGGTGGCCCGTGCACGAAGTGCTGCTCGGCGGTGACGTCCTCATCGCCGAGAACCTGGTCAACCTCGACCGCATCGCCGGCGAGCGCGTCGCGGTGACGGCGTTCCCGCTGAAGATCCGTGACGGCGACGGCGCACAGACCCGGTTCGTCGCCGAGACCGAACACCGAGTCGCACCCGACGAGCCCCGGAGCTAGGTTCCAGTCGAGCGGAGCGCCGGAGCGCCGCAGGCGGTCCCCGCCGGCTCTTCTGACGGTACACGACGCGGAGCGTTCGCCGTGCGTTCCACGCGAAAACCGTCACGTCGTGTTCGCAGTTACCGAACACCGAGTAACCATTACGATCGTATCGTTGTAATTTGAACGGCGGGAATCGGTTGAATACGCCTCGCGGCGCGTTCACCGCGTCGGACTCGTCCGCCGCTCGACTCCGTCGTGCAGCACGGTCGGGAATGCGGGGACGAGCGCCCCCGATCCAGTCGATCTCCGATCCGGACGCGGACCAGTTCTCCGGACCGGACGCTTCGGCCGACCCACGTCGCAGACGGAACCTGTTCGGGATCGCCGAACAGCCATCCCGACGGCGACGGTCGCCGACCGCCCGGCACCCGTCGAGCCGACCGCGACCGGTCCGGATACCGAACCCGATCCGGACCGCTCGGACGCCCGGACGACCCCGACCCGCGTTTTGCGGGTCAAGCTTTAATGCATCCGGGCGAGGAGTGTTCGGTATGACCGACGACGAACCCCAACAACCAGGGGTGAAAACGACCGAAACGATCGTCGAGATAATCGAAACCCTGCGCGACCTCGACGGTGCGAGCGCCGCGACGCTGTCCGACCATCTCGGCATGTCGAGAAGCTGGACGTACGAGCACCTCGTCACGCTGGAGAAGCTGGAGTACGTCGTCAACGAGGACGGGACGTACCGACTGGGGTTGCGGTTCCTCGACCACGGCAAGTACGTCAAGAGCCGGATGCGGATCCACCAGCTCGTCCAGTCGTCGATCGCGCACCTCGCCGAGGAGACCGGCGAACTCGTTCGGTTCGGGGTCGAGGAACACGGGCGCGTCTTCCAGTTGAACGAGGCGGCCGGCGAGCGGGCCGTCGCCGTCGACCGGTGGCTCGGCGAGCACACGCACATGCACTATCTCGCGCTCGGCAAGTCGATGCTGGCGTACATGCCCGAGTCACGGGTCAGGGAGATCCTCGACCGCCACGGGCTGCCGGAGATGACGAACGAAACGATCACCGACGAGGGGAAGCTGTTCGACGAGCTGGAGGAGATCAGGGAGCGCGACGGGATCTCGTTCATCGACTCCGAGCTCGAAGCGGGCGTCAGGGCGGTCGGAGCGCCGATCATCCACTCGGAGGACATCGTCGGCGCGATCAGCGTCTCGGGGCCCGCGAACAGGCTGAAGGGGCCGCTGTTCCGCGAGACCATCCCCGAGCAGATCCGGGCGACGACCAACGAGGTCGAACTCAAGCTCCTCACCGAGCTCGAGTGACCTGAGCTCGGGGGCGAGGCCCGCCCTGCGGGAACGTTAATACGCCCCGCTCGACAGCACAACCCGTGAACCCGTTCGACACGCCGGGGCTTCTCGTGCCGCCGATGACGCCGTTCGCTGCCGGCGGCGACGTCGACCACGAGGCCTACGAGGAACAGATCGAGTACGTCCTCGCGAACTGTGATCCGGCGGCGATCCCGCTGCTGGCCGTCGAAGCACAGGAGTACCGGGCGCTCTCACCCGCCGAGCGGGCCGAGACCGTCCGTCGGGGGGCGGAGATCGTCGACGGGCGCGTCCCGGTCATCGTCGGCGCGTCGGCCGCCAGTCCCCGCCGGGCGATCGAGTTCGGCCGGATCGCAACCGAGGTCGACGCCGACGCGGTCCAGCTTCTGATCCCCCGACGGCTCCAGGGCGGAGCCACGCGCGTCGAGGAACTGGCCGCGTTCTTCGCCGAGGTGGGTGACGCGCTCGACCTGCCGATAGTCGCGTACCACAACCCCGGTCCGGGCGCCTCGTTGACGCCGGACGAACTGGTCCGGCTGGCGAGAGTGGACGCGGTCGCGGCGTTCAAGGAGAGTTCGAGAAACGCCAGGCGCGTGCTCACCCTGATCGAGCGGATCGACCGTGCGGGGCTGGCGAACTACTACACGACGATGGAACTCCTGCTGGTCACCGTCCTCATGGGAGGGTCCGGCGGGACGATGCCCGCCCCGCCAGCCGTGATCGCGAGCGACCTCCTCGCGGCGCTCGCGGACGGCGACCTCGAGGGGGCCCTCGACCGCCAGCGGGCGTTCGCCGAGTTCCCGGCCGGCTTCCTCGAACACGGCTTCCCGGCGGTGATGAAAGCGGCGCTCGCACACGTCGGCGTCGACGCGGGGGTCCCCCTGTCTCCCGCCGGTCCCCTGCCGGCGGAAGTGCGCGCGCGCCTCGCGGACCGGCTGGACGCCGTCGGGCTGGCGGCCCACTCGGCGTCCGATCGCCGGTAAGTCGCCTCAGGTGTCCGCTTCCAGCGGAAGGATCGTCCCCCGGTCGATCTTCACTTCCCCGTCGATCTCCAGGGTCGGGCGGGCGACGACGCCGTCCATGTGCAGTCGGCTCTGCACGTCGCCGCCGACGTCGGCGTTCGTGCCCAGTCCGACGTGGATGCACCCGAGCATGACCTTGTCCTCGCGCTGGACGCCGACGATCTTCGACTCGGGGTTCGTGCCGACCGAGAACTCCGTGGGCATCTTGTACGCGTCCTCGTCGCCGTACTCCTCGAGGATCCGCTCCAGTTCGAGCGCCTGGTACCCCCCGTCGACGTCGACGATGCGCCCCGACTCGATCTCGATCTCGATCGGCTCCTCCAGCCGACCCAGGGCGTGCATCGTCGTGTCGATGACGAGCGTCCCGTCGGCCGTGGCGGGGTCGGGCGGGACGTTGAACTCGCCGCCCGGGCAGATGGCCGCCCGGAAGCCCGGCCGGAACTCCTCGGCGCGCAGCGGCCAGCCCGGCGGCTCCTCCGGATCCGGCTCGTCCGGGACGAACACGCGGTCCTCGATGCTCAGCGTCAGATCACAGCCGTGCTCGCTGGTGAGCCGCGCCTCGCTCCCTCCCTCGAACACCTCCGTCGCCACGCGGTAGGTGAGCCGCTCGATCTCCTTGTAGTCGGCCGTGAAGCCGCCGGACGTGAGCATGTCCATCGTCATCCCCCCGTCGAGACAGACGAAGGGGACGCCGCTCTCCATCGCCTCGTGGCCGGCGGGGCTGTGGAGCATCGCGGTCGTCGTGCAGGTGACGACGACGTCGACCTCCTTCATCTGGGCCGCGACGCTCGCCGGCGGGTCGAAGTAGTCCATCTCCCGCGGTTCGAACACGGAGACGATCGGGTGGGCGCCGATGTCGGCGACGGCGGCCGCGACGGACCGCCACACCTCCGGGTCGTGGTCGGTGTCGGTCACGAGCAGTACCTCGTCGCCGGCCTCGACGTTCGGTTCCAGCGGCTTCTTCACGTACTTCGCGGCCTCGATGGAGCGGTACGGCGCGTGATCGATCGATCGCTGGCCCATGAGTCCCGGTCGTCTTCCGCCCGAATAACTGTTCTGTCGGGCACGGCGCGGACCCCAGTCTCCGATCCCCACACCCGCCTCCCCGCACCCGACCCGACGAAAGCGTTAAGATTCGACGCGGAGACGCTCCAGCACGATGGATTCAGCGATCAGCGGCGTCGTCGCGCCCGTGATCACGCCGGTCGAGGAGGGCGAGATCCGGCCCGACCGCGTCGACCGAAGCGTCGAGTTCACGCTCGAGTGCGGCTGTCACGCGGTAGTGGCGGCCGGGACCGGCGTGCAGGAGACGTCCACGATGTCGCTCGAGGAGCGACGCGAGGTGATCGCCGCGACGGTCGAGGCGGTCGACGGCGCCGTGCCGGTCGTCGCCGGCGTCTCGTTCCCCTCGAAACCGGGGACCGCGGCGCTCCTCGAGCACGCCGCGCGGGAGGGGGCCGACGCGGTCGTCGCGATGCCGCCCTGGGGGCTCCCGCCGAGCGGCGACGCGATCGTGCGCTACTTCGAGTTCGTCGCCTCCGAGAGCGACCTGCCGGTGGTCGCGTACAACAACCCGACGGTGACCGCCGACATGTCGCGTGAGACGATGGCCGCGGTCGCCGCGCTCGACGGCGTCACCGCCGTGAAGGAGAGTTCGCGCGACTGGCTGAAGATCGGGTGGCTGCTCGAACGGGTCCGGCACGCGGGCCACGCTGACGTGTTCACCACGATGGACGTGCTGCTCCCGACGCTCCAGGCCGGCGGCGGCGGCGCCATCATTCCCCCGCCGGCGACCGTGCCCGCGATGGCGGTTCACGAGGCCTACGAGGCCGGAGACCTCGAGGCAGCCGCCGAGGCCCAGCGCACGTTCGGCACGTTCCCGCCGGACGCGGCGAACGGCCTCACCCCGACGGTGAAGGCGGCCGCCGAACGCGCCGGGGTGTCGGTCGGGCCACCGCGCTGGCCCTACGACCGGCTGCCGGCAGAGGCACACGACGACCTCGAGGCGTGGATGGACCGCGTCGACGTTCCGCGGTACGACTGAGCCGTGACCCGGGCTCCCAGCCACACGGCGCCCACTGCGGTTGCTCCCCGCCGGTCACCGGGAGACGAGCCATCGGAGCGCGACCATCGAACCCGCCCCGACCACGCCCACGACGGCCCCGAGCGCGACGAACGCGCTCGGGGTGCCGACCACCGGAAGGAGCGCCGCCACGGCCACGGGACCGAGTAGCTTCCCGACGTTCATCGTCGTGCTGGCGCTCGACATCGCGCCGGCCCGGAGGTGGTCCGGGGCGTGCGCGTTCACCAGCGTCTTCTGGAGCGGGCCCAGGAAGCCGTCGCCGACGCCGTAGACGACGAGCCCCGCGACCAGGGTCGTGAGCGACGGCGAGGTGCCCATCGCTGCCACGCCGACGCCGGCGACCGCGAACGAGACGGCGGCGACGAGCGCGGCGTCGACACGGGCGACGAGCCGCCCGACCTGGGTGGAGCCGACGAGCGCGAACACTCCCTTGAGCGAGACGACGACGCCGACGAGCGACACCGCCAGCCCGAGCTCGCCGACCGCCAGCGCGGAGACGTAGGTGACGACGCCGAACAGGAGCGCGAACCGGAACACCGTCGACAGCAGCACGAGCGCCATCGTCGGCCGTCCGAGCAGTCCCAGGAGCTGTGTGACGTACTCGCGGACCGTCGACCGCCGCTCGGGGCGGACGTCGGGCATCGCGACCCAGGCCCACAGCGCGACCGGCAGGCCGAGCAGGAACAGGAGGAACGGGTACCGCCAGGAGGACAGAAAGAGGAGCCCGGCGATCGCCGGGGAGACCACGTTGACGACGCCCAGGCCGCCGTTGCGAACCCCCTGGGCGGTCGCCTCCCGGCTCCCGTCGTACACGTCGCCGAAGACGGTCATCGTCAGCGGCATCACGGCCGCGAACCCGACGCCCTGGAGGAGCCGGAGCGCGAGCGCGACCTCGAACGACCGGGTGAGCGCGAGCGCGCCGCCGGTCACCGAGAACAGTACGAGGCCGGGGACGAGGACCGTCCGTCGACCGAGCCGATCGGCCACCATCCCCAGCACCGGGACGAGCAGGATCTGGGGGAGCAGGATCGCGACCATGAACCGGCCCACCTCGGCCTCCGAAACGCCGTAGAGCACGGCGAGGTCGACCAGCAACGGGCTGACGAGGTACTCGCCGGTCACGACGACCGCCGCCGAGACGACCATCACCTGCGTGATCCGGTCCCCCGCGACGTCGCCGTCGGCGCCGAAAAGCCACCTGAGGGCCCGCGTCCCGTCGAACGTGCTCATCCGTCACCCTCCCGGGTCCTCCCCCGTGGTCGGTTCACACGCTCTCCTGACGCGGCATCCCGCATGTACGTGTCGACCTGAAGCGACTGATCACGAGCGCGAACAGCGGGGAGCGGCCGCAGTTAGCACCGGGAGGTGAGGGGGCGGCCGCCCCGTGGGCGAGTCACTCGAACCGCTCCTTGATCCACCCGCCGATCCCCTCCGGGACGAAGATCAGCAGGACGATGAGGATCACGCCGTACACGATGAACCGGACCTCGCTGAGGAAGCGAAGCACCTCCGGAACGAACACGACGAACATCCCGCCGATGATGGCCCCGCCGACGGTGGTGATCCCACCTGCGACGGCGGCGAGGATGATCTCGATCGTCGCGTCGAGGTTGAACAACGTCGGGGTGATGTAGCCGGTGATGGGGGCGTAGATGCCGCCGGCGAGCCCGCAGATCGCCCCCGACAGCGAGAACGCGAGCAGCCGGTACCGCTGGGTGTCGATGCCGACCGACTCGGCGACGATGGTCTCCTCGTGGAGCGCCAGGAGCGCCCAGCCGTGTTCGGACTCGACCAGTCGCCTGATGACGAGGTAGGAGCCGACGAACGCCACCAGCGCGACGTAGAAGTACAGCACGTCGATGGAGACGACCGCCGTCAGCGCGTCCGGGAAGTAGAGGTCAGGACTCGGCATCCCGATGCTTCCGCCGAAGAACCCGGGGAAGAGGTCGAGCGCGAGGACGAACATCTCGTTGAACGCGAGCGTGATGATCCCCAGATAGATGCCGGTCGCGCGCGTCGCCGGCTTCCCGAGCGCGTAGGCGACGGCGGTCGTGACGACGATCGCTGCCGGGATCGCGAGCCACGTCGGGACGCCGGCGTTGGCGACTTTGATGAACGTGTATGCTCCGACGCCGAAGAATGCCCCCTGCGAGAGGATGAGCTGACCGGAGTACCCGATCGGGGCAATCGCCGCGAACGCCAGGATCGCGTAGATGAACGAGAGCGTAAACAGGTACAGCCTCGACCCGCTGAATACGAACGGGAGCGCGAACAGCGCGACGGCTGCTACGCCAACCAGCTTGCGCCAGTGGTTCTCGAGGAACGCCTTCGGCCCGCTCACCGTCTCGCTCGCCATCAGGAATCACCTCGCAGGCCCGTGGGACGGGCGATGAGGATGAGGAACAGAATGAGGAAGACGACGAAGATGCGGTACCGGCTGCCGACCACGACCGACGAGATGCTGTCGATGACGCCGATGAGGAGGCTGGCGGCGATGGTCCCGCCGAAGCTGCCGATGCCGCCGACCACGACGATGACGAACGCGAACGCCGTGAGTTCGACGCCGATGGACGGCGAGAGCGGGAAGAGGATACCGTAGAGCACCCCCGTCATCCCCGTGATGAACGATCCGATCCCGAACGTGATCGGGTAGACGCGGTCCTCGTCGACGCCGATGATCTTGGCACCTTCCTTGTCGTTCGCGAGCGCGCGGATCGCGAGCCCGAAGTACGTGTACCGGGTGAACAGGTACAGCGCCGCGAGCATCAACACCGCGACGACCGAGACGAGGACCTGGTTGTACGTGATCGTCCCGCCGAACAGCTGGAAACTCCCGAGGTTCGGGAAGGAGACCCGGAACAACGACGCGCCGAAGTAGTAGCGCAACAGCTCCTCGAAGGCGATGACGATGCCGAACGAGGCGAAGAACGAGAGCAGGAAGAACTCGTCGTCGTCGTACAGCGGAGCCATGATGAGTCGCTCGACGGCGACGCCGGCGACGAACGTCAACACGAGCGCGATGGCGATGGCCGGGACGAGACCGATGCCAAAGCCCATCAGCGCGATGACGCCGAAGCCGCCGAAGGCGGCGAACTCCCCCTGCGCGAAGTTGGGGATGTCGAGGACGCCGAAGATGAGCGTCAGCCCGACTGCCGTCAGCGCGAGCAGGAACCCGAAGATGAGCCCTGTGGCGATCGCGTACGGGATCTGTTCGAGCACCATCTCAGGCCCCCCCTCCGAGGTATCGCTCGACGATCCGGTCGTCGTCCAGGAACTCGGTCGCGTCACCGGTCATCGTGATCCGGCCGTTCTCGAGGAGAGCACCGCGATCCGCGACCTCCAGGGCCTCGTTCACGTTCTGTTCGACCATCACGATGGTCACGCCATCCTCGTTGATGCGTTCGATGCGCTCGAACAGTTCGGTGACGAGATTCGGCGCGAGGCCGACGGACGGCTCGTCCAGCAAGAGCAGGTCCGGTTCGGACATCAGCCCCCGGCCGATGGTGAGCATCTGTGCCTCGCCGCCGCTGAGCGTATCCGCCCGCTGTCCCTTGCGCTCTTCGAGCCGAGGGAACGTCGCATAGACGCGGTCGAGGAGCTCCTGCTTGTCGGCGTCCCGGTTGAGGTACTGTCCGAGGATGAGGTTCTCTCGCACGCTCATGTCTCGGAAGAGGTGTCGTCCCTCGGGGACCAGCGACATTCCCATCTCGACGCGGTCGGGCGTCGAGACGGTCGTGATGTCCCGATCTCGAAACGTGACGCTGCCACTCGTCGGACTGATGATTCCCATGAGCGTTCGCATGATGGTCGTTTTGCCGGCACCGTTCGGGCCGATGATGGAGAGCAGTTCCCCCTCGCTCACGTCGAGCGAGACGTCGTAGAGAACTTCCATGTCGCCGTATCCGGCGTCGACGGCTGAAGTGTGGAGCATGCTAGGCGATGTACGCCTCCTGCACCCTGCTGTCGTTCATAATCTTGTCGGGCTTGCCCGACGCGAGGAAGCGTCCGTTGTCGATGACGACGATCTTGTCACAGATCCGCCTGATGACGGAGAGGTCGTGTTCGATGACGAGGAACTCTATCCCGTGATCCTCGTGTAGCTGGACGATGTGCGAGATGAGCTCGTCCTTCTCGCTCGGATTCAACCCCGCCATGATCTCGTCGAGGAGCACCAGCGACGGGCCGGTCAAGAGCGCTCGCGCGAGGTCGAGGTACTTCTGTTCGACGAACTGGAGGTTCTCGGGGGAGCGATCGCGAGTCTCCCGGAGATCGAACAGGTCCAGGAGATCCTCCACCGAAAACGCGGTCTCGGCGTTCCGGTCCGCGGGGCCGAAGTGGCGGGCGATTCTGAGGTTCTCCTCCACGCTCAACTCCGTGAACGGGCGGGGGGACTGGAACGTCCGCGAGATCCCCCGCCGACAGATCTCGTGAGGTTTCTCGCCCGTGACCTCCTCCCCCTTGAAGTAGACCGACCCGGTCGTCGGCTTGAGGACGCCGGTGGTGAGGTTGAAGAACGTTGTCTTCCCCGCGCCGTTCGCACCGATCAGCCCCGTGATCACGCCCTCTTCCATCTGGAGATCGAGTTCGTCGAGCGCCACGATGCCGCCGAAATGTTTCGAAAGGTTTTGTGCTTCTAGCAACATTTCTTCCATGGCGGGTCGGCGATCTACGATTCCCTCGGGGGGAGCTCGGATGTCTTGTACTCCACCGCGGCGACCGGACTGTCGTCCTGGATCTCCCAGCGGAGCAGCGAGGAGCGGAACGTCTGGTTGTCCCCGCTCTCGTTGAAGTTGATGTCGAAACCCGAGATCGACGGCAGTTCGATCTCGCCCAGCGTCGTGTTCGTGCTCTGGGGGGTCTGCTCCTCGGCCTGGACGACCGCCTGCATCGCCGTGTAGGCGGCGTCGTAGCCGAGGAAGTCGATCGTCTCCGCCCGCTCGTCGAACCGCTCTTGCTTCTTCGAGATGAAGTCGGCGGCGGCGTCGGTTCGGCGGTCGACGCCGTGATAGCCGACGCCCTCCACGGTGTTCCCCATCGCGCTGAGGAACGCGTTCGACCCGTACAGGTTACCGCCGATGTGGTACTTGCCGTCGATGAGTCCGGCGTCCTTCGCCTGTTCGATGAGGACGACGCCGTTGTTTCCGGGGTAGATGCCCAGGAACGCGTCGGTCTCGTCGGGGTCGATGTTCGAGAGGGTCGGCCTGAAGTTGTCAGTCCCCAGCGGCACGAACGTGGAGGAGATCAACTCCACCCCGAAGTCCGCCATGTGCATCTCGAAGTACTCCTTGAACTTCCGGCCGTAGCTGTAGTCGGCGAAGATCGCTGAAACGTTGCTAGCGCCGACGTTCTCGTAGTACTCGAGCGTGGCCAGCGCGAGCTGTTCGCCGTTGCCGTACGTCCGGTACATGTAGTCGGTCCCGTCCTGGGTCACCTCCGGGTTCGTGATGACGGGGCCGACCATCGGCACTTCCTCCTGCATCAGGAGGTCGCGCAGGCCGACGCCGACGTCGCTGGAAACGGGTCCAGTGAGGGCGATGCAGCCGTTCTCGATCTGCTCTTGCACCACGCTCCTGGCGGTCTCGACGCTCCCTTCGGTGTCGGCAAACACCATCTCGAACTCGTCGTCGACCTCGCTGTTCACGTCGTCGAGCGCGATTTCCGCGCCCTGACGTAGCCCCTCACCGAAGGTCGAGAGGGAACCGGTCAGCGACGACACGAACCCGATCTTTCGCTCGTACTCGGTGCCGCCGCCGCCGCCGACGCAGCCGGCGAGTCCCGTCAGTGCCGCCGCCGATGCACCTGTCCGTTTCAGAAACGCCCGTCTGTGTGTTACCATCAACCATTGATGAATAGGGTGTGCTCAAATAGTTTTCGCTGACTGTTCGGTTCCTCAGGAGTTATCTCGCGCGGCTCCGTTAATTCATACCGACGGTCGGCTTATTCCACCCGGCGTTCGTCGATTCTTGCCGTTCTCTCGTTCCCGCGCACGTGAACGGGAGAAGGACAACGGACGCGGGTGCCCCCGTCGTGGTGGACGAACACGGCGACTGTCGACGACGCGGAACTCGCGGGTTGATCCCCACGCGTGAAGTCGCGGTCATTCACGAGCGACGGGTACCCGGTGGAGCAGACGGTGCTCGTTCGAGCCCGGTTCCGACACGGCGGCGGGGTCCACGGCCAAACCGTCGAACGGCTCTCACAGGTCGAACAGGCTGCCAGCCTGGACCGACTCCGAGCCCACCCCTGCCGCACGGAGGGCGTCCCACAGGGTGGCCTGGTGTGCGGAGACGACCGGCTTGTCCAGGTCGGCCTCCAGCGTCTCGACGACCGGCATCCCGTGGTACTCCATGCCGCTGATGAACACCCCGTCCGCCTCGTCAGTGTCGATGGAGCGGACGCGTCGGTACACGCTTCGGGGGGTCGAGGTGCCGTAGTCCGCCCCGGACGCGAAGTCCTCGCCGTGAACGTCGAGGACGGAGTAGCCGTGTTGCTCGAGGTACGCGACGAGCAGGTCGCTGAGTTCGTCGATGTACGGCGTGGCGATCACGAGCGACTCCAGGTCCAGCGCCTCGAAGGCCCGCCGGGCCGCCGTCGCGGTCGTCACCGCCGGGACGCCGGCGCGCTCCTCGATCCGTTCGGCGAGTTCGACGTCGTACCCCTTCCCCCGGTAGAAGCTCCCGGCGGTAACCCCGTACGCGACGACGTCCGGGTCGACCTTCGCCACGGCGTCGGTCGCCCTGTCCACGTCGCGGTTCATCCCTTCGAGCGCGGCGGCGTCCACCGGGTCATCGAGCGGGAGGCGGGCCGCGTGCACGGTCACGCCCTCGGGCGCGTGCCGGTTGAACTCGACCTCGCTCACGGTGTTGATGTCCGGGGTCAACAGGCCGATCCGCGCCCGCCAGCCGTAGTGCTTGCCGGTCATGGGTCGTGATACCGCACAGCGGACCAAATACGTTCTGCCGACCGATCGCTCGTTTCGCCGACCCCTCTCCCGTCCCCCCGACCGATCTCATCGCACCGACGCTCGTCCCCTGGCTTGCTCGTATCGATACGCTTTCGGCTTCGGAACGAAACCGACACTCGTGGTCGACGGAGAAGCTCGTGTCCCGGAAACCGTCCACGGGTGGTGGATCGTGCTCGTGGGGACGCTCTCGATGACGTTCACGTTCGGAACGCCCTACTCGTACGGGCTGTTCCTGGGAGCGTTCGCCGAGACGTTCGACGTGTCGCGCGTCACCCTCTCGACCGTCTTCTCCGTCGAACTGTTCGCGTTCTACGCCGGCGCGGGCGTGGTCGGGGTCCTCGTGACGCGGCTCCCGGCCCGCGCCGTACTGCTGGTCACCGGCGGTACGACCGCGTTACTCGCGCCGTCCCTCTACGTCGTGGACTCGCTCGCGGGGCTGTTCGTCGTCTTCGGACTGCTCGGGACCGCGCTGGGGACCGTGTACGTGGTGCTGGCGTCAGTCGTCCCCCAGTGGTTTCGGGAGCGTCGCGGCCTTGCGACGGGCGTCCTCTTCATGGGCAACGGGCTCGGACTCCTCGTGCTTCCGCCGGCCTGGCGGTACGGCTTCGAGCAGTTCGGCGTTCGGCGGGGGTTCCTCATCGTCGTCGGGGTCAGCGCAGTTTCGTTCCTCCTCGCCGGCGCGTTCTGCCGACGGCCGCCCTGGAGCGAGCCCGGCGGCGAGTCGCTGGCGGACCTCTCCCGCTGGCTGGTCCGGCTGGCGGGCGGTCGCGGGTTCCAGTTGACGTTCCTCGGCATGGGGCTCGCGTTCGCCTGGTACTACCTGCTCGCCGCCTACGCGGTCGATCTGTTCGTCACCCGGGGTCTCTCGGAGGCGACGGCGACGCTCGCGTTCGGGTTCATCGGCGGGGTCAGCGTTTTCTCGCGGGTCGGGAGCGGCGTGGTCGCCGATCGGTTCGGCTACCGGCGAACGTTCCTCGCTTCGCTCGGCCTGGCGGCGCTTGGAAGCGCGCTGCTGTTGGTTCCCAGCGCCGTCTTCGTCTTCCTGTCCGTCTGCGTCTTCGGCCTCGCGCTCGGAGCCATCGGCACCCTGTACATCCCGATCCTCATGCGGCGGTACGACCCCGAGAAGGACACGGCGATCATCGGCGTGTTCAACGTGACCTTCGGCGTGTTCGCGCTGGCCGCACCGCCGGTCGGGACGGCCCTGATCGCGTACAGCGGGTCCTACTCGGGAGTCACCGTGCTCACGCTGCTCGCGTCGATCGGCGCCATCTGTGCGGTCTGGCTGGGAACGCCCCCGGCGCAACTGGACTCCTCCTGAGTTGGGGGAGCGATCCGCCCGCTCGTCAGCCGAGCCGACGTTCCCACGCCGGGGCCGCGAGCGATTCCCCGCTCACGCCCTCAGGTCCCTGTCCGGCCAGCAGCACCGCCGCCTCGTCCATGACGTCCGGCTGCAGGATCGACTCCCGCTCCTCGTCGGGCAGGTGGTCCCAGAACGCCGTGTTCACCCGGCCGCCGGGACCGAGGCTGTTGACGTTGATCCCCGCCTCGTCGTACTCGGCCGCCATCGTCCGCGTCAGGGCCTCCACGCCGGCCTTCGAGGCGGCGTACGGGCCGAACCTGGGCGCCGGTTTCTCCGCCAGCCCCGAGGAGACGTTGACGACGTTCCCGGAGCCCCCGTCGAGCATGTGTGGCAGCGTCGCCTTCGAGAACCGGAACACGCCGGTCAGGTTCGTGTCGAGCACCAGCTCCCACTCGTCCTCGGTCACGTCCCCGAGGAGCTTGCCGTCCTTCCCGAGGCTCAACAGGCCCACCGCGGCGTTGTTCACCAGGGTGTCGATCCCGCCGAACGCGTCGACCGTCCGCTCGACGGCGCGGGACACCGAGTCGGCGTCCCGCACGTCCGCCGGCGCGACCAGCGTCTCCCCGTCGGCGTCCGCGGCCACCGCGGTCAGTTCGTCCCCGTCACGCGCGACCAGCGCCACGCTCGCGCCCTCCGCCGACAGTCGCAGCGCCATCGACCGACCGAGCCCGCGGCTCGCGCCCGTGACCACGATCCGTTCGCCGTTCAGGTTCGCCATGGACACTGATGACCGAACCGTCCCATAAGGGTTTCCTCGGGGAGAGCCCCCGATCCGGCGGCCGATTCAGCCCACGACCCGGCCGTCAACGATCGTCGGTCGTCGTTAGACGTCGCCGGTGTACGTCCGGGTGGCCGTGAGCCGGTCCATCTTCCACTCGCCCCCGTGTTTGCCGTACTCGACGTCGTGTGTGCCCATCGCCCACTCGCCATCCCCGTGGTCCGGGTCGTCGGCCTTCAGGAGCACGTACGACCAGCGGGCGGTCGCCTCGTCGCCCTCGACCGTGATGATGGGGTTCGTGGCGAGGTGCTGATACGCGGCCGGCCTGTTCGCCGCGCTGGATTCGAGGAACTCCCGGATCTCCTCGCGACCCTCGAACGACCGGTCCCCGAGGGCGAACGTGCCGTTCGGAGCGAACAGGTTCGCCAACGATTCGGGCTCGCCGTCGTCGACCGCCCGGATGTACTCGTAGTGGATCCGCTCGAGCTGGCTTCTATCGCGTTCGGACATGCCGGGTAGTCGTGAGCGGCCGGCTCACAAGAATCATTCGTCGCGGGGCTTACTCGATGGTGCCGTACTGGCCCCTGAAGAACGTGAGCGGGGCCGCGTCGGGCTCCTGGACGCCCATCTCCTCGACGTGGCCGAGATAGATGGTGTGGTCGCCCCCGTCGTAGCTCTCCGTGAGGGTACAGTCCATGTAACAGATCGCCTCCTCGACGATCGGCGATCCGGTCGCCTCCCGACGGAACGTGACGTCCTCCCAGGGGTCGTCCATCTCCTTGTGTTCGCCCGCGAAGCGGTTCGAGAGCCACTCCTGCTCCGCGGAGAGGACGTTCACCGCGTAGCGCTCGCTCTCGGCGATCAGGTCGTGCGACGTCGTTCCCTTGTCAGCGTTGAACAGGACGAGCGGGGGATCGAGCGACACCGAGGCGAACGAGTTCACGGTCATCGCGTGATCGTCCCCGTCGACCGTCGTCGTCACGACCGTCACGCCCGTCGCGAAGTTTCCCATCACCTGTCGGAACTGATCTTGCTCGACCATGAGCAGTTGCTATGCTCGCTACTACTAAACTACTGTGCCCGGCGGCCGACGATCCTCCTGCCGTGCCGCCGGCGACCGGCGGCCGACGATCCGGCGTTGGCACTCCGGACGCGAAGCGGGAGGGAGAAACGTCGAACCGCCCGGTCAGGACTCGAGGAACTCCCTGGTCCGCGAGAGGAACTCCTCGGGGTGTTCGATGTGTGCGCTGTGGTGAGTCTCCTCGAGCAGGACGAGTTCCGAGCCCGGGATCATCTCGTGGAGTTCGGTCATCGCCTCGGGCGGCTGCAGGGGGTCATCCTGCCCGCCGAAGATGAGCGTCGGCACGTCGACCCGCTCGTACTCGTGGCTGCGCCTGAACTCCCGGTCCTCCTCGAACGGCGTGTTGAACCGGATGGCGGCGGTGCTCTGCCAGTGGCCGGGGATCCTGCTCGCCGCCCGTTTCCGGTCGACGTACGCCTGGTCGTACCACTCCTCGTAGAACAGGAGCGAGAGGATCTCGCGGACGTCCTCCTCGGTGGCCTCGAAGTTGTGGAGGATCTCGCCGAACCCCTGCGGGGCCCCGCCGCCGCCGCTCACGAGGACGATCTTGTTCATGTTCCACTCCGGGTCGTCCTCGCACGCGAGGCTGGCGATGTAGCCGGCGCCCATCGAGTGGCCGATGAAGTGCGCCTCGTCGACGTACAGCGCGTCGAGGAACGCCCCGACGTGGCGCACCCGTCGGTCGAACTGGTCCCCGAAGTCGAACACTTTCTCGGAGCGGCCGTACCCGAGCAGGTCGGGCGCGAGGACGTGATAGTCCTCCGCCAGGTCGTCGATGACTGGCTCCCAACTGAGCTCCGCGGTCGCGCCGAACTCGCCCGAGTGAATCAGGACGAGCGTCTCGTCGTTGCCCTCGCCCGCTTCGAGGTAGTGTGTTTTCAAGTCGTTGACGTCGAGGTACCGACTCGTGTAGGATTGACTCATGCTACCACCATTCCCGGTAGGTTCTGGGAAAGCGACCGACATAAGTGTTCCCGACCGTCGGACGTGGTGGCCCTCCGCCGTCGACCGTCGGGTCGGGGGCGGCGGACGCACGGGGCACCGAAATCGTCATGGTCGTCCGTGCGGACGGGTCACACATGTCGGTAGAGGAGTCGGGCCCGGAGGCAGAGGTCCCGCCCGAGGCGTTCGAGACGCGCATCGTCGACGTCGACTTCCACATGAACCCCGCCGAGGAGGTCCTCCTCGAGTACGTGGACGACGGGACGGTGCGGGAGAAGCTGACGACGGAGTTCGGGATGACCCCCCGGAAGGGCAAGTGGGACGCCGCCTACGCGATCAAGGGGGGCAACGAGGGGCTGTTCACGCAGGGGCGCGCACAGACCCCGGCGGACGTCCGCGAGGCGGCGCGGACGTTCGCGATCGACGAGCCGGTCGTCAACGCCGGGATCAACAACCTGCCGACCCAGCACCACCCCGTGCTGAAGAACGCGGTCGCGGGGGCGGCCAACGACTGGCTCCTCGACGCCGTCGTGCCCGAGGACCTCCACTGTCTCATGATGCTCCCCCAGTGGGACCCCGAGTTCGCGGTCGAGGAGATCGAACGCGTCGGCGACGAGCGGGGGATCGTGGGCGCGTACGGCTGGTTCGGTCCGTTCCGGCTGTTCGGGACCACCGACTTCGATCCCGTGTTCGAGGCGCTGGAGGCCAACGACCTCCCGCTGTTCCTCCACGGGTCGCTCTCGTTCTGGCCCCAGAACACCCCCGTCGGCGACGGCACGTACACGTGGACCGAGATACTGGGGTTCGACTGGCCCGTCCACGCCCAGATGACGACGGTCAACATGATCATGAGCGGGGTGTTCGACCGGTTCCCGGACGTCCAGGTCGTCATCCAGGAGGGGGGCCACTGGTGGCTCCCGTTCCTCCGCTATCGGATGGACGAGTTCTACGAGATGCACCCCGAGGACGTCGCGATCACGCCGCGGAAGTTCGAGGCCGGGGAGCGGTACCTGGACCGCTCCCCGAGCGAGTACCTTCGGGATAACGTCAACGTCTGCACCCAGCCGATGGCGCCGCCCGACCGGTCCGGGGAGCTGCGGAACCTGCTCGAACTGTCGATGGCGGCGGACACGTTCCTCTATTCGAGCGACTGGCCCCACCAGACGCTCGACCCGGCGACGTGGGCGTTCGACAACCCGGCGATCGACGACGAACTGCGCGACGCGATCCTGCACGGGAACGCCGAGCGGCTCCTCGGGATCTGACGATGTCGTCGGAAACCTCCCACCGGGTCGCGGCGGCCGACGAGATCGACCCCGGCGAGGGGATGGGTGTCGAGGTCGACGGCATCGAGATCGCCCTGTTCAACGTCGAGGGCGAGTTCCACGCCATCAGCAACCGGTGTCCACACCAGCGCGCCCCGCTCTGCAAGGTCGGCGAGAAGAAGATCAACGGTGAGCTGTGCTGGAGTGACACCCGCGGCGGGGTCGACGCCGAGACGCCGGCCATCTCCTGTCCGTGGCACCTCTGGGAGATCGAACTCGAGACGGGCGAACATCCCGTGTCCGGGTCGAAGATCGGGTGCTTCGACGTCGTGGTCGAGGAGGGCGACGTGTTCGTCGAGCTCTAGGCGGGCCCCCCGGACCCCGCCCCCGCGCCGCTACTGCCCATCCCATCGGTTCGGCGGATCGACCCCTCCCATCGGTTCGGTGGGCCCCTGCGAAGGATTTTATGAGGAAACGCCTATGAGGGGGGTATGGAAATCATCCATTTCCATCTGATGCCGTGGCAACGGACCGAGGACGCCATCGCGTGGCCCTACTCCGAGGACAAGTTCGACCCGGCGATCGGGGGCGACCTCTACGAGACGTACTTCTCCCAGCTCGAGTACTCCGAGGAGCTCGGATTCGACACCATCGGCTTCAACGAGCACCACTACACCGCCTACGGCCTGATGCCCGGCCCGAACCTCGTCGCAGCCCACATGGCGGCCCGGACCGACGAGATCGGCCTCGCGGTCATGGGCAACGTGCTGCCGATCCGCGGCAACCCGATCCGGGTGGCAGAGGAGATGGCGATGCTCGACAACATCAGCGACGGACGGATGACGAGCGGGTTCGTCCGCGGCATCCCGACCGAGTACGCCGCCTACAACGTCGACCCCGACGAATCGCGCGGCCGCTTCGAGGAAGCCTGGGAACTCGTCGTCGAAGCCTGGACCGCCGAGGAGCCGTTCGACTGGGACGGCGAGTTCTGGCAGTACGACGACGTCTACATCTGGCCGCGACCCAAGCAGGACCCCCACCCGCCGCTCTGGATGCCCGCCGAGAGCCGGAAGTCGATCGAGTGGGCCGCCAAAAAGCGGGTCCCGATGGCGCAGGTGTACGTCGGGACGGAGAACCTCGTCGACTCCGCGGACTACTACCGACAGGTCGCACGCGAGGAGTACGGCTGGGAGCCCACGGAGGAGTACTTCTCGCCGTGCCGTCCGGTCTACGTCGCGGAGACGATGGGGAAGGCACGGGCGGAGGCGGAAGAACACCTCGAGTTCTTCTACGACACGCTGTTCGCCGGCCTCTACCGCGCCGGCGCGGTCCAGCAGGTCGGCGAGTCCGCCTACCGGGAGGACGACTCCTTCTCCTATGCGGACCACACGCCCGAGAAGGGGAAGAAGGCGATGAACTTCGACTTCGACGAACTACAGGAGACCGGCGAGATCATCGTCGGGTCGCCCGAGTACGTGGTCGGCGAGATCGAGCGCCAGTACGAGGCGATCGGCGGGTTCGGCACGTTCATCGGACTGTTCCAGTTCGGGACGCTCCCCGACGACCTGGTTCGACGGAACCTCGAACGGTTCAGCGACGACGTCATGCCCGAAGTGCGGTCGCTGACGAACTGACGTGGACGGGAGTCGGACCGCGAGCAACGGGAGTCCTCGAGCCACACCCGTCGCACGCGGAGCGGGGAGATCGCCTCCAGTGCGGGCCTACTCCGGCTTGCCGGGGAAGTTGACGAACCGGTCGAGCCGGTCGCGCCCCTCCTCGAGTATCGAGCTCCCGTGGAAGACGAGGATGACGTCGAACGAGTAGTCGAGCAGCCGTTCGAGCCCCTCCTCCAGGGCGATGAGGTCGGTGCTGTACGCCGCCGGCGGGAGGACGGGGTAGCCGGCCGGCATCCCGCGCTGGTCCGACCCGCTCACGACGTCGCCCGACACCATCACGCCGCGGTCCTCGTCGACGAACGCGTAACTGTCCTCCTTGTGACCGGGGACGTGGAGCGCCTCGAACCCGCCGATCGTGTCGCCGTCGTCGTAGACGTGATCCGGCTCGTGACCGTCCAGATCCGTCTGTGCCGAGGCCCAGACGTCGGCGTCGAACGCCTCGGTGATCGTCCCGAGCCCGCCGACGTGGTCGTGATCGCCGTGGGTGAGCACGATCCGTTCGGGCGTCATCCCGGTTTCCTCGATGCGGGCGACGGTTTCGTCCGCGCCGTCGGCGAAGCCGGTGTCGAACAGCGTCGGCGTCTCCCCGTCCACGAGGAACACGCGATACCGCCGGCCGTCCGCGAACGTCTTCGCCGTGACGTCGTACACGCCGTCCTGAATCTCCGTGACTCCCGTCATGGTGTGAGAGTTCCCTACGCCGCATAATGTAGTTTTCCCCGCCGCTATTCGACCGCGAGCGGGCGCAGGCAGTCGAGCACGACGCCGACGTCCTCGGGCCCCGCTCGGCCGACCGCGGTCGGCCGGACCTCCCTCGTCCACGCGTCGAACTCGTCCATCGCGCCGTGGTACTCGACGAGGTTCGGGTGGAAGAGGAACGTCTCGCCAGGGGCGGCACGGTCCGTGAGCTCCGCGAACGCCGCCTCGGGCGTTCCGTCGCCGCCGAGCAGGCGCGTGTCGTGGGGGAACACGGAGTCGAACAGGTCGATCCCGTCCGGCGCGTCGGCTTCTGACCGGCCGAGGATCCACGTGAGGCCGAGTTCGTCCGCGGCCCGGAGCGTCCCCTCGCTCACCTCCTTGAACGGCGCGAAGAAGCCCTCCGGGCGGACGCCCGCGGCGTCCTCGATGGCGTCGAGCCCCCGCGCGAGGTTCTCGTGGGCGAGGTCGTACGGGAGCCCCGCGCACTCGACGTGTCGATACCCGTGGAGCACGATCTCGTGGCCCTCGTCGTCGAGTTCCTCGATGATCGCCGCCCGCTCGTCGGCGTCCCGTCCGAGGAACGCGACGCTCGCCCGCGCGTCGGCGTCGAGGAACAGCCGCGAGAGCGTCCGGTACTCCTCGTCAGTGTAGCGGGCGAGTGCGTGGAACGTGCGCCTGTCCAGCTCCGCGTCGGACCCGGCGTGCTCGGCGATGAACCCGAAGAACGCCCGCGTTTCCAGCCGCCGTAGCTCCGATAGCTCCTCCATGGTTCGCCCGGACGATGGGTCGGTCCGGTCATAAACGCTCCCCCGGCCCGACGAACGCGCGGCCGTCGCCGGTCCGCCCGGTCAGTGAAACGCCTGCCGGGACGACGCGAGGGACACGTCCTCGGGAAGCTCGCGGAGCGTCGAGCGCGACGTCGACAGGTCGGCCGTGACCGCCGCCTCGGGCGAGGTCTGGAGGTTCACGCCGAAGTCGACGTCGACGGTCGGGACGGGCGCGCCGTCCTCGATGTAGAACGGCGAGTCGTGGCCGGGGATCACGAGATCGACCCGCGATTTCACGTCCCGAATCGTCTCGATGGCCTCCCGCTTGTCGTGGAGCACCATCGGGTTCTCCGTGGCCACCTCGCGCGTGTTCTTCACGGCGTCGCCGGTGAAGCCGTAGGTGCGGTCCCCCTGGGACAGCAGGAACCCGACGTGGTGTTCCGTGTGGCCGGGCGTCGGGAACGCCTCCAGGCCGCCGACGGTATCGCCGAGCGCGAACGGTTCGACCCCGAGCGAGTCGAGCATCGCCGCGGCGTTGCGCGGGGTCGCCCAGTCGTACTCGCCGTTTCGAACGCGTGCCAGTTCCTCCTCGTACACGTGAACCGTCGCGTTCTCGAAGAGGTCCACGTTGTCACAGTGATCGAAGTGGACGTGCGTGAGCAGCACGTCCTCGACGTCGTTCGGATCCACGCCGACCTCATCGAGCGCGTCCGTGAGGAGCGGTCGCCGCGCCAGCGAGCCGACGTCGACGACCGTCGACTCGTCCACCAGCGCCGCCGATGCCTGTCCGAGGTAGCCCTGACTCGACCGTCCGGGGATGCCCTGCAGGAGCACGTCTATTCGCGTCATCGCCTCCCCGGTCGGACGCGGACGGGTAAAGCGTGTGGGTCGATCCCCGCCGGCCGAACGATTATTGCTCTGGGGAGCCGTCACCCACGCATGCAACTGGCACTCGTGCAGTTCGAACCGCGGGGCACGGTCGCGGGAAACCGCGAGCACGTCGAGGAACGGGTCCGGGAGGCGGCCGCCGACGGCGCGGATCTGGTCGTCCTGCCCGAGATCTGGAACGTCGGCTACTTCGCGTTCGACCGGTACGAGGCGGACGCCGAACCCCTGGACGGCGAAACGGTTTCCGCGGTTCGATCGCTCGCGGCCGAGGTGGGGATACCGATCCACGCTGGGAGCATCGTCGAGCGGGACGGTGACGACCTGTACAACACGAGCGTCTACGTCGACGACGCGGGCGAGGTGCGGGCGACCTACCGGAAGATGCACCTGTTCGGCTACGAGTCCGCCGAGAACGAACTGCTCACTCCCGGGGACGAGGTCGTGTGCTTCGAGACGGCGTTCGGGACGGTCGGGCTCGCGACGTGCTACGATCTCAGGTTCCCGGCCCTGTTCCGGGCGATGTCGGACCGCGGCGTCGACCTCCTGCTCGTGACGTCGGCGTGGCCGCTTGCGCGGCTCGACCACTGGTCGCTGTTGACGCGGACCCGGGCGCTCGAACACCAGTGCGTGCTCGCCGCGGCGAACGGGGTCGGTCCGAACGAGGGGGTCGAACTCGGCGGCCACAGCTGTGTCGTCGATCCATGGGGGACGCCGGTCGCGAACGCGGGAGGGCGCGAGGGGACGATCCACGCGCGGGTCGACCCGGCGACGGTCGGCGAGTCCCGCGCCGAGTTCCCGACGCTGGCTGATCGACGGATCGACGTCCGGTACGACGTCGGGGACCCGCGGGAGGGCGAGTTGAACGACTGAGCGTTCGCGAGGAAGGGGTCGAGCGTCGTTCCCGTCCGAACGAGCGCCCGTCAGGTGCCCTCGGGCGTGTGCCAGTCGATGACGTCGACGGTGTAGGCGACGGACAGCGTCCGGTTCAGGACGGGGTCACGGAGCTCCGCCTCGAAGTACGGTTCGGTCCGCAGTTCGCCGGCGTCGGTCCCGACGCTGCCCGAGAACAGGAGCGTCCCGTCGTGCGGGGGCGTCGTCCGGTCCTCGAGCAACGAGAACAGGTCCTCGGGGGGACGGAGCTCCGCCAGCGTCCCGGTCTGGTACCGGTCCGGATCGGTCGGATCGCCGGTCCAGCTCCTGAGTTCGAGTTCGTCCCAGTGGTCGGCCACCTCCGCGAGTTGCCAGAACGTGTCCCCGACGACGTTCGGACACACCTGCTTCGAGAGCGCGACGTTCTCCGTCTCGAGTTCCCGGTCCGTGTGGTCGCTGCCGACCGTCACGTACACCCTGTCGTGTGCGACGTAGAAGGCGACCTCCACCTCGCCGCTCGTCTCGCCTGAGGCGACCTGGATGTTCGTCCCGGTCGAGAGCGAGTGGCGGGGCTTCGGGTAGAGGATCGGGGTTCGATCGGGCGGGGACACCCCCTCGGCTTCGAGTTCGGCGACGTGCCGGTCGACGGCGTCGCGGTCCCGCCCCGTCCAGCCGGCGTTGACGAGGCGGTCGATCGAGAGGCTGACCGACTCCTCGTCCCCGTTCCGGTGGAGCAGGCACCCGTAGATGGTCATTCGTAGTATCTGACCTCGAACGTGAGACAGCCGTTGGGTGACCGATACGGGCCGTGTTCCATCCCGGGCTTGCGGTACGCGTACATGCCGGCCGTGAAGGACTCGTCCAGCCGCTTGTCGATGAGTTCGCCGTGGAGGACGTACGCCTCCTCGTAGAACTCGTGGGTGATGACCGACTCGGACTCGGTCCCCGGCTCCAGTTTCAGGAACCGCGTGTGGCTGCCGTCCGGTTCTTCGTGCAGGATCATCTCGGAGACCCCGTCCGAGTAGGCGCCGGCCTGCTCCCACTCGTACTCGTTCGCCTCGGCGGTCGGGTCGTGGAACTCCTTGCTGGGGGTTGGCATCGACGGTCGAAACGAGGAATCCCCGTTATTTATGCGTTCCCGTCAGGATCGCCGATCAGTCCGGCAGTCGTAACAGACGACGTACAATAATCAAAACCATTATACATCTGTATTAGAAGTGTTCGTACACATGGTAGAAGTGGGTACGTTCCACAACGGTAGTACCAACATCGGCCTGAAGCGCCTCGAGAGCGGGCACATCATTCCCGACGCGGACTTCGACGAGCGACGTGCCGACGCGCGCGAGGTGGCACGGGACCAGATCGAACACGGGATCAACGCCGAGAAGGCGGGCCTGGATCGGGTGTACTTCACCGAACACCACTTCCAGCCGATGGGGCTCGAGTTCAGTACGAACCCGCTGATGTCACAGATGCAGGTCGCCAGGGAGACCGACCACGTCAAACTGGCGCAGATCTCGAACATCATCGTCTGGCACGACCCGGTCCGGCTGGCCGAGCAGACGGCGCTGCTCGACGTGATGAGCGACGGGCGCGTCGAGGTCGGCATCGGCCGGGGGTACCAGCCCCGCGAGAACGAGGTGTTCGGACAGTACTGGGGAGGCACCATCCAGAGCCAGGAGCAGAACCGCGTGTCCTTCGAGGAGAAGTTCGAGATCCTCAAGCAGGCGTGGACCGAGGACCTCTTCTCCCATCACGGGGAGTACCACCAGATCCCGCCCGCCCACACCAAGTGGCACCACGGTCAGGAGAAGCAGTACCTCGCCGACGACGTCACGAGTTACGACGTCGACGACATGCTCGAGTGGATCGAGGAGGAGGACGAGTACTCGAGCGGCGGGCAGAGCGTCACCGGCGGCCGCTCGCGGCTCAAGACGCTGAACGTGCTTCCCAAGCCCGTCCAGGAACCGTTCCCGCAGCTCTGGCAGCCGATCAACTCCTCCCGCTCCGTGAAGTGGGCGGCCCGGAACGGCGTCAACCCGATCATCACGCTGGGCCCGGCAAAGCGCATCTCGCCGATCGTCGAGACGTACTACGAGGCTGCCGAGGAAGCCGGCTGGCCCGACGTCCGTCCCGAGTACGACGGCGAACCGTTCGCCTACGGCTGGGACGAGGAGCGGCACCGGGGCGTCGCGATCTACCGTCCGGTGTTCAACACGGAGCACGGGACCGACGAGCAGTACGAGCGGTTCAAGATGGGCCAGGAGTTCCTCTGGCAGTGGTTCGACGCGTTCTTCGGCCTCGAACGGATGCTCTCGATGGACGACGACGAGGTCGACGCGCTCCGTGACCGCCGTGACCTCGCCGAGGACGACTACCTCACGCCGGACATGCAGCTCCTGAAGGAGAAACAGGTCGCCATCGTCGGGGACAGCGAGGAGATCGCCGACCAGCTCGTGGGGCTGGGCGAGGACTGCGGCTACGAGGACTTCAACGTGGCCGGCGTGTTCGAGTGTGCGGGCCTGTCGGGCGAGGAGATCGACGGCCAGATGGAGGTGTTCGGCGAAGAGGTCGTCCCGTACCTCGAAGGCGAGTACCCCAGCCCGTAGTTCGACGCCCGGATCGCCCCTCCATCCGTCCCGATCGTTCATCCACGTTTTACGCCATCTCCGAACACGGTAGCCGACGGCATTCCGGCCGCGAAAACCGACCGAACGGAGCCCGATCAGCTTCCGTTCCGGGCCCGGAATCTCCCCTCATTCGTGCCGGCCCCGCCGGTTTTCGGGTCGCTGAACCGGGTCAAATCGGCCGCCTGGACCCGTTCCGGCCGGGAGCGAACCCGGAGAGCAACCGACCGACGAACTCGACCGGCCGGCCGGGTCGACGTTCGGAATCCCCGAACAACGGCGTCGTGTCCCCGGCCCCTTCGACCGCTGCACGCTCCAATACTTACAGTACTACGGCTGTAAAGTATTCGTGGTATTTGGACACACGTCACAGGACCTCTCGACTCCGGGTCCGAGCCCGCTACGGCTTTCGAACTCGTGTCCGGACATAGCGAACAGATGATGGTCCGTCGCGTCCCCGAACGCGCGTCTCGAGTCGGGAGCGAACGTCCGGCGCGCGCTCCCCGGTTCGGATCGCCGTGGGTCGACGCGATCCGGTCGGGGCCGGCGTCTGCGTCCGCGGAGAAAAGATTATCAGTGAGAAACGAGAACGTGTAGATCCGACAGCGCTGGCAACCAATGAGACACGACAATCGCGTGCGGCGGGAGAGTGCCACGTCACTCGATCGGGACCTGTTGCGCCTGCTGGCCGACCGTGGGGCGGCGTGCCGGGAGACGTGGGTCGACCCGGAGGAGATGGCCGGGCGACTGGATCGGCCGCCGGCGGAGATCGGGTCCGCGCTCCGGGCGATGGCGGCGGAGGGATACCTCCGGGTGACGCGTATCGAACGGGGGGCGATCCTCACCATCACCGACCGCGGCCGGGGCGAACTCGACGGGCCGACCGGGGAGGACCGCATCGAACTCGCGGGCACGATCGAGGACGGGCTCGGGAAGGGCGGGGAGTTCGTGGCGCTCCCGGGGTACGAGCGACAGTTCGAGGCGCGGCTCGGCTATCGCCCGTTCCCGGGAACGTTGAACGTCGCCCTGACCGAGGACGCCGCGCGGAGCCGGCGGGAACTGGCGGACGTTCCCGGAATCCCGATCGACGAGTGGGAGGCCGACGGCACGACCTACGGTGCCGCGACCTGTTA
This sequence comes from Halobaculum sp. XH14, assembly GCF_032116555.1. Taxonomy (NCBI): domain Archaea; kingdom Methanobacteriati; phylum Methanobacteriota; class Halobacteria; order Halobacteriales; family Haloferacaceae; genus Halorarum; species Halorarum halobium. The sequence goes on from NZ_CP134949.1 coordinate 399,374, forward strand.
CCCGGCGTCGATCAGGGCCGACGAGGGGAGCGCGCGGGAACTCGTCCACGTGCTCGTCCCGGAACGGACGGCACACGACGTCGACAAACTCGAACTGATCGCGCCGATGCGGCTGCGGGCGGACCCGGCATACGACACCGGGAGCGAGGTCACGATCCATGTCTGAGAGCAACTACCGGACGGCGGGAGGGACCGACGTCGACCGAGCCGTCAAGGCGTTCCGGTCCGGCGAGCCGGTGCTCGTCCACGACGCAACCGACAGGGAGGACGAAACCGACATCGTCTATCCGGCCGCGGCCGTGGGCCCGGAGGACGTGACCCGGCTCCGGAACGACGCCGGCGGGCTCGTCTGTGTCGCGCTCGCCGCGGACGTCGCGGACTCGTTCGACCTCCCGTTCCTCGCCGACGCGCTCGATCACCCCAGCGTCGAGTCGGGGAACCTGGCGTACGGCGATCGGTCGTCGTTCTCGCTTCCCGTCAACCACCGCGACACGGTGACGGGGATCCCCGACGGCGAGCGCGCGCTGACCATCTCGGCGCTCGGGGCTGCCGCGGCCGAGCCGGACCGGACCGAGTTCGCCGCCTCGTTCCGCGCGCCGGGACACGTCCCGCTCCTGCGTGCTGCGGACGGGCTGTTGAGCGAGCGGCGGGGACACACGGAACTCTCCATCCGGCTCGCCCTGGAGGCCGACCGCGCGCCGGCGACCGTCGTCTGTGAGATGCTCGACGACGACACCGGGGAGGCGCTCACGCGGGAGGCCGCGGCGGCGTACGCCTGGGACCACGGACTCGTTCAGGTCGAAGGGACAGAGATCGTCAACTCCCTCAGGTGATCGCTCGCCCGGCCCGTGACGCCGGCCAGTCGCGGTTCGGCGCCGTGAGCGGAGGAAGATATAATTGACCGGTGATCGAATCAGGTTTCATGAGTCGCCTTGACCTGAGTGGTATCAACCCCGCGAACGTCGTTCCGCTCGCCGACGACGGCGAGCGCATCGACGAGTCCGGCCTCCGGTCGCACCTGCGCGACCTGGTCACGACCGAGGGGATGAACGGGATCGTCTGTAATGGCCACGTCGGCGAAGTGTACGCGCTGACGAGGGACGAACAGCTCCGCGTCGTCGAGATCGCGCGCGAGGTCACCCCGGACGGCATGCCCGTGGTCTCGGGCGTGGTGGGCGGGTCGACGACCGAAACCGTCGAGCAGGCGGGTCGGATGAAGGAGGCGGGCGCGGACGGCCTCCTCGTGATCCCGCCCCACACGCCGATCAACGAGCATCGACGTGCGGCGGTGACGTTCTTCGAGGACCTCTCGGACGGGGTCGACGTCCCGCTCGTCATCTTCCAGCATCCCACCTGGGCCGGCGGGTTCTACGAGCCGTCGCTGCTCGCGGAGCTGATCGGGGTCGACAACGTCGTCGCGGTGAAGGACGCCGTCTGGGACGTCGACCACTACCAGGAGGACGTTCGCGCCATCCGCGACGCGGACGAGGACGTGCAGGTGCTGGTGGCCAACGACGAGCACCTCCTGCCGTCGTTCTCCATCCGGTCCGAGGGGGTCATCCTGGAGCTCGCGGCCGTCATTCCGGAACTCGTCCGGGACCTCCACGCCGCCGTCGAAGCGAGCGATATCGCGGCGGCTCGGCGAGTCTACGCCCGGATGGAACCGTTCATCGACGCGATGTACGAGCCGCCGGTGACCGAGTCCCACACCCGACTCAAGGTCGCACTCGAACTCCAGGGACGGATCGACTCGGCCGTCCCCCGTCGTCCCGGGGTGCCGATCGACGACGAGGAGGTCGAGTCGATCCGGGAGAGCATGGAAGCGACCGGCATCCTGTAGTTCGGTCCGGCACCCGCACGGGTCCGGTGGTTCGCGGCGAAGCGGTTTTATCGCTCACCGCCGTCCCGCCTCCATGGCCGAATCCACGAGCGGCGTCGGCGGAACCTGGGCGGAGTCGTCCGCACCCGAGATCCGTCGGCTGGCCGAGCGTCCCGGCTCGATCGTCGTCGTGCCGGTCGGAAGCGTCGAGCAACACGGCGACCACCTCCCGGTCGCGACGGACGCGATTCTCGCGGGGGCGGTCGCTGGCGCGGCCGTCGAACGGGTCGAGGCGGACGTACCGGTGATCGCGACCCCCGTCGTCGCGCCCGGCTTCTCGCCCCACCACCTGTCGTTCGGCGGAACGCTCTCGCTCCGGCGGGAGACGCTCGTCCGACTGCTCACCGACGTCGCCGAGTCGGCGCTCGACGGCGGGTTCGACGCCCTGCTGTTCGTGAACGGCCACCGGGGGAACGACTCGATCGTCGGCAGCGTCGTGGGCAGCGTGGGCGCGGCCCGTCCCGACGTGGACGTGGGGGCGGTCACCTACTTCGACCTCGCCGCGCCGTTCGTCGACGACGTCCGTCGGAGCGACGTCGGCGGGATGAGCCACGGCGGCGAGTTCGAGACGTCGCTCATGCTCCACCTCCGGCCGTCCCTGGTGGACGAGAGCCGATTCGAGGTCGAGTACCGCCGGGAACCCCACGAGCACGGCGTCCACGACATGTTCGAGAGCGGCCCGCTCGGCAGATATCGTGACTTTGCCGACCTCTCGTCCTCCGGGGTCGTCGGCGATCCCTCGGAGGCGAGCGCCGAAACGGGCGACTCGCTGTTCGAGGGGCTCACGACCGAACTCGCGGCGGTCCTCGAGGAGCTTCACGACGTCACGACGGGGACGGAGCGACCCCCGTCCAGTGACTGACGCTCAGTCCCGCTCGGGGGCGGGTAACTGCTCGACGATCTCCGTGTCGTACACCTCGTCGACGTCGACGAGCTTTTCGGCCTCACGGACGGCAGCGGGTGGCTCGGGGAGCCCCTCTGCGGGCGTCTCGACGGGGACGCCCGCCTCGAGGAACCCCCGTTCGAGCCCCGGCTCGAACAGGATGTGGAGCCTCGAGACGCGGTCCTCCGCGTTCCGGAACCCGTGGACGACCCCCTTCGGGAGGTACACGGGTTCGCCCGGCCCCACCAGCGCGTGCTCGTCGGCGTAGTAGACGTCGAACTCGCCGTCGATCGGCATGAGCAGTTCGTCGTGGTCGTTGTGGACGTGCAGCGGCGCTTCGTACCCCGGCGGGCACGTCTGCTCGGCGAGCGACAGCGAGCCGTCCGTCTCTTCCGCGCTCGTCTTGACCGTGACGATGGACCCCCGCGACCACCACACCGACGTTCCCTCGTCCCGCCTGCGGACGATCGGGTTCGGTTCCGGACACATACACCCCGAACCGGGGGCGACTGGACGATAAAGGTGGTGCAGCGGGTGACGCCCGCGGTGCGGTTCGATCGACCGGCGGTCAGGGGACGGGTTCGGTCCGATCGACGGACGGCCCGGCGGGCGGGTTCGGGTCGGCCGGAACGGATGCGAGGCCGGTTCTACCGAAATCAGCACGGATAAGGTGCCGCCCGCGTGAAGGGTGAGCATATCACGCATGGCCTCCCGATCGACGAACTTCACCAGCGTCCTCGACGCACGCACCGCCCCGAACCCGGACACCGTCGCGCTCGTCCACGACGCGACCGGCGAGCGCGTCACCTACGGGGAGCTCGCCGACCGCGTCGCGGCCGCGGGGAACGTGCTCCGGTCCCGTGGCGTCGAACAGGGCGATCGCGTCTGCCTGTTCTTCCCGAACGAACTGTCGTACCTCTCGGCCCTGTTCGGGGCGATGCGTCTCGGCGCGGTTCCGGTCCCGATCAACGTCCGGCTCTCCGCGGACGCGATCACGTCGGTCGTCGCCGACGCCGGCGCGACGGTCGCGGTCGCCAGCGGCGAGGAAGCGATCGGACGACACGCCCTCGAGGCGCTGGCGTCGCCCGACACCGCGCTCGAAACCCTGCTCGTCGACGACCCGGACCCGACCGTGACCGACGCGGCCAACGAGTCGGATGTGGGCTCGTTCGCCCGGGCGATGGACGGGGCGTCGACCGACCTGGAACCGGCCGCGGTCGCCCCGGAGGACCCCGCGATGCAGCCGTACACGAGCGGGTCGACCGGCGAGCCCAAGGGGGTTCTGCTCACGCACGGCGGCGTCGCGTGGAACACGGACTCGCTCGCCAAGGCCCTCATGCTCGACGACAGGGAGCGGGGGCTCGCCGCGACGCCGCTGTACCACAAGAACGCGATGCCGGGGTTGAAGGCGCTGCTCGACAGGGGCGGGAGCGTCGTCGTCATGCCGGGGTTCGAGGCGGCGGCGGTGATCCGCGCGATCGACGAACACGGGATCACCTTCATCACGGGCGTGCCGGCGATGTTCAAGCTGCTGCTCGACGAGACCGAGGCGATCGCCGAGGCGGACCTGTCGAGTCTCTCGTTCGCCGAGTGCGCGAGCGCGCCGGTGCCGGCGGAGCTCCACGAACGGTTCGCGGACGCGTTCGACGCGACGCTGCTCGAGGCGTACGGGCTGACCGAGGGCGGCCCGGTCGTGTCGGTGTCGCCGCGCTGGGGCGTCACCAAACCCGGAAGCACCGGACTCGCGATCCCGGGGACCGAGACGGTCGTCGTCGACCCGGACTCGCTCACCCCCCTCGAGGCCGGCGACGTGGGGGAACTGCTCGTGTCGAACCCCGGGCTGGGGCGGTACCACGACCGCCCGGAGGAGGTCGAGCGGAACTTCCTGCGCCGGGACGGGGCGACGTGGCTGCGAACGGGCGACCTCGCCCGGAAGGACGGGGACGGCTACCACTACATCGTCGGGCGCGTCGACGACATGATGATCGTCGGCGGGGAGAACGTCTACCCGACCGAGGTCGAGGAGCTCCTGCTGGGCCACCCGGCCGTCAGGGACGTCGCGGTGGTCGCGGCCCCCCACTCCGTGAAGGGCGAGGCGCCGGTCGCGTTCGTCGTCGCCGACGACGTCACGGCCGCGGAGCTGAAGGAGTACGCGCTCGACCGCGGACCCGCGTACGCACATCCACGGCGGGTGTTCTTCAGGGAGTCGCTGCCGCTCACCGGGACCGAGAAGATCGACCGGGGGACGCTCGAAGGCGAGGTGGAGGGGCTCATCGACGGGACGCTCTGAACGTTCTCCCCGGGGTGGAACCGGCCCCACCGGTGGTGAGATTTATCCGCCCGGCCGCAAAGGTACGGCCGTGCCGACGTTTCCAGTGGCCCCGGACGTGTACGGGATTGCCCTCGACGACGACGAGACGACTGCCGCGTACCTGATCGACGACGAGGAACCGACGCTCGTCGAGACGGGGACGGCGCAGGGAGCGTCCCGGATTCGATCCACGCTGACGACGCTCGGCGTCCCGCCGGAGACGCTCCGTCACGCGGTGATCGGCCACTACCACCTCGACCACGCGGGGGGCGCGAGAGCGCTGCTGGAGGAGGCTCCCGAGTTGACCTGTTACGCCCACGGGTCGATGACCGCCTGGCTGACCGAGGGGGAGCAGTTCGATCGGCTCGTCGAGAGCACCGCGAGCGCGCTTCCGGACCAGTTCGAGGGGATGGGCGCGCCGGACGGGCCGCTCCCGACGTCGCGCCTCCGGTCGGTCGGCGACGACGGAACCAGTCTCGACGTCGGGAGCCGGACCGTCGAACTCGTCCACACGCCCGGCCATTCGCCCGATCACCTCTCCGCGTTCGTCCCCTCGGACGGCATCGCGTTCGCGAACGAGGCGATCGGGCGGCTGTTCCCGCGGACCGACACGTTCCTCCCGCCCGCGACCGTCCCGTCGTTCGATCTCGAGGCGACCGCGCGGAGCATCGACCGGCTCGCCGACCTCGACCCCGACCTGGTCGCGTTGAGCCACTTCGGCGTCCACGACGAGCCGGCCGCGCTGTTCGACCGCGCGCGCCGGGCGCTCTCCCGCTTCCGCGACCGGGTTCCAGCCCTCCACGAGGCTCACGGGGAGGACCTGGAGGCGACGGTCGACGCCGTGCGTCGGGAGCTGCTCGACGGGCTCGAGGCGGGGTATCCGCGACGCTTCGTGGACACCCAGGCTGACGTGTGTACGCGCGGGTTCCTCGCCGCGACCGACCGCCGCTGACAGCCGTTGGGACCGACGAGCCCACCGCAAGTCCGTCGCGTCACTCCGCCGCCCGCCCCGTCACCGCGCCGCCCGCGCCGTCACCTCACCAGGAGTCGGAGAGCTGCCGGCGGGGATAGATGGAGACCTCGTGGACCGTGGTCGCGTCGGAGCGCTTGCACGCGAACGCGATGGCCTCCGCGACCTCCTCGGGCTCGGGTGCCTCGCCCGCCTCGTAGCGTTCGCGCTGTGAGAGCCCCTCCTCGAACTCGAACCCGGTGCGGACCCCGCCGGGGTTGACCAGCGTGACCGCGACGTCGTCCTCGCCCGCCCTCGCCTCCATCGAGTGCGCGAACGACCTGACCCACCCCTTCGTGGCGGCGTACACCGGGTTCGCCGGGAACGGGTACTCGCCGGCGAAGCTCCCGACGAACACCAGGTTCCCGCTCGTGGCCTCCAGTTTGGGAAGCACGGCCTGCGTCACGTAGAACGTCCCGTGAACGTTCGTCTCGGTGATCGCCCGGAACTCCGCCGGCGACGTCTCGACGGGGTCGCCCTCGACGCCCGTTCCCGCGTTGTTCACCGCGACGTCCAGTTCGCCGTGCCGGTCGACCGCCGCGTCGACGGTGGCGCGCACCTGTTCGGGGTCGCGGACGTCCGTCGGCCGGACGTGGACGTCGGCGTCGAACTCCGCGCGCAGTTCGGACGCGAGCGTCGAGAGCCGGGACTCGCGCCGCGCCGTGATCGTGAGGTCGGCCCCCTCCCGCGCGAGCGCCCCGGCGGTCGCCCGACCGATGCCGGAACTCGCGCCGGTGACGAGTGCAGCCGTCCCCGTGAGTGTTGATTCCACGGTCGCTTCCATGTGTCCGACATCCCATGTTCGCTTCGGTACCGGGGATACCTGAACGCCCCCGGCACGCGGCGTCTCGGCCGTATCGACCGCTATCACAAGCGGCTTTCGCGTCCGGGGCGATGCCGACGTATGACCACGCAGGGTGGACCCCCTCGCATCGACCACGTGACGATCGCGGGGCGGGACCTGGACGCACTCGAGGCGGCGTTCGAACGGGTCGGGATCGACCCGGAGTACGGCGGCAGACACGAGTCGTCGGTGACCCACATGTCGGTGGTCGGGTTCGCGGACGGCACGTACGTCGAACTCCTCGGGAAGGCGGAACCGGGGACGGCAGACTTCTGGGACGCCCACATCGACGGCGACGCCGGCCCGTGCGCCTGGGCCGTGCGAACCGACGACATCGACGGCGCGACCGAGGCACTCGTGGAGGCGGGCGTCGCGGTCGACGGGCCGTTCCCCTACAGCCGCGACCGCCCGGACGGGACCACCGCCGAGTGGAAACTCACCTTCCCCGGGGAGGGCGAACCGGGCGAGCTGTTGCCGTTCCTCATCGAGGACGTCACGCCGAGGAGCCGGCGGGTTCGACCGACCCCGTCCGCCGTCGAGTCGGGGCTCTCGGGGGTCCACACCGTCGTCATCGCGGTCGAGGACCTCGACGGGCCGATCGAGCAACTCCGGTCCGCGCTCGGGCTCTCCGCGCCGACGCGCGGGCGGGTCGAGCGGGGTCGGCTCGCGGGCAACGCGGCGGCATTCGCGGACGCGCCGGTGGCCCTCCTCGCGCCCGGAGGGACCGACGGCTGGGTGGAGGACCGCCTGGAACGGGTCGGTCCCGGCCCGTGTGCGTTCCTGTTCGGCGACGCCGGCGACGACGTCGATCGGTTCCCCGTCGGCGAGCGGTGCGAGTTCGGGCCGCTGGACGTCGCCCTCCTCGATCCCGACCGCGTCGGTGGCATCGAGCTCCTCGGGATCGTGGACGCCGAGGGGGCCGAAGGCGGTCGGTCGTGACCGTCCGCGGCGGGAGTTCGTCACCGGAACGCCCCGACCCGGACCGTCCTCAATCCTGCACGAACAGCACTTTCCCGTACAGCTCCCGATCGTCCATCTTCCGGAACGCGGTGTCGTACTCGGACAGCGGGTAGGTCTCCTGGATCACGGGCTCGATCGTTCCGTCCCAGACGTACCCACAGAGCTCCTCGAGTTCGTGGGGGAGCGCCCCCGAACTCCCGACGAGATCGAGCTGGCGGATGAACAGGAGCCGGAGCTCGGTTTCCGGGTTGGGGCCGGCGGTCGCACCGGAGGTGATCAACCGACCGCCGTCCCGGAGCGACCGCATCGAGTCGGTCCACGTGGGGCCGCCGACGCAGTTGTACACGGCGTCGACGCCGGTCTCCCCCGTCAGTTCCCAGATCCGCTTCGAGAACGACTCCTCGACGTAGTTGATGACGTGGTCGACGCCGAGATCGCGGAGGAACTCCGCCTTCGCTTCGGTGCTGGTCGTCGCGTACAGCGTGTCCACGTTGAACACGGCGTCGGCGATCTGGACCGCGAACGTGCCGACGCCGCCCGTCGCCCCGACGATCAGCGCCTCCTCGGTCGGCCGGAGGTCCCCTCTGGTCGCCAGTGCGCGCCAGGCGGTCCCGCCGGCGGTCGGGACCGCGCAGGCGGTCTCCAGCGACACGTCGTCCGGGACGGGGATGAGCGCGTGGGCCGGGACCGCGACGAACTCGGCGTGGCCGCCACGGCGCATCTCCCCGAGCATCTCGAAGTCAGGGCACGACAGGTGCTCGCCGCGTTCGCAGGCGGGACACGACCGACACGACAGGTACGGGTTCACCAGCACGCGGTCGCCTTCCTCCCACGCGGTGACGCTCTCACCGGCGTCAGCAACGGTGCCGGCGACGTCGCCGCCGGTCCAGAAGGGGTAGCCGGGGACGTAATGGTCGAGCTCCCTGACCGCGAAGAGGTCCATGTAGTTGAGCGCCGACGCTTTCACGTCGATCAGTACCTCCTCGGGCCCGGCGGTCGGTCGATCGACCCGCAACAGTTCGTAGTTCTCGATCGGTCCGTGCTCGTGGAACCCGACAGCCTGCATTGTTGACCCCATACTCGGTGGGGGTTTCGTCGGCTTCGGCAAATAACCGCCCCCTCGGGAGAAGCTTTCCCCGAACGTGCGGCAGTTCTCCCGAGTCGAGTCAGTTCGCACGCGCCGACAAGTTAAGATATACTGTTAATTGTGTTATCTAGTATAAATTCTGCTACTATCTGGGCGTGCTCACGTGCGACTCCCACGTGGTCGTTCTGAACCCGAGTGAAAACTGGGATGTGAGTCTCCTGCGCATCGTTGAGGGTGCTTGATCGTTCTCCCGCTCCGATCCAGGGCGGCATCCCCCTTCATCGCGTGACTCGCTCAGTTCGCCGCGGCGAGTGGGAGTGTCCATGGCGGCCCAGCAGTACGTACTGAACCGCGTCAAAGCGCCTGCCCGTAACCGATACTGAACGTCCGCTCTGTCGAACGAAGCGTCTCGAGCACGGCGCACTCATGGCCCGACGGTCAGTGTCGTCAGGCACCCTTCTGGACTCACACCGTCCCTGATATATATGAACTCTTATATAAATATAAATTTGCCATTAAACGGGTTCCTTCATGATTCTCATCTTTCGAGGCGAGCAAGCGCTCCCGTTCGGGATCAACCCAGCAGTGACCCCGCTGACGGCTTTCGCTGCCCCATGACGAACGTCCCCGTCCGACCGCTCGAACGCCGGCACCTGCGCGACATACCGTCCCATCACACGCCAGTTCGATCGACCACGGTCGCAACCCGATCGAGCCACTCACCGACGGTCGAGACAGTTGTCGCTGACACGGGAACGGAAGTTCGACTCACCTCGCGGTTCCCACGGTGCGACCCGTTCTACCATAAATTCAGAGGTCAGTTCGTCTCTATCGCCGAAATCCGCGTCTCAGTGACCCGCTCCAAAACCGGGGTTGGACATCTCAAACGGGGAAAAACCGCTGAGCAACCCGATTTCGGCCGTTTCAGCTCGAAAAAGGTCCAACCCCGCTCAGAGACCGAGAGAACGGGCAGAAATCGGGGCTGGACATTTTCCCCCTCGCTCACACGGCGCCGAGGGGGCGGTCTCGACATGAACAAGGGGTGTTCGACGGAACGAATAATTGCCCGTCTGAGCACGGTAATCGCCAGAATTCGGGCGAATCAGGGCGTTACTCGGACCAACGAACCGATCAGTTCGACGCCACGAACGTATCACGCTATCCGTCCAGAAAAATGTCCAGACCTGTTGAGCCCCGCTGTTTCAAAACACCAGAGTGCGGATAGGAACCCAGGATCGTTCGCGGAGATCGATGCAGTTGGTTCCGGGAGCAGTTCCACGCGAAGCGAAGCGTTTCGATGCGTCGGCTGGCGGCCGTCCCGGTCGTGGACTGTGGCTCAACTGCCCACAGCATGCTGTACAGCAGGGTAGCTTTCGGTTCGCGGTCGGCTACTCCACTCTCTCATCGTGAGTACCCGAACGCCACCGTGACCAAGTCGCCCCGACTGTTTCATCTCGAGCGCTCCCGACGCGTTTTCTCCGCCAGGGACGGCTTCAGATGCAGCGGGATCAGCTGGGTCCGCAATCGGGTCAGACCCCAGATATCGCCGTTCCCTCGGCGATTAACCGGGGTTGGACGTCTCGAGATGGGATGTGTACCGGGTGAGTTTCCCGTCGAGAGCCGATCTGACCCGTAAGATCGACCGAATTGGGATCGGATCCGTTCGGGGGAAGATCGGCCAGATCGGGCCGAAAATGTCCAGCCCCTCCTGGCGGATCGGGCTCGCCGGCGATTTTACGGTCAGATTCGGCTCTCGTGGCCGATCTCGTATTTGACAACGATATGAAGAGTGGTGGCCGTGTCGCCGGTGACCGGTACGTCCCGGGCCCCCGGGGCACCGTTCACCGCCGGTCGACAATCACCCGATCGATGAACAACTATCAATGTGCGATCTCACCGAGTCACGGCGAGCGGTTCCCGGAGCGTCCACTCGTCGGTCGTGGGGTCGAGTCGGTGTGGTTCGGCACCCCGTTCCGCGAGGATGCCCGCGTGGTACAGCATCGCCTTCAGCTGGAAGACCGTCGGCGAGTGATAGACGTGGCCGTCCGCGAGCGTCTCGACCCTGAGGTCCCCGTCCGCGTCCAGCACGCGACCCCGGACGTCCTCGGTGCCCCGGACGAACAGCTCGACGGTGAACGTCGGATGCTGGACGTGCATCCACTCGACCAGGTCGACGAGTGACGGCTCGGCGATGCCGTCGTCGTGCATCGTCTGGAGCTCCTCGACGAGCAGTTGCGTCGCGGGGTACGCCCAGACGACGCGTCTGGTCAGCACGCCCCACTCGGGCGCGAGCTCGCAAAAGCGCGTCCGTGACCCCTGCCACTCCTCGAACGCGTACAGTGCGGCGTCGGCCGACCCGTAGCGGTCCAGCGCGAAGCGGATCACCTCCTCGCCGAGCGGCGTGAGACGTTTCCCCCGGGGCCGTTCGTCCACGAGTCCGAGGAACGCTGCCCCCGTCCGAGCGCTCTCGACCGCGCCCACGACGCGTTCGGCGAGCACCGAGTCGGTGTCGGCAGGGTGATAGCGCGCGAGCGGATACGCGAGGTAGTTCTTCGGGTGGTTCAGCCCGAACGACCTGTCGGCGACTCCCTGCGCGGTCGCCTGAAAGCGGATCGCCGTCGCGTCGTCGGAGGTTCGGTTCCCGACGACGCGCGGCACGCCGAGCGGGTCGACGGTCCCGTCGTCCGCGACGGCGAGGACGCCGACGTTGAGTTCGCGGGCGAGCGTCCGGGCCGACCCCGAGATCGCGTCGGCCGGCGCGGCGACGAACGCGGCGTTCGCCTCGTGGAGCCGGTCGTGCGCCTGGACGACGCCCCGTTCGACGTCGACGCCACCGGCGCCGGTGTGGCCCTTCGCCTCGACGGCGATCAGCGGCGGCTGCTCGCCGAAGCGCTCGACCGCGAGGAGGTCCGACTCGAGCGTTCGGACGCCGACGAGATCCGGGTAGCCCGAGCCCAGCCTGACGTGGTTGAACGGGGCGAGCTGCTCGCGGACGTCCGCTGGTATTCGCTGGTCGGGCAGCCACTCCTCCATCGCGAACTGCGTGTCCGCGACGGCGTACGCGTTCCCGTCGCCGGTCGCCGGAAAGAGGCGGCGCTTGGCGTGGGCGAGCACCCGTGGTTCCGACAGCGCCGCCGCGCCTGCCATGGTTCGGGGTTTCGGGGGTGGTACATGAAGGTTCAGGTGGAGGCGGAGCTGAGGGAGCGAGATGCGTCGTGCTGTCTCTCGGAATGCCCGTGGGACCGACGGACGAGAGCGACGGGCCACCGGCTCGATTGCCCAGACTATGGAAGCTCGTCCTGCCGGCGTGCCCACGCGAGCAGCGGGTCCAGCCGCTCGCACAGCTCCTCGCCCGAACCCGTCAGCTCGTACTCGACGCGGGGCGGGATCTCGTCGTACTGCTCGCGGGAGAGATACCCCGCCTCGACGAACTCCTCGAGCCGCGCGGACAGCGTCGAACTGCTCACGTCGCCGAACGCGTCCTCGATCTCGCCGTACCGCACCGGCCCGACCGCGCCGACGACACAGACGAGCTGCATCGCGTACGTCCGGCTGAGCAGGTCCATGACGCCGCCCAGCGGACAGTAGCACGCGGCCGGTTCCCCGGTCGATTCCGTCGGTTCCACCGGTTCGGTCGATTTCGCCGACTCAACCGACCCCGCCGACTCGTCCGACTCCGCTGATTCTACCGATTTCGCCGATTCTGGCGATTCTGCCGATTCCGTCGTTTCAGGCCGGCTCCCCGTTCGTCCCGTCATAGCTTCGTTCGAGCACACCTGGTTCGATGCTTCGGACTCGACAGTATATGTGCTTTGGATCTCGAAGTAACGGCTGCATGTCGGATTCCAGGTGCCGTTGCTGTGACCCCACGGACGCACCGACGACCGACCGTCCCGCGTCGACGGACCGCTGGCTCGACGAGCGCCCGGCGGGCGACGCGTCGCTCCCGCCCGACGTGGCCGACCGCATGAACGAGTTCTACGGGACGTCGATCGGGACGATCGACGAGTTCGTGGCCGCGACCCGCGTCGCGACGGGTGGCGGCGCGATCGCCCGCGAGGACCTCTGTCACGTCGAGGTGGAGACACCCCACGTCGCCAGGACGGCCGGGGAGCGCCACCACTTCCGGTGTTTCCTCGACGGGATCGCGCTCGCGTTCATCGCCGAGGAGCCGGTCGAGATCAGCACCGTGAGCCCCTCCGGAGCGCCGATCGAACTCGACGCGACGCCCGACGGCGACGTCGCTGCGACGCCGTCCGAGGCGGTGATGTCGCTGGGGATCGCGGCGGACGTGGCGACCGGCGACGACACGGCGTCCGTCGACGACGCAGCGACCGGTGACGATACGGCCCACGTCGACGGCGCGCCGGCCGTCGAGGCCGTCTACGGGGCCGTCTGCCCGGCCGTGAAGGCGTTCCCCTCGCGGGAGCACTACGAGGGCTGGGCGGCGGGCGTCGACGCCGCCACCGTCGGGCTCCCGCTTCCGCTCGGAGCGTCGATCGCCGCCGCCCTGACGGGGGAGCGTTGAGATGACGCCCGGTCGGACGCCGGCGTCGGACCGACCGAAGTCCCTCGCCGAGATTCGGGCGACGTACGCCGAGCAGGCCGAGTCGATCCACCGGTTCGAGCGGGTGAACCGGCTGCTTACCGGCCGGTACCGTCGCGAGCGGTTCGGGGACGTGACGGGCCGGGTGCTCGACGTCGCCTGCGGGACGGGGACGAACTTCCGCTATCTCCCGGACGGGATCGAACTCGTCGGCATCGACATCAGCCCGGAGATGCTGGCGAAGGCCGAAGAGCAGCTCGCGGCCCTCGGGATGGACGGGACGCTCCGGAACGTGGACGCGGAGGCGCTCGAGTTCGAGGACGACGGGTTCGACGCGGTGATCTCGGCGCTCTCGACCTGCACGTTCCCGGACCCCGTGGCCGCGCTCCGGGAGATGGCGCGCGTCTGTAAGCCGGACGGGACCGTTCGGCTCGTCGAACACGGCCGGAGCGACGTCGCCCCCTTCGCGCGATTCCAGGAGTGGCGTGCGGACGCCCACTACGAGCGGAACTGTTGCCGATGGACTCAGGAGCCGAGCGCGGTCGTCGCGGCCGCGGGGCTGTCCGTGCGGGATTCGAGCACCGGGCTGTTCGGCACGATCACCACGTTCGAGATCGACCCCGAGTGAGGCGTATGGACTTGCGGTCTCACGCCCGGTGGCGCTCGGACTCGATGGCGTCCCCCACGATCCGGGCGAGCTCCGACCGCGACAGCGGCTCCAGTTCGACGTGGGTCCCGTCGGCCGTGTAGAGAATGCCGGCGGTCACCTCCCGCTCGGGGAACCACTCGTTCAGGACGTGGTAGTAGACGCTCAGCTGCTTCCGGTACTCGGCCTCGGCGTGCCGACTAAGGTCGGTCTTGAAGTCGACGATCTCCGCCGAATCGGGCCGGAGGTGGACGAGGTCGACGATCCCCGAGATCGCCACGCGCTCGCCGTCGACGGTGAGCGGGAGAAACGCGTCCGCCTCGACCCGCAGTTCACCGTCGAGCGAGTCGAGGAACCGCTTCACGGTTCGCTCGTCCTCGTTGGCCGGCTCCGCGGCCTCGCCGTTCACGTACCGCTCGGCGAACTCGTGCGTTCGCGTACCGAACTCCGTCCCGCGGCCCTCCTCGACGTCCTCGAACACGTCCTCGCGCATCAGGGTGTGGGGCGTCTGCCCGATCGGCCCCTCAGGGGTGGGAACCGAGATCTGCAGCCTCGACTGGATCGTTTCCTGCCCCCGGTCCTGCTGGACGTCCGGCTCCAGCTCCTCGAGTTCGACCGGGAGCTCCTCGATGAACGTGTTGGGCGTCTCCCCGGCCGAGAGGATCAGGTGGTGCTCGGCGCGGGTCATCGCCACGTACAGCAGCCGGCGCTCCTCGTCGTAGCCGCGCGGGAGACACGTCCGAAGCACGTCCGACCGCCAGTCGTCGTACAGGTGTGGCCGCCCGTGGTCGTCCGCGTAACGCGTTCGCTGACGGAGCCCCACCGTGTCGTCGAACGTGATCGTCCCGCCGCTCCCCCCGGACGGCGGGAACCGGTGGCGGTTCATGTTGGCGAGGACGACGATCGGGTGTTCGAGCCCTTTCGCCGCGTGGATCGTCCGCACCGTCACCGAGTTCGTGCCCGCGCCGGCGTCGATCTCGTGGGTGCTGCCCGCCTCGATGCCGCGCTCGATGTACCGAACCAGCTCCCCGCGGGTCATCGTCGTCTCGTCGTGGACCGACTGGACCGTCGTCAGGAGTTCGTCGGCGGACGCGCCGTCGTAGTCGTACCGCGAGCAGACGAGGCGGGCGACGCTGCCGACGGTTTCGCGCGCGTCGAGGTCCGCCCTGAACGACGCCATGTTCTCGGGGAACTCCCCGGTCTCGAGGACGTGCCGGATCTCGTCCAGCGCGTAGCCCGCCTCCTCGAGGACGACCGCCCAGCCGCGGTCGGCGTCCGACTCGAGGATCCGCAGCCACGCGAGGAGGAGCTTCGCGGGGTCCGACCGGAACAGTTCGATGCCGCCCTCGTAGGCCAGGGGAACCCCGTACTCGTCGGCGGCCGAGAGCAGGTCCCTGCCGAACTCCCGCGTCCGGGTGAGCACCGCGACGTCGCCGTACTCGGGTGGTCGACGTTCGCCGTCGTCCTCGACCCGGTACGCCTCGTTCCCGACCAGCTCCTGGAGCTTCGTCAGGACCGCCTCGTGTTCGTCCTCGTGGCGGATCGCCTCGATCCGGGAGTGGTCGTGGTCCGTGTCCGCCGACAGCGAGACGACCCGCTCGCGGACCGCGTCGACGTCGACCTCGTCCGTACTCGCCGCGGGCGTCAGGAGGCTCTCCTCGGAGAAGTCGAGGATGGACTGGGTCGAGCGGTAGTTCTCGACCAGTTCGACCTCGGTGATCGGGCCGGTCGGCCACGAGACCCGCTCATGGTCGTCGTTCAGCTCTCCGACGAACCGGTCCAGCCGGGACTCGAAGTCGGTGATGTTCTCGACGGCGGCGTACTGGAACGAGTAGATGCTCTGCTTCCAGTCGCCGACGACACAGACGTTGTCGGTGCCCGCGAGCAGGAGCGCGAGCTTGAACTGGATCTCGCTCGTGTCCTGGAACTCGTCGACCATCACGTACTCGAACTCGACCGCCTCCCGGAGCCGGTGGTCCTCACACAGCAGGACGAACGCGAGGAGCTGGAGGAAGCTGAAGTTCAGGTAGTTCCGACCCAGCGCGAACGCCAGGTACTCGTGGTAGACGTCGTGGACGAACGATGTGAGCCCCTCCCGGTCCTCCTCGAACGCGCGCCGTGCGACGTCATCGGGAACCCGTTTCGTCCCCTCCCCGCGGAGTTCCGACCGGTCGGGGGCATCGGGGAGGTAGCATCTGTCCCGCCCGTACCGGCCGAGTCGCTCGCGGAGACGCGACTGCTTGCTACCCCCGTTCCGCGGCCGATTCAGCTCGTCGAACGCCTCCCTGAACGCATCGAACTCGCCCTCGAGGTGTCGCTCGCCGTTCCGGTACCAGCCGTCGCCCGTGGGGAACACGCCCTTGGCCGCGAGCCGTTTGAGCAGGTCGAGGAGTTCGGTCGGGTCCGCGACCGCCCGGAAGAACTCGTCGTACTCGGGGTGGTCCTCGCTGAACCCGCGGACGAACTCCCGGAAGCGCTCGGCCTCGACGGTCTCGTCCTCGAGGAGACGCGTCGAACGGGTGACGCGGTCGTCGATGTCCAGCAGCGTCGGCGCCGCGAAGCCGTGCTCCACGAGGAGGTCGTGACAGAGGCTGTGGAACGTCTGGATGGGGGCGTCCGAGAGGGTACGCATGCCGTACTCGGAGCGGGAGACGATGCGCTCTCTCATCTCGGTCGCCGCGCCGTCCGTGAACGTCACGAGGAGGACGTCCTCGGGGTCGACCGCGTCCCGTGAGACGACGTTCGCGTACCGGCGCGTCACGGTGAACGTCTTCCCCGTCCCGGCGCCGGCGTCGACGACGTGGATCCCCTCCGTGCTCTCGATGAGCCGTCGCTGCCGGTCGTTCGGTTCGGTCATCGCGTCCACCCCTCGAGGATGCAGTCGCGGTGGTCGACGTAGCGGTAGTTCGGCTCGCCGCCGGGTCCCTCGACGGGGAAGCGCTCCGCGCCCGCCCGCCGCGCGTTCACCTCCGCCAGCCGCTCGTCGACGAACGCCTCGAACGCGTCCAGGTCGTCGCTGAAGTAGTTCCGCTCCCGGATGCGGCGGAGGTGACGCAGCGCCTGCGTACAGCCGTTCTCGACGTACCTGTACTCGCCCACCGCCGCCCGCATCCGGTCGATGAGCGCCCGGCCCAGCGACGACGCGAGGAGGTCGTCGCTGTCGTCCGCCTCCGGGAACTCGTGGTCCCGGAGAACCGCCTCGTAGGCGTCGTACTCGACCTGTTCGAACGTCTTCCGGCAGTCGCCAGCGGCGTCCTCCCGGAGCTCCGTGAACACCTCCCGTCCGGCGACGTGCTCCGCGAACGGCGTCGGGTGGTACGTCACGGTCGTGAGACAGTCCTCGAGGTCGGCCTCGCCGCGGAGGACGTCCTCCAGCGTCTCCAGGAAGTGGAAGAACGTGAACTGCAGGCGCTCGTCGGGGCGATCGGCCCTGTGGTGGGTGAGATACAGCAGCGCCTGGAAGTTCGGCCGGTCGCTCGGCGGGTCGAGCGCGGAGCGTTTGACCACCGACGTCGGCGACGACTTCGCCCCGCTCTTGTAATCGATGAGGTGGTCACGCCCGTGCACGAGGTCGATCTTCCCCTTCAGGCCGAGGTCGTCGTTCTCGAACCAGCGTTCCGCGTGGGGAGCGTCCACCGCGCGGTCGTAGTACTCCGCGAAGAAGTTGCGCCCCCGGCCGCCGTCGGCCGTCACGAACGCCTCGCCCTCCGGCGGGTTCGCCTCGAGGAACTCGACGATGGTCTCCAGTCCGACCCGGTACTTCGTCCGGCGCACCTCGCGGTCGATCTCGCGCAGGAACGGGTCGACCTCCTTCAGGATGACGTCCGCGACCTCGTCGAGGTCCGCGTCCGCGACGGCGTCGGGATGGGCGACGGCGAACTCCGCGAAGTCGTGGAACAGGTTCCCCTCCGCGAAGTAGTCCCGGTCGGGGCCGTCGACGAGGCGGCCAAAGAGGTAGTCGCGTGGACAGTTGACGTACGTGCTCAGGCTCGACTGGCTGATCGCCTCCACCCGCCCCGGCTCGACGTCGAGGGGTTCCCGCTCGAAGCCGCCCCCGGGCGACCGGGCGGTGCGGGCGTGCCGAACCGAATCGAGGTCGTCGAACCGCTCGAACGCCTCGTCGAACAGTTCCTCGAAGTAGAGACACGGCGTCACGGGCGTGCCGCCCGCCGTGTCCTGGACGAGGTACTGCTGGTCGACGCCGTTCTGGAGCAGGAGCTGGAACTGCCGGATCTGGCGCTCGAACTCCCGGTCACGGTCGACCCACGGTCGCCGCGGCGAGGACCGCGTCCAGCCCTCGTCGATCCCCAGGAGGAACACGAGCGGGCGGTCGACGTACGCGGCCGTGTTCGCGTCCGCGAGCAGGACGCCCTCGTTCTCGCGGTCCACGGGGACGTCGTAGGTCTCCAGGTAGAACGCCAGCCGGTCGACCGCAGGCTCGGTCACCCTCTCCTCGAGAATGCCGAGCGCCCCGAGTTCCTCGCGGAACGCCGGGAGCGAGGCGTCCGTGACCGATTCGAACTCGTCGAGCGCCGTCCCGAACGTGTGCGACTCGATCCCCTCGGCGAACGCGACGAGCCAGTCGGTGCCCGGATGGTCGAGGTCGCGGAGACGCTTCTCGTCGTGTTCGACGTCGACCCCGTGCCCTAGGTGGGTGAGGAGCGGCCTGACGTCGCCGACGCGCGTGTCCCGCCCCGCGTGGGCGCTCCGGAGCAGCCCCAGGAACGCCCGGTGATCGGGCTGGTCGGCGAAGCCGGGCCCGCCGTAGTACGGGACCTCAGCGGCTTCGAGCGCGGACTCGACGAGCGGCGAGTACTGCCCGCCCGCGTCCAGGACGACGCCGACGTCGTCGGCGTTCTCGGGCGTGACCGTCTCGAGGAGGGCGTCGACGATCGCGGCCGGCGAGTCGAGGATGCGGAACGGCGAGTGGTCGAACGGCTCGTCCGTGAACGGGTCGACCGTCTCGTACTCGTCCGGGAGGATCGACCGCTCGAGCGCCGTGAGCTGGTCGATCCCGACGACGGCGACGGACGTGTCGGCGTCGATCGAGAACCCGGCGAGCCGCCCCGAGGTCGTATCCAGGTCCGCGACGCACTCGACGACCCGTTCGGTCGGTTCGCCCGCGAACGCGTCGTACTCGAGGATCGCGTCGACGCTCCCCTCGTGTTCCCAGCACTGCAGGACGTTTCCCACGACGTGGGCCGCCTCCTTCCACGGGAGGTCGAGGCGGTCGATCACCGCGAGGAACGCGAGCCTGTCCTCGGACTCCTCCCGGCGCCCGGCGGCCAGCCGGCGCGGCGTGATGGCGAACGGGCCGAACTGCGGCCCGTCGAGCCGGCGGTTCAGCGCGCTCGCGAGCGGCGCTTCGGGGACGAGCACGCGGTCGAACGCCTCGCACTCGGCGTAGAGCGTCTCCAGCGACTTCGCCCGCGTGAGTGACACGAGTTTCCGGACACGAGTCGGTCACTAAAGTGTACTGTGGGGTGGGAACCGACGGCGACCCCGACCGCCGCCGGGATGGCTTCCGGTCCATCAGCAGAACGGCGCTACTGATACCGCCCGCGCCCCTCGATCCCGCGCAACCGCTCTAACACGGCCTCCTCGCTCACACTAGCGTACCCCTCCTCGAACGCCGCGACCAGCGACGCCGACTCGTCGGCGGTCCCCACGAGCGACTGCTCGAACACGTGGAGGTCCATCGCGTGGTCCTCGACGTGGCCCGACCCGAACCCCAGGCCGAAGTCGAGCAGGAAGACGCGCTCGCCGTCGACCCGCACGTTCCGCGTCGTCGGGTCGCCGTGGACCACGTCGGCCGCGTGGAGGCGCGCGAGGTGTTCGCCCACGGTCCCCACCGCCTCCTCGGACAGCGCCGCCGCGAGGTCCCGCTCCCCGACGCGCTGCATGCGGATCGTCGCCTCCGCGACGTCCACGTCGCGGACGAGCGGGGTCGGCACCCCCTGTTTGCGCGCCTCGGCGAGCAGTCGCGCCTCCGAGACGGTGCGCTCGCGCCGCAGCGTCGCGTCCAGGTCGGGATGGCGGTACCCCTTCGGCAGTCGTCGCTTCGTCACCGCGTCGCCCGACATCTCGACGGTCGCCTCCGCGCCGCGGAGCGCCACGTCGTCCGCCCCGCCGCTCGCCGCGCCGTTCGGGTCGGGAACCCGCGAAACGGACTCGTCGTCGCCGCGCCAGGTGACCGGCACCTCGTCGGGCCGGAAGTTCGGGTCGATGGCCGACTCCGCCACCGACACGGTGTCGCCCGCGGCGGCCATCTTCGCGCCGAGCACGGCGATCATCCCGGCGTTGTCCCGGAGGAACCGTGGCTCGGGCGCGAAGAAGTCGGCCCCGCGCGCCTCGCACATCGCCGCGAGCATCCCCCGGAGGCGGTCGTTCTGGCCGACGCCGCCGCCGAGCACCAGTTCGTCGGTGCCGGTGAGCGAGAGTGCCCGTTCGGCGACCTCGGTCAGCATCGCGAACGTGTGCTCCTGTAACGAGTTGCAGACGTCCTCGACGGGGACGCCGTCGTCGTAGGCGTCCTTCGCGGCGCTCATGATGCCCGAGAAGGAGAAGTCCATCCCCTTCACGACGTACGGGAGGTCGACGTACTCGCCGCCCGCGGCGCGGGCCTCGATCTTCGGCCCGCCGGGGTGTGACCAGCCGACGTGGCGCGTGAACTTGTCCAGCGCGTTGCCGACGCCGGTGTCCATCGTCTCGCCGAGCACGCGATACCGGCCGTCGTGATAGCCCAGCAGGTGGGCGTTCGCCCCGGAGGCGTTGAGACACACCGGCGAGTCGAACCCCGAGCGGTGGCGGCCGACCTCCAGGTGGGCGACCATGTGGTTCACGCCGACGAGCGGGACCTCGAGGGTCCGTGCCAGCGCCCGCGCGGCGGTGCCGACGATGCGGAGACACGGGCCGAGCCCCGGGCCCCGCGAGAACGCGACGGCGTCGATCGGATCGGCGCCGTGCTCCTCGCGGGCCCGCGAGAGCGCCGTCCCGACGACCGCCGGGATCGCCTCGCCCATGTGTTCTGCGGCCTCGCGCGGGTGAATGCCGCCGCTGTCGGGTTCGTACGCGTCGGACTCGATGAAAACCGCGTCCTCGGCGTCGTCGAACACCGCGGCGCTGGCACACCACGCTGTCCCTTCGATGCCCAGGACGCGCATTCGGGGGCGGCCGCCCTACGCCTCTTCGGCCTCGGCGTCCTCCTCGACGCCGATGGCGTTGCGGTCGAGCATGTACGCCTGCTCGACGTCCTCGGCGTCCTCGGCCGTCTCGTACACCTTCGCGTAGCCGATCGTCTTCCGCATGCCGAACTTCGTGTTCAGCTCGTGGACGACGACCTCGTCGGCGTCCTTGTCGAGCTTGGCCGCGAGCGAGTCGCGGACCTGCAGGCGGGCGGGCGTCGCGTCCTCGTGTACGATCTCGAAGCGGACGTCGGTGCGGTGCAACATGGGGTTCCCGTCCTCGGAGATGACGTCGATGTCCATGGTTCAGTTGCCGGAAAATCCGGGTGTTGGGGGGAAAAGGATTTCGAAGCGGCCGGCAGTCCGACGGCGGGCCGACGAGGACGGCGTCGTTCTCCCCCCGGGCGTCGCCCGCCGCCCGGGGTTATCCCGAGTCGTCGCGTCCGAACGCCCGGATCCCGTCGGCGGCGACGACGTACGCGCCGCCCTCGACGAGCGTCGGCGGGCCGCCGATCCCCGAGGCGATCACGTCGGAGATGCCTTTGTCCTCGGTTCGCCGGTGCCACCGTTCGGTCCCGTCCGCCAGGTCGAGCGCGTAGATCCGTGCCTCGGAGCCGGTCTCGCCGACGTAGACGGCCGCGTCGTCGACCGCGGGAGTGGTCGCCGAGCCGCGCGGAACGCCGAACCGCCAGCGCTTGCTCCCGTCCGCGCGTTCCAGGCAGACGACCGCCTCGTTACCCGGGACGATGACCGCGTCCTCCGTGACCGCCGGCGTCGTCCGGCCGTCCGGTTCGACGCCGACGTCGGCGGTCCAGCCCACGCTCCCGTCGGCCACGTCGACCGCGCGGACGAGGCCGTCGGTGTCGAGGAGGAAGGCAGTTCCGGCCGCGAGCGCCGGGCCGGACTCGGACCCACTGGCGACGTCCACCTCCCAGACTGACTCGCCGTCGGTCGAGAACCCGTGCAGTACCCCGGCGTCGCTGGCGACGACGACGGTGCCGTCGGCGACCGCCGGCGGCGCCCGCACCTCGCCGTCGAGTTCGACCAGCCAGCGTTCGGTGCCGTCGGGTGCGAACGAGGCGACCGAGGACGGCGTCTGGAGTTCCCCCTGGGCGGCGTAGACGTCGCCGTCGACGACCGCCGGCGGCGTCGGGCCGCCCCCGCCGAAGTCGGTCCGCCACAGCCGCCCGTCGCCGCCCGGGTCGTACGCCTCCATCGCGGTGTAGCGCTGGACGTAGAGCCGCCCGTCGCCGACGGCGGGGACGGCCGCGGCCTCGCCGCCCAGTTCGACCGCCCACTGCTGCCGGCCGGTCGCGGCGTCGCGGGCGACGAGCAGCGAGTCACGGTTGCGCTCGACCGCGTACAGCGTCCCGTCGGCGACGACCGGCGTGGACAGCCGGCTGAAGAACGACCAGCCAAGCGACGGCTCCTCCGGCGTCGCAGTCCCGTCGAGTCGCCCCCGGCGGTCGGGCGTGTTGCCCCGCTGTGGCCACTCGGTGTCGGTCGGAAGGGGGGTTGGTGACCGGGGTGCCGCGGAGGTCGGGGGCGGCGGCGGGAAGCTGTGGGTGTCGGAGCCGGTCGGCGTCCCGTTCGGTCCGGCCCCAGGGACGCCGGCACAACCGGCGGTGGTGGCGAGGGCCGCGAGGAGGGCGCGTCGCGAGAGGCGGGGCATGCGGTGGTGGACTCTGCCGTGTCGGATGAAGTGTCTTGTGTGCGAGTCGGCGGGTTCCCCTGGTCCCGCTCTCGCCCATCCGGCCCGGCTGGTATGAGCGCGTCGCAGGCGACCATCGGGATCGCGATACGCCGCCCAACAGCACGTCATATGGTATCCTAACCATATGTATGGGGCCCTCCCCATATATTTATGCCGTTGGGGCGACTACCACAGGATGTCGATGGTGTACTCGGTCGTCGAGAACGAAGAAGACCGCGTCGGAACCCGTGTCACGCGCCGACGGATAATCAAAACCGACGACCCACAGTACCCGAGCGGGTACCGCTACGCGCTCCACTACGGCTACACCGACGGCCGGGGCACCATCCTGCGGTACGACAATGAAAACGAGACGATCGGCCGCCATGAGCGTCACACCCCGGACGGAATCGAGCCCATCGATTTCCCCGGCATACTGGCACTGCGCGACCGGTTCCTCGACGAAATCGAGGCCCTACCATGACCGATGACACCCTGAAGATCACGTTCGGACAGGCCGATGACCACCGGCGAGCCGCTCGCGAGCGGCTCCAGCGGGCAGAAGCCGGCGAGAGCGGCGACGCGATCGAACAGGACGCTCGGTTCGTCCTCAACTTCGAGGAGTTTGGCGACGTCGAGCAGCTCATGCGGACGTCGAACCTCGAACTGCTGGACGCGATCATCTCCGAGCAGCCCGAGAGCATTCGCCAGGCGGCGATGGCGGTCGACCGAGACTACAAGGAGGTCCACCGGAACCTGCAGGAACTCGAATCACTGGGCGTGATCGAGTTCACACGGGAGGGAACGAGCAAGAAACCGATTCTCCGAGGCGGAGCCGAAACGATCGACGTCTCGTTTCGGATGAAGGGACACGGCGAGATCGGTGATCGGTCTGGCGCGTCGGCGTGAAAGGACGACGGTGAAACCCGACCACGCCGGTTTCTCGCGGAAGCGTCGATGGGAACCTCGGTAACGGAGTCGTCGTCGCCGTCCGCGCCGCCGAGCGTCGTCCTGCCGACGACGCGGTAGATCGACGCGTGCGCGGCGCTTGCTGCCAGCTCGACGAAAACCACGAGCCGCTGGTCGTCCGGACGGCGCGGACGACCATGGCGTCGTTCCGGCCGCCGGAACCGGGGGCCACCACGAGCGGTCGCGTCAGCGATCGGTGCCGCCGACGTGGAGCGACGAGAACACGGTCGCCTCGATCTTCCGGAGGTGTTCGCCCACGGTCGTCCCGGAGAGCCCGGTCACGGACGCGATCTCCTCGTGGGTCGCCCCGCGGGGCTCCCGGTAGTAGCCGAGGTCGACCGCCACCCGGAGCACCTCCCGCTGGCGCTCGGTCAGCCGGGAGACGACGTGGCGCGGGCCGGGCGTGTACGGGCCGGTCCGTTCGATCTCGATCCTGACGCCCTCGGGCCGCTCGGCGAACGCGTCGGCGAAGGCCGACTCCGTCCCGATGTACGTCGCCCGGAGGCCGCCGTCGTCGGTGTACTCGACCGGCATCTCGATGAGGGACGACGACTCGCGCCGGCCCTCCATGAGCAGCCTCGTCAGGTCGTCCGCCGCGTAGCGCGTGTACGAGAAGAACCCGCCGTCGTCGCCGGAGACCGAGAACTCGACCACCTCGGGCGACTCCGACAGGATTCGGCGGAGCCCCCCGACGTCGCCCCGCCCCTCCGCGAACATGGCGACGGTGTCGTCGTCCAGGAGTTCCATCCGGTGGATGGCGCGGTACTCGAGGCCGAGGTCGAGGACCCGCCGGTCGAGCCGGTTGATCCCGTCCTCGTCGGGGTAGGCGACGACGGTGACGTAGCGCATGCGCCCCGATGGGTCGCCATCCCCCAAGTCGGTGTCTAAAAGCGTCCATGGATGGCCGGCAGCACGCTCACGGTCCCCGGCTGCGGAGCCGTACCCGATGGATTTCGGAGACGCGACGTGGCAGACGGTGGGCTCCGGTCCCGACGCCGGAGCCGAACGAGCGAACGCCCCCGACACTCGTCGGGCTCGGTTCCGCACCCGTCGTGGCGACGCCGCTCCGAAACGTGTGAACCGCTGCGGACGGTGGACGGGACCGGTCCGTGGTTCTCGCCGATCGCCGCGGTTCATCACGGATCGGGTGCCATCCCGCGGATGACGACGCCGACCGACGGGGAGGTCATCGTCCTCACCGGCGCGAACGAGGGGATCGGCTACCACATGCTCAGGGCGCTTGCCGAGGAGGACCGTCGGATCGCCGCGCTCGACGTGAACGGGGACGACGTCCTCGACGTTCGGGACGACGCGACCGCCCGGGTTCGATACGACGAGTGCGACGTCACCGACACCGACGACGTGACGACGGCGGTGAACGACGTCGTGGCGGAGTGGGGCCGGATCGACGTCCTCGTCAACAACGCGGGCGTGGCAGACGTCGGACTCTTCGAGGAGCAGTCGATGGCCGAGACGCGCCGCGAGTTCGAGGTCAACTTCTTCGGCTATCAGCGGCTGATTCGGGCGGTCCTCCCGCACATGCGGGCGCGGGGGACCGGGATCATCCACAACATGTGCTCGGGAACGGCCGACACCGGGCACCCCGGCCTGTCCGGCTACGCCGCGACCAAGGGTGCCATCAAGGCGTTCGTCCGCTCGCTCCGGCTCGAACTCCGCGACACGGGCGTCTCCTGTACGCTGATGGTTCCGCCGTCCGTGGACACGGGGATGACCGCCGACCTGGACTACCCCGAGCGGATGACGGTCGCCCCCGAGAACGTCGGCCGCAAGCTGGCCGGCAAGATCCACTCGACCCGGCCGGTGATCACGCCCGACCTGACGACGCGAGTCGGACTGTCGCTCACCCGGCGGTTCCCGTCGCTCTGGCGACGAATGACGGCGGGGGTCGTCGGCGACCCGGAGTGACGACGCGACCGACCCGGTGGCGACCGCCAGCGGGCGTGTGGCCGACGGCGTCCGGGTGCCGTCGCCCATAAGCGTCCGTGGATGGCCGGCAGCGGGCTCACCGTCCCCCGGCGCGGAACTATCCACGATGACCGACCACCCGCCGACGAGCGTCGTCCTGCCGACGACGCGGTGGACCGACGCGTGCGCGGAGCTGGCCGCCCAGGTGGACGAGGGCGACGAACTGCTCGTCGTTCACGACACCGGGGACGACCCCGTCGCCGGGCGGGACGACGTCCCCGAGGGCGTCCGGCTCGTCGCCGCCGGCGAGCCGGAGCGCTGTTCGGGGAAGGCCAACGCCATCGCCGCCGGGATGGAGACGGCGCGCCACGATCGGCTCGTCTGGACGGACGACGACTTCCACCACCCGCCGGACTGGCTGGCGACGATGAACGCGGACTACGCGGAGCACGGGCCGACCTCGGAGGTGCCGTACTTCGTCGGGCAGGACCCCCTGTCGGTGCTGCTCGAACCGCTGTACGCCTCGGCCGGCTCGCTCCCGCTCGCCCTCGGCAACCAGATCTGGGGCGGCGCGGTCGTGTTCGACCGAACCGACATCGACGAGGCCGCGTTCCTGGACGAGCTTCGGCGGACCGTCAGCGACGACGGCCTCCTGATGGAGCATCTCGACGTGACGACCGTCGGCCGGACGCGACCCGTCCACGTCGGCGGGAGCGTCCGCGAGGCGGTCGAGCGCCCGGTCCGGTGGGGGCAGATCCTCCGGTGGCACTTCCCCGGCGCGATGGTCGGGACGTGGCTCGTCTCGCTGCTCGTCCTCGCCGGTGCGGTCCTGGCCCCGCTCCCCGCGGCGGCGGTGCTGACGGCGGGACACCTCGCGGTCAACGAGGTCCTCGGCGTCCGCCGGTGGACGGCCGTGCTCGCGTACCCGTCGCTGTTCGTCTTCGTCCCGCTCGTGGGTTTCGCGCTCCTCAGCCGGACGTTCGTCTGGGGCGGCCGGCGGTACCGCTGGCGCGGGAAGTTCGACGTGACGGTCCTCGAGTAGCGAATCGTCCGGACCGGACCCGGTTCACGTCACCGCGCGCCGTCGATCCCTGCGGGTTCACAGCCGTTCCGGACGACACGGGAGAACGTGACGCGACGACCTCACCGCCGCTCCAGCAGCTCGAACGCCGCCGCCGCGTCGCCGTCCATCCGCTTCATGAGGTCGCGCGCCTCCGCCTTCGTCTCCGCGGTCACGGGGACGAGCACCATCCCCTCGTCGGGCTGGCCGTAGACGACGCTCGCGCCCTCCGGAGCGGCGACGATGGCGGGGAGCGTGGCGAGGTCCTCCTCGCCGGTCACGTGGACGACGACGTGGTCCTCGCGGTCGATCGCCTCCCGGAGCGCGGAAAGCATGGCAGAAGAGAGCGTCGCGGGCTCGTTGTCGACCTCGAGGCGGTCGTTCCCGCCCGCGAGGACCGCGGCGATCTCCTCGCCCACGGCCTCGCGTTTCGTCTTCCCGTCGAGCACGGAGACGTCGGGGTCGCGGTCGGCGACGCGGAGGTGGTAGGTGACGACGTCGCCGACGGCGAGGATCGGGTCGCCGGCGTCCGCGAGCAGCGCGTCCGTATCGGCGTAGACGTCGCCGAGCGGCTCCTTGAACGCGCCGCGGAGGGAGTCGGGGAGCCGGAGCATCCCGTCAGCGGACCTTCAGTGCGTAGCTGCCCGGCTCGCTCACGTTCATCTCGGGGGCGATCTCCGAGCTCTCGGGGTGGGTGATGATGACGTAGCCGGCCCAGTCCTCCGTGAGCGAGGAGGAGCCGCAGCTGTCACAGGTCTGGCTGTCCGGGTCGTTCACGTAGTGGCACTCGCGGCACGCGAGCCGGTCTTCCGCCATCTAGCTCCCCTCCGCGGTCGCCTCCCGCTCCTCGGCGTCGGCTTCCAGCCACTGGTGCTTGCCGAGGCCGGGCTGTTTCGCGGTGAGGCCGATCTTGGAGTCGCGGGGGTTGCGCTCGTCGATGCTCTTGGTCACGACGCGAACCCGGACCGAGTCCTCGACGCCGAGCGTCTGGTTGGATTCGGTCGAGGCGAGCTGCTGGTTCTCGCCGTCGTAGGCGAGGTACTCGTCGGAGATCTGCGAGACGTGGAGCAGCCCGTCGACCGGGCCGATGCCCACGAACGCGCCGAACTCGACGACCTCGACGACGTTGCCGTCGACGACCTCCTGCATGTCCGGGTCGAAGGTGACGGCGTCGAACTCCGCCTCGTAGTAGACGCCCGGGCGGTTCGGGAGGACCGCACCATCGCCGATGTCGTTCACCCGGGTGACGCTGACGACGCTGCCCACGTCCTCGTCCATCCGCCCTTCGAGCTTGTCCTGCAGCAGCTTTCGCACCCTGCTGTTCGTCACGTCGGCCAGGTGTTCGGGTGGCACCTCGACCGTGTCCTTGAGTCGTACCCGCTTGTACATGTTATTGTGCTGTTACCGCCAGTGTGTTCCCGCCCCTTAAACAGATTACGCGAACGGCTCGGTCCGCGAGCCGCTCGCGCAGGGGGCCGTCGTTCGTGACGACGTAGCCGTCGAACCCGCCCGACGCGAGTTCGACGACGGCGTCGTCGGCGTACGATTCGTCCGTCTCGACCACGCGGGCGCGCTCGGCGAGATCCCGGCCGACCGCGGCCGCTTTCGCCTCCGCGCCCGCGCCCTCCCGCAGCTTCTCCAGTTCCGCGAGGACCGCCGCCGGGGTGACGTACTCGGCGTCCGCCACCAGCGCGTCGACCGCCTCGAACAGCCGCACGTCGCACTCGACGGGCATCATGAGCGCGTTCGTGTCGAGGACGACGGTCGTCACGGTCGATACCTACGTCAGGGTCCCGACGCCGATGAGTCGCCAGCGGGCGCCCATCCGTCGGTTGATCGCGATCTTCGCGCCCGCCTCCGCACAGACCGGGCGCTTCAGCGACACCTCGCACTCGCCCTCGCGGGCGCTCGTCACCGCGCCGACCGTCGTCGCCGTGCCCACGGTGAGCATCAGCGGCTCGCCGGTCGAGATCTCCTCGACCTCGCCCTCGCCGACGACGCGCTCTAACAGTTCGACGTCCATCTCGAACGCCTCGCGCGTCGGCGGGAGGCTGCCGGGCTCGCCGGCGACCTGGCCCGCGAGCGCGTCGCCCTTCGTCAGGCTCGGGTCCAGGCCGGTGCCGACGCCGAGCAGGCCGCCCGGGCCGACCGTCTCGGCGGGCTGGCCGCCCGCCTGGAGCGACCGGACGCTCGTCTCGATCGGCCGGTACTCGGACTGGCCGCCCTCCTCGACCTCGCGGCCGGGTCGGAGTTCGAGGTCGTCGCCGGCCTCGAGGGTACCCTGCGAGAGCGACCCGCCGAGCACGCCGCCGAGCAGTTCGTCGGCGGTCGTGCCGGGCCGGTTGATGTCGAACGAGCGCGCGACGTACATCCGCGAGGCGAGCGTCTCGTCGCGCTCGGGCGTCGGGATCTCCGCCTCGATCGCCCCGATGAGGTAGTCGACGTTGATCTCCTGCTGGGCGCTGATGGGGACGATCGGGGCGTCCTCGGCCACCGTGCCCTCGACGAACTCCTCGATCTGGGCGTAGTTCTCGCGGGCGCGGTCGGCGCTCACGAGGTCGATCTTGTTCTGTGCGATGACGATGTTGTCGATGCCGATGATGTCCAGGGCCATCAGGTGCTCCTCGGTCTGGGCCTGGGGCACGTCCTCGGTCGCGGACACGACCAGGACCGCGCCGTCCATGATGGACGCCCCGGACAGCATCGTCGCCATCAGCGTCTCGTGGCCCGGCGCGTCGACGAACGAGACCGTCCGCAGTAGCTCGGTCTCGACGTCGTGCTCCGGACACGTCTCCTCGACGGTGAACGCCTCGGGCTCGTCGCACTCGGGACACTTGCGCAGCGTCGCGTCGGCGTAGCCCAGCCTGATGGAGATGCCGCGTTTCATCTCCTCGCTGTGCTGGTCGGTCCACGACCCAGAGAGGGCCTGAACCAGCGTGGTCTTGCCGTGGTCCACGTGGCCGACGAGTCCGATGTTCACCTCCGGTTGTGTGTTCTCCGTCACCATTGACCTCCGAGAGAGATTCTCGTTGTGGATTTTTCGGCCCGAGCGAATGATAAAGGTGCTGTTCTGGGGTTCCGCGCCGCCTTGCGGTTTTCCCGCTCGCTTCGTGTGAACGTGTGTCAGTGAGTGGTTTCGGTTCGGGTTCCGGTGGTGGTCATTGCGGGGACGGCCGTGGGGACGAACACACTGATTTCGTTGGTGACGACGTGCACCCGCTAATTTCAGTGACGCCGTGCAGACCGCTGCTGCTTGACCTAGGAGGACCTCGCCCTCCCCAGCCTCCTGCGATGCTCGCTCGCAGGCTCGCTGCGCTTCTCGTCCCTCGCGCGCATCCGGCGGGCACGGAGGCCCGCCGGCACGCGCCGACCGCACTTGGACGGACGAGGTTCGTGGCGCGCGGCGTTCACGAGAGCTCCGCTCTCGTGAGCTCACGAGACGCACGGCGTCTCGTGAACGGCCAAGCGGAGCGCGGCCGCTCGTGCGAGGCTCACGCGAGCGCAGCGAGTCTTCCGTGAGCGCGGACCGTCAAGCACCGCAGCGCGACCGGAGGGAGCGCGAGGAGCGTGGTTCGAAAGGCGCGAGCGCCGTTCGTCATCACGAAAACCTTCGGTTTTCGAACGACAGCGGCCGCACCGAGTCGATAGCCGCGGGGGCTTTCGAGGCGGTCCGACCGAGACGAATGACTCCGACCCCGACAGGAGCTCCCGAGGCAGTTCGAACGGAAGGAACGGCCGGGTCGGGGACGTCCGCGTTCACCACTGTACCAGTCCCTACGACGATACCCGTCAAGACCCCCGAGACGAATCGGCATACATCCGAAAGAAGTAATCCTACGACACCAGTCAGGACGGACATGGACGCCTACGAGCGGATTACCCGGAACGTCTCCGAGGTAGTCACCGAGGAGGAGGTGCGGGCGCTGGCCGACGACGCCGACGGCAAACGGGCGTACGTCGGCTACGAGCCGTCCGGCGTCCTCCACATCGGGCACATGCTGACCGCGAACAAGCTCATCGACTTACAGGAGGCGGGCTTCGAGGTCGTCGTCCTCCTGGCCGACGTGCACGCCCACCTCAACGACAAGGGGAGCTTCGAGGAGATCCGCGAGACCGCAGAGCGGATGAAGCGGCAGTTCATCGCGTACGGGCTCGACGAGGAGCAGACCGAGTTCGTGTACGGCTCCGAGTTCCAGCTCGACGAGGAGTACGTGCTCGACCTCCACGAACTCGAGGTGTCGACCACGCTCAACCGCGCGCAACGGGCGATGGCCGAGATCCAGGGCGGCGACACCGCGAAGGTGAGCCACGTCGTCTACCCTCTGATGCAGGCGCTCGACGTCGAGTACCTCGATCTCGACCTCGCGGTCGGCGGGATGGACCAGCGGAAGGTCCACATGCTCCACCGCGAGATCGTCCCGGGGCTGGGCTACGAGTCCCGGCCGTGCCTGCACACGCCGATCATCGCCGACCTGACCTCCGGCGTCGGGAAGATGTCCTCCTCCTCGGGCGTCTCGCTCTCGATGGAGGACTCGACCGCGGACATCGCAGAGAAGGTCAACGCGGCCTACTGCCCGCCGACGCGGGACCCCGACCCCGACGACGAGGGGAACGAGCGCGAAAACCCCGTCCTGGAGATCTTCCGGTTCCACGTGTTCCCGCGCTTCGAGACGGTCGTCGTCGAGCGCCCCGACGAGTACGGCGGCGACCTGACGTACGAGGAGTACGAGGACCTGGCCGCGGACCTGGAATCGGGCGAACTCCACCCCGCCGACGCGAAGGGTGCGCTCGCGGACTACCTCGACGAACTCGTCGCGCCGGGCCGCGCGGTGCTCGCCGAGTTCGCCGGCGACGCCGACCAGTAACGCCCGATCCGCCGGTCACCGCCGTCCCCGTTCTCGCCACTCCGATCGCTCCACAGCACGTCGGAGTACCTGCGTTTCCACGTCGGAGTACCTGCGTTTCCACGTCGGAATTCCCTCGTCTCCCGACCACGACGGTTCCATTCGTGGCACGTGTTCACTCGCGACAGATACTACTACCTGAACGTCAATTATAACGGTCGTTAGATTCAAAAAACAGTTAACTATGCGGGGCCTGTATTGAATATCCAACGGAGAAGATCGGCCGAAGCACACGTTCGGCCGAAACCA
Organism: Halobaculum sp. XH14; assembly: GCF_032116555.1. Lineage (NCBI taxonomy): Archaea > Methanobacteriati > Methanobacteriota > Halobacteria > Halobacteriales > Haloferacaceae > Halorarum > Halorarum halobium. Next base: position 431,524 of record NZ_CP134949.1, read on the forward strand.
CCGACAGCACGATCACCCATGACCGCGACCGCACACGCCCACCCGACGCCCGACGCGACCGCCGCACAGTCGTTCGACCGCATCCTCGTCCCCGTCGCCGACGCCGCCGACGCCGAGTCGCTCGCGGACACGGCGCTGTCGCTGGCGGCCGCACACGGCGCGACGGTCCACGCGCTCTCGGTCGTCGACATCGACGCGGGCGGTGGCCACTGGGACGTCGTCGTGGAACGCCACGAGGCCGCGGCCACCGGCGGGGTCGACGCGGTGGCCGAGCGCGCGGCCGCCCTCGGGGTCGAGACGGTCAAGCACGTCCGCTACGGCGACCCCGACGGCACCATCGCCGACTACGCCGCCGACCACGGCGCCGACCTCATCGTGATGGGCGCGCGCGACCGTTCGGGGCTCTCGCGGTTCCTCTCGGCCGGCAGCGTCACGCCGCGGGTGCAGCGTCGCTCCTCGGTGCCCGTGCTCACGGTTCCGGAGTCCGGCGCGGAGTAAGCGTCGCGCGGAGTAGTCGCGCAGCGACGGCGGCGGACGCGGTTCGAGGGGGTGTCGACCGGCCTGGTTCTTCGGCGGGGGGCAGCGTTCCGCGTGGAGGCTACGAGTCGTCCTCGCCGAGGTGGGAGACGTCGGTCGCGGCGTCGACGATGTCGAGCAGGGGGAACTGGGGTTCGCGGTCGAACGAGACGAAGACGCCGCTGTACCGGGAGGACGGGAAGAGGAAGACGATCAACTCCGTGAAGAGGAATAGCTGGCAGTCGAGGTCGCCGAACTCGCCGACCGACTTGAAGTCCTCGGCCGACACCTGGTTTGCCATCATGCTCTGATAGGCCCGGTCGAAGTCCATCCGGGTGTACTCGTCCTCGAGGTCCTCCCGGACGTACTCGACCTCGTAATCGATCGATTCGAGGGTCGCCACGACCCGTAGCTGTCCGCCCGCGACGTCCTTGAACGCCTCCACCAGGCTGGACATCTGTCCGCTTACATAACGGTCGCGGATGACAAAAGACCGGCGGTGAACGCGGTTTCGAGCCGCTCTCGCGGGGCGATCACGCGAAGCCGAACTGCCGCATCAACCCGCTCGCGAGCCCTTTCACGACCAGCCCGGTTCCGACGATCACCAGCGCGATCCCGGCCGCGACGACGGGGTCCGCGTAGGCGACGAGGCCGATCCCGCCGACCACCAGCAGTACGCCGAGGAGTCCGACCGTGCCGAGTTTCTCGAGCATGCTCCGGCGTCTCTCTCCCGGGGCCTAAACCGTCGCGGTCCGGCGTGGGGGCGAAATCCCGGCGAATTTAAACCTCGGCCGACAGAAGCTCCGTCTAGCCATGAGCGACGACGACTCCGGCGGTCGCAAGAACCTCCGGATGCCCGATGACGACGAGGTGTTCGCCGAGGTGACGAACATGCTCGGAGCCAATCGCGTGAAAGTCCGCTGTGCCGACGGCACCGAGCGGACCGCACGTATCCCCGGCCGGATGCAGAAACGCATCTGGATCCGGGAGGGCGACATCGTGCTCGTGGAGCCGTGGGACTGGCAGGACGAGAAGGCCGACGTGGCGTGGCGCTACGAGAAGGCGGAAGCCGACCAGCTGCGCGAGGAAGGCCACATCAAGTAGCCCGGTTTCGACGGCACACCGGCGGTTCCGGCTCGACGGACTCCCTCCGTAGCTGATCGAGTTGCCGATTCTCCACTCCCGTCCAGTCTCACTCGACGGCGCGCTCGCGCTCCGCCGACGCGGATTCGACCGCTTCGGTTTCGAGCAGATCGTCGAGCCGCCGCTGGAACGCTTCCTGCCCGAGTTCGCCCTCCGCGTACCGCCGTCGGAGCGTTTCGATCGGCGTCTCGGCCCCGTCGTCGGGGTCCCCTTCGATTGGTGCCCCCGCCGTGGGTGCCGCGTTCGCCTGCCGAACGAGGCCCCGCGTCAACTGGCCGGCGATCCCGAACGACGCGGCGATGACCGCGAGATACAGCAGTGCCACCGCCAGGACCGGGGTCCCCTCGAGGAGGCCGAACGCCAGCACCCAGAGCCCGACCGCGGACGCGAGCACGGCGACGCCGACGCGGACGGAGGGGCTGTCCGGCACGTACCGGTGAACCAGCTCGTACATCGGTTCCGACGTCTCGACACCGCCACAAAAGCGTCGGGGGAACCGGGACCCCGCCGTCCGTTCCCGGTCGCGGACTCGACCGTCGCCGCCTCCGGGTCACCGCGAACGACCTGCGGGGCTTTTCACGCCGGGCGACGTAGCCGGGTGCAATGACAGGGGAGTTCGGGCTCGTCGATCCCGAGGAGGCCGAGGTGCCGGGCGACGAGTGGGAGTCGCTCGACGTCTCGGACGACGAGGCCGACCGCATCGCCCGGCGGCAGGACGACGAGTTCGACGAGTTCCGGATCAGGGTCAAGGACACCGAGCAGTTCAAGATCGAGGCGTCGGTGTTCGACGACGCGACGCTCGCGGCCGTCTACAAGCTCGTCCAGGACGGCCACATCGGCGCGTTCGGCGGCCCCATCTCGACCGGGAAGGAGGCGAACGTGTACGAGGCGCTCGGGGACGACGGGGAGGAACTCGCGGTGAAGGTGTACCGCATCGGCACCTCGAACTTCCGGCACATGCGCGAGTACCTGGAGGGCGACCCACGCTTCGAGGGCATCGGCTCGGACAAGAAGAAGGTCGTGCTCGCGTGGGTGCGAAAGGAGTTCGCCAACCTCCGCCGCGCGAAGGCCGCGGGCGTCCGCGTTCCCGACCCCATCGCCGTCCAGCGGAACGTGCTCGTGATGGACCTGGTCGGTCACGCCGACGACCGGGCGCGCCGGCTCTCGGAGGTCGACGTGGAGAACCCCGAGACGGCCTACGAGGTCGTCCGCGAGTACATGCGCCGGCTCTACTCGGCCGGCCTCGTTCACGGCGACCTCTCGGAGTACAACATGATCATCCACGAGGGCGAACTCGTCGTCATCGACCTCGGGCAGGCGGTGACGGTCCACCACCCGAACGCGCGCGAGTTCCTCGAACGCGACTGCGAGAACGTCGCCGCCTTCTTCTCCCGGCAGGGGATGGCCGTCACGGGCGCGGAACTGCAGGAGTACGTCACCGCGCCCGAGCCGGAGCCGTCGGCGGATCTGGAGTGAGTTCGACGGCGGCGTGACCGCTCGACCCACCGACCCAGAGACGGAACGGCCGTTCGACCCGTCCGCTCGACAGAACGAGCCTTCTGCTCGCCCGCCGACAGAAGTGTCATTCTGCGAGTACATTTCTGCCCCCGTCCCCATCGGACGGACATGCGATCGCTCCTCGGCAACGTCGCCTTCCGGCGGCTGTTCGTGGGTCGGCTGGTGACGAACGCGGGCGACAGCCTCTACGCGGTGGCGGCGATGTGGCTCGTGTTCGAGCTCACCGGGTCGACGTTCTACACCGGCCTCGCGGGCGCGCTGACGATGGGCCCGCAGGCGCTCCAGGCGTTCGTCGGCCCGCTGGTGGACCGCTGGCCGCTCCGTCGCCTCCTCGTCGGCATCCAGGTGACACAGGCGGTCGTCGTCCTCGTGGTGCCCGCGGCGTGGCTGCTGGGCGTCCGCTCGGTCGAACTCGTGCTCGTCGTCGTCCCGGCGCTCTCGATGCTGAACCAGTTCGTCTACCCGGCCCAGAGCGCCGCGCTGCCCCGCATCGTCGACGACGACGAACTCGCGGACGCCAACGCCGCGTTCTCGTTCGCCTACCAGGGCGCCGACCTCGTGTTCAACGCACTCGCCGGGGCGCTCATCGCGCTGTTCGGCGCGGTGGCGCTGTACGCGATCGACTCGCTGACGTTCCTCGTCGCGGCGGTGCTGTTCGCCGGCGTCGTCGTCCCGGCGGCGGGGGCGGGCGATACGGCGACCCACGGTGCCGAGGAGGCACCGTCGGCAGGCGATGCCGGGGATGCTGTGGGCGACGATCCGGCCGCGGGTCCGGCCGAGACCGACGGCGGCGAGTCGGACGGCTCCGACCGCGGCGAACCGGACGGCTACCTCGACCGCCTGCGCGGGGGCGCGGCGTTCGTGCGCGGGACGCCGCTCGTCTGGCTGCTCGGGGCCGGCGTGCTCACGAACGGCCTGCTCGGCGTCTCGACCGCGGTGCTGCCGGCGTTCGCCGATACGATGGGCGGCGCGGGCGCCTACGGCGCCATCCGGGCGGCGACGGCCGAGGGCCTGCTCGTCGGCGCGCTCCTCGGGTCGAAGCTGGACCACGTCGGGTTCGCGCGGCTGTTCGTGCCCGGCTTCCTGCTCTCGGCGGCGGGCTGGTTCGCCGCCCTGTTCGCGCCGACGCTGCCGCTCACGGCGCTCTGTTTCGCGCTCGCGCTGCTGCCCGTCGGCGCGACGAACGTCCTCGTCTCGACGCTGATCCAGCGGATGGTGCCCGACGACTTCCTCGGCCGCGTGAGCGCCATCCTCGGCTCCGCGTCGGTCGCGGTGATGCCCATCGGCTCGCTCCTCGGGGGGACGCTCGGCGAGACGGTCGGCGTGTGGGAGACGATGGCCGCCGGCGGCTTCGGGCTGCTCTGGATCGCGGTGTACGTCGCCGCGGTCCCGACGCTCCGGCGGCTCCCGCCGGTGTCCGAGGCGCGAACCATCGCGGCGTGAGGCGGCGTCGGGAGGCTCGACTCGGTGACGACTAACGCCCGTCCCCGAGATCCGACCGGCGACCGGACCGTCGGACGCCGAAGGAACTCTTAAACACGTCCGGCCGGAATTCCGGAGTATGAGCACCCAACACGTCAAGGTACCGCAGGACCGCATCGGCGCGGTCATCGGCGAGGGTGGCGAGACGATGCGCGAGATCGAGTCGGAGGCGGAGGTGCGCCTCGACATCGACTCGGAGTCGGGTTCGGTCGCCATCGACGCCGTCGGCGACCCCGTCACGGCGATGGTGGCCCCGGACGTCGTCCGCGCCATCGGCCGCGGCTTCACCCCCGAGTCGGCGCTCTCGCTGCTCGAGCACGACCTCCGCCGGTTCGACCTCGTCGACCTGGCGGCGGAGACCCGCAACAAGAACGACCTCCAGCGACAGAAGGGCCGGCTCATCGGCGAGAACGGCCGGACGCGGCAGCTGATGGAGGAACTGTCGGGCGCGGAGGTCGTCATCAGGGGCTCGACGCTCGGCGTCATCGGCCAGCCGGAGGAGGTCGAGGCGGTGCGGCGCGCGACCGGGATGATCCTCGACGGCGCGCCCCACGGCGCGGTGTACTCGTTCCTGGAGCGCCGGCACAACGAGATCCACGGCGTTCCCGACCTGTCGCCCGAACCCGAGGAGTCGCGCTGATCGAGATGCGTTCTCTTGGGGCTGGTGGCAAACGGTGACTGTTCGGGTGTGAGTTACGCGGTATCTGGATGAGGAAACGGACAGCAGGGACTGCTAGCTCACCTGAAACCGCACGGCACCGCACCTCACCCTCCCTTACCTCGGAGCACGCTCCTCGGAACTCACCCTCGCTCCGCTCGCGTGAGCAGCCTCCTGCGATGCTCGCTCGTAGGCTCGCTGCGCGTCTCGTTCCTCGCGCGCGTCGACTCACACAGGGGGGTTCGCGTCACGCGCGCCGACCGCAATAGGCTGGTCGATCCACGTGGCGCGCGGCGGCCGCGCTTGCGCGGCCGCTCGTGCGAGGGACGAGCACCGCAGGCCGAAGCTCTCGTGAGCGACGCAGGAGCGAACGAGAGCACGCGGGTCGAGCGAAGCGAGTCCCGCGAAGGCCGAGGAGCGCAGGAGGCTGGGGAGGGTGAGGCGCGGTGCCGTGCGGTGGGTGGGACTGAAAGGGGCCGCGGCGGTCGGCGACGGCGCGACTGACAAGCACCACAGCGCGACCGCAGGGAGCGCGAGGAGCGCAGCAGTCGCACCGAGCCGAGCGTCGCGGGGGCTTTCGAGGCGGTTGACGAGATAACCGAACGGATGCCGGAAACGACAGCAGCGGGAGCTTTCGAGGCGGCCGAAGCGACAGCCAAACCACCGCAGAAGCCGACAGCAGCGGGGGCTTTCGAGGAAGTCGTCACGAAACCCGAGATCATCCCTATCGCGTCAGGTGGAACGGAAATCGCCACGAAGCCTTCCGCTCATGTCGCCGATCGAAACGCCCGCTCGTGCTCCCACGAGGACGAATCATCGCCGACGTGCTTTTCCACCCCCGCCGACTCGTACCGGTCATGGACGGCGAATGCTCCCCGACGGACGTCGAGGGGTTCCTCGACGCGGACGAGGACGTCCGCGTTGTCGACATCAGGAACCCGCAGGCGTTCGCGGGGGGACACATCCCCGGCTCGGAGAACGTCCCGTTCCAGCAACTGCCCGACCGCGTCGAGGCGTTGACCGATGCCGACCGCATCGTCACCGTCTGTCCCCACGGCAAGGCGAGCGTGCAGGCCGCCAAGCTCATCGGCTCCTACGAGGGCACCGCCGACGCGACCGTCCTCAGCATGGCCGGCGGGCTCACCGCCTGGGACGGCGACCTCGACGCCGACGCCCCCGAGCGGGAGGCTGACGAGGGGCCCGAGCCCCCGTTCTGAGCCAGTCGTCGCCACGGCCGCCACTTCTCCCGGGTCAGTCGCCCGCCGAGCGTCCCCACAGGAGCACCGACAGCAGCGACAGCACTCCCAGCGCGACCCAGGCGGTCACCGCCCCGAACCCGGGCGTCGTCACGGTCGTTCCCGCGCCCGCGTCGCGCTCGACCGTCACGGAAACGTCCCGGTCGCCGACCGACACGCGGCGGGTGCCCGGCTCGGAGAGGGTGACGGGGACCGAGACCACCGTCGTCTCGTTCGGGGCCAACTCGACCGTCGTCGTCGCCACGCGTTCGTGGTCCACGACGACCGACAGGTCGCCCGCGGCCGGCACCGCCGCGTCGTTTCGCACGACTGCGGCGACGCGGATTCGCCCGTCCGGCGCGACCGTCGTCCGGTTCACCTCGACGGACTCGACCGAGACGGTCGCCGGCTCGCGCACCTGAACCCGGTAGGTCCGGCCGGCGACCGACGCCGTGTACGTCCCCGGCTCCGGGAAGGTGTGTGAGAGCGCGAGCGTCGCCCGCTCGTCGGGGGCGAGCGTGCCGGTCCGTTCGGCGACCGGCTCGCCGTCGATTCGGAGGGTGAGCCGGTACTCGCCCGGCGACCCGCCGGCGTTCTCCGCGACCGTCCGCAGCGTCAGCGTCTCGCCCGTCGCCAGCGCCAGCGGCGGGTGCTGGGTCCCGTTCCGGGACGGCCCCTCGACCGTGGCCGTCCCGGGCGGCGTGAACGTGACGCGAGCAGGCGGCGTCCCGAAGGCGGCCTCGTGAGCCGGACGCGACCACATCTCCGGGACCGCGTCCGTTCGCGTGTAGCGCTCCGTCGCGTCGGCGGTCGAGTCGCCCGCCAGGTCGGCGACGGTCGCCCGGACCGTCCCGTCCGTCACCGGGTCCCCGCGGGCGTTCAGCCGGGACAGGACCGAGGCGAACGTCGCGCTGCCGTTCGTCGCCAGGCGGATCCGTCGGTCGAGTTCGCCCGTCACGAGCGCGCCCTTCACGTACTGGCCCCCGACACGGGGGCCGGACTCCCACGTCGCGGGCTCGGCGAGCACCGCGTCGGCGTACGGGTCGCGCTCGCCGCGGGCCAGGTCGGCGGCGAAGTCGCCGAAGTCGATCCGGTCCTGCCGGAGCGCGAGCAGCGCGGCGTAGTAGTCGGCGCTCCCCTCGACGAGCCAGCGGCTCGACCGCGTCGGCTGGAACGCCTGTCTCGTGTGGACGTACTCGTGGAGCCAGGGGCTGTCGGGCGTGTCCAGCCGCTCCCCGGCGCGCACCCAGACGTCCGCGTCGCCGGTCTGTAGCCCCCGGACCGCCCAGTCGGGGTCCCCGGGGCCGGCGGGCGCGGCGACGAGGAAGACGGACTGGTCGCGGTCGCCGATCCGGAGCGTTCCGGACGCACCGGCGAGCGCGTCGAGCACGGCCGCCGGGCGCTCGGCCGGCTCGGCGGCTTCGGGGACGACGAGCCGGAACGTCTGCCCGTTCGCCCGCCGCGTGTGAACCTCGTGTGGGCCGAGGAACGCGATCCGCTCGCCGATCGCGCCCTCGCCGGCGACGCCCGTCGTCCGGTCGAGGGAGAACTGGTCGCCGCTGTAGCGCCAGTGGACAGACGGGCTCGGCGTCCGGACGAGCGCCCACGGCCCGGCGTCGACGAACAGGTACTGCTCGCCCGGCGCGCTCGCGAACTCGGCCGCAGGGGCGTCGCTCCCGCGGTCCGTGTCTCGGGCCGTTCGGAACCGCGCCGTCGGCGAGAACTGGCCGGCCCCGGCGGTCCGGTTCGCCGGGGCGCGGTAGGTGACCGTCGGCGACGCCGTCTCGCCGTCCCACTCGAACTCGTTGGGCCCCGAGCCGGTCCGGAAACCGGACGTCGAGACGACGCGGGCCTCGGGCGCGAGCGTCGTCCGGAGCGAGTCGACCCGGTCCGGAACGGCGAACCGGAGTACGACGGTGATCTCGCCGGGAACGTCCGGCGTCAGCAGGAGCGTCGAGCGGAGCCGGAACTCGGCCCGGGCCGACGCGTCGGTTCCGCGGTCGGAGCCGGTCCGCGTCGAGTCGGTTTCGTTTGATCCCGCGACGACGGAGTCGGCCCCGATTGACCCGGTCTCGATGGGGTCGCCCTCGACGGAGTCGGTTCCGATGGGATCGACGCCGGCGGTCGCCGGAGCGGCGGTCGCCGGGACGAGGGCGGCGAGAACGAGCAGGGCGACGAGCGCCAGGGTCCGCGGACGCATTCACGGTCCGTTGGCGCGCCGGCCGGAAATACGGTTCGCACCCGTTTCGGCTCCGCTCCCGGCCCGACGGCGGCTGACCGGAAACGGACCATCGGCTGACCGGAAACGGACCGGCGGCTGGCGGGGATCGAACCGGCCGAAAAACGGGCGCTCGACGGGCGGGTACTCAGGTACCGGTCACGCGACGTTGAACCCCTTCTCGCGGAGGAAATCCTCGACGCGACCGCTGTGGTTCCCCTGCAGTTCGATGGAGTGGTCCTCCACCGTGCCGCCGCAGGCGAACTTGGACTTCAGGTCGCTCGAGAGCGAACTCATGTCCACGTCGCTGGGGTCGAACCCTTCGATGACCGTTACCTCCTTGCCGTACCTGCGCTCGTCGATGCGGATGGTGATCTCCTGGGACTCCTTGGCGACGTCCTCGCAGACGCAGAGTTCCTCAGGCAACCCGCACGTCGAGCATACCTCGGACATTTCCAGACGGACCTACAGGACCACCATATTAAACAGTGTCGGGTAGGGCGGTTCCGGGCGCGTGGGCCCCCGACTCCACCGGTTTCGGGACCGGCGCTCGGCGGTGGCGCGGCGGGTCACGCGAGGGGGGCAGGCGCGGTGCGGTCGGAACGACCGGGGCGACCCGTTCAGCCCGCGAACCGGCGGAGGACGGGCGCGTGTCGGCGCACGAGCGAGTCCGCCGCGTCGACCGCCTCGGCGGCCTCACCGTCGCTCACGCCCGAGCCGTAGCGGGCGCGCTCGTAGGCCTCGCCGACGGCACGCACGCGGTCGTCGAACCCGTGTGCGGCGAGCACGTCGAGGTAGGTCCGGGCCGTCTCGCCGGGGCGACGCTCCCGGTAGGCGAGCGCGCCGAGGTGTTCGAGCCGGCGGAACGCCCGGACCGCGTCGGCGTCGGGCTCCCGCCGCGGCTGGTAGACGAGCCAGAGGGCACGGTACGCCCGCCGGGAGAGCCCCGTCCGCCGGGCGCCCGCGACGAGTCCGACAAGCAGCACCGCGCCGACGACGGCGTCCTCGGGGGTGGGCGTCCAGCCGCCCTCGTCACTCTCGCCCCCGACGCCGGCGGCCGTGCCGTTGGCCGCGCCGGCCAGGCCGCCGCCGAAGGGCGTCTGGAACGTCGCGTTCGCGCCCGGCCCCTGGAACTCGCCGGGGTCGGGCGTCTGTCCGGGGAAGCCCGCGCCGGCGGTGCCGGTGTCGTTCGGCGTCGGATCCGGCGTCTCGTAGCTGCCGTTGGCAGAGCCCGCCGCGTCGACGCTCTCGTCGCCCTCCGCGCGGGCGGCCTCGACGCGCTGCGTCTCGGCCGAGTCGCGGGGGCCGCCGGGCGTCGGATCGAACCGGATCCAGCCCTGCTCGGGGAAGTACACCTCGACCCAGGCGTGCGAGTCGAGGCCGCGGACGACCCACTCGTCCTCGGCGACGCGCTGGCCCGGCGTGTAGCCGGTGACGAACCGGGCCGGGATGCCCTGGGTCCGGAGCATCACGACCATCGTCGTCGCGTAGTAGACGCAGTAGCCCGACTCCATCTCGAACAGGAACCGGTCGGCCGTATCACCCGAGGGCGGCGGCACGTCGAGCGAGTACTCCCTGTTTGATTCGAGGTAGCGCTCGATCGCGACGGCAGCGTCGTGGGGGTTGCTCGCGTCCGCCTCCTCGATGACCGACCGGGTGCGTTCGCCGACACGGTCGGGCGTGCTGCCGGGAAGCTGGGTGTACCTGGCGGCGACGTCCTCGGGGTAGTCGGTGCCGGCGCGCCGGAGCTGGCCCTCGGTCGCCTGGGGCACCTCGCTGTTGACGACGTAGGTGTCGTTCTCCAGCAGCGTCGTGCCCGGGCGGAGCCCGTCGTGTTCGGTCACCTGCGTCGTGTCCGACACGGGGCCCTCCACGGAGACGGGTTTCCACGCGGCCGGCATCGCGTCGAGCGATCCCCTCGCGGTCACCTCCTGTCGCATCGAAACCGTCTCGCCGGGCGGCTGGGAGAGCCGGCTGGTGCTGTACGGGCTGGCGTCGCCGGTCCGCACCCAGCCCTGCCCGGTGTAGCGGTCGTAGGAGCCGACGCGCCAGTACGCCGAGCGATCCGACTCGACGACGAAGCGCACGTCCGGGGAGAGCTCGATGCTGCCGAGGACGGCCACGCGGTCGGTGTTGGCGACGAGGCTCGACTCGACGGTCGGGTTGCCGCCGCCCGGGAGGACGGGGTTGCTCGCGCTGCCGGGGACGACCGTGACGACCGACGTGAGCACGACCATCGCGGCGACGATGACCGTCACCGTGTCGAGCTGTGCGAGGATGCCGCGCTTGCCCGCGGCGGCCAGCCCGGTGAACCCGAGCGCGACCGTGACGCCGACCGCGCAGGCGATCGCCGCCGCCGGCCCCGCGTCGCCCGTGAGGACGAAGAACGCGGTCGTGAGGCCGGCGACGGTCGCGGCCCACACGTAGCGCCCGCGGGCCGTGAGATACCACGCGAGGAACGTCGGGACCGGCGCGAGCAGCAGCGCCCAGGTGCCGACGCTGAGCAGGCGGAGCACCGACAGGCCGGTGAGCAGCGCGAGCACGTCGGCGACGATCCGCGAGGCGGTGAACAGCGCCCGCGCGCTCTCGGGAACCGAGTAGAAGTACGCCACCAGCGCCAGGGCGAACCCGGCCGCCGAGAGCGCGACCGCGGTCCGCTCGCGGAGGAACCCGGCGAACCAGGTGGCGAGCAGCGCCGTCGCAAGGAGTTCGAGCACCAGGAAGCCGACGCCGCCCACGACGTCGAGCACGTGGTAGAACACCGAGAGGTACGCGAGGACGGCGAGTGCGACGCCGAGCGCCGGCGCCCCCCTGAGCGCCCCGAGGGTGTCACGTCCGCCGCCGCCCCGCATGTACTCCGGCTTCGTCCCGTGTCCGGCCATGTCGCGCAGGCCGCCCGTGCCGCCGCTCATTCAGCGACACCTCCGTTCGACAACTCGGTGACTTCCGGCCGTGGTTCGGCACCCGACGTGAGGCATCCGGCGCGCGGCGGCCGCGCTTGCGCGGCCGCTCGTGCGAGGGACGAGCACCGCAGCGGGCGCGACCGAAGGGAGCGAACGCGAGGAGCACAGGAGGCTGGGGAGGGTGAGGTGCTGTGCGGTACGGTGGGTGGGACTGAAAGGGGCCGCGGCGGTCGGCGACGGCGCGACTGACAAGCACCACAGCGCGACCGCAGGGAGCGCGAGGAGCGCAGCAGTCGCACCGAGCCGAGCGTCGCGGGGGCTTTCGAGGCGGTTGACGAGATAACCGAACTAATGCCGGAAACGACAGCATCGGGGGCTTTCGAGGACCGCGCCACGCGACTGAACCAACCTCCGAACCGACCGTAGCGTCGCAGTCGAGAGACCAGCAACTCCCGACCGATCATCACGCCGCCACCTCCGACAAGCCGTCACGACCAGTCCCACGCGTCACGCCGTACGTCGGCCGATACGAGCCCACGAACTCCTCGAAGTCGACCGACTCGTCGCCGACGGCGACCGACACGCCGTCGGACTCGCCGTAGATCGTGACGTCGGCGTCCTCGGTCGTCACCCGGCCGGGGCCGACGAGCGCGAGGCGTTCGAGCAGGCGGACCTGGCTTCCGCGGTCCGGGCCGGCGGCGACGCTGCCGCCCGGCAGGTGGACCTCGACCGGGACGCCGTCCTCGACGAGCGCGAGCGCGATGCTGGCGACGGCCTCGGCCATCCGGTCTGCCGCGCCGGGCGAGCCCGACGCGCCGGCCGCCAGCGAGACGGCCTCCGTGTCCGCCTCGGCGGCGAACTCCTTCACGATGAGGTCCTCGCGCTTGGCGGTGGACTTCCAGTGGATGTCACGCAGCGAGTCGCCGTGGTCGTACTCGCGCAGGCGGTCGAACTCGCGGCGCTCCTCGTGGACGCCGGTCTCGTGGAGCGCGCGCAGGTCGCGCCGCGCCCAGCCGGCGATGGCGTGGACGCGCGGGTAGACGAGCACGTCGGCGGTGCCGGCGGTCGTCGCCTCCGTCTCGACGAGGCCGAGCAGGTCCCGGGCGGTGACGGTGGCCGGGCCGAGCGTGTGCTGGCCGCGCGTCTCGTATCGGAGCTCGTACTCGACGGGTGCGGTCCCGACGACCGTCTTGACGGTGGGCTCCTCGACGGCGAGGCCGTCGTCGACCTGCTCGCGCACCGTGCCGGCGAACGGACGCGAGAGGGCGGTGTCGGGACCCGGCCGCCGGCCGTCGGCGTCGCCGAAGAAGCAGCGGACGGTGCCCTCGTGGTCGACGTGGGCGTCCGGCGGGGTGTCCCGGGCGACCCGGGGCGGTTCGAACCGCCGGAGTTGCAGGTAGCCGGCAGCGAGCGCGACGACCCCGGGGATGACGACGGCGTTGAGCGCGCGGGGACCGAACAGCGCCGCCGAGAGGGCCGCGAGCGCGACGACCGCGACCACGACCCAGCCGCGGCGGGTCAGGTGCATGCGGCCCCCCGAGCGGCGTCGGCTGGCCAGGCAGCACCAGCTTGCCGGGCGGCATCGGGGTGCCAGGCGGCAGCGGCTGGCCGCCCCGTCGGTGTCGGCCCCATCGACTCACTCCACCGCGACGGCGTCCAGCGCGTCCCGGACCACGTCGGCGCCCGTCTCGCTTCCGGTCCGCGGGCGGATGCGGTGGGCGAACACGGAGGCGACCTCCGTCTGGACGTCGTCGGGGACGACGTAGTCACGGCCGTCGACGACCGCGCGGGCCTGGGCGGCGCGGACGAGGGCGATGCTGCCGCGGGGGCTGACGCCGAGCTGGGCGTTCTCGCGGGTGTAGTTCGCGAGCCCGGTGACGTACGCGCGGACGGGTTCGCTCACCTCGACCTCGCCGACCGTGTGGCGGGCGCTACGGAGTTCCTCCAGCGTCGCGACCGGATCGAGCGACCGGATGGGGTGTTCGCCGGCGGTCCTGGCGAGCAGCTCCGTCTCGTCGCCCTCGGTCGGGTAGCCGAGCCGCAGCTTCTTCATGAAGCGGTCGATCTCGGCGATCGGCAGTTCGTACGTCCGTCCCGGTTCGACGTCGTTCTGGGTGGCGATGACCGTGAAGGGGTCGGGCAGCTCCCGGGTGACGCCGTCGACGGTCACCTGTCGCTCCTCCATCGCCTCCAGCAGCGCCGACTGGGTCTTGGGCGGCGCGCGGTTGATCTCGTCGCCCAGCACGACGTTGGCGAACACCGGGCCGGGCTTGAACTCGAACTCGCTCGTCTTCTGGTTGAACACGTTCACCCCGGTCACGTCCGACGGGAGGAGGTCGGGGGTGAACTGCACGCGCCGGAACTCACAGTCCACCGAGCGTGCGAGCGCCCGGGCGAGCATCGTCTTCCCGACGCCCGGGACGTCCTCCAGCAGGAGGTGGCCGCGGGCGAGCAGGCCGACGAGGATGTGCTCGACGGCGGCGTCGTTGCCGACGATGACGCGCTGGACGTTGTCGGTCACCCGGTCCACGAACGCGGCGGCCTCGTCTGCGGGGAGCGACCTCGGCTCCTCGAGGTCGGCGTCGACGTCGCTCATTCGACGCCCGGACCCCCCTGAACCGCGAGCGGCTGGCTGTCGTTCACGTCCCCCGTGTCGGGCCGGCCGGAGGTAACTCTGCCGCCGATTCGCGGGGTGAACGGGCGGGCGATGGTGGTTAGCATCGGTGACGTCCTATTTCGGCTCCCCGATACCGCAGTGGCATACAGGTATTGTCGTAATCAGGACGCCAGTCCCGGGTCGAGTGTCTCGTCGGGAACTTCATCTCGTTCGACCGCCTCGAAGGCCCGTGACCCCTTTCAGCCCCACCCACCGCACAGCCACACGTCTCCATTACCTCGGAGCGAGCTCCTCGGAACGCACCCTCGCATCGCTCGCGTGAGCAGCCGATTCGATCACTCCACTCCCTCCGGTCGCTCCCCTCACTCATCCCTCGCGCGCCGGTGGCGGACACGGAGGCCCGCCAGCCGCGCGCCAACCGCACCCGCACGGCGTCCGACACCGTCAGCCCCGGAGCGGACGCGCGACGGACGGCCGTCAGACAGTTCGCAGTCGTGCGATTCTCGGGAGACACCTTTAGGTGCCTCCGGCGGGGAGACCCACTCGATTCACCGGGTGTGTCATGTCACAGGGAGCATACGGTCAGGGCTTCGTTGAACGGGTCGTCGAGGCGTGCGACCGGGTCGAGGCGGGGCTCGGGCCGGACGCCGCGGCCGAGTCGGTCGCCGCCGCGCTGTGCGAACACCTGTTCGCCGGGGTGCTGGGCTACGACGAGTCGCGCTACACGCGAAACCGCGCGGTCGCCCGGTTCCGGGACGACGCCGGCCACGTCGCGGCGACGCTCGCGGCCGTCGGACGGGGCGGCAGCGTCGACGCCGCGGCCGACGCCGCGTTCGCGGCGGCGGGCGGCGAGCCGTACGTGCAGTACGTCGTCGCCGCCAGCACCGACAGGCTCCTCGCCTACGAGCGCGTGTCGGAGGAGGACGCGGCGGACGACGCGGCCACCGAGACCCACCACGGCGTCACCGCAACGGTCCACACCGACGTCCCGCTCGACGAAGCCATCGCCGCCGGCCGCCGCGGCCGGCTCTCCCAGACGCTCCGCCCGGGCCAGCAGCTCGCGGTCGCCAAGCTGACCGCGCTCCGCCCCGACGAGCTCTCGGCCGCGGAACGCTACGAGGAGTTCGACGCGCCCGAGCGGCACTCGGTCGCCGAGGACGACGGGCTGGGCACGCTCGTCGGCACGCTCCGCGACTGCGTGACCGACGTGCTGCTCCCGGCCGTCGAGGAGGCGTTCACTGACGTCCGCGAGCGCACCGACGCCTACGAGGACCGCGAGGGGGCGCTCGAATCGGCCGTCGACTCGGCGCTGCGCGGCCCGGGCGACGACACCGCCGCGGCGCCCGCCCGCCTCCGCCTGCTCGACCACCGGCGCGGGGCCGACGGCCGGGCCGTCAGCGACCTCCGGGCCGTCTACGGCACCTGGGTCCGCGGCGCGGGCCGCACCGGCTTCACGCCCTCCGAGAACGAGCGCGCGTTCGTCCGCGTCGCCGCGTTCTCGCTGCTCGAGGAGGCGTTCCTCGTCCGCGTCGCCGAGGGGATGAGCCTCCGGGAGGAGACGCTGAGCGGCGACGCGGTCGAGCGGTTCGAGGCGTTCGCCGAGGAGTTCGGCGTCGAGCGCGACGCCGGCGACCTGCTTCTGGTCGCCCGCGAGTCGTTCTCGGAGCTGTACGACCGGCAGGCCCCGCCGCTTTGTGACTGGGCGCTCGACCACGAGGCCGTCGTGGAGGCGCTCTCGCGGGTCGTCTGGTACCTCGATCACTTCGCGTTCGACGTCGACGGCGGCCGCGCGGCTGCGGCGTACGACCGCCTGCTGAGCGTGCTCGACCTGCCCGAGATCGAGGCCGACGCGACCGACCCGCTCCCCGACGTGGCGCTCGACCGGACGGCGTTCCCTGCCGAGCCGGGCGCGCTGCTCGACCCGGCGGTCGGTGACGGGCGCTACCTCGTCGCGGCCGCGGCGCGACTGCGGGCGAGCGAGAGCGAGGAGTCGGACCCGCGAGAGCGACTGCGGACGGTTCGCGAGCGGCTCGTCGGCGCGACGGCGGACCCGCTCGCCTGTCGCGTGACCGAGACGCGCCTGCTGCTCCGCCTGCTGGACGACTACCGGGAGGCGCGCTGGGAGGAGGCCGGGTTCACGCTCGAGCCGCTACGGCTCCACCTGACGGACCCGCTCGTGCGCCCCGACGCGCAGACGACGCTGGGCGCGCCGGGCGAGGCGCGCGCGGCGGACCCGCTGGACAGCGAGGCGTTCGCGTACGTCGTGGGCGCGTTCCCCGCGCGGCTCCGGCGCGACGTGGCGGAGGGCCCCGCGGCGGAGGCGTACGCGGAGTACGACACCGCCTACTACACCTACGACACGTCGGCGCTGTACGTCGACCGGGCGGCCGACTGGCTCGCCGAGAACGGCACGCTCTCGGCGGTCGTCTCCGGGCGGTTCCGGGACACCAGATTCGGCGAGAAGCTGCGCGAGCGCCTCCCCCAGTGGTATCGCCTGGAGGAGGTACGCGAGGTGCCGGGCACGGCCGCGGGCCGGACGCCCGTCCTGCTCACGGCCCGGCGCTTCCGGAAGAACGAGCCGCTCGTCTCGGCCGCGGAGTACGAGCCGCCGACGTACTCCTTCGAGTACGCGGAGGGGCTCGACGCGGATTCGGTCGACGTGCCGGCGTCGCTTCTGGGCTCGGACGAGTGGGCGCTCGACGCCGCGCCGACGGTCGACGTGGACGCCGAGGCGGAGGGTAACACCGCGGATTAAATCGAACCGGCGTGTGGTGGTTTCTCGTGTGGCTCACCCGTTCTGACGTTACAGTGTGTCGGTCGGGAATCGGTAGTCGCCCGGCTGGTCGGGAGCAGGGGACGACTACTGCTGGCGGTGAGTAGGGCCACACCCACCCCAGCCGCCTGCGCTCCTCGCTCGCAGGCTCGCTCCGGTGCTCTCCCCTCGCGCGCGTCGACTCATCCCACGAAGGGGCTCGCGTCACGCGTTACCCGGGACCTCCGGTCCCGTGACGTCACCATCGCTCCGCTCGCGTGACCGCCGACCGCCAGCAGCCGCCGACCGCACGCCTGCTGCCGACGTGGCCGCCGGGTGACACTGGAGGGGCCACGGCATCGGTCGCAGTCACGTCCCGGGCGCGAACGCACGAGGGAGCGCGGAACCGACCGAACGAGCGAGGGCGGCTACTCGGGGTCCGCCCCGAAGCCGGTCGACTCCGCGTCCCGCAGCGCGCGTTCGGCAGCCTCGTCGATGGAGAACTCCCGGACGACCTCCCCGTCGCGGATCAGCGGCTCCAGCAGCGCCTCGCCGTCCTCCGGCCCCTCGCGCCCGCGCAACCCGACGTGGTGCCCGCCGTCGGCAGTCCGATACACCTCCTTCGCGCCCGAGAGCTTCCCCCGTTTGGCCGCCGGCTCGCCGTCGACCTCGACGATGTCCAGCGCGAAGTCCACCGGGTCGGCGTTGCTGACGTGTCCCCCGACGCCGAAGCCGTCGGCCACGTCGCGGAGTTCGCGGAGGTCGTCGGGACCCAGCCCGCCCGAGAGGAACACGTCCACGTCGCCGAGCGCGCGCGCGTCGAGTTCCCACTCGACCTCGCGGACGATGTGCCGGAAGTCGCCCCGGCGCGACCCGGTCGTGTCCAGGCGGACCCCCGAGAGGCGGTCGCCCAGTTCCTCCACCGCGCGGATGGTCTCGTCCTTCTCGTCGGAGTAGGTGTCACAGAGCGCGATGCGGGGCGTGTCCGCCGGAACGGCCTCGTCGAAGGCGCGCCAGGCGGCCTCCTGCTCCCCGCGTCCGAAGCAGATGAGCAGCGCGTGGGGCATCGTCCCCGACGCCTCGCGGCCGATGACCTCGCCGGCGGCAACGTGCGAGAAGCCGTCGAAGCCGCCCACGAGCGCGCTCCGCTCGACCATCGCCGCGACGCTCGGATGGACGTGGCGGGCACCGAACGAGAGCAGGTTCGCCCCGGGCGCGGCGCGCCGGCACTCCAGCGCGGCGGTGGCGACGCCGGAGGCGTGCGAGAGGAAGCCGAGCAGCGACGTCTCCGTCCGGGCGAACTCGAGGTAGTTCCCCTCGATTCGCAGCACCGGGCCGCCGTCGAACAGCGTCCCTTCGGGGAGCGCGTCCACGTCGACGTCGTGGCCCGCGAGCAGCGCGGCGGCGTCCTTCACGCCCGCGAGCAGTTCGAACTCGCCGTCCGGGAACTGGTCGGCGGTCACCTCGGCGACGACGCTGGGGTTCCGGTCGGCGTGGCGCAGCGTCTCCTCGGTCCGGGCGAAGTAGGCGTCGGTCGCGCGGCCCTCCCGGATGGCCGCGGACGTGACGACGTCGAAATCGGGCGCAGGGGCGTCCATTGCCGGTGGTTCGCCCGGACGCGGGAAAAAATCACGCTTCCCGGCCGCGCGACGGGACGCCGTTTTCGGTCGGTCCCGCCCGACCGGACGCTGCCGTTCGTCGGTCCCGCCGCGGGCGGACGGCGTCCGTTCAGTCCCGCCGGGCGAGCAGCCCCGCCACGCCGACCGCGATGACGGCGACGAGGAAGCCGAAGCCGGCCCCGGTCGTCTCGGTTTCCGTCGTGCTCCTGGGCATCTCGTCGTTCGAGCCCTCGTCGGTGCCCGCGCCTGTGTCCTCGTCGGTGGCCGACGTCGGCGTCGGGGTCGGCGTCGCCGTTCCGGTGTCGGGCGAGAGCGTCGGACGGATCTCCTCGACCGCGTCGACGCTCGGTCCGTTCACGACGACGACCTCCGTCCCGTTCTGGACGACGAGGAAGGCGTCCTCGAAGGGGCCGCCGGGCACGACGTAGTAGCCCTCTTCGGTCTCCTCGACGTCGTGTGCTTCGAGCATCCGGAGGTAGGCGTCGTGGAACTCGGTCGCGTCACGCTCGGTGTCCCAGGTGGTCTTCCAGACGTAGCCGTACTCGGCGCCCTCGCCCTCGCCGTTGCGGTAGGGGAACACCCGGTCGTTCGCCCAGCCGTCGGAGGGCGGCGCGTCGTAGTTGTACACGTCGTACTGACCGTCGGTGTCGAACAGCGTCTGCGGGTTGATCGTGTCGGCGCCGTACTGTCTGGCCTGGTACCAGAACATCGAGTAGATGGACGCCTCGCCGACGGTGTCAGAGCCGTTCTCGCCCTGGGCGGGGAACGTCTCCCAGCCGCCCCGCGCGGTGTCCTCGAACTCGATCGGCTGCGGTTCCTCGTCGGTGGCGTGGATGATCTGCTCGGAGGAGCGCGGCGGGTTCCGGAAGCGCTCGTCGAAGGCCGCCCAGCCGCCCTCCTCCACGACGTCGCTCACGTACACCGGGCCGTCCGAGTACGGGTTGAAGATGGTGAGCAGCACGCCCAGGTTGGGCTGGCCACCGCCGGCCGCGGGGCCACCGGGCGTCTCCACGCAGTCCCACTCCTCGCCGCAGCGCTGGGAGTAGCGCGCCTCGACGTAGTTCGCCTCGCCCTCGACGACGCCGTTGACGCCCAGATCACCGTCCTGTGTTCGTGCGCGGTAGGTCGCGTTCGTCAGGTCGTACCGCTGGTCCTGGAGCGCGTGGACCAGTTCGTGGATGAGCGTCGCGTTGCTCACCGTCGGCGACTCCGGCGTCGACGTGATGATCTTGATCTGGTCGTCCGCGGGCGAGTAGAAGCCCGCGACCGAGGAGCCGGACGTCTCGCTGAGCGCGGTCGCGGAGCTGGTGTCCTCGCCGACGATGAACAGCGACTCCCACACCTGGTCGTTCCAGCGGTTGAACTCCGGCCGGTCGGAGGCGTTCGCCGCCGTCCGGTTGCGGTAGTCCTGCCGGGAGATGATCTCGACGGGGACCGTGCCGTTGAACTCCGCCTCGCGGACGTACTCGACGCGCGCCATCGACCGCGCGACGAACGTCTCCAGTTCGGCGTCAGTCAGCCCGTCGGACTGGTTCACCTCGATGCTCTCGTTGTGCCAGATTCCGTCCTCCCACCCGATCGTGTCGTTCTCCGGGTCCGGCGGGGCGTCCGTCCCGGCGGCCGGCTGTGCGGCCCGCGCCTCGCCGGGCGCAGCCGCCGCTGCGGGCGCGACCGCCCCGACCAGCAGCAGCACGGCGAGTGCAATCGCACCGAACCGCCGAACTCGGGCCGGCGGGGAGGAACGTCGCATACGTCGGCATGGGACCCCGGGTAAAAGTACCTTGTCCGACCTTCTCGCCGGCCGAGCCCTTTTCGTCGTCCCCGCCCAGGACCCACGTATGTCGTCGCCCTCACCGTTCGATCCCGACGCGACCGCCGTCGTCGTGGTGGACATGCAGAACGGCTTCTGTCACCCCGACGGCAGCCTCCACGCCGAGCCGAGCGAGACGGCCATCGACCCCGTGTCGACGCTCGTCGAGCGTGCGAGCGACGCCGGCGCGCCGGTCGTCTACACCCGCGACGTCCACCCGCCGGAGCAGTTCGAGGACGCCCACTACTACGACGAGTTCGAACGCTGGGGTGAGCACGTCGTCGAGGGCTCGTGGGAGGCCGAACTGATCGACGACCTGCCGACCGACGAGGCCGCCCACGTCGTCGAGAAGCACACCTACGACGCCTTCTACCGGACGAACCTGGAGGGCTGGCTCGACACGCACGGGATCGAGGACCTGGTCATCTGCGGGACGCTCGCCAACGTCTGCGTCCTCCACACCGCGGGGTCGGCGGGGCTGCGCGACTATCGGCCGGTCGTGGTGTCGGACGCGCTCGGCTTCATCACCGAGGACCACCGGGACTACGCGGTCGAGCACGCCGACTGGCTGTTCGGGGAGACCGTCGAGCTGGGGGACGTTTCGTTCGACTGAACCTGATCGAGTTCTCCGTGGTTATTGGCTGATCTTTCGAGTGGCGGTGTGAGTGCGGCGTTCGTTTCGAAAGCCCCCGCGGCTGTCGGCTCGGTGCGGCCGCTGTGCTCCTCGGCTCGCTCCCTCCGGTCGCTCGCCTGCGGTGCTTGACGGTCCGCGCCTGCGCCGACGTACGGGAGAGCGTGCTCTCCCGAATTCACGGGCGCAAGCGCCCGTGAACGCCGCGGCCCCGGTCAGTCCCACCCACCGCACGGCACCGTGCCATCCCCAGCCGACGAGGCCCCTCCCTGCGGTCGGGACCTCGCCTTCCCTCGGAGCACGCTCCTCGGAACTCACCCTCGTGGTTCGAAAGACGCCAGGGCGTCTTTCGTCAGTACGGGAAACCGACGGTTCCCCGTCAGCGGTCGGATTCCGTCGGAATCCGACGGCATCACGAAACTCTTCGATTTTCGAACGACTCCGCTCGCGTGAATAGCCTCCTGTGCTCCTCGCGTGCGCTCGCTCCGCTTGGCCGTTCACGAGACGCACGGCGTCTCGTGAGCTCACGAGAGCAACGCTCTCGTGAACGCCGCGCGCCAGCCGGCTGATCCCCGACACCCCTCCCGGTGGCGAAGGTTCAAATCGGAGAACGGGACCACCCCACCCGTGCGGTGAATCACGCCCGGGGCGGGCAGCGGTAGCGCGACGCCGACGCCCCGTGGGCCGCGGTGGCGTCGCCTGTTCGCCAGTCCTGAGCCGCGGCTCCGTTCGCTACTCCTCGTCGGCGGACGGTCCGTCGTCGCCGCCCGTCTCCTCGCGTTCCTCGTCGTCGAACCCGCCGGGCAGGAGGTTGTCCGGCTCCTCCTGGGAGAAGACGACGCGCTGGGAGTCGTCGAGCGGCCGGAGGAACGTCCGCATCTCGCCGCGTGCGGCGACGCGTTTCAGCATCTCGTTCGCCTCGCGGCGCGCGTAGTACAGCGGAAACACGACGACGAGCCCCTCGTCGGGCGCCTTCATCGCGACCACGAGAAAGACGACGTCGGCCTCCTCCCCGCGGTAGGCGTCGTACTCGTCGAACGCCGCGTCCTCGACTAGCTCCTCCAGCTCCCGGAACTCGTCGCCGGGGAGCAGCACGTCGAGCCCCATGCGATCCGACTCGACCCGCGCCGAGGCGGTCGGGAGCGCCGTCACGTCGCCCGGGTGGAGCTCCAGCGCCTCCCAGCCGGCGTCGCGGTACTCGGCTGCGGTCGCCTCCATGTCTTCCCTGACCGCGTCCCAGCGATCCTCGACGCCAGAGAGCGGGTGACTACCGGCCATGGGCGTGGTTCGGGGCGCGGCGGGTGAAAACGGTTGCCTTCGGCCCGGCTCAGCGGCGGACGTTCCGACCCACGGCGTCACCGAACGCTTCCTCGCCGCGCTCGTCCACCTCGTCGCGTCCGTCCACCTCGCCGCCTCCCCCACGAGCGTCCCGACCGTCGTACACCACGGTCCCGCGAACCAGCGTCAGCGACGGGAACACTCCCGTGAACCCCTCGAACGGCGTCCAGCCGCAGTTCGAGTGGAGGTCCTCGCCGCGGATCCGCCGGGCGTCGTCCAGATCGACCAGCACGAGGTCGGCGTCCCGGCCCCCCTCGATCCGGCCTTTCCGCGGGAGGTCGAAGATCTGGGCTGGGTTCGCCGCGGTCAGGTCGCGGACGCGCTCGAGCCCCAGGCGGCCCTCGCGGACCTCGTTCAGCAGGAGCGGCAGCATCGTCTCGACGCCCGGCACGCCCGACGGCGCGTCCCAGACGCTCGCGTCCTTCTCTGCGCGGGTGTGGGGGGCGTGGTCGGTGGCGACGACGTCGACCGTGCCGTCGCGGACGCGCTCGACGAGTGCCTCCCGGCACGACTCGTCACGCAACGGCGGGTTCATCCGCCCGAACGTGCCCAGTTCCGGGAGGTCATCGCGCGAGAGGAACAGGTGGTGGGGCGTCACCTCGCAGGTCGCGCCCGCGTCGCTCGCCGCGTCGACCCCCTCCGGCGTCGAGGTGTGCGCGATGTGGACGTCGGCCTCCGAGTCCGCTCCAACGTCAAGGGCGCGTTCGACGGCGGCGGCCTCGGCCTCCGGAGTCCGGAAGGCGCTCCAGGCGTCGGGATCGTCGCGGGCTTTCACACTCTCGTCGAACAGGTCGGCGTCCTCCGCGTGGACGGTCACGGTCACGTCGTGTGCTGCCGCCCGCGCGACGGCGTCGGCGAACAGGTCCGCCTCGATGCCCATGTCGCCCGTCGAGTCCGCGAGGAACACCTCACCGAGCGCGAACAGCGGCCGGTCGAACAGCGAGTCGGGGTCCCAGTCGGCCGTGACGCCGCCGTTGAGCCCGTAGTCGACCAGGGAGTCGGCCGCGAGGTCGGCCTTCCGGTCGAACGAAGCGCCGGAGGTGGTCGGCGGGTCGGTGTTCGGCTGGTCGACGACGGTCGTCACCCCGCCCGCCGCCGCCGAGCGCGACCCGGTCGTCCAGTCCTCCTTGTGTGAAAAGCCGGGCTCCCGGAAGTGGACGTGGACGTCGATGGCGCCCGGAAGGAGGTGGAACCGTCCGGCGTCGACGACCGACCCGCCGTTCTCCGGGTCGAGCGCCCCGCCGTCAGCGACCTCGGCGATCTCCCCATCGGCGACGCGAACGTCCCGGACCCGGCCGTCCGCGAGCGTGGCCTGCTGAAACAGCATTTGCCCGGACTGGGCGACGGCGGGTGGTAAGTGCCGCGGTCAGTCTCGACTGGCGGCTTGCTCGGAATGGCGATGCCGAAATCGCCCCGGCAGCAGCCGTCCACTTTGCGGGAAAGACGACGGAGAGACGCTTCACCAAGGTGACGACGGAGAGACGCTTCACCAAGGTGACGACGGAGAGACGCTTCACCAAGGTGACGACGGAGAGACGAGAGGACCGAACGAGCGGTCGGTCGACGAGGGGAGTAGTCGCGCGAACGAAGAACGGTCGGAAGTCGGCGAACGATCCGCGACCCGACTAGTCGTCCGCGGGGGCCGCGCCGCTCGATCCCGTGTCGTGCTGTGCCTTCGTCCAGGACAGCTTGCCGCCGGCCGCGAGGATGTCGCGTTCGCGTTCGGAGGCGTCGAGCGTGGCGGTCGCCTCCCAGTCGTCGTTCACGCGGACCGTGAACTCCTCCTGGCCCGAGCGGACGCCCTCGCCGACGTCGTCGACGATCTCGATGTCGTCGCCCTGTTCGATGCGCTCGTAGGTGTCCTGGTCGATGCTGAGCGGGGCGAGTCCGAAGTTGAACAGGTTCGCCTTGTGGATGCGGGCGAACGACTGGGCGAGCACCGCCTCGACGCCGAGGTACATCGGGCACAGTGCCGCGTGTTCGCGCGAGGAGCCCTGGCCGTAGTTCTCGCCGGCGACGAGGAAGCCGCCGTCGGCGTCACGGGCGCGCTGGGCGAACGTGTCGTCGACGCGCGAGAGCGTGAACTCCGAGAGGCGTTCGATGTTCGAGCGGAACTTGAGGATGTCCGCGGTCGCCGGGATGATGTGGTCGGTCGTGATGTTGTCGACCATCTTCAGGAGCGCCTCGCCCTCGATGTCGGAGGCGAGCTCGTCCTTCAGGGGCACGTCGCCGATGTTCGGCCCCTTGATGAGGTCGTCGTCGACCGCCTCGTCCGGCCCGATGATGTCCGGGTCGGACTCGCCCATGCCCGGGCCGTAGGCGTCGCCCATCTCGAAGCCGGGCGCCTCGAGGTCGCCGAGCTCGTCGGCGAGGTCGCGCGGGTCGACGATCTCGCCGGCGATGGCCGCCGCGGTGGCGACCTCGGGCGAGCAGAGGTAGACCGCGTCGTCCTCGATGCCCGAGCGGCCCTCGAAGTTCCGGTTGAACGTGCGCAGCGAGACGGAGTCGGAGGCGGGGACGTGACCGATGCCGATGCAGGCGCCACAGGTCGCCTCGGAGAAGTTGACGCCGGCGGCCATCAGCTCGGCCGTCCAGCCCTCGCGGGCGAGCATCTCGGAGGCCTGCTTCGAGCCGGGCGCGATGATCATCTCGGTCTTCTTGGCGACCTCGCGGCCCTTCAGCATCTTCGCGCCGGGGAGGATGTCCTCGTAGGCGCCGTTCGTACAGGAGCCGATGATGACCTGCTCGACGTCGGTGCCGGCGACCTCGCTCACGGGCACGACGTTGTCGGGCATCGACGGCGTCGCGATGAGCGGCTCCAGCGAGGAGAGGTCGACCTCGATGGTCTCTGCGTACTCGGCGTCCTCGTCGGGCGCGAGGTCGACGTACTCCTCCTCGCGGTCCTGGAGCGCGAGCCACTCCTCCGTCTTCTCGTCGGTGGCGAAGATGGAGGAGGTCGCGCCGAGCTCCGTGCCGAGGTTCGTGATGGTCGTGCGCTCGGGGATGGTGAGCGACTCCGCGCCCTCGCCGGTGTACTCGAGCACCTTGCCGACGCCGCCCTTGACGGTCAGCTCGCCCAGCAGGTGGAGCGCGACGTCCTTCGCGGTCGCCCACTCGGGGAGTTCGCCGGTGAGTTCGACGTTGACGACCTCGGGCATCTCGACGTAGTAGGGCCCGCCGCCCATCGCCACGGCGATGTCGATGCCGCCGGCGCCGATGGCGAGCTGGCCGAGCCCGCCGGGCGTCGGCGTGTGCGAGTCGGAGCCGAGCAGGGTCTTGCCCGGCGCCGCGAAGTTCTCCTTGTGGACCTGGTGGCAGATGCCGTTGCCGGGGCGGGAGAAGTACGCGCCGAACGTGCCCGCGGCCGAACGGAGGAAGCGGTGGTCGTCGGTGTTCTTGAAGTCGAACTGGTACGTCTGGTGGTCGCAGTACTGTGCGGCCAGCTCAGTCTGGACCTCGTCGAGGTCCAGCGCCTCGAACTGGAGCCAGACCATCGTCCCGGTCGTGTCCTGGGTGAGCACCTGATCGATCTCGATGCCGATCTCCTCGCCGGGCGTCAGCTCGCCCTCGACGAGATGGTCATCGAGGATCTGCTCGGTAATCGTCTGTCCCATATCGGCCGAATATCGACTTCGCTCGGATATAAATCCGGCGAGTTATGACCCCGACAATCGTGAAGAATCGCCGGGTGCGGCGATTCTTGCGGCGAATTTTGTGTTCACGCGCCTCCGAGTGGACGGCCGACCAGCGCGCTTTTAGCCCCTCTCGGGCCACGCACACGCATGTTCGAATCCGGCGCGTTCGTCGCCGCCCGGCTGGAGCCCGTCACCGGCGAACAGGTGCAGCCGAACGGCGTCGACCTCACCCTCGATGGCGTCCACGCCCAGACCGCTCCCGGCCGAGTCTCCACCGACGGGAAGCGCGTGGGCGAGCGGAAGGAACTCGCCCCGGAGGACGGCTGCTACCGGCTCGACCGTGGCGGCTACGTCGTCGAGTACGGCGAGCGCATCGCCGTTCCCGAGGATCACGTCGGCTTCGTCTACCCGCGCTCGACGCTGCTGCGCAACTCCTGCATGCTGAACACCGCCGTCTGGGACGCCGGGTACGAGGGCCGCGGCGAGGGCCTCCTGCAGGTCCACCATCCGATCGAACTCGAACCGGGCGCTCGCATCGCCCAGTTCGTGCTCGCCGAGGCCGACCACGACGGCGAGTACGACGGCGACTACCAGGGCGAACGGCTCTGACCGGGCCGGCCGACCACTTCCCTCCGAACGCGACTCGACGTGACCGGTTCATGTCTTTCAACTAACGTGTATGTCTGACGAAAGATTGTTATCACGTGGTTCGCTATCCGGCACCAACACGTCCCCGAGGGAGCGTTCATGTCACAGGGAAGATTGGAACTCCACCGCCGCGCCTTCCGCGAGACGGCGAACCCGACGCTCATCGCGGACACGGGGTTCATCATCACCGACGCCAACGACGCCCTGCTGGAGCTGACGGGCTACGAGCGCGAGGAGCTCGTCGGCTCGACCCCGCTGATGCTCATCGACGACGACGGGGTGTACGAGGACGTCATCGACGCGCTCTCGAAGGGGGAGCCGTGGGTCGGCGACTTCGAGTCGACCACGAAGGACGGCCGACTCGTCTACGGGAAGGGCTCGGCCGCGCCGCTCGTCGTCGACGGCGAGACGCGGGGCTACGTTGCGGTGTTCACCGACATGACGCGCCACCGGCGCTACGAGGAGTCGCTCCGCATCCTCAACCGGGTGCTCCGACACAACCTCCGCAACGACGCGAACGTCGTGCTCGGCCACGTCGAGCGCGTCGCGGACGCCGTCTCGGACCCGGAACTGACCGAGTCGCTCGAAACGGCGGTCGACCGCGTCGAGGACATGCTCGGCCGCGCGCGGACGACGCGGCGCTTCGGCGGCATCCTCACCGGCGGCGACTCGGAGTCGCTCGCGCCCGTCGACCTCGCCACCGCGGTCGGAGAGGCGCTCGAGGACGCGCCGACCCAGGAGGTCGTCGTCTCGCTCTCGGGCACCGCGGCCCCCGTCGAGGTGCTCGCGGACGACATGCTCGCCCCCGCGTTGCGCGCGGTCATCGAGAACGCGGTCGAACACAATGACAAGGAGGTGCCCAGAATCGACATCAGCGTCGACGAGCGCGAGGAGGCGGTCGTCCTCTCGATCGCCGACAACGGTCCGGGCATCGAGCCGCGCCACCACGACCAGGTGCTCGGCCGCGACGAGCGCACCCAGGTCCAGCACGGCGAGGGGCTGAGCCTCTTTTTCGTCGACCGGCTGATGGAGATGTACGGCGGGACGGTCGACGTCGGCGCGAACGACCCCGAGGGGACGGTGTTCGACCTCCGCTTCCGCCGCCCGGGGTCCCGGGAACCGGTGCAGGGCGACGCCGACCGCTGGAACGCCACGCCGGACGAGCAGGCAGGAAACGGGTCCACCGCGGGCGAAACGACCGGCTCCGCCGCCCCGACGCTGACGGGCGAGGCGGGCGTCGACGAGGTGGCGACCGACCCGATCACGGAGTGGCCGTCCGGCTCGCGGACCGAGGACTCGGTCCCCCTCGAGGCGTCGGAACCGGGGTCGGAGGACCCCGCAGTCGGGGAGTCGACACCAGCCGTCGAGCCGGCATCGGTCGACGCCGGAAACGCGTCCCCGGACGCCTCGGACCCGACCCAGGCATCCAACGTGGACGAGGACCCCCGGGCCGACGACCCCCGGGCCGACGACGCCCGCGACGCCGACCGCGCGGCGGCCCTCGCGGCCGCGGCGGCGGGCGAGTCGGTCACGGCCGAGCGCCTGTCGGGAACTGCTCGCCGACTGCCCGACTCGCTCCGGGTCCTCGGTGAGTACGAGCAGCCCCACCACCTCCTGCGGCTCCGCCGGAGCGGCGGGCTCAGGCAGGACGGCGACCTGCTGCTCCGGGGCGACGCGGCGGCGCTTCTCACCGACGACTCGGTCCGGGTCGTCGCCGACGGCTCCGACGGGGGCGAGTGGACCCTGCCGTACGGGTCGCTGACGGGCGTCGGTCACAGCGGGGACGTGCTCGTGCTCCAGGCCGAACGCGCCCGGATCGAACTGGCGCTCCCCCGGGGCGACGGCGAACCGACGGTCGTCGACGCGGCCGTGGCGTTCCTGCGGCGCGAACTGACGCGCTGAACGACGGGCGACGATTCCGGACTTGCGGGTGGCGGTCGGCGGTCACGCGAGCGGAGTCGTTCGAAAGGCGCTTCGCGCCTTTCGTGATGACGAGGGAGCTTCGCTCCCTCGAACCACGAGGGTGACGTCACGGGACCGGAGGTCCCGGGTAACGCGTGACTCGAACCCCCTCGTGGGGTGAGCAGCCGCGCGCGAGGGGTGAGAAGCGCAGCGAGCCTGCGAGCGAGCATCGCAAGCGGCTGCTCACGCGAGCGGAGCGAGGGTGAGTTCCGAGGAGCTCGCTCCGAGGTAAGGGAGGGCGAGGCCGAAATCACCGCCAGGGGTAGTGATCTGCTGCCCGGTAACTGAATTTGTGACGTTGCCCGGACTACCTCCGTTCTATCGAGGATCGAGTTCAACGGGGAAGGAGAGATGGGAGGGATTCGAACCACGCCGAGACGGTCGCCTCGCTGTCGCTCGGCGCTGCGTCTCGTCTCCGTCGAATCCCTCCCAGCCCGTTTTCGGCGACGCGGCTCCTCGCTTCGCTCGTCCGTGGTGCCCCGAAAAACGGGCTGGGAGGGATTCGAACCCCCGACCGTCCGGTTAAAAGCCGGACGCTCTCCCTAACTGAGCTACCAGCCCTCGCCCGGACTTGCCGGCGTGCCCGCATAAGCGTTTACGATACAGCCGCCACCCGAATCCACCATCAGATTCCCGAGGGGGCGACGTCGTACACGTCACGGAACGCGCCCTGCACGACCTCCGAGAGCGCCGGGTGGACGTGGATGGTCTCGGCGATTCGCTCGGCGTCGCCGCCGGCCGCGACCGCGGTGCTCACCTCGTGGACGAGCATCGAGGCGTGCGGGCCGACGACGTGAAAGCCCAGCACCTCGGCGTCGGGCCCCACGAGCGCCTTCGCGTAGCCGGCGTCCGACTCCAGCGCGACGCCCAGCGCCGTCTCGTCGTAGGTGAACTCGCCGACGTCGTACTCGCGGCCGGCTTCCTCGAGTTCCGATTCGGTCCGCCCGAGGCTCCCGACCTCCGGGGAGCCGAAGACGGCGTGGGCCATCCCGGGGTACTCGACGGCTCGACGGTTCCCGCGGATCGCGTTCTCGACGACGTACTCGGCCTCCGTGTCGCCCGAGTGCTTGAACATGTAGTTGCCCGCGATGTCGCCGATGGCCCAGACGCCGTCGACCGACGTTTCGAGGTACTCGTTCGTCTCCACGAACCCCGTCTCGTCCGTCTCGATGCCCGCGGCGTCGACGTTCCAGGCGTCGGAGTTCGGCCGCCGGCCGGTCGCCAGGAGCACCTCGTCGCCCCGGACCGTCAGCGCCTCGCCCTCGTCGGATTCGGCGGCCACGACGACCTCGCCGTCCGCCTCCGCGAGCGCGGTCGCACTGTGCCCGAGGTAGAGGTCGTGCCGGTCCGCGTACACCTCGGTCAGGCGCTCGGCGATGTCGCGGTCCTCGCGGTCCACCAGCACGTCGCCGTGGCCGACGACGACCACCTCCGACCCCATCTGGCCGAAGAAGTGGGCCAGTTCGACGGCGATGTAGCCGCCGCCGACGATGACGAGGCGCTCCGGGAGCGACCCCAGCCTGAGCGCCTCGTCGCTCGTCAGGAACGCCACGTCGTCCGTCCCGTCGATGGAGTCGGGGACCAGCGGCCGCGACCCGCCCGCGAGCACGACCGTCTCGCCGGTGATCCGTCGCCCGCCGGGCCCGTCACCGCCGTCGTCGCCGTCGGCTCCACTTCCACCGTCGGACCCACCCCCAGCGCCGCCGGCGTCGAGTTCGACGGTCCGCTCGTCCACGAACCGGCCGGTCGTCCGGAAGAACGTGACGTGCTCGTTCGCCCGCGCCTCCGCGGCCTTCGACTCGGCCTCCTCGGTGATGACGTCGGTCACCTGCTCGACGATCTCCTCGAACGCGACGTCGTGTAGCGTCGCGTCGACGCCGAACGCGTCGGCCCCGCGGACCGTCTCCACGACGTTCGCGTGGTGGATGAGCTTCTTCGATGGGTTACAGCCCCGGTTGAGACAGGTCCCGCCCAGCCCGTCCCGTTCGACGATGGCGACGTCGAGGCCGGCGTCCGCCCCGGCCGCGGCGACGAGGTTTCCGGTGCCGCCGCCGAGCACGACGAGGTCGAAGTCGGTCATGGGTGGAGGGACGTGGCCCGCGACCTAAGGCCTGATGTAGGCGTACCCCTCGCTCTGGAGCAGCGTGAGTTCCGTGACGCCCGAGTCGACGACGTCGACGCCGTCCACGAGGTCCTCGCGGGTCAGGTCCCGCAGTTCGAGCGTGTTCCCGCAGGCGACGAATGCGATGCCTTTCTCTTGGAGCGACCGCACGCGGTCCTCGTGTGACCCGTCGGCCGTGAGCGGCGTGATGCCGTCGGCCTGTGCCAGCACGACGACGTCGTCCATCTCGACGTCCTCGTCGTCGGCGAGGTTCTCGGCCAGCGTGAGCGTCGTGTCCTGCCCCCCGGGGTCGCCGGTGATGAGGTGAAAGACGGTTTGCATCCACCCGAAGGCCGCTCCGGACGTGGGTAGTCGCTCGGCCTGCAACGGCAGGCCGCGCCCGCCGGTGTGACCGCCGCCGCCCTCGCTCTCCCGCTCACACTCACCCGGTCACCCGCTCACACGCTCGCTCGGTCTCCTGCCCGTCCGTTCGCCCCTTCTCCCGGCCGGGAGGCCAACGCTTACGCCACCCCTCCACGACGCCTCCCACGTGACCGACCTCGACCTCCGCGCCGTCGCCGAGCGACTCTGCCGGTTCGACACGACCGGCGGGCGGGAAGCCCCCGCGGCGGCCTGGTTCCGCGACCGCATGGCCGACGCAGGCATGGAGACGTACGAGTGGGAGGCCGATCCCGCGACGCTGGCCGAGCATCCGTCGTTCCCGGACGACCCCGCCGAGATCGACGCCGAGGGGCGGCCGAGCGTCGCGGGCGTCCTCGAGTTCGGCGACCCCGACGCCGGCCCGACGCTGGTGTTGAACGGGCACCTCGACGTCGTGCCCGCCGACGCCGACCTCTGGGACTCGGACCCGTTCGAACCGGTCTGGGACGCCGCGAGTGGGGGAAGCGACGAGGGGGTCGCGGGCGACGGCGGGACGGAGACGCTCACCGCCCGCGGGGCGGCCGACATGAAGGCCGGCCTCGCGGCGTGTCTGTTCGCCGCGCTCGACCTCCGCGAGCGCGACCCGGCCGTCGACGGCCGGGTCGTCGTCGAGGCCGTCGCCGGCGAGGAGGAGGGCGGCGTCGGCGCGGCCGCCGCCGCGCTGTCGAACCCGTACCCGTTCGACCGGGACGCGGCGATCATCGCCGAACCGACCGAACTCCGCCCCGTCACGGCGACGGAGGGCTGCGTGATGAAGCGACTCCGGCTCCACGGCCGGTCGGCCCACGCCGCGACGCGCTGGCGCGGCGTCGACACGCTCCCGAAGTTCGAGACGGTTCGACGGGCGTTCGAGCAACTCGAAGCCGAGCGGACCGAGCGCGTCACCCACCCGCTGTACGACCACCCGGTCCCGTGGCCGGTCGTCTGCGGGCGCGTCGCGGCGGGGTCGTGGTCCTCGACGGTTCCCGGCACGCTCACCGCCGAGTGGCGGCTCGGCGTCGCGCCCGGCGAGACGGTCGACGAGGTGGAGGCCGAGTACGAGGAGCGACTCGCCGAGGTCGTCGCGGGCGACGACTGGCTCGCCGAGCATCCGCCTGAGTTCGAGCGCTTCTCCGTGCAGTTCGAACCCGCCGAGGTCGCCGCAGACGAGCCGGTCGTTCGATCCCTGCAGGCGGCGATGCGGGACGCGGGGCTCGACGGCACGGAGCCGAGGGGTGCAACCTACGGCGCGGACTCGCGCCACTACGTCGCCGCCGGCGTCCCGACGGTCGTGTTCGGCCCGGGGAGCATCGACCAGGCGCACTTCCCGGACGAGACGATCCGCTGGCCGGAGGTCGAGCGGGCCAGAGACGTGTTCTCGGCGACCGCCGAGTCGTTCCTCGCCGGCGAGAACGCGGGCTGAGTCCGCGGAAAATCGCCTACTCGGGCCGGTACGCGTCGAGCGCCTCGGCGAGCACGTCGCCGGGGTCGCGGTTCTCCAGCGAGGCCCGCACCCGGAGGCGGCGGTACGCCTCGAACGGCAGGTCGACCTCGATCCGGCCGAGCGGAACGCCCAGCTCTCGCAACGCGGTCTCGGCGGCCGTGCCGTCGTTCACCCGGGAGGCGAGCGTCCTGATCTCCCTGACCGTGAGGTCGGCGTCCAGCGCCGCCCAGGCGAGCGCGAAGCGGGCCTCGCCCGGGGTCCGGGCGATGTGTTTGGCCGCGGTCGGGGCCAACTCGCCGCGGGCGACGTGTCGCCGGATCGCCTGCGGGAGGTCGTGGACGCGGGCCCACTTCCGGATGAACGACACCGGCACCTCGTCGTCGCCGTCGCTGGCGCGCTTTGCCGCCGACTTGTACGAGCCGGTCCCGCGCACGAGCGCGGCGCAGGCGGCCGCCCCGCGGAGCATCACGACGTTGTCCTCGTCGCCGACCTCGTCCGTCGAAAAGCGCGTCACCGTCGCGGCCGCCTCCGCGAGGCTCGCCTCGTCCTCGGGATCGAACCCGACGGCGGCGTCGGCCCGCTCGCCCGTGACCGCGGGGTCGCCGCGCACGACGGGGTCGCCGACGGCCGCCTCACGGTCCGCCGGTGGCTCGCGGGTCATACCGACACGTCGGCCGGATTCGGTAAAAGGCTCGCGGGGGTGGCCGTACTCGCCGCACGACCCACGGCGCCCCAAGACGCCTCCCGCCCGGCCACCCACGTCGGTTCCGTCCGCTATCGACGCCGCTAACAGCCACGCCCGCGGACTCCCGACAGGAATGCTCCGGTACGTCACGACGAACGAGGGGAAGGTCCGCGAGGCGCGCGAGTACCTCGGCGACGACGTCGCCCAGCTCGAGTTCGACTACACCGAGGTCCAGGCGGACGACCTCGGCCCCATCGCCGCCCACGGTGCCCGCGAGGCGTACCGCCACGCCGGGGAGCCGGTGCTCGTCGACGACGCCGGCCTGTTCGTCGACGGCTTCGACGGCTTCCCCGGCCCGTACTCCGCGTTCGTCGAACACACGCTCGGCGTCGACACCGTTCAGCGACTCGTCGCACGCGAACTCGACGACGAGCGACGCGCCGCCTTCCGCTGCGTCCTGGCCTACTGCGACGGCGAGGAGTTCGACGCCAGCCCGGACGCCGTCGACCGTGAGGACCGCGTCGCCGCCGCGGCCACCGGCGCCGAACGCGGCGAGCAGGAGGAGCGCGCGCTCCCGGTCAAACTGTTCGCCGGCACGGTCCGGGGCCGGATCGTCGACCCGCGCGGCGACGGCGGGTTCGGCTACGACCCGATCTTCGAACACGACGGGAAGACGCTCGCCGAGATGGACGCCGCCGAGAAGAACGCCGTCTCCCACCGGGGGAGGGCGCTCGGGAAGTTCGCGGAGTGGGTTCAGGGGCGCTAGCGACGCGTGTGTCCTTCCCCGAACGCCATCATCCGGCCTCGATACCCCGCGTTCGGGAGCGAACGTTCGTATCGGAAGCCGGGACCAGCGCCCCCGTGACCTGACGACGACCCCGCGTCGGCCGGGACGGGTGTGGGGCGCACCGACGCGGGACACGAACGCGCCGCCTGTCAGCTACTGCCTCGGATCCCTGTCCGGTCCTGGATACGGACCACTGACGACCGCCGCGTGGAGGCTCTCGGCGTCGAACAGCGTAGCGAACGCGGCCGGCTCGCGGACGCTCACGGGGAAGCGTTCGCGGAGCCCCGCGCCCGCACCGGGTCCGGTGAGCCCGTCGTCGAACGAGATGACGTGCATCGCGCCGCCGCGATACGCCGAGGCGAGCGCCGGCTGGTCGCCCTCCGGGTGCTCGACCGGCTCGCGCCAGGCATCAACGCGCTCGCGCCAGTCCGCCGCGAGCGACTCGTCGGCGAGCGTTTCGATCACGGTTTCGGCGTCGGTAAGCAGCGGATCGCTCGCCACGAGCGTCGTCCACGAGTGGCGACGGAGGTGGTCCAGCGCCGTTCGCGCGTCGCCCCCGACCAGCAGATCGGCGGCGAGCACGTCCGCGTCGGCGACCACCCGGGCCGGCGACGGCTCAGGCCGGTCCGGCTCGCTGCTCACCGCGACCACCGCCGACCCTCACGCATCGCGGTGGCCCCCGAGCGCGTCGATCACGTCGCTCTCTTCGAGGTCGAGTCCGTCGGCCCGCTCGAACAGCCGTGCCCACGTCTCCATGGAGTCCGATCGGGACGCCTCGGGTAAGACGGTTGCCCGTTTCTCCGGGCCGATCCGGACGGTTCCAGCACCTCCGATCACGCGAGGCGTCAGACACCTGGCGTGCGTCTGACGATAATTTAAGGTGGCACCGGGAAACGTCCCATCCGGGCGCGACGATGCGACCCCGCGGATCGACCGCGGGGCCTGGGTTCGTTCCCGGACTGGCCTCAGTTCGACTCCACACCGCGCGCCCGGCACACCCGACACCCACCCCTTTCGACGCTCGACTCGCCGAGCCGGAGGCTCGGTCGTTCGCCGTCCCGGTGGACTGGCGTCCGTCTCAGCCGCCCAGCAGCGCGTTCCGGGTGTCCTCCGCCCGTGCGGTCTCGGTGATGAGCGCGAGCCTGTCGCCCGCTTCGACGGTGATCCCGGGCATCGGGATGGTCAGCGGTTCCCGTTTTCGGCCGTGGGCGTACACCCGCGCGCCGTCGAGGGCGATGTCGTGGACGGGCTGGCCGACGACCGGCGCGTCCTCCGGCACCGCGACGGCGACGACCTGGAGCTGTTCGGTCAGGTCGCCGATGGCGTTGAAGTTCCCGCCGAGCAGCGCCGTCTTCGCGCCCGCCGCGCCGAGCCGTTCGGGGTAGATCACCTCGTCGACCGCGCGCTCGTACTCGTCGTACACCTCCTCCCGGAAGTCCTCGGAGATCCGCATGACCGTCCGACAGCCGTACTCCTTGGCGAGCATGCACACCTCGAAGTTCACGTTCGGGTCGCCGGTGAGTCCGCCGACCGCGACCGCTTCCTCGACCCCGGCCTCCCGCAGCACCGAGGGGGTACTGCCGTCGCCCGCGACGACGGTGAACCCGCGTGACCGGGCGCGGTCGACCTTCTCCGGGTCGTCGTCGACGACGACGACCTCGTGGCCCTCCTCGGCCAGCACCCGCGCGGTCCGCGAGCCGACGCGGCCGAAGCCGACGATGATGAGTCGCATGGGGGTGTGGTACGGAGTAGCACGACAAAAACCTACGTCTCCGCCGCGCGCTTTCCCGTCCCCGCTCGGGTGCCCGCGCCGTTTATCCGGTTCAGCGACGTACTCGAAGCCGATGATGGCGACGACGCACGCCCTGGTGGGCGTGCTGATCGGGCTCGGGGTGCTGGCGACGGTTCCGGAAGCCGGCGGTCCGGTGCTGCTCGCGGCCGCGCTCGGCGGGGCGTTCCCGGACCTCGACGTCCTGGCGGTCCACCGGCGGACGCTCCACTTTCCCGTCGGCTACGCCGCGCTGGCGGCGAGTTCCGCTCTGAGCGCGCTGGTCCTCCCCGCCTGGATGGCGATCGCGGCCGCGACGTTCTTCGCCGCCGCGGCCGTCCACGCCGCGACCGACGTGTTCGGCGGGGGGCTCGAACTCCGGCCGTGGGAGGCGACCTCGGATCGGGCGCTGTACGACCACCTCCGTGGTCGCTGGCGACCGCCGCGTCGCTGGATCCGCTACGACGGTGCGCCCGAGGACTTCATGCTCGCGCTCGCGGTCGGCCTGCCGTCCTTCGCCGCGCTGGACGGGAACGCGCGGCTGGGCGTGGTGGCGCTGCTGGGGATTTCGGCCGCCTACGCCGCGTTCCGGCGACCACTCGTCGACGGCGGCGAGACGCTCGTCGGTCTGCTCCCGGCGAGCGTCCTTCGACTGATCCCGGAGACGCTCATCGAGGACCTCCGGTAGGCGCTTTCCATCACTCGGTGACGCGCTCGCTCGCCATCACCCGGTGACACCGATGTCTCCTGTCCGGCTAAGTGGCTGGCACACGTTCGGTCGGTATGGCCGACTCCGAGATACCAGTCACCGCGGAGACGCCCGACAGCGCGTTTCACACCACGGGAACCGACCACATCACGCTCATCGGCAGCAACGAGGCGGACACGGTCGCGTTCTACCGCGACGTGCTCGGGATGTCGCTCGTGTTGCGACAGCCGAACCTCGACGCCCCGGAGGTGACCCACCTGTTCTTCGACACCGGCGACGGCCGGATCCTGACGTTCTTCGTCACCGACGACCGGGATTCGAACCCCGCGCCCCAGCGGACCGGCGTCGGCGCCGTCCACCACCTCGCGTTCAGCATCG
Source organism: Halobaculum sp. XH14 (assembly GCF_032116555.1). Classification (NCBI taxonomy): domain Archaea; kingdom Methanobacteriati; phylum Methanobacteriota; class Halobacteria; order Halobacteriales; family Haloferacaceae; genus Halorarum; species Halorarum halobium. The sequence goes on from NZ_CP134949.1 coordinate 468,501, forward strand.
AGGCGGGCGAACTGGACGAGATCAAGGCCGCACTGCAGGAGGAGGGACACGGCTTCAACGAGTTCGACCGCGGCGCGTTCCACTCGCTGTACACCCGCGATCACAACGGGCTCACCATCGAACTGGTCGTGGACAAGTACGCCATCCCCGACGACCGGCGCGGCGAGGTGCTGGCGCTCTCCCAGTCCAAGCGCGTCGCGGCCGGCGCGGATTACGTCGACGACGAACACATGCAGGCCGCGCTCGAGGAACTCGGCCTCCCCGTCGAGCGCGCTGACATCCCGGACGCCGCCACCGGGACGGGATATGACAACTGATCTGTATGACGACTTTACGAACTCTGAAGACGTTATGAAACGTCTGATCGTCTCTGAGCGGTTCGTAAAACGTCACGGCCCGTCGGTGAACGGTCCGTGAACGGTGGGCTTACCGCGAACTGACGCGAAGCAGTTCCAAGGAATTGCACCTTATACGATGGTGGCCGTCTCAGGGTGAAACGGAGCCAGCCCATGTCCACGTCCGAACCAACTGACGCCCTCCGAACGGTCGCCACCACCACCCCCGCTCTCGCCCTCCGCGACGGGGTCGAAACGCTCACCGCCGGCGCCGCCGAACTCGTGCGCGTCGTCGCGTTCTGGTTCGCAGCGTTGCTCCCGCTGACGTACCTCCCGATGGTCGCCACCAACCTCGTGGGCGAGTACGCGGTCACGTTCACGGGCCTGCTCGCGCTGCACGCGGTCACGTTGCTGGTCGGACACGGCTACGGCTCCGCCGACTGACTCGGGCCGCTTCCCGCTGGCTTTCGACTCCGACCGGTTCGGGGCCGACGACGCTCGACACCCGGATTTTCCCGCCGGACGTTCCCAGTTCTCTCGGTCAGTCCCGTATCGAACCGGCGGACGCCGGTAAGTTGTCGCCGATTGACGGGAGCGCTCGGTAGCACACAAATACCGAAGGAGCGTTCGCTCGAACTCGCCGACGATTCAGTCATGAACGGAACCAGGCGGAGCCTCCTTCGCGCGGCCGGTTCGATGGGAGTCCTCGGAAGCGTCGCCGGCGTGCCCGGCGTCGGCACCGTCGCCGCACGACAGGAGGGATACGACGTCGTCCGCGTCCCGGCCGATCACGACACGATTCAGGCCGGGGTCGACGCGGCCGCGGCCGGCGATCTCGTCCTCATCTCGCCGGGCACCTACGCGGAGGAGGTGGACGTCACGACGCCGGACATCACGCTCAGAGGGGAGGACCGGAACGGGGTCCTGCTCGACGGCGGGTTCGAGCGAACCCACGCGGTCCACGTCCAGGCCGACGGGGTCGCGGTCGAGAACGTGACCGCCCGCAACTACGAGGTGAACGGCTTCTACTGGACGCAGGTGGAGGGGTTCCGCGGCAGCTTCCTCACGGCCTCGAACAACGGCAACTACGGCATCTACGCCTACGGGTCGCGGGACGGTCGGTTCGAACACAGCTACGCGTCGGGCCACCCGGACGCGGGCTACTACCTCGGGCGGAACCAGCCCTACGAGGCCGTCATCGACGACGTCGTCGCCGAGCACAACGCGATGGGCTACTCGGGGACGAGCACCGGCCCGGACCTCACGATCCGGAACTCGCTCTGGCGGAACAACATGGCCGGCATCGTCCCGAACACGCTGAGCGACAGCGAGTCGCCCGAGCGCGCCTCCACCATCGTCGGCAACGAGGTGACCGGCAACGACAACCGGGACGCCCCCGCGAAGTCGCTCACGTTCCAGACGTTCGGGATGGGCATCGTGCTCTGGGGCGGCTCCGAGAACGTCGTGGAGGACAACGACGTCACCGACCACGAGCACTTCGGCGTCGTCGCACAGCCGAACGTCGTCGAGCCGTCGGGCAACGTCGTCCGGAACAACCGCGTGAGCGGGTCGGGCGTCGCGGACCTCGCGCTCGGAGAGCCCGCGGGCGAGGGGAACGAGTTCGCGGGAAACGAGTTCGCCACGAGCCTGCCCGAGGGGATTCAGACGGACGCGAGCGCCGGGAGCGCCGAGGTGACCGCGGTGTTCGACGAGCACGCGGAACTGGCTGACGAGGGCGAGTACCCGAACGGCGACTGGCGGGAGCAGCCGTTACCCGGCGATCAGCCGACGATGCCGGATCCGATGGCCGCGCCGCGTGTCGCCGATAAGACGACGTCCTGGGAGGCGGCGACGTCGCAGACTGATGCCGTTCGGGATTCGTGAGCGGAGAGCGTCGCTAGTCGAACTTGCTGGTGTGAGAACGGAAGAGCCCAGGCTGGGATGTGTACATCATATTCCTGGCCTCACTTATCATATTGAAGACATCGGCGTGGGCAACACCAGAGCCAAAGTCGAATCCCTCCGCGAACGCATCCAGAACTCCAGCGACCTCAGCGACGACCATCGGAGTGTTCTTCTTGAATTCCGCGACACCCTGTGTCTCCTGAAGCGGGAGTACACCGAGTATCGACACGAGAAAACTCCTGGGCCACTGTACCCGTGTGGCCGAAGTCGTCGGCGGTCTCGCGGACTCCCTCCACGACGAAAGACGCCGCGGAGAATTTCTCCCGATGGATCAACATCACCTACGAGAACGAGAGTACCAACCCGACTACCGGACGGCACTGCGTGTCTTCGGTAGCCGTGTTACCGAGGAAGAGGGAATTCCGGACAGTCTCGAATCGATTCCGTCGGGTACCTCGAACAGCCACAACTCCGTTCGGAACCCCGCCGACAGCTCCGATGCGAAGACGACGTTATCCCGATGATCGAAACCAATTGAGCTGTTAGTAATTCCTCTCCCTCTCTCGTCTAATTCAACCCGACAGAAATGAATTTATAGAAACCTTAATGAATTCATAGAATAGTCAGTTGTTCGTCTCGTGACTCTTCCCAATCGAGGTGATCCGCCCTGCGAGTGATCGCTCGTCTCCGAGCGAGGGCGGATACAGCCTACCAGAACGACTATCACCACAAGCTCCGTGGGCGTCTCTGGAGCGCCCTTGAGGGGACGGAGTACGAATCGGCACACGACACGAACGATCCGCCGGGATTCGCGTTCAGCAACCCGTTCCCGCCTCGGGACATGGCCGAGGGCGACGAGCGAACCCTCATCGTTTCGGCGCCCGAAGAGGGACTCCTCTCCGCGGTGACGACTGACCTCCAGGAGAACCCCGAACTGAACGTCGGGGAGATGCCGTTCACGGTCGAGGACCTCTCGGCGATCTCGCCGGACGTCGGCGAACCGGGGAGCGGCGGCACGATCGAGACGGGGACCGGACTCCTGGTCCGCATCCCGCCGTGGCGCTGTGAGGACTACGGGATCGACAACTCCGGCGAGGAGGCGTTGTACTGGCGGCCGGAACACACCGTCGAACCGTTGCGCGAACAGCTGACGTCGAACCTCGACAAGAAGCACGGCCTGTTCGGCCCAGACTACCTCCCCGGGCCGAGCGAGACCGACGGCGACCTCTTCGAGGGGTTCGAACTGCTGAAGACGTTCGCCGTCCCGCTGCAGGTGACGACCGACCAAACTCTGACGTACGTCCTCTCAAAGTGGCGGTTCGGGTATACCGTCAGAGACGACGACCACCGTCGCCATCTGAACCTCGCGCTGGACTGCGGACTCGGGGAGCGTAACGCGCTGGGGCTGGGGTTCTGTAATCTCGTCGAGAAGCGCGACCCGTACGGCGAACCGGCGCCGGAGGTCCACGGATGAGCCTGCTCCCCGAGCCGCGTGAATTCAGGGAGGAGTACGAGGACGACGAGAAGCTGGCCGCGGAGCTTCCGAACCGGCCGATCACCTCGCTCCGTGACCTTCAGTACGTGTACGGGCGGCTCTACACGCTTGCGACCGCAGGCGGCGGCGAGTACGCGGCGTATCTCACCCCGGAGCAGTCGACCGACCTGTTCGACGAGCCGGAGAGCCTGCTCTCCCTTCGGGTCGATCTGAGCGGCGAGGAACCCACGCTCGATTCCGATCAGCCCGTCGCCGTCGAACGATACGGCAAGGAGAAAGTCGAGGCAGTCGCTCACGCGTGGTTCAACGCCGCCGCGGGGTTCGATCACAGCGTCACCCACCGAACGGGCAAGAACAAGGAGCCGGAGAAGGTTTCGGAGTACCTCCACGAGCGACTCACCGCGTGGGCGGCCGACGAGGTGATCCGGGACGCCGCGTTGGACCACGAGGACGGCTGGATCGTCGAAGCCCTGGCGGCCCTCGGCGAGCAGGAGGGGCTCCGTGACCGTATCGAGGCTGGCGTCGGCGAGCAGCTCGACGGCAAGACCACCGCGCTCACGACCGTGGCGGTCAAGCTCGAGCCGGACGGCGAGTACCGCTTGCCGGGCGAGGCCAGCCCGGTGTTCAACGAGGCGATGCGGGCGCGCAAGCGATCGAAGCTGGTTTCGAAGGGCGAGGCCACGAACTCCGTCGGCGAAGCGACCGACCTCGTGACCGGCCAGCGAGGGCCGACGGTGGGGACCGCGGAGGACCCGCTGAACTACTTCCTCGGCAAGCAGCTCGAGAAGTTCCCGGGCTTCGATCCGGACGAGGCGTGGCGAACCCATCCAGTCTCCGAGGACGTCGCGGTGACGCTGATGAACGCGAGCACGTTCGTCGACGCCTGTGACTACTACACGATGGGGGCGAACGTCTACTACCTCCCGTACTTCTTCGGTCGACTCGGGCCGGATGACGCGAGGGACCTCTACCAGTTGTTGTACGACCTCGTTCACGAAGACGACATGACGCCGGTCGAAAGCGCGTACCGGAGCTACCGGAACGCGCCACGACTCCGAGAGATCGGCGAGCGGTTCCGGTTCTACGTCGCCGCGGTGATGGAACACCAGACCAAGCGCTTCGACGTGTTCGGCGACAGCATGGACGGGACACTGTTCTCGCCGGTCGAGCTCGCCCGGGCACACGAACGGGTCCTTCGGTCGTGGCTGTACGACGCGGAGGGCGGGGCCGATCTGCCCGACCCGCGACTACGAGCCGCGTTCCCGACACCGGACAACTGGGACGTCTTCGTCCCCGACGAGAACGCGCTGCTGGGAACGCTCGCCACGGGGTGGTACTTCGAGCAGACGTTCGACGCGGCCGACGACGACGACGCCAGCGCCGACGACTACCGGATCCGGGCGCTCGTCGCCGTCCTCTCCGGGGAGCCGCTCGACGCCGAGACGGTGCTCGCCGAGTACGTCGACCGGCTCCTGAACGACGAGAGCGAGGGGTTCCCGGGCTTTCGAGTCGCCGCACAGTACGCACAACTCTGTGCGCTCGCCACTGAAGGCTTGCTGACCGGACGCGACGCGTACACGGCAGTCGCAGAACCGCCCCAGTTGACCGACGAGCAGTCGACCACTATGCAACAGGACACACCAGCCCGAGCCGACGGCGGGAACGTCGCGGCGGCACGGGAGACGAAACTCGAACAGTTCCTCGAACGGACTCCGGCCCTCTCCGAGGACCAACCGGAGCGCCGTGGCAGTTTCCTCCTCGGCGCGCTGGTTGGCCAGGTGACCGGCTACCAGCAGGTGAGTGAGGGTCGCTCGACCACGCTCATCGACCAGTACCCGATCAAGGCCGTCACCGAGTCGAAGCTGAAACGGCTCGCCAGCGACGTCCTGGACAAGAACGTCGTCTACTCGCGGGAGAACAACATGGCCGGGACGATGTACCGCGAGGTCGTCGACCGGCTGGTGACGACCCTCCCGCGCATCGACATCGACGGCGACTGGACGCTCGACACGACCGACCTCCGGTTCTACTACTCGCTCGGGGTCGCCTACGGGATGAACAACTGGGCGAGCAGCGACGACGACGAACAGGCCGACGACCGATCCGCAGCCGAGGAGGAAGACGCATGAGCGACACATACGCCGACGACAGCTACGAGCCAGTGACGAATCGCTCCGAGATCGTGTTCTGCTATGACGCCGTCGACGCCAATCCCAACGGCAATCCGCTGAGCGGGGCGAACCGCCCGCGCATCGACCCCGAGACCCAGCGGGCGGTCGTGACGGACGTGCGACTGAAGCGCTACCTCCGCGATCAGCTCGACGACGACGGCCACGGCGTCTACGTCCGGAACGTGAAAAACGACCAGGGAAAGCAGTCTTCCCGCGAGCAGTTGCTCGCCGACCGGATGCGTGACCTCGACCCCGACGACTGGGACCTGGGAACCCTCGACGACGAGGAGGAAGCCGAACTCCGCGAGGAGGTGTTCGGGGCGTTCCTCGACGCCAGCGCGGACGTGCGCTACTTCGGCGCGACGATGAGCGTCGACATGAAGGGAAGCTACGAGGGGTTCGAGGACTACCTCCCGGACCACTTCACCGGTCCCGTCCAGTTCTCGCCCGCGAAGACGCTCCACCCCGTCACCGAGAACGAGGAGTACAACAGCCTCACTAGCGTCATCGCGACGGGCGAGGGCAAGGAACAGGGCGGGTTCGACCTCGACGACCACCGCATCCAGTACGGCTTCATCGCGTTTCACGGCCTGGTCGACGAGCACGGCGCCGCCGACACGAAGCTCTCGACGGCGGACGTGGAGCGACTCGACACGCTGCCGTGGCGCGCCATCAAGAACCAGACCATCAGCCGGAGCAAGGTCGGGCAGGAACCTCGGCTCTACCTCCGGGTCGAGTACGAGGACGAGAGCTTCCACCTCGGCGGGCTCACCCGCGACCTCGACATCGACGAGGAGCGGTCGGTGCCGGCCGACGAACTCAGGAACGTCCGGGAGTTCACCCTCGACGCGACCGACCTCGTCTCCCGGCTCGGCCGCCACGCCGACCGTATCGCCCGCGTCCGTGTCGTCGCGAGCGACGTGCTCGACGTGACCGTCGGTGATGAGGTGTCCACCGCAGGCGACGATATCGGCAAGCACGGCTTCTACGACGCCCTCCGGGAGGCGGTCGGCGACGACACGGTCGAAGTCGTTGACGTCTACGACGAGGCCGCCGAAACGATGCCCGAGTGATGTCCCGAGCGTCACTCGATGACGGGACTGACGACGCCGGCGCCGCGCTGCCGGAGACGTGCCTCTCCTTCGAACTGCGCGGAGAGTGGGGCCACTTCCGACGCGTCGAGGGCAATATCGTTAAACAGACATACCGGATCATCCCCCGGACGACCGTCGCCGGGCTGGTCGCCGCGATGCTCGGGCTGGAGCGGGACAGCTACTACGAGGCGTTCGGTCCCTCGGCCTCGGCCGTCGCTGTGGAGCCTATCGAGGAGCTCCGGGCGATGAACGTGCCCCAGAACACGCTCTCGACGGCCAAAGAGCACATGACGACGATGCCCAGCCGGGGGCACGCGCGCATCTCGATGCCCGACCCAACGGAGTTGCGTCAACAGCACAACTACGAACTGTTGGTCGATCCCGCCTACCGGATAGACCTTCGACTCGCGGACGACCACCTGCGGGAGCGGCTTCGAGCCCGTCTCGAGGACGGCACGTCGTACTACTCGCCGAGCCTCGGACTCTCCGAGCATCTCGCCGAAGTGACGTACCTCGGCGAGTTCGACGTGACGCCGAAAGCGCGGGAGACCACCCGAGTCGACTCGGCCGTCGTGGAAGCGGTCGACAGCGTCGAACTGGAGCCCGACACGGAGGTGAATGTCGAGCGGTCGCCGGCGTTCATGACCGCCGACGAAGGGGGTCGTACGACGAGAGCGTTCCAGTCGCTCGCCTACGCAACCGGAGCGGAGCCGCTGCGGGTACACGACATCGAGACCCGGGAGGTCGATGGGCGCCGGGTGATGTTCTCGTGAACTGGCGAGGACTGTCGCCGTGACGGAGTTCACGGAGCGGCCGTCACACCGCGGGCCGGACGGGGAGCCGATACCGCTTGACAGGCATCTCTCGGACGTTCGGGAACGGGTTGGCTGGCTCGTGCCGGCGGACGCCGAGACGCCGGCGGGGAACTCGCTGCGGGAGCTCGCGGAGACGGTCGCGGTGGTTCACGACTTCGGGAAGCTCACGAGCTGGTTCCAGCAACACCTGAACGACGGTGATCCCGGGGGACCGAAACACCACGCACCCATCGGGAGCCTGCTCGCATCCTACGCGCTCACGGAGCGTGGCTTCGACGGGGCGGAAGCGCTTGTGGGCTTCCTTGCGGTCGCACGACACCACGGCAGGCTCCCCGATGCCGCCGACTACGTCCATCGAGCGGCGATCGAACAGTCGAGCCGGCCGCAGACCCTCTTCCGGGCGGACGCCCTGCAACAGGCCGACAACATCGACGAGACCGTTCCGGAGCTCGCGGCAACAGTCGTCGACTGTGCGACCGCGGGCGGTGGCGGGTGGGAGGCGTTTCGGGAGCGGCTTGCCCGCGCCGAGTCGACGCAGGAGTTCCTATGGCTCGCTAATCCGGCGTGTAGCGGTCGGCGGTATAGTCCGGCCCCGGAGAAGCTCCCCGAGGGGTTCTACGAGGCGCTGCTGAACGTCTGGAGCGCGCTCGTGTTCGCGGACAAGGCGAGCGCCGCGAGCCTCTCCACGGGCGTCGAGATCGGCCGGGACGCCTACCAGTCGTCGCCGCCCCAGCGGCAGGCGATCGACAATCACGTCGCAGAGATCCGGGAGGGGAACGCCGAACTCGACCTCGATTCGCGAACCGAGCGGATGAACGAACGACGTGAGGCCGCCCGGCAGACGATCCACGCCCGCGCGGAAGCGTTCGCCGCCGCCGATCGACGTGTGGCGACGCTGACGCTGCCGACCGGGATGGGAAAGACCCTCTCCGGACTGGACGCCGCGCTGACCCTCCTGAGCGAGCGGTCGGAGGACACGTCGAACCCGTCCGAGGGGCGACTCGTCTACGCGCTGCCGTACACGTCGATCATCGACCAGGTGGCAGACGAGAGCCGCAACCTGTTCGATCCCGGCGAGCGAGCCGACCGCGTCACCGTCGACCACCATCTCGCCGACACGCTTGTCTCGCCGCCCGATTCCGCCGAGGAAGTGGCTGACGACGCCGTCGAGAACGTCGCCGCCCTGTTGGGCGAGAGCTGGCGTTCCGGAATGGTCGTCACCACGTTCGTCCAACTGTTCGAGAGCCTCGCCGGCCCGACCAACAGCCGCTCGATGAAGCTCCCATCGTTGCACGGGAGCGTGATAGTGCTCGACGAACCGCAGGCGCTTCCCCTGGAGTGGTGGCCGCTCGTGGATCGCCTGGTCGAGCTGTTGACCGAGGAGTACGGCGCCTCGGTCATCGCTATGACGGCGACACAGCCGAAGCTCCTCTCGACGGACGGTCGCGAGCCGTTCTCGCTCGTTCCGGACCCCGACCCGTACTACGCCGAGCTGGACCGGCTCGACTTCGAGCTGCACCCCTCGGCGGTGGCGATGCTCCCCGGTCGAACGGACGGCCCCGCCGTCGATGCGGGCAACAGCGAAAGCGTGGTGCTCCCGTACGACCGGGCCAGCGAGCTGCTCGTCGATCGGGTCGACGACGGCTCCTCGGTGCTGACGATCTGCAACACCATCGACAGCGCACGCGAGCTCACGACGGCCGTCGCCGACCAAGCGTCCGTGCTGAACGTCAACGAGGTGTATGCCGACCTGCTCGCCGATGGAGGACAGGCGACCGAGTCGCTCCGCCCGGAGCGAACGATCGCCGAGATCGATCGGCGACGACGAGCGGGCGAGCCGCTGCTGATCCACCTCACGACGCGCCACAGACCGTGTGACCGCCGACACCTCATCGACGTCGCGACCGACCTCGCCGCGGCGGACGAGCCGGTGCTGTTCGTCTCGACACAGCTCGTCGAGGCGGGCGTCGACGTGAGCTTCGACGAGGTGGTACGGGACTTCGCCCCCATGGACAGCCTGGTACAGGCAGCTGGCCGGTGCAACCGCTCCTACGACCGAGCCCGTGGCCGAGTCACCGTCTGGCAACTCGCGCCCCCGTCTGACCGGGAAACTACACCTGCGAGTGCGGTGTACGGCCGCGGCGAGAGCCTCACGAAGCTGACCGGCCAGGCTCTCGAGACGGTGTACGACGGAGAGCCGATGTCCGAGCCCGCCGTGACGCGGGACGCCGTCGAGCGCTACTTCGAGCTCCTCGATGCACGAGACGTCGGTACCGACGAGTACGTCGACTACCTCGAGCGCGCCGAGGCCGAGACGCTCGGGAGGCTCTCGCTCATCGACGAGCGGCCGGCCGTCGACCTCCTCGTCGCACGGACAGCCGGCGAACGGGAGACGATCGAAGAGATACGGGCGGCGTACAACGAGTTCCGGTGGGACGAACTCGACCGGCTCGTCGAGCGGACCGCCGAATGGCAGGTCTCGATCCCGGTCTACCCCGGTGACGACGAGACGCTCGAAGCGCTCGCCGCATGCGAGCCGCTGTTTCCGGACGCCGACCGTCTCGTTCTGGACGGTCGGCCGGGCAGGAGCGACGGCTACTTCGACGCGACCGACGGCGCCGTCGTCCCCGACACAAGCGTGGAGGCCCGGTTGCTGTGAGCGACAGCCCCGTCTCTCGGTTGCTGGCGACGGCCCGCGGGGACGCCGTCGACGACCCGTTCCGCGTCACGGGCGTGATGATGCAGTACTACTACGTCTGTGAACGGGAGCTCTGGTTCGAGAGCCGGAACGTCGAGATCGACCGGGAGAACCCGAGCGTCGCCCGCGGGACGCGCGTCGACGACTCCTCATACGGCGAGCGCACACGGGAGAACCTCCGACTCGGGATGATTTCTCTCGACCTGCTTGAGGACGACCGGGTGATCGAGGTGAAACCCTCTTCGACGCTCACGGAGCCGGCCCGAATGCAGCTCTCGTACTACCTCTGGTATCTCGATCGGGTGCTGGGAGTACGACGAGAGGGGGTGTTGGCGCATCCGACCGAGCGGAGACGGGAGGAGGTACGCCTGACTCCCGAGCGGCGCGAGAAAGTCGAGTCGGCGATCCGCGGGATCCACGGTATCGTCACCGCCGACTCGCCCCCGGAAGCAACTGAGAAACCATACTGTGAGTCGTGTGCGTACCGCGACTTCTGCTGGGTCTAACCATGGACAAGAACTACCACATTTTCTCCGATGGCCGTATCGAACGGAGCGAGGACACGGTTCGGCTCGAGACCGAGGACGGCGAGAAGAAACACATCCCCGTCGAGCACGCGGAGGCCGTCTACCTTCACGGGCAGGTCAACTACAACACGCGCCTAATGTCGTTCCTGAACGACCACGGCGTCGCGGTCCACGTCTTCGGCTGGAACGACCGCTATGCGGGGTCGCTGATGCCGGAGCGAGGGCAGACGAGCGGCCGAACCGTCGTCGAGCAGGTGCGCGCGTACGACGACCCCGAGCACCGACAGCGGATCGCGTCGGCGTTCGTCCGCGGCAGCATCCACAACATGCGGACGAACGTCACCTACTACGACAGTCGGGAGTACGAACTCGACGGCGTTCTCGATGACCTCGACGCCGCGGCGACACGCGTCGGCGACGCCGAAGACATCTCACAACTCATGGGGGTCGAGGCGAGCGCACGCCGGGCGTACTACCGGACGTTCGACGCCGTCCTCCCGGACTCCTTTTCGTTCGATCGCCGGGAGTACAACCCCCCACCGAACCCGGTGAACGCGTTGATCTCCTTCGGAAACAGTCTCGTCTACGCGAACTGCGTGTCGGCCATCCGCGCCACCGCGCTCGACCCGGCGGTGAGCTACCTCCACGAACCCGGAGAGCGCCGGTACTCGCTTTCGCTCGACATCGCGGATCTGTTCAAGCCGGTGCTGGCCGACAGACTGCTGTTTCGGCTGGTGAACCGGAAACAGATCTCCCGTGACGACTTCCGCGAGGAGCTGGACTCGTGTCTCCTCGACGAGGGCGGTCGGGAGACGTTCCTCAAGGAGTTCGAGGAGACTCTCGAGCGGACCGTCGAACATCCGGAGCTGAACCGGAAGGTGAGCTATCAGTACCTGCTCCGGTTGGAGGCGTACAAACTGAAGAAACACCTCTTGACGGGAGAGTCGTACGACCCGTTCCGCCGGTGGTGGTAGATGTACGTCATCGTCGTCTACGATATGGAGGCGGACCGAACCCACCGCATGCTCACGCTCTGTCGGCGCTACCTCATCCACGTGCAGAACTCGGTGCTCGAAGGCGAGATCTCGGAAGGCGACCTCGCCACGCTCAAAGGCGAGATCGAGGACCTGCTGCAGACGGGAGAGTCGGTAGTCGTCTACGAACTCTCCTCGGATTCATTGCTCAACCGCGCCGTCTATGGTGAGGACCCGGCCGAGGACAGCCGATTTCTCTAACGCATGTCGACCCCCAGGGGTTGAACGGGTATTGGAGGTCGACGGAAATAGTGAAGTGAATACCGTAGTTACAGGGGATATGGTGGCCGATTTCACCATGGATTCAGACGAACCCTTGTGGGGTTGAAGCACTCCGAGAGGTCGCGGATCTTCGCCTGGTGGCTGAAGATTCAGACGAACCCTTGTGGGGTTGAAGCGGACGGTCCGGAAGGAGAACCGTGGCGTGACGATCGATTCAGACGAACCCTTGTGGGGTTGAAGCGGACCATTGCACACGTCCCGTCGCACCACACGGGTAGATTCAGACGAACCCTTGTGGGGTTGAAGCCTGCGAGTGGTGCGGGTCGGCCTTCACCTGCTGTGATTCAGACGAACCCTTGTGGGGTTGAAGCGTCTGCTGGCCGGGGCCGGCGCGCTCGACGAGCGGCCGATTCAGACGAACCCTTGTGGGGTTGAAGCCTCCGGGCGTTCGACGCGGTGGGACTTGTGGACGTGATTCAGACGAACCCTTGTGGGGTTGAAGCACGTTTGCGTTCGAGACGGTCGAGAACATCCCCGCGATTCAGACGAACCCTTGTGGGGTTGAAGCTCCGGGCCGGGCGAAACGCGCGGCTGGAAAATCACAGGATTCAGACGAACCCTTGTGGGGTTGAAGCTTGCGTTCGGTCATAGTGCCGTCTCCAATTCCGCGTGATTCAGACGAACCCTTGTGGGGTTGAAGCACAGTCCGGACACACGATGTCAACGGATTTGGGGTCGGATTCAGACGAACCCTTGTGGGGTTGAAGCTTCGACACGCGCCCCGAGGCAGACGACGCGTTTGGATTCAGACGAACCCTTGTGGGGTTGAAGCGGGCGAGGGCGGCGTCCTCAACCTGCGGCCGTTCGGAGATTCAGACGAACCCTTGTGGGGTTGAAGCCACGTCTGCGTTAGTGCCGTCACCATATCCGAAGTGGATTCAGACGAACCCTTGTGGGGTTGAAGCCGGTAGTGCTCATGGGTTACCACCCCTCTCCATCCGATTCAGACGAACCCTTGTGGGGTTGAAGCCAGTGAGGCGCGTAGTCGCCGCCGTCGAAGTCGGGGGATTCAGACGAACCCTTGTGGGGTTGAAGCGTTGTCCGACACGGTGAGCGTCCCCGGGAACTTGCGGATTCAGACGAACCCTTGTGGGGTTGAAGCTACTTCGCGCGCGGAATGGCGCGATACGCCTACAACGATTCAGACGAACCCTTGTGGGGTTGAAGCGTCCACGGGGTCGGCCTCCTCGGTGGCGGGTGCCTCGATTCAGACGAACCCTTGTGGGGTTGAAGCTCGTACCGCTTCCGGAGGTCCTCGGACTGCCCGAGGGATTCAGACGAACCCTTGTGGGGTTGAAGCTTTCTGTAGCCAGTCGCGGCCGTGCCGGGCGAACCGCGATTCAGACGAACCCTTGTGGGGTTGAAGCCGCTTCTCCTCGGTTGTGTTAGCACTCGGCGCTCTGAGATTCAGACGAACCCTTGTGGGGTTGAAGCGCCTGCCGCAGCGCCCGGCGGACGTCGTCGATGGTGATTCAGACGAACCCTTGTGGGGTTGAAGCCCCCACCGTCCGGGCCGCCGGGGTAGTTCTCCGGCGGATTCAGACGAACCCTTGTGGGGTTGAAGCACCCGATGGGATTCCGAGCCTGGGACGACGTCCCCGGGATTCAGACGAACCCTTGTGGGGTTGAAGCTCGTGGACGCCCTGGGGGGCGTCCTCCCAGATGAACGGATTCAGACGAACCCTTGTGGGGTTGAAGCTCCTCTGCATCGGGAGTGGTGTCCTCCGCGTCGTCGGCGGTCTGCGATTCAGACGAACCCTTGTGGGGTTGAAGCGTGATACGATACGCCCTTTTATGCAACAGGAGCGGATTCAGACGAACCCTTGTGGGGTTGAAGCTCGCTCCGGTGCCGGTCGTAGCACAGCGAGCTGCGATTCAGACGAACCCTTGTGGGGTTGAAGCGTCTCGTCGGGGTCCGTCTCGTCCGTCTCGTCGGGCGATTCAGACGAACCCTTGTGGGGTTGAAGCCTCCGCGAATACTGCATGGTCTACACGCAGGTCGAGGATTCAGACGAACCCTTGTGGGGTTGAAGCACGTCCATGTCACGCTCGTCTACGGGTTCCTCGTTGGGGATTCAGACGAACCCTTGTGGGGTTGAAGCACGTTCTGCAGCCCTCCGTGAGAGCCGTCGATGAACGGATTCAGACGAACCCTTGTGGGGTTGAAGCCTCGAGGTACTGCCCGCGGTGCTCCTCGCACGTCACGGATTCAGACGAACCCTTGTGGGGTTGAAGCCGCTCGTCGGAGACCGTGCAGCCCCCGCAGTTGTGGATTCAGACGAACCCTTGTGGGGTTGAAGCCACTGTCCCGTGGAACTCGGGTCGCCCGCGTTGACCGATTCAGACGAACCCTTGTGGGGTTGAAGCGACCCATGAGCATCGTCGAGGCTCAGACCGACGGGGATTCAGACGAACCCTTGTGGGGTTGAAGCGGAGGTCGGCGACCTCGGACCGGAGGGCGTCGAGTTGATTCAGACGAACCCTTGTGGGGTTGAAGCGATCACACGACGACAGGGTAGGCAAAGGTCGGTTTGATTCAGACGAACCCTTGTGGGGTTGAAGCCTGTACCGGGTCGAAGCGGTCGAGGTCGAGACGGAAGATTCAGACGAACCCTTGTGGGGTTGAAGCCCAGTAGGCCCACCCCGTGTCAACCATATCATCCACGGGATTCAGACGAACCCTTGTGGGGTTGAAGCGTCGCGCGGCGCGTCGAGGCGGTCCCCGGCTACGCGATTCAGACGAACCCTTGTGGGGTTGAAGCTTGGAAGGCGTCGTTGAGCCGGCGCGTGTCCCAGTCCGATTCAGACGAACCCTTGTGGGGTTGAAGCCGCGAACGACTCCGCGAGATTGGCTCGCTCGCCAACGATTCAGACGAACCCTTGTGGGGTTGAAGCGCGTCCAGGCCGGTCGCGGTGTCCAGGTACACGATGGATTCAGACGAACCCTTGTGGGGTTGAAGCCGTTCGGGTGCAGCGCGTCTTCGGCGTCCATCGTCGATTCAGACGAACCCTTGTGGGGTTGAAGCGGCCTCTACATTGAACGTCACGTCGACGGGCCCAGCTGATTCAGACGAACCCTTGTGGGGTTGAAGCAACTGCCAGTGCCATCAGCAGCTCGTGCTCGAGGAGATTCAGACGAACCCTTGTGGGGTTGAAGCGCGAGATAGCGAATCACCTTGTACGTCGTATCTCGGATTCAGACGAACCCTTGTGGGGTTGAAGCCTTGGAAGAACGACTGCCTGCGTGTCGTAGACCTGGATTCAGACGAACCCTTGTGGGGTTGAAGCGTTTGGGGGAGCATCTGTCGAACCAACCGTGTCCGTGGATTCAGACGAACCCTTGTGGGGTTGAAGCCCGCGGAAGTATCGGAGCCACAAGCACGAGTGGGCGATTCAGACGAACCCTTGTGGGGTTGAAGCACCCGCCGGCTCAGCCCCGTCTGGCTGGTCTGGAACGGATTCAGACGAACCCTTGTGGGGTTGAAGCGAGGAGACGGTCGGCCTCGAGGGGGTGCTCTCGTCGGGATTCAGACGAACCCTTGTGGGGTTGAAGCGACCGGGAAAACAGCGCGAAGCCACTCCAGGACCCGGATTCAGACGAACCCTTGTGGGGTTGAAGCGGACGAGATGGTCAACTGGTATCTTGCCGAGGGGCGGATTCAGACGAACCCTTGTGGGGTTGAAGCCGAGATATGATCGGACTCTTCGAGGTCCTCCGTCGTGATTCAGACGAACCCTTGTGGGGTTGAAGCTCCTCCCCCGTGTGGCAGAACATGCACTCCCCCTCCGATTCAGACGAACCCTTGTGGGGTTGAAGCGGTCCGATTCGGAGACGCCAGTACCCACGGCGGTATCGATTCAGACGAACCCTTGTGGGGTTGAAGCTTGTGCAACGTCTCCCGCGTGGTCGCTTCCGGGTTGTGATTCAGACGAACCCTTGTGGGGTTGAAGCAACTCGAAGAACGTCACGAGTATGCCGGGCCGAAGGTGATTCAGACGAACCCTTGTGGGGTTGAAGCGCTGAGCCTTCCCCCTCGAAGACTTCGTCCGCGAGGATTCAGACGAACCCTTGTGGGGTTGAAGCTGCTTGGTCGGTCGTGTTCACCGTGTCTTCTTGGTCGGATTCAGACGAACCCTTGTGGGGTTGAAGCTCGCAGAGATCTCCGTCGGCGGTCTCACTCACCGTGATTCAGACGAACCCTTGTGGGGTTGAAGCCCCGTGAAATCGCCGTACGTGACGTTCTCTACGTAGATTCAGACGAACCCTTGTGGGGTTGAAGCGCCTGGAACCAGGGCGCTCCGACGGTGTCCAGTCTAAGATTCAGACGAACCCTTGTGGGGTTGAAGCCCCGCTACCCCGGACTCGTTGTCCTTGGTCGTGATGAGATTCAGACGAACCCTTGTGGGGTTGAAGCGATGGTCGTGATACCCCCGCGCTCGTCGCTGGACGCAGATTCAGACGAACCCTTGTGGGGTTGAAGCCTGGTTGATGGACACGTCGTCCAACTGCCCGAACGATTCAGACGAACCCTTGTGGGGTTGAAGCACGTGCTGCGAAACGTCGATGAACCCCGCTCGCCGGGATTCAGACGAACCCTTGTGGGGTTGAAGCGGACGAGGCTCGTTCGCGGTCGGGTGCGACTGCAAGGATTCAGACGAACCCTTGTGGGGTTGAAGCCGTCTCCCGGCGGTGGTGACGGCGGACTCGTCGGTAGATTCAGACGAACCCTTGTGGGGTTGAAGCGGCGGGTACGTCTGTCCCTCTTGCGACTTCGACGATCGATTCAGACGAACCCTTGTGGGGTTGAAGCGACAACATCGAGCCGGCGCCGCCCCGGGACCGCTCCGGATTCAGACGAACCCTTGTGGGGTTGAAGCTCGCAGTCGGACGCGCAGTACCTCCACGACGTGGTCGGATTCAGACGAACCCTTGTGGGGTTGAAGCGACAAGGAGAAGTGGCGATTTGAGGAGACAGACGGTCGATTCAGACGAACCCTTGTGGGGTTGAAGCTTCACAATCGGGTTTGTTCTTGGGTTACTGGTGCTGGATTCAGACGAACCCTTGTGGGGTTGAAGCATATTTACTGTCACATACGACGAGTCCATCGATAACAGATTCAGACGAACCCTTGTGGGGTTGAAGCCCCGTCCAGACGCGGGCGGACGACGGGCCTGATAGCCGATTCAGACGAACCCTTGTGGGGTTGAAGCCCGGTCCGGACGGCTACATCACGGTCGAAGTGTCGGATTCAGACGAACCCTTGTGGGGTTGAAGCACTCGTCCCCACGTCGCCGTCGCCGCTCGGGGACGATTCAGACGAACCCTTGTGGGGTTGAAGCAGCGGACGAGTGGCCGGGGGACGTGCGCGCCGATTAGATTCAGACGAACCCTTGTGGGGTTGAAGCATCCGCGAGGCCGTCGCCGTCCCAGTCGAGGCCGTCCGATTCAGACGAACCCTTGTGGGGTTGAAGCCACGTGTGGAATCTGTCGGTGAGGACCTTGGACGATGGATTCAGACGAACCCTTGTGGGGTTGAAGCATCCGCGAGGTCGTCGCCGTCCCAGTCGAGGCCGTCGATTCAGACGAACCCTTGTGGGGTTGAAGCCGTTACGGCCCGGAGTTCGACTCCGCCGCCGCCCGCTGATTCAGACGAACCCTTGTGGGGTTGAAGCAACTCCGGGAGTGAGACGTTGGAGCACCTTACCGCGGATTCAGACGAACCCTTGTGGGGTTGAAGCGTCTGAAGCGAACTCGTCGGCTGCCGGATCGTAGGTGATTCAGACGAACCCTTGTGGGGTTGAAGCTCGACAAAGTTCCACGCGAACGTGTTGAAAGAGCCGATTCAGACGAACCCTTGTGGGGTTGAAGCACCAACAATCACGCCAGCGACGACGCTCTCGTGTGGATTCAGACGAACCCTTGTGGGGTTGAAGCGCGTCACCGAGGACCAGCCGCGAGCGTGGGAGTATCTGATTCAGACGAACCCTTGTGGGGTTGAAGCGAGAACATGGAACTCGACCAGACCACCGACACCGAGATTCAGACGAACCCTTGTGGGGTTGAAGCTCCGGCGGGACGCCCGTGTCGACGTCGTCGTCGCGTTGATTCAGACGAACCCTTGTGGGGTTGAAGCACGGTCAACAACATCCGCGACGCGATCGCCGAGCGCGATTCAGACGTACCCTCGTGGGATTGAAGCCTAGGCCGGGAAAGAACGCCGGGACTCTCGTCCGCTGGGCGTTTCACGCCCTGTGTACCCGGACGACCCGTTTACGCAGGCTGTACCCAGACAGCCTATGAGCCTGAAACCGACGCCGCCGCACGAAGCCAAGAACCGATTTCTCAACGACAAGAAGCCGGGCGTCACTCGGAAAACACTCAAGAACTACCGGACGTGCCTGCGCCACTTCTGCGACTGGCTGGACGACCAGCAACTCACGAACCTGAACGACCTCGACAGCGAACTCATCCAACGGTACAAGGAGTTCCGGCTGTCCAAGGTCAAGGTCATCACGGCGCGGCAGGATATAATGACTATCAAGCAGTTCATCGAGTTCTGCGAGCACATCACGGCTGTCCCGCGAGGGATGTGCGATTAGGTTCGGATACCCCCCAGGCCAACGAGGACGACGAAATATGCGACGACCTCCTCACGAGGGCCGACGCAGCCGCCGTGTTGGCCCTCTTCGGCAAGTACGAGTGCGCCAGGAATCAGCACGTCTCGCTGCTCGTCCTCTGGAAGACCGGGAAGAAGGCCAGACACGGAGGTCACGAGCCCAGGATTCGTGCTGCCCTGTCTCTGGATCCCTGCAACCCTCCAGGTCGCCGCATCCACAGCAGTTTCAGATCGAGACACTCGGATTGCGGCGATCTATCCGGTGTAGTGGAAGATGAGCGACGTCCTGAGTGAGAAGAGGTGTGCTCCCAGATTTGGGAGTCGAGGCCGATAGATTGCCTGTTCCCGAGTGGAGAGGAAGGTGGTTTGAGCAGGAGTCTAACTCAGATATCAGCCCAATATGGGCTGACGTGCTGACTACCGGAAGGCTCAAGCGTTTCATTATCGGATTCGGGCCCCGGAAGGAGCGCACCTGTGGAATTCTCCATTCCCGTTCAGGGTGAGTTCGCTCGGGGCTGAGCAATCTGATCCAGATGATGAGACGAGGAGGTTCAGAACCGTCGAATTTGGAGAGATAAGGGTTTCCAACGACTCGCTCCAATTTCGGCTAAGCGCCAGACGGGAACCGATTATGAAGAATTTCGGGCCTGGGTTTGGCCTCGACGACGGCTTCTGCGGCGGCGTCTCCGGCATCGATGGGGCTTCTTGGTTCAGTATTCGGCCAATTTGGGGGTTAGCCGACGGCCAGTCTACTTCGGTTTTTGCGCACAGTGATAGGTATCTACCGGAGATTTGGGCCGATTATGATGGCACTACAGACCTGAAGCGGAGGGTTGAGATTTTCATAATCGGTTCCAGTCTGGCATTTTGGTGTTCAATAATCTGACCCACTGTTTCGTTTCCAGCCCGTTGTCAGTAATTGAGATTCCATTCTGCACCGTGGGCGCCAAGCTCCGGCGAAGAACCAGAACAAACCAAGTGCCCAATGAGCGTTCGCCGGGGTAAGACACGTCGTAAAACGGGTGTCCTTGTCTCCAAAAATCGGTAACCGATGTGAGCAAGAAGGGCTCTATCTGCCAGTTACGGTACGCACCGCAGGTGTAAGCCTAGGCCGGGATATCAGATGCCTCCCCAACGACGCTCACCCTGACGGGTTCGCACATTTGGGATTTGGCTTGTCCGTGAACTCAGCCTCAAACCCGTCAGGGTGGGCGGTAAACCCGCCGCTCAGCGTCACCGTTCCAGACTTCAGGGCAAGCTGACTGTTGCCCGTCCGCCGAGACGACTGTTGGCCCCGACGGACGTACCGCATTCCGATGTTCTTCGCCGCGTTGTAGTCGGCGTTCGCCTCCGACTCGCACTTCACACACTGGAAGTCGTTTCGAGTCGGGCGATTCTCATCCGCTGTGAACCCACACTCGGCGCACCGCTTCGACGTGTACGCGGAACCCACCTGCTCCACCGAGACACCGACTGCTTCGGCTTTGTACTCCACTTGCTCGTAGAGCGTTCGGAACGCCCACTTGTGTCCCCACGACGCGCCTGTGCGGTCGCGGATGTGGGTCAAGTTCTCGAACACAATCACGTCGCACTCGTAACGTAGGGCTTCTGTGATAATGGCGTTCGACGCGCGGTGAAGTACGTCTCGGACGTATCGTAATTCCCGACCACTCGACTGTTCAAGCGTCCGGTGAGAGCTTCGCGTTCCAGTCTGCTGCAGGCCAGCGCGTACCTTCTCGAACTCTCGAAGGTTGTGGTTTAACTCTCGCCCACTGAAGAAGTAGGCGGTACTGGTGACAGCGAGGCTTTCGATACCCAAGTCGACGCCGAGAACCGTTCCGTTCTCAGTCGTCTCCGCAGTCTCGGCCTTAAGTTTACGAAATCCGAGATGGAGGAACCATCCACCGTCACGATAGTGGAGGGACGACTCCGTCGTCTCCCACTTCTCGGAGTCGATGTACTGGTTTTGATGTCCCTCCTCCCCCTCCGGGAGTTCAAGGTCGGCCTGCACTCGTGAGTGGTCCCCGAGGGTCGTGAGCGATACCTGCTCGCGTTCGGGGAAGAGCGTCATCGTCCGGGTATCGTAGGTGACTGTCGGGCTTGTGTACGTTGGTCTGGACGCTTTCCGCCCCATCTGGTGCCGTGAGATACACGACTGGATGTTCTCAGCTGCCTGATGACATGCGAGGACGGCGTGTTGGCTCCCTAACGATGCCCGCTCGCGGACGTCGTCGTAGGCGAGTTTCTGGACCTCGAACGGAGAACGACACTGCCTCCATGCGCGGTCGACAGCGACCTGGCAACCGCGTTTCCACGCCGAGACTGTGTCTCGAAGGAGCGTCTCGTCTTCCGGGGAAACGGTGAGACGCGTAATCGATGTCCGGCGGTGGTACTCAGCGTCCGACACGGTGTTTTCTTCCTCGTGATCAGTGATAAGGGTCCGGAGGGAATAACCTCGTCCAGAGCTCTCACTGCGTCAGTCAGATGTACAATACAGATAGAGCTGCAGCTGGGTTTCCCGAATAGGTTGAAGAGTGGAGAAGAGCCTGAGGCGGGATTTGAACCCGCGCTCTCGTCCTTACCAAGGACGCGCTTTACCGCTAAGCTACCCAGGCGCGAGTTGTGATAGCCCCGAGTCGTCTTTAGGCGTTTCGATTGGGGTCGCCGCGCCGTGTCACGGATTGACGCCGCACGCGATCACGGATCCGCCGACGACGCCACGGGCTCGTCCGCGAGCGCGGCGATGCGGTCGCCCGCCGAGTCGGGTAGCGCGCCCTCGCCGGGCATCCGCTCGTCGTCGTCGCCGGCGAGCTCGGCGGCGTACGCGAGCAGTTCCGCGGGTGCGGCCGCGCCGACGGTGTCCGTGCCGGCGACGACCGCGAGTTCGAACACGTCCGCCTCGAGGTTCCGGTCGAGCGCCAGACGCTCCTCGGCGTCGGCCACGTCTCGCCGGAGCGTCTGGTCGCGGCCGAACGCCCGGACCGTCTCCACGGCCTTCTCGGCGGCCTCGGTCCGGGCGAGGAGGTAGAAGCCGCGGGCGACGAACACGTCCGCCGCGAGCACGTCCATGTCGGCGTCGACGTCGCCGGCGTCGTCGAGGTCGCGGTCGGCCCACGGCTCCTCGTGGGCCAGCCGGCGGGTGAGCCGGAGGCCCTCGTAGATGAGCTGGACCCCCGCGGCGCGTTCCGCGACGGCGTCGCCGGCCGCCGCCGGGTCGAGCGCGCGGGCGCTCACGAGCGTCAGCACCCCCGGCGTCATCTCGGCGTCGGCGACCCGGCCCGTGAGGATCTCACGGAGCCGGTCCGGCTCGATGTCCGCGAGCGCCCCGTCGGCGGCCGCGCGGACCCGCACGGCGTCGTCCATCAGCCGAACCTTCCGCCGGCATGGGCAAAGGCCTTTGGAAACGGCCCGCTACCGGGCCCCATGATCCGCTCGGAACGGGCCGACGGCGGCGACTACCGCGTCGTCACCGTCGACCGCCCGGCCGCCCGGAACGCGCTCCGCCCGGCAGACCTGGACGCCCTGGAAGCGGCGGTCGTCGAGGCGACCGAACCGGTCGTCCTCCTCCGGGGCGCGGGCGACGCGTTCTGTGCCGGCGCGGACCTCGACGTCGTCGCCGACCTCTCGGACCCGGCCGCCTTCGCCGCACACGGCCAGCGCGTCGCGGCCGGCATCGAAGACGCGGACGCGGTCGTCGTCGCCGGGATCGACGGGCCGGCACGCGGCGGCGGCGTGGAACTCGCGCTCGCCTGCGACGTCCGGATCGCGACGCCCCGGGCGACGTTCGCGGAGTCGGGCGTCCGCTTCGGCCTGTTCGGCGCGTGGGGCGGCACCGTTCGGCTCCCTCGAGTGCTCCGGGAGGGCGACGCCATGGAGTTCGCGCTCTCGGGTCGGACCATCGACGCCGAGGAGGCCCGCAGGATCGGACTCGTCTCCCGCGTCGTCCCGGATCCGGCGACCGTCGCCGCCGAACTCGCCGGGAACGAGCCGGACGCCCTCGCCGTGGTGAAACGCAGACTCCGGGACGGCGCTCCCGTCGCCGAGCGGGAAGCCGCCGAGCGCGAGGCGTTCGCCCGGCTCCACGCGGCCCACGGCCCCGAAATCGCCCGCGACCGGAAGGATTGAACCTCGGAGGGTCCTACGTCCCGACATGGCAGATCGCTCCGATTCCGGACGCCGGCCGCACGCCGGAGACGCCGCCGCCCCGGGGTCCCGCCCGTCGACGCGCCGCCCGTCGACGCGCCGGGCGGTCCTCGGCGTCGTCGCCGGCGCGACGATCCTCCCGCTGTCGGGCTGTCTCGGGCTCGGCGGCGGCGGTGGCATCGAGGCCGAGTCGCTCCCGGAGGGCGGCGACGACGAGGTGATCTCGAACGTCGAGACGTTCCCGAGCGAGGGCGTCGACCACGTTCGGACCGGGACCGAGATCGAGTACGACACGCGCCCCCCGACGTCGGGTCCCCACTACAACGGGACGCTGTCGGCCGGGTTCTACGAGGACACCCAGCCGCTCGGGAACGTCGTCCACACGCTCGAACACGGCGCGGTCGTCGTCTACTACGGTCCCGACGCGCTGACCGACGAGAGCCGGAACAGCCTGCAGGCCTGGGCGAACAACCACACCAGCACCTGGCAGAGCTTCGTCGCGGTCCCGTACTACTACGACGACCCGGAGACGGGGTTCACGCTCACGGCCTGGCGGCACATGCTCGGGATGGACGAGTACGACGCCGAGACGGTGCGGGCGTTCTGTGCGGAGTATCTCGGACGCGGGCCGGAGAACCCGGTTCGATAGCAGGATTTTCGTCGGCCCGACGGGGGTTCCGGCCGATTACAGGCGCAGCTCCTTGGGCGCGGGCGGCGTCGCCCGCTTGTGTCTCGACGACTCGTAGAGCTCGTCGACGCGCTCGACCGCGGACTCGGGGACGCCGAGGTGCTCGACGGTCGCGCTCGTCGAGAGCGGGCCGTCGACGTGGAGCGCGAGGATGGCGTCGAGCGTGTCGTAGGTGAGCCCGAGCTCCTCCTCGTCGGTCTGGCCCTCCCACATCTCGGCGGAGGGCGTCTTCATCACCAGGTCGCGGGGGACGCCGAGGTCGTCGGCGAGCTGGCGCACCTGCTGCTTGTAGAGGTTCCCGATGGGGTGGCAGTCGACCGCGCCGTCGCCGTACTTCGTGAAGTAGCCCGCGAGCGCCTCGCTCCGGTTGCCGGTGCCGAGCACCAGCCGGTTCTCCGCGTTGGCGAGGAAGTAGTTGAGCACGGCCCGGACGCGCACGCGGACGTTGCTCGCGGCCATCCGGTCGTCGGTCGCCTCGGGGACCGCGTCGTAGAACGCCTCCGCGATGGGTTCGATCTCGATCACGTCGAACTCGATGCCCAGGTCCGCCGCGACGCGTTCGGCGTCGCTCATGTTCCCCTCGGTGTTCACCTCGCCGGGCATCACCAGCCCGTGGACCGCGTCGGCGCCGAGCGCCTCGACCGCGAGGTACGCGACCGTGGTCGAGTCGATGCCGCCCGAGAGCCCGAGGACGGCGCCGTCCAGTCCCGCGGACTCGACCTGGTCGCCGATGAACTCGGCGAGGTGCTCGCGGGTCGCCGCCAGTTCGTCCCCCGAGAGCCGGAGGTCGAGAGGGGTGTTCGATTCGTCGAGGAGGACGGTGTCGCTCATCGGCGGTTCCTTTCGCGGCGACGGACTAATAGCCACCCGTCGGCCAAATCCGCTGGACGCGCGTTCAGTTTACGTGGTTCACGCTGGGTGGTGGTGGCCGGAATCGCGAAAACCGGGTTCTGATTCGGCGGGCCGGGCTAACGACGCCGCGTCGAGGTACCGGCCAGCCAACTGGCGCGCGGCGGCCGCCCCTCGTGGGCGGCCACCCGTCGCGCGAGGGATGAGTGAGGGGAGCGACCGAAGGGAGCGCCGAGCGAATCGGCTGGGGAGGGTGAGGCCCGGTGGCGGTGCGGGGCGGTCGGGTGGGATTGAAAGGGGCCGCGGCGTTCACGGGCGCTTGCGCCCGTGAATTCGGGAGAGCGTGCTCTCCCGTCCGTCGGCGAACCCTGAGGCCTCAAGCACCGTGGTTCGAGAGAGCGGAGCTCTCTCGTCAGTACGGGAAACCGTTGGTTTCCCGTCAGCAGTCGGATTCCGCCGGAATCCGATGGCATCACGAAAATCTTCGATTTTCGAACGACAGCGCGACCGCAGGGAGCGAGGAGCACAGAGCGTCTCGCGGGAGCCGAGAGCCACGGGGGCTTTCGAGAACTGCGCCAACACACCGTACCAACCGGCTACGTCGGATGTTGCGGGAGGATTTCGAGACGACGACCACCCCATTCCCACACGGCGGGCCCCGTTCGAGGCTACCGATTAGTTGAAGTGTCGGGATGGGGTACTCCGAACCGCACCGAACGCGCCGGTGGTCCAGTGGTAGGACATTAGCTTCCCAAGCTAATAGCCCGGGTTCAATTCCCGGCCGGCGCATCCTCCGACCTCGCCGAAACGGCCACGGCTTCGTCTCCGTCGTGGCACCGCCGACGCCGCCTCCACGTCCACACACCCGACCGACGTCCCCGACGCCACCGCCCGAACTCGATCCGGCGTCGGCGAACCTCCCCGTCGACGGACTGACTGATACGCGTCCGTTCGGCCCCGAACCCGGGGAGTTAACCCGCCCCCGGACGCCCACCGGAGCATGGTCCCGCTCCAGTTCGACATCGTGTACTCCGTCCTCGGCGTCGTCGTCCCGCTCGTCGTGGCGGCGGCCGTCTTCCTCGTCGTCTTCGGCCTCGCACGCTACGCGCTCCCGTCGGTGTTCCGCCGGCTGGCGCTCCACAACGGGTGGTCCGCGAACGGCGAGGCAGTGCTGCTCGCCGGAGCTAACGGCGCGGCCGCGACGCTCGCTGCCGTGCTCGCGCTCGGCGCGGCCGGCTTCGGCAATCGAATCGGCGGCGTCCTCGTGGTCGGCGGCGTCGTCACCGGCGTCGCGGTCGAGCGTCGCCGGCGCTCTTCGACCTCGCCGGTGACGGAACTGCTCGCGCTCGTCGCGGGGCTGCTGGCCGTCGGCGTCGCCACGCTGGCCACGTCCAGCGGTATCGTCCGCGTCGTCGGCGTGTTCCTCGCGGGCGGCGCGTTCGGGGCGCTCGCCCGGGCCGGCATCAACGCGCTCGTCGCGTCGGAGGACCGCGGAACATCCGGATCGGCAGGGTCCTCGCCGGCGGACGCCGCCGGCGAGTACGACCCCTCGACCGGCGACGACTAGCGCTCCTCGGGCGTCGCGGTCGGCGTCGTCTCGCAGGCCGGCGGGTTCTGCTGGAACCAGACGCCGAACTCCCCCTCGGCGTCCACCTTCGCCATCGCGCCGAAGCAGTCGCCCCCGCCGTCGGCGATGTCGAACGACTCCCACTCGTCCTCGTCGTCCAGCCGGAGGTACACCGTGATCTCGTCGGCGGAGCCGGTCCAGGACTGCTCGACCGTCTCGCTCGTCATCTCCCGGTCGCCATCGTCGAGTTCGTGATCGGACCAGTGGACCGGCTCGCCGTTCCGCTGGACGAGCACGTGGACGGTGTGATCGACCGCGTCCTCGTTCGCAACGCGGAGGTAGGCGAGCCTGGAGTCGCTCCCGTCGCCGCCGACCTCCGCCTGGTTCGCCGCCCCCTCGCCGAGACAGCCCGCGAGCCCGGCCGCTCCGACGCCACCTGCGGCTGCGAGGACCCCCCGTCGCGTCGTGTTCATGGAGAGACTTCCGGAGGCGCGGAGATAAGGGCTGTGACGGCGTCGTGCGGGCGTCTGACGCGCGTGCGCTGCGTTTCGGGTGGAACTGGTTCACACGCGACGTGCGTGCGGACCCGCGACGGTTCCCAGCCATCCCGCGTTCTCGTCAGACGGGCCACTCTGCCGGGTCGGTTTCGACGTGCTCGCGCAGCGACCGCGTCGCCGCCTCGTCGTACCGCAGGACGCGCCGCCACCACGGTCCCTTCCCCGAGTCGTTCGACAGCTCGGTGACCAGCCGGTTCGCGTCGGCACCGGCCTCGGGGGTCGACAGCGGGACCGCCCGCTCGTAGAGCCGCGAGCGATCGGTGCCCCCGACGAGCGCCGCGGCGTCGAACGGGTCGCGGCGGGCGTGGGCGTTCGAGGCGAAGCGCTCCCGGAGCCCGGCGTCGGGAGCGGCCGCCCGGTACTCGTCGCCGGTCACCGCCGCCGCGACCTCGAACTCGCCGACGAGGAACGCGCCCCACTCCGGCGGGAGCCAGTCCCGACCGGTCCCCGTCGCCTCGACCTCCCCACTCGCGCTGACTTCACCGTTCGCGCCCCCAGAACCGTTTTCGACGCGCGAGAGCGTCGCGTAAAACAGGAGGAAGTCGCCCGGCTCCAGCCGAGAGAGCGGGCCGGCCTTCACGCCGTGCGGGTCGCCGTAGGTGTACGACTCCCGGCCGAGGCTGCCCGCGAACTCCGGATCGAGATGGACCGGGAGTTCGCGGGCCTCCGCCGGAACGTGGTCGGCGAGCCCGAGGTCACGGTACGTCGCCACCGGCTCCGCGGTCGGCTCCCGCTCCGGGATCGGGACGTAGACGAACGAGCCGTCGGGGAACACCGGGCCGCGGCTCCCGGGCAGGTTCGTGTTCGCGGCGACGTTGATGGCGACGGCTCGTGGCACGACTGCGCTTCCCCCGGTCAGTCGTCGGTTTCGGGGGCCTCGACGTCCGGCGGCGTGAGGTCGCGGTCGAACTCGTCGAAGACGTCGAGGTCCTCGGGGAGGTCCGAGTCGATCCGGCGCTCGGCGGCGTTGTTCTCCAGTTTGTCGGCGATCGGGTCCGCGACCGACTCCCAGCCGGGTTTCACCTTCACGCTCCGGGCCGGGCTGCCGACGGCGACGTGGTGGGCCGGCACGTCGCCCTGCACGACCGACTTCGCGCCGACGACGCTGTTCGCGCCGACCTTCACCCCCGCGCGGATCATCGAGTCGTACGTGATCCGGGCGTTGTCACCGATGATCGTGTGGAAGTTCTCGATGGCCGTCTGGTCGACGATGTCGTGGTCGTGGCTGAACACGTGGGCGTGATCGGAGATGGAGACCTTCTCGCCGATGGTCAGCCTGCCGCGGTCGTCCAGGTGAACGTCGTCGTGGATCACGGTGTTGTCGCCGATCTCGATGTTGTGGCCGTAGGTGAACGTGATCCCCTTGAACAGCCTGAGGTTCTCGCCGGCCTCGGCGAACAGGTGACCCGCGAGCATCTCGCGGAATCGGAGCGCGAACTCGATGTTGTCGGCCATCGGCGTCGCGTCGAACTGCCGCCAGAGCCACTGGAGGTGTTTCGAGCGCTCGAACGTCTCCTCGTCCTTCTCGGCGTAGTACTCCGATTCCAGGGTCGCGTTGCACGGGTCATACCCCTGCAGGCGGACCCGTTCGGCGGGCGTCACGTCGCCGCCGGCCTGCCACGCCTCGTAGGCGTCACGGTCCCCGAACAGGTCCACGAGGGTGTCGCGGACGACCTCGCAGGTCTCCTCGTCGCCGGAGAGCCGTTCGTCCACCTGCTCGATGAAGGCCCGGAGTCCCTCCTCCGCCTCCGCCGGGAGCGAGACGTGACGCTTGGTCATGTCCCGGACTTGGCAGTCGGGAGCCAAAGGGGTTCGGATGTGCGTGCCGGTCGCCGGAGCGCCATCGGGCGGTACGGCGGTCCGCTCGGTTCGTGCGGTCGGGCGAGTTCGCCGTCCTCGTCGGCGACGACGCCTGCCCGTGCCGGGCCCTCAGCCGTGATCGTTCGCGGTGACGACGGCCAGATAGGCGAGCATCGACCCGACGGCGACCGCCGCGAGGAGGCCGACGGCCCCCTCGGTGGAGAGGACCTCGAACAGCAGGACGCCGAGGATTCCCGCGAGGAGCGCGACGATGACGTTCAGCCGGGCGGCGAGCGCGTCGGAGGGCATACCCTCGACCCTCGCCCCCACCGACTTTCCTCTTTTCACTGATGACGGCTGACGTGGTTGGGATTTCGGATCGGGATTCCGGAGGCGGTCGGCGCGCGTGACGGCGAGCCCCGAAGTGGGCGAGCAGACGCGCGCGAGGGACGAGCACCGCAGGCGAACGAGCGAAGCGAGTGAGACGAGGAGCGCAGGAGGCTGGGGAGGGTGAGGCGCGGGGCGGTCGCGGTGGGTGGGACTGAAAGGGGCCGGCTGGGTACGCGAACCCCGGACCCGGTGAGGCGAGCAAAGCGAGGCGAACCTCGGAAGTCGCAGCCGACGAACGTCGCGAGGAGGACCGTCTTCCGTAGCAAGCACCGCAGGCGAGCGTAGCGAGCCGAGGAGCACAGCGCGGTCCGCGGGAGCGTAGCCAGCCGGGGGCTTTCGAGGCGGTCGTCACTATCCACCGGCCCACGCCGGACGTGACACATCAGGAGCCGAGAACGGCGAGGGATTCCGTGTCCACTGCCACGATATCCCTTCGACCTGCGTTCGACCCACACAGTTGCCCACGTTCGAGGACCGGTCCGGCTAAGTCCCCGGATGCCCCACACCCGCGCATGCACTACCGCGAACTGGGCGACTCCGGCGTCGAGGTGAGCGAGGTCGCCTTCGGCGCGTGGGTCGTGGGGACCGACTGGTGGGGCGACCGGAGCGACGCGGACGCCGTCGAGATGGTCGAGTACGCGCTGGAGAACGACGTCACGTTCTTCGACACCGGCGACGTGTACGGCCACGGCCGCTCGGAGGAACTCGTCGGCGAGGCGCTCTCGGAGCACCGCGACGAGGTCACGGTCGGCACGAAGGTCGGCTACGACTTCTACGACAACCCGCAGGCGGGCCACGGCGAACTCCCGAAGGAGCTGACCCCCGAGTACGTCCGTGAGGCCGTCGAGAACTCGCTCGACCGGCTCGACATGGAGTACGTCGACGTGCTGTTCCTCCACAACGCGAACGTCGACGAGGTGACCGACGAGCTGCTGGAGACGCTGTACGACCTCCGCGGGGAGGGGGTCGTCGACGCGCTCGGCTGGGCGCTCGGCCCCTCAATCGGCTGGCTGGCCGAGGGCGACCGCGCCGCGGAACTAGACTTCGACGCGATCCAGACCGTCTACAACCTGTTCGAGCAGACGCCCGGCAACCACTTCGTCGAGAGCATCCGCGAGGAGAACGCCGACACGAGCATCGTCGCCCGCGTCCCGCACTCCTCGGGCCTGCTGAACGAGCAGGTCACGCCCGACACCGAACTCGGCGAGGGCGACCACCGCGCCTACCGACCCGACGACTGGTTCGAGACCGGCTGGGAGAAGCTGGATGAGATTAGGTTCCTCGAACGCGACGGCGCGCGGACGATGAGCCAGGCGGCCATCCAGTGGCTGCTCGCCCACGACGAGGTCGCCGCGGTGACGCCGACGTTCCGCTCCCGGGAGGACATCGACGAGTGGGCCGCCGCCTCCGAGACGCCCCCGCTCTCCGAGGAGGAGTTCGAACGCGTCGCCGACCTGTCCGCCCGGAACTTCGGCATCGACCGGAGCGACGGCATGGACGCCGAGGAGTTCCGCACCTCCGTCGGCGGCGAGGACCTCCGGGACGCGGGCGTCATCCCCGCGAACTCCGCCGAGAACTGATGGGAGGCGGCGCGCGACCGTCGGGGCGCGCCCCCGGACGGCGGGGAAGCCGCGGGCGAATCGCGGCGGCGACGCTCGTCGTACACGCGGGACTCGCAGCCGCCGTCGCGCTGGACGCGCGTGGAACCGATCGTGACGCCGGCCGCTGGGGGCTGGTGACGCTCGCGACCGGAGTCTTCGGCGCCCTCGCGTACGTTCTCACGCGCTGACCGCGATTCTCTCCCCGTATCGGCTCCCCGGGGTCACTCCGCGTTCGTCCTGACCTCGAAGCGGGCCCCGCCCCCGTCGCTCTCGACGAGCGCCACGTCCCAGCCGTGGGCGTGTGCGATCTCCCGGACGATCGACAGCCCGAAGCCCGTCCCGTCCTCCGCGGTGGTGAAGCCGCGCTCGAACACCTCCTCGCGGTCCCCCGGCGGGATTCCCACCCCGTCGTCGGCGACGAAGAACCCCTCGGCTGCCGGGAGGGTATCGACCGTGACGGCGACGTCCTCGCCGGCGTGCTCGGTCGCGTTCCGGAACAGGTTCTCGAACAGCTCCCGAAGCCGTGAGGGGTCGGCGCTCACGCTCCCGAGTTCCGGGCTCACCGAGAGGTCGCCGCCGGGGACGGTCCCCCACACCTCTCGGGCGAGGGGCGCGAGCGCGACCGGCTCGATATCGCCGAGGTCCCGGCCGGTCCGCGCCAGCGAGAGCAGGTCCTCGATGAGCGCCTCCATCCTGCCGTGTGCCTCCGCGATGCGGGCGTGGTGCTCGCTGTCCCCCTCGTCGGCCGCGAGTTCGAGCCGGCCCTGTGCGACGTTGAGCGGGTTCCGGAGGTCGTGGCTCACGACCGAGGCGAACTCCTCCAGCCGGTCGTTCTGTCGGGCCAGTTCCCGCTCGCGGTGGCGGAGCATCACCTCCCGCTCGGCCCGGTCGAGCGCCGCCTCGACGTTGTCGGCGAACACCCGTGCGAGACCCAGATCCGACTCATCGAAGGCGTTCGTCTCGTCGGAGCCGGCCATGAACACGCCGTGCTCGCCGAGCGGGAGGACGACCTCGCTCCGGACCTTCGTGTCGGGGTTCTGGACGCGCTCGGATTCGCGCACGTCGCCGTGGAGGACGGCTTCGCCGGACTCGAACGCCTCCCAGCCCACGCTGCCGTCCTCCAGATCGGGGATGTCGCCGAACATCGCTCTCGCCTCCTCGGTGACGCTCACCGGGACGAGCCGGGTCCCGTCCGAGGAGAGCAGGTGGATCGAGTTGACGCGGAGCCCGAGGATCTCGTGGGCCGCGTTCGTCGCGGAGGCGGCGACTGCGGCGGTGTCCCGGGCGGTCATCAGCTCTCGGGCCGCCTTGTGGAGCCGGTCGAGGCGGCGTTCGCGGTCGAGCCGGTCGAGCGCGACCCCCATGTTCTCGGCGAGCAGGTGGACGAGTTCGACGTTCGTCTCGTCTGCGTCCCGCTGGTCGGCCGCGCCCGCGACGAGGACGCCGTGGGAGCCGATGGGGACCACGACCCCGGCCTCGATCACCGAATCGCGGACCCGGTCGAACGTGACCGGCTCGCTCCCCTCGAAGACGGACCAGACCGCGTCGCCACGCCGGTACACGGGGACCTCGTCGTAGCGCTCGCGGATCGCCTCGCTCGTCGCGATCGGTTCGAGGTGCCCGCTCGATTCGAGGAGGTAGACGCCGACGAACGGGAGCCCGAGGATGTCCTCGGCCGTCTCGACGGCCACGGCACAGAGCGACTCGCGGTCGGCGGCCGTCAGCAGATCCCGCGTCGCCGCGTAGAGCGCCCGCACGCGCTCGGTTCCCCCCTGGGGGTCGCGGGGATTCATTACTGCTGGGGTATCGGAGGGGTCCTGATAAATCCCGCACCTTCCGTGCGAGTGGTTCCCGAACGCGCGTGGATCGCCCGAACACGCGTGGGTCGCCCGGACGCTCGTGAACCCGCCGGTCAGGCCAGGAACACGTGCCGCGGCCGGTCGGCCAGGACGTCCCGGCCCCACGAGACGGTGTCCCGGAACGCGTCCGAGCGGAAGAACGCCATCGCGTCCTCCTTCGAGGCCCACTGGCTGGCGATGAACATGTCGTTCTCGTCCTCGCGGTTCACCATCAGGTCCGTCTCGTGGTGGCCCTCCATGTCGGCGAGCAGGTCGCCGACCGTCCCGAACTTCCCGACGAAGTCGTCGGTGTGTTCGGGCTTGACGGTGTAGAACATCCCCATGGTGCCGAACCCGGACTCCTCGCCGGCGCGCGCGACGATGCCGGGGAGCTCCGAGAGGAAGCCCGCCGCCGTCTCGGCCGCGCTGGCCGTCTCCCAGATGGAGACCACCGCCTCGCGGTCGGTCTCGGTGCCCGAGTAGACGGCCGTCTTCACGTGGGTGCCGTAGTGGTCGAAGTTGCCGCGCAGCCCCTCGACCTCCTCGAACAGTTCGTCCGGGTCGGCCTCGGAGTAGAGCACGGTGGCGAACACGTCCTCGCCGTGGGGTTTGCCGGCGTAGATGTCGAGGTCCCCCAGTTCGGCGCGGATCGACGCCTCGTCGTCCGCCTCCGCCCCGTCGCCGTCGCGCTCGTCGCTCTCGCCGCCGTCGCGTCCGTGGTGGCCGCCCTCCGCGTGCGGATGGTCGCCGTCGCCGCTGTGGCCGTCGCCGTGAGGGTGGTCCCCGTGCGCGGACTGGCCGTGCGGGCGGCCGCTGGTGGCACCTGCCTCGCCGGCAGCGTGCGGGTGGCCGCCGTGGTGCCCCTCGCCGTGCGGGCCCCCGGACTCGCCGTGGTCGCTCGTCGGCACCGGGTCGCCGGCGAGGTACGCGCCGAGATCGCTCGGCGGGAACCGGCGACCGACGTAGAACTGCCCGAACTCGCCGTAGCGCGAGGACGCCTCGTCGAAGCGCATCTCGTAGACGATGTCCTTGATGTCGGTCGGGTCCGACGCGAACAGGGTGACGCCCCACTCGTGGTCGTCGAACCCCACGGAGGAGGCGATGACCTGCTTGATCTTCCCGGCGTACTCCCGGCCCACGTCGCCGTGGCCCGACATCAACTCGGCGCGCTCGTCGAAGCTCAGGTCGTACCAGTTGTCCCGTTCGCCCCGGCGCTTGCTCATCGGGTAGAAGGAGA
The DNA here is from genome assembly GCF_032116555.1 of Halobaculum sp. XH14. Lineage (NCBI taxonomy): Archaea > Methanobacteriati > Methanobacteriota > Halobacteria > Halobacteriales > Haloferacaceae > Halorarum > Halorarum halobium. The sequence continues at coordinate 502,145 of NZ_CP134949.1, forward strand.
CGTACTCGCCCTGGGGGATGTCCGGCTTCAGTTTCCCCTCGATGTAGCGGCGGAGCCCCTCGTCGATCTCGTCCTCGTCGCCCTCGAAGTAGTCGTCCGAGACGTATCCGGACACCTCGGTGACGGAGACGTAGGAGGTCGGCTGGCTCGTGAACGACGCGAGCGCGGTGGATTCGAACCGGCGTTCGGCCGTCGAGAGCGCGTCCATCGTCGGCCGGAAGTGGACGACGAGCAGGTCGGCCTTGTGCCCGAGGACGGAGAACACCGCCGAGGCACCTTCCTCGGCGTCGGCGACGTCCTCGTGGCGCTGCAGGTAGTCGGTCCCCTCGGCGATCGCCTGTCGACGGTCGCGCTCGGGGGCGTCACGCCAGCCGTCCCAGTCCACCTGCCGGAAGTCGTGGAGCACGTACCACCCTTCGTCGGTCCGCGGGGCTTCGGTCATGCTCGGGGGTTGGCACGCGGGGGGTTTGCCTGTTTTCCTTCGATTCTTTTGGAAAGTGCGGTGTCGGCTGGGGATGACTCGGGTGGTGTTTCGGGTCTCAGGGGTTCGCTGGTGATGACCGCGAAAGCCCCCGCGGCTCTCGGCTCCCGGGCCTCGCTGCGGTCCTCAGTCGCTCGCTCCGCTCGCGCCCGCCGCGGTGCTCGTCCATCAGATGCGGTCGGCGCGTGCCGGCGGGCCTCCGTGCCCGCCGGGTGCGCGCGAGGGGTGAGCATCGCAGCGAGCTTGCGAGCGAGAAGCGCAACGGCTGGGGAGGGCGAGGCCGTAATCACCGCCAGCAGTAGTGATCCAGTTGTTCGTCCAGTAGACTAGCGACGCACTCGCCTTCGAACCACCGCGATTCCGCTACCCGTTCAAATCGGACTAGTTCTCCTCGATGGCGTCGATCACCACCGCAGCGATGACCACCAGCCGCGGATCGATATCGCCCGACACCGACACCGTGTAGCGGTCCCGGAACGAGAACGCGCCCTCGATCCGCCCGACCTCGCTCCCGTCATCGGCCTCCACGACGTAGGCGAACGGCAGCAGCGTCGTCACCATCCGGCGGACGAACGCGCGCAGCCAGTTGTCCTCCTTCACCGTCGCCACGACGTCGCCGTCGGGACCGAGCAACTGGTACTCGTGTTTCAGCAGCGACTTCAGGCTCCGCTTGACCGACCCGACGCGCTCGCCCGTCCGCGAGTCCTCGATGTCGTAGGCGGCCGACGTGTCGAGCACGCTGTCAGCTTTCACTCGGAACAGTTCCTCGCCGCCGTCGGCGTCGGTAAAGCGGAAGTCCTCCTTCAGCTTCAGCTTCTTCTGCTTGGACGCGAGGATCTCCCGACCCTCCTCGGAGACGACGTACGCGTTGCCGATGGCGATCTTCTGCTGGATCTCGTAGCGGGAACCGTCGAACATGGCCGATGATGCCGCCCCCGCCGGCATGAACGTTCGGAGTTCGACCCGCGGCGCGGCCCACAGTTGCCGGGTCTGGTCCGACGCCGGATCCGGGTCGGACTGTGACGGCGTACCCGAATGCCTTTGCCCGAGCGGGGATTCCTCCCCGGTAATGAACACGCTCCTGTGGGTCCTCGCGGGCGTGATCGCTTACACCGCGGTCCTCACGGCCCTCAAGTCCCGGGGCTACCTCCCCGACTCCGTGCGGGTGCAGGGCCCGCTCACGACGATACACACCGGCCGCGGCCGGGCGTTCCTGAACTGGCTCGCGTCCGCGAAACGGTTCTGGCGCGCCTGGAGCAACGTCGGCGTCGGCGTCGCGCTGGTCGTGATGTTCGGGATGTTCTACCTGCTCGTCCAGTCGGCGGTGCTGACGTTCCAGAACCCGGTCTCCACGCAGGCGAACGAGCCCCAGAACTTCCTCGTCATCCCCGGGGTCAACGACTTCCTGCCGCTCGCGGTCGCCCCCGAGATCGTGCTCGGCCTGCTCATCGCGCTGGTGGTCCACGAGGGCGGCCACGGCCTGCTCTGTCGCGTCGAGGACATCGACATCGAGTCGATGGGCGTCGTCCTGCTCGCGTTCATCCCCGTCGGCGCGTTCGTCGAACCCGACGAGGAGAGCCAGCGCGAGGCGGATCGCGGCGCCCGCTCGCGGATGTTCGCCGCCGGCGTCACCAACAACTTCGTCGTCACGATTCTCGCGCTCGTGCTGCTGTTCGGGCCGGTGGTCGGGGCCATCTCGGCCGCCCCGGGCGTCGCGGTCGGCGGCGCGTATCAGGGCGCGCCAGCGGCGACGGCCGGCATCGAGGGCGGCGACCGCGTCACCGCGGTCGGCGGGACGCCCGTCTCGAACGAGTCTGATCTCCGGGCCGCGCTCGCGGCCGCGCCGAACCAGTCGGTCCAGGTCGAGGTGAACGGCGAGGAGACGGTGCGGGTCGACCGGCGCGTCGTCGTCGTCGGGGCGACCGACGGGAACCCGGCCAACTTCTCGATCGGCCCCGACGAGCCGCCGGTGAACGTCACGGCCGTCAACGGCACGGCGGTCGACACGTACGGCGAGTTCCGCGAGGTGGCGGCCGAACACGAGTACGCGCGCCTCTCGACGAGCGCCGGCGAGCGGACGATCCCGCTCGGCATCTACGTCTCCACGGTCGCCGCTGACGGGCCGATCGACAACGCGACCGGGCTGAACGGCTCGTTCGTCGTCACCGAGGTGGCCGGCGAGCGGGTCGTCGACCTCGCCGCCCTCGACGGGGCGCTCGCGGGCCACGAGCCCGGCGACACGGTGACGATGCGGGCGTACGTCGACGGCTCGTTCGAGGAACACGAGATCACCCTCGCCGGCACCGCAGCCGACCCCAGGATCGGCGTGTACGCGCCGGCGGGCGTCTCCGGGCTCGTCGTCGACGACTTCGGCGTCCGGTCGTACCCGGCCGACTCGTACCTCTCGCTGCTCGGCGGCGGCCAGGGCGAGGCACCGCCCGGACTGGGCGGGCTCGCGGACTCGTTCCTCGGGCTGGCGTACCTAATGCTCGTGCTGCCGCTCGCGGGGGCCATCGGCTACCTCCCGTACAACTTCGCCGGCTTCTACGGCGTGTTCACCAACTTCTACCAGGTGAGCGGCCCGCTGGCGACGTTCGGCGAGACGCCGGTGTTCCTCGCCGCGAACGTGCTGTTCTGGACGGCCTGGATCAACGTTCAGCTGGGCATCTTCAACTGCATACCGGGCTACCCGCTCGACGGCGGGCGCATCCTCCGGATGGTCGCGGAGGGGATCGTCTCGCGGCTCCCCGTCTCGGACCGCCCGCGGCTGGTCAGCACGCTCACCACGTCGGTCGGGCTGACGATGCTCGCGGCGCTGCTGGTCATCGTGTTCGGGCCGCAGTTCATCGCGGGGTAAACGGTCGGAGAATCCCGGGAGGGTAGCGGTTCGTCGGTTTCAGTCGTCGCTGGCCCGTCCTTCGGCTTCCACGTTGTCGTCGTCGTCCTCCCCGCCATCTTCGTCCGCCTCGTTCCGTTCGGATGCGGGGGAGCCGCCGTGTGTCCCGTAGAACTCCGCGGGCGTGTCGGGGATGCGCTCGAACTCGCCGAAGTCGCGCTCGTGGTGTCTGACCATCTGCTCGACGATCCAGGCGGAGAAGGTGTCGTCGAAGCACCACTCGTCGGCGGGGGCGTCGGTCTCGAAGCGCTCGTCGGTGGCGAACGCGACGTAGACGTGATAGAAGCCGAGGATGACGTCCGCGAAGTCGCGGGCTTTCCCGCCCGTCTCGGCGCGCTTCTCGGCGAGGTGCTCGTGGCCGGCGTCGGTCAGTTCGAAGTACTTCCGGTCGGGTTCGTCCTCGCGCTCGATGCGTTCCGCCCACCCCTCGTCCTCGAACTTGTAGAGGATGGGGTAGACCGAGCCGTAGGAGGGCTCCCAGTGCCCGCCGCTGATCTCCGTGATCTCCTTCAGTATCTCGTACCCGTACCGCGGTTTCTCCTCCAGCAGTTCGAGCACGAGATACGAGATGAGGCCACGCGGCGGGCCGCTCTTCCGCATTGCCCGTGAGTTCCCGAGTTCGGAGGGTAAGGGTTTCGGTCCCTACAACGCCGTTTACTGGCCGGTCAGTTCGTCGGGTGGGATCTCGGTCGGTTCGTGGTTCGGGCAGCGTCCCGGTCCGTGGCTCGGACGGGAGGGCCGACGAATGGACCACTGCTGCTGGCGGTGAGTACGGGCCACAGCCTCCCGTCCCTCGGAGCGAACGTTTCGGAACTCGCTCTCGCTCCGCTCACGTGAACAGCCGCTTGCGGCCCTCGCGGGGCTCGCGAGCTCGCTGTACATCTCACCTCTCGCGCGCGAGCCCCGCGAGGGGCGAGCGTCACGCGCGCCACCGCGCCGGAAACGGCTCATCGGACCCGTTCGGACCGATATATAAATACTCGCGTGTTATTCGGTGCCATACGTCGGAATCGTGGTGTGTGAGTGGGGTTGTCAGCCCCAGGCCGATGCTTTTATATAGAACTGAGAACAATCAACGCTCGTCATGTCTCAGCGGCAGCGCATGGGCAACCAGCCCATGATCGTACTCTCGGAGGACAGCCAGCGCACGTCCGGAAAGGACGCGCAGTCGATGAACATCACGGCCGGCAAGGCCGTCGCCGAATCGGTCCGCACGACGCTCGGCCCGAAAGGGATGGACAAGATGCTCGTGGACTCCTCGGGCGGCGTCGTCGTCACGAACGACGGCGTGACCATCCTGAAGGAGATGGACATCGACCACCCCGCGGCCAACATGATCGTCGAGGTCAGCGAGACCCAGGAGGACGAGGTCGGCGACGGCACCACGACCGCCGTCGTCATCGCGGGCGAACTCCTCGACCAGGCCGAGGAGCTCATCGACTCGGACGTCCACGCGACGACCATCGCGCAGGGGTACCGACAGGCCTCCGCGAAGGCCAGCGAACTCCTCGCCGAGAAGGCCATCGACGTCTCCGCCGAGGACCGCGAGACGCTCGAACAGATCGCCTCGACGGCGATGACGGGCAAGGGTGCCGAATCCGCCCGCGACACGCTCGCGAAGCTCGTCGTCGACGCCGTGCTCGCCGTCCGCGACGACGACGGCGCCGTGGACACCGACAACGTCTCCGTCGAGACGGTCGTCGGCGGCTCCATCGGTAACTCGGAGCTCATCGAGGGCGTCATCGTCGACAAGGAGCGCGTCGACGACAACATGCCCTACATGGTCGAGGACGCCAACGTCGCGCTGTACGACGGCGCCCTCGAGGTGCAGGAGACCGAGATCGACGCCGAGGTCAACGTCACCGACCCCGACCAGCTCCAGCAGTTCCTCGATCAGGAGGAGAAGCAGCTCCGCGAGATGGTCGACCAGCTCGTCGACGTCGGCGCCGACGTCGTGTTCGTCGGCGACGGCATCGACGACATGGCCCAGCACTACCTCGCCCAGGAGGGCATCCTGGCGGTCCGCCGCGCGAAGGACTCGGACCTGAAGCGGCTCGCCCGCTCGACGGGTGCCCGCGTGGTCGCCAACCTCGACGACGTCGAGGCGGACGACCTCGGCTTCGCCGGCTCGGTCGGCCAGAAGGACATCGGCGGCGACGAGCGCATCTTCGTCGAGGACGTCGAGGACGCCAAGTCCGTCACGCTCGTCCTCCGCGGCGGGACCGAGCACGTCGTCGACGAGGTCGAGCGCGCCATCGAGGACTCGCTCGGCGTCGTCCGCACGACGCTCCAGGAGGGCAAGGTGCTGCCGGGCGGCGGCGCCCCGGAGACCGAGCTCGCGCTCGAACTCCGTGACTTCGCCGACTCCGTCGGCGGCCGCGAGCAGCTCGCCGTCGAGGCGTTCGCCGACGCGCTGGAGGTCATCCCGCGCACGCTCGCCGAGAACGCCGGTCTCGACCCGATCGACTCGCTCGTGGACCTGCGCGCCAAGCACGACGGCGGGCAGTTCGACGCCGGCCTCGACGCCTACACCGGCGACGTTGTCGCCATGGAGGAGGACGGCGTCGTCGAGCCGCTCCGCGTGAAGACGCAGGCCATCGAGTCCGCGACCGAGGCGGCCGTCATGCTCCTCCGCATCGACGACGTCATCGCGGCCGGCGACCTCAAGGGCGGCGGCACCGACGACGGCGGCGACGACGAGATGCCCCCGGGCGGCGGTGGCATGGGCGGCGGCATGGGCGGCATGGGCGGCATGGGCGGCGCGATGTAAGCGCGGCTCAGGCCAACACCCATCCACCCGCGGCCGACCCTCGCACCGCTTCCCGAACACGTTCCGACTTCCTTCGCGCGCACCGTTCACCTCCCCGGAGCGCCGCCGCTCGCGGTGCTCCTGTCGGCGGGCCGACGTAATCGCGTGCCCGAACGCCCGCCGGCTCAGGCGACCGAGTCGGCGTGCGTCTCGATGTTCGTCCAGACCGCCCGCATGCGCTCGCCGGTCAACTCGATGAGCGCCTCGACCTCGGCGTCACAGTCCCCGGGCGCACAGCCCAGGTCCCGAATCGCCTTGGTGGCCGAGAAGTGGTGGACGTGGACCAGGTCGTCGTCGGCCCGCTCGTAGACGACGGTCGTACAGGGTAGCATGCCGCCGAGCGACGGGTCGATGGCGAGCGCGTCGCGGGCGATCTCCGGGTGACAGACGACGAGCAGCGCCGTGCGCTCGACGTCCTCGCCGAGCATGCCGGCGATCATCTCGTCGAGTCGGGTCACTTTCACCGTCTCGAAGTCCGCGAGCTCGTGTTCCAGCTGGACGAACGGGACGACGTCCTCGAACGGGGCCTCCAGCGTGAGGTGCATCGCCTCCTCGGCAGTGGGGGACCGCTGGCTCATACGTTCGGCTGTGAGCGGTGGTCGCATAAGCGTGTTCCCCCGTCCGATTCGCGGGACGCGTGGTGCCGCCGTCCGTCTGATTTCGCCGTCCGTGCCGCCCCGCCATGGACGACTCAGCGGCGTTCGTTCCCGCGCCAGACCGCCCCGCCGCCGACGTCGGCGAGCGGGCGTCTCACCGATCCCGGTCGCCGTCCGGCGGGTCCGCCCGCGGCAGGTCGATGGCGATGACGCTCCCGTCCCCACCGTCGGTGTCCACCGAGAGCTCGCCGTCCGACGCCTCGACGACCCACTGGACGAGCCACAGCCCCAGCCCGCTGCCGTGTTCCAGGGACGTCTCCCGCTCGCGCTCGATCACGGCGACCTCGGCGGCCGGGATGCCCGGGCCGTCGTCGGCGACGGTGATCCGAACCGTCTCCGCGCGCGGCTCGACGGTCAGCCGGACCGACGCGTCGGCCGCGGGGTTGTGCGTGATCGCGTTCTCCCCGACGCTCTCTACCGCCACCGAGAGCTGGTCGTACCCGACGGCGGTCGCCCACGCGGCGTCCGGCGCGTCGACGTGAACCGACGCCTCAGGGTGGGTTTCCCCGAGGCTGTCCGCCGTCTCCCTCACGATCGCCGCGACGTTCACGACCTCGTCCCCGGTCCGCTCGGAGCCGATGGTCCGCTGGACGTGGCGGGCCTTCTCGCTGATCTGGAGGATGCGGTCGGCGGCCCTGTCGATCGTCTCGACGTGTTCGCGCCGGTCGCCGTCGAGTTCGCCAAGCAGTAGCTCGCTGTGGCCGGCCACGACCGTGAGTTCGTTGCGGATGTTGTGCCGGAGCACCCGGTTCACGACCGAGAGCCGCTGTTCGTGATCCCGGAGGATCTGGAGCGTGGTGACGTCACGCAACAGGACGAGGCGGCCCACCAGCTCGTCCCGGAAGTCCGTGAGCGGCGTCTCGGACACCTCGTAGGTCGTCGACCGGCCGTCGCCATCGAGGGACACGACGTCGCGGTCGATGTCGTCGGACCGGCCGATCACGGTGTCGGCGACTGGTCGCCCCTCGACGTCCTCGCCGAGCGCGCGCCGGGCCGCCGGGTTGGCGTCGACGATCCGGTCGGCGGCGTCGAGGACGAGGATGCCGTCGGTCATGTCCTCGATGAGCGTCTCGCGGGCGACCGGCGAGAGCCCGAGCATCCGGAAGCGGAACAGCGCGAGCGCGAAGCAGACGCCCGAAACCGCGAACGCGAACGGCGTCAGGTCGAGGTTCGTGATGGGGTTCAGCCCCGGGACGACGTGAAACAGGGTGTTCACCCCGATGGCCACGGTCGCGCCCAGGAGGATGAGGACGCTCTGCCGGCGGTACAGCCGGCTCGCGCGGACGATCACGCCGACGAACAGGGCGGTCCCGACGAGAAACAGGAGGTACGAGTAGGCGACGTTCGCCCAGTAGGCGGGCCCGAAGACGAGTTCCGGCGTCGTGATCGGCCCGGTCGCGTCCAGCGACGCGCTCTGCCAGATGAGCCCGTGGGATCCGTTCGTCCACACCAGCAGCAGGACGACCGCCGGTTCGACGGCCAGCAGGCCGACGCGCCGCCGGGTGAGCCACTCCTCGTAGCCGGCGTACTCGACGGCCAGCAGCAGCCAGGCGGTCGGGGCGACCACCGAGCCGATCCACGCCACGCGGTCCCAGAACAGCATCGGTTCGAGCGCCGTGTAGCCCAGTTCGATCCCGTAGCCGAACGACCAGACCGAGAGGCCCATCAGGAAGACGGCGAAGGGGACGGCGGCGCGGTTCTCGCGTCGTCGCCAGGCGTACACGGCGAGCGCCAGCGTGACGACCCCGGCCGCGAACGTCGGCAGGAGGTACGGGGAGAACCGCCAGGCCATTTTCGAGTATGGGCCCGTGTGGCGGCATAAATGTGTGTCTCAGTTTGCGCGTCGTTGATACTCGGGCGGTCACCGATGGGGGTTTCTGTGGTGTGGTAAACTTGCCCCGGTCTCGGTGCCGTTGGATACACCGGATGCGTTCCCGTCCGTCGGGAGTGGCGGCGACCCGGTTTGGCTTGAGGGATGGCGCGAGGGACCAAGGTGGCGGTTAGATCGGGGCGGATTGACCTTGCGATTCTATGCACGATTCGGCGGGGCGCTGCTCGTCGAGATACATGGATCGCGTTCGGCGTATCATCCGTGCATGTTCCCGACGTTCCGACCTCTGAACCCCCATTCGCGGGGTTCCTCGGCGGCCGAACGCTTATGCGGCCCCGACGACTCGTTTTCGAACATGGCGAGCGCGACGCGCAACGGAGATGACCCGGACGGTGGTGTCGAGTTCATCCGAGAGGACGACGGGAGTATCACCGCGCGGGACCTCGAAACCGGCCTCGCACGCGGCGGCGACTCGCGGGCCGAGGCGCTCGCACAGTTGGCCGAAATCCTCGCACTCGAAGCGGGCGAGGGCGAACCAGTGACTGACGACGATATCCGGGAGATGGGGTTCGACCCGGACGCTGGCGACGACGAGGAACTGCCCGAGTTCATGCGGTAGATGGTCAGGTACACCTTTTCCGGTCGGGAAATCATCTCCGTCCTCCGAAGCTTCGGCTACGTGCCGAAATCGCGGCGTGGGAGTCACGTTCGCCTTCGGTACGAGAACCCGGACACGGGTGAGATTCGCAACGTCGACGTCCCGATGCACGACGAGATAAAAATCGGGACGCTCCGGTCCATCGCAGACCAGTGTGGAGCCGACGACTTCGAGGTCTAGTGTCGGTGGATCGACGAACACGCGTAGGGTTCTCGGTGGAGTTAATCGCGGGAGAACGGCGGACAGCTCGGCGACAGCTCCATCCCGTGCAGTTCGAATTGGGACCACGTTTGGCACCGGAACCGGGCAGACTGCGAGGAACTTGACCCACGCCGAGACGGTCACTCCCTTCGGTCGCGCTGCGACTCGTCTCCTTCGAATCCCTCTCGCAATCACGATTCGCCGGACTCGGCTCCTCGCTCCGCTCGTCGCGGTGAGTCCGGCAGAACTAGCGGGCGGCGAGGGATTCGAACCCCCGACCTTTTGGTTCGGAACCAAACGTTCTATCCACTGAACTAGCCGCCCTCACCGTCGACTTTCACACCTCGGAGGTTAAGGCTTCGGAAAGCCGCGCTACCCACCCGCGGCCGTCTCCCGGCCCTCGATGACCGTCTCCTTCCACGTGCCACGGGTGAACCACGCCGCCGCGGCGACCGCGCCGATGATCTGCCCGGCGGCCATGCCGATCCAGATGCCCTGCTCGGCGAAGCCGAACTGGAACGAGAGCAGGTAGACGATCGGCACCCGGCCGAGCCAGAGCGCGACCAGCGAGAACGCCAGCGCCGTCTTCGTGTTCCCGGCGCCGCGGTAGGCGCCGAGGACGACCTGGAGCACGCCGATGAACGCGAACTCGACCGCTCGGACGCGGATGTAGTCCGCGCCGTAGCCGATGGTCGCCGCCGCGGCGTCGGTGCCGGTGGCGATGAACACGCCGACGACGGGTTCGGCGAACAGGTACGCGACGATCGCCACGACGACCATCACCGCCGTCCCGACCTTCGCCGCGAGCCAGACCGCCCGCTCGGCGCGCCCCGGCTTCTCGGCTCCGAGGTTCTGCCCGACGATGGTGTTCGTCGCGCGACCCAGCCCCAGCGCCGGGAGGAACACCAGCGAGACGAGCCGGTTGCCCAGCCCGTAGGCCGCCACAACCTCCGGCGCGAACGTCGCGACCATCGCGGTCAGCGCGATCTGTCCCAGCGCGGCCGCCGACTGCTCCAGCGCGGAGGGGACGCCGATGGAGACGATCTTCCGGATGAACTCGAGCCGCGGCCGGAAGTCCGCCAGCGAGACGGTCGGCCCGGCGTCGGTGCCGAGCAGCACGTAGAGGCCGACGACCGTGGCGAGCCCGCGGGAGACGACCGTCGCCAGGGCGGCACCCTGCACGCCCGCGCCGGTGTAGTTCGTCGCCGCCAGGAGGCTCGCCTCCAGCCCGCGGACCCCCAGCATCCCGAACAGCGGGTTCGACTCGAAGCCGAAGATGAGGAACGGGTCGAGCGCGACGTTGACCGCGACCGAGAACGCCATCACCAGCATCGGGGCGCGGGTGTTGCCGTAGCCGCGCATCAGCGAGGAGAAGACGAAGAAGCCGAACAGGAACGGCATCCCGAGGAAGAACACCTCCATGTAGCCGCTGGCGGCGGGGATGACCTGGGTCGCCGTGGCCTCGTTGGCCGGGAGCAGCCCCAGCAGTTCGTCGGCGAGCAGGTACCCGAGAACGCCGACCACGACGGCGATGGCCCCGATGAACGAGAGCGTCTGGCCCGCGACCGTCCCGGCCGTCCCCCGGTAGTCGCCCTCGACGGGCGGGGCGTCCAGGTCGGAGTCGGCCGACGGGTCACCCTCGTCGGCAGCCTCCGCGTCCTCGACGGTCGCCGGGTCCGATTCGTCGCCGTCGGACCGCGAGCTCGCGCCGGTGTACTGGGCGACCAGCGTCGCGCCGGCGACGTTGAACCCGCCGCCGACGCTGATGAACAGGAAGATGAGCGGGAACGCGAGGCTCAACGCGGCGACGGCGTCGGTGGAGTAGCGCCCCAGCCAGAGCGTGTCGGCGAGGTTGTACGCGACCTGGAGGAGCTGCGTGACGACGATGGGCCACGCGAGCGCGAACATCGGGCGTGCGAGGGTCCCCTCGGTCAGGGACCCGCTTCCGGGGAGTCGACTCGACACTTTCGGTTCGTAGTATCCGCTCTCGGCGGGGGGTGTTGAACGATTCGGAACGGTTCCTGGATGGACCGTTCACCGATTTCGCCGCAGGGATCGGCTCGGTAAGCGCGACTGCTACCGTGGTGGCGATCGCGGAAGCCCCCGCGTTTCTCGGCTCGCGCGCCACGCGCTGGGCTCCTCGCGCTCGCTCCGCTCGCGCTGTGGTGCTTACGGTGTCGTGCTTCCCCGAGAAACGCGGCCCCTTCCATTTCCGCCCGTCGGTAATTCGGTCGAGCGACGCTCCGCTGGCTGACCGATGTGTGCCGTCGGTCGGTCAGCCGGCATCGGCGCGCGGCGGCCGCGCTCCGCGCGGCCGCTCGTGCGAGGCTCAAGCGAGCGCAGCGAGGGTGAGTTCCGAGGAGCGTGCTCCGAGGTAAAGACGAGGTCCCGACCGAAGGGAGGGGCATCGCCGGTTGGGGAGGGCGAGGCTGCGGTCGGGTAGGGCTTCGTGGATGGTCGCAGTCGCGACCCGGCTTCACTACCGATCTAGTCATCGCGGCTCGACCGCTACTGCGCGTTGTTGTGGACGAACACCGTCACTCGAAACTCTTCCTGAAAATCAGGGCGCTTCGCCCGTCTCGATCGTGAAGTCCGCGCGCGGGTAGGCGACGCACGTCAGCGTGTAGCCGTCGTCGAGTTCGGTCTCGTCCAGCATCTGCTGGTTGTCGTGGACGACGTAGTCCTCGGCGTTGCCGCCGTCGGTGATCTGTCCGGCACAGGAGACGCACTGGCCCTCCCGGCAGGCGTACGGGAGGTCCCAGCCCTCCTCCTCGCCCTGGTCGAGCACCGTCTCGTTGTTGGCGAGTTCGACCGTCGCACCCTCCTTGACGAACTCGACCTCGAAGTACTCCACCTCGTCCTCGGGGATGTCCGCCGGGCTGGACGACTCCTCGGCGGCCTCGTCGCCCTCCTCCAGTTCGCCCTCCTCGCCGGCCGGCACCGCGCCGGCGACGCCGCCGCCGCCGATGGCCCGATTTCCGGGCTCGGGGAAGTCCGTCTCCGGGACGGTGGAGGCGCGCTGCTCGAGCACCTCCTCGGAGATGTCCGCGGTCGGCTCCCAACCCGTCCCGCGGGCGAAGTGCAGGGCGACGAAGACTAGGACGAGGCCCGCGCCGAACCCGATTGCAACGGGGTCAACCATGGGCGCTGGTTGGGAGTGGGGGGTAACAAGGATTGTGATTGTCCACCGGTCGGGACGGCGGGACGGCTCGGACTACGTCGCGGCCCCGGACCCGTTCGCCCAGACCTGCCGGGGCTCGCCGTCGCCCGGGCGGAACCGACTGCACCCCGTTTCGAGCGGGCTGGTAACGCTCCCGGAACAGCCGGCGTACTCGCCGTTCTCCAGCCAGAGAACCCGCGTCCCGTGCGCGTCCGGCACCAGCCCCTCCGGGCTTCCACCACCGGGGGTGATCGTGACCCGGTACAGCACGCCGGTCTCGCAGGTCGCGTTCGCCGGCCCCTCGTGGTGGGAGTCGACGCGGACGCGGAACGTGCTGAGGTCCGCGCCCGGCGGCGACGTTCGCACGACGCGGGCCGAGAGGTTCGCGTCGACGCTCCCGGTTCGGACGAACGCGGTCTTCGTGTAGTTGCCCGCGTCGTAGGCGCTCCCTGCGCGAGTCGCCACCTGCTCGGCACAGCCGGCTTCGAGGCGGTCGAACGACGTGACGCGCATCTCCGACGGGCCGGTGTGATCGGAAAAGCCCGGCAGGGCGTTCACCGACGGGCCGAGGAGGAGACCGATCGCGAGTCCGGCGAGGGCGGCGACGGCGACCCGTCGCCACGACGGGCTGGGGACCATGTCGACCCGTTCCGCCGCCCGCCGGAAAGTCGTGGTGTTCCGCTCGTCCCGGGTGCGCGTGGGCGGCTCCGCGTCGCGCCGGAACGCGAAACCGGGACGCTCCGCGGTGTCGAGGACTACTCGCCGTCGCGCCGCGGCACCTCGTGCCGACCGAAGCCGTACCGGAGCCGGTTCGACAGCCGTCGCGAGAACCGGCCGTCGTCGGCCCGCGACCCGAACCGTTCGGAGAGCGCCTGGTAGATGAGCGGCAGCGGCACCTCCTGTTCGAGCGCCTCCTGCACCGTCCAGGTCCCGGTGGAGCCGCCCTCCACGCGGTCGGCCACGTCGCCGAGGTCGCTCCCCTCCTCGCGGAACGCCTCCTCGCAGAGCTCGAGCAGCCACGATCGGATGACCGCGCCGTTGTTCCACGTCCGCGCGACCGCCTCGAGGTCGAGGTCGTACCGGCCCTCGTGGAGCAGTTCGAACCCCTCGCCGTAGGCTGCCATCAGCGCGTACTCGACGCCGTTGTGGACCATCTTCACGTAGTGGCCCGCCCCCGACCCGCCCATCCGGTCGTGACCTGCCGGGCCGGTGGCGACGGCGTCGAACACCGGCGCCAGTTCATCGTAGGCCCACTCGGGGCCGCCGACCATCAGCGAGAACCCCGCCTCGGCGCTCGCCGGGCCGCCGGAGGTGCCACAGTCGAGGTACGCGGCGTCGGTCGACTCCGCCCGGCGCGTCGAGTCCCGGAAGTGGGAGTTGCCGCCGTCGACGACGACGTCCGCCGCGTCGAGATGCGGGTCGAGTTCATCGAGGGTCGCGTCCACCGCGTCGCCCGCGGGGACCATGAGCCAGATTCGCTTCCCGTCCCCGCCAGTGGCGAGCCGCTCCGCGAGGTCCGCGACCGAGTCGGCGGGGGTCGCGCCCGCCTCCGCCGCCGCGGCGGTCGCCTCCGCGTCGAGGTCGAACGCGACCACGTCGTGGCCGGCCGCGAGGCTCCGGTCCACCACGATCCGCCCCATCCGTCCGAGGCCGATGACGCCCAGTTCCATACGGTCGCGTCGGCCACGTGGGGGGTAGGCGTTGCGGTTCCCCCGGAGCCGGCCGTCGCGGTTCGGATCCGCCCCCGATTCGAGCGCGAACCGTCGGGGCTTTGGCCGCCGGAACCGCCAGTGACCGCATGGACGAGCGAGTCAGGGAGCACGCGAAGGTACTGGTCGACTGGAGCGCACGCGTCGAGGCGGGCGACCGGGTCGTGGTGGACGTCGCGGAGGACGCCCACGACCTCGCGGTCGCCGTCGCTGAGAAGCTCGGCGAGCGCGGCGCGACGCTGTTGACCACCTACGGGAGCGACGAAGTGTCGCGGGCGTTCCTCCGGGCTCACGACGGCGAGTTCGCCGAGAACGACCCGAAGCTGGCGATGCTCGAGGCCGCCGACGTCTACCTCCGCCTCGGCGGCGGGCGCAACACGACCGCGACCGCCGACGTCCCGACCGAACGCCGCCGCGCCGCGAAGCAGGCGAACAAGCGCGTCCGCGAAGCCCGGATGGACACCGACTGGGTGAGCACGGTCCACCCGACGCGCTCGCTCGCCCAGGGGGCCGGCATGGCCTACGAGGAGTACCAGCAGTTCGTCTACGACGCCGTCCTGCGCGACTGGGAGTCGCTCGCAGACGAGATGGCGAAGGTGAAGGACGTGCTCGATGAGGGGAGCGAGGTCCGCATCGAGACGGATCGAACGGACCGAGACGGCGGCCGGGGACCGTCTCGGCGCACCGACCTGACCATGAGCATCGAGAACCGGACGGCCGTCAACTCGGCCACGTCTGTCGCGTACGACTCGCACAACCTCCCCTCGGGCGAGGTGTTCACGGCCCCCTATGCGACCGAGGGCGAGGTGTTCTTCGACGTGCCGATGACCATCGACGCGACCCGCGTGGAGGACGTGTGGCTGGCGTTCGAGGGCGGCGAGGTCGTCGACTTCGACGCCGAACGGGGCGAGGAGGCCATCGCGGGCGTGCTCGACACCGACGAGGGTGCCCGCCGGCTGGGGGAACTCGGCATCGGGATGAACCGCGGCATCGACCGCTTCACCGACTCCATCCTGTTCGACGAGAAGATGGGCGACACGATTCATCTGGCCGTTGGTCGGGCCTACGACTCCTGCCTGCCGGAGGGCGAGTCGGGCAACGACTCGGCGGTCCACGTCGACATGATCACCGACGTGAGCGAGGACTCGCGGTTGCTGGTGGATGGCGAGGTCGTCCAGCGAGACGGGACGTTCCGCTGGGAGGACGGCTTTTCTTCCGCGTAATCGGGGTTCTGATCGGTTTCTGGTCGGTTCCTCGTGCGGCCGAGTTCGGGTTCGGGGTCCCGGTCGTGACCTCGGTCCCTCTCCTCGCACTCGGCTTCTCCGGGTTCCCGTCGCCGTGGCGTCGTTCCCGACGGCCCTCCCCCCGCTCGATCGGCCGTGCGGTCGAAGCAAGGACATCGCTCCTACCGCGGCGGGTACCCGGAGTCACGCTCAGTCCTCGGTGAGCAGGTCGCTCGCGTCAAGCCGAACCGGCTCCTCGTCCCCGAGGAAGGCGGATTCGAGCGCGTCGCGCACGGCGTCGGGGTCCGCGGGGCCGGCGGCGGCGGCGACCGAGCCGACCGATCGGGGGTCGAAGGGGACGGCCAAGGCGTCGTACACCGGGGCCAGGACGTCGCGGAGTTCGTCGCGCCCGGCGACGGTGACACAGCCCGAGACCAGCGCCGCGTCCTGCCGGACCCGCTGTGCGATGCCGGCGATCTTGCCGCCGTCTGCGACCCGGACCGAGTGGTCGCCGGGGCAGTAGGAGTCGCGCGGCTCGCCGGGTTCCGCGTCGGCGCCGATTCCACGGAGGGCGTCGACGATGGTTTCGACCGCCGCGTCGTAGCGCTCGTCCATCCCCCGGCGCATGTCGGCGAGCGGGACGGCGTGGGCGAACGCGAGCGTCGAGTCGGCGTACGCGACCGCCCGGCCGCCGACCGAGCGCTCGGTCGGGGGAAACCCCCTGTCCTCGGCCGCTCGCCTCGCCTCGTCGTACCCCTCGGCGCGGGCGTCGCGGCGGCCGAACGCGACCTGTCGGCCGGGCGTCCAGACCCGGAGCGCCGGCTCCCCGGAGTCGGCCGTCCCGGCGAGCATGGCGGCCGTCGCGGCCCGGTCGCGCTCCCGCGTCGGGAGGGGTCCACGGTACACCCGAATCACGCCCGCCGGTCGGAGTCGCGTCGCCTAAGCGCTTCCGCCACGGAGACGGGGTATGGACGAGACCGGGGGGACGGAGCCGGTTCCGCTTCCGGCCCACTTGATCGAGCGCTACCCCCGCTTTTCGCTGTACAACTCGCCGTACCCGGCCCACGACCACGGGCACGCGATCGACCTCTACCCCGACGATGATGCGGGCCGTTCGGGCGTCTCGCCCGTCGCCGGCGAGGTCCTCGACGTCAGGACGGTCGGCTGTCCGGACCGCCCGTACGCGGTCGACACCGACCACCTGATCGTCGTCGACGCCGGCGAGCACCTGGCGCGGATCCTCCACGTCGACCCCGCGGTCGAACCCGGAGACTCCGTCGCCGTCGGCGACTCGCTCGGGGAGATGGTTCGCTCGGGCTTCTTCGGCCGCTGGGTCGACAACCACGTCCACCTGGAGTTCCGCGGGCACGACAGGAACCCGTACCGGGCGTCCGGGTCGCTCCCGCTGGACGTCGACGTGCCGGTCGCAGCGCTCGACTGGGACGGGACCGGAACCGTCGTCGAAACCGGCGACAGCTACGCGCTGCTGGACGCGCCCGGCGGCCGGGTGGACGGCTACGCCGCCGTCGGTTCGGACGCGGGAGTCCCGCTGGACGGCGGACTGGCCCACTACGGCGCCGGCGGACGGTTCGGGCCGGCGCCGGGGTCGTCACAGTTGGCGGCGATGTCGTCACCGTCGGCGTCGGCGGGAGCCACGGACGCCACGGTGGTCGAACTGCTCGGCGAACCGGTCGGCATCGTGGACGGGCGGGACGTCGCGTGGGGCGACGTGACGGTGCTGGCGAACGGCGACCCCATCACGGGGCTGTCGCTGTTCGCCTCCCGGGACGACGGGTTCGGCGTCAAACTCGTGACGCGGCCGGGGGCGGGCGACCCGCAGTTCGGGGTGGGCGAGGACGTCCGCGTCTCGACGGTGTCGACCGACGAGCCGGTTCGGCTGGATTGAGCCGCGACGGGCAGCGTGGCGGACTCTCCCGGAGTACCCCGCGGACCTCGCTTTCGACGCTCTTTTCTCTAACCGACGAGTTCGTTCCCGTAATGGCTGAATTCAAGGTCGTCGTGGGCGACTCCGCCGGCGACACGCAGCAGTTCGACGTGGACGGACAGGACGCGAACCGGTTCCTCGGGCTCGACATCGGCGACGAGGTCGACGCCGGCGTCGTCGACGCCGAGGGGATGACGCTCGAACTGACCGGCGGCTCGGACACGGCCGGGCGGCCGATGCGCGAGGACGTGCCCGGCGCGAACCTGAAGGAGCTCCTCCTGGAGGGCGGCGTCGGCTACGAGCCGTCCCGCGACGGCGAGCGCAAGCGCGTCACCGTCCGCGGCCGCGAGGTCTCCGAGGAGACGGTCCAGATCAACGCCCGGCTCGTCGACGGTACGTTCGAGGGCGGCGCGGAGGAGGCCGAGGCGGAGACGGAAGACGCCGGGGCGGTCGAGGCGGACGAGGAAGCCGAGGCGGACGAAGCGGAAGCCGAGGAGGCCGAAGCGGAAGCCGAGGAGACCGACGAGGAAGCGACCGAGGACGCCGAGTCCGGGGAGGAGACGGCCGAGACGGAGGAGGCGGACGAGTCGGATGCCGACGTCGAAGACGACGACGAAGCGGAGGCGGCCGACGACGAGGACGGCGGCGAGGACGACGAGGAGTAGCTCCCTTCCCGCTCCATGTCCGACAGCATCGCCAGCGACGCGGACGCGGTTACCACCTATCGGGCCCACCTCACGCGCTCGGGCGGAACCCGGCTTCCCTGCCTCCGGGTCCCCGAGGACGCCGCGGTCGAGGCCGGGGACGAGATCCGACTCGTCATCGACGGCGAGTCCTGCCACGCCCGGGTCGAGAGCGACGCCCGGGGTCGGCTGCTTCGGGGCGCGTACGACAACCGGCGGCTGGCCCGGAACCCCGGCGAGGGCGAGAACCGCCTCGTCGAGTGGTGTCGCGAGCACGGCCGCGAGGCCGACGACGCGGTCGACGTCGACGAGGTGGATCCCGGCTACCTGTACGGCGTACGGGTGCCCGGCGAGCGCACCGTCTACGAGATGACCGGTCGGCCGGACGAGGGGCTGCGGGACATCGCCGATTCGCTGCTCGGGGACGAGTAGCACGGCGACGCCGCTCGGTCGAGCGCCGCGAGGTCCGGCGGCCGTACCGGGACACCGCCCGAAACGGCCCGATGATGGGGTTCGAACACGACGAAGAGGGCAACACCTTTCACGAATTCCGCCACAGTACCCGCCATGAGCCTGACCGTCGAACGCGTCCTGGCCCCGGTGGACGGGAGCGACGAGTCCCTGGAGGCCGTCGAGTACGCCGTCGCGGTCGCCGAGCGCTACGACGCAGCGGTCCACGCGGTGTACGTGCTCGGCGAGGAGGTCGTCCGGGCCATCGAGACCGACGCGATCGACGAGGCCGAGGTCGCCGAGGACACCGAGGTGTTCACCGAGAGCGTCGAGCTGGTGGCCCGGGACCACGGCGTCCCCGTCTCGAGCTCCATCGCCTACGGCTTCTCGACGAACCGGAAGTCGCGCCACCCGGGCAGCGTCATCCTCGACACCGCCGAGGAGATCTCCGCGGACTTCCTCGTCATCCCGCGCGAACCGCTCACGGGCGAACCGGGCGAGGTGCTGGAGAAGGCCGCCGAGTACGTGCTGTTGTACGCGAGCCAGCCGGTGCTGTCGGTCTGAGCCGCTGTCATCCCCCGATTCGTCGGTGGTCGCCGAATCGACCGATCACTCGTCGTTCCCGGTCCAGGAGAGCACGTGAGAGAACAGCCCGGCTCCCTTCCCGGAGCGCTGTCCCTTCGAGAGCGCTTCATCGCGTTCGTCGTCTCTCATCACGTCCCGACGTAGGTCGGTCTCGGTTAAAAATCACGGCGAGTGCGGTCGACAGGAGTCCGAGAACGAGGAACGCCTGACACGCCGAGAGGAGACGGCTGTTCCGCTCGGTCACCGAGTGGTTCTCCTCGATCTAGAACCCCGTCGTGTGGAGGTGGTCCTCGTTCCACGGCCGACCGTGGAAACCGTTCCGAATCAGCTGTTCGACGTAGGTACCCGTCGGCCCGAGAACGAGGTCCCGTGACTCCGAGTACGTGATGAGGCCGGCGACGATGGAGACGAACAGCGCCCCGCCACCGACGACGAGCAGTTCCCGGTGGAACAGCGACCCGTCGCTGACGTTCCACGCGGTCAGAACGGCCCCGACGAGGAGCGCGGTCAGGCGGACGGTCCGCATCGCCTTCTCGTCGATGTCCGAGACGATCCGTCGCTGGGAGTTGAGCACCTCACGGACCTCCCGATACGTTACCGCCTCCCGACGTTCCGGCCACGCGAGCTCCGGGTCGTCCGACATGGGGGGAGTGGTCCCGTCTCCCCCGATAGAGGTTACCGCCCTCGACGTGGCGTTCCAGTGGGCTGGAAAACGGCTTCTCCAGGCTGTCTCTCGCCGCTATCCGTCCCCACGGGGAGTTCCCAACCACGCCGTCATCTCCAGTTCGAACGACTCGGCGTCGCTCGTCTCGAAGCCGACCTTCTCGTACAGCGAGACGGCCGGACGGTTCCAGCGCTCGACGGTGAGCCACACCCGCTCGACGCCGTTTTCGGCGCCGTGGCCGAGCAGCCCCTCGATGAGTCTGGTGCCGATGCCCGCGCCCTGATACGCCTGGAGGACGAAGATCGCCAGTTCGTACACTTCGTCGTCGTCAGGGACGAGCGTGGCGTGGCCGGCCGCCCGGTCGCCGTCCCAGGCGATGACGTTGAACCCGCCGCCGCCGAGGATGCTGTCGAGCCAGTCGCGGATCGCCGACTCCCGGCTCGGCGGGATGCCCTGCGCGCGGTCGGCCGGGTCGAACGCGTCGTACATCTCGACGAGCGCCGCGAGTTCCTCCTCGCTGCGGTCGGCGTCGGCGTGGAACGGCCGGACCTCGATCTCGCGCCCCTCGCCGTCCGAGAACGAGAACGGCGGTTCGGCGAACGGGCCCGCCGGCTCGTCGGGGTAGGTTCGGTCGCTCATCGGACGAGGGTCACCGAAACGTGGGAGTTCAGGAGCACGAACTGTGCGATCTGGCCGAGGTTGATCTTCCCCATCGGGCTGGTCTGTCCGCCGCCGAGCGCGATGTGGTCGAACCCCTCCGACTCGGCGATGTCCACCAGCCGGCTCCCCGCGTCGCCCTCGACGCGCCGCACCGTGGCGTCGAGGTCCGCATCGCCGAGGAGGTCCCGGACGCGCGATTCGACGTCCGCCAGCGAGGCGTCCGACTCGGGGTTCTCCACGACCGCCACGGTGAGGTCGTCGCCCGCCTCCCGCGTGCGCTCGACGGTCCGTTCGAGCGCCGTGAGCGAGTCGCCGCTCCCGCCGATTCCGAGGAGCACCTTCATGGCCGAGGGGTCGGAAGCGCCGGCCAAAAGCGTGCCGCCACGGTCGACGGCGAGCGGATGCCGGGACGGGCGATCCGAGGGTTTGGGCCACCGTTCCTGTCGGCCGGGCGTCAGACGCGCGGGAACGGGTTTTTACCAGCGGGCCGGATAGGGCCGGTATGGCCGATAACGCCGGGCAGGGGCGGGGACGACCGCCCGAAGGGGAGGGTGACGGGGTCGAGGGCGACCGTGCCGGGGACGCCGACGGCCGGGACGCGTCCGGGACCGAGCGCAGGGAGGACGTGGCTGGCGAGGAGACGGCCGCCGGGGATGAGGCCGTCGGCGAGGGGACCGCCGGTGCCGACGGCGCGGGGGCGACCGAGGACGAGGCCGTTCCGGGAGACGAGCCGATTTCCGGGGACGAGGTGGCTCCGGGCGACGAACCAGCGCCCGGCGAGGACCCGGCCGCCGGCGACGACGCTGCCAGGGAGTCGCCGCCGGGGTCGGTGCCGGGGCCGGACGTCGACGCCGACGTGCCCGCGGACGTGCGGAAGTACGACCGCTTCCAGAAGATGGAGCGGGCCGAGTACGACCGCGTCAACGAGTTCCTGCGGGACCGCACCTACGTCACGGCCCGCGAGTGGGCCATCGCGCGCCTCTGTGCGGACTTCCGGACGGAGACGGGCGTCGAGATGACGAAGATCGGCGAGAACCTCCCGCGGCTGGTGCCGTTCATGACCGACACGTACACCCCGCAGGCGGTGAACCAGGCGCGGGCATCCTTCGAGGAGAAGGTGAACAAGGCCGGCGCGACGTTCCTCTACGGGGCGATGTGCGGCTTCTTCACCGCCGAACAGCTCGACGACATGATGTACGAGGTGACGGAAGTCGCCAAGTTCCTGCTGGAGGTCGAGGGCGTCGACCTCGCCGTCGAGGACGAACTGGAGGCCGAGGACCGCATCTCGACGGTGATGCGGGAGGTGCGGCAGGCGAGCGCGGAGGTGCGCGGCGAGGAGGTCAAGTGTCCCGAGTGCGGGCACGTTCACGAGTCCTGAACTGCTTTCCTGGCGACTGAACGGGGCTATTTTCCGCGGGATCCGAGTGTGCTGCTCGACGTGCGCCTGCGATGACCGCCTCGAAAGCCCCCGCGGCGCTCGACTCCCCCGCACCACGCGGTTGGTCGAGCAGATGCGGTCGGTGCGGGCCGTTCACGCGAGCGAACCGAACGCGACGAGCGTCCGACTCCACGCCGAACGCCGACCCAAACCGACCGGAACGGCCGCTGTTCTTATCCCTCGCTCCGCCGTACACGGACCAATGACGACGTCGCGCCGCGCGTTGCCCGACGACGCCGACGGAGCGGCGAGCGGGGCGGCCGCGGACGTCGAGATCAGGCCGGCGACGCGGGCCGACCTGCTCGACGTGTTCCGCATCGAGAAGGCCGTCTTCGACCAGCCATGGCCGTTCGCCGCGTTCGAGAAGGCGCTGAACGCGCCGGCGTTCCTCGTCGCCGACGGGCGCGACGCGGCGGTGTCGGTCGGCGCCGACGGCGTCGCCGCGGGCGACACGCTCGGCTACGTCATCGGCGACGTGACGCCGAACCACGGGCGCGACATCGGCCACGTCAAGGACATCGCCGTGCGCCCCGACGCGCAGGAGCTCGGGCTCGGCCGGCGGCTGCTGCGCGAGTCGCTGCGGGAACTGACGGCGGCCGGCGCGGCGGTGGTGAAACTGGAGGTGCGCGAGTCGAACCATCGCGCCCAGCAACTGTACGCCGACGAGGGGTTCGAGCCGGCCAGGCGGATCCCGCGCTACTACGCCGACGGCGAACCGGCGTTCGTGATGGCGCTCGACCTGGAGGGGTGGGCCCGCCGGTGAGTCGCGCGACCGGTCGCGTCCGCTCGGCCCGACCCCCGTTCGACGCGTGCAAGACGATGCAAAACACTTAGCCGTCTCGACCAGAATCCCCCGTGAGTAACCCGAACACGCGCCACGAAGCACGGGGGAACGGCCGGCAGGGCCGGGCGGGTGCGAGCACGGGAGCCTCACCGACATGACCGACACAACACCCGAGGTGGAGAACGTCCTCCTCGTCACGGTCGATTCGCTGCGAGCCGACGCGCTGGGCGGCGACCGCACGCCGGTCATCGACGACATCGCCGCCGACGGGACGACGTTCGAGAACGCCTTCGCGACGGGCAACTGGACCCCCTTTTCGTTCCCGGGCATCCTCGCCTCGCGGCCGGTGTTCGCCGAGGGGGCCGACATCGGCGTCCCGTCGACCCCGACGCTGGCGGAGGCGCTCTCGGAGGCCGGCGTCCACACCGGCGGTTTCAACGCCGCCAACGGCTTCCTCACCGAGCACTGGGGGTACGACCGCGGCTTCGACGCGTTCGACTCGTTCGTCGGCGACGCCTCCAGCCGGTACAGCCGGTATCTCGCCGCCCACCCGACCGTGCAGGGCTGGCTCCAGTTGCTCCGTTCGCCGTTCCGCCGCGCCGCCGCGAAGCTCAACCGTTCGGACGACGGCCGCCCCTTCGCGGACACCTCGCGCATGCTCGACGTCGAGCGGAACGCCATCTCGTTCATCGAGGAGACCGAGGGGCCGTTCTTCCTCTGGGTCCACTACATGGACCCGCACACGCCGTACGTCCCCGCGCCGCGCTACCTCCGGGCCGTCTCCTCGGACCGGGTCGGCACCGGCCGGATGCTCCGGGCACACGTCCGAACGGGGCTCGGTCGCGCCGTCGGCCCGCGGACGCTCGCGGACCTCCACACGCTGTATCACGGCGGCGTGCGGCAGGTCGACGACAGCGTCGGCAGACTGCGGGACGCGCTCGCCGGGGCCGGACGGGCCGACGACACGGCCATCGTCTTCGCGGGCGACCACGGCGAGGAGTTCCAGGAGCATGGCCACCTGGCCCACTACCCGAAGCTGTACGACGAGCTGATCAACGTCCCGCTGGTCGTCGACGTGCCCGGCGCCGAGGGGCGGAGCCTCGAGCGCGCGGTCGGCCTCGACGCGATTCCGCCGACCGTCGCGTCGCTACTGGGCACCGACGCCCCCGACGCCTGGGAGGGCGAGGACCTGACGGGCGCCGTTCGGGACGGCGAGTCGACCCGGCCGGCCGGTGAGTCCGAGCCGGTCGTCTCGGTCGCCGTCCGCGGCGAGGAGGTGACCCAGCAGCCCATCCCGCGCTCGCTGGTCGAGGGCGACCTGCTCGTCTCGGCCAGGACCGCCGAGTGGGCGTACATCGAGAACACCGAGACCGGCGTCGCGGAGCTGTACGACCGCCGGAACGACCCCGACCAGGAGTGGGACCTGCTCGCCGAACCCGACGCGAACCGGCCCGCCGTCCTGACGACACTCCGGGAGACGGTCCGGGAGCACGCCGAGCGCATCGGCGGCGAGGGCTCCGAGGCCGCTCCGGATCGCGGCGACCACGGCCGCGAGGGCGACCGGACCGCGCCCGACGAGGAGGGCGAGGAGGGGATGGACTCGGCGATCGCCGACCGCCTGGACGCGCTCGGCTACCGCTGACCACATGGCGACACCCACAACGAGCACCGTCGACGGTGCCACGGTCGGCCGGATCGCCCGGTTCGCCACCGTGGGGGCCAGCGCGGCCGGCGTCCAGACCGGGCTGCTCTGGGCGTTCGTGGAGCACGGCGGCGTGAACTACCTCGTCGGCGCGGCGTTCGCCATCGAGATCACCATCCTGCTCCAGTACGTGCTCAACAACGCCTGGACGTTCAGCGCCTCCCGGCACACCGGCCGGGGCGAGTACCTCCGGGGGCTGCTCAGGACGAACCTGGTTCGCGGCTCCGCCATCCCGATCCAGCTCGGGCTGCTGGCGGCGTTCGTGAGCTGGGCCGGGGCCGGCTACATCGCGGCGAACCTCGGCGCGATCCTCATCAGCGGGACGTACCGCTACCTGCTCGACGCCAGGTGGACGTGGAAGTAGGCTGGGGGCATTTCGGTCCGTGGTTGTCAATTTCGGGGTTGGTTCGTTCACCGACTCCGGTTTTCTCCGTTTAGACGGTTACTACCTGGTTCGATCTCTCAGGCCGGTTGGTCGGTGAGGTAGACCACTACTGTTGGCGGTGATTGTAGCCACGGCCTCCCCAGCCGATTGCGATGCTCGCTCGCAGGCTCGCTGCGCTTCTCATCCCTCGCGCGCATCCGGCGCGGACGGAGCCGCGCCGGCACGCGCCGACCGCGGCCAACTCGACCAGGCCACGTGGTGCGCGGCGGCCGCCCCTCGTGGGCGACCGCTCGTGCGAGGGACGAGCACCGCAGGCCGAAGCTCTCGTGAGCGACGCAGGAGCGAACGAGAGCACGCGGGTCGAGCGAAGCGAGTCCCGCGAAGGCCGAGAAGCGCAGGAGGCTGGCGAGAGTGAGGTGCGGTGCCGTGCGGTGGGTGGGACTGAAAGGGGCCGCGGGGGCTTTCGAGGCGGTCACCACGAGAGGGAAACCAACGAACGAGTCCACAGATGAGGGAACTCGCCGAACACGACGAGCCAGAATCGAGACAAGAGGGGTTTTCCCGCCCCGCCCCACACGACCGAGCATGGGATACGCCTGCCCCGTCTGTGAGGTCCCCCAGCGGGACGGGGAACACCTCGCCAACCACCTCGCGTTCACCGCGATGCTCCGGGAGGACGACCACGAGGCCTGGCTCGACGAGCACGTCCCCGGCTGGGGCGAGGAGACGCCGGGCGAACTCGCCGAGCGCGTGACCGACCACGCCGAGGAAGCCGAGTTCGACGAGGTGTTCGAGGACACGACCGAGGGGGCGGGCTCACACGACCACCCGCACGGACACGACGGGGAGCACGATGGCGGGAGCCGCCCCGACGCGATGAACGGCCGGGAGGCTGGCGGGTTCGAGGGGATGGCCGAGGCAGTCACGGATGAGGCCGTCGAGTCGGTCATCCAGGACGCACAGGAACTGACCGAGGAGATGTACGGCTTCGACGAGGAGGAGTCCGAGGAAGCCGAGGAGGCGGGCGACAGCGGTGCCGATACCGGAGACGCCGGGGAAAACGGGCGCGATACCGGGAACGCTGACGAGGACGACGACCCCGAAGGGAACGACTCTTGATTCGCCCGGCCGCCTAGCCTGACATGGACACCGAGGGGACGCTGGCACCGGCGACGCCGGCCGAGGCGCGCGCGGAGTACGGATCGCTCGTGCCGGCCGCGAAGGTCGCCGTCCGCGAGGCGGCCAGGGCGATGGACTTCGACCGCGAGGAGTACCGCGACCGCGTCACCGGCGAGGTGATCGAGACCGTCCGGGACGCGCTGTTCGCGTCGCTGCTCCGGGTCCACGTCGGGACGGACGAGGAGTTCGACGAGTGGCTCGACGCGAACCCGGGGTACGGGTCGGACGTCGCCGGGAGCGAGAACGTCGAGCGCGTCGCCTGGCACCCGGTCCCGTTCGCGGGCGAGGGCGGCGTCGCCGTCGCCGCGACGTTTCAGGACGAGCGGGAGGCCGCGCTGGGGACGCTCCGCCGTCGAGCGTTCGGGGTGGTCTATCGGGAGCACGTCGCCGATTCAGACGACCACGACGACGCCGGCGTCGGCGACGACGAGGTCGACGACCCCGAGGCGTAATCGGTTTGCTGGGGGCCTCCCAAGCCGGGGTATGCGACCCATCGCGCGGAACGGACTCCTCCTCCTGGTCGGCGTCGTCCTGGCGCTGCTGGCGCTCGGGGCGCTCCCGCAGTTTCTCGCCGCGGGCGACCCGTACTACCTGACCGTCGAGGGGGCCGAGGACGGCCCGACGCTCGAGGTGGACAACTTCTCGGCCCGGCAGTACCCGTACCTGTTCGAGGCGCTTTCGAGCGACGACGGCCGGTCGTCGGCGTACCGGCGCGGACCGTGGGGCCTGAAGGAGCCGTTTACCAACTCGCCGTTCGACGAGTTGCAGTCGCTCCTGGAGTTCGCGCCCGAGGGCGCGGCGACGGCCGAGGCCGCGTTCGTCGAGTACGAGGGGACCAGATACCGCGTGGCGGTGGTGCAGCCATGACCGACGGAACGGAGGAGGGTGCGGACGACGCGCCGGCGTTCGACGACGGTCGGCGACACGACTGGCCCGGCGAGCCCGAGTGGCCGGTCGTGGAGAGCGCGGTCGAGTACGAGACCGGCTGGGTGACCGCGGGCTACGATCTGGTCGAACAGCCGGACGGCACCCGGAAGCGCTACTACTGGGCGGAACTCCCGAGCGCGGTCGTGGTCGTCGCGCGGGCGGATGACCGGCTCCTGTTCGTCGAGCAGTACCGGCCGACGATCAGGCGGACGCAGCTCGAACTCCCGGCCGGCATCATCGAGGCGGGCGAGTCCGACACCGCCGCGGCCGAGCGCGAACTCCGGGAGGAGACGGGTTTCGCGGCGGGGAGTACGTCGCTGCTCCAGGAGGTCTGGTGCTGTACGGGGCTGTTGCGCCACCGCCGTGCGTTCGTGTTCGCCGAGGACCTGACGCCCGCCGAGCAGTCGCTCGACGAGAACGAGTTCCTGACGCCCCGGTCGGTGCCGGTCGAGGAGGCGATCGACCTGGTTCGTGGCGGCTCGACGAACGACGCGACCGTCGAGGGGCTGTTGCTCGCCGAGGTCGAGGGCCTGCTCTGAACGGTGCTGGTTCGCCGTCGGCGCCCTCGTCGTCGGGCACGGTACGTCCCTCTATCGGCTGATCGGTGACGCGGATCGCTGCTTCCGGCGGTGATCGGGCCACAGTGTCGTTTCGCTCGGAGCACCCTCCTCGGAACTCACCCTCGCCACGCTCGCGTGAGCAGCCTCCTGTGCTCCTCGCGGGCGTCGACTCAACCCCATCAGGAGGGACGGGTCACGCGCGCAAAACGCCAAACAGCGCCGACCGCAGGAAATGCCCCGCGTGACCCGACCGTTCGGTCAACGCGAGAACCCTATTCCTCGCGCCGAAGCCGCCGGACGACGAACTCCCGCTCCAGTTCGCCGAGGAACTCCCCGAGCCGCGGCCCCTGCGTCTCGTCGAAGAACAGCCGGTAGCCCGCCGCGAAGAAGTCCGACACCTCCACGTCGTGCCGGCGGGCGGTCTCGTGGATTTCGCCCTGGATCGCCTCGCCGTCGTGGCCCGCCGCGACGAACTCCGCCAGGTCGTCCAGGGCCGCCTCGACGTCGGCGTCGAACTCGTGGTCGGGGAGGTCCGTCTGGAGTCGGTAGGCGTACTCGTTGTCGTTGCGCTCGGCCCAGCGACGGGCGCGCTCGACCCGTTCGAGCGCGTCGTCGATGGCCCACTCCGGGGTCTCGTCGGTGAAGTGTCCCTCGTCGCGTGCCAGTTTGATCCTGAACTCGCGGTCCTCGACCATCCCGAGCACCGCCGCGAACGTGTACGGGAGGCGGACGCGTTCGGGGCGGACCTCGTCCACGACGAACGGGTACGCGCGCTCGGCGAGCGCCGTCAGGTCCTCGTCGGCGTCCGCCTCGCCGAAGGAGACGCGCTCGAACCGGTCGAACTCGTCGACGAGCAGGTCCAGCCGTTCGAGGTTCAGGTCCTTCGCCTTCTTCGGATTCCGGGCGAAGAAGTAGCGGAGCACCTCCGGCTCCACGAGGTCCAGCACCTCGCTCACGGTGACGACGTGGCCCTCCGAGGATGAGAGCGACTCCCCGTCGAGCGTGAACCATTCGTACACCATCGGCACCGGCGGTTCGTTCCCGAGCACGTTCCGGGCGACGTCGACCCCCGAGGGCCAGGAGCCCTCGGCGTGGTCCTTCCCGAACGGCTCGAAGTCGACGCCGAGCACCTGCCACTGGGCGGGCCACTCGAAGCGCCAGGGAAGCTTCCCGTCCCGGAACGACGCGGTCCCCTCGTGCCCGCAGCCCTCGATGTGTCGGCCGCCGGCCTCGATGCCCGAACAGCGGTAGTCGACGGTCCGCGCGTCGAGGTCGAACCCGAGGATGTCCTGGGTCAGCGTCCCGCACTCCCCACACTGGGCCATGAACGGCACGTAGTCCGCGTCGACCCCGTCCTGGTACTTCGCCAGCGTCTCGCGCGCCAGGTCGACGTTCCGGAGGACGTGCTCGAGGACGTCGTCGAACGCCCCCTCCTCGTACAGCTCGGTGTTGGAGACCATCTCCACTGGAATCCCCAGCGCCTCGGCGTCGGCCGACAGCAGCGCCGCGAAGTGGGCGGCGTACGACTCGTGGCCGTCCTCGAACGGGTCCGGGATGTCGGTGTAGGGTTTCCCGAGGTTCTGCCCGAGCGCGCCGGCGTTCACGTCGCCGAGTTCGACGACGTTCCCGTCGGTGTCGGCGAGTTTCCGGGGGAGCTTCCGGAGCGCGTCCCGGTCGTCGCTGGTGAACACCTGCCGGACCTCGTGGCCCCGCTCGCGGAGCACTGCGGCGACGAAGTAGCCGCGGATGATCTCGTTGAAGTTCCCGATGTGGGCGATGCCGGACGGGGAGACGCCGCCCTTGATGACGATCGGTTCGTCGGGGTCACGGGCCTCGATCTCGTCTGCGACCTCGTCGGCCCAGAACGCCCGGTACTCGTCGTCACGCCCCTCACGGTCGCCGCCGCCGACCGCGTGCGGGTCGATGGACCCGTCCACGTCGCCGGCTTCCTCGCCTCCGGGCCCGCCGCCGTCCGCGTCGGCGCTCATCGCTGCGCCCAGTACGTCGGCTCCTCGCCGCCCGTCGGGACGATGTCGGTGCCGGTGTGCTCGCCGCGGAGCACCGCGTCCTCGACGGCCGCGGGGTCGTGTCCGTCGAGCACGACCGTCCGCATGCCGGAGCGTTCGATGAGTTTCGCCGCGAGCAGGTCGACCGGCGCGGACGCGCCGGCGTCGCGGCTCATCGGCGCGATGATGTCGACCAGTTCCGCCGGGGTGAGTTCGCCGTACTGCTCGGCGTCGTCGACCTCGTTCGGGTCGGCGTCGTAGATGCCGTCCGCCCCGGTGGCGTACACGAGCAGGTCGGCGTCGACGTACTCCGCGAGCGCGGCGGCGACGGCGTCGGTCGTCTGGCCGGGCATGACCCCGCCCATGACCGAGATGTCGCCGCGGCGGATGGCGTCGCCGGCCTCGTCGTAGTTGTGGGCCGGGGTCGGGTCGACCATCTGGCCCAGTGCGGCGATGAGCAGGCGGGCGTTGATGCGGGTGACGTCGATGCCGAACTGGTCGAGCTGGACCTCGTTGGCGCCGAGCTCGCGGGCGGCACCGATGTAGTCCCGGGCGGTCCCGCCGCCGCCGACGACCGTGCCGAGCTCGCAGCCCTCGTCCGCGAGGCGTTCGATGGCGGCGGCGTGGCCCGACACCCGCTCCGGGTCGAGTTCGGGCGCGAGCACGCTCCCGCCCAGCGAAATGACGACTCTCATTGCAACGGCGTTGCCGCGATTCGCTCTTAAGGCTCCCGGACTGGTCGTTCCGCGGGTCGCGCTGGCGGGGACGTCCTTCCCGGTTTCGAACGACCAAACGACCGGATGGCGCGCGGCGGCCGCCCCTCGTGGGCGGCCGACTCGCGCGAGGGATAGAGTGAGGGGAGCGACCGAAGGGAGCGCCGAGCGAATCGGCTGGGGAGGCGTGTGGCCGTGCCGTGCGGAGCGGGTGCGGTGGGTGGGACTGAAAGGGGCCGCGGGGGCTTTCGATGGGCCGAAGCGACGACCGAACCAACGCTCGAACCGAGAGCAGCCGGGGCTTTCGAGGCAGACACCATACTCTCAGTCGATCACACGATCGCCCCGACTCAACGAACACGAACCACCGAGACTGGCCGAAGGTCTAAGCCGCTCGCACGCCCCCACTCTCCCATGCAGGCACTGAGCATCGTCGGCCCGGACGCCCACGCCGTGCTCGACTCGCTCGCGGCCCGCCTCGACGGCCGCGTGGCGACGGTCCGGCGGGCCTACGTCGAGGCGGAACTCGGCCCAGAGGACGCCGATTTCCGGGTCGACGAGGACGGGTCGTGGCGCGGGACCGGCCGGGGGGAGTCCGTCGACGCCGTCCTCGACCGGCTCGCGCCGGAGTTCGACTACGCGCTCGTGGCCGGCTACTCGCGGCTGCGGCTCCCGACGGTCGTCATCGGCGAGGAGTCCGTCCCCGGTGACGTCGTGGCGCGCCACGGGGACGTGGGCGACCTCGATCTCGACGCGCTGGCGACCCGGATCGACGACGTCCAGCCACACGTCACCCTGGAGACGCTCGTTCGGGCGGTCAACGCCCACGAGGACGCCGAGCGCTCGGGGGCCGTCGCCACCTTCACCGGGCGCGTCCGCGCGAAGGACTCGCCCGACGACGACCGGACGACGCACCTCGCGTTCGAGAAGTACGACGGCGTCGCCGAGGAACGGCTCGAACGGATCGAACGGGAACTCGAAGCGCGCGATGGCGTGTTCGCGGTTCGAACCCACCATCGCGTCGGCGTCGTCGAGGACGGCGAGGACATCGTCTTCGTCGTCGTGCTGGCCGGCCACCGGGCCGAGGCGTTCCGGACCGTCGAGGACGGCATCGACCGCCTCAAGGACGAGGTTCCCATCTTCAAGAAGGAGACGACCACCGACGAGGAGTTCTGGGTCCACGACCGCGCGTGAGTCACGTTCGGTCCCCGCGACGGCCGGATATGGGCCAATATTGCCTGATTACGCGCCCGTCAGCCCGGCGTCAGACGGCGGCTCTTCAGGAGAAAACGAACGGTTCTAACACGGCTATAAAACATCTAACCGTCTCCTGAACCGTCGTGAACGGTTTCGTTTCCCCCGTTTCACGCGGCGCCTGACATGAACGGAGTCGAATTACCGGTAACGGACGCGCCCTTATACCATCCCCTGGGCAGTAGGCAGGAACGAGGTGACACAGGATGAGCGCAACTGCAAACCCCTCCACCGAACCTGACGTCGATAGCCCCTCCAAGGAAGAGCGCCTCAAGGGCTTCCTGCTCTCGAAGGCCCAGGATGGCGAGCTCTACTTCAAGAGCAAGTTCATCGCCGAGGAAGTCGGGCTCTCCCCGAAGGAGATCGGCGCACTCATGGTGAAACTCAAGGACTCCGCCTCGGAGCTCACCATCGAGAAGTGGTCGTACACGAGCGCGACCACGTGGCGCATCGAACCGGCATAACGAACCGACCCGACGACCGATCGACCGGCGGATCGAATCGGCGCACAGTTCGCTCACGCGTGGTCCCCGCACGCGTCGAACGACCGGCCCCTCGCGGCCTCGTCCCCCGCTTTCCTCCGGTTCCCATCGTCGATAGCGCCGGGGAGGACTTATCCATCCGTGGACCGAACGCTCGCCAATGAGCGAAGCGGTCCCGGGGGACGTCCCCCGGCCCCCGGAACTGAACGCCGTCTTCCACCTCTCCGAGGTGCGGACCGACGGCGAGCGCGTCCTCTACTACGGCGTCAGCGACGTGGGCGAGGACGCGCTCGTCGAACGGATCTGGCCGGCGTTCCGCGAGCGAGGGTACGAGGTCCAGGTCGTCCAGACGGACCGCGGACTCGACGTCGTCGTCGCCCGGCCCTACTCGACCGGCGTCGACGGGGTCCCGTGGACCAACGTCGTCCTGTTCTGTGCGACCCTGCTCTCGACCCTGCTCGTGGGCGCGACCGCGTGGTACTACATCCCCTTCTCGGCGATCCGCGAGAACCCGCTCGTCGCGCTCCAGGCGTGGCCGTTCACCGCGGCGGTGCTCGGGGTGCTGTTGACCCACGAACTCGGCCACTACGTCATGGGCCGGTACCACGACGTGGACGTGTCGCTCCCGTACGTCATCCCCTTCATCCTCCCGTTCGGGACGATGGGCGCGATCATCCGGATGCGCGGGCAGATGCCCGACCGGAAGGCGCTGTTCGACATCGGCGTCGCGGGGCCGCTCGCGGGGCTCGGGGCGACGGTCGTCGTCACGGTCGTCGGCCTCCTGCTCGGCCCGTTCCAGGTCCCGGCTGAAATCGTCCAGCAGGGCGGGCGCGTCATCGTGTTCAACAACCCGCCGTTGCTCGATCTCATCGCGGGCGCGATCGGCCAGCCGACCGGCTACGCCGACCCGAGCCGGACGGCCCACCCGGTGATCATGGGCGCCTGGGTCGGGATGTTCTTCACCGTGTTGAACCTCCTCCCGGTCGGTCAGCTCGACGGCGGACACGTCGTCCGCGCGATGGTGGGCGAGCGCCAGGAGACGGTCGCCTCGCTCGTCCCCCTCGCCCTGTTCGGCGTCTCGGCGTACCTCTACTACGTCCGCGACCTCGGGCTCAACGAGTCGGTCGGCCTCTGGGCGTTCTGGGGGCTCTTCTCCGCGTTCATCGCCTACCGCGGCCCGGCGAACCCCATCGACGACTCGTCGCTCGACGGGAAACGGATGGCCGTCGGCGTGGTGACGTTCGCGCTCGGCCTGCTGTGTTTCATGCTGGTTCCGATCCGCGTCGTGACGCTGTGATCGGGCCGCCAGCCGCCCCGGCCGACCTCCGTACTGATCCATTCCGGACCTGACTCGTCCCGGACTGATCCATTCCGGACCTGACTCGTCCCGGACTGATCCATTCCGGACCTGACTCGTCCCGGACTGATCCGTCCCGGACCCGACCCGTCCCGACTCAGTGACTGTATCCGCGGTCCGGCAGCGGCTCACCGTCCATCTCGACGCCCGACCCGGTCACGGTCCCGATGCGCGTGAGCGCCGTCGGCGACGCCGCGCGCGCCGCCTCGACGTCGCGCTCGGGAACCGTGCAGACGAGTTCGAAGTCCTCGCCGAAGAACAGCGCCAGTTCGCGCTCGTCGGCGTCGTCACCGGCGACCTCCGTCACGGCCGGGTGAATCGGAACGGCGGCGTCCTCGACAGCGAAGCCGCAGTCGCTCGCGGCCGAGAGCTGGTGTAACGAGCGCGCGAGTCCGTCGCTCGAATCCATCATCGCGGTCGCGTATCGCCCGACCGCGCCCCCGGCGGCGACGCGGGGGGTGAACCGGAACAGCTCGTTTCCGCGGTCGACGTCGCCCCGGTCGAACCGCCGGACGGCGGCCGCGGTCCGGCCGAACGACCCGGTGACACAGACGGCCTCGCCGGGGTTGGCCCCCGAGCGCGGAACCGGGTCGTCGGTGACGCCGACGGCGGTCGTGGCCACGGTGAACTCGTCGGTCCTGTCGAGGTCGCCCCCGACGTACTCGCCGCCGACCGCCTCGCAGACGTCGCGCGCGCCGCGGACGTACGCGAGCAGTTCCTCGTCGTCGAGCGTCGGCGCGGCGTAGGCCGCGACGGCAGCCTCGGCGCTCGCGCCCATCGCCGCCACGTCCGAGAGCGAGGCCCCGACCGAGCGCCACCCGGCGGTGTAGCGGGTGACGCCGGGCGGGAAGTCCGTCGTCTCGTGGAGCATGTCCGTCGTGAGCACGCGGTCGCCCACGACGGCACAGTCGTCGCCGACGCCGGGGAGTTCCCCGGCGAGCAGCGAGAGCGCCTCGCGTTCGTCCATCGACGGAGTGTCGGTGTGGCCGGCCCGAAACGCTTTCGACGTGGGCCGGTCTGACCGCCCCGGATCGGGCCGCCACCGCCCCGCCGCCCGAATCTTTCGACGGCTTGATACCGCGCCCCGCCGGACTCGGGGGCATGGATCGGGACCAGCTTCGGGCCACCGTCCTCGGGTTCGGCGGCGCGATCGCCGTCCTGTCCGTGTTGCTCTACTTCGTCGGCGTCGACGAACTGGTGGCCGAACTGTCCCGCGCCGACAGCTCGACGGTGCTGCTCGTCGTCGGCGTGACGCTCGCCTGGCTGCTGGCCTGGGCGATCGCGCTCAAGACCGTCCTCGGGGTCCTCGGCGTCTCAGTCTCGCTTCCCCGGTCGTTTCTGGTGTTCAACGGGGCGATGTTCTCGAACAACGTCACGCCGTTCGGGCAGGCGGGCGGCGAGCCGGTCGCGGCGCTGCTCATCTCGAAGATGGCCGACACCGAGTACGAGAAGGGGCTCGCCGCCATCGCCAGCGTCGACACGCTGAACTTCGTCCCGTCGGTCTCGCTGGCGCTGATCGGGGCGGCCTACTTCGCCACCGAGACGACGTTCGGCACGCGATTACAGCTCGCCACCGGCGCGGTCGTCCTCCTCGCGGTCGCCGTCCCCGGCGCGGTGTACGTCGGGTGGAAGTACCGCTACAGCCTGGAGAACCGGGTCGTCTCCGGGCTCACGCCGCTCATCCGGTGGATCACCGACCGGATCCCGGGCGTCCCGGTCCCGACCCCGGCGTCGCTCGAGTCCCGGATCGGCCACTTCTTCGGCGCGATCGAGCGCGTCGCGACCGACAGGCGGGCCATCGCGGTCTCGCTGGCCGCCTCGACGCTCGGCTGGGGGTTACAGATGTCCGGGCTCTGGCTCGCGTTCGTGGCCATCGGCGAGTCCATCCCGTTCTCGGCGGTGCTGTTCGTGGTGCCGATGGGCGCGATGGCCGGAATCACGCCCCTCCCGGGCGGGACGGGCGGCATCGAGGCGGTGCTCGTGGCCGTGCTCGCGGCGCTTCCGGGGGTCACCATCGGCGTGGAGACCGCGCTCGCGGCCGTGGTCATCTACCGCGGCGCGGTGTACTGGGTGCCCGTGCTCGTCGGCGGGACGGTCGTGAGCGTCGTCGGCGCGGACAGCTTCGGCTGAGCAGTACCGATGGAACCGCCGGACGACGGTCGTTGCTGGCCGGCCGGTACGGGCCGTGTGGCCGACCACGAGCGGCGGAGATACGACGAGTTTAAACGGCGGGACACTGAATTCGGCCGTATGGTCACTCTCTACGACGTCCCGGCGGCGGACCTCATCGAGGAGGTCGCCGACCGGCTCGAGGAACGCATCGAGGAGCCGGAGTGGGCCGGCTTCACGAAGACGGGTCCGAACCGCGAATTGCCGCCCCAGCAGGACGACTTCTGGTTCGTCCGCACGGCCTCGCTGCTCCGCAAGGTCGCGGACAACGGCCCCATCGGCGTCGAGCGCCTGGCGACCGAGTACGGCGGCTCGAAGGCCGGTACGAACCGCTACCGCGTCTCCCCGTCCGAGCACTCGGCCGGCTCGAAGAAGATCATCCGGGTGGCGCTCCAGCAGCTCGAGGAGGAGGGGTTCGTCGAGACCGCGAAGGGCGAAGGGCGACGGATCACCGACGACGGGACGGCGTTCCTCGACGAGGCCGCCGGCGACGTGCTCGAGGAGCTCGATCGGCCGGAACTGGAACGCTACGCGTAACGTTTCCCCTGTTGTGGCGTGTGGTTTTCGAACGTGATCGGTGAGCGACCGGTATCGTTTCCAGTTGCTAGCGGGGTCGGTGGCCGTGTGTCCGGCTGGGGCAGCAATCGTCGGGGAGTCTCCTGATCGGTGACCTCGAGCGCCGCGGGGGCGCTCCGGAACTGCGTCAGACCGACCGACTCGACGACCGAGTCGGCCACCGCCGTTCCCCACTCCGTCGGTTACGTACCGACCTCGGGGACGGATCCGGCCGAATCGATCACTCAGGAGGACTCGTACCGGAGGCCAAACTCGCGTTCCAGCGCCTCGAACCACTCGTCCTCCGTAACCGACTCCCCGGTTTCCTCCCCGTCCACGTTCCACGTCACCGAGTCCACGCGCAACTTCACGTGTCCCCCGGGTGTCGCAACCGAGACCACGGGGTCGCCCGTGAACGTCGACTCGGGCGCGCTCTGGAGGTAGTCACACGTCGCCTCGAAGTACGACAGCGAACGCGGCTCGTCGCTGAACAGGTACCGATCGGTCCACTCGTCACTCCCGGGCTCCCGGTACTGGGTCAGGTACGTCTCGTCGGGGCGGTCGCTCTCGACGACGCGCCAGGCGTAGCCCGCCGCATCGACCACCACCGCGCCGTCGAGCGGCGTCGGGCGGCGCATCGTCGGCACGCCCATCCCCACGTCCACCAGATACCGACGGCCGTCCGGTTCGACGACGTTCGCGTGGTGGTTCGCGGGCGGGCGACCGGTCCCGTCGTCGCCGACGACCCTGGCGGCGACCCGGTCGACGTCGACGCCGAGGTCGGCGAGCAGCGCGTGGGCCAGGCCGTTGAGTTCGAAACAGAACCCGCCGCGCTCGCGCTCGACGATCTTCTCGTACAGGTGCGGCAGGTCGAGAACCACGCCCGCGCCGTCGTCGGATCCGTCGAACGGGTGACCGGTGACGGCGAGCGTCTCGAACGGCACCGAGCGGACGTGTGCCGTCTGGAGGCGCTCGATCGCGTCCAGGTCGGGCCCGCCCGGGGCGTGCCACGCCGGAGCGTCGGGGTCCAGCCCGATTCGAGTCAGGTAGCGGTCCGAATCCATGGTCGTCCCGGCCGGACCTACCGGGCCGACGGTCAAAAGCGGTCCCTGAACCTCGTTCCTGTAACGGGGCTGATCCGTCCGCGGAATCGGCGGACGTGACTCACTCCAGCGTGCTCACTCCAGGGTGCCGCGGACGTACGTCTGCTCGTGAGCCGGGAACACCTCGGCGACGGCGTCGTCGCCGCCGTCCGCCCGGAGGAGTTCGCGGAGTTCGCCCTCGTAGTCCGACTTGGGGATCTCCTCGCTCGGGCCCGATTCGACCTCGAGCGTCTCCCCGACCAGCCGGTCGACCGCGTTGCGGCCGAACCCGGAGAGCGGGGCGATGTAGTCGACGCCGTGTCGGTCCTCCAGCGACTGGGCGAACGCCCGCGAGACGGAGGGGACGCGGTCGTCACGCCGTGTGCCGTCGGCGACGGCGTCGACGTCGAGCGCGGCGACCTCCTCCATGGCGTGCTCGTGGACCTGCTGGATGCCGTTTCGGGGGTAGCCGTCCTCGCGCATCGTCTCGACTGCCTCCGCGGCGACCTCGGGGTCGAGTTCGTGCGTCTCGAACGGGAAGCCGAGCGCCGCGGCCGCCTGGCGCGCGTGCTCGTGGTCGTCGGTGACGTCGAAGTGGGCCGTGACGAGCCGGACGTCGTAGAAGCCGTCGAGGACGAGCGCCGCGAGCGAGGAGTCCTTCCCGCCGCTGTAGAGGAGCGCGAGTTCCATTCAGCGGCGGCGGATGTCGAAGCTCTTCTGCTCGGGCTGGAGTTCGCGCAGCAGCGACTTCATCTGCTCCTCGTCGATGCGGTCCTGGATGCGCCCGCTCTTGGCCAGCGCCGTGACCTGCTGTTTCACCTGCTTGGCGAAGTCGGGCTTGCTCATCTCGACGGCGTTGAGCCGCTGGCGCGCGCCGTCGGTGAGGTACTGTTTGAGCAGCGCGTCCTGCTGTTGCTGGGCGCGCTCCTGGGCGGCCTGCTGGGCCTCCTGGTCGCCTTCGCCGCCGGCCTGTTCCTGAAGCTCCTGCATCTTCTGCTCCCGGAGCTCCTCCAGTCGCTCGTCGTCGGGGGTTTCGCTCATGCTGGGTGTGCGTTACTGTGGCGCGGCCAAAACGATTGCGGGTGAGGCGTGGATGGTGTGGGGAGAGTTGGTACGCGGGCGGTCACCGTCGCTTCTGCTCCGTCGGCTCATTCTCCTCGATGCAGTTCCGGAAACTCCCGGCCACTCTTGGCTCCCGGTGTGCGGTCTTCGGTCCTGGCTTGGTCGTCGTGGCGGTCGAAACGACGACCAAACAACCGCAGAAGCCGACAGCCACGGGAGTCCGCGAGGCGACTCACGTCGTAACATCGCGACCGACCGAACCCACCGACTCCGAAGGAAGAAACGGAAGAACCACGACCTTAAACCACGTCACGCGAATACTCCGACCCATGCCCACCTACGAGCGCCTGAAGGGGTTCCGCGACTTCTACGCCCCCGAGATGGCCGCGCGCCGCGAGGTCATCGACACGATCGAGGACGTCGCGCGGCGCTACGGCTTCCGGGAGATCGACACGCCGCGGCTCGAACGCGCCGAGATGTGGACCGACAAGAGCGGCGACGACATCGTCGACGAACTGTACGCGTTCGAGGACCACGGCGGCCGCCACGTCACGCTCGCCCCGGAACTGACGCCGACCGTCGCGCGGATGTACGCCGCGAAGGCCCAGGAGCTGTCCAAGCCCGTCAAGTGGGTATCGACCCGGCCGTTCTGGCGCTACGAGCAGGTCCAGCAGGGCCGCTTCCGCGAGTTCCACCAGACGAACGTCGACGTCTTCGGCTCCGCGGAACCCGAGGCCGACGCCGAGGTGCTCGCCGTCGCGGCCGACGCGCTCACCGGCCTCGGCCTGACGCCCGAGGACTTCGAGTTCCGCGTCTCCCACCGCGACATCCTCGGGAGCCTCCTGCGCTCGTTCGACGCCCAGGTCGACGTGACCGCCGCCATCCGCGCGGTGGACAAGTCCGAGAAGGTCGACGAGGACGAGTATCTCGGCCTGCTGTACGACGCCGGCCTGTCGTACGACCAGGCGCGCGAGTTCGACTCGCTGCTCGACGTCCGCGACCCGGCGACCCTCGACGAACTCACCGAGTTCGCGCCCGACGCCGAGGGGCTCGCGGACGCGGTCGAGAACCTCCGTGCGGTGCTCGCTGCCGCCGAGGACTTCGGCGTCGGCGAGCACTGCGACCTCTCGCTCCGGACCGCGCGGGGGCTGGACTACTACACCGGCGCCGTCTTCGAGTGCTTCGACTCGACGGGCGAGGTGTCCCGCTCGGTGTTCGGCGGCGGGCGCTACGACGACCTCATCGAGGAGTTCGGCGGCCAGCCCACCCCCGCGGTCGGCGTCGCGCCGGGCCACGCCCCGCTCGCCCTGCTGCTCGAACGCGCCGGCGTCCTCCCCGACGCGGAGCTCTCGACCGACTACTACGTGCTCGGGGTCGGGGACACCCGCGACGTGGCGGCGCGGGTCGCACGGGACCTCCGCGCGGGCGGCAACGTCGTCGAGTCGGACGTCGCCGGTCGGAGCTTCGGCGCGCAGATGGGCTACGCGGACTCGGTGAACGCCGAGACGGTCGTCATCGTCGGCGAGCAGGACCTGGCAGACGGGAACGTGACGGTCAAGGACATGGGGTCGGGCGAGCAGACGACCGCGCCGGTCGAGGAGTTCCCCGGCGGACTGGAGCGGCCGACGTACGACGACTTCGCGTGATTAGTCAGGTTTGGGGGGCTATGGGTTGTTGCAGCCTTCGTTGAGTCGTTCTCGAACGGCCCCAAGGCGCTTGGCTTCGGTGCAGGTCCGGTAGTCGTGGCGCACCCCTCGAAAGGCCCCCGCGGCGCTCGGCTCCCACGAACCGCGCTGCGCTCCTCGTCACTCGCGTTGCTCGCTCCTGTGGTGCTTGCGGGTTCGGGGTTCGCCGAGAGCCGCGGCCCCTTTCAGTCCCACCCTCCGCACGGCACCGCACCTCACCCTCCCCAGCCTCCTGTGCTCCTCGGTTCACTCGCTTCGCTCGTTCACCTGCGGTGCTCGTCCCTCGCGCGCGTCGCCTCGCCCCTTGGGGGCTCGCCGTCACGCGCGCCGTCCGGCTGGTTCCCATCCACGTCGCCTAAGTCGGACGCCCGCCTGCCACGAATCGTGCGCGCGTTCCGAGTCGCCTACGACGGCCGGCCGTTCTACGGCTTCCAGCGCCAGCCGGACGTCCCGACCGTCGAGGGCGCGCTGTTCGACGCGCTCCGCGCGCTCGACGTACTGGAGGACGACGATCGGAAGCCGCCCGGCTACGCCGCCGCCGGCCGCACCGACGCGGGCGTCTCCGCGGTCGCCCAGACGGTCGCGTTCGAACCCCCCGGCTGGCTGACGCCCCGCGCGTTCAACGCCGAACTCCCGGGCCGGATTCGCGTGTGGGCCAGCGCCGACGCCCCCGCCCAGTTCCACGCCACCCACGACGCGGCCGGGCGCGTCTACCGGTACCACCTCCACGCGCCCGCCGACGGGCCGGCCGGGTCGGACGCGCCGCTCGACCGGGCGCGCGACGCTGCCTCGCGGCTCTCGGGCGAACGCGACTTCCACAACCTGACGCCGGACGACGACGGGACGGTCCGGGAGCTCGACTGCTCGGTCGCCCGGGACGGGGAATTTCTGGTGGTTCGGGCCGCGGCTGGCGGGTTCCCGCGCCACTTCGTCCGAAAACTCGTCGGCGTCGTCCACGGCGCGGCGACGGGCCGGACCGGACCCGAGCGCGTCGACGCGGTGCTCGGCCCGGAGCCGCTGGCCGACGAGGCCGGCGTCCCGATGGCGTCGGCCGAACCGCTCGTGCTCGTCGGGGTCGACTACCCGGACCTCGACTTCGACCGTGATTCGCAGGCAGCCGGGACGGTGGCGGACGTCTTCGGGGCTGCACGGACGGACGGGCTCGTTCGCGCGCGCATCGCGGACGAGGTTCTCGACGGCGTGTAAGCCTGAACTGCCGGGTCGCCCGGCCGCCCGACTCTACTCCCAGCTCTCGGGCCAGAGCCCGGCGGCCTTCATCCCGGGCTCGAACGCCGCCTCCCTGAACGCCGCCTCCAGGTCGTACTCGTCGAGCGCCGGCACCTCGACGGGCTCGCGGGCGAGTTCCCGCACCAGCAGCGCGGCGAGGATCCCGTGCTCGCGGACGTTCCGGTCGTCCACCTTGTCCCGCGTGTCCGCGTGTGTGTGCCCCCAGCCGCGACCGCGCTCGCCGCTGTCCGAGTGGAGCTGCAGCGCGGGAACACCCCCGCGGACGAACGGCCACTGGTCCGAGAACGGGTGCGGCTCCTCGCGCACCTCGATCGGCTGGCGGGTCCGTTCCTCGATCCGTCGGGCGACGTCGGCGGTCGCCTCGGAGGTGTGGCTCATCGCGACGAGGTCGCGGAACCGCCCCGCGCCGTCGACGTTGACGACTGCCTTCACCGAGTCGAAGTCGGTCTCGGCGGCGAGGTGTTCCGAGCCGAGCAGCCCCGTCTCCTCGCAGCCGACCGCGCCGAACCGGACGCCGACGTCGAGGTCGATCGCGGCCAGGACGCGGGCGGCGACCAGCAGCGTGGCGATCCCGCAGCCGTTGTCGAGCGCGCCCTCCGCGATGTCGTGTGCGTCGTAGTGGGCGAGCAGCAGCACCGACTCGTCCGTGTCCGGGCCGACCCGGCCCAGGACGTTTCGGCTCTCGCCCGGCACGGTCTCCGCCTCGACGCTCAGTTCCACCTCGCCGTCCGCGTCGGCGTACTCCGTGAGCCACGCGCCCGTCTCCTTGCTCACGCCGACCGCCGGGATCGACGCCTCCTCGCCGAACGTCAGCGACCCCGTCGGCGGAAGCTGACCGGGCACGTGGTTGACGAAGACGAACGCCACCGCGCCGGCGTCGGCCGCGTAGCCGTACTTCTCCATCCGGTGGACGAATCGGCCGCCCGAGGGCGTCGTCGTGCTCGCGACCGCGACCTTGCCCTCGACGTCGACCTCGTCGATCTCGGCGGGCGTGCCGTAGCCGACGTCGACCAGTTCGCCCGAAACTTCCCCGGCGGGACTGTACGGCAGCGCGATCGCCTCGAACTCGCGGCCGTCGGGCGAGACGAGGTGCAGGTCCGTCGTGCCGCGTCGCCACTCGTTGACGGCGAAGGGCCGTTCGCGCACCCGATCCAGGCCGGCGTCCTCGAAGGCCTCCGCGACGAGCGCGGCCGCGCGAGCCTCCCCCTCGCTGCCGCCCATCCGGTTCCCGATGGCGGTGAGGTCGGTGAGGAACGCCCAGGGTCGATCGTCGAGCCACGCGCGTCCCACGGCGTCGGCGGTGTCGTCCTCGAGTTCCATATGTACGGGGTCCGTCACCGGCGCAAAAAGTCCGCGGGTGGCGGGGAACCGCGCCGCCGGCACGTCTCGCTCGCGTGACCGGTTTCAGAGCTCGCCGGCGATCGCGTCCGCGACGGCCTCGCGATCGAACAGCCGTTCGCCGGCCGGGATCTCCGGGTACGGCTCGCCGTCGACGTAGCCCGGCCACTCGCCGAACGCGTCGGGATAGAGCTGCTTTGCGGCCATCTCGGTCTGGAACAGGTTGAGGATCGGGCCCTGCCGGCGCGCCCCCTGCGTGTAGACGCGCCCCTCCCGGACGGCCGTGATCTCCCGCGTGACCTCGTCGTCCTCGAGCCCGCTCCTGATCTCGGCGAT
Source organism: Halobaculum sp. XH14 (assembly GCF_032116555.1). Taxonomy (NCBI): domain Archaea; kingdom Methanobacteriati; phylum Methanobacteriota; class Halobacteria; order Halobacteriales; family Haloferacaceae; genus Halorarum; species Halorarum halobium. The sequence continues at coordinate 545,018 of NZ_CP134949.1, forward strand.
GTCGTGGTACTCCGTCATCGGGCCGAGCACGAGGAGCACGTCCGGATCCGCCTCCAGCAGCAGTTCGTCGTTCAGCGTGATGTTCCGCCCGTCGTCGCCGTACCCGTCCCCGACGGCGTCGGCGAGCGCGTCGGTCGCGCCCAGCGGCCGGGTGTGTGCGGCGTAGTAGCCGGGGTAGTTCAGCTTGTACCCCCACATGCCGTCGTCGCTCGTCGAGAACAGCACCTGGGCCGCGCTCGGCCGCTCGTCCGCGGGCGGCAGGTTCGACTCGATCTCGCCCATCATCGAGTCCCGGACGGCCGCGAGCGCCTCGTACCGCTCGGTCTCCCGGAACACCTCGGCGACCCTGCCGAAGATCTCCCAGAGGTCGTAGTACTCGTACTCCTCGCCCCACCCCGCCGGCGGGGACTGCCGGGTCCCGCTGAGCGTGTTGCCGAACCACGGCGCGACGTTGCGCTCGATCTCCGCGAGGTCGTCCTCGTCCCACCCGTCCGCGGTGGCGACCTTCGCCGGGTCGGCGAGGTGGACGTCGCTGTCGAGTTCGTACAGCTTCTCCTTGGTCGGCGGCCATGAGGAGTACAGCCCCTCCCAGTCGACCGAGACGCCGTCGAGTCGCTCCAGGAACTTGGTGTACAGCGACTGGGTGTACCCCGGCGCGTGCATCGCGTTGACCGCGTCGCCGCGGCCGAGCGCGAGCACCATGTCGGTGTGGTGGCTGAGGATCGTGAACACGTCCTCGGGGACCGACTCGAACTCGACCTCGCCGGCCGGCGCCATCGTGACCGTGTACGACTCGTCCCCGGCCGCGGTCCCGGTGGCCGTCGCCGTGTCGGTGGCAGTGGCCGGCGAATCGGGCGTCGACCCCGCTCGGTCGCCGGTACAGCCCGCGAACAGTCCGCCGCCGATGACGGTGCCGCCGTACTTTACGCAGTCGCGCCGCGTCGGTGCGCCCTCGTCGTCCGCTTCGGATCCCATGGTTTAGGCTCACCAAAACAGTTGAAATAGGTTCCGGATTTTAGGCGGTCCGAAATCCTTCGCCCGTTCCGACCGCCCGATCAGCGCTCGGACCACCTCCGGGCGCTCCCGTCGGTCACGTTCTCGAAGTGGTACCTGACGCCGAGCGCGACGGGCGCGGCGATCAGGCCGGCGACGCCGACGCCCGCGCCGACGCCCCGCCAGGTCAGTTCCCCGACCGGCCCTTCACCCACGAGGACGACGCCGCGCATCCCGCGGTCGCCGTACGCCGAGCACTCGTACTTCGAGAGGCCGTCGCCCCCGAACTCCACCGCGAACACGCTCCCCTCGCCCCGGCCCTGCTCGCTGGCGTATCCGAGCGTCTCGTCGACGACGTCGTACGGACCCTCGGTGCCGACCCACTCCCAGCGCACGACCGTCCCGGGGTCGACGTGGACGGCGGCGGGTTCGAAGGCGAACTGGCCGCCGTTGCCCGACGCGCCGACCTCGACGGTCACCTCGTCCTCGCCGCGCCGGTCGGCGACCCCGCGGTAGTTGTCGGTGTCGTCGAGCCAGCCGTCGAACGAGCGCATCGGGCCCAGTTGCTCGGGTTCAGGCGTGCTCGTCGGGGTCCCCGCGGGGCTCCCCGTCGAACTGCCGGGGAGCGTGACCTCCACGTCGCCGACGACCAGCGCGCCGCGCATCCCCATCGCCCGGTGGGGGGCACAGGCGTACCGGACGACGCCGGCCGAGGCGGGCGTCCGGACGAACGTCTCGCCCGCCTCGCCGTGGTACTCCGACTCGAAGGACCCGTCGCTCGCGACGACGTTGTGGCTGCCGCCGTTCCCGGTCCACTCCCAGGTCACCTCGGTCCCCGGGTCGACCCGGAGTACGGGCGGGCCAAAGCCCAGCGCGCCGCCGTTCCCGTCCGCGCCGACGGCGACCGTCACGGCGTCCCGACCCCGCTCGTCGACGACCCGCGTCGCGTTGTCGGTCGAGGAGAGCCACTCCGTGAGGTCGACAGGTCCCTCCTGGGCCGCGCTCGCCCGGCGCGGCAGGAGTCCCGCCCCGAGGGCTGCTCCCGCCCCGACCAGTACCGTCCGTCTGGCGTAGCCGCGTCCCGTCCGTCCGGCGTGGTCCGACATGGTCACCCCTCGTAGCCGGCGTAGTCCATGATCTGTCCGAACAGTTCGGTGTCCATCGCCGGCGTGTACACCACCGCCGAGAGCATCCCGCCCGGGTACGAGGAGCCGTTTCGGACGTGGTTCACCTTGTGGCAGTGGATGAGGTAGATGCCGGGGTCCGCGTTCGCCTCGAACTCGATGGTGTACCGTTCGGCGGGCGCGACGTTCACGACGTCCTCGGTCAGTTGCATCGCCTCGGGGATGGGGCTCCCGTCCTTCTCCACGACCCTGAACCGGTGGTTGTGGAGGTGCATCGGGTGGCTGTGGAACCCGGCGTTGACCCAGTGGATCCGAACGGTGTCGCCGGGTTCGACGATGACCGGCGACCCCGTCTCGGGGTTGAACGACGCGGGTGCGGACTTCCCGTTGATGGTGAACGTGTCCATCCGGCGGTCGGTGAGGTCGTAGCTGACGTCCTCGCCGCCGTACTGGCGGGAGAGCCTGCTGTCCCACTCCCTGATCGTCATGAAGTACTCCCGGTCGGCGCGCTCGTACCCCTCCGGTTCGACGCGCATCGTCCCGTACATCCCCATCTCCATGTGCATCGGCGTCTGGTAGTGGCAGTGGTAGAGGTGGGTCCCGGGCGTGTTCGCGGTGAACTCGTAGGTGTGCGTCTCGCCGGGGCCGACGGTGATCCCCGTCGTCGTCGGGACGCCGTCGTTCTCCCACGTCTTCTGGATGCCGTGGACGTGGAACGTGTGGGGCATGTCCATCCCCGTGTTGTCCAGCGTGACGGTGAACTCCGCGCCCTCCTCGACCCGGAGGATCGGACCGGGAACCGAGGGCGTGCCGTCGTCGGCCTGCCAGGCCCAGACGACCGGGAGCGTGATGGGGCCGTTCATCGACTCGCCGGGGTGGACGTGGTGGACCGCCTCGACCGTCTTCAGTGTCACCTCGTAGTCCCGTTCGGCCAGGTCGACGACCTCCGGGCGTCCAGTCGTCGGAAGGTCGCTCGTCGCCGCCCGCCGCCCGTCCGCAGCCACCTCCGAGACCGAGGGCCGTGACGTCGTCACACAGCCCGCGACCGCGGAGAGGCCCGCCGCGCCGGAGGCCGCGAGGAACCGTCGCCGTCCGATGCCGTCGCCGGGTGCGCCGATCTCGCTCGTCATACATGTCGACGTGGGGCCGCGGACGCCAAATGAACACCAGACGGTTCCCGGGAACTGGGAAACGGCATTGAGAGGGAATCTACCTTGCGAAAATCGGCCTTTTCTCCGAATTGGTCCGAGTCCTCTGCCATGATGCCCCCGAGGACGGACACGTTCGGAACGGATGCGGCGGTCCGAATGATTCGGCCGACCTAAATCGGAGGCGTTAACAGTTATTAGGTGGGCCTAAATCACATGGCGAACGACGAAACTGAACACGGGGAACCGACGCGGCGCGACTGCGTGAAGTACGGCGGCGCGGTCGTGGGTGGCGGACTGCTCGCGGGCTGTTCGAGCCAGCCCGGGTCCGGTTCGACGCCGACCCGGACGGACGCAGCGGGCGCGTCGACCGCCACGGAAACGGACACGGAACCGGTCAGTTCGGAGGACGGGAGCTACTCGGTGACGATGTCGCCGGTGGGCGAAGTCGAGTTCGACCAGGTTCCGACGAGTCTGCTGACGTACTATCCGATCTCGGCCGGGACCGCGGTCGCGCTCGGGCACGGCGATTCGATAACCGCCATCGGCTACGACAAGGAGCTGTTCGGAAACACCGTCGATTATTACTACGACAGTCTCGACGGCGTTGCCTTCCAATGGGAGGACCTTGGTCGGGTCACACGAAGCGGCAGCCCCGGTTCGCTCGACAGGGAGCTGTTTTACGAACTGGACAGCGACGTGCACTTTCTCGATCCGGCGCTCCTCCGGAGTAGTTCGTTCGGCTGGAGTCAGCGGGAGGTCGAGTCGATCGCGTCGGACGTCGGCCCGTGGTTCGGGAACTACTACAGCCGAACGAACGGCCAGCCGCCGGAGGCGTATCGCGAGCAGTACGAGTACTACTCCCTCTGGGAGTACATCGGCAACATCGCGGCAGTGCTCCGTGAGGAAGAGCGGTATCGGGCGCTGAAGGGGCTCCGTGACAACGTGGTCGATCGGATTCGGGCGGACCTCCCGCCCGAATCCGAACGGCCGTCGCTCGCGGTCGTCGCGTACACCGGCGGGACGTTCTGGCCGTACGACTTCACGCAGGACGGCTACCTCTGGGAGCACGTCCGCCCGTTCGGCGTGAAGAACGCGCTCTCGGAAACTGCAGGTGGGCCCGGTGACGACGGGTCCTACGATTACGAGGGGCTGATCGAAGCCCAGCCGGACGTCGTCGTGCGCTACTGGGGGACGGCGCTGGGGGAGTCGTTCATCGAAAACAGATCGACGGTCCTGAACGACCCCCTCGCGGAGGAGGTGCCGGCGTTCCGGAACGGGCGCTACCACGCGTCAGGACACGGCATGCAGGGGCCGGTCATGAACCTCTTCCAGCTGGAGATGACCGCCAAGCAGCTGTTCCCCGAGCGGTTCGGCGAGTGGCCGGGGTTCGGTGCCGGGGAGTCCTATCCGGATATCCCCGCCGAGGAACAGTTGTTCGACCGCGAGGCCGTCGCGGACATCATCACCGGCGACGGATAGCTGGACGGAACAGCGCTTGCGCGAGCGTTCCACGCTCTGCTCAGTTCACGAGTTCGGGGCCCGATTCGAATGGACGCCTCTGTACGCTCCGCCAACACTGTGGGCAGGAGTATCCGATTTCCTATTGCAGCATAGGATTTACAGGTTGGACTTATGCGTCGTCCGGTCGTATCCCTCGCATGACCGAATCCGGCACGGAGGACCGCTAATGCCCATCAAACCCGGACTCGTCGACCGGATCGCGCTCCGTGCGAACCTCGCGCCCGCCGCGATGACCGACTTCTACGGCGGGGTGGCGCTCCACGCCGCTGTCACGGCCATGGACCTGGGGCTGTTCGAGGAACTGGCCGAACCGCGCTCCGCCCGGGAACTCGCGGCCGACCTCGACTGCGACGAGCGCGGGATCGAGTCGCTCGCGAACCTGCTGGTCGAAACCGGCTACCTCGGGCGGGATGGCGTGCTCTACTACACGACCAACCGGACCCGGAAGTGGCTCACCGACGCGAACGGGACGAACCTGGGCCCGTGGCTCTGGTTCTGGGTCGACGTCGTCCTGCCGTACTGGCGCGACCACGTCGACGCCGCGGTGCGGACCGGCGACCCCGGCGAGACCATCTACGACTGGCTGGGCGAGGATGAGGCGGGGTGGGAACGGACCCAGGAGGGGTTCCGCGCGGCGGCGACGCTGCTGGTCGACCCCGTCTCGGACGCGCTGGGCGACGTCTCGGAGCTGCGAGTGCTCGATCTGGGCGGCGGCCACGGCGCCTACGCGGTGGGACTCGCGCGGCGGGGGGCCGACGTGACGCTGTTCGACAGGCCGGACGCGCTCGGCGTCGCATCCGAGACGGTCGCGGGCGAGCCGGCGGCCGTGCGCGACCGGGTGACGCTCAGCGGCGGCGACTACATGACCGACGACCTCGGCGATCTCGACGGCGACGATGGCGACGATGGCGACGATGGCGACGACGGCGGCGACGGCGACTACGGTGACGAGGGGAGATACGACCTCGTCCTGCTGTTCAACGTGCTCCACGCCCACGACCCCGACGAGTGTGAACGCCTGCTCGGCCGCGCGGCCGACTCGCTGTCACCCGGCGGGCGGATCGCCGTCCTCGACCAGTTCGCGGACGACGGCCCGACGCGACTCGCGGACGTCGGCATCGCCGTCGTGGACCTGGCGTACCTCGTGACGCTGGGCGGTCGGACCCACGAAACCGGGGCCGTCCGGCGGTGGCTCGCGTCGGCCGGCTGTCGGGTGACGGATTCCGAGACGTTCCGGCGCGCGCCCGGCGTCCGCCTGCTCGTGGCCGAGAACCGGCAGCAGTGACCGGGAATCGGAACCCCCGTTCGGCCGGGTTTGACAAGACTTAGGGCCGAGGACGGGTAGCTTCGGCCATGAGTTCGGTTCCCGAGCGGTCCGAAATCGACGAGGAGTACACGTGGAGCATCGGCTCCATCTACGCCTCCGACGACGAGTGGGAGGCGGCCTACCAGGCGGCCGAGGAGTCGGTCGAGGACGTGGCGGCCTACGAGGGTCGGGCGACCGAGAGAGCGGCGACGCTCCGCGAACTGCTCGAGACGTACGAGTCCGTGATGCGCGAGGTGTCGAAGGTGGTCCAGTACGCGAACCTCCGGTCGAACGAGGACACGCGCGACCAGGAGTATCAGGCGATGGCCGCGAAGGCGTCCTCGCTCTCCTCCGAGGCGTCGAGCGCGGCCAGCTTCATCGAGCCGGAACTGCAGGAGCTCTCCCGGGACGACATCGCCGAGTTCGTCGACGAGGAGCCGGCGCTCGCCGAGTACGAGCACTACTTCGACGACGTGTTGCGGACGAAGCCGCACACGCGCTCGGCCGAGGTCGAGGAGCTGCTTGCGGAGCTCTCGGAGGTCACAGACGCTCCGGGCGAGACGTACTCGATGCTCACGAACGCGGACATGACGTTCCCGACCGTCGAAGGGCCCGACGGCGACGAGATCGAGATCTCGCAGGGCAACTTCACCACGCTCCTCCAGAAGCCCGACAGGGAGTTCCGCCAGCGCGTCCACGAGTCGTTCTTCGAGGAGTGGGCGACCGTGCGCAACGCCGTCGGCACGACGCTCTCGAAGTCGGTAAAGACGGACGTGAAGATGGCCGAGGCGCGCGACTACGAGACCGCCCGCGCGGCGGCGCTCGACGGCACGAACGTGCCGGTCGAGGTGTACGACACGCTCGTCGACACCGTCCGTGACAACCTCGACTCGCTCCAGCGCCACGCCGACCTGAAGCGCCGCGCGCTCGACGTCGACGACCTGGAGATGTGGGACCTCTACATGTCCCTGACGGGCGACGAGGGGCCGGAAATCCCGTACGAGCGGGCGAAGGAACTCGTCGTCGAGGCGGTCGAACCGCTCGGCGAGCCGTACCAGGAGCGGATGGCCGAGGGGCTCGAGTCGCGCTGGGTCGACGTGTACGAGAATCGGGGGAAGCGCTCCGGGGCGTACTCGGCCGGAACCTACGACACCCAGCCGTACATTTTGATGAACTACCAGGACGACGTCTCCTCGATGTTCACGCTGGCCCACGAACTGGGTCACTCGATGCACTCGGAGCTCGCCAAGGAGGCCCAGCCGTGGCAGTACGCGAGCTACGAGATCTTCGTCGCGGAGGTCGCCTCCACCGTGAACGAGACGCTGCTCACGGAGCACCTGCTGGAGAACGCCGAGAGCGAGGAGCTGCGTGCCCACGCGCTCGACCAGTACCTCGAACGGTTCCGCTCGACGCTGTTCCGCCAGACGATGTTCGCGGCGTTCGAGCAGGCGATCCACGAGCACGCCGAGGCCGGGCAGCCGCTCACGCCCGACGTCCTCGACGAGCTGTACGGCGACCTGAAGGGCGAGTTCTACGCGAACGCGGTCGTCGACGAGCACATCCCCCGCGAGTGGATGCGCATCCCGCACTTCTACTACAACTTCTACGTCTACCAGTACTCGACGGGCATCTCGGCGGCGGCGGCCATCGTCGACCGCATCCGCGAGGAGGGCGACCCGACGGCCGCCGAGTACCGCGCCGCGCTCGAAGCCGGCGGCGCCGAGTACCCCATCGACGTGCTCGAGATGGCGGGCATCGACATGACCTCGCCCGAGCCGGTCGAGTCGGCCATCGGCGTCTACGACGAGTTCCTCGGGCGGGCCGAGGAGCTGCTCGATCTGTAGGAACCGGGACGGCGCGGCCCGGACTCGACCACCGTCAGGATTCGTTATCGGGCCGGATTCGACCACTGCCCGGGTTCGCCACCGGTGGGATTCGCCCCCCGCGACGGGGTCGACTCCGTGTGGTGTGTGAACGTCACACGAGATATTATCGCGCGTCTTCCGGGTGAATTAAGGGACGACTCCCTGACGATTCGGACGCAATGTTCGACAACTCGGGCCCGTCGAGCAGGACCGCGATCCTGCTCGTCGTGGCCGCTGCCCTCCTCACGAGCGCCGCGCTCGCGCCGATGGCCTACGAGGCCAGCGGTGGGCCGGAGGGATCTGTCATGGTCGTCTCCATCGGCAGTTCCATCTCCGCCTCGTCGGTCGACGAGGCCGTCGCCCACCTGCGTGACGCGCGGACGAACGACTCGGTGGAGGCAGTCGTCCTGAAGGTGGACAGCCCGGGCGGGTCGGCCGCCCAGAGTGAACGACTGTACATGGCCGTCGAGCGCACGGCCGCACGAATGCCCGTCGTCTCCAGCGTCCAGGGGATGGCCGCTTCCGGCGGGTACTACGCCGTCGCGCCCACCGACCGCATCTACAGCCTCCCCGCCGCCGAGGTCGGCTCGGTCGGCGTGATCGCCACGGCCCCCGCCGACACCCCCTCGAGTTACATCAAGAGCGGTCCGGACAAGTCGGCCGGGCGTGCCGACCAGACCCGCCGCGAGGTCGAGGAGCTCCAGGCGGCGTTCGTCGGGAGCGTCATGAAGCACCGCGAACTGAATATGACGCGCACCGAACTCGAGCACGCGAAGACGTACATCGGGATGCGCGCCGTGGAGAACGGCCTCGTCGACGAGATCGGCACGACCGCCGACGCCGTCGACTACGCCGCGAGCGAGGCCGGTCTCGACAGCTACGACGTCGTCCGCCGCGACGCGACCCCGAGCACGGGGCTCCTCTTGCTCCAGGAGAACGCCAACGGGACGGTCGTCCTCTCGGCCGACACCGACTCCCCGTACCGCTACTACATGACGGTCGGCGAACCCGCCGACGAGGTGGTGATCTACGATGCCAGCTAACCCCGCACGACTCGTCGGGACGTTCCTGCTCGTCGTCGTCGTCGTCGTCGGCGGCGCGGCGGCCGTCCCGCTCGTGTCGACCCAGCAGACCCCCGACCCGGCACAGCTCGACAACCCGCAGTTCCAGCCCGACGAGTCCCTGATCGAGGACGCGGCCGAGGAGGGAACCGTCGAGATGGAGTCTGACGCCGAGCCGAAGACGGTGCTCGTCGACGCGGGGCACGGAGCCGCACCGTCGGCATCCGAGCTCGATCCGCTCGCCTCGGCGCTCGTCGCCAACGGCCACACGGTCGAGTTCTACGACCCGCAGGCCGAGCCGCGCGTCACGCTGAACGAGTCGCTGCGCGGCGCCGACGCGTTCCTCACCGTCGCGCCGTCGGCCCGCTACAGCGACGCCGAACTCGCCGGAATCGCGGCGTTCACCGACGCCGGCGGCCGGCTCGCGGTGCTGTCCGACCCCGCAGGCGGCTCCTCGGCCTCCAGCGTCCTGGGCGGGCTGCTCGGCGTCTCGGCCGGCGCGTCCGGCCCCGCGACCACGGGGCTCTCCTCGCAGTACGGCATGGAGTTCCAGTCCGGGTCACTCTACGAGATGGACTCCGAGCGCAACTACGCGGCCGTCTCGGCCACCGGTGCCGACGGCTCGCTGGGCGCGGGCGTCGAGAACGCCGTCCTGCGCGACGCCGCGCCGGTCGTCACGAGCGACTCGGCCACGGTTGCGCTGACCAGTACCGAGGGAACCACCCGTTCGACCACGCGCCGCGAGGGCAGCTACGCCGTCGCGGCACAGCAGGGGAACGCCGTGATCATCGGCGACACGGACTTCATGACCCCCGACGACGCCTACCGCGGGGACAACGAGGTCCTGATCGGCAACCTCGCTGACTTCCTGGTTTCGGGCGAGAAGTCGCCCGAGGACGCACCGACGACGTCCTCGCCGGGCGGCCCCGCGGGCGGGGTCTGAGCCGGTCAACGCCCGATCCGTTCATTTTTCGACCGTCGAGTGCCGATCCCGTCGGTTCGCCAACCCGCCGAGGCGAACGCTCCCGCGACCCAAAGCCACATTAATGCCGCAGTCGAAAACCCGGGCAAGAATGTCTCGGAGCCCGTCCCTTCCAGACCGCCCTCGCCTCGATCTCGATCCGGACATGAGCGAGGCCGAACGGCTGGAGGCCCTGCGCCAGCACTTCGAGCGGCTCGTGCAGGTGAACGACGAACTGGACGACCGCCTCGAACGGGCGGAGTCCCGCGGCGGCGACCTCCAGGGCGAGGTCGACGAACTGAAGCGGCGAAACGAGGCGCTGAAGACGTCGTCGCTGTACGTCGCCACCGTCGAGGAGATCACCGACGACGGCGCGGTCATCAAGCAGCACGGCAACAACCAGGAGGTGCTGACCGAGGTGTCCTCGCGGCTGGCCGACGACCTGGAGGCCGGCGACCGTGTCGCGATCAACGACTCGTTCAGCGTCCAGACGGTGCTGGACGACGAGACCGACGCGCGGGCCCAGGCGATGGAGGTCGACGCCTCGCCGGCGGTCGACTACGCCGACATCGGCGGCATCGACGACCAGGTGCGCGAGGTGCGCGAGGCCGTCGAGGCCCCGCTGGTGAACGCCGAACAGTTCGAGTCGGTCGGCGTCGAACCGCCGAGCGGCGTCCTGCTCCACGGGCCGCCAGGCACCGGGAAGACGATGCTGGCGAAGGCGGTCGCGAACGAGACGGACGCGACGTTCATCAAGATGGCCGGCTCCGAACTCGTCCGGAAGTTCATCGGCGAGGGCGCGCGGCTGGTCCGGGACCTGTTCGACCTGGCCTCGGAGCGCGAACCGGCGGTCATCTTCATCGACGAGATCGACGCCGTCGCCGCGAAGCGGACGGACTCGAAGACGTCGGGCGACGCGGAGGTCCAGCGGACGATGATGCAGTTGCTCTCGGAGATGGACGGCTTCGACGAGCGCGGCGAGATTCGCATCATCGCCGCCACCAACCGCTTCGACATGCTGGACGAGGCGATCCTCCGGCCCGGCCGATTCGATCGGCTCATCGAGGTGCCAAAGCCCGAGATCGAGGGCCGTGAGCGCGTCCTCGACATCCACACCGACGACATGAGCGTCGCCGCCGACGTCGACTTCCACGGTCTCGCCGGCGATCTGGAGGGCTACTCCGGCGCGGACATCGCCGCGCTGTGCACCGAGGCGGGGATGTTCGCCATCCGCGACGACCGGACGACGGTGACCCACGGGGACTTCGAGTCCGCCCGCGAGAAGGTGGAGGCCGACGACGAGGGGGCGGTGACGAGCGACGGGTTCGGCGCGTACCAGTACTGAACGCAGGGTTGCGGCTCCCCACCGACGGGTCCCGTCGGTCGCGGGCGGCTTCCGCGGACCGGGACGCCGTCCGCGTTCGAACTCCATCCGCCGATCAGCCGCGTTCGAACTCCGTCCGGCGATGCTCGCTGCAGTTCCGGAAGCGGAACCCGTGCTTTTGCTCGGCGGCCCTTCGAACCGCATCTCGGCCGTCGTCCGCCGCGGTTCGAGCGCGACGGGTGGGTACATCCCCGAGAGCGGAACGAACGGCGGGTGTCATCGCCGTCGCAGCGACGACGTTCACGGCGCGCTCGATCAGGAACTCGTCGCTGACGGTGCGGGACGGGCGTGCAGCCGACCGGCGAGGGGGCCCGTTCGCCCACGAAACTTGATTAATGGGAAAGATTGCTTGGGGTGTAGCGAATAGTTCACACCGGATTAGAAACTCATTAATACGGAAAGCAGTAACAATTCGGTGATGACTGGGTCCGATCAGGGCTGGTGGCCGAATCAGTTGAAACTGGATATCCTCGATCAGAACGCTCGCCGGACCGATCCGATGGGCGAGGAGTTCGACTACGCCGAGGCGTTCGAGACGCTCGACCTCGACGAGGTGAAGGCGGACATCGAGGACGTAATGACGACCTCCCAGGAGTGGTGGCCGGCCGACTACGGCCACTACGGGCCGATGTTCATTCGGATGGCCTGGCACAGCGCGGGCACCTACCGGACCGTCGACGGCCGCGGCGGCGCGTCCGGCGGCAGACAGCGCTTCGCGCCGCTCAACAGCTGGCCGGACAACGTGAACCTCGACAAGGCGCGCCGACTGCTCTGGCCGGTCAAGCGGAAGTACGGCCGCAAGCTCTCCTGGGCCGACCTGCTCGTGCTGACCGGGAACGTCGCCCTGGAGTCGATGGGGTTCGAGACGTTCGGCTTCGCCGGCGGGCGCGAGGACGCCTTCGAGCCCGACGAGGCCGTCGACTGGGGGCCCGAGGGCGAGTGGGAAGCGTCCGACCGCTTCGACGAGGACGGCGAGCTCTCGGAGCCGCTCGGCGCGACCGTGATGGGGCTCATCTACGTGAATCCGGAGGGTCCCGACGGCGAACCGGACACCGAAGGGTCGGCCGAGAACATCCGACAGGCGTTCAGCCGGATGGCGATGGACGACAAGGAGACGGCCGCGCTCATCGCCGGCGGCCACACGTTCGGGAAGGTCCACGGCGCGGATTCGGGCGACAACCTCGGGCCCGAACCCGAGGCGGCCCCCATCGAGAAGCAGGGGCTCGGCTGGGAGAACGAACACGGGTCGGGCAAGGGTTCCGACACGATCACCAGCGGCATCGAGGGCCCCTGGACGGAGTCGCCGATCTCGTGGGACATGGGCTACGTCGACAACCTGCTCGACCACGAGTGGGAAGCCCACAAGGGGCCCGGCGGCGCGTGGCAGTGGCGCCCCGTCGGCGACGAACTGGAGCGGACCGTGCCGGACGTCGAGGGTGCCCCCGATTCGATCACACCGATGATGCTGACGACGGACGTCGCCCTGAAGAAGGACGACGAGTTCCGCGCGATCCTGGAGGAGTTCCGGGAGGACCCGGCCGAGTTCCGCGACGCCTTCGCGAGGGCCTGGTACAAGCTGATCCACCGCGACATGGGCCCGCCCGAGCGGTTCCTCGGCCCGGAGGTCCCCGACGAGGAGATGCTGTGGCAGGACCCGGTCCCCGACGCCGACCACGACCTCGTCGACGAGGCGGACGTCGCCGAACTGAAACGGGCGCTCCTCGACTCGGAGCTCTCCGTCCCCGAACTGGTCAAGACGGCATGGGCGGCGGCGTCGACGTACCGCGACAGCGACAAGCGCGGCGGCGCGAACGGGGCCCGCATCCGCCTCGACCCCCAGCGAAACTGGGAGGTGAACGAGCCGGAGCAGCTCGCGACCGTGCTGGAGACCCTGGAGGGGATCCGCGAGGAGTTCAACGGGTCGCGCGCGGACGGGACGAAGGTGTCGCTCGCGGACCTGATCGTGCTTGGCGGCAACGCGGCAGTCGAGCGGGCGGCCGCTGACGCGGGGTACGACGTTGAGGTGCCCTTCGAACCGGGCCGGACGGACGCCACGCCCGAGCAGACGGACGTCGAGTCGTTCGAGGCGCTCAAGCCGCGTGCCGACGGGTTCCGGAACTACCTCGGGGACGAGGCCGACCAGTCGGCCGAGGAGCTGCTGGTCGACAAGTCGGAGCTGCTGAACCTGACGGCCCACGAGATGACGGTGCTGGTCGGCGGCATGCGGGCGCTCGGTGCGACCTACGGTGACGCCGACCACGGCGTCTTCACCGACCGGCCGGGCACGCTGACCAACGACTTCTTCGTGAACCTCCTCGGCCAGGACACGGAGTGGGAGGCGGTCGCGGACTCGGAGAACGTGTTCGAGGGCTACGACCGCGAGACGGGCGAGCTCGAGTGGACGGCGACCCGCGCGGACCTCATCTTCGGGTCCCACGCCCGGCTCCGGGCCGTCGCGGAAGTGTACGGAAGCGACGACGCGGAGCGGAAGTTCGTCGAGGACTTCGCGGACACGTGGCACGACGTGATGACCCTCGACCGCTTCGACCTCGAGTGAGCTGAGCCGAGGGCGGCGTGGTCGGCCGGGCGACCCGTTTTTCACCGACGAACGTCAGGCCGCTCGATCCCTTCGGCCGCTCGGTCGTGTCGACCGCTCGATCGCTCCTGTCCGTCCCCCGATTCCCTACGGTGCGCCGACGACGACCATCCGGCTCGGCTCCGCGAACTCGTAGTTCCGGGTGGCCGCGGGCGACACGCGGACCGCGTCCCCGACGTCGAGCGGGAGGGCCTCGCCGTCGACCGTGATGGTTCCCGAGCCCTCCAGCAGGAGGTACACCTCCTCCTGTCCGCCGTCCGCGTGGTCGTGTTCCATCCCGGTCCACTCGGAGTCGCCCTCGACGACCGTGATGCCGAGCGAGTCACAGTCCAGCGCGTCCCGGAGGAAGTGCATGCCGGGCGCTTTCGGTTCGACGTCGCCGTAGTTCTCCTTCGAGTATGCCACGTCGGAGGGTGGGCGGAGCGGGCCAAAAGCGTTCGGCCGGGCCGCCGTCGGAACGAGTCCGCCGTCGGAGCGCCCGGCTTCGATACGCACTTCACCCGCCGCCCGCTGGTTCGGATATGGAGATCCACGTCGCCGGCGGCAGCGGGCGGGGCCCGACCGCCATGGCGGCTTACGACGCCGCGCTCGCGGACGCGAACCTCCACAACTACAACCTCGTGACGGTGTCCTCCGTCGTCCCCGCGGACGCCACGGTGCGGGCCGTCGAGGCGGTGCCGGACCTCGGCCCCGCGGGGAACCGCCTGACCGTCGTGCAGGCCCGCGCGGCCGCCACCCCGGCGGACGCACGCGAGACCGAGGAGGTCGTCGCCGGACTCGGCTGGGCGACCGGCCCCGGCCCGGGGCTGTTCTATGAGGCCGACGGCACGGATCCCGAGTCGGTCCGGACCACGGTCGAGGAGGGGCTTCGAGCGGGCGCGGCCCTCCGGGACTGGTCAATCGTGGACGAGCACACGCTGGTCGAGCGCGCCGACACCAGCGAGGACGCCTACACCTCCGCGGTCGTCCTCGCGGCCTACGGCGAGAGCGAGCCCATCGCGTGAGGGGACTCCGCTTGCGGCCGCCGACGGCTTTATACACGCCACACGCCAATCCCGCCTACATCCTCAATGAACGGCAACAACCCGTACGCGGGGGCCCCTGGCGTCGTCGATGCCGGTCGACCGGAGGAGGTCGACCTCTCGATCGAGCAGAAGGACGCGCTGAGACGGGCGGTCGCCGGCATCGTCTCCCGGACCGAATCGTACCTCCCCGACGGCTACGCCGTCGGCTCGGAACTCTCCTACGGGACGGAGGGTCCCCAGGCAACCGTCGCGGTCCGGCCGCCCGTGGGCCACGCCGTCAGCGCCGGCTTCACGCCCGATCTGGACGACCTGGAGGCCGGACTCGACGAGACCGACCACGGCGAGGTTGCCCGTGGGCTCGCTGCGAGTGCCGCGGCGCAGGTGATGAACGCCGTCGGCGACGACATCGAACCGACGGCTCGCTAGGGGCGACTTTCGGATTGCGACTCGTCGAGTACCGTTTCGTGGTTTTCTCGTGGTTATTCGTCGGTTTTGCGTAATGAAGTGGCTGAATAGGGGTCTCAACCGTCGGCTCTTCCGTTGATCCGGTCGTCTTACGAGCCACTACGGCTGTCGTCCCCGTCAGTTTAGTCGTCGCTTCGACCGCCTCGAAAGCCCCCGGCTGGCTCCGCTCCCGCGAACCACGCTGCGCTCCTCGGTTCACTCGCTGCGCTCGTTCACCTGCGGTGCTCGTCCCTCGCGCGCGTCGACTCACCCCACGAGGGGGTTCGCGTCACGCGCGCCATCCGGCTGGGTCCCGGTCGACCCGACGAAAAATCGTCCCTCTACTTGCCCCAGAACGGATCCGACTTCCGGCGCGCGTTCAGGTAGGCGTTCAGCGCCTCCAGTTCGTCGGCTGGGATGTCCTCCGAGAGCTCCTGTTCGAGGATCTTCGCGTGCTTCTCGGGCAGTTCGATCCACAGTTCGTCGCCCTCCTCGATCTGTCTGCCCACCGTCGGCCCGTCGATGGCGATCGAGACGCGCTCGCCCGCTCGGGCCTCGTCCACGTCGTCGCCCTGGTGCTGGATGCCGGAAAGCTGGCCGACGCGCTTCGGGTCGTTCCCCTCGAACTTCGCCACGTGGCGGTTGTTCTGCACGGTTCCCGAGACCACCTCGACGCCGACGACCGCGGGGTCGTTCTGCCGGAACGTGTGGTCCTCCAGGATTCGGAAGCGGGCGGGGCGGACGATGCGGTCGAGCACGGTCTCCTGCTGGGCGCGCTCCAGTTCGTCGACGTACTCCTCGTACTCCTCCACGAGCTGATAGATCACGTCGTCGGTGAACAGTTTCACCTCGCTCTCCTCCAGTTCGCGCTCAGCGTTCGAGAGGACGTCCACGTTGAACCCGAGGACGACCCGGTTCGTCTCCTCGTTCGCGGTCTCGGCGACCGCGACGTCCCGCGGCGCGACGTCGCCGACCTCGGCCCGGAGGATCGGGATCTCGGCCTCGTCCAGCGCGTTCGCCATCGCCTCCAGGCTCCCGAGCGTGTCGGCCTTGACGACGACGCCGTCCTCGGCGGTCTCGACTTCGATCCGGGCCAGTTCCTCGCGCACCTCCGCGAGAACCTCCGCCTCGGGCCGGTCGCGGACGACCCGCACCGGCGCGCCCGCCATCGCCTCGTCGAGGTCCGGCGCGGCGATCTTCACCCCGGCCGCGGCCGAGACCGACTCGACCGTCTCGAACCGCTTTTCGGTCCGGATCTCGGCGTTCGGCCGCGGCTGGAGGAGCGCCCGAACCTCCGTGACGATGGGCTCGTTCTGCCCGCCGACGACGATGGTGTCGCCCGTCCGGATGACGCCGTCGTACAGCACGACGTCCAGCGTCGCGCCGAACCCGCGTTCCTCCTTCACCTCGAGCACCGTCCCCTTCCCTGGGCCGGTCGCGTCCACCGACATCTCCGATTTCAGGTAGCGCTGTGAGAGCCCCATCAGGACGGTCAGCAGGTCCGGAATCCCCTCGCTCGTGAGCGCCGAGAGCGGGACGACGCCGATGTTCGCCTGGAAGTCCTGGACGCGCCAGTAGAAGTCCGCCGAGAAGCCGGCGTCCGAGAGGTCGCCGATGAGTTCGTAGAGGTTCTCGTTCAGCCGCGACTCCGCGCGGTCAGACTGGGCCTCCAGCGACCGCTGGATCGGCTCGCCCTCCTGCGGGTTCCACCCCGGCGTCGTGTCCACCTTGTTGGCGGCGACGACGAACGGCGTGCCCGTCCGCTTCAGGATGTCGATGGCTTCGACCGTCTGTGGCTGGAACCCGTCGTTCACGTCGACGACGAGCACCGCGATGTCCGCGAGCGCGCCGCCGCGGGCCCGGAGCGTCGAGAAGGAGTGGTGGCCCGGCGTGTCGATGAACAGCAGGCCCGGCAGGTCGAAGTCCGACGGGTCGACGAGCGCGCCGGCCATCTCCGAGACGGTTTCGAGCGGGACGGCGGTCGCGCCGATGTGCTGGGTGATCGCTCCGGCCTCGCCCTCCTGGACTGCCGAGCCGCGGATGCGGTCGAGCAGCGTCGTCTTCCCGTGGTCGACGTGGCCCAGCACGGCGACGATGGGCGTGCGGAGGGCGTCGGCGTCCTCGTCCGTGGTCGTGTCGGCGTTAGTGTCTGACATGGCGAAATCCCCGAAGAACGGTCCTTGTCACCCTTCGTCCGGGCGGAGCCCTAAGCGCTTCGACTCGGCGGGGCCGCCGCTTCCGACCGACTGCTCTCCGATTCGACTCGCAGTCGGGTGGTTTCGGACACGCTCCGGGCCGGCATCGCTCCGGTGGCCGGGACCCGTGCGCCTCGCGTCAGACGTTGGCGTGGCGTTTATTGCGCCGCACCGAAATTGGCGATGTATGGCCGATATCCTCGCCGAGAACCTCTCGGGCAAGGCAGTCATGGGTTCGGACGGCACCGAGCTCGGCATGCTGTACAACATCACGATGGACCTGAAGACTGGGGCGCTCTCGGACCTGCTGGTCACGCCCAACGAGAACGTCTCGCCGGGCCGCATCCCGTTCGAACGAGACGAGGCCGGCCGCGTCCACATCCCCGTCTCGACGGTGCAGGCGGTGAAGGACTACATCGTCGTCGACACGTCGTAGGATGCGAGTGCTCGATTCGTCGGCGTTTATCCACGAGTATCACACCGACGAGCCGACGGCTTCGATCCCGAGGGTCCACGAGGAACTCGAGGGCGAGGCCGCGTTGCGCTTCGACGCGAACGAGGGCGCGGGGATGCACATCCACGTCCCCGACGGCCAGACGGTCGATCAGGTGCGGCGCGCCTCCGGCGAGACGGGCGACGAGGAGACGCTCTCGGAGACGGACACGCGCCTGCTCGCGGCCGCGTTCGAACTCGACGCGACGCTCGTGACCGACGACTACGCGATGCAGAACGTCGCCGGAAAGCTCGGCGTCGACGTCGAGGTCATCGCCCGCGACGGCATCGAGGAGCAGCGCGACTGGACGTTCCAGTGTGCGGGCTGTGGCCGCGAGTTCGACGAGGACCGCGACCGCTGTCCGGTCTGTGGCAGCGACCTCTCGCGGAAGAACCCGGCCTGACTCGGCCCACGGATTCTCCGATTCCTCACACAGTACTGCGATTCCTTCGAGAATCCCTCGTCCCGCCGGAACCCGGGGACGACGCGGGCAGACTCTCAGTCTCGGGGTTCGATCCACGGCACGACTCTCGGTCTCCGGATTTCGATTCACAGCATCCCGGTCGCGCCGCCGTACTGGATGGCGTACAGCGCGGCGTTGTACAGGCCGTGTGCGAGCGCGGGGACGACGAGGTTGCCGGTGTACTCGTAGAGGTAGCCGAGCGGGAGCGCGAGCAGCGTGACGACGAGGACGTAGGCCGACTGTTCGAGGACGGTGCCCGTGCCGGCGATGAAGTGGATGGAGCCGAAGAGGAACGCCGCCAGCGAGACGGCCGGGGCGGCGGGCAGCGCCTTCCTGAGTTCCCCCTGCACGACGCCGCGGAACACCAGTTCCTCGGCCGGGCCGACGACGAGGATCGACACCGGGATCATGTAGAGGAAGTAGATCGGCGCGTCCCGGCCCGGCCCGAGCGCCCGGTTCGTCGCCACCTCGACGCCGACCGCCCCGAGCACGAGCAGCAGAGCGAACTGCGCGAGTACCATCCCGACGGCGGTCACCGATCCGAGGCTCCACCCGCGTGCGTCCGGGAGCCACGCCGTCACGAGCCCCCGGTCGTTCGCCGACGTCATGAACGCGGCCGCCGCGAGCGCGAAGCCGACGAACTGCCCGACGTTCCGGATCGCCGCCAGTTCGGGCGATTCCGGCGCGACGCCGACCGCCAGCGCGAGGCGCTCGGACCAGGGGAGCACGGCCGCGGCCGCCAGATACGCCGCGACGACCATGAGGAGCGACTGGCCGAGCCTGATCGCGACCGCGTTCCCGTCCACCTCGGACGTCCTCGAGGTCGTCCCGCCCGCCGCGCTCCCCTCGCTCGTTCCGCTCCCCTCGCCCGTCCTGTTCCCCTCACTCGTCCCCCTTGGTCCCGACGCCCCCGACATCATTCGACCTCCAGCCGGCGCTTGCCCCGGACAGCCTCGGCCTCGGTGAACTCCCCGCCGCCCAGCAGCCCCCGCGCCGCCTTCTTGCCCCACTCGACGGCCGGCTGTGTAAACGTCGAGACGTCCGCGAGTTCGCCGTACAGCACGCAGGCGGCCTCCGTCGCGTACAGCAGTTCGCCGAGGCCGCGCTCGTCCACCCGGTCGATCTCGAGGCGGACGTTCTCGCGCCCGGCCGCCGCGAGGCTGGCCTCCGTCGCCCGGAACTCCGCGTCGAGCAGGTCGCCCAGCGTCGAGCCGCCCAGGTACGAGAGCCCCGCCAGGTCCGTCTCCGGGATGCTCGCGTCCGTCGATTCGCGCGGTCGGACGAGCGTGACGAGCTTGTCGGTGGGGCCGGCGCGGTACAGCTGGAGCTGGGAGTGCTGGTCGGTCGCGCCGAGCGCCCGCGCGGGGGTCTGCCCGCGGCCGTCCTTCCCGAGCGACTCGGCCCAGAGCTGTGCGTACCACTCGGCGAACCGTTCGAGCGACTCGGCGTACGGCATCATCGCGTTCACGGCCGCGCCGCGCTCGGCGAGGGCGTACGAGACGGCGCCGTAGGCGTACGCGGGCGAGTCGTACAGCGACCCGGAGAGCTTCTCGGCCTCCGACGCGGCGCCCGCCAGGAGCGCGTCGAGGTCGTGGCCGGCCACCGCCGCGGCGAACAGCCCCACGGTGGAGAGCGCGGAGAAGCGGCCGGGGACGCCGTCGGGGACGGTGAGGGCGGGCAGGTCGTGTCTGTCGGCCATCGCCCGCAGGTTGCCGGACTCGCCGGTGGTGACCACCGTCCGCTCGGTCCAGTCGACGCCCGCCGACGCCATCGCCTCGCGGACGACGAGGAAGTTCGCCAGCGTCTCGGCGGTCGTGCCCGAGCGGGAGACGACGTTCACGACCGTCTCGGAGAGGTCGAGGCCGCCGACGAGGTCCCGGACCCAGGCGGGGTCGACGTTGTCGAGATAGCGGGCCTCGACGGGCGAGTCGAGCGCGTCGGTGATCGTGGCCGCGCCGAGCGCGCTCCCGCCGATGCCGACCGTCAGGACGGTCTCGGGATCGAAGCCGGCGGCCGCTCGGCGGACCGGCTCCGGGTCGCAGGTCTCGGGGAGATTCAGCGCGGCGTAGCCGTGCTCGGATTCCCGTCGCCCGCGTGCGATCGTCTCGTGGGCGTCGGCGACGCGGTCGTCGAGGTCGTCGAGGGCCGCGCGGTCGAGGCCGAGTGCCCCGTCGAGCGCGTTCCCGATGTCCGCCTGCATGGTCGTGTGGCGGGGCCGGGGGCCGAAAACGATTGCCCCCTCATTCTGGGTGTTCGGCCTGGCCCTCCGGATGATGGGTAGTTTTGCTTCGGGGAACGGCTCGAAAGCCCCCGCGGCTCTCGACTCGGTGCGGCCGCTGCGCTCCTCGCTCCCTTCGGTCGCGCTGTCGTTCGAAAATCGAAGATTTCGTGATGACGAGAGAGCTCCGCTCTCTCGAACCACGGTGCTTGTCGGTCCGCGCCGTTCACGAGAGCAAAGCTCTCGTGAGCTCACGAGACGCCGTGCGTCTCGTGAACGTCGTCGAGAGCCACGGCCCCTTTCAGTCCCACCCGCCGCAACCGCCCCGCATCCACGGCCTCTCCAGCCGACGAGGTCCCGACCGGAGGGAGGGACCTCGTCCCTCGCGCGCGTCTGCTCGCCTTCCGGGCTCGCCGTCACGCGCGCCACGGCGTTGACCGACCGAGCCACGTGGCGCGCGGCGGCCGCGCTCCGCGCGGCCGCTCGTGCGAGGCTCACGCGAGCGCAGCGAGGGTGAGTTTCGAGGAGCTCGCTCCGAGAAAAGACGAGCACCGCAGGCGAACGAGCGAAGCAGTGAGCCGAGGAGCACAGGAGGCTGGGGAGGGTGAGGTTCGGGGCGGTGGTGTGGGTGGGACTGAAAGGGGCCACGGCGCTCGGCGAACCCCGAGGCCTCAAGCACCGCAGGAGGGAGGCCGCAGGCCGACCGACGAGGAGCGCAGAGCGTCTCGCGGGAGCCGAGCGCCGTGGGGGGGCTTTCGAGGCGGTTGGAACGGTCCAACTCGCGGCTCGATCGACGTTGACGAGGACGGGGGCGTTCGAGACAGTCGCACCACGGTTGTCGCGAGGAGGACGACACCGACGATCACTGCGTCGAATGACGGGGTGCTTAACAGCCGCCACGCCCAAGCCCGGCCAATGCCCGCGGAGACGAGCACCGAGGACCCCAAACCAACCGAGAAAGACACGTATCGGGGCCTGTTCGGCGCGTTCCCGTACGCGTTCCGCGCGAGCGACTCGTGGCTCTTCCGGAGCTACGTCGTCGTCGGCGGCCTCGCGGCGCTGCTCCTCTCGGTCGTGTTCGCGCTCGCGCTGATTCGGCTGTTCGGCGCGACCGCCCGCGCCCGCTTCTCGGTCGTCCGGGCGTTCTTCTTCCTCGTCGGCCTCGCAGCCGTCGCGCCGACTATCGCGCCCGTGCTGCTGGTCGCCCGGTCACGCCGCCGGGAGATCGCCCGCGCCCCCGGCTACGAGGCGGGCCTCGCGCTCGCCGGCTACCTGTTTCTCGCCTCGCTGTACCTCGGACTCGTCGCGGCGATGCCCGAGACGTTCACGCTCGACGGCGAGACGATCACCCGCCCGCCGCCGACGGGCGCGTTCGCGCCGGCCATCAGCTTCCTCTACGGCGTCCCGCAGGCCGTGGGAGCGCTGTTCCCGGTGCTCGGTGCGGCGCTGATCGCGCTGGTCCACCGGCTCCGCGGCTGAAGTCCCGGCCGGCGACCCGCCGAGCGGCCCGAACCACGTTCGCCCGGGAGCGAAACCCCGAAACCGCCCCGCCGCCTACCGGGTCCAATGACCGACGACGAGTTCGACGTCGACGCGCTCGAACGGGCCCTGTCCGAAGCGGGGGAAGCCCCCGGGTCGAGCGAGACTGCGCAGGGAGCCGATCCCGAGCGGACGGAGGGAACGTTCCTCGTCACCCACGCCGAGGAGGAGTCGGCGGTCCTCCGGGAGGTGTCCACCGGGCGGGTGCTCACGCTCTCGGAGAACCCCGGCGTCGAGGCCGAGGAGGCGATCGAGGGCGTCCTCGCGCCCGAACCGCCGATGAACGTCACCTGGGAACTCGTCGAGGTGGCGGAGCGCCGGACGCTCTCGCTGGCGGAGGGCGAGGAGCCGCCGACGCGCGACAGCCTCGACACCGCGGCCGAACAGGAGGTGGGCGAACTGACGCGGACCGAACGGGCCGGCGTCGGCGAACTCCACGTCGTCACCGTTCCCGAGGAGCGGACGGAACGGGCGGTGGCCGACGTGCTCGGGGACCGCGAGGCGACGCTCGCACGCGCCGCCCGTCTCGGGGTCAACCGCGTCGAGGTCCGGTCCGCGCCCGGCGTCGTCGTCGTCCGGTATCTGCCCTGACCGTCCGGACGGCGACGGTTCGTCCGCCCGTGGCGGGCCTCAGTCTCGGGGCTCGTGGAGCTCTGCGAGGACGATGCGGTTCCCGTACGGGTCTTCGAAGTGGACGTTCGAGCCGGACGGCCCGGCTTCCGGCTCGCCGCTGAACTCGACGCCGCGCTCGGCCAGCGTCTCGTACGTCTCCCGGATCTCATCGGTGTAGAGCACGAACGCCGGCTGACTGCCCGTCTGGTTCCCGATCAGGGCGCGCTCCTCCTCCCCGGTCGCTTCCATGAGCCAGAGTCCCGAACCGGATTCGCCTGCCGGTCCGACGTGGAGTGCTCGAAAGCCGCCGTCGAGTTCCACGTCCGCGATCACGTCAAACCCGAGCGTCCCCGTGTAGAACGCCAGCGCTTCCTCGTACTCCTCCACGAGCACGGTCGTCCGGCCGATCTGAGTGATCATCGACTTCCACGAGACGGTACACGACGATAACCGCACAGGTTCCGGTCCCGCCCGGTGTTAACTGTTCGGTCGCCGAACTCGACGTCGTCCATCGAGTCTCGCGGCCCCGAGCTATCGAGGTCCGCCGGCGCTCTGGACCCGCCAGCCGCCCTCCACCTCACCCACGCGCGTGACGAGGTCGACGTCGGTGTCCTCCCCGACGCGCCCTCCGGCCTCGACTGCTTCGACGCGGAAGGTGAGATCCAGCGAACTCCCACAACAGCCGACGTCGACGAACTCCTCGCGCTCGTCGCCGACCGCCGGCGTCTCGAAGACGCGCCGGAGGTACCTGCGGTAGCGGCCCGTCTCGATCTGGTCGCGCCCCCACTCCGAGAGTCCGCTCGGGTACGAGAGCACGAGTCTGGTCGCCGTCTCACTGCTCATGTGTCCACGGAGGAGTGGGAACTACATCGACCTGTCGCCGGCGGCGGCGGATTTAATCCGAAGAATAGAAGGGAGGAAAGCATTGGCTAAACGTCGATATTGTGGTTGCAGGAGGCTCGAACCGCTCGAATCGGCATTTCCCATTCCTCGTAGTAATGAACTGCAAGACGCTATATCGAATACTCGGGGGCGGCTATTTCACGACCACTTCTGGTGAATCAAATTCGAAAACTACGAAACAAGCTGGAGAAGAGTTCTACTGCCGAGAATGGCGGCTTGAGGGCTCGAGTGCACGTTCGGTGCGCCCGGTCATCGGCCGGGCGAGTCCGGCCACCGGCTGACCTGGCTCGTCCGGGGGGAGCGTGCTGGCCGGCGGACGGCCCGCCATCGGCGAGGGCAGGCTCGGGCCTCCTCTGGCGAGGACGAGCGACGTGGCCGCGCCGGCCGTCCTCGAACATAAGAAGGCTTATTCGGGCCGCGGGGGGAGTCGGCCCCATGGCTCGTTTCGAGGTACCGGAGGTCGATTACACCCGGTACACGAACCGACAACTCGCGGCGGTTCCCCTCGCCGTGCTCGCGGTCGCCCTCCTCGTCATCGGGGGGTTCTACGCCACGACGGGCTCGCCGGTCACGCCCGGCGTCGAGTTCACCGGCGGGACCGAACTCAGGGTCGCCGTCGACGGGGGGAACGCCCAGGAACAGATCGACTCGGCGTTCTCTGCCGAGCCGGACAGCGTCCAGTCGGTCGTCGACAGCGACGTCTACATCCTGACGTTCAAGGAGGCCGACGCCACGACCGCGGAGCTCGAATCGCAGGCGGAGGCGGCGGACTTCACCGTCCGGTCGACCAGCGACGTGTCCGCAAGCTTCGGCGAAGACACGCAGTTGCTCGCGCTGCTGGGTGTCGGCGTGGCGTTCGCCGGGATGGCGGTCCTCGTGTTCGCCCTGTTCCGGTCGTTCGTCCCCAGCATCGCGGTCGTCATCTCGGCGTTCTCGGACATCGTCATCCCGGTCGCGATGATGAACCTGTTCGGCATCGAACTGACGCTCGGGACCGTCGCCGCGCTCCTGATGCTCATCGGGTACTCGGTCGACTCGGACATCCTGTTGAACAACCACATCCTCCGGCGGTCGGGTGACTTCTACGAGTCGACCCACCGCGCGATGCGGACCGGCGTGACGATGACGCTCACCTCGCTCGCGGCGATGGCCGTGATGGCGCTCACCGCGTCGCTGTTCGGCATCGGCCTGCTCTCCAGCATCGGCATCATCCTGGTGTTCGGGCTGGCTGCCGACCTGATGAACACGTATCTGCTCAACCTCAGCCTGCTGCGCTGGTACCAGTTCGAGGGGGTGGCGCGATGAGCGTCCTCGACTCGGTGCGCGACAACTGGCGCGTCGCGCTGCTCGTGGTCGTGCTGGTGCTCTCGGCGGGGTTCCTCTTCGCGCCGGGCTTCGGCCAGCAGGGCTCCTCGGCCCCCGACACGGCGACGAACCTGAAGTACGGGCTCGGGCTCTCGGGCGGCACCCAGGTCCGGGCGCCGGTGGTCGGCATCACCGCCGAGGACGTTCGCTTCGGCGGCGATAGCCTCTCGGAGGTCGAGATCGCCGTCGCGGGGAACCTCGAGGGCGTGGAATCGACCGACGTCATCGCCCGACAGACCACGGGCACGAACGGCACCGTCGAGGTCGTCAGCCGGAACGCGACGACCGACGAACTGGCGACGGCACTCGACGAAGCCGGCTATGCCCACGGCGAGGTCAGCGACGGCGTGACCCAGGCCACCATCGACGACATGGTCAGCACGCTCGAGTCGAAGATCAACGCGGCCGGCCTCTCGGGCGGGAGCGTGACCGACACCACGACCGCCGGCGGCGAGACGTTCATCCTCGTGGAGGTGCCCAACGAGGACCGCTCGGAGGTGCTCGACCTGGTCAGCTCGCGCGGGAGCGTCAGCGTCGTCGCCTACCACCCCGCCGCGAACGGCTCCGGCTACACGAACAC
Organism: Halobaculum sp. XH14; assembly: GCF_032116555.1. Lineage (NCBI taxonomy): Archaea > Methanobacteriati > Methanobacteriota > Halobacteria > Halobacteriales > Haloferacaceae > Halorarum > Halorarum halobium. Next base: position 570,817 of record NZ_CP134949.1, read on the forward strand.
GACCGTCATCCGCCAGGAGGACTTCCAGCGCATCGGCAGCGCCCAGCGCGGCGAGCAGGGGCCCGGCCCGCACGTTCAGGTCTCGGTGCGGGCGGACCAGGCCGAACGCGTCCAGCGCCAGTTCGAGGAGACGGGCGTCGCCCAGCAGGGCGGCACCGTCTGTACCTTCGAGTCGAGCCCGCAGAACACCCAGCCGTGCATCCTCGTCGTCCGTGACGGGGCCGTGGTCTCCTCGTTCGGCATGGACGGGGACCTCGCCGGGTCGATGCGCTCGGGCGAGTGGGCCGAGAACCCGACGTTCATCCTGGTGACCGGGAACTACTCGGACGCACAGCAGGTCGCGGTCGACCTCGACGCCGGTGCGCTCCCCGCGCCGCTGGCGATCGACCAGGGGACGACGACCTCGATCACGGCCGCCCAGGGTGAGACGTTCCGGACCGACTCGCTCATCATCGGCATCGTCGCCGTGCTCACGGTGAGCATCGTCGTCTTCTTCCGGTACGGCGACCTGCAGGTGGCGGCCCCGATGGTCGTCACCGCGATGTCCGAGGTGTTCGCGCTGCTCGGCTTCGCCGCGCTCATCCAGTACCCGCTGGATCTGGCGGTCATCGCCGGCTTCATCGCGGTCATCGGGACCGGGGTCGACGACCTGGTCATCATCGCCGACGAGGTGATGAGCGAGGGCGAGGTGAACTCCCGCCGGGTGTTCCAGTCGCGCTTCCGCAAGGCGTTCTGGGTCATCGGCGCGGCCGCCGCGACGACCATCATCGCCATGTCGCCGCTCGCGGTGCTCTCGCTGGGCGACCTGCAGGGGTTCGCCATCTTCACCATCCTCGGCGTGCTCGTCGGGGTGCTCATCACCCGGCCCGCCTACGGCGACATCCTGCGGGCGCTGCTGACCGAGCAGTGACCGGCTCGGGCTGACGCCCCGGGGTTCTTCGAGTTCGGATACGCTTCGAGAAATCACCGTACGGGAGCGGAGTTCGGAACGGACGCCCTCGACGTCCTCTGGACCCGGAAGCCGCCGGGCCGTCCGACCGCCGCGACGAAAACGACTACCGGACCGCCTTCCGTAGCGTGTGGTCGATGGACGACCTCGAGGTCCGGCCGGCGCGGACGGCCGACGCCGACCGGCTCGCCGCGGTGTATCGGAGCGCCTACGAGCGGAATCGCGAACTCGGGTTCCCCGCAAAGGCTGAGTCAGCCACCGGGGCCGAGGTCGCCGAGTGGATCAGCGAACGTCGGGTGTACGTCGCCACGGTCGGGGACGACCCGGTTGGCGGGGTCAGGCTCGAGGAGACCGACCCCGGTCGCGTGAAACTGGGTCGGCTGGCGGTCCACGACCGCTGGAAGGGACGGGGAATCGGAGGGCGGCTGTTAGACCACGCCGAGGAGGCGGGCCGCGACCTGGGTGCCGAAACCGTCCGGCTCACGACGCCCGAGGGCCACCCGTTCCTGCCGGCCCTGTATCGGGATCGTGGCTACGAGAAGACGGGCGAGTACCCGCTGGCGTACCGCGAGTACGACGAAATCGTGCTGGAGAAACAGCTCCGGTAACGGAACGCGTACCGTCCGTTCACTCCCCCGTGGCCTCACGCGCCGGATCGGTGGCCGCAGGCGCGACCACGCGCGTCACGTCGCGGTCGCCGGTTCAGTCGTCGGCGGGGGTGCTCGGCGTCTCGACCGTGCTCGCTGCCGTCGGAGTGACGGTGACCTCCCCCGCCGCGTGGACGCGGACCTCGTGTTCGGCGAACCCGAACTGCACGAACGCGTCGGTCCCACGTCCCTCGCTCCCGGGCGTGTCGAACAGCGACTCGATCGCGTCCGGGTCGACGGCGTCGTTCAGTCGCGTGTCCAGTTCGGTCGGGTCCGTCCGCTTCGCCGCCGCGACCGCGTCGACGATCGTCCCCACGAGCGTGTCGGTCCCCACTTCCCGCGTGATTTCGCGTGCCTCCGATGTCATCCACCGACGGTACGACCCACGGGAGTTTTCGGCTTTCACCTATCAGGATGTGCCGCCCCGAACTCGGTCCCTATCCAGATTTGGGCCGCGGCGTGACCCCGGCGGCTTCGCTCGGTTTCCTCGATCGCCCGAGTTCCCCGGGCGGCCGGTTTCCTCGATCACGTCCTCGCCGTTCCGTGACGGTCGCCGGTGGAAGCGTTCGTCCGCCCGGGTTCGGGACGCGCTCGCAAGCCACTCGCTAGTAGGTGGGGCGTGCTCCTTTTCAGCGTTCGGCGATAACGGGGTGGAGAGGCTTATTCGTTCGATGTCCCACAACTCACAGTCCGAGCCGACCGATGGCGACCCCGTCGGGACGGAGCCGAACGGCCCCGGCTCCCCCGGTCCCGCCCGACAGGGACACGAGCACGGACCGGACGGCGACGGCGGCCCGGAGAACCACCGGGCGCTCATCTACGAGACCCGCGCCGAACAGCTCTCCGCGGTCGTCCCCTTCGTCCGACAGGGGCTCGAACGGAACGAGCGGGTGATGTACGTCCTCGACGAGAACTCGCGGGCGGACATCGTCGACGCGCTGGCGCGGGGCGGCGTCGACGTCGATGCGGCGCTCGAGTCGGGAGTGCTCACCTTCCACTCGAAGGCCGACACCTACGGGCGGAACGACGAGTTCGACGCCGAGGAGATGATCGAGTACGTCGACGAGACTGCCCGGGAGGTGATCCACGACGAGGGCTACGACCGCTTCCGGATCACGGGCGAGATGACGTGGGCGCTCGAGGAGGACACCGACACGCTGGACCGGATCGTCGAGTACGAGGGAAAGCTCAACGACTACTTCCCCGAGAACCCCGTCATCGGCCTGTGCCAGTACGACCGGACCCGGTTCCCCGCGGACCTGCTGTACGACATCGTCCGGGCACACCCCCATCAGGTGTACAACGCCACCGTCACGCAGAACTTCGCGTACCTCCCGCCCGAGGAGTTCTTCGCAGCCGAGACCCCCTCGGCCGGCGTCGAGGAGTTCGTCGACGCTCACCTCGACCGGGTCCGGGCCCACGGCCGCCTGGAGGAACGGGAACGGACGCTCTCGGCGCTGGCCGACTCCGGCCGGGACCTGGTTCACGGCGACACGGACACCATCGTCGACCGGACGGTCACGACCGTCGACTGCGGGCTCTCCCCGTCGGTCGCGGCCGTGTTCTCCTACGACGAGGAGGCCGACGAACTGCGCCCCGAGCGCGTGGCGCTCTCGGGGCGGGCGGACGCGGACGCCGTCTCGCTGCCCGGGAGCTACCGCGACCTCCTCCGGAACACGTTCGAGGCCGACGACGCGCGGGTGTTCTCGAACTTCCAGTCCGACGACGAACTCACGGAACTGAACGCGGTTCTCCAGAGCGGGATGGCGTTCCCGCTCGACCGCTACGGCGTCATGTTCGTCGGCTCCACGCGGGCGTACGCCTTCGACGAGGCCGACGTGGAGTTCGCGCGCACCGTCGCGCTCTCGGCTCACACCGCGCTCGAACGGGCCGAACACGAGCGCACGCTCGAACGCCGAAACGAGGAACTGCGCCACCTCGACGGGATCAACCGGACGATCCGACGGATCGATCAGGCGCTCGTCCGCGCCTCGAACCGCGAGGAGATCGAACGCGTCGTCTGTGACCGCCTGGCCGACGCCGACTCCTACCGGTTCGTCTGGATCGGCGACCGGGACCCGCTCTCGGAGCACGTCACTCCCCAGCAGTGGGCCGGCGACGGCGAGCAGTACCTCGACGAACTCTACTCGACGGCCGGCGCGGCGAGCGGGGCCGACGGATCGACCGACGACCGCGACGTCGTCGAGCGTCCCGAACGCCGGGCGATGAACTCGGGGCAGGCCTGTCCGGTCCCGAACGTGTTGACGACCACCGAGTTCGACGACTGGCGACGGGTCGCACTGGAGAACGGCTTCAACTCGGCCATCAGCGTCCCGCTCGTGTACGAGGGGACCGAGTACGGCGTCCTGAACGTCTGTGCCGGGGATGCGAACGCGCTGACCGAGATGGAACGGACCGTGCTCGAGGAGCTCGGGGCGACCATCGCGTACGCCATCGACGCGACCGAGACGCGGGCGGGGCTCCAGGCGGACAGGCTGACGGAGGTTGGGCTACGGATCACCGACTCGCGGAGCCGCCTGCTCCGCTTTGCGGACCGGATCGGAGGCCCGCTCGACGTCGAGACCGTCCTGCCGGCGTCCGACGACGAGCTTCGGCTGTTCTTCACGGTCGCGGACGTGCCCTCCGAGACGGTGCTCTCGGTCGCCGACGAGTCGGTGAGCGTGACGTCGGCCCGGCTTGTCGCGGACCGCGAGGGGGCGTCACTGTTCGAGGCGGTGTTCAGCGTCGATTCGAGCGTCCTGACGACGGTGCGGTCGTTCACGGGCTCGGTGACCGAGTTCACCGTGAGCACCGACGCGGTCGAACTCGTCGTGGCCGTCCCGCAGACCGCGGACGTGCGCTCGTTCGTCGACCGGTTCCGGGAGGCGTACCCCGGGACTGCGGTGACGTCCGTCCAGTGGGTGACCGAGCGGTCGCCGACCCACGAGTCGTTCTACGAGGAGGTCGAGGACCGACTGACCGAGCGACAACTGGAGTCGCTCCGGCTCGCGTACCACAGCGGCTACTTCGAGTGGCCACGCGAGAGCTCGGCCGAGGACGTCGGGCGGTCGCTCGGCGTCTCACAGCCGACGTTGAGCGGCCACCTCCGGGTCGGCCAGCGGAAACTCCTCTCGCTGCTGTTCGACGACTGATCGCGGGAACTCGGAACGCGCTCGCGGCGAAGGGTGCCGCGCGGGGTCAGAACTCCTCCAGTGCCGACTGCTCCGCGGCGGCGAGCACGTCCGCACACGTCGCCCACGAGCGCCGGGCGCAGTCGGGCAGGTCACCGGTCGCACCGACGTACTCGCGCAGGAACTCCCTCGTCGCCGGATCGGACGGGTAGCCGCTGCCGACGCCCCCGTAGTCGGCGTACTCCTCGTCGATGGCTGCGACCCGGCTGTCGCGCTCCACCTTGGCGACGATGCTCGCGGCCGCGACGACCGGGTACGACTCGTCCGCGCCGTGCTCGCCGCGGACCGCGATGTCGACGCCCGGGTCCGCGTCGGCGACGCCCTCCCGGACCCGTCGCGCGAAGCGCGTCTCGCTCACGTCGCCGGCGTCGACGACGGCCTCCTCGCCGGCGTCCGCGACCTGGGCGAGCGCTTCGGCCTGCCCGGCGGCGGTGAGCCGGTTCATGTCCGTCTCCGGGGCGTCGATGCGCGTCGGCGTGACGAGAGCGACCCCGACGGACACGTCCGGGTGCTTCCGAAGCGCCGCGTCGAGTCGCTCGCGTCGCTCCGCGGGGAGGCGTTTCGAGTCGTCGACGCCGTCCGGGATGGCCTCCTCGGGCGCGCTGACCGCGGCCGCGACCATCGGCCCGAGCGCGGGTCCCTTGCCTGCCTCGTCGGCGCCGAGCATGGGCGGGTGGTCGACGGGCGACGACTAAGCGGTTGTCATGCGGGCGCGGCTGCGACGTGGGATCCGGGCGGTGCGGCGAAAAACGGGGCTGGGTCCGATTCCGGGCGGCGTCCGGACCGCTCAGTCGCCGGCCGGCGACGTCGGCACGTCGGGCACCTCGGACTCCTCGCGCTCCTCCTCGGCATCCGGCGCTGTCTCCTCCGGTTTCGCCGGCTCGTCGGTCGGTTCCGCCGCCGGCTCGTCGGTCGGTTCCGCCGCCGCCTCGTCGAGCCGTTCCCGGATCGCCTCCCACTCCTCGATTTCACTGTGATGGCACATGGTATCTCCCCACATGGCGTTCGGGAGTGTGGGTGAAAAAATCGGGGGTTTTCTCGGGCCTCAGTGGCTGATTCGGTTGAATTTGGTTACCAGAGGATGTCCGAGTGGGTGTCGGGATCCGTCGGGTTCGTCGGCTCTTCCGTCGACACGTTCCGTGCTTCGACTGCCTCGAACGCCCCCGTTCAGTCCCACCTGACCGCCACCGCACCCTCCCCAGCCGATTCGCTCCCTTCGGTCGCTCGTCCCTCGCGCGCGTTTGCTCGCCCCTGCGGGGCTCGCCGTCACGCGCGCCGTGGCGGCTCTCGGTATCGACGCCCCCGGTCAGTCCAGGAAGAACGCCTCGTCCTCGAACGGTTCCTCCTCGCCCTCGACGGCCAGCACGTCGAGCGCGGTCACGACCGCGTCGACGCCGAGCAGGCCCGCCAGGCTCGGCTCCGTCCGGCCCTCGTCGCCGGAAATCAGCTCCTTGATGTACAGTCCGCCCTCGCCGTGGACGTCGACGGTCGCGTGCCGGGCGTCCGCGAGTTTGCCCTCGACGTCGTGGACGACGCGTGTCCGGGTCTTGGCGGCACGGCGGTGGTCCACCCGGTTGGGCGTGTACTGCTCGATGGTGGCCCCGTCGAGGCTGTCGAGCGCGTCCGCGAGTTCGTCGGCGGTCACGTCCCCGCCGAACTCGACCGCGGCGCGGTAGCGCTTGCTCGCGTCGTGCCGCTTCACGCGCTCGACCATCCCGTGGCCCGCGAGCCGCAGGCCCTCAACCTCGACTTTCCCCTCCGCGAGGGCGTTGACGTCGGCCTCCAGCCGCTCCACGTCGACGTCGCGCCGGCGGGGCTCCTCCACCTCGACGACGAACGGGCGGCCGGTGCCCAGCATCAGCGCGTCGACGTCCTCGCGGCCCGCGCCGTGGAACACCGAGTCGACGCCGTCCATCACGTCCTCGACGACCGGCGCGGTGAGCTGCTGGACGCTCTCGGGGTACAGGAACCCCGTCCCCTCGCACGTGGGACACGGGTCCGCGCCGTCGCGTCCCGAGCCGCGGCAGTCCGAGCAGGGCCACTCAGTCTGGGGGATGTCCCGCTCCAGTTTCCGGTAGCGACCGTAGACGAACGCCGAGTTGACCTCGACGTCGACGCGGTCGGCCTCCAGGTCGAGGAGGAACTGCACGTCGGGCCGGCCCAGGTCGACCTCGGTGTCGGTGAGTCGCCCGAACCGCTTGCCGACCTCGCGGTTGCACTCCTTGCGCAGCGGCTCGCCGGCCTCGGGGTCCATGCCCGCGTCCTCGCGGAGCAGGGCCTCGTTCTCCTCCAGCAGCGGGGGGACGCGCGTGCCGACCTGGTAGGTGGCGAACTCCACGCCCTCGACGGCATCGACGGCGCGCTCGGCCCACTCGTCGAACCGGGCGGTCGCGCCCTCACAGACCCAGCACTCCGCGGGGTCGGGCGCGTCGTAGTCCTCGTCGTCGGCCAGCGCCAGCGCGACCCGGAGCCCGCGGCCGCGGTCGGCGTTGCCGAGGCCGAACGAGCGGTCGGCGAACGGCCGGCCGAGGCAGTGATCACAGAGCGGCCCGGTCGCGAGCAGGCCGCGGGCCGGCGAGAGAACGTCCATGCGGGCCACTCCTCGGGGCGGCCACTACCGTCTTTCGTTCCGCGGGCTACGGGGTCGGCGTCGCCGAAAAGACCGCGTCGGCTGAACCGCAGTCGTGCTTGCGTCGGCTGAACCGCGGGTCAGGCCGCGTCGGCGGCGGTGCCGTCGGCAGCCTCGGCGGCGTCGGGCGGGACGCCGCGCGTCGCGTCGACGGTGACCGCCGAGACGCCGAAGGCGTCCTCGAAGTCGGCGGCCAGCGCCGCCGGCTCGTCGGGCAAGTCGGCGTCCAGCGCGAGCGTGGTCTCGACCTCGACGGTGAGGTCGTTCAGGCCGGGCTGGAGGCCGCACAGCTCGAGCGACTCCACGGCGCGGACGCCGTCGAGGCGGGCGAGCTTCGTTTCGACGCCCGCGGCGAGGTCGCCGGGGGCGGCACGGGACACCGCGACTGTCATGCTGGCATCGGCCAGTCGGGCCAGTTGGACCGACATAGGCTCCCCGCGCGAGTCGAACGCGCGTCGGGCCACTCCGCGTGGGTGCGGTTCGTGCACCCCGATGCGGTTCCGTGGGAGTGGCCGCGGGAACGTGGACGTCGCCGGGACGATGACCCGAACGGTAGGAAGGACAGGGAGAGTCCGCCTCCGTTCGGGCGTTCGCCCGAAGCGTCGTCGCGTTCACGCGGCGATGGAGGCGGACCGTACGTCGAACCGGAGTCCGTCCGCGTTCCCCTTCGGATTCGCCATCGGGGAATCGGACCGCCACTCGCCATAGCCGGCACTGGTCGCGTGAGCGAGCGTGCCGGTGGTGGTAGTGGCGGTCATCGGAGTCCGGCCGACTTGCGTCGGTACCTGCCACGTTCGTGGGTGTTCACTTAACGATTCTCCCGCCGTGTTGCGGTGTGGCATGGGTTCGAGTGTGGGTCTGTGGTGGATTTCCTTCCGCCGGGAGTACGGCTACCTCGAAAGCCCCCGCGGCTGTCGGCTCGGGGGACCACGCCTGCGCTCCTCGCGCTCGCTTCGCTCGCGCTGTCGTTCGAAAATCGAAGATTTTCGTGATGCTGTCGGATTCCGACGGAATCCGACCGCTGACGGGGAACCGTCGGTTTCCCGTACTGACGAAAGACGCCCTGGCGTCTTTCGAACCACGAGGGTGCGTTCCGAGGAGCTCGCTCCGAGGTAAGACGAGCATCGCAGGCCAGCGAGCGGAGCGACCGAGGCGAGAAGCACAGGAGGCTGGGGAGGGAGAGGTGCGGTGCGGTGCCGTGCGGTGGGTGGGACTGAAAGGGGCCGCGGCGTTCACGGGCGCTTGCGCCCGTGAATTCGGGAGAGCGTGCTCTCCCGTAAGTCGACGCGGGCGCGGACCGACAAGCACCGCAGCCGAACGAGCGAAGCGAGTGAGGCGAGGAGCACAGCGGCCGCACCGAGTCGAGCGCCGCGGGGGCTTTCGAGGTGTTCGCGTCGCCGAAAACCCTTCCACCGAACTCGAAACTCCGGGAAACCGAAACGAACCGACGCTAGAGGAAGTCCTCGATGTGGTCGGCGACCTCGTTGGGCGTGTCACCGACCGGAACGCCCGCGTCGTTGAGCGCCGAGATCTTCGACTCCGCGGTCCCCGTCCCCGAACCGCTCACGATCGCGCCCGCGTGGCCCATGCGCTTGCCCGGCGGGGCCGTCCGCCCGGCGATGAAGCCCGCGACGGGCGTGTCCATGTTCCCCGCGATGAACTGGGCGGCCTGCTCCTCGTCCTCGCCGCCGATCTCGCCGCACATCACGACCGCCTCGGTGTCGGGGTCGGACTCGAACGCGTCGAGCGCGTCGACGAACGACGTGCCGATGATCGGGTCGCCGCCGATGCCGATGGCGGTCGTCTGGCCGATGCCGCGCTCGGTCAGGTTCGAGACGACCTGGTAGGTGAGCGTCCCCGAGCGGGAGACGAGGCCGACGTCGCCCGACTCGAAGATGTTGCCCGGCAGGATGCCCAGTTTCGCCTCGCCCGGCGTGATGATGCCGGGGCAGTTGGGACCCAGGAGGCGGGTGTCGACCTCGGAGAGGCGCTTGTTCACCTTCGCCATGTCCTGGGTCGGGATGCCCTCGGTGATGGCGACGACGAGGTCCACCGGCGAGTCGAGCGCCTCGAAGACGGCGTCGCCGGCGAACGCCGGCGGGACGAACACGACCGAGGCGTCGGCGTCCTCCTCGCGCGCGGCCTCGCTCACGGTGTCGTACACCGGGACGCCGGCGACCTCCTGGCCGCCCTTGCCCGGCACCGCGCCGGCGACCACGTTGGTGCCGTACGCGAGCATCTGTTCGGTGTGGAACTTCCCCTCCCCGCCGGTGATGCCCTGCACCACGACGCGGGTGTCGTCGTCGACGAATACACTCATTGGTTCACCTCCTCGGCGTTCGCGACCGCACGCTGGACGGCGTCCTCCAGCGTCGATTCGACCTGCACCAGGTCGGTGTTCAGGATCTCCATCCCCTCCTCGGCGTTCGTGCCAGCGAGGCGGACGACGACCGGCTTCGGGATCTCGTCGAACTGCTCGAGCGCCTCGTTGATCCCCTTGGCGACCTCGTCGCCGCGGGTGATGCCCCCGAAGATGTTGAACACGACCGAGTCGACGTTCTCGTCGGCGAACACCATGTCGAGCGCGTTCGCCACGCGCTCGGCCTTCGCGCCGCCGCCGATGTCGAGGAAGTTCGCGGGCGACCCGCCGTAGTGGTCCACGAGGTCGAGCGTCGTCATCACCAGGCCCGCGCCGTTGCCGATGATGCCGACGTTGCCCGAGAGGCGGACGTAGTCGAAGCCGTACTCGTTCGCCTTCGCCTCGAGGTCGTCCTCGGCGGCCTCCTCCTCCATCTCGGCCAGTTCGGGCTGGCGGAACAGCGCGTCCTCGTCGATGTTCATCACCGCGTCGGCCGCGACGACCTCGCGGTCGGCGGTGATCATGACGGGGTTGATCTCGATGTCCGCGGCGTCCTTCGCCTCGTAGAGATCGTAGAGCGTCGAGACGATGGAGGCGACGTCGCCGGCGACGTCGCGCGGGATTCCGGCCTCGTAGACGACCTTCCGGGCCTGGTACGGGTGGAGCCCGAACGCGGGGTCGACGTGCTCGCGTGCGATGGCCTCCGGGGTCTCGGCGGCCACCTCCTCGATGTCGACGCCGCCCTCGGTCGACACCATGGCGACTGGCTCGCCCTCGCCGCGGTCCATCGTGATGCCGACGTACAGCTCGTTCTCGAAGTCGACGCCGGCCTCGACGAGGACCTTCTCGACCGTGTAGCCCTTCAGGTCCATGCCGAGGATGTCCTCGGCTGCCTCGCGCGCCTCGGCCTCGCTGGTCGCGATCTTGATCCCGCCGGCCTTGCCACGTCCCCCGACGTGTACCTGCGCCTTGATGGCGGCCGGGTAGCCGATCTCCGCGACCGCGTCCACGACCTCCTCGACGGTGGACGCGAGCCGCGAGTCCGGGGTCGGAATCCCGGCGTCGGCGAAGACCTCCTTCGCCTGATACTCGTGAAGTTTCATCCGTTTCGAAACCGGGTCCTCGCGCGCTTAAATCCCGACGATTCGGTCACGTGCTGCCGCGGCAGCGCGGTCGATTACGGGGGGAGCCGTCACCCCAGCTCCGACCCGCTACTCCGTTCCGAGCGACGCCCGGACGTGGCCGGCCGCCGCGACGACGAGGCCGAACAGCGCGAGGAGGTACGCGAGCGCGAACGTCGGGTCGAGCGTCCTGGCGTTACAGCCGTTCGAGTAGAACACGCGCGGCGGCCAGACCTGCACGCCCTGGAGGACGTACTCGGAGAGCGACCGCTGGCCGGGACAGAACGCCTCGGTGGTGGCGAGAACCGGGTCGAGCACCAGCAGCACCGTTCCGACGAACAGCGCGGCCGCGAACGTCGTGAACCCGACCCGTCGGAGGGACATGAGACGCCCGTCTCGCGCACGGGAAATCAGTCCGTCGGTCCACCTCGCCTCGGCGGCCGGTTTTATGCCCGCTCCGCGGGAGGAGTGACCATGCGCGCAGTCCGCTTTCACGAGCACGGCGACGAATCGGTGCTGGGGGTCGACGAGGTGGACCGACCGGATCCGGGTCCCGACGAGGTGCTCGTCGAGGTTGCCTCGGCCGGCGTCAACCCGGTGGACACGTACTTCCGCGAGGGGTCGTACACGCCGTACGCACTGCCCGCGGTTCCGGGCGTCGACGCCGCCGGCAAGGCGGTCGAAGTCGGCGAGGGAGTCGAGGGGATCGCCGAGGGGGACCTCGTGTACGCGACGGGGCTGAGCATGGCGATGCCCGGCGGCTACGCGGAGTACGTCGCGGTGCCGACGGACCGTCTCGCGGTGCTCCCGGACGACGCGGACCTCCGGGCGGCCGGCGGCGCGGGCGTCGCCGCCGTCACGGCCTGGCGGGCGCTGATCGAGCACGCGGACCTCCGCCCCGCCGAGACCGCGCTGATCCACGGCGGCTCGGGCGGCGTCGGCCACGCCGCGGTCCAGGTCGCGGCGGCGACCGGCGCGCGGGTCCTCACCACCGCCTCGCCGGCGTACCACGACCGGCTCCACGAACTCGGCGCGGACGCGGCGTTCGACTACGACCGCGACGACCTCGCGGACGCGGTGACGGACGCGACCGACGGCGACGGCGTCGACGTCGTCCTCGACCACCGGCTCGACGACTACCTCCAGTTCGACGCCGACGTCGCCGCCCACGGCGCCCGCGTCGTCGGCATCGGCGAGAACGAGCAGGCGATCGGGTTCGACAGTTCGGCCGGCGCCCGTTCGAAGGACCTGCGGCTCCAGCTCATGTCGATGTTCAACACGCCGAGCCTCGCGGACGCGCTGGCCGAGCTGGCGACGCTCTGGGAGGCGGGCGACCTGACGGTCGAGGTGGATCGGAGCTACGACCTCGCGGAGGCGGGCGAGGCCCAGCGGGACGTGATGGCCGACAGCTTCCTCGGAAAGCTGGTCATCGAACCGTAGCCGGTTCGGAACCGTTCGCGGGGCGTCGGAGCGGCCCACCGACGGTACCTTTGTGGTCGGTCGCGCCGAACCACGCCCCATGCACGCCGAGTTCGACTTCACGGATCGAGTCGCGCTGGTCACCGGCGCCTGCGGCGCGCTCGGCAGCGCCGTCGCGGAGGCGTTCGCCGACGCCGGCGCGACGGTCGCGGCCTGTGACGTGATCGACGTCGACGACGAGGACAGCCTGCTCGACCCCGGCGAGGACACGACGTTCCACCGGGCGGACTTCACCGACGAGGCCGAGGTCGAGGCGACGATCGAGGACGTGATCGACCGACACGGTCGCCTCGACTGCCTGTTGAACGTCGCGGGCACCTGGCGCGGCGGCGATCCGGTCGGCGAGACGGACGGCGACCAGTTCGGGATGCTGTTCGACGTGAACCTGAAGACGGCGTTCCTCGCGACCAAGCACGCGCTGCCGCACCTCCGGGAGACGGAGGGGTCGATGGTGGCGGTGTCGGCCCGATCCGGGCTGGAGGGCGGCGAGGGCGACGCGCTCTACCGGGCGAGCAAGGCCGGCGTGCGCATCTTCACCGAGTCGGTCGCCGAGGAGAACCTGGGAACGGTACGTGCGAACTGCGTCATGCCGTCGGTGCTCGACACGCCGACGAACCGCGAGATGATGGAGTACAGCGACGAGTGGGTAAAGCCCGCGGAGGTGGCGCGGGTGATGCTGTTCCTCTGTTCGGACGCCGCGACGCCGACGAGCGGGGCCGCCGTTCCCGTGTACGGCGAGGCGTGATCGCTAGCCGGCCGACCGGAGGCGAGGCCACCGATAGCGATCGCGTCTCGTTCGAAGCGTAGGTGCCAGCCGGCCGAACGGAGGTGAGGCCATCGCTTACACCTACGCTTCAGAGAGGCGTGACCCGAACCCTGCGAGCGGATGCGAGCCCCCGGTCGGAGTCAGGCTTCAGAGAGGTGTGATCGCTGGCTGCCCACCCTGCTACCGTGAGGATTCGGTCTCGCGCCGTCGCGTCCGGGACCCCTCCCGACGGTCGGGTCCGGGTCGTCGGTCGTCGGCGTCGAACAGCGCGTCGAGCCGTTTCTCGAACTCCTCGCGCGAGATCTCGCCCTTCGCGTAGCGGCGCTTCAGCGTCGCCTCGGCGTTCTCGGCGGCCTCCCGGCGCACGTCGAACGACCGCTCCTGCTCGGGGTACGCGTCGGGCGACTCCACGTTCCCGATGAGCGAGAGGTAGACGGGCCAGAGGCAGACGACGCCGAGGAGGAGACTGAACGGCGACGCGAGCAGGAAGAGCAGTCCCATGAGGAAGACGAGAAGCGAGGTCGGCCCGCCGAGCATGGCGAAGCCGCCGATGAACAGAACCGGCGCGAGGGCGAGCATCGGAAGCCCGAGCAGTACTCTGCCGAGCAGGCCGTCGGGGGTGTAGTGTTCGAGGAGGCGATGGAGGCGTCGTGGGGTGGAGGCGTCGGGACCGGACATGATTCGAGAGTGTCAGACCGAGCGGCAAAGCCGTTCCGGTCCAGCCGCTGTCACGAGTCGGGCTCAGTTCTTCTTCGCGCGAACCGTCTTCCCGCGACGAACCATGTCCTCACAGTGCGGGCACGCCCGGGGGCTGGTGATCCCCTCGGGTTCGAACACCTTGACGTACCGTTCCGTGACGAACGACTCGCAGTTCTGGCAGGTAGGCATACCACCTCCGCGGGCCGACCCGGATAAACCGTTTGTGGTCCACGGCGGGGGTGTGACGAAGTTGCTTGGGGACCGTTCGCACGACGAGTACGGGTCGTGACTGGCGGATCTATCACTGACGTTTCACTCCCGACCCGGTGGCGCCCCGATCGGCCGGCTCGGCGATCGCCGCCGGGCACACGGTCGAACGATCGCCCCGTCCCAAGGTCTATGCGAGCCCTCGCCGTTGCCGATGGCGTGAACGCAATCGACGCTCGCAACGTCGAGTTGACGTACGCCGACGGGACGGAGGCGGTCGAGGACGTGACCCTCGAGATCCCCGAGGGCGAGTTCTTCGGCTTCCTCGGCGCGAACGGCGCGGGAAAGACGACGACGATCAAGACGCTTGTCACGCTCCTGAAACCGACCGGCGGGGCGATCACGGTCAACGGCTACGACGTGGTCTCGGAGTCGCGCTCGGTCCGGGAGTCGATCGGCTACATGGCCCAGGAGACGAGCATCGACCCGGAGCTCACCGCGCGCGAGAACGTCCGGTTCGCCTGCGAGGCGTACGGCGTCCCCGCCGGACGGCGCGCCGACCGCATCGACGAACTGCTCGAACTGGTCGATCTCGCCGACGTCGCCGACAAGCAGGCGAAGGACTTCTCGGGCGGCATGAAAAAGCGGCTCGACGTCGCGACAGCGCTTGCCCACGAGCCGCCGATCGTATTCCTCGACGAGCCGACGACCGGTCTCGACCCGAAGGCGCGCAACCGCCTCTGGGAGTACTTCGAGCGCATCAACGACGAGGGGACGACCGTGTTCCTCACGACCCAGTACCTCGAGGAAGCCGATCACCTCTGTGACCGAATCAGCGTCATCAGGGACGGCCGGATCGTCGCCTCCGGCTCCCCCGCGGAACTCAAGTCCCGGGTCGGGGGCGACGTCCTCGAGGTCACCCTCGCCGACCCCGACGAGGACTCGATCGAGCGCGCACGCGAGGTCGCGCGCGAGTCGGGGCTCTTCGACGCCGGGGAGCCCGTCGAGCCGATCGAGCAGGGGATCAGCGTTACGTCGGGCGACGCGAGGCGGCTGGGCACCGACCTGCTCGTCGCGCTGCGGGACGCGGGCTTTACCGTCACCGGGTTCAACGTCCGGAGCCCGACGCTCGACGACGTGTTCCTGGCCGTCACCGACGAGGGGCTCGGCGACGACGGCAGCGGTCCCGACGACGGCGGTCCGGATGACGAGGGAGCGGCCGACCCTGCCGGCGAGGGATCGACGGGGGACTCGTCCGCGGAGACGGCCACGGAGGCAACGAAATGAGCGCCGGGACCGGAGGCGGTCGGACGGCACCCGGGACCGGGTTCCTCTCGGACACGTGGGTGAACCTGAAACGCTGGGTGCTGAAGACGACGCGGAACCCGTTCGTGATGACGGTCTCGCTGCTGAACCCGGTCATCTTCCTCGTCCTCTTCACCGAGGTGTTCGGCCAGATCACCGGCGCCGCCATCGGGCGGAGCCTCGGCGCGGACGTGAGCTACGTCACCTACCTCGTCCCCGCCATCGTCATCCAGGTGGCGCTCATCGCCGCGACGACGTCGGGCATCGGGCTGGTCGACGACATCGAGAACGGGATGTTCGAGAAGGTGCTCGTCTCACCGATGCACCGCGGCGCGGTGTTCCTCGGCAAGTCGCTCTCGGAGGTGCTGCGGGTCGTCGTCCAGATCTGTATCATCCTCACGCTCGGCTACGTGCTCCTCTGGTTCGACACCGGCGCGAGCCCCGGCGAGTACGTCGCCACCGGCCTCGCCGGCGCGGTCGGCATCGTCGCGGTCGGCATCGTCTTCTCCGTCTGGTTCACGGCGTTCTCGAACATCACGGCGCTTTTGACCCGCGACCAGGAGTCGACCATCATCGCGGTGAACCTGCTCCAGTTCCCGCTGCTGTTCCTCTCGAGCGCGTTCCTCCCGCTCGACATCCTCCCGGGGTGGGTCCGGACGGTCGCCGCCCTCAACCCGATCACGTACGGCGTCGACGCCGCGCGGGCGCTGATGTTCGGGCAGGACGTCATGACCGTCATCGAGGTCACCGTCTTCGGCGGGATGTGGAACACGCTCGTCCCGGCGCTCGCCGTGCTCGGCGCGCTCGACCTGGTGCTCGGCGCGGTCGCCGTCTACTTCCTGAACCGGGCGTCGAGTTCCGAGGTCGCGTAGGGTTCAGCGGCGAAGCGTCGCCACCGTCTCCCCGTCGCGCTCGGCCAGTTCGACCAGCCCGTCGTCGGCCAGATCACTGAGCAACCCGCGGAGCCACTCCTCCCCGGTGTCGCCGCCGTAATCGACGCGGACGCGGGGTCCCAGTTCCGAGAGCGCGAGCGCGTCGTGTTCGCCGAGCGTCCCCACGACCCGGCCGCGGAACTGCCGCCTGCTCCCCTCGAAACTCGGCTGTTCGGGCACGTCGGGAGCGGTGAAGTCGCCCGTCTCGTAGGCGTGACACCAGCGCCGCCACGGACAGCCCGCCTCGTCACAGCGCGGGGTCCCGCCGCACGCGACCCCGCCGAGTTCCATGACGGCGTTGTTCCAGACGCGCGACTCGCCCTCGGGCATGAGAAACGTCGCGGCCTCCTCGAACGCCGCGTCGTCGTCGGGGACGCCGAACGCGCGGTGGAGCACGCGCTTTACGTTCGTGTCCACCACGGCGTCGCCGGCGTTGAACGCGAACGAGGCGACCGCGTTCGCGGTGTACGGGCCGACGCCCATCAGCTCCTGCAGTTCGTCGGGCGATTCGGGGAACTCGCCGTCGTACTCCGAAACGACTTGCCCGGCAGCCTCGTGGAGGTACTTCGCGCGGTTGTTGTAGCCGAGCGAGTGGTCCGACCAGAACGCCACGACGTCGCCCCGGTCGGCGGCCGCGAGGTCGTCGACCGCGGGCCAGCGGTCGAGGAAGTCGGCGTAGGCTTGCTCGACCCGCGAGAGCTGCGTCTGCTGGCTCATCACCTCCGAGACGAGGATGCGGTACGGATCGTCGGTCCGCCGCCACGGGAACGCGCGGTGGTCGGCCTCGTACCACGACACCAGCGCCTCGCGGACGGCGTCCGGGTCCGCGTCGGCGGCCAGTTCCGGGAGGCGCTCGCTCATCGTGGGAGCCTGGGGGGAGCGGGCGTTTATGGCTCCCGGTTGTCCGGCGTGACGAGCGTCGGGCCGGGGTCGCGCCGCGGCCCCGGACGTGTCGTCGCCCGGACACCCCGCGGACCAGCACGGAAGACTTACAACCGTCACCCGGTTTCCCCCGCCCGTGTCCCGCTCCGCAGTGACCCTCGGTGCCGGCGTCGGCGTCGTCGCGGTCCCGCTCTCGCTCGTGGCCGGGTCGTCGTTCGGCGCGACGGCCGCCGTCGCCGCCATCGCCCTGATGGGAACGGCCGTCGCGGCCGCCATCAAGACGGCGTAGCGTAACTGGTATCCCGCGCTCGACCCTCGCGCTCCACATGGGACTCGACGACCTCGAGGACGCCGTCGGCGACGCCTACGCCGACCTGGACGAGGAGACGACCGTGGAACTCGACCGACAGAGTCGCAACGAACTCGCGCTGCTGGCGGCCGCCTTCGACGCCGACCGCGACGAACTGGTCCGGCGCGGCATCCACGCGCTGTTCCGGCAGACGGTCGACACCGCGGACCTGGATTTCAACCTGCGCGAGGGGTTCGACGTCACCTACGACGAGTATCTCGCGGGGATGACCTACGACGAGATGACCGGGCAGGACCAGTACCCGCAGCGCGACGACGAGCGACGGTACCAGATGTAGGAACGAACCACGACCTCTTTTCCGGGGGTCCTCCTCGCTCGGCCGTCGAACCCCCGCAAAACCCGTCGATGCCAAAATGCCGCGAGCCACGGTCGGCGCGGCTTCGCCGCGCTTCCCTCGCTCGCGGTACTGATGCTGGTGACTCCGCAGTCGGTTGGTCGGCAGTTGCGCGGAAACGGGGTTCGGCCCGATTCAGTTCTACGCCGCGTCCTCGATCGCGTCGAGCAGCATGTGTGCGCCGACGTCGATCTCGCGCTCGGTGACGTCCAGCGGCGGGAGGATGCGCAGGACGGTGGTGCCACAGGCGAGCGTGAGCAGGCCCGAGGTGAGCGCCTGGTGCTGGACGTCGTCCCGGCGCTCGGTCGACTCGAACTCGACGCCGAGCATCAGCCCCTTCCCGCGCACGTCGACCACGCCGTCCGGGTCGGCGTCGCGCAGCGTCTCCATGAACTGCTCGCCGCGGGCCGTCGCGTTGTCGAGCAGGTCGTACTCGTCGATGGCCTCCAGCGTGAAGGTGCCCTGCATCGACGCGACGACGTCGCCCGCGCCCCACGTCGAGGAGAGCCGGGATCGCTCGTCCGGGAACAGTTCGTCCCTGCCGATCGTCGCGCCGACGCGGGCGCCCTTCGCGGCCGTGATGACGTCCGGTTCGATCGGGTAGTGGTCCGAGCCCCACAGCTCGCCCGTCCGGCCGATGCCCGACTGGATCTCGTCGGCGACGAGCGGGATGTCGTACTCGCCACACAGGTCCGCGACCTCGCGCATGAACGCCGGCGAGGGGAACCGATAGCCGCCCTCGCCCTGGATCGGCTCCATGATGAGGTAGGAGACCTCCTCCGGGTTGATGTGGCCGCGCTTGGGGTGGAGTTTCTCGCGGAGGACGGAGGTGTCGCCGCCGTCGACGAAGAAGCCGCAGTCGCAGGCGGCGGGGTCCTCGCCCGCGTCGTCACAGAACGGGACGTCGTGAACCCCCTGGATCTCGGGGAACCGCTTGCGGTAGACGGACTTCGACCGGTTGAGCGAGAGCGCGCCGAGCGTCCGGCCGTGGAACGCGCCGTCGAACGTGATGCCGTACTTCCCGCCGCCCGAGTCGTCATAGCAGATCTTGATGGCGTTCTCGACGGCCTCCGCGCCGGAGTTCGAGAGGAACACCGTGTCCATCCCGTAGTGGGACGTGACGTCGGTGAGGCGGTGCATCAGGTCGGCGGGGCCGGGGAGCGTCGAGTCGCCGGGGTCGCTGCCGTCCGAGACGTAGAAGTCCTGCCCGGCGATCTTCGTCGGGTCGACGAGGTCGAACTCGGCCATCCGGTCCATGATCTTCGGGTTGTTGTACCCGAGCGGGGCGGCGGCGACGTGGGAGGTGAAATCCAGCAGGACGTTGCCGTCGACGTCGGTGACGAACGGTCCCTCGGCGTCGGCGGTGATGTCCCAGACGAAATCGTAGACGTACGTGCTCGTCGCGGCCGCGTCACGGTGGTACTCGGCCCACTCCCGTGCCCGCTTTCCGGGCACGGTCGTGACGCTGGGTTCGACGGTGTCGCGGTCCATGTCGGCGGGACGGCAGGCCCGGAAATAAACTCGTTGTAATCGTTTCCCTCCCGACAGTGATTGCCGGGCGGGCGCGCCGTCGTCGTCCGTTTCGTCGGGGCTCGCGCCCACCCCGCGCGGTCAGACGATCGCCAGCACGACGGTCGCGCCGCCCGCGACGACGAGCAGCGTCGCGCTCCATCCCGCGACCCGCCGCCCGAACCCTGGCGGGCCGGCCAGCGCCAGCCCCGCCTTGACGGCCACGCTCGCGGCGGTTGCGAGCAGGATGGCGACGACGGCCGCCTCCTCGCCGATGCTGCCCGCACGGTAGAGGAGCACGGCCGAGGTCGTCGCGCCCGCCGAGGAGACGAGTCCCGAGACGAACGCGGTGATGTAGAGCCCGGCGGTGCCCAGTTGTGCCTGTGCCACGCTGCTCCCGGCGAGGATGAACAGGAACACCGAGCCGAACGCGAGCGCGTTCTTCAGCGAGAACGGCGACTCCAGGTCCACGTCGACGTGCTCGGTCCAGTCTGCGGTCAGCCCGGCGACGGCGAAACTACCCAGCACGAGCAGCCCGAGCGGGACGAACACCCCGGTCAACATCGGCCCGTCGTGGCCGACCGTGAACGCCACGGCGATGGCGAGGTTCCGCACGGCCATCGCGGCGTTGGCGAGCAGCACCGCGGCGACGGCGTAGGACGCCCCGGTCGACTGGTCCCGGACGTAATCGAGCATCGTGCCGACGACGGCCGTCGAGGAGGCGAGCCCGCCCAGGAACCCCGTGACCGCGATGCCGCGGCCGCCGTACGTCCGGACGAGCGCGTAGTTCACGATGCCGATGCCGGCGACGGTCACCACCATCAGCCAGGCGACGCGCGGTTCGAACGTGATCCCGAGGACCGTCTGGCTGCCGGCCGGAAGCAGCGGGTAGACGACGAACGCGAGGATGGCGAACTCGATCATCGAACGGAGCTCCTCGCGGGAGAGGTCGCCGGCGAACGAGTGGAGTTCCCGCTTCAACACGAGCAGCGCCGAGGAGACGAACGCCACGGTCACGCCCTCGAGCACGTAGCCCGCGGCGACGAGCGCGCCGACGCCGTACGCGGCCATCAGCGACACGGAGGTCGTGAGCGAGAGCGACTCGTCCTCGCGGTCCCTGCGCAGACCCCGCACCGCCAGCAACACCCCCTGGACGATGACGAGCACGCCCCCGACGGCGAGCAACGCCTCGCCGAAGCGGGTCTGCAGGGCGAACAGCGTGAACACCGCGGCGACGAGGCTCGTCAGCGAGAACGTCCGGATGCCGGCGGTCTTCTGTGACCACTCGCGTTCCAGTCCGAGGAACAGCCCGAGGACGGCCGCGAGCACCAGCCGGACGACGGGCTGTGAGAGCGAGCCGGCGAGGGCGTCAGCCTGCAGGGGGACCATGATGGCTATGTAGTACTCAATAGCACTCCTTAAATCTCTCCCCGGACGGCGGTTCGTTCGGCTCGGGCTTGCGGCCGGTTCGTTCCGATCACGTCCACGACACGCTTTTGTCGGTTCCGCGACGGAAGGGGGTATGGGAATCTCGGCGATCGACCGCGGCCGCGCGACCTGGTGGGGCGTCGGTGCCGTCCTGGCCGCCGCGGTGCTGTTCGTCGTCTACTCGTTCGTCGGGACGTTCGTCTTCGGGGTGTTCATCTACTACTCGACCCGGCCGGTCTACAGGCGGATCCGCCGACGGATCCCCCAGCCGAGCATCGCCGCCGGGGTCGCCATCTTCGCGCTCGCGCTCCCGGCGATGGTGCTCGTCGCCTACGCGCTGCTCATCGTCGCAGACCAGGTGTCGACGCTGGCGGGCAACGGGGTGTTCGACCCCACGGACCTCCCGGGCGTCGATCGGGAGCTACTCGAGTCCGTCTCCGACCCGGAGGTGCTGCTGGCGATGGACTGGCAGCAGTACATGACGGCCGACACGCTCCAGAGCGTGCTGGACTCGCTGTCGGGGGCGATCGACACGATCGCGCTGCTGGGCACGGCCCTGATTCACCTGTTCGTGATGCTCGCGCTCGCGTTCTACCTGCTCAGGGACGGAAGTCGGCTGTGGCGGTACGTCGTCCGGTACGCGGACCAGGGCGGCGTCGCCGAGGCGTACGGGCGAGCGATCGACAGGGACTACAACAGCATCTTCTTCGGCAACATCCTGAACGCCGTCCTCACGGGAACCATCGGCGTCATCGTCTACTCCGTGCTCAACGTGGTCGCCCCGCAGGGCGCGGCGATCCCGGCCGCGGCGCTGGTCGGCCTGCTCGCGGGCGCTGCGAGCCTCATCCCCATCGTCGGCATGAAGCTCGTCTACTTCCCGGTCGGCATCTTCATGGCCGGCCGCGCGGTAGCGCTGGGTGCGACCGAGACGCTCTGGTTCGTCCTCCTGTTCGCGCTCGCCTCGTTCGTCGTCGTCGACACCATCCCCGACCTCGTGCTTCGCCCCTACGTCTCGGGACGGTCGCTGCACGTGGGCGCGGTGATGGTCGCCTACACGCTCGGACCGCTGCTGTTCGGCTGGTACGGCATCTTCCTGCTGCCGATGCTGCTCGTGCTCGTGGTCCACTTCGTCAGGATCGTCCTCCCGGAGCTGATCTCCGGGACCGAGATCAAGCCGTACGCGGTCGACCCGTCGTACCTGACGGTCGATGAACCGTTCGTCTACGGGGACGTAGAGAGCGCCGACGGGGGAACCGCGGACGGCCCGTCGGACGCGTCGGTGGGGTCAGGCGGGCAAGAGGAGGCGTGAGCCCCGCCTCCCGACCGGGTCCTCACTCCTCGAGGTCGACGTACTGGTCCTCCCACTCGCGACGGGCCTCGATCTCGCGGCGGCCGCGGCGCGTGAGGGTGTAGTAGTTCGTTCGGCGGTCGCGCTCGCCCTTCTCGACGAGCCCCTTGTCGACCAGCGTGTCGAGGTTCGGGTAGAGTCGGCCGTGGTGAATCTCCTTCTCGTAGTAGTCCTCGAGTTCGTCCTTGATCGCCAGCCCGTGCGGCTCCTCCTGTCCGGCGATGGTGTACAGCAGGTCCCGCTGGAACCCGGTCAGGTCGTACATTGGTAAGTTCTGTACGACGGTTATTGTCGGTTCGAAATAAACATATCGGCCTCCCGCCGGAAGCCGGCCGTCCGTGGCTGATTTCGGAGGGTTCCACCCGCCGAGGACACGTAATCCGACTGTAACGTTCGCCGATCGGACCGTATCCGCCTGCCGACAGGCCGGCGGGGGGCTTATGCCGGTCCGGAGCGTAAAACCGTCCCATGCCCGAGGAAGTCATCTTCGAGACGGAGCGTCGCCGGAGCAGAGCCGACGTCGCCGCACTGTTGCGCGACGTTGCCGACAAACTCGACGGCGGTGGGGACCTCACCCTCTCGGCCGGCGAGGAGTCGCTCACGCTCGACGTTCCCGCGGAGGTGACGTTCGAGGTGAAAGCCGAGCGGGAGACGGGCGGCGGGGAGGACGAGTTGAGCGTCGAGTTCGAGCTGGAGTGGGACGAGGGCGACCACACCGCTGACGGCGCGTTCAGCGTCGAATAGCGTCGTCAGAGGTAGTCACGTCGTCAAAAAGATGGCGCCGCGTGAAATCCGACGCCGCGGTCGTCGACGGCGCCGTGGCTCACGAATCTGAGAAACCAGGGGCGGCGGGCCGCAAAAACGCGGCCGGCCGCCCGTGAATTGGTCCCCGCTGACGCTTCGGCCCTCCAGACGAAGCGTCACCTACCGCTATCGGAGTATTCCACTTAAAGCTACCGGGCCATCATGGTCGGTCTATATGTACTCTTCCTCAAGCACCCAGCCCAGCGCCCGCTTGTAGTAGGTGAACATCCCCCTGATCCGCTCGTGGCGCATCTCGTCGGACTCTAGCTGTTCGGCCAGGAACTCGTACTGCTCGCGGATCTCCTCCTCGTCTCGCATGCCTTCGACTACGGGCGTGGAGAACTTGAAAGGGGAGCCACTCGGGTCGCCCGGCGTGCCGGACCGGCGCTCAGGCGGACGCGTTCGCCGACGTCGCGTTCTGGTTCGACAGGAACGACTGGTAGTCGTCCTGCGGGACGACGACGACGCTGAAGTACATCTGGGAGTGGGCGACGCCGCAGTACTCCGCACAGTAGCCCTGGTAGACGCCGGTGTCGAGGGTGTGGGTCTTGATGGTGTTCGTCTGGCCGGGGACCGCGTCCTGTTTCAGCCCCATGTCAGGGACGTGGAGCGCGTGGATGACGTCCTGGGACGTCACCGAGATGTAGACGTCGCGGTCGGCCGGCAGGACGATCACCGGTCCTTCCACCCCGTCGGCCTGTGCGAGTTCGACGTCACCCGCCGTGAGCGCGCTGACGTTCTCCTCGGGGTAGTTCATCTCCCAGTTCCACTGGTAGGCGTCCGCCTGGACGTGGACGTCGCTCTCGTTGGGCGCGATCTCGTCGCCGGTGTAGGTGACGTCCTCGTGGGCCAGCACGCCGTAGGAGGCGACGCCGACGAACAGGAGGATGATGGCCGTCGCCACCGTCCAGGTGATCTCGAGTCGACGGTTCTCGCGGGTCGGTTTCGCCTCGTCGGCGTCCTTGAAGTTCAGGACGGTGTAGATGAGGATGACCTCGACCAGCAGCGTGATGGGAACCCCGATGTAGAGGAGCCGATCGTTGAGCTGATTGATGAGCTCGGCTGTGGTGGACGGCTGGGCCGCCGCCGTTCCGACGAACAGCGTGAGGCCGCCCAGCGTCGCAAGGAGGGTCCCGAGACGCGTGCCCTTCATGTGTTCCCGGGTTCGGCCAGGCGACGTAAATACCTGCTGTCTTCCGTCGAATCCGACCGCGTCCGTGCGGTTTCGCCACCCCCGCCGAGCCGCCAGTTCGCGCGTCTCACACCCGTTCGCGGCTCGCTGGCTCCCGCCCGTCCCGGTAGCGCTTCCCGCCGGCTCCCGCTCGTGTACCCGCTTGTCCGCGACCGCGACGTTCCCCGAAGCGGGGGGTTGATATGCGACGCGTGGATACCCCCCGCTAGTGCACACGAAGCGGCTCCCCGCCCTGCTCGCCGCGACGGCGATGGGGGTGTACCTCCTGCTGGTCGTCGGTGCCACGACGGCCGTCACCGACGCGGCGGCGGCCTGTAGCGCCTGGCCGGCGTGTGGCGACGGGCTCGCGGCACCGACCTCGCTCGCGGGGTGGGTCGCGCTCGGCCACCGCGCGGTCGCGCTCGCGGTCGGGGTGCTCGTCCTCGCCACCGGCGTCCTCGCGCTCCGCGAACGTCCGTCCGGCCGCGTCGCCGTCTCGCTCCTCGTTGCCGTCCTGCTCTACCCCCTCCAGTCGACGCTCGGCGCGTCGATCGCGCTCGGCGGCGGCGGCACGGTCGGCACCCTCGCGGGCGTCACGCTCTCGACCTCCGGGCTCCACCTCGTCGTCGGCCTGTTCATCTTCGGCGGCCTGCTCGCCGCGCTCGCGTGGCAACTGGAGGCCGAGACGGGCGAGCCGGACGGGGTCGCCGACACCCCATCCGACGGCCCGAAGCCGGCCGCCGAACCGATCGCCTCGACCGGCCGACCGACCCCGCCGACGTGGCGCGAGGCCCCGGTCCGGCGCGCGCGACTCACCGTCGGGGCGTACTTCCGGCTGATGAAGCCGCGGCTGATGTGGCTGCTCTGTCTCGTCGCCTCGGCGGCGATGGCGCTGGCCGGCGGTGCGGACCTCTCGCCCGCCGTCGTCGTCACGACGCTCACGGCGGGCGCGCTCTCCATCGGCGCGTCGGGGACGTTCAACCACGTGCTCGAACGCGACGTGGACCGGAAGATGCAGCGCACGAGCGACCGACCGCTCGCGGTCGACCTCGTCTCGGTACGGAACGCGACCGCGTTCGGCCTGCTGCTCACGGTCGTCTCGGTCGGCCTGTTCGCCTCGGTGAACCTCCTCGCGGCGGCGCTCGGGCTGACGGCGATCCTGTTCTACTCGGTCGTGTACACGCTCGTCCTGAAGCCGAACACGGTCCAGAACACGGTGCTCGGCGGCGCGGCCGGCGCGCTTCCGGCGCTCATCGGCTGGGCCGCGGTGACGGGGACGGTCGGGCTGGGCGGCGTCGCCCTGGCGACGTTCATCTTCCTCTGGACGCCCGCGCACTTCTACAACCTCGCGCTCGCGTACCGCGACGACTACGAGCGCGGCGGCTTCCCGATGATGCCGGTCGTCCGCGGCGAGACGGCGACCCGCCGGCACATCCTCTGGTACTTCGCGGGCACGCTCGCGGTCGGCGCGGCCCTCGTGGGGTTCGCCAGCCTCGACTGGCTGTACGCGCTCTCGGGGGTCGCGGTCGGCGCGGTCTTCCTCTGGACCATCGTCCGCCTCCACTACGAGCGCGACGAGTCGGCCGCGTTCCGCGCGTTCCACGCCTCGAACCTCTATCTCGGCACCGCCCTGCTCGCCATCGTCGTCGACGCGCTCGCCGTCTGAGATGGCTGTTCGGCTGGCGGGCCGTCGGGTCGACGTCTCCCGGGCGGACCTCCTGACGGCGACGCTCGTCGTCAACCTCGAACTCGCGCTGGCGGTCGCCTACTTCGCGGTCACGAACGCGAGGCTCACCTCGCCGCTGTTCACGCTCTACGGGCTGGTCTGGGTGAACGCCGCGCTGCTGGTCCTCGCGCGGTACTCGCCACCCGGCGGCACGGCCTCGGAGCGACGTCGTGCCGGCGTCGTTGCCGTCGGCTACCTCGCGCTCCTGGCCACGTTCGGGGGCGTCGTCGGCCCCCCGACGCCCACGACGCCGACCGGCCTCGGCGTCGCGCTCCTCCCGCCCGGCTGGGGGCCGGCACTCACCTACGGCGGGACCGTCGTCGCGGCGGTGTTGATGCCGGCGAAGGTGCTCGGCTACGCGGCGCTGGCGTACCTGCTGTACGGGACGGTCGTGGAAGCCTCCGGCGCGGGCGTCGCCGGCCTGCTCGGAATCTTCTCGTGCGTCTCCTGTGCGCTCCCCATCCTCGCCACGGTCGTCGCCTCGACGCTGGGCGGTGGCGGCGCGCTGCTGGCGGCCGCCGCGGGCGTCGGCTACGGCCCCTCGACGCTGGTGTTTCTGGTGACCGTGGCGCTGCTGTGGTGGCGGCCGGGGTTCGATGCGATCGCTGCGTGGCGGTCCTGAGCGACTGGACGCGGTACTGCTGGCTCGGGGATGAATCGACAGCATGGGGCTTTCGAGGCGGTCACAGCAGCAGTGGCTCGGGCGCTTCGATCCGATCCCCCGAATGTGCCACGAGCTTTAGGGCGTCCCGCGACAACACGAGAACGGAATGACCGAAGTCGAAATCGAGTACTGCGTCCCCTGCGGGATGCTCGGCCGCGCACAGGACATCCAGCAGGATATCCTCGAGGAGTTCGGCGAGGAGGTCGACCGCGTCGCGCTCGTCACGGGCGACGCCGGGGTCTTCGAGGTGCGCGCGAACGACGAGGTCGTCTTCGACAAGGAGGCCGACGAGTTCGATCGGGCCGCCATCGTCGACGGCGTCCGCTCGCACGTCGGCGCGACCGCGTAGGGACGACCCGCAAACGCCCCACCGTCGTCTCACTCGCCCCGCTTCTGAGCGGTCAGAAACAGCCAGGCTGCGTCGTCGTCTCCCTCGGCCAGTTCGTCCGCCACCAGTTCCTCCTCGACCACCTCGAAACCGGCGGCCCGGAGCTGTTCGCGGGTCTCCTCGACGCCAGGAAACGACCACTCCATGCGCGCGCCTCCCCCGAGCCAGTCGTCGTTCGCGCCCGCCCACCCGTCAGAGTTCGCGGTGAGCAGCAGTTTCGCGTCCGGGCCCGTGATGCGCCCGAACTCCCGAACCACGGCGGGATGCTGCTCGGTCGGGACGTGGATGAGCGAGTGGAGCGCGGTGAGGGCGTCCGCGCTATCGTTCGCCACGGGGAGCGCGGTCATGTCCGCCTGCAGGAGGTCGGCGTCGGTGGCCTCGCGGGCGTATCGAAGCTGTTCGATCGAGAAGTCGAGCCCCGCGGCGTCGACGGCGTCGGGGAGGCGATCGAGCACCGGAGACCCCTGTCCGCAGCCGACGTCGAGCAGTCGGCTCCCGTCGGGCAGCGAGTCGAGGAACGACTCGACGAGTGGGGCCTCCGGGGGGTCGCGCGACTTTCCGTAGTCTCCGGCCAGCGCGTCGTAGCCCTCGCGGACCGTCCGCCGCTGGGCGTCGTCGTCGTCGGTCACTATCCGTCCCTGGACGAGTGTCGACAAGTGCCTTCGGGTGGTCCGTCGGTCGATGACACCGGCGGGGAGCCCCGCCACGACGCGACCGCTCGGCGGGGGACGCTACTCGACGTCCGGTTCCGCTTCCCGCGCGTCGGTGATTCGTCCTCGCTGGTCGTCCGAGAGCGAGATGGTGACGGCGCCGAGGTTGTCCTCGAGCTGGTCGACCGTCCGAGCGCCGACGATCGGGATGCAGGCGTAGTCCGGGCGCTCGACCAGCCAGCGGAGCGCGACCTGGGGCGGCGTCGCGTCGAGTTCGTCTGCGACCGACCGGATCTCGTCGAGGACGCGCCAGCTTCGCTCGTCGACGTAGTACTCCTGGAACGAGTCGACGAGGTCGGCGCGCGAGCCCTCCGGGCCGACCGCGGAGCCGTCCTCGGCGCGCTCGTACTTCCCGGTGAGGAAGCCGCCGGCGAGCGGGGAGTACGGGCAGACCGCCAGATCCTGATCGGCTGCGACGTCGAGGTACTCCTCCGTGTCGCGGTAGGCGGCGTGGAACAGCGGCTGGGTCACCTCGAACCGTTCGAGGTCGTGGACCTCCGACTTCCAGAGCATCTTCGTCAGCTGCCAGGCGGCCATCGAGGAGGCGCCGAGGTAGTTGACCCGGCCGTCCTCGACCAGCCCGGAAAGCGTCGAGAGCGTCTCCTCGACGGGCGTCTCCTCGTCGAACCGGTGGACGTAGTAGACGTCGAGGTAGTCCGTGCCGAGCCGGTCGAGCGTGCCCTCGATCTGCCGGCGGATGTGCGTGCGCGAGAGGCCCGAGCCGTTGGGGTTCTCGGGGTCGAAGCCGAAGTACACCTTCGAGGCGAGGACGAACTCGTCGCGGTCGCGCCCGGCGAGCCAGTCGCCGACGTACTCCTCGCCGGTGCCGTTCGGGTCGCCGTACACGTTCGCCGTGTCGATGAAGTTCCCGCCCGCGTTCGCGTAGGCGTCGAGCAGGTCGTGGGCCTCTCCGCGGTCGGTCTCGACGACGCCGTCCGAGCGCTTGCCGAAGCGCCAGGTGCCGAAACAGAGCTGCGAGACCTTCGTTCCGGTCGAGCCGAGTCGTCGGTACTGCATGTCGGTGGTCATCGGTTTCCGGTTGGGTTCGCGGTGACTAAAACGCGGGTGCTCCGGCGAGATGGGTGCTCCTCGGAGAGTCCTCGGACCGTCGTGCTTGCAGTGGCTGTGACGGAGTCGAATCACTACCCCTGGCGGTGATTTCTGCCTCGCCCTCCCCAGCCGATTCGCTCGCTGTCGGCGCGCCACAGGGGCGCGCCGGCTCGCTCACCCCTCGCGCGCGTCGACTCACCCCACGAAGGGGGTTTGCGTCGCGCGCGCCACCCGCCAGCACGCGTCGACCACTCACCTGCTGCCAACTCACCCGCCGGCTGACCGGGCGACCGTCACGGCCGACCAACCGATGGGTGGGACTGAAACGAGCCGCGGGGGCTTTCGCGGTCTACACCACGGCGTTCTCGGGCCCGCGAACGACCAGCTACCGTTCCGGCTACTGGAGTTCCCGCACGAAATTCCGACGAACGCTGCTCCACACCGAACCGAAGCCGATGGGCGACATCGGCCCCGAGCGGTACGCCTTTCACCGGCGACGCCGACCGCTCGCGTATGACAGTCACACTCGGACTGGTGGTGGCACGCTTCAACGCGTCCGTCACCGAGCCGATGGCCGAAACCGCCCGGGAGGCGGCCGAGGACCGCGGCGTCGAACTCGCCGAGACCGTCGAGATACCGGGAGTGTACGACGCGCCGCTCGCGGCCGACCGCCTCGCGCGCCGGGACGCAGTGGACGCCGTCGCCGTCGTCGGCGCCATCGTCTCGGGCGACACGGACCACGATCGGGTCATCGGCCACGCGACCGCGCGGAAACTGACCGACGTGAGCCTGGAGCGGGACAAGCCGGTCACGTTCGGCGTCTCGGGGCCGGGCCAGAGCGGGGCCGTCGCGCGCGAACGGATCCACAAGGGTGCGGAGGCCGTCGACGCCGCGGTCGACCTCGCGGAGGGGCTCCCGGCATGACGGCGTTCGACTTCTCCGCGCGCGTCGAGCGCGTCGAGCCGTCGGCGACGCTGGCGATCAGCAACGCCGCGACGGAACTGGAGGCCGACGGGATCGACGTCGTGAACCTCTCGGTGGGCGAGCCCGACTTCCCGACGCCCGAGAACGTCGTCCGGGCCGGCAAGGAGGCGATGGACGCCGGGAACACCGGCTACACCTCCTCGAACGGGATCCCGGAGCTGAAGGGCGCGATCGCCGACAAGCTTCGCGCGGACGGCGTGGCGGCCGACGCGGACGACGTGATCGTCACGCCCGGCGCGAAGCAGGCGCTCTACGAGGTCGTCCAGACCCTGATCGACGACGGCGACGAGGTGGTCCTGCTGGACCCCGCGTGGGTGTCCTACGAGGCTATGGTGAAACTCGCCGGCGGCGACCTCGGCCGCGTCGACCTCGCGCCCCACGACTTCCAGCTCGAACCCGCGCTCGACGCGCTCGGCGAGGCGGTCTCGGACGACACCGAACTGCTCGTCGTGAACTCCCCGGCGAACCCGACGGGCGCGGTGTTCTCCGAGGCCGCGCTGGAGGGCGTCCGCGACCTCGCGGTCGAGCACGACGTCGCCGTGATCTCGGACGAGATCTACGAGCAGATCACCTACGGCGTCGAGCCGACGAGCCTGGCGAGCCTGGACGGGATGGCCGACCGCACGATCACCGTGAACGGCTTCTCGAAGGCGTACTCGATGACCGGCTGGCGGCTCGGCTACTTCCACGCGACGGGCGACCTCGTCTCCCAGGCCGGCAAACTCCACAGCCACTCCGTCTCCTGTGCGACGAACTTCGTCCAGCACGCCGGCGTCGAGGCGCTCTCGAACACGGAGACCGCCGTCGACCAGATGGTCGAGGCGTTCCGCGACCGGCGCGACCTCGTGCTCGACCTGCTTGCCGACCACGGCGTCGAACCCCCGGAACCGGACGGCGCGTTCTACGTGATGCTTCCGGTCGACGAGGACGACGCCGCCTGGGCCGAGTCCGCCATCCAGGACGCCCACGTCGCCACGGTCCCCGGCTCCGCCTTCGGCGCGCCGGGCTACGCGCGCATCTCCTACGCCGCGAGCGAGGAGCGCCTCCGCGAGGGCGTCGAACGACTCGCGGAGCACGGCCTGTTCTGAAGGCGGGCGACGAATGGCTCCGCCGTCGGTCTTTCGTGTCCCCCGTGACCGGGGGCTTTCGCGGTCGTGGTGGCGGTTGCGGTCGGGGTTCCGTTGACCGTGCCAAGAGTTGACAACGTTTTAGACCGGACGGCGCGACGAACCGATCATGGACGGCATCCACGACGTCGGCGGGATGGACACCTTCCACGACCTGCCCGCCGACGAACCCGACGACGCCAGCCCGTTCCACCACGAGTGGGAGGGCGTCGTTCAGGCGCTCTACCTCGCCGGCCTGGGGTCGGACACGTTCGAACTCGACCGCTTCCGGTACGAACTGGAGAGCCTCGACCCGGAGTACTACCTCGGGACGCCGTACTACGAGCGCTGGTTGACTGCGGCCGAATCGCTGTTCGCAGAGGCCGGCGTCGTCGATGCCGACGAACTGCTCGAACGCGCTCGCGCCATCGAGGCGGGCGAGGCCGAGGCGACCGAACGGACCGACCCCGAGCGCCTCCCGGAACTCCTCGAGGGCGTCCGCGAGGTGTACATGAGCGGGCGCGACGGCGGGGAGCCAGCGTTCGAGGTGGGCGACCGGGTTCGGGTTCGAAAGGAGCACCCGAAACGGCACACCCGCTGCCCGCGCTACGTCCGCGGCGCGGAGGGCGAGGTCGTGGCGTATCGCGGGTCGTACGTCTACCCCGACGCGAACGCACACGGCGAGGAGCGGGCCGAGCCACTGTACAACGTCCGCTTCGGTTCTGGTGAGTTATGGGGCGAGGCCAACACTGACGGGGACTGGTTGCACGTCGAACTCTGGGAACCGTACCTGGATTCGGTCTGAGTTCTCCGTCCGGCGGACTACGAAACCTCCCCAACTGTCAGCTCCTGCGTCGGTTCATTCATCGTTTCGACCGCCTCGCCAGACCCCGTGGCGCTATCTATTGGAACTTGTTCGGTTGTCGTGACCACCGCCTCGAAAGCCCCCGTGGCGCTGGACTCGGTGCGGCCGCTGCGCTCCTCAGTCGCTCGCTTCGCTCGCTCCCTGCGGTGCTTGACGGTCCGCGCCGTTCACGAGAGCAAAGCTCTCGTGAGCTCACGAGACGCCGTGCGTCTCGTGAACGTCGTCCAGCGCCGCGGCCCCTTTCAGTCCCACCCACCGCACCCGCACCGCAGCCACGGCCTCCCCAGCCGACGAGGCCCCTCCCTCCGGTCGGGACCTCGCCTTACCTCGGAGCACGCTCCTCGGAACTCACCCTCGTGGTTCGAAAGACGCCAGGGCGTCTTTCGTCATCACGAAAATCTCCGATTTTCGAACGACTGCGCTCGCGTGAGCCTCGCACGAGCGGCCGCGCTCCGCGCGGCCGCCGCGCGCCAGGCGGCTGATCTCGTATCGACGCCCCGAAGCGTCCACGTTCGCGGCCGTTCGCGGACCACCCCGAGGCCAACGGCTAAGTCCGCGCGACCGCCACCGACTCACATGAAAGAGGACGCGGGAGAACGAACGAGCACCGCCGCGCGTGACCTCCGCGACGTCGACCCACAGGCGCGGGCGCGGGCGCTCCAGTCGCTGCTCGTGGAGGAGGGCATCCTGAGCACCGACGCCGTGGACGAGGTCGTCTCCACCTACGAGAGCGAGGTGGGACCGATGAACGGCGCGCGGGTCATCGCGCGGGCCTGGACCGACCCCGACTACCGCGAGCGGCTGCTCGAGGACGGCATCTCGGCGGTCGCCGAACTCGACATCGGCGTCAACGACGAGGTGATGGAGCTCCGGGTCGTCGAGAACGCGCCCGACGTCCACAACGTCGTCGTCTGCACGCTCTGCTCGTGTTACCCCTGGGCCGTGCTGGGCCTCCCGCCGACGTGGTACAAGTCGCCGGCGTACCGCTCCCGCGTCGTCGACGAACCGCGGGCCCTCCTGCGCGAGGAGTTCGACACCGACCTCCCGGATTCGGTCGACGTGGAGGTGTGGGACTCCAACTCGGAGATCAGGTACATGGTGCTTCCACAGCGCCCCGGGGGGACCGACGACCTGAGCGAGGACGAACTCGCCGACCTCGTCACGCGGAACGCGATGATCGGCGTCGAACGGCTCGGGGGTGTCGAGGCGTGAGCGCCGGGGACGACCGGCGAGGCGCGGGCGAGCGGGACCACCGACGACCGCTCGGCGACGGCGATTCGGACGGCCCGACGTTCGCGGAACCGTGGCAGGCCCGCGCATTCGCGCTCGCCGTGGCGCTCACCGACGAGGAGGAACGGGACCGGAACTGGGACGACTTCCAGGGGGAACTCGTCGCGGAACTCGACCGGACGCCCGGCGCCGACGACGGCGACGAGGACGACTACTACGGCGCCTGGCTCGCGGCGCTCGAACGGTTCCTCGTGGAGCGCGACCTCGTCGACCCCGACGCGTTCGCCGAGCGCGCGGCCGAGTTCGCGGGCGGCGACCGCGACGCCCACGAGTTCGTCGAGGGCGACCCGCACGCACACGCCGACGGCCTGCCGGACGGCCACGCCGACGGGTCGGACCACCATCACGAGCACCTCCAGCACGGCGGCGACGGACACCACCACGTCGACCATCGGCGCCACGGCGACGGCCACGCTCACGAGGGCCACTAGCGCCGTCTCGGTCGCGACCACTGACGCCACGGTCCACGACACGTTTTTACCCGATACCGACCCAGTACCGCCAACCGTGCGCGTCGACTCCCTCCCGCTCGCTCCCCAGTTCGTCGACCACTTCCGGGAGGAGGGTATCGAGGAACTGTACCCGCCGCAGGCCGCCGCCGTCGAGGCCGGCGTCTGCGAGGGCGACAACGTCGTCGCCGCCATCCCGACCGCCTCGGGCAAGACGTTCGTCGCCGAACTCGGCCTGCTCACCGCCGACGGCCCCGGCCTCTACATCTGCCCGCTCCGCGCGCTCGCCCGCGAGAAGTACGAGGAGTTCGACGCCCTGCCCGGCGTGGACGTCGGCATCTCGACGGGCGATTACGACTCCGCGGCGAGCGACCTCGCCGACCACGACGTCGTCGTCGCCACCTCCGAGAAGGTCGACTCGGCCATCCGGAACGGCGCCGACTGGGTCGCCGACCTCGCCTGCGTCGTCGTCGACGAGGTCCACCTGCTCGGCGAGGCCGAGCGCGGCCCGACCCTGGAGGTGACGCTCGCGACGCTCCGCCGCCGCGCGGGCGACGCCCAGGTCGTCGCGCTGTCGGCGACCGTCGACAACCCCGAGGCCGTCGCGGCGTGGCTCGACGCCGAACTCGTCGAGTCCGAGTGGCGACCCGTCGACCTCCGGACGGGCGTGTACGCCGAGGCGTCCGTCCGGTTCGACGACGACACCGAACTCGCGGTCGACGGCATCGACGTCGACGACCCCGCGAGCGAGGCCGACGCCGAGGCGACCGCCGCGCTCGTCCGCGATGCGGTGGCCAACGGCGGGCAGGCGCTCGCGTTCGTCCGCTCGCGGCGGGAGGCCGAACGGCTGGCCGACCGTCTCCGACAGGCGGGGCTCGCCGAGGCGGCCGGCATCGGGGTGGAAGCGGCCGCCGTCGCCGAGGAGGTCCGGGACGCCGGCGGCACCGACGTCGGCGAACGGCTCGCCGAGAGCGCCGCCTGGGGCGTCGCGTTCCACCACGCGGGCCTCCGCTCGGAACACCGCGCGGTCGTGGAGAACGCGTTTCGGGACCGCCGACTTGCGGTCATCTGCGCGACGCCGACGCTCGCCGCCGGGGTAAACGTCCCCGCGCGCCGGGTCGTCGTCCGGGACCAGCAGCGCTACACCGGCACGGGGACCGAGTGGCTGCCCGTCCTCGAGGTCCACCAGATGTGCGGGCGCGCCGGCAGGCCGCACCTCGACCCCTACGGCGAGGCGGTGCTCGTCGGCGACGCGGACGACCGCGACGAGCTCTGGACGCGCTACGTCGAGGGCGAATCCGAGGCCGTCGAGTCACAGCTTCGCGACCGGGCCGCGCTCCGGACCCACACGCTCGCGCTCGTCGCCACCGGCATCGCCGGCTCGCAGGCCGGCGTCCTCGACGCGCTCGGCGGGACGTTCTACGCCTCGCGGACGCCGAACCCGGATCTGGGGGGCGTCGTCGGCGACGTGATCGCCGAACTCATCGACATGGACATGCTCGAACCCGACGGCGACGGCATCGCCGCGACGCCGCTCGGCTCGCAGGTGTCCAGACAGTACGTCAAGCCCGCCACCGGCCGCGACCTGGTCGCCGGCATCCGAACCGCGGCGGCGATGGACCCCGGGGACGTGACCGCGCTCACCGCGCTGGAACTCGTCTGTTCGACCCCGGACATGCACGACACGTACCTCGGCGAGCGCGAGCGGGCCGCCATGTACCAGTTCGCCCGCGAGCATGACGCCGAGTTCACGACGGGGATGCGGGAGGCAGACGACTTCGAGGCGTGGCTCGAGTCGGTGAAGACCGCGAGAATCCTCGCCGAGTGGGTCGAGGGCGCCACCGCCGAGGAACTGGTCGAGGGGTACCGCATCGGCCCGGGCGACCTCGAATCACGAATCGAGCGCGCGGAGTGGCTCCTCGGCGCCGCCGAGGCCATCGCCGACGTCGTCGACGTCGAACTGCCGGCGCTCGAGTCGACGCGGGAACGGCTCGTTCCCGAGGGTGCCGCGCCCGATGAAACGGTCGAGTCGGTCGACCCGAACAGCTAATCGGACCCGTCCGGGCGGTCGTACTCGTCGGCCGCACGACGCTCCCCCACGCGGCCCAGCACGGCCGGCGTCCGGCAGACGCCGGCCTCGCCGGCGGCCTGCGGGACGACGCAGTTGTTGCAGTTCTCGCAGGCGACCGCCACCTGGCCGTCGGTCGCGTCCCCGGACCCGCCCGTCCCGTCGCGTGCTGCTGCACCGGATCCGGTCGCCCGGTCGAGCAGGCGGGCGGGCAGCCGCGGTTCCGCGTAGAACGGTCGTCCCATCCCGACGGCGTCGCAGGCGTCGCCGAGGAGTCGGTCGATCGTGGCCCCGTCCCGGACGCCGCCCTCACAGAGCACCGGCACGTCGACGCGCTCGCGGACCCGCCGGCAGAGCGCCTCGTTCCACGCCGGGTCGAACCCGTAGCCCAGCGACTCGACCCAGTTCGCCAGCGCGACGAGCGCCGCGCGCGGCCGGGAGCCGAAGGCGGCGGCGTACCCCTCGCGGAACCGCTCGTCGCGCCAGGACCGGGCCGGAAACTCGCCCCTGACGATGCTCATGTCCCAGAAGACGGAGCCGGAGACGGGGACGAGCGCGTCGTAGCCGGCGGCGTCGAGCCGCTCGCAGAGCCGGACGCAGTCGTCGGCCGAGAGCCGGCGGCGGACGAACGGCGGCGCGTCGGTCTCGGCGGGCACCTTGGTCATCACCGGGACGTCGCCGGCACGGTCGCCGATCTCCTCGCGAACGAGTTCGAGGAAGCGCGCGCCGTCGCCGAACTCGTCGTCGCGCCGGTTGTAGAACGGGGAGAGGAACTGGTGGACGATGCCCATGTTCGCGCCGGCGAGGTGAATCAGGTCGTAGCCGGCGTCGACCGCCATCGCCGCGGAGCGGCCGAAGTCGGCCGCCAGGTCGTACACCTCGCTCGTGGAGAGCACGTGCGGGTCGTACGAGAGGAGTCCCGCCCCGTCGAGTGCGCGAAGGACGAACGGCGGCTCCGAGACGGCGAGCTGGTGCAGGTCCGGATTGGCTCGGCGGAACTCGCGGTGCCACGTCTCCATCGAGCGCAGCCCGCCGTGTTCGAGCTGGACGGCGATCTTCCCGCCGTGGGCGTGGATCGCATCGGTGAGCCGCTCGAGTTCGGCGACGAACTCCGGGTCGTGGACGCGGGTCATCCCCGGCGCGGCACAGCCGCCCTCGGGCCGGACGATGGTCGCCCCCTGGCAGACGAGCCCCGCTCCGGCCGCGGCGGCCGGCTCCAGTTCGGCGACGAGCGCGTCGACCGCGCCGGGGCCGTTCCCGGCGCACTCGAGCAGCGGGGCGCGGTAGAGCCGGTTCGGGACGGTGACCCCGCCGATCTCGAACGGCGTGTCGAGCGCCGGAGGTCGCGCGTTTGCCATCGGCCCTCGTTCGGACCGACGACGGTTCAAGCCACCTGTGGTCCGTGCGGGAAGCCACGCGGTCGTCGCGGTACCCCCGCGACCGGCCCACCGAATTAACCCGCCTCGCGGCGAATTCGTCCCCATGGACTCGGCCGACTCGTCGGACGAGAGCGACCCGTCCGGGGCCACGCTCTCGTATCGGAACATCCTCGAGCGGGAGATGGAGAACGCGCTCCGGGAGATGGACCGCCCCCTGTCGGGGCTGTTCCTCTCGGGCGTCTCGGCGGGGTTGAACCTCAGCTTCGGGGCGCTGTTCATGGCGCTGGTGCTGACGCTCTCGGGCGGGTTCGACTCGGCGCTGGTTCGACAGACCGCGCTCGCGGCCGCCTCCTCGGTCGCGTTCCTGTTCGTCGTCGTCGGGCAGACGGAGCTGTTCACGGCCCACTCCACGCTCGGCGTGCTGCCGGTGCTCGACGGGCGCTCCTCGACCCGCGACCTCGGTCGGCTGTGGGCGGTCACGTACGCGTCGAACCTCGTCGGCTGTGCCGTCTTCTCCGTGCTGCTTGCCGGCGTCGTCGCCTCGCGTGACGTCGTCTCGGCCACGGCGTTCGGCACGCTCGCCGGGGCGCTCGTGCCGCTATCCTGGTGGGCGATACTGCTGAGCGGCGTGCTCGCGGGCTGGCTGATGGGGCTCGTGACGTGGCTCTCGGCGGCCAGCCGCGACACCATCGGTCGCGCGGCGTTCGTCCTACTCGGCACGGGCGCCATCGGGTTCGGCCCGTTCCACCACAGCATCCTCGGCACGACGGAGGTGCTGACCGCGCTGCTGCTGGGGCAGGGAATCACGGCCGGGGGCTTCGGCCACTTCCTGCTCTGGACGACGCTCGGGAACGTCGTCGGCGGGACGGTGTTCGTCGGACTGCTCAACTACGGCCACGTCGCGCTGGTCGGCCGCGACGTCGATCTCGAACCCGAGGAGGAGGCGTGACCGAGGACCTGAGAGATGGCCGCCGGAGCCGGGTCGGTGAGCGGCCCGCGACGGGTCCCGTGGCGACCTACCCCAGATAGCGGTTCCGGAGGTACTTCGCCAGTAGCGGCGCGTCGCCCGGCCTCAGCAGGTTCAGGATGGCCCGGACGTTCCCCTGGTTCGCCTTCGTGAGCGTGTCCGGTCCGAGCCGGTTCAGGTCCGCGACCAGCCGGTCGTACCGGTCGTTCGAGGCGAGATAGAGCAGTTCCGTCATGACCAGCCGCGTCCGGGCCTTCGGCGCGACCTCGTCGTGCCAGAGCCGGTCGTACACGGAGACGGCCTCGGCGCTCGTGTCCGGCTCTTCGGGGGTGAGGCAGGCGTCGACCGTGGCCGCGGCGGCCCGGCCCGAGCGCATGCACTTGTCGATTCCCTCGCCCCACAGCGGGTCGAGCGTGGGCACGGTGTCGCCGATGGCCATGAAGCCGTCCGTCGACATGCTCGTCGGCGGCTGGATGTGCGCGGAGCCGCGGTGCTGCTTCCCTTCGAGGCGCTCCGCGTCCGCGAACCGGGGGTCCGAATCGACCCAGTTGGTGAGGTAGTCGTCGATGGTGAAATCCTCGCGGGCGTTCTCCCGGTGGGCCGCGTTCTGGATGTAGCAGACGCCGACCTTCGCGGTGTCCCCGCCCGTGTGGAACAGCCACGAGTAGCCGCCGGGCGCCATCCGATGGTCGAGCCTGAGCATCATCGCGTCGGTCAGGTTGGCGTAGCCGTCCGGGTCCACGTCGACGCCCTCGTACTCGTACTCGACGCCGATGGCCTGCTTCTCCCGCTGGAGGTCGACGACGCCGAGTTTCTTCGCCAGCGGGGCGCTCGGCCCCGTGGCGTCGATGATCACCTCGCCGCGCACCTCCTCGTCGCCGTCGTAGACGACGCCCACGATCTCGCCGCCCTCCATCAGCGGCTTCGAGACGCGCGCGTCGAAGCGGTACTCGGCCCCGTCGGCGCGACCCTCCTCGACGAGCCAGTTCTTGAAGTCGGCGAACTCCAGGACTGCGCCCGACTGCGTCCGGTCGAAGTGACCCGTCGGGGACTCGATGACGACGCTGTCGGTGAAGTTCATCACCACGTCGTCCGGCACCCCGAACGAGGTCATGGTGGAGGGGAACGTCCCCGCCGTGGACTTGTTGCTCCTGCTCGGGAACTCGTCTTCGCCCTCGGTCTCGAGGACGACCACGTCGTAGCCGCGTGCGGCGATGTCGCGGGCACACTGGGCCCCCGCTGGCCCCGCGCCGGCGATCACCGCGTCGTATGTCTCACTCATGGATATGGCTGCGGACTGGACGCCCGCGACGCTGGATTAGCGGCTTCTTCTCGTCGGCCCCTGTAAGGTATTCCCATTTGTCCGTCGGTGCCCGAGTGGCGATCAGTTCGTCCCGACCGAGTTCCGAATCGTCCGATGCTCCCCGTCCGAGTACGCGATGAACCGGACGTCGCGGAGCGAGTCGGGGTCGAACCCGCGGATCTCCTCGGCGATGAGCCGCGCCCCCTCCCGGAGGTCGAACCCCGCGACGCCACAGCCGAGCGCCGGGAGCACCAGCGACTCACAGCCGCGTTCGTCGGCCGCGGCGAGCGCGTTCCGCGTCGCCTCGCGGATGCTCCCCTCGGTTGCCTTCCCGTCCCCGTAGTGGGGCATCGCGGCGGCGTGGATCACGTACCCGGCGTCGAGGCCGAACGCGTCGGTGACGGCGACCGCGCCGAGGTCGACCGGTCCCAGTTCCATCGCGGCCTCGTTCAGTTCCTCGCCGCCCCGTTCTCTGAGCGCGCCGGCCACACCGCTGCCCATCCGGAGGCTCGTGCCGGCCGCGTTCACGAGCGCGTCCGCCGACTGGTCGGCGATGTCGCCCCGGACGACGGTGAACTCCATGCCTGTCGTGTTTGGACGTCGGGCGGAAAATCGTATCGTCGGTTGGGTGTGGTGCAGTTCTGGATCGGATGTCGGTTCTGGTAGCTAGATCCGGTGGCACCGTCTCGAAAGCCTCCGCGGCGACCGCTCCAGGAGCTAGTTCGGCCGTCGTGACGCACTCCTCGAAAGCCCCCGCGGCCCCGCTCAGTCCCACCCGACGCACCGCATCCGCACCACGGCCTCCCCAGCCGACGAGGACCCTCCCTCCGGTCGGGACCTCGTCCCTCGCGCGCGGCTGCTCGCTTCGCTCGCCGTCACGCGCGCCGGAGAGAAAAATCGACCGCGCCGCGTCCTACTCCTCGTCGGCCCGTCCGTGCGGATCCGTCGCGTCGGCCGAATCCACTGCGGGGTCGTGGCGCTCGTACCACGCGGTCAGTTCCTCCAGGCGGTGGATCGCCCGGTCGGGCGTGCCGATGTCGTGGTGCTCGTCCTCGTAGAGAATCAGTCGCGCGTCGACGCCCTGGGCCTTCGCCGCGACGTAGAGCTGTTCGGACTGCGAGGGCGGGCAGCGCCAGTCCTCCCCGCCCGCCGTGACGAGCAGCGGCGTCTCGATGTTGCCCGCGTCGGTGATGGCCGAGGAGGCGTCGATCTCCTCGGGCACCTCCCACGGGTAGCCGTACTCGTTTTCCATCCAGAGGTGCGCGTCGTCGGTGCCGTACGCCGACCGGAGGTCGTAGATGCCGTGCTCGGGCGCGGCGGCGGTGAACAGCTCCGGCTCCTGGGTGACGAGGAAGCCCTGCGCGATGCCGCCGTAGGAGAAGCCGTAGCCGAACACGCGTTCGGGGTCGACCCAGCCCCGCTCGACCATCGACGCCACGCCGTTGGCGACGTCGGTCACCTCGTGGGTGCCCCACTGGCCGTGGAGCGCCTCGCAGAAGTCGCGGCCGAACGAGGAGCCGCCGCGGTAGTTCGGCCGGAGGACGACGTACCCCCGCGAGGTGAGCACCGCGTGGTCGAACGAGAAGACCGGCTCGTCGTAGCTCACCGGCCCGCCGTGGATGGCGACGACGAGCGGGTGGTCGCCGTCGGCCGGGTCGACGTCGGGGTCGTGGTACACGATTCCCGAGATGGACTCGCCGTCGCTCTCCCACTCCACGCGCCGCGCCTCGGGCATCGCGTACTCGTCGGTGAGGCCGGCGTTCACCGCCGAGAGCCGGACGAGCGAGTCGGGCTCCTCCCCCGCGCCGGCGTCCAGGTCGGTGGCCGAGTCGGCCCCGGAACCACCGGCGAGGTCCGCGGTGTCGACCGCGTACACGTCCTGGCCCTCGCCCGGGTGCGAGAAGGTGAACGCGGTCCGCTCGTCGCCCACGTCGACGGTCGCCAGCGCGCGACCGTCGCCCTGCGCCTCGAACGTGCGGTCGACCGCGCCGTCGGTCGAGACCCGCACCAGCCGGGTCCGGGCCTCGTCGCCGATGGTCGTGTACAGCGTGTCGTCGTCTGCCCAGTCGAGCGGCGCGCCGCGGGCGAGCGTCCGGTCCAGGTCGGCCGTCAGCGACTCGGAGCCCGCGTCAGCCTCGTCGGCGGTGACGTGCGCCTGCGTCGGGATGCACCAGTTCACCGGGTCGCCGCCGGCGAACGCCAGCCGTTCTCCCGAGGGCGACCACGAGGGGGAGTCCACCGAGAGCTCCGAGTCCGTGAGTTTCCGCAGGTCGCCCCCGCCGGGGTCGACCGTGAACAGGTCCGTGACGAGCGTCGCGTCCCCGTCCTCGCCGTGGTACGCGCAGAAGGCGATGCGGTCGGTCGGCCCCCAGGCCGGCTGGAGTCCACTCAGGTCCGCGAACGCGCCGCCGTCGTGGGCGCCCTCGAGTTTCTCCGCCTCGCCGGAGTCGACGTCGACCATGTGGAGGTACGTCCGGACGGTGTCGGTGTAGCCGACGCCGTCGAGCTTGTGCTGGAGGCGCTCGGTCTCGAGCGGGCCGCCCTCCGTCCGCTCGTCGAGGTAGGCCGACTCCTCGTCGGTCGGGTCGCGCGCGGCGACGACGAGCCGCTCGCCCTCGGGGCCCCAGTCGAACTCCTTTGCACCCTCCTCGAACTCGGTGACCTGGCGGGCGTCGCCGCCGAGCGCGAGGTCGAACAGCCACACCTGCTGTTTCGGCTCCTCGTCGTCGCCCGCCTGCCCGCCCGGCTCGTCCCCGGCGTCGTCCCCGTCCGTCCCGTCATCCGCGTCCGATTCCGCGTCGTCCCCGCCGACGCGTCGTTCGGTGTCCTCCTCGCGCGGGGCGAGGAACGCGAGCCGGTCGCCGTCGGGCCCCCACGTCGGGCTTCCCGCGCCCGGGACCCGGGTGAGCCGGTGGGGCTCGCGCGAGCCGTCGGCCGGAACGACGAACAGGGAGGCGACGCGCTCGTCCGCGTCGGCGTCGAACTCGTCGGCCAGGTACGCGACCCGGTCACCGTCCGGGGAGAGGACGACGTCGAGGACCTGCGTCAGGTCGTAGTAGGCGTCGATGGGGAGTTCGCTCATCGCCCGTGGGTGGGCCGCGCCGTCGAAAATAGCTTCCCCAAGCGGCCGTCGCGGCCGCTTCGGCCGTGCGTCCGACGTCGCCCCGTCAGCGTCGTCCGCCCGCGCTCACCGTTCGCCCACGACCGCCATCGCTTCTCCGCGACCGCTACCGGATGTCGGGTCCGCGCAGGTACAGCGCCACGACGGCGACGGCGGGAATCCCGACGAGCATGGCGTACGGCAGCGCGTACGCCGAGAACACCACGAGCGAGCGGACCAGCACGACGACGCCGTTCACCGACGCGAGGAACGCCTGGAGCAGCGGCGTCTCGTGGAACTCCGTCCGTTCGAGCGGCTGGGGGTCGGGTCGGGGCTCCTCAAGCCGAACCGTGATGGTGCTGTAGGCGACCTGCCGTTCGAGGCTCTGTAGCTGCGCCTCGGTGCGTTCGATCTCGGTCTGGACGTCCGAGAGCTCCCGCTGGACGGCCAGCACGTCCTCGGTGTCGTTCGCCCGCTCGTACAGTTCCCGGAGGCGGTCCCGCTCGGCGCGGAGGCTCTCCAGTCGCGCCTCGAGGTCGACGATCCGGTTCGTCACGTCGTTCGTGTCCTCGGTCGAGCGGAGCACCGTGCCGGTGCCGTTCACCGCCGCCATCGCGCCCGAGTAGTTGCCGGAGGGCACCCGCAGGGTCACCGTGCCGACGGTGTACGTGTCGTTGCCGCTGCCCCGGACCTCGCGGCTCGCGTCGCCGACGTAACCGCCCCGCTCCTGGACGGCCCCGGTGAGTCGCTCGCGGGCCGTCCCGTAGTCGTCGACCCGCAGGGTCACTTCGGCGGTGTAGATGATCTCGCGGTTCTGGATGTTGGCCTGGACGCCCGCGCCCGCGTCCTCGGCCTCGCCCCCGGACCCGCCGTCGCTCGCGGGCGTCGACTCGGGCGCGCCGGTCGTGCCGCCGGCCTGGGGACCCATCCCGGCGTCGCCGCTTCCGGCACCCGAACAGCCGGCGAGGACGACCGCGAGGACGCAGACGACCGCGAGGAGGTGTCTTCGGCGCATACCCCCCAGTCCAGTTCGACCGTCCTAATGATTCGGAAATATGAAAGAGCCGTTTGACCCATCGTGCGCGCGTCGGTGGTACGCCCGCGGGGGTCGGCGTGGCACCCGTCTCCGGCCGTCCTCGACGCGCGCAAGCCGGTCGCCGATCAGCCCAGCGAACCGTCGTCCGCGAGGAACGTCTGGAACTCCGCGGTCCGGCCGTCCGGGTCGTCCGCGAAGAACTGGTAGATGTCGTACGTCTCGTTGACGTGGGGCCCCTCGCGGGCGGCGTCGCCGACGCGGTCGTGCATCCGGTCGACGCCCTCCCGGTCAGGGTACACGAACGTGAGGATGCCACAGTTTTCCGTCCCGTCGGCGTCACAGAAGCCGAACCGGAAGCCGTCGAACGAGCAGATGGTGCAGCCGGGCTGTTCGAGCCACACGTCCGCGCCGACGACGTCGGCGTACCACTCGAC
Organism: Halobaculum sp. XH14; assembly: GCF_032116555.1. NCBI lineage: Archaea > Methanobacteriati > Methanobacteriota > Halobacteria > Halobacteriales > Haloferacaceae > Halorarum > Halorarum halobium. Next base: position 614,466 of record NZ_CP134949.1, read on the forward strand.
GACCGCCGGGCGCGACTCGGTGCGGAAGAAGACGATGCCGGACATCCGGCCCGCTACCGCGCGTCCTCGATGACGCCGCGGAACGTCCGGGCGCGCTCGGTGATCGCCCCGAACTCGCCGGCCTCGACCGCCTCGCGGTCCACGAGCGCTGAGCCGGCACCGACGGCGACCGCGCCGGCCTCGACGTAGGCCCCGGCGTTGTCCGGCGAGACGCCGCCGGTCGGGAGCATCGGGATCTGTCCGAGCGGCCCCTTCATCGCGGCGACGTGGTCAGGACCGAGCGTCGTGGCGGGGAACACCTTCACCACGTCCGCGCCGGCCTCGTAGGCCTCGACGGCCTCGGTCGGGGTCATGACGCCGGGCGCGACGAGGACGCCGTAGCGGTTGCACGTCGCCACCACGTCCTCGTGGAACGACGGCGAGACGACGAACTCCGCGCCGGCGGCGATGGCCGACTGGGCGGTCGCCGCGTCGAGCACCGTGCCCGCGCCGACGAGCACGTCGTCGTCCAGTTCCGCCGAGAGCGTTCGGATCATCTCGGCCGAGCCGTCGGTGTCGGCCGTCACCTCCAGCGCGGTGACGCCGCCCTCCACGAGCGCCCTCGCGGTGTCCACGACCGTCTCCGACTCCGCGCCGCGCAGCACGGCGACCACCCCGCTCTCGCGCAGCGTTTCGAGCGTACTCATACGCGAGTGAACTCTCGCGCCGGCCATAAACTCGGGGGTTGCGGGCCACGTTTTGCCCGAAGTCGGCACGAGAAGAAGGGGGGAGTTCCCGGACGGCGCGCGGCGGTCGCGCGCCAGCGCGACCGCTCGTGCGAGGCTCACGCGAGCGCAGTCGTTCGAAAATCGAAGAGTTTCGTGATGCTGTCGGATTCCGACGGAATCCGACCGCTGACGGGAAACCGTCGGTTTCCCGTACTGACGAAAATCCACGATTTTCGAACCACGAGCGGGAAGCGCACAGCAGCTGTCGCGGAAGCCGAGCGCCGCGGGGACTTTCGAGACGGACGAACCGACGACCGGCCCGACGGACGAACGGTTTCGAAAACCCACACCCATCAGCATCGCCGCGGGGGGTAGGGTTTAGTCCCCGGCCGCGTCAACACGACCCATGCAGGCAGTCCAGTTCTCGGAGCACGGCGACCGCGACGTGATCGAGTACGGCGAGTTCCCGGACCCGGAACCCGGGCGAGACGAGGTGCTCGTCGACGTGAAGGCGGGCGCGCTGAACCACCTCGACGTCTGGACGCGAAAGGGCCTCCCCGGCGTCGACCTGGAGATGCCACACATCCCCGGCAGCGACGGGGCCGGCGTCGTCCTCGAGACCGGCGAGGACGTGACCCGGTTCGAGGAGGGCGACCACGTCGCCGTCAGCGCCGGCGTCTCCTGTGGCGTCTGTGAGTTCTGCCGCGACGGCGAGGAGTCGCTGTGTGTCCGCTACAGCATCATCGGCGAGCACCAGCGCGGCGTCCACTCCGAGCGGACCGTCGTGCCCGAGGACAACCTCGTCCCCGTTCCCGACCACGTCGACTGGGAAATCGCCGGCTCCGCGTCGCTCGTGTTCCAGACCGCCTGGCGGATGCTGCTCCACCGCGGCGGGCTCGAACCAGGCGAGAAGGTCCTGGTGCTCGGCGCCTCGGGCGGCGTCGGCCACGCTGCCGTCCAGATCGCCGACCACGCCGGGGCCGAGGTGTACGCGACCGCCTCCACCGACGAGAAACTCGCCTACGCCGAGGACTGCGGCGCGGAGCACGTCATCAACTACGAGGCCGAGGACTTCGCCGCGGAGATCCGCGAGCACACCGGCCGCCGCGGCGTCGACATGGTCGTCGACCACGTCGGGGCGGCGACGTGGCGCGACTCGCTGAAGTCGCTGGCGAAGGGCGGCCGCGTCGTCACCTGCGGGGCGACCACCGGCGGCAATCCGGAGACGGACATCAACCGCATCTTCTGGAACCAGCTGTCGGTCATCGGCTCGACGATGGCGACGCCGGGCGAGGTCGACGACGTGCTCGAACTCGTCTGGGACGGCACGTTCGAACCACGCATCCGCGAGGTGCTGCCGATGTCCGAGGCCGCACGGGCCCACGAGCTGCTCGAAAACCGTGAGGGCTTTGGCAAGGTGGTCGTAAGACCGGACAGTGAGCTCTGAGCGCGCGAGGACCGGACGCGCCGTCGGCGACGGCGCGGGAGCCGGGAACGGCGAGGAGGGGACCGGGGACGACGAGTTCGCGGTCGACGCCGACGGCGGCTACGTCCACCGCCCGGACGGCCCCCCGGAGTCCCCCGACGGGGTCGGCTGGACGCTCGTCGCCGTCGTCGTCCTCGCGTTCCTCGTGATCCCGGGCGTGATCTACCTCCGGCCCGCGACGCCGGGCGAGTTCGGTTTCGGCTTCCTCGTCTCCATGCTCGTCCTGCCGATGGTGCCGGCGGCCCTGCTCGGCGCGACCGCGGTCTGGAGCGCCGTTCGGGACCGCGGGGACTGATCGACGGGCGTCCCGGCGGTACGTTTTCGCCCCCGGCGAGGCCCGGTACGTCGAGGCGAACGACCGCCGGTTCCACGTCGTCGAGGCGGGCCCCGCCGACGGCGACCTGCTCCTCCTGCTCCACGGGTTCCCCGAGTTCTGGTACGGCTGGCGCGACCAGATCCGGCCGCTGGCGAACGCGGGCTACCGCGTCGTCGTCCCCGACCAGCGTGGCTACAACCGCAGCGAGAAGCCCGACGGGGTGCGCGAGTACGACCTTGGAGCGCTCGCGGCCGACGTCACCGGATTCATCGACGCCTACGGCCGCGAGACCGCCGCACTCGTCGGCCACGACTCGGGCGGCGTCGTCGGCTGGTGGGTCGCCATCCACCACCCCGAGCGGCTCTCGGCGTTCGTCGCCGCCAACGCCCCGCACCCGACGGTGATCCGGGACACCCTGCGTAGTGATCCGGAACAGCTGCTGAAGAGCTCCTACGCGGCGTTCTTCCCGCTCCCGGCGCTCCCCGAGGTCGTCAGTCGCGCGCTGAACTGGCGGCTCCCGACCCGCATGATGCGCGCGTCGGCGATGCCGGGCACGTTCTCGACGGCCGACTTCGACCGCTACCGTGCGGCCTGGTCGCGGCCGGGCGCGTTCACGGCGATGCTGAACTGGTACCGGGCCGCCGCCCGGGAGCGTCCGAAGCCGAACTCGCCCCGCGTGAGCGTGCCGACGCGGATCATCTGGGGGACCGGCGACGGGTTCCTCAAGACGCGCATGGCCCACGACAGCCTCGCGTACTGTGCCGACGGCCGGTTCTCGCACGTCGACGAGGCGACCCACCGGGTCCAGCACGAGCAGCCGGTCGCGGTGGCGGACCTCATCCTGGACGAACTGGCGTGATCGCCGAGGGGTCGCGGCGGGCCGCGGCGCGGGGAGGAACCCGAGCGCCCGGGTTCAGAGCTCGAACTGCAGCACGTCGCCCGCCTCGACCCCGCGCTCGGTCGTCCAGTCGTAGTTGACCTCCAGCACGTACTGCCCGCGACCGGGGTACCGCTGGTCGTTGCCGTCCTCGTTCGGCCCGGGCGCCTCTGCGTGGTGAATCTTCGTGATCGTCCCGTCGGCGTCCGCGTAGACGATGTCGATGCCGAAGTCCATCCGCCGCATGACGAAATTCCGGTCCCCCACCCCCCCGAAGACGAACAACATCCCGCGGTCCTCGGGGAGCGACTCCGTGTCGCTGAGTCCGAGACGCCGGAGTTCGGACGTGTCCGCGATCGCAGCGGCGACCGCCCCCAGCGTCTCGCCGTCCGCGGTCACCCGGACCTCCGTGGTCTCGTATCCGGGGTGGACCGGCGTGGACTCGGTTCCCGCGGCGTCGGTTCCGGTCGAGTCCGTCCCGGTCGGGTCGTCGGTCCCGGACGAACCGTCGGTCGCGTCCGGCGATCCGGTTCCCGTGGGATCGGCCGACCGTGTCGGTTCCCGCGTCGCCGTCGCTCGCTCGTCGGCCGAACAGCCGGCGAGCCCGGCGGCGAGGGCAGCGCCCAGCCCTCGCAGGTACCGCCGTCGGCTCCGGGCGGAACGTCGTCGATCACTCATTCGGTAGCCGGGTACGGCTCCGGCCGTGAAAAACTCGCGCCCGGAGCCGGGGAGTCACTCGCCCCGCACGTCGCTTCCCTCGCCGGCCTCGCCGACCTCCGCGCGGTTCGAGGCCCCCGGGAGCATCGTGCCGTCGCCGCCGTTTCCGCCCGGCCCGTCTCCGCCGTACCCATCACCGCCGTACCCGTTTCCGTCCCCGACATCGTCGGCGGGCGGCCCCCGTTCGCGCATGCTCTGTCGGGTGAACTGCGGCCGGGCCTGGATGCCGCGGCGCTTCGTCCGGAACGAGCGGTAGAGGAAGAACGCCATCGGGAGCGTGAGGAGGACGATGCCGACGGCGAGGTACGTCTCGAGCGTCGTGTCGCCGAAGGAGTAGATGATGGAGGCGGACAGCAGGCCGACCGCGGTGAGGATGGAGTAGGCGAGTCGCTTGGCCAACTTGTCGATGATGCTGCTCTCGTCGGTCAGCGTGACGTTCACCGTCAGGTCCTCGCGCTGAACCGAGTCGAGCACGGAGTCGAGCTTCGGCGGAACGGTGACGGCGGCCTCCGCGCTCTCTCGGATCCGGTTCACCGCGTCGCGCACGAGCCGCTCTGCGGTCTCCTCCAGATAGCCCTGCTTCTGGAGGAAGTCAGTCGCCACCTCGATGAAGTCGAAGTTCGAGTCGAGCGTGACACAGACCCCCTCGACGACGGTGGCGACCCGGAGGACGAGCGCCATGTTCTGGGGGAGCCGCAGCGGGAAGTCGTAGATGGTCGACTCGACCTGTTCGATCACCTGCTGGACGCGGTACTGCTCGATTTCCTCCCCGCGCACGTCGGCGATGGCCAGTTCCATCACGTCGGCCATGACGGCGCGGTCCGCCTCCGGCGAGAGCGTCCCCATCGCCACCAGCGCGTCGAGGATGCCGTCGATGTCCTGGTTGGCGATGGCGACGTAGAAGTCGACGATGCGGTCCTGGACGAACGGGTCGACGTGGCCCGACATGCCGAAGTCGTAGAAGATGATGCGCCCGTCGTCGGTGACCGAGAGGTTCCCCGGGTGCGGGTCGGCGTGGAAGGTGCCGTCCTCGATGATCATCTGGAGGTACACCTCCTGGAGCGTCCGCGCGAGGTCGGTGCGGTCGATGCCGGCCCGGTCGAGCGCCTCGACGTCGCTGATCTTGATGCCCGGCCGGTACTCCATCGTGAGCACGCGCGGGCCCGAGGCCTCGCCGACCGTCCGCGGGATGACGATGCGGTCGTCCTCGGCGAAGTTGGCGCGGATGGTTTCGAGCATCGCCCGCTCGCGCTCGTAGTCCATCTCCTGGTTGATCGTCCGGTCGAACTCCTCGGCGAGGTTCTCCAGCGAGAACGACTGGCCCTGTCCGACGAACCGCGAGATGACCGGCAGGGACCACTTGATCACCCGCAGGTCGGCGTTCACGAGCGCTTCGATGCCGGGCCGTCGGACCTTCACCGCGACCTCCCGGCCCTCGTAGGTGCCGACGTACACCTGGCCGAGGCTCGCCCCGGAGATTGGGTCGGCGTCGAACTCGTCGAACGTCTCCTCGACTGGACCGAGTTCCGATTCGAGCACCGTCCGCGTCTCGTCCCACGGCGCGGGCGGCACCTCGTCCTGGAGCGTCGACAGCACGTCGATGTACTCGGGCGGGAGCACGTCCGGCCGGGTCGAGAGGATCTGGCCGAGCTTGATGAACGTCGGTCCGAGCGTCAACAGCGTGTCGAGCAGCACCCGGGCGCGCTCGCGGCGCATCCCGGGCGAGACGTCGCGGGACCCCCCGAACAGGAGGAAGCGGCGGCGGTCGCGTGCGTAGGCGACGATGAGGGGGAGAAAGCGATACACCACCAGCGGGAACCGCCAGTAGGCGCGGGGAGAGACCAGCGTGACCACCCCGCCTTACGCGTCCGAGATCGGGATGGTTCGTTCCGTGGCGGCGGCCCGCTTGCGGAGTCGGACCTCCAGCACCCCCCTGTCCATCGACGCGTTCGCGTCCTCGTCGGTCGCGTCCGGCGGGAGCGGGAGGTCGGCGTCGAGAAACAGCGTCCGGTCCTCGTCGACGTACTCGAACTCGGCCGGGACGTCCTTCTCGCGGCGCGCTTCGACGTGCAGGCGACCGCCCTCGAAGGTCACCTCGGTCGTCCCGGCGGTCGCGCCGGGCAGGTCGACCACGAGGAGGTACTCGTCGTCGCTCTCCAGCACGTCCGCGAACACGGCCGCGGGAAGTTCCTTCAGCGCCTCGCGCAGTGTCGACATGGATGGGAGTAGGGGTGGACGGTCGAAAAAGGCCGCGGTCACTTCCGGGCGGGATCGCTCGTGAAATCTCCGAACGCGATCGTCGCCGACGACGCCGTCCGTGTCGGGACAGGGGCTCGAAACCGGACGGTCGAGAGCAACCGGGGATTTCGAGGCGTCCGGCACGACGGCCGGACACGTTTCCGATCACGACCGCCGAACGGGCCAGCGGTCACCGCACGTCCCGACACTCGACTCGAATCCAGATCACCGGGACCCCCATCGTTTAGCGTTCCTCGGACACACTCTCGTCCATGGAGATCGCACCGTTCGAACTCGAACGATGGTTCGCCGAGTACGAGCACGAGGCGGATATCATGCTCGCCGAATCCGGCATCAGATCGCTGCACGCCGACCGGTTCGACCTCGACGTGGGCGAACTGGGGTACGTCATCCCGACGAACGGCGACCCGGACCTGCGGGCCGACCTCGGGGCGCGCTACGACCGGAGCGCGGACGAGGTGCTGTTCACCTGTGGCACCCAGGAGGCGAACTTCCTGACGTTCATGGCGCTGCTGGGCTCCGAACACGGCGACGAGGCGGTCGTCGTCACGCCGACGTACCAGGCGCTCGACGGCCTCCCCGAGGCGTTCGGCGAGGTGACCCGCGTCGGTCTCGAACCGCCCGAATGGGAACTCGACGTCGACGCCGTCGCCGAGGCCGTCACCGACGACACCGCGGTCGTGGTGCTGGCGAACCCGAACAACCCGACCGGGCGCTACCATCCCGAGGCGACCGTGAGAGAGCTCTACGACGTGGCGGCCGCCCACGACGCCTACCTGCTCTGTGACGAGGTGTACCGACTGCTCACGGAGGACCCGCTCCCGCCGGTCGCGTCGTTCGGCGAGCGGGGGCTCTCGACCGCGAGCCTCACGAAGGCGTACGGGCTCGCGGGCACCCGGTTCGGCTGGCTCGTCGGCGACGGGTCGGTCGTCGATGCGGCCTGGGAGTGGAAGGACTACACGACCATCTCGCCCTCGGCGTTCGGCCAGCACCTCGCGCGGCAGGCGCTGGGCGAGCAGGAGGACGAAATCTTGCGTGAGAACCGCCACCTGGCCCGGAAACACCACGACATGGTCGCGGCGTGGCTCGACGAGCACGGCCTCGACTGGCACGACCCGGTCGGCGTCAACGGGTTCGTCACGGTGCCGGACGGGTTCGACGGGTCCCGCGAGTTCTGCCGGACGGTGGTCGAGGACGCGTCGGTCGTGCTCGCGCCGGGGGACGTGTTCGGGCACGACGACTACTTCCGCATCGGGTTCGGGCTCCCGACCGACGAACTCGAGGACGGACTGGCCCGCGTCGGGCGCGTGCTCGCCGAGTAGCCCCGACGGGAGAGAGCCCGGTGGGAGAACTCGGGTGTGTCCGGGGAACGTGAACCCGGGGAGTCGGGGGGCGAGGGAGGATCGAGGGACGGTATCGCGGGGAGAGAGCGCTTGCGAGCCGGATTCGCCGGCTTCGCCGACTCGCTATCAAACCGTTTATACCGCCCGCGAGGGTAGTCCGGGGCATGCCGAGAGAGCAGAAGCAGGTCCGGGAACTCCAGGAAGGGAGCTACGTCATGATGGACGACTCCCCCTGTACGATCAACCACTACAGCACGGCGAAGCCGGGCAAGCACGGCAGCGCCAAGGCCCGCGTGGAGGGCAAGGGCGTCTTCGACGAGAAGAAGCGCAGCCTGAGCCAGCCCGTCGACGCGAAGGTCTGGGTCCCCATCATCGAGCGGAAGGGCGGCCAGGTCGTCTCCATCTCGGGCGACGACGCACAGATCATGGACCTGGACACCTACGAGACGTTCACGATGCGCATCCCGGAGGGCGAAAGCTTCGAGCCGGACCAGAACATCGAGTACCTCGAGTACGAGGGCCAGCGGAAGGTCGTCGGATAACACCATGACTGCCCCGTTCCCGGGCGCGCGGGCGGCCGGCGACGGGGGCGACTCGGCGACCTACCACCTCGTCGGCGCGCCGCTCGACGCGACGACCACCTTCCGGCCGGGGACGCGGTTCGGCCCCGACCGCGTCCGCCGGTTCGCGGAACCGTTCGACGACTACGACCGCCGTACCGACTCGTTCTTCTCCGATGCGGGGGTCCGCGACGCCGGCGACGTCCGCGCCTGGGACGACGTGCCGGCCTACCTCGATCACCTGACCGGCGAACTCCGCGGCGCGGTCATCGACGACGCGCTCCCGCTCACGCTGGGCGGCGAGCACACGGTCACCTGGGCGGGCGTCCGCGCGACGGAACCCGACGTGCTCGTCGTCCTCGACGCCCACCTCGACCTCCGCGACGAGTACGACGGCAACCCCCTGAACCACGCCTGCGTCCTGCGGCGGTGTCTCGACGGGTTCGACGACGGCGACCCTCCGACCGTCGAGGAACTGGTCGTGGTCGGCGCGCGGACCGGCGCGCGAGAGGAGTGGGAGCGCGCCGACCGGGACGACGTCACGGTCGTCGCCCCCGAGGACGCCGCCGAGTGGCGCGAGCACGCGCCGGACCTGGCGGGTCGGGACGTCTACCTCTCGGTCGACGTCGACGCGGCGGACCCGGGGTTCGCCCCCGGGACCGGCACCATGGAGCCGTTCGGGCTGGGGCCCCGCGAACTGCGCGAGGTGGTTCGGGGCGTGGCCGGCCGCTGTGTCGGGTTCGACGTCGTCGAGGTGAACGACCGCGACGACGGCCAGACGGCCGCGCTGGCCGGGAAACTGGTGCGCGAGTTCGTCCACTCTCACCGGGCCGATTCCGACTCGTGAAGTCGGGTGGTCGTCCCGGGGAGACCTTGGTGACGACCGCCTTCGCTACCGCACCTCCCATAGTGGCGACCGCCGTGTCACGAGAACGGACCCGAACTACCCATCGATAGAACAGCAAGAACTGTCCGTGGGCGACGGTTTATGCGACTCGGTCCCAACCACGCTACATGAGCAACCAGCAGGCCCGGGACCCCGCTCCCGCCGAAGGCGACGACGGGGAGCGGTTCGCGGGCGACAAATCCGAGGACCTCCCGAGCCACGAGGTCACCGCCGGCCCGGAGCGCGCCCCCCACCGCGCGATGTTCCGCGCGATGGGCTATGACGACCGCGACCTCTCCTCGCCGATGGTCGGTATCCCGAACCCCGCCGCGGACATCACGCCCTGCAACGTCCACCTCGACGACGTCGCCGACGCCGCGCGCAAGGGCGTCGAGAACGCCGGCGGGATGCCCATCGAGTTCGGCACCGTCACCATCTCGGACGCCATCTCGATGGGGACCGAGGGGATGAAAGCCAGCCTCATCAGCCGCGAGGTCATCGCCGACTCCGTCGAACTCGTCTCCTTCGGCGAGCGCATGGACGCGCTCGTGACGGTCGCCGGCTGTGACAAGAACCTCCCCGGGATGATGATGGCCGCCATCCGGACCGACCTGCCCTCCGTCTTCCTCTACGGCGGGTCGATCATGCCCGGCGAGCACGACGGGCGTGACATCACGGTCCAGAACGTCTTCGAGGGCGTCGGCACGTACGCCGAGGGCGAGATGTCCGCCGACGAACTCGACGAGATGGAGCGACACGCCTGCCCCGGCGCCGGCTCCTGTGGCGGGATGTTCACCGCGAACACGATGGCGTCGATCTCCGAGGCGCTGGGGCTCGCGCCACTGGGCGCCGCCTCCCCGCCGGCCGAGTCCGACGAACGGCTCGACGTGGCCCGCCGGGCGGGCGAACTCGCCCTGGAGTGTGTCGAGCAGGACCGCCGGCCCTCCGACGTCGTCAGCAGGAAGTCGTTCGAGAACGCCATCGCCGTCCAGGTGGCGATGGGCGGCTCGACGAACGCGGTGCTTCACCTGCTCGCGCTCGCCGCGGAGGCGGACGTCGACCTCTCGATCGAGGAGTTCGACGAGATCTCCCGGCGGACGCCCAAGATCGCGAACCTCCAGCCCGGCGGCACGCGCGTCATGCTCGACCTCCACGAGGTCGGCGGCGTCCCGGTCGTTATGCGCCGCCTGCTCGCGGGCGGCTACCTCCACGGCAACGCGATGACCGTCACCGGCCGCACCGTCGCCGAGGAACTCGCCCACCTCGAGGAGCGCGGCGCGCTCCCCGAGGACGACGCCATCGAGGCGGACTTCCTCTACACGACCGACGAGCCTTACTCCGAGGAGGGCGCCATCAAGGTGCTCACCGGCAACCTCGCGCCCGACGGAGCGGTGCTGAAAGTCACCGGCGACGACGCGTTCCACCACGAGGGACCGGCCCGCGTGTTCGAGGACGAGGAGTCCGCGATGGCGTACGTCCAGTCGGGCGACATCGAGTCGGGCGACGTGCTCGTCATCCGGAATGAGGGGCCACGCGGCGGCCCGGGGATGCGCGAGATGCTCGGCGTCACCGCCGCGGTCGTCGGCGCGGGCCACGAGGACGACGTCGCGCTGCTGACCGACGGACGCTTCTCGGGCGCGACCCGCGGCCCGATGGTCGGCCACGTCGCCCCCGAGGCGGCGGACGGCGGCCCGATCGGCCTGGTCGAGGACGGCGACACGGTGACCGTGGACATCCCGAGCCGCGAGCTTTCGGTGGATCTGGACGACGACGAACTGGAGCGGCGTGCTGACGACTGGGAGCCGCGGGAGCCGGCGTACGTCGGCGGCGTGCTGGCGAAATACGCGCGCGACTTCGGGAGTGCTGCTAACGGTGCGGTGACGAATCCGAAGGCGAAACGGGAGTAGGTGGAGACGGACTCGGGTTTCGTTTTGGTTTCTCGATTGATCGGCTCGAAAGTCATCGCTATCGTCCTTTCGGGGAAGTTCGGTCGACGCTCCGACTGCCTCGAAAGCCCTCGGTGTATCGTATTCAGACCTGTCTCGGGTATCAGTGACGCACGCCTCGAAAGCCCCCTCGGCTGTCGACTCGGTGCGACTGCTGTGCTCCTCGGCTCGCTACGCTCGCCTGCGGTGCTTGACAGTCGCGCCATCGCCGACAGCCGAGGCCCCTTTCAGTCCCACCCGACCGCACCGCCACCGCACCTCACCCTCCCCAGCCTCCTGTGCTCCTCGATTCACTCGCTGCGCTCGTTCACCTGCGGTGCTCGTCCCTCGCGCGCGTCGACTCACCCCACGAGGGGGTTCGCGTCACGCGCGCCAGCCGGCTGATTCACGTCACGAGGTCTCCGAACTCCCGTTTAACGTCTCGTGAATCCCGAGCACCAGCGCCGGCACGACGACCATGAAGACGTGCTCCTCCAGGGGAATCCCGAGCAGTTCGACCCCCGTCCGCATCGGGATCGAGAACACGCCGACCTCCAGCGTGTACCAGTCCCAGACGTACGCGACGGGGTAGAGCACGGCGATCGTCCTCGCGGCGCGCCACAGCGCGTCCCGCCCCTCCCGAGCCAGCAGCGCGAGCGCGGCGGTCCCGAACGCGACCTCCGTGGCGAGGTAGGTGTACGGGCCGAGGGCGGTGACGTTCGGGAGTCCGACGTCCGCGAGCGGTCGGAAGAACGTCGCCACCAGCAGGCCGGCGAGGAACAGGTACGCGCCCCGGATCAGGAGCATCGTCGCCGTCTCGGCGTCCGCGGGGTAGGCGAGCGCGACGACGGCGGCGTAGACGAGGCTCGCGGCGGGGGCGCTCGGCGGGACGACGCCCACGACCGCGAGCGGGACCACCGAGAACAGCCCCGCGCCGATGATGCCGTAGGCGAGCGTCCGGGCGCGCGAGCGGCCGAGCGCGACGGCGACCGTGCGCTTCCCGATGGAGGTGTCGTAGGCGTAGTCCTGCGAGTCGTCGACCACCTTCACCCCGGCGAGCGTGACGAGGAACACGCAGGCGAGCGCCAGCGGCTCCGGGGCGACGAGGCCGGTCTGGGCGACGTAGCCGCCCAGGACGCACAGCGCGATGCCGGTCGGGTAGCCCAGCGTCGTCGTCACCGGGTTCGTGTCGAGCTGTGGCGCGTGGAGGAAGCCGACGAACCAGGTCGGGAGCGTGACGAGCGCCGCGAGCGGGCCGGCCGCGGCGAGGAGCCAGAGGAGGCAGGCCAGAAAGCCGACCCCCGCGCCGACGAGGCCGAGCCGACAGCCCCGCTCGGTCATCGGGTGGTCATCGTCCTCGCCGCGGCCGTAGAAGTCGACGTAGCCGTCCTTCACGTGGGCGGTGTAGACGGCGAAGAACATCGCGGCGGCGTGGACGAGCGCCACCCGGACGTCGAACCCGCCCCCGAGCGACTCGCCCGCGAGTGACGCGCCGAACAGCGAGGCCGCGAGCGGCGGGAGCATGAACACGGGGTGGACCTGGGAGGCGAACGCTCGGAGGGTCGCCGTCGGCCCGCTCCCGTGGCGGGCGACTGCCATACGACTCGTTCGGCCGCAGTTCGGTTAAAACGATTGGCGGGGTGGGCTCGGGAACGGACGCGACGGAGGCATGCGGGACCGGGAGCGGATCAGCCGGTCGGATCCAGCGCGTCCCGGAGCGCGTCGGCCGCGAGTTTGAACGCCAGCGTCGTCCCCGCGAGCGCGACGACGCCGCTCGTCGCCACCCACCACTGGCTGGTGACGCCGAACTGGATGCCGGTGGCGATGAGTTCGCCCCACGAGGGCTGGTCGACGTCGTTCAGTTGCAGGTACGCGATGGCCGCCTCGGTGACGAGCAGCAGCGGGACCTGCTGGCCGAACGCCGTCACGATGCCGTGGGAGACGTTCGGGAGCACGTGCCGCCGGAGCCGATACCCCGGCGCGCCGCCGAGCGCCTGTGCGGCCCGGACGTACTCCTCGTCGCGGCGCTGTCTCGTTTCGGCGCGGACGACGCGCGCGACGCCGCCCCACGAGAACAGCCCGAACACGAGCACGAGCATGAAGAGGCTCTTCTCGACGACGAGCACCAGCACGACGTACGCGACGATCGCGGGGATGGTCTGCTGGACGTCGACGTACCGGCTGAGGACGGCGTCGATCCGGCCGCCGTAGAAGCCGGCCGTCGCGCCGACGATCGCCCCCAGCGGGACGACGATGGCCGCGCTGATCACCGCCACGTACAGCGCGAGGCGGGTCCCCGCGACGAGCAGCGTCAGCACGTCGAAGCCCAGGCCGTCGGTGCCGAGCGGGTGCGCGAGCGAGCCCTGACAGCGGTCCCCGGTCACCTGCCCGGCACACGAGGCGATGCCGTCGGTGTCGACGCTCAGCCCGACCGGCGGCTGGCCGCCCAGAAGCGGGTCCGCGGACGGGCTGCCGACCAGCGGCGGGCCGACGACGCCGACGAGGAAGAACGCGGCGAGCGCGGCGAGCGCGAGCGTCGCGCCCGTGTCCTCGGAGAGCCGGTGCCAGTACCGCGCCGCGAGCTCCCGGTTCGGAACGAGCCGGCTGGCGAGCGTCCCCAGCAGCCACAGCGACGCGAGGAACAGCCAGTCCGACCGCGTCGGGTCCCACTCCCAGGCGGGCACGAGGTAGACGTGCACGACGAACGCGTCATAGCAGAACAGCGCCGCAAGCGCGAGCAGCGCGACCGCGGAGACGACGGTGCGTGCCGGGAGGCCGGCGAGTCGCTTGCCCACGCCCCCCGGCTCCTCGGGACCCGTGGCGAGCTGGCCGAGCGAGCGCTCGTCCCGCTCGCGGAACTCGGGGGACGCCTCGGCGTCGAACCCGTGGACGAACGTCCTGTTGCCCCTGCGGGCACCGTCCGAGGACGCTCCCGCGCCGCCGCTCCCGTCGCGGTCGCCCCCGTCGGTCACGGCGGGGCGAGTCGAGCGCCGGTCGTTGGGGTCCCGAGCCACGTCGGCCCCGAGTCGGCCGCCGCTCGACCTAAAAGCGCCGATGGCTGAACTGCTCGTTTGAGCAAACCATTAGTAGCGACGGCGACCACTCCGGCCAGACGTGCTCGAACCGACTGACGGCCCGGAACGGAGCGGCTCGCCGTGAGGGGACGCCGGCTCCTCGTCCGCCTCGCCGAGGCGTGTCTCACGGTGTTCGTCGGGCTCACGGCCACGTTCGCCATCGTGACCGTCGCGCCGAACACGGCGGTCGAGGGCGCGGTCGCGAGCGCCTCGTTCGCCTCCGGCGGCGAGTTGAACGAGAGCGAACTGGCGGCGCTCCGGGAGACGTACCGCGCGGCACGCGGACTCGACCGCCCGCTCTCGGCCCGCTACGTCGGGTACATGCTCCACATGGTCACGCTCCAGTGGGGCGTCTCCTTCAGCCTCGACGCGCCCGTGACCGCGCTGGTGGCCGACCGGATGGCGCGGACGCTCCGCTACGCGATTCCGGGGTTCCTCCTCGCGGTCGTGTTCGGCGTCACGGGCGGGCTCTACAGCACCGCGCGGGAGGGCACCCTCCGGGCCGCCGCGATCCGGGTGGGCGGGTATCTCGCGTTCGGGATCCCGAACTTCTGGATCGCCGGGGTGCTGCTGTGGGTGCTCGCGCTCCCGCCGGTCGCGGCCGCGCTCGGGCCTGCTTGGTGGCTCACGCGCTGGGCGTTCCCGGCGCTGCTGCTCGCGACGACGCTGTTCGCCAGCCAGCTCGCCTACACGCGCTCGGAGACCCGCGAGGTCGTCGGCGCGGACTTCGTCCGCTACCTCCACGCGAAGGGGCTCTCGGGACGAACGGTCGCGTTGCGGGTGCTCCGGAACGTCGTCGGCCCCATCGCGGCGCTGTTCGTCACGGACCTGCTCGCGGTGCTGGTCGTCGCCATCTACGTCATCGAGTTCGCGTTCGGCATCCCGGGGTTCGGCCGGCTCTCCTACGACGCGGCCATCGAGCGCGACATGCCGCTGCTGCTCGGGACGGCGGTCGTGGTGATCGTGATCGGCGTCCTCGGCAACCTCCTCAGCGACGTGATCGCCAGCGCTGCTGACCCGCGAACCAGGGAGGGGGGTGAGTCGTGACGAACCCGTCGCCCGCGACCGAGTCGACTGCCACGGACGGACCACCGACGTCCCGACGCCGGTTCCTGTCCGCTGTCGCGGCGGCGGGCACCGCCGGCGTCGCGGGGCTGTCTGGCTGTCTCTCCGGCGCTCCCGAGGAGCCCGAGCGACCGTGGGTCGAGCGAACGGCGGGCGACCCGCCCGGAACCGTGGTCGAGGGTCGCGTCAGGCTCTCGCGGGGCCAGTACGCGACGATACCCCTCCGCTGGCCCGAAAGCGAGGGTCCGGCGAGCGTCTCGGGGACGATGACCGAGCGACTCTCGCTCCCGTTCGACGTGTTCACGTTCGGGCCCGACGCGCTCGCGGCGTACACGGAGGGGAGCGAGGCCGACGGGCTGTCGTCGCTCTCCGAGTCCGGGACGACGCGGGCCATGTTCCGGGACGTGCGACTCGCCCACGGCGAGTACGCGATGGTCGTGGACAACACGCGCTTTGGCGGCGAGCCGGGGTACGACGAGATCTCGGTGTCGGTGTCCGTGGAACTGGAGTACTGAGTGCCGTCGTGCGTGGACCGGTCGGAACGGACCCGGGAACGACGACCACGTCCGGACCGATCGGATCACCCGCGCGGGACGAGGCTCAGAACGACTCGTTCTCGCTCTCGCCGACGCCCTCCCGCGTGTCGTTGGAGACGCCCCGATCCGAGTAGCGCTGTCGACCGACCGACTCGCTGGGCATGTGGTTGAGCGCCATCTGGCGGACCTCCCGGGTCGACTCGAAGGTGTCCTCGCCCATCGGGCCGAACAGCTCGGCGACCGTGATGGGGCCGGCGTTCGTCCGGCGGAACTCCCTGTCGCCGTGCTCGTCGATGAGTTCGTCGGCGGAGACCGGATACGAGAGTTCCTCGAGCGCGGCGTTGACGTCGACGAAGTCGACTCCCTCCTCCCGGTCGGTGTCCTCCCTGGCCATACGCCACGTTCGGCCGCCGAGGTGTAACCGGTTGTCACCAGTCCGTGCCCAGTCGGTGCCGCCTTTGATTGGTCACTGGCGGTGGACGTGTGTTCCTCGTCGGGCCGGTTGGGAGTGGTTCGGAGTTGGGTCAGTGGGTCTCGGGACCCGGACTCTCGGTAGCGGATGACGCTTGACGGCCCACACTCCACGATTCATCAGAAGGTACGAGCGGTAGCTCGGGATTCGGGACCGACGACCGGCGGGACGTTCGCGGCGTTCAAGGGGGGTAATGGAATAAATCATGAAACTCCACGAGGCGCTAATCGAATACGTGAGCGCCGATCCCGAGGACAAAGAACTCGGGACAATGATTGTTTCGAACGGCGATGGGAGCTAACGGAGTTGATTCGGCAGTAGTTATATTTCGGCAATCCGTTCCAGCGAAAACCTGACTACTGAGCCCATTGCAATGAGCTTCTGAAAATCAAGACCGATGTGCGAAGTTAGTTAACTTCGTATTCGGTCAGAACGCTGGAACTGCTGCCGTCGTCAGATTCCCAGATTACGTCGATCGAGTCGCCAGACTCAAATGCGTCGTCGTTACCATCAGTTTGTCCACTGTGGAAGGTTACCGATGATCCTGCCGTGATCTCCCCGTCAGTGTTTGACCAGTCACTAGCAGTTTGGGACGGGCTATTTGACGCCGTAACACTGAACTCGACGTTTGAGTCCTGGAAGGTGTCTCCACCAGTGTGTTGGAGAGTAACTGTAATGTCACCAGCACTAGAACCAGATTGGGTCCATTCGTACGTAGCCTGCGGGCTCGTTTGATTGAGTCCCTGACCGAGGCCAAGGACGAACGTGCCGATGACGGCCGCGAGGATTACCGTGATAGCGACCATCAATATCACCCCAATCACTGGGCTCACCGCGCGTTCGTCTGCGAGTAGCTTTGTGAGTTTCATTGTTTTATCCTCCAACCAGGCTGTCAGCTGCTCTGAATGTTGCTGGTTGGTTAGTTACGAAGGCTGAACCGACCATAATATATTGCTCGGTTAAATTATCACAATTTGTATTTAGCGTCTCCCGTGGACTGAAACCGCCGATCAAAATAGACGAGTTCGATTGTTTCTCCTCCGACATTTACCCGAGCGTATTCCGGAAGTGCTTCTCCGGTGCTTGGAGGAAGATGGTCAGGTATGGAAGCGACTTGGATAGACGGGCTAGCAAATTCTCCTATTCCCGTCCCCGCGCGGGATGTCCGAGAAGCTGCTGATCCGGGCGAGCCATATGCGGATTCATCCAAATTCAGCCCTGTTTGTTTACCAAACTGGTGGCGGATAAACCGAGTCAAGAATCCCCCAGTTCCAACATACCGGATTCGACCCCTCGGCACCGAGATGGGCCACCATGCCCACCACCTCCGTGCCGCCTGGTGGCAGTTACACTGCCACGGTTGATCTCTTTCAGAATCGAAGTGGGACCGCTGAGACTCGAACTCAGGTCCTACCGACCCCATCGGCAGAGGATACCACTACCCTACGGTCCCGCGTTTCAACAAAATCGAGGCCCGCGGTTAAGCGCTTCGTTTCGGCCGACCCGCCGTCGGCCGACTTGACGGGGACGACCACCGGACCACAGGGGGACTCGCCGCCTCACTCCCCGTCCTCCTCGCGCGGCACCACGAGGTCGCCGTCGTCCCGCACGGCCATGCTCGCCACCGGCCCTCCCTCGTAGACGGCTATCCCCTCGCGTCGCCCGATGACGTAACCGTCGTACGCCGACTCGACGGTGTCCAGCACCTCGCCGTGGGGCGAGCACACGTCGGCGACGACTTCCCCCTCCGACACTGCGTCGCCCGCTTCGACGCGATGTCGAACCAGCCCCGCCGTCTCCGATCGCGGGCCGACGAAGCGCCGGACCGGGAACTCGACCGGGGCGTCCGGGACGCCGACGCCCGGCCGCGCGACGCCGTCCGGAACCGAATCGAGCAGACCGAACTCGACCGCGACCGCGAACGTCCCCGCGACGCCCGCGGCGCGTGCGTCCTCCTCGACGACGCTGTGGCCGCCCAGTTCCGCCGTGAACGCCGGAATCCCGGCGGTGTTGAGCGCCGCGCCGGCCGTCGAGCGCTGGAGCGACTGGTCGAGGTACTCCCCCGCGGGATACTCGGTGAGCACCGGGAGGCCGAACGCCTCGACCATCCGGTCGAGATCCGTCGCGAGCGACTCGGCCTCCTCAGCCGTCCGGTTCCGGCCGTACAGCACCCGGTCGCGGATGGCGAACGGCACCGACCCGATCTGTGCGGTGTGGCAGTCGACGAGCAGGTCCGCCGAGTCGCTGACGGCCTCGAACAGCCGGGCGTCGATCCGCTCCTGCGTCTCGGGCGGGCGCGAGGAGTCGCGTTCGAGGTCCGGGAAGTAGCGGTTCGGGTCCTCGTCGCCGTAGTAGGTGGTGCGCTCGTTCCGCCGGAGACCGGCCGGGCTGACGACGTGGACCACGACGAGTGCCCCGACGAATTCGTCCGCGTGTTCCCGGGCCGTCCGTGCAACGTCCTGTGCGACCGCGACGCCCGTGGCCTCGTCGCCGGTGACCCACAGCGTCGGCCCCGCGGCCGCGCCGTTGACGACCGTGATCGGCAGTCGCTCCTCCCCGCCGGTCGGGAGCCCCGTCACCGGGAGCCAGCCGTCCGCGACCGCGCCGGACGCCGCGCTCGCGGTGCCGACGTCGATGGATTCGGTCATGGCGGGGAGTCGCAGGTGTCGGAGAAAAAGTCCCGTCAGCCGGAAACCGCGGTTCGGCGACGCACCGCAGGTGCCGGACCTCGGCGCTCGGTCAGACGAGTACGCGCTCCAGGGAGACGACCTCCCCCGACTCCGCGTCCGGGTCGTCGACGAGCGTGCCGAGACAGATCGCCGAGCCGTTCGGCGCGTAGCAGGCGACGAGGTCGCCGTCGGTCGGCACCGCGTCGGACGAGTCACCCTCGGACGCGGCGTCGGGCGGGCGTTCGGGCCCGGCGACGTCGATGACGCCCGGCGCGTACACCGGCGCGCCGTCGGCGACCTGGGCGGCCGCGCTCTCGGCGATCGTCACCCGCGGAAGGTGGGTGAGCGCCCGTTCGGCAGGGACGACGACCTCGCGGAGCAAGGACTCGTCCCCGTCCTCGCGCTGGAACGCCAGGCCGTCAGCGAGGTCCTGCAGCGTCCGGAGGTCGCGGTCGTCGAACGGGTCGGTCGCGGTTCGTCGGAGGTGGCCCATGTGCCCGCCGGTGCCGATAGCGAGCCCCAGGTCGTGACAGAGCTTCCGGACGTAGGTCCCCGACTCACAGCGGATTCCGAGCAGCACCTGCCGCTCGGTGCGGTCGAGCACGTCGAGGTCGTACACCTCGCGGGTCCGGAGGCGGCGCGAGACGGCGGACTTGCGCGGCGGCTTCTGGTAGAGTTCGCCCTCGAACTCCGCGACGACCGTTTCGAGGTCGGCGGGCGCGCGGCCGTGGAGTTCCAGCACGGCGACGTACTCCTTGGCACCCTCGAGGAACACCTGCGCGAGTCGCGTCGCGTCCCCGAGCAGGACGGGCAGACAGCCCGTCACCTTCGGGTCGAGCGTTCCGGCGTGGGCCGCCCGCTCGACGTCGGCCATGTCCCGAACCCACGCGCTCACCTGGTGGGCCGACGGGCCGGCGGGCTTGTCGAGGTTCACGACGCCGAACGAGAGGAGTTCGTCGACGGACCGGTGCTCGGGGGCGGCGCGCATGGGTCAGAAGTCGTAGTGGACGCCCTCGACGGGGGCCTTCCCTTCGTCGGTGTTCGGGTCGTAGGAGTCGATGGCGGTCGTCAACATCCCCAGCACGCCCTCGGGCGACCAGCGCGCGGTGTTGTAGGAGATGTCGTAGATGGTGAGGTCGTCGATGCGGATGTCGTAGTACTCCTCGTAGCGCTTCGCCTCGCTGGACTCGCGTCGTTTCGTCTCCTCGCGCACCCGGTCGATGGGCTTGTCCTCGCGGTCGGAGATGCGCTCACAGCGGATCTCCAGGGGCGCGTCGAGCCAGATGCGGATGTCGGCGTGCTCGGCGGCGAGCCACCCGGCGAGCCGGGATTCGAGCAGGACGTCGTCACGCTCGACGGCGACGTCGCGGAGCCGTCGGTCGAGGTCGCGGTCGATCTCCTCGTCCTCCTCGGCGAGTTCGTTGAACTCGACGGGGGACATGTCGTTCTCGGCGGCGAGTTCGCGGAAGATGTCGCCGCCGGAGACGTGCTCCAGCCGGAAGGCCTCCGCGAGCGCCGCGGCCGTCGTGCTCTTCCCGCTGCCCGGCGGGCCGGAGACGGTGATCAACATATCACGTCTCGGCCCGTGGGGCGCTTGAAGGTGTCCATGTTTCCGGCGGTGTGCGGGCGCCTGACGGGGGCGGGTCGGCTGGTTCGGTGGCGGCGATCTGGTAGTTCGGTGACGGTGGTCGGGTGGTTCGCTGACGGTGACCGAAGGGAGTCGGTGCCAGTTACGCCCCGCCCCTACTCGTCGGTCTCGTCGTCCCGACTCGCCAGCCCCGCCAGGTGGCCCGCCTGCTCGGTGATGATCTCCTCGCTTCCCAGCCTCGCGGCGTTCTCGCTGCCGGGGAGACAGAACACCGGGACGTCGCCGGCGATGCCGGCGGTCGCGCGGGTCGCCACGACCGTCGTTCCGATCTCCTCGCGCGACATCGCCCGGAACAGTTCCCCGAAGCCCGGAAGGGCCTTGTCCAGCAGCGGCTCGACGGCCTCGACGGTCACGTCGTCGGGCGTGACGCCCGTCCCGCCCGTGGTGACGACGCAGTCGACGTCCTCGCGGTCCACGAGGTTGTTGACCGCCCCCTGCACGCCGTCGTACTCGTCCCGGACGAGTTCCCTGGTCGCGACCGTCCCGTTCGCGTCCTCGACGGCCGCCACGATGGCGTCGCCGGCCGGATCGTCCTCGAGGCTCCGCGAGGAGGAGACGGTCACGACGGCGTAGCCGACCGATTCGACGTCGTGTGCGTGGTGGTGTTCGTGGTCGTTCGTCGATCCGTGGCCGTGTTCGGTTTCGTGGTCCCCCTCGTGGTCGGCGTGCTCGCTCATGGCCGGCGGTTCGGCGGGGGTGCACTAAAGGGGCGGCGTCGAGTCGGCCTTTCGGGCTCTGTCCCCGGTTCAGCGACCACCTCGAAATCCCCCTGCCGTCGGGTTCTCGGTGTGCTGTCTTCCGATTCGAATAACAAAACTGACGGAACTAACTGAGCCCGATCCAGACGGAAGCGACAGACGCGGTTCCCAAACCGGAGGCGGTTTCACGCGGCGACGCGCCACCCCGGTATGGACACGCGACTCGTCGAGCTTCGGTCGGGCGTCCGCGACACGCTCCCGCTGCTGCTCGGCATCGTCCCCTTCGCGCTGGTCGCCGGCGTCGCCGGCGTCGAAGCCGGCCTCACGCCGCTGCAGACGCTCGGGATGTCGGTGGTGGTGTTCGCGGGCGCGTCCCAGCTGGCCGCGCTCGACCTGCTCGGCAGCGACGCCGCGCTCGGCGTGGTCGTGCTCACGGCCGTCGTCATCAACCTCAGGATGATGATGTACTCGGCCTCCATCGCCCCCCACTTCCGCGCGCTCCCGGCCAGGGTCCGGGCCGGCTGTGCCTACCTGCTCACCGACCAGGCGTACGCGGTCACCGTCGCACGCTACAGGCGTGCCGACGAGGAGCGCGGTGCGGACGAGGAGCACGGTGCCGACGAGAACGACGTCGGTGCCGTCGATGGTGGCCCCGACGACGCCGACGACGGCGGCCTCCGCCAGCCGTACTACTACCTCGGCGTCGGCGGAACGCTGTGGATCGTCTGGCAGGTCGGCACCGTCGTCGGCATCGTGTTCGGTGCGGGCGTTCCCGACGCCTGGCGGCTCGACTTCGCCGTCCCGCTCGTCTTCCTCGCGCTGCTGGTGCCGGTGCTCTCGGACCGTCCGAGCGTCGCCGCCGGCCTCGTCGCCGCCGCGGTCGCGGTGTTCGCTGCCGGCCTGCCGTTCAACGCGGGGCTGATCGCGGGCGCGCTGGTCGGCGTCGTGGCGGGGGTCGGCGCGGAACGGCTCGGCCTCGCCGCCGGGGGGTCGGCGTGACGACGACGTACGGACCGGTCGCCATCTGGGGCGTCATCCTCGCGGCCGGGCTGGCGACCTACGCCATCCGACTCTCGTTCATCCACCTGTTCGGCCGGGTCGAGGGCGTCCCGCCGGCGCTCGAACGCCTGCTCGCCTACGTCCCGCCAGCGGTGCTCGCGGCGCTGGTCGCGCCGGACTTCGTGCCCGAGTCCGCGACGCTCGTCGCGCTCGCGGACCCGACGCTCGTCGGCGGCGCGGTCGCGGTCGTGGCCGCCTGGTACACCGAGGACGTGCTGTGGACCGTCGGCGCGGGGATGGCCGGGCTCCACCTCGCGCGGTTCCTGCTGTAGTCGGACGGGGGTCGGTCAGTCGGCCGACTCGTCGGAGTCGCTCGCGGCCACATCCGACGTCGGTGCCGCCGCATCGTCCGCGTCGTCCGTGCCGTCGACCTCGTCCGGCTCGTCGGCGTCGTCCGCGCCGCGGGACCACCCGCCACCCGCACCCTCAGCCCCTGCCTCGACCGCTCGCGCGCGCCGCTCCTGTGCGTCCGCGATGCGCTCGACGGCCACAACCAGCCGGTAGAGCACCCAGACGAGGCCGACGAGCAACGCCGGCAGGAACGAGAGCAGCACGTTCCCGACGACGAGGATGCCGTAGGCGAACCCGAGCAGGAGGACGAGGCCGACGAGAACCTTGACGAAATCCAGCGTGCCGTCGCGCGGGGACTCGCTCATGGGGTCCGGTGTGAAAGCGAGCCTGATAAGCGTGGGGCCCCGCCGCGTCCGGCTCACGGCGGTTCTCGGAACCCGGAACTTTACGCCCGATGCCGACTCACCGACGGCCGTGACGCCGACGCGTCGACGCCGGGCGGTGTTCGCCGCGGTCACGGCTACCGTCGTCCTCGCCTCGCTCGTCCCCCTCCCGGGCGGCGGCCCGGATCGGTTCCTCCTCGGCGTCGGGCTCGACAAGTGGGTCCACGGGGTCGGCTACGCGGCCGTCTCTGCGACGTTCGCGCGGGCCCGGACTTCGGGAGGAACGGGTGCGGCGCGGCCGAAGGCGACGGATTCGACGGTGCCGACGGGATCGGGTCCGAGGTGGCGGGTGGCGCTGGCGGCGGTGCTCGTCGGCACCGCCGTCGGCGGGGGCGTCGAACTGCTCCAGACCGCGCTGGCGACGCGGACGGCCTCGTTCGCCGACGCCGCGGCGAACGGGGTCGGCGCCGCCTGCGGCGCGCTCGTGTGGCTCCGGTCGAGCACCCGACCGCGCCGGTGACTCCGACCGGAGTCACCGCTGGTCCCGCCACGTCTCGTAACCCAGCAGCGCCACCGCGGCACCGAAGAGCGGAAAGCCGAGCGGCAGTGACCCGCTGACGAGGAGGACGACCCCGACCAGGTAGAGCAGGTAGTGAACCACCGGGACGAGCGCGCTCGCGACGAGGAGCCACC
This sequence comes from Halobaculum sp. XH14, assembly GCF_032116555.1. Lineage (NCBI taxonomy): Archaea > Methanobacteriati > Methanobacteriota > Halobacteria > Halobacteriales > Haloferacaceae > Halorarum > Halorarum halobium. The sequence continues at coordinate 638,130 of NZ_CP134949.1, forward strand.
CCGCGACGCGTCGCACGCCGGACGACCGCGTCAGGCTCGTCCCGAGGAGGAGCGACCCCGCCCCGATCACCAGGAGCCCGACGACGTGGAGGCTCCACCAGGCCGGCCTGATCTCCTGCAGGGGGGTGAGCGCGTACCACACCAGTTCCCAGACGTTCAGTCGGCCCTCGCTCCACAGGGTCACCGCCGGATAGAGCCACTGGGACATCGTCGTGACCGCGAGCTCCACGAGGAGCCCGTAGCCGACGACCGCGGTCAGACTCGCCTTCGTCCCGGTGACCAGCAGCGGCCGCCACTCGACGAACCCGGGCGGGCGGTCGACGCCGACCGACCGACCCGCGAGGACGCGGGCGAAGTAGCCCATCAGGAACGCGACCGGGAACAGCAGGTAGCTGAAGTTCAGGAGGACCGTCCCCACGACGACGGTCGTCACGAGCCTGTCGCTCGCGGCGACGTACTCGAAGCCGCCCCGGAGGTCGTCGCGGAACCCGCTCATGGTTCGGTGGCCCGGGAGAACGTCGGGAACGGGTTCGACGGCCGCGGTGAAAAGCTGACCGGCGGGGAGACGACGCACATTTAGCCGTCGCCGGCGAACGCCCGCCAATGAGCAAGCCGAGCCCCGAACCGTCCGAGCGGGGGCGGGGGATGGACGCGCACAACGAGGTGATGCGCGACATCCGGTCCGAGAAGGACGCCAGCTACGACCCCCACGAGCCGACGCGGGTGTGGCTCGACGAGGACAACACGCCCGGCGGCGTCAAGCGGTCGCTGACGATCATCCTCAACACGGGCGGCTGCCGGTGGGCCCGGGCCGGCGGCTGTACGATGTGTGGCTACGTCGCCGAATCCGTCGAGGGCGGCAGCGTCACCCACGAAGCGCTGATGGACCAGATTCAGGTCTGTCTCGACCACGAGGCCGAACACGCCGACGAGGGCGAGGGTCCCGCGCCGCTGGTCAAGATTTACACCTCGGGCTCGTTCCTCGACGAGCGCGAGGTGTCCGCGGAGTCGCGCGCGGCCATCGCCGGGACGTTCGCCGACCGCGAGCGGATCGTCGTCGAGTCGCTCCCGGACTTCGTCGCCGCCGAGAAGCTCCGCGACTTCACGGGTCGCGGCCTCGACACGGACGTCGCCGTGGGGCTGGAAACCGCGACCGACCGCGTGCGCCACGACTGCGTGAACAAGTACTTCGACTTCGCGGACTTCGAGGACGCCTGCGCGGAGGTCCGCAGGGCCGACGCGGGGGACGGCTCGCCGGCGGATTCCGGGGCGGACGGAGCGGACGACGGCGAGGGGGCCACCGCCGGCGTCAAGGCGTACCTGCTGATGAAGCCGCCGTTCCTCACCGAGTCGGAGGCCCTCGAGGACATGGTCTCCTCGATCGAGCGCTGTGCGGCCGTCGAGGGCTGTCACACCGTCTCGATGAACCCCTGCAACGTCCAGCGCTACACGATGGTCGACGAACTCCACTTCCGGGGCGGCTACCGCCCGCCGTGGCTCTGGTCGGTCGCCGAGGTGCTGGAGCGGACCGCCGACGTCGACGCCATCGTCGTCTCGGACCCGGTCGGCCACGGCTCCGATCGGGGCGCCCACAACTGCGGGGAGTGTGACGACCGCGTCCAGACCGCGATCAAGGACTTCGACCTCCGGCAGGACCCGTCGGTGTTCGAGCAGGTGTCCTGCGACTGTGAACGGACCTGGGAACTGGTGCTGGCCGAGGAAACCGGGTTCGCGCAGCCACTGACGCGGTGAACGGGCGGCCTGACCCCCGGAATCTCCGCCGGCGTGTGAGTGACCGGCCGTTATCGGGCGAGTAACCAAGCAGTCGGTGGTCGTTCCTCCGCGCGGGACCGATCATGGAACCAGTCGAGTGCGTCCTCTGCCCGTCGGGGTGGGTGGAACTGCGGGACGCCTCCCAGCCCGGACAGTGGCTCGCAACGGACACGCCGGTCGAGTGTCGGCAGTAAGGGGCACCGGCCGGGAAGTCGCCCGCGCTCCCGCGATCGAGCGATCAGGCGAACGCGCGGAGCACGCCCTGCCCGTCGGTGCCGCCGACGTCCGGCAGCGTCGCGCGCTCGGGGTGGGGCATCATCATCGCGACCGTCTCCCGTTCGCCGAGCACGCCGGCGACGTTCCCGGTCGACCCGTTCGGGTTCGCCGCGTCGGTGACGCTCCCGTCGGCCTCGCAGTAGCGGAACAGCACCCGGTCCTCGTCGTTGAGCGTCGCCAGCCGCTCGTCGCTGATCTCGAACCGGCCCTCGCCGTGCGCGATGGGCACCTCGATGACCTCGCCCTCGTCGTACGCCGCGGTCCAGGGCGTGTCCGCGCGCTCGACCCGGAGGTGAACGTGCTCGCACTGGAAGCGCGCCGACCGGTTCGTCGTGAACGCGCCCTCGGTCAGGCCCGCCTCGCAGCCGATCTGCGCGCCGTTGCAGACGCCCAGCACCGGGACGCCGTCCTCGGCCAGCGACCGCACCTCCTCCATCACGGGGGTCCGCGCGGCCATCGCGCCGGCCCGGAGGTAGTCGCCGTAGGAGAAGCCGCCGGGGACCACGACGCCGTCGGTGTCGGCCGGGAGGCCATCCGCGTGCCAGACGCGCTCGGCGTCGATGCCGAGGTGCGAGAGCGCGCGCACGGCGTCGCGGTCGCAGTTCGACCCGCCGAACTGCAGTACCGAAATCATCGCTCGGTCACGTCCACGTCGTAGTCGTGGATGGTCGGGTTCGCGAGCAGGCGTTCGGCCATCTCGTCGGCCCGCTCGCGGGCCGCGTCGGCGTCCGCGGCGTCGAGGTCGACCTCGAAGCGGTCGGCCGACCGGAGCGCCTCGAGTTCGAACCCGAGGCGTTCGAGCGCCCCCTTCGTCGTCTCGGCCTCCGGGTCGAGCACCCCGCGTTTCAGCCGGACCGTCACCGTGGCCGTGTAGCCGGTCATACCCGTACTGCGCGGTCGTGATTAAAATCGGTTTTGGGTCGTCCCCGGTGTACACGTTCGTGGTCGAAACCGTGGACCAGCGCGCTCCGGGGACGCACGGCGGACGCCTCACCGGGATGGACCCGCACGGACGGTAACGGTCGCGCCAAGCGACAGAGGCTTGAGTCACAACGTAGTGAACACCTGTATGTCCCGTTCGGACGCCCCGGAGGTGAGCGGCCGATGAGCGAGCTGACCGAGATCGTGGTCGTCGGAGACGACGACACCGGACTGGTCGCCCGCGTCACCTCGCTGCTGTTCGAGCGGGGGTGCAACATCGAGGACCTCGACCAGGCGGTCCGGGACGACGTGTTCCGGATGCGCCTGCACGCCGACACCGCGGGGATGGTCTGCAAGGCCGAGACGCTCCGGGAGGACCTGGAGGACCTGGGCGAGGACCTGGGCGTGGACGTGCGGGTCCGCTTCCCGGACGAGCGCGAGGCCCGCCGCATCGGCCTGCTCGTCACCAAGGAGGCGCACGCACCACGCGCCGTGCTCGAAGCCTGTGCCGACGGCACGCTCGACGCCGAGGTGGCGATGATGGCCGGCAACCGGAGCGCGCTCGAATCGCTGGCCGCGGAGTTCGACGTCCCGTTCTTCGACGTCGGTGACGAGAGCGGCTCCCACGACGAGGCGGAGCTGCTCGACCTGCTGGCCGAACACGACGTCGACTGCATCGCACTCGCCCGGTTCATGCGCATCCTCTCGCCGGAGGTCGTGTTCCGCTACGAGGGCCGCATCGTCAACGTCCACCCCTCGTTGCTGCCGGCGTTCCCGGGCGCGGAGGCGTACCGGCAGGCAGTCGAGGGCGGCGCGCGCGTCGCGGGCGTCACGGCCCACTACGTCACGACCGACCTCGATCAGGGGCCGGTCATCGCCCAGCGCGGGTTCGCCGTCCCGCCCCACGCCGACGCCGACGACCTCAAGGAGCGCGGGCAGCCGCTCGAATCGGAGGCGCTCGTCGAGGCGCTTCGCGCCCACCTCGCGGACGCGCTCGTGGTCCGTCGCGGCCGGACGCAGCTCCGCGAGGAAGTCGACCCCGAGGAGTACGACCTCGGCGGCGTCACAGCGCCGGAGGCCCCCGCGCCGATGCCGTCCGCGGAGTAGCCGAACTCCCTCGGCGGGCGGCGCGAGGAGGGCGTCGTCAGTGATTCTCGTGCGCGACCGAGGACCAGCTCGACGCGACCGGTCGTGAACTCGCCACCCCCGCCCGATTACAGCTCCCGAACGCGCTCGACCGCCGCGCCGACGTCCGGCGCGTCGAACCAGTCGCCGTCGGTGTACGCGTTCGCGCCGGCGACGTACATGTCGGCGGCGGCTTCCACCACTCCCCCGGGGAGCGCCGGCGGTTCGACCCCGCAGAGCGGCCGCCAGTCGGCGACGTCCTCGCGGTCCGCACGCGCCTTCGCCTCGCCCACCGCCTCGACCCAATCCGGGTGCTCGCGCTTGTAGTACTGCCGGACGACCTCCTTGGACACCTCCTGGCCGTCGTAGGCGAAGCGGTTCTCGTCGAACGTCCCCACGACGTCGGCGACGCGGACCTCGCCGTCGACGTAACAGCACTCGATCTTCCCGTCCTCGTGGACGAACCCCGTCTCGGCCGCGCGCTCGGTGAGCAGGTCGTTCACGCGCCGGGCGACCGACTCGAGGTCGTCGGCGTCGGCCTCGCCGGCGACGTCCCCGGCCTCGTCGGCGTCGAGGTAGCGGTCCTGCTCCTCGAACTTCGTCGAGAACTCGACGACCGGAACCGGGAGCGGGACGGCCTCGTCGGGCCACTCGTCGCGGTCGAGGCCGAGGTCGCGGGGGTCGGCGCGCGAGCGGAGGCTGGAGCCGACGGGGACCGCGTTCCGGAACACGATCTCGAGGGGGACGACGTAGTTCGATCCGGTTTCGGCGTGGAACGCGTCGTAGTCGTACTCGCCGTCCGAGAACGGGAGGTCGGGGACGTTCACGAGGTCGATGGCGAGTTCGCCCGGGGCGTCCTCGGCCTCGGCGAGCGGGGTCGCGTCCGCCCCCACGCCGCGGTAGTGTGTCGGGACGCCCGCGCGTTCGAGCAGTTCGAAGTTGAACGCGCCCATCGTGCAGAGCGACGCGCCCTTCCCCGGGATCTCGTCGGGCATCTTCCCCCAGTCGAAGACGGAGTAGTCGTCGGTGAAGACGAAGCTCCCCGCGCCGGGTGCCGCGTCGGTGGGCGCGCGCTCGACGCGGAACTCCTTCACGCTCGTCATGGCCGAGGTGCCGGGCGCGGGCCGTATGAATCTTTCAGTTCCGTGCGTACCTCGACCCCCGACCGGGAATTGATATACACGTTCGTGTGTCTTCGGGGCGGGCGGCGGGGGGAGATGCCGCCGGCGGGGAGAACCGGTCCGGTGCTCACGGCGACCCCACGTCGCCGGAGGAACCCCCGGACCCTCCGGCGTGTTCGGCCAGGAACTCCCGGATGGCGGCCGTGACGACCGCGGGGTCGTCGAGGTTCGAGGCGTGGCCGGCGTCGAGCACCACCCGCACGGTCGCGTCCGGGAGTTCGGCCCCCAGTTTCGCGGCCTGGCGGCGGGCGAGGCCGACGTCGTTCTCCCCGTACAGCACCAGCGTCGGGGCGGTGATGGCCGAGAGGTCGAGCGGCGTTCCCGGGTACGCCGTCAGCGCGCGGACGACCTTCACGAACTCCGCCGTCGCCATCGTCGGGGCGTCCTCCCTGAGTTCCTCGACGGTGTCGTAGTCGCCGGCAGACCCCGGGTTGACCAGTTCGTTCAGCCACGTCAGCACGCGCTCGACCCGCTCGTAGCCGATCAGGCGCGCGGGCGGAATCGTCGCCCGCAGCGTCGCGAACTGGACCCGGTCCCGCCAGGTCGTGAACTCGGGGGTGAACGTGTCCGCGAGCACGAGGCCGGCCACGCCTTCGGGGTACCGGGCGGCGTACACCTGTGCAATGGCCCCGCCCATCGAGAGGCCACAGAGCACCGGTCGGTCCAGGTCGAGCGCCCGCAGAAACGCGTCCAGATCCTCGGCGAACAGGTCGATGGAGTACGACTCAATCTCCGACCCGCCCGTCCGGCCGTGCCCCCGGACGTCGTAGGCAATCGTCGTGTACTCGTCGGCCAGCGCCTCGGCCTGCGGGAGCCACTGGCTCGACTCCAGCATGGCACCGTGGAGGAACACGACCGGGGGCCCGCTCCCCCGGCGCAGGTAGTGGGTCTCGACGTCGTCGGTCCGGACGGTGGGCATGAAGGTGGTGTAGGCAACCGAACTGGGTGAAGCTACTCCTCCGGGAACGTCGTCCCCGGGTTCAGCGTCCCGTTCGGGTCGAGCGCGTCCTTCACCGCCCGCATCGCGTCGACGGCGTCGCCGTGCTCGCGCCGGAGGAACTCGCGTTTCCCCTTGCCGATGCCGTGTTCGCCGGTGACGGTGCCGTCGAGTTCCAGGGCGCGCCCGATCAGGTCCTCGTAGGCCCGCTCGGCGCGGGTCGACTCGTCGGGGTCGTCGTGGTCGTAGACGGCGAAGTAGTGGAGGTTGCCGTCGCCCGCGTGGCCGAACGCCGGCACGAACAGGTCGTACTCGGCGGCGACGTCCTTCACCGCGCGGATCATCTCGGGGTAGGCGCCGATGGGCACCGTGACGTCGCCGGGGTGACCCATCGACGCCCCCTCGCGCCACTCGTCGGCGGCGTAGGTGATGTCCCGGCGGGCCGTCCAGAGGTCGTCCATCCCGTCGCCCTCGTCCACCTCGAACGACTCCACGTCGTGTGCGGCAAACACCGCCCTGCAGAACGCGACCTCCTCCTCGACGCCGTGGTCGGCGTGGAACTCCACGAACGCCATCGGGCGCTCGGGCATCTCCGTCCCGGAGTAGTCGTTGGCGACCGCCGCGGCGTCGGCGTCCATCAGTTCGATCTTCGCCACGTCGACCCCGGACGTGACGGCGTCCCGGACCGCCGCTGTCGCGTCATCGAGCGTCGGGAACACTGCCCGGCCGCCGCGGACCTGCTCGGGGATGCCCGCGAGTTCGAGCGTCGCGCGCGTCACGACGCCCAGGGTTCCCTCCGAGCCGACCAGCAGGTCGGTGAGGTTGTAGCCGCTGGAGGTCTTGGCGGCCATGGTGCCGGTTTCGATCACGGTGCCGTCCGCGAGCACGACCTCCAGCGCGCGGACCCAGTCGCCGACCTCGCCGTACTTCACCGTCCCCATGCCGGAGGCGTCGGTGGCGATCATGCCCCCGACCGTCGAGATGGCTCCCGAGGAGGGGAGCGGCGGGAAGGTGAGGCCGTGGCGGGCGACCCGTTCGTTCAGGTCGTCGCCGACGACGCCCGGTTCGACGTCGACGGTGAGGTCGTCGGGGCGCACGTCGACGACGCGGTCCATGCGCGTGAGATCGAGGCTGATTCCGCCCTCGACGGGCGTTACGTGTGACTCCAGGCTCGTCCCCGCGGCGTAGGGCGTGACGGCGACGCCGCGGTCGTCGGCCGCCGCCAGCACCGCGGACACGTCGGCGGTCGACTCGGGGAACACGACCGCGTCGGGGAGCACCTCGTCGTCGGGGGCCGTGTCGTAGCTCCCGGCGTGCGTGCCGCGGTCCGAGGTGCCCCGCGACACCTCGCCGTCGAGCGCGAGGTCGTCGAGGAACCCCGGGTCCCGTCCGTCCGCACCCTGACTCATGGGTACACGGGGCACGCCGACGACCAAGAGGGCTCCGGTGACGCGGGAGCGGTTCGCGGGTCCGCCCCCACCGGAGGGAGCCGGGACCGGCGAGGGGGACCGGCACCGTCCCGCTTTTCCCCCCGGGTCGTGACCGTTCGACCGATGACGCGCCCGTCGGCGGCCGACCTCGACCCGGACGACCTCGGCTTCGCACACGTCCCCGAGACCGACCAGTCGTTCGAGAACGCCCTGGCGAAGGCCCGCGACGGCCAGCGCCTGACCGTCGACGACGCGGTGGAACTGCTGACGACCGGCACCGACGGCGCGACGAGCATCGACCAGGAGCGCAAGGAGGCGGTGCTGGAGGCCGCGGACCGCCGGCGCGCCGAGGTCGTCGGCGACGACGTCACGTTCGTCGCGAACCTGAACAACAACGTCACGACGGCGTGCAACACGGGCTGTCTGTTCTGCAACTTCAAGGACACCGCCCACCGGTTCGAGGTCGACCGCGACGGCGACGGAGGGCCGTCGCGGCGCACCGACCACGACGGCGACGGAGAGCCGTCGCGGCGCACCGACCACGGCGGGTTCACCAAGACCCCCGCCGAATCCAGGGCGGCCGTCGAAGCCGGACTCGATCGGGGCATCTACGAAGTCACCTCGGTCTCCGGGCTGCACCCCGCGTTCGCGCTGAACGACGACCACCACGAGATCCTCCGCGGGTTCGAGAACCCGGCCCGCGAGGTGAACTACAAGCCGCCCGAGCGCTACGTGGTCGACCCCGGCACGTACGTCGAGCAGATGGCGGCCATGTCCGTGGGCGGCATCCACCTCCACTCGATGACGCCCGAGGAGGCGTACCACGCCCGGCGGGGAACCGACTGGAGTTACAGGGAAGTGTACGAGAGACTCCGGGAGGCGGGCCTCGATTCGGCGCCCGGCACCGCCGCGGAGATCCTCGTGGACGAGGTCCGCGAGGTCATCTGCCCCGGGAAGATCGACACGCAGGGGTGGCTCGACGCGATGGAGGGCGCGGTCGCGGCCGGCCTCGACGTCACCTCGACGATGATGTACGGCCACGTCGAGAACGAGATGCACCGGGCGATGCACCTCGAACGGATCCGGGACCTCCAGGACCGGACCGGCGGCATCACCGAGTTCGTCCCGCTCTCGTTCGTCCACGAGCGCACCCCGCTCTACGAGCACGGCGTCGTCTCGGGCGGCGCGAGCGACGACGAGGACGAACTGCTCATCGCGGTCGCGCGCCTGTTCCTCGACAACGTCGAGAACGTCCAGACGTCGTGGGTGAAGTACGGCGACGAGAAGGCGCTGAAGACGCTCTCGTGCGGGGCGAACGACTTCATGGGCACCATCCTCTCGGAGGAGATCACCAAGCGCGCGGGCGGACAGTTCGGCGAGTTCCGGAGCTTCGACGACTACGTCGAGATGGTGACCTCAATCGGTCGCACCCCGGTCGAGCGGTCGACGGACTACCGGACGACCCGCGAACTCGACCCGACCGAGGCCGGCCCGTTCGGCCCGACGCTCGGCCCGCGGGCCGACGGAACGCCGCTGTTGACCCCCGAGGAACGCGAGGCGAGGGCCGCCGGCGACCCCGGCGCCATCGCCGACGACTGAGCCGATCCACGGGGAGGACCCACCTTCTGGGGCAACGTTCCCGACCATCCCGCGACGACGACCGCCCGACTGACCACAGCGGTACGGGCGTCAGTCGGCGGACGCGCTCGGCCCGATCGACCATCGGGTTGGACTGAACGGGGCCGCGTCGCTCGGGGAACCCCGACCCCTCAAGCACCGCAGGGAGCGAACGAAGTGAGCGACTGAGGAGCGCAGAGCGGGTCGCGGGAGGTCACGCGAGCGTAAGCGAGGGTGACTTCGGAAGTCGCAGCCCGCGCAGCGAGCGTAGCGAGCGAGCAGGAACGTCTTCCGTAACCGAGCGACGCGGGGGCTTTCCAGGTGTGTCGGTCGGTCGGAAAGGCAGTCAGAAGCGTTCACGATACCGATCACGGAGCGTCCCGAACCGCCGCCTCCAGCTCCGCCACCTCAGGATAGACGCCCGACTCCTGGATCGCCCACGTCCACGTGACCTGCCGGTCGTCGTCGACGACGAACGCCGCGCGATCGGAGATTCCCGAGAGCAGGCCGCCCCCGCGCTCGACCCCGAACTCGCGGACGATCGAGTTGTTGAACCCCGAGACGAGCGGGTAGCCCAGGTCGTACTCGTCGACGAACGCGAGCAGCGACCACGGGGTGTCGACGCTCACGCCGTAGACGTCGACCGACGACTCGGCGAGGTCGTCGCGCCAGTCGCGGTAGGCACACAGTTCCGCGGTGCAGGTCCGCGAGTAGACGCCGGGGTAGAACGCGAGGACGACCGGCCCGTCGGCGGCGGCGCGGTCGAGGTCGAACTCCGCGACGTGCTCGCCGGTGTACGCGCCGCGTTCGGCGGTCTCGGCGGCTTCCGGCGTCGCCATCGGCGCGGTCACGTCGGGCGCGGTGTCTCCCGTTTCGAGCATCGTGAATCGGTTGCGGGGGCCGCTGATAAGGGTTGGTGGCTACTGGGAGTCGATGTCCGTCCCGTGGTCGGCGACCGGCACTGTCGATGACCGCGAACGCCCCCGTTGCCCCGTTCGGTCCCACCCGTCGGTCAGTCCTCGTCGCCCTCGGGGTCGTAGCCGTACGCCTCGCGGGCGAGGGCGGGCGACAGCTTTCCGAGCCGGAGGTCGCGCGCGACCGCCTCCGGGTCCCGGTCCGCGGGGTCGCCGTACCCGCCGCCGCCGGGCGTCCGGACGCTGACGACCGAGCCTGCGGGCAGGTCGCGGGTGTGCTTGGCGGGGAGTTTCTCGCGTTCGTCGCCGTCGTCGTCGACCAGGTAGGCCGCGCCGTTCGCGCCGGGGTCGCCGCCGGCGAGGCCGTACGGGCGGGACTCGTGGCGCTCGGCGAGCAGGCTGAACCGCGCCTCGTGGTCCCGGACGCGGATGTCGCGCCGGAGGCCGAGGCCGCCGCGGAACTCGCCCGCGCCGCCCGAATCGGGGCGGAGGGCGTACCGCTCGACGCGGAGCGGATAGGCGGTTTCGAGCACCTCCGCTGGCGTGTTCAACGTGTTGCTCATGTGGACGTGGACGCCGTCCATTCCGTCGCCGATCGCCCGGCCGCCGAACCCGCCGCCCTGGGTCTCGTAGAAGGCGTACGGGGCGTCGTCCCTCGGGTCGGTGCCGCCGAACGTGACGTTGTTCATCGTCCCCTGGCACGCCGCGACGACGGCCTCCGGGTCGGCCCCGGCGAGCGCGCCCAGCACCGCGTCCGTGACCCGCTGGGACGTCTCGAGGTTGCCGCCCACCACCGCGGCCGGCGGGTCGGGGTTGACGATGGTCCCCTCCGGCGCGCGGATCTCGATCGGCCGGTAGCAGCCGTGGTTCGGGGGGATGTCCGGGTCCGTCACGCAGCGCACGGCGTAGTACGTCGCCGACGCGGTGACGGCGAAGACGGCGTTGACGGGGCCGTCCGTCTGTGCGGCAGTGCCCTCGAAGTCGACCGCGACCGAGTCGCCCTCGATCTCGACTGCCGCTTCGACGGGCAGGTCCTCGTTCCCGCGCCCGTCGTCGTCCAGCACGTCGGCGAACTCGTAGGTCCCGTCCGGAAGGTTCCTGATCTCCGCGCACATTCGGCGCTCGGAGTAGTCCTTGATCTCCGCCAGCGCGGGTTCGAGCAGGTCGCCGTGCTCGGCCGCGACCTCCCGGAACCGCCGTCTCCCGGTGGCGTTCGCGGCGGTCTGTGCCCGGAGGTCGCCGCGTCGCTCCTCGGGGGTCCGGACGTTGGCGAGGATCATCGAGAGGACGTCCTCGCGAACGTCGCCGCCCGATTCGAACTTCACCGGCGGGATCCGCAGGCCCTCCTGGTAGATCTCGGTCGAGTCGGCGGCGACGCTGCCCGCGGTGGAACCGCCGACGTCGGCGTGGTGGGCGCGGTTCGCGGCGAACGCGAGCAGTTCCTCGCCCGACTCGTCGAACACCGGCGTCACCAGCGTCAGGTCGGGCAGGTGTGCGCCGCCGCGGAACGGATCGTTCAACAGCACCGAGTCACCCGGCGAGAGCGTCTCGGGTGGGAACGCCTCCACGGCGGCCGCGACCGAGAACGGCATCGCACCCAGGTGGACCGGCATCGTCTCGGCCTGGGCGATCATCTCTCCGTCCGCGTCGAACAGCGCGGTCGAGCAGTCGCGCCGCTCCTTGACGTTCGGCGAGTAGCCCGTCCGGACGAGGTTCGCGTTCATCTCCTCGGCGACCGCCTCGCAGGCGTTGCGGACGACCTCCAGAGTAACGGAGTCGACCTCGGGCGCGTCGCCCGCGTCCCGGTCGGTCATCGCTCGCCCCCCGTCGAGACCACGAGGTTCGCGTCGCCGTCGACCCGCGCCCGCTGGCCGGGGTGGACGACGACGGTGCTCTCGGCGCCCTCGACGACCGCCGGCCCGTCGAAGGCGGCGTCGGTCGGCAGGCGCTCGCGGTCGTAGACGGGTGTATCGTGCGGGTCGCCGTGGAACAGCACATCTCGGGTCTCGGCCACCGCGTCTGCCGGGTCGCCCGCGCGGTCCTCGACCGAGAGTTCGGGCGGCTCGACGACGCCCCGGGCACGAAGCCGAACCGTCACGAGCTCCACCGGCTCCTCGCGGTAGGCGTGGCCGTACCGGCGCTCGTGGGCCTCGTGGAAGCGCTCGGCGACCGCGTCGAGGTCCCCGGGACCCACGTCGTCGCCGACCGGCACCGAGAGGTCGAACGACTGGCCGGCGTAGCGCAGGTCCACGGCGCGCTCGAACCGACGGGCCGCCTCGTCGTGGCCCGCGGCGGCCAGTTCCTCGCGCCCCTCCCGCTCGAATCCGGCGAACGTCGACTCCAGGGTCGCGGGAGACACCTCCCCCCACCGGCGGACCATCGAACTCGAGTAGTCGTACGTGACGTCGCTGATGAGCAGCCCCAGCGCGGAGAGGACCCCCGCGGCGCGGGGGACGACGACCTCGGGGACCTCCAGCGCATCGGCCAGCGCGGCCGCGTGCAACGGCCCCGCCCCGCCGAACGCGACGAGCGCGAACTCACGCGGGTCGTAGCCCCGCTCGACGGAGACGACCCGGAGCGCGCGCTCCATGTTCGCGTTTGCGACGTCGAGCACCCCGGCCGCGGCGTCCTCGACGCTCCCGCCGACCGCGTCGGCGAGCGGTTCGAACGCCCTTCTGACCGCCGGCGCGTCGCGGTCGAGCGCCTCCGGGAGGAACCCGGTCGGGTCGATGCGGCCGAGCAGGAGGTGGGCGTCGGTGATGGTCGGCTCGGTGCCGCCGCGGCCGTAACAGATCGGTCCCGGCTCGGCACCCGCCGACTGCGGGCCGACCCGAAGCGCGCCGCCCGCGTCGACGGCGGCGATGGAGCCGCCGCCCGCGCCGACGGTGTGAACGTCCACCGTCGGCACCGAGACCGGGTAGTCGCCGACCTCGGTGTCGGTCGTCACCAGCGGCTCGCCGTCGCGTACGAGCGAGACGTCACACGAGGTCCCGCCCATGTCCATCGTGATGAGGTCAGAAATCCCCCTGCGGCCGGCGACGTGGGTCGCGCCCCGGACGCCCGCCGCCGGGCCCGAGAGGAGGGTGTTGACCGGGCGTTCCCGGGCCGCCTCGGCTGCCATCAGCCCGCCGTTCGAGCCCATCACGCGCAGCGGCGTGTCGAGCCCCATCCCGGCCGCGCCCTCCGAGAGCGCGCCGAGGTACTCGTCCATGACCGGCTTGAGCGCCGCGTTCAGGCTCGTCGCGAGCGTTCGTTCGTACTCCCGAATCTCCGGGAGCACGTCCGCGGAGAGCGAGACGGAGACGTCGAGCCCTTCGTCCCGCAGCAGGTCCCGGACCCGGCGCTCGTGGTCAGGACGCTCGAAGGAGAACAGCAGCGAGACGGCGACGCTCTCGACGCCGGCCTCCCGGAGGTCGGCCGCGACCGCGCGGACGGCGTCCTCGTCGAGCGGTTCGAGCACCTCGCCGCGCTCGTCGACCCGTTCGGGCACGCCGTACCGGCGGTCGCGCTCGACCACGGGCGTCGGCTTCTCGGCGGCGAAGTCGTAGATGTCCGGGCGGTGCTGTCTGCCGATCTCGGGGGCGTCCGAAAAGCCCGCGGTGGTGACGAGCGCGGTGTCGGCCCACTCGCCCTCCAGCACGGCGTTGGTCGCGACGGTCGTGCCGTGGCCGAGGAAGCCGACTTCCCCGAACGGTGCGTCGAGTCCGTCGAGCCCGGTCAGCACCCCTTCCTCGGGTGCCGAGGGGGTCGAGGGCGTCTTGTCGACGCTCACGCGGCCGTCCCGGACCGTGACCAGGTCCGTGAACGTGCCGCCGACGTCGACGCCGGCGCGCGTCCCGGTGTCGTCCATGTCCGGGAGTGAGTCGGGAGGACTGTAGGTATTCGCTTCGCGGTCAGCGGCTCCCGCGGTCGGCACCGAGCGCGACGCCGGCGACCGCCGCGACCGCCGCGAGCGCGGGCGCCTCCACGAGCGCGAGCGAGAACTGCACCGCTCGGAGGGGCAGTCCGGCGGTCGAGGAGACCGACTCGGGCCGGAGGAGGACGGCGACGCCGAGCGCGAGCGCCGACGCCACGACGCCGATCGCGAACCCGACGAGGCCGACCCGTGGTAGGTCGGGGTCAGGGTCGCCCGACGCGGCTCGGCCGCCGGCGTAGCCGACGGCCAGCGCCGCGACAGGAACGAGCAGGAACGCGAGCCATCGGGTGGCCGAGTAGTACGTCGCCAGCGCCGTCGCGGTCGGGTCCGTCCAGGCGAACACGAAGCCGATGAGTCGATCGCGGAGCGTCACGAGGCCGGCCAGCAGGCCGGCGGAGGCGGGGTATCTGGTGGGGACCACGGCGGTCCAAGCCACGCGGTCCCGTTATTCGTTTCGGCCGGCGGACGAGGTGGAATCGCCGGCGCTACTCCCGGGACCGTTCCCGTACCCGTTCGCGGGCCGTCTCGGGGCCGACGTCCTCGGTGTCGAGCAGGAGGTCGAGCCGGCGCTCGAACTCGTCCTCGTCGATCTCGCCGTCGGCGTAGCGTTCCCGGAGCCGGTCGAGCGGGTCGGACTCTTCGACCTCGCGCGTCTCGACGGTCCCCCACCACGGGTTCCGACGTTCGACGACGGCGTCGTCGTCACCCTCGGTCCGGTTCCAGCCCGTCCCTTCGTCGGCCAGCACCTCCTCCTGGATGACCGCCGACAGCGGCGTGAGGAGGAACCAGCCGAGGATGGCGACGATCGCGGCCGCCTGGCCGCCGAGCAGGATGGCCGAGAGCGCGACGAACGGCAGCGTCCCCACGGCGAAGATGGCGGGGGCCGCGCCGACGAGCCGACGGTGGAGGCTGGTCACTGGTGGGGAGTCCGGTCACGGGGCACAAAACCGTTACTCACCGCGCGGTTACGTCTCCTCGGCGTGGCGCACCTGGACGGCCTCGCCGCGCGTCGAGGAGCGCATCTCCGGGCCGGACATGCTTGCCCGCCCGACCGCGAACGCCTTCGGCCCCTCGACGACCACCTCGTCGCCGACACGGATGTCGTCGTCGGCGTCGAGGATCCCCGGCGCGAGGACGCTCCCGCGCGGGACGAACCCGTCGATCTCGACGCGTTTCGTCGGGGCGTCGCTCTCGACCCAGCGCCGCGCGCCGGCGAGCGTGAACGCGAGTACGCCGTAGTTGGGCACCATCGTCGCCAGCTGCTCGCCGTCGTCGTCGCGGACCTGGAGCTTCGGGTAGCGGCTGGTCGTGTTCAGTTTCTCGAACAGGTCGTCGCCCGCGCCCTCGCCCAGCATGTAGTCGGCCAGCGCGCGGACCGTGTTGTGCTGGCGCTCGCGCTTCGAGTACTTCAGTTCGCCGTCGAGCGTCGACATCAGGTTCGCGATGGAGTCGGTCGTCGTGGGGTGGTTCGCGACGGTGTACTCGAACGGCACGTCGACCTCCTCCTCGACGCGCTCGCAGATGTGCCGGTAGCCCTCGTCGGGGACGTGCGCGACGACCCGGGGGTACTCGTTGCGTTCGAGGTAGCGCCGGAGGACGGCGGCGACGAACGACTTCTCGTCCTCGCTCCAGCGCCCGGTCACGACGGTGTCGTAGTGCTGTGCGGGGTAGGTGAGTTCGAGCTCCTGGGGGACGACGCCGATGGGCGAGGTCATCGACGCGAGGTGGGCGCGGTACTGGATCGCGTCGTGGAACTGCGCGTGGCTCTGGCTCTCCGAGTACGGCTTCGTCGCCGAACAGGGCACCAGCACGAGCGGGTTCCGGAAGCGATTGACGTACCGCCCGGTGACGCGGTCGGCGAAGCGCTGGATCTCGACCCGCCGGAGTGTGTCCTCGCTGGCCGCGGTCAGTTCGGAATCGCGGACGAGGGGCGTCCGCTCCTCCAGATAGCCGTACTGGGCGTCCAGTTCCCTGAACGTCGCGGTGAGCCACTGCTCGTGGCGCGCCTGCCCCTCGACGTAGTCCCGCAGTCGGCCCTCGCGGATCCGTCGGCGGACCCGCCGGAGTTCGCCCGCGAGCGCGTTGACGTTGTGCGCCTCGCAGTCGGCGCGGTCGAACTCGGCGCGGGGAACCTGGCAGGCGGGGCAGGCACAGGGCAACTCGTCGAGGTCCGCCAGGAAGCGCTCGCCGTCGGTGGTGAGGTACTTCCCCTGCGAGCCCTTGATCCGCGCGCGCTTGGCGTCCAGCAGGTCGACGCCGGCGTAGACGAGCGTGGCCGCGTTCGCGGGCGTCGCGGCCCCGGGGAGATACAGCGCGGTGTCGGCCGGGACCGACTCGCGCACCTCGATGACCGCGTCCACGAACGCCGACGCGTGACCGAGGAACCCGCCGGCGTCGCTGAGGGCGTACGCGTCGACGGGTGCGGAGGCCGCGCCGGCGGCTCCGGTCGCGTCGCTCTTGACGACCGCCGCGGTCGGCGCGTCGACGTCCGGGTACTCGACGGCGAACGACTCCACGACCGGGTCGCGGGTGCCCGCGGGGAACGCCCGGTGAGGGAGCACGGTCAGGGCGTCCGCGTCGCCCTCGGGCACGTCGCGGTCCTCGCCCCAGAGCGAGGCGGCGTCGGCGAGAAGATCGTCAGCTAGAGCCGGCGTCGTCACCGGGGAGGAGAGCCGAAGCTCCGCGAGGCGGGCGGCGCCGTCCCGCTCGTGGACCTCGAAGTAGTCGGTCATGGGCGAGCGTGCGGGGGGAACGGGTTAGGCGCTTTCGTTCCCGTCGGGGGACATCACCCGCCGTTATCAGAGCCGATAGCGGGGAACCAGCCCTTAACGAGCCCGTCGTCGGACCCTCTCCGTAGTGGCAACCGACGAACCAGGAACGACGTGGCGGCCGAAGGGTGGACTGCTCGGCGATCGCCTGCGGCAGTTCGGAGTGTTTCCGACGATCGAACCGCCGAACCCGGAGCGAGGGAAGCTCCGCGCGCTCGCGTGCGGGACGATCTCGCTGAGCGGCGTTGCGCTGCTGACGCCGACGGCCAGCCAGCTGTTCGCGGGCGGAGCGACGGTCGGCACCGGACTGGCGGTCCTCGGGACGGTCGTGGCGATCGCGCTGGTCGCCGTCGGTGGGTTCCTCTACCGGAGCACGATGTCGACGCGCAACACGATCCGAATCGCCGCCTGGAACTTCCTCGGCATCGCGGTGCTCGGGGCGGTGATGCTCGCGCTGTTCGCGTATCAACGGGCGGACGGCGGCGTGGTGCAGTCGCCGACGTTCGTCCTCGGCACGTTGCTCGCGATCGGTGCCGGCGCACACATCATCATCGGCGTCTACGACGCCCGGCGGGTTCGCGCCGAACAGCTCGCTCGGGAGCGCCGCCGCACGGCCGTGCTGAACCGGGCGCTCCGGCACAACATCCGCAACGGGACGAACGTCATTCTCGGGCACGCCGAGCTCCTGGTCGACGCCGTCGATGACGGGACCGCCGCGGCCGACTCCGCCGAAACGCTCCGAACGCGTGCCGATTCCATCAACGACCTCGCCGACAAGGCGAGAGAGATGGCGCTGTACACGGAACGGCCGACTGACGCGGTGGCGACCGAGGCCGCGGAGATCGTCGCTGGCGCGGAGACTGCTGCCGGCGAGGCGAACGACGAGGCGACGGTCGCCGACGGCACCGTCGACGACGTTCTGGTCGAGGACGACGGCCGGATCGCGCTCGCGGTCAAGGAGCTCGTGGAGAACGCGGCGCTCCACGGCGGGGCGGCGCCGACCGTCGAGGTTCGGGGACGAGCGACCGACGGCTGGTCGGAGTTCACCGTCGTCGACGACGGACCGGGTGTTCCCCCGAGCGAACGGGAGGTCGTGCTCGGTGACCGCGACCTCACGGCGGTCGAACACGGGAGCGGACTCGGCCTCTGGATCGCGCGCGCCGTCGCGGAAACGATCGACGGGGAGTTCACGCTCGGCGACGGACCGGACGGTGGAACGGTTGCGACGCTGCGCGTCCCTGCAGCCTGAGTACCGATCCCCTAGCACTACGACCCGCTTCGACTACCGATCGCCCAGCGCCGAGAGGTCCTCCAGCGTCACCGAGTCGGGGACCCGGGAAAGGGCGGCGTCGTGCCAGCCGTCGTGGGCGAGCGTGACCGCCGAGTCCGGGTCGGCGGCCACGAGCGCGGCCACGCCGTCGGCTGCCGCCCGCTCGGCGGACTCGTCGGTCCGGTCAGGCGTCTCCGCGGTCAGCGGGTACGTCTCCGAGAGCGCGCGCGGGAACGGGCCGAGCGGCGGCACGACGCGCCACACCTCGTCGTACTTGTGCTCCGAGGGCCTGCCGTACTCGGAGAGCAGCAGGCGGTCGGGGACCGAGAGGCGATCCAGGCGCTCGTGGTGGCGAAGCACCTCGGGGCGGCGGGCGGACTCGTGGGAGACCGCGAAGAACGCCCCCTTGCTGGCGTGGTCGGCCCGCTCCAGCTGCTCGGCGTGGTCCAGCAGCGCGCGGTAGCCGTCGAGCATCGCCGGGTGCGAGCGGGCCCGCTGGTCGACGAGTTCGAGCAGGTCGCCGTCGCGGACGGCCCCTTTCACCCGCCGCAGCTCCTCGAACGTGACGTGGAGGTTGTGCTCGGCGAGGAGCCGTTCCCGCTCGTCCGCGGCAGCGGCGCGGAGGCCAGCCGCGGAGTGCTCGTGACAGATCGGACACGAGCACGGGAGGTACTCCAGGTCCTCGAGGTGTTCGGTGCCCGACACGGTGAGGTAGCGGCCGTCGCGGGCGTAGAGCGCGTAAGCCGCCGAGTCGAACAGGTCACAGCCGAGCGCGACCGCCAGCGCGAACATCATCGGGTGGCCGGCCCCGAACAGGTGGACCGGACAGTCCTCGTCGAGGCCGCGCTTGGCGGCGGCGACGGCGTCGACCATGTCGCCATAGCGGTACGCGTTCAGCATCGGCACGATGGCGCCGACGGGGAACACGTCGAGGTCGGTCGCGGCGGCCTCGCGGCCCGCCCGTTCCCGGAGGTTCGCGAAGGTGGCCCCCTGGACGGGCGCGTTCACGAGCATGTCGCCGACGTCGACCGCCGCGGCGTCCGCGAGCGCCTCGGCGGTGGTGTCGAGGTCGGCCGCCGCCCGCTCGCGCGAGGCGTCCGGCGGCGTCGGGATGTCGACCGGCGTCCCGACGTCGCTGCCGATGTCCCGCTGAAACGCGAGGATCTCGCGGGTCGTCGTGTCGATCTCGCCGTACTCGGCGAGCTGGAAGCTGCCCGAATCGGTCATGATCGCGCCGTCGAACCCGAGCATCCCGTGGAGCCCCTCGCGCTCGGCCCGCTCGCGGAGGTCCTCGTCGTTGCGAATGATGTAGGAGTTGGTGATGAGGATCTCGGCGCCGAACTCCGCCTCGAGTCGGGCGGGCTCGACGGTGAGGAGGTTCGGGTTGATGACCGGGAGGAGCGCGGGCGTCTCGACGGTGACCCCCGCGCGGGGAACGGTCAGCTCCCCGATGCGGCCCGCGGCGTCCTGGGCCCGGACCTCGAAGTGATCGCGCATGCCCCCGAGTTCCCGCGGCGCTTCGGTAAGGGTTGCGTTCGCACGTGCGGAGGGATACTGTCAAGTGCGACGGGTGAGTGTCGCCTCCGATGGCCGACCCTGACGACTACCGGCTCGCGCAGTACCGGGAGTTACGCGAGGAGATCAGGGCGGTCAACGAGAAGTCGACGACGACGATGACCCGCGGCATCGGTGCCTGCGGGCTCATCGCGGCCTACGGCCTCTACCAGCCGTCGAGCCGCGTCGTGATCGCGGTCATCCCCGTCGTGGTCGGCGTCCTGTTCGTCGTTCACGCGCTCAACATGTGCTGGGTCGCGCGGCTCGCCACCCACATCGTCGAACTGCAGAACAGCATCGACGTCGACGGGTTCGACTGGGAACGCGAGTACGGGATGTTCCGCTCGGACGAGACCATCTGGGAACGCGTGCCGCGGGCGGCCTTCTACGCGCTGCTGTGTCTCGTGTACGGCGGGACCGTCGTCGCCGGCGTCAGCGTCGTCGACGCGGCGGAACTCGCCACCGTGTTCGGCACGTCGATCGGACTGCTCGCGCGACTCTGTTACCTGCTCATCAGCTGCATGATGCTCGTCGCCGCCTACTCGTATCTCGCGGTCGCGGCCTACTACGAACCGGCGCGGCCGTTCGCCGGGCGGCGGGACGGCGAGGTCGGTGAACTCGGCGAGGACGGCGATTCCCTCACGTGAGCGTTCGCCATCGACGGGACAGCGCGTCCGCCGTCGGAGCGGACGGCGTCCGCTATCGAAAGGGCTGACAGGCGACACGGTTCTCCCACGCGGCGCCGTGTCGCACGACCGCGGGACGCCGCGTGACGTCGGTCACGCCACGCGACGGTGTGGTTCCGGCTTCATATTTGAACCCTCGTAGCGGGGAGGCCGTCGGGGTCGAGAACCGTCGGGTCGGGAGCGGCCCGGGCTGGAACCGGCGAGATTGGAGAACGGCAAGGGTCGGAAACGATCGGACCCGATCCGGACCGTTTCAGCCGAGCCGGGGGGCGAGGACGGCCGCGGAGCCGCTCTCGGGTGCGATGACGAGGGTGACGTAGAGGCTGGTGAAGATGAACGCGTTCCAGATGCCGTGGACGAGCGCGGGCACGACCAGGTTCTCCGTGTACTCGTACACCGTGCCGAACACGAAACTGGGGACGAGCAGGATGCCGATCGTGACCGCGCGGGCCTGCAGGCCGCCGGTCAGGGCGGTCACGTGGACCACGGCGAACAGGACTGCCGCGAGCGTGATGGCGACCGGGGCCGAGAACGACTCCCGGAGCCGGTTCTGCACCGCGCCGCGGAACAGCGTCTCCTCACAGGGGCCGATGACGACGAGCGACGCGACGATGAACAGCGGGATGATCCGTGGGAGCTGCTGGGCGAGTTCGCCGGCGGTGTTCTCGGCGGGCGTCGCGCCGACGATCTCGGTGACGACGTAGATGGTGCCGAGCGCGAGCACGAGCACCGCGAAAAAGCCCACGACGACGACGCCGAGCTCGCGGAGCGACGGGACGCGAACCCCGAGGTACTCGCGGATCTCCGCCCAGTCCATCCCC
Source organism: Halobaculum sp. XH14 (assembly GCF_032116555.1). NCBI lineage: Archaea > Methanobacteriati > Methanobacteriota > Halobacteria > Halobacteriales > Haloferacaceae > Halorarum > Halorarum halobium. The sequence continues at coordinate 659,319 of NZ_CP134949.1, forward strand.
CTGACGTACCGGAAGTAGGCCAGCGGGAACGCCATGAACGGGAGGTACTGCCCGAAGACGAAGCTGACCGTGAGGAGGACGACGACCGACGAGACGCCCGCCAGCGTGAGCACGAACACCGGCGGGAGCGTCAGCAGGAACGCCAGCACCGGCCCGGAGATGCCGAGCCCGTAGCCCACGGCGAGCGACCGCGATTGCGGGGAGAGCGTGACCATACCGCCACGTCGGCCGGCCGGCCCAAGACGCTTGTGACCGGTCCGAGGTGACGAGCGACCGGCGCACCTGCCGCGCGGCGGGTCGTGGCTGTGACGTATCGGCTCGCTCCTGGGACGCGACCGTTCGCCCGCGCTCTCGAAAACGCGGACTCAGCACAGACAGAACGTCGACCCGTCGAGCCCCTCGTAGAGGCCCTCGGAGAGGTACTTGAGCCCGGTATCACACGCGACCGTCACGACCGACCGGTCCGGATCGCGTTCGGCCGCGACCCGTCTGGCGGCGGCGACGTTCATCCCGGTGCTCGTGCCGACGAGCAGCCCGTCGTTCCGGGCGATTTCGCGGACGCAGTCGATCCCGGCCTCGCTCGGGAGCGTCACCACGTCGTCGTACAGTTCCGGTTCGACGAGCGGCGGCGATCCGACGATGGCGGTTCCCTGGACGCTGTGGCTCCCCGCGGTCCCGCCGGAGACGACGAGCGCCTCCTCGGGCTCGACGAGCGTCACCCGCACGTCGTCGGTTCGGTCCCGGAGCGACGCCGCGGTCCCCATCGCACAGCCGCCGGTCCCGACCGTCATGACGAAGTCGTCGACGTCCGGCCGCTGGTCGAGGATCTCCCGGCCGAGCGCGCGGTAGCCGTCGAGCTGGTCGGGGTTGGCGAACTGGTCGGTGAAGTACGCGCCGGTCTCGGCCTCGACCTCGAGCGCCAGTTCGCGGAGGTCCTCGAACAGCCCGTCGTAGGACGTCCCGTCGGGCGTCTCGAACACCTCGAGTTCGGCACCCAGCGCCCGCATCGACGCGATCTTCTCGTCGGCGACGCAGTCGGCCGTGACGACGTGGAACGGATGATCCAGCACCGCACAGACGAACGCCAGGCTCGATCCGGTGCTGCCGCCGGTGAACTCGACGACGGGCTCGCCGGGCCGGAGTTCGCCGTCCGCACGCGCGTTCTCGATCATGGCGAGCGCCATCCGGTCCTTCAGGCTCCCGGTCGGGTTCGCTCCCTCCCACTTCACGTGGATCGACGCGCCGCCGTCGGGCCGCATCGACGGGAGTTCGACGAGTGGCGTGTCACCGATCGCGGAGAGCGTGCCGTCGCCGGCAGGACCAGGATCTTGCATCGAGTGGGTGTGAGGACTCCGCCGTGGATAAAGCTAGATGACCGGACACTCGCCGCCGGCCGCCGTCCGCACCTCGAAGCCTCACTCGCCCGCTTCGTACCGCGAGACGGCCAGCACCGCGCGCCCGTCGCGCACGTCCCCCGCGAACACGCTCGCCCGGAACTCGTCGTAGTCGGCGACGACGGGACGGATGCTCTCGTCGGCGTCGAGTTCCTGTTCGGCGCTCGGCCGACAGCCGCGCGCGAGGAAGTAGTGGTGGACCGAGTTGGCGATACCGTTGGCCGGCTCGACGGTCGTCAGGTGGCTCGTCGTCCCCGCCTCGTGGCCGGTCTCCTCGCGGAGCTCCCGCCGGGCGGCGGCCGCGAGGTCGTCGCCGTCCGTCGCTTCGACCGTCCCGGCCGGCAGCCCGCGGTTCACGCGCCCGACGGCCTGTCGCCACTCCTCGACGAGCACGACGTCGCCGTCGGGGGTGAAGGGCAGGACGACGACGGTTCCCGGCTCGTCCACGGAGTGGAACTCCGTCTCGCGCCCGCCCGGGAGGCGGACCTCGTCGCGGCGGACGTCGAAGCCGGGACACGAGTAGTCGACCGCCGAGTCGAGCGTCTCCCAGGCGAGGTCCTCGTCCGGCCCGCCGGACCGTGACGACTCGCCGCTCCGGTCGAACCCGTCCGTAGTCATGGCGGGGAATCGCCGCCGCCGGCCAAAAATCGGGGTGGTTCGTGGCCGCCGCGCACGGCCCGTCCCGGCGGCCGTTAGTCGCCGGGCTCGTCGTCGCCGCGATCGCCGTCGCGTACGCTGACGACGACGCCGGCGATCGCCAGCGCGAGCGAGACGAGCGTCAGTCCGATCTGGGTCTCGGCGAACCAGACCGGAGCCCAGGGCGCGACGGCCCGGACGCCGACGACGAGCGTCGACAGCACCGGGACGCCGCCGGACCGGTGGACGACGAGTTCGTCGCCCTCGTACCGCGGGAGGTCCGCCGAGCGGCCGCCGGTCAGTTCGCGGGGCACGCGGTCGGCCTCGTACGGGATGCGCTCGGTCTCGACGCTCCAGACGACCGTGCCGTTGCCGTCGACCTCGAAGATGCGCTTGTTGAGCGTGTCCGTCACGAGCGTGTGGCCGTTCGGCAGGCGGTCGGCGTCGCGGGGCCAGCGCAGGTCGAGCCCCTGCGCGCGGTCGAGCACCCACACCGGCTCCCAGGAGCCGTCCTCGGTGCGGTGGAGTTCGACCACGCGGTCGTTGTCCGAGTCGGCGACGAGCACCGCGCCGTCGCCGAGCCACTGCGGGTTGTGCTGGTGGTTCAGCACGCTCGGGTCGCCACAGCGCACGTCGTCGTCGCCGTCTGTGTCACGGAGCTGCGTGTTGCTCCGGCAGGAGGCGTCCTCGCCGTCGTCGTCCTCGTTGATGATCTCGACGACCTCGCTCCCGCCGTCGTCGGTCCGTTCGACGATCACCAGCTGGTTCGCGTTGCGCACCGAGACCAGGAACCGGTCCTCGCCCACACGGTCGATGTCGTTGACGTGGAGCCAGTCGGTCCGGGTGGGGTCGGCGGGCGCGTCGTACAGCGTCGAGGCGTTCCACTGCCAGACCACCTCGCCGTTCTCGACGACGATGACCCGCTCGTGGTCCATGTCGGTCATGGCGTAGCCGCCGCCCGGGAGCGGCTCGGCGTCGTGGATCTCGCTGTTCGACTGGGAGCGGACGGGGAAACTGTACTCCTCGACCACGGTCGGCCCGTCGGCCGCGGCGGGGTCGATGATGCGGATCCCCGTGTGGGTGCAGGGCGACTCGTACTCGCCACACTGCTCGTAGCCCGAGTCCATGAACCCGGCGAGGACGGTGCCGTCCTCGAGCCGTTGCACGTCGAAGTAGCTGTCGGCGCTGGCCTCGCGCCAGGCCACGTCGCTCCCGTTCAGCAGGTAGACGCTGCCGTACTGGTGCCATCCCGTGCCGCCGCCCTGGGAACCGACGAGCGTCTCGTGGCTCGTGTTCTCACCGACGCCGGGCTCGGCCGGCGTTCCGGCCCGGTCGGTGGCGAGGGTGCCGCTGACGCCGACCGTGAGCCCGAAGAGGAGGACGCCGGCGAGGACCAGCCACGTCCCGCGGTCTGGGGTCATTGTCTGGACCAGCGGCGGTTTCGGCAAAAGCTTTCGGCATCGCCGTCGCGCCCCGTCGCCCTCGGCCGCGGTGGCGTCGGTTCCGACCGGTGCCCGTCACGGCTCTCTCGCCCTCCGGCCGTGATCCATCCCCGACGGGGTCGGGCGGACGTCAGGACTGCTCGTTCGGGTCGAAGGCGAAGAACAGGAGCGCCAGCGTGAGCCCCATCGTGACGGCCTCAAGGATCACGGATCCGCCGAGCAGCGTGCCGACGAGCAGGTACGACGACGCGGAGACGAGGCCGACGAACGCGGCGTATCCGAGACGGGAGCGGTTCCGCGCCCACTCGTCGAACCGGCGGTACAGTCGTTTCGTGGCGCTCATGCGTCGGGCTCCGGTTGGTGGTCCATCGGCGTTCTTCCGGCCGGGGCGCGCCCCCTTCAGGTCGGCGTTTTCGGCCCCGTTCGGAACGGGGACGTCGGGGCGTCAACTACCGTGGCGAGTCGGTCCCGGAGTCCGGGTCGACCTCGGGCAGTTCCTCGACCGAGCCCGCCAGCCCGGCGGCGTCGGCGGCGAGCGTCTCGTAGTCGACGCCGGCCTCCTCGGCGACCGCCCTGAGGTGCGTCGCAAGCAGCGTCAGCGCCCGGAGCCCCTCCTCCTCGGGCGTGTCGGCGGTCTGTGCGAACGTCGTGTCCACCTCGCCGCCGCGGACGACGCCGACGTGGATCGCGGTGACGTCGTCGGCCTCAAGCAGGGCCCGCGCGTTCGCCAGCTCCCGGTCGAACGTCGTCCCGCCCGCGGCGTCGCCGGTCCCGTCCCGGTCGTCGGACTCGTCCTCGCTCATGGCTCGACCGTCGGTCGACCGGGAGAAAAGCGCGTCGTCGCGGAATCGGTTCGTCGTCGGAACGGTTCAGTCCGGGCGGGGCCGGGAGGTGAACACCGTGGAGACGATCTGGAACGGCACGTAGACCGACTGGTGGCACGGGCAGTAGACGCCGTTTTCGGCGTCGTACCGCGCCGACCCCTCGTTCTCCTTGAACCCCGGGACACAGCAGAAGTGGGTACACTTGTTCAGCCACGCGATGAACCCCTGGGAGGTGGACGCCTGGAGCCACTCCTGGGTGTCCCCGTCGGCCTCGTACGTCTCGCCGTTGGGGGCCCGGACCGACCCGCTGTTCGCGAGCTCCTCGATGAGCGGACTCCGGAGCAGCTGGATGGTGATGACGTCCTCGGTTCCCTGTGAGCGCCAGGTCCCGGTCGCGGGCTTACCCATGCCCTCGACGCCGATGCCGTTGCCCCAGGTCTCGTAGTCCGAGAACAGGTCGACCGTGAACCGGTCGCCGCCGCTCATCGCGTCCGCCTGCCACTGGTAGGCCGGATCGGCGCCGGAGTGGAAGTAGTTCCCGCCCTCGGGCTCGAACCCCGGCTGGATGCCGGTGTACGTCTCGACGCCGCAGTACTGGAACCACTCCGAGGAGTACGTCTGTCCGCCCATGTCCATTTCGGCCACCTGGACCTGGACGCCCTGCTCGGTCGTGGAGGTGACCTCGGGCCACACCCCGCGGATCGCGCCGTCGCCGTCGATCTCGATGGGGATCTGGGGCATGCCGCGGGGCGCCGGCCCCGCGGTGTTCTCGATGGCCATCGCCTGGGTGGTCCCGCCACCCGACCCGCCGGATGCGGTGACGCTGTTGACCGTCGCCGAGCCGACGGCACCGACGCCGGCCAGCGACGCACCCCCCACGACGCCCTTGACGAACCGGCGACGTCCGGAGTCGCCCGGGTACTTGTCGTCGTCTACGCTCATAGCGGGGAGTCGGCGGGGACGATGCAAAAGCCTGACGAAAGGCCGAACACGCCCGCAGTCGCGGAGTATTCCGGCTTCCGTCGGGCCCCTGCCGCTCCGGGGATTCTCCGGTCGTCCCGCTCGCCACGACGGACCGGACGATACGTCCCCCGCACCGGCGCGAGCCGACCTTCACGATTATTTCAGTTCGGAGGCAATTTTTCGACGAACCGGGAAAGGCTCTACCCCACGGAGGGGTATGACATGATATGGCAAGCGACGAGCGCGACGTCCGGCGGGACGTGCGCGAACTGGGCGCGCTCCTCGGCGAGGTCGTGGAGCAACAGACCTCCCTCTCCGCCTTCGAGGCGGTCGAGGACGCACGGACCGGGGCGATCGACTACCGACGCGGGTCGGCCGACAGCCGGGAGTCACTTCGAGACCGGCTCTCGGGACTGGACCCCGAGACGACGCGGACGGTCGCACGGGCGTTCGCGACGTACTTCGAACTGGTCAACGTCGCGGAGGAGCGCGAACGGGTGCGCGCGGTCCGGCGCGGCGAGGACGACGGGACGCTCCCCGACGGGCTGAGCGCGACCGTCGACGCGCTCGACGAGGTGGACGACGACCTCGCCCAGCGCGCGCTCGAGGACGTCCGCGTCGTCCCGACGTTCACCGCCCACCCGACCGAGGCGCGCCGAAAGACGGTGAAGGCGAAGCTCAGGGAGGTCTCGAACGTGCTCGCGGAGCTCGACGAGCGCCGGCTCACCGACCGCGAGACGGCCTCGTTCGGCCGGGACCTCGAGTCCGAGGTGGAGTCGCTGTGGGCGACCCGGCAGGTTCGCCCCCGTCGCCCGACGCCGACCGACGAGGCGCGCGACGTGCGCTGGTACCTGGAGGGGACGCTGTTCGACGTCGTCGGCGACGCGTACGACTCGCTGGCGGACGCGGTGAAGGACGCTCATCCCGGCGTCGACGTCCCCGAAGTGCTCTCGTTCCGCTCGTGGGCGGGCAGCGACCGCGACGGCAACCCGCACGTCACGCCCGAGGTCACGAGCGAGACGCTCGCCGCCCAGCGCGACGCGGTGCTCGCCCGGTACGACGAGGAACTGGCCGCGCTCGCGGGTGCGGTGAGCCACGAGGGGAGTCGGCTCTCCCACACCGAGGCGTTCGACGCCGAGGTGGCGACCCAGCGCGACGCGGCCCCGCGCCCGGCCGACGAGGCCGACGAGCGCTACCCGGAGGAGCCGTACCGCCGGCTCGTCTCCCTGCTCCGGTCGCGGCTGGACCGGGTGGACGACCTGCGCCCGGGCGGGTTCGACGACGCCGAGGAACTGACCGTGGCGCTCTCCGCGCTCGCGTCCGACCTCAGGGCGAACGGCCACGACTCGGTCGCGGCCGAACACGTCGACCCGCTCGTCCGCCGCGTGGAGACGTTCGGCTTCTCGCTCGCCTCGCTCGACCTGCGCGACCACCAGGAGAACCACACCGAGACCGTCGCGGCGGTCCTCGACCGCGAGGGGGTCGACTACGCCGGGATGGACGAGGACGACCGGGTCGAGGTGCTCACCGAATCGGTGCTCGGGGAGTCGGTCGGCAGCCTCGAGACGGCCGACCTCGACGACACGCCGGCCCGCGTCTGCGAGCGCTTCGACGCGCTGGCCGGCTGGCACGCCGAGTACGGCGCCGACGCCATCGACGCCTACTGCATCTCGATGACCGAGGAGCCGTCCCACGTCCTCGAGGTGCTCTACCTCGCGGACCTGGCCGGGGTCGTCTCCCTGCCCGAACACTGCGGGCTCGACGTGGTGCCGCTGCTGGAGACCGCGTCAGCGCTGGCGAACGCCCGCGACATCCTCGGCACGCTCGTGGACAACGACGCCTACGGCGCGGCGCTCACGGCCCGCGGCGGCGTGCAGGAGGTGATGCTCGGCTACTCGGACTCGAACAAGGAGAACGGCCCGCTCGCGGCGTCATGGGACCTCCACCGGAACGCGCGTCGGCTCGCTGAGGTGGCCGAGGACGTGGGCGTTGACCTCCGACTGTTCCACGGGCGCGGCGGCTCCATCTCGCGGGGCGGCGGCCCGATGAACGAGGCGCTGCTCGCGCTCCCGCCCGAGACGGCGACGGGGGAGGTGAAGTTCACCGAGCAGGGCGAGGCCATCGCCGAGAAGTACGCGAACCCGCGCGTCGCCGGGCGTGAACTCGAACAGATGCTCGACGCGCAGGTTCGGGCCCGGCTCCGACAGCTCACGGGCGAGGCGACCGAGCCGAAACCCGAGTGGGAGGACGCGATGGACGTCGCCGCCGAGGGTGCCCGGTCGGCCTACCGCGACCTGCTGGACACCGACGGCTTCGTCCGGTACTTCGAGACGGCGACGCCGCTCACGGTCATCGAGGACCTGAACATGGGCTCGCGGCCCGCCTCCCGCAGCGGCGAGCGCAGCGTCGAGGACCTCCGCGCCATCCCCTGGGTGTTCTCGTGGACCCAGTCCCGCGCCATCCTGCCGGGCTGGTACTCGGTCGCCGCGGGGCTCGACGCGTATCTCGACGGCGACGGGGGGAGCGAGGGCGGCGACCTCGGCACGCTCCGCGAGATGTACGAGGAGTGGCCGTTCTTCCGGACGACGGTGGACCACATCGGCCTCTCGCTGGCCCGCACGGAACTCGAGATCGCCGCCGAGTACGCCGAACTCGCGCCGTCGGAGCTCCGGGAGCGCTTCTTCCCGGAGATCAGGCGGGAGTACGAGCGCGCGGTCGAACTGGTCCGGGCCATCACGGGCCGCGAGACGCTCCCGCGCCGGGAGTGGCTCGTCGAGAACCTCGAACGCCGGAACCCGTACGTCGACCCGCTGAACCTCCTGCAGGTCCAGTTGCTCGGCCGGACCCACCGGACCGAGGCCGAGGAGCGCGCCCTGCGGCTCACGGTGAAGGGCATCGCGGCCGGGATGAAGAACACGGGCTAGGGCCGGAGCAGTTTCGCCGCGAGCCTGACCGTTCCAGCGCCGAAGACGGCGACGGTGGCGGTCACGGCGAGCAGCGCGAGCGCGGCGGTGAGTGCGCCGTCGATGCTCTCGGCGCCCGCGACCCGCGTCAACAGCGCGCCCAGCAGCGCGAACAGGACGGCGACGCCGAGGACGAGACGGACGGCCGGACGAGGGGGCCCCCCGTCGGGTGCGTCCGTGGTGGAGGTGTCTGGCATGGCGTCCCGACGGACGGGCCCGTGGGGGATAAGACTCGGCCAGGCGTTCGGTGAAAGTAAATGTGGTCGGTCGACTGCCACGCTCGGCGGTTCGCTACGGGCTCACCGCCTCCGTTTCCGACCGCCGTCCGCCGCGACCTACGGTCGCGCGTTCCACGGCGCTTCCTCGAAATCCACGATCCGGCGGCGCTCGTCGAGCGCGTCGATCGTGGCGACGTCCTCATCGTCGAGTTCGAGGTCGGTCGCGGCCAGGTTCTCGCGGATGTGGGCTCCGCCAGTCGCCTTCGGGATGGCGGCGATCTCGTCCTTCGAGAGCAGCCACGCGAGGCTCACCTGCGCGGGCGAGGCGTCGTGCGTGTCCGCGATGGACACGAGTTCGGGCACGTCCGCGACCTGGTTGCGCGCGATGGGGCAGTAGGCGACGAGCCAGTGGTCGTCCTCGCGCGCGATCTCCCGGAGTTCCTCCTGCTGGAGCAACGGGTGACACTCGACCTGGTGGGCGAAGACGGGCGCGTCGAGCAGGTCGCGTGCCTCCCGTAGTTGATCCGGTCGGAAGTTCGAGAGGCCGACGTTGCGGACCAGCCCCTCGTCGACGAGGTCGTCGAGCGCGCGGCACGTCTCGGGCGCGTCGTAGGTGTTGATCGGCCAGTGGACGTACAGCAGGTCGATCGCGTCGACGCCGAGCGCCTCGGCGCTCCCGCGGGCCGACTCGACCGCGTCGTCGTACGCGAGGTTCCCCGTCGCCAGCTTCGTCGCCACGAAGACGTCCTCGCGGTCCACGTCGGCGGCCGCGAGCGCGTCGCCGACGGCCGCCTCGTTCTCGTAGCTCTGGGCCGTGTCGACGTGGCGGTAGCCGGCCGCGAGGCCGATCTCGACGCTCTCGGTACACTGGTCGCCGTCGAGCTGGTAGGTGCCCTGACCGAACCGGCGGAACCGTGGCATGGTGAACGGGTGAACGTTCGTCGCCGCGGGCGTGAATCCGTCGGTGCCGGCGGCGGTGGCCGGGTCGAGGCTTCGGGTGCCAGTTCGGGCGTGGCCGCGGTCGTTCAGACGGGACTCCCTCGGGAAATCGGCGACAAGAGGTAACCCCGTCGAGGTACAAGCCACCGCATGGCCGACGACGACACCGAGCGCGAGGGAGGCGTCGACTTCTCGGCGATCAACCCGCTACTGGCGGAGCTCTCGTATCCGGTGACCGCGGAGGAACTCGTCGAACGGCACGGCGACAGGGAGTTGAAGCCGACCAACGCCGAGCCAATCTCGATCGCGGAGCTGTTCGAGCCGATGGGCGACGCGACGTTCGAGTCGGCCGAGGAGGTGCGCCGGATGGCGCTCGGCCAGATGCCCAGCGAGTCGGTCGGCAGGGAGGGGTACTCGGACCGCGGCACCGACGTCGACACGGGGGACGAGGACGAGGCGGCCGGGGACGAGTCGTTCTGATCCGGTCGCGGGCGAGTTCGACCCGGCCAGCGACGGAGAAATCGCCGACGGCAGTAGGGTGATTGCACGCCGATATAATGCTTATCGGTAACACTTAACAAGGGCTCGGCGGCTACCATCAGTTGCACGGCATGTTCGAACGCTTCTCAAGCGGCTACTACCTCGGTCGGCTGTACGTCCAGCCCCGGGGAGAGAGCGAGGCGGCGATCAGGCGCGACGACCACGAGCGGGTCAACGAACAGCTCTACGCCACAGGAGCGGGCGTGGAGCGACTCGACAACCCGCTCGTGATGAAAGTCGGCACGCGCCACTATCCGGTCGTCGGCGACGACGACGTGCCGCGGGGCACGCTGACGCTGCCACGGGACGCGGTGCCGGGCGATCTGGAGGGGAGGCTCCCGGCACGCCACGAGGTGCTGCTCGCCAACGCCGAGCGCGCCGAGGACATGCTCCAGTACACCGGCTGGGAGGGAGAATCGAGCGCGTAACACCCCGGACGGACGGTCGGTCCGGACCAGCCGCCCGATTTCACCTCCGCCGCGGATGGTGGACAGCCAAGTACCCGCCGGCGGAGGTTCCGCCATGGAGACGACCCGACACCTGACCGCGACCGTCTACGTCGTCAACGACGGCGCGACCGCCCTCCACGAACACGAGCGCATGGGGATCACCATCCCGCCCGGCGGCCACGTGGACCGCGGGGAACTCCCCCACGAGGCCGGCCTCCGCGAGGTCCGCGAGGAGACCGGCCTCGACGCGACGCTCGTCGACGACGCGCCGAGCGTGGACGCGCCGGCCGGCCGCGCGCTCCCCCGACCGCGCCACCAGATGCTCTACGACGTCAACGTCCACGAGGACGGGACGGTCGGCCACCAGCACGTCGACCAGCTCTTCTTCGCGTCCGCGGCGGACCGGGCCTTCGACCCGGCCGACGGCGAGGAAGGGGCCGACTCCTGGGACTGGTACACGCCCGGGGAGCTCCGCGACGACGACGCCGTGGCCGCCGACGTGGCCGAACTCGGCACGGAGGCCATCGAGACGGTCGAAGCCGCCGAAGCGGCGAACGCGACCCGCTGAACGTCGCCACCTTCGGGCACCTTTTTCCGGCCCCGTGTCGCGCACTCGGGTATGCTCGACCGACTCCTCGGGCGCGCCGGCCTGAAGGCGCGCATCGAGGACCTCGAGGACGAACGCGACTCGCTCCGGGGGAAACTCGACGGCGAGGCCGAACGCCGCCGCGAGGCGGTCCACCGACGCCAGGAGGCCGAGGAGCGCGTCAACGACCTCGAACACCGCATCGAGGAGCTGGAGGACCGCGTCGACCGCGCGGAGGGTGAGGAGGCCGGCCCGTCCCCGCGCGGCACGGAGACGCTCGGCCGGGGGCGACTCGATTCGGTTCTCTCGCGCCTCCGGAGCGTCGAGGCCGGTGCGGAGGGCGCGCTCTCGGCGATGGTGACCGACGAGGTTCCCGACGCGCTCGCGGATCAACTCGGCGACCGAGCGCCGCTCGTCCGCCGCGCGGCCCCGACGCTCGTCTACCACGACGACGCCGGCCTCGTCTCGTGCGCGCTCGACCCGCCGCTCGCGCCCGAGCCGTTCTGCGAGTGGGCCGAGGCGTTCCGGGTCGAGGAGTCGTGGTTCCGGCCGACGGGACGGCTCGCGTTCGGCCTCGTCCGCTCGGACACGTTCGGCCTAGGGGTGTACGAGGACGGCGAGCGCGTCTCATTCGAGGGCGTCACGACCGACGTGATGAGCGAACACGACAAGGGCGGCTACTCGCAGGCCCGGTTCGAACGGATCCGGGACGAACAGATCGACGAGCACCTCGACCGCTGTCGGGAACTGCTGGCCGACGTGGACGCGGAGCGGGTCGTCCTCGTCGGCGAGCGCACGGTGCTGACCGAGGTGCGCGAGCACGCCGACCACACCGCCGGGAGCGACGCGACCGGCGACCCCGAGGACGCGCTCGCGGACGCCTTCGAGGACTTCTGGACCGCGACGCTGCGGCTGCTCTGAGGCGATCGGGCGTCACGAACGGGCGTCGGGATCGGCCCAGGCCCCAACCGGATCGCCCCCACATTTACGGGGCGAAGCCGGGAGCGTCCACCATGGAGAAGACCGTGTTCAGGCGGGAAAACCGCGAGGACGACGCGGTGGCGGCGACGGCCGTCCGCACCTGCCACGCCGACCACGACCACGTCCAGTTCGACGGCTTCGTCGCGCCGGGCGAGACGCCGAGAGCCCAGGCGGACCGGGCGCTCTCGTTCGCGGATCGGTTCCTCCGCGAGTACTGCGACGGGAGCCTGGCGGACGTGACGATGATCCGCCACTACGTCCGCGAGGACCTGCTGCCCGAGGCGGAGTTCGAGATCGGCGAGGCCTGCCGCGAGCACTTCTCGCCGCCCGAACTCCCGGGGACCGTGATGGTCGGCGTGAGCGACGTGGTCGGCGGCGACCACGCGGTGAAGATCGAACTCGAGGCGCGGATCCCCCACGAGCGCGGCGAGACGGAGGTGGTGGAACTGCCGCCGCCGCCGGGCTACACGAACAGTGCCGAACGGATCGAGTGACGGCGGACGTCGTTCACGACGGCGCTGGGAGGACTCCTTGGTCCGCGCGCGTGACGCGAACTCGTGAAACTCCGTCCTCCAGATACGCTCACCGTGAGATCGTGTACAGCGACTGTGCCGACAGAACGAGCAGTATTACTGCGATTCCAAGTTCGACTCCGACACCGACGATTCCGGTGGAGAAGGCGGCCACGACGAGGAAAAGCCCGTACAACATCGCCGCCCCGGTCGCTAGAATCAGCAGGACTTCGCCCATCGCCTCCGCCGAGAACGTCGTGGTGTCGTCGGTCATCCGGTAGCTCTCCCGGATATCGACCCAAATATTTAGCGGCTCGTAACGGATACGAACCGACGTCACGTCGCCCGTCCCGCCCACGGCCACCTGATTCTCGCACCCGTGGTTGCTTCGAGGGGCCGGAACCATCGGGGCCCCTAGCAGGAGCAGTAGTACTCGCGGTCGGTGAACTCGGTCTCGACCAGCCGAGCAGCCGGGTCCGGGTCGGACGGCCGATACACGCCGGTCGTGAGGTCACTCCCGTCCTCGAAGGCGCCCGAAACCAGGCTCGCCCAGTCGTCGGTCGAGAGCACGTCCCAGAACGCCGGGTCGGTCGCACACAGTTCGAGGTAGTCGCGGAGGTACACCCAGCGCGCGTCGCCGACGCCGTCCCCGGCCTCGCCCGCGCGGGCGACGTCCAGTTCGTACTCGGCGTCCGTCACCGCGGCGTAGGCGGCCATCGGCAGGTTCGCGCCCGCGGCGACGGGCAGCGAGATCCACTTCCAGGGCCGGGTGTTGATGTCGAGGAGGACGTACTGCTCGCGCTCCGCGTCGTAGACGAACTCCGCCTCGCTGATGCCGTGATAGTCGGTTTCGGCGAGCACCGAGAGCGCGCGGTCGCGGACCGCGGGTTCCGCGACCGTCTCCACCAGACACGAGGTGCCGAACTGACGGGGGAAGCGGACCGCGGCGTTGCCGACGACCGCGAGCGCGTCGTCCACGCCCGAGGGCGGGACGTACGAGGCGAGCGACGTGTCAGCGCCGGTCTCCACGGGCACCTTCTCCTGGAGGAGCACCGTCGCGCCGGCGTCCTCGGCGGCGGCGACGGTCTCGTCGAGTTCGGCGCGCGAGTCGACCTCGACGACGTTCGTGCCGAACGCCTCCTCGAACTTCCGCTTGTGCGCGGGTTTGACGACGAGCGGGAACCCGAGCGCCTCGACGACCGCCTCGGCGGGCGTCTCGGAGAGCCGGTACGTCTCGGGGTAGGGGACGCCGAGTTCCTCACAGAGGCGGTAGAGGTTGTCCTTGTCCAGCACGCGCTCGATGCCCTCGTGGTCCGAGAACGGGAGCCTGACGCCCTCGGGTTCGGTCCGGGCGAACCCGCGGACCCAGTCGTCCATGCACGCGAACGCGACGCAGTCGATTCCCGCAGCTTCGACGACGCGCTCGACGTCCTCGCGGAACCCGTCCATGTCGTCGAGCGGGTAGGTTACCTCGCCCGCGAAGTCGATCGTCCCGGAGGGCCAGGCGACGCCCGAGCCGGTGCGGTCGAGCGCGATCACGGGGACGCCGTGGGCGTCGAGCGCGCGGGCGACGCTCACGCCGGTGACGTGGGCGTTGGCGACGAGCGCGGGCGGCCCGTCGAACGACGCCGATTCGAGGGCTTCGATCAGCGCGTCGGTGTCGTGGAACGCGTCTGCCATCGATTGCTCTATTGTGGTTACGGGGAAAGACCCACGCTAGTCGGTCGTCTCTGCCGTCGCCGATGACGCCGTGTTCTCTAATTTCTTCGTGCGTGATTCTCCGTGGACTACCGTTATGGTGGCCGCGAAAGCCCCCGCTGCTCTCGGCTCGCGCGCCTCGCTGCGCTCCTCGTCGCTCACTGCGTTCGCTCCTGCGGTGCTTGCGTCGTCGTGCTTCCCCGAGAGCAGCGGCCCCTTTCAGTCCCACCCGCCGATTAGTCGACCGAGCGTCGTTCCCCCGACTACCGCACGTACCGCCGTCGGTAGTCCGTCGAGGCGTCCGCCCGTCCGGCCGACGGTGACGCTGGCAGCAGGGGTGCGGTCGGCGCCTGCTTGCGGCTGGCGGTCACGCGAGCGGAGCGAGGGTGACGTCACGGGACCGGAGGTCCCGGGTAACGCGTGACGCGAGCCCCCCTTGTGGGGCGAGCACTCGCGCGCGAGGGATGAGCACCGGAGCGAGCTTGCGAGCGAGGAGCGCAAGCGGTTGGGGAGGGCGAGGCCCTCCTCGGTCAAGCAGTGGTGGTCAGCCTGACCGGACAAGCAACGGCTGTGATCTGGAGTCGATATCAGAGCGCGTCGCTTAACCCGACCCGACCCCTGAGGAACCCACATGAGCGAACTCCCCGGGCGAGTCGGCCGCGCCCTCCGGGACCACGACGCGTTCGTCGACGACCCGGACGAGCACGGGGCCGACGAGGTTCCGAACACGAGCACCCCGTTCGACGCCAGCGTCGCCGTCGCGGAGCGCGAGGACGGTCGCGTCGAGTTCGACGTCACCGTGGGCGTCCCGACCATCGACGCCGTCGCCGAGGAGCACGTCGCCGACGTGGTCGCGGACGGCTGGTACGAGACGTTCGAGCGTCGGATCCACGACGTCGGCGACGTCACGGCCGCCGGCCACGAGCTCTCCCCGAGCGTCGTCCGCGAGGACGGCGTCGTCGTCGTCTCGGCCGCCTTCGCGGATCTGAACGAGCGCCGGAGCGTGAACGACGCCGCCGCAGTCGTCGACTTCGTTGAGGGAACCTACGTCCAGGGCGTCATCCCCGGCTACGAGTACGGCGAGCCGGTGACGAGCCTCATCGGCAGGGCGCGGGCCGCGGCCGGCAGCGACGGGGCCTGATCAGTCGTCCATCGCGTCCGCGAGCGTTCGTTCGATGAACGCCGCCTTCCGGCGGGTGTACGCCTCGCGGTCGTCGGGGAACTCGTCCGCGAGGTCGCGCTTCAGCGACTCGTAGGCGGCTGCGACGTGGGGATGCTCGCGGAGGTGATCGCGGAACGCCAGTTTCTCCCGCCGGTACTCGCTGCCGGCCTCCGTCAACGAGAGGTAGTGCGTCCGGTCCTCGGGCGGTCCCTTCGCCAGGAACACCCGCCCCGCGACGTCGTCCGGGCGGCGCTCGTAGCCGTTCGCCTCCAGGGTCGCCACGAGTTCTGCGACGGCCCCGACGTCGGGCACCGTGGCGAGCACGTCCACGACCGGTTTCGCCGCCAGCCCCTCGACCGCCGTGCTGCCGACGTGGTCGAACCGGATCACCGACTCCCCGACGAGGTCGCGGAGCCTCGCGACCTCACGTTCGTAGGCGCGACGCCACGCCGGCGTCCACTCGCGGAGTTCGACCGTGCCGCGCGCGAGTCCGACCATGTCCCCGAAACCCGGCTCGTGAGGAAAAGCGGTTCGACGCGTCAGCCCATGGCGATGTACGTCTTCGTGTCCTCGACGCCCGCGATCTGGAGGACGCCGTCGGCGGTGACGGCCTTCACCTGGCTCGGGCCGTCCACGCGGACCTTGACGACGAAGTCCACGTCGCCCGCGACGATGTGTGCCGCCTCGACGCCCTCGAGCGATTCGATCGCCTCCTTCACCCGGTCGGCGTCGCCCGTGTTCGCCTTCACCATGACGTAGGCCGTGACGCTCACGGCTCGGCCCCCGCCGCCGTCGTGATCGCGTCGGCGGCGTCCTCGCCGACGAGCAGCTGGCGAACGTCGTCGAGCACCGCGAAGTCCGCGAGGACGGCCAGGCGGTCACCCTCCTCCAGCGAGTCGTCCGCGAGCGGGATGCCCATCGGCTCGTCCTTCTTGCCGAACGCGAGGACGCGGGCCTCCGAGGGGAGCGCCACCTCGCTGAGCGAGTACCCCTTCATCGGCGATTCCGCCGTCACGGTGACCAGGAGCACCTGGAGGTGCTCGGCGATGTCGGCGATGGCCTGGATGTTGCCACCCAGCAGGGCGTTCTTCGCGCCGATGGCCCCCAGCCGCTCGGGGTAGACGATCTCGTCCACCTCGTCGGCGTACTTCTGGTAGATCTCCTCGCGGTAGTCCTCGTCGATGCGCATGACCGTCCGACAGCCGTGGTGTTTGGCGATCATGCAGGCCGCGAAGTTCGCGTTCAGATCGCCCGTGAGCGCGCCGACCGCGTCGGCGGCCGCCACGCCGGCCTCGACGAGCGTCCCCTCCCGCGACCCGTCGCCCTCGTACACCTCGAAGCCGTCCGTCCGGGCCCGTGCCGCCCGGTCCGCGTCGCGTTCGACGATCACCACCTCGTGGCCCTCCTCGCGCAGCACGCGCGCCGTGCGCAACCCGACCCGTCCCGAGCCGATGACGATGAAGCGCATGACACGTGTTATGACGGCACAGGGGATAACTGTACCCCCGAGCCGGGGGAAGGTTTTTAGCCATGTCAACCGATGTCACACCATGGTCCACGCGTTCGTGATGGTGAAAGCCGGGGCCGGCGAGGCCGAGTCCGTCGCGGGGCAGGTCCGGGGGCTCGCGTCCGTCGCCGAGGCCCACGTCGTCGCCGGCGAGTACGACGTCATCGCCGAGGTCGACGCCGAGGAGGTGTACGGCGTGCTCGACGCGGTCGCCAGCGGCGTCCAGAGCCTCGCGGGCGTCAGCGACACGAAGACGTACGTCTCGATGGACGAGTAGCGGTCGGTTCGAGGAGCATGGCGGCCGGTTCGATGGACGAGTAGCCGACGCCCGATCGAGGAATCGGGATCGTCCCGGTCGGGGCTACCGGTCCAGCTCGTACGGGTCGTGCTCGTCCACGAACGCCCGGAGCTCCGCCCGCTGCCGTTCGAGTTCGGGCGGGAGCTCCTCGTAGGCCGCATCGAACACGTCCTCCGGCTCGGGTCGCGGCACCGATTCGGCCAGGTCGACCGCGTCGGCGAGCTCCTCGTTCGCCTCGTCGATCGTCTCGTCGACGAACGACTGGCCGACGATTCCCTGCTCCCGGCACCACTCCGCGAAGCGCTCGACGGGATCGCGCTTTCGCCACTCGGGCAGGTCCGGGTCCTCCTCCCGGTAGGCCGAGGGGTCGTCCGCGGTCGTGTGTGCGCCGCGGCGGTACGTGAGCGCTTCCACCAGCACCGGCTCGCCGTCACGGGCCGTCTCCAGCGCGTCGGCGACGGTCTCCCGAACGGCCAGCGGGTCGTTGCCGTCCACCTGGATGCCGTCGAAGCCGTACGCCCCGGCCTTGACGGCGATGGACTCGCTGGCCGTCTGTTTCTCGCGCGGGAGCGAGATGGCCCACGCGTTGTTCTCACAGAAGAACACCGTCGGCGCGTCGAACACGCCCGCGAAGTTCAGCCCCTCGTGGAAGTCGCCCTCGGAGGTCGCGCCGTCGCCGAAACAGACGAGCGAGGCGTAGTCCTCGTCCTCGTAGTTGGCCGCCATGCCCGCGCCGGCGGCGTGGGGGATCTGGGAGGCGATGGGGACCGCCTGCGGGAAGACGGGAATCTCGTGGTCCGAGTGGTACTCGGGGAAGCCGCGCCGGAACAGCAGGATGTCGCTCATCGGCACGCCGCGGGCGATCTGGAGCGCGTTCGAGCGGTAGGTGGGGAACAGCCAGTCGTCCTCGGCCATCGCGTGTGCCGCGCCGATCTGTGCGGCCTCCTGGCCGGTGAACGGCGGGTAGCCGCTCATCCACCCGCGGCGCTGGAGCGCCAGCGCCCGCTCGTCGAAGCGGCGCGTCCGCAGCATGTCGGTCAGCGCCGCGCGGGCGTCCTCGGCGTCGAACGGCGTCTCGGCGAGTCCCCGCTCGCCGATGATTCGGTTCATATCGAGCCGTGTTCGGCCTCCATGATAAAGTGGGGCGGAAAGGCTCGCTACGGGGGCGGGACTCGGTCCCGACTCCGACAGGTCGAAGTCCGCGACCCGCCAAGCGGGGGTATGGCAACGGTCCTCGCGCTCGCGCTGACGCTCGTGGTGGTCGCGCTCCACACGCTGCTCACGGCGGTCATGGCGCGGTTCTTCCGCATCCGGCTCCACACCGAGTGGGGGTGGGTGCTCTACACGCTGGTCGTCATCCCGTTCGTGCTCACGGCGACGACGCTCGTCTCCGGCATCGTCATCCCGCAGGTGTTCTCCTCCGTGGCGGTGCTGCTGGCGGTGATGGTCGGCCTGCCGCTCTCGCTCGGGTTCACCGTCGAACTGCTGTACGTCCCGCCGCCCGAGGAGTACGAACTGCCGGACTCGACCGACTAATCCGCCGGGGCCGCCGTCGCTGTCGGTGACGGGGCCGCCGTCCGCGTCGGCGACGACGGGGTCCCCGCCGCGGACCCGCTCCGGTTCCCGCCCGCCCGGGTCGCCCACGCCGGCCGCGGCGCCGTCGTGTTCCCGACGTCGGTCACGCGGAACGTCAGGACCTGCCGGGCCGTCCCCTCGCCCACGGTCACCTCGGAGACGATGACGTAGGAGCGAACGACGCCCGAGGGCGCGACAGAGACGACGGCGGTCGCGTTCCGGCCCGCCGTCAGCCCGGTCCCGTTCGCCGGCGGACCCGTGCCGTCGAGCACGGTCACCAGTTCGGTCCCCCGGCGCTCCTGCCCGGTGACCGAGAGGTTCCAGCCGTCGAGTCGCGGGAACAGCAGGCTCTCGCCGGTCTCGTCGGTCGGCGCGAACACGGGCGGTCCGCTCGCCGCGTACGAGTACCGGACCGTCCCGTTCGCCCGGGCCCGGCGGACCGCGGTCTCGTCGCCGTTCGTCCACAGGGTGAGCGTCCGGGGAGCCGCGTCGCCGTCGAACCGCTCGCCGGTCGTCCGGAAGGAGTAGCGGAGTCGAGGGCCGGAACTCCGGGTCACCGTCCGCGAGGTCGCGAGGACGGTCCCGTCGGCCGCCCGCACCGTCCGGTTCGTCCGGACCGTGACCGAGTCGTCCCGGAGCGCGCCCTCGTGGGCGGCCGCCAGCGTCTCCACGTTCACGCCGTCGCCCGACACGCCCGGGGGGTAGTCCCGGGTCGGCGTGGGCGACGCCGTCGGCGACGGCGTCCCCTGCAGGGCGGGCGCGACGGTTCGCGCGCCGCCGTCGTCCGGGCCGACGACGCCGCTACAGCCCGACAGAACCAGCAGCAACGCGACCGCGACCGCGGGCGTGCGGCCCATGTCTCCCCGTTTCGGGGCGCTCACCATAAGGTTCGTCCGGCGGCACGACCGGCCGCTCGTCCCGGTTACCGCTCGGCGAGCAGGTCGCCGACGACGCGTTCGACGGAGTCGAGCACCCGTTCCGGCGAGCGTGAGGCGTCGATGCGGACGAACCGCTCCGGCTCGGAGTCGATGAGCCGCTCGTAGTTCTCCCGGACGCTCTCGAGGAACTCGGCGCGCTCGAACTTGTTCGTCGCCCCGGCGCGGGCGGCGGCGGTCTCGGGGTCGAGATCGAAGTACAGCGTCGCGTCCGGCTCGCGGGTAAACGCCTGATGGACGCCGCGGACGTACTCCAGCGGGCGCTGGACGTCGGTGTCGGCGAGGCTCGCGCCCTGGTAGGCGTATCGGGAGTCGGTGAAGCGATCCGAGATCACGACGCCGCCGTCGGCGAGTGCGGGCCGCACGACCCGCGAGAGGTGGTCCGCGTGATCGGCCGTAAAGAGGAACAGTTCCGCGAGCGGGTCGGCCCGGTCCTCGCTCTCGGAGCGGCGGACGGCCTCCCCGTACCACGAGTCGGTCGGCTCGTGCGTGAACGTCACCTCGGGGCGAACGTCGTGGAGCGCCTCCCACGCGGTCGTCTTGCCGCTCCCGTCGAGCCCCTCGAGCGTGATGAGCATTCGTGTTCGGGGGTGTCGGCCACGGGCTTTACCGTTTGCGTGTCGCCCGTGCCGGAGCTTGCGTGTCCGAACGGCCGGGAATCCGGACGCGTCGTCCCCGGCGGTTCGACCGGCGGCGGTGGCGGGTCAGCGGGCGGCGGTGGCGGGTCAGCGGGCGTCGCCGGTCGAAACCGCGGCTCCCTCGTTCCGCGCGCGGACGACCGACACGTCGCCGCCGACGCCGGCGGCGTCCAGCGCGCGGTGGCCGGCCTCGCGGGCCGGCTCCGCGTGCTCGGCGTCGGTGACGCCGTAGACGGTCGGGCCCCACGAGGACTGGCCGGCCCCGAAGACGGCGGTGGCGTCGCGGAGCGCCGCGACCACGTCGCCGACCGGCGGGCGGTAGACGCCGCCCTGCTCGTCCGCGAACCACGCGCCGTTGAGCCGGCCGATTTCGCCGACCGCGCTTCCGAACCGCTCGGCCGAGCCCTCCGCGAGCGCGGGGAGCAGCCGCCGCTGCACGACGCCGGCGACGCGATCGGCCACGTCGGGGTCGGCGTTCTCGATCACGGCCCGCATCGAGTCGTCCTCCCTGCCGTCCGCCCGGCCCGGGTCGGCCTCGGGAACCACGAGCAGGAAACGCCAGTCGTCGGGGACCGCGTGGCGCGCGGCGACCGCCGGAACGGTCCAGTCCCCGTCGTCGGGACGGTCGGTGGTGAACCGCTCGGTCGGGTGGCCGGCGTCGAGGACGAACCCGCCGGACTCGAAGGCGGCGACGCCGACGCCCGAGCGGCCACCGCGGCCCAGCGCCGGGGAACGCTCGCGGACCCTCGCGTCGCGGCCGTACACCCCGGCGACGGCCGACAGGACCGCGAGCGAGAGCTGCGTCCCGCTCCCGAGGCCCATGTGGCGCGGGAGCGTCTCCGCGACGTCGACGTCGACGCCGGGCAGGTCGAGGAGGTCACAGACCCGGGCGGCACACCGGCGGGCGACCGGGTGCTCACAGCGGACCGCGTCGGCGGGCCGCGCGGTGAGGCGGACGCCCGGCTCGTCGAGCGCGACCCCGGCCGCGCCGTACAGCCGCTCGCCGGCGAGGCTGAGGTTGCCGAACCCGAAGTGGAGGCGGGCACCCGTCTCGACGTCGACGCCCTCGTCCGGTGCCATCGCCGGGGAGTCGGCCCCGTACCCGCCTGTCGGTTTCGACACCGGCGGAATCGGACGCTACCGCGGCCAGCCGAGGGCCCGGCGACCGCAAAGCCCTTTCAGGGTGGCCACCGGATCGTAACCAGATGGTGTACGATGCGGTCGTGTTCGACAACGACGGCGTGCTCGTCGGGCGGACGAGCTACGACGTGCTCCACGAGGCCGCGTGGGACGCCTTCGACGCCCTCTCGGTCGCGGACCCGGACCCCGACCACGTCGAGTCGATGGTCGTCGGCGTCACCCCCGAGGGGGTCGAGTCCGTCTGTTCGGCCTACGACCTCTCGCCCGCGGAGTTCTGGACGGCCCGCGACCGCACCGCGTTCGAGGCCCAGCGCCGCGAGGTCCGGGCGGGCCGGAAGTCGCTGTACGACGACGTCGACGTGCTCCGCGACATCGCCGCGCCGCTGGGCATCGTCTCGTCGAACCAGCAGGAGACGGTCGATTTCATGCTGGACCACTTCGGCGTCTCGGACCTGTTCGGTGCGGCCTACGGCCGTGAGCCGACCCTGGAGAGCCTGACCCGCAAGAAGCCGAACAGCCACTACATCGACCGCGCGCTGGGGGACCTGGACGCGGAGACGGCCCTGTTCGTCGGCGACAACGAGTCGGACCTGCGGGCGGCCGACAACGCCGGGATCGACTCGGCGTTCATCCGCCGCCCGCACCGCGAGGAGTACGACCTGTCGGTCACGCCGACCTACGACGTGCAGGACCTCCACGACGTCGCCGCGCTCTGTCGGTGAGCCGGGACGGGGGTCGGCGCAGGCGCGGAGCGGCGAGCACCACGGTGCGAGCGTAAGTAGCGCGAGTGTAACGAGCGCGAGCAGCGCGGAGGGGGGCACCGAGTCGAGCGCCGCGCGGCCGTTCGGGGCGTGCGTCACGCCGGCCGAGACGATGCCGACGGAACCGGGTCCCGATGGGGGACAAGCGTTTCACCCGGCGCCGCCTACACCCGAGCATGAGCGAACAGGAGCCGAAACCCGACCTCCCGAACACCGACAAGGAGTGGCGAGAGCGACTGACCGACGCGGAGTACAAGATCCTCCGCGAGCGCGGGACCGAGGCGCGCTTCTCCGGCGAGCACGTCGACCGCGACGACGAGGGCGTCTACACCTGTGCGGCCTGCGGGACGGTGCTGTTCGACTCGTCCACCAAGTACGACGCCGGCTGTGGCTGGCCGAGCTTCTACGCGGCCGAGGACTCGGCGGTGACGTTCGAGGAGGACGACCGCCACGGGATGACCCGCGTCGAGGTCAGCTGTGGCACCTGCGACGGCCACCTCGGGCACGTGTTCGAGGACGGTCCGGAGCCGACCGGCGAGCGCTTCTGCATCAACTCGGTCGCGCTGGACTTCGAACCGGACGGGAGCGAGGAGTAGCGGGCTCGGTCGGTCCGGGCCGAATCAGTGCGTCAACACGAGCAGCCGCTCGGCCGTCCGCGCGAGACAGATGGGCCCGCCCGGCGCGCCCTCGAACGTCACCTCGTCGTCGTCGGTGACGAACAGGCGCTCGAACGGCCGGTCGCAGGCGGGACACGCCAGCCCGTCCCGGTTGTCGAGCGTCATCGACCCGGCGTCCTGCCGCCGCAGTTTCAGCTTCGCGCGGTAGTCGTGGACGTCGAAGCCGTCCGAGAGGTCGAGCCGGTCCATACCGGTCGCTGCCGGGCGGCGTTGAAATACGTGGCGGGCCGGGAGTCAGCGGTGAGAACGAGCGACCGAGCGCCGGGAACCGAACCGCGATACGACCCGGATCAGGCCGGTCGAGCGAACGCGAGCGTGCCCGAGACGTTGTGGACGTAGGCGTTCACCACGTCGCCCTCCTGTGCGCCCGAGACGAACACGGTGAACTTCCCCTTCTCCGCGACGCCGTCGCCCTTCCGCCCGGTGCCGGTGATCTTCAGTTCGTACGTCTTCCCCTCCTCGATGTCGGGGCCGGCCGCCTGGCGCGACGCCGACCCGGAGCGCTTCTCGACCGGCCGGAACGCGCCACAGGCCTGACAGCGGAGCATGTCGATGCCGTCCTCGGTCTTGAGCACGGTGTCGGGCAGGCCACACTCCGAGCAGGTGACGAACTCGGCGACGTACTCGTCGATGGCGGCCTCGAAGTCGGCGACCGAGAACGAGCCGTTGTAGCGGGCGACGCCGTTCTCGAACTGGCCGTTCGTCCCCAGGTCGCGCTGGATGGAGCGGTGGACGTGCTCGGCGTCACGCGAGAGCGCGTCGGCGATGGCGTCGAGGTTGGTGAGGCGGGTGAACGCCCCGTCCGTCTGGCCCTCGGGATCCGGCACGTCGAGCCGGTCCCCGCCCTCGGCGGGCGATTCGGGCAGCGACTCGTAGGCTCGGTCGAGCGCAGAATCGTAGTTCATGCACGGGGTAAGGGAGTTCCCGCGTAAATGGATTCCGAGACAGGCGTCAACATGGTCCGAGCGGTTCCGGGACCGTCCGTATCCACGAGCCGAAGCCGACGGCCGGAACCGGCGGCAGAAGCCGACGACCAGCGGTCGAAGCCGACGCTCGAATCCGGCAGCCGGACAGATCGCTCGAATCGAGCGCCAGTGTCGAGCGGTGTGTCACCGACGACCACGCCGCGGTCGGGTAGAAATCCTTTCCACAGACGGCCGCCGAGTGCGGTCAATGAGCTACAAGGTCGGCCTCGTGGGGAAGCCCTCGGTGGGGAAATCCAGCTTCTTCAACGCGGCCACGATGAACGACGTGCCCGAGGGGGCCTACCCGTTCACGACCATCGACCCGAGCGTGGGGGAAGCGTACGTCGGCATCGACTGTGCGGCCCCGGAGTTCGACGAGGAGTGCGAGCCGAACCACGGCTTCTGTACCGGCGACACGCGGTTCGTGCCCGTCAAACTCGTCGACGTCGCCGGGCTCATCCCCGGCGCACACGAGGGGAAGGGGCTGGGCAACCAGTTCCTCACCGACCTGAACGAGGCGGACGTGCTCGTCCACGTCGTCGACTTCTCGGGCACGACGGACATCGAGGGCGAGCCGACCGAGGGCCACGACCCGCGCGAAGACGTCGACTTCCTCGCGGACGAACTCGACCAGTGGTACCTGGGAATCCTGGAGAAGGGTATCGAGAAGTACGGCTCCATGTACGAGGGGCCGAACCCGGGGGACGAGATCAAACTCGAGGAGGTGCTCGCGGAGCAGTTGAGCGCGTTCAGGACGAACAAGGACGAGATCAAGCAGGTCGTGCTCTCGCTCGGTCTCGAACTCGACCCCGAAGGCTGGGACGACGACGACCGGTTCGAGCTCGCGCGGGAGCTGCGAACGCGGACGAAACCGATGATCGTCGCGGCGAACAAGATGGACACGCCCGAGGCGCGGGCGAACTACGAGGCGATCACCGCCGACCCCGAGTACGACCACCTCACGGTGATTCCGACCAGCGCCCACGCCGAGCGGTCGCTGAAGAACGCGGCCGAGTCCGGCGTCGTGGAGTACACCCAGGGAGAAAGCGAGTTCGACGTCGTCGGCGACGTCTCCGAGGAGCAGGCCGCCGGCCTGGAGGCCATCCGCGAGTTCGTGACCGAGTTCGGCGGCACGGGCGTCCAGGCGGCCATCGAGACCGCGCTGTTCGAGGAGCTCGACGCGAAGGCCGTCTTCCCGGGCACCGCGAACGGCGACTGGTCGAAGGGACCGTTCCGCGACTGCTTCATCCTTCCCGGCCACGCGACCGCCGAGGAGTTCGCGTACCACCTCCACTCGGACATCGGGGACGGCTTCCTCCACGGCATCGACTGCCGGAGCCGGCGGCAGGTCGGCGCGGACGCGGAGCTCGATCACCGTGCCGTCCTCGAGGTCGTGACGACCGGGTGAGCCCGGCCGTGTGGGGCCGGAAGCCGTGTCCCGGCCACGGGCTTCATTACACAGTGAGCCGTAGTCGCCTCCAGTGGGTCACTCGCTAGCGACGCGATAGGACGGTCGCTGGCACGCTTCCAGGAATGACAGGTTCGATCCGGGTGCTCTACGTCGACGGCGATGGGGACGCGGCCGAGACGGCGTCCGAGTCTCTCGAACGCGAGTCCGGGGAGTGTTCCGTCCGGACGCGGGCAACGGCCGCGGACGCGCTCGCCGCCGCCCTCGAGCGGCCGCCCGACTGTCTCGTCACGGACGCCGAACTGCCCGACTGCGACGGGCTGTCGTTGCTCGAACGGGTTCGGCGCGAGGTCGGCGACGTGCCGGGCATCCTCTTCACGGACGATGCCCCCGAGGCCGTCGTCCGGACGGCGCTCGGGGCGGAGGGAACGGATTTCGTCTCGCGGTCCGGGCCCGCGGCGATGCCAGCCCTGGCGGACCGGATCGAGGGGCTGGGGGAAACTCGGCGGACGATGGCGGGGTTACAGCAACGGGAGGCACACGCTCGGGCGCTGACCGAGGCCGCCTCGGACGTGATCGTCACGATCGACGAGGGGAGCGAGATCACGTCCGTCAACCGGGCCGGGCCGTCGAGGACGTGTTCGGCTACGAGCCGGCGGAGCTGGTCGGAAGCCAGCTCACCCGACTGATGTCGGACGAACTCGCCGAGCGACACCTCGAGGCGGTCGGTCGCTACCTCCTCACGGGCCAGCGGACGGTCGACTGGGAGTACGTCGAGCTTCCCGGCCAGCACAGGGACGGCCACGGGGTGCCCCTGGCCGTCTCCTTCGGCGAGTTCGAACACGGGGGCGAGCCGTCGCGCCGATCAGTCCGTCGGTGCGACCGGCACCAAGTACTCGAATTCGGTGTCGGGCTCGCCGTCGTACCCCTCGCCGTATCGCTCGAACTCCGGCCCCTCCGCCCGGTCGTACGCCGCGCCGGGCAGCCACTCCCCGTGGATCTCGTCGATCCGTGCCCGGAGGTCGGCGAGGGTGATCGAAAACACGGCGTACCGGCGCGCCGGCAGGTCCACCGACGCCATCCCGTCGGGGACCTCGGCGTCGGCATCGGCGGCCACGCCGGCCAGATACGTCACCCTCCCCGACGACTCCTCGAACGCGGTACAGACGCCGAAGAACTCCTCCGCGTCGGCCAGCGCCGCGAACTCGCCGGTCCACCCGTCGAGCGCGTCCCAGAGCTCCCCGATCTCGCCGTCCTCGACGGCTCCCTCGTACTGGTGTCCGACGACGGTGAACGCGTCCTTCGACTCGATCGCTGGGTCGTCCATGTGGACGAGTCGCGCGGGGGGGACAAGAGCCTCCGCCAGCCGGGGTGAAACTGAACGCGGCGACCTGGCCGCCCGGTTCGGTCGACCGTGAACCGTCATTCGTCGCGGGTCCCGCCGGCCAGGTAGTGCCGGGTCCGGTCCCGCGTGGACTCGGCGACCTTGACGAATTCGACGACGCGGGACCCGCCCTCGCCACGGTCGACCGCCGTCTCGAGCGTCAGCGACTGCCCCTCGAGGTGCTCGAGCAGCGCGTCGACGGTGAGCGGCGTCCGATCAGCCTTTACGCGTCACGGACGTGAGTGCACCCGTGAATTCTCACGAGGTCCGTCGCCAGTGGGCCGACCGGTCCGGCGAGTACTCGCCGGCGTACTACGCTCACTACGGGCCGGACGGCTCGAGCGAGTCGGTTCGGGCGACGCTCGCTCGGTTCCTGGACCGGGACGCGTCGATCCTCGAACTCGGCTGCAGTTCCGGCCGTCACCTCTCGCACCTGTACGACCACGGGTTCGAGAACCTGACCGGAATCGAGGTCAACGACGCCGCCTTCGAGGTGATGCGGGAGACCTACCCGGAGGTCGCCGCGGCGGGGACGTTCTTCCCGGAAGCCATCGAGGACGTCGTCGGCGAGTTCGAGGACGGGCGGTTCGACGCCGTCTACTCCGTGGAGACGCTCCAGCACATCCACCCGGACGCCGAGTGGGTGTTCGCGGAACTGGCCCGGATCACCGACGACCTCGTCGTCACGGTCGAAAACGAGGGCGACCGCGAGCGAGACGGGAACGGCGACCCCGAGGTGAACTACGTCAACGACGAGTTCCCCCTGTACTACCGCGACTGGAACCGCGTCTTCACCGACCTGGGCCTCGTCGAGGTCGACGTCTCGCAGGGGTCGAGAGACACCGCCCGGACGTTCCGGCAGTCGCGGGACTGATTCGGTCGCCGATTGTCACGGCCGCTGGGGCGTCTCGATCGTCCTCGAAAACTTGGCCCTTCGTCTTTCGGTTGGAACGTGGCCTCGGTGCTTTCGGCGACTCCGGCCGGCACGAAGGAAGTTCACGGCGCTGCTGGGAACTCGGGGGATGAAACAGTTCGTCCGCCGGTACAGCCGTGGGGACGTACCGAGCGAGCCGATGGACGTCTCACCGACGTCGAACGGAGCCCAGCGGGAGGAACCCGCGGACTGCATGTGGCCACTGGCTCGTACGAGCACACGCCTCCGGGCCGTCAGATCACCGATGCAGCAACTGCGTGGACATCGTGAGGGTGAACGTCCTCCACTGTCTCTTTCAGTAGTTCTATTGACGTCGAATTGTAACCGATCTGTTACTGATGAGACGGCGAAATTTCCTTCGGACCGGGTTCGCTGTCGGGTTGGCAGCGACGTTGGCGGGCTGTTCGAACAACTCAGGAGACGGTGCTGGAACAGGTACGCCAACCGGGACGGAACATGATGGTGCCACGGAGATAGATTCACCGGACGACGACACAACGACTGCAGAGGAAACAGAGGGCGACCCGGAAGTCGACAGACCGGCCAACTACCGATGGGATATGAACCCGGCCCGGAACGAGGAGATCCGAAGCCGACTGGGTCAGTACGTCGAGGGAAGCGTTGGCAGCGTCGTACAGGATCATCCGGCTTTCGAGTTTTCCACTGATAGAGAAGCAGATGACCAGGCTGTCGACTTTGAAGGCTTGAAACTGTACCGAGACGCCACGTTCGACCTGATGGCAGAAGAGGGACTTAATAGAATCATTGACGATGATGGCGGTAGGCCTGTCCCTCTTGAAGAAAGGGTGCAAGCCTTCGTCGATGAAGATCTATTCACAGATGCCAAAACAGGTCAATACTTCGTACAGCACGATTTAGAAGCACCTTCGCAGTATGATGCGGAGGGATGGTTGAATGCGGAAACAGTAGCGGACTCACTTGACTACGGACACAACCTTCTAGTGACCGTTGTAGATGAACCTGGTAAGCGGACTCCTGATACTGTGCAAAATAACGCGGTTGCGATAAGAGAAGCGTACAAGCGGCATCACGACTTCGATGTTCTCGCCTGGGGCACAATGATGGGTAGCGCTACTAGAGAAGGCATCGTCGACCCTACGGGGCTTCTGTATTCTCCCGATGACGATACTCTCAGGAACTTCAACTTCGATACATTCGAAGGTAATGGAGAAGACTCCCTACAGATGCATGCACCTATCGAGGAGTGGGAGGTCTTAAACGGTGAAAGTCGCTGGTCTGAGAGTCCTGGCGGCGATCAACGGTACCATCCCTTACTCTTCCATCAGGGATGGGCTGTAAGCGGTCAGGCATCAGACTTTGGGGAGGCAAAAGGCGTAGCTGCAGGAGCAATAAGAAGTATAGCAACTGGCCCTACCAGAGAAAGTCTTATAGAAGGTGAAGGAAGTAATTATTCGATGACGACCGGGATGACTGAGCAGTTAAGTCGGACTTTGTTCGAGTACAATAGTAATGATGCTGAGTTTGAATATGTGTGGAATCTTGCAAGCGTAATTGAAACTGTAAACCGGAAGGATGGGAACTACATCTTCGATACCGCTGATCAGGATGATGATTACAGCGGCTTCTTTGATGGTGGCTTCGCAGTCTACGAAGTAGAAGACGACTCACTGGTCAACGAGGTCTGGCAAGACGAAGCAGGTCAGTACGACAACTTCGGCCAGGTCTATGACAAAGTCGAGGCTGCCTGAAGGGCCCGGTCACTGCGACAGTATTGGACATTCAACCGGAAAATAATATTGCAGACACCTCTAATTCGATTACCGGACGTTATAGGACGAATAGTGGTCCTATAGTCGTCGGCCTCGGCACTCATACAGTGTCGAAGTATCACCAAACGAATAAAAGGTTTTGAGCCGGTTATAGATACATGGCGGTGCGGAGGCGATGAATCATGACGGACAATGACGAGTATGCGAAACTTTCTGAAGACCGGTGCGCGGTAAAGATCTACCCCGAGAAAGAGGTCGCGGAGCAGTGGAGTGACGAGGCAGACAACCAGGATATCTCCCTATCCCGTTACCTGCAGAACCTGATCCACGAGGCACGGTCCTACCGACAACACGGACTGGTGCAGACTGACGGAAGCCAGAGGCGTGTTCAGGAACTGGAGGAAGAGGTCGAAGCTCTTCGCAACCGGTTGGAGCAGAAGGAAGCTGAATCTGCGGAAGCAGTCAGCTTTGACCCGGAGACGTTGAAGCGGGAAGTCCTGACGGACCAGTACCAGTCCTTAGAGGAGGTTCTACAGACGATCGTAGAGTCCGGGATCCTGAATGATGTTTTGCTGGGGCCTGTGGAAAACCAGCTGTACTTCCTCGCGGCTCAAAACGAGGTACAGTACGAGCGTGGCTGGGGATGGAAACTCTCTGAAGAAGAATCCGGGGGTGCTGCATAGATGGCCTCTGGCAAGTACGATGTCCTGCTGGACGCAGATGAGTGGGAGAGGAGGGTCTTCGAGAACAAGCACAAGTGCATCAATGACTGGCTTCGCAGCAAAGACTCTACGAACAAGTCGAGTTCACGTCGAACGCTGAACTCGTATAGCAGGACTGCGGCCAGGTTCTTCCACGAGTTCTTCCCGGAGGTGCATCCTTCCGATGTGACGGTTGGGGACGTCGAGGAATACGTTCTGGACTTGAACGATAGGGATGTAGCGCAGAACACGAAGAGGAGGTACATCGAATCGTTGTCTGCGTTCTATACCTGGGCGATGAAGCGGCCACGGTTCGAAGATATCACAGGTAATCCTGCAGCTGTGGTGTTAGAGGAGATTCCGAAGAAGAAACGGCCTCGTCCGGAGACCGCGACATGGGAGAACGGCCGTGAGATTATCCGGAATATCCCTGATCCCAGGGACAAGGCTGCGGCTATCCTGATGGCGAAGACCGGTGCCCGTGTCCGTGAAGTCCTGACTGTGAAGGAAGAGGACTTGATGCTTGAAGACGGGTTCATACGGTTCACCGACAGGAAGGGCGGTCATGAAACCGTAAATCCGTTAGACGGTGAAAGCATTCAGGCCATCCGCCGGTTGCAAGCGGTCTCCTCGGATGACTCGGTGTACCTGTTCACAGGTATCCACGGAGGCAGGGTGAAACGAGAACGGATTAGACGTGAGATACGCCGAGCAGCAGTGAAAGCGGGAGTCATGGAGCATGAGGAGGAGGATCGGTGGCACCACAAGTTCACGCCGCACTACTACAGGACGATCTTCACGTCCTTAATGCGGAATAACGGGATGCCGGACCATTTCACCCGGTATCTCCGTGGCGACGGTGACCGGGAAGTCATGGATCTGTATACGAAGATTCCCAGGGACCAAGTCCGGGACGAATACTTGGATCTCATCAAACCACTCAACCTGTACGCCAGGACTGACGGAGGTGAGAATCACAGCTGACGAAGCACGAGATCTCAGAATTTACGGATCAAACCGGGGAACTGGTAGGAGCTACACTTCTGCTTTCCCCGGAAGAGACTCGGGAGCTGAAGGAAGAAGGCACGGTAGAGATCGAGTTGGATCAGTGAAGCCCTGGTTTAGATGATTTTGGGGCCGGTGTGACCGTCGACGTGAAGCCGTCCGTCCTTGATTCCGAAGGTATGCTCACCTGGTTCAGAGATATCGTAAGGGAAGACGGCGAACCGGATTCTGTAAAGTTGGACATCCTCGGTGTCGCCGAAGATGTGTGTATCGAGGTCGGGCTTGATGTACGGGTTGCGGACCGGTAGAAGCCGGGCCTCTGCAGATCTTCTTGCTGCGTTGATGGTGAGGCTTTGGATCAGTATGAGATCCAGGTTCAGGTAGTCGCCGGGATTTTCTCTTAGTTCCTTCAGCGTCAGGTGGTAGTAGGTATCGTCGCCAGCGGCCAGGAAGCTGTGGGTTCCGACGACCGCTACGTTGTATTGAAGCGGGTCTTCTCTTGTCTCCAGTTGGCTGGATGCTCCTCGAAGGGTGCTGCGGATCTTGTTCTGGATCAGTTCCTGGCCGTAGAAATCTGGGCTGAACTGGATGCGTGCGGCGCTGCCGGGTGCAGATGGTAGACGGGTGACCTCTGCCCGCATGTCTTGAGGAGACTTGTAGAGGATGTCGTAGGCGGCATTGTGGGAACTGTCCTTGATGGATTCGTAGAACTCCTCGACCTTGTCGTGGGCTGTTGGGAAGAATCCGTCTGAGTCGTAGAAGTTCTTGGCCTTGACCTGGAGTTGGTAGGTCTTTTCCTCGTACTCTACGAGGATGTCGACGTCGCCACTGTCGACGTCTGGTTCGATCTCGATATCCCCTGGGTCTACGACTCCTTGGTCGACGATGGCCTTCGCTGTCCTTAGCTGGGACTCGAAACCGACCTTCTGCCCTCTGTCGCCGTGTTCGATTGCGTGGTTGATTAGGCCTTGACCCTGTTCGGAGAACTGGACTCCCCTCTCCTCGAGAGTGCTTTTCAACCGCTGGATTTCGAGGGAAGAGGGGATCACTGATTCTCTCTATTACCTTCGGTCAAATAAGAGAACTGCAGATAGGGTAGACGAACAGGCAACGTTTGAAGGAGACGGCCTGAGTTGGCCAGTGATATGAGAGTCCGAGAGTTCTACTGCGATACCTGTGATTTCTGGATGCCTGGTGGTTTCGGGGAGTATCGGTATGTCATCACGGACGACGGGGAGCGGGAGAAGCTGCTGCATCCCGGTGAGGGTTTGCAGATCCGGAAGGTGTTGGGAGAGGACGCCTCTGACGAGTTGATTGAGGAGCGGACGGGTTACATGGTGTACTATGCTTGCAGGGATTGTGCTGCTGTCTTCGAGCTGGAGCGGGAGGAAGATGAGGAGCTCTGCCCGGAGTGTGGCAGTGGGGACGTGACCTCGGAAAACGACCTGGTTGGCGAGTCTTGTCCAAGCTGTGGAGAGGGAACCTTTGTCGACGAGACTACCGGTATAGCTTGAGGAGTAGGATTGCTGGTCGTGCTCGAATCTGGAAAACCGTGGAGCCAGCCTCGGAACTGGACGCCTTATGACAACTGTTTTACAACCGGAGAAACTCGATTCTTTATAAAGGGTTTAATCTGGTTCAAGACGGTCGTAATGAAGGGAGATACCTGGCCGTACGTAGAGAGATGTCCTCGAACCGTATTGATTCCGGAAGTTCGGGTCTGGCGATCTCTCGCTTCAGAGGGGTTTCGTTATATTCTGTGTGAAGTTAGCGGTGTTTGTGCCGCGCGACCCTAGGGGTGAAGCTGGAAATTCCCCTCCGCTACATTTGTCAAACGGGTTAAACTTTATCGTCCTCCAGGCCCTGTACCTTTCTCGGCATGACCGCCAACTACCGAACGGAGGCAGTCGGTGATAGCTTCGTAGAAGCGTATGCAGATGCATCTGACCTGTGGCTCCGGCACCGGCCACAATCCCTGACAGTGCGAGTAACCGACCCTGTTTCAGAATGGAGTGCTGTTCCCAGCGACCGAGATACCCAGCTCGATACCTGGCGGCAGGCACTCCGACTCGGTGACCAGTTCAGCACTATCGAGGATGTCTCACTCAGCAAGACGTCGCCGCTTACCGGCGGTGACACCGTAGCCCACTGGGTCGAGGATCGTGTGATCGAGCAACTGGACGGAGGATACTGGGGGCAGAGCGGGGAAGCGATCGAAGAGTGCATCGACCAGGGCCTGAAGGGATATCCCGGTAATCGAAGGAACGCTCTAATCGCCAATCTGTTCGATGAAAGCGACCGGCAGAAAGCGATGAAGGCACCGAAGGTGAAGGGACTGCCCTGCGTCAGCCACCTACAGTTCACGACGGACTTCGGGACGCTCGGCCTCTGCACGACACTCCGCAGCCAGTACTTCGGCCTGAAAGGGCTGGGGAACCTCGTGGCATCAGGTGCTCTCCTGGCATACGCTGCACGGCAGGCTGACTACGAGGTAGGCGAGGTACGCGAAGAGATCCACAACGTCACGACTCACGACGAGGAGAACGTCCGGAAGATCTACCGAAAGCTCCAGGATGCTGAGCAGGAGGATGAACTTGTCGAGGCTTGACCTTGAAAAAGGTCGCCTCCCTCAATAGAAGGTAGGAATGGAACTGGGCCTGATCTCGGACGTTCACGCGAACCTGCCGGCGTTGGAAGCAGTATTCGAGGATATGCCGGAGAGTGTAGACGAAGTCGCTTGTCTCGGTGACGTCGTCGGATACAATCCCTACCCTGTGGAGTGCGTGGACCAGGTCCAGGAAGAATGTAGCTACGTGCTGCAGGGGAACCATGACCGAGAGATCAGGAACCCAAGTTACGGCAGTAATCAGCAAGCGGTGAAAGGTTTGCAGCTGGCCGAGGATAGGATGGAAGAAGAGGATATCGAGTATCTATTGGAGTTGCCGGAGACGCAAGAACTCGCGGACGGGGATATCTTGGCGGCTCACAGCCACCCAGAGAACACTGACGAGTACGTGTTCCCCAGCGGTTTCTCCGATATCGAGAGATATCTGGACAGCTACGATGCTGTGGTCCTTGGGCATACCCATCTACAAGCCGTGGAACAGTTCGAGGAAGGCGTGGTCTTGAATCCGGGTAGTGTCGGGCAGCCACGGGACGAGGCCACGGCGGCCTACGCTGTATTGGATACTGAGTCGTGGGAGACTGAGCTTGGCCGGACGAGTTACGATATCTGGAGGGTAGTCGAGGAGATCGAGAAGACTGGTTTGCCGCCGGGGACTGGTGACAGGCTTCTTCCTGAGAGCCGTGGACAGTCCCAGGGCCGAGGCGGCGGTAATCCTTGGAGTACTGGTGGACGTCGACGCTGAACCCTGGTACTTCTACACCTTGTCGGGCATCGGGTTCCCGGTTTCTCGACACCAGCGGACGCGGCATTCCAGGCTGCAGAAGAAGAGCTGTTCCCCACTGACGATTGCATAATACCAGTGAGCTTTGTCCAAGTCTCGTCTCTGGCCGCACCACTGGCAGTCACTAATTGTCTCGTCCTTCACATCGCAGTAAACGGTTTATTGGAGCAAAAGGTTAACTACAGGCTATGAGTGATGCTGAGGCACTGGAGGAGTTGGCGGCAGCGATATATCATGTTCAGAAAGCAGAGAGCAAGGCTGAGACAGAGTTAGTGGCTAATATGCTGGAGAACTCGCTGGATGACCTGGATGATCAGGCCCGAGAGATCCTAACGGTAATCGGTGAACAGGAGTACCAGAAAGGGAGGCTGTAAGGATGGGTCGTTTAGCTTGTAAAGTCGTGGAGGCTGTACTCGAGGAGTGTGAGAGGCGGGGAATCGAACTGAGCGATCTGCCTCTTTCTGAAGATGTTGAGGATGATTTGGATTCTTCTTAAAAAGTTCTGAGCCGCATTACAGCTCGCGGTGGTAGCTGAATCGATTTACGAGAAGCTCAACGACTCCAATATTGCTGTAGTACGGGTCGCGTCCCATTTGCTGTAGAAGCGTTCGAGGCTGGGTTTCTTCCGGGAAATCGTGAGGACAGCAGTTACCAGCTTACGGAGGAGCATACGAACGTCGACCTGCCCTCTGGATTCATGGATAATGATTACGAGGACCCGGATCTGGACAGGTTGCTTGAGAAGTTCCATGAACGGGAGCCACGAGTCGCGGTGATCGGAGACGCCTACACCAGGGAAGAGGCGGAGAAGTACCAAGATACCATCGACGACCTCGCTGACGAGTACCCGTACCGGCGTTTCATCGTTGCGCCAAAGTGCGAGGCAGCTTTCGAGGTCCTGGATGCCGAGACTACGACTCTGGGTTATGCGAACGGGAAGAGTTCGGTGCAGGCAGAAGACTTGGGGCCAGTGAAGTTCCGTGGATGGAACGTACATATCCTGGGCGGCAATCCTATCGACGCTTATGAGGCTATGCAGTCATTGACTCAGCCAACTCTGGACGGTCGAGAGCCGGCGAACATCGTTGGATATGACTGGAATGGGCCGCTGCGGATGGCCTACTGGGAGTATTGGACGCCAGATGGTTGGCAGGACAACGGGCACTTGACACCTCGGGAAACAGCCCGTAGATCGTACCAGGAAATCAAGCAGTACCTGCAGGAGAAAGATGTGTGGCCGGAGACTGAGCCTCGGGAACTGTACGGTGAGGCTGTAGAGGAACCGGACTTTGACATCTTCATGGACAAGGGTGGAGACCCGATTCCGTCGCGTGAAGCCTTGGAGACTTCGTACGTCCGTGAGTACGAGGAGAAAGGCACGCTGGCGTTTGAGTCAGAGTCGCAGATGAAGTTTATCGAGTA
Source organism: Halobaculum sp. XH14 (assembly GCF_032116555.1). Lineage (NCBI taxonomy): Archaea > Methanobacteriati > Methanobacteriota > Halobacteria > Halobacteriales > Haloferacaceae > Halorarum > Halorarum halobium. The sequence goes on from NZ_CP134949.1 coordinate 695,134, forward strand.
CCGGGAAGGCTTGACACCGGTCGGCTGAACTGTTTTAAACACGGGATTCGGATATTTTCTACAATGGCGCTGAACGAGTTCGACCAAGACCAAATGGAACACTTCGAGTGGATCAGCGACGAGCTGTATGATTCACTGGAGTCAGGGGAGGATGTGGAGATCCGTGTCCGCCCTGGTTACGATGATGCGCCGCGTCAGTACGACCTGCAGAGGATTCTCGATCCGAGGATGGAACGGTTCCAGGAGTCCAGCAGTGAAGCTGTCGACGACCTGTACGAGTTTGTCGACGACTTCTTTGGCGAGACTCAGTACGTGGACTGGACGACTGTAGCGTTCGATGAGTTGGAGCAGAGAGGCGAGGAGTTTTTCGAGTACGATGACGGCAGCGAGCTACATATTGAGGTATATGAGCCAAGAGAAGACGGCCATGATATTCTACGTCTCTAGTTTCTTTTCTGCGTGGATTTTCATGAGATCCCAGTTGTTCTTCAGGTAGTCGTAGAGTTCGTCGTCGCCATCGTTCAGTGCTTGATGGGTTGCTTCTTCGATGTTCCGCCAGACCTCGTAGAAATACTCAGTGTCATCTCTCTGGTGCTGTGCTTCCGCGATCTCCTCAAGGATCTGTTTCCGGGCTTCTTTGATTTCGTCTTCACTGGATTCAGGGGCGAAGATTGTGGTATACGGGGGACGCATTTTTCTCCGTGTCTGCTTATCGAGCCTATTGACCAAAATAGTTATTGTAGTATATGGTTTACTGTGCTATTGGCGATACTGGTATGAACGGTAGTTTGCCTGAGGCCGGTCGAGAAGGTATCGAGCAACTGGAGAACGGGAACGTGGTTCAGGCGCGGAATGAGTTTGCCCGTCTCCACGTCAAGGCAGGGATGAAGAAGCAGGGTGTACTGAAGACGGATACTGATGAGAGTTACTGGGAACGAGTGGAGGACTTGGCGGAGGAGGCTACACAGATTCTCCACAACGTGGGAGACGCTGCGGAGGCGTTGAAACGGTTGGAGGAGTTGTTTGAGGGCCGTGTTTTCGACAGTTCTGCGATCACCTACCAGGGCGGTGTCGGTGAGGCGGAGAAGACTGTCTCGGAGTCTGATACGGATGAGGTGGTGCAGGATCGTATCGAGTTCTTGGAGGAGGAGATTAAGCGGTCGCAGGAGGACTTGATGGAGTTGAAGGAGGAGCTCGACGAACTCCGTGACGAGTGAGTGATGCGGGGTTCTTCGCCTGAGCCGCTGCGTAGTGCTGTGGAGAAACTGGAGGAAGGTGATTTTCAAGGGGCGAAGGAGGAGTTTGAGCAGGTCCGGCAGCAAGCTGAATTGAAAAACGAGGGAGTGTTGGAGAGAAGGTCGGGGGAGGAGTACTGGAGAGGTATTGGTGAAGCAGCTGAGGAAGCTGTCCGTGTCATCGAGGTCTTAGGAAGCTCTGAGGAGGCGTTGAACCGGTTAGAGAATGTTGTTAGGAGTGCGGACCCTGATTCCGGTGTTTCCTACAAGCCAGGTGTAGGTGAGGAGGAGAGGACGTTGGATCATCAGTCTACGGACGAGGTTATCCAGAATCGTATCGAGTTCCTCGAGGAGGAGATTGAGAACTCTGACGAGGAATTACCGGGGTTACGCCGGGAGTTAGATGAGCTTCGAGACTACCAAGAAGAGTGAAATCGACGGGTTCTATTCGGTCTCCAGTAGTTCATCGATCTCCCAGAAGTCCATTGTCTCGTCCTGTTCTTCGTCGTAGAGTGCGACTGCTTTCACGCCTTCTTCCGGCTTCGTGTAGAGCAGGTCATATCGTTCATCGTTGCCGGTGTCGATGGAGAAGTAGGGCATGGTGCTGCCTTTGACTTCGTGACTGTAATCGCCGGCTTGGTCTTCAAGGATGGATCTGACTTTTTCGAGCGGCAGATTCACGGGGAAGATGTAGTCGCCGTCGTTGAGTTTGATAGAGCCGCCGAGTGGCTCGCTCAGGGTTTTGTCGTATTCTACACGTCCTATACACAGTCACCTATCCGGGTTCTTCTCAATGGTATTTTTATTCAATTTGGTCGAAGTCGCGGTTTCCGCATTTGGGACAGATACCCATGTCGTCCGGTTCTTTGTTGCCGCATTCGCTGCACTCCTTCATCTGAAATCATCTCCCTCCACGAAGTCGATAAACCTGGCTCGTTCACCTGGACCGGATCAGGTCGTCTCCCCTGCAGGAGTTGCACAAGCCGAACATTGTAACGTTGTCACAGCCTTTCCGGACGCATTCCCGCATCTCTAACCACCTTCCAGCCAGTCGTTCCAGTCTGATTGTCCGTCGACGTCCGGTACATCCAGGTCCGGTTCTCTGTAGGAACGTACTGAGGATTGCCGTGACTCAGTATCTTGGTTCCGGGTTTCTTCGTAGAACTCGGCCTCTTCCTTCAACCAGGCCATTTGCTCCCCGATTCCGGAGAAGTCCTGCTCCTGGAATGGGAACCGGGTTTCCCAGGGAAACGGTTCGAACACATCGTTCTCTTTGAGAGGGTCGACGTAGTCGTCGCCGGCGAGTACGATTAATCGGCGGCAGTGCGGATTCTCTTCGGGAAACCCTGATTTCATGCCGAGCCAGGAAGCGAGTCCGTAGTGAACGCGGCGGGTCCAGAAGTCGAGCCGGTCGTTGTAGAGTGGTTCGTCCCAGGGATAGCTGGTGTGTTGGTAGGCTTCTGGTTCGACTGGTGCTGGTTCTCCTTCCAGGTCTCCTATGGTGGTGTTGTAGGGTTCTGTTTCGAGGCTGGGCCAGAGTACGTCGTGTTCGGCGGAGAGTATCGCCCAAGGCGTGGTCCCTTCCGGGGCGTCTTCCCCGATTTGTGACCGGGCCTCTGCGTATCGCTTCTTCAGCTGGAAGTACGTCGACGTGTAGAGATCCTCGGCAGGTACGGGTTCATTCTGTTTCTGCTGGCCGCAGCCAACCAAGACGTAGGTGCCGTCCTCGATCTACGAATCACCTTCTCCGGGTTCGAGTGCTTCCCCAGCTTCTTCGATCGTGGCCGGGAAGATCATCAGATCCGGGTTTTCCTCCAAGGCGGTGTCGATACAGTCCTCGTGGCTTTGGATGTAGTCGGGGACTCCAGAGTAGACGAATTTCAGGACTGGTTCTTCAAGATCTGTACCGGTGTAGAGTTCTGCGATGTAGTAGCCGTCGACCTCTCTGCCGTCTACTATGACCGGTGATTCTCACCTTGATTGAGTAAATGTAACCCGAAGAGAGTCGCCGCGACTCCTCCAAAATATGCCAGTAAAACCACATCCATACAGCTGAACGTCACTCTGTATCACCTTCCAGTATCTCCGACACTGGCTCCAGGTCGGCCTCTTCCCGTGCCCGGTCGACGTTTTCCAAACTCGTTGACGGTCCGGCGGAGAGGAAGACTGCTTTCTTCGCTTCGAAGTACAGATCCTCCGGGATGTCGTAGTCGTCGAGGATGTCCTCGATCAGTTCTTCCTGCTTGTCCTCGTGGAGATAATGCCGTAGGTAGGTTGGCGGATCGTCTCTGACTGCGTCACCTGGGTCCAGGCTGCTGTAGTCGAGGCCGGGAGTGGCTTCTTCGTAGAGTGTGTCGAGTATTTCAAAGTAGGCGTCTTCCCATTCATCCTGTACGTCGTCGAGGTTCACAGGGAAGGATCACCTTCGCCTTTCTGGGGTATGTAGTAGGGTTCGTTGCCGCTGAACTTCTCGACACGCTCCAGGTCAACCTCTTCCTCGACGTACTGGTCGATGGCTTCCTCCGCTGCTTCCAATGTGATCGCTCCTGATCTGCCGCCGAGTTGCTCTGGGTCCGTCCTGTAGAGTGCGTCGAGGCATGGCCCGTAGCCGTACTTGTTCATGATTCCGGCGCGGCTGCTCCACGGACCTTTCAGAGTGACTTCTTCTCCGTCGACGGTTTCGATCTCGTAGTGGCGTCCGTTGTACCCGTCTTGTTGGCCACCGTCCCAGGCGAAGAACTGGACGTAACCCGAGTCGTGTTCAGCGTACCATAGCCCCTGTTCCTCGCTGCCTTCAAACTCGAGGTCGCTGGTGTCGGGGATTTCGTCGACGTATAGTATGAGTCGTGGGTCGTTTCCGAAGTCTTCCTTCCAGTCGATTTCAGCGTCTTCTAACTCGATTGTGTATCACCTTAGAGAGTTTTTGGTTGCAGATTTGTCTCGTCAGCTTTTACGACAATCACTCCCGTTGCTATTCTGGGTGCTGTATAGTATGTGGGCAAAACCCGGAAATTTACCTGCTCTCCCTCTTCAAAGTCATCAGGGTTCTGAGTCAAGACTATATACACCTTAGAATAACCGAAAATCCAGTCTGGAGTGCCTCTGATAAGTCTCTTTTTCCAAAGTGAATCTGGTTCTGCATCTACTATAACCCTAATCGCAGACCAGTCAGTATCATGCAAGCACTGAGTAGCCGGATAGTGAATAACCTCCTTGTTTTCTATGACTTGGCCGATCTTACCTTCTATCTCTTTGATCCCAACTCCTTTAGTCAGATCTACCACCTTCTGATTCAAGTTCTTCCTGTAGGATTTGCCGTCCGTGTGTACCGAGGTTGAACGCGGCCTGCTCCACCAGCTTCCGAGCTCCCTCGTCCTCATCGCTATTGTCAAAGTCGAGTTCTTTCTTGAGGTCGGCCAGCCAGAGATGGAACTCCGGCTTGGTCACGAGGTCGGAGGTGCTGAGGATTTCTAGGTCTTCGTCGAGCTGGGTGTCGTCCTCGTTGTAGCTGAGAACGGTTTCTCTCCCGTTTGCAGGTGTGTAGACGGTGTGTTCGTAGGCCGTGACCTGCAGCCAGACTTCTTCTTCCGGCTCCGGTTCTTCCGTTGGGTCTGCCTGGATATCTTCCGGGACTGATAGTTTGATGTATTCGGTGACGTCGAAGTCGGACTTGTCTTGGAAGAACTGAATGTCTTCCCTGCACTCCTTGCAGAAGTCGTCGTCGGAGCAGGACTGGCACATATCCACCATCCTGGCTACGACTGATTTCGTCTCTTCCTCCATCGTCATCACTGGTCGTTCTCACCTGCGGTGACTTCCTCGGCTTTCTCAAGAATATCTTCGAGTTCTTCTCGATCTATACCGATGATATCGTCCGGTATGAACTCGTTGTCACCAGTCTTCGGTCCCTGGTGTATCTGGATGTTGCCGTCGCCATAGATCAGGGCTCTGGTGATCATAGGTTCCCCTTGGAAATTTCCCTCAAACGCTATCGCTTGCTCGTAGTCGTCGTAGTCGCCTTCGCTCACTCTGTATCACCTGTTGTCCTCCTCGTTCCCTACGACGTACATTATCCGTCCGAGTGCCTCGGGAAGTGGTGAGGAGGTGTCTTGGTTCAGCTGCCAGTGGTCTACTTCGGATTCTACCTCGGCTTTCTCTATGAGGCCGCCTTTGACCAGGGTATCCCACCGGTCGTAGAGTGCGTCTTTGGAGACTCCGGCTTTCTCTGCCAGCGTGGTCTTGTTGTACTTGATTTTCGGGTTTTCAAGCAGTAGTTTTGCGATTTTCAGCGTCACCGAGTCCAGTATGTCGTCGGCATCTACACGTTCTTGAGTCTCTTCTGTCATATACTACTACCTGCGAAAACGACTTTTTAATATCTAATCCACAACCGAATCCAGACGATAGAATCTGCCCAAAGCTTATGCGGGAACCCGGAAAACGTCAGCAGTAAGACCGGAAAGAATGTCTGGAAGCTTGCCCGAAGACCTCTGGCAAACCGGGAAGTTCGCTGTTGGATACTACCGAGGAGACAAAACCAGCCTGATCTCCCGGGGGATCGACGCCGTATCTCCCCTACTGCTAATCCTGGTTGTGGCCTTCGGTATAGGGCACTATCACGGGATTGTATCTGCAGCTGACCTCCTCCGTGTTCTCGGAGTCACCGCACTAATCGGGGCAATCGACCTGACCTTGATCCTCGATCTTTCGATCATTCTCGACTTCCTTATCGGCGACATCTTCGGCCTGGTCGGCCTTAGAAATCTGCTGACCGGTTTGGCGGCTCTAGGGCTTGGAGGTCCTGTGGTGAACTACTTCCGGGCTCTGCGTAACCAGTAACGCGGTCTTTTCTGACCCAAACAGTTTCACGGCTCTACACAAGGGATTAGCTGTATGCATAGGCGCACGTTCCTCAAGGGGGCATTATCGGCCTTTGCTATCCCGAGTCTTTCTCTCAGTGTTGCTGCCGAGCCCTCCACTCCGAGCATCAGTCAGACCGATCTCTCTCAGTATGGATGGAAAGTCACGGATCCGACCCCGACCATTCCTTCGTTCAGCGATAGTGGTCGCAAGGAGGATGTTCAGAAGACATCGTGGGGCCTGAATGCATTTCACGGAACCAATCTCCCCGGTAAGATAGAAGAGGCAACTCCGTTGGAAGATGTGGATCCTCTCAAGCACATCTGGACCACTCACGTTACAACAACGGATGAGGATACGAAGCAGGTGTGGACGGGAAGTGAATCAGGGGAAGCAGCCGCCAGTATCGACGGGACGACGGAAGCTGCATTCGAGAAGTACGTTACTGAGTCGGTTCTTCAGGGAGAGATGGAGTTCCGTGGAGAGTTCCACCGTAAAGCAGCTAAACAGGGAACGACGGGGCTCCTTGGTCAAATCCCGACCTTTGGCCCTCTAATCGCCCAGTTGACGTCCTGGGTTTGGGATATGAAGACTTCAGTAACGACAGCTACCGAGGATACAGCACATATCTCGCAGTACTACTTCAGTGTCCCACTAACTGCGATCTCATCTGATGCGGAGAGCAAAGTTGACGAGGAGGTTTCACTGGATTACCGAGGAATCTACATCGACTGGTTCACAGATGATAACGAGTTCTACGCAGCTGGCGGAGTCTATCCTCAGAGCATGGAACACATGAACGTGCGATTGTCTGAGGCATTCGATTCTGGCATGGTCGATATCGATCTCGGGATTGACCCGGAAATCCAGATGGAGACGAGTAGAGGATTTGAGAAGGAGGTTCTTGATCTTCTAAGGAAGGTTGGTTGATCAGGATAAGACCAGCTAAGGGAGATACACTGAGTGGTCCTCCGGGTCGGTTGATTCGAGATCGTAGGATGGGAGACCGTCGAAAAACTCTTCGATAACTGGGATTAGGTGGTGGAAGTCAGTTATCAGAGTGTGCATCATTTCGTTCGGATCCTGGTTCTCGACTTCGTATCCCCAGAAGTCCTCAGGCGGGATATCGAATTTGCCCACTGACTGGTGGGTGATCGTCATGTCGAAGTCGCTGATGTAGTTGTCTTCGACCTCGAACGTGTAGCTTCGGTGGCTGCTAATCCCGGTAGAAAATTTGAAATCAGGGGTGTCGTCCGTTGTCCGGTAGTCTATGCAGCTCCATCTGTTGATATCGGAGCTGTCGTCAATCTTGAACGTGACTCTCAACCCGTTACTGTCTTCCTCTGAGTTTCCGCTGGCAGCCTTCACAGTTTGAACCTTCCACGGATGATCCTCGTATTCCTGCAGACGAGCCTTCAGATCAGGTACAGAATCCAGTGCTTCTCGGTACTCGGAATGCGTGGTATAGTACTGGCTGAAGAACCCGTCATCTTCGTCCGGGTCGTAGTCGTCTGGTTTGAGACCGTCGGGCTGCCAGTCCTCCAGTAACTGCTCTACTTCGTCGTCAAAACTGGGCTCATCCGACATCTCCTCAAGAAGTTTTTCTACCGACGGTACAGTTCCGCCGCCCGATTCAGGCGTGGTAGATCCGCCGGTATCGTCGCTGAACTCTTCTCGAAGCTCTTTGACCCGGGACTGATACTGACCCCTGTAGTCCTCCGTAAGATCGAGGATTGTCTCAATGTCATCCGTTGTGAGATCCGGACCTGCGACCTCTCGGAGATCATCGAAGTCAAGGTCTGAAGCATCTCCTTGAGGCCCGGAGTTTTCTGTCCAGTGCAGATCGACGTCGAAGAGCGTCCAAGTCAGGTGCTTGGGAACATTGACACCGCCGTCATCCCCTGGTTTTATCGGTTCATATCCCAGTTCTCGATAGATCTCTTCCGTCACTTCGGGTGTCTGTAACGGGAGAGGGTGACTTAAGCCGGAGACGTGTGCATGGACGTAGTAACCGTCTTTGTCGTTGGAATCAGCATATTCCTTTAGAACCGGCATAAGAAGCTGTTGTCAGGACCCATCATATAGTCCTCGTTCTCATCAAACAGAGATTGAGATTTTAGGGAGGACGGGTATCTTATATCGGCTAAACCGGTTCCACAGCAGGTTTCTATAGGTCCAGGGTTTCTTCGAGGAGCCTGATGCAGTAGATCACGGCGACATCAGACGCCCAGTTCACCTCGTTGAAGATGCTGTGAACGAGTTGACGGCCCTTCTCTAATTCAGATGCTGGACGCCGCTCCGTATACCTGACTCCGTCAATCGTCGTGCAGCTGGGAAGACTGGGCGAGGTCTTGGGAACCTGGTAGGCCGGTGCCTCCTCCATCTCGAACTCGCCCATGTTCTCGGTTTCCTGTGTCGTCGTGATTTCTTCTCTCTGCCGGACCTCGTCGATCCGGTCGTACAGGTCCAGGATGTAGTCTTCGCTGCTGTCGTTGAACATGACGACGCTCTCGGCGTTGTGGAACTGCAGTAGGTTCAGGTCGTCAATGACCTCCTCGTCTTTGATCAGGACTTGCCTCTTGGAGTTGTGGTCGAACCTGTAGACATCCCAGTCGTAGAGGAGCAGGATATGGTTCTGGTCGATAGGGCAGTAGATCTGGAGGCCGCGGTTGCCCATGCCTGCAGGAACCAGACCGAGTTGGTGTTTGTACTGGGGGATGTCGAGGACCATCGGGGCGTCGGAGATGATGAACTCCTGGTCGGTGACGTTGCACAGCATCACTCCATGGAGGTCTTTGATCCCGATGTAGCCGAAGATACCCTGGGCGATTAGGAAGTGGTGTACGCCGAGGAGCTGATGTTCAACCAGTTTCTCTTTCTTCTCTTCCTCATTGAACTCGTCTTCCCACTCGATCCGGTCCTCGTACCTGCCGGCTTCCATGTCGTCTTCGACGGCGTCTTTCAGGAAGTCGTAGCCCTGTTTGATATCCTCCTTTGTCGCCCGGCTTCTGGTTCTTTGAGTGGTGATGAAGGAGAGCAAGAGGTCGATACGTTGCTGGGAGAGATCAGTCAAGTCGTCTCCATCTCGGAGCTCGTTGAATGGATGTGCGTGGTGGCCGTCGAGGTTTGCCAGCTCGTCTTCTACGACGGGAGGGTTTCCGTAGAAGTAGTTTCGGGAGCAGACGTTGTCAGTGGTATCTGGAAATATATTTCCGGCAGATAGCGGTAGAACGTTGAGTTTTCCGTCTGTGGCCCAGGCACGGAGGTAGTGCTTGGGGACGTAGTGCTGGTTTTTCCTCTCCGGCATCCTCTTACGTCCCAGGTAGCGATTCGGGCGTTAAAGAGGTTTCAACGGGAGACGAAGTCGTTCGGTTCGAGATCCGTCATCCCGTGTAGGCTTTCGGTGTTGCCTTCAAGCAGGATTTCTCGTAGAAGTCGTTGGAGGAGTATGAGGAGGGCGTTGTAGTCCCGGCTGATCTCTGTAGTGGTGACGCTGGATCCTCCGTGGATGACGTGGTTCCGGGCAGGGCACCAGAAGTATTCTGGGGTGATGTCGTCGCGTCCGTAGATGTCGTCTCCATATTTGGTTATGAGGCTGCCGTTTTCCGGGATCAGGTCCTGGTACTCTACTCCGACTCCATTAACCAGGCCGCTTATCATGTCGGCAGTAGCGCCTGGGTCTTGCTCTAGGTACCTGTCGGCAAGCATCTCGACTGCTATACAGAGGTTTGTGAACTTGACGTCGACCGGCCGGTTCGGATCGAGTGAGTCGGCGTAGAAGCCGTGGATTTTCTTGAGTTCGAGGGATTCCTGTTTTTCTCGGAAGTGGTCGTAGGCCCGGTCCAGGAATAAGGGGAGTTCTTGCCCCACCATGAGCAGAAGATTCCCTGATTTGCAGCATCCTCCGACGTTGCCGTGTAGGCTGCGGATCCTGACGTAGCCCGGCTGATTTGAGTTTTCTTCCCTGATTTCGAGCTTCGAGTGGGAGGGCAGCGTTCCCTGTATGTAGGTGGAAAGCCAGGTGACTTCGTTCAGTAGCCCTTCGGTGACCGTGCCAACTCGGTCCAGGCCTCCGTAGATTCCGCTGATAGATACATCAAGTTGAACGGTGCGGACCAGGTTCTGGTAGTTCTGGATAGAGTTGACCCGAGTAGTATAGTCGGGTAGGGGTCTAACGGAAATGCTCCAGTCTGCTGTGTTTCCGCTTCCGGCCCGCCATCCCGTTCTTTCGATGAGGTCAACTCTGTCGTCAGGATCGGAAAAGCGAGGAGTACCCTTGTACTGGAATCCGAGGACGTCAGCTGTAAGATTTACTTCTTCCCCTTCGATGACCCGGTCTTCACTACTGCAGATTTCGACGACAGAGGGGTTCAGGGAGAGTAGTTCGTCTGCGAAGCAGAACAGGTCGCTGACGATTACTTGTTCGCCTTGTTCAGTGGTTCCCGTGACCTCTGGGTAGATTCCTGTTTCCAGTCCTTCCGTTTCTAAGCCCATTCTGGAGGTTTCGAGGTTGAGTTGGCCACCTTCGGATAGGGAGATCTCAACAGGCAGGGTCTCGTCTTCAACCTCTAATTCGGCCTGTCGTTGGAAGATTATCGCATGGTTGTCGACGAAATCCTGGGACGGTTCCATTCTATATACTGGTGCGATAGATGGACATGGGTGAAGACTCTTCGGTAGATTAGGCTTCGATGGTCATTTGTCTCCGAACCATTCTTCGTTGTTTTCGTGGATGCGGTCGTTGACCTCTCGGATTTCCTCGTTGTGGTCCTCAATTTGCTCAGCTGCGTTCATCATCTCCTCGAACGCTTTCCTTGGGTCGTCGCGGATCTCCTCGGGGTCGTGGAACACCCAGTCTCCAAACTCGGAGAAATCCTCGGCGCTCAACTCCTCCAAGTCTCTTTGACTGGGTTCTATGCTCTCGAGAAATTCCTCGATGTCGACTGTGGGCAGCGGCCCGTCTCCTCCTGGTGACTGGATTTCTTGCCGGAGTTCGAGGACGGTTTTCTCAGATTCTTCGAGCTCCTGCTGGAGGAACTGGATGCGGTCATGCAGGTAGTCAATGTACTCCTTGGTTTCCTGGTCGAGATCTTCTTCACTCATTCTCTGAGTTGGCTGTGTAGTTCTTCGAGGCCGCCGTCTTCCTCTTGGAGCCGTTTGATCATGTCCAGTAATTCGGTACGGGAGTACATTTCATCGCGCTCCCCTTCGAACTGGTATTCCATGCCGTGACCGGTCAACTGGACGTATCGAAGTTCTTTGTCTTCCTGTTTTTCCACGTCGGCTGCTGGTTCCAGCTTTGAGTCGGAGCCCATATATTCGCCATATGGTACACTGTTCTAAAGGGTTTATCCTCGCTTACCCTGAGGGTTTCCTTAGGGTGTCGAAGGCTTCTACTGGCAGGCTTTTTCTGGAGACCATGTCAATCGCCGAGTATGGCTAAGTGTCCGTATTGCGGGGAAGATGCTGATAGAGGTGATTTCTTCCAACCGGTTAATGCGTGGGACGTCGATGAACGGTATGACACGGATGCTGGAAGCTTTTTCCTGGTGTGTTGCCCCAGTTGTGACTCTGTTCTCGGTGGCTCCCACGACGCAGTGGACGACAGCTACCTCTGATCTTGGAGTTCTTCCCAGGCTTCTGCTCGGAGCTTGTTCTCCAGTTCTTTGGTGTCCACGCCGGCATCTTCCATCCGCTGCAAGGTTTCCTCTTCTTCCTCTTCCAGTTCGGCCAGTCGGTCCTGGAAGTCTTCAAGAACCTGGTCCACGTGCTGCTTCTCCTCGCGGACTTCGTTGACGAAGAACTCCCCCAGGACAGTCAGTTCGTAGGTTTGATCGGAGTCGGTAGGCCGGTAGACGAGTCCGGCGTCGATCAACCGTTCAATGTTTTTCTGGAGGCCGGACCGTGTCATCCCGAGTTCGTCGGTGAGCTGGGAGACAGACTCGCCTTCGTCAAGTTGTAGAATAACAGCTAACCGTGCCTCGTTGCCGAGGGATTTGTAGACTTCAGCTAAGTCCTCCCAGGTAGCCTTGTCGCGTTCGCTCACTGCCTCGAAACTATCCACGACTCCTATTTATAAAGTAGGGCTCTGAGAGTGGTTGAGTAGATAGTTAACTACGCCAAAACGCTTATTGTATCGTGGAGTAAATAACCGGGTTAGAGGCGACTGGAAAAGCCATGCTCGAAAAAATTGGCCACGCCCTCGGCCTGTCCCACGAGAAGCGGCACGGCGAGAACGAAGTGGAGAAATGGAAACGCCTGAAGGATGAAGAATCCGACTTCTTCGACGCCCACTGGGACTCGGAAATGCTGGACACCCAGTACGAACGAGAAACAGTCAAAGAAGACATCAGGCACCGTAAACACGACCTGAAAAAACTGAAAACCCAGATCCGGAACCACTGGCGGACCTACCAGGACCGGTTGGAAACAGCCCGTGACAGCGACGAAGGTATCGACGAGCTGGAGGCGAAGACGAAGGCAAAACAGGCGAAGAAAGCTGCCAAGGACAAGGAACAGCTGTACAAACTGCTGTGGATGGAGCTGTCGGCGTTGAAGAACGCACTGCGGAAGGACGGCCAGATCCGTATCCTTGGTGGGGACACCTACAAGGTCGCGTTCTCCGACGTCGACAACGCAGCGGTTGAGCAGATGGCGGAGGAGCATCGTTCCCTTCTTCGTCGGCGGAGGATGAAGGTGGAAGAGTTCAAGGAAGGTATCGACCGGACTGAAGCTGAAGACGTGCACATCGACTTCAGCGACATCGAGAAGGATGCTGCTGAACTCGAGATGGAGGACATGGACGTGGATATCTTCGTCGAGTCCGAGACCCCGGAGATAGAAGCAGGAGAAACCGAGTGGGATTGAAGCAAAGCCATGAGTGATGACGTGAGCGAGTTATCTGAGGCGGAGTTGGCGGAGAAGATCCTGGAGTCAGCTGAGGCATCGGATGAGATGACTGCCCGTGTTCCGTGCCGGGAGTGCGGCCATACATTCGAGTTCGACATGGAGAACGTGTTCGAGTACGTCCTACGGAAGAAGTACGGGATGCGATCGAAGGACCTGGAGAAGAGGAGGGAGTGATGGACCGGGTTCGAGACAACCTGTTTTTCGGAGATATCTACGACGCGGCTGACCACGAGTACTATCGGGAGAACGAGATCGACGCGGTGGTGAAGCTTTGTGGCATTAACCCTGTTCCAGAGTATCCGGACCATGTCGAGGTCGTGGATATGCGGATGCCGGACAGTGAGGAGAACGAGTTGGAGGAGGTTGCCAAGGCGGTTGATCTTATCGTGAAGAAGTTGGAGCGTGGGCAGACGGTTTTCGTTCACTGTGCTGCAGGTCAGAGTCGTTCAGTCACCGTTGCGGCTGCTGTTCATGCTATCTTGGAGAAAACTGGTTTTGACCAGGGTTTGGATAGGATTCGGGAGCTCCGGGATGTGCAGCCCCACCCGAAACTGCAGGAAAATGGCGTCAGCATTGTCCAGGTCTTCAACGGGGAAACGGATTCTTAGATGTATTCTGCGAGGCTGGAGTCGCCGGAGCTGCTACTGGAATTGCTGAAATCCTTGCCTTGGCTCAACGTGTAGTCCAGGCTCTTCCATTTCTCGGATTGGTGCTTCTTCAGGTCGTTGTCACTGACCTCTTTTTCGACGTCATAGTAGTTGAGGTCGACGGGCACTGGTTTCCGGTTGCCGTGCTGGACCACGGCTTGACCGACGTCCAGGTTCTGGATGTACCGTTTCTGGATCTCGGTCAGCTTCATCGACTCCGCTATCGATTTGAACTGCTTCCAGTCTTTCATCGGGAGCAGCATCTTGGTCCCAGTGTTGGCCTTCAGTGAGTCAGTGAGCTTGGTGGCTTCCTGGTCAGCGGCCATGATCCCGAGTCCGAACTCTCGTGCCCGCGCAGTCAGGTCGTCAATCTCCGGGATGCCAGCTGCGTCTGATTGTTCTTTCTTGTAACTGAACGCTTGCTTCGCCTCGTCCCAGATCAGGAGTAGCTGGAGCTGGCCGTTCCGAGACCCGTTTTGGAACATGTATTCGTAGAGCCAGGCGAACAGGATTTCCTGGATGAAGTTCTGGATATCACGGTTCAAGCCGCCGAACTCAAAGACGACCACGTTCCGCTTCATGAGTTCGGGAAGGCTGTATCCTTGGCTGCAGTCGAAGATCGGTCCGGTTACCGTGGTCATCGGCTCCAACCTGTTGAGGACGGTGTCGCGGTAGTTCGACTCTTTTCGTACGAAGTTGACCTTGTCTGATTTGATGAGGGCTTCCAGGTCGTGGAGACTTGGGTACGGCGGGGATCTGTCTCTGAATAGGTCGTATTCTTTGTAGAGTTCGGTGACATGGCTGAGGATGTAGTTCTTTGACCCTGAGAGTAGGTCTCCTGCGTGGCTGTAGATCTCGCTGAATACCATTGCCCACCGCAGCAGTCCGACGTTTTCCGGTGGCTGCAATGGGTTGAACCTGAGTTTGTTCCAGGGGATTACGAGGACGTCCGTGGTTTCGTGGATGAGGTGGCGGTAGTCTCTTTTCCGGTCGAAGATCCAGCAGGGGGTGGAGATCTGGTCGAGGATGTTGTAGTGGTTCGTGGTTTTCCCGGTTCCCGTGGCTCCTACTGTGAGCAGGTGCCGGGTGAGTTCGTCTTCCTTGATGGCGTACGTACGTCCTTCACCCACTGTCTCTCCAAGGATCACGGGGCGGTCAGTGTAGGAGACGTTGGGTGTCTCGCCGTTGAACGGGTATTCCTGGTAGCTCTGGATGAATACGTGAAGCCTCTGCTTGACCGCTTTCTTGACCCGGGGATTCTCTGCTACTGTGGCTTTCTGCAGCAGTTGCTTTGCCTTCGGATGATCCTGGATCCCAAGTCTTTCCAATTGCTGCTCAAGTGTTGAGAGGTCTTTCATCGAGAATCAGCTGCCGGGATAGAGTGGATTCTCGCAGGGAGATTTATCAATATAAGTTCAACAAGCTGCAGTGTGGAGCAGGGTTTCGATCGAGGCGACTACGGCAAGGTATTGAAGGCGATTAAGAAGAAGCACATCTGCCCGATATGCAGCAAGGCTTGGGACAGTCAGAAGAAGGCAGTGGAGAAGTTCTTTGAGAATCACAGTGTCGACGAACTCGAGTCCAGATAATCTTCTGAGAACCGATCGACAAGCGCGTCGTAGCCTTCGTCTTCCAGTATCTCTATGGCTGTCTCTTTGTGCCAGATCGGGTTGTAAGGCTCTTCTATCCTGTATTGTGGGCCGTAGTGGTCGCTGATGTAGAGGCCGAATGGGACGTCTTCGTGGTTGTCGAGGTATTCGTGGTCGCAGATGTACCTCTCGTGGATATTGTATTGGTCGCGGTCGATCCAGTCGTTCCAAACTATGTCATCGATCAGCTGTTCTTCGAGGGTGCGGCCGAACTCGTCGGTGTGGTCTTCCCCAATTCCAGGATCACCATTCTATCTGGTCGGCTGACTCCGCGAGTTCGGTCATGTCGTGGCTGTACCCCTCGGGTAGAGTGTATCCTCCGTCAGGAGCGAATTGATCAAGGCCAGACTGCTCTGTTTTGACTTCGACCCCTTCCATCTCCTTTGCGTCGAGTTTGATCTTGTACAGGCCGGCGCTTTCGTATCGGTCCTGTTCTTCGGGATTGCTCTCCATGAGGTTCTCCATCATCCTCTCGGCTTCTTCCATGGAGTCGTGGGCGATGTCGGCGGAATCGCCGTTCACCATCTTGTCGGAGATATAGTTCCCGTTCTCGTCTCTCCAAGCCCAGAAGTATTTCCGCGGTCGGCCTCCGTCAGTCATCAGATCGGTTTCTTCGAGATCTCCAAGTTCATCTTCCAGTTCCTCTATCCGGAGATCGTAGTGAGCGAGAGGAGCGTAGTTGAACAGGCCGTACTTCATCTCACCGTCTCGGGAAGCGTCGAGGAATAGCCAGTGTGGTTTCCTGAACTCGACGTATTCCTCGGTCTCGATTTTCTCCTGCTCCAGTTCTTGGATTTCCTGCTCGATTTCCAGTTCCTCAGTAAATGGTTCTGAAGCGTCTGAAATCTATGAGATCACCCTACGCCTCGATCTCGTATTCCTGCATGAGTTCTCGGACGGTTTCGCGTTCTCCTTCCCAGTACTCCTCGGCGTCAGGATCCTCGATCAGTTCGTTGGCACGGCTACGTACTGCGTTTTCTCCGAGGATGTCTGGATGGGGTATGCCTTCTCCGTATTCCAGGATTCCAGCTGCCTGCTCAAATCCTGTATCCAGCTGGTACTGCGGGATGTCGTCTTCTGCGAGATGTGTTAGAGCGTAGGTTGCTGCGTTGTAGGTCTCGTACAGGGACGGATTCTCTGGGTCGTCGACTTCCTCCTGGACAGCAGTAATCAGGTCCGGTGTCGGGTTCTCCAGGTAACGATCTATCCCGGTGTCTTGCAGAACCAGCAGGGCTTCATCCTGGTTCATCAGGGTCCGGTCCTGTGCCTGTTCGAGCCTATTTTCGACTTCATCGATTCCCTCGATCGCAGAATCTACTGCGTGTATTGCCAGTCCTGGTTGGAACTCCTCCTCGTGAGTCTGTTCGTAGGTCTGATCAGCTACGAACGCCATCATACCGTTGCTGCAGACCTGCCGCATCGCCCCGTTCTCGTACTTGACGCCGTGGAAACCACTGTGACCGGACCGTACTCGGAGATCTGTTTCGATTACGTCGCCGGGCTGTGGCTCTACAGTCTGGTCGAGCCCAATCCGGGCGCTCATCTTGTGAACGGTCGGGGATAGGTTGACTCTGCCGCTGGGTTCGATATCTTCCTCCCTTTGTTCGATCCCGGTTCTGACGGCGTCGAGTATGTCGCCGTACTGGATTACGTTGTAGAAGTCTTCGTTGCTGG
Organism: Halobaculum sp. XH14; assembly: GCF_032116555.1. Lineage (NCBI taxonomy): Archaea > Methanobacteriati > Methanobacteriota > Halobacteria > Halobacteriales > Haloferacaceae > Halorarum > Halorarum halobium. Next base: position 712,108 of record NZ_CP134949.1, read on the forward strand.
AGACGATGCCTGTTAGTCGGCCGTCGTCGGTCCAGAGACTGTCTCGGTAGGATGCTTCTTGCCATTCATCGAGGTCTTCGTGGTGTCCGAAGACTTTCTGGCGTTCTACTTCGGGTATTTCGTCTTCTATGAGTTTTTCAAGTTCGTAGGAGTCGTCAAATCTGAGTGTGTCGCCTCTTGGAATAGAGATTCACCTGCTAACTCCTGTTTTCTCTGTGTCATTTTTATAAGTAGGTTTTCCACAATGCGTGTTATGGTCCACCGGAGGATACTGGATTTTCTAAGCGATCACAAGTACCTGTCCGCAGGAGGCGGATTTCTCATTGTTCTACTGGTTCTCGCCGGACTCTCTGTATTCTACACTCAAGGAAGCGTAGTCGGATCTACTCCTCTGGTATTCGATGAGTGCCCGGTCAACCAGGAATACGATATTTCTGGTTGCTCTGCTTCTACCACCAACTGGCTTGACGACTCCAAGATAAACGATCCTACGCAGGTGTTCTGGGTCAAAGTCGATGACGTGGACTACAAAGGCGAATTGATGACGCCGTACGTCCCTCTTCTCTACTACAATGGTTTCAGGACGGAGACTGAGGACAGGATAAGCGATATCGGGATTGATGAAGTCGACAGCTCTCCTGCAGTGCTCTCGGGTTTGAGGAAAGGCTCTACCTGTGAATTAACAGCTGACCTTGCCCCGAGTGATGGAGGGAATGTCAAGTACCGTAGTCCGTCCGGCGAAGTGACTTGGGCAGAATATCAGGAGGACTACGAGGACATGGATTCCGACGATGTTCATACGAGCAAGATGATGAGCCGTGCCACTGTTTCAGCTGAAGCAATCAAAGTCACTGAAGGCGATGTCTTCTGCGCCTTCAACGCCAGTGAACTAATCGAATCAGGGTTGAACGTGGACGGAGAGTTCCTCGAGTACGGCGGCGATCCACTGGACTGGCATCACGCCAGTATCGCCGTAGATTTCGAGGTCGACAAAGATGGAGACGGCGTAATCCAGGATCAATGTCCGAACACACCAGGATTGAAGTCGAAGAACGGTTGTCCGAACGAGGAAGTCGTCGTTGATTCTATTGAGGGTCCTCGAAACATTACAGTCGGAAAATCAGTCAACTACACTGTCAACTTGGTGAACCCGGATAACGACGACCTCAGTATATCTTGGAGCAACGGCGAATCCGGGAGATATGCAATTTACCGGTTCAATTCTACCGGTGAGAGAACTGTCACGGTTTCGGTCAGCGACGGCTTCACATCTGTCTCTGAATCAGTCCAGGTCAACGTGAGGAAGAAGTCAATCATCGAGTCGATTCTCGGGTTCTTCGATGGTCTATGGAGCATCCTTCTCTACGGAGGTTGAAGGAACAGTGATTGAGGTTTTCCAGCAGCACCAGGCTTTCTGGCTACTGGTTTTCTTTGTCCTGTTTCTCGTCACCGCGTTCTACGTCGTACAGGGATTGAAGAAGATAGGAGCGGCTCTGTTCGGTTAAACCGGGCTGTAGACCTGGCTCTCATTCCCGTAACGCTCCACAGTCTCTTTCTGCAGAATGTTTGTCTCCAGTAGTTGGTCGAGGACGCGCTGGGTCTTACTGGATCCAAACGGTGCGTCATCTTCCCGGTAGCATTTCGACTTGGATGGTCTCTCGTCGTTTTCCTCTATGTACCGGCGGATGAACTCCAGTAACTGCTGCTCGTCACTGGACAAATCGCTGCCCTGGTCCTCTGTTTCTGGCTCGGAGTTTTCTTCGACTGTATCGACTTCTTTGAGATCTGGTGTGGAGGCGGTAAATCGGTCCTGTAACCGGTCGATCTGGTTCTGTGTCGGCGCGGTTGGCAGGGTGAATGCTTGACGGACTTCGACGCGGAGCTTCGGATAGTCTCGGGACTGGATGATTGCCTCGCCGGTAGCCAGGTCCTGGATCTCTCTTCCGTCGTCGAGGAACTTGGAGGCGTAGTCGAAGTACTCGCCGTGAAGGAACACGGACACCGTGTTTTCCCGGACGTGCTTGTGGTTCCGGTTGAAGTCCATCGGGCTCTGGGAGACGATGACGACGTGGACTCCGAACTTCCGGGCTTCGCGTACCAGGTCTTGGATGGCGTCGGCGGCAGCTCCTTTTGTGAAATTGTGTGCCTCTTCCAGGAAGACGAACAAGGGGGTATCTCGTCGGTCGATCTTGGCGAGCTCGGTGAACACCTTGTTGACGAACTCTTGCTTCTCATCGTCGTCCAGGTCTTTCAGCGTGGCTGCGTTCACCCCGGAGAACAATTCGTGGATGTCGTCCGGCTTGTCGAGCAGCTGGTCGCCGCCGATCCAGTACTGGTCAGCTGCAAGTCCTACGCCTTCGTCGTGATCCGGGTTCGGCAGGGAAACACCGACTTCCTCAGTGTCTGATGGCGAGATCGAGAGGACGTCGTAACCGAGTGACGCGATATTTTCCAGGAGAACCCGCTTCAGGTAGCTCTTTCCAGAACCAGTTTCTCCGGTGATGTAGTAGTGCGGCAGCTCTGCCGGATCGAATCCGACGACCTGGTTAGTCCCGGTCAGGGTGCCGATCATCGGCCCTGTGTTCGGAACCTCTTCTGCGTACGCCACGGTCTCGGCTTTCAATCCTTGAAGCACGGAGCTGACCGCGCGTGCCGGAGTCGCCTTCGACCGTTCAACCGTGGACTCCCCGACCTCGACGTCCCGCAACGCAACCGCCATGTACTGCTCGGCAGAACTCCGGCGAAGATCCTTCAACGACTCCCCGAGGTCGTCGTCGACCTGATCCAATAGTTGCTCGAAGCCATCCGGGTTCAACAAGCCGGTATGCTCTAACCGGTTGAAGACTCGTGGCTCCTCGAGTTCCTCGACGTGCAACTTGAACTTCGGACCCTGCAGGACTTGCTTCACCTTCCTCCGATGCAGGTCGAAGACTTCGTCGACGTGCCTCTCCGCTGCCTCACCGACCCGGTCTTCCGGGATGACTTCGGGATCGGTGGAGAACTGGAACAGGTAGGCCAGTGAGACACCGTTAGCCCGCCACTGCTCCACGGCCTGTTTCTTCTCCTCCAGCGTCTCCAGGATCTGCTGAAGCCGGCTCTCGGCCTGCTGAAGCTCTCCTCGGACCTCGTCCTGTTCTGCTGCATCACCGCTTCCAAACTACTTACAGAGTTCCTGACCGCGACCGAGACCGACTCCTGCCGGTCCCGAAGCTCCTGTGCCTGTCGCTGCAGACGTCCGGCCTCTGCCAGGAGTTCAGCTACTTCGTCGTGCTCGTCGAGGACTTGGACCGAGGTCGTGTCGCAGTAGTCGACGCTGAGGGAGAAGCTGGGGAACGTGTTGGCGAGGTACTTGTTGAGTTTGCCGAGGTTGCGGTCCCACATCTCCTGGCCTTCCTCGTCCTGCTTCACCAAGCGGTACGTCTTCGATGCCCGGACCAGGAACCGGTCCTCTACCAGGTGCGTGACCTCTACCGTGGCCTGGTTGTCCGTATCCCAGAAAAACTCGGTGCAGGGTTCGACCTCTGTACTGCCGATTTTAACAAGTTCCATGGCTTTTCACAGGTCGTCTCTCTGGAACCGGCGGGGACTGTATGGACAGCCATCCCGAGGAACGCCACCAGGCTTCCACGTCCTCTTCCCGCTACTCCACTCCTTGATGCCTTTAATCGGACCGCTGCACACCGGTTTCTGCTTGCCGTCCTCCGGGTCAGGCCGCTTGAACAGGACACACGCATAGTGGACGACCTGGTCGCCCAGCATAGCGTGTTTCGAGCACGGGCACTTGATCGCCGCCCGGTCCTCATCGAGAAGGAACTGGCCTTCCTTGATGGCTTTCTTTGCCACGTCCTTCTTCGACATGTCCGAAACGTCTACTTCGTTGACGTCGCTGTCCGTGTCATCGTCGCTGATCAGGTCTTCGAGGTCGATGTCGATTTCTTCAAGTCCCATAGTTCCGAGTCACTCCTTGAGTTGGTCGTCAATCTCGTTCTCTGTCTCTTCCAACCAGTCAGGGCCGCTGACCGAGCCGCTGCTGTCGCTGAAGGTGCTGCCTTCATCCAGCAAGCCCTCGCCGCCGAAGAACCCGTCCTGGTCGTTGTCTTCGTCGCTGTCGTCACTGCTTTGCAGCGTATCCAGCAGCTGGATTACTACCTTCCAGTCCTGCCGGATCTGGTCGCGTTGCTGCTTCGCCTCCTGGAGCTGCAGCTTCTTCTCCTGCTTCTCCTCCTTCAACTCGTACTCCAGTTCATCCATTTCCTCGCTGTGCCGGAGCTCCCGCTTCTCGATCCCCCGATCGAACTCCACGTCTTCATCGACGTCGACGAGGCAGTCCCCGCAGTACGTGCCGTCCTTCAATCCGTGGCCGGTCGTACAACTGGGGCAGAGCAGCGTGCCGCAGGCATCACACCGTGACTGGCAGCGGTGACACGTCTCCGTTCCGCAGACGGAGCACGTTCCTGAGAGCTGGTTGGGTTCGTCAGCTTCAGCAAGTACGTGCTGGCATGACGGGCATTCCGGGCGTTTCTGGACTGTGACGGAGAACTGGCTGCCGTCTTCCAGGACGAAGTTGTGCGTCTCGTCTTTTACGAAGCCGTCGCCGGGTTTGAACGGTTTGACGACGGTCGCTTCCTTCGTCTCCATGTCGAGACGGGAGCCGTCGCTGGCTTCCAGGTCTGGTTCGACTGGCTCCAGATCTATGTCGAGGTCGACGCCGAACTCGTCGGCCAGGTCTTCGAGGTTCGAGCTCACAGAGCATCACCTCCTGCGCTTCCGCCGATGCCGCCGTCACCGGCACCGCCGCTGCTTCCTCCGCTGCCAGACCCGCCGGAGCCTCCTGCATCTCCACCGGAGCTGCCGCCGTCCATGCCGTAGCCGGAGGGACCGGTAGGTCCGAGATCACCGGCATCTGCCGTAGAGACGTCACCGCTGTACGCTGCGGCGTCGGAAGCTGCTTCAGCCGCAGAACTACCTGAAGCACCGTTACCGTCTCCACTGTCGCCGGCAGGAGAGACGTTCCCGTCAGCGTCGGCCTCTAAGCCGTGGGCTTCCACAGCGTCACTCATTTTCGCCCAGCCAGGGTTCTGCTCCGCAATCTTGGCAACGGCCTCAGTCTCTCCGCTGGCGTCGACCAGACCCGGGTCGTTGAGGACGTCGGAGAAGATGTAGGGATTGTCTGAGGACCTGTTTGCGATCTTCTCCGGTGACTGGCCTTTGTACGAGGACTGTCGGGCAAGCTTCGACACGTCGTCCCCACGCGCCAATTTTCTCTTCCGGTGACTGAACTTCCGCTCCTCTTTCTCCTCTTCCGGCAACCCGTCGAAGTCGACGAGTTCGGGTCCGTCGCCGGTCAGCAGGAGGTATCGTTCTCCGACCGCTCGGACTAGGTTCTTCCCGGCGTCCATCAGCTGCCGCAGAGCGTCGATGACGCCGTCGACCTCCAGGTCGTCACGGGTTTCAGGGTGTTCTGGGTTCACCATGGTTTCACATACTTTCGGCTATCGCGTCAGCAACCTCATCCAGCTGGTCGAAGAACCCCTTCTTCCGCCTACGGCTCGAAGATGACTTTGAACTCGCCGTCTTCTTTTTCTGGACGGAGAAGCCCTGGCTATGGCTGGTCTTGGAATCCACCATCCACTTTTCCATGATGTTGTGCCAGCTCCAGCCGCTGCTGGTCTCCTTGATGTAGTCACCGGTCAAACTGGAGCGATCCCCGACGTAACTGCTCCACTCTGCATCCGCGATAAGGTACGGATCTCCGTTGATCCGTGTCCATGCCATCTTGCCAGGTCGCCAGCCAAACAATTCGTCGTATGCTTCCCGGAGCCGGTCTGTTCCTGTGTCAGTGTCTTCGGGGATCCGGACCTGGGGGAGCAGATGGCAATTCTTGTCGCCCATGTGTTCAACGAGGATGATCCTGACGTCGAACCCAGCTGCTACGAACAGGTTGGAGAGGAGAACGGTCTGATCTTCACAGTCGCCGCTTAGACGGTCCAGCATCTCCGACGCCAGAGGCACCGAACTCCCGCTTCTGTGGTAGTCGACTTCGTCGGCTACGAGCTTGTGTAGGACAGCGACGTATTTCGTCCAGTTTGGCTGGGTGGTGGAGAAGCGGTTGTCGATGTCCTCGGTGATGTACTGGTATTCGCCTTTCCTGATTTTCCGGGTATAGTCCTTCATCGTGCTGGGTTCGTTGGTTTCGCGGTTGGTTCGCCTGTGGCTGGACGGTCTGTTGTTGTCGACGTTGTCGAGCAGTTGCGTCAATTTTCTTCGGTCGTTGGGCACGGGTTGATCCACCTCTCGGATTGTCGGTTGCTACGTGGCTTCGTCGGTTAACTTTTTGGTTAACTGTACCTATAGGTTAATGGAGCAGTGTCTATCTGTCTTGTAGCGAAACTTTATCGCCGAGACGGTGATAATCGCTGTCAGGAGCCAGCTAAGGAATAAAGACAGATTTCCTATATGAAACAGAAACGAGTCTCTCCAACCCGTGTAGAAGTCCGGGAACCTGAGAAACGATCCGGCGGTGAATACTACCCCTTGCCACTGCCTGATGAAATCGAGTTACTGGAAATCGACCAAGGGGACACGGTTGTACTGGAACTGGTCGAAGAAGAGGTCCAGGGCAAATCCATCCGGTACATCCAAGGACACAGTGGGGAGGCTCCTCGGAACCAAATGACTGTTAGACGGCAGTCTGGATGTTCTCCGGAGCTGTTCATACAGTGTCCTGCCGCTTTCTCCGGTGAACACGGGTCACCGCCGTTCAACGAACTAGGGAAAGGTGATCGGCTTGTTGTCGAGGTCCTTGTCGATGAGGGAGAGTTCCGGATTTACGGCTACGACGATTACCGATATCGGTTCCAACAGCTTTCAGAGGATGATGGTCCGCCACCGGAGCTGCCGCTGGCAATTCCTTTGATCGCCTCTAACAACGACGGATACACGGATTTGTCCGGTGAGAAAGAGGGCCAGGAGTTCGAGATCGTGCCTTTCCACGGCCAAGATGAGGTTTTTGTGGAGCTTGGGGAGGAGATGGGTAAACAGGATTTGATGCGCGGCAATCGGTTTCGCGGTATCCCTAATCTGCTTCGGGCAGCTGGAGAACGGACGGGAATACCTGAAAGATCTGTCGACAAGATCGAGATATACTGGGACTCAGAAGACGTTTCGATGAATCCTGACGGCGAGAAAATCTACGAGGAACATGACACAGATTCTGCGAAAGTGGTGCTTCCGGAGCAGGGTTCGTATTTGATTATAGTTGAAGCCGGTGAGGACTCAGGGAGTCATTGGCTTGCAGCGGACCCAAATATTGCGCTGACTGATCCAATCAGAGACAAATGGAGTGCTTTCCTGTTCGAGGACTCGGAAGAGTTGCAGGCTCCGAAGATCTACATCCCAGTTCCGAGAACGGGTAAAGGTCACTGGGATACTTACTGAATTAGTCTTCCCCAGTGGAAATCAGAGGGTGTTCTATCTCTGGTTCACCTGGGCAGAACACCCCGTGGTTCACCCCTGTATCAGTCCGGGCAGCATACCGTGCGTGAATCACGGGACGGCGGCAGGTTTCAGGTTAGAGCACCCCCACGGGAAAATTGGGTCAGGCAGGGGAGAAAAGGTAGGTCGTAACTGAGAGAAAAGAGCAGCTGAGTTGAAGAAAAAAGAGAGGGAAAATGTGGGCGCGGAGAAAGTCAGCGGTGCGGCTGACGATACATCTCTAATTTCCGCTGGTACTCATCCCAGTCGCTTTCCTGAATCAATTCCTCGTCCTCATCCTCGTACTCCACATCTTCCTCGTAGCTTCCCCATCCGAAACTGGAGTAGACTGAGTCGCTTCGGTCGGTGACTATCTGAGGTTCCATGTGGAACTGGTCGGCTTTCTTGATTTTCTGGTCGATCTGGTAGACGGTTTCTTCCTCGGGTTCGCTGTATCTGAGGTTCTCCCATCCAAATGCTGAGTCCAGGCGGTGTCCTACAGTTGCTCCCGCGAGTTCTCCTGTGTCTTTGATCCGGGCAAATTGGAATCTGCTGCCATCTCTGAAGTAGTAGAGGTCGCCTTTGTAGTCGTATAGGAAGACTGAGACGCTGCCAGAGGTGTTCTTCAAGGAGTTTTGAACCGCGTTCACTGTATCGCGGTCTTTCCGTTTGTAGATGTCTCTCAGGAGTTGGTAGCTGTCGGCTCTCCCATCCTTGAAGTGGTTTTCCGGTGTGACTGAGCCGTTATGGACGAGAACGTTCTCCCGGTGCTTGAACGGGTGACTGTTCTTGAAGCAGACCGCGCCTTGAGTCGCTAAACGAAGGTGTAGGACGATAAAACGGCTGTCCTTGTATCTCTCCACGATTTCTTCGATGTCCTCGAAGCCGAGTTGTTCTTCGCTCTTGTAGACTTCTCTGTCTTCATTGAATACTCCGAATCCGTCGCTGTTTCTCGGCGCGGCTTCATGGACGGCGACGTGGAGCAGTCGGATTAGGTTGGAGGTTTTGATTGTTCCTGTGGGGTTGTGTAGGAAGAAGATTTCACACATTGTAGTTCACCTGTTCTTGAATTGTAGAGTTGTAGCTGGTTTCTGAGCTGTTTTGAATTGATTCTGCTGTAAGTTCGGCTTCTAAAGTGTCGTTGTAGAGTCCTTGACGTAGGTATGAGTTGATCGATGTCGTCACTATATTGACCGCGTTCATCACGTCTTCTGCTGACTGCATGGCGGGGAATAGCCGGAACTCGATGGTGTCGTATTTCCCTTTCATAAACGTGATTCTCCGGTATTTCTGCCTCCGGCTCTTTAGCTGACTGTCTATCATCCAGCTATTCTCTAACGGGCGGCAGTAGTACCCGTAAGTGGAATCCGGGTCAAATGGATGGAGGTCTTCGTTTCTCACCCGTTTTCTGAGTCGTGGACAGGTGTCCCAGAGGTCTGAGTCCTTGAGGCGGTCGATAAACCAGTTATGGAACTTGAGGGATGCGAGTCGGTAGTAATCTCGGTCGTTGTTCAATGAGACGTGGATATGCAGTCCCATTGAGGCGTTTATCTCCGAGATTATCTCGTATAACTGGTTTAGAGAGCCTTCGAGCCTGTTTTGCCCGTCTGGGTAACTGAGCGGTTCGGAGACGTATTCGATGCGTTTTGCGTGGGGTTTTTCGGTTCTTAGAGAGCCGTCGTGTACGGAGTTGAAGTAGGGTATTGCCCGTTCTGTCGGGGTTGTGCGGTCGTCAATGCCGCACTCTACTTCTACTCCTATTTGGTCTATCCATAGTCCTGAAATCGTTTGTCACCTATACCAACACTGTGATGTTATCTTTAAAAAAGTATAATCATAGTGACTATTTGAGGTGAAACAACCGTACAATGCCCGACACACTACAACAATACCGGGAAACTGAGATGGATGAGGACGGGATATTCCGCGCCCTTGTCCAGCGACAAAAATCAGGGAAACTCAAACTCTACATAGAAGGATCAGAAGAACTCGAAGACTTCTTCCAGACCGAAGAAACCGAGCAATCCAGTCAATGGAAGAGCGGAGACAGTTACCACGATTATTACCTTCGACAGTACGAGAGAAACGGTGAATCCGACCTTGCCGAGTATTTCAGCGACAAGCACGACAAGTTCGGCAGTGACTACGTGCAGAGCGGGAAGATAAACGTTGGACTGCTACGCACCGTTGGACTGAGCGAAGGAGTTGTTTTCCAGATTCCAGAAACGTACTCCGAGGAGACCCTCAAGGAGTCGGTAGAATCCTTGAAGACTGTTATCGAAGAGATTTATGAGGAGTTCATCAGACCGATGAACGTCACCACTCAGATTTCCATTCAGGAGTTCTAACTGCACCCCTTCCCATTTTCCCCTCTTTCTTTCTCTTTTTCGCGCCCTATTTTTTCTGAACCGCCGTACTTGTTGCCGCCCCTGTTTTCCCCGGAGAGTTTGTTCCTGTTTGAGCCTTTGCGCGTATCCGCGTACACGCACCCGTGAGAAGGTCGCCGGAATCACGCACCGCATCAGCATAATGCATATAAAGATAATTCGGTCAACCCTTTCCCAGGTGAACTACCAATTACATCCGAACAAGAACGCGAGATCGAATCTATACTCAAGAAATTCCCATTCCACGGCAGAGACACAGACCGCCAAGTCACCGTGCTATCCTCATACCTGGTAGAGGCACTCGGCAACAACAAGACCGACACAGCCGAAGAACTCGAGGTGGATAGGAACACGGTGAACAAGATCGAAAAATCTTGGAACAGTCTGTCCCTATCTGAGAAATTGAAGCTGATCGACTTCCTCCGCAGGGAGGTTGCCGAGAGACACTTCACAGATCTAGAGGCAGTGTCCGTTGATTCGGGGACCGGCGGCCAGACCGCATAACTATCATTATTAATTATGTGGTAATATAGACAACACTTATTTAAAAGAAAGTTGTCATATATACCACTGTGGAAACCATGAGTACAACAAGCTCAGACGCAACTGGAGTGGCGAACCGAAGCGCCGTAGACGAATCTAAAGGAAAACCAGAAGTAGAACCTGGCAACCGGGATATTCAACCAGTAATAGACGAAAACCAGGACAACCACGTCAACGAGGAAGCCGTCATCCAAAAAGCCAGCAGAACACTCGGATTCATCCGATACCCTCGTAGGTGAGAATCAGTAGTGGATGAGGTCAACGAGATACTGGAAGGCCCAGCTAAACACGAGGACAAAGGAATCGCGGCACGGCTAACCTACGACCAGGAGACAGACTCCTACAGAGTCGAATACAGCCCGCTTCTGGAGAACGGAGAAATCACCGAGGAGTGGATCGTATTCGGCGGCACTGTCGGATACAACGACTCTGTCTACAGTAGTGAAGAAGCGGCCCACGAGTTCTATGATCAGCTGGAAAACCTGGGACAAGACGAGATCCTGGACGAGCTCGCAGTAGGTGAAGAGTAGATGGAAGCAGTACGCGAGATTCTCGAAGCCGAAGGCACCAGCGTAGAGGAAATGGACATCAACGAGTCCTACAGCTACGACGGCGGAGAAGCCTTCAACGACCTGGCCATCGAGAAAGTCTACGACAACGTTCTCAGCGTCGAACAGCACTACACGCAGCGGATGGACCGTATGAGCGACCCAGAAGTCAGGTTCGACGTATCCGATCCGGAGGACTGGACGCCGATAGAATATACTCAGCACCCGGCAATTTACCAGAGAGACGAGGACGGGCTCGAGATGGACGACTTCCTACGGAAGTGGGACAAGAATCTACAAAACCAATTCCCAGCTGACGAAGTCACAGAAGGAGGCGGTAGACAGTGAGTGAAGACGGCTATCTAAGAGTTGGATGCAAGAACCACGGAATCATAGACACAGAGATCAGGGATGAGGAGAAGGCCAAAAAAATCCGAGAAGAACACGTCGAGGAAAACGACTGCTTTGATTCGGAGGTACAGATACAGGATTTAGGATTCTACGACCACTCAAAGAGAAAACCGGATGATGGCAGTGCTGAAGAAGCAGAGGAAAGACTAAACGAGATTCTTGGAGAAGGTGAGAATCGGTAGTGGGAGAAGCTACTGTAGATTATCTTGGCTGGCATCTTGAGGACCGTGGCCCGGCTACCGAATTGTTCCACGACCTCCACGGATTCGACAACGATATCCCCGACCTTGATGCGACAGAGTTCGAGGATCTGTACCGTGAAGTCCGGGAGCTGGAGGAAGAGCCGGAGGATTTGGAGCAGCTCTGGGCGGAGTGGAATCGTGGCAGCGGCCAGGAATCACAGGAGTTCCTGGAGATGCGGTACTGCGAGCCCTGCGACACCTACCAGATCGGCAGCGACCAAGCAATTCAGCACGCCGCAGATAACCACGGATACGATCCGTTCAACGAGGTAGGTGAACCGGACTACGTCCACGGTATCCGGTCGATGTCAGTCGGTGACGTCGTCGAGATGGGCGACACGTACTACATGGCCGCCTCGATCGGCTGGGAAGAACTCGAAGTAGGAGGTGAGAATCCGGAGTGAACCTGACAGAGAAGGAGTGGCTATTGGACTACATAGCTGGAGTCATGGTTTTACTCGGGATTATTTACGCTGCTATTCAGAAGGATTGGACGGTTACGCTCACCTGCGTGAATCTCCTTATGTGGATTGTAATCGCTCATCTACGTCTGCAGGAGGTGCAGCTCTATCGATGATAAGTGGTGAGGAGCAGAAAGCCGTGGAGAAGATGTTTGACCCAGATAAGTTGTTCCAGGAGCAACTGTTCTTCAAGTCATTTAGAGTCCGGACTATCAACACCCGTCACCTGGTCAAGGAGAAGCACAGAGAGGAACGGAAGTACCCGGAAGATTCGAGCGATAAAACTGTGTACACGTCGTTATGCGGCCAGGAAACCTCTACCGGGTCTATACATTCTCTGAAGGAGTTGGCGGGCTGTGAAAACTCCACGATACGTAACCCGCAGTTCGTGAAGGTCTGCAACCGATGCAAGGAGATATTCGAGTCCAAGACGGACAGAGATCCGAGGGAAGACATAGAGAAATACAATGGAGGTGAGTCTCCGCAGTGAGTCTTGTAGACGACATCCTCTCGGAGTATTCGTTGACTCGGGAGATTGCGGAGGACTACGTTGACGCGATCGTTCGGATGAATCAGAAGGATACTGCAGAAGCAGCTGGTGTGTCGAAGGAGACGATTCGGAAGTACAAGAACAAGTTCAAGGAGATGAAGGCGACTGAGAGAGCTTTTCTGATCTCCAAGTTGATGCGGGAGCGATCCCAGAAGGAGTTCGTTCGTTAGAGGGGGTAACACCCCTTGGAGATTCTTTGATGGTTAGTTCTGGGTAGGGATTTAGGAGGCCCTACCCTTTCGACTGGAAAACGGGATCTGGCGAGAGTTCCTGGATATTACGCCGCTATAATTTTGACTGAGTTCGATGATGTGGGAATTGACTGATATGACCTATGTACTATACTACAATTCACTGTTATACTGAGTATGTTAGTATATTATAGAGTTCCACTCGAAAGGGTAGGGGGCTTCCTCTTCCACTCGAACGATTCTCCACTTGAAGCACGGGAAGGGATGGGATATAAAAAAGATATTACATAAACCACAACCAAGGTGAAGAAAAGTGGGAGAAGACTCGAAAACAGAACTGAAACAGGAAGACTTCGGACTCTTCCAAGACAACAACGACAGCAAAATCTTCGCAGACATCGATATCCTCGACCCTGATAGGATTCCTGGTCCCGACGAGTTCGTAGAGAGAAAAGAGGAGATGCAGACCATAGCGTCCGGCCTGCGTCACATGATTAACGGGAACTCCGGGAGGAACATGATGATAACCGGGGACACCGGGCTCGGGAAAACGATGTGTGCCCGGATAACCGTCAACGAACTCTCCCGGAATATGGACGAGCACCAGAACTTCCGGCACGAATACTTCAACGACCTCGAGTCGGAGAGAGACACGTTACAGAAGCTATCCCGTGCCTTGGAACTTGTTCCCGAGAAGAAGACGGAGCCATACCAAGGGACAAATCTCTCCTTCTACTACGACCTACTCGTTGAGAAATTGAAGCAGGAGGAGATCTACCTCGTCATTACTTTCGACGAAGTCGACCGGTTGATGTCGAACAAGAAGGAGGGGAAGCCGGCGAGTCACGGGAACTCAATGCTAAAACAGCTGTTAGAGGTGAGGAAGAAATTGAAGAACTCCGATGCAGAGGCAGGGTTAACTCTGATCTGTATCACCAACGATTCCAGCGTTCCCGGAGATCTCTCGTCCAAAGTCAAGGACCGCTTCGGGAGAGAGGGACTTCACTTCTCAAGCTACAACGCCCTCCAGCTGAGGAACATCCTTGAGAAAAGGGCGGAGAAGGCTTTCCAGCCTGGTGTAGTTGATAGCGGGGCAATCTTCGCCACGGCTTCCCTGGTGGCTCGTGATAGTGCTTCAGCCAGAAGAGCGATTGAACTCTTGCGGAAAGCAGGTGAACTGGCTGATGAGAACGGAGACGGTGAAATAAGGAAAGAGGATCACGTCGATCCGGCACACGAGGCCCTGGAAACGAACGAAATTCTGGAGGCGATCAAAAGTCTGCCGAAGCACAACAAGATCACTCTGTACGCCATTATAGCGAATTACTCTGGAGGCAAGCTCGCAACCGGCGATGTCTACGAGAATTACAAGGAGATCTGCAGGAAGCGGGCTGACCTTTCAGAGAGTGAGATGCTGTCTCAGAGATCGATCAGTGAACACATCAAGAAGATGGATATGCAAGGTATCATCCAGGCCAAGACGGTGTCCAAGGGAAGGTATGGCCGGACGCGTGAGATAACTATCAATTTCAGTGAGTCCACACGCCAAGATTTGATGGAGCATCTCCATGAGGAAAACCTGTACCTGGCTCCGGACTCGATGGCTGCAGAGCCCACCTGAAACAGGGGTGGGTCGGCCTTGATTTCAATTGAATCTTTAAAATCGAGTATTCCTCAACACGATTCCATGATTAGACACGGGGTGGTATCGAATCGCAAATCTGTCGGAGGTATCTGACCGACCCCACCGTGTAGATTCTATCCAGTCCTGGTTTCTGAAAGCAGTTGCAAATCGATGGTCTGCCGAGAAGATGGCCGACCATCTCACCGAATATACTGACGACGACTTCTCACCTCGAACTGTTAGACGAGCCTTGAAAGGACTCTCCGGGCAGAAACAGAACGTCCCGAAGAAGTACCACTCCGAGCAACGCTTCCTGAAGCCGATCCAGGAACACCCGGACAACGCAGTCAACTACGCCCTGACCGACGAAGGACGGGCGGTGGTCCGGGAAGTTGACGTGCCCCTGAATCTGTCGACGGTCGGGGATGATGTCGGTGGGTTCGGTGAGGTGGAGTCGCCAGAGGTTCGTCCGCATAAGTGCTGGTGGCGTGAGGAGGTTCGCCGGAAGGAGGGGGATGCGCCTGGTGACTTGGATTGGGGTGATCGGAAGGCGATTCTCGCTGAGAAGGATATCGGCTGGGAGTCGGTGGAGAAGGAGTTGCCGCATCGGGAGCAGTCGGAGCGGGGTCAATTGGTTCACTTCAAGTCGGTGCGGTTGATCTTGTTCGAGAACTCGGTTCTGGTTCGGTACAGCTTGCCGTCAAGCGAGAGGGATGTTTTCGATGTCCTGGATGAGTGGTGGAATACTCGGCAGGAGGCGGTGGATTGGCTGGAGTCCGTGTTCCCGGTGAAGGTCAGGAGTTCTCCGTTGGATGTGTCGATGCCGTTGTCGACGCAGGAGTGGGGTGATGTCCGGAACGAGTTTGCGGAGTGGATCCAGGAGAATCCCGAGTTCCAGGACGACTCACCAAACTCCCTTTTTGAGGTGAAGAACGACGAAGGGGAGCGAGTCTTCCACGTCGACACCAGTCCAGAAGACGGCCTGGGTAACGACGTAGCGGAGGGGGAGTTTCCGCATAGCCAGTTCGGTGCCGGGCACATCACGAATATGAAGCAGGCGGTGAAGTGGCTGGCCTGTCTCGGTGTGAAGCCCCAGGATTTTACTGCGGCTCAGTGGACCCGAAGCAACAGGGATGAACTGCAGAAGGTTGTTGAACTGGATGCAGAAGAACTTGAGAGCCGGGTCGAAGACGTCGAGGATTCTGTCGATGGTCTCCAGGACGACATCAGTTCGTTGGAGAGTCAGGTGACTCGGCTGGACGGGAAGGTCGACGGGGTATCGGAGGGTTTGCAGCAGAACCGGGAGTGGATCAGCGATGTCGAAGAACGTGTGGATGATGCTGTAGGCCGTGTCGACGGCACTCGGAGAGAGTTCTCCCAGTTGAAGGATGACGTCAACACGGACATCGAATCCCTGGAGGACAAGATCGGTGAGGAGGTTGAGTCGACACGGCAACTGGTCCGGGAGGAAGTCGGCGGTGTGGAGTCACAGGTCGAAAGTATGGAGGACGAGTTGGGGACGGTCAGAGGCACGGTCACGGATTTGACGTTGACGACGTCGGAGCTTCAGTCGGCGATTGAGAAGCGGGGAGAGCGGCTGGACAGGCAGAACCAGAAAATGATTGAAGAATTGCAGCGGCTTCGACGGCTTCAGGAGAGATCCGTTGTCGACAGGGTTCGGGATACAGCTGAAGACCTGGCAGAAGTAGGTAGATCTGCAGTCAAGTCCGCGAAGGAAGCATTGACTTCTGTTCTGTGAGCTACGATAGACTGTCGATTATCTTGTCCCGCATTTCTGTCGTCCGTGTGGGTGCGTCCGGGTACTTTGCCCGGTAGTCCTCGACGTCGTCTACTTCGCCGGTGCAGTTCTGGCTCTGGAGGTGGCCTTTCTCGATCGTTTCGAGTTCTTCGCCGCACTCTCGACACTTGATGGGGCTGGGAGCGTATTTCGTGTCGGTCATCGTTCTTCTCTGGTTCTCGTGCGGGAATGATGATAAATACGCGGGTGACTCGAAGGGCTGAGAGATGGATTAGTCCTGTTCTTGGTCTATAGGAATCTCTTCGTCAATCTCGGGATCCTGGTGGGCGAACTTATTTTTCAGGTAGACGAGGGTCAACCGGGTTATCGGCTCCAGTTTGTCCTTGTTGGAGATCATATCTCCTTTATCTCCGGTTACGACAGTGTCGATGAGGTACCTATCTTTCAGGTCCATTGCGTCGGTTAGGACCTCTGCGTCAGGGGAATATTCATCTTCATCGCCGTCGATTATCCTGCTCATCTGGGAGCAGGGCGTGGAGTAGTCCTTGTCGTCTCGGCGGCGACGGATTTTGACCCGTTGCCGTACCTCGTCTTTCCGGTCGATAGCGGTGCTGTTGATCCGGTTGATGAGTTTGTTTAGAGAGTCTTCGACGTCGTCTAAGGTGCAGCTTTGATCGAGTTCTTTCTCGAAGTAGTTCTCGACCTTGTGCTTGATTTGGTCCTCTACATCGAATTTGTCGATGAAGACTTCGGAAACCGAGTCTGGATCCAGGTCCTCCTCATCCTTGGTCTTGAGCTCGAGGTAGGTGAAGCGTTTCCGTTTCCGGAGCTTCCGCTTTTCCTTGCCGATGACGCCGTCTTCCTTTGACCAGTCGAGGGGTTCGCCGTCTCTCGGTCCGTGGCCGACGTTGACGCAGTATTCGTAGAGAACAGTGTTGCCGGCGTACAGAGTGTTTTCTGACGCCATGAGGCGGCGGGTATGGTCTTGCCACCGGTTGTGCAGAAAGGTGTATCCGACAAGGACGTTCGTGTCTACGTAGTAGCTCGCCATTCCTCAGTCTGCGTTAACCTCTGTAAAGTCCAGTTGAGACGTCATCACTGTATCTGCTGCTTCGACTAAGTGGTCGCTCTCGTCCTCGATGTATAAGTGTTCGCGCTCCTGCTCATGGAGCTCGTTTCTAAAGTACTGCTTCCGGTTCTCCAGGTCGCCTATCCCCAGTTCTCGCTGGATTTCTTCCTTGGAGAGGCCGGTGTCGATATCGACTGCAAGTTCCAGGGTGAAGAGGGACCAGAAGATTTCGACCAGTTCTTCGATGTCTCCGAGAGTGGTTTCTGGGTCGTTGAGGCGGTTGCTGAGGAGGTCGTACCAGAGGTAGAGGTCGTTTACGTACTGCGGGTATTCGTCTTCGGGGAAGGCGTCGATGAACTCGTTGACGTATCGGTGGATTTCGTCCCGTTCAAAGCTTGTCTCGTCGTCGTCTTTCTTGTAGAGCTGCCACTGGACGAAGTCATCCAGTTTCCGGTATTTTCTCTGGGCGTCGTATGGTGCGTCCTCCTCGTACATTCTGTCCGTGAGTCCCTCCGTCCCGATATCATCGTGGTCCTCGAGTACGTATCTGGTGGCGTCTCTGATGATGTTTTCTTGCCGTGTAGTCAGTGAGAGGTCGTCTGTTCTCTTGGAGCAGAGGACTTCTGACTCCTCCTCGTCGTATTGGATCGTGACAGGACTATTCTGGGTGACGGTCATCGTCCCGAATTTGTACCAGAAGTAGGGGAGGTCGAAGTCACATCCGAGGTCGTTGATTTTCTTCTCGATGAAGTACGTGGTTTTGTGGAACGTCTTTGCGTCCATCGAACTGGATCTTCCAAATTCGTCGAAAAGGATGGCGGCGACGTCTCCCAGGTCAATATCACTGGGATCCTCTAAGCTCATTACTGACCGCTCTGAGCGCAAATTACTTGTAGTTTGCCTACATGAGGCGGCGTTCTCTTAAAAGACCCAAACGAACTTATCACTTCGACGCCGTTCTACGGTCAACTTCAGTAATGTTTCGCAACCACGAGGGCGGGCGTGAGGCAAGCCACCATCACGGCGAACTCTACAAGGATCTTGTCCGCAGGTACTGGGAGGCCCGTGAATACAATGTTGTCGCGGACTCGAAGGACGACAGCATCACGTCCGACCTGATTATCAGGCGGGCTCATGAACACGGGAACCAAGATCTGTGGATCGAGACGAAGGACACGAAGCTGACTCGGACCAATCCGGATTTCCTGGCCGAGTTTGCCCGGTACATGATCGAGTATCAGGAAATTTCTGCGGAACACCGGTTCGACCTGCATATTTTCGTCCGGTATCTCCGGGCTCCGGAGAAGTGGGAGCGGATTTTCAAGGTGGTCAAGCAGAAGGATGAGGCTGTAAAGGACTTCTATCAGCGGGTCCAGGATGATGCGGATCTGGACGAGGCTGAGGAAGACAAGTTCAACAGCTACCCTTACGAGGATTTTGACCACTTCGTTACAGAGGTCACAACTGTCCATCAGATGTCGCCTGCGAAGGTCCAGCAGGCTACGGAGGAGTTGGAACGCAGTGACCGGTACGAGCACGACACCTTCACCGAGGAAAGGGAACCGATCAACAAGCGAGAGGAGCTGAGACCGAACTTCGCGGAGATAAACAGTCCGCCAGAGAACATCTATATCGGGGACGTGGACGTTCCGAACTTCTTCCAGGGAGTTACGAACCTGATTGAGGATACGGAGGCAGTCCGGTTCCGGTCGAACAAGGTATTCAGCTTGCTGCCTCCCGAGGATTTCCCGGATTACGTGGAGTCGGTCGTGGAGATGGATACGGTTTCAGCTGAGTCTTTCGAGGACTGGGCTAAGGACGAAGAGAACACAGATCTGGCTTCGTCCTTGCTGACTCGGGAGATCTGCAGGCAGACCGTGGAGAACCACGAGTTGGACGACTGTGTGGCGTTCCGGTACCGTGGCGACTACTACCTGATGTTCGAGCACGGACCTCTAGAGAAAGAGGTCGAGAAAGTTCGGGGTCAGCAGGTTTCCCGGGTTTTCAGTGATGCCTCTTCCAGGTTTGTTCGTCACCGGACTGCCCAGCTGAACGTCCGGCGTTTGAACGACGACTACTTCCTCTTCGTATTGATCAAGGACCACTTTACGGACAACGGAGAGCACATGACCTTGATCAGAGGTGAGAGAAAGGGAAGTCTCCACGATAATTTCCCGCAGCACCGGTACAACAACAGTCAGACGTACAGCAGGTATAACCACTGGCGGAAGATCCTGGGAATCCACAACCGGGCGAAGGATACCAGTGGTCAGATAATCGGGTTCCGACGTATCACTGAGATCTCGATCGGGAAGCGTCCCGCCGGGACACGGGAGGCAATCGATACTCGGGACACTGATTCGGTTCAGCAGAAACTGGGTGATCACAATGACTGATTTCGATGCACGGTGGCTGGGCGAGCCGTCTCTGAAGTTCGGAGATGGTGAAGCGAAGGATCCTCGCGCCGGCCTGCTGAAACACGGGCCGTGGTCGCCTGGGGAAGGCAACAACCACAACGATATCTATGTCGGGTTCATCGGGACCAGTCACTCCATCAGCGCGGTCAAGCGGTTGTTCACTGAGATGGAGACGGTGATCCCCCGGGAGGAGGAAGAACCTCAAAGGCACAAGCCTCCGTTCCCGGCCCTGGGCACCGACTCTGCCTTCCGTGCCAGCTTCACGATGCTGGACAGGTGGACGTGGGAGATGCCGCCGAGCGACGTCAAACTCGTTACTGACGAGCCCACGACTGACCAGAGCGTAGAGACTCTGCTTGACTTAATGGAGATCTATATCAAGGATCTTTCCGGGGATGACCCGCCTCCGAACGTACTTGTTATTTCGCTGCCGGAGGAGATCGAGGAAGCCTGTACTCACCCGGACAAGAGCAAGGAGAAGATGAAAGCGGGGGACACTGACTTCCACGACCGGATTAAGACGTTCGGCCTCGAGTATGACGTCCCCACCCAGCTGATTCGACCGAGTTCTCTCCGGTTCGATGACGATGAGGGACAGGAGAAGGCCGAGGTTGCCTGGAATCTCGCCGTGGCGATGCTCTACAAGTCACGTGAGGGCCATCCCTGGAAGCTGGGGCACCTGGAGAACGACACCTGCTACGCCGGGATCTCATTCTACCGTGTGCGGCACGGCGATAAGAGCCAGACACGGGCTTCACTCGCCCAGGTTTTCCTGGGCACCGGGGAGAGCTTCGTGCTTCGCGGCGGCCAAGCAATTAGAGACGAGTCAACAGGAAACAACCACTTGACCGAGGACAGTGCGGAGGAGATTGTCGGGCAGATCCTTGACCAGTACAAGAGGAAGCGTCGAGGAGCCGAGCCCAGCAGGTTCGTGCTTCACAAGACTTCCCGGTTCAAGCCCGGTGAACGAGAAGGGTTCAAACGAGGGGCTGGAGACATCGACAAACTGGACTTCGTCACGGTGCGCGACGGCGACCCAGTCAGGCTGTACAGTTCAGGGAATTACCCGCCGCTTCGTGGGACAGTAGTCACTCCGAAAGGCGAGGACAAACACTACCTCTACACACAGGGCTACACTCCGGCCATTCAGACGTATCCAGGTCCTCGCATCCCGGCCCCGATCACCGTTGAGCCAGATCCGGAGGAATGCCACAGCTCGTACGACGAGATATGTGAGGAGATTCTCTCGTTCACGAAGCTGGACTGGAACACGTCCGACTTTTCGAAAAAGAAGCCGGTCACGATCCGTGTGGCGCAGGCTGTCGGCGCGATCCTTGCAGAGGCCGACAAACGGGGAATCACGGTCAAACCGCAGTACTACTATTATATGTAACGTCCCGGGCGGTTAC
Organism: Halobaculum sp. XH14; assembly: GCF_032116555.1. NCBI lineage: Archaea > Methanobacteriati > Methanobacteriota > Halobacteria > Halobacteriales > Haloferacaceae > Halorarum > Halorarum halobium. Next base: position 733,192 of record NZ_CP134949.1, read on the forward strand.
TGTGCATGAACCTTTACCACGTCTACCTGTCTCAGAGCAGTTATGCAACTGACGCCGGATAATGTTCAGAAGTTCGTTGATGGTGTGATGGAGTATTACGGTGAGAAGACGCTTCTTGGAGACGCCACGTATGTCGACGATTACGGTTCTGCGAATATCCCTTTGGAGAGACGCCGCGTGAGTCCTAAGCTGAAGGTGAAGCAGTTCGATCGGGGCATCGCAGCTGAGCAGGTGAAGAGGGATGTCGACGATATCACTTCCTTCGAGCAGGACAAACTGCTGAACTGGTTGGAAGCCGAGGCGGATGTGAAGGAGCAGGTGGATGGCTCAGAGTTCTCGAAGGACTTGATGAAGAAGACGTTGAAGCCGTTGAGCAGTCCTGTCCATGTGCTTCTACCTGATGAGATGGAGTACAGGTTGCGAGTGAACAACGATTCGTATATCCGAGGGAATGATAAGATCCCGATTACCTGGTTCACGTCAAGCCAGTTCGACCAGACCGGGTTCGTGTTGGATCGTGGTGCCCGGGTCCTGCAGAAAAGGCAGGGTGACGACCCAATCGTCGACAGTTCGCTGAATGTAGGTGCACTGCCGAAGGACAACAGCGGAAACGGATTGACCCTCAAGCTGCTGGACGACAAGAAAGGTGACCTGGAGGCAGTGATCCAGTCTGAGTTCACCGAGCTTCGGAAATCCGACCGGTACGATTCGGTGTGTCTCTTGGATCTTCCTTCGCTCAGTCTCCCGTAACCGGGAAGCACTGAGGCTAGAAGTCAGTGAGGCCGATCTGCTCCGTTTCTTCGCCGTCCTCGTCTTCCTGTTCGTCTTCTTCGAGTCCGTATTCTTTTTTGACTCGTTCCGGCATCTGCAGGACCCCAGAGTCAGGGCTGTGCTCGTTCCTGTAGACTCCGGCTTTCTGAAGTTCTTCGAATAGGCTGTGAGCGTCGATGTCCCACGTGTTCTCGAGATGGGTGACGTCGCTGGTCGTGGCCCAGGAGATCGTTCTCAAGTTGGTGTATTCGTCGATCAAGAGTTCAGCAAGAGATGAATCGACGCCGTCGACCTCGGAAAGCCGTTCGATGAAGTGGTCCTCGGCCAGGTCGTCTACGTGGAAGGTGTCGTAGACCTCTTCGCTGCCCCGGTCCAGTACGTGGATCTCGTTCAGGATCTTCGTCCCGGTTATCTCGTTGGTGCCGCGTAGCTCGGCGGTCAATTGGTATTTCTCCAGAGCGGCTTCTGGTGTGAGTTCGAGGAAGTCGGGTCGGTAGTCGACGTAGATGTCGTTCGAGTCCTCGGTTTTTGATTCGAGTATGTCCGCTGCGGTGGAGAACGGTGCCCGGAACGGAAGCACGTAGTCGCCGTCGTCGAGTAGGATGGAGCCGCCGAGTGCGTCATTCAGTCCTGGGTCGAACTCCGGGTCGGGCAGTGAGCGGTAGCCGTGGTTCTCCAGATTATCGATGACGTCTTCCCAGGGCTGCTGGTAAACGTAGTCTTGAAGCCGTGCTTTGGGGTCGCCGTGGTCCAGTCTCCAGGCATCGTCTTGCTGGAGCTGGCCTTCCTGGTCGGGGCTGGCGAGTATGACTTCTGCGTGTTCGGGTGTGTATCGGTAGAAGTGTAGGTAGCCTTGTTCTGCGTCTTTTCCAAGGAACTGGTACTCTGCGTCGTGGAACTCGACTGTTTCCGGAGCGCCAGTGTCGATTTGATGTCCACCCTGAAGCAGTATGCGGGTTTACTTTTTAAATCAGTTTGAGAAATTGATGTCTAAGTGGTATTATCGGTGGTACACAACGCTGAAGGCGACGATCTCGTACAATATCTTGAAAATCGGCTAAAGAAGCTTCTTGGAGAGAGGCCAGACGGCTCTCGTCTGAAGACAGACGATTACAGCAAGCTCTGGTTTCTACCGGTCTACCATCTGAATACCAAGAAACATCGAGAAAACGGATGGTGGACTAGTAACAGCATCTCTGTTTCGACATACAGGACTGCTCGTGAACTGGAGAAGATGATTGATCGCCTGACGGAAGGATTTCGCAACGAGGGATAATCGGTGAAAGACTACGAACTGGCGCAGAAACTCTACATCTTGCTCATCGGTCTTTCAGTCGGTGCAGGGAGATACATTCCATGGACCATAGAGATCCCGGTATCGTTCAGTGATTACGCGGAAGTCCCTATTGCCGAGTTCATAGGGCATCCCCTTGTACTGGTTTCCCTGGTGATCATGTACATAGTAATCGAGGCCAGAGAGCCTACCTTCGAGGAGAAACTGAGTGAGGTGATACAGGAATCTGACCTGAAGATTTGAAATAAGTGATGATACAATTCTGTGGGGGTAGGGATTCGCTTTTTAAATCACTTTCACACATTAGAAGGTAGATTGTGATGATGAGATGTGCAGCGTGAGTGTGCCCGGAGAAGGACACGTGGAGGCAGAAAACCCGTCCAAGCTTCCTCTGGAGGAAGCCGAAGAAGGCAGCTTCTACCTGTGAGGTGAGGAACTGAGGTGATGACGGAGCCGGTCGACGCTGCAAGAAGTCTTCTCAGGATTACTCGTCCCTCGGTGGAGGAACTAAGACAGCAGCGGGAGTTACGGGAGTATTCGAGTTCGGAGGTAGATGTTCCAGATCCTCAGAAGGTTTTACTGGAGAACTTGGACCATCTCACTGGTTCGGAGCACGTAATAGAGGAGAATGTGGAGGACGCTATTCAACTGGTTCTGGAGTGGCCTGAGGACCAGCTGGATGAGGTCAAGGAGCGTGTCCGGGAACTGGCGAAGCCTGTAGTCACTGGAGGTGAGGAATCTGAGGAAGGAATTTAACGGTCAGACTTACAGTGTGTCGAACCACGCTGATTTCCGGCATACGATGCGGATTGACCCTGAAAATGGTATCTCCTACGAAGTATTGAGAGAGGCGGTCCCCTACACCTTGTCCAAGGGCTACAAGCGTGGCTTCGTGAACTTTGAGGAGGAGGTCGTGTTTCTCGTGGCCGGCGATAAGATTACTACGACGATCCCGTTGGAGGGCTTGGAGTTTTCTGAGGACGACCCGGAGTGCCCTGAGTGTGGGACACGGATTCAGAAAACCTGTAGGAAGCCGCGGAAGTGCCGGTTCTGCAGTACGAGGATACAGACGGAGGTGGAGTATCCGAGTGCCTCCTGAGTGTGAGGACTGCGGCAACGACCTCCAGGTGAACTCGGTAGACAAGCCAAATATTGACTGGGTTAAGGTGGTCTGCAGTGACTGCGGCCATATCACCGAGGTATCGATGATTCGTGTCGTAGCTAAGTCGAAGACCGGAGGTGATACTGCGAGTGGCAGGTAGAGAAGATCTGGATAACTTCCAGGTGTACGTGACGGTGGCTCTGTACTTCATCGCCGTGGTGACCGTTGTCCTTTCTATCGGTTACCGGGTTCCCGCAGGCGGTGTTGCTGGTTTCTCGTTGATGATCAGCTCTTACCTGTACGAACGGGTATCGATCTTCATAGAGCAAGTTGACGAGGGTGGTGCGTGATTTCGGAGAGCTCTCCTTTCGCGGTCAACGCCGTCCAGAGAGTCGACCACTACATGGAACTGATGGACGTCGACGAGGAGGACCTGGGCCTGATTTTGGCACCGTGGCTTCGAGAGTACGATGATATCAGGACCGGCGAGCTCCTGGACAAGGAGGACCGGTACTTCGAAATGCACGTCCACGGACGCGACGTCGACGCTCTACGAGATCCTGACGTTGACGCCAGCTACGAATTTGACGCGGTAATCGAGTTCGACTACGACGACCTGGATGTGGAGGAGTTCCTTGACGTGGAGTATCGGACGTGGATTAACGTGTTCGAGGAGGAGTTCCCGGATGCAGAGCTGTGTTATCCGGAGCCGGACGACCACTTCTGAGGGAATACGTATCTTTGGCTATCTGTACTGGTTGATGAGTTCGCGGATGTCGTCGGAGTCTACGTAGAGACCTTGCAGACGGGTGGTTCTGTCTGCTTCTTTCAGCAGCATGTCGCCGTCGCCACCGAGTTCCTCGGCTCCGCCCTCGTCGATCAGGATCCGTGAGTCGGACTGCTTCGGGAGGCGGAAGGCTACCCGGGTGTCCAGGTTGGCACGGAGATCCGTGTCGATGGCCTCGTGCGAAGGCCGCTGGGTCGAGATAACGAGGTGGACGCCTTGCGCCCGTGCGATCTGGGCGATACGCCGCACGTTGTCCTCGGTGTCGTCAGCGTCTTCTCCCAGCTGCTGGAGCAGGTCGCTGTATTCGTCGATGATGACGACGATTGGCTTCATCTGGTCGTCCGGGTTCTGCTCGTTGTACTCTCCGATGTCCCGGCAGACGCTTTCCCGCAGCAATTGTTTTCTACGCGGGATTTCTTCGTCGACCAGCCACTCGAACAGGTCGGCTGCGTCCTCCGAGTCGGTGATCACCTCACCATTGGCAAGGTTCGGCAGGGCGTCGAAGAAGATGAAGTCGGTCTCCTTCGGATCGACCAGGGCGAACTCGACGTTGTCCTCGCCTTTCTGCTCGATGAAGTTGAAGATCAGCGAGTACAGGAAGACGGTTTTCCCGCCGCCAGTGGCACCTCCGACCAGCATGTGAGGGGCTTCGGAAAGATCGGACCGGTAAACCTCCCCGTCGGGTGTGACTCCTGCGAGGTAGGGCAGTGAGGCAGTGTCGATCTCGTTGGAAGGCAGGTACTGGTCTCTGTAGTCGCGGAGGGGTACGGCGACGTTGTTCTCACGTGGGACGTCCAGGGCTACGTACTCTGTGCCTGGTAGTCGCTGGACGATGGGTTCTTTCTCGAACGCCATTTCCCGGGCGATGTCCTCTGTTCGTTGTTCCAGAGGACTCTGTTTTTCGCCAGCTGCTAACCGGATTTTGAACCGGACGACGTTTGGTCCGACCTCGATGTCATCTGGGTCGATATCCCGGATGTTGATTTTGAAGTCGTTGAGCACCCGTTTCAGGGTCTCGACTAGCTCTGAGTACTCTTCTGGGTCGCCGAACCGCTTAGTGGGCTTCGCTTCGACTTCCGTTTCTTCCTCGTCTTCTTCGTCTGTCTCCTCGTCTTCTCCAACTTCGTCTTCGGATTCGTCGGGTTCAGTTTCTTCCTCTATTTCTTCTTCGACGTCTTCTTCGACGTCTGGCTCTTCCGTGTCCTGGTCTTGTTGCTTCTCCTCCCGGTCTTCGATTCCGCTGACGATGAGGCGTTTGATGGACTGCCGTGGAAGCCTGTCGAGTCGGATGGACTGTGCGTTCGGCGTGACTCCGTCGATGCGTTCGTCCGATGTCCCTTCATCGGTGACTTCAACGGAGATGATTCGGGGATTGATCTCGATCTGAGCGTCTCCCTTGAACACGTCGTTGATGCGGTCAGCCCATTCCTGCTTGCCCTCCATCGCTTCAGCGGACGTGAGTTCGTAGTACAGCTGTTCCCGGAGTGCTTCTTTCCGGGGCGAAGTAGTGATGTTGCTGTCGCCGGTGAACAAGCCGCGGATGGTGTCCGTCGTTTCGAATACCTGGTCGACGGCACTTCCCTTGATTACCGGTGTGTCCTCGTCTCGTGAGATTGTGTACGCGCTGCTGGTCTCCTCGAGTGTTTTTATCTCGATTATATCGAGGATGAGGCCGCCATCGTCATCGAATTGGACGGTAAGGATGTCTGCCCGGCTCTCGCTGTCGCCCAGGTTCAACCATTCTCTGGTCCGCGGGTTGTCGATGGAGAAGATTAGCTTGGGATCTGCCAGTGTCTGTTGCAACCACTGGACTGCGATGATCGAGCCAAGCAGCCCTTTCGTGTTACGGGATTTTCCGCTGCCGAGGGTTTCCCGCGTGATGAGCCGGAGAAGTCCGCTTTGCTGCAGATCTGCGATTCTTTCAGCGATTTCTTCGAGGTCGGTGTCGTCGGGAGCGAGCCGGTATTCGTTGATGATGCGGCGGAGTACCCGTCGGAAGTAGTCGATGTCTTCCGAGTACGTGGCGAAGTCACGGTCACCGCGTCGTTCCCTGGAGATCAGGTTTTCCTTCCAGAACGGGTTGCCGTTCATCGGCGGGGAGGAGATCGATACCCAGATCCCGGAGTCGAGAAGTTTGTCGATGGTCTCCTTGTCGACGTTCAGTTCGTTGATCTCAGCGTTGTGGATAGCTTGACGCTGATTGTATAGTTGGTTGATCAGGTCCTGGTACTCTGAGAAGAGCACGCCTTCCTTCGACGGCGAGATGTTGATCTTGTCTTCGAGGAGGTCGTAGTCGAACTCCTTCGGGACGTACAGTGGATGGATGTTGGTGTCGGCGTCTCGTTCGAAGGTTTGGATGCTGAAGTTGCTCTGGTCGTTGAGCAGGATGAAGTGCTTGGGGTCGCCGGTCAGGTCCTCGGCGTACGAGTCGTAGCTGGTGTGTTCGGTCGTGACGATTTCGAAGTTCCCGGAGTCGTTGTCCGGGCCGAACAGGTTGATGATGTCCTCTGAGGTTTGGGGTGAGACAGTTCCGTTGAGGACTGGCTTCTCCTCGTCCTCGATGAACACGAACTCGACAGTGGCACCTTGGATCTTCTCTTTGTCGGCCAGGTCAACGATGTCTTCCAGCAGGTCGATCGGGTCAAGCGGGTCGATAACGCTGATCCGCAGCTGGCGTTGGGATGGCGGGTATGCCGATACGAACTTGTTCAGGACGTAGTCGTAGAACTTGGAGTTCGTGCCTTCTGCAGCGTTGTCTATACGGGTGTAGACTGGCAGCCGGTCGAGTTCGGCGGACTGTACGAGGTAGGTTTCTTCGCCAAGTCGGTAGTTTCCGCCGACGTGGATGCTACGGAGTACGTGGGGTTGTTCCTCGACGCTGTCGATCAGGAAGTTCCGTTCCTCTTCTGTGAGCGACTCGTGTTCGTCGTTCACTCCCCGTGCCAGTTCGGAGTATTTCCAGAGGTGAAGGGGGTGGAGCGGTGACAGGACGAGTTCACGGTCGTCTTCGTATTCGAAGATGATCGTGTCGAAGAGGAGGAAGTCGGAGAGGAGTTTCGAGGATCCTTCGGAGCTTACGTTCTGGATTTCACGGTACTGCTTGTCCAGTTTGTCCTGGACTTCTCGGTATGCCTCGATGTACTCTTCTGCAGACTCAAGCAGGTCTTCGTCACCGAGTAGCCGGATCAGCGGTGCTGACAGGAGGCCGGGTAGTGCGTCGACGAGTTCGGTCCGTGCTTCTACGTACCGGTTGATTGAGTCGACGAGGTCCTCGAATTTCCCGGTGTTTTCAGCTACCTTTCGGAGTTTTTCGAAGGCGCTGTCCTCTTCACGCGGGTTGAACTGTTCTGTTTCGAGGGCTTGGAAGTTCTTGATGGCGTCTTGCTTGTCTTCGGGGTTGTGGATGATTCCGCCGAAGGATTCCTCTGTGACGAAGTGGTCGACGAAGTAGTACAGGTCGTCGTTGACGTCGAAGGCGAGCTGTTCGTCGCCTGTGAACTCGATGTCGATCCTGTTCTCTTCGTCTTCTATGGCTTCCCGGTATTTCTCGTCGAACTCGCTGGAAACTCGTTCCAGTTCTTCGTCCTCTCCGTCGAACACGGCTTCGACTCCGGCGGATTCACTGTCTCGACGGGTGCTGGTTGTGGATCGGCGGGAAGAGGAGGAGCCGGATGTAGAGAAGATCTCGTCGACCTCGTTGTAGGTGAGGTCGGCCAGGATATCGGAGTCTCCAGTCCGTTCGAATCTTCGGAGTTTGGCGACGGCTTCTTCTCGTTCTTCCCTGTTTGCGTCGTCGACCTTGGTGACGCTGTTTGTCAGGCGTCGTCGGTCCGTGTTCGACATGTGGGAGACCCGGAGTACGAGGTCGAGGTTGTCGGAGAGCCGGTCAGGGATTTGGTCTGGGTTGTTCAGCCCGGGGTCGTTGAAGAGTCGAAGCCGATGGAGTTCGGTTCCAAGGGCGTCGAGGGATGCCTGTTCGTTGTCCTGTAGGGTGGCGTTTGCGTAGTCTGCTATGGCAGGGATTTCGAACCTGTCGTAGAGGCTGGATCCGAGGGTTTCCCAGATTGCTTGGGCTGGGGGACTGTCGGTGAACTGGTCGTGTGCCTGCATCCGGTCAGTGATTTCCCGGGTGATCTCTGCCAGCGGCAGATCAACCATGCCCTCGAAGTCTTTCATCGAGTTCAGCCGGGCGTGGTCGCCACGGACCAGGATTACCAGCTTCTCGGGTTCTATCCTCCCGTCCCAATCGAAATCGGTCTGCGTGCCGTTACGCCAGTTGACAGCGACACTGACCTTGTCGGTTATTCGGACTGAGGAACCGTCGGCTTGGGACTGAAGGGAGTTAACATCGGCTTCATCAATGCTCACCATTGCCAGGCCGACATCGTACCTGGTGCTACTGCAGAGTGTTTCGACGAATGCCTCGGCGTCGAACCGGGGCGGAGACTCGATGATGACACCGATGTTCTCCTCGGTCAATTGGTCGACCGTCTCGCTGCCGATCGCTTCTCCGATTAGCTCCTCGTTGGTTTGATACGAGCCGTTCTGGGATTGGGATTCACTCATTGTTCCACCTCGGGGACAGAGACAATCGTGACGCCGTCCGCGTATTCCTCAGCGTATCCGAGGCTGGACACGGCTTCTTTGAAGCCCTCGTAGTTTTGGTTGTTCAGGGGGTCGCTTTCTGAAGCACTGGCACCGAGCCTGATGTCCCATTCGGCCAGGTGGCTTCGGTCTTCTTCGGTGCCGCCAACGATGATTCCGTACCGCTGACGGAGTTCCTCGGACAGTTCCTGGAGAGACATCCGTTTTCCAGGTTCAATGACCGAGAGGATGATAGGTTCAAGCATCTCGGGATCGGGCTGATAGCGGCGCTTGTTTGCCCGGTTTCCACGTGGCTTGAGAAGCCCTGCACGCCAGGCGTACGCTTGCGCAGTGGCCTGCGGGGTGTAGGTGTCGAACCGGTTCGAGAAGTCGTGGATAACGTTACTGACCGCGTCCACTAACCTGTTGAACGTGGTGTCCTCCTCGGGGTCGCGGGATGCCCGGAATACCTGCTCAAACTTTTCGTAGTCCTCGTCGATTTTATCATCCTTCTTCCGGTTGAGATCCAGGAAGTTTTGGTTCTCGATTTCGCGCAGGACGTCGTCTTCGCTGTAGTCTTTGTAGCCGTCTCGGTCGAGGACCTTTTTGACGCCGAGCCGGGTAGCTAACTGGACTTCTGACCCGACGACGCGGAAGGATTCGAGGCTGGCGTCGGCAACCGGGTTGTTCCTGTTTCCGGTGTAGTTGAAGACGAGTGGGACAGGCTCATCTTTGCCTTCGTCTTCCCGGATCTCGTTGTGCCGGTTGGCCATGTAGACGTACATCAGGAATCCGCCGAACTTGACGACTCGGCGGAGATCTCGGGCATAGTTCAGGTCGTAGTCGCCGTTGGAATCCTTGAGGTGTTTCGACAGGGTTTCGAATCCGTCTACGAACTCTTCCGCGATTTGGCCGTCGTCGAATGCGTCACCGAGGACAGGTTCATCCCAAGGTGAGACGGTGACGGTGTCCGTCTCTCCGTCCTTTGCGAGGGGGCGGAAGAGTAGGGAGATGGCGTCGTGGTGATCGCGGAGCTGGTCCGTGAGTTTCTGCTCGATGTCGCTGTTAGACTCCTGCATCACCGTGTAGATGAATCGAGATGGAGAGACACCGATGGTCCTGTATGCGATGAACCAGTCGCTCATCGAGGTCATGGCGGACCAATGCGGTGTGCTGGTGTACAGGGCGTTGTCGTTGTCCAGGACCTTCCGCATCCGGCGACGGAGATTGTCCAGTTGCTCGTCGCTCAGGTCACGCGATGATTCGAACAGGTCGTGGTATTTCTCGTCGAGTTCGCTGGAAGGAGAGCTTCCAGGTTTGTCGACGAACGTGATGAGGTCTTCCGACTGGTGGGTTGATCCTAAGACGTTGCTGAAGATTACCTGGGCCAGGTGAACCGGCTTTGTGGAGGTGGATGTGGCTTTGAAGCCGAAGGCGGCTATCGATGCGTCACCGTTCACGTCGTTGAGTCTCATTGGCATCGGTGGTCACCTCCGCTCCATCTGGTACCGGTCATCGTTGACTGTCAAGATCTCGAGGTCGCCGGTTTCAGCATCCATGATGTGAACGGTGCCGTAGTCCTCGTCGTGGCTTTCTCTGTACTCGATTTCCTCCATGAACTCCAGGAGTTGCTGTTCTTCCTCCCTGCCACGGAGGACGTAGGGAATGTTTCCTTCGAGTGCGCCCAGTGTTTCGGAGAGATCTGGGTCGATCCGGAGTCTGACCGTGGAGTTCCGGCCTTCGTATTCCAGGACGTGGTGGTCGTGGTTGTAGTCCATCGCTTCCCTGATTTCAGGGTGTAGCTCCGGGACCCGCCGGTTGAGTTCCCGTTTGGGGATCTCGGTGCGGGAGATGAGTGAGAGGGAGCTCTTCGACCGGTAGTTGTGGGAGAGCCAGACGCGGAGATCTGAGCCTTTCGAGGAGTCTGGCATGAAGTAGCCGTTGATCATCTCTATGACGTCCTCTTTCACGCTTTCATCTGGGCGTTCCCGGTTGCGTTGCTCGTGGAAGGAGTAGTTGGTTTCGTGGTAGAGATCGCGTGCGTCGAACTTCTCGATATGGGTGTCTTCGAAGTAGAACTGGCGTTTCTTCTGGATGAAGTGCTGGTCGACTTCATCTGCGGCGTCGTCGGTGTCTCCTTGTGGGATCTCTTCTTCTGCGTCGGCCCACAGCTTGCTGTCGATGAATGGGTGAGTTAGGTCGCGGGGATGGAAGTTCTCGTTGAGTAGTGTGAAGATTTTCCCGCTGCCGCTGAACGCCAGGTTGTAGTACTTCAGTTCTTCGTTGAAGTCGGTGACGCTCCGGTCTTTTGCGCCTGTGATGCAGTACGCGAGGAAGTTGAGTAGGTCTCGGACGGTTACGTGGGCATCGAGCTTGCCGACGGACTGTAGGAGACGGACGATGTTGTCCCTGACCCGGTCGTTTCGGATCTTGTCCATGTTGTAGGAGATGTGTCCGTCAATGTCGTCGCCGTTGGGCTCTTTCAGGAACTTGGATGAGGTCAGGTTCTCGATAGCCTGGACGATGACTTTCCGGGTGAGGATGTTCCGGTTGTTGAGGTCAATGACGGTGATGGAGTCAAAGTCTGCTTCGTCTGCTTGGCTATCGTCGTAGATAATCTGGTTCTGGAACTGGTCCCTGACTTCTTCGAGGAAGTCGTACTGGTCCGAGTGCCGGGTCGTCATCTCGTACAAGGGACCGTCGTTGATAGCGAGCACTCCGGGCCGGCCCGCGTCAAGCGCGTCTTGCCACTTGTCGAGAAGGATGGTGTAGTCGTCGTATTCAGAGGCGTCGGAGAGGTAGAAGTAGTCTGGTTCGGGATAGTCCGGTTCCATCTGAAGGATGTACTGGGTTTTCCCGTCCCCTGGGTTTCCGGTGAGTACGACCTGCTTGCCGTCGTCCAGGGCGTCTTCCAGGTATCCGTCGAGGCGTGTGGTGATGTGTATCTCGCGGCGTTGTTCTTCAGTCAGCTTCTCTGCGAATCCTCCCTGAGCGAGTTGGGAGAGGAATCGCAGATCAAGTGTCGATGCTTCGATACCCATATTTATCTTGGATGTGGTGACCGAGTATTTCCGACCTGTTAACTGTTGCTTATAATGAACTCCCCAAGGCTGGTCTGACGCTTGTCGAAGTCGATTTCACTGCTTAACTTGAAGTCCTGTTTGTCAAATTCATGGATGTTTTCGAGGATGTCTGTTTTCTGGGCTCGCATACTGGCCCACCGGTCGATCCAGTGCTGGTAGATTGATTGCTGCTCCTGTTCCGGATCTTCGAACGGCCAGTAGTACTCGGGGTCGTCGTCTATTCCCAATAGGTAGTCCTGGGCGTTTTCGGCGAGATCGATGCCGTAGACGATACGCCGTGATTCGTGCTTGAGCAGGTCGGTTTCCAGTCCGCAGTTCTTCAATCCTCGCCGGATCTTGCGGATGCGGGGGGAGACGCCTTCTCCAAATCTACCTCGGACGACTTTCCGACCTTCCTCAAATTGGGTGACTTGACTTAGTCGCTTCCTGGTCTTCGGCCCAAATTGGATTGAGCCGTATCCCTCAGTGTATCCGATCTGGTCGTACTCGATCCGGCCTCTCTCGGTCGGGACTCTCACCCGGTCATACTGGGCGCTTCCAATCTCGAATAGTCCGGTTGTGTCGAGGAAGACCAGCTCATTCGGCTTCGTCAACGCTTCTCCTTTCATCGAGCTGGCGATCTCGCTCTGGTTATCGCCGTATTTGTCCTGGTACATGTTGATGACCTTTGGACCGGTCAAGGCCATCGCCACGAGTTTGCCACCCAGGATACGATTGTAGGGCGGGATAGCACCGCAGACCATGATGTTCATCATACCGGCCCCGACGCGCTCCTTCTTGAGCTCTTTCAGAGCGGTTTTGATAGCCCGGCGTCCGGACTCGTTGTTCAATCCGGTGTGGATGAACTCCTCGTCGTCCTGGTCGCTGTGTTCTTGGAAGTACTTCCTGTCTCGCAGGAGTTTCTGAAGTGCGCGTGCCCGCTTCTTCCTGAACAGGGCTGTCTCGCTGCGGTCCTCCCAGGAGTCCATCTTCTCCGGGTTTTCGTCTTCCCCGTCTTCGATGGTCTGCTCGGCTTGCTGCTCGATTTCTTCCAGGATTTCGATAACCTGTTCATCAGGGTTAACGAAGCTTTCGTCGGACAGTTCCGGATGCTCCTCGACGAAGTCGTCGTACCGGATGTTGGCGATCGCGTTCCTGATGGAGTCCACTAGAGCTTCACGTATATCGGAGCAGAACTGGCTGACCCGTTCCTCGTACTCTTCCTCTGTTTCCAGCCACTCAGTCTGCGTGACGGTCCGGGTTTTCTTGTCTGGAGTCCGCTTCTCCTCCGGCAGTTGTTCTTCGTACTCGTGGACCCGCTTCTTCCGCTGAAGCTGTTCCTCAACAGCTTCAATCCTCCACCCGATATAGTTATCCCTAACTGACAAATTCATCATCGGGCTTGCCAGTGAGGCGATCCCCATGATGGGGTCATTCCGCTTGGCTCCGTTTCGGATGAGGAAGTTGATATTCCGGCCAGGAACGGTGTTATACGGCGTTAGCCAGGTGTATCGGAAGTACCGCCAGATATCCATCAGGTCTAACCCCGTGTGTGGGCACTTTTCTCCTTTCACTACTTCCTGGATGTAGGGTTGGACGACGTCGCCCAGATCTTCCGCGATTTCTTCTTGGCTCTGGTCTTGGAGCGGCGCTAAGTCCTGGTATAGTTCTGGGCCGTCGGTAATGAGGTCCAGGATACTGCCTCCGTTACCGCTGTGCGTGTTGTCCCGCTCCATTTTCCGGACGAACTCGCGGACGCTTTCTTCCTTGAACTGCGCCCGGCGTTCTTTCTGGAGGATGGTTCTTTCCTGTTCCTTGAACGCCTCTGGGTCGTCCTTGTAACGGTCAGGGTCGGGTCTGACTACGTGGAGTTCCGAGTTTTTCCGGATGTCGTAGTCTATCTCGATGAGGTCGAGGAGAACTTCTAATGCCGCAAGGTATCGGATGCGTCCTTCTGAGACTTCTTCGTTCAGTGCCTGTTCTACTGATCGGATTTCGTCCCTGATTGCTACTTCTCTATCCAGTTCCTCCTGAAATTCGATAAGTTCGTCTGTTAGAGCGTCGAACCTGCGTTGATACTCTTCAGGTAGAGTGGGCGAAAAATCTACTTCTCGGTCAAAGGTCTCACCCATAGTTATCTGGTTGATGTGAGAAATCCTTCTCTGCTGAAATCCAAAAGAGTACCGAATCGGTTACCTCAGGTCCGGTAACGTTCCTGACCATTATCGCCTGACGGGGAAGCGACGCTTAGGTTGCTTATTCTCCCTTGTTGAGTCCGTGGAAGCCTTTAGAGATGAGGAGGTTTAGGGCGGATCCGACTGTGATGACGTAAGAGAGTCCCTCGACGACTCTTCCGAGTCCTGTAGTTGGCGGGTAGAATTGGTAGTATAGCCAGAAGAGGAGGAACGGGATACCCATCGAGATCGCGGTATAGATACTTTGTTTGAGGTATTTGAGTTCTCTTAGGTCGACTTGCCGGTAGATCGGTACGAGTCCGATTAGTAGCGTCCAGTAAGCGGAGACCGGAATGAGATTTCCCAGGATCCATTGGTTGACGTAGGAGAACCCGTTTAACAGTCCTTGGACGAGGTATGTGAGTAGGAAGAGTAGTGTCCCGACTCCGATTGCGCCGAGTTGAATCTTCTGGGTAAGTGATATATTCAGAAGTCCTCTGTCCTCGTCGTCCGCCATAGGGCTGTATGTGTACCGATGATTTATAAATAATCAATCATATTTCAGTGTTAGGCGTCTACCGTGGAAACCCGCGATGATTCTGGCGAGCTTAAGTCCCTGAGTAATTCCGTGGATCAAGGACTGAAAGAGGACTTCGACAGGGCAGCAGCCGGCAGCGATTACTCGAAGAAGACACTGATGTCGGCCTTTGTAGATAGCTGCCTCACAGAGGATGATCGGGGCCGGGTAGTCGTTGACGAAAATCTGGAGGACGAACTCGAGGAGTGGAGTGATCGTTATTCGTAAAGCACTGGTCCCGGCACTGGCGCTGGTCTTGTTCTCGACTCTGTCAGCGGCTCAAGTACCTCAGATTAACGTGGTGCCGGACGAGGTCGACCGGAACGTCTCCGCCTACAACCAGCACGAGTTCGAGTTCTCGTTCACGAACCAGGACTCCAGCAGGAAGATCTACAACGTGACTCTGGAGAACACGTCTTACCTGACGTGGGAACAGAATAAATTCAATCTGAATGCGTCTCAGACCCGGACGGTGAATGCCTTATTCTATATTGAGAACATCACCACGATAAACGATACTCTGGAGTCGAGCTACAAGTACAGCGGCTCTGATAACGACTTCTCCGGGCCGAACATTTCGATAGAGGTGTCCACCTTCTACAGGAATACGTCGATCAGCGTGGAGCCATTCGAGACGAGTTTCGAACTCCCGTTCGGCGAGAGCGACTCTTCCGTCTTCCGCGTCGAGAACACCGGCACTAAGACGGCGTTCAACGTAACGGTGGAAGGCGAGGACGTCGAGTTCTCCAGGAATAGTTTCGATGTTGCGCCGGGAGAGGATGTCCTAGTTCAGTACAACGTCAGTATCCCGAAACCGGACAGTAATGCTACAGCCGCCACGAACCAGACCTACAGTCGGACGGTCCAGGTTTCCGGTGAAAACTTCAACCAGACCGAGTTCACCGCTTCTGTTTTCGTCCCGTTCAAGCAGTACGACACGGAAGAAGCAGAGGAAGAAGCCATAGATACCTTAGTCCAGTTCTGCAGCGATAATCCAGAAGCTACAATCTGTAGTGGAGAGCAGATCGTGAAATGGCGGAACAACACGAAGTACGTCAATAACACGTCTATCTATCGGGCGAACTTCACCGAGGAGCAGCTGACGGCGTTGCAGGTTTTAGCTAATACCAGGGCCGAGGATTACCAGGATATTCTCCAGAGGGTCCGGCTTCAGCAGAACACGTTTAGAAGCGAGCTACAGAAGACGCGGAGCAACTTCTCTGAGAACCTGGGAGAGGTCGAAAACGAGACGCAGCAGAACACTCGGATGATCCGGTCTCTGAACGAGACTATCAACGAGTACGGTGAGAGGCAATTGCAGGAGGCCCGAAACCGGACGTTCTACGTGCAGCTTGGAGTCGGGATTATCGTGTTCTACCTTGTAGGTAGAGGCTGCTGGTGGATCTACGTAAATCGGAATGAACTGACTCAGGACGAGGGGTGGAGTTAGTGGTTGAATGGAACAAGAGTCAGAAGATTGCAGCAGGTGTCCTCGGTGAAATCGTGTTCTGGGGCCTGGTTCTGGGTTTGTCGTACTGGCTGGGTTTCCCTGGAGGAGGATTGTTTGTGGCCGCTCTCTTCGCGTTGAACGTTATCGTAGTTCTGGGAGGATATTTTGTCTCCCGTGAAAATGTCCGGTTCGCTGGTTATCAGACTAAGACAGAGGAGCAATTGTCTGGGAAAGAGGCGTTTGAGCTGGCGGAGTACTTGTTGGCTTATGGCGATAGGTACGGGTACCGTATTGACCGGACTGTTGACCGGGGAATCGACCCTGCTGTAGCGCCGTCGGATGATAAGGAGGACTCGGTGCGGCTGTTCAAACTGGAGTTCGAGCCGTTAAATCTGCAGGGCAGGGCCACGCTGTATATTGATTTAGAGCAGGAGCTCTCGGTCGATCTTGACGACACGCGCACTTTACAGAATGCTATGAGCAAAATCCAGAACTCACGGATTCAGAAGTCCTGGTTGTCTGTCGACTACGAGGAGCGAGTAGCTGATACGAAGGAGTCTCTGGGGCGTTCGGTTGACCCGACGATTACGAAGATTGTCGAGACTGACGAAGGCCGGGAGATCCGTGAGAGACCGGTTATCACTCAAAACCCGGATACTGATGAATCGGATTCCAAGGAGACAGAGTCTTAGGCAGGTGAAAATTGTACTATGAGCTTATTTGGCGGAAAATATCAGAATGACCCGTTGGTCATTAACATGAGTCAAAAACTGAAGTTCCACAAGAATCATCACGCCGGGATATTCCGGAACTCGCACGAGATCGGTGATGAGGTTGCCCGTAGAGTTGTTGAGTGGCAGCCGAAGGACGCTGTTGATAGCGAGGAGTCTGAAAGGCTTTGCCGGTCAAGTGTCCGGAAGGATCGTGTCGTCGAGTTTGCGCCTGGGGTGATTGCTCCGAGAGGTGTGATCTGGTTGATGCCGGATAAGGCGGATCAGCTTCCGGAGCAGGTGAAGAGCCATCCTCAGGTAGGGCCGTTCTTCAACGGCTGGTACCGGCACAAGGAGGTTATCCGGGGCTTGGAGTACAAGGCCAGGACTGAGTCCGAGGTCATGGACAAACTGAAGTTTGCTACCACGCCCTCGGAGCTTGATGACCGTGTTGCCCGTGTTATGAACCGCTACGTAGATAATCTACAGGAACAGGCAAAAGCCATGAACTCCAGCAACGGCAGCGGCAACGAGAGCTGAGGACTGATTTTAAATGGAGGAAGAAGACGAGGTTAGGGAAGCTACGACTTCTGAGAAACGCCATATGATTATCGGGGTCGCTTTCGGGTTAACTATTGGACTTTTCCTATTTTTGGTCTCACTAGGTGCTGATGCAGGCTCTCAGACCCAGGTCTCCTTTGACCAGTTGAATCTGAGTTACAGAGAAATCGGTATGAAGACAGCGAGCGGGGACAGGTTGAGGTGCACTGTTTCCCGCCTCAACGAGGTGCAGATCTCAGAGAACAGCTACGTCTACAGGAACAGTACATGCACCTCCTGGGTCACTGTGAACGGTAGTGCAGTAACGGCTCCAGTGAAGGGAGTGGTCCTATTCGATGCTGAGGAGCTTCGTATCGGCTTTGACTTCGAAGAAGAGTACGTGGTCTGCGACGTTTCTGCAGAAAGGCAAGAGAAGACTGGCAAAGGCAGTTACGTCTACAACGGTGCTGACTGCACCGGGTTTTCAGGTAGTCTATACAGCAAGTGGGACGACCCTGGGTTCGAGGACTTCAACGTCCATGAACGCGGGCAGGAACTCTTGCAGAATCAGACAGGGAGTTAGGGACCGATCTGGTCTTCGGGCGGTAGTTCGACATCGACTTCACCGGTATCGATATCGTCTCTGAGCTGCCGCCAGTCCTCCTCGGACATCTTCACAGCTACTTGATCGTCGACCTCGCCGAGTTTCTCCACGTTGTACTCGGTGGAGTTATCGATGAGCGTGAAATCGATGTCGGAGAAAATCTTGATCCGGGAGTTACCTTCCATCGTAAGGCCGATCGTCAGGCCAGGAATGTCCTTGACGAACTTGAGGAACTGGATGACTCCTTCCGGGTTGGAGATGACCAGGATGGCGATGCTGGTCCACCAGATATCGGATTGCCTGGTGTAGCCGCGGATCTCTTTATCGATGACGTTGCCGTCTTCGTCCACCTGCTTGGAGTAGCGTGTTGTAACGTCGTCACCAGTCTCCTCGAGGAATTGCTTCACCAGATCTCTGGCCTCCTCTTTGCTGCCTTCGTACTCGCCGTCGATGGTAACGGCTTCAAGGCGTATCTCTTCCATGTATGAGAGATTAGTTGCTGCTGACAAAGTGTTTGGTCCGGTATTTCTTTCCTGTTGGACGGGTTAGGCTCCAGTAATATGAGTGAGGTGGAGCTTCCGCCAGAGAGGGTGGAGCAGAAGTTCGAGAAGTGGGGGGAGACGTACGCTGTCGACAAGCTTGAGGAGTTGCCGGAGAACAAGCTGAGGTCGCAGAAGCACTTGTTTGAGGCCGAGGTCAAGGAGTTCAAAGCAGAGTACAACCCTGGGCGGTTGGTGACACCGGAGATGGCGCAGATCGCGGGGAAGGAGCCATTAACTCAGAACCAGTTTCGCCAGGTCCGCCGCTTGATCGATGACGAGGCGGATAAGGTCAGGATGAATTTTGAGCGGGCTATCGGTCGTCGGAGAGAGAAGGAGACGGAGCGTCGGAATAGTTTCTTCGTTGACTTGGCTGGCCGGGTGTCGGATTCCTTGACGAATATCTCGGTGTCTTTCGAATTGCCGAAGCTTCGATAACCACTCTTCGGATTAGTTTTTTAACTGGTTTTGAGTAATTCGTGGGTAGAAGGTGTTGGCCGTCTTCCGCCGGGGGAAATTCAGCGTACCAGGCCTTGTTCCATGGGCTTGTGAGCGTCAGACCGGCAAAGGTTCCGACACGATCACCGTCTAACGGGCGGGATGCGTGGTAGACACTTATCAGCCTACCGGGGAAGCGACGGCCAACCAGATTCACCCTCCACTCCCCATATTCTTAAAAACGACTTTGAGAAGTTACTACCTATGCAACTCGGAGCTCTCTCCTACTTTTCCACGAACCTGTTCTGGTTCGCAACGTCTCTTTCCTTGCTCGGTACTTTCTATGTCGGGTACAAGTTCACAGGATCCAGCGGAGGGACAATCGGCCAGAATATCAACTTCTCTAATAACGAGAATAGGTTGAAGCTGCTTTCGGCGTTCCTGGTACTGGAGGTCGCCCTGAATCTGGCGTTCATCTTCGGTTCTTCTCTTCTTCTGTAGTGCAGTGGCATAGTTGTGGAATACCTTTATAATTGTCATTCTCCCTAACTGTTGTAGAGGTTTGATAGTATGGACGATGTAGATTTCCAGATCGGACTTAACATGGCCGAGAAAGGGCCAAAACCTGCGGAAGACACTGACAACGGTGAAAACCGGTAGTGCCGATTGAGCCGAAAGGAGACCAGTCAAAGGTCAAGGTTGCAGCGGTAGACGTGAAGGATCTCCGGGTCGAGAACCGTGGAGGTTCCGAAATCGTAGTTCTCGAAGCAGCCGATGGAGCAGAGTACTCCAACTTCAAAAACAAACTGGAGGCCGAGTTTGAGAACAGAGACAAATACCTCGGCAGCTACTGGCTGATCCAGTTCACGACGCGGGAGAAAGGAGGTAAGACCTATAAGAACTTGATAGGATTTGAAGAAGAGCTTGACGCGGTCCACGGGCATGATACCAGTAGGGACTCTGATCGAGACGACAGTATAATTCGACAGAGTGCAGCTCATGACGCTTCCCGATTAGTCGAGGGAATGCTCGCCGGCGGCTACTTCATGAAGACGAGAGGTGGTCGAGAAGATATAGAAGACGAGATCCAGGAAGAGCTTGAGAAATGGACGGAGCGGTTCAAGACTCATCATCGTACAGGTGAGTGGGGATGAGCGACGACGTCGACGTAGCGGAGTTTCTGGTTAACCAGAAGCCGTGCCGTCTCCTGATAGAGGTGAACCGTACCGAGGAGCCGTTTGGTCGCCAAGTTGCATCGGAGATCGACTCTACGTACTCTCACACCATCAGGGTCTGCGAGAAACTGGAGGACCACGGTCTATTGACTCGTGAGAAAGATGGCCGCAAGATGATTATGTCCTTGACCGAGGACGGGAAGCAAGTCGCGGAAGCACTGGAAAATCTGTACGGTACGTTCCGTGCAGCAGGTGAGAATCCGGAGTGAGTATCGACAACGCAGCTTACGGCTTCGGATACACCTTCGGTCGATTCTATTTTGAAACACGGTACTACGCGAACAAGATTCAGAGGTTTCTACCATGACAGACGATGCACTGAACGTACAAATCCTCTCCAGCGAAGGAGGGATGCAAAACGAACTCAAAATCTCAGACGGAGAAGATCTGCAGGTAGCCATCGAAGCACTGCAGCTCGCCGCCCGCTTCGAGTTCGGTGAAGACTACACGGTTGACACCGGTTCCGACCAGGATCCTGTTGTCGATGAAATTCGAGAGCTAAGTGACAAGGTCGAGAGCCTGGACGACGTCGACGACGAACGGTTCCAGGAGATAGAAGACCGGCTCGATAAGCTCCGAGATTTCCTCGGGAAGGGTTTCTCCGAGTTCCAGGAGATGAAGGACAAGGTCGAAGACCTACAGGAAGCCAGTGCTGTAGTTACTGAGGACAAGGAATCTACTGGTGATTCTCGGTTAGATAGCTTCGAGGAGAACGGGTCCGAGGAACAGGAAGATTCTGAACCTACAGAGCAGGAAGAAGACAGCTCTGACGAGGAGGACGATAGCCCGGATCTGAGTCGGATGTCAGCCCGGGATATTGTCGAGGAGGATCTTGTTGACATCGACGTGCCGTATAGCTACGATGACTTCAAGGACCTTTCCGAGGCCAAGCAGAGGGCGGTGCTATACAGCATGGTTCTGTCTGTTCAGCCCGCTACCAAGGTCGAGGTTGCAGACACCACCCTTGAATCCGATGTGACGGATAGTAACGATAAGCGAGCTCAGTACATCGGTTACCGATTGGAGAACAAAGTTTCGTACATCACGCAGAGAAGACGGCCTACAGACCAGGGTAAGGATCCGTACGAGTTCGCTGAGGAAGACTTCGATTTCGAGGAATATGATAGTCAAGAGGAAGGCGCAGAGGACGGTTCTGAAGAAGTTGAAGACGAGGAAGACACGGTGACCTCTGATGAAGAGAAGTCATCTGTTGAGAGAACTGCTGAGGCGATGGCCGAAGATGCTCCGCCTCCATCAGAAGACACGGATGAAGGGGCATACGGCTTGGAGTGGCAGACTGTCGAGCAGGCGATTGCCGATTATAAGGAAGATGACGATAAGAACTACCTGCTCTGTATTCGGTCGATGAAGTCGTTTGCGGCACCAATATCTGCTAAAACCCATTCAGAAGAGGACGAGGGAGAGGTCTGGGCTGCGGCTGAGGAGCTCCCAGACGAGTTCCTGCAGTAATGGTGGTTCTGAGTGAGCGAGTGGAAGTACGTTAGGAAGAAGAATCTCCGGAATTTTGAGGGCTACAATCTGGCCGCTGGGATTCTCGTAGGTCTTGGAGTAGGTGCGTTGCTGGACGTAATTGGCGGCTATGGATCCATCGGTCCAGTTCTCTTCATATTTGCTATGTCTATCGGTTTCTGGTATGTCCACAGGGACGAGTTCACCCGTATCAGGAAGGCCATCGACGATGCTGGAGGTGATAATCAGTCGTGAGCGAGGACAGGAATTGGGCATTTGGTATCTCGGTAGTCGCATTGGTGTTGGCGGTAGCGGCTCTCGGTACTCCGTCGAGGGGAGAGAAGAAGGTGATCGAGGCCAGGGAGGTGACTGTTTCTCCTGGCAATGGCTATGAAGTGCCTCCGAGTATGGAGGATCTCAAATCTCAGGTGTGGTTTGAGAACAAGTCTAAGCTTGGGATCGCTTGTACCGAGAACGTAGGTATTGCTAAGGTCAATCTCTATGGAGAGACACATTACGTCACTTACCCTAAGACTTCGGATGAATCGGGTAGTTGCACCTACTACGATAGAGTCTCCAAGACCTACGTAGAGATCTACGGGTTGGAACGGGTTCTTCCAAAGTATGTAACACCCGTGTTCAGTATCTCCTGGAATACTGGAGGTGATGCCTGATTCAGGTACCGGAGACGTCGGTCGATGCGTACCAAGAGTTGAGGGAGGAAGGTGTCATCGAGGAGCGGCAGCACCTCGCCTTGGAGACCGTTCAGAAGTTCTATGAGGAGCACGGGTACTGGCCGACGCAGCGCGAGGCCCACGTTTTCCTTGTCGAAGACCTTGATATCCTCAGTAAACGGCAGCGGACCGAGGCGATCACCGATGGGTACCGGTTCCTGGGTCGAAGGATGGGCGAGCTCGTTGACGACGCAGAGAATGAGTACCCGAGTCTCTTGGAGAAGCAGGAGAAACGGGAACACGACTACCTGCAGGAGGAGCATCCTGGTGCTGATTCCGGGAGGAAAGGCGAGCCTCACCGCATCATCGCTGACGTAGCCGAGAAAGAGAAGCAGGTGGACGACACTGGTTCTGAAGCAGAGCCGGAGCAGGGGACCGAGGAACCCGACGAGATAGAGATTCCGTACAGCGTCGGGGACGGAGATGAGGTGTGCATGGGACCACCGAGTGAAGCGATCAAGGAGACCTCGGATCTGGAGTCGGTGAAGCAGCTGTTAGAGTCGAAAGGACTTCTCGAAGAGTACCAGGAAGAACTCGCTGCACAGGAAGACGACGTCGAGGAATCATATGATGACTCTGAAGAAGACGTGGAGTACTTGCTCGACCCAGACAAGGATCCAGAAAATACCGATAGTTCTGACTCTGATCAGGTTGAGGATGCTTCCGATGACGGGAACGGTTCCGATTCGGAGGAAAAGCAGGGGAAACTGATCTACGATAAAGGCAAGGTCGTCGGGTGACTTCTCGTGAAATCCGCCGAGGACATTCTGAAGAAGATTGACGAGGAGAAAGCCGTCGTAATCAGAGACAGTGATCTCCCAAACAAGTACCTCGTCGAGGAAAACGGTGTAGTCATCCGTGTTTCCCAGTATCCCGATTCAGGAGAGTGGCTTCGCTGTATCTACTCCAATCTCGTCGGAAGTGTTCAGGAGAGATGGATTGACCAGGCTCTGAATGATGAGTGGAGCACTTTCGAAGATGTAGAGATAATCTCCAGAAACGAGGTTCCAGATGTCGACGGAACGACGTGCATAGCGAAGTACTGCCAGGGCGACAGCCTGTACACCTGCAGTATGTGCGGTGAAGAAATCGAGGACGGAATGTCATTTGCTATCCATGCTTGGGACGAGCATGGTGTCACGGAGGATCCTCGAGAGATTCGTGATCCGGCACGTGGTCAGATGAGTATCGGTAAGAGGTGGACGGTATGAATCGGAGGCAGTTGCAGCGGCAGGCAGATAAGGAGAAGCGACTCCGCGAACTGGAGAGGACTGTTGACAGGGTGAAGCGCCGCCGGAAATGGGAGACTATTGCCACGGTTGTTCTCTACGGTACTCTGTTCGTTCTTGCCGGGATTTTTGCTGTGAGGGTCACCCTGTCCAGATGGACGGCGGCACTTCGACACAGCCATCCAAGATCTCCTTCACGGAATCGCATATCCAGTGGCTTGACGAGAACTACAATCAGTCAGTCGAGAACGGGTTCTGTCTCTTCGGTACCGTAGAGGAGGACAAGGTGGTTGTGGAGCAGGTGGAGTTCATCGATAACCCGTTCAGGCAGAGCTCCGGTACGATGTTGTTCACCTGTATCCCGCAGATCCTGGCTCGGTGGAAGCGTTTGGTGTTCTAGGAAGAGTATGAGCTGGTCGGTGCGATTCACACGCATCCAGTGTATGCGGATTTGAGTCGTCAAGACCGGGGGACTTTCCGATCCTTCGAACCAGTTCTCTCTGTGTTCGGTGTCTACAACGGAGAGGAACTGACCATGTATTCGAGTCCTGGTCAGGAAGAGGCGATGAGGAATGTTCTCCGAGTCAGTTGAAGAAGAGGGAGAAGGGATGTGGTGGTTTCTGAAAATTGTGGGCGTTGGAACGCTGCGAATTGCCGTGAGAAGGCTTTGAGTTGTTTAGTCCATTTTGCGTTGTAGTCGTAGAAGGTCGACACAGGTCACCTCCGGCATAGGGAATACTGGTGAACTTCTGCATTTAAAACTGACACCAGGACAGGTTTCCTGGGGAGGACTTTTCATACTGCATTTTGTCTCTCCTGGTTATGGACATTCCTGACGAGTTTGATGAGGAGGTGGGGGAGACACGGACGCGGGACATGACGGATGAGGGAAAGAATGCAATGTCGTTGGCGTTCCTGGACGGTTTCCATATCCAAGTTCAGCGGTTGCACGACGAGTTAGTAGAAGCAAGAGAGGAAGCCGAAGGAGACGATCTTCCTATGGAGATCAGCTTCGGCGGTGTCGGGATGAAGACGTACGAAATCCACAGCTTGACCGTGAGTTATTTCGAGGCCGGTGTCCCATTGCTCTGCTTCTACCATTTCCGAAACCAGACTGATGCTGGGTACAGGATCCTCGAATGGTTCGAGGAGAACCGGGATTTCGTCTTGGATGAGGACAGTGACGAGATGCTGGGTACTCAGATGATGGACTGGTTGAACAGCAGGAGATCATCTATCTCAGACATAGCAAGTCTGATGAAGGAAACAGGACTGCTAAGCCATGATAAGGTAAAGCGGGTTAGGACTGACCGCCACCAGTTCCTACACTCTCCTCTGCAGATGCTCTACCTCTCTGAATGGGAGGATATCAACACGAAAGCAGATAGATGTGTTCGAGTGGCCGACGATCTGGATGATCGCCTGTTTGAGGATCTGGAACTACACGCCGTCTACGATGTTCTAACCGACAAGGATCGTACGCGAAGCAGGTTCTGACACGTACCCTATCCCTGTCGCTCTTGGATCTGGACTCGATCACCGACTGCTGGTTCGCCGTTTCCGTATGTGAGTTCGTAAATTTCTCCGTTTTTCTTTTCTCCGACAGGGATAGAGTTCGATCCTTCGAGTAGGTGTGCAACCCGTTCAAATCCGTCGTCCAGTAGCGGGCTCCACTGGGATTCCTCGATGATCTCGTTCACATCCTGGACCAGGACGTCTTTCTCCACGCCGCCACGGTCACGGTGATAGAAGGCGGTGAACTCATCTGGTTCCTCATCAGGTTCCAGCCCTGCTTCTTGCTGGGCAATTCGTTCGTTGGTTGCGAAGGTGTAGTCATAGAGTTGTTTCAGGGAGAGTTGTTCCGGCATAGTATGAAGTACCCTGGATAGCCGTATTGAAAACATCGTTCTCCCGCTAATGGTACCCCGTTTGCTGGGAAGAGGGGGAGTTTATACGGGCTCACTCGTTAGTGGCCGATAACGGAGACATGGGTCGAGAGATCAAGAGGCAGCACTTCGTCCCCCGGTTTTACCTGAATACGTTCTCCGAGGACACGGAGGAGCCGTACTACCTGTACTGCTATGATCTGCCGGAAGACAGGGTGTTCGGCTCTAACACGATGGATATCGCGCAGAGCGAGTATTTCTACGATCTCTCTGACGAGCAGTTTATCGAGAACAAGTTCGCGGATTTTGAAGGGATCTTCTCCCAAGCTTACGACAAACTGGTGGACAGCGCCGACGTCACCGCTCTAACCCATGAGGAACGACACGTTATCTCCCTCTTCCTCTCCCACCAGCATATCCGGACCAGGAAGTTCCGGGAAGTCGTGAAACAGGCGTCCGAACACACCTTGGACATCGTCGACGAGGATGAGGTCGACGATAAGGAGGGGCGGAAGGCCGTGGAAGCAGGTACGACAGAGGAAGGTGCGAAGCAGTGGCAGGCACAGCTGACAGCGAACGCTCTCGAAGGCTTCGCAGATATCCTGTACCGGATGGACTGGTTCCTATTCGTGAATAAGACGGAGTACCCGCTGTGGACCTCTGATCATCCGATAGCGATCTTCAACCCGGTTAATCCGGAGCCGGATCCGGAGAGAGGGATTGAACGGCCAGGGTCGAAGGTCCACGTTCCATTGAGTACCGATCTTGTTCTGGCTCTATACGATCCTGGACAGTATTTCGTGAAGTCGAAGCGTGAAGAGTTGACGGAGAAGGAGCACGTCGATTTCCAGAACAAGCTGCAGGTCGAGCACTCACATCGGCAGGTCTTCTCCCCTGTGGAGGATTTCGAGTTCGCCAGAGAGGTTATTGAGGAGAACCCAGAATACGCCGAACTGGATTACTCGGACAGCTTCGTGGGGTAACGGTTGGTCAGTCGATGTACGGATACGGATTTTCCGGCTGCCCTTTCTCCAGGAGGGAGTCGAGGATCTCGGTGAGCCGTTCGTTGGACGAACTGTACTTATCTCGCAGGGCTTCTACGTATTCTTCCCAGTCCAGGTGATGTATTTGGTACCAGCCTTCCGGGTATAGGACGTCGACGAACATGTGGCCGTAGTCCTCGTAGTGCTCGTTGCAGAGCGGTGCGAGATTCACCATGTCTCTCGAGCCACCGTACCTAGGCGGGACCATTCTTTTCACGTACTCTGCTTTCGAGCTGCAGGTAACGCAGGTGTGATCGGTTTTCTCCAAGGCGGCTTCTCTCTGGGACTGCGTTACTGACTTGATCTCGGATTTGGGCGTGGGTTCGTATCCTCTCGCTCGGATGTGTTGTTCTCGGTCGATAGAGGGGTACTCGTCGCATTCGGGGCATTTCTTCTTACCTCCGTTACTCCAGGACTTGCAGTTGGGCCAGGATGCTTTGGACTCGTCTCCTCGGTCGAGTACTTCCGGTGTCAGAGTTGTTCCGCAGTCACAGGTGTAGGGTTCTGGTTCGATCCGGTTCAGTCCGTGCTTTTCTGCCTTCAGAAGAACGAAGATGAGATGGTTGGACCGGTTGTGATGATGTTTTCCCGGCTCCACAAGGGCGTTGACCAACATGTCCGCGGATTCTCTTCTTCCCGTAATAGTTTCTCGGATACCCACTCTAACAAGATTCTCTACATTGGTGGGGATCTCGACCAGTGTTCAGTTCCTGCTTGCTCGGAATGTTAATGATTGACACTGCGTTGTGGGAGGTGGTACATGAGCTATCCACGAACCCATGTCGACCACCGAGATCCAGATCACCACGAAGCAATCCACCCAACTCGGAACATCGTCAATGCACACGTCGTCGCCGGCGAGTTCCTAACTTCGCGGTATCACGAGGCACTCCAGACTGTACTCCATCCACTTGGAGAATCTCTCGACACCCACGACCAACACGCACTCAACGACCTCGGTATCGTCCACGCCGACGGCAGCCTGAACGACCTATCTCCGATTGTCCAGACCTACGTCAGGCTCGATGACTACTGGACCCGTACTCACCGTACCGCGCTCAATGAGCTATTCGATGAAGGACGTGCCCATGTAATCGGTTGCTGTACACGCAACTTCCTCTCCGAGTTCTCCCGGCGAACACTCGAAGTCGAATCAGGACGAACCGGTGTTGCGCTCGATGCTACCCTCGCCCCTCTCCTCGAACACGAGTTCCTTTCCAAGCCAGAGGACGAGGAGGATGACTACGTCGTTGTTGAGCACCACGCACTGTATCGGCCTACTGAACAGCTGTTTGACGCGCTCCTTGACCAAGCTCCTGTCCTCTGCGATCTCATCCCGCCGACCGATCTCTAAACTCTTGGAGAACAGTCGAATTTGACTTCCGAGGGAACGCCTATTACGCTCTCGTATCACACCTCTGTTAACGATGCGTATCTCACGGGATTTTCCCTCTGACCAGTATCCCTCTGAGCAAGCTGTAGAAGACGAGGACCCCAGTTTCCGGATTGAGACGATCCTGAAGCTGGATAGTGACGAGAAGGTGTTCGACATCAGTACCCACGAAAACCATCCAGGAGACAGTACGCCGACTCAATCTTTTGGAGGCTCCTTCGTTTTCTCAGACTGGTCTGACCTTCAGGACGTAGCTGATTTGCTGAAGCGTTACATCCGGGAGCAGGACGATCAAACACGGTCGATAACTGTCCCACTGGATTCTGGAACCGGCTTCAACAGCAGGCTTGGAAGGCATATAGAGGATATTGAGGAGGCCAGATTCACAGTAGATGACTACCGGCTTGAGGTGGATGCAAAAGGGCATCGAGGCGAGATACGTCACTACAGCAAGTCCGTGGATCACACGCAGCAGGATCGACGGAACGCAATGGCGTTTCTCGACATGGTCGATGAACTCTTCCATGACTTGGATGAGGAACCGATTCTCCACCTGGAACATCCCGACCTACGCAGTGACGCAGTCCCTGAGTACATCGACGGTCATTACCAGAGTTCCGTACGAACGGCGTTCCGAGTTCTCGAAGAGCGGATCAGGGAGGAGGGAGGGTTTTCTCAGGACGACACTGGGATGGGAATGGCAGAAGATGCGTTCAATCCAGAGCACGGTCCTCTCACCTTTTCGGAAGTAGGTGCGGAGAGGAAGGGCTGGATGTTTCTCTACGCTGGTGGTTTCGGTGCACTACGTAACCCGCCCAGCCATAGAGATGAGGAATCTATCGATCAACAGCGTGCCATGCAGATCCTCCACTACGTCGACCTGCTTCTCGATGTCCTCGAGACAGAGGCTGCGGAAGACTGAACTCTATTAGCAGAACCGATAAATCAGGACAACTCAGATACCTTCTCCTGTGATTCTTCTTGAACCTCTTCCAGCATAGGATCCAGTTCATGTTCGATGTCGGCCAGATCCTTCCCCGAGTCGAGCTGTGTCAACGCTAGGCTGAGATCGGCGGATGCCTGCTCCAGTTTACTAACGATTTCGTAGTCGACGTTCAGTGATTGTCCGACCGCGGCGTGCCTCCGGAGTTCCTCTCTCCGCGTGTCGAACTTACCTGTGGCGTCGACATCGTGAGGTACTTCGCCGCTCGTCATTACGTCGTACCAGTCTGAGAGTGTGAGTTCAGCGAGTTCGTTCGCCCGTTTGTACCAGTCGCGTCTTTCTCTCTTGTTCTGGAGAGAGTACTGGGCCTTGATCTGGTCCCTTGCGACCTTCCCTGAGACGAAGTAAGATACGATGCCACCTGCTATGGCACCGAGCAAGGTGGTCGCTATAGACGTTGCCAATGACATAGCTGGGTAGTTATAGCGCAGAACAAAATTTGTGGGGAAAGCCCGGCCAAGACCATATTCTACAACAGCAGGGGTGCCGACCCCCCTTTCGAAATTTTATTTCGGGAAAAATCCCCTCCGTGTTCGAGCTGATTTCCGTGGTCCTGACTTTTCTCTCAGAAGGTTGTTGGCTGACTCGTCTCGGTACAGGTTGAAAGCAAGTTGTGGAGGATGCCCTGGATGAAGCCCGAGATCTTCCTGGGAAAACACGACTTCCGCTATCCAGTTGGTTTTCTCAAGTGTGGAGGACGTCGTCTGTGAGGGTACACGTGGAGGGCCATGTTTTGATAAACGAGTTTTCACCACTGTTTTCCAGGGCCTGCGAACGGGTCTGCGAAAACCTGCTTAGGTGATGTATTTGAAAGCTTTAGACCGGATACTGTGGATTGCATACGGAAACCATACTCAAACCTCTGAATATCGGGAACTGGCCGAGGTGATTATCCAGCGTCTTCGGAGGGACGATCTTGTGAAGAAGCAGGAGCTGATGGAGGAAGTCGACCTCGACCCTGGCTCAGAGAACGATGACCAGAAGTTCAAGCGCGTGATGAGGCCGTTGAAAGGCCAGAAATCCAGCAACCCACTGGACGTTCAGTTTGTGGTTCAGAGACGGATGGACAACGGCAGTTTCTACGCCTTGTCTCGTGATGCGTTCGATGCTTCGAGCAGGAACTTGGTGCAGAACCTCCGCCGCTTCATAGACACAGAGCCGCACCGGGAGACGAGAGAGTTGAAGCAGGAGAACCGAGAGCTACGAGAGGAGAATGAGAAGCTTCGGGAACAGTTGGACAGCGAAGGGCGGTAATCTGTGGCCGATCCGAGGAATGTAACGGCGTCGTTTCTGGCCGCTCCTCTGTTCGCTGTCTCTCTTCTGTTCTACGAACATCCGTACTGTGGTGCTCCTGGACTGGGCTGCACCGGTGTAGAGGGTATTCCTTGGCCGATTGAGAACCTGCTCGGGTCGTTGCTGTTTATTCTCTCAGCGATTGTCTTCGTGACTGTGAGCAGTGATTAGACGCCGAGTTCTTCTCTCAGTTGGAAGTAGTACGGCAGTGCATAGTATGTAGAACTGTTCTGACGTGGATTCTTAGCTCTGGACTTTTTCCACCAGTTGACGACTTTACCGTTCTCCAGGCGGAGTACGAAGAGCCAGGTGATGGGGTTGTTCCCTCCTTGGCCGAATGTCGTGGTGTAGAGGCCGTTCGGTAGATCTCCGAACCTGTCCTCGAAGTACTGCTTGAAGTCGTCCTGGTCGCGGAGATCGTAGATGCTGGTGCCTTTGACAGGGCTTCGCGGCAGGTGAATCGTCCGTATAGGCTTGTACTTGGTTTTGTTCCAGAGTGTGCCGCCGTTCTTCCCGTCAATCTCTTGGATTCGTTCGAGCTCGTATTTCTGACCGGGTTTGAAGTTGTACTTGTCTATTAGTTCCTGTACTGCTTGTTCTGCGTCCACTGAGTGGTTTTCACCTGGTATTCGCTGAGTGTTGACTGGTTTCGAACACTCACTCCTGTTTTTGGGGAGAGGGCAGAGGGTGCGAACACCCCCCTCTTGTCACGTGTCCGTGGTGACGCGATTTCACGCCCACTATGTAATATAATAGAAGTGTACGAAACAGAGGTTTAAAATTACCCTGCAGATGGCATGCGTCTTCGCGGCCCTCTCCCCCTCCCGGCGCTTGATTCTGAATTTTTCTTCGAGAGGTAGAGCGGGACAATTCATTTAAAAGACGGATGGCCATACTTCGATATCGGATACTTCCATTGAGGGAGAGAAGGACTCTTTTCCATCTCCTCTCTCTTCAAGTGGGATTACCTGATGTCGGGATAGCTCAGTGATTTAGAGCGGGCCAGCGTTCCGGGATGCTAAATCCCCCTCCCCTCCCCCTTACATCGTGCATACGTAGCTCGTGAAAGCCAGCAGGCTGTGAGTTGCATATGTACCGAGAACGGAGCGGTGGCCGTCAGTCCCCGGTTCAAATCCGGGTCCCGACGGTTCACATTTCACTGCCTCAGTAGCTCAGCTTGGTAGAAAGCGGCCTGAAGCACGGGGTGTACGTTCGTACGTGGCCCAACGCACAGGCGAAACCCGGAACCACGCAGGTTCAAATCCTGTCTGAGGCCATCCACGGATGAAGCGATTACCCAGAAAGAGATGCACAGTATGCGGAGACTTGGTGATGAAGGGAAGATGCAGCCTCAGGTGCAGTCTCACGCTGATGCTTCGCCGTGGATTCAACATCCAGGTGAACTACAATCGCTGACGAGTACAACCGACTGAAGGACGTCGAAGAAGAGGTAAACTCCATCAAGAATGCCGCCGACGGCATCGAATCTGTTCTCAAGGACATCGCCGACGAACGCAACAGGGAGGTCGAGGAGACGGCTATTCTGTTCCCTGCTCGCAGGGAGATAGTCATCCAGCATCCAGAAGAGGAGACGAAGGAGTTACTGGGGCAGCTTGCCCACCTCGTTGATTCTACGGACGATGCTTTCATGTACAAGATACGCCGCGAGGATGTCTGGCAGAGTCCGTACGAGTTCCTCGACGAACTGATTGATGATCTACGGTCGGTGCTGCCGAGGAGGTCCCCTAATCTTGAGGAGTGGATTGAGAGGCGGTGGAAGCAGGCTCACCAGTTCACTCTCTATACGCACGAGGACGGGTTCACCGTCTTGGAGGCCGAGGACGCCGAGGTCATGGAGGATGTTGCCCGTCGGAAGCTGGAACACAACACGCATTATACGAAGCATCTGTCGGATACTGAGACTCGAATCACGGAGGGCAAGGAGGCAGATGTCAAGAAGGTTCTCTACGAGGCTAACTACCCTGTTCAGGACCGGCGTGACTTGGAGCGAGGAGAAAGCCTCGACATTGAACTGGACCAGGACCTGAAGCTGCGTCCGTACCAGGAGGAGTGGATCCGCAGGTTCACCGATATAGGGTCCGGCGTCTTCGTCGGTCCAAGCGGTTCAGGAAAAACAGTGGCTGGAATAGGCACGATGGAAGAAATCGGTGGTGAGACACTGATCCT
The DNA here is from genome assembly GCF_032116555.1 of Halobaculum sp. XH14. NCBI lineage: Archaea > Methanobacteriati > Methanobacteriota > Halobacteria > Halobacteriales > Haloferacaceae > Halorarum > Halorarum halobium. Next base: position 765,297 of record NZ_CP134949.1, read on the forward strand.
TGTGCCGAAGCGTGAGTTGGCGACTCAATGGAAGCAGGAATTGATTAAGAAGACCAGCTTGAGTCCGCATCAGATCGGAGAGTATCACGGGGGGAAGAAGCAGATTCGTCCGGTTACGATCGCCACGTACGATACTGCTGGTGCGAGCCGTCACAGGAAGCTGTTCAACGAGCGGGAGTGGGGCCTAATCATATATGACGAGTGCCAGCACATTCCTGCGAAGATCCACCGTAGGACGGCTAACTTGCAGTCTAAGCACCGTTTGGGACTCAGTGCTTCGCCAGTACGGGAAGATAAAAAGGAGAAGGAGATCTTCACGTTGATCGGCCAGCCGATCGGTACGGACTGGAACTCGCTTTTCGAGGATGGTTTCGTCCAGGAACCGGACGTCGAGATCCACAACGTGCCGTGGTCCTCAGACAATCAGAGACAAAAGTACAGGAATGCCGAAGGCCACGAGAAGAGGCAAGTCTCAGCGATGAACCCGGCCAAACTGGACCACCTGAAGGACGTCCTAGAGAAGCATGAGTCGGAGAAGACGTTGATCTTCGTGGACTGGATTGATCAGGGTGAGCACTACAGCAAGGAACTCGATATCCCGTTCTACAGTGGAGAAACAACTCACAATCAGAGAGAAGAGTACATCCAGGAGTTCAAGGACGGAGACCTGTCCACACTGATCGTCTCGCGAGTAGCGGACGAGGGAATCGATCTTCCCAACGCCGAGGTAGCAATCATCGCTTCAGGGCTCGGCGGTTCCCGCCGGCAGGGTACTCAGAGAGCAGGTAGGACCATGAGGCCAGAAGGAAGCTCTCAGGTGTATGTCCTCGGCACGAAGGGATCGAACGAGCAGGACTTTGTCCAGAGACAGATGCAGCACCTGCAGGAGAAGGGTGTGAACGTGACAGAGACGGAGGTTTAAGCCACAGGACGCACGATAGTCGAGTAATAGATGGCGTGGAACGCTCTTGCGGACAGGATTCTCGCCGGCAGTAAGCGGAAGAAGGAGATCGAGGTCGAGAACCAGTCGGACTACGACCGGTGGCTGTCCGAGCTATACTCTGAGATCGAAGTCTTCGTGAAGCGAGTCAGCGCCCTGGACTTAGAGGAGGCAGAACAGCGGGACAAGTTCTACGAGTTCGTCGGGAGGTTATCTGATCGTCTCGAGAATCTTCGTGAACGTAGTGAGGCTTCTGCCGCACCTGCTGAGGCATTGATCCGGTTGGAGGAGTTGATTGAGGTGATGAACGAGTCGTCTTCCAAGGTACATGTCTCGGTAGCGTACATCGGGGATGACCCGTTTGAGAAGGCGAAGCGGGAGAAGAAGAGGGAGAAACGCAGGCAGGAGAAGATAGGGCAGTTGCGTGAGAAGCGGGACGAGATCGCGGATCAGATCCAGGAGGTTACTGAAGCCTTTGAGGAAGACGATTCTTAGTCCACTGGTAGATGTCGATCCTCTGCATCAGTGATATCCTGTGGGAGACTCAGGACAAGGATATCCTGGAAACGCTGAAAAGTGAGATAAGCGGCAAAGATCCCTCGTTGGTTCTCTTCGCAGGCGACGTGATCAACGACGGGATGAACAGCGATGAGCACACCGCCGAATTTCTCGAACTGCTTGAATACTTGGAGGAGTTGGAGATCACGTCGTTCACGATAGAGGGAAACCACGACGAGTATTCTGATTACGACGCGGTGGTAGAGCGAACGGAGGATTTAGAGTATGCTCGGGAGATCTCAGGGGAAGTAGCTGAGTTCAATGGACTCCAGATTTTGGGGATTCCATTTTCCGATACTCATCGTCTCGGGAAGGCACGGCAGATCAGCGAGGAGTTCCCGGGAAGCTATGATATTGTTTTAGCGCATGCAGAAACTTCCCGCAGGATCTGGCTCCTTGAACTTGATGCCGGAATCATCGTTACAGGTCATGTTGCTGCGGAACTCTGCCGGATCCACGACCATGTCTTTGTGTCGATGGGGTCGTATCCCGGTCAGAGGGCTGTGATCAGTACGGGGTTGGATGAACTGCTGTATCAGCGGCGTGCGGACTCGTTCTTTGCCAGTCAGGACGAGTATGAGGCTGAGGTGAAAATAGAGGACGGTGAACTGACTTGGATACGTGATGAAGAGGAGTCTGATAGGGTTGGTTTGAGGGGGTTGAAGGATTCTAATTACCCTGACCGCTTTGAGAGACTTATTTCTGCGAAGAAGCGGGTCCAGGATGTGAATGAAGATGAGGAAAGAAGGATTATCGAGGATTTGCTGGATAGCGGGGTTCCCAAAACCCATATCCGGGAGTATATCAATCGTTATGACTTTCTGTAGATGCTTGACGAAGCTGCCACTTTTATAAATAATATTTCACTAATGAGGGACTATGAAGCTGCGTCTCCTCACACTTTCCCTGATACTCTTTACTAGCCTTTCAGCGGCTCAAAGCTCTAACAACACGACTATCGACTCGAGTCCTGGGCTGGTGAAGGCTGATTCTCCGATCTACAGCTTGGACGTAGCCTTCGATAACATGCTTCAGACGGCGGGCATGGTATCTGCCGGCGATGTGGCGGTCGAACGTGCGTCGGAGGTAGCCGTAGCTCACCGGAGAAACCACTCCGCTGCTGCAAGTGAAGCTCTGGATCAGCTGCAGGTCGTCGCCCAGGAAGCGAATAACCGGAACCGAGAGAAACTGCAGAGGGCAGGGGAGATCCTGAACCAGGTGAAGAAACAAGTTCCCGAGCAAGCGCAGAAGGGAATTAAGACGGCTCTCCAGAACGTGGAACGGGCGAAGAACCGTGTTCCGCAAGAGTTCACCGCTGACAGTGGCGGAGCACTTCCTGATATCGAGGTGCCTGGCGGAGCCGGTGACCGAGATCTCGATGTGCCCGGCGGAAACACGAGTGGGAGGTGACTCTCTAGTCGGTGGGACTGCGAGCGATACTCAGTAAGATTGTTAGCAGCAGGTTGTTCCCGCCGTATCTCCTCTACAAGCTATTGGAGAAGCTGAATCTACTGTATATCGCGTGGTTCCTTGTCCTGGTACTGCCGTCGCTGATCGGCACCTACGCCAACCTGATCGACAAAGGCGTACACCCACTGATTTCGGTATTCGCTACGGTCGGCATCCAGTTCGGTGGCCAGGCGATTGAGGTGTGGAACGCTTTCTGGCAGATACAGGGAGCTTCTGTCGGTGAAGCATTAGTGATTTTCTTCGGGTCGGCAGCGTCGATTCTCCGCTTTCTCTGGTACTACTACGTGTTCAACTGGATTGCGGATAACATGGAGCCGACGGTCAGCAACTTCTCGAAATTTATCGTCGGCACGTTCCTGCTGGCGATGTCGACGATTATCGCGTTGATGGTCGACTTGTATGCTCTCCCGGCTGGAACTCACTTATCCGGGTATACCTACGTCTTGGCGAATCCGGGGATCGTCCTTGATCCGTTAAGTCAGATCGTAGTTCAGTCGCCTGCCGAGCCTGCTGAGGCTTTAAATAGAACACTGAACAATTCCAGTGTAGGTGGATAGTTTTTGCCGGAAGACGATGTCCTTGAGCAGCAGGTATTCAGGATAGACGACGACTGGAGTAGGAGTGACGAAAAACAGAAGGAAGACGTGATGAACGCTGTCCTGAGAAAGCGGGAACGCGCTTTGCGGAAAGCCCGTGAAGCAATGGACCAACGGTACAGTCGGGGAACGAACGCCGGCACGGAGATCGGCTGGCTATACTTCTTTGCCTACGAAAATCTGAATGCTGCCGTCAACCAGGCCAACCTGAATGGCGACGGCGTCTCCGAGAAACTGGAGGACCTGGTTCACGAGTTCCACGAAGCGGTGAAGATCTACGACCGAGAAGGCGAGGAAGTCGTGAAGGAATACACGCCGCATGATATGCTAAAATGGAGCCAGGAAGCCGAGGAAATCCGGCGTATGCCTGCTCCAATGAGGAAGGTGATGGATGAGAATGGGGAGAAGATCCACCAGTTGATCGGGTTCGCTTACAGCGGAACTGAGGCTGTCACCGAAGGCAGCAGCGAGGACGAAAATCGGGGACCTGAAGGGTGACTAATCGCTGGCCTTAGCCACTCCGTTCAAGTTCCTGAATGACCTCGAAGACGTTCTCACCAGCTACAATGAGGGACAGAAGGAGAACTCTGAGAACAACAATCTCGTCGTACCTGGCATCCCTCGATCGGGGAAAGGACAGGTCACGGGCTGGGCGAAGGAGCACGGACTGGCTGGTGACCACATCAAATTATTCGAAACACATGCTACCAAGATATCGCACCTGGCGGAGATCTTCCAGTTTCTCTTGCCGAACGGGTTCTTCCTGAACCGGGATTCCCGGGACATCGTCGAGTCGATTCAGGAGCAACTGGAGCGAGGTTCGTATCGAGAGCCAGTCCTCGACACCAGTGACTTGGACGAATTATTGGAGTTGCATGAGTTGGCTCCTCCGCCGCAGCGTATCGAGAAAATCGACGAGTTCCTCGAGAAAGAGTCGAACCATAGTCTCTGCCAGAGACTGGAAGAAGCGAAGGAGAAGCAGGTGGGGATCAAGAACCGGCTGGAGCAGATCCATAGTCAATGCTATACTAATCCGAACGTCCCGGACACCTTCAGGAAGAACTACACGGACGGCTTGAACCGGAGCTTCGACATCCAGGTCTTCACACCGATCTCCCGGAATATGCCGACTGGAGAGGTCCCAGACTTTTTCGAGCCGTTCGGAGTACCGGTCGACGCCTTTGAGCGGTACGAGAACCTGAAGTGGGGCTTGCAGATCGTCCACGGGGATTCCAGCTACGGCGACTACAAATACATCTATAGAAGGGTCGTCGACGTCGGGGACTCCAGCTTCGAGGACCTGAAGAACGTCGGAGAGCTCAAGGACAGCAAGCACTCCGTGGAAAGAGAGTACGGCGACGGCCAGACCTTCACCGTCAGCCGTGTAGTCAACGAGGAGAACGCCCGGAAAGCGTTTGAGAGAGACTGGGAGGACACGTTCGGTACTCAGGGCGTAGTCTGCTCTTCCGGCTTCGACCACACATTACGGGAACGCTTGAAGGAGGCGATGCTTTCAGACGAGCCGGATATCATCTGTCTCTACACCGGTTTTCTCAGCGATGAGACGGTGCGGAAGTTCGTCATGGTGTATTTCATGGAGACGATGTTCGATATCGTCCGCAACCTTTCCGGCAGTGAGCTCAAGAAATTGGACCGGCAGTTCATCGCGTCGATGATCGAGGCCCAAGAAGTGGTGAAGAAGTCGACGAAGGACACCAAACTCAGTACAGCGGACAAGGTGTTCAACCGGTTCGTGAAGGAGGCGATGAACGACTCCGGGCACTACAACTTCAACTTCTGGGTTGACTCCAAGCCCAGTGAGACGCATCAGATCCTGTTGTCGAAGGCGTCGAAGCGTATCATCACCCGGATGAACAAGGAGGACGTCGAGTCCTGGTACAACGGCGACACTCGGAAGAAGCTGAAGAAGGCTTTCAGCGACGAACGGAACTACGCCTCGCTCGACGGCAGGTATCCGGAGTTCGGGTACGGTTTCATCTACATGAGTGACGGCATCGTCGAGTGGGATACCACGAGTGGTTTGAAGACGTACGGTCACCGGTTGCCGTGTCCGCGGATGTGTGTTCAAGATCCATTGGACGAGATTTCGAACAGTGACTGGAGTTTCTTCACCGAGGAACTCGGCATGGATTCGATGCGTTTCCAGGAGTACCAGGACGCACTTTTCAAGGAGGACTGGGAAGCCAGCGCCGAAGCGTACATTGAAGAACGGGAGCGCAAGGAGCGTGAGAAGCAGAAGGAGAAGGAGGAAGAGGAGAAGACGAAGAAGGAGATGCGGAAGTCCGTGGCCTGCTCCAAGCTCGAGGCCAAGGTCTCCGACATGGATGAACTGCCGTCGAAGTGGAAGCCGACTCACGAGGAGATCCTTGCGGAGATGAAGGAGGAAGACCTGGTGCCGGACGATTTCGAGCGCCGGACCATCGAGAACTACACAAAGGAACGCCGTAGCGACTTGGAGGAGAATTTCAACAAGGGCAGCGACGAGGATATCGATGTCGAGCAGGTAGCGAATGAACTGAAAACCTTGGAGAGGAACGGGAAGCCCGCCTTTGTCTACGGACCGAAGTCAAAATCAGATAAGGAGATCTTGGCGAAGCAGTACATCCTGAAGAACCACGATGTCGACGAGAGTGTTGCCGAGGATAAAGCGGAGGAGGCGACGAGTATCGCTCTCATGGACTTGAAACTGGAGGGCATCATCGACGGAAATTATCGGGTCAAAGACGAGTACGAGGATCCGGAGGAGTACAAGGCGATTATGGGTATGGGCCGGGGTGAAGCATCGGAGCAGGAATCACAGGAAGAAGAGCAGTCAGAGACAGAGGATTCTGAGGACAACGAAACGGAGTATGTGGAGGTCCGGATAACTTCTGAAGTTCCAGAGGTCAGAGGCACTGACTTGGATGTCTACGGCCCATTTGAGAAGGACGAGGTTGTGGAAGTTCCGGAGGACAACGCGGATATTCTCGTCAATAGAGGAAAGGCAGAGTTCGTAGAGAACGGAGAATCAGAGAATGAGACTTCTGAAGACGATGCTGAGGAGTTACAGGAAGCTCCGGGTGAAGAATGGCTGTGTACGTGTGGATCCTTCAACGAGGAAGACCGGGCCGTATGCCGGAACCCGAAGTGTACGAAGACCTTTGAAGAAGTCGAGGAAGAACAGAGTTCAGAGTAGTTCTTTACCCTCTCCGTGCTTCAGTCCTAACACGATGAAGGGCCGAGCCTCTTGGAATTTCTCGGTTGGCTCGATCTCTTCGCCCAGTTTTTTCTTCCAGTTGTGGGTGAAGACGAAGATGTCCGTGCCGTCGCGTTTTCCTACGTGCTCTAGTATTCCTTCGTCCTCAAGGCTGTCCAGGAATCTGTATTCCCAGTCCCCGCCTTTTGTGCCGATGATGTCGGTGAGTTCGTATTTGCTGTAGACTCTGTCGCTGTCCGAGAAGTCTTGGTTATTCCTTACAGGTTCAGTGAACGGGAGTTTATCTTTGGCCCAGGTGATCCCCCCGGTCCATAGCTTCCAGCTCTCAGGGTCGTGTTCGACCAGATTTTTAATATATTGGTATGCCTTCGGGTTTTCCCCGTCGATCTCCATGATATTCTACTGTAGTCTTGTTCTTTTTAAGTATAACACGGGCTTTTAGAGTCCGGTAGAATAGACCTTTATAAACACATTCTGTCATTTGTGTGGTATGACGTTTGATAGTATCCCTGCTACGAGCCTCCCCGGGCGAGTAGGGGGAGGTGGTTATTATGGGACATGGTAAGAAAATTGCAATTGCAGCTGGAGGACTCGGAGGTACAGCAGCTCTTCTCTTCGTACTGGCGATGATATTCGCTCCAGGTACAGTTACACCAGATCAGGGAAACGGAGATCAAGTCACACCGCCTGCACAGAACGGGACCGATACAACTGGTCCTTGGGATAACCGTGCAGTGAAGAAGACCATCAAGCTGGAGGATCTGAATAGCAACGCAGTCAGCAGCGGTACAATCCACGTCTTTGCGGACAAGCCGACAGACAGCAGCGGAAACGTAGTCTGGGGCAACGAACGTGCGATCGAACCGTACTTCGGAACAAGTCAGGAGAAGGATCAGGTCAGTGTCTCCAGTTCGGAGACCACGCTGCAGTACGAACCAGGAACATACTTCCTGGCGATCGAGTCCAGCGGCCACTACACGGAGTTCGTGAAGCTGGAGATTCCAGACGGATCCAGCTACGGCGACACCTCGCTTTCCGAGTACAATCAGGCACCAGAGATGGTGAACTTTGAACTGGCTCAGACCTACAGTCCGGCGCTTGAAGCTCTGGATGTAGGGGTCGACAGTAACTCCACATCAATCGAGACGTGGAACGACGACTACACAGTCAAGCCTTCTGAAGGAAGCGAGTACCGTGCCTGGAAGATGGTTGTGCACACCGGAGACGTTGATCCGACAACTGACAGTGACAGTGACGGCAACCACGATGAAGGAATCAGGAAGGCGTACTTCGAGCTCTCCGGAGCAGCAAGTACCAAGAGTGTCGTGTTCAACCCGTCTAACGGGATTGACAAGCTGGGAAGCAACGACAAGGCAACCGTCAACATCGACGACGTCGTTGTAACGCCGGATAATCCGCTGACAATCAGCTCATACCTGGTCACCTTTGAGACAAGCACTTCGGGTGCTTCGGACGGTGACGAGGTTCTGACGGACGGCGAGAATCCGTTTGACTTCCAGCTGTTCAGTGACACTGGAACTGGTACGTCCAAGACGGACGTGACAGCGTGATGCTGGCTATTTAGCGCCCTTTTGTGGCGTGGCTGATGGCTTGTGGCGAGGTGGCCTCGGAACCCGGAGCCTTGCCGAGTGCCCTCCGCAGAATCGGGGGGCGGGAGTCTTCCTCCCTCTCATTTAAAAACAATATTCTACCAGTTCTTTCCCATGGAGACCGAGGATGGACTGGAGCTGCTATCTGGAGTCCTGATGTTCTTCTTCCTGACAATCGCTTTACCAGCCTTCCTGCTGTACGGCCTCGGAGCAGCTTCTGAACAGGCAAATCTAGTGAAGTACTTTTTCTACGGCGTCCTCGGGTTCTCCCCTTTACTGGTCAACTTCGCTACGGTGTTCCTCGAGAATCGAGGCTTCTTCGAGAAGCATCCTTCTCTCAAGGGCTTCCAGTACATCACGTTCCACAGCCCGGAGCAGACACCGCTCGGTCAAAAGTTTCCGAAGCTGGTTCAGGCGAAGGTGATGATCCCGCTGTTCATTGTTATCGCGTTGTTTTTCGGGATGCTGGTCAGCGTCAGTGGAACGTTTTCAGTCGGTACTCCGGACCTGGTCACCGGCAGCATCTCGCCAGGCGCAGAACTTGGACTCGCCGTGGAGCCAGCGGTCTCCGCTGAAACCTTCTTCTTCAACGTCGGAATGTTACTCGGGCAGATCGGCTTCATCTACCTGTTCCTGTTCAGTCGAGGTGTTTCGCCGCGTTGGAGCTATATCTGGAGCCACGTATTGTCGTGGATCTTGACGTCGATTGAGTTCCTGTTCTACCACAGCTTCAGGTACGGGACTCAGGAAACCAGTCAAGCCTCCGTGTTCCTGCTGGGCTTGATTACCAACGGGTTCACGGCGTTGACGCATTCGATTATCCCGGCGTACCTGATTCACGGCTCCGGGAACTTCTTTGACAAAGCCTCAGAGGCCGGGATATTTACTTCGGACGTAGCGGTGCTGATAGCAGTGGTTGGAACCCTGATTTCCGGTGTCGTCCTCGTGCATTTCCTTTTCAAGGAGTTGGGAGGTGAGTAAGACTCAGAGATGGATCTTAAACGGGTAGTAGCTGTTGCGGTCGCTGTAATCTTCTTATCCGTGTTTTTCTTCGTCGCCACGTTGTACGTTCTGCAGTACTTGAGTTTCGGGACTCGTGGCCTGGTCCAGGACGTGAGGATCGAGGCTGGGATGGGTCCACGGAGAACTGTCGACACCGTCTACATCCAGAAGAGTGACCTAGAAACGCTGCAGGAGGCGTACACCCCGGAACGAGAGAAGCAGTGGATAGCCAATATCAACGAATCAGAGGTGATGACGGACCTGACGCTGACCGGAGTAGGGAATCTGACTCACGTCACCGGTAGTTACGACAGTAGTAAGGAACCGGAGGTCCTGATTCACAGTCATAGGCCGAACGCTACGGGCCGTCTCTCTGGTTTCGACAAGGAGTGGCTGCGGAACGCTTCTCGTAAGGCGTTGAATCGGGGAGAAGAGAGGGAGGACTTGTACCGGATGAGCTGTATTCTTCACCGGAAGTGGCGATTCACTAAGCCACAGCTGTACTGCTACGCCAACCCGTTCATCTACAGGGATACGGAGGTTTCCGAGGGAGGATTTTTCAACCGGGTCAGCGTGACGGTTCTGGATTAGTATTTTAAATAGCTCTGAGCAGTTCTACGTATGGTGTCTCGAAAACATTTTTTCCTGTTAGCCTCGGCTCTACTCCTCCTCGCAAACGGTTCTGCTGCTAATATCCAGGTTGTTGGTCTTGAGGAAGATGGAATCAACACGACGTACACAGAGAACGGTATCCGGTTCACCACGGACTATCTGAACAAGACAGTCTCCTACAGAAAAGTCGTCAAACCAGATAATTTGGCTACGAAAGACGGTGTACAGGTCAAGTCCAAGAGTAAGGGAGACGGAGATCTCCAGATCCAGTTCAGTTTCCAGGTTGCACAGGATTCGAACTACACGTACCTACAGGGGAAGACGTTCTCAGGGGAGATCTCGTTGAAGAAGGGTGTTCTGAAGACAAACTTCGTCAATGGGTCTGTGACCAGTGACAAGGACGAGCGAATTAACATCAGCTCCGAGGCCCACTACGAGCACCTGATCTTAGATTATGAATTGATTGATGCTGGGACGCCGAAGAACATGACCCAAAATGTATACTCCGGAGAGGAGACCAGGAAAATCCCAGTCTCCGGCAGTGTAGAACAGATCTCCGCTTCCAAAGTCCAGCAGGCGATTACGAAAGACAATCTGTACGAGAACCGGACGACAGAGAAACTGGTGATCGCATACGACCCACGTACTAACATCTCAGGTGTCGACTGGAACGGTTTGAACCACTCGCCTGCTTCAGCAAGTTACAACGAAGATATCGACCCGGAGCTGGTGGACGCAGGGATCACAACAGGCAGGCTCGACAATGCTTCTCAGTACGAGTTCAAGGTATACAACGTCACATACCCTGCTGACAGTGAGAGAACTGTCAAGGTGAACTTCACACAGCCAGAATACAATCCCTTGACGGATAACCCGGAGAACTTCGAGTTCCAGTACTACAGCTACATCATAGGTTCTGTAGCGACTTTTAAAACCAACACATCAGAAGATTTCCAAAAAGGAAACTTTCAAGGAACTATTTTAAGTAATGGTAAATTATTCTCTCAGAACAGAACCAATTTCTATAATACAACCGGTACGGCTCAGGAATTTTCTGCGAACTTGCCTAATACGGTCTATACCGTGAAGATCAACGGGCCGGGAGGAGGAGGGCCGAGCGGAACTTATGACAGATATGATCCCGGAGGTTCTGGAGGATACGTTAAAGGAAATATCACAATCTCCAACGATCAAAATTGGGATATCTACGTTGGTGGTGCAGGAGGAGAATCAGAACACGGAGGCTATGGAGGATGGGGATACTACAACGGAGGTTATGGAGGAGGAGTCGGAAACACCCCAGCGACCGGCGCAGGGGGCGGAGGAGGTCTTTCAGCGATTGTATCCCCTCAAAGTCATATTATGGCAGCCGCAGGAGGTGGAGGGGGTGCAGGTGCTCAGTACCAAGTTTATGATATGTACGCAGGAGGTGGAGGAGGCGCAGGAGGCGGCCTCGGAGGAAACGCAGATAACTGTTGTAGTCAATCAGAAGACGGTTCCGGAGCTGGAGGAGGCAACTGGGGAGGAGATGGAGGAGATTCGCCCGCTGGCGGTGTAGGAGAAGCGGGAGGAGACGGACAAGGATTCTTCAATACGAGTTTCGGCTCATCAATAAACACCGTTACGGGCGGAGGAGCTGGAGAAGCAACTAAAGGAAACATTACAATAAGTTTCGATTCCAGTAAAAAGAATTATATATCTAAAGTTTACTCAGTCCCCGAGAAAAAGATTTGGGATAATATAACAGTCTCAAATTTCAAGAAGAATGGTGGAACGATCACGATTTGGGTTAAAACCAGCAACGATGGTTTCTCCACGACTCTGGAGGAAGAGAAGATGAGTAGTTCGGAGCTTACAAGTTCGGGAACTCAAACGATCGACCTCGGGCTTACGCAGGGTGCTACGGACGTAAAATACAATATATCATACAGTAAAGGATCTTCGAGTCCTTCAATCGACAGTATCTCCTTGGACGGGAAAACTGCGAATAAGCCTCCAGAGATCACCGGTGTAAAATTCGTAGATAATCATAGAAAAGACGACACCCGGCTGAACTTCTCTCTCGACGATAAGGGCGAAAGCGATATCTCCGAGTTCACAGGCATTGGCTCCGCATTATCCTTCACGAACTCGACTCTCCGTTCCAGTATTTCTATCCCGTTCAGTTCCACGGTCTCGATCTCTGATGTGAAGGGTGCGTCGGACAGCTTCGAGATTGATGTCTCTGAATCAGATACTGGAGTGCGTGAGGATGACTTCGGCCACTCGCTTTCGACACAGAGAGTCAACCGGACGGTTACCATCTTCAACGACGCGGCCTCCAGTATTGACTATCAGCTTGTACTTGATCTCGCTGGAACAGTGGTACAGGGACAGTCTTGGAACGGTTCAATTCCTGGAACGGGTAGTGTCACGCATTCTGCAGTCGCTGAGTCGGACTGGATAACCGGAGAGACTCTGGGAACCTACAACAAGTACAGCGACGGCGACTTCAGCCACGGTGAGGATACGCAGAGAATCCACAACAGAACCGAGTTAATCGTCGATAATCCACGCAGTTTCACGTTCCATGATGTCGACGTCTCCAGTACCTGCACTCAGGTCTCGACCACAGATATCGACTCTGGAAGTAACGTCCGAGCGACGATGGACTGCACCAGACCTGTTCACGTAATTGACGTAATCAATGAGTCAACCAGTTCCCTGTACGCAGACATCGGCTACAGTCACGACTTAGGTAAGCAAGGGTTGGCGAAGAACAAGACTCTGGCCGAAACGGAGGGATACGTCTTTACAGGTGTCAATGTTTCCGCGCCTTCCCTTCCGGGCTCTACGGTGAATGGTGGGATGCGAGAGGTCAACCTTTCCAGCAAAGAGTCGACGACGGAGATCTACAACGCGACCGGTGACTGGATACAGGATGAACAAGAGAAGCAGGAAGCGTTTGGACAAGACGTTTCCAGGGTCCACGACATCGATCAGCAGTACCTCTACAATCAGACGCGGCTTGTCGTGAATAATACACGCAGCTTCAGCTTCTCTTCCGTAGATATCAGCAATTCCTGCTCGGTTACTACCTCCGCAGACGTACCTGCAGGAGAGTCAATCGTCACCTCGTCCTGCAACAACGGGACAACCAGCGGAGACTGGGTCAGGAACGAGGCAAACCAGTCAACGGAGTACGCCTCCGGCCCCGTGACAGTTGGGAAAGGCATCAACAAGTCGTTCACGGCATCCCAGTATGTCGAGGCGGCGAACGTCCGAACCAGTACAGATCTACGGGTCGACGTCGACTCATTGGTTTCGGAAGTTTCGGGTTGCTCTGTCGTGAACTCGACCCAGCAGACGTTCCCTGCAGATAGTGTCTCCAGCTTCACGTTCCACAAATCCTGCAGCCCAGGAAACCACTTGAACAGGACTCCGGTGACGAAGACTGAGGCGTCGGATTACTACAAGTACAGTATCGAGTTCGGCTTCCACGTTAACTCCAATCTTACTGAGGAGCAGGAGTTCCGGTACGCGGTGAAGACGAAGTGGGCTGATAACTGGAACAGCCGTGACCCGACCGAGACAGAAGCAACCATCGACGGCAGCAGCAAGGACATCCAGGTCGAAGAACAGGTGATCGACGGAACCGAGTACATCGTATTCGTCATCGGAGAAAACCATACGAACTCCTCGATTCACGCCGGAACCCACTCGGCCACGTTGACTTACTACGAGTCGAAGAGTCAGGGAACGACTTCCGGTGGAGGATCCAGTGGCGGCAGCACAACGGTCGTAGTCGGCTCCAACAGCAAAACCACTGTAGAGAATGTGACCAGCCCAGAGTACAACTGGACGGTCTCAGCCATCACCTCGGAGGACGACAGGACCTTCCAGCTCTCAGGCTACCCTGGATCCAGCTTCGAGAAGTACGTAGTCGTCAGGAACACGGGGGACAGCAACGTCACCTTGAACATTGACTGCGTCTCCAGAGGCGACTCGTGTAGATGGGTGAATCTCTCCGTCGACCGGGTCATCCTGAACAGGAACTCGTTCAGCAAGAAGACAGTGACAGTGAACGGGACGATCCCGGAGACCTTCGACGGAGAGGAGTCGCCGGCGCGTTTCAGTATCCGTGTCTCCGATCCCCGGTTCAATGGAAGCCAGTCCACGGCGAAGGGCGTAGCCTATGTCGATTTCACCGTGAACTACAGTCCGGTTCTCGGCCCGGCACTGGATGTTGCTAAGAAAATCTTTGAGTGGAGGGAACTGGAGTCTCCGGTTCCGTGGGGTCACTCTGTTCCGTACCCGTTCTTCATCGTGCCGCCCCTGTTCTCGCTCCTTGTTGTGGCGGCTGGTTCGTTCGTGGAGTGGCTCGGGCCGTGGGACAGAACCTACCCGACTGTGAAGTGGTCAGCAGCGGTGCTCGTGTTCCTGATAGTCTTCATTTTCGGGTGAGATAGCAGGAATGGTGTTCAGCGGGCACAAAGACGAGCAGATTCTGAAACTGCTGCTTTTCACTCTGTTCACGGTACTGCTGGTGCTGACGGTTATCGGTTACTTCGTTGACCGGTATTCCGAGTACAGGTGCGGGCCTGATGAGTTCCTTGCACTGGATTTCGAGTGCCACAGCGAGTTCGACGCGATCCAGGTCCCGGCGACCGCGTCAACGGCTTGTGGAGAAGGTCAAGTGTTGACCGGTGGAAATCGGTGTGTCTCTATCAGCGAACCTCCAGATTAAAGACGCTCTCTTGGCTCGTCTACTGTAACGAGGAGTCCGATGCCGAGGATACTGACCAAAGGCTCCAGATCCGGCGTAGAAGATGATTACGCTGGCTGGAGCGACGAGGAAAACCTCAAACACTACAATATCGCGTTCTACGACCTGCTGGACTTGGAGAACCGGAAATACGAAGTCGTTCATCCTTGGTTTGATCTCGAGGATGCAGTGCATTTCCCGAGTCGGGACGACGTGGTCCAGTTCCTGTTCGGCGGCAACGACCTCGTGATACGGTTGCCAGAGCATCAAGAAGTAGAGCTTCGAGGAGAGGACCGAGAAGGGAATACCGAGAGGTACAGTTGCGACCTGTTTGAGTGGCTTCCTTTCTACGTCGGCCTGAACGACGGAGAGGAAGGATCGGATTTAATCGAGGTACGTGACGGGTTTGAGGACTGGGAACCGTGCTTTGCCAACGACTTCGAGTGGGAGGTCGTCCTTCAAAGAATTGCACAGCGAAGCAGGTACCGTTCAACCCCGTATTCCGATCCGCGTCCTCGTCCCTCGAAACCGGGGATGAGCCAGCAGGTACAGTCACGGGCAGCCCCGAGATCCAGTGATTACGGCCCGAACGTGGAAGTTGAGGTTATTGCCGAGGAGAACGTTGGCCGGACGATTGCTGCAGAAGTCGGTCTTGTTGCGGATGACGATGATGGAGATCCTGTTCATTCGGATGGGTCGGTTTACCTGATTCCGGCGAACTCCTCGAAGAAGTTCGACGAGTTCACACAGGACATCCTTGTGGAGGTTTTCGATGTCGACGTCGAGCAGGTCCCGGAATGGCTGGATGACTACCAGGTGCCGGGAGAGGAAGATATACTGAGCGAGATAGAGAGCTTGGAGAGCCAGGTCTCCGAGTTGGAGCAGCAGGTGGAGAGGGCGGAGTGGTTCCGCCAGCTGTTGTTTGCGAACGACGAGGATTACAGCGATTACGGGTTAGAGAAGCCTGTCAGGGAGGCGTTCCGGGAGATGGGTCTCACCGTTGAAGGTGAGAAGCCTGGTTTCCGGGACGGCGGGATAGTGCTTGACGACCAGACGATTATACTGGAGGTCACGGGGCGGAAGAGAGGTGTGAGGTTGGGGAAGGTCCAGAAGCTAGAGCGCCATGTGGAAGATGCTGAGGAGGAAGGCTACGGTCAGGACCGGTCTGGGCTTCTGGTTTACAACCCGTTCCGGAATGAGGATCCGGAGAGCCGGTCGTTGAATCCGAACAATTTCCGGGAGGAATTGGAGGATCGAGGCTTCAAGTTCATCACCACCTATCAGCTGTACCAGATGCTATGTGCGTACGAGAGGGGAGAGATCGACACGGATGACGTGGTTGAGAAGTTAACCGGTGAGGATACTATCATCGAGTTCTCCGGCTCCGTGGGTCATGGCGGTGATACGCTTCGGGGCAGGATTGATTCGGTCCGGCAGCGCCTGGACAGGCTGTTCTGATTACTGTTCAGAGAGTTCGTCGACGTCCATATCGAAGTGCAGTGAACCGTCCTCCAGCCTTCCCAAGTCCTCTTTCTCGATGTTGGTGCCTGGGATTTCGCAGAAGCAGGGGGCGCAGAACGCGGCTCCGGTCGACGGGTCCTCATACCAGGTCCGTTCCGCGTTCAGCAAGAGTTGGGTGTTCACTTCTTCGCCGGCGTCGATCTCAGCTACCGGGAAGTAGAGACGTGCCCCGCCGTCTTCCCACTGGAGTTTATCTTGGAGTTCGACTTCTTCGGTGTCGCCGCATTCCGAGCAGGTGAGCTGGCTGGGCATGGAGTGACTGTAGCAGGCTGGTAAGATAAACCCGGTTCCCGCCCATCGATTTTAAAAATACATCTTGGTAATTCTTGAGTATGGATTTTCCCGAGTTCGTCAAGGAGCATCCAGCGATATCTGTAACTCTGTTTCTCGCCCTGATATTAGTTCTCGGCTTTGCTGCGGTTATCTACAGTCAGGGCACAGTTATCGGAGGCTCCAGCAGCCCATGTAGCTGGCAGGAAGCAGTCTACCCAGGAAACGATACCCCGATAGAGACGAAGGAGGACTTCCGGGACTACGTAGAGGATAAAGGAGCGACTGTTCCTGACGGTCTCCAGCTTGAGTACAGGGACGGAGGAAATCTGTACTACAAGGCTCCGTGTGGATCAGTTGGAGGAGGTGGTACTTCGCAGTGAAACGTGCCGCCTCACTGATTCTCTGCCTGGTTCTCTTCACAGGTGTTTCCTCGGCCACGGTGACCAGCGTCGACTCAATCACCTACACTCAGACAAGCACCTTATTCGACGGGACATTATTCGCAATCTCGGTGGCATCGGATCAGGCCACCGATAAAATCGACATCCGCCTAGACAAGGACCAGATGAGTCAGTCGGTTGAAGGCGATGTTCAGCAGGACTTGACCATTGACATAACATCTCAGAACAACCATCTGCGCTATTCTACGACGCCGAGTTCCGAGCTCCGTAAAATCCAGACAGTGGTCCCGTACCACGAGACAGGATTCTATTCTAAGGAGGAAGCGATTCAGGCTATCAAAAACCGGTGCTATGACCTGAACGGGAACGGTGAGGGAAGCGGCCATTATGCCTGGAAAGCAGGTTCTTGGAGTTACGAGATCTACTGTTTCCAGCAGTCAACGTACCTGGGAACGCCAGCGTATCTGGATAATCCTGAGGAGCATTTCCAGACTCGGTTTGAGCTACAGGCAGGCGGCAAAACGGTTCAGTCTGCGACCTTGTCCAATGGAGATGCCGGTACAGGAGTGATCTCTAATCTCGGTAGTCATGCTAAGGTTCGATGGAACGGAAACCTGGATACTGGAGCTCCGCAGCCGAATGTTGGCAGAGTCTACGCACTCCACGCGAACAGGTACAGCGGCAGCTGGAGGATTATCAGCCAGCAGGGTTACAATGATTACAAGAACTACTTGGAGAACTCGGCGCACGATACCATTCAGGACTGGGCAGCCGGGATGAATACTGGTTGGCAGGCCGCGGAGTGGTTGAATGACCGTGCCTGGAGTGCTGCTGAAGTCGATACGTCGAGCGACCTGGCCTATACTACTGTTGCGGATACTTCGTTCAAGTCGGGGGCGTTCACCTACGATACAGAGGATCTTCTGGTCTATCCGATGTTCACGGTGTACGTCGATGTCGGGGAGAACGGTTACATCGAGATCTCCAAGCCAACCGGCGAACCAGAAATCGTGTCGAAAAGCTCAACGCGAATCGAGGAGCTTTCGACCGGTACAATCTCTTCCGTAGTGAAGAACGTTGGAGATGGTCAGGGTAGCTTCTCAGCTCGTATCACGGACTGCAGTAACGGCTTCACGTTCACGGATAGTCAGAGGACGAAGACGGTGTACCCTGGTCAGACTGTTTCCTATAGCTTCGATGTCTCCTTCCAGTCAACCAGTACCGATAAGCAGGAGATCTCCGGAAGTTGTACCGTCCAAGTTGAGGATACTGGAAGCGGAGCAAGCACGTCGACGACGATAGATGTCACCGGTGTCCAGGCTTCGCAGTGTGAGGCAGGGACTCAGTCGATCAAGGTGAACAGCGATGGCCTCTACGAGATTTACGAGTGCAAGCAGAACGAGCAAGGCAAGTTCCTGGTCAAGACCTGTGCCGAAGGTGAGAAAGCCTACGCTCAGGGCGATGGCACCTTTGCCTGTGAGAAACCAGACAACGGAGGCGGCGGAACAGGTCCTGGAGTATCGAATCCGCTTGGCTTCCTTTCTGGATTGTTCGGAGGATCTGACTCAGGTGGAATCCTGGAACAGATCCACTTCGCGCTCTCACTGATAGCCGGAGTCCTGTCGGCAGTCGTCGGTTACAAAGGAGTCCGGTGGGTTGACGGGGAATACCTGGTCAGAGGCAGTTTCAAGCCGTTGAAGAACAGGAATCTCTCCCGAGTCAAGAAAGGAAGAAAGCCGATCGGAGTACTCGGTGGACTTCTGGCCCTGGTCATGGGTACGTGGCTGGCGTTGCAGGTGCCGCTACTTGTCCAGTTGATCGTTATACTTGGGACCGGCTTCGTGATGTGGAAGACTCCACTTTAGAGGTGATCTCAAGGTTGAAGAAGCAGATCTGGTTTCTGGGAGTCGTGGTTTCACTGGTTTCTCCTGTCGTCGGGGTTGGGTACAGGAAGGCAGTGAACCGTACGTTGAATCCAGGCAGCGTAGAGCAGGTCCGAGTCTTGTATGAGGCGATGGGTTGGCACGTCGCCGGGTTTCTCGCCCTGCCCTTACTCGGTTTGCTGGCTTACGGATGGAAGCTGGGTGAATGGAAACGTGAGAATTACTGGCTCCTCATGATTTTGGGGATAGTCCTCAGTGTAATAGTACTACTAGGATTTCCGTTCGTATTCCTGCATCTCTGAAGCTGTAGAGCTCGTCTCGGCAGTAAGTTTTTCTGACTGTTAAACGATGTTACTGTATGCAGGCCACGGAACGCGCAGTAGAAAGATTCCGAGACCGGTTCACGAGGCTTTTCGCCTGGTTCTATCATAGCCCTGTGGAGTCAGTCGGCAGCTTCAACGGGTACAGTGATGAGGAAGATGTGTACTGGTGTTCCAGTGATTCAGCGGCGTTCGGTCAGGCTACGCCGGTCGGCACGATTATCCTGAACAAGCAGCGGATGGAGGACCTGTCCGAGGAAGCTTCTGAACTTGTGTATCGGCATGAGCAGGGGCATCTCAATCGCCTCCCGGTTTTCAGAGGCTTGTTCTGGGGGATGGTGATCAACGGAGCAGTCGGGATCTACTACTTCCTACAGAGTCTCGGATACTCGCTTCTGATCCCGTTCGGTGTCCCTGTGGAGCCGGTGGCGATGCTGGCAGGAGTCTCCCTGATGCTCGTCCTGCTTATGGCGGTTGCTGCCCGTCTTGAGGAGGTGGCAGCTGATCTCCACGCACTCCAGAGTCTTGGTGAGGAAGCGTTCCTTGATGCTTACGACGAGATCTCTGACGAAGGCAGTGATTCGCTTCACGTCCGGATTGTGAACCGGATTCAGTACTCTGACCCGGAGGACGTGGTCAAGGTCCATCGTTTCCTGGTCTGGGCGAAGTCTCTCTATCCAGCATAGCTCATATAATTCTCCTCGCCGGTTTCTTTTCGTGGAGAGGTGTAACCCGGTATTTCTGCTGATGATATCGATGAGGAGTTGAGGAAGATCGAGGAAAGAGAGAAGCAACGGCTGGAAGACCAGATCGAAGAGATAGAGGATATTCTTGAGAATCGGAAGAAGATCCACAAGGAAGCTAAGTCGGAGCTCAATGAGGAGATCCGGCGTCAGAAGAACAGGTTGAGTAGAGCGGAGTCTTCCAGCAGTTTGGAGGAGCGGCCTATCCGTGATGACCTCCGGGACCTGTATCAGGAGCGCCGGCAGGAGTCCTTAGCAAAGTGGCGTGACCGAGAGTCCTGGTTAGAACGGAAGCTAGATCTGGAGGATGAGTTAGCTTCGATAGGCGGGTTGGATGACCTCGACTTGTGAGGCTCCGGTTTCTGGATTACTGGTTTAAGATTTGGCGTCGAAACGCTTACTAGGCTGACGTACGTGCGCCTTTCCGCCTATGCTTGGCACCAAAGGTGTGGCCTCGGCACTCATAGGGCTCGTCATCGCAGGGAGCCACCCCGGCTCGGAGCGGTCGCCTCGTCATCGGCCACCGCCACCTACGGCGACCCGACCAAAAACGGTTCTCGTCGCCGTCGCCAATCGAAACCGTCAGGTGACCCCCCGCACCTTCCCGAACGTGGATCACGCAGTCGCCGCCCGGCGCGTCGTCGAGCAGGGGCCGGCAGCGCCCATCTTCGCCGACGTGGACCGGGACCTCCGCGCGGCCGACACGACGCTCCGACTCGAACTCGCGGAGGAGACGGTCGCCGCGCTGTACGACGGCCTGTTCGACCCCGCCGCCCACACCGACGTGACCGTCTGGGTCGGCGGGTCGCTCCTCGACGCCGCCGACGCCGTCCCGGACTCGTACTTCACGGAGTTCGCCGCCGACGAGGGCCGGTACGACGCCTACGAGGTCGTCGACGAGGACGCGACGCTCGCGTTCGTCTTCGGCCGCCATCACGAGGAGACCATCGAGGTCGAGACCGGGTACGACCGGCTTACCGTGGGGTTTCCCACCCCCGGCGCGTTCCACGACGCCGGGGCGACCCCCGAAACGAACGTCAGTCGAAGCAACTGACCGCGCCGGCCGTGGCTCGCCGTGAACTCGATTCTCCGGACCGCTTCCGAACAGCCGGTCGAAAAGGCGCGTCTCAGGCGAGGTAGGCCGGGCGGTCGCCGCCGTCGTCGGACGCGTCCTCGTCGGCAGTGATGGCGATCTCGCGGACCGGCTTCAGGTAGGTGACCCTGACCACTCCCGGCCGGTTCAGCGGTTCGATCGTGACGTCGTGCGCGTCGGTGGGAACGTCGAGGAGGTCGCCGTTCGAACGAACCTCGGAGACGATACGGTAGTTTCGATCACTCATAGATTGGCGCGAAGCCCCGTGGTACGAGAGGGCTACTCATGGTACGGCCGAATTACCGCACGCATCTGTAAGAAGGTTCGGGTCCGTCACGGTTCCCGTCGACCCGCTGAAAAATCGCCCCCCGAGGGCGGCGACGGCTCCCGGCCGCGATCAGTGGAAGCCGATCTCCCGCCGGTCCGTCCCGTCCTTCGGGATGGTGACGGTGCAGACGCCGTTCTCGTGGGTCGCGCTCGCGTCGTCGACGTTCCCGGTGGTGGGAAGCTGGATGAGATGTTCGAGCCGGTGGGGGCGCTCGGCGCGCACGCTCCGGTACTCCTCGCCGGTCTCCTCCTCGGCTCGCTCGGCGACGATCACGAGCGTGCTATCGTCGGCCTGGATGGTGATCTCCTCCTCCTCGTACCCGGGGACGTCCACGATGATGATCACCTCGTCCGGCGTCTCCATGACGTCGACGAGCGGCTGTGCCGCGGGCTCGGCCGGTGCTCGCTCGGGCCCCGTGGTCGCCTGGGGGCCGGTGACCGGCGGCCGTGCGGGAGCCGGGCCAGCCGGTGGGCCCCCGCCGACCGCCGCGGGGTTCCCCGCCTCCGCAACGTCCATCCGGGTCGGCCCCGGCGGTCCCGCTCCCGGCGGTAGCTGTGCCGGGGGCTGTGGGGGTCCGGACGCTGCGAGCGGCGGCGGTCCCTGCGGCTGCTGTGGCTGCGGCACGGGCTGGGCCTGCTGTGGACGCTGAGGCTTGCCGCCCGAGGTCGGCCCCGCCGGACCGACCGGCTGACCGGGCGTCCCGGACTGCCCCGGGACCCCTCCGGACGGGACGGTCCCCATCGGTTGCGAGTACGGGTCGTAGTACCCGTACTGGACGTACTGGCTCATCGGCCAGTCGTCACTGGATTCCCTGCTGGGAAAACCCGGCCGACGGCTGCTGTTGCATTTCGCCACCCGGCGCGCCCGTCGGCTGCTGGATGGATTCGGCCCCGTACTGCCGGACTGGCTGTCCCAGTGGTTGCTGGGTCGACGGCTGCTCCTGCTGGACCGACTTGTCCTGCTGGGGTCCCTGTGGCTGCTGGCTCGTCGGCTGGACCGGAAGGCTCGCGCCCCCCATCGGTGACTGCCCGAGTTGCTGTGACGCCATCGACTCGGGGGATCGCTGGCCCTGCTGGGACATCCCCTGCTGGGGGACCTGCTGGCTCGCTCCCTGCTGTGGTGTCTGCTGCGGGATCTGCTGCCCTTGCGGAATCTGCTGGCCCTGCGGGATCTGTTGACTCTGCGGGACCTGCCCACCCGTCTGTTGTGGTACCTGCTGGCCGAACGGCTGTGGGAGCTGCTGTGGCTGCTGGCCCATCCGCTGTTGGGAACCCTGGGTGAGCTGGCTTCCCTGCGGCTGCTGAATTCCCTCCCTCGCGATCGGCTGTTGCTGAGTCTGGTGCCCCTGGTGGGGCTGGGTCTCGAACGACTGCTGTGAGGGCTGGACCTGTGCGGGCTGTTGAAGCTGCCGTGGTTGCTGGGCTCCCTGACCCTGCTGTGGCTGCTGCAGGTGCTGGCTTCCCTGGGGTTGCTGGAACTGTTGTCCCTGCTGGGGTTGCTGGAACTGTTGTCCCTGCTGGGGTTGCTGGAACTGTTGTCCCGGAAGGCTCTGCTGTGGTGGCCGTTGCATCGGCTGCTGCTGGACTCCCTGCGGCGGCTGGTACCCCTGCGACTGGTGGCTCGGTTGCTGTTGTTCCTGATACTGTGGCTGCTGGTGACGTCCCTGCTGTGTCTGGTGAAGCTGTGTCCCCTCGGCCGACTGCTCCGGTCGTTGTGACTGTTGTGTCATGGGTTCGTCCCTCGCCTGCCGCCGCGAGCGGGACGGTCAGGCGATACGCAGATGGATGCAGGAAGGGCATAAACGCGCCAGACAGTTCACGAGAGTTCAGGTCAGTCGGCGGATCGTACTCCGGACGGGCCGTTCCACAGGGCGCGGTTGTGGCGACGTAAGCAGCGACGCCGTCTCGGGTTCTCCCCGGGTCGGTCCTCGTCCGGCCGACGAGCACCCCCGGGAGGTGCGGGCTCACGCCGGACCGTCGCCATCTCCACGAAAGCCGACCGTACCCTGTGGAACGACGTGGAAAGCCCGACTTACGACCCGATCCGCTCGCGGGTCGCCGCGACCAGCAGCGGCAGGAACACCGTCGCGTCGCCGTAGACCGAGGCGTTCCGGGCGTCCGTCTCCAGTTTTCCCCACGAGCGCGCCTCCTCCAGCGTCGCGCCCGAGAGCCCCCCGGTCGCCTCGGGGTCCATCGTGATCTGGACGGCGTAGTCGTACGCGCGCGGCGTGACGAGCATCGTCTGGAGCGTGAAGTTCTTCGGGACGCCGCCGCCGACGAGCAGACAGCCCGCCTCGTCGGCCTCGAACGCGAGGTCGGTGAGCGGCGTCATGTCCGCGAGCGCGTCGAGCGTCAGGTTCGAGGTCTGTGCGTACATCCACGCTTGCAGCCCGAGCACCGAGTCCTGGACCGCCGGGCAGTAGATCGGCACGTCGTGTTCGTGGGCCGCGGCCGCGACGCCCGGGCCCTCCTCGATATCTTCACGCTCGTTGACCGCGGCGTTCGCACGACCGAGTTCCGCACAGAGGTCGGCGATGCTGACCGCGCCGTCGCGCTCGGCCAGCGGCTCGAACACCTCCGCGCGGAGGTGGGACTCGAACTCGGCGAAGTGCTCCTGCGGGAGGTAGACGTTGTAGATGCGGTCGACCTCCTCGTCCCGGAGCTGCTCGTCGTGCTCGCGGAGCGACATGCCCTCCTGGTGGGTCTCGCCGTGGTGGTGCTTGCCGCCGATGGCCTCGATGGCGTCGTGGGTGAGGTTCGCGCCGGTCGTCACCAGCGCGTCGACGTGCCCGTCGCGGATGAGGTCCGCGACGACGCGGCGCATCCCGGTCGGCACCATCGCGCCCGCCAGCGAGAGGAACACCGTGCAGTCGTCGCTGCCCAGCATCTCGGCCAGCACGTCGGCGGCCTCGTGGACGGACTCGGCGCCGATGCCGGCGTGGCCGTACTGCTCGACGAGTTCGGCGACCGTCATGCCACCGTGGACCTCGGCGTGCCCGAGCGGGTCGTGCGAGAACGCCTCGCGGCGGGAACCGTGGCCCGCGTGGCCGTCGTGACCATCCCGCCCGTCGTGGTCGGCGTGGCCGTCGGCGCCACCCCCCTCGAGATCCTCGTCGTGGTCGGTCATGTCCCGACGTGTGACGCGCGGGGGTTAGAATGGCGTGGTTCGGAACCGGTCGAGTTCGGGCGGGTCACAGTCGCTCCGGACCCGTCCGGACGGGGGCTCGCTACAACCCGGTCGGGTGGTCGACGTACGTCGTCTCCAGCCCCCACTCCTCGGCGAGCGCCCGGAGGCTTCGAACGCCGAACGTCTCGGTCGCGTAGTGGCCCGCCAGGAACACGGTGAGTCCCGCCTCGCGCGCCTCGTGATACACCTTCCCCTTCCCCTCGCCGGTGACGAGCGCGTCCGCGCCGACCTCGACCGCCTCGCCCAGCCAGTCCGTTCCGCTGCCGGTGAGGACGGCGACGTCCTCGACGCGGTTGGGGCCGAACTCGAGCACCTGCACGCCCTCCCCCGCGTGGTCCAGACTCTCGTCGAGCGTCGCGGCGACGTCGTCAGCCGTTCTCGGCTCGGGCAACGTGCCGCGCTGACCGACGTACTCGGGACCGAGTTCGCCGAACGGCTCCCGGTCCGCCAGGTCGAGCAGGTCCGCCACGCCCGCGGCGTTGCCGAGGTCCTGGTGGCCGTCGAGCGGGAGGTGCGAGACGTACAGCGCGACGTCCTCGCGGACCAGCGGCGCGATCCGATCGTAGGCGCGCCCAGTCACCCGATCCAGCCCGCCCCAGACGACGCCGTGGTGGGTCACGAGCGCGTCCGCGCCGGCCTCGATTGCGGCCTCGGCGGTCGCCACCGAGGCGTCGACGGCGAACGCGACGTGGTCGATCTCCCCGTCCGCGGACCCGACCTGGAGCCCGTTCGGGCTGGCGTCGAGGTCGGCGTACGCGTCGGTGTCCAGTTCCGCGTCGAGTCGGGCGAGGAACTCCGAGCGGTCCATGTCGGCCGCTGGAGCGCCGGGGGCAAGTAGTCTGTGCGTCGGGGCGGCCGCGGCGGCCGCCCGAGACGACCCCTCGAACGCCGCGGGTTCCGACGAGACCGAAGTTGTCTTGGTCCCGGTCGAAGACCCCCAACGCATGAGCACCGACGACGCCGGCGCGGCATCCGGCCCCGCGGGCGAGACGGAGCCGGACCACGAAAACGCCCTCCAGGACGTCATCGCGGTCGATCCGGACGACGAGCCGGAAGGGCTGGTGAACCGACTCGACGCCCACACCGGCGACGGCATCCGCCACCGGGCGTTCACCTGCCTCGTGTTCGACGGCGACGGGCGGCTCCTGCTCGGCCAGCGCGCGCCGGGCAAGCGCCTCTGGGCGACCTACTGGGACGGCACGGTCGCCTCCCACCCCGTCGAGGGCCAGACCCAGGAGGAGGCGACCCGCCAGCGCCTCGCGGAGGAGCTCGGCGTCACGCCGGACCAGTACGACGACCTGCGGGTGACGGACAAGTTCGAGTACAAGCGCTACTTCGAGAACGCCGGGCTGGAGTGGGAGGTCTGCTCGGTGCTGAAGGTGACCCTGGAGGACGACGCGCTCGACCCCGACGAGGAGGAGATCGCCGGCCTGCTCTGGGCCGACTACGAGCACCTCCACGACCACCCCGAGTGGTACCGTCAGCTACGCCTCTGCCCGTGGTTCGAGATCGCCATGCGCCGTGACTTCGAGTAGCGACGCCGGCCCCGAATCGAGGCTCCTTCTCCCCGATCCCGTCCGCGAGACGCTCCACGAGCGCGCCGCCGCCGGCGCGCCCGAGGAGGTCTGTGGCGTCCTCGTCGGCGAGCGCGCACCGTCCGATGCTCGGCGCGAGCGGGCCGACCGCGTCGCCGCGGCCGTCGCCGTCCCGAACGTCGCCGACGAGCCCGAATCGCGGTACGAACTCGACCCGGCCGAAACCCTCGGAGTCATCGAGGACGCGGAGTCGGCCGGCGACGACATCGTCGGCTTCTATCACAGCCACCCGCGCGGGCCGGCCGAGCCGTCCGCCATCGACCGCGAGCGAGCGACGTGGCCCGGCCACGTCTACTGCATCCTCACGCGGGACGGCCTGGCCGCCTACCGCTGGACCGGCGACGAATTCCGACGGCTCCGGGTCGAGTCGTCGTAGCGTCACCCGGTCCACCCGTCGCCGCGACGACGGGTCGAAACGCCGTAGTCCCCCCGGCCCCGACCGGGTGACATGAGCGACGACGCCGACGCAGTCGAGGACGGCAGCGCTGGCGACCCCGCAGGAGCCGGGTCGCAGACGACCGAGCCGGTGCTGTACGACGACCTCTCGGGACAGGTGGCGCTCGTGACGGGCGCGAACCGCGGCATCGGCCGCGAGATCGCCACGAACCTCCGCGACCTGGGCGCGACGGTGTACGCAGGCGTGCGGAGCGTCACCTACGACCTGCCGGACGGCGTCCGCCGCGCGACGCTGGACGTGAGCCAGGAGGGCGACGTGCAGGACGCGCTGAACACCGTCGGCGAGGAGGCGGGGCGGCTGGACGTCCTCGTCAACAACGCCGCAGTTGGGGGGTCCGGGGAGCCGCTTCACGAGACGCGGACGGCCGACCTCGACCACGCCATCTCGGTGAACCTCCGCGGGCCGACGCTGCTGTGCAAGTACGCGCTGCCGCCGCTGTTGAGACAGGAAACGCCGCGCATCGTGAACGTCTCCTCGGGCATGGGCGCGCTCGACGAGCCACAGTCGGGCGGGTCGCCGGACTATCGCATCACGAAGACCGGGTTGAACGGGTTGACGCGCTATCTCGACGGCGAGTACGGGGATCAGGGCCTGATCGCCAACTCGGTCTGTCCGGGCTGGGTCCGGACGGAGATGGGCGGCGAGGAGGCCGACCGGAGCCCGGCGGAGGGCGCGGCGACGCCGACGTGGCTGGCCCGGTTTCGGGACGGGCCGGGCGGGCTGTTCTGGCGCGACAGGTCCGTCATCGAGTGGTAGGGGGAGGAGTCGAGTGCTGGCTCGGTGTTCGAGGGACCGTGGTGACGACCACGTACGGCCGCGCGACCGTCTGCTTGCGCATCGATCCGGTCGAAGCGGTGACCGATCAACCGGACGCGTCGAGCGCCGCGACGGCTTCCGGGGCGATCGAAGCCGCATGGGGGGAAACTGCTTCGACGCTGCGGCTCCGCCTCCGACCCCACCGCATTCCGGAGACACCGCCCCACAGCCCGGACAGTTAACACGGTTCCCGCAGTGGGACCGGCAATGAGCACGTGGCGTCGTCGAACGATCGCCTACCTCGGGGGGCTCGCGGTGGTCATCGTGATTTACACCGTCGCCTACCACGAGGGGATGCGGATCTACGAGGGCGAACGGCAGATGTTCGCCCACTCGCTCCAGGTCGTCGTCGAGACGTTCACGACGACGGGGTTCGGCTCGGACGCGCCGTGGGACACGACCGAGATGAACCTGCTCGTCGTGGCGATGGACCTCACCGGGGTGCTGCTCATCTTCATGGCGCTGCCGGCGTTCGTGTTCCCGCTGTTCGAGGAGACGCTCTCGACGACGCCGCCATCCTCCATCGAGGACGTCTCCGACCACGTCGTCGTCTGTGCACACACCGCCCGCGGGCGCGTCCTCCGGAACGAACTCGTCGCGTTCGACGTCCCGTACGTGTTCGTCGTCGCCGACGAGAACGAGGCGAGCGACCTCCACGACGACGGCGAGCCGGTCGTCCACGGCGACCCCGAGCAGGTGGAGACGCTTCGGGCGGCCGGGGTGGACGAGGCCGCCGCGCTCGTCGCCGACGCCGACGACGAGACGAACGCGAGCATCGTGCTCTCGGCCCGCGAGGTGTCCGAGGACCTCCAGGTCCTCAGCCTCGTGGAGGACGAGGACGTGGCAGACTACCACCGCTACGCCGGAGCCGACGAGGTCGTCTCCCCGCGCCGCGCGCTCGGTCGGAGCCTCGGCGCGAAAGCGACCCAGACGGTCTCGGACGAACTCGGCGAGGCGATCGAGATCGGCGAGGAGTTCGAGATGGCCGAACTGCTGGTCCACCGCGACAGCCCGCTGGCCGGCAAGACGGTCACGGAGTCACGGATCGGCGAGCGAACGGGCGCGAACATCGTCGGCGCGTGGGTGCGCGGCGAGTTCGAGTCGCCGCCGGCCCCGGACCGCGTCCTCGACGAGCACACGGTCATCCTCGTCGCCGGGCGCAACGAGCAACTGGAGGAACTGAAGCGGCTCACCCTCTCGGAGACGCGCCGTCACCGGCGCGGGCCGATCATCGTGGCCGGCTACGGCGTCGTCGGCCGGTCCGTCGCCGAGACGCTCGCCTCGACCGACGACGTGGTCGTCGTCGACCTGGAGGACAGGCCCGGCGTGGACGTGGTCGGCGACGCCACCGAGCGCTCGACCCTCGAGGAGGCGGGCATCGAGGAGGCCCGCGGCGTCGTCATCGCGCTCGGGTCGGATACGACGACGGTGTTCACCGCGCTCGCCGTCCAGCAGGTCGCGCCCGAGGTCGAGGTCATCGCCCGCGCGAACGACGACGAGAGCGTTCCCAAACTGTATCGTGCGGGCGCCGGCTACGTCCTCGCGCTCTCGACGGTCTCCGGCCGGATGCTCGCCTCACACCTCCTCGACGAGGACGTGCTCCGCCCGGAGTCCCAGATCGAACTCGTCCGCGTCACCGCGCCGAAGCTCCGCGGCCAGTCGCTCGCGGACGCGGACGTCCGCGCCCGGACCGGCTGTACGGTCGTCGCCATCGAGCGCGACGGCCGGGTCGTCGGCGACGTGGGGCCCGACACGGTCGTCCGGATGGACGACACGGTGGTCGTGACCGGCACGGACGAGGCGGTGGCGCGCTTCGGCGAGCAGTTCGGCTAACCGTGACGGAGCCACGGTCGTTCAGTCGTCTCCCGGGGCCGGCTCCAGGTGACATCGCTCCGCGGAGGGGCCGTCGGGTTCTTCACCCGGCTCGATCAGGAAGGCGAGTCGTTCTCCCTCCCAGCCGTCGTAGAGGACGTGGACGAGGACGTGTTCGGGACTCCCATCGACCCCCTCGTCGACGGACTGGGACACCCACTCGCCGCCTTCGAGCCTGGCGGCGACGACGTACGACCCGGACGTGTCCATCCAGGGACAGGCTCCCTGGGTTCCGGAAACGGACTCCCCGTCTCCCCCGAGGTCGTGTGCGGACTCGTGGACGACCGTCCCGTCCCGGTGGACGCGGATCTCGAACCGATGGGACGAGTCACCGAGGTTCGTGAGACCGAGCCGGACCAGTTTCGTCCCCGGATCCGGATACTCGACGGGGAAGCCAGTACACCCGACCGTCGGGATGGTCACCGCACAGCCCAGAGTGCCCAGGATCGAGCGGCGAGTTCGCATGGGAGGAGCACGGGAGCGGACGAACGCCGCGCTGATAACGGTACTCCATTCCGGCCGAGAGGGGACAGATCCGGCCCGTTCGGGGACGCCAACGGGACCGAACGGGACGGGCGGTCGCGACCGGGGACCCTGCCGGGGCAGCGGCCGGCGCGAGAACGTGGTCAGCGGCCAATCCGAGGACGTGGGCCGCGGCGCACCCGAGGACGTGGACCGTGGCCCATCCGGGGACGTGGCCTGCGGTCGACGCGAGCGGTTCGGGTCGAATCCATCGGCTGCCGGCGTCAGTCGGGACCGGAGGCGACGCTGGAACGCCGGAACCGGGTGTCCAGCCGTCCGGCCACTCGCGGGAGCACTCCGTGAGCCGGGGAGTCCCGTCGGTTCCGCCTCCCGCACGTTTTTGCGCGCTCCGCTCACAGGTGGCCCATGACGCTCTCGCTGCCCGAACTCGGCCTCGGCACGTCCGGCAACGACGACCCCGAACGCTGTGCCGAGACGGTCGCGCGCGCCCTCGAGGCCGGCTACCGACACGTCGACACGGCACAGATGTACGACAACGAAGCCGCCGTCGGCGCGGGCATCGCCCGCGCTGACGTGCCCCGCGAGGAGGTCGTGCTGGCGACGAAGATCCACCCGGACGACCTCGCGTACGAGGACGCCAAACGCACGGCCCGGGAGTCGCTCGACCGCCTCGGCGTCGACTCGGTCGACATGCTGTACGTCCACTGGCCGACCTCGGCGTACGACCCCGAGGCGACGCTGCGCGCCATGGACGAACTCCACGACGAGGGCGTCTGTGACCACGTCTGCCTCTCGAACTTCACCCCGGCGCTGCTCGACGAGGCCCGCGGCCTGCTCGACGCCCCGGTCGCCGCCCACCAGGTCGAGTGCCACCCGCGCCTCCGGCAGGACGACCTGCGCGAGTACGCTCGGGAACACGGCCACTACCTCGTCGGCTACTCCCCGCTCGGGAAGGGCGAACTGCTCGAGGACCCGGTCCTCACCGATATCGCCGGGAAGCACGACACGACGACCGCGGCGGTCTGTCTCGCCTGGGCGCTCGCGGGGGACGTGCTCGTCCCCATCCCGAAGGGCACCGGCGACCACGTCGAGGCGAACCTGGCGGCGCGGGACCTCGAACTCGACGATGCGGACCTCGAGCGAATCGAGGAACTGGAGGAGAAGCGCTTCATCGACCCGGACTCGGCCGCCTGGAACCGGTAACTCGTCGGGCGTCCCACGGCCGCTTTCAGCACCGTGGGAGGGCGGGACCTACCGATTCGAGTCGCCCCCGAGCGTGGCCCGCCCGGAGGGCGACCCGTCGGCGGACCGGGCCGCTCCCGCAGTTCCGGGCTCCCGAACGGTGACGTCCCGTTGCGGGAACGGGATCTCGATGGCGGCCTCCCGGAGCGCGTCGTAGATGCCGCGGTTCAGCCGGTGTGTCGCCTTCGCGCTGCGGGTCGGCGAGGCGACCCAGCAGAGCAGTTCGTACTCCAGGGCCGAGTCGCCGAACGCGCGGAGGCGCATCCGCGGCCGCGGCGAGTCGAGCACGAGCGACTCCCCCGTCGCCACGTCGAGCACGACCGCCTCGAACTCGTCGAGGTCGGTGCCGTAGGCGATCCCGATCGGGACTCGGATGCGCCGACGGCGGCCGGGCGCGGACTGGTTGATTACCTTCGCGGAGTTGAGCACGGAGTTGGGGACCGTCACGAGCACCTCGTCGCGGGTCTGGAGCGTCGTCGAGCGCACGCCGACCTTCACGACCGTCCCGGCCTCGCCCGAGTCGAGTTCGACGTAGTCGCCGACGCGGTACGTGTCGTCGAAGTAGAGCGCGTGCCGCCGAAGAAGTTGGCGACGGTGTCCTTCGCGGCGAACCCGACCGCGATGCCGGCGATGCCCGCGCCCGCGAGCAGCGGCGAGACGTCGATCTCCCAGATCGAGAGGACGAGCGCCAGCGCGCCGACGATGACGACCAGCGTCCAGACGTTCGAGATGACGGGCGCGAAGTCGTACCGGGCGCCGGCGTCCCGGAGGTGGTCGACCGTGCGGTTGACGACGTCGTTGAGCGCCCAGGCCCACAGCAGCACGACGGTCGTGAGCGCCGGGCGGCCGAAGTAGAACTCCAGCGACTCGGCCGTCACCGGCACGGCGGCGACGATGGTCGGGAGCCTGGTGAGCGCGAACACCCCGACGAGCGCGAAGGTGAGCACGAGCGGGAGCCTGAGCGAGTCGAGGACGAGTTCGTCGAGTTCCGTCTCCGTCCGGACGACGAGTCGCCGGGCGGCCCGGACGACGACGAACTCGGTGAGCACGGCAGCGCCGAGCGAGGCGACGAGCACGGCGGCGGCCGCCTGCCACGGCGGAAGCGCGGCCAGCGTCGAGACGAGATTCATGCCGCTCGGAGGCCGGCTACGGACATATACCTTCCCGGTCGCCCGCCCGTCACTTTATCCGGGAGAGCGACGAACGTCGCGGGGTGCATCGCACGGGACACCTCGGCGTCGCGCTGCTGCTGTTCGGACCGATCGGCCACGCGCTCGTCGCCGGCGGCTACCACGCGCTGGCGCTGCTCGTCGCCGCGGCGATGGTCCCGCTCGCGACGCTGCCCGATCTGGATCTCCTCGTTCCCGGGCTGACCCACCGGACGGTGACCCACTCGCTCGCCTTCGCGGTGTTCGTGGGCGGTCTCGTCGCCGCGGCCGCCTCGGTCGTGGTGCCGCTGCCGTCGGTGGCGGCGCCGGCGACGCTCCCGCCGGCGACGGCCGGGTTCCTGCTCGGGTTCGGGACGGTGCTGGCCCACCTGCTCGCGGACGTGATCACCCCGCTCGGGGTACCGTTCCTCTGGCCGTACCCGCGCCGGTGGTCGCTGAACGTCGTCCCGTCGAGCGATCCGACCTGGAACGTCGGGTTGCTCGCGGTCGGCATCGTCGTCGCGGGCGGTTCGATCTGGTCGGCGCTCGGGGTCACCTGATCACGGGTTCGGTCGCGTCCGTGAACGGCGAGTGCCGGCTTCGGTGGACGAACCGAGGCCGACACTTTTTGCCACGTCTCACCGAACCCACGAACAGCAGCCATGAGCGACCAGAGCGCGGCCGAGCCCACCCTGAACGAGGACGCACAGCGACGGTTCCCGGTGCCGGCCTACGGGGACCTGCCCGAGGACCTCCGGGAGCGGATCGACGAGGAGACCGAACGCGCCGGATTCACCCCGAACGTGTTCGCCGCGCTGGGGTACAAACCGAGCCACTTCCGGGCGTTCATGGCGTTCCACGACGCGCTGGTCGAGGACACCGACCTCGACCGCGAGGAGGTCGAGATGATCATCGTCGCGGTCTCGGGCCGGAACCACTGTCTCTACTGCAACGTCGCCCACGGCGCGCTGGTCCGCATCTACGCGAAGGACCCCCACCTGGCCGACCAGCTCGTCTCGAACTACCGGACCGCCGACGTGAGCGACGCGCGGATGGCGATGCTCGAGGTGGCAGTCAAACTGACCGAGGAGCCCGACGGCGTCACCGGGGCGGACCTCGACATGCTGCTGGAAGCGGGGTACAGCCGGGAGGAGGTGTGGGACGTCGGCGCGGTCGCGGCGTTCTTCAACTTCAGCAACCGGATGGCGACGTTCGCGGACTGGCGGCCGAACGAGGAGTTCTACGCGCTCGGCCGCGGCGGGGAGTAGGGACGCTCGCGGGCGTCGGACGGGTCCGTTTCACGGCCGCCACGCCGGGAGTCAGTCGGGCCCGCGACGGGCAGGGTCGGCTACTCCGCTTGCGAACCGGCGGTGCCGGGGTCGTCGTGGGGCACCAGGCCGGTCGCCATCAGCCGGCGCACGATGACGACGAGCCCGTTGTCGAACCCGCGCCCGAACACCGCCTGCTCGCGTCCCTCTCCGTCGGTCCCGGTCCGGTGGCCCGAGCTCACGAGGATGGTGGACCGGTCCACGAGGAGCAGCCGCGTGATCTCCGTGTCGTCGTCGGTGCCCGCCGCGGCACTGAGCCAGTCCAGCCCGGAGACGAACACCTCCGCGCCCGGGACGACGTCCCTGATCCGCTCGCGGAGCGCCTCGTCGACGGTCCCGAGGACGACGTCGACGCCCCGCTCTTGGGCCTCCCTGAGGCGCTCGGCGAGTTCGTCGGTCAACACCGCATCGTCGCCGACGACCATGACGAGTTCCCCCTCGGCCTCGTCGATCAGCCCTTGGGTCCGGTTCGTGATCGTGTTCTCGCCCGAGAGCGCCCACACCTCGTGGGAGACTTCGGCGTCGTCGTCGTTGGTCGCCGGGTCGACCCCGCGGAGCGCCTCCACGAGGACGTCGGTCCGCGACTCGTACTCGCGCCGGAGCGTCGCCGCCGCCTCGTCGATCGAGACCGCGCGGAACCGCTGCGGGCTGGAGTGCTGGACGTCGACGAGCCCCTTCGTTTCGAGCACCCGGACCGCGTCGTAGACGCGCGTCCGGGGCACGTCGGAGATCTCGCTGATCTCCTTTGCCGTCCCCCCGGACAGCCGCGAGAGCGCCACGAACGCCTTCGCCTCGTACTCCTTGAGCCCGAGCTGCTGGAGCAGTTCGATCGCCTGCTGTTGATTCGTGAGTTCTTCCATGGGTCCCAACCATCGCCACCGGCGACCGGTAGCACGTCTGGACACTGCGGCTCCCAGCGGAAAGGGGTTTCCGCTCGTTTAGTGCAGTGACGAGTGACAGCTGGCTCCTCCAGAGCGACCTTTCAGACCGGCACGACTGTTGGCGTCGTGGCGTCGACAGGTATTGTGACTGCAGGAGTGACAGAACAGAAAGACGATTGTAGGCCCGTCAACCGTCCGAAATCGATTGAAAGAACATTCACTCAGTTACTCACAATACAAATATACGCCGGGCGACGAAACGGTCCGCTGGCGCACGGCTCCGGGACGGGTCCCAACCTCTCCAGTGCTGTGCGTCGTGCCTCCCCGACGGGGAGGTTTCACACACGAGAGGAGGAAGTGGACACATGGCTCCCGATTCCACGGACGAACCGCGGTCGGTCGTGCTGGAGCAACTCGAGGCGTTCGGGCTGAGCGCCTACGCCGTGCGGACGTTCGCCGCGCTGGTCAGCCTCGGCGACGGAACGGCCCAGGACGTGAGCGACGTGGCTGACGTGCCGCGGACCCGGGTGTACGACGCGGTCGAGGAGCTTCGGACGCGGCGACTGGTCGACGTCCAGCAGTCGACGCCCAAGCGGTTCTGGCCCATCTCTTCGGAGACCGCCGGCAGGCAGTTCGACCGGGAGTACTCGTATCGCGTCGACGCGCTGGTGGCGGCACTCGACGAACTCGAGCCGATCACCCGGTCGGAGGAACAGCGCGGCGTCTGGACGGTCACCGGTCGCCGGACCGTCTCCGATCGGGTCGTCGAGTTCATCGAGTCGGCCGAGGAGTAGGTCGTGTTCATGACCGTGACGGAGCTGTTGACAGAGGACGTCATCGAGGCGCTAGCCTCGGCGAGCGCGCGCGGCGTCCCCATCAAGGTGGGCGAGATGTCCGACTCCGTCGAGAACGAGATCGGCGAGGAGCTGCTGGACGCGGAACTGTTCGACTCGCTGTGGGAGTGGTCGGACACCCCCGCCGGGCGGCTCCTGATGATCGACACGCGAAAGACGCTCGCGAGCGTCCTCGCCGAGAGCGACTCGGGTCCGTCGGCGGAAGCGGTGGAGGAAACGGCCATCTGGAGGTCCGGCACGAAAAACAGCCTGGTCACCGTCCTCAGGGCCGTGTTCACCTGGAAACTCGATGGCACGCGGGCAGGGGAGTGATGTTACCCGGATTCTCACAAAACCTCTTTACCCGTTCATACCCTGCAATGTACTCAGGTGGGACCCGCACGGACGGTGGTGGCCGATTATCCCGGATGCCATGGCCGTCTCCTTACCGGAAGATCACAATCATGGACGATCACGAACTACCCGTCGACACTGACGTATCGGAGCCGATCTCGCCCCCTGGACCGGATACTGCCGACGACACCTACCGGAGCCAGTGCCCCGAGGACGCGACGGTCGGCGTGGGCGTCGTCGAGGCCGTGGCGTCCGCGACCGGCCGGGACCCCCTGGACCTGCCGTCGCTCGAGCACCACGTCGACAGCGAGGCCCTGGACGCGCTCGTCGAATCGGCGGCGGCCGGGAGCGACCTTCGCGTCTCGTTCGACTACGCCGGGGTCGACGTCGTCGTCCGTGCGGGCGGCGAGATCGTGGCCTCGTTCCGACGAGTCGGTCCCGCGTGACGCGGGTCGACCGATCGGTCACGGGACGACGTGCTCGTCCGTGAAGACGGTCAAGAGCGCGTCGAGCGCGTCCCCGCCCTGATACCGGATCGTCCCGCTCCGGGCGTCGAACTCGACGACGCCGGCGCCCCTCAATTTCGGGAGATGAACGTGGTGTAACTCGACCCGTAGCCGTTCGCCCGGCGCGTTCACGGCCGGTTCACCCGGGCCGTCCAGCGCCATCCGATCGACGAGTTCCCGGACCGAGATCGCCCCGTCCTCCTTTTCGACCAGGTGGCGGAGGATCCGTCGTCTCGTTCGGTCGGCCAGCAGTTCCAGAGCGACGTCGGTCGAGAGGTCCGGTTCGGTGGTCGTCATGGGGTGTACGACCATGCCCACCCTCAACCGTGCTATTTGTGAACATGGGTGGTCGAAAGGTGCCCCTCCGCAGGGAAGACACCCACGTTCACCCGAATCGTCACCACAGCGTGGGTGACCCCCCGAGGCCGCGGCGGCTCAGAACACGCCGAGCAGGAAGCCCACACCCATGACCCCGAGCACCGCCGCCGAGACGGTCGGGAAGTGCTCGGCGTAGCGCTCCATCCGCTCCTCGAAGCGCTCGTAGCCCGCGACGAGCGCGAGCGTCAGGGCGGTGATGACCCCGACGACCGTGAGCGCGTACGCGAGCATCAGGCCGAGACAGTGGTCCGACCCGGCGCAGATGGCGATGATCTCGAACTCCTCCTCGTGGGCGAACCCGAGGACGAACGCCGAGACGGCGATGCCGGAGAGCCCCTCGTCGGCCGAGAGCGACCCGTGGCCGTGCGAGCGCCCCTCGTCCGGGGTCGCCTGCTCGGACGGACCGTCGTCGCCCTCGACGGCCGTGACGCTCACGGCGTCGTGAAGTCGACCGGGCCCGGTCGCGTCCCCGTCGTGTTCGTGGGTGCGTTTCGTCTCGTCGTGGGAGTGGCCGCCGCCGTGCCCGTGACCGTCCCCGTGGGAGTGCCCGTCGCCGCCGTGCGAGTGGCCGCCCCCGCGGTACTCGCGGACCGCGAGCAGGAGCAGGAGGACGCCGGCGACGACGCCGACGGGCGAGCCGATCTGGACGCCCGCGACCCGCAGCGATTCGTTCAGCCCCTCCGGGTTCAACTGCGCCTTCAGCAGGAAGAAGGCGAGGACGACGGCCAGGCTGGAAATCAGGTGGCCGACGCCGATGACGAGGCCCGCGACGAGCCCCGACAGCCAGGCGTTCGTCCGGTCGAACGCGTACGCCGCCGCGATGGGCCAGCCGTGGCCGGGTTCCGCGCCGTGGACCGCGCCGAGCGCGAGCGCCCCGAGCAGCAGCCCCGGGGCGACGTCGTGGAGCATGGACGGTGCTCGGCGTCGCCCGGGCAAGAGGGCTGTTATGACCCGATCGCGGGGTGCGTAATACCGAAACGCCGAACCGCCGGGAGGACGGAGTTGCGGGCATGCGAACGAGCCTGAACGTCCCGGACGGGGCGCTCGCGGAGTTCGACGCCGTCGCGGAGGCCGAGGGGTTCGACTCCCGCTCGCGGGCGGTCCGGGAGGCGATGGCCGAGTACGTCGAGCGACACAGCAGGCTGGAGGACGCGACGGGCGAGGTCGCCGCAGTCGTCGCGTTCGATTACGTCCACGATGAGGTGATCCACGACCTGCACGACGTCCAGCACGAGTACGGGGACGTGATCACGACGACCTCGCACGTCCACCAGGAGGGCTGGTGTCTGGAGTCGGTGTTCTGTCGGGGCGACGTCGACCGGGTCCGCGAACTGGTGTATCGCCTGCGCGACTTCGACGCCGTCCGGCGGGTCCGCGTCCTCTCGCTCGTCGACGGCGACGACCGGTAGCCCGGCGGAGTCCTCGGCCGAGTGTCCTGGGGGAGTCCGGCGTGGTCGTCGGTCGAGCGTCCCGGTTCCTGGTCCCCGGCGGGCATCCCGTGGCCGCCACGGCTCGGGCGGTCGGGGACCCGCCACCACCCCTTTGCCCGCGCGGACTCGTGTTGGCGTATGGTCACGGCGACCGTCGCGTCCATCCACCGCGTGACGCCGAACGTCAAACAGTTCCGCCTCCGCGCACCCGGCCACACCTTCGAGTACGAACCCGGCCAGCACACGACCGTCCACTTCGAGCGGGACGGCGAGGAGGTCGTCCGGCCGTACACCCCGACGAGTCGGCCCGGGACCGACGAACTGACGCTGGCGATCAAACGCTACGACGACGGGACCGCGTCGGTCTGGATGCACGAGCGCGAACGCGGCGACGAGGTCGAACTCGGCGACATCGAGGGGAACCTCCACCTGCGGGACACAGGCCGCGACGTCGCCCTCGTCGCCACCGGGACGGGAATCACGCCGATGATGGCGATGCTGAAGGAGTACGTCGACCGCGGGGCGGGCGAGGCCCGCTTCTACTTCGGAGAGACGGACCAGGAGCACGTCATCTACCGCGAGACGCTCGACCAGTTCGACGCCGACTACGGCGACGTCCACGTGACCTACTCGCTCTCCCGGGAGGACTGGAACGGGCCGACGGGGCACGTCCAGGAGCACGTCGTCGACGACGTCGGCGACGAACTCGACCCCGGGACCACGGATTTCTACGTCTGTGGCGTCCCGGGGATGGTCGTCGAGACGACGGACGACCTCGCGGACGCCGGCGTCCCCGACGAGAACGTCTACACCGAGGGCTGGGAGCGCGACGAGGTCGCGGAGGAGTGACGTGAATCACCCGGGAGGCCAGGCCGTGCGACGACGTCGGGTGGCCCCCGGCCGCGACTATGGTCGGTCCTCCCGGTCCCGCCGCGCCGCCCGTTCCGCGGACGAGCGGTCGGTGACGGTCGCGGCGTCCCGCTTCCGCTCGCCCCGAACGAGGGCGGAGAGGACCAGCGACGCGGCGACGGCGAACGCCAGGAACACCACCAGGAAGGCGGCCTCGGCGGCCATCTACCCGAAGAACACGTCCACGAGGTCGCTCCCCGAGGAGCCGACGTCGCGGTAGAGTTCCGAGTATCCGCAACTGGTGCAGGAGACGACCCTGAACTTGTTCGTCTGGATGTCGAACATCTTCGACAGGCCGCCGCCGGTGGTCGAGATGCTCCCGACCTCGGCGTCGGTGTGTCCACACTTGGGGCAGCCGTCGTCGTTCGTGGAGGGCTCGGACGCCATGGGTGCGGATTGTCTGTGGGGTGGAATGAATTTACCGCTTCACCCGCCGAGCGAGTTGTTCGCGACCCGGTTCCCCGACGACCTCACGAGCGAGACGCCGCGGGCGTTGTTCAACCCGACGTTGCCGACGACCTCGTTGCCGTCGCTCGAAATCAGGAGGATGGCAGTGTCGCCGCTCCCCCGAACGGCGTTGTCGGCGATCCGGTTGTCGTCGCTGGAGCGGAGGCGGACGCCGACCTCGTTCGACGCGGCGACGGTGTTCGAGACGACGTTCCCGTTCGAGCGGTCGGCGAGAAAGATCCCGTAGAACCGGTTCGACACGCGGTTGCGATGGAGGCGGTTCCCGGTCGATGCGGAGAGCCAGACTCCGGCGATTCGGTTCCCGCTTGCGACGTTCCGGGTCACGGCGTTGTCGTGGACGCCGATCAGGACGATCCCGAACTCGTTGTTCGAGGCGACGTTGTTCACGAGCGTGTTGTCCCGCACGCCGCCCTCGACGAGGTGGATGCCGTACAGCGCGTTGTCGGTCGCGGTGTTGTTCGCCAGCGTGTTGTTCGCGCCGGATTCGAGCAGCGAGATGCCGCGGAGGCGGTTCCCGCGGGCGACGTTGTCCGCGACGTGGACGTCGCGGGCGTTCAACAGCGAGAGCCCGACTCGATTGGTCGCGGTCGTCGCGTCGACGACGGCGCCGCCGTCGACCCCGATGTAGCGTATCCCGTCGTCCCAGTCGGTAACCGTCACGTTTCGCACGGTCACGTTCGACGCGGGTTCGTCCCCGTCCGCCCGGACGACGACCCCGGCGGTCCCGAACGTCCCTCTCCCGTCGACGCGGTGGCCGCCGCCGGCAAGGACGACGTCGTCCGCCTGGATGCGGATGCAGGTGTCGGCCCCCCTGTCGGTGAGGTTCCGGTCGAGCACGTACCTGCCGGACTCGGTGATCTCCGTACACGAGTCGATCGTCGTCGCCGGCCGGGCGTCGCCGGTCGACCCATCGGGACGGAGCGTGGACGCGCCGTAGACGGCGCTCGCGACCGCGAGTGTCAACAGCAGGAGGACCGCTCCAGCCCGTACGGGGTCCTCAGGGAGCGACATTCCGTCCCGATTCGACGCGAACGTCAATAGATGTGACGCGGCCCGCGTGCGAGCCGACGGCGAGGAGACGCTTCCCGATTCAGCCCGCTGGTCGGTCCGCTACTCCCCGAACTTCTCGACCTCGCGCTCGCGCAGTTCGATGCGGCGCGTCTTCCCCGAGGACGTCTTGGGCAGTTCGTCAACGTACTCGACCCGCCGGGGGTACTTGTACGGCGCCGTCTCGGCTTTCATGTACTCCTGCAGCTCGTCGGTCAGCCCCTCGCTCCCCACGTGGCCGTCGGCGAGCACGACGTACGCCTTCACGACGTTGCCCCGCTCGTCGTGCGGGGAGGCGACGGCCGCCGCCTCCGCGACCGCCTCGTGGCTCACCAGCGCGTCCTCCACCTCGAACGGGCCGATGCGGTAGCCCGCCGAGAGGATGATGTCGTCCGCGCGCCCCTCGAAGAAGAAGTAGCCGTCCTCGTCGCGGCTGGCGAGATCGCCCGTCCGGTAGTAGTCGCCCGAGAACGTCTTCTCGTCCAGTTCCGGCTTGTCGTAGTAGCCGTCGAAGAT
The DNA here is from genome assembly GCF_032116555.1 of Halobaculum sp. XH14. Classification (NCBI taxonomy): domain Archaea; kingdom Methanobacteriati; phylum Methanobacteriota; class Halobacteria; order Halobacteriales; family Haloferacaceae; genus Halorarum; species Halorarum halobium. Next base: position 806,057 of record NZ_CP134949.1, read on the forward strand.
GCCCGGGTTGCCGACCGGGACGGCGATCTCGCCGATCTCGCCCGTCCCGACCTCGGTCTCCTCCTGGGTGTCGATGATGGTCGTCTCCAGGCCCGGCGTCGGCTTGCCCATCGAGCCCTCCTTCACGTCGATGCCGGGGTAGTTGGAGACGAGACACACCGTCTCGGTCTGCCCGTAGCCGTCGCGGGGCGTGATGCCGTAGGCGTCCTGGAGCGCCTCGATGGGCTCCCGGTTGAGCGGTTCGCCCGCCGAGAGCGCCTCTGTCAGGTCCAGGTCGTACGCCGAGAGGTCCGTCTGGGTGAACATCCGGTACTGGGTCGGCACCGCACACAGGCGGGTGACGCCCTCCTCTTCCATCACCGAGAGGAACTCGTCGGCCTCGAACTCGCCCTCGTAGAGCAACTGCGAGGCCCCGACCGTGATGCCGACGCCGACCGGTGACCAGAACCACTTCGCCCAGCCGGTGCCCGTCGTGGCCCACAGCAGTTCCTCGTCGAGGTCGACCGGGTCCGAGCCATGCTCGCCCGGCGCCGTCGTCCCCTCGGCGGTCACGCCCCACCAGTAGGGCGCGTTCACGAGTTCGAACGCGCGCATCCAGCGGTGGCGGTGGAGGACGGGCTTCGGTTGCCCCGTGGTGCCGGAGGTGTAGTTGATGCTCATCGGGTCCGACGCGCCGACGTCCGGGCCGTCGTGGTCGTCGGACCGGCCCGCGAGCAGCTCCGCGAACGACTCCCGGCCGTCCGCCGAGCCGTCGCCCTCGACCACGACGACGGTGTCGACGGGCGTCTCGTCGACGACCGGCTCGACCATGTCGGTCAGGTCGTCGTGGACGACGACCGTCGTCGCCTCGCAGTCGTTCGCGCGGAACGCCAGATCCTTCGGCTTCAACATCGCCGAGCAGGGGACGAGCAGCGCGCCGCGCTTGAGCGCGCCGAGCTGGATGGCGAACACGTCGGGGTGGCGCGGCAGCAGGTGCATCACGCGGTCGCCCTTGCCGACGCCAAGATCCGCGAGCGCGTTCGCGAAGCGGTTCGTATCGCGCGCCAGGTCGGCGTACGTCCGCTCCTCGCGGCTCCCCTCGTCGTCGAGGAACGTCACCGCCGTCCGGTCGCCGTGGGCCTCGGCGTGGCCCTCCACGACCGAGGGGAGCGTGTAGTCCTCCGGGACGTCCCAGTCGAACTCCGAGACCGCCTGCTCGTAGGAGACTGACATACGAGTGTGGAGGAAACTGTCCGGGTTAATCGTTTGGGTGACGGTGACACGAGGCGGGGCAGCCCCCGCCGGCGTTTTCGACGTCGACCGGCCCCGACTGACGGCACGAACCGGCCCCGACTGGCGGCTTTTTGGTGCCGCGGGGCGACCCGCCACGCATGGAGTACACGACGCTCGGCGACACCGGGATGGAGGTCTCGAAGGTGTGTCTCGGCTGCATGAGTTTCGGCGACACCGACTGGCGCGACTGGGTGCTCGACGAGGAGGAGGGGATCGAACTCGTCGAGCGGGCCATCGACCTCGGGATCAACTTCTTCGACACCGCCAACATGTACTCCGAGGGCGGGTCCGAGCGCGTGCTGGGGAACGCGCTCTCGGAGTACGACCGGGACCGGTTCGTCGTCGCCACCAAGGGCTACTTTCGGATGGACGAGGACGACCCGAACTCGGGCGGGCTCTCCCGCAAGGCCATCGAGCAGGAACTCGACGCCTCGCTCGACCGGCTCGGGATGGAGACGGTCGACCTCTACCAGACGCACCGCTGGGACGAGACCGTCCCCATCGAGACGACGATGCGGGCGCTCGACGACGCGGTCCGGCGCGGGAAGACGCACTACGTGGGCACCTCCTCGATGTGGGCCCACCAGTTCGCCGAGGCGCTCCACACGAGCGAGCGGCTCGACCTGGACCGGTTTCAGACGATGCAGAACCACTACAACCTGCTGTACCGCGAGGAGGAGCGGGAGATGCTCCCGCTGTGTGAACGGGAGAACGTCGGCGTCATCCCGTGGTCGCCGCTGGCGCGCGGATGGCTCGCCAGGCCCCACGGGGAGGCCCGGTCGACGACGCGCGGGGAGTCGGACACGCACGCCCATGGGCACCCGTATCTGGAGGGGGGCGGGCGCGAGATCAACGAGCGCGTGGGGGAACTGGCCGCCGAGAAGGGCGTGAAGATGGCCCAGATCGCGCTGGCCTGGCTGTTCTCGAAGGAGGAGGTCGACGCGCCCATCGTCGGGACGACGAGCGTCGAGCACCTGGAGGACGCCGTGGAGGCGCTCGATGTGAGCCTCTCGGCCGGCGACGTCGCCTACCTGGAGGAGCCGTACGAGCCGGTTCGCGTCTCGGGCCACGACTGAGGCTCCCGCCTCCCGTCTCCCGTCTCCCGTTTCCTGTCTCCAGTCTCCCCGCCTCCGAACGCGCTAGCGACCGATTAACGACCAGTTTCGTGCACGTCGGGTTCGGTATGGATGGCATTACTATCCCAATGGGGACCCGTTCACGACCATGGGGTTCGTCTGGGTGTCCCAGTTCGAGTGTGCATCGTGCGGTGCGCGTGAGGCCACGACGCGGCTCCGGTACGACGACCTCGGCTACCCGGTGTGTCCGGGCTGTGGTCGGGGGCAGAACCCGGCACCCGACCGGGCGGCCGGTCACTGAGCCGGGGGCCGCCGGTCCGGATCGGGACCGGCCGATTGACGGTGCCGCGTCGCCTCCGGTCGAGCATGACCTGGGAGGAAGCGGGAGCCGTAGGGGCCTACACGGAGTACGAGCGGACGGACGGGCACGCGACGGTCAGGCTCCGCGAGCGGGCGAGCGGCGGGTTCGTCGTCCGGCTCGACCGTCTGGAACAGGCCGCCGACGGCCCGGAGTACCGACGCGAGACGCGCGGGGACCGCGAGTCCGCCGTGGCGCTCGCCGAGGCGTGGATGGACGAGTTTTCGGTCGAGAAGTGATGGCGACGCTGGATGAATCAACCGGCAGGCGCGCGTGACGCTCGCCCCCTCGTGGGGCGAGCACTCGCGCGCGAGGGATGAGACGCGCAGCGAGCCTGCGAGCGAGCATCGCAATCGGTTGGGGAGGGTGTGGCATCTAATCACCGCCAGCAGTAGTGGTCGGCGTGTTCATCTTGCCACTGCAGGTAACCCCCAGGAGTCCCACGCATTGACTCGAATCCCAACCAGCTAGTTCTGAAACCGCTTCGTCGTCTCGACCAGCGGGTGGCGCGCGTAGTCGACGACCTCGATGTCGCCGATCGAGGCGAGCCCCTCCTTTCGCGCGGTCTTTTGCATCCCCAGCTCCACCGGCTCGTCGATGCAGATGACGTAGGCGTCCATCTCGTCGATGTCGGCCCGGTCGGCGGCCATCACGCGGTGGTGGCCGTCCGCGAGCACGAGCGAGCCGTCGTTGTCGATGACGACGAGCGGCTCCGCGAGGCCGCGCTCCAGTTCGTAGTGTCGCCCCTCCAGTTCGTCGGCGTACACCCGGCCCTGCGTCGGGGTGAGCGACCCGAGGTCGACGGTCCGGCGCTCCTCGTCCGTGCTGACGCCGTGGATCTCCTCCAGGGTCCGCATCAGCTTCCCGACCTTCTCGGGCGTCGCGCGCTCGATGTGGCTGCGCACCACGTCCGTGTTCGAGATGATGCCGACGAGGTTGCCCGCGTCGTCGACGACCGGGAGCTTCTGGATGCCCGACCGGAGGATGACCCGCGCGGCGTCGGTGACGTTCATCTCCGGGTGCGCAACGATGATGTCGTCGGTCATCACGGTGAAAAGCGGCGCGTCGGGGTCCGCGAGCAGCAGGTCGCTCGCGCTGACGAACCCCACGACGGTCCGGCCGTCGGTCACCGGGAAGCCGTTGTGGCCGTCGCTCTCGGCGACCTTCTGGGCGACCTCGCGGACCGAGTCGTCGGGCGAGACGGTCGCCACGTCGCGGGTCATGTACTCCTTGACCTTGGCGCGGCGCGTGCCGAGCGTCAGGTCGGAGCCGCCGTTCATCGAACTCATGCTATCAGCGCCCGCGGGGCGGACGCGGTCGCTTCCGACTCCGGCGGTTCCGCCGGCCCCGTGGGCGTGCCCGACCGGAGTCGGGGTCGCTGGCCTGGATCCCGCATCTGCTCGCACGTCGCGCCCCAGGGGCATGAACGCTTAGGGTCACGTCGGAGCGGTCGCGGGCCGTCGAAGCCGTCTCAGTCGTCCTCCTCGGGGAACGAGACGGATCGCTCGGTGTCGTGGGTGGGCGCCGAGGGCGCGTCGGCCAGCGTCTCGAAGAACCGGCCGGCGATGACGTCGCGGACGATCTCGGCCACCGACTCCGCCTCGTCCTTCTCGACCTCGGCGAGGATGCCGAGCGGGACCTGCGCGCCGGCCATGTCGGCGTGGCCGCCGGCGCTGCCGATCTGACCGAGCGCGTCCCGAAGCGTCTCGCCAAGGTCGAGGTCGGCACCGCGGGTGCGGCCAGAAACGTACACCGTTCCCTCGGAAAAGCCGTACACGAGCGTCGTCGTGACGCCCTCCATGTCCAGCAGTTGCTCGGCGGCCTGGGCCAGCGCGTCGCGGTCCGAGAGCTCCCCGACGCAGGAAGCGACCGTCTCGCCCCGCGTCTCGCGGTTCCTGATGGCCCGCGCGATGACGTCGAGCACCTCCGAGCTGACGCTGGGCTCCTCGACGCGGGAGAGCACGTCCTGGTCGGTGTACGGCAGGAGGAACTCGGCGGCGTCGAAGTCCGCCCTGGCGGTCTCGCGGGTGAAGTCCTTCGTGTCGACGCGGATGCCGTACAGGAGCGCCGTCGCCACCTGCTCGTCGGGCTCCAGCCCGAACCGGTCCAGATACTCGGCGAGCAGCGTCGACGTCGCGCCCACGTCCGACCGGACGTCGATGAACTCCGCCTCGACGGGCACGCGCGGGGGGTGGTGGTCGACGACGATCGTCGGCCGGACGTCCCCGGGCAGGCCGTCGTTGATCCCGGGCCGCGAGTGGTCGACGAGCGCGAACGCGTCGTACGTCTCGCGCGGGTCGTCCTCGGGGTCCAGCTTCCGCATGTCGAGTTCGAGCAGGTTCACGAGCGCCCGGTTCTCCTGGTGGGAGATCTCGCCGTAGTAGCACGCCTCGGCTTCGATCCCGGCGAACTCCGCGATGCGGACGAGCGCGATCGCGGAGGCGATGGCGTCCGGGTCGGGGTTGTCGTGTGCCACCACCGCGAGCGTGCCCTCGACGCCCCGGAGCGCTCGCAACAGGTTCCACATCCGTTCTGCCGGCTCGTCGCGGGCCGCCGCCAGCACCCGATCCGTGGCGACTTGGATCGGGTCGATGACGTGATCCGAGAGCTCCGCGAGCGCCTGCAGGTCGGCCTCGTCGGCGTCGTCGCCGGCGTACGAGAGGATGAACGCGTCCGGGAACGCCGAGCGGGCCCGGTCGGCGACGGTGAGGTTCCTGGTCGCCACGTCGCCGGCGACGACGATCATCTCGGCCCGGTCCGGGTACGTCGAGGGGTCGGTCGGGTCCGCCTCCAGGGCGTCGACGTTCTCCTCGCGGAGCGCCGTCGCTCGGCCGCTGTCGTCGGTGACGACGTGGAGTTTGCCGGGCCGGTCGGCGAGCGACGCGACGATGTCGCGGCCGACCGCGCCACAGCCGAGGACCAGCCGACACATCACAGGGAATCGTCGCGGGCGTCCCGGAAAACCCTACCGTACTGGTCGCTTCAGCGGACGGGAGAAAAACTGGTGCCGGACCGACCGTCAGGGGATCAGCGCCGCCGCGGCGGCCTGGGCCGTCTCGATGACCGGCCCGAAGCCGGGCAGCAACAGCAGCGTCGCCACGGCCGCGAACAGCACCGCGGCGTACAGCGCCGTCGGCGTCGCGCCGAGTTCGAACTCCGTCTCGGGGTCGTCGAACCAGAGCGCCTTCACGACGCGGCTGTAGTAGAACAGCGACAGCGCGCTGTTGACCGCACCGACGGCGGCGAGCCACCAGTAGCCCGCGCCCACGGCGGCCGCGAACAGGAAGTACTTCGAGAAGAAGCCCCCGAACGGCGGCAGCCCCGCGAGCGAGAACATGAACACGGACATGGCGACCGACGCCATCGGCGCCCGCGTGCCGAGCCCCGCGTAGTCCTCGAACGTCCGGCCGATCTCCCAGTGCTCGGCGAGCGCGACGAACAGGAACGCGCCGGTGTTCATGAAGCCGTAGACGAGCAGGTGGGCCATCGCCGCACCCATCACGTCGCCGCCGGCGGAACCGGTCCAGGCGGCGAGGCCGATGAGCGCGTAGCCGGCGTGCCCGATGGAGGAGTACGCCAGCATGCGCTTGACGGTCTCCTGGGTCGCCGCGGCGAAGTTACCCAGCGTCATCGTCACGACCGCGAGGATCTGGAACAGGAGCACCCAGTCGACGGAGGCGACGACGTCGCCGCCCGCGAGCGGGAAGCCGACGACGAACACGCGGAACGCGAGCGCGAACCCGGCGGCCTTCGAGGCCGACGAGAGGAAGCCACTGATGGGTGCGGGCGCGCCCTCGTACGCCTCGGGCGCCCAGAAGTGGAACGGCACGGAGGCGGTCTTGAACGCGAACCCGCCGGCGATCATCAGGATGCCGATGGCGGCGACGCCCGCGAGCCCCTCGTCCGCCTCGGTCAGCGCGGCGGCGACGTCGGGCAGCAGGAGGCTGCCGGTCGCCGCGTACACCAGCGAGATGCCGAAGACGAACACTGCCGAGGAGAGCGCGCCGATGAGGAAGTACTTCAGCCCCGCCTCGACGCTCCCGCGGTTGCCCTTCAGGAACGAGACGAGCGCGTACGAGGGGAGCGAGGCCAGTTCGAGCGCGACGAACGCCACCGCGAGCGAGTTCGCCGAGGCCATCAGCGCCATCCCGGTCGCGGCAAACAGCGTGAGGCTGTAGAACTCCGCGCGGTGCGGGTCGTCGGCGAGGTAGTCGTAGCTCGCGACGACGACCAGCGCCGTCACCGAGGCGAACACCGCGGCGAAGAACAGCGACATGCCGTCGACGACGAGCGCCTCGCCGTACAGCGCGACGCTGTCCTCGGGACCCGAGAGCACGCCGGCAGCGCCCGTCAGCAGCGCGCCCGCCGCGCCGAGCGCCGCGAGCGAGCCGACCGTCGAGACGGCCGCGAGCAGCGTCGGCCTGTCCTCGGTCGGATACACCGCGTTGATGATCAACAGCAGCAGTCCGGTGGCCGCGAGCAGGACGGCGGGACCGAGCGCGACGAGGCCCGAGACGAGCGTCGCCATCTACGCACCACCCCCCAGCAGCGGGACGACCGCGTCGGTGATCATGCCGAAGAACGCCTCCGGGGCGACCCCCAGCGCGATGGTACACAGCAGGAGCACCGCGAGCGGCGCGGTGTCGTGGAACTTCGCGCGGGTCACCTCGTAGTCGGTTTCGAGGCGGAACGGGCCGAACAGCGTGCGCTGCATCGCCCAGAGCAGGTAGCCCGCGACGATGACGATGCCGAACATCGCCGCCGCGGTGAAAAGCGGCGCGGCCGGCAGGACCGTCGAGGCGAACGCGCCCTGGAAGATGAAGAACTCGGCGGCGAAGCCGGCCATCAGGGGCAGGCCCATGTAGCCGAATGCGCCGGCGACGAAGATGCCCGCGGTGACGGGCATCCGGTCTGCCATGCCGCCCATGTCGCCGAGCATGCGCGTGTGGGTGACGTTGTAGATGACGCCGACCGCCATGAACATCAGCCCCGAGATGAGCCCGTGGGCGACCATCTGGAACGTCGCGCCGCCGATGCCGAACTCGGTGTAGGCGACGAGTCCGAGGATGACGTAGCCCATCGAGGACACCGACGAGTAGGCGACGATGCGCTTGAGGTCCTGCTGGGCCAGCGCGAGCATCGCGCCGTAGATGACCGAGAGGACGGCGATGGCCGCGATTGGCACCGCGAGCGTCGCCGCGACGTCGGGTAGCATCGTGAAGTTGAACCGGAGCAGGGCGTACGTCCCCATCTTCAGGAGGACGCCCGCCAGCATCACCGAGGCGGGCGTCGGGGCCTCGACGTGGGCGTCGGGCAGCCACGTGTGGACCGGGACGACGGGAACCTTCACCGCGAAGCCGAAGAACATCGCGGCGAACGCGACGGTGGCGAGCGTGCCGGCGCCCATCCCGAGGAAGCCAGAGAGTTCACCCCCGCGGAGCGCCTGCGCGATGGCCGGCAGCCCGAAGCTGTCGACGGGGAGGTTGAACACGAGCGCCATGAAGCCGATGAACATGATCAGCGAGGCGACGTTCGTGTACACGAAGAACTTGATCGCCGCGTACTCGCGGCGCGGGCCGCCCCAGACCCCGATGAGGAAGTACATCGGGACGAGCACGGCCTCCCAGAAGACGAACCAGACGAAGAAGTCCAGCGCCGCGAACACGCCGAGCAGGTTCGCCTCCATGAACAGCATCAGCCCGTAGAACTGGCTCTGGCGCTCGTCGATGGGCGTCCACGCCGACAGGATCGCCAGCGAGGTGAGCACCGTCGAGAGGACGATCAGCGGGAGGCTGATCCCGTCGAGGCCGACGAACCACTGGAGCGTGTAGCCGCCGACGGTGAGCCAGTCGATCTGCGTCTCGAAGGCGAGCGATCCGCCCGACAGCAGGGCGTTGCCGGTCGCGTCGAACGCCGACCACATGTACAGGCTCCCGACGACCGGGAGCAGGCTGAGGCCGAAGCCGACGCGGCCGGCGTACTCGTCCGGCGAGAGGAACGTTGCCAGCGCGGCCAGGAACGTGAATCCGATGAGTGCTTCGAGTATCACAGCAACCACCCTCCGTAGATGCCGAAGGCGATGAGAAGGACCGTCAGGCCCAGCGTGACCAGCGCCGCGTAGTTACTGACGACGCCGGTCTGGATGCGGCGGATCCGCGAGCCCGAAAAGAGGCTCACGGAGGAGACGGCGTTGACCGCGCCGTCGACGACGCCCTGATCGAAGGTGTCCGCGGCCCGCGAGAGCGGGGCGACGACCCGGGTCGCCAGGAACACCTGGTACTCGTCCTGGTAGTAGTTGTTGTACAGCAGGTCCTGGACGGAGCCGAGCCGTGCGGTGTGCTCGTCGGGCTCCGGGACCGCGTACAGCGAGTATGCGAGTCCGGCCCCGACCAGCGCGAGCCCGAGCGAGACGACCGCGCCGCCGAGCACCGTGGCGAGTTTACTGCCGGCGACCGTGCCCGTGGAGTAGCCCGCGAAGTCGTGGACGAGGTCCCCGTAGTAGTGTGCGGTCAGTCCCTCGAAGCCCCCGTCGAGCCACGAGTGCAGGAAGTCGATGGGTGCGCCCGTGAGCACCTGGACCGGCACCATGTTGATGAAGCCGGCCGTCGCGGCGAGGACGCCGAGCACGACGAGCGGGGCCTTCACGTTCCAGCCGACCGCCTCGGGCGACTCGGCCTGTCCGGTCCGGGCGTCGCCGTGGAACGTGAGGAACACCATCCGGAACGTGTAGAACGCGGTCACCGGGACGGCGAGCAGGCCCATCGCGTAGCCCAGGAACAGCAGCGGCGTGCCGCCCAGGCCATGGGCGAGCGCCTCGTAGAGGATCTCGTCCTTCGACCAGAAGCCGGCGAACGGGAAGATGCCCGCGAGCGCCAGCGAGCCGGCGAGGAACGTGTAGTAGGTGACGGGCATCCTGTCCTTCAGCCCGCCCATGTCCCACATGTTCTCGTTGTGGTGCATCGCGATGATGACCGAGCCGGCACCGAGGAACAGCAGCGCCTTGAAGAACGCGTGGGTGAGCAGGTGGAACGTCGCCGCGACGTAGCCGCCCGCGCCCAGCGCGAGCATCATGTAGCCGTACTGTGAGATGGTCGAGTACGCGAGCACCTGCTTCAGTTCGCGCTTCACGATGCCCATCGACCCGGCGAACAGGGCGGTGAAGCCGCCGACCAGCGTGATGACGCCCAGCGCCGTCGGCGACACCGCGTAGAAGCCGTACATCCGGGCGACGAGGTAGACCCCGGCCGCGACCATCGTCGCCGCGTGGATGAGCGCGGACACCGGGGTCGGGCCCTCCATCGCGTCGGGCAGCCAGGTGTGGAGCGGGAACTGGGCGGACTTGCCGATCACGCCGCCCAGCACGAGCAGGCCGACGACCGTGAACCACGCCTCGGGACCGAGCCCCAGGAACGTGCTCACGGCTTCGGGCATCGCGGTCTCCGCATTCAGCGCGGCCGCAGCGAGCGCCGGGAACGAGTTCTCGCCCGCGAACTGCGCGGTGCCGAAGGTGGCGAAGACGGCGACGACGCCGACGAGGAAGAAGTAGTCCCCGAAGCGCGTCACCAGGAACGCCTTCTTCGCGGCCGAGGGCGGGCCGGCCTCCCGGAAGTGGAAGCCGATGAGCAGGAACGAGCAGAGCCCGACCAGCTCGAAGAACATGAACGCCATGAGCAGGTTGTCGGCGACGACGAACCCGAGCATGGACGCGGTGAACAGGCCGAGGCCGGCGTAGTAGCGCGGTAGGCCGGTCTCGCCCTCGTCGTTCATGTAGCCGAGCGAGAACACGTGGACCAGCAGCGCGACGAGCGAGACGATGACGAGCATCAGCGCCGCGAGCGGGTCGAGCAGCAGGCCGAAGGAGAGTTCGAGGTCGCCCGCGGCGGCCCACGTGTACAGCGTCTCGTCGTAGGCGTTCCCGCCGCCCACGGTCAGTGCGACCCACGCCGAGAGCAGCAGTGATCCGGCGGTCGCGGCGATGCCGGCGAACGCGCCGCCCTTCGGGAGGACGTCCGAGTCCTCGCCGGAGAGCGCGCCGCCGAGCGAGATGAGGAACGACAGGAACGGCAGCAGGACGATGGCCGGCGCGTAGTCGAATGCTCCCGCCATCTCACCACCTCATGGTCGTCGCGTCGGTGACGTCGACGCCCTCGAAGTTCCGGTACAGCACCAGGATGATACCGAGCCCGACCGCGACTTCCGCCGCGGCGAGCGCCATCGTGAACAGCCCGAACGTCTGGCCCGTGACGTTCCCCCAGTACTGGGAGAACGCGACGAGGTTGATGTTCGCGGCGTTGAGCATGAGTTCCACGGACATGAGGAACAGGAGCGCGTTCCGTCGGGTGAGCAGGCCGAACACGCCGATACAGAAGACGGCGGCGGCCAGCAGCAGGTAGTACTGCGGGGGGACCATCAGTCGCTCCCCCCGTCGGTGCGTTCGCTCGAATCACGGGACAGCGCGGTCTCGAGGACGCCCTCGTCGCCGCGCTTGGCGAGGAAGATGGCGCCGTCGATGGCGATGTCTAGCACGACGGCGATGACGAGGAACGCCACGAGGAACCCCTCGGCGGGGACGGGACCGCCGGTGATGTTGAACATCGCGTAGCCGATGCTCGCGGTGATCGACGCGCCCTCGGGGAAGCCGGCCGCCTCCTCGAGCGGGAACGACGAGGTGAGGAACACGAGCGCCATCACCACGAACAGCGCCACCGCCGCGAGGCCCGGTACGAGATGCGACCCGAGTTTCAGTTCGGGTTTCGACCCGCGTGCACCGTCCTGGCTCACGTGCGCGTCACCTCGGGTTCGGTCCCGGCTTCGTCGGTCCGCACGAGCATCACGGCGAACGTGATGAGCACGAGCACCCCGCCCACGTAGACGAGTATCTGCATGGCGGCGAGGAACTCCGCCTGCAGCATCACGTAGTGGACCGCGACGCTCAACAGGGCGACTCCCAGCAGGAGTGCGGAGTGCCACACGTCCCTGACCAGGACGACGCCCAGGCTGGCGCCCACCGTGACGAGGGCGAACAGCGCGAACGCGATAGTCTCTGCTACAACCATTACGCGACACTCCCGTCGGAGGGCGTTTGAAGGTTTCGAGAACGTTCCGCGCGTATGCGTGTGTGCGTGGCGATTACCGGTGGTGAGTTCCGGAGGGTTTTCCTCTCCGGTAGGCGTCTGTTACCGTTGGATTCCGTGTTGGAATTCAGTCGGTTGCGCGCGATTCTTTTGCCTGGAAATGGCGCGTGCGGGAGTCTTTGCCTCATATAGGCAGATTACTGCTGCTTGACCTAGGAGAGCCTCGCCCTCCCCAGCCGCTTGCGATGCTCGCTCGCAGGCTCGCTACGCTTCTCACCCCTCGCGCGCGAGTGCTCGCGCCACAGGGGCGCTCGCGTCACGCGCGCCGACCGCCAGCACGCGCTCGACCGCACCCCTGCTGCCAACGTACCCGCCGGCCAGCCGGACGAAAGTCAGGCCGGACTACCCACGGCGTGTACCTGCGGTAGTCGGGCCCGCGACGCTCGACCGACTTCCCGGCGGGTGGGAATGGAAGGGACCGCGGGGGCTTCCGAGGCGGTCCGAACGGGACGAGTGACCGAGTCGAGGGGTCAAACGTAGACGGGAGCTTTCGCGGCCATCACTACGGTAGTAGGGACTCAGCACCACACCATACCGAAAACTGCTCCAGAAAAACGCCGGAATCAGAAAACTACTGGTAGTCCAGTTCGCCCTCGCCCTCGCCGATCCAGGCGCCGCGATCCGGCTCGCGAGACGCGAGCGGGTCGATGCCCTTGTACCAGGGCACGTTCTTCAGTTCCTCCTTGTTGTACACGAAGTCGTCCTTCGTGTCCGCGGTGAACTCGAAGTTCTGCGTGAGCAGGATGGCGTCCACCGGGCAGACCTCCTCACACAGTCGGCAGTAGATGCACTGCCCGATGTGGAGGTTGTACTGCTCGCCGTTCCGCTGTTCGTCCATCACGATCTGGATCGTGTCGTTCGGACAGACGTTCTCACACTGGCGACACCAGATGCACCGCTCCTGTGAGAACTTGTGGACCCCGCGGAACCGGGGGCTGACTTCGGGCGCGACGTCCGGGTACTCCACCGTGAACGTCGTGCCGTCCAGTGCGTGCTTCATCGTGGTCGCCATGCCTTTGAGGATTCCAATCATGATTACGCGAGCACCCCCACGAGCACCGCGGTGAGGACGAGGTTAGCGAAGGACAGCACGAGCATGCCCTTCCAGCCGATCTCGATGAACTGGTCGACGCGGAGCCGCGGGATCGCCGAGCGCGCCCACTGGGTGAACAGGTAGAACGCCCAGATCTTCGCGGTGAACCAGACGATCCCCAGCGCCGCCGGGCCGGGCCCGGCCGGGCCGCCGAGGAACAGCGTCGCCGCGAGCGCGCCACCCAGGAAGATGTGGATGAACTCGCCCAGATAGATCAGCACGAAGTACACCGAACTGTACTCCGTCTGGTAGCCGGCGACGATCTCGGTCGGCGCCTCGGGGACGTCGAACGGGTTGCGCCCGACCTCCGCGAGGTTCGCTGCGATGAACAGCGCGAACGCGAACGGGTTCACGAACGCGAACCACATCGGGATCGAGACTCCGGCGATCGTGACGAACGGCTCGGCCTGCTGGGCGACGATCTGGCTCGTCTGGAGCGTCCCCGTGAACAGCACGACCGAGAGCGCCGTGATGACGAGCGGGATCTCGTAGGCGATGTTCGAGGCAACCGCGCGCAGCCCCCCAAGCAGCGAGTACTTGTTGTTCGACGCGTACCCCATCATCATCAGCCCGAGCGACGCGATCGAGGAGGCGGCGAACGCGAACGCGAGCCCCGTCTCGGGGTCCGCGAGCTGGATGCCGCTCCCCATCGGGATGACCGCGAAGCCGAGCAGCGCCGAGAAGGGGATGAGTATCGGTCCGAGGTCGTAGGCCGGCCGGTCAGCCCCGTCGGGGATGATGAGCTCCTTCGAGAGCAGGCGGACCGCGTCGGCGACGATGATGAACAGCCCGAACGGGCCGATACGGTTCACCGCGATGCGGTCCGTGAACGCCGCCGTGATCTTCCGTTTCGCCCACGGGCCGGCGACGGCCGTGTTGATGAGCAGGAAGTTGGCGACGAGGAACGCGCCGACGAGCGCGCCCACGATGTCCGCCGCCAGCCCGCCGAACGGGAGCAGTCCGGCGATGGTGTCGGGCAGCATCTGCTGGAGCACGACCCCCGCCATCAGCGGTCCACCTCCGCGAAAGCCCTCGCGGCCGCTCCGCGGCCGCTCGCCCTTTTCATGTCCACCAGGGCGTGGCCAGTGATGGCATCGAAGGTCCGGATCGTCATCGATCCACCTCACCGAGCACGATGTCGAGGCTCCCGAGCGCGGCCACGAGGTCGGGCACGTACTCGCCCTCGGCCATCTCCGGGAGCGTCTGGAGGTTCGAGAAACACGGCGAGCGGATCTTGAACCGCGCCGGCTTGTCCGTGCCGTCCGACCGGATGTAGATGCCGAGTTCGCCCTTCGCGCCCTCGACCGCGCGGTACACCTCGGTGTCGTCCGCCGGCTTCAGCGTCCGGGGAACGTTCGCCTGGATCTCCCGATCCTCCTCGGGCCAGTCCTCGAGGAGGTCGATACACTGTTCGATGATCTTCGCGGACTCCTCGACCTCGCGCATGCGCACGAGGAGGCGGCTGTAGTTGTCACAGCCGTCCTCGGTGACGACGTCCCAGTCGAGTTCGTCGTAGTAGCCGTACGGGTCGTCCCGCCGGAGGTCGTAGTCGATGCCGGAGCCGCGGGCGACCGGCCCGGTCGCACCGTAGCTCTTGGCGACCTCGGGCGGCAGCACGCCCGTGCCGACGGTCCGCATCTGCAGCACCTCGTTCGAGGAGATGAGGTCGTGGTACTCCTCGAGCGCCTGGGGGAGCTCCTCCAGGAAGTCGCGGGTCTTCTCGAAGAACTCCTCGCGGGGCTCGGGCAGGTCCCAGACGACCCCGCCGAGCCGGAAGTAGTTGAACATGAGCCGCTGGCCGGTCAGGTCCTCCAAGATGTTCTGGGCCTTCTCGCGGTCCCGGATCGCGTACATGAAGATGGCGGTGAAGTCGCCGTACACGTCCAGCGCGAACGTCCCCACGGCGAGCATGTGTGCGGCGATGCGGCACAGCTCCGCGCCCATCGTCCGGATCACCTGCGCGTACTCGGGCACCTCGATGTCGGCGAGATCCTCGGCGACCCGCGCGTACGCCCACTCGTTCAACAGCCCCGCCGAGATGTAGTCCCAGCGGTCGGGGTAGGGCATGATCTGGTGGCGGTAGGTGCCGTTCTGGCACATCTGCTCCTCACAGCGGTGGAGGTAGCCGATGTCCGATTTCACGTCGGCGACCTGCTCGCCGTCGAGCGTCGTCTCCAGGTGGAGCACGCCGTGGGTCGCGGGGTGGTGGGGACCGATGTTGAGGAACATCGTGTCCGCGTCCGTTCCCCCTTCCTCGCGCGTGTCCTCCTGCAGCGGGTTCGCGTGTTCGCGCAACGGGACGACCTGCGGTCGGTTCTGGTCGTACGACTGCGAGAGCGGGTGTCCCTGCCAGGTTTCGGGGAGCAGGATGCGGCGGAGGTCGGGGTGGTCGTCGTACTCGATGCCGACGAGGTCGTACGCCTCCCGCTCGTGCCAGTCCGCGGTGCGGAACACCGCCTCGCCCGACTCGGAAACCGGGTTTTCGCGATCCGTGGGGACGACGACGCTGACCTCCTGGGTCGGGTCGTCGTACTTCCTCAGGTGGTAGATCGACTCGAACCGGTCCTCGTACTCCTGGGCGGTCACACACGAGAGGTGGTCGAAACCGGCCTCCGTGCGGAGCGTCGAGAGCACGTCCTGCACCTCGTCGGGCCGCACGACGTAGCCCGGCGCGTTCAGATGCTCCTCGCGTCCGATGACGTGCTCACCCAGCAGGGCCGCGAGTTCGTCCGGCGTCTGTTCCGCGAGCGCCCCGTCGGCCGCACGCGGATCGGGTTCTTCGAGGCTCATTAGGGTGAATCAGCCCAGTTGTACCGCATGACGAGGTCCTCCTCGTCGATGTCGTCGGCGAGCTGGTCGATGATCTCGTCCCGGTCGAGGTCGCCGAACTGTTCGAGCTCGTACGGCTTGACCGTCACCGGCGAGGACTCGCCGTTGGCGATGCGCTCCTGCAGCTTCACGACCCCGTAGACGAGCGCCTCGGGACGGGGCGGGCAGCCGGGGACGTGGATGTCCACCGGGATGACCTCCTCGGCGCCCTTGATGACGTTGTACCCCTCCTGGAACGGGCCGCCGGAGATGGTACACGAGCCCATGCCGACGACGAACTTCGGCTCGGGCATCTGGTCGTACACGCGCTTCATCCGCGGG
The DNA here is from genome assembly GCF_032116555.1 of Halobaculum sp. XH14. Classification (NCBI taxonomy): domain Archaea; kingdom Methanobacteriati; phylum Methanobacteriota; class Halobacteria; order Halobacteriales; family Haloferacaceae; genus Halorarum; species Halorarum halobium. The sequence goes on from NZ_CP134949.1 coordinate 822,140, forward strand.
GCGAACTTCGAGACGATGGTGCCCGGCACGATGATGACGTCCGCCTGGCGCGGCGAGGCGCGCGGCACGCCCGAGCCGAAGCGGTCGAGGTCGTGTTTCACCCCGTAGGTGTGCATCATCTCGATGCTGCAGCAGGCGATGCCGAACTGCAGCATGAACATCGACGAGCCCCGGACCCAGTTCATGAACTTGTCGAACTTGGTGAGGATGAACGGGGAGGAGCCGAACGCCTCCCGGAGCTTCGAGTTGAAGCGGTCGTCCTGCCCGGCCATCCGCGCGTCGCGGGTCTCTGTCAGTACCTCGGAGTCGTCCGTGATGAACGGTCTGTTGTCGCTACTCATGATTGACGCTCCGTCTTCCGTCGGGCCGCCCGCGGGCTCTGTGCCCAGCTGACTGCCCCCTGCCGCCACGCCCACACGAGCCCGACGACCAGCACCGCGATGAACACCAGCATGGGGAGGAGCACGTCCGCCAGCGGGACGCCCGCCTCCAGCGCGGAGCCGTAGATGACCGCCCACGGGAACACGAGGACGGTCTCGATGTCGAAGACGACGAACAGCAACGCGACCATGTAGTACTGGATGTTGAACTGGATGCCGATCGCCGACTCGGTGGGAATCTCGCCGGACTCGTACGTGGCGCTTTTCCCCTGTTCCGGCACGGTCGGGCGAAGGATCGCGGACGCGGCCATCATCCCGAGAGGGATGCCCACGCCCATCAACGCCAACGCGCCGATAGCTATCCATGGATTCATTCCGGGTTCTCCTATCGTTCGTGGCTAGTCGGGGGGCGCTAATAAGCGTTGATAAGCGCCGCCCGCGGGTGGACGGACGCCCGGCCGAAGCGCACGAACCGCCAACCGACTCGTCAGGGCGTCACGACGGCCCGGAACCGGACGTCGCCGTCGGTCATGCGGCGGTAGGCCGCCCCGACGTCCGGAAGGTCGAACGTCTCGACCGCCGGCACGACGCCGCGGCGGACGCCGAACGCGAGCGTGTCCTCGGCGTCCCGTGGGGCGCCGGACGGCCACCCCGAGACGCCCGCGCGGTTCGTGGCGAGGTGCCCCACCGCGACCGAAACCGGCTCCTCGGGAACGCCGACGGCGACGACCTCGCCGTCGGTTCCCAGCCCCTCCACGACCTCGGCCACCGGCTCCCCGGCCGGCGCGGTCGTCAGGACGAGGTCCGCACCGCCGAGGTCCCGCAGCGCAGCGGCGGGGTCCTCCGCCTCGCTGTCGACGAAGTGGTCCGCGCCGCGCTCCAGCGCCGCCGACCGCTTGTCGGTCCCGCGGGAGACGGCGACCGTCTCGAAGCCGGCCTCGTGGGCGTAGCTGATCCCGAGGTGACCGAGGCCGCCGACGCCGACCACCGCGACCAGGTCCCCGACGCGAGCGTCGCCGTTCCGGAGGGCGTTGAACGACGTGAGCCCGGCACAGAGCAGCGGCGCCGCCTCGACGCTGGAGAGGTCAGCCGGAACCGCGACCAGCGCCTCCGCCCGGGCCAGCGTGTACTCGGCGTACCGCCGTCACGGTGGAGTCCGGTGATCGGCTTGTCCGCACAGCGGACGAAGTCGCCGCGTCGGCACGCCTCGCAGGTGAAACAGTGCCCGCCGTGCCAGCCGACGCCCACGCGCTCGCCCGCGGTCCACGCCGACACCCCCTCACCCACGGCGTCGACCGTCCCCACGATCTCGTGGCCGGGCACGCGCGGGTACTCGACCGCGGGGTTCCCGTCGAGCACCGCGTCGTCCCCGCGGCACATGCCACAGGCCTCGACCGCGATCCGGACCTCCTCCGGTCCTGGCTCGGGCACCGGACGCTCGACGAGCTCGAACGAGCCGCCGGGTTCGGACACCGCCGCCGCACGCATCGTCTCCTCGGGCATACGTCGAGCCGCTGGCTCGCGTGACTTAGCGGTTCCCTGAATCCGGCTTGTGTACCGGGACTGGCAGTTTCCGTGACGGTCCCGAAGTCGGCGACGACCGACTGACCGCCTAGTGGACGATTGGCCGCCTGAGGGGGGAATGCTCTGCTACCGCCGCCGCTCCCTGAAGCCGTCGACGCCAAGGTCGTGCAGTTCGCGCGACGTTTCGGCGACGTCCCCGACCAGGGAATCGTGGTACGCGAGCAGTTCCTCGCGTAGTTCCTCGTGTTCGCGCGCGAGAATCTGTGCCGCCGACAGGCCCGCGTTGAACGACTTGCCGGCGTCGACGGCGACGATGGGCGCGCCGGTCGGCATCCCGATGACCGAGTCGACGGACTTCTCCTGAACTGGAACTCCCACCACGGGAATCGGGTACGCGATGCTCGCGGTCATGTTCGGCAGGTCCGCGGACTTGCCGCCCGCGCCCGCGACGATGACGTCGAGCCCCCGGGGGGCCGCCGTCTCGCCGTAGGCGTACATCAGTTCGGGGGTCCGATGGGCCGAGACGACGTACGTCTCGTAGGTGAAGCGCGCGGCGGGCGCGTCGTGGAAGTCGGTCTGCTCGGCGAAGCCGAGTTCGGAGAGCGCGTCGAACGCCCCCTGCATGACGTCGAGGTCCGAGTCCGACCCCATGATGATCCCCACGTCGGGGGTGGCCGCGGGGTCGGCGTCGCTCCCAGCCTCCGATTCGAGCCGGTCGATGAGGTCCTGGACGGTCGTCATTGGTTGGCGTGGTCGGTGAACGTGAGTCGTTCTCGGAGGTCGCGCGCCGCCGCGAGCAGGTCGTCGGTGTCCGAGTCGGCGTCGGTCAGCGTCACGTGACCCATCTTGCGCAGCGGGCGCACTTCGTGTTTACCGTACCAGTGCAGGTGGGCGTTCGGCACGGAGAGGGCACGTTCGACGCCGCGGAGCCGTGCCGGCTCGGGCTCGTCGACGTCGCCGAGCACGTTCGTCGTCACGGTCGGCGCGCGCGCCTCGGCCGGCGCGAGCGGCCACCCGAGCACGGCGCGGACGTGCTGTTCGAACTGCGAGGCGGTCGCGCCCTCGATGGTCCAGTGGCCCGAGTTGTGCGGGCGCGGGGCGACCTCGTTGAGCAGCACGTCGCCGCCGGCGGTTTCGAACAGTTCGATGCCGAAGACGCCGCGCCCCTCGAGCGTGTCCAGCGCGTCGAGCGCGACCTCGCGGGCGCGCTCGGCGACCGCGTCGCTCGTCCGCGCGGGAACGACCGTCTCGCGGAGAATTTCCGCCTCGTGGACGGTCTCCGTGAGGGGGAACGCGCGCACCTCGTCGTCGCCGCGGACGCCGATCACCGCAACCTCGCGCTCGAAGCCGATCAGTTCCTCGGCGAGCGCGCCGCCGGTTTCGGCACCGACCTCCGCCAGCGCCGCCCCGTAGTCGTCGCCGCGTTCGACGGGGCGGTTGCCGCGACCGTCGTAGCCGCCGGTCCGGGCCTTGAGCATGACGCCCTCACCGGGCAGTCCCTCGACCGCGTCCGCGAGGTCGTCGGCGTCGTCGACGCGGACGAACTCCGGCACCGGCACCCCGGCGTCGGCGAACGCCCGGTTCTGCACGAGTTTGTCCTGGATCGTCCGGAGTGCGTCGGGCGAGGGATGGACCGGCACGTCCGACTCCTCGTGGACCGCAGCGAGCACGTCGGGGTCGGCGAGTTCGATCTCCAGGGTCAGCGCGTCGGCCCGTTCCGCGAGCGCCCGCACCGCCTTCGGGTCGTCGAACGCGCCTGCGACCTGGTCGGCGACGCCCGCCGCCGGGCAGTCCGGCGTCGGGTCGAGCACGACCACGTCGACGCCGAGCGGCGAGGCGGCCTCCGCGAGCATCCGGCCGAGCTGCCCGCCGCCGACGACGCCGAGCGTCGGGCCGGGACACGTCGGGTTCACGGCCGCTGCTTCGGCATCTCCGCGAATAAATCTTACCAACTGTACCTGAATGTGTGCGCGTTCGTGTGTACTCCGTGCGGTCGGAAGCGCCGGGCGTCGCTCGCGGCCACGGTCCTCGCCCGCGGCCTCAGGCTTCGCCCGCGGCAGCGCGCGCGTCGGCCAGCGCCTCCTCGTCGAACAGGAACACGATGTCCTCGCCCCAGAGCTTGAACGGATGCTGGCGCGCCTCGTAGCCCTCGTAGCGCTCCGTGAGGTCCTCGCGGTCCCGGGGCATCGCGATGATGACGGGCGGCGGGTCCTGCGGGAGGTCGTCGTAGCGGGCCGAGGGCGGCGTCGACTCGATCTCGGCCTCGGAGAGCTCCAGATACCACGGGAGCGGCAGCCGCGAGTGCCACGCCGGACCGCCGGCCGGCATCCGCTCGTCGCTCGACTCGTTGGCGACGTACAGCTCCTCCTCGCCACCAGCGGTCTCGGAGCCGACGAACAGCACGTCCGTCCCCTCGTTGTACTCGGCGACGAGCCGCGCGTCCGCGAGCGTCGACTCGATCTCGTTTGCCGGCTGGGACCACTGGAGCACCTCCTTGTCCTCCTCGGTCGAGGCGTTCCAGTAGTCGGCGTTCGCGGCCGCGACGCCGCCCGCGGCGGCGAAGATGACCAGCCCGGCGAGCGCGACCCCCGCGACGTCCTCGAACGCGAGCGACCGGTCGAACGAGTCGAGCACGCTCGTCACGCCGACGGCGGCCGGAACTGAGAGCGGGAGCACGATGTGAACCGCGGCCCAGGGCGCCTCGATGTCGGTCGCCACCGGGTAGCCGACGAGCGACGCGACCGCCCAGTAGGCCGCGAACGCGACGACCGGCCGGTTCCGGCCGCCGTAGCCGTCCGCCAGGAAGCCCAGCGCGGCGAACACGACGACGACGCCCGAGCCGTACACCAGCGTCACCCCCAGATCGTGCAGGTATGGGACGTAGTTGTGGCCCGAGTGGGTGCCGGATGCCCACGTTCCGTAGAAGCGCTCGGCGGGGGGTACGGTCGCCTCGTAGAGGAGTTCGCCGGGCGGCACGGTCCCGGAGAGGGCGTTCCAGAGCTCCGGCCGGGGCGCGTAGAAGAACGTCACGACGGCGAGGAACGTGCCGACGACGCCGACCGCGACGAGCGGGACCCAGATCGCCACGTGGCCGAGGAAGCCGGCTTCGGGCGCGAACGGGCCGATTCGGCCGCCGCGCTCCCCGACCCGGGATTCGATGGCGTCGCGGGTTCGTCGCCCCGCCGTCCAGTCGCGGGCGAACCGGACGAGGGAGACGGCACTGCCGGCGGCGGCATCGAGCAGGGTGTCGGCGTTCCGGGACGAGCGGACGAGGTAGTGGTCCGCCAGCAGGAACGCGCCGCCGGCGAAACACAGCAGGTAGAGGAGCGCGTTCTCCTTGGCCGCGAAGCCGAGCGCGATCAGGACCGCCGCGGGGAACAGCGGACGGACCCGCCGGCTGTCGTAGGCGTGGACGGCCAGCGCGAACGCGCCGAACGAGAACGCGCCCACCAGCACGTCGCCGCGCATGAACCGCGAGTAGTAGAGCAGCAGCGGGTCGAGCGCGAGGACGGCCGCGAGCGCGACCTGCTCGCGCCCGGAGAGCCGCGAGTGGAAACAGAGCGCCGCGAGCGGGAGCAGCCCTCCCACGACCGCGACGGGGAGCCGCGCCGCGAAGTCCGAAGCGCCGACGAGATCGAACAGGACGTTGTTGACGACGGGGAGAAACGGGCCGTGGATGATGGGACGGTAGAAGAACTCGCCCGTCGCGTCGAAGCGGAGGATCCAGTAGCCGACGCGGCCCTCGTCCCAGTGGAACACCCGGCCGCCGAGGTCGACGACCCGGAGCAGCAACGAGAGCAGGGTGACGAGGACGACCCCCTGCGTGGCAGGCGAGCCCGGGAGTCGGTCGGTCAGTCGCGTGGCGGCGGAACGATCGGGGCTGTGGCGGTCGGCGGGGGCTGACGTGTCGCCGTGTTCGCCGGAGGGCGCGTCGCCGGCCGCCTCGCTCATTGCCGCTTCCTCGCGCGCCCCCGGTAACAACTCTTGTGATTGCTGCTGTTCGGTGATCTCGTGGGTGGAATCGCGAATGGAGGACTGATGGTACACTGAGTGTATTTCCGCGTCGCTAGACCGGCTGTTCGGTGGCAGACCACTACTGCTGGCGGTGATTTCGGCCTCGCCCTCCCTTACCTCGGAGCGAGCTCCTCGGAACTCACCCTCGTGGTTCGAAAGACGCCAGGGCGTCTTTCGTCAGTACGGGAAACCGACGGTTCCCCGTCAGCGGTCGGATTCCGTCGGAATCCGACAGCATCACGAAAATCTTCGATTTTCGAACGACTGCGCTCGCGTGAGCAGCCGCTTGCGATGCTCGCTCGCAGGCTCGCTCCGGTGCTCACCCCTCGCGCGCATCCGGCGGGCACTCACCGAGACCTGCGGTCTCGTGAGATCACCCTCGCTCGCAGGCTCGCTCGCGTGAACGGAGGCCCGTCAGCACGCGCCGACCGCACTTGACCGGACGAGCCGCGTGGCGCGCGGCGGTCAAGCGCCAGCGAGACCGCTCGTGCGAGGGACGAGCACCGCAGCGACTGAGCGAAGCGAAGGAGCGAGGAGCGCAGGAGGCTGGGGAGGGTGAGGCGCGGTGCCGTGCGGTGGGTGGGACTGAAAGGGGCCGCGGCTGTCGGCGACGCCCGGTGCCTCAAGCACCGCAGGGAGCGAACGGAGTGAGCGACCGAGGAGCGCAGAGCGTACCACGCGAGCCGACAGCCGCGGGGGCTTTCGAGGCGTGCGTCATCCCCATAGACCAAGCGTGTGAGCTGGCAGCCGCGGGGGCTTTCGAGACGTACGACACAGTAGCCAAACGTCCACAGAAGCTGACAACCGCCGGGACGTTCGAGGCGGCCCACGCCGAGTTCGGAACGACACCGAGCGCGACACCCCGTACCCGACAGCAACGGGCCAGTCGAGAAGCCCGATAAGCCAGCTTCGGAACCCTTACGCCCGAAACCCCCACACGTCCTACAATGAGCGACGAACCGGTCGTGCGCGCGGACTCCCTCCACAAGTCCTACGACGACACCGTCGCGCTCGCTGACGTCTCCCTCGCCATCCCCGCGGGCGAGGTGTTCGGCCTCATCGGTCCGAACGGGGCCGGGAAGACGACCCTCGTCAGGGCGCTGACCGGCACCACGAGCGTCGACGGCGAGGTCCGGACGTTCGGCGTCGCGCCGACCGACGCCGACCGCGGGCGGGTCGGCCTGCTCCCGCAGGAGTTCTCACCGCCCGAGCGCCTCACGGCGCGCGAACTCGTCGCGTACTACGGCGGCCTGTACGACGACGACCGCAACCCCGATTCGGTGCTCGCTGACGTCGGCCTCGCCGACGCGGCCGACACCTGGTACGAGGACCTCTCGGGCGGGCAGAAGCGCCGCGCCTGCGTCGGCATCGCGCTCGTCAACGACCCCGACCTGCTGTTCCTCGACGAGCCGACCACCGGAATCGACCCAGCCGGGCGGCGCGCGCTCTGGGACCTGCTCGACGGGCTCGCGGCGGGCGGCACCACGGTCGTGCTGACCAGCCACTCGATGGACGAGGTCGAACGGCTCGCCGACCGCGTCGGCCTCCTCCGGGACGGACGGCTCGTCGCCGTGGGCTCTCCCGGCGAACTCGTCGCGGAGCACGGCGGCCCCGCGCGGCTGGTCGTCGGCATCGGCGAGCCGGCCAACGCGACCGACACGAACGGGGCGGCCGGTTCGAGCCCCGCCGGCGACGTCGGCGCGGACGCGCTCCGCGGGGCCGGCTTCGACGTGGAGGCCGGCGCCGACGAACTCGTGGTCGAGGGCGTCACGCCCGCCGACCTCGGACGGGCGGTCGCCGCGCTCGACGGGACCGGCGTCACCTTCGAGTCGCTGACCTGGACCGAGCCGTCCCTGGAGGACGTCTACCTCCGCCTCACGGGCGAGCAGTTCGAGGGGGCGGTCACCCCCGGCGCGAGCGTCGTGGACGGCGGTGCCGACGCCGGCGCGAGCGAACCGGACCCGGCGACCACGCCCGGGACGGAGGTGGGCGAGTGAGTCGCCTCCGCCGGGTCCGGGCCGAGGCGACGGCCGCGTACCGCTCGTTCCTCCGCCGGAAGACGGCCGTCTTCTTCACGTTCTTCTTCCCGGTCATCCTCGTCGTCATCTTCGGCGCGCTGGTGACGACGCGGCCCGGCGGCGGTGGGCTGTTCGCGGAGCCGGCCGCCTACTACGTGCCGGGCTACCTGGCGACGGTCGTGCTGTTCACGCCGCTCTCGCGGGTCGGCTCCGAGATCGCCCGCCACCGCGACGGCAACCGGTTCGAGAAGCTAGCGACGACGCCGCTGTCCCGCGGCGAGTGGCTGCTCGCCCACACCGCGGTCAACGTCCTCATCATCGGCGTCGCGTCGGCGCTCATCCTCGCGCTGACGCTGCTGCTCACGGGCGCGAGGATTCCGGTCACGCCGGCGCTCGCGCTGCTCGTCCCGCTCGTCGTCGTCGGCGTCGTCCTCTTTTGCGGGTTCGGTGCGGTGCTCGGCAGCCTCGCGGACTCCCAGGACGGCGTCATCGCCGCCTCGAACACCATCGCGCTCCCGCTATTGTTCCTCTCGGACACGTTCGTCACGGGAGACCTGCTGCCCGCGTGGTTCGCGCCGGCAGTGAACCTCTCCCCGCTCACCTACTTCGCGCGCGGGGTCCGGGGCGTCACGTACGCCGTCGACGGGACGCCCTACGCGCCGCCGCTGGGCGTCGCCGGCAACCTCGCGGTGCTGACCGCGCTGGCGGCCGTGTTCTTCGTCGCCGGCGCGTACGCGATTCCGCGGACGGACTGACGCCGACCCCGCGTCCGCCGTTCGGCCGGTCCCACGCCGTTCCGGCTCCTTCGTCCCGTTCCGGCTCGACCGCGTCGTTCCGGTTCCTTCGCCCCGTTCGGACCCTTCCGCCCGGCGAGCACGGCGTAGCTTCTTGTCGACTCCCGTCCACCAGTCCCCATGAGCGGGCGCGAACCGGACGCCGAGGTGCTCGTCGTCGGTGCGGGGCCGGGCGGCGCGACCCTGTCGTACCTCCTCGCGCGCAGCGGCGTCGACGTGACGCTCGTCGAGCGCGAGCGCACCTTCGAGCGGGAGTTCCGCGGGTTCGGCTGGAGCCCCGGCGTCATCGAGCTGTTCGACCGGATGGACCTGCTGGCGGACCTGCGGGAACTCGACCACGACGTCGTCACCGCCGGCGCGGGGTCGCTGTACGGCGAGCGCGTCGAACTGTTCGACGTCGATTCGCTGGACGCCGAGCATCCGTACATCATGATGATGGAGCAGCCGACGCTGCTCGAACTGATCGTCTCGCGGGCGAGCGAGTACGACGGCTTCACGTTCCGGCCGGCGACGACGGTCACCGGACTCGTCGCCGAACGGGAACAGGTCACCGGCGTCGAGGCCCACGACCGCGCGGCCGACGAGGACGTGACGCTCCGGGGACGGCTGGTCGTCGGCGCGGACGGCCGCTACTCCCGGGTCCGCTCGGCCGTCGGCATCGACGCGGGGCTGTTCGATCCGATCCTCGACCTCGTCTGGTTCAAACTCCCCGTCGAGGACGCCGACCCGGCGAGCGACACCCAGGCCCACGTCGCTCGGGACGGCATCCTCGTCTCGTTCGGCACCGGCGGCGGCGAGTACCAGATCGGACTGCCGATCCTCGCCGGCACGTACCCGGACCTCAAGCGCGCCGGCATCGGGGCGTTTCACGACCGGGTCGCCGCCATCGCCCCGGAGCTCCGACCCGCGCTGGAGGAACACGTGTCGAACTACGGCGACTGCTCGCTGCTCGAGGTCGCACCCGGCATCGGCCCCGACTGGGTGCGGGACGGCCTCCTGCTGCTCGGCGACGCCGCACACGTCGCATCGCCCATCGGCGCGCAGGGGAACCCGCTGGCCGTCGCGGACGCGGTCGCCGCGCACGCGACGATCACGGAGGCGCTGGAGCGGTCCGAGACGCCCCTCCCGGCCGGCGCGCTCGCCCGGTACGAGACGAGGCGTCGACCCGCCGTCGAGGAAACCATCGGGCTCCAGCGCCGCGCCGAGCGCGCGATGGGGCTGTTCCTCCGGTACGGCCACCACGTCCCGCCGTCGCTGGCGCTCCGGGGAGCGAAGGCGGGCGCGGGGCTGCTCTCCCGCTCGCGGCTGCTCCGCAGTGGCATCGAGCGAATGGCGCTGGGGGCCGCGGACGAACCGGTGGACACGACGCGGTTCGTCGACTGAGCCACCCAGGAGGCCCGTTCGTCCGAACCGGTGGCGACCGGCCCCGCGGATCAGCGGATCGGAACGCCGTCGGCGGTGTCGGGCCGCTCGCGGAGTTCGACCGGGACGGTGACCTCGCCGCCGACGCCCTCCCGGAGCACCGTCACGTCCACGGATTCGCCCGGCTCGGTGTCGACGATGAGTCGCCGGATGAGCTCCTCGCCGGACCGCACCGGTTCGTCGTCGAGCGCGACGACGACGTCGCCGCCGACGGGCACCTCGCGGCCGCGGACGCGGGTCGTCCGGTCACAGCCCCGGAGCCCCTCGTCGCCGGCCTCGACCACCAGCACGCCGCCCGGTTCGGGGAGCCCGTTCGCCTCGGCGACGGCGGGCGTCGCGTCCAGGGTTCTCGCCCGGAGGTACGAGTGCCGGTAGATGCCGTCGGCGACGAGGCCGGGCACGACCCGGTTCACCAGCCGCGCGGAGACGGCGAAGCCGATGTTGTCCCCGCCCGTCGCGCGGTTGACGCCGACCACCTCGTACGCCGCGTCCGAACCCGCCGCGTCCGGGTCGTCGGGATCGACCGCCTCCCGGGACGCGAGTGCGACGAGCGGCCCGCCGCTGTTGCCGGGGTTGATGGGGGCGTCGGTCTGAACGACGTCGGGGATGGCGAAGCCGCCGCGGGTCGACATCGACCGGTTCACGCCCGAGACGATGCCGGCCGAGACGGAGCCGTCGAGCCCCATCGGGTTGCCGAGCGCGGCGACTGGTCGGCCGGGTTCGGGCACGTCCTCGGCGACGGCCAGCGGCGGCGCGTCGGCGGGGAGGTCGGGAACCCGGACGACGGCGAGGTCGGTGTAGGCGTCGCTGCCGACGACGCGCCCCGCGCGCCAGCGGCCGTCGGCGAGACGGACGTGGACGTCGTGCTCGTCGCGCACGACGTGGTCGTTGGTCACCACGTGGCGCCGGTCGTAGACGAACCCGGAGCCCGCGCCGCGCGAGCCCGCCGATGAGCCGACGTAGATGGAGACGACCGAGGGGGCGACCGCGTCGTAGAGCCGCTCGAAATCGAGTGACTTGGAGGTCATCCGCTAGTGTATGCGCCCGACTCGCATACCCCGCTCGCGGTCTGGGTGATGTGGCGCACGACCGAACTGTCAGTGGGGGTCAGGTTGAGTTCGGATTTTGGTTCGTCTGTACCGCCTCGAAAGCCCCCGCGGCTGTCGGCTCGCGCGGTACGCTCTGCGCTCCTCGGTCGCTCACTCCGTTCGCTCCCTGCGGTGCTTGAGGCACCGGGCGTCGCCGACTTACGGGAGAGCACGCTCTCCCGAATTCACGGGCGCAAGCGCCCGTGAACGCCGCGGCCTCCTTCAGTCCCACCCACCGCACCGCAGCCACGGCCTCCCCAGCCGACGAGGCCCCTCCCTTCGGTCGGGACCTCGCCTTCCCTCGGAGCACGCTCCTCGGAACTCACCCTCGTGGTTCGAAAGACGCCAGGGCGTCTTTCGTCAGTACGGGAAACCGACGGGTTCCCGTACTGACGAACGGCGCGAGCGCCTTTCGAGCCACGCTCCTCGCGCTCCCGACGGTCGCGCTGTGGTGCTTGTCAGCCGCGCCTCGGCGCGGCCGCCGCGCGCCATCTGGATCGCCCAATAGATGCGGTTGGCGCGTGCCGGCGGGCCTCCGTGCCCGCCGGGCGCGCGCGTGGGATGAGTGAGGGGAGCGACCAGAGGGAGCGAGCCGAGCGAATCGGCTGGGGAGGCGTGTGGCTGTGCTTGGCGGTCGCGGTGGGTGGGACTGAAAGGGGCCGGCTGGCTCCGCGACCCCCGGAACCCGCAAGCCGAGTGACGAGGAGCGCAGCGCGGTCCGCGGGAGCGGAGCCAGCCGGGGGCTTTCGAGGTGGTCGCCGCGATACCCGAAACGAGACTGAACGCGACCTACTTGGGGACTTTCGAGGCGGTCGTTACGACAACTGAAACAGACCGAAGACGACCCAAAGCAGGGGTTTTCGAGACAGCCCTCACGAACACCGAGACGATCCCGGGGACGGTCCACCAAACGCGCCGACAGTGAGTTTATCCCGACCGGTCACGTCCACCCACCAAGATGCGCCGGATCTACGACTCGGAGGCGCTCCGGCGGGACGACGACGACCCGTTCGTCCCGAACGGCGACGAGGGCGGGTCCGGGGGCCACGTTCACTGGGGGAACGTGAGCCACGCGCTGCTCCCGCGGTCGCTCCGCACGCGCTCGGTGGCGGTGACGGTCGAGACCGACGGGGCGATCTACGCCCCCGACGAGCCGATCCGGTTCCGGGTCGGCTTCCGCAACCGGCTCCCGTTTCCCGTCACGCTCGTGACCGCCTCGCCGAAGCACTGGTCGTGGTCCATCGACGGCAACCCCGAGGCCTCCCTCGTCCCGGACGAGGTGCCCGAGGAGCGCGCCCGCTTCCAGTTCGACCGCGCGGAGACGAAGCTGTTCCACCGTCGCTGGGACCAGCGCGTGCGCGAGTCCGACCGGGAGTGGCGCGCCGCGGAGCCGGGCGAGCACACCCTCGCGGTCGGCATCGACGCCGTCCGCGGCGCCGACCGACTGCGCGCGGAGACGACGTTCCGCATCGAGTGAGGCGGGCGAGCCGCGACGGATGGCCGCCACGGACGGCCCGTCGTCGCGCCCGTCGGTCGGCGGGCATAAGCCGCTCCGGGCCGCCCGGTCGGTATGCGACAGTTCGTCGTCTGCGGGCACGAGGCACCGACGACGCCCGAGTTCACGCTGGAGGACCTCCCCGGCGCGGCGGGGCGACTCGACCTGCTGGCCCGCTGTGTCAACGCGGGACTGTTCGTCTCCCACGGCATCCGCGAGGATGCGCGCGTCCACCTCGTGCTCGGCGACGAGTTCACGGTGCGGTTCGACGGCGCGGACGCCCGCGGCATCCACCCGGACGAGCGCAGCACCGCGGCGCGGGTCCGCGAGGCGCTGGAGAACCGCGAGGACGCCATCGGCCACATGCCGGCCGAGGTCAGCCCCGGCGTGGAGCTCTACCGGATGGGGCTGGCCGAGACGCTCGACTCGCTGGAGGGAACGCTCGTCCAGTTGCACGAGGACGGCGACCCCGCGGCCGAGCGCGAGCCCCCGACCGATCCGGTGTTCGTGCTCTCGGATCACTCGGATTTCACCGACGACGAGGCGGCGCTGCTGGACGAGCGCGGCGCCGAACGGCTCCGGCTCGGCCCGGCCGCGGTCCACGCGGACCACGCCATCGCGGTGGCGCACAACTGGCTCGACACGGCCGGATTCGAGCGGTACTGAGTCCGCGTTCGGGTCGCAGAGTCCCCGAGGGCGACGCTTTCGGAAGCGTTAAAGGAATCCGTGGCGTCGATTCACCTGCGGGCCGGTGGGGTAGCTTGGTATCCTTCGGCCTTCGGGTGGCCGTAACCGCGATTCGAATTCGCGCCGGCCCACTTCTCCCGCATTTCCCGCCCGCTAGCGACCGCTCACGGGATGATCCAGGGAGTCGAGCGTCGTTCGGTGGCCGGTCGTACCGCGAAGCACTCGGGTGGTCTCCCCGTCGGGTCTGTCCCGAGTGGTTCAGGTGGCGCCGAACACGACGGGGTTCCCGCGTGATCGCGCCGAAGTCGAGCGGTCGTTATGGTCGTCCGGGTCCGCCATCAGTAGCCGTACCACCTCGGCGTTCGTCGACTGGGATCGGTGCCGGCGCTCCGAAACTCGCTCCGGGTGTCGCTGAGGCTGACGCAGGCCGGTCGATCGCGCGTGGGAAGCGGGATACGCACCGAGAGACGGCGACACCGGCGCTACCCGCTGAAACTTTCGATACGATGGACGATCCGTGTGACGGATCGAGCGCCCGTTTCGTACGTCAAAGATTCAGAACCAGCAGCCACCCCTGCCCCAGCGCGAGCATCCCGAGCACGAGATGCGCCAGAATCTCGAAGAGCCGGACGTCCACGTCCTCCGTGACGTCGAGGACGAACCGCGCGACGCGAAACACGACGTACAGCGCGACCGTGACCGCGGGGATGGCGACCAGCCCGAGGAGTCGCGGGCCGCGCGTGAGCGAGACCCGACCGTCGAGTCCAAGGTGCCAGCCGACGATCATCCGCTCCGGGAGCGCCGGGGCGACGAGGAGGCCGGCGGTGACCGTCCCCAGGACCAGCGCGAGCGACGTCAGTTCCGGCAGGACGCGCCGGATGGAGCTCACGATTCGCCCACCCCCGACTGCTCGGTGGCCCGACGCCGTGCCGGGTCCGCGCCCGTCCAGGTCGGCGTCCGGGCGTCGCGGGCCGAGAGCGTCTCGGCGCCGTAGCGGCCCACGAGCGCGAGCGCCACGAGACCGAAGCCGAGCGCGAGCAGGCCGGTGAAGGGAACCGGAAGCACCGACTGGCCGCCGACGACCTGCAGCGGGACGTTCACGCTCGCGTTGATCGTGCCGTGCATCAGCACCGCGGCGGGCACACAGCCCCGCGACCCGTTGTACAGCCAGGTGAGGATGACGGAGAACGCGACCACCGAAACCGCATACAGGAGCGGCGAGAGGGCGTAGACGTCGAGGACGAACAGCGGGGCGTGCCACAGCGCCCACACCAGCCCGACGAGCACGCTCGCGCTCAGCGCGTCGTACCGGGCCTGGAGTCGCGGGAGCGCGAACCCGCGCCAGCCGAACTCCTCCTGGCCGCCGCCCAGCAGCGTCGCGAAGACCATGTTGAGCGCGAACGCCGCTGCCGCGGGCCGGAGCGTTCCCTCGCCGACGCCGCCGGCGAGCGCGATCATCCCGGCACCGAGGGCGACGCTGACGCCGACAGGGACGGCCAGGGCGGCGGCGTACCACCGCGGCGATCGCCGCCAGTCCAGCGTCGAGGCGAGCCAGTCCCGGACGGCGTTCCCGCGCAGCCGTGTCACGATGGCAGCCGCGGCCAGCGGGCCGAACGCACCCGGGATCGTCGCGAACGTGGCGACCGGTCCGTGGACGGTCGAGAGGAGCGGTATCCAGACTGCCCAAGAGAGGGCGACTGCGAGGGCGAAAAACGCCGCGACGGGGTGACGCTCGACGGGGTCGAGTGATGTTCCCATGTACGGTGCCGACTACCGACGGGTGAACCATAGGAGGGGAGCCAGCGCTTCACGCGCTGAAGCATCCGGTACCCCTTTAGGTGGTTTTCCTGTGTCCTCTCCCACGGTGAGTGAGGAGCCCGACATCGAGACCGTCGCGGGCCTGCTGGCGGACGAGACAGCGCGGGCCATCCTCACTCGAACGAGCCAGGAACCTATGTCAGCGAGCACGCTCAAACGACGGTGTGACGCGTCGGGGCCGACGATCTACCGGCGGCTCGAACGCCTCCAGGACTGTGACCTGATCGTCGAACGCACCCGTCCGGACCCCGAGCGGGGCCACCACAGGAAGGTGTACGCGCCGAACCTCCGGACGCTGACCGTCGAACTCGTGGGCGGCGAACTGCGCCTCGAACTCGACCGCCGGGAGGACATGGCCGACCGGTTCACCCGCCTGGTCGAGGGGATCTGAGATGCTCGTCCCGGCACAGATCGTCAGCGTGGCACGGCCGTTCCTCCAGGCGTACGAGATGGTCGGCGCGGCGCTCGGCCTGTTCATCGCGTACCTCGCCTACAGGGGCTACCGCCGGAACGACAGCCGTCCGATGCTGTACCTGGCGATCGGCTTCGGCATCATCCTCGGCCTGCCGATACCGGTCGTCGCGCTGTCGCTCGCGTTCCCGACGATCCCCGGCCCGCCGAGTCAGGCGCTCATCCAGACGCTGGAGATCGTCGGGCTGCTCTGTATCATCTACGCCCTCCGGATGGACCCGTAGCGGTCCGGCGTCGTCGCTCGCCCGTTCGAGGACGGTTCGACTCGGCCCAGCAGTTCGTCGGCCGTGATGCTCGGCCACGCCCACCGTCTCCGGGCCGAACGATGTCGGTCCACCGGGTCGACACCGCGTCGCCCCCGCCGCGAGTGTCGCAACCCGATCGTGGGGCACCGGCCGCATCGGTCGCCCCGCTACCGACCGAACACGTTCGTGGAACCGTCCACCTACGTGCCAACTTGCTCCCGGTAACGAACGAAACAGTCGCGGTAAGCGGTCACAAACGATCGTAACACGGCACTGTGTTGATGCCGGTCGACGCGAAACCCTTCGGTTCATGAGCGCGGACCATCGTGACGTGGAGTCGGTCCTCGTCCCGACCCAGCACGACCCCTCCCGAAGCTATCCGACGATGCGCTCGCTCGCCAGCAAGGGTATCAACACCGTCGTCGCCTCCGAGAACGCTCACCCTCCCGTGTTCGCCTCGCGCTTCTGTGACGAGCGGCACCGCGTCCCGGCCGCCGAGGACGACCTGGCGGCCTACAGGGACGGGCTCCTCGAACTGGCCGCCCGCGAGGACGTCCGCACGGCCGTGCCGCTCCGCGAGGAGGACGCCTACGTGTTCTCCCGCTACTACGACGCCTTCGACGAGCACCTCGACCTCGTCGTCCCGCCCCTCGACGCGCTCGAACGCGTCCACGACCGGATGCTGCTCGCGGAGGCGGCCGAGGCCGCCGGGGTGCCCGCCCCGGAGACGCGCCCGCTCGACGAGGTGGACGACTGGAGCGGCGGCAACATCGTCAAGTCGCGGTACAACCTGCTCACCGACGCGTACGTCGACTCCTACCCCGGAGGCGAGGCCGGCAAGGAGAAGGACGTGATCCACCTGCGCCCCGGCGAGACGCCCGACGTGGACGAACTCTGCGACGGGATGTCCCACGTCCCCATCGTGCAGGAGTGCGTTCCCAAGGACGACGAGTACATGTTCGCCGGGCTGTACGACCACGGCGAACCGCTGGCGACGTTCCAGCACCGCCAGATCCGCGGCGACTCCTACGTCGGCGGCGGCGGCGTCTACCGCAAGTCCGTCTCCATCCCGGAGCTCGAACGCGTCGCCCGCGACCTGCTTTCGGAACTCGACTGGCACGGGCTCGCCTGCATCGAGTACATGGAGCACGCCGAGACCGGCGAGTTCGTCCTCACCGAGATCAACCCGCGGATGTGGCAGTCGCTCCCGGCGACGATCCACGCCGGCGCCGACTTCCCCCACTACTACTGGCTCCAGGCGACGGGGCGGGCCGACGAGATCGACCCCGGCTACGATCTCGGCACCGGCAGCCACTCGCCCCGCGGCGAACTCGTCTACCTGGCGAGCCTCCTCACGGACGAGTCGCCCTACGTCGACCGGCCGGGGTTCCTACGGACCGTCGGCGAGATGCTCGCCTCGTTCTACCGGCAGCCCCACTTCGATTACACCCACATCGACGACCCCGTGGTGTTCGTCAGCGGCTTCGGTCGGATGATCCGCAACCGGCTGAAGTGATCGCCCGGTCGACCGCGACCGGCCGAGCGCGGTACCCGGAGCGTCCCGACCGACGAGTCGGCGGAACGGGCCGGTGGGAAGCGATTTAAGCCGCCCGCCCGCCACCCGCGCACATGAGCGAACGGGTCGCCATCCTCGCCCACGAGAAGTTCCCCGACCGGTCCAAGACCGCGAACGGCCTCCTCCGCTACGGCGACCGCGAGGTCGTCGCCGTGCTCGACCGGGACCGCGCCGGCGACGGCGTCGCCGACCACCTCCCGGGCGTCGGTGACGCGCCCATCGTCGGCTCCTTCGCCGACGTCCCGGGGGCCGTCGACCGCCTCGTCGTCGGCATCGCGCCCATCGGCGGCGGCTTCGACGAGTCGTGGCGGCCGGACGTCCGCGCCGCCATCGAGGCCGGCTGTGACGTGAGCGCCGGCCTCCACTACTTCCTCTCCGAGGACGAGGAGTTCGCCGCGCTCGCGGCCGAGCACGGCGTCGACCTCCACGACGTCCGCCGGCCCCACGATGAGCTCACCGTCAGCGGCGCGCGCGCGGCCGACGTCGACGCCGCGGTCGTGCTGACGGTCGGCACCGACTGCTCGGTCGGGAAGATGACCGCGACGATGGAACTGGCCGCCGCGGCCGAGGACGCCGGAGTCGACGCCCGCGTCGTCCCGACCGGCCAGACGGGGATCATGATCGAGGGGTGGGGGAACCCGATCGACCGCGTCGTCTCCGACTTCACCGCCGGGGCCGTCGAGGAGATGGTCCTCGAGGTCGGCGACGACCACGATCTGCTGATCGTCGAGGGCCAGGGGAGCATCGTCCACCCCGCCTACTCGGCCGTGACGTGCGGGATCCTCCACGGGGCGATGCCCGACCGACTCGTCCTCTGTCACGAGGTGGGCCGCGAGGCGGTCCACGGCTACGAGTCGTTCGACCTGCCGCCCGTCGCCGACTACGTCGACCTGTACGAGTCGCTCGCGGCACCCGTCTCGGGGGCCGATGTCGTCGCCGGCGCGCTGAACACGTCCGGCGTCGGGAGCGACGCGGACGCCGAGGCTGCCGTCGACGGGTTCTCCCGGACGCTCGACGCGCCCGCGACCGACCCCGTTCGCTTCGACGCCGGGGAGATCGTGGGGGCGATCCGGTGATGCTCACGACCGCGACCGAACGGGTGTCGCTCCCGCTGGAGCACGCGTTCACCATCTCGCGTGGCACCACCACCGAGGCCGAGAACGTCGTCGTCCGGATCACCGACGACGGCGACATGACCGGCGTCGGCGCGGCGGCGCCCTCCGCCCACTACGGCGAGACGGCCGACACCGTCGAGGCCGTGCTGCCGGACCTGTTCGCGGTCGTCGAGTCGGTCGGCGACCCCCACGCGCTCGCCGAGATCGAGGCCCGGATGCGCGAGGCGGTCGAGGGGAACCCGGCCGCCCGCTGTGCGGTGAGCATCGCGCTCCACGACCTCGCGGCGAAACGCCTCGGCGTGCCGCTGTACCGACTCTGGGGGCTGAACCCCGGGACCGCGCCGGACACGTCGTTCACGGTCGGCCTGGACGACCTCGACACGATGCGGGAGAAGACCGGCGAGGCGGTCGAGGCTGGCTACGGCACGCTGAAGCTGAAACTCGGGACCGACCGGGACCGCGAGGTCGTCGAGGCGGTCCGCGAGGAGGCGCCCGACGCGACGATCCGCGTCGACGCCAACGAGGCGTGGACGCCCCGCGAGACGGTCGAGAAGAGCCGGTGGCTCGCGGAGTCGGGCGTGGAGTTCATCGAACAGCCGGTTCCGGCCTCGGACCCGGAGGGGCTGAAGTTCGCCTACGAGCGGTCCGAACTCCCCGTCGCGGCCGACGAGTCCTGCGTCACGCTCGCGGACGTTCCCCGGATCGCGGACCGCTGTGACGTGGCGAACCTGAAGCTCATGAAGTGTGGCGGGCTGCTGGAGGCGAGACGGATGATCCACGCGGCCCGCGCCCACGGGCTGGAGGTGATGCTCGGCTGCATGGTCGAGACGAACGCCGCCATCGCCGCCGGCTGTCACCTCGCGCCGTCGCTCGATTACGCCGACCTCGACGGAAGCCTGCTGCTCGCGGATGACCCCTACGAGGGCGTTCCGATGCCCGACGGGGAAATCGACCTCGCGGGCGTCTCCAGGAACGGGACGGGCGCGGTCGAGCGTTGACCGCGGGCGGACTCAGAGCAGGTCGGGCAGGTCGGCAAGCGAGTCCAGGCGGTGGTCCGGTTCCGGATCGCTCCCGTCCCGCGAGCCCGTCCCGTTGGGGATCCAGACCGACGTCAGTCCGAGTTCGTTCGCGCCGCGGACGTCCTTCCGGAGCGAGTCGCCGACCTTCAGCGTCCGCTCGGGTGCCGCGTCGAGCTCGGCGAGCGCCAGTTCGAACGGCTCCGGGTGGGGCTTCACGTGGTCGGCGTCGTCGCCGTACACGACCGCGTCGAAGGCGTCGGCGAGCCCCGCGGCCGAGAGCTTCACGGCGTGGGTCCGCTCCCGTCCGTTCGTGATCGCCCCGAGCGCGTAGTCGGCTCCGAGTTCGTGGACGACCTCCGCGCCCGGCACCGTCGACACTCCGGCGTGGTCGAGCGCGGCGTCGTACGCACGCGCGAGCGCCGTCGCGTCCACGCCGCCCTCCGCGTCCCCGGCGCCCCCCGCCGTCGCTCCGACTTCCCGGTCCACGTCGCCGTCGTCGTCGGCCGCCGCGACCCGGAAGACGCGCGCGAGGTAGTCGAACCGGCCCACGGATTCGGTGCCCGAGCGCGCGACGGTTTCGGCGGCGTCCTCGAACTCGTCGGCCGAACAGGCGCGCTCGACCCCGACCGACTCGAACGCCCCGTCGAGGACCGTCTCGGTCGACTGCTCGGAGCACAGCAGCGTCCGGTCCACGTCGAAGAGGAGCGCGTCGTAGCCGGCGTCCTCACCGTCTGCTCCCGTCGGGGAGCCGCGCCGTCGGGACGAGTCAGTCGTGACGCCGGCCGACGCGCGGGCCTGCCGTAAAGCGGTTCCGGACCGCGAACTACTCCCACTCGACCTCGTCGACGTCGTCCGTGTCACGGAGGATGAACGGGCCGATCGAGAGCGTGCGCTTCGTCACCGTGGCGATGCGGAGCACGTAGGCGAGCAGCACCAGGAACGGGACGGTCGCGACGGTCGCCGTCAGCACGATGACGAGCGGGAGGAGGTTCACGCCGCCGACGATGACCGTGATCGCGGACGGGTCGAAGAAGCCGACCATCGATCCGGAGACGACGAGCGCGGGGATCGCGGCCGTGAGCACCGCGCGCGAGAGGCCGATGAGCTCCCACTGGAAGTAGAGCGTCTTGAAGTGTTCGCGCGCGGGGCCGAACAGCTCCAGGGTCTCGATCACCCCTTCGAGCGCGTCCCGTGCGTCCCCGGAGAGGTCGTCCCCGTGGCGCTCCCGGATGCGTCTCGCCGCGAACAGCTTCCAGGAGTAGTTGAAATCGAGCGCCGCCGAGATGACGTCGAACTCGCCGAACGTCGCGCCGTCGAGCTCCCCGGCGACCTCCTCGGCGTTGTCGGTGATGCTGTCGGTGAGTTCGTCCACGTCGCTCGCGACCGACTCGTCAACCGACCCGTGAACGGCCGCCCGGAACGCCTCGGCCCGCTGACCGGTGACCTGGACGAGCGCGCGGAGGAACTGGGCCGGCCGGGCCGGACTCACCGGGGCGTCGATGACGCCGGCGACGTCCTCCCGGAACGCCATCGCGCCCGACATCCGTTCGCGCTGGTCGCCGACGGCGCCGAGCTCCTGTGAGAGGACGAGCTGGTTCAGCGTGAGCACGAGCGTGACGCCGGTGATCGTCGCCGTCGTGAACGCCTGGAACAGCGTTTCGACGGGGTCGCTCGACCGCATGAACGGGACGACGCCCGGCAGGCCGTAGGCGGCGACGAGAAAGCCCGCGAACACGACCGCCACGAACGCGCCAGAAACCAGCCGGCGGTCGGCATCCAGCAGGAACCAGAGCTTCCACCGCGATTCGTCGGCGCGTCCGCGGAGGCTGTCGCTTGGCGCGTCGTCGTCGGCCATGGCTCACCAATCGGGAGCCGCCGGCAAAAGCCCGTGGGCGGCCGATTCTCGCCGGCGGGGCTCAGTTGTCGTTCTCCTCCTCGCTTCTAAGCTCCTCGAGCTCCGCCTCGACCTCCTCGTCGGACGGCTCGACGTCGGCCGCCTCGGCCGCGTCGGCGTCGGGTTCGGTCGCCGACCCGCTCTCCGCGGCCGCGTCGGCGGTCTCCGTGGCCCCTTCGCCGTCCGCGTCGGCCTTGCCGAACTCGGCTTTCAGCGTCTCCAGCTCCGCGTCGACCTCGCGGTCGGTCCGCCCGCCCTCGAGTTCGCGGTCGATGGCGTCCTCGTCCGAGAGCGCGTCCTCGAACGCGCCGCTCGCCTCGAGTTCGTCCATCGCCTGCGAGCGTGCCTCCATCTCCTCGGTGCGCTCCTCGGCGCGCTCGATGGAGCGGCCGACGTCCTCCATCTCGTCGCCGACGCCGGTCATCGCCTCGGAGACGCGGGTCGAGGCCTCGGCGGCCTCGTAGCGCGCCTTCATCGTCTCCTTTTTCGTCTTGAACTCGTCGATGCGGTTCTGGAGCTCGTCCTTCTTGTCGACGAGCTGGTCCTGCGTGTTCTGCAGGTCGGCGATCTGGCCCTCCAGGTCGTCGATCTGGTTCATCTTCGACTTCTTCTTCTCCAGCGCGCGGCGGGCCAGGTCCTCGCGGTCCTGCTGGACGGCCTCGCGGGCCTGTTCGTTGTGTTTCTCGACGTTCTCCTCCAGCCGACGCTTCTGGATCTCCAGTCGCTTCTTCTGGGTCGTCAGGTCCGCGATGCCCTGTTTGACCTCCTGGAGCTCGTCGCGCATCTGCTCGTAGCTGTAATCGAGCGTCTCCGTCGGGTCCTCCGCCCGGTTGAGGATGGCGTTCACCTTCGACCGGACGACGTAGGACGCACGAGAGAGGATTCCCATACTCCGTTTTGGCGAGTGCCCCGTATAAATCTCACCCGAACTACTGATTGCCCGCCAGCGTTTTCGCCCGTCGACCCGCAGTCGAGATCATGACCGACGAGGACGCCGCGGGCGGACGGGCCGACGACGCCGACCGAGAACCCGGCGGGGACGACCCCATCGGTGACGACCCGGAGGACGGCGACGCCGTGCTGATTCCGGGCGGGCGCGACGTGCGGGCGACGATCGACGTCGCCGGTGCCTGGGACGGGGCCGAGCCCCGCGACGACGACTGGTCACGGGCCGGCGACGGGGAGCGTGGCGACGACGCCCGATCCTGCGTCGTCGCGTGCCCGCCCCACCCCCAGCACCGCGGTCATCGCGGCGACGGACGGCTCGTGGCGGCCAGCGACGCGCTGACCGAGCGCGGCGTGGACTGTCTCCGGTTCGACTACGGCGACTGGGACGGGGGCCGGGGCGAACTCGCGGACGCGCGTAACGCGGTCGAGTGGGCGCACGAGCGCTACGACCGGGTCGGCCTGTTCGGCTTCAGTTTCGGCGGCTGCATCGCGCTGAACGCCGCGGCGAACGGGGACGCCGACGTGACCGCGGTCAGCGTGCTCTCGCCCGCGCGCCGACTCGCCGAGGGGATCGACTCGCTCGACGCGCTCGACCGGATCTCGTGTCCGGTGCAGGTGGTGTACGGCACCCGGGACGACACGGTGGACTGGGAGCCGACGGTCGAGCGCGCCCGCGAACTGGACCACGAGGTCGTCGAGTTCGCGGCCGACCACTTCTACGTCGGGCAGACCGGGAAGGTTGGCGAGGCGGTCGGCGCGTGGCTGGCCGAGCGGGTCTGAGTCGACCGGGTGCTCCCTCAGCCGAGCGGTTCGGCGTCGCCGGCGTCGCGGTACCCCACTGCCAGCCAGACGACCAGCGAGACCACGGCGGCGGCGACGACGAACGCCCAGAAGGCGGTCCACGCCGCCGCGCCGAGCGAGTTCGTCGCGACGAGCACCGTCGCGGCCGAGCCTGCGGCGACGACGAACGGCACGAGGAACGGGGCGTCGCTCCACGCCCCGCCCGCGTTGCGGTACTCGACGGCGTACGCCCAGACGTTGCCGACGGTGAACTGGAAGACGACGAGCGCGAGCAGACCGTAGAGAACGGCGGTGACTCCGGACCCGTACGTGAGGACGCCTTCCCGCGCGAGGAAGCCGCCTGCGGCGACGAGGAAGACGGCGAACATCAGCCCGTGCCACGGTCGGACTCGATCCTGGAGGGACATGGCGGGGCCAACTCGGGGCTGGTGTAAAGTCGTGTCGTCGTGGGAGTTCGGTTCATCGTGGTCACGAACTGCGACGTCGAGGTGTGGGAGCGGTTCAGACCGAGACGTTCTGTGTGAACCACGCCAGGATGTACAGTATCGTTAGCACGCCGGCCACGGCCTCGATGTACTGGACGTATTTTCTGCGAACCTCCCAGGTGGCCTGCCGTGATTGGGAATCCCCGGCCGGCGTCTCCGAGGGGGGTTGCTCGGCCACCTCGGTTCGGTTCCGGGTTCCCCGTGGTTCGGTGCGTTCGGTCCCCGTTCGCGGCCGGGGGTGCTGGAGGAAGATCGACTTCACGGTCGAAACGGCGGCGAGAAGGGCCTTCTTGTGGGACTGGACTGCGAGCCGGACCCCCGACCGCGGGAGCGATTTCAGGTGCATGAGGACCACCGTCGGATCCTCGGAGACGGTATCGATCCCCTCCCCGAGGGGGACGTGCCAGTCCTTGTGAAAGAACTCGGGGAGAAACAGGAGTAGCGCGACGGCAACGGAGGGGGCGAACGTCGGGGCGAACAGGAGCACTGACAGGGTCACCCCCGAGACGACGAGGATCAGGTACAGGATCTCGTGGCCGTACATCCCGGGAACGGAAAACAGGACGAACTCGAGGAGCAGCGGGAACGGGAGGAGCACGATGAACGAGTGGGGAGTCAGGAGGCTCGCCGCCCCTGCGACGAACACCGACACGGTCACCCTCACCGCGAGTTCGACGAGGTGTGTCGAGATGGGCGCCTCCGAGTCCCAGCTCGGACCGACATCGGATGTCACGATAGTACGAACGTGTAGTGTACACTAACACATCAAAGAGGTATCGCTTACACGGGTTCTCGCGTGATGAAGGAACGGTCGCCGGAGCCTCCGCGAACCCGCACACTTCGGAGTTGCACATGAAAGGTCGCAGCCGCAGGGTGCTGGTCGGCCCGGGCGGCCGATGGATCGAGCCGCGATCAGCGAGACCGCCGTCAGTTGTACTCGCGCCACCGATAGCCGCACTCCTTACATTTGCAAGAGTGTGGCTCAGCGGGGTTCACTTATAAAGGTTGCCCAAGCCTTTAGTAGTGGATGCTTTTCGAGCCTTACCTCATGTAATCTATCCCGACGCCATCTTGCGGTTTCGGTATCGCAGAGGGTAGGCAACTACACTCTTAGCAGAGCCTTGGTATTTCTTGCACCATTGGTGCAAGGAGAACTAAGTCAATCTGCGAGAAATGTAGATACAGAGCCTAAGACGCGGATACGAGGGTTCCGACCCATGAGTAAGGCAAACGATACATCGGACAGTAGTGGCAACGCTGACTTAAAAGAGAATCAGGCGCAACAGGACTTGTGCGATTTCCTGTCTGAGCGAAGCGAGCTTGTCGTCTCCTACGAGGAGCCAGACGACGGGCGGGACCGTCGCCACGACTGCCTACCTGTCGCCCGAACGACGGACGGAGACAAGGCAGACGTGAGCGATTTCCCCAGTGGCAAGAACGACGGTCGGGGCAACTTCAGTAAGTCCACCTACACCCGATACCGGGATACGATGAACGACTTCATCCAAACGCAAGACGTGAGCGACTTGATGGACGTGACGCCCCGAGAGATTAACCGCTACAATCAGGTGACGCAACGCCGGGACTATGCCCGGACCACTCGTGACGGATTGCTCGAAACTCTCGAAGTGTTCTTCAAGTGGGCAGAAACGGAGTGGCGTGCGCCACGAGGGGACGATAAGCTCAGTGAGACAATCGCCCGAAAGCGTGAGGATTTGGACGTAGGTGGCGACGAGAAATCACGGGCAGGCGACGACAATCACCGTATCTCGACTGAGCGAGCAGAGGAGATAGTCGGACACTTGGCGAAACACCAGTACGCCTCTCGCCAGATGATTGAGTTTCTGCTAATCTATCACGTCGGTATGCGGAAATCCGCGCTACTGTCTATCAATTGCGACGACGTGATGCCACGGAAGGGAATCATCCAGATTCGCAATCGCCCGGAGCAGACAGGGGTTCGACTCAAGCGAGGGAACAAGGGTGAGCGAGACGTGAATATCGCCAGTGGCGTCATGGGTGTCGTCACTGACTACATAGACGAGAATCGGACAGAACCGCAAGACAGCAGTGACGCGCTACTCACGTCATGGGCGGGACGGATAGACGACTCCACTCTATACCGGGACATTACGGGATTGACGAAGTGCGGAGAGTGTACCGACGACGACGGCGAGCCTCTCGTCAACCAGAATGCCTCAGACTGTCCCGAGTCTATCGGTTGCCACGACTTGCGACGAGTGGCAATCACCCGAATGCGGGACGAAGGAGTGTCGTGGGATACGATTAGTGGACGAGTGAATGCGACTGTCCAAATGCTCAAGGACCACTACGATTCCCCGACTCACTCACAGGCGGCAGAACGCCGGAAGGAGGAGATATTGAACGCACTGTAGCCTTTCTCTCGCCCGACACTCGAACCGCCTCACAAGCCTCATACGTCGTCTCACAGCATTCGTAGCAGGGGACCGAGGGTTCCTTGCGTCCCGCAGGTTCCCCTCCTCGTGACTGCGGTTGCGGTGTGCTATCCGTATAGTTTTATGATGGTCCGACGATGTGTGTCAAATAATGGCAGTGCCCGAGTTTACGGTTCGAGGAAATAAAGTGCGAATAGAAGGAAATACGAACGAAAAAACCAATTGTGGTAAGATAGAAGTTTACAAAGACCGGATGAAGATACAGCAAAAAGGGACAGTAATGTGTAAAGGCTGGATAACTGTCCAATTCGACAATATCGTTGACGTTCAAGTATCCTCATTAGGGAAAATGCGATTCCAGACACGCCGTCAAGACGTTTCCGTCACTGGGCTTGGTGGACCGCCCGGTACGAAATTACTTGAACATATCCGCGACTATCTGCAATAATAGAGACTGGGTTACTTGCCGTTACCGTGCATCCATTCCCGAATCTCGTCTTGAGCTTCGGAAACTTCTTTCTCTTTCTCTACCGAATTGTTTTCCGATAGGCTGGAAGATTGTTCGTTTTGCAAATATTCTCTTGCCAATGCCGCAATAACCGAATCAATATCGTTATGGTCCGAATTTCGCTTGATTTTATTAAGGAGACTCTTGGTGCTTTCGGACAATTGTTCACTATTCCGTGGAGAAAGGGCGAAATCTTCACTCATCAACTACCGCCTCACAGAATACTTTGAGCATATGCCGAACCTGTTGGGCAAGCTTGCCATTCCGGCGATAGGCATTCCGGGGACCTGTCGTCTCAATCCCGTGGTTGTCCATGAGTGCCATTTCTCGCGGAGTGACGGCAATCTCAAGCGGCAGATAGACCGACTCGGATACGTCCGTAGGCTCGGAGGCAGATACGTCGTATGGGGTTACGTCGCCCCGAATGACGGCACGACACCAATCACCGAATGCCGAATTGTGGTGAAGGGTAGAAGCACTATCAGGCTCCGGTTCTCCCATGCTGGCGTAAGCTTCTCGAAGAATCTGTACCTCTCTATCGGGAATCTTACACGTAGTGGTCCGTGAATCCGACTCTCGCGGATTCGGGAAGGTCGCGCTACTCATGTCCCTCAAGGTAGTCTTCCGCAAGCAGTCGTACCATGACACCGCGAGGAACCTGTCGGTTCTCTCCAAAGCGTACCTCTGTCGCTTCGGCAAGGGTGTCAAGCTCATCCTCAGTCAATCGTAGCATTGTGTGATTCGCAGTCATAGATTTAAACAAGTGTCTTAAGAGTCAACTTGTGAGACTCGAAAAAGCAAGTTTGGACGGTGGCACTTACTTAAGCCACAGGTATCCACCATGAGCATAGTGAAACCGAAAGCAGAAGCCCAGTACGTTGAACAGTACGGGAACTACCACTACAGTGGGCGAAAGGGCAGAAACCTTTCTACCCATTAGCACATACGTACTCCACGTACTTAAATCTTTCGGTTTTTTGATATATCATTTGCTATCAATCGCATATTGCCTGATGAGATTTGCCTATATTTTTGCGATTCGGCAGGCGAAGGCCCGAGACTGATAACATATAAACTATATAAAAAAACTGACCTATCAAATTATCAAACTCATATATTCAAACCGACATATTGGGGAAGATTTCTATTCAATCAGACATATTAAAGAGATTGAAGTTTCGAAAGATTTAAGTGTCCAGAGCACGTACATATTATCAGGCAGTTTAGATATAACGACTGATACATCTACGCGGAATTAGAGTAAGTAGAGCAGAGGGGAAAGCGGCACAAACCCCAACTACCCAAAGACATATATTAGTTGGGTCTACAGGCACTTAAAGCTTTCGGCTACTTCCCCTCTGCTTGCATCCGTTTTCTGCCTATGATTCAGTATGCAAGCAAACGAAACAAACCAAACTAACAGCAACGCGACAGAAACATCTCTCGAAGTATCGGGGACCGTGGTTTTCCAAGTCCTTTGGTTCACTCTCGTAGTGGCGGTGATTCTCCTATGAGTGCGACAGAGTGCCTTCGAGGGATGGCAGAGATACTTGATGAGACGGACGTGACGATAGAATGGCCTGTCACTGAATTACCCAATGCTAACTCCACACGCATTGATACATTCTTGACATGGCTTGAGGAACGTAGGGACAAGGCTCACCCGTATCCCCTTCAACACACATGGTCCCACCGAAACGCCCGCAAGCGATTTGCTCGCTCGAAGGATGTGGACCGCTACTATTGGGACACCTACGACAAGTTCACGACAGTATTGCTCACTCGTACTGCCGACGAGAGTACCGCCGGACTGATTGAGCAATCGGAGTCATTCAACCCACGGGCATACAAGGCGAAACGTCGCAGAATGCTCAAGAGCCTGTCTGACGACTATGCAGGAGTCTCGTGCATCGCTCCAAAGTACAACCTACCCATGGCTAACTCCACAGTCTTGAGCCATGTGCATGAAGCCTACTGGGTCCCCGGACACTACTCGGCAGAGGATTTTGAACCCCTCTTAGACAAGCACCGTGAGACGGTCCCCGGAGCGACGACGGCACACGTCTCAGTGCAACGGCACTCTGCCGACAGCTACCCATGCCTAACTCCACAGAGTGAGACGGACGCAATCCGTGGGGCGACGACGGCACTCCCGTATGAGCTTGCGGAGAACCTACCACTGATGAACGTAGCGACGGACGCAAGCGACTTGCACGATAGTCGTGCGCTCGAATGGTGCGCCCGCCTCTCGGCAGGCTCAGACGGGGACCACTCCACCAAGGGTGTACGTCGATGGCAACCGTTCGGGCAATTCCGTGAGTGCGCGGATACGGTGAAGGATGGCCTACGCTACAAGGTGGAGAGAGACTATAGGAGAACCGTCAGAGACGAGAAACTGAATAACCCATGGCTAAGTCCACAGCCATTGGATGAATCGAAGGCTTCCCCTCGTACAATCTCGCAACCCGCCAGAGACGCACTGATTCAAGCGGTGGCTCAGTATGCCCGAATGCCCTCTCCCGACCCCATGGAGGTATTCTGAAACCCTCGTAATCAGGGGTTTGAGTGCGCTCCATAGACAGTCTCAACATTCACAATATTTCAGAAAATTTTAACAATGAACTCGGAAATCGACCTAACAATTCCAGAAACTCACGACAGAATCGTAGAAATCGTAACCGCCTCTCTCGAATCCGAGGGAATCGACTATGAAACCGAACGGTGGCTTGACGACAAGTCACGGGTTGATGTATTCTACGATGAGATAGTTCTTGAAATCAAGTCATCGGTAGGAGTAGTGAATCACGACAAGCTTGCCCGATACGAGGCACACCCGGAAGTGGCGGAAGTGGTGTTAGTCATGCCCGAACCCCATGCTTCGAGGGTCGAGACAGGGGACTATCGGACCCTCACGATTCCGCGAGAGAAATTCACCGTGACATTCTGAAGGTGTTGTGGCTCTGTATGTGCAACAAATTTATTAGTTGATACATACAAATAGTATGTATGTCCAGTCCTCTCAAATACATCGCGGCGGCATGTGGGGTCATCGCAGTACTACTGGCTTACTCGTCTGCCATGACCATCATGCAAGGTAATCTTGAGCAGGGTTTGACTCCGTGGTGGATTGACTTCGCCACCGCCAACCCGATGCTTTTCGCCCTCGTTCTGGTTGGCGGCACTGCCCTGATTGGTGCCCCGTTCAGAGCAATATTCGGATAGCAGATATTCTCGGTATCGTGGAAGTAGCGGCAATATTCTCTCCTACTATCGCAGATTAGGTAGTTTGAAGTGCCCGGCGACCGTGGTTTCATCTGGACGGATTACGATGCAATCGTTGCAAGGATTAAGGCTCACGCGAAAAACCTATTCTGCCACTAACGGCAGTTTTGGGCCTTCTATCGCTGGATTTAGTTATACTCTCTCCAGCGGTTATGACAATCTTTGCACTTGAAAAAGCGCGTCGGCGGTTCGTCCGCGGCGCCGGTCTGCTTGATGGTGTACCACGCGACGCCGTGCCCGCAGTCGTCGCAGGTCACGTCGTCGGAGGTTGGCTTCCCCTCGAAGTTCGCGCCCTCCTCCGTCTCGATGACGTCGTCGTCGCTCTGTTCCTCGGTGGAGACGAACCGGGCGGCGCGCTCCTCGTCGCGCGCCTCGCTGTGGCCACATGAGGTACAGACCATCCGGCCGTCCTCGCTCACCATCATCGAGCCGCACTCCTCGCAGAACTGCATTACGCGATAGTAGCCGCCCCGGTCGGATAAATCAGCGGTTCCCGTCGCTGGGGGTCCCCTCCTCGGCCACCATCGGACAGCCGCGGACTCGGAACTGCGCCGAGTCCACCGCCTCCACGATGTCGGTCCCCTCGTGCTCGCACGACACCGCCGGCGGCTCCGAGAGGTGGGGACAGCGCTGGCAGTACTCCCGCTTGTTCACGACGTGTTCGGGCCGGTCGTCCGACTCGTCGACGCGCTCCCCGTCGGCGGTTCGCTCCCCCCGGACGGGCTCCGCCTCGCCGCCCGCACCCACCGCCCGCTCGGCGTCGTCGTCCGCGAGCGACTCCCAGAGGTCCTCGCGCTCGACGGCCGAGACGTCCATCTCCTCGAACGGGTCGCCGTCGTCCGGTCCGTCCTGCTCCCGTCTGTCCCGCCGGGCCCGGCGCTCGCGCGTCTCCGCGGCCAGGCCGGCGAACGGGACGCCGTCCTCGACGGATGCGTCCCCACCGTCCGCGCCGTCGGCCGGCTCCGTCGATCCGTCAGCCGACTCCCCGAAGGGGTTTCGAACGGCCGGTCGCTCCCCGGTCCCGGACTCTCCTCGGTCGTCGTCCGACGAGTCGTCCTCACCCATCCTCGAAGATGTCCTCCGGGTCGAGTTCCTCGACGGTCTCGCCCTCCAGCGCGGGCCGGGTCCCGACCGGCAGCGTCGCGGAGCCGAAAAAGCCCGACGAGGGCTCGACCGACTCGAACGTGCCGCCGCAGTTCGGGCACTCCGGGGCCGACAACAGCCCGAGACGGACGGTCGACCCGCACGCCCCGCAGGTCGCCGTCTCGACGCCGATCCGGTTCGCCTCGTTCTGCAGTTCCGCCCCCGCGCGGGCACGAGCCTCGCGCGCCTCCAGTTTGCCGAGTCGGGTCCGGACGCCGGCGGCGACCGAGGCCAGCGTGTCCGCCTTCCCCTCCAGGTCATCGACCGTTTCGGTGAGGCACTCGAGCACCTCCTCGTAGTTTCCGAATCCCGCCTCGAACGTCGATTCGAGGGCCGCGAGGTCCGCCCGGAGTTCGTCCACCTCGTCGGCGAGCGTCGCGGCCGATTCGGCCGTCCGTTCGAGCTCGGGGTGGTCGTGATCCGCCTCGGCCTTCGCGTCGGTCTCGCGTTTCACCTGCACGACGCGGCTCCGCACGTCGTCGATCTTCTGGTCAAGGTCGTCCTCGACGGCACCGACCCGCGCGTCGAGGTCCGCGACCGCGTCCGCCAGGCCGAGGTACCCCTCGCCGTCCCCGTTCGGGCTCGAGTCGCCGTCGAACGCGGGGAGGTCGCCGTCGTGGTCCGAGAGGAGCCGGTAGGCGGCGGTCGCCCGTTCCAGCACCTGCTCGGGGGACCTGTCGGTCTCGGCCGCGCGGGAGCGAACCCACTCGCGGAGCCCGTCCGGCAGTCCCTCGACCTGCTCTCCGGCCATCTATCGAAGTCCAGCGGTGACCGACACTTAAGAATATGGTCGCGGTTCGCAGTCAGCGAATCTTGCGCACGTCGCTGATGTCCAGCCCGCCGTCGTGGATCTCCGTCTCGAAGCGCACGATGTTCTCGGCCTCGAGCTGTGAGAGCACGCCCCGGAACTCCCGGACGACCATCGTCCGGGCGCGCTGGGAGCCGCCCGACTCCCAGCTGAACTGGAACGTGCCGCCGCTGCCGTCGACGAGCTGGCCGAGCTGCCGGTCGTCGATGGTGTCGGTGTTGGCGACGACGAGCAGCAGGCCGCCCCACGAGTGGGCCGCCTTGCCCAGCCCGCGCACGAGCATCGCCACGTCCTCCCACCCGATCTCGCCGCCGCCGGCACCGATGAGGTCTGTCACCGAGTCGATGACCACGAGGTTCCCGGGGGCGTTGTCGGTGAGGTACTCGCCAAGCGCCGTGAGCACCCCGTCGCGGTTCTGGCCCCGACCCAGGTCGCGCAGGGAGGTGGTCTCGCCCAGGTACCACTCGGGCGGGATCGAGGAGAGCTGGAAGTATTCGGGCGCGAAGTCCGTGAACTCGACGGCCTCGACCGCCGAGTCGACGATCTCGTCGGCCATCGTGAACCGGAGCTCCCGCTCGACGTACTCCCCGCCGGCGGTAAAGGAGATGTAGTGGACCTCCTCGGGGGGGACGGCGTCCCCATCGAGGTCGCCGTAGTAGAGGTCGAACAGGTCGGCGTCGGTCGTCGCCAGCGCGTTCATCGCCGCGCTGGTGTAGGCGAACTCCCGGGCGCCCGCGCCCGACTCGCCGGCGACGAGGACGGCGTTGCCCTTCGGCGAGCCGCCGCCGAGCACCGAGTCGAGCTGGGCCACGCCGAACGGCATCCGGGCCATACCCCGCCTGTCGGGCGCGGGCGCTTAGTCGTTGTGCTGACGAGTCAATCGGTGGGATTCGGTGGGTGTAGGGGTCGACGCGGCAGCGGTGTGGTCGGTGCTGTTTTCGCGGTGCGGTGGCGCGCGTGACGCGGGGCCCCCTCGTGGGGCTCGCAACCGCGTGCGAGGGATGAGCACCGCAGCGAGCCTGCGAGCGAGGAGCGCAGTCGGCTGGGGAGGGTGTGGCTGTAATCACCGCCAGGAGTAGTGATTCGCTTGTCGGACCGACAGCCGTGATCCCCCTGATCGACCCACTTTCAGCCGCCCGGTCCCCAACCGAGGAACCCGCAACACGAAACCTACCAAAACAATTTGTCACACGTCAACAAACCACTCACGACCATGTCGACCGAACCGTGTGGCGTCTGCGGGGCCACCGTCCCGTTCGCGCAGGCCGTCCACGTCGTCGTCCACACGCGCACCGAGGCGGGCGTGGTCGACCACTACCTCTGTCGCGACTGCTACGAGGGGGAACTCGCGTCGCTGCTAGAGTGATCGGCTCGGAAAACCGGGGACGCTACGGGGTGGCTCGCTTCAGCGGTCGACGTCGACCGACTCCAGCACGACCTCCTCGCGGGGTTCGTCGTTGCGACCGGTCGGGACCGAGCCGATCTCCTCGACGACGTCCATGCCGTCGACGACCTTTCCGAACACCGCGTGGCGGTCGTCGAGGTGGGGCTGTGCGCCCAGCGTGATGAAGAACTGGGAGCCGTTCGTGTTCGGGCCGGAGTTCGCCATCGAGAGGACGCCGGCGTCGTCGTGGCGCAGGTCGTCGTGGAACTCGTCGTGGAACTCGTAGCCGGGGCCGCCGCGGCCGGTTCCGGTCGGGTCACCGCCCTGGATCATGAAGTCCGAGATGATCCGGTGGAACTGGACGCCCTCGTACAGCGGGTCGACCCGCTTCTCGCCCGTCTCGGGGTCCTCCCACGCGCCGGTGCCGCGGCCCGGCGTCGCCGAGTCGTAGTCGTCCGCGCCCTCCGCGAGGCCGACGAAGTTCTCGACCGTCTTGGGCGCTCGGTCGGCGTACAGTTCGGCCGTGATGTCGCCGTGGTTCGTGTGCAGCGTCGCCGTCGGCAGATCGTCGCTCATGGCACCGAGTGGGAGCGCGAGGGGGAAAAGTCGTGCCATCGGCGGCGGGTGGACGGGAAGGCGAAAGCGGGAGCCCGAACCGGTCGCGTGATGTGGGACAGCCGGATGGCGCGCGTGACGGCGAGCCCCGGAGGGGCGAGCGGACGCGCGCGAGGGACGAGCACCGCAGGCCGAAGTTCTCGTGAGCGACGCAGGAGCGAACGAGAGCACGCGGGTCGAGCGAAGCGAGTCCCACGAAGGCCGAGGAGCGCAGGAGGCTGGGGAGGGTGAGGTGCGGTTGCGGTGCAGTGGGTGGGACTGAAAGGGGCCGCGGGGGCTTTCGAGGTGTCGTCACTGAACCCGGAACTGTCCCACCAACGCTACACTGCGAGGAGCAAGTGGTTACAAGCCCGTCCGCGCCCTCGAACCCCCAATGACCGAGTACGAACGCGAGCGCGTCACGCTCGCCAGGCTCCCCTCCGGAGTCGCCGTCGAGACGACCGTCCACGTCTACGGCGAGGGCGACCCGACGGTGTACGCCCAGGCGGCCCAGCACGGCCGCGAGATCAACGGCTCCGCCGTGCTCCGGCGGCTGCACGAGGAACTGCTGGACCGCGACTCGCTGGACGGCACGCTCGTCGCGGTCCCCGTGGCGGACCCGCTCACGTTCGACCGGGTCTCCTACACCACGCCGGAGGCGTACGACGCCGTGAACCCCAACATGAACCGGTGCTGGCCGGGCGATCCGGAGGGGAGCCTGCACGAGCGCATGGCCGCCGCGCTCTGGGAGTACGCCGGCGAGGCCGAGTTCATCGTGGACCTCCACACCGGGAGCCGGGACATGCTCACCCACACGGTGTACCTGAAAGGCGACGAGGGCTGCCGGGAACTCGCGGAGGCGTTCGGCACCGACCTCCTGCTCGCGGAGGCCGCGGGCGAGGACGCCGCCGACGAGTGGGAACAGCGGGACTTCGGCGGGAAGCTCCGCGTGGCGGCGACGCGGGAGGGGATTCCCACCATCACGCCCGAACTCGCGCACAATAAGGAGCTCGTCGCGGGCGCCATCGACGCGGGCCTCGACGGACTGTACGGCGTCCTCCGCCACACGGGCCTGCTCGATGACGCGCCCGTCCCCGACTGGAACGGCATCCGGGCCCGGAACCACCTCGGTCGCGTGACTGCGAGCGAGTCGGGCCTGTTTCGGGCCGCCGAGGGGCTCGAAACCGGCGACGAGGTCGCGGCGGGCGAGTACGTCGGCGAGGTGTTCGACCCGACGACCTACGAGACGCTCCAGTCGGCCCGCGCCGACCGCTCCGGGATCGTCTACTCGGTCGCGCGGGAGGCGACGGTGACGGCGGGCCAGACGCTCGTGGGCGTGGCCATCGGGCTGGAGTGAGCTGCGGTTCGACTGAATTCTGGCTGAAGTGAGTCCGGAGCGAGTCAGGCCGAGCGCGCCGCCGGGGCCGAGCCGTCCGTGCGAGTCCGTGCGAGCAGCGCCAGGGTCGCCCCGCCCGCGACGAGTCCCACGACCGCCATGTAGGTGAGGAACCCCGCGTACCACTCCAGCCCGAACAGCGTCGGCCCCCAGGAGATGACGGCGTCGAGGGAGGCGCCGGCCGCCTGGGTCACCAGCGCGAACACGAGCGCGGCCATCCAGCCGCCGAGCAGCACGCGACACACCTCGCGCCAGCGCTCCTCGCTGAGTCCCTTCGCCACCGCGGCGCCGACCGCGGGGGGAACGTAGAGGAAGGCGACGCCCAGCAGGAGCGGGATGCGCGCCGCCGCGAGTCCGAGCCCGCCGACCCCGCCGACGACCGTGAACGCGGCGACGAGTCCCAGCACGCCGACGAGTGCGAGGTCGTGGCCGACCTGCCTGCCGATGACGTACGTCGTGAGCGCGAGGAGCACCACCGCGGCGCTGGCCGCGAGAAAGAACAGGCCGTAGACGTGCGCGGTGGCGACCCCGCTCATGCGTGCGGGTGCTCGACCGTTCTAGATAAACCCTCGCCGCCGAATATCAGCCGTTAGAACGCGCGCAGGTCCGAGAGCACCGCTGCGGCGCTTCCGTCGTCGATGGCCTCGCGTGCGGCCGCCAGCCCCTCCTCGATGGAATCGACGTCCTCGCGGGCGTAGATGCGGAACGCGGCGTTGAGCGCGACCGCGTCGCGCCAGTGGTCCGTCCGGTCGCCGGAGACGACCTCCTCGGCGATGCGGGCCGAGTCGACCGCGACGTCGTCGACTTCCAGGTCTGCCTCCTCGAAGTCCATGCCGTACTCGGGCGTCTCGATCTCGTAGTCGGCGAACTCGGCGTCGCCGTCCCCGCCCGCGGTCCACTCGGCGACCTTCGTGTAGCCCGGCCGGACGTCGTCGTACCCCTCCATCCCCTGGAACATGATGACGCGGCCGAGGTCGTGGAACTCCGAGCGCTCGAACGTGTCGACGACCTTCCTGGCGAACGCGAGGTGGTAGAAGGAGCCGAGGTGGACCGACGCGCCCGACGGGTTCGCCAGCGTCTCGACGGTGTTCACGAACGTCCGGACGCCCATCGCGTCCCGGCGCTCCCAGAGCGCGTGGACGTCGGGGTTGAACGACGGCTGGTAGTAGAAGCCGAACCCGGCGTCGTCGACCATGTCCGCCGACTCGTCCGGCGAAAGTTCGGTTCGGACGTCGAGTTCGTCGAGGACGTGCTTGTAGGCGTCCTGCTTCTGTGTCGGCACGCGGTCGCCCGAGTGGACGACGACCGGCGTGCCCGCGCCCGCGGCCACGACGCCGGCGGCGACGCCGAGGAGGGCCGTCTCGCCCTTGCCGTCGTAGTTCGCGCCGCAGTCGACGGGGTCGGCGTCGGGTTCGGCGTACTCGACGCGCGAGCACATCTCGTCGACGTAGGCCGCCAGTTCCTCCGGGGTGTTGCGCTTCCAGCGGTTCGCCAGCCAGAACGCGCCGAGCGTGGTGTCGTCGGGTTCGCCGGCGAAGATGCGCCGCATCGCCTCGGTCGCCTGCGCGCGGGTCATGTCGTCGGCGGACTTCGGGCCCGAACCGCAGACCGCCGTCATGAGCCGCTTGAGGGGCCACTCCCCGAACGTCTCGGTCGCTTGTGCCATGCCGCCGGCTTGGGGGCGTCGCCGCAAAAGCGTCCCGTTCGTTCCCGAGACGTGGACGGTCGTCCACCCGACTCGGGAGCGCCCGCGAGGTCGTGACGTCGGACGGACGGACTCCGAAACCGGTAGGTAGGCCGACACCCTAGGCCGGGCAATGAGCGCGCTGGAGGACGACGACTGGCGCGAGGGCCTCGACGCGGTCGACGCCCGCCTCGTCGACGACTACCAGAGCGGCTTCCCGGTCGCCGAGCGGCCGTTCCGCGTCGTCGCCGCCGACCTCGGCGTCGACGAGTCCGAGGCGGTCGAACGGGTCCGAACGCTACGCGAGCGGGGCGTCTTCCGACGTTTCGGCGCGGTGTTGAACCCGCCCGTCATCGGCTCCTCTACGCTCGCTGCGGTGCAGGCACCCGAGGGCCGGTTCTCCGAGATCGCGGCGGTGATCAACGGCTACCGGCAGGTGAACCACAACTACCGGCGCGACCACGAGTGGAACATGTGGTTCGTCGTCACCGCCGGCGACCGGGCGCGACGCGACGAGATCCTCGCGGAGATCGAGGCGGAAACCGGCTGTGAGGTACTGAACCTCCCGATGTTGACCGACTTCTACATCGACCTGGAGTTCCCGGTGTTCAACGACGACGCGTTCGCACGGGAGGGCGCGGCGCGCGGTGCCACGGAATCCGCTCGCGGCGACGAGCCACGGGCGTCCGTCGAACGGACCGAGGCATCGGCGACGCGCATCTCCGAGGACGCGGCCGGGGACCTCTCGGCCCTCGACGCGCGACTCCTGCTCGAGATCCAGGACGGCTTCCCGCTCTCTGCGACCCCGTACCGAGACGTCGCCGACGCCGTGGACGCCGACGTGGCCGACGTGCTCGCGGCGGTCGAACGCCTGCGCGACGAGGGGTGTATCAAGCGCATCGGCTGCGTGGTGAACCACGTCGTCACGGGGTTCCGGAACAACTGCATGGTCGTCTGGGACGTGCCCGACGACCGGCTGGACGACCTCGGCGAGCGCGTGGGCGAACTGCCGTACGTGACGCTGTGTTACCACCGGCCGCGCCGGCCCGAGCAGGGCTGGCAGTACAGCCTGTTCACGATGGTCCACGGCAGGGAGGCAGAGGCGGTGGACGCGAAGATCGACGAACTGGCGTCCGAGTACCTGCCGTTCGAGCACGAGCGGCTCTACTCGACCGAGACGCTGAAGCAGACCGGCGCGCGGTACGAGGACCTGGTCGGCTCCGGGTAGGTGGCCCGACCCTTCCACCCCGGGTCGTCGTCCCGAACGGGTGACCGAGCCCGTCCGTGTCGACGCTCCTCGATCCGGCTCGGGCCGTCGTCACCCCGGAAAACCACCCCGGCCGGGAGGTTATCCGACTGGGCGACCTACGATCGGGGATGGCAGACGACAAACGAGGCCGAGACAAGCAAGCACGAGACGCCGAGCGACGCCAGCGGGAGCGCGCCATCGCGGCGGAACTCGAACGCGGGGACGAGACGGAGCCGCCGACCGACGAATCGGCGCTCGACGAGTTCGAGGCGGAACTCGACTCCCTTGCGTTCCCGGCCACGGGGGCCGAGGTCGTCGCCGCGGTCGGCGATCGGCAGGTCGAGTCGGTCGGGGGGACCTACGCCGTCGAGGAACTCGTTCCGGACACGGCCGAGGAGCGGTTCGACTCCCCGGCCGCCGTCCGCGTGCGGGTACGGCGGCCGACGATCGCCGCGGCCATGAAACGGGTCGTCGAGGCGAGCGAGACGCTCCCGAACGAGGAGCTCGGGAGGTCACGGCGGGAGGCCTACGAGAAGACGCTCAGGGAACTCAAGGCGATCGACGCCGACGACGAGGACGAGGGGATCAGTGCCATCACCGACTGGATCGTGGAGCGCATCCGCGACGAGGAGGCGCTCCCGGGGTCCCGGGCGGTGCGCCGGCAAGCGGCGAAGTTCTGCCGGGCGAACGGGTACGAGGTCCGGAACGACGACTGGATCGGCGTCTGATTCGACGGCCCGCCGCGGGCCGTCCCACGCCGTCACGGCGACCGTGCGACGGAGGCGCTCGTCCCGCCGAATCCGACGGGGAGCGACCGACAGACGAAAGACGACCCGCCGACAACGCCAACCAAGATGAGCGACTTGGACGCGGAGGTCCAGACCGCGAGCGACTTCGGGGGGGAGGGGCCGCCGGTCGAGGAGAAGCCGTACAAGATCATCTTCGAGGCGAACGCCTGCTTCGGGGCGGGCAAGTGCGCGGAGGTCGCGGACAACTGGGAGATGGACATCACCTCCGGCATGGCGAAACCGACGTCGTACTACGTCGCCGAGGACGAACTCGACGAGAACCTCCGCGCCGCGGAGGTGTGTCCGGCCAAGAAGGACGTCGGCTGCATCCACGTCGTCGACCGCCGGACCGACGAGGAGCTCGCCCCGGACCCGCACGGCGACGGGACGCTGAGCGTCGACTGGTAACCGAAACCGACAAGCGGGCGACCGAGCAACGGTGTGATCGCGCGAGGGTGGCTGAGCTTGGCCAAAGGCGGCGGACTTAAGATCCGCTCTCTCAGGAGTTCAAGGGTTCGAATCCCTTCCCTCGCAGTCTCCATCGACCCGTTCGCTTCGCCGTTCGCACGTTCCTTGCCCGCGGAGCGCCGGCGAGAGCGACCCAAAGATACTCAAGGTCCGTAATGATATGTAATTACAGTGCTTCCGACGAACGCCCCGACCCGCGCGGACGCCCTCCTCGCGGTCATCGGCACGGCGCTGGCGGCGGCCGCGGCCGCGGCTCACGTCACCGCGCTCCCGTTCGCGCTCGCCGGCGGCCTCTGTCTCGCGCTCGCCGGGACCGCGATGGTCGACGGCCTGCTCGTCCACCCGCCGGGCGACGGGTGAGCCGTCGAACGCGTCCGGCCGTCCGGAGCGACGTGGCCGCGGAGCGACATGGCCGTCGCTGGAACGTGTTGAAACGAAGGTCGGCACGCACCGCGAAAGAGTGGTGCGGTGCGGTGCCGACCCGAATTGGTCCCCGCTGACGCTTCGGCCCTCCAGACGAAGCGTCGCCTGTGACTCGTGGCCGGACGTACTTAACGATGGCGCAGGCGGCGGGAGTTCCCGGAGCAAACTCACCGCCGGTTGTGTGTTTTCGACGCGCGAGCGTCCCCGTCGGATCGCCCGGCTCGATCGGTCGTCCTCGATCACGGACGGGGAGGTCCCGGGGCGGCCGTGGCGTCGATTCCGCCGAACGGCCCGGTCAGCTTCTCGCCGGGTGGTCGGCCGCCAGGCGTGGCCCGTCTCCGAGCAGGCGCTCGCGGAGGGTCCCCGCGGTCGGCTCCTGGGGCAGCAGGCCCCGCTCGCGCAACACGGGGCAGACGAGGTCGACGAAATCGTCGAGGCTCCCGGTCCGGACGACCTCCTTGACGTTGAACCCGTCAATGCCGACCTCGCGGTACCAGCGTTCGAGTTCGTCCGCGACCGCTTCGGGCGTGCCGACGACGACCGGCGAGGTCGTGCCCAGTCCCGAGAACTCGGCCACCTCGCGGACGGTCCAGTCGCGGTCCGGGTCCGACCTCGTGAACGCGTTCATCGTCCCCTGGATGGCGTCGGTCTCGATGTGCTCGATGCGCCGATCGGGGTCGAGTTCCGAGAGGTCCACGTCGAGAAAGCCCGAGAGGAGCGCGAGCGACGCCTCGACGTCGACGTGCTCGACGAGCGCCTCGTGTTTCGCCTCGGCCGCCGCCGCGGTCTCGCCCACGACGGGGACGATGCCGGGGAAGAACGCCAGCGAGTCCGAGTCGCGCCCGAGCGCAGCGGCCCGTTCCCGCAGGTCCTCCACGTACTCGACCACGCTGCCCTCGGTCGGCTGTGAGCAGAACACCGCCTCGGCGTTCGCGGCGGCGAACTCGCGCCCGCGGTCCGAGGAGCCGGCCTGGAAGACGACGGGCGTGCGCTGGGGCGACGGCTCGCAGCCGTGCGGCCCCGGGACGTCGAAGTGCTCGCCCTCGTGGTCGATGGTGCGGACGCCGTCGGGGTCGGCGTAGAGTCCCCGTTCGGCGTCGCGGACGACCGCGTCCTCGTCCCACGACTCCTCCCAGAGCGCGTAGCAGACGTCCATGAACTCGTCCGCGCGGTCGTACCTGGTCGCCTTGTCCATCCGCTCGTCGAGCCCCAGGTTCGTCGCCGCGGAGTCGAGATACGAGGTGACGACGTTGAACGCGATCCGGCCGTCCGTGAGGTGATCCAGCGTGGAGAACTCCCGCGCGAGCTGGTACGGATGGGTGTACGTCGTCGAGCGCGTGAGCGCGAACCCGAGGTCGTCGGTGACCTCAGCCATCGCCGGGACGAGGTAGCTCGGGTCGTTCGCGGGCGTCTGGACCCCCTTCCGGATCGCCGTCTCGCGGTCGCCGCCGTACACGTCGTACACGCCGCGCACGTCGGCGAAGAACACCGAACTGAACCCGCCGCGCTCTGCGGTCCGGGCGACGTCGGTCCAGTAGTCGCGGTCGGTGTACCGATGGGACTGGTCGCCCGGGTGGGTCCACGACCCCGGCGAGACGTGATCGACCGAGTTCATGGTGAAGAGGTTGAGCCGGAGGTGGTCGTCGCCGCTCATGCCCCTGCCTCCGGGACACCGCCGGTAAGCCCCGGCGGAATCGGCCGTCCGTGCCGGGTTCTCGGACGCGCCGGGCGATCGCTCCGCCGCGGCCGGCGCGTTCGTCCTCCCCTCGCTTCCGACGCGTCACCTCCGCCGCTCGCGGCGCGCGAAGCGCAACCGTCTAAACCCCGCCCGAACACCGTCCAGCCGACCCATCGATGTCAGGAGGGGATCGACTCGTCGTGGTGTGCGGGCTGCCGGGGGCCGGGAAGACGACCGTCGCGGCCGAGATCGCCGAGCGCATCGACGCCGAACTGCTCCGGACCGACGTGGTCCGCAAGGACGTCGTCCCCGAACCGGAGTACACCCCCGAGGAGACCCGCCGGTCGTACGACGAACTGTTCGACCGCGCGGCCGCGGCCGTCGCCGAGCACGGCGCGGTCGTCCTCGACGGGACGTTCCGTCAGGCGCGCTACCGGGCGGAGGTCCGGGCGGTCGCGGGTGACGTCGGCGCGTCGTTCGACCTCGTGAAAGTCGAGTGCGACGAGGAGACCGTCCGCGAGCGAATCACCGCCCGGGAGGGCGACGAGAGCGACGCCGACTTCGGGGTCCACGAACTGATCCGCGAGGAGTTCGAGGCCGTGTCGGCCCCCGACCTCACCGTCGACAACTCGGGCGACCTCCCCGAGACCCGCCGACAGGTCGACGCGATGTACTGATCCCGGGTCCCTCCCGGGGCATTCGCCCCGTTTCTCCGGACCGCCGTGTGGTTCTCCGAGTCGAGCGTCCGTCGAACCTTTCCGCGCTCGCTCCGGCCGCCGGCGTCCAGGCCGCCGCGTCATCAGCAGCCAGGTCACCCCGCCACCGGGCCGCACGCCCGCGACAGGCTTATGCTGATGCACACATTCGTACATCACAAGACGGATTCATTCATCCATGTCCACAATACAGACGCTCGTCGAGCGCGTGACCGAGGGCGATGACCTCACCGTCGCCGAGTCGCGCGAGGCGGCGACGCTCGTGTTCGAGGAGGCGACGGAGGCACAGATCGGCGCGCTGCTCGCGGCGCTGCGCGCGAAAGGCGAGACGGAGGCCGAGATCGCGGGCTTCGCGCAGGGGATGCGCGACGCGGCCCGGACCATCGACCCGGCGGGCGACCCGCTCGTCGACACCTGCGGCACCGGCGGCGACGACTACGACACGATCAACGTCTCGACCACCTCGGCCATCGTCGCGGCCGGCGCGGGCGTGACGGTGGCGAAACACGGCAACTACTCCGTCTCCTCCTCCTCCGGGAGCGCGGACGTGCTGGAGGTCGCTGGCGTCGAGATCGACGCCGAACCGCCGGCCGTCGAGCGCGCCATCGAGCGCGACGGCATCGGATTCATGCTCGCGCCCGTGTTCCACCCTGCCATGAAGGCAGTCATCGGCCCGCGCAAGGAACTCGGGATGCGGACGCTGTTCAACGTGCTCGGCCCGCTGACGAACCCCGCCGGCGCGGAGGCGCAGGTGCTGGGCGTGTACGACCCCGACCTCGTCCCGCTGCTGGCCGACGCGCTGACGCACATGCCGACCGACCGCGCGCTGGTCGTCCACGGCGACGGCGCCGACGAGATCGCGCTCCACGGCCCGACCACGGTGGCGGAGGTCGACGGCGACGACGTGACGGAGTTCACGCTGACGCCCGAGGACTTCGGCCTCGAGGGCGCGCCCGTCGCCGACATCGCGGGCGGGACGCCCGAGGGCAACGCCCGGGACCTGGAGGGAATCGTAACCGGCGAGGTGACCGGGCCCAAGCGGGACGTCATCCTCGCCAACGCCGGGGCGGCGATCTACGTCGCCGGCGAGGCAGACAGCATCGAGGACGGGGTCGACCGCGCCGCGAGCG
Organism: Halobaculum sp. XH14; assembly: GCF_032116555.1. NCBI lineage: Archaea > Methanobacteriati > Methanobacteriota > Halobacteria > Halobacteriales > Haloferacaceae > Halorarum > Halorarum halobium. Next base: position 865,602 of record NZ_CP134949.1, read on the forward strand.
CCATCGACGTGGGGGACGCCGCCGACACCCTGGCGGCGATGCGCCAGTGACCCGCGTGAAGGTCTGTGGCGTCACGAACGCCACCGACCTCCGGGCGGTCGCGGAGGCGGGCGCCGACGCGGTCGGCGTCATCGCCGACGTGCCGGTGGACACGCCCCGCGAGGTGAACCTCGCCACCGCGGCCGACCTGGCGGCCGCCGCGCCGCCGTTCCTCACGACGACGCTCGTCACGATGCCGGTCGAGGCCCAGGACGCCGTCGACGCCGCGCGACTGGTCGACCCCGACGTGCTCCAGTTGCACGGCGATGATCTGGGCCCGACCGACATCGGCTACGTCCGCGCCGAGGCGGGCGTCAAGGTCGTCCCCGTCGTCGACCACGCGGACGCCGACCGCGCCCGGGAGCTCGACGAGGCCGCCGACGCCATCGTGGTCGACTCCACGAGCGAGGAGGGCGCGGGCGGCACCGGCGAGACGCACGACTGGGGGGCGACCGCCGAACTCGCCCGGGAGCTCGTCTCGCCGGTTATCCTCGCCGGCGGGCTCACCCCGGAGAACGTCGCCGCGGCCATCTCGACGGTCGAGCCGTTCGCCGTCGACGTCGCCTCCGGCGTCGAACAGTCCGGCGGTGCGAAGGACCACACGGCGGTCGCGCGGTTCGTCCGCAACGCCGGCCGGTCGCTCGGCGAGGCCGAGGAGGTCCACGGCTGATGGGGGAGGACGCCGAACTCGATCGCACGCGCGAGGCGTTCGTCGAACTCGCCGAGTCGGCCGACGGTCCCGCGGTCGTCCACCTCACCGCCGGCGTCGACGCGGACGTGGAGCCGCTGACCGCCTACGCCGCGCTCTCGGACCGGTCGGACCACTCGTTCCTGCTGGAGAGCGCGCGGAAGGTCGCCTCCAGCGACCCGGCCGGCGCGTTCGCGCCAAGCGCCGGCGGCGATCCGACGGCGGAGGGCGGGGCGGGAACCGACGGCGACACCCCGGCGGGCCCCGCGGACGCCGGCGCGGAGCGACACGCCCGCTTCTCGTTCGTCGGCTACGACCCCGAGGCGGTCGTCTCCGTCTACCCCGACCGGACCGAACTCGCGGCGCTCGGCCCGGCGGCCGAGTACGTCGAAACCGGCGGCGACGACGTGGTCGACCGCGTCCGCGCCGCGCTGCCCGACGCCGAGCGCGTCGGCTTCCCGGACTCGGACCGGCAGACGCTCGACGGCGGCCTCGTGGGCTTTCTCGCATACGACGCGGTCTACGACCTGCGGCTCGGGGCGGTCGGGGTCGAGCGTCCCGACCCGATCGTCCCGGACGCGGAGTTCGTGCTGACGACGCGGACGCTCGCGTTCGACGACCGCGAGGGCACCGTCCGGCTGGTGTTCACGCCCGTCGTCGGTCCGGACGCGGACCCGGGCGCCGTGTACGACGAGCTCGCCGCGGAGGCGAGCGACGTCGAGGCGACGCTCCGGTCGGCCGACCCGCCCGAGACGCGGGGAATCAGGCGGACCGGCGGGACGGCGGGCCCGCGGGATGCCTACGAGGCGGCGGTGGAGACCGCGAAGGAGCACGTCCTCGACGGCGACATCTACCAGGGCGTGATCTCCCGGACCCGGACCGTCGAGGGGGCGGTCGACGACCTCTCGCTGTACGAGTCGCTGCGGGCGGTGAACCCGTCGCCGTACATGTACCTGCTCCGGCACGGCGACCGGTCGGTCGTGGGCGCGTCGCCGGAGACGCTCGTCTCGGTGCAGGGCGACCGGGTCGTCTCGAACCCCATCGCGGGGACGTGCGAGCGCGGCTCCTCGCCGGTCGAGGACCGCCGGCTCGCGGGCGAGATGCTCGCGGACGGGAAGGAGCGCGCCGAACACACGATGCTCGTGGATCTTGCGCGCAACGACGTCCGGCGCGTCTCCGCCCCCGGCTCCGTCCGGGTCGAGGAGTTCATGAACGTCCTGAAGTACAGCCACGTCCAGCACATCGAGTCCACGGTGACCGGGACGCTCGCGGCCGACGCGGACGCGTTCGACGCGACGCGCGCGACGTTCCCCGCCGGCACCCTGACCGGCGCGCCGAAGGTGCGCGCGATGGAGCTCATCGACGAACTCGAGCTCGCACCGCGCGGCGTCTACGGCGGCGGCGTCGGCTACTACTCCTGGAGCGGCGACGCCGATTTCGCCATCGTCATCCGGACCGCGACCGTCGAGCACGGCGCGCTCGGCAGTTCCGGGGACGGTCGCCGGGTCGGCGGCGAGGCGGAGGACGAACTCACCGTCCGCGCGGGCGCGGGAATCGTCGCCGACTCCGACCCCGCGAGCGAGTACGAGGAGACCGAGCAGAAGATGGGCGGCGTGCTCGACGCCGTCGAGCGCGTGCTCGTCGGCGAGGGTTCGGGGCGGCTGGACGACGATTCGGCAGGGCGGGTCGGCGACGAGGAGGGCTCCGATTCGGGCTGTCCCGCCGGCGAGTCCGGGCCGCTCGCCGGGTCGGAGGCCGACCGATGAACGTCACCGTCCTCGACAACTACGACTCGTTCACGTACAACCTCGTCGAGTACGTCAGCGACCTCGACCTCCCCGACGGCCGGCCGTCCATCGAGGTGCTGACGAACGACGTCCCGCTGGCGGCGGTCCGGGACGCCGACCCGGACGCGCTGGTCATCAGTCCCGGCCCCGGCCACCCGAAGAACGACCGCGACGTCGGCGTAACGATGCCGGTCCTGCGGGAGCTTTCCCCCACGGTCCCGACGCTGGGCGTCTGTCTCGGCCTGGAGGCGGCGGTGTACGAGTACGGCGGGACGGTCGGGCACGCGCCGGAACCGATCCACGGGAAGGCGTTCCCGGTCGAGCACGACGGCGCGGGCGTGTTCGCGGGCCTGGACCAGGGGTTCAGGGCGGGCCGGTACCACTCGCTCGTCGCCACCGCGGTGCCGGACTGTTTCGACGTGACGGCGACGACAGACCACGGCGGGGAGTCGCTCGTGATGGGCGTCAGACACCGCGAGCACCCGATCGAGGCCGTGCAGTTCCACCCGGAGTCGGTGCTCACGGCGGTGGGACACGACGTCGTGGCGAACTTCCTGACCGAGTGCGTCTGAGGCCGTGCGGAACGGCGATTCGGTCGTCGGCCCTCGACCGTCGGCGGACCCCGCTCAGATGAGGTACGTCGTGACGAGCAGGAACGCGCCGACGCCGACGGCCGCGATGAGCGCGATCTTCCAGGCGATCTTCATCACGATCCGCCCGACGAGCAGGACCGCGAGGAACGCCACGGTGGCGAGGAAGACCTGTCCGAGGGTGCCGTCGAAGGGGGCCGGAAGCTGCTGTAGCGCGGTGCCGACGAGCGGGGCGAGTTCCACGACCATGCTCGCTCCGTAGACGGGCCTCCTACATACCGCTTGTCCCTCGATTAGGCACACCGTATCCGGCGGTACTCCGGGGATACTAACCACGTATGCACAATACTGCATCCCGTTCCCGTCGTCACGTTTCCACTCGAACCGCACGACTGAACAACTTTCGCTCCGCTCTACACACTCTTATACTTCCGGAGGACGTATCAGCACACATCCGGAAGCGATTCACCCCGGCAGGGCCGTCGCCGCGAAGCGACGGTGCCCAACCGTGGTTGAATTAATGAAACTACGTTCGGACCCACAACGGTTATGAGCGTGGGTCCGGAAGCGAACTTCCGTCCGAACCACCCATGGAACACCACCACGCAATCACCGAATTCGCTCGCAAGCGGGCCCGCTCGGGGGAGGGGCACGAGGAATGAGCCGCGCGGACCTCGGCGCGGACGAACTCGACCTCCCGATCAAACGTACCGAGGGGAACACCCTCCGGGAGCGACTCACCGGTAACGCCTACGACAACATCCTGCCCGCGCGCTACCTCCGCAAGGACGCCGACGGCAACCTCACCGAGACCCAGGAGGAGCTGTTCGTCCGCGTCGCGGAGAACATCGCGCTCGCCGAGGCCGTCTACGAGGCCGACAAGCGCGGCGTCGAGGTGACGGTCACGCCAGACCAGCTCAAGCCCGACCACCCGCGCCGCGACGAACTCGCTGCGGAGGTCTTCGGCAAGGGGGTCTCCCCGGAGGACGACGCCGAGACGACGCTTTCGGTCCACAACGTCAACAAGTTCGCCTACGACACGGTCGTTCCCGACCTCCCCGACGACGTCGCCGCCCACGTCGAGGACGTGGCCGACGAGTTCCGTGAGCTGATGGAGCAGCTCTCCTTCATGCCGAACTCGCCGACGCTGATGAACGCCGGCGACGAGCTCCAGCAGCTGTCGGCCTGCTTCGTCGACTCGCCGGGCGACGACATCGACGACATCCACCAGACGGCCAAGGAGGCCGCCCAGGTGTTCCAGTCGGGCGGCGGCATGGGCTACGCGTTCTGGAAGCTCCGCCCGTACGGCGACGCGGTCGGCTCCACCGGCGGCATCGCCTCCGGACCGATCACGTTCATGCGGACGTTCGACCAGATGTGCGAGACGATCGCACAGGGCGGGGCCCGCCGCGGCGCCCAGATGGGCGTCATGCGCGTCTCCCACCCCGACGTCATCCAGTTCATCCACGCGAAGAACAAGGACGTCTCGCTGGCGAACACGCTGAAGCTGAACGACCCCGACGACTACACCCACACCTCCTTCGCGGACGCGCTGGAGGAGGCCCGCGAGCTCATCGGCGAGGACGGCAAGGTGCCAAAGCACCTCCGCAACGCCGTCGAGGGCCACCTCTCGAACTTCAACATCTCCGTCGGCGTCACCGACGACTTCATGGACGCGCTGGAGGCCGGCGAGGAGTTCACGTTCACCAACCCGCGCACGGAGGAGCCCCACGTCGCCACGCCCGAGACGAAGGAGCTGTACGACATGTTCGGGCTCGGCGAGCACGTCGAGGTCGGCGAGACCCTCTCGGTGCCCGCCGAGGCGCTCTGGGAGCACATCGTCGCCGGCGCCCACGAGAACGGCGAGCCGGGGATCGTCTACCTCGAGCGCATCAACAAGCTCCACAGCTTCGACGTGGAGGAGCACCCCGAGCACCGCATCCTCGCGACGAACCCCTGCGGCGAGCAGCCCCTCGAGGAGTACGAGGCCTGCAACCTCGGCCACATCAACCTCTCGACGCTCGCGGCGACCGACGCGCCCGACTGGCGCGTCTGGAGCGAGGAGCACGCCGGCGAGTTCGACTCGCAGGCGGACGCAGTCGAGGTGTTCCTGGAGGACGCGATGGACTGGGAGGCGTTCGACCACCGGATCGCCTACGGCACCCGGTTCCTGGAGAACGTCGTCACGATGTCGGACTTCCCGGTCGAGGAGATCGAGCGGAAGGTCCGCGAGATGCGCAAGATCGGGCTCGGCGTCATGGGGCTAGCACAGCTGTACATCCAGCTGGGCGTCCGCTACGGCAGCGACGTCGGCAACGAGATCGCCGACCAGCTCATGACCCACATCAACCACGGGTCGAAGTGGACCTCCCACGTGCTCGCCGAACAGCGCGGCTCGTTCGACGACTGGGACGACTCGAAGTACGCGAACCCGACCGAACACGCCGAGTGGTTCGAGCAGTACGTCGGCGAGGACCCCGAGCAGTGGGCCGACGGCTTCCCGATCCGCAACCACAACACGACGACCATCGCCCCGACGGGGACGACCTCGATGGTCGGCAACACGACGGGCGGCTGTGAGCCCATCTACAACGTCGCCTACTACAAGAACGTCTCCGACGACGTGCAGGGCGACGAGATGCTCGTCGAGTTCGACGACTACTTCCTCCGCACGCTGGAGGCGAACGGCATCGACGTCGAGGCCGTCAAGCGCGAGGCCCAGGAGCAGATGGCCGCGAACGAGTTCGACGGCGTCGACGGGCTCGACACCGTCCCGGACGCCATCGGCGAGCTGTTCGTCGTCACCGGCGACCTCACCGCGAAGGACCACGCGGGCGTGCAGGTGGCCTGCCAGGCCGGCGTCGACTCGGCCATCTCGAAGACGGTGAACGCGCCCAACGACTCCACCGTCGAGGACGCCGACGAGGTGTTCCGCTACATCTACGAGCACGGCGGCAAGGGCGTCACCTACTACCGCGACGGCACCCGCTCGAAGCAGGTGCTCACGACCCGCGCGGACAACGCGGAGTTCGCCGACGAGAGCGAGGCCGCCGAGGCGCTCGTCGACCAGATCTCGGAGGTGTTCGGCGGCATCGAGGGGTTCCTCGAGAACGAGGACGTGCGCGCGGCCGTCGACGCGGAGGTCGAGGGGCTGCTCGAGGCGGCGGACGGCGAGCAACCGACCGTCGACTACACCGAGAAGCGCCCGCGCCCCGACTCGCTGCGCGGCATCACCCAGCTCATCCAGACGGGCTACGGGAAGGTGTACGTCACCATCAACGAGGACCCGAGCACCGGCGAGCCGTTCGAGCTGTTCGCCAACATCGGCCACTCGGGCGGGTTCACCAACTCCTTCACCGAGTCGCTGGCGAAGGTCATCTCCACGGCGCTGCGCTCGGGCGTCGACCCGAGCGAGATCGTCGACGAACTGCAGGGCACACGCAGCCCGAAGGTCGCCTGGGACAAGGGCGAGCAGATCCAGTCCATCCCGGACGCCATCGGCACCGCGCTCCGGCGCTACCTCGACGACGAGGTGGACAAGGGCTACCCGGACCAGCAGACGCTCGACGAGGTCGAGGAGGACGCGGGCGGGCCGGAGATCCCCGAGGCGGACGGCGGCTCCGCGACGGCCGAATCACCCAACGACGACGGGCCGATGGCCGACGCGGTGGACGAACTCATCGCCAACGGCGAGTCGCCCGAGTGTCCCGACTGCGGCAGCATGACGCTGTACTACTCGGAGGGCTGCAAGACGTGCGAGTCCTGCGGCTGGTCCGAGTGCTAGCTCGTCGGTGAGTTCGGGTCGCTGATCGGTTCGTCTTCTTTTGGCGTGTCTCCTGCTGTGGGCAGCACCACAGCCACCGTGGTCACGACCGCGGAAGCCCCCGCGGCTCTCGGCTCGGGGGCCTCGCTGCGCTTCTCGTCGCTCGCTACACTCGCTCCTGCGGTGCTTGCGTCGTCCGCCGTTCACGAGAGCTCTGCTCTCGTGAGATCGCGGGAGTGTCCCGCGAACGATGCAAGCACCGCAGCGACCGCAGGGAACGAGGAGCGCAGGGAGGCGCGCGAGCGCAGAAGCCGGGGGCTTTCGACCCAGACGCGATCGTACCGCATACCTCGACAAAACTGGCACGGACGGCAGGACTACCGAGGACGACGAGCGAGCGAATCGCCAGCCGTAAATCCACGACCGCCCCAACCACGGACGATGACCGAGACGCTCGACGACGACCTCTACGAGCGGACGAAGGCGCTGCTGGAACCCGGCGACATCGAGCTGGAGGGCCTCATCGTCCACACCGACCTCGGGGGCGAGGACGACCTGGAGCTCCACGAACTCACCGTCGAGCTCAACGACGTCGTCGCGGACCACGCGGGCAAGGGCGAGACGTACATCCACGCCGGCAACGACGACCCCGACTTCGCCTCGAACCAGTTCCAGGGCCGCACGCTGGAGGACGAGTCGTTCGTCTGGGAGTGCCAGCAACTGCTCCGCGAGGGCTCGTTCGCCATCGTCTGCTACTTCGAGGCCACGGCCGACACCGAGGCCATCGCCGCCGACGTGGAGGCGCTCGGCCACCGGACGACGGTCGTTCGCTGAGGCGAGTTCCCGTACACCGGGCGGTGACTCCCGGTTCTCGACCGGAACCGATCCGGGAGCGCGAGCCTTATGCCCCGCCCGTCCCGACCCCGACACATGACCCAGGTCGAGTCCGACGCCGACCTCTCGACGCTCGACCGCGCCGTCGTCAACGCCTTCCAGGGTGGGTTCCCCGTCGTCGCAGAGCCGTGGGAGCCGGCCGCAACGGCGCTCCGCGAGCGCGGCGTGGACGTGACCGGCCCGGAGCTGCTCGCGGCCGTGCGGGACCTCGACGAGCGCGGCGTCCTCTCGCGGTTCGGCGCGCTCGTGAACGCCGAGGAGATCGGCGGCACCGCGACGCTCGTCGCCATGCACGCCCCGCCCGAGCGGTTCGAGGCGGTCGCGGAGACGGTGAACGGCTACCGCGAGGTGGCCCACAACTACGAGCGCGAGCACCCCCACCTCAACATGTGGTTCGTGCTAAGCGTCGCCAGCGAGCCGCAGGGGGCCTCGGACGGCCGCGGTGGAACCGCGAGCGAGCGCGTCGAGGAGGTGCTCGCGAGCATCGAGGCCGACACGGGCCAGGAGACGTACAACCTTCCCAAGCAGCGGGAGTTCCACGTCGGCGCGAAGTTCCTGCTGGACGGCCCCGTGTCGGCGGGCGATCTGGACCTCTCCGGGCTCGGACCTGACGTGACTCCCACCGACGGCGGAACGATCACCCCGGACGAGCGCGACCTCGTCGTGGAGATCCAGGGCGGCCTCCCGATCACCGAGACGCCGTACGCCGACGTGGCCGCCGAACTCGACCAGCCGACCGAGTGGGTCGTGGAGACGATCAAGCGGTTCGACCTCGAGGGGAAGGTGCGCCGCGTCGGCGTCATCCCGAACCACTACGCGCTCGGCTACACCGAGAACGGCATGACCGTCTGGGACGTCCCCGACGACGTGCTGGACGAGGTGGGCGAGACGGTCGCGGAGCTGGGCTTCGTCACCCACTGCTATCACCGCCCGCGCCACGAGGGCGTCTGGCCGTACAACTTCTTCGCGATGACCCACGGCCGGGACGAGGCCGAGAGCGAGCGCCGGGTCGAGCAGGTGCGCGAGACGATGACCGAGTTCTGGGACGTCGCTGACGGGGACTGGGACACGCTGTTCTCGACGCGCATCCTGAAGAAGACCGGAATCAGGCTGGCCGAGCGCGCCGACGTGGAACCCGAGGAGTGATCCGTTCGATGTGTGGAATGGGTCGTCGGTACGGGGGGTCGAGTGGTTCGAGACGGGGCGGTTGGAAACACGAAGTACGGTTCGAAAGCCCCCGCGGCGCTCGGCTCCCGCGAACCGCGCTGTGCTCCTCGTCGCTCGGCCTCCGGCCTCCCTCCTGCGGTGCTTACGGGTTCGGGGTTCGCCGACCGCCGCGGCCCCTTTCAGTCCCGCCCGACAGCACCCGCCCCGCACAGCCACACGCCTCCCCAGCCGATTCGCTCGCTGCGCTCACTCATCCCTCGAGTGCGTCCGGCGCGGCTCCGTCCGCGCCGGCACGCGCCCCGCCGGATGATTCCTCATCGTGGTGGCATTCATGATCCCGTTGCTCCACGACTTCACCGACGAGACGGTCGTCGTCTTCGGCGGCGGGCCGGTCGGCGCGCGGAAGGCCCGGCGGTTCGCCCCCGAGGCGCGCACGGTCGTCGTCAGCCCCGCGTTCTGTGACTCGTCGTTCGGCGACGCGGACCTCGTCCGCGCGGAGCCGACGCCGGCCGACGTCGGCGAGTTCGTCGCCAGCCTCGATCCGGCGCTCGTCGTCGCGGCGACCGACGACGGGGCGGTCAACGACGCCGCGGAGTCGGCCGCCCGCGAGGCCGGCGCGCTGGTGAACCGGGCCGACGCCTCGGGAGGCCGCGACGCGGGCAGCGTCGTCGTGCCGGCGACCGTCCGCGAGGACCCGGTCGTCGTCGCGCTGGCGACCGGCGGCACCGCGCCGGCGCTCTCGCGCTACCTCCGGGAACGGGTCGAGGAGGAGGTCGAACACGCAGGCGAGATGGCGACGCTCGTCGGCGAGATCAGGGACGAGTTGCGCGAGGGAGACGCGTCCCCATCGGAGCGCCGTGACGCGGTTCGGGCGGTCGTGCGGTCGTCCGCGGTTTGGAAGGGTTTACAAGACGGGGTCGCCAACGCTCGCCAAGAGGCAGACCGGGTAATGCAGGGGGTACTCGATGACTGAGGCGGGCGTGGTACGCGGCGTCAGCGTTAGCCACGCGCGGGCCGACGTCGAGGATATCGGGTCGGTCGGCGGCGACGCGGCGGCCGACACCGTCTCGGGCCTGCTCGCCCGCGATGGCGTCACCGAGGCGTTCGCCATCCGGACCTGCAACCGGGCGGAGGCGTACGTCGTCGCCGACGACGGGGAGGCGGGCGAGGCCGCGCTCGCCGACTTCGCCGCGGCCGTCCCCGAGGAGGTCGTCGTCAGCCTGGACCACGAGTCCTCGCTCCGGCACCTGATGCGGGTCGCCGCCGGCCTGGAGTCGCTCGTGCTGGGCGAGGACCAGATCATCGGCCAGGTGAAGCGGGCGTTCGCCGAGTCCCGGCGGGCGGGCGGCATCGACGCGATGCTCGACGGCGTGCTCACGAAGGCCATCCACGTCGGCGAGCGCGCCCGCGCCGAGACGGCGATCAACGAGGGCTCGGTGTCGCTCGGCTCCGCCGCGGTCGAACTCGCGGCCGAGGAACTCGACCTCACGGGCTCGACGGCCGCCGTGCTCGGCGCCGGCGAGATGGGGACGCTCGCGGCCCGCGCGCTCGACGACGCCGGGGTCGACCGGGTCGTCGTCGCCAACCGGACGGTTCCCCACGCCGAACACGTCGCCTGCGAACTCGACGTCTCCGCCGAGGCGGTCCCGCTCGCGGACGCGCCCGCGGCGGCCCACGAGGCGGACGTGCTCATCAGCGCCACCGGTGCCGACGGCTACGTGCTCGAGGCCGACGACCTGGCCGACGCCGGCGACGTCGTCTGTATCGACCTGGCCCAGCCGCGCGACGTCGACCCCGACGCGGCGGTCGGCGACGCGGCGGCCGGCACCGCGTCGACCGGCGACGAGAGCGGCGTGACGGTTCACGACCTCGACGCGCTGAAGGCGGTGACCGCCGAGACCCAGGCGAGCCGACGGAGCGAGGCCGAGCGGGTCGAGGCGATGATCGACGAGGAGATGGACAGGCTGCTCGCGTCGTTCAAGCGCAGGCGGGCCGACGAGGCCATCTCCGCGATGTACGAGGGCGCCGAACGGACGAAAGCGCGCGAACTCGACCGGGCGCTGACGAAGCTTGAGGCGCAGGGCGAACTGCCCGACGAACAGCGCGAGACCGTCGAGTCGCTCGCCGACGCGCTCGTCGGGCAGTTGCTCGCGGCACCCACGAAGAGCCTCCGCGAGGCGGCGATGGAGGACGACTGGGACACGATCCACGCGGCGATGGAGCTGTTCGACCCCGAGTTCGAGACGCCGGCCGTGGAGTCGGACGACGGCGTTGCGGGTCCCCCGGAGCGGGTCTCCGAGCAGTTCACGGACGACTGAATCGCGGGACTGCCGGGCCGTGAGTGCGTTCGTCGCCGGCTCGCCGGGTCGCCTTCGACGCGCGTCGGTCAGCCGTCAGACCTGTTCCCGTCCTGTGGGAAAACGTGATGTGTGATGACACCACAGCTAGTCCCATGACTCAGATGGGCGGTGGCGTCGGCAGGCTCCCCACCTCCTCGGTCGAGGAGAGCGTGGAGTCCGCCTGTTACGTCGCCGACTGTGGGCACCCCGAACTCGTCGCCGCGGTGACGGTGCTGTGTCTCACCGCCGCGTTCCTCCTGCTCTCCGGCATCGTTCTCGACAGGATCTTCGAGGCGCGGGACGCCCTGGAGGTCGAACGGACGCGGACGCGGGCCGAGCGGGACGCGTTCGATCGCTTCAGGCGGCGCGTCACGACGCTCGACCCGACCGAACTCGGGCCACCGGACCCGCAACCCGGCGGTGGGGGGGTGTTGGCCGTCGCCGGCGGCTCGGTCAGGGACGACACGGCGCTTTCTGCGGCCCGGGACGCGTACCGCGAGACGGTCATGGCGACGGCCCACTACGAGGAGGAGTACGACGAGTCGCTCGCGGAGAACGTGAGCGAGGAGTTCTCCGACACGGTCGCGTCCGCGCTGACGGGCGGGGACGCGCTCACCCCGCAACTCCACCTCGCGCTCGCCGACGGGGCCGACCGCGCGCGCCGCGAGCGCGACGAACTGCTGGCCGAACTGGACCGCGAGGAGGCGGCGCTCAGCGAGTCCGAGGACGCGCTCACGCCGGCGGCCGAGGCCGCGGAGGGGATCCTCGAGTCCGACCTCGACCGCTCGGGCTACGCGGACCTCATCGCCGACTACGAGCGCGCCGAGTGGCACGAGCGGCAGGTCGAGTCGCTGCTCGCGGACCGGCAGGCGACGGTCCACGAGCGCGAGTCAGAGCGGCCGTACTGGTACGAGTACCTCTACGGGAGCCTCCGGTCGCCCTACCCGGTGCTGGCGGCGGGCACCGAGACGCTGGCGGCGCTGGCGGACGCGAAGGACGAACTGGCCGGCGCGGCGACGACGCGCTGACCGGGAAGCGCTTTTCCTTCTCGCGTGTGACCTCCTCGCATGGCCGAACTACTGACCGACGAGGAGGTTTCGGATCGACTGCCCGACGGCTGGGAGCGCGACGGCGACGAGATCGTCCGGACCTTCGAGTTCGACTCGTATCTCGAAGGCGTCGGCTTCGCTGCCGGCGCGGGCGGGCTGGCCGAGGAGGCGTTCCACCACCCGGAACTCACGATCGGGTGGCGCGAGGTGGAGGCCCGCCTCACGACCCACGACGCGGGTGGCATCACGGGCAAGGACGTCGAGCTCGCGGGCCGGTTCAACGAACTGGCCGACTGATGACCGGCGTCGCGGACGGGGTGCGAGCGCGGCCCGGACACGGCTGATGGACGCCGCGTACGTGTTCCGGGTCCGGTTCACCCTCTCGCCGCGGGAGGTCAGGCTCGACCCCGACGAGTTCGAGACGACCGCGCGGGTGCCCGCGCCGACGCCGGGCGAGGACGGCTGGCTGCTGTTCCGGGACGCGCTCTGGCGGGGCGAGGCGAACGATTCGAGCCACGTGCGGGACCTGCTGGCCGAACGGCTGCCGGCCGGCGTGACGGTGCTGTCGGCGACGTTCAGCGAGTTCGAGACCGACGAGGCGTACCTGGCCGCGCTGGAGAAGGAGATCGCCCGGAACCTGACGGCGTTCAGGGCCGATTCGGCCGGCGAGGCGAAACACAAGTACTTCGGCTCCTCGATCCGGGTCCGGTGATTCGGCGGCGTCGGCCGGTCGCCGGCAACTCACCGACCGCGGGAGACGGCCCCGCTCGCCGCTCCGGGGCTGTGACTTCCGCGGTTCGTCTCGCTTCGCTCGCCTGCCTCGTTCTCGCTCACTCATACCCTGCTTATCCCTCGTTCGTCCCTCGCTCGTTCCTCACGCGCGTCCGCTCGCCCTTCGGGCTCGCCGTCACGCGCGCCGACCGCACGGGGACGACGCGTGCCGGGGCGTGGACGACGGTCACCCCACCCGGCGGCGGACCCGATAGTGACCGATTTCGAGCGTATGAGCACTGTTAACAAAAGGTGATGAGCGCGTGCGTTCTACCGGACAATGATCATCCAGAGCACGTCGCTCCCGCTGCAAGTCGCGATCCGCGAGACGATCAATCGGACGATCGCGGAGGTGGTCGCGTACCTGCCGACGATCGTCGGCGCGCTGCTGATCCTCGTCGTCGGCTACGTCGTCGGCCGGATCCTGGGCGGGCTCGTGGCGCGGATCGTTCGACGGATCGGCATCGACCGGTACACGACCGGGACGGCCGTCGAGGACGTCGGTAGCGGCGACGACGTCGCCCGGACGCTCGGGAAGGTCGTCGCCTACTACGTCTACTTCGTCGCCATCGTCGCCGCCGCGGACGTGTTGAACATCGACCTCCTCACGGACCTGCTGGTCGAGCTCGGAGCGTACCTGCCGGTGATCCTCGGGGCGCTCGTCGTCCTCCTCGTCGGGTTCATCATCGGGCGGATCGTCGGCGACATCGTCGCCGGAATCGTCGGCAGCTTCGGCGTCGGCCCGTACCTCCGGGAGACGCCCCTGGAGTCGCTCGGCGACACCGAGGGCGAGTTCGGCCGGATCGTCGGGAAACTGGTCACCTACTACGTCTACCTGTTGACGCTGCTGGCGGTCGCGGACATCCTCCGGATCGACTCGCTCTCGATGGTGCTCAACGAGTTTGCCGACTACCTCCCCGCGCTGTTCGGCGGGCTGCTCGTGTTGCTGGTCGGCATCTGGGCGGCCGAACGGATCGGCGGGCTGGTCGACGACATCGACGACGGCCGGGCGATCCACGTCGCCAGCCTCGCCGTGAAGGTACTCGTCTACTACATCACGGTCACCGTCGCGCTGGGCGCGATCGGCTTCACCATCGCTCCGCTCACCAGCCTGTTCACGACGTTCATCGTCGCGTTCTTCGGCGCGCTGGCGCTTGCGCTTGCGCTCGGCATCGGGCTCGCGGTCGGGCTCGGCGGGCAGGACTACGTCGCCGAGAACATCGACGGCTGGGTCGAGTCGGCCAGGGAGACGGCCGGCAGCGAGGACATCACCGACAGGTGACTCCGTCGCCCGGGAATCCGCGAGGCTGATCGGTTCGGCCGGCGGTCGGGCTCCACACCGGCCTCCTCCGATCGAACGGACGCCGTCGATTCGACCCGCGCTGGCCGTGACCTGATCCCCGAAAGAATCAACGCCGAGAGTGTCACGGCAAGACACTTAACGGAGAACGCCCTACCAATCCTCCCCAGATGGTCCCCGACGCCTACGACTTCTGGCTGTTCGACCTCGACGGCACCGTGGTCGACGCCGACTGGGCGTACACCCGCGAGGTGTTCGACCGGGTCGGCGACCGCCTCGGCCGCGAGTTCACCGACCGGCAGGCAGAGGTGCTCTGGCACGGCCTGGAGGGCTCGCGCGACCCGAAGCTCCGCGAGTGGGGCATCGACCCCGCGGAGTTCTGGCCGGCGTTCCACGCCGTCGAGGACCCGGGAACGCGCGCCGAGGCGTCCTACGTCCACGAGGACGCCGCGCGCCTGCTCTCGTCGCTCCACGAGCGCGAGGTCCCGGTCGGCGTCGTCACCCACTGTGCCGAGTTCCTCGCGGACCCGGTCGTCGAGCACCTCGACCTGACCGACTGGTTCGACGTGTTCCTCTGCTGCTCGGAGGAGACCGGCTGGAAGCCCGACCCGACGCCCGTCACGAACGCGATGGACGCGCTCGGCGTCGACGCGGCCGTCCAGCGGGGCGTGTTGCTCGGCGACGGCGCGAGCGACGTGGGCGCGGCCTGGAACGCCGGCCTCGACGCGGTCCACGTCGAGCGACACGGCTACGGCGAACGCGGCCGCTGCGTCCGCGCGGACTACCGCGTGCGCTCCTTCGACGACCTCCCGCGCGGGAGCGACGCGGACCCGGACCTCGGCGTCGACTCCGCCGGCACGGGCGGCGTCGAGGTCGGCGACCTCGGCTCCTGAGCGCCGAGCGCGGGTGGCTCGGGGCGCGTCTCACTCGAACGTCGGGTGTGGCTCGTACGACTCGCCGACCGCGAACGAGATCGCCCGTTCCCGCGTCTCGATCGACAGTCGGTCGTGCTCGACCATCTCGCCGTCGAGCGAGAACTGCCGGGGCTCGGTCGCGTCGACGAGCACCGACGGCACCGTCAGCCTGGTGAGCCGCGAGTCGCCCCCGCGGAAGAAGCGGTCGACCGCACCGCTCGCCAGATAGTCGATGGCGGGCGCCCGCTCGACGACGAGCAGGTCGAGCTTCCCGTCCTCCATGTCGGCCTGCCGGCCCGGAAACCGCCGGGCGTTCCCGACCAGCAGGACCAGCGCCTCGCCCGACCAGACCGGGTCCGCCTCCGGGCCGGCGCGGATGTCCAGTTTCAGCCCCTCGAAGTCGCGCGTGTGCTGGAGCGTCGTCAGGACGTACGCCAGCGTGCCGACCCGCTTTTTCAGCTCCGACTCGGTCCTCGCGCTCGCCTCCGCCGTCAGCCCGCAGACGCACGAGTTGAGGAACGGGCGGCCCGTCGTCCCTTCCGGGCTCAGCACGCTGTTCCCCGGCGTGTCGGGGCCGTCGCCGAGCGACTCGACGACGCCCAGGTCGAGCCGTCGGACCTCGCCCCCGTCCAGCACCTCGAAGGCGTGTTCCACGCCCCGGATGCCGACGT
The DNA here is from genome assembly GCF_032116555.1 of Halobaculum sp. XH14. Lineage (NCBI taxonomy): Archaea > Methanobacteriati > Methanobacteriota > Halobacteria > Halobacteriales > Haloferacaceae > Halorarum > Halorarum halobium. The sequence goes on from NZ_CP134949.1 coordinate 881,574, forward strand.
TATCGGCGAAGCCGTTTCCCGTGCCCGCCGGCACGACGCCCAGCGTCACGTCGTCCAGCCGACTCGCCTCCTGGACGCCGCGAACGACGCCGTTGAGCGTGCCGTCGCCGCCGCAGGCGACGACCCGGTCGGCGCCCGATTCGGCCGCCTCGCGTGCGAGCGCGACCTCGTCGCCCGACTCCGAGGTGTTCCGGATCTCGTAGCCGCGTTCCTCGGCGAGGGCTGCCGCCTGCACGCTCGCCGCCTGATCGCCGCTTTCGGGGTTTCGAACGAGGACCGACCGCTGCATACGGACGCATCGGCCCACAACTGCAAAGCCGTACCGCCGCCTCCTAGCATCCGTGCCCGAGTTCGCCGTCGACCTGCACAACCACAGCCGGTTCTTCCACGGCTTCGTCGGTCGGCCGACCCCGTACGACCCGGTCGGGCTCCGACTGCACGCGCTCGTCGCCCGCCGTCGGGGGCTCGACGCGCTCACGGTGACGAACCACGACTACGCGTACGTGGGCGACGCGGACCTGCCCATTCTGCCGGGCATCGAGGTGTCGACGACCCGGGGGCACGTCCTCGTCGTCGGCCCGGACCCTCCCCGGCGGACGACGCCGGGCGAGTTGACGCCCGCGGAGGCCGTCGACCGCGCCCACGAGCGCGGCTGTGCGGCCATCGTCGCGCACCCGTTCCGGAACGGCTCCGTCCGGGAGTCGGACGCCGACTTCGACGCCGTCGAACTGAACGGAAAGAACCCGGAACACGACGCGCGGACGCTCCAGTTCGCCGACCGGCGGGGGCTCCCCGTCGTCGGCGGCAGCGACGCCCACTACCCGTTCGAGGTCGGGCGGGCCTACACGACCGTCGAGGCCGACAGCCTCGGGCCCCGCGACGTCGCCGACGCCATCCGCGCCGGCGACGTCTCCTCCGTCTCGAACCTCGGCCGGCTCCACCGGCTGCTCGACCGGGGGTACAGCGTCGTCCACGGGGGGCGGCGGTGGCTCCGGTCGCGGGCGGAATAGGTTGCGTGCGCGCCGCTCGGCGGGACGGCTATCCCAGTCGCTCGTCGAGAATCAGCCGCGTCTTCGTCCCCTCGACCTCCGGCAGTTCGCGCGCCCGGCTGATGAGTTCGTTCACCGCCCGGGTGTCGACACAGTCCACGATGAGGACGATGTCCTCCTCGCCCGACACCTGCCAGACGAAGTCGACCTCCTCCCACTCGGCGAGCGTCGACGACACCTCGCTCGTGTCCACGTTCATGTCGACGCTCGTCTCGACCATCGCCTTCACGTTCCCCGTCCGCGTGGTGACGGTGAAGCGCTCGATGATGCCGTCCTCGCTCATCCGATCGACCCGGTTGCGAACCGTTCCCTCGCTGGTGCCCACGCGGTCGGCGATCTCGGTGTAGGGCGTTCGCGCGTCCCGTCGGAGGACGTTCAGGATGGCCCGGTCGAGGTCGTCCATACACGCCCGTGAGGCCGGGACGCCTTACCGATTTCGAATTTCGTAACTCAGCTTCGAACGACGCACTTATTGCGGTGGCATCCATGCGTATCTCGTAATGGCGGACGCCTACGTCGCGCTGGCGGACGGCCGCGTGTTCGACGCACGCTGCCGCTCGCCCGGCCGCACACGTGGTGAACTGGTGTTCACGACCGCGTACACGGGGTACGAGGAGTCGTTGACGGACCCCTCCTACGAGGAGCAGGTCCTCACGTTCTCCTACCCCCTGATCGGCAACTACGGCGTCCGAGACGAGCGATTCGAGTCCGACCGCGTCCACCCCAACGCCGCGGTCGCACACGAACTGACCGAGGACGTGGCCGAGTGGCTCGACGGCGAGGACGTTCCCGCGGTCGACCACCTCGACACGCGCGAACTCGTCACGTCCGTCCGGGAGGAGGGCGCGATGAAGTGTGGCATCGCCGCCGGCCCGGACGCGACCCCCGAGGCCGCCCGCGAGGAGCTCGCGGCGTGCAAGGGGATGAGCGACCACGTCGACATCGGCGCGCAGGTCTCGACGACCGAGGCGTACACGGTGTCGGGCGGGGGCGAGTACGACGTCGCCCTCGTGGACTGTGGCGCGAAGGGCTCCATCGCCGCCTCGCTCGCCGAGCGCGGCGCGGACGTCCACGTCCTCCCGTACGACGTGGACGCGGCGACGGTGGCCGACCTGGACCCGGACGTGCTGTTCGTCTCGAACGGGCCGGGCGACCCGGCGAACTTCGAGGCAACGCAGGCGCTCGTCGGGGCGTTCGCGGGCGAACTTCCGCTGGCGGGCATCTGTCTCGGCCAGCAGATCGTCGCCCGCGCGTTCGGCGGCGAGACGGAGAAGATGGCGTTCGGCCACCGCGGCGTCAACCAGCCGGTGCGCGACCTCGAGTCGGGCAAGGTCGTGATGACGACCCAGAACCACGGCTACTCGGTCGCCGACCCCGGCTCGCTCGACGTGACGCAGGTGAACGTGAACGACGACACCGCCGAGGGGCTCGCCAGCGACCAGCACGACGTCGTCACCCGGCAGTACCACCCCGAGGCGAACCCCGGCCCGCACGACTCGCTCGGCTTCTTCGACGAGGTGCTCGAACTCGCCGGACGAACGCGCTCGCCCGTCGCCGCGGATTAGACCGCTACCTCTCGCACGAACCTCTTTTGCGGGGGTCCTCCTCACGCGGGCCGGCTCTGCCGGCCCACGTTCGTCGAACCCCCGCAAAACCCGTTCATGCTGTGGGATTCCTGTGGAATCCCACTGCTGACGGGAAATCTTCGATTTCCCGTAATGCCAAAATGCCGCGAGCAGCGGTCGGCGCGGCGAAGCCGCGCCTCCCTCGCTCGCGGTACTGATACTGGTGGGACCGTACCGCCGAGAGTTCCGGTCTCTACTCCCCCGCGTCGTGGAACTCCGCGAGCACGTCCTCGGGAACCGGATTCAGGTAATCCACGGATTCGTCAGCGCACAGCTGCTCGAAATCCCGGTCGGTCGTGAGGAGCGCGTCGGCGTCGGCCTCGCGTGCGAGCGAGAGGTAGAAGCAGTCGAAGACGTCGTGATTCTTCTCGGCGCTGATTTCGTACGCGTCCAGCAGCGTGTCGTCGTCTGCGTCGACGAACTCCATCGGGTACCCGAGCATCGACGAGACGGCGTTTCGCGCGTCCACCGTGTCGAAGCCGAGGTCCTGGAGGATCCACTGCACCCGGAGGGGGAGGTAACCGAACACCAGCAGCGTGTCCTCACCGGCGAGCGCCGGGACGAGTTCCTCCGCGACGTACGGGTGTCCCGGATGGTCGTCCACGAGTTGAATCGCGAGCGTGTTCACGTCCGCGAGGAGCCGACGACCCGTCATCGTCGATCGCCGAACGTCGCCTCGCCCGCGTCACGGAACGCCTCCTCGCCCCAGTCCTCCCCACGGGAGAGCGTCTCCAGTTCCGGCAACCTGCGGACGAGTCGGATGTCCCCGCCCTCGCGGACGACCGTGAACTCGGTTCCGTCGTCGAGGTTGAGTTCGTCTCGCAGCCGCTTGGGAATCGTCAGCCTCCCCCGGTGGTTGAGTTCTGCGGTCCCGTACGTCTCCTCACCGTCACCGTCGTCGGTCGAACTCATAAAATCACCTCAATCTCCTCGTACTTTCTCCATCACCCTAAAATATGGGGGTGGTTTTCATCTGACTTCCATTCAACAATGATACAAAAACGCCCTTCCGGGAACGTTCATGGGTCGTGGTGGCATAGGACAGTCCATGGCAGACGCCTTCCACGAAGCGGTCCCGCTGGCGGAGCTACAGGAGGACGGCCACGCGCTGATGCAGGCTGAGGGCACGCCCATCGCGCTGTTCCACCACGAGGGCGAGGTTCGCGCGGTCAACAACCGCTGTCCCCACATGGGCTTCCCGCTCACCGAGGGGAGCGTCGACGAGGGCGTGCTGACGTGCCACTGGCACCACGCGCGCTTCGAACTCTCCTGCGGGGACACGTTCGACCCCTGGGCCGACGACGTCGACACGTACCCGACCGAGGTGCGCGACGGCGTGGTGTACGTCAACCCGGAGCCGAGGCGGTCGGAGCCGCCGGGCGTCCACTGGCGCGACCGACTCGACGACGGCCTCGAGCAGAACCTGAGCCTCGTGCTCGCCAAGTCCGCCGTCGCGCTCCAGGACGCGGGCGTCGACCCGACAGAGACCGTCGAGACCGGCGTGCTGTTCGGGACGCGCTACCGCGAGGGCGGGTGGTCCTCGGGGCTCACCATCCTCGTCGCGCTCGCCAACCGGCTGGACGACCTCGAAGACGAGGACCGCAAGCGGGCGCTGTTCCAGGGGCTGACCGAGGTCGCGAGCGACTGTGCCGACCAGCCGCCGAAGTTCGACCAGGACGAGTTCGAGGCGAGCGACGTCCCCTTCGAGCGCCTGAAGTCCTGGTTCCGCGAGAACGTCGAGGTCCGGGACGCCGACGGCGCCGAGCACGTCCTCCGCACGGCGGTCGCGTCGGGCCGTGGGGAGGACCGGCTCACCGAACTGCTCGTCTCGGCCGCGACCGACCACCGCTACCTGAACACCGGCCACACGTTCGACTTCCTCAACAAGGCGACCGAGGCGCTCGACCTGATCGGCTGGGACCACGAGCACGCCGCCGACCTGCTCGCCTCGCTGGTCCGTGGGCTCGCGACCGCCGACCGGGCCGAGGAGCGCTCCTCGTGGCGACAGCCGGCCGACCTCGCGGCGATGTGCGCGGACAGCTTCGACCGGCTCGACGACATGGTCGCCGCGGGCGAGGGCGAGACGTGGGCAAAGCCCGACGACCTCACCGACCGCCTCCACTCCGAGGACCCCGAGGTCGTCTTCGACGCGCTCGACGACGCCGTCCGTGGAGGGGCCGCCGTCGAGGAGCTCGCGGCGGCCGTCACCCACGCCGCCGGCAAGCGCGTCGCGCAGTTCTCGACGGGCAACGAGTTCTCGGACTGGAACACGGTCCATCACACGTTCACGTACGCGAACGCGGTCCACCGAGCGGCCGGGCGCACGGACGCGACGGAGCTGTACCGCGGGGTGTACGACGCGGCGGTCAACGTGTTCCTCGACCGCTTCCTCAACATGCCGCCCGCGCCCCAGCCGTCCGTCGAGGCCGACGCCGAGCCCGCGGAGGCGCTCGACCAGCTGCTCCTCTGTTTCGAGCAGCAGGGCGAGGTGAACGCCGCGGGCGCCCACGCCGCCCACTTCCTCGACGGCGGCGGCGACCCGGCCGAGTTGAAGGCCGAACTCGGGCACGCGCTCCTCCGGGAGGACGCCGGGTTCCACACGTTCCAGGCGTACGAGGCGGCGTGTCGGCAGTTCGACGTCCGGTACGGAGGTGACGACGATGAAGCGCTCTCGCCCGGGGCCCGGGACATGCTCGTCGCCGCCGCGCGCTACATGGCCGCCCACTTCCCGACCCGGCGCGAGCGCGAGCAGACGTTCAGCATCGCCGCCCGCCTGCTGCGCGGCGAGAGACTCCACGGCGAGGAGTCCGACGCCGACCCGGACGTGGAGGTCACCGCCGACGACTAGGGCTGCGGCTTCGATCCGGTCCGATTCTCCGTGTCGACGCTTTCTGATGTGAGTCGTTTCGGCTAGACGGCCCGGAACCCCCGGCTTCTCGGCTCGGTGCGGCAGGACAACCGAACGGACACTGAAAACGAGCGCAGCGGGGGCGTTCGTGGCGGTCGAAGCGACGACCAAACCAGCCCTGAAACCGCGTTCCAGGAACGTTCGACGACGCTACCTCACCCGAAACATCGTCGAGGACGACCGACAGCAAACAGCTCCGAACGGGAAATCACAGGAACGAGGGAAGCGCGACCGACCAGAGCACGAGCGACTGGCAGTAGCCGAACAGGAACGAGAGCCGCCAGGCCGAGTCGGCCCTCAACAGCCGGGAAAGCACCGCCGTCCCGACGAGCGCCAGCGCGCTCACACCCAGCGGCGGCGGAGCCGTCCCGCCGGGCAACACGCCCTGTTTCCCGAGGCGGAGGTACACCGCGAGGTTGGCGAGGACGAACAGCCCGAAGCCGACCCAGGGCGGCGCGTCCCGGAGCCGGGTGCGGACCGTGCCGGCGCTCGCCTCGCCGCCGAAGCGCCCCAGGAGGACACTGGCGAGGCGTGCGACCGCCGAGAGCGCCGTCCGCGTGGTGAGCAGGAACCCCACGACGAGCGGACCGGCGACCCAGGGCAACAGCGGCACCGTCACCGTCGCGGCCAGCCCCGCCGCGAGCGCGACGAAGCCGAACCGCGTCGCCCCGGCGGTCAGGCGCTCGACCGGGCCGGTCGGTCCCGTGCCGGTGTAAGCCGACGCAAGCAGGCGGTTCGTGCCGCCGCGTTCGACCCACGCGACGGCGGGGTCGGGCGCGAACAGCGGCGCACCCTGGAGCGCGTTCGACGGGAGTCGGGAGACGCTGCCCGAGCCGGTGGCCCCCCCGCCCCGAATCACGTACGCCAGGTCGTTGGCGCTGGAGCGGTCGCGGACGACCTGCGTCGCCAGCCAGCGGTCCTCGCCGGCCGCGACGCGGGGCGTCCGACCCGAGCCGAGGCGCGTCGGTTCGGTCCCGACCGGGCCGGCGTGGACGACGCCCAGATCCGACCAGACGCCGACCACCCGGTCGCCGAACCCGACGTCGATCGCGGCCGGCGGGCCGCCGCCAATGCCGCCGGAGCCGCCGCGCGCGTCGCCCAGCCGTTCGGGGTCGAACGACCCGGTCGGGGGGCCGACCGCGACGGTGGCGTTCCCGTCGTCGTTCACCCAGGCGAGCGCGACCCGCTCGCCGGCGGGACCGGCCGCGATCGCCGGGGAGTTCCGCCCGGTGGCGACCGCGTCGAGCGTCCGGCGTTCGACGCCGTCGGGACCGACGAGGCCGAGCCGAACGCGGTAGCTCCCGTCCTCGTACGCCCGCCACGCGAGCACCGTCCGGTTCGGGAGCGTCGCCACGTCGACCGACGCGACCCGGGCCGTGTCGGGGGCCGAAACCGTCCGCGTTCCGGCCCCGTCGGTCCAGAGCCGGACGGCGTCGGCCTCGCGGTCGATCCACGTGACCGCGACCCGCTCGCCGGTTCGAGCGACGTCGACCTCGGGCGCTTCGGCCAGGGTGGCGACCGTCGCGGCGTCCTCGACCGCGAGTTGGCCGTTCTCGGCCGCGAGACGGGCGACTCTGAGGCGGTCGCCGTCGGTCGTCCGCTCGACCCACGCGACCGCGCCGCCGGGGGGAGCGACGCTCCCGCCGGCCGCGACGCTCCCGAAGGTGGTTCCGTCATCGAGCGTCGCGAGTTCGGTCGGCTCGCCCCAGTCGCCGCCGATCTCGCGGCCGACGTCCGTGAAGGCGAGCTGTGCGCCGACGGCTAACGCTACCAGTACCAGGACCGAGAGGGCGAGAGCGCGGGGACGCACGTCGACTACCCCATCCCGGATTCGACTTCCTCGTAGTACGGGCAGGCGATGCCGTGCTCGCCGTCGACGTCGATCAGGTCGGGGTGCTCGTCCCACTCGCTGCAGTCCTCGTGGGCGATCGGACAGCGCGTGTGGAACTTACAGCCCGACGGCGGGTCGATGGGCGAGGGGACGTTCCCCTCGAGGATGACCCGGTCGCCCTCCCACAGCGGATCCGGCTCCGGGATCGCCGAGAGCAGCGACCGCGTGTACGGGTGGTACGGCGGCGAGAAGATCTCCTCGGTCGTCCCGAACTCGACGACCTCGCCCAGATACATCACCGCGATCTTGTCGGCGATGTGCTCGACCACCGAGAGGTCGTGGGCGATGAACAGGTACGAGAGCCCGAACTCGTCCTGGAGGCCCTCCAGCAGGTTCAGGATCTGGGCCTGCACGCTCACGTCGAGTGCCGACACCGGCTCGTCACAGACGATGAACTCGGGGTCGACCGCGAGCGCCCGGGCGATGCCGATGCGCTGGCGCTGGCCGCCCGAGAACTCGTGCGGGTAGCGCGAGGCGTGGCTCGCCTGCAAGCCGACCGTCTCCAGCAGCTCCTCGACGCGGGCGCGTCGCTCCTGGCCCTCCGCGAGCCCGTGGATGTCGAGCGCCTCGCCGACGATGTCGCTGATGGTGAGCCGGGGGTTGAGCGAGGCGAACGGGTTCTGGAAGATGAACTGGAGCTCCGTCCGGTACTCGCGCATCTCGGACTCCGAGAGCTCGGTGAGGTCGACGCCGTCGTAGTAGACGGAGCCGTCGGTCGCCTCCTCCAGCCCGAGCAGCGTCCGCCCGAGCGAGGACTTCCCGCAGCCCGACTCGCCGACCAGCCCGACCGTCTCGCCGGGGCCGACCTCGATGTCGACCCCGTCGACCGCCTGGACGTACTCCTGCTCGCCGAGCAGGCGGTCGAGGAACCCGTCCTCGGTCGTGTAGTGTTTCGTGAGTCCCTCGGCGCGGATGAGCGAGTCGCCGCCCGCGGAGTCGGGTTCGCCCTCGACGCCCTGGCTCACGGGGACTCACCCCCGTCGGCCGAGGCGGTCGCCTCGTCCCGCACGACCACCTCGAAGTCGAGCCCCTCGGTCAGTTCGCCGACGTACTCCAGGCACGCCGCGCCGTGGACCGACGGGTCGGACTCGTCCGCGATGGTGCCGTCCGCGGTGTCGTACAGTTCGGGGTCACGTTTCGTGCAGACCTCCTCGGCGTACGGACAGCGCGGGTGGAAGTTACAGCCCGGGGGAAGCTGGACGAGGTCCGGCATCGTCCCCGGGATCGTGTCGAGCTTCTCGCGCTGGTCGCCCACGCGCGGGATCGACCCCATCAGCCCGACCGTGTACGGGTGTTTGGGCTCGTAGTACAGCTCCTCGACGGTCGCCTTCTCGACGGCGCGCCCGGCGTACATGACCATGACGCGCTCACAGAGTTCGGCGACGACGCCCAGGTCGTGGGTGATGAGCTGGATGGCGACGCCGAACTCCTCGGAGAGCTCCTCGAGCAGTTCGAGGATCTGCGCTTCGATGGTGACGTCGAGCGCGGTCGTCGGCTCGTCGGCGATGATGAGCTCCGGGTCACACGACAGCGCGATGGCGATGACCGCGCGCTGTTGCATCCCGCCCGAGAACTGGTGGGGGTAGTCGGAGTAGCGCTCGGCCGGGTCGGGGATGCCGACCTGTTCGAGCATCTCGATCGCCCGCTCGCGGACCGCCTCGTCGTCGAGGTCCATGTGCTCCCGGATCGCCTCGGCGATCTGCTCGCCGACGGTGTACACCGGGTTCAACGCGGTGTGGGGGTCCTGGAAGATCATCGCAATCTCCCCGCCCCGCAGTTCCCGCATCGCCTCGGACGGCGCGGCCAGCACGTCGACGTGGCCGGCCTCGACGTGGAGCGTCCCGTCGTGGAACTCGGTCGCCACGTCGCCGGGGCGCTCCCTGACGGCCGCGCCGGGGTCGGTGCCGACGCTGCCGGCGTCGTCGCGGACCTCCTCGACGTGGATGTAGCCGTCCCGGCTCTCGGTGGCGACGCCCTCGGGGAACTCCCGGGCGAGCTTCGCGGTCGCCACCTCCGAGTTGAACCGGATGCTGCCGCCCTCGATGCGGCCCGGGCTGTCGATGAGCCGCATGAGCGAGAGGCTGGTCACGGACTTGCCGGCCCCGGACTCGCCGACGACGCCGAACCGCTCGCCGCGGCCGATGGTGTAGGTGACCTCGTCGACCGCCTTCACCTGACCCTCCTCGGTGTAGAAACTCGTCTGGAGCCCGTCGACCTCGAGCAGCGGGGTGCCGGAGGCCGCCATCAGCGGACCCCCTGTTCCGCACTGCCACCGGTGTCCTGTGGGTCGAGCGCGTCCCGGACGCCGTCGCCGACGAGGTTGATCGAGAGCACGAAGAGGAAGATCGCGAGCCCCGGCGCGACGGTGATCCACCACTGCCCCTGGATGAGGCTCTGGCGGCCCGAGGAGAGCATGCTCCCCCACTCCGAGGTGCCCGGCGGCAGTCCCAGCCCGAGGAAGCCGAGCGCGGCCGCCGAGAGCACGATGGTCCCGACGCCGAGCGTCGCCTGCACGATGACCGGCGCGAGCGCGTTCGGCACGACGTGCCGGAAGATGATCGAGCGGTCGCGCGCGCCGAGCGCCCTGGCGGCGGTGACGTACTCGTTCTCCTTGATCGAGAGGATCTCACCGCGGATCAGCCTGGCGTAGCCGATCCAGACGACCAGCACCAGCGCGAGGATCAGCTTCCAGAACCCCTGGCCCAGCACCGCGATGAGCGCGATTGCGAGCACGAGGAACGGGAACGCGTACAGGACGTCGACGACGCGCATGATGATCTCGTCGATCCAGCCGCCGTAGTAGCCCGCGATCGAGCCGAGCGGGACGCCGACCGACAGCGCGATGCCGATGGTGATGAAGCCGATCGAGAGGCTGAACCGGCCGCCGTACAGCACCCGCGAGAAGATGTCCTTCCCGGACCAGTCGGTCCCGAACGGGTGGGTCGCCGACGGTGCCTGGTCCAGCGCGTTGAAGTTCGACGCGCTCGGGTCGAACGGCGCCAGCGAGAACGGCTGGACGGTGATGCCCTCGATGACGATCGGTCGGGCGAAGATCGTCGAGAGCGCCATCAGCGCGATGACCCCCAGCCCGAACAGCGCGGTCCGATTCCGCTTGAAGCGCTTCCACGCGCGGGCGCGTCGTGAGCGGGCGGTCGTGCTCTCTTCCGGTTCCCAGTCGAACAGCTCGCCGCGGTCGGCGAGTTCGGTCGCGTCGAACCCGGTCACCCGGATCCGGCCGCGGTCGGTCGTCGGTGATCTGGATGGTTCGTGAGACATGTCAGTAGCGAATCCGTGGGTCGAGCCACGAGTAGGCGATGTCCGCGAGCAGGTTCGCGAACACGATCGTCGTTGCGATGAGCAGTACGGTGGCCTGGAGGATGGGGAAGTCCCGCTGGTTGATCGCGCCGATGAGCAGCCGCCCGAGGCCGGGCCAGGAGAACACCGTCTCGACGACGACCGCGCCGTCGACGAGGAAGGCGATCTGCAGGGCCGCGACGGTCACGACCGAGATGAGCGAGTTCCGCAACACGTGTTTCAGGACCACCGTTCGCTCGGACAGCCCTTTCGCGCGGGCGGTGCGGACGTAGTCCTTGTTCAGCTCCTCCACCATCGACGAGCGCATCAGCCGCATGATGAGCGCCGCGGAGGCGGTGCCCAGCGTGATCGCCGGCAGGATCATGAACTTGAACATCGCGAGCGAGAGCACCGGCTTGTCGGGCGGGATCACCCGGAAGAGGCCGAGCTGTACGCTGAACACCAGAAGCAGCATCAGGCCGAGCCAGAAGTTCGGCGTTGCGATCCCGAGCAGCGCGCCGACCCGGCTCACCTCGTCGGCCGTCTCGCCCTTCTTGACGGCCGAGACGATGCCGGCGGGGATGCCGATCCCGATGGCGATCGTGAACCCTGCCAGACCGAGCACGAACGTGTCGGGCAGCCGCGCGATGATCGCCCCGCTCACGCTCCGGTCGGAGATGACCGACTCCCCGAAGTCCAGGAGGACGGCGTCCTTGAGCCAGAGCCAGTACTGGACGTAGATCGGTTCGTCGAGGTTGTACTGTGCCTCGAGCTGTGCGCGCAGCTCCGGGGTCGCCTCCTGAAACTGCAGGATGTAGTCGACCGGCGTCCCCGGCAGCAGCTTCGTGAGCGAGAACGTCAGTACCGACACCCCGAACAGGACGGGGATGGTGACCAGCAACCGCTTGACGAGATAGCGTTGAAGTGACATTGGAGAGACGGACGGGAGGCGGGCGTTACTTGTCGACGTAGGTGAACGCTCCCGTCGGCGAGTAGACGCCGTTGAACTCCCCGCTGTCGATCGGATACGTCTGCCAGCCCTTCACCACGTCGGACCGGAACGCGTCCATCGACTTCCCGTACCGGATGTACGTCATCGGCGCTTCCTCACACACCAGCTCCATCAGGTCCTGGTAGATGGTGGCGCGCTCGTCGAGGTCGTACGTCTGGAGCCCCTGCTCGATGAGCGAGTTCGCCTCCTCCGACTCGTAGTGGGCGAGGTTACAGCAGGCCGGCGTGAACTGGTCGGTGTGGAACAGGTTGTGGACGTACGCGTCCGCGTCCCAGCCCGCGGACCAGCCGAGCGCCATCAGGTGGTTCTGGTCGGCCGAGTCCTCCGCGAGCACGATGCCGGTGAACGTGTTCCACTCGTACTGCTCGAGCGACACCTCGAAGAAGTCCGTGCTGTTCAGGCTCTCCTGGATCAGCTGACACCAGCGAACCCGCTGGGGGTTCTGGTTGGTGATCATCGTCGTCTGGAACGGCGTCTCGACGCCGGCCTCGTTGAGCCCCTCCTCGAGGAGCGTGGCAGCCTGTTCGGTGTCGTAGCCCAGGTACTCCTCGCCCATCCGCTGGTTGAACTCGGTCGAGGTGAACTGGGCGGCCAGCGGCGAGATCGGCGAGTACGCCGGGCTCCCGATGCCGTTGTACACGGATTCGACGATCGCCTCGCGCGGCACCAGTCGGGAGACGCCCCGGCGGACCTTCGCGTTGTCCCACGGGGAGACGTTCGTCGGGAACGCCAGAAAGTCGAACCCGCCCTGGGTCCGCTCGGTGACGGTGAAGTCCTCGTTGTCCTGCAGGTCCGAGTAGCTCTCGGCGGGCACGTTGTTGATCAGGTCCACGTCGCCGGCCTGCAGCGCGGCCAGCTGTGCCGACTGCTCGGTGATGACGCGGAACGTGACCGTCTCGATCGGCGGCTGCTCGGGCATCGAGTCGCTCCCGGTGAACCAGTAGTCGTCGTTCCGCGAGATGCGGAACAGCTCGTCGGGCTGGTGCTCCTCGAACACGTACGGGCCCGTCCCGATCGGGTCCTCGGTCAGGTCGAGATCGCCGTTCGCGACCGCCTCCGGCGTGATCGGCACGCCCGCCATCGCGAACTTGAGGGGGGCGTACTGGGCGGACAGCTCGACGTCCAGCGTGTAGTCGTCCTGGATCGTGGAACTGCTGTACCAGTTGTACACGTCGGCCTCGCGGGAGGTGCCCTCGTAGCGCTCGAACGTCGCCTTCACGTCGGCGGCGGTGAGCTCGGAGCCGTCGTGGAACGTGATGCCCTCACGGAGCGTGATCTGCCACATGAGATCGCCCTCGAGCTGCTCGACGGATTCGGCGAGCACCGGCTGTGGTGCCCCGCTGAAGTCCACCGCGACGAGCGGCTCGTAGACGAGCCCGAACGCCTTGCTCGAGGTGGTGTCGTTGGCGGCCGTCGGGTCGAAGTTCTTGACGTCGGCCCCGAACGTCGCGATGAGCTCCCCGCCCATCTGCACCGCGTCGGGGTCGGCCGGCGTGGGCGTCTCGTCCTCGGGAGTCGGCGTGGACTCGCCCGGCGTGTCCGTGCCGTCCCCGCCGCCGGCACAGCCGGCGAGCCCCGCTACGCCGCCCACGCCCAGCGACTGGACGAGCCGACGCCTGTTGATGTCGAAACGCTCTCGGGTGTCATCCTGAGGCATACCAACAAGCCACACCTCATATCGTAAAAGCCTTTTGAATCCATCAATCCGTCGAAATTCGGAGGATAAGAGCCCATAGGGGCCGAAATTCGGGGATTATCTATTTGGTGAAATGGCCGTTTTAGTTATTAAGCGTTGCCGCCATCGAGCAGCGCTCGCGTCCGTTCGTTGAGTTCGGTGAGGGCAGTTTTCGCCGGGTCCGGGAGGTCCGACTGCGGCTCGGCGAGGCCGGGCTGGCCGTCGGGGTCGGGCGACCCGACGACGACGCTGCCGACCTGGCCGGTCGCCTCGCTGAGCCCGAAGTAGTCGTAGACGCCCGCCAGTTCGAACGTGTACTCGAACGTCCCGCTCCGCTGCATGGCGTCGCTCGACCACGACTCGGCCGCCTCCGGGATGCGAAGCGGCGCGTCGTTGTCCGGGTGGTACGCCAGCGTCTGCTGGCGACACTGCGAGGTGACGCCGAAGGAGACGGTCGTGCCGGGCTCGACCCGGATCAGCGCGGGGACGAACTGGTACTCCCCGGAGGCGTCACAGCCCATCCCGACGGAGTCCGTCCGCGGCACGGCGGGTTCGGTGGTCGCCGGCGGGGCGTCGGTACCGTCCCCGGCTGGCGAGGTCGTCCCGTCGGCGTCGACCGACGACGTTCCCGCACAGCCCGCGATCGCCGTCGCTCCCGCGAGGCCGGCGGCTCCGATCGCCCGGAGGGCTCCGCGTCGCGTCCGTTGGCCGGTCATACCCGGCGTTGGGAGGGGACGCCCATAAACGCAAGCACCGCGGCGTCCCGCCGCCGGCCGACTCAGTAGCCCTGCGCGTTCCCGTCCTTCCGGGGCTCGGTCGCCGCCGAGAGCGTCCCGTCCTCGTTGCGAACGATCTGTGCGCCGCCGAACAGCCCCGCCGGCAGCGTCGCCACGTCGTGGCCCTTCCGGGCGAGTTTCGCGGCGACGTGGGAGTCGAAGTGCGGCTCCAGCGCGAGCGTGTCGTCCTCGCGGTAGCGCCAGCGCGGCCGGTCGAGCGCCGCCTGGAGCGGCAGGTCGTAGTCGACGAGGTTGGAGACGACCTGGAGGTGGCCCTGGGGCTGCATGTAGCCGCCCATGACGCCGAACGCGGCCCAGTCGTCCGTCGCGTCGTCGTCGGGCGCGAAGTCCGCCAGCGCCGGGATCAGTGTGTGGAACGGACGCTTTCCGGGTTCCAGCGAGTTCGGGTGGTCGGGGTCGAGCGAGAAGGAGGCGCCGCGGTTCTGGAGCGCGATGCCCGTGTCGCCCGCGACCAGCCCGGAGCCGAAGCCGGCGAAGCGGGAGTTGATGTAGGAGACGACGTTCCCTTCGTCGTCGGCGACACACAGCAGCACGGTGTCGGCGTCCTCCGCGTTCGCGTCGGGGACGCCGAAGCTCACGTCCCGGTTGGCACGTTCGCCGACCTCGCTCGCGCGCCTTTTCGCCCACTCCTTCGAGGCGAGGGGCGGGTGGTCCTCGAACTCGGGGTCGGTGATGTAGCGGTGGCCGTCGCGGAACGCGAGCTTCAGCGCCTCCGAGAAGTAGTGGACCCGCTCGGGCGAGTCGACGTCGTGCTCGCCCGCGCCGAGTGCCTCGGCGACGTTGAGCGCCTCCAGCGCGATGAGCCCCTGGTTGTTCGGCGGGAGTTCGAACACCTCGACGCCGTTGTACGTCGTCGACACGGGGTCGAGAAACTCCGGCTCGAAGTCTGCGAGGTCCTCGGTCGTCATGAACCCGCCGCCGGCCTGCACTTCCTCGGCGATCGCCTCGGCGACGTCGCCCTCGTACACGACGTCCGCGCCCTCGGCCGCGATCCGCTCCATCGTCGCCCCGAGCTTCGGGAGCGTGACGGTCCGGCCGGTCGCGGGGGCCTCGCCGTCGAACAGGAACGCTTCGCGTGCGTGGGACGATTCGAATAGCTCCTCGCCGTGCTGCCACTGGGCGGCGACGACCTCCGAGACCGGGTAGCCCTCCGTGGCGTACCGGATCGCCGGCCGAAGCAGTTCCGCCAGCGACTTCTCGCCGAACGTCTCGACGGTCGTCTCCCAGCCGCGGGCGGTTCCGGGCACCGTCACCGCGTGCGCGCCCGTCGCGGGCATCTCGGCGTCCGCGGGGTCGACGTCCTCCCCCTCGGCGACCGCCTCGCGGACGTTCTCGATGGTGGCGTCGGCCGGCGCCGGGCCGCACGAGCGCATCGCGCCCACCTCGCCGTCGGCCGTGCGGTAGAGGGCGAACACGTCGCCCCCGAGGCCGGTCGAGGTGGGTTCGACGACGTTCAGCGCGGCCGCGGTTGCGACGGCGGCGTCGAAAGCGTTGCCGCCGTCTTCGAGCACGGAGATGCCCGCCTGCGACGCGAGCGGCTGGCTGGTGGCGACGACGCCCCGCTGGCCGTAGACCGTCGAGCGGCGCGAGGCGAAGCGGTCGAGGTCGGGTTCGCTCATGGTCGGAGATGGGGCGCGCGGTAAAAGTCACCACCGGCTCCGGCCGAATGGCCCCGTTCCCGGCGCGTGTCGACCGAGTCGTGCCGGAGTCTCAACATCGAGAATTTGTCCGGAAACATGAAACGGCCAACCGGGCCACCGTTCGGTAGTCGCAGTTCCGCCGGTCGAAACGCGGGCCGGCGGGCGCGCGGACTCACATGACGAGCAACACACGACCCGCACGACCGAGGAAGAGCCGATGAACGTCGACCCGCGCCGGAGCTACACCGCGAAGGTAGTCGTCGGCGTCGCGGCCGTGCTCCTGGTCGGTGGGCTGGTCGGCGCGGCCGTCTACGTGGACGTGACCGGGCAGGTTCGCACCGAACAGCGCGACGGGCTCGACGGGCAGGCGAGCATGCAGGGGAGCGTCCTCGACACGGTCCTGCACGACGCGAAGCGGTCGGCCGAGGCGACCGCCAGCGAGGTCGGCCGCGTCTCGACCGCGACGACCGACCAGGAGGCCCGCCAGTGGGAGCTTCAGGCGGTGCTCCGCGACCGTTCGCTCGGCTCCGATCGCGTCATCGCCGTCCACTACGCCAAGTACGGCGGCGAGATCGAGGCGAGTTCCGACAGCGACCTCGCCGGGGCGACGCTCGACGAGATCGGGCTGGCACCGCCCCCGAACGCGACCGAGATCGTCGACTACGTCGAGCGCGACGGCCACCGCTCGTGGGTGCTGTACACCCGCGTGAACACCGGCGGAACCGTGGTGACCGAGCTGAACGTTACGGCCATCTCGACCCAGTTAGAGACGATGGTGCCCGGCTCCCGCACGCGACTCGTCACCGGCAACGGCACCGTCACCCTGGACACTGAATCGCCCGACGCGGTCGGGACCCAGCACGTCGCGGGGAGCGGCGTCCAGTCGCCGGCCGTCGTCGCGGCGCTGAACGACACGAACGGAACGCGGACCGTCGCGGGCGGGGAGTCGGGCTCGGGCGACGACGCCGTCGTCGCCTACCGGGCGATGGGCGAATCCGACTGGGCGGTCGTCTCCAGCGCGCCGCCCTCCACGCTGTTCGGGCTCGCCGACGCGGTCGGCGTCCGCATCATCGGGCTGCTCGTCGTCGTCGGGCTGCTGCTGTTCGGGTTCGGGTTCGTCGTCGAGCGTCCGACCGTCCTCGCGCTCCGGGACCTGACCGACACCGCGCGCGATCTGGAGGCGGGCGAACTCGACCGGGAGATAGAGAGCGACCGCGAGGACGAGCTCGGGGAGCTCTACGCCGGCTTCGACGCGATGCGCGTCGGGCTCCGGGAGCGCATCGACGAGGCGGAGGCGGCGGAGGCCGAGGCGCTCGGCGCCAAGCAGGAGGCCGAACACCTCAGCTCACACCTGGAGGAGAAGACCGCCCACTACGGCTCGGTCATCGAGCGCGTCGGCGACGGAGACCTCACCGCGCGCGTGGACCCCGAGAGCGACGCGGCGGCGATCAGGCGGCTCGGCAGGGAGCTGAACGACGTGCTCGACGAGCTCGCCGGGACCGTCGCGGAGGTGCAGTCGTTCGCCGACGCCGTCCGGGACGCCAGCGGCGACCTCGCGCAAAGCGCCACGGAGGTCGGGCAGGTGAGCGGACAGGTCGCCACGTCGATGACTGACGTCAGCGCGGAGACGGAGGAGCAGCGCGAGCGGCTGAGCGAGGCGGCCGACGAGATGAACACCGTCTCGGCGACCGTCGAGGAGGTCGCCTCCACCGCCGGCGGGGTCGCCTCCACCGCCGAGGAGACCGCCGAGGAGGCCCGCGAGGGGAGAGTCGCCGCCGAGGAGGCCGTCGACGCCGTCGCGGACGTGGAAGACCGGACCGAGTCCGCGGTCGGCGAGGTGGAGACGCTCGTCGAGCGGATGGAGGAGATCAGCGAGGTCATCGAGCGCGTCTCGACCATCGCGGACAGGACGAACCTGATCGCGCTCAACGCGAACATCGAGGCGGCCCGCGCCGAGGCCGGCAGCGAGGGCTTCGCGGTCGTCGCCGATGAGGTGAAGTCGCTCGCCACGGAAGCCCAGACGCACGCCGAGGAGGTCGAGACGCAGCTCACCGCGATCCGCGAACAGACCGAGACGACCGCCCGCGACATGCGGGACGCCCGGGCACGACTCGGGGACGGCTCGGAGACGGTCGACACCGCCACGGACTCGCTCCGCTCGGTCGCCGACCTGGTTGAGGAGGCGAACGACGGGATGCAGGAGATCAACGGCGCGACCGACGACCAGGCCGCGAGCGCCGAGGAGGTCGCGGCGATGATGGACGACGTGCGCGAGACCGCCCGCGAGACGGCGAGCGAGGCCGACGGCGTGGCCGCCGCGGCCGAAGAGCAGACCACCTCCATCGAGGAGGTCGTCGGCGTCGCGGACGACCTGGCCGAGCGCGCGCTCGAACTCGACGAGGCACTCTCGCAGTTCGAGACCGACCGCGAGGACGCGACGGTCGCGTCAGGGGCGACGTTCGATGCTGGTTCGGACGGCGCCCGCCCGACTCCCGACGACGGCGAAGGGATGGAGTGGGTCGGCGACGGCCCGGCCGACGACGCGGACGGGACCCCGATCCGCGGCGACGCGGCCGCCACCGACGGCGGGAGCGAGTAGGGAGCCGGCCGGCCCCGACGCGGCCTGATACCCTCGAACGAGTCCGTATCCGTCACTGATCGCACGGAGACGAACCGCCGGCGGCGACGCAGGCCCGGAACGGCCACGGGTGGGACTGAAAGGGGCCGCGGCTGTCGTGGTCGTGCTGTTGCTGTCGGCGGTGGCCCGGAGGAGTTACCATACCAGCAGATCGCCGGCCGCGACTCGAGCGGCTCGAGCGGCGCAACCGACCTAGTCCAGGTCGTCGTACGGCCAGCGCCCGCCCATCTTCAGTTCCTGCACGTAGCCGTCGTCGATGGCCTCGGCCATCTCCGAGCGGGTCCGGTGTGGCGTCTCCGCGTCGTCGCTGGCGAGGCGGGCGACCGCCTCGGCGACGAGGACGGCCACGTCCGGGAGGTCACGCGGGTCGAGTTTGTCGAGCGTGTCGGCGTGGGTGTGGCCCCAGCCGCGGCCCGACGACTCCGAGACGGTCGAGGTCATCACCGCCGGGACGCCCTCCTGGACGAACGCCCACTGGTCGCCGTGCGGGGAGACCGTGTCGTCGGTCACCAGCGGCGCGTTCAGGTCGTCGGTCACGTCGGCGAACACCGACTCCACCGAGTCGAAGCCGTTCGAGCCGACCCTGAGCGACCGGCTGGAGCCCGCGCCGTCGAGGTTCACGACGCACTTCACCGAGTCGAGGTCGAGCGTCTCCGCGGCGTGGTAGGCGCCCCAGAGGCCGATCTCCTCCGAGCCGAACGTGATGCAGCGGACCCGCGTGTCGAGGTCGACGTCGGCCAGCAGGCGGCCGACCTCGGCGACGAGCGCCGAGCCCGCGCCGTTGTCGTTCGCGCCGTCGCTGATGTCGTGGGCGTCGACGTGGGCCGTGAGGAGGACCGCCTCCTCGGTGTCGGGACCAACGTCGGCGACGACGTTCCGCGAGGACGTCGGTTCGTTCCGGCAGTCGACGGACACCGTGACCTCACAGCCCTCCTCGGCGTAGCGGGCGAGTCGTGCCCCGACTTCGCGGGAGACGCCCAGCGCGGGGATCGGGCCGGGTCGCTGGTGGTAGCCGACCTCCCCCGTCGGCGGCACCGACCCCTCGACGTGGTTGCGGAACAGGAACGCGACCGCGCCGTGGTCGGCCGCGTTGACGTACTTCTCCATGCGGTGGATCCAGCGGTCGGCCTCCTCGGGCGTGTTCGAGGAGGCCAGCGCGACCGCGCCGTCGAGGTCGTCCGCGCGCGCCTCGAACTCCTCGTAGGTGCCGTCGCCCACGTCGACCACCGTGCCGGTCGCCTCGCCGGCCGGACAGCCCGGGAGCGCGAGCACGTCCTGCTGGCCCGCGTGGACGCGCTCGCTCGGCTCGTGAATCTCGAGCACGGAGTCGCCGCGCCACCACCCGGGGATCTCGAACTCCTCGACGTGTGGGTCGCACAGCCCCGCGTCCGCGAACGCGTCGCGGACGACCATCGCGCCGTTTCGTTCGCCCTCCTGTCCGGCCATCCGGTTGCCGACGTCCACGAGGTCGGTGAGCGTGTCCCACGCGAACCCGCTCGTCCGTGCGTCGCCGACGACGGCGTCGGGAAGGTGCATGTCGGAACGTTCCCGCACAGTCACAAGAGCGTCCGGGTCGCGGTTGTTCCCACGAGCCGGACGGGACCGCCGGATCACCGCGCCCTCGATGGGTCACGCCGGCGTACGGTCACCCTGCGAGCGGCGTGGACCGTGCGACACCGGCCCACACAGTCGTCAGCTTCATGGTCCATGCTACCGATTCACGCAATAGATGCCGGAGCCCAGTACGCTTACCGACACGGACAGGCGCGTCCTCGCCTACCTCCGGGAGTCGGGCGCGGACTACCCGGCGCTCGTCGCCGGCAACACGGGTGCACACATTCCCCTCGTCGAGCGCCGCATCGCGGTGCTGGAGGACCTGGGCCTGCTGGAGGCCGTCACGGACGAGTCGGTCTACCGCATCACGCCCGCGGGCGAGGCCGCCCTCGACGGCCCGGACGCCGAACGGCGCAACGGCCACTCGACCGCCGACGTGGAGTGAGCGGCGTCCCGGCCGGTCACTCCCCGGGCTCCCAGTCACCGCGGCCGGACTCGATCTCGTGGGCTTCACGGAGGAGCGCGGGCTGGTTGTGCGCGAGGTCGGTGGTCGTGACGACCCCGACCGCGTCGAGGCCCTCGGTCACGACGAGCTTCTTCACGCCGTCGTCCCGCATCAGTTCGACCGCCCGCCGCGTCGTCGCGGTCGGGGGGACCGTCACCAGCCCCTCGGTCGCGGCCGCCGCGGCCGGAACCGCGGCGAGCGAGCGCTCGGCCCGATACGCGCCGCGGAGCGCGTCCGTCTCGGTGAGGATTCCCGCCGGATCGCCGTCCCGCGTGAGCAGGACGCTGCCGACGCGCTCGCGGAGCATCCGTTCGACCGCCTCGCGGAGCGTCGCGTCCGCGGCGACGGTCACCGGCTCGGGGGACATCACCTCGCGCACGAGCATAGTTACGAGTCGGCGGCGTCGGCACTTGTAGCGTGGGGGTCACTCGACCCGGGTCGATCGGCGACGGGACCCGTGACCGCGCTCCACGCGGCAGGGGTTGCGGGTCGGCGGCGCCCGCCGGCAGCCGCCGCCCTCAGCCGTGGGGGCTCTCGGGCCCGGCTTCCCGCCGTTCGATCCGCTGCGGGCCGCTCGGGGGTGGGCGGAGGTCGCGCCCGACCACGAGAACCCCCACCACCTCGTCGGTCCGGTCGAGCAGCCGCCGCTCGCGGAACTCGTATGGCACGGTCGTCCCGTCGTCGGCGACGAGTTCGGTTTCGACGGTCGACTCGCCCGTCCGGATGGCGGTCCGGATGCTCTCCTCGAGCGCCTCCCAGTCGGCTTCCGAGACCACCTGATAGATGCGCATCCTCCGGAGTTCCGTTCGGTCGTGGCCGGACGCCGTCTCGGCGGCCTCGTTCACGCGGTTGACGCTACCGTCGGGGTCGAGAACGAACATCGCGTCCCCGAAGGCGTCGAGCGCCCGTTCCAGCATCGCCGCGTCCGAGCGGGCGAGCCCGGCGTGTTCGAACTCCTCCGTGAGGTCGTCGATGCGGCAGATGAACGCGCCACCCTCACAGATCGAGAGCGAGTGATCGACGACGATGCGCTTCCCGTCCTTCCTGACGCACTCGATCTCCCCCGACCAGTCGCCGGTCGTCGAGACCGCCGGGATGACCTTCTCGCGGACGACGGCGACGCCGTCAGGCGGGTACAGCAGCTCCCAGTGCTCGTCGATCAGCTCCTCGCTCGAGTAGCCGACCGTCCGCGCGTACGCCTCGTTGACGTACGTGAAGTGGCCGTCCTCGTCGAGGATGCCGATCCCCTCGCGGGCGGACTCCAGCGCCTCGAACCCCTGCACGACCTGCCGTTCGGCCCGGTATCGCGCGACCGCGTTGCCGATGCGGTTCGCCAGCACCGCGTACTGTTCCGCGCCCCCGCCCTTCTGGAGGTAGTCGGTGACGCCGGCCGAGATCGCCCTGCTGGCGATCTCCTCGCTCCCCTTGCCCGTGAAGAGGACGAACGGGAGGTTCGAGTGCTCCGCCCGGACCGCCTCCAGGAACGCCAGGCCGTCCGTCCCCGACATGTCGAAGTCGCTCACGACGCACTCGAAGCGATCGGCCTCGAGCAGGTCGAGCCCATCCGCCGCGCCCGTCGAGGTGACGACGTCCAGCCGGTCGTCCTCCCGTTCGAGGTACGTCGCGACGAGATCGCCGAACTGTACGTTGTCGTCGACGTGCAGCACCCGGATGTCGGCTCTGGTACTCATTGGTGGGGGGAAACTGCTGCTGTTACATGTTCACACACCCACAAAAAGCCTCGTGCGTTCGGCCGAAACCGCCCGACTGCGGAGGAAATCCCGGTCGATCGGCCACCTCGGGACCGTGCGCGGATCGCCGGTGAAAACGCGGGGCGCCGCTCGTGAGTGCGGACTACCCGTCCGTGCTCACCACTCGTACGCCTCGCGCGGGTCGACGCTGTCGGCCTCCCGGTCGAACACGTGTCTTCCCTCGACGACGACGTGCTGGCTGCTCGTCTCGAACCGGTGGAAGGGCCCGTCCCAGACGACGAGGTCCGCGTCGGTGCCCTCCGCGAGCGACCCGACGCGCTCCTCGATGCCGAGGATCTCGGCGGGGTTCGTCGTCACCACGTCGAGCGCGACGTCCTCGGGCAGGCCCGCGCGGACCGCGAGGCCGACGCAGACGTCGAGGTGCTGCTGGGGCAACACGGGCGCGTCGGTCTGGATGGCGACGGTGACGCCCGCCTCGTGGAGGATGGCGGGCGTCTCGAACGTGATGTTCCGGAGTTCGTACTTCGAGGCCGAGGAGAGCGACGGGCCGACGATGGCGGGAACGTCGCGCGCCACGAACTCCTCGGCGATGACGTGGCCCTCGGTCGCGTGCTCGATGGAGAGGTCCTCGATGCCGAACTCCTCGGCGATGCGGAACACGGTCATGATGTCGTCCGCGCGGTGGGCGTGGACGCGGAGCGGCAGGTCGCCCGTCAGCACGCGGGAGAGGTTCTCCATGCCGAGGTCGCGCTCGAACGGCTCGCCCTCCTCGGACGCCCCTTCCTTCCGGTCGAGGTAGTCCTCGGCGTTCATGAACGATTCCCGGAGCGTCGCCGCGACGCCCGGCCGGGTCGAGGGCTGGCGGCCCTCGCGCTCGCCGTGGAAGCGCTTGGGGTTCTCGCCCATCGCGGCCTTCATGCCGTCCTCGCGCACGAACATTCCGTCGGCGGTGCGGCCGTGGGTCTTCATCGAGCAGATGATGCCCCCGATGACGTTGCCGGAGCCCATCCGCGAGGAGACGGTCGTGACGCCGTTCTGGAACGCGTGTTTGAGTTCCTCGTCGCGCGGGTGGAAGCCGTCGAGCGCGTTGACGTGCGGGGTCGTCGCGCTCGTCCCCTCGTTGAAGTCGCCGTCCTCGGGTTCGCCCCACTCGGCCATCCCGGCGTGGCTGTGCGCGTCGACGAGCCCCGGCGTCACCTCCATCCCCTCGGCGTCGATGACCTCGGCGTCGTCGGGCGCCTCGACGTCGCCGACGGCGACGACCTCGCCGTCCTCGACGAGCACGTTCCCCTCGATCGTCCCCCGTTCGGTCTGCGTGTGGACGGTGCCGCCCCGCACCACGAGCACGTCACTCATGCGCGAGCGTTCGGGTGACGGTTCCAAACCCTTTCGGTTCGAAACGGTGGGTTCGTGGAGGGGACGGCTTCCCGATGAATCGCACCGTGAATCAGCCGGCCGGCGCGTGACGGCGAGCCCCAGGGGCGAGCAGACGCGCGCGAGGGACGAGCACCGGAGCGTTCGCGACCGGAGGGAGCGCACGCGAGGAGCACAGGAGGTTGGGAAGGGTGAGGTGTGGTTGGGTGGGACTGAAAGGGGCCGCGGCTGTCGGCGACGGCGGACCCGTCAAGCACCGTGGTTCGAGAGAGCGGAGCTCTCTCGTCATCACGAAAATCTTCGATTTTCGAACGACAGCGAGCTTGCGAGCGAGGAGCGCAGCGGCCGCACCGAGCCGAGAGGAGCGGGGGCTTTCGCGGTCGTCGTGCTGATCGCTTCGGAAGCGGCAGCAGGTGATTCACATCGCACCGATGGGCGCGGCGTTTAAGCGGCCGCTCGAACCAACAGTACGACACAAGCCGTGCCGTCGAACCGAACCCGGGAGGAAACGATCGAACTCGGCGTCGAGCTACTCGAACACCTCGAGGACGAGGAACTGCCGCTCGCCGAGGCGATGGACCGCATCGAGGCGGTGACGACGAACCCCGCGCTCACCCGGGACATCCTCGACACGGCCGAGGACCGCGGGGTCATCGACCGCGAGGGCGCGTCGGTCCGTACCCGGCGCGGCGGCTCGTTCGTCCGGTTCGAGTCGGAGGTCGTGACCCGCGAGGGCGACTTTTCGTGTCGACGGTGTGGAACCGCCATCACCACCGGACACTTCGTGCGGTTCGAGGCCGGCGAACTCGGGCCGTTCGGCTCCTCGTGTGTGCGGAAGGTGCTCGGTCGGGAGTAGGTCGGACGCCGTCGAGAGAAAACGGGGGAGCCGGCGTCGGGTCGAACTCAGCGGCCGCGACGGAGTTCCTGGATCAACTGCTCGATGAGCTCCGCCTGGTGGTCGAGCCGTTCGCCCTGCGACTCGACTTCCGCCCGGAGCGCCGCGAGCTCCTCGGCGGCGTCGTCCGTCGGCTCCGCAACCTCGAAGCCGCTCCCCTCGAACGCGTCCTCCTCGGGGGGTTCGGTCGCCGCGGCCGCCGCGCCGCCCGCGTTCGCACCCGCGGTCGTCCCGGTGCTCGCACCGCCGTTTCCGCTCAGTTCCTCGACCGTGCTGCCGGTGCCGGCGTCGTCGCCGGCGGGCGACTCCTCGAGGGGGTCATCCCGGGTCGCGTTCTGCGGGTCGTCGACCTCCGCGGGTTCGGCCGAGAGGGGGTCCGGCCCGTCGCCGAAGTCCACCTCCGCTTGCCCCTCCTCGTCCTCGCCCTCCGCGTCCGCCGAGAGCGCCCGGAACGCCTCCAGCCCGTCGACGTCGTAGTAGGCCGTGAGCGTGTCCGTGAGCAGCGCTCGGACCGCGCGTGCCTCCTCTGCCGGGGCCTTGAAGCGTTCCTGTCGGCCGTTCACCGAGAGGACGACCGAGGTGGCGACGCTCCCCTCCTCGAAGGTCAGGTCGGTCACGTCGTCGTACGGGAACTCCTCGAACTCGTCGTCCCAGACGGCCCCGCCGATGTGTTTGACGACGCGGGCGCTCGTGACGACGAGCGTCAGGTCCGAAAAGCGGAACGTCCGTTCGACCGTCTCGCCGGCGTCCGTGATGCCGGCCGCCGAGAGCACGCCGGCGATGACCGGGTGCAACACGCCGTCGAGTTTCTTGCGCGGGATGGCGAACGTCTGCTCGCCGTCGAGCCCGTAATCGAGCGTCAGCTTCGCCTTGCGCCGCGACTCGGACACCTCGATGCGCTCGGCGTCGTGGGGGTACTCCTCGACCGACTCGTCGGAGAGCAGCCCCTCGCCGCGGTAGATGAGCGTTCGCGTCGGGGTGATGAACAGTTCGTCGTCCCCCCCGAGGTGGACCTGGGCGACGGGGTCCTCCTCGCCCATCTCCCGCTGGACCAGTTCCGGAAGACTCATGGCTCGGATTGACAAGTGCCACGGCTTAAAACCGGCGGGTCGGCGGGCGCGGGGCGGACACGCCGCCGTCCCGCGGTCGGGGGAGATGGGAAGGTTCAAGAGTCTCACGGCGCGACGTTCTCGTGAGCCGGGGTGGCTTAGTTGGACATAGCGCCGCACTCATAGGGTTTCGAGATTCGGTGCGGATCGCCTTGGAAGCCTCCGCCCCCACGAGGCCCGCCGAGCCTCGTACCTGGGACATGCGGAGATCGCGGGTTCGGAGCCCGCCCCCGGCACTTTTTCGACGCGGAGCCCGAACGCGAGCAGCGATGCGAACTGGACCCGTGGACGGTCGGCCCCCGGCAACCCCCGACCGGGCAGTTTTCCCGGGCCGTTCGACTTATGGACCGACGCCGGGACGGCCACCCACGAGATGACCGCGGAACTCGACACGCTGGTGGGCTACTGCCGGCAACGGGCGGAGGGGAACCTGCGGACCGTCGCGGCCTACGACCCACGAGCGTCGGAGTTCGACGTCGCCTACCTCCGGGACGATCTCAGGGCGGCGTACACCCAGTCCCAGTACGAGCGCCTCATCGAACGGGTGTACAGCACGCACGAGGACGTCGCCGCCGTCGGCGAGACCGGCGCCATCGGGAACGGCCACGCGAGCGTCCACTACTTCGAGGAGGCGTTCGTCCTCCAGCTCATCGTCGAGGCCGAGTACGGCGTCCTCGTCACGTTCGACAGCGTCGTCGGCGCCGGACTCGCTTCGTTCGTCGACGAGTGTCTGCGAGCGCTCGGCGAGGAAGCAGAGTTCGTGGACTGACGTCGCCGTGCCGTCCTGCCGCGCTCGGCCGCCCCATCTCCTGTCCTACCGGTCCTCGTCGGCGTCGATCCGCTCCCCGTCGTCGGTCCGCCCGTCGGCCGCGTTCTCCTCGCGTTGCTCGCTGAGCTCCTCCCAGATCTCCGTACAGCCGGCACCGGCGGGCACCGATCCGAGGTGTGCGCCCGCCTCCTCGTCGTCCACGTCCTCCTCAGTCTCGCCGCTCATTCGTCCCCCCCTTCGGCCCCCGCCCGAACAGTTCGGGCGCGGCGTCGGCCGACGCGTGTTCCCGCGGTTCCTCTTCGATCATCGATGCCCCCTACTCGCCAGGGGGCCATAAGCGGGCCTCCACGGTCAATCGCTTCCGACGCTCCCCGGTACCGGAACGGGTTGCCACTATCGCGGTCGCGTGGATTCGCCGAATCGCCGCCCTGTACTGTGGTTCGCCCTGATCTACGCGTCACCGGCGGCGACGAGGGTTGCGTCCGCCGACGGGGCTTCACGCTCGCGCCGCGTTCGTCCCGACGTGACCGTCTCGTTGCGGACGCTGGACGACGGCGCGTGGGTCTCGGTGGCCGACGAGCGCCGCGTCGGCGCGAGCGAACTGTGGTACGTGGCCGGGATCTGTGCGTGTCCGGTCGCCGACTTCGTCGTCGAGGGCATCACCGACGTGGCCGTCGACGGCCGGACCGTCGCCGCCGAGACGTACGGCACCTGCATCCGGTGTGGCGAGGGCGTCTCGACCGACCCGGTTCCGGTCGGCCGCCTCGTGGCGGGGGCGTTCGAACCGCTGGCGGCCGGCGCGGTGCGGGTGCCGGGTGGCGCGGACGGGGGGCGGCAAGTATCTCCGGCTTCCGGAACCAGCGGGGAGGATTGACGGCGAGGCTCGCTTTAGGGAGGTGGCGAGCGGAGCGGGGAACAAGAATGCCCACGGACGTCGAACGCTGGAAGTCGGAGACGTACGGCAACGAGATCAGGGAGCACCTGTTCGAGTTCGCACGGGAGGGGTGGGAGTCGATCCCCGAGGACGAACACGACGCCTGGTTCGAGCGCTTCAAGTGGTGGGGACTGTACCACCAGCGGAACGGCCAGGAGAGCTACTTCATGATGCGGATCGGCACGCCCAACGGCGTGCTGGAGCCGGGACAACTGCGCGTGGTCGGCGAGATCGCGGACGAGTACGCCCGCGGCCCCGGCGAGAACCCCGAGTTCG
This sequence comes from Halobaculum sp. XH14, assembly GCF_032116555.1. Classification (NCBI taxonomy): domain Archaea; kingdom Methanobacteriati; phylum Methanobacteriota; class Halobacteria; order Halobacteriales; family Haloferacaceae; genus Halorarum; species Halorarum halobium. The sequence continues at coordinate 909,231 of NZ_CP134949.1, forward strand.
GCGCGGCCTACTGCGACTGGACGACCCGCCAGTCGATCCAGCTCCACTGGATCCGGCTCGAGGACGTTCCCGCCATCTTCGAGAAACTGGAGGCGAACGGCCTGTCGACCCAGCAGGCGTGTGGCGACTCCTGGCGGAACATCGTGGGCTGTCCGGTCGCCGGCAAGGACCGCCACGAGTTCGTCGACGCGCTGCCGGTCGCGCTGAACCTCCACGACACGTTCAAGGGTGACGACGAGCACTCGAACCTCCCGCGCAAGTGGAAGGTGTCGGTGACCGGCTGCCGCGAGGGCTGCGGCCAGGGCGACATCAACGACCTCGCGCTGGAGCCGGCCGAGAAGGACGGCCGGAAGGGGTTCAACGTCCGCGTCGGCGGCGGCCTCGCGCGGAACGAGCCGCGGCTCGCCCGCGACATCGACGTGTTCGTCGAGCCCGACGACGCCAACGAGGTGGCGGGCGCAATCTCCGCGCTGTTCCGCGAGCACGGCAACCGCGAGGACCGCTACTCCGCGCGCATCAAGTTCCTCGTCGACGAGTGGGGCACCGAGAAGCTCCGTGAGGTCCTCCAGGAGGAGTTCGTCGACTTCGAACTCGAATCGGCCGGCGAGGACCTCCGCGAGGAGTACACGTACAACTCGGGACGCGCGACCGGCGGTCACCACGACCACGTCGGCGTCCACGAGCAGAACGACGGCAACTACTACGTCGGCCTGAACGTGCTCGTCGGCCGGATGGGCGTCGCGGACACGCTCGAACTCGCGGACCTGGCCGACGAGTACGGCTCCGGCGAGGTTCGGCTCACCCAGCGACAGAACGTCCTCCTCACCGACGTGCCCGAGGGGAGCCTCGACGACCTCCTCGCCGAGCCGCTGCTGGAGGACTACTCGCCGGACCCGCACCCGTTCATGCGCGGCTCCATCGCCTGCACCGGCACCGAGTTCTGCTCGCTTTCAATCGTGGAGACGAAGAACCGCCAGGTGCGCTACGCCCGCTGGCTGAAGGAGAACGTCGACCTCCCCGACGGCGTCGAGGACTTCCACATCCATCTCTCGGGCTGTACGGCCTCGTGCGCCCAGCCCCAGATCGCGGACGTCAGCCTCCGGGGGATGAAGACCCGCAAGGACGGCGAGCCGGTCGAGGCGCTCGACATCGGCCTCGGCGGCGGCCTCGGCGAGGACCCGCGCTTTGCCGACTGGGTCGGCCAGCGCGTCCCCGCCGACGAGGTGCCGGGCGCCATCGGGAACCTGCTCGGGAGCTTCGAGGAGCGCCGCGAGGGCGCGGAGTCGTTCCGCGACTTCGTCGAGCGCAGCGACGAGGAGACGCTGGAGGAGCTGATCGACCCCGAGGAGACCTCCTACGAGGATCCGTACATGCACAACACGAAGCTGACGTGGTACCCGTACGCCGACGCGGACGACATGGACGACAGTCCGGCACCGGCCCGCGCGGACGGAACGCCCATCACCGCGGACGACTAGGCTCCGTCCATGCCCGACCGACTCATCCGGGTGAACGCCTACACCACGTTCGACATGCTCGACGGGGCGGCGCGGGGACACGGGTTCGACGAGTCCGCTCTCGCGGTGCTCAACGTCACGGCCCCCCGCGAGGACCCCGACCACGTCACGCTCGAACTCGAACTCGACAACGGCGACCTGGAGGAGCTTCCGGCCCACGCGGACAGCGTGACGCTCTCTGCCACCCAGGCCCGCGAACTCGCGGCCGAACTCGAATCGTACGCCGACCGCGTCGACGAGTCAGCCGACTGACTTGCGGGTTCTCGGGGCTGAGAACCCGGGGCGAACCCTTTTGTTCACGTCCGAAAAGTTCGGGACATGTGGGTCAGGGAGCGGGACGTCGTGGACTACGGGCTCATCAGCGCCGTCACGCTGCTCGTCTACCTCCGGGTGCCGTTCCGTCCGGCGATCCGCGAGACGCTGCGGTGGTGGGTCGACTGGACCGCGGCGTTCCTCGCGGAGTCGCCCGAGGCCGCCGTCGCCGGGTTCATCGTGTTCGTCGCGCTGTTCGGCGGCGCGTTCGCGATGGGGGTCGTGCGGCACGCGTCCCGCGACGGAGCCTGAGCCGTTCGGCACGAGCCTCTTTTGACGGGGTCCTGACCTGAACCTCTTTTGTGGGGCATGTCCTCGCGCGTCGGCTTCGCCGACGCGCCGCGGCCAGACCCCCCGCAAAACCCGTTCGTGCTGTGAAATTCCTTTGGAACCCCACTGCTGACGGGAGATCCTCGATTTCCCGTACTGCCAAAACGCCGCGGGCAGTAGTCGACGCGGCTTCGCCGCGCCTCCCTCGCTCGCGGTACTGCTGGTGGTTCCGACTGCAGTTCGAACCGGTATCGGCCGGCGGAAAGCCGGTTCCGACCGGAGAGGGTGGCCGACCGAACCGGACCGTGAGGCCGGAACCGTCCCCAGTTTTACGCGCTCGCCGCCACGGACGGAGTATGACCGAGTCCATCAGGGCCGCGCTCCGCGAGGGTCGCCCGGCGGGAAGCTGGCTTTCCATCCCCTCGCCACAGGTCGCAGAGCAGGTGGCCGAGTCGGGCGTCGACTTCGTCGTCATCGACACCGAGCACGCGCCCGCCTCGCTGGAGACCGTCGAGGCGATGGTCCGCGCGGTCGACGCCGCCGACGCGGAGGCGGCGGCGCTGGTCCGCGTCGCCTGGAACGATCACGTCCGCGTGAAGCGCGTGCTCGACACCGGCGCGGCGGGCGTGCTCGCCCCGCAAATCTCGACTCCCGGGGAGGCCGAGGCGCTCGTCGAGGCGACGCGCTACCCGCCGGAGGGTCGCCGCGGCGTGGCCGGGGCGCGCGCGTCCAACTACGGGCGCTCGCTGTCGGCGTACGTCGACTCGGCGAACGACGAGGTGGCGACGGTCGGACAGGTCGAGTCGGCTGCGGCGGTCGAGAACGCGGCGGCCATCGCGTCCGTCGACGGAATCGACTCGCTGCTCGTGGGCCCCGCGGACCTCTCGGCGTCGCTGGGCGTCTTCGGCGAGTACGAGTCCGAGGCGTTCCTCGACGCCGTCGACACGGTGCTCGCCGGGAGTTCGGTGTCGGTCGGGACCCTCGCGACCGCGCCCGACCAGGTCGACTACTGGGCGGAGTTGGGGTTCGACTACCAGATCGTCGGCACCGACGCCGGCTATCTCGCCCGCGGCGCGGCGGCGTCGCTGGAGCGCTACCGCTAGCGGGCGTCGGGGTTCCGAGAGACGGGTAGAGTATGGACCGTGGGTCGGCCCGGTTCGACGGGGTGGCTGCCGGCTGCGGCCGGGGTCAGACCGGGCGGCCGCCTTCGCTGGTGCCGACGAGGTACGTGCCGTAGGTGAGGAGCGCGGCGGCGGGAACGAGCGCGACGTTCGGGACGGGAGCCGTGCCCGGCGTCGCGGCCGGAAGCAACAGGAGCGTGCCGACGACCATCAGGGCAGTGCCGATCGGGATCCGCTGGTTCATACCCCCAATCGGAGGTCCTGGCTAATGAGGATTTCCTTCCACCCCAATGCTGTCGTGCGATTTTGTACCATGGTATCACCCAGCACGCACGCAACCGTCCCTGTGCGGACCCGCCCCTCAGGGGCGACGGATTCGCCCCTCACCGGCGACGAGTTCGCCTCAGCGACTCCGTTCGCCGGCGCGGACCGCGCCCTCCAGCCAGTTCTCGGTCGGCGGGAGGGGGCAGGCGAAGGCGTCCGAGAACGCACAGAAGGGCGTGTACGCCAGGTTGAAATCCAGCACGACGTCGTCGGCGTCCGAGAGCGTTCCCTCCGGATGGAGGTCCATGTATCGCCCGCCGTCGTACGTCTCCTGGCCGGTCGTCTTGTCGCGGAACGGCACGAAGAGCGTCTCCTCGCCGTCCCGTCCGTAGCCGACCAGGGTCGCCTCGGCGGTCCCGCCGTCGTCGCGCGGGAGCGCGAACGAGAACGTCACCGCCCGCTCGAACCGTGCCGCCTCGCCGTTCCGCACCGTCAGTTCGACGGGGTCCGGGTCGTCGTGAACGGTGACGGTCGCCGACAGGCGGTAGGCCGGGTCCGGGTCGAAGTAGTCCAGGCCGTCGAACGACTCGCGCTCCTCGGCCGGGAGCGGCGACTGCCGGTGCTCGGCGAAGAACTCGTCCTTCTCGGCGCGGTTGGCACGCACCTGCGCGGCCCAGTCGTCGTCGGTCACGCTTCGCGTTTGGCGGTGCCGGGGTTTCAGTGCCGCGACTCGCCCCGACCACCGGATGGAAAAGGATCGGAGAACTGTGCGGGGTCGGTTACCGGCGGGCCAGGAGCCCGGCACCGACGACGGCGACGAGCGCCAGGACGGCCGTGAAGCCGGGCGTCGTCGTCTCGGTTCCGTCATCGCCGGCGCTTCCGTTGCCGTTCGCCTCGTCCGCGGTGGCCGCGGACCCGGTCGACGTGTTCGGCGCGCTCGAACCGGTCGACTCGGGCGTGGCGGTCGGCTCCTCGGTCGCGTTGCGCGAGAAGTCGCCCGACGAGAGGTACGCGCTGTCGCTGACGGTGGCGTTCGTCTCCGTCAGGTAGGCCGTCTCGTTGCCGACGGCGTACGACTCGTCACCGTCGTCCATGTACGCCTGGGCCACCGAGACCTGTCCGCGGGTGAACTCGGCTTCGAGTTCGACCGTGACGTTCTCATGGGTGCCGGCGCTCAGGTACTCGCTGCTTCCCACGTAGTTGCCCGACTGGTTGTACACGGCCACGAAGCCGCCGTCGGGGAGGGTCGTCTCGGCGATGGTGACGGTGGCGTCGATCGACTGGTCGTCGTATTCGACGCTCGCCGTCCGGTTTGCCGTCTCGGTCGTCTCCTGGGCGGCCACGGGGCCCGCCAGGGCGGCGACGCCGACGACGGCGGAGAGCAATACGAGGGCGGAGATGAGGGTTCGTCTCTTCATGATAGGTATTTCACGACGCCGACAGGCGCCGTGATGCATCGGGCATTCAAGATTGATGCAAAAGAGTCCATCGACCCCGAATGTGGGAAGTCCGCATACAACGTGGGGATGGTTGGTGTGGGACCTGAAGCCAACCGACACCCATTCGGTTTCAACGACTGTCGTTCATCGGGACGGACCGAAGAAGTATTCGTTCGTTGAACTTTCCGTGAGTCGGTCGGGCGAGCGGTGAACGGACGTCCGGTGCCGGGAGCGTGAGGGCGGTAGTGTCGGACCGGCGCGCCGGAACTGCTGGTCGGTCAGTGGTCAGTCAGGGCCGCCAGAAGCGGTCGCCGGGCGGTGGGCGAGGTGAGCTTCGACCGGTCACTCAGCCCGGCGGACGGTGAGGCAGGTCACCGGACTCGAACGGCCCGCTTGCACGACGAGGGGGGCTCTTCCCGTTGATTTCGGCGGTGGCGACCGTCGGGTTTGCCGCGTCCCCCTGACGGACGAAAGGCGGCAGATTTACGGCACTTGTCGAGAAAAGGGGAACCGTTCACGAGTGGGTGCCCCACGCGTGAACTACCTCTGACAGCCCTCCCCCAACGCGGACACTCCCCCCCTCGTCCGCTTTCGTGTCACCGCACCGAACCTGTTTTACCGACGAGCCGCGAGGCTCCACTGTGAGCCTCGTCGCGGAGTTCCGCCTCACGCATCCGGACTTCCCGCTCTCGCGAACGCTCGAGGACGTTCCGGGCTTCGCCCTGCGCGCCGAGCAGCTGCTGGCGGACGACCCCACCGCCCCGACGGTGTTCTTCTGGGCCGAGGGCGAGGCGTTCGACAGCTTCGAAGCGGCGATGGACGGCGACCCGACGGTCGCCCGCTGGGAGCGCGTCGAGACGCTGTGTGACCGGCGGTTCTATCGGCTCGACGTCGACCCGGACGCCTCGGTGGTGCTGTACCCGACCGACATCGAGTACGGCGTCTCGCGGATCGACTTCTCGGCGTCGACGGACGGGCTGGACGTCCGGACGCGTTTCCCGGACCGGGAGACGATGCGGTGTTACTTCGACTCGTGTCGCGGGAAGGGGATGGACGTCTCGCTACACAAACTGTACGAGGGAATCGACGTCGGCGAGGGGCCGAACGACGTCTCTGACAAGCAGTGTGAAGCGCTCCAGCGCGCGGCGGAACTGGGCTTTTTCACCGTGCCCCGAGAGACGGACCTGGGCGACGTGGCGGACTCGCTCGGCGTCTCCAGGCAGGCGGCTTCCGAGCGGATCCGACGCGGGACGCAGGCGCTGGTGACGGAGTCGTTCGATATGGAGGGGTGACGACCCCTCGTGTGGGTGTGTCACCGTCGACGGCACCGCGGTCCCCCTCGTGCAGGCCGTCTCGGAAGCCGCGGCGACGCTCGAATCGTGAATTTGTCCGGTCGTCGCAGTGCTGCCCTCGAAAGCCGCCGGGGGTCGCCGAGCGCCACGGGGACCTTCCAGGCCGTCTCGGTACCATGGATCCGATCCGTTCCAGCGCGCCCCCAGCGCCGGACTCCGTGTGAAGGGACTCCCCGGTGACATCGACGTAACCGGGTGACCCGGTCGTTCGGGAGGCCTTATGCCGCCGGCTCGCCAATCCTACACCATGACCCGAGCCGACCTCGACCCCATCGCCGGCCTGCACCACGTGACGGTGATGTCGGGCGACCCGGACGGGAACGTCCGGTTCTTCCGGAACGTCCTCGGCCTGCGACTCCTCAAGCGGACCGTCAACTTCGACGACGTGACCACCTACCACCTCTACTACGGCGACGAGACGGGCACGCCCGGCACCGTCTACACGGTGTTCCCGTTCGGCGACGGCCGGCGCGGACGGAACGGGACCGGCGAGGTGTCGGCCACGGCGTTCGCGGTCCCCGAGGGGAGCCTCGACTACTGGCGCGAGCGCCTGGAGTCCCGCGGCGTCGCGGTCCGGGAGCCCGAGGAGCGCTTCGGCGCGCGGGTGCTCCCGTTCACCGACCCGGACGGACAGGAACTCGAACTGATCGAGCGCGGGGCGCAAAGCGCCCCGGACGGACGCGGGAGGAGCCCGCGGGAGCCGTTCGACGACGTCGAGCCGTGGGCCGACTCGCCGGTGCCGGCGGACCACCAGATTCGCGGCTTCCACGGCGTCACCCTCAGGCTCTCGGAGGTCAATGCGACGGCCGACCTGCTCACGTTCGTGGGATACGAGGAGGGAGCGGCCGCGGGCGACCGAACCAGGTTCCGCGCCGCCGGCGACCGCGGCGCGGTCGTCGACCTCGTGGAGCGACCGGGGATGGCCCCCGCCGGTGGCGGCATCGGCTCGGTCCACCACGTCGCGTTTCGCGTGCCCGACGACGATGCGCAGGCCGCCTGGCAGGAGACGCTCCGCGACCGCGGCCAGCAGGTGACGCCGGTGAAGGACCGCCAGTACTTCCGCTCGATCTACTTCCGCGAGCCCGGCGGCGTGCTGTTCGAGTTCGCCACGGAGGGGCCCGGCTTCGCGGTCGACGAGCCGGTCGGAGCGCTCGGCGAGGAACTGAAACTCCCGGAGTGGCTGGAGACGCACCGCGAGCGCATCGAGTCGGCGCTGCCGGCGCTTTCGGCCGCCGACGAACCGGCAACCGGGGGCGACGCCGGGCACGACACAGACGGTGGCACCGAGCACGAGGCCGACGCGGACCCGACGGAGGAGGTGGCGACCCATGAGTGAGGGACCACACGCTGACCAGCCCGTCGTCACCGCGGGCGCCGACCTGGACGAGGCCCGCGCGGCGGTCGTGATGGTCCACGGCCGCGGCGCGACCGCACGGAGCATCCTCGGGATGGCCGGCGAGTTCGGGACCGACCGCGTCGCCTACCTCGCGCCCCAGGCGGCGAACCACACCTGGTACCCCCACTCGTTCATGGAGGAGACCGGGAAGAACCAGCCACACCTCGACTCCGCGCTGGCGTTCCTCGGGGAGACGGTCGAGCGTGCCGTCGAGGCCGTCGGCGCCGACCGTGTCGCGCTGCTCGGCTTCTCGCAGGGCGCGTGTCTCTCCTCGGAGTGGGTCGCCCGGAACGCCCGGCGATACGGCGGCATCATCGCGTTCTCGGGCGGGCTCATCGGGCCGGAGGGGACGCCCCGCGAGTACGACGGCGACCTGGACGGGACGCCCGCGTTCCTGGGCTGCTCGGACGTCGACCCCCACATCCCGCTCGAACGGGTGCGGGAGACGACCGAGGTGTTCGAGGACCTGGGCGCGGCCGTCGACGAGCGCATCTACGAGGGGATGGGCCACGGCGTCAACGAGGACGAACTCTCGGCCGCGAAGGGAATCGTGACGAGCCTGGAGCGGGAGTAGGGCTGCCCGTCACCGACCGGGAACGCGGAACTACTCCTGAACTTCCTCGAGAACCGACTCGCCTGCCCCCGCTTTCGACTCCCACTCCCACTCGTCCTCGACGCGGACGCGTCCGTCCGCCAGCAGGCTGACCGTCCCGACCGAGTGGCCGGTCGCGGTCTCGTCGTCCTCGTTCACCTGCACGTATCTGACGTCCCACTCGCGGTTCTCGACCGTGCCGACCAGGTAGCCGTGCACGATCGGACCGCCGGAGTAGGTCGCGCTGATCCGGTTTCCGTCCTGTTCGAACCGGAACCGCGTGTCGCCGCTCACTTCGCCCGCATCGTCGTTCGCCACGCCGACGAGCGTTCGCCCGTCGAGCGATAGTTCCTCGGTCATCGTCGGAGGGAGAACCGCCGGAACCGTAACTGTTCGTCCACGTCTCGTCCCGATTCACACGTCGGCCTCACCCGTCGGTACTATCCCGTCCGCGACACGCCGACCCGGCCGTCCGTCCCTTCCAGTTCGAACCCGGCGTCGACGAGCCAGTCACGGGCCGCGCCGTCGCCGTGTGTCAGCACCTCGCCCAGATCCCCTGGCTCGTCAACGTCGGTCGCCAGCCGCCGGGAGTCCACCTCGCGGACGCTCGCGCCGACGTCCCGCGCGGCCCGGAGGTGGTCGAGGTACGAGGCCCCGTGGTAGTCGACCCGAAACGCCGGGTGGCGGACGACGAGCGCGTTCGTCCCGCCCCCACGGCCCGGTGCGATCACGACGTCGCCGGGGGCCCGCAGGCGGGCGAGCGAGTCGGGCGTCGCCAGCGCGAGGTCGGCCATCACGACCGCGAGCGGCTCGTCGGCCGTTGTCTGCTCGTGCTCGGCCAGCGCGTCGTTCACGGCGTCGGTCAGCGGCCGGTCGTCGACGGTCGTCGGCACGTCCTGGCCGGCCGTCTCGGTCGCGAGCAGGTGCGGCGAGAAGTCGGCAGCGCGGAGCGCCGCGAGCACGTCCGTCAACATCGCGTCGGCGAACGCTCGCCGTTCCGCGCCGGTGAGAACGTCGGCGAGGCGCGTCTTCGGCCGTTCGGCCGCGAACGGCACGAGCGCGCGCATCTCAGCCGAGTCGGTCGTAGCTGTCCCGCTGGGAGCGCCAGTAGAGGACGCCACCGACGACGATCGCCAGCACGAGCAGGCCGGCGACGCCGTACAGGACGTACCGGTTCCGCTGCTGGGTGCTGGAGGCCCGGTTCGCCTCGCGCTCGGCGCGCTCGGCGAGCGTGACGGCGTTGTCGAAGTTCTCGCCCTCGTAGGCGTTCACGGCGCTGTCGAACGTCTCCCGTGCGTTCGCCGGGGTGCCGGCCGACTCGATCGCCGCGGCGGCCGAGTCGAGCGCCTCGCGCGCCTCGCGGCTCTCCTCGGTGTAGTGGGTCGCGTTCCGCGCGGTGATCTCATCGGAGGTGCCGCCCTCGCGGACCTGGCGGAGTTCGAGGAGCCGGAACTCCTGCTGGTCCCCGTAGGTGAACGCCTCGATCGGCGGCACGGTGCCGGTGACGCGGACGTCGACCTGATCCGTGCCGTCATCGATCGAGACCGAGGAGCCGTTGAACGTCCCCCCGTCGTAGGACTGCTGGTTCACCTGGTTGCCCGCCTGGTCGTAGTAGGTGACCGTCCACGTGACGTTCTCCAGCCCGGTCGAGCCGGCGAGCTGCCAGCTGTCGTAGTCGCTGTACAGCTCGGTGAGCGTCAGGGTCGCCGTCACCTCGCTCCCGACCTCGCCAGTCTCGGGCACGTCCTCGTCGCCGACTGACACGGCGGCGGCTGGTGCGACGGCCGCGACCAGCAACGCGAGGACGACGAGGACCTGAACGAGCTCAGAACAGCGATTCGAGCTCGTCTTCGTCATCACTGACCAGGTTGTCCAGGTTGTCGTCGCTCTCCTGGCGGATCTCGTCGATGTTGTCCTGGGCCTCGATGGCGACCTGCTGGAGCTCCTTGATGCGCGGGACGTTCGTCACGCCCGACAGCAGGATGACCGACGCGACGAAGCCGGAGCCCGTGACGGGGTAGTCGCCGCCGCGGACCTCCATCGAGCCGGTCTGCTCCTCGAGCCACTTCCGGCCGCGCTCGATCCCCTTCCGGTTGAGGTGCTGGGGCGGCCCCGCCATGACGAGCAGGGCGCGCTCGGCGCCCTCGATCTCGCAGGGCAGGGTGAGCCGCCCGAGCGCCGCCTTCCGGACGAGCGACGTGATTCGGTTCGTCGTGTGGGCGGTGTCGAGACCGTCCGTGCCGCCGTCGTCGCCGGTGAGCCGCGAGAGCAGGCCGCCCGAGGACTGCTCTTCGACCTCCTCGCTGGCGTACCCCACCGTCGAGACGCCGCCGCCCGACAGCGTGTTGATGATCTCGCTGGAGTCGACGACGGATTCGGCGACCTCCTGGCCGGCCTCGACCTCGCCGGCACCGAAGAGGATGCCGAACCGCTTGACGATCTCCTCGTTGATCTCGTCGTAGCCGCCCGAGACCGACTCGCCGGTCTTGCGCCACGCGTCGTTGTCGAACACCATGAGGTTGTCCACCTCACGGACGAACGTCTGGAACGAGCGCGCCGCGTTGAGGGTGTAGATGCCACCCTCGTCCGAGCCCGGCAGGATGCCCAGCCCGTACACCGGTTCGGTGTAGATGCGCTTGAGGTGCTTTGCGAGCACGGGCGAACCGCCCGACCCGGTGCCGCCGCCCAGCCCGGCGACCACGAGGAACGCGTCGACCTCGTGGACCGGGATGGAGTCGATGGCCCCCTGCACCTCGTCGATGTCCTCCTCGGCGATTTCCGCGCCGAGTTCGTTGTCGGCGCCGACCCCGTGCCCCTTGACGCGCGACTGACCGATGAGCACGCGCTGGTCCTCCGGGATGTTCTCCAGTCCCATGAGGTCGGCTTTCGCCGTGTTGACTGCGACCGCGGCGCGAACGATGTCGCTCCCCGTCCGGCGGTCGTAGTCGACGAACGTATCGACGATCTTTCCCCCCGCCTGACCGAACCCGATGAGTGCGAGTTTCATGCGTCTCCCCTCCTCATTAGGCGAGAGACAGTTGTACCGCGGGTAAAAGGTTTGTGATGCGGGTATCGTTCTTGAGAGCCCTGACCCGCCCGACGGGGGCCTGAAACCGCACGACTGCGGCCGTGTGAGCTTACGACTCCGCCGCGGTCCGAGCGTCCGACGCCTGTCTGACGCGCCATGAGTACGATCCTTTAGGAGGCCCTTTCCGCATTAGTTACTTCCGTCATAACGGGTATCCTGTCGGGAACTATCGGTCACAAACTGGCTTCCGCTCGCGTTCGTCGGCGAGTTCGTCGCGGGGACCACGCCCATCGAGGCCGGTGGAGGCGACTCGAGCGGCGGTGAACTGCTTACGCGGGCGTCCCCGCCGGACTGGTCGCGTCGCGCCGGCCCGACAGGCCGAGGTAGTCGGCGAACGTGGTGAGATCCGCCTCCGTCCGGCCGAACGCGTCGAGGTCGTTGTCGGGCGTCGTGTGGTTCATCCGCAGCGAGCGGTACTGGTCGGGACCCAGTTTGAACCCGAGCGTCCCGAGGACCGTGAGCCCGACGCGGGCCAGCCCCATCGGGAGCCCGACGACCCTGACGGATTTGCCCTCGGACTCGTACACCATGTCAGCGATCTCCCGGAGCGTGAGCACGTCCGGCCCGCCGACGTGGTACAGCTCGCCCAGGTGCCGTTCCTCCTCGAGCGCGTCGGCGAGGATCGGCACCAGGTCCCCGACCCAGATTGGCTGGAACGGCGTCCGGCCGCCGCCCGGGAGCGGGTAGACCGGCAGGGCGGGAGCGAACAGCCGCTTCATCTCCTTCGTGAACGAGACGAACTCGCCGCCGTCGCCGAAGACGACCGAGGGGCGGAAGATGACGTGGGGCACGTCGCCGTCCCGGACCGCCTCCTCCGCGCGGCCCTTCGCCCGCAGGAAGTCCGTACTCCCCCCCGAGTCGGCACCGAGCCCGGACATCTGCAGGAAGCAGTCGACGTCGGCCCCCTCGGCCTCCCCGAGGAGGTTCTCCGTTCCCCGCCGGTGGACCCTGTCGTGCATCTCGTTGCCGCCCGCCGGCCTGAACAGCGGGGAGAGCGAAACGAGGTTCACCACCGCGTCCATGCCGTCGGCGGCGCCGTCGATGGAGTCGGCGTCGCTCACGTCGCCCGCGAGCGTCTCCACGCCGTCGGGCAGATCAGCCCCGCCGGGCGAGCGCGACATCGCCGTGACGTCGTGGCCGCGCTCGGACAGCTCCCGACAGAGGTACGTGCCGATGAAGCCCGTGCCACCCGCGATGAGGACCTTCATGCGTCCCGACGTTGACGCGGACGTGACATAACGTTGCGGGCCACCGATCCGCCCGCATCCGAGGAACTGCCACCCGGGAACCACGTCGCCCGACCGCCGGTCCGGCGGCCCTCCGAAACGGTTTTCCTCGGGCCGGGCGCACGGTCAGTATGCCGATAGAGGAAACGGGGTACGACCCGTCGCTGGGTCGCAAATTCATCTTCGTCACCGGCGGTGTCATGTCCGGGCTCGGGAAGGGCATCACGGCCGCGTCCACCGGTCGCCTGCTCGCCAACGCCGGGTTCGACGTGACGGCGGTGAAGATCGACCCCTACCTGAACGTCGACGCGGGGACGATGAACCCCTACCAGCACGGCGAGGTGTACGTGCTCAAGGACGGGGGCGAGGTCGATCTCGACCTCGGGAACTACGAGCGCTTCCTTGGGGTCGACATGACCTCCGATCACAACGTCACCACCGGGAAGACGTACCAGCACGTCATCGAGAAGGAACGGGCCGGCGACTACCTCGGGAAGACCGTCCAGGTCATCCCGCACATCACCGACGACATCAAGCGGCGCATCCGCGAGGCCGCCGAGGGGAGCGACGTCTGTCTCGTCGAGATCGGCGGCACCGTCGGCGACATCGAGGGGATGCCCTACCTCGAGGCGCTCCGCCAGTTCGCCCACGAGGAACCCGAGGACAACGTCCTCTTTACCCACGTCACGCTCGTCCCGTACTCCAAGAACGGCGAGCAGAAGACGAAGCCGACCCAGCACTCCGTGAAGGAACTGCGCAGCATCGGCCTCCAGCCCGACATCGTCGTCGGGCGCTGTGACGACAAGCTCGATCCCGAGACGAAGGAGAAGATCGCGCTGTTCGGCGACGTGCCGACCGAGGCCGTCTTCTCGAACCCCGACGTCGCGGACGTCTACCACGTCCCGCTCGTCGTCGAGGAGGAGGGGCTCGACGAGTACGTCATGGAGCGGCTCGACCTCGCGGACGAGGCGCTCCCCGAGGCCGAGCGCGAGAACACCTGGCGCGAACTCGTCACGCGCGAGCGCACCGGCGAGGTCGACATCGCCCTGGTCGGCAAGTACGACCTCGAGGACGCGTACATGTCCGTCCACGAGGCGCTGAAACACGCCGGCCTGGAGCGCGGCGTCGACGTGAACGTCCAGTGGGTGAACTCCGACGAGATGCTCGACCACCACGACGAGCGCCTCCGGGAGGCCGACGGCGTCGTCGTCCCCGGCGGCTTCGGCTCCCGTGGGACGGCGGGGAAGATCGAGGCGATCCGCTACGCACGCGAGCACGACGTCCCGTTCCTCGGCCTCTGTCTCGGCTTCCAGATGGCCGTCGTCGAGCACGCGCGGAACGTGCTCGGGCTCGAGGACTCCCACTCGGCCGAACTCGACCCCGACACCGCGCACCCGGTCATCGACCTGCTGCCCGAGCAGGCCGACGAGGAGGACATGGGCGGGACGATGCGGCTGGGCGCCCACGAGACGGCCATCGACCCGGGCTCGCTCGCCCACGAGGTGTACGGTGCCGACACCTGCACCGAGCGACACCGCCACCGCTACGAGGTGAACCCGGAGTACATCGAGGACCTCGAGGCCGGGGAACTCGCCTTCTCCGGGCGGGCCGGCCGCCGGATGGAGATCCTCGAACGGGCGGACCACCCGTACTTCCTCGGGACGCAGTTCCACCCCGAGTTCCGCTCGCGCCCGGACCGCGCCAGCCCCCCGTTCGTCGGCCTCCTCGACGCGGTACTGGAGCGGACCGACCCGCGCGAGCGTCCCGGCGGGGATCCGAGGGACCAGGAGGAGGTGACCCACTGATGGTCGACGCCGAGTCGTTCATCGAGGAGGCGACCGCCGAGATCGCCGAGGCGGTCGGCGAGTCGAACGCGGTCATCGCGCTCTCGGGCGGGGTGGACTCGTCGGTCGCGGCCGCGCTCGCCTACCGTGCCATCGGCGACCGGCTCACTCCGGTGTACGTCGACACCGGGCTGATGCGGAAGGGCGAGACCGAGTCCATCCGCGAGACGTTCGCGTTCATGGACTCGCTCCGGGTCGTCGAGGCGGGGGACCGCTTCCTCGACGCGCTGGCGGGCGTCACCGACCCCGAGGAGAAGCGCCACGTCATCGGCGAGGGGTTCATCCGCGAGTTCGAGCGCGAGGCGACGGAGGCCGACGCCGACTACCTCGTGCAGGGAACGATCTACCCCGACCGCATCGAGAGCGAGGGGAACATCAAGTCCCACCACAACGTCGGGGGGCTGCCGGACGTGGTCGACTTCGAGGGCATCGTCGAACCGGTCCGCGACCTGTACAAGGACGAGGTCCGGGAGGTCGCCCGCGCGCTCGACCTGGAGGAAGTCGTCTCCGAGCGCATGCCGTTCCCCGGCCCCGGCCTGGCGGTCCGCATCGTCGGCGAGGTGACCCGCGAGAAGGCCGCGGTGGCCCGCGAGGCGTGCCACGTCGTCGAGGAGGAGACGGAAGAACACGACCCCTGGCAGGCGTTCGCGGCCGTGCTCGGCAAGGCGACCGGCGTGAAGGGCGACAACCGCGTCCACGGCTGGGTGGTGGCGGTCCGGTCGGTCGAATCACGGGATGGGATGACCGCCCGGGCGCAGGAACTCCCGTGGGAGACGCTCCAGCGCATCCAGTCGCGGATCACGGGCGAGAACGAGAACGTCGCTCGGGTGGTGTACGACGTGACCCACAAGCCGCCCGCGACGATCGAGTACGAGTAGTTCTCTTCGTAGGGGACGGGTTTTTCCGTCGGTGCTTCGAACTTTTGGGGGGTTCTCGGCCTGTGGCGACTGGTTCGGAAGCCTCTGTGATTCTCCGTTCTCCAGGTGTCGCATTCGGTCCTGTCCCGGGTGTCGTGACGGCTACCTCGAAAGCCCCCGCCTGGCTACGCTCCCGCGGCACGCTCCGTGCTCCTCGCGCTCGCTTCGCTCGCGCTGTGGTGCTTGAGGCGCCGGGGTTCGCGTACCCAGCCGGCCCCTTTCAGTCCCACCCACCCCGACCGCCCCGCACCACAGCCTCCCCAGCCGATTCGCTCGTCGCTCCGCTCCTCGCTCATCCCTCGCGCGCGCCGACCGCACCGGTTGGACAGAGTCACGTGGCGCGCGGCGGTCGAGCGCTAGCGAGACCGCTCGTGCGAGGGACGAGCATC
The DNA here is from genome assembly GCF_032116555.1 of Halobaculum sp. XH14. Classification (NCBI taxonomy): domain Archaea; kingdom Methanobacteriati; phylum Methanobacteriota; class Halobacteria; order Halobacteriales; family Haloferacaceae; genus Halorarum; species Halorarum halobium. Next base: position 924,958 of record NZ_CP134949.1, read on the forward strand.
GCAGCGACCGAAGGGAGCGAGAAGCGCAGGAGGCTGGGGAGGATGAGGTGCTGTGCGGTTGCGGTGGGTGGGACTGAAAGGGGCCGCGGCGCTCGACGACGGCGCGGACCGTCAAGCACCGTGGTTCGAGAGAGCGGAGCTCTCTCGTCATCACGAAAATCTTCGATTTTCGAACGACTCCGCTCGCGTGAGCCTCGCACGAGCGGTCTCGCTAACGCTCGACCGCCGCGCGCCACGTGGCTCGTCCAGTCGAGTGCGGTCGGCGCGTGCAGGCGGGTCGCCGTGCTCGCGAGCGAACGTGGAACCGGGGACGAACTCACGCCGACCACGGAACGAGAGGGCATTTTACAACCACACGCCGGCAACCCCAGGGTATGACAGCCGATCGCACGAGCGCCGGGTTCAAGCGGCGAACCCGTCTCGCCGAGGCGCGAACGACCCTTCTCGAGGCCGTCCAGCGCCACGGGCGAACCGAGCAGGTTCCCCTCACGGAGGCCGACGGCCGCGCGGTCGCCGGGACCGTGAGCGCGCCGCGGGCCGTCCCGGCCTACGACCGGGCCGCGATGGACGGCTGGGCGGTGCGAGCAGAGGACACCTTCGGCGCGTCGGGGCGCTCGCCGGCGGTGCTCCGGGCGAGCGACGGCGCGGCCGTCCCGAACGGGGCCGTGCGCGTCCAGACCGGCGAGGAACTGCCCGACGGCGCGGACGCCGTCGTCGCGGTCGAGGGGACCGAGGAACTCGGCACCGAAGTCGAGGTGTTCGACGCCGTCGCGGCCGGCGAGAACGTCGGCGAGACGGGCGAGGACGTCACGGCGGGCCAGCCTCTCCACGAGCCGCCCCGTCGCCTCCGGCCCTCGGACCTCGGCCTGCTGAAATCCGTCGGCCTCGACACGGTCGAGGTGTTCGAGCGGCCGCGCGTGTCCGTCGTCCCGACCGGAGAGGAGCTCGTGCAGGCCGATCCTCGGCCCGGCGAGACGATCGAGACGAACGGGCTGACCGTCTCCCGGCTGGCCGAGCGCTGGGGGGCCGACGCCACGTACCGGGAGGTCGTCACCGACGACGAGGACGCGCTGGCGGCGGCGGTCGAGCGCGACCTCGCTCACGACGTGGTCGTCACCACCGGCGGCTCCTCGGTGGGCGAGCGCGACCTCGTCCCGGACGTCGTCGCGGACCTCGGCGAGGTGCTGGTCCACGGGGTCGCGGTCAAGCCCGGGCATCCGGTCGCGCTCGGCGTCGTCGAGGACACGCCGGTCGTGATGCTCCCCGGCTACCCGGTGTCCTGTCTCGTCACCGCCGTCCAGTTGCTCCGCCCGGTGTTGAAGCGCGTCGGCGGTCTCCCCGCCGGCCCGTCCCCGACACGTCGGGCGACCCTGACCGGGAAGGTCGCCTCGGAGCCCGGGATCCGGACGTTCGCACGGGTGACTCTCTCGGACCGCTCGGACCGCTCGGACCGCTCCGACCCACCGGGCGGTGACGGTCCCGCGCTCGCGGCCGACCCGGTCAGGGCCTCGGGGGCCGGCGTCCTCTCGTCGGTCGCGCTGGCCGACGGTTGGGTCGTCGTGCCCGAGTCGCGGGAGGGTGTCGACGCCGGCGACGCGGTCGACGTCGAACTGTGGGAGGTGGACGAATGAGCGACGAGCGCGACGACGGCGGGAACGACCGCCACGACGGCGACGGTCACGATCACGGCGCGGTCGACGCCGGCGACCACGGCGACCACGGCGACCACGGCGACCACGGCGACCACGGCGACCACGGCCCGGACCGGAAGGAGTTCCGCGACCTGGCCACGCCGGAAGCGGCCCACGAGGCGATCGCCTCGCTGGACCTCGCGTCGGACCCTGAATCCGTCCCGCTCGCCGAGGCACGGGGGCGGGTGCTCGCCGAGCGCGTCGACGCCGACCTCGACGTCCCGGGGTTCGACCGGGCGTCGATGGACGGCTACGCGGTCCGAGCGCGGGACACGTTCGGGGCCGACGAGGCCGACCCCGCGCGACTCGAACTCGCGGGCGTGGTCCACGCCGGCGCGGAACCCGAGGTGACAGTCGAGTCCGGGACGTGTGCGGAGATCTCCACGGGCGCGGTGATGCCCGACGGGGCGGACGCGGTGGTGATGGTCGAGCGGACGAGCCAGTCCGGGGACACGATCGAGATCCGGACCGCGGTCACGCCGGGCGAGCACGTCATGTTCGCGGGCGCGGACGTCGCCGCCGGCGCGCGGGCGCTCGGCCCCGGCACGGAGTTGACGCCACGCGAGGTCGGCCTGCTCTCGGCGCTCGGACGCGACGAGGTCACGGTTCGCGGAAAACCGACGGTCGGGGTCGTCTCCACCGGCGACGAACTGGTCCGGCCGGGCGGGGAGCTCCACAGCGAGCGCGGGCAGATCTACGACGTGAACAGCTACACCGTCGCCGCGGGGATCGAGGAGGCCGGCGGCGAACCGCGCCTCTACCCCCACGCCGGCGACGACTACGAGGAGATGGAGCGCCTGCTCGTCGAGGCCAGCGAGGAATGTGATCTCGTGCTCTCCTCCGGGTCGACGTCGGCCTCGGCGGTCGACGTCGTCTACCGCGTCATCGAGGCGCGCGGCGACCTGCTGCTCCACGGCGTCGCGGTCAAGCCGGGCAAGCCGATGCTCGTCGGGCGCGTCGGGGAGTCGGCGTACGTCGGCCTCCCGGGCTACCCCGTCTCGGCGCTCACCATCTTCCGGACGTTCGTCGCGCCGGCCATCCGCGAGGCGGCAGGGAAGCCGGAGCCCCGGACCGCGACCGTCGCGGGGACGATGGCCGTTCGGGAGCGCTACGCGGAGGGCAGGATGCGGCTCATGCCCGTGGGACTGGTCGAGCGCGGGCCGGCAGGCCCGGACGGCGGCGGCGACGCCGCCGGAGCCGGGAACGTTCTCGTCTACCCAGTCGACAAGGGCTCGGGCGCGACGACGAGCCTCGTCGAGGCCGACGGCGTCGTGGTCGTCGACCCGGACACGGAGTATCTCGCCGAGGGCGAGGCGGTCGAGGTGCAACTGTTCTCGCCGGACGTGCGCCCGCCGACCGCCTTCGGCGTCGGCGAGGACGACCCGGCGCTCTCGCGCCTGCTCGACCGGCTGGACCGGCCGCGCTACCTCCCGGCCGGGAGCCGCGGCGGGCTCCGCAGACTCCGGGACGGCGTCCCGGACTTCGCCGTCGCGGCCGGGCCGATCGAGCGGGACCCCGACGCGGTCGACCTCGGCGGCTGGACCCGCGAGTGGGGACTGGTCGTCCCCGCGGGCAACCCGGACGACGTGACGGGGATCGGCGACCTCGCGGACCGCGAACTCCGGTTCGTCAACCGCGACGCGAACTCCGGGCTCCGGACGAGCCTCGGGAACGCGGTCGCCGACCTGGCGGCCGAGCGCGGCGTGGACCGACACGAACTCGTCGAGGCCATCGACGGCTTCGACCGCTCGGTCCGGGCCCACGAGTCGCCCGCCCGGCGCGTGTTCGGGGGCGATGCGGACGCGGGCCCGGGCCTGCGCGCGACCGCGGAGAAACTCGGTGCCGGATTCGTCTCGCTCGGCGAGCAGGACGTCCGCGTGCTCGCCAACCCGGGCCGCGTGGAGAAGCCCGGCGTCATCGAGCTCCGCGAGGTCCTCCGTGACTTCGACGACGTGCTGGAGGGACTGGCCGGCTATGGGGGCGAGTAATCCGCCGTGCGGTGGCGCGGCGGCCGCGCCCCGTGCGCGGCCGAACCGCGCGAGGGATGAGCACCGCACGCGAGCGAAGCGAGCGAGGAGCGCAATCGGCTGGGGAGGCCGTGGTGTGGTGCGGTTTCAGGTGAGCTAGCAGCAGCTAGGTTCGTCCGCTTCACAGCCCACCGAACGACGGGAAACACGGGCCGAGAACACGGCACCCGACGAAGAACGAGAACCCGCAGTCTACGGCGTCGGAGCGGCCTTCTGGAGCGCCGTCTCGGCGATGTTTCCGCCGTAGTCGGCCGAGCGGGACACCGAGTCGACGATGAGTCCGAGCAGCTGTGCCCGTGCCGGCTCCTGGTCGCGGAGCAGCGCGTCGATGCTCCGGGCGCGCTCGTCGATGTCGAGCACCGAGGCGCGCGCCTCGTTGGCGAGGTCGGTCGCCTCGCGGTTCTCGTCGGCAAACAGCGCGTCCATCGCCAGATCGACGACCTGGCGGGCGTCCGCCTCGATCTCCTCGATGGCCTCGATGACCTCCGCCGGGACCTCCGCGTCGCCGTCCTCCTCCAGTAGCTGGAGCGTCAGGTGGGCGATCTTCGTCGCGTGGTCGCCGACGCGCTCAAGCTGGCGGGCGCTCGCGTGGTAGTCGAAGCAGGTCTCCCGACCGACCCCGAGCTCCTCGGCCGCCTTCGGGGTGCGGAGCGTCGCGCGGAAGATGCGCGAGACGACCTTGTGGAGCCGGTCCACGTCGTCGTCGCGCTGGACGACGTCCTTGGCCATGTCCGCGTCGCCCTCCGCGAGCGCGGCGACCGCGTCCTCCAGCATCGAGAGCGCGATGAGCCGCATCCGGGTGACGGCGTTGTGGATCGAGAGCTCCGAGGAGTCGAGCAGGTCGCGGATGACGACGCGCTCGCGGGTCTCCTCCAGCACCTCGAGGCCGACCAGGCTCTGGGTGCAGTCGCGGATCGTCCGTCGCTGGTCGTTGCTGATGCGCGAGGTCTCCAGCGAGATGATGTCGAACCCGGAGACGTACATCGTCATGACCGCGCGCGTCAGTTCGTCGTCCTCCAGGTCGCCGATGTCGAGCGAGCCCTCGGCCCGCTCCTCCTCGCTTCTGGGCGTCAGAAACAGCGAGTCGTCCTCGGGGTAGAACTCGACGGTGCTGCCCGCGCTCACGCCGTTCTCGGTCGCCCAGTCCTTGGGAATCGACACGGTGTACGTGGACCCGCCCGTCACCTGCACCTTCCTGGTCTCGACCATATCCTCGATAGTCGGCGGGTACAGCATAAACGTATCGGAGTTCTATATATTGTCCACTCCGACTATGGGTAACCGTCAGGTCGGCGTCCGAACGCGGCGCCTCGCCGACTCGTCGTCGAACGGCTTCAGGTCGGTCCTCTCGTGCTTCGGCCGTGGATGGACGATGTGGGCCTCAGCGTGGACACTCCCCGATTCGATCGGCCGAGGCGTCTCCGTGTCACTTGTCCTCTCCCCTGCAATATATAGATGTCATAGTAGGGTATTTATGTAAAACTCGGCTTCGTTCGGACGATGCCCGATACAGACGGTCGTGGCGGCCTCTCCCGGCGACACGTGCTCGCGGCGGCGGGGGCTGCCGGGGCGGTCGGGATCGCTGGGTGTACCGCCGAAGCGAACCCGGACGACTCGTTCGGGCCGGGCGCGTCCGCCGGGGCCGGCGACGGCGGCCTCGTCGGGAACGTCTCGATCGCCGGCTCCTCGACGGTGTTCCCGATCGCCGCCGCGGTGGCCGAGGAGTTCCAGCGCGAACACCCGGGCGTGGACATCACCGTCCAGTCGACCGGCTCGGGCGGCGGCTTCGCGAACTTCTTCTGTCCGGGGAAGACCGACTTCAACAACGCCTCCCGGCCGATGGCCGAGGAGGAGAAACGGCAGTGTACCGAAAACGGCGTCGACTGGCACGAGGTCCGCGTCGCCACCGACGCCTTGACCGTCGTCGTCAACAACGAGGCCGACTTCGTCGACCACCTCACCGTCGAGGAGCTCCGGCGGATCTGGAAGCCGGACCCGGTCGAGTCGTGGGCGGAGGTCCGCGACGGTTTCCCGGACGAGACCATCGAGCGCTTCGGCGCCGCCGAGACGTCCGGCACGTTCGATTACTTCACCGAGACCATCGTCGGCGAGGCGGGCTCGCACACGCAGGACTACCAGGCGACCGAGGACGACAACCAGATCGTCACCGGCGTCGCGGGCAGCCAGTACGCGATCGGCTACTTCGGGTTCGCGTTCTACCAGGGCAACTCGGACACGGTGAAGGCGCTCGGCATCGACGACGGCGACGGGCCAGTCGAGCCGTCGCTCGAAACCGCACAGAGCGGCGAGTACGCCCCGCTCTCGCGGCCGCTGTTCACCTACCCCGCGCGCGACTCCATGACCGAGGAGCACGTCGCCGAGTTCGCGCGCTACTACGTCGAACAGAGCGCGAACCGCGAACTCATCGCCGAGAGCATCGGCTACGTCCCGAACACGGACGAACAGATGCGGGAACAGCTCGACCAGCTCGACCAGTTCATCCAGCAGGCCTGACCATGTACGACCGACCGTCCAGGAGTAGGCGTCGACGTCGTAGCGCCCGCAAGACAACACCGCGCGTGCCGGCCGACCGGGCCGGCCCGACCCCCAGTCCATGAGCACCGAACCGACGGACATCACGGGCGCCGCCGGAACGCGCTCGCTGCGCGAACTCGCCGTCCATCTCGCGTTCCTCTGCTGTGCCGTCGTCTCCGTGCTCACCACGGTCGGGATCGTCGGCGCGCTGCTGATCGACGCCGTCGGCTTCTTCTCGAACTACCCGCTCGGCAGCTTCCTCACGGGGACGAACTGGAGTCCCGGGATCACCCCCATCTCGTTCGGGGTGCTCCCGCTCGTGTTCGGCACGCTCGTCGTGACGATCACGTCGGCCGCGGTCGCGCTGCCGATCGGCGTCCTCACCGCGATCTACCTCAGCGAGTACGCGAGCGAGCGGGTCCGGAGCTACCTCAAACCCGCCCTCGAGATCCTCGCCGGCGTGCCGACGATCGTGTACGGGATCCTCGCACTCGTCTACCTGACGCCGTTCCTCCGATCGACGCTGTTCCCGAACATCTCGACGTTCAACGTGCTCTCGGCGTCGCTGATGGTCGGCATCATGATCGTCCCGATGGTCGCCTCGATCAGCGAGGACGCGATGAACGCGGTGCCGGACTCGCTCCGGCAGGCCGGCTACGGGCTCGGCGCGACGAAGTTCGAGGTCTCGACCGGCATCGTCGTCCCCGCCGCCGTCTCGGGCATCGTCTCCTCGTTCATCCTCGCGCTCTCGCGCGCGATCGGCGAGACGATGATCGTCGTGGTCGCCAGCGGGTCGAACGCCCGGCTCCCCGCGGTCAGATACGACCAGCTCCTCGGCCTCTCGATCCCGTACGTCCACCCCGCGGACGTGTTCCTCGAACCGGCACAGCCGATGACCTCCGCGATGGTCCAGCTCGCCAGCTCAGACATCATTGGCGGATCGCTCGCGTACGACGCGCTGTTCGCCATCGGCATCACGCTGTTCGTCATCACGCTCGCGATGAACGTCGTCAGTGAACTCGTCGTCCGGCGCTACCGGGAGGAGTACCAATGACTGCCGACTCGACGGCGACGGTCGACTCGACCGCGGCCGGCGACACGGACTTCGGCGAGGTGAGCCGCCTGAAGGGGGTCGCGTTCGAGTACCTCACGCTGGGCGCCTCGCTCGTCGGCATTGTCGCGCTCGCGGTGTTGCTCGGCTACGTCGCCGCCGACGCGATCGGCGTCGGCGCGGCAGACCCGGCGTGGTTCCCCGTCGTTCTCCTCGCGCTCGCCGCCCCGACGCTCGGGTTCCTGTGGTACGCGGCCCGGACGCCGGACGTCCTCGACGTGATCGAGGGACTCTCCGTCAGGGTCGTCGGCGGCCTCGAACTCGCGGTCGCGCTCGTCGTCCTGTTCGTCGTCACCGACGTCCAGTTCCTGTTCCTGCTCTACACGGTCGGGGTCCTCCCCGCCGCGGGGCTGTACCTCTACGGCCGCGCCACGGACGACTCCCGCGTCGACTTCCCGGTGCCCCTGGCCGTCCTCGCCGTCGGCCTGCTCGCCGGCTACCTGCTGAAGGGGCCGATCGACACGTACCCGCTCGACTCGCTCATCGGGCTCTGGATGCTGGGCGTCCCCGTCGCGGCCTCCCTCGGGGCGCGCTGGCGGGCGCGGGCCGGCACCGCCGTCGGCCTGGTCGTCGGCGTCGGCGTGCTCGCGGGCGCGGCCGCCGCGGGGTACGGGCTCGCCGCCGCGTCCGGGCTCGGTCCGGAGGTCGGCGTCGTGCTCGCGCTCACGCCCGGCGCGTTCCTGCTCTCGTACGCAGGGGAGGTCGCGCTGGACGAGCCGGTCGGTCGGCGGGGGCTGCTGTTCCCGGTCGCCGTGCTCGTCGGCCTGCTCGCGGGACGGCTCCTCGTCTCGGCGCTCGGACTCGCCGGGCCGGAGCCGTGGATCGACTGGGGCTTTCTCACCAGCGCGCCCTCGCGGTTCGCGGAACAGGCGGGGCTCTACCCCGCGATCATCGGCTCGGTGTTCATCATCTCGCTCGTCGCGATGTTCTCGTTCGTCTTCGGGGTCGGCTGTGCGGTGTACCTCGAGGAGTACGCGCCCGAGTCGGGCTACGGCGGGATGGTCACGAACGTCGTGCAGGTGAACATCTCGAACCTGGCGGGGGTCCCATCGGTGGTGTACGGGCTGCTCGGGCTCGGCATCTTCGTGAACCTCGTCGGGCTCGGGTTCGGCATCGTCCTCGTCGCGGCGATGACGCTGTCGCTGCTCATCCTGCCGATCGTCATCATCTCCGCACAGGAGGCGATCCGGTCGGTGCCCGACTCCCAGCGACAGGCCGCCTACGGCATGGGCGCGACGCGGTGGCAGACGGTGAAGTCGGTCGTCATCCCCGAGGCGCTCCCGGGCATCCTAACGGGCTCGATCCTGGCGCTCGGCCGCGCCATCGGGGAGACGGCGCCGCTCATCATCATTGGGCTGCCGACGACGATCTTCGCCGCGCCGACGGGGCTCTTCCAGAAGGGCGCGGCGATGCCGATGCAGATCTACGGCTGGGCGTTCCTCCCGGAGGAGGCGTTCCGGGAGGGCGTGCTCGCGGCCGGCGTGGTGACCCTGATGGTCGTGCTGCTCTCGATCAACTCGGTCGCCATCTACGTGCGGAACAACTATCAGCGGGGTTCCTAGACCATGAACGACGACATGACGACTTCCGAGACGGGATCGGACGAGCAACTGATCGAGACCGACCCGGGGATGGGCGGGCTCAGCGAGCAGGAGGGGTCCGCGCCGGACGCGGCGTCGACGGTCATCGAGAGCCGAAACCTGAGCGTCTGGTACGACGACGATCAGGCGCTCCGGGACGTCTCGATGGAGATTCCCGAAAAGCAGGTGACGGCGATGATCGGCCCGTCCGGCTGTGGGAAGTCGACGTACCTGCGCTGTATCAACCGGATGAACGATCTCATCGACGCCGCGCGCGTCGAGGGCGACCTGCTGTTCGACGGGAAGAACGTCTACGACGACGACGTCGACCCGGTCGCGCTGCGGCGCCGCATCGGGATGGTGTTCCAGCAGCCGAACCCGTTCCCCAAGAGCATCTACGACAACGTCGCCTACGGCCTGCGGGTCCAGGACAGGACCGAGAACCTCGACGAGCAGGTCGAGCAGGCGCTCAGGCGGTCGGCGCTCTGGGACGAGGTGAAAGACCAGCTCGACGGCTCCGGGCTCGACCTCTCGGGCGGCCAGCAACAGCGGCTCTGTATCGCCCGCGCCATCGCGGCCGACCCCGAGGTCATCCTCATGGACGAGCCCGCGAGCGCGCTCGACCCGGTGGCGACCTCGAAGATCGAGGACCTCATCGACGACCTGAGCGAGCAGTACACGGTCGTCATCGTCACCCACAACATGCAGCAGGCGGCCCGCATCTCGGACAAGACCGCCGTGTTCCTCACCGGTGGGGAACTCGTGGAGTTCGACGACACGAACGAGATCTTCGAGAACCCCGAGTCCGAGCGCGTCGAGGACTACATCACCGGCAAGTTCGGCTGAACGTCGGCCGCTTCCGCTGCTCGGAGCCCAGTCCCCCGACCACGTCAACGCCCCCTTCTCGGACTGGATCAGCCACCGTCAGCCGTGCCGTTCTCGGTCGCGGTCGCCGGTTCGTCGGTCGGCTCCGTCGCCGTCATCGTCGCCCCGTCGTCCGCCTCCACGCTCCGTGCGGCCACGTCGATGCCCTCGTCGTCGACCGCCAGGACCACCGGTCCGACGGGCGGACAGTCCGGTAGTTCGTAGTGGGCCCATACCCCGCCCGACTCGATCCGGACGACGTGCTCGCCTGCCGGCGGGACCACAGCGCGGAACGCGCGTATCGCCCCCGGTTCGACGTTCGTCCGGCGGGTGAACGCGGTCCGGCCGTCCGCTCGGACGATCACCTCGGCCGCCCAGTCGGTCACGGTCCGGTTCTCGACCCGGAGGCTCCGGAACAGCGTGTCACAGACGAACCGCGGGGGGTCGACGAGCAGCGGGAGCGGGCCGTCGGCCCGCGGGTGCCACGTCGCGGACGCGTCCCGCCCCCCGACGGTCGCGGCGACCTCGACTTCGTCGGCCGGCACCGTCACTGGGAGCCGCACGCGGGACCGCGGCGGGACGTCGAGCGTGACGCCGCCGAACCCGTCGCCGTTCGAGAACGCGACCCGCGCCGGGGTCACCTCGCCGGGGTTGTCGAGGACGAGCGGGAACCACGTATCAGCCGGCCCATCTCGGATGACGCCGGTGTCGCCGGTGAGCAGGCGGGTCGAGGCGTCGATGTCGAACGCCTCGCGGACCGAGACGTCGTCCCCGAATCCGATCCGGAGGGCGCTGCCACGTCTGCCGGGCTCCCACTCGAACGCCCGGGCGTGGCCGGCTGACGTGGTGACGGCGGCCTCGTAGCTTCGGTCGGCGGGCAGGACGTCGAACCGGTGGGCCGTCATCGCCGGGGCGAGCCGTGGATCCGCCCGCAGGACCGTCTCCCCGTCGCTCACGACCTCCAGTTGCGTCTCCAGCGCATGGTGGGTGTCGTTCGCCAGCAGGACGGTCCGTGAGCCGCCCGTCGGCGGTGCCGACGCCGTCGGCTCCGCGGTCGGACTCGGGGTCGGGGCGGGCGTCCCCCGGAGGTCGGGGGCGACGGTCCGCGCTCCCCCGGAGCCGTCGCTACAGCCGGCCACCCCCGCCAGCGCGGCCGCGAGGAACGAGCGCCTGTCCATGCCGGTGGCTCGCCCGCCCGGCACAAAGAACCAGCACGTGAGTCCGGCGCGACCCCGACGGACGTGCCCCGACGCGGTCGGTACGGGCTCCCGAGCGCTACTGTGAGTGTGGTACCCGAACCGGACGGTCTGAGGGTAACGCTTACCCGCCACCCAACGGGAGTGGCACGTATGCCCCGAAAGCAGTACCAGGAACGGCTCGCGGAGCTCCGCGAGGACGTGCTCTACATGAGCGAACTGGTCGCCGAGCGCCTCCGGATGGGCATGGACGCGCTCGAACAGAAGGACGAGGCGCTCGCCCAGGAGGTCATCGAGAAGGACGCCGAGGTGAACCAGCTCTACCTCGAACTCGAACAGGACTGCGTGGACCTGCTGGCGCTCCAGCAGCCCGTCGCGGGCGACCTGCGCTTCATCGCGGCGTCGTTCAAGATCATCACGGACCTGGAGCGCATCGGCGACCTGGCGACGAACCTCGGGGGGTACACCCTCGAGGCCCACCGGGACGTGTTCCCGGACGTCGACGTCCAGCGCATCGGCGAGGCGACCCTCGACATGCTCGAGGACGCGATGGACGCCTTCGCCGACGAGGACGCGGCCGCCTGCTACGAGGTGTCCGACGCGGACGACACCGTCGACGAGATGTGCGAGGTGGCCAGTTCCGCGGTCGTGCGTGACCTCATCGAGCGCGAGGGCGTCGACTCCGAGGAGGACGTCGAGGACGTCATGGCGGACGTCTCGCGGCTCCTGTTGACGATCCGGGACCTCGAACGTGTCGGCGACCACGCGGTCAACATCGCGGCGCGGACGCTCTACATGCTAGAGAACGACGACGAACTCATCTACTGACGAACCGCTTCGCACGAACCCCTTTTGCGGGGGTCCTGACCTGAACCTCTTTTGCGGGGGGCATGTCCTCGCGCGTCGGCTTCGCCGACGCGCTGCGGCCAGATCCCCCGCAAAACCCGTTCATGCCAAAACGCCGCGAGCGAGGGAGCGAAGCGACCGCTGCTCGCGGCACGGACGCTGGTGCAAACCGCATCCGGCTGTTCGGCTACGTTGGCCCCTGAATCTCATCCTGTTTGACGCGTTCAGTTGGTCTGTCACGTCCTCCGAACGACCAGAGCGAGCAGTGTAGTTCGAGGTCGAACCTCCTCGAAACCCGCCACTGGCGGGTTCTGAGTATCGGAGGTGTTTTGTAGCGACGGGCGGGAGTACTGGTAGGCGGCACGGTCAGACGGCACCTTTCAGCCCACATGGCTTCCATGTGTGGTCACATCGCCGACTGACCTACCCCGTCTCTCTACTACTCACGAGCGGCTGCTACGGCGGTCCAGGAAACACCTGACTGGGCCGATAGTACGCTACTGCACTCAACGGTCGTTTTCATCGAACTGTACCGAGTCGAGACGTACGACGACATCGATCCGATCGGCGAGGTTGCGACTCTCGGTGCAGGCGGTAACCACCAGCGTCCGTACCGCGAGCGAGGGAGGCGCGGCGAAGCCGCGCCGACCGTGGCTCGCGGCCTTTTGGCAGTACGGGAAATCGAAGATTTCCCGTCAGCAGTGGGATTCCACAGGAATCCCACAGCATGAACGGGTTTTGCGGGGGTTCGACGAACGCGGGCCGGCTCTGCCGGCCCGCGAGAGGAGGACCCCCGCAAAAGAGGTTCAGGTCAGGACCCCCGCAAAAGAGGTTCTATTGGAACCCGATCCGCCCGCCCTGGTCCCTGCGGAGCGAGTCCGTCCCGCCGCCCTTGAACTGCTCCTCGATGCCCTCGTAGTAGCTGAGGATGTCCTCGGAGATGGTCGGCCGGACGTTCTCCATCGCCTGCCGGAAGTGTCGCATGCCGACCTCCTCGGCGTCGTCGTCCTCGCGGAGCGCCTCGATGGCGGACTCGCGGGCGATCGATTCGAGGTCGGAGCCGACGTAGCCGTCGGTGATCTCGGCGAGTTCGCGGAGGCTCACGTCGGCGGCCAGCGGCGTGTCGTCGGTGTGGATCTTGAGGATCTGCTCGCGCCCCTCCTCGTCGGGCTGGCCGATCATCACGAGGCGGTCGAACCGGCCCGAGCGGATGAGCGCCGGGTCGATCATGTCCGGGCGGTTCGTCGCGCCGATGACCATCACGTCACCCATCTCCTCCAGCCCGTCGAGTTCGGTCAGGAGCTGGTTCACGACGCGCTCGGAGACGTTGTTGCCCATCTCCTGCCCCCGACTCGGTGCGAGGCTGTCCAGTTCGTCGAAGAAGATGATCGTCGGCGACACCTGGCGGGCCTTCCGGAACGTCTGCCGGATCGCCTTCTCGGACTCGCCGACCCACTTCGAGAGGAGCTGTGGCCCCCTGACGGAGATGAAGTTCGCGTTCGTCTCGTTGGCGACGGCCTTCGCCATCAGCGTCTTGCCCGTGCCGGGCGGGCCGTACAGCAGGACGCCCTTGGGCGCCTCGACGCCCATGCGCTGGAACTTCTCGGGGTCCGAGAGCGGCCACTCCACGGCCTCTTTCACCTTCTGCTTGGGGTCCTCCAGCCCGCCGACGTCGTCCCAGGTGATCTTCGGGAGTTCGACGAGCACCTCGCGCATCGCGGACGGCTCGACGTCCGCGAGCGCGCCGTGGAAGTCGTCCCGCTTGACGATCATCCGGTCGATGAGGCTCGGCGGGATGTCCTCCTCGTCGAGGTCGATCTCGGGGAGGTACCGGCGGAGCGCCTTCATCGCCGCCTCCTTCGTCAGGCTCTCGATGTCGGCGCCGACGAAGCCGTGCGTCTCGTCCGCCAGCCGGTCGAGGTCCACGTCGTCCGAGAGCGGCATCCCGCGGGTGTGGATCTGGAGCACCTCCTTCCGGCCCGACTCGTCGGGCACGCCGATCTCGATCTCCCGGTCGAACCGACCCGGGCGTCGGAGCGCCGGGTCGACCGAGTCGACGCGGTTCGTCGCCGCGATGACGATGACCTGGCCGCGCGTCTCCAGCCCGTCCATCATCGTCAACAGCTGTGCGACGACGCGCCGCTCGACCTCGCCGGTGACGTCCTCCCGCTTGGGCGCGATGGAGTCGAGTTCGTCGATGAAGATGATGGCAGGCGACTCCTCCTTCGCGTCCTCGAAGATCTCCCGGAGCTGCTGTTCGGACTCGCCGTAGTACTTCGAGATGATCTCGGGGCCGGCGATGGAGAAGAACGAGGCGCTCGTCTCGTTGGCGACCGCCTTCGCCAGCAGCGTCTTCCCGGTGCCGGGCGGGCCGTGGAGCAGCACGCCCTGTGGCGGCTCGATGCCGAGCTTCTGGAAGATCTGCGGGTGCTTCATCGGGAGTTCGACCATCTCCCGGACCCGCTGGATCTCGCCCTGGAGGCCGCCGATGTCCTCGTAGGTGATCCCGCCGCCGGTCTTCTCGAACCCGGAGATGGGCTCCTCGCGGAGTTCGACCTCGGTGTCCTCTGTGATGAGGACGACGTCCTCGGGTTCGGTGTCGACCGCGATGAGGGGGATCGCCTGGCCCGGCGAGCGCATGAACGGGTGGTTCGTGCTCGACATCACCGGCACGATGTCGCGCTCGACGACGGGACGCTTGAGGATCTGGCGTTTCACCATCCCCGCCGCGTCGGAGCCGAACTGGACCGACGCCTCCTCGGGCGGCGCGAGCGTGAGGCTCTCGGCCTTCTGGGCCTCCGCCTTGCGAATCGTCACCCGTTCGCCGATGCCGACGTCGGCGTTCTGGCGTGTGAAGCCGTCGATGCGGACCGTGTCCGTGTTCCAGTCCTGCCGGTCGGCACGCCACACCTTCGCCGCGGTGGTCTCGGCACCCTCGATCTCGATGATGTCGCCGGGGGAGAGCTTCAGGTGGAGCAGCGTGTCGGGGTCGAGACGCGCGATGCCGCGCCCCGAGTCGTTCGGGTAAGCCTTCGCAACTTCGAGTTGGACTTCGTTCATGAGTTGGGGGACGGGGTGTTCGTGTGGGCAGTTACCGGCGCGTTCGCGGTTAAGTGCTTTGCTACCGCCGCTCGCCGTCCGTTCTCGCCGATCCGTGCCACTATGTAACACGGTAGGTGGCGGGGCTTGAAAACACCACCGGGTGGCCGATGACGGGCGGCAGACGCCGGACGGACGGCCCTGGACGGACGACCCCGGACGGAGGTGGGCCACCCGGTCTCCGAACACGGCGGCGGCGGCGCGACGGGGAACGGCCGCAGGCGGTACCGCCTTTACCCCCGCACCCCGAGGTGGAGGTATGCGAACGCTCGCTCTCGACGGCCGGATGGGTGCCGCCGGCGACATGCTGCTCGGCGCGCTCGTCGCGGCCGGCGCCGACCCGTCCGTCCTCGACCCGGTCGAGGACCACCTGCCGATCACGTACGAGTTCGAGACGGTCGACGAGTGCGGCATCTCCGCGACGCGTGCCCGCGTCGTTCACGACGACGCGGGCGGCGATGCGGACCACGGTGACGGGCACGAGCACGACCACGGCCGTGACGACGACGGGGGCCACTCGCACACGCATTCTCACGGCGCGGATCACGACCACGAGGAGCACCAGCACGACCACGGCGCCGACTGCCCGCGCGGCCACGACCACGCCCACGAGCACGGCGCGGAGGGGCACGGCCCGCAGCGAACGTACGCGGAGGTCGTGGCGTTCGTCGAGGGGATGGGCCTCCCGGAGGCCGTCGAGGCCGACGCGCTGGCGACGTTCGAGATCCTCGGCGAGGCCGAATCGTCGGTCCACGACCAGCCGCTGGGGGACACCCACTTCCACGAGGTCGGCGCGGACGACGCCATCGCGGACGTCGTCGGCTGCTGTCTCCTGCTCGCGGACCTGGGGCCCGAGCGCATCGTGACGACGCCGCTGTCCACGGGCGACGGCGAGGTCGAGTTCAGCCATGGCGTCTACCCGGTCCCGGTTCCGGCGGTCGTCGAGATCGCCGAGCGGGCGGACTGGTCGCTCCGCGGCGGTCCCGTCGACGCCGAACTGCTGACGCCGACCGGCGCGGCGATCCTCGCGCAGTTCGCCGACGGCGTCGACCGCCTCCCCTCGCTCCGCGTCGCGGGTTCGGGCTACGGCGCGGGCGGCTACGACTTCCCCGACCGGCCGAACGTCCTCCGGGCCATCGTGGGCGAGGCCCGGTCGGGCGACGGCACCGCGGCCGACGAGGCTGCCGAGGGCGACGCGTCGGGGCTCGTTCACGACGACGTCGCGGTGCTGGAGACGAACCTCGACGACGCGACGCCGGAGGTGCTCGGGGGGCTCCACGAGGCGCTCGCCGAGGCCGGCGCGCGCGACGTGTCGGTCCTGCCGGCGACGATGAAGAAGTCGCGGCCGGGCCACCTCGTGAAGGTCGTCTGCAAGCCCGACGACGCGGAGGCGGTCGCGCGCCGCCTCGCCGAGGAGACCGGGACGCTCGGGGTGCGGGAGGGCGGCGCGAGCCACCGCTGGATCGCCGAGCGCTCGTTCGAGACGGTCGCACTCGACGTCGACGGATCGACCCACGAGGTGTCGATCAAGGTGGCCGCCGACGCCTCCGGCACCGTGTACGACGTGAGCGCCGAGTACGACGACGCCGCGGCGGTCGCGCGCGAGACCGGCCTGTCGACCCGCGAGGTGATTCGCCGTGCCGAAGCGGCCCGCGGGGAGGACTGAGCCGGCCGACTCGAGGAACGGGCGAGGGGAATGAGCGACCGATACGAATGTCCGAACTGCGGCCGACGGTTCGCCCGCGAGGAGGCGACGCGGTCCGAGACGATGGGCGGCCTCGACCCCGCGACGTGGCAGACCCTGAACTGTCCAGCCTGCGGCGCACGGGTGAAGACGGTGTTCGTCGGCGACGAGTAGTCCCCTCGGCCCGGAGTACCGCGGAGCTCGTGGTTCAGACGGCGAGGCTCGGGGCCACTCCGTCCGCCGTTCGGCGAGCGCTACTCCTCCCGCTGTTCGGCCAGTGCCTCCGCCATCGTCAGGTCGCCGAGCGCGACCCGCCTGGCGAGCGCCTCGCCGATGGTCACCGCGCCATCCGAGCGCTCGCGCGACTCGTTTTTCACCCGCTGGATCTCTCCGGGCGTGGGATCGAGGTCGCGCGTCTCGATCCGCTCGCCCTCGCGTCGGGCGATGTTCACCGCCGCGAGCACGTCGGCCAGCCCCTTGCCCGTCGCGCCCGCGCCGAGCGACGGGGTCGTCCCGGTCTCGTCGACGAGTTCGACGGTCACGCCCTCCAGGTCGTTGACGACGCGGGCGCCCTGGAGGCGGGCGCCGTCGCCGACCCTGACCAGCGCGTCCGGTTCGTCGGCGACCGCCTCCCTGATGGCCTCGACCGCGTCGGCGACCGGGAGGTGATGGACCGCCACGACGGTGTCGCCCGAGAGGACGGCGACGCCCGGACGTTCGCCAGGGTCGACGCCGATCACGAGCCGCTCGTCGCCGCCGCGGAGGGTGCCCAGCGCGGTCGCTACACCCTCGTCGGCGTCCGACGCGGTGGTGGTGACGTGTGCGACTTCGTCGTCCTCGACCGGGACCGGGTCGTCGACCGCGGAGATGACGACCGCGGCGCGGTCGGGGAGGTCGCCGCCGGGTTCCCGCGTGGTGAACGTCGCTCCGCGGTCCCGCAGTTCGCCGACGACGGCGTGATAGAGCGCGAAGTCCTCGGTGGCGACGACGATCACGAGCGGGAGTACGTCGCCTGAGGTGCTTTACCGTGTCGGCGACGCGGTCGGTCCGGGGCCGGGTTCACCCGGACGACCGCCCGGCGAGGTCGCGCGGTCCGGGAGGTTCTTATCGGATGCCGCCCGACCCACGGCCGTGCCCGACCCGCTCACCACCGGCTCAGACGCCCTCGACGACCTGCTCGGCGGGGGGATCGAACGGGGCGTCGTCACACAGCTCTACGGCCCGCCGGCGGCCGGGAAGACGAACGTCGCGCTGACCGCGGCGGCCGAGGCGGCCATCGCGGGCGAGACGGTGCTGTACGTCGACACCGAGGACCTCTCGATGGAGCGCTTCCGACAGATCGTCGAGGCGCGCACCGACGAGGCGGTCGAGGAGGTCGCCGCCCGCCTCATCGTCACCGAGGCGCTCTCGTTCGAGGACCAGGCCGAGGCGGTCCGGGACGTCGACGGGTTCGCCGAGGACGCGGATCTGGTCGTCCTCGACTCGGCGACCGGCTTCTATCGGCTGGAACGGGGCGAGGACCAGCAGGGGGGCGACTCGCTGCGGGCGGTGGCGAAACAGGTCACCCACCTGCTCTCGCTGGCCCGCAAGCACGACCTCGGCGTGCTCATCACGAACCAGGTGTTCACCGACCCGGACGCCGACCGGGTCCGGCCGCTCGGGGGCAACACGCTCGAACACTGGACGGGCGTCGTCGTTCGGCTCGACCGGTACCGCGGCGGCAACCGTCGCGCGACCCTCGAGAAGCACCGGTCCCAGCCCGCCGGCGAGACCGCGCGGTTCCGCATCACGGGTGCCGGCATCGAGGATGGGGAGGCGCGCTGAGCCCCCCGTTCCCGCGGAGTTCCCGTTTCCGGACGCGAGGAGTCCGGAGACGGGAGTCGAGCGATTCAAGTAGTCGCCGGCGGTTTGTCCGGGCATGAAAGACCAGAGCGGTCGCGAGAAGCGCAAGCGGACCGGCGGTCGACGCCGCACGTTCCGGAACAAGAAGCGCCACCAGCTCGGCCGCGAGCCGGCCGAGACGACCGTGGGCGAGCCCCGCTTCCAGGTCGTCGCCTCCCGCGGCACCGGCGAGAAGGTCCGCGCGCTCTCGACCAACGTCGCGCAGGTGACCGACGACGGCGAGACGACCGAGGCCGACATCGAGGACGTCGTCGAGAACCCCGCGAACGTCAACTACGTCCGCCGGAACATCATCACGAAGGGCGCGGTCATCGAGACGAGCGCCGGTACCGCCCGCGTCACCTCCCGTCCGGGCCAGTCCGGGCAGGTCAACGCGGTCGTCGTCGACGAGTAACGCCCTCGCGTTCTTCGGTTTCCTCGGCGCCGAGCGACCGCGCCGGCCGGTCAGCCGTTCCTTCTCGCCCGCCACTCCGACGGTCAGCCGCTGCCCGGAAGCGGGCAGAGGCTCGCGGTGACGGCTGCGACCTCGTCGGTGTCGTTTCGCGCGCCGTGGACGTCGCCCCGCTCGTGGAGGACGACCCCCGGCGCGTCGATCGCCTCCGCCACGTCGTCCCGCAATACCGTTACCGTCCCCCGGACGACGTGGAAGACGTTCGTGCTGTCGGCGTGCTCGTGGGGGTCGAGTTCGGCACCGGGGCCGAGCGCGAACAGCTTCACGAGCACGTCGTCGGTCACGACCAGTTCCGCGGAGTCGACGGTGCCGTCGTCGGGGTCGAGGTCGGCGAGGGCCTCGGCAAGTCGGTCCATGCGGAGCCGTTCGCTCCGTGAAGTAAAAGCGTGTGTGGGTGCCCGTGGCGGTCTCGTTCCACCGTCTCGGTGGGTGCCCGGACGCGGTGCCCCCCGACACCGCAACGGGCGGTGGTGTCCCGCCCGGCGTGTGGCTCCGATTCGCGCCCCCGGCGGGGCGCGTCGACGTTCAGTTACCGTCCGTTCCCGGCGGCCGATCCGCCGTCGTCACCGTCCGCGTTCCGGACCGCGGTTACGGGCGGCCGTTGCCGTTCCCGCGGTCGTCGTCTTCATCGTCGTCGTCGTCATCCTCGTCGTCTTCATCGTCGTCGTCGTCATCCTCGTCGTCGGTGTCGTCGTCCTCGTCGTGGACGTCCTCGGGCGGACCCGCGTCGTCCGGCCGGCCGCGGTCGTCTTCCTCGTCCTCGTCGTCAGCGTCCTCGTCGTCAGCGTCCTCGTCGGACGGGCCGATGTCGTCCGGTCGGCCGCGATCCTCGGGAGCGCCGACGTCCTCGGGCGACTTCTCGCCGGAGGCGACGTCGTGGAGCGCCTCGCCGAGCGTCGTGTTCTTGTTCAGGTCACCGTCGAGGTAGGCGTTGATGACGGCGTGGATGTTCTCGACGCGCTCGTCGGCCTGCTCGGGCATCTCGCTCGGCGGGCCGCGCGTCTCGTTCTCCTCCTCGTCGTCCCCCTCGTCGGCGTAGGAGAACTCGCCCTCCTCGAGGGTCAGCGAGTCGTTCTCCACGCTGTAGACGAACTCGCCGGTGACGTTCTCGCCCGTCACCGTGACGGTGAACTCCGAGGCGTTCGTCTCGAAGGTGATCCGCCCGTCCGCGTCGGTCGTTCCGACGGGCTCCTCGTCGACGGCGACGTCGAGCCCCTCGACGCCCGAGCCGTTGGCGGTGACCTCGAACGTCACCGTGCCGTTGTCGTAGCTCGCGTCCGCGTCGTATTCGTCGAGGTCGGCGTCGGTCGCCGCGCTCGCGTTCGTTCCCCCCGTGCCGGCCGCGGCGGCCCCCGCACCGGCGCTCACCAGGAGCGCGGCGGCGGCGACCGTGAGCAGTTTTCGGACGTTCATCGCGGTTCCCCCGACCGGAGCCACCCCCATAAAACGGGGAAACGTCGAACCAGCGTTTCGGGTTCTGAAGCGCTCTGAAGCCGAATTAACTCCGATTAAGGAGGATTCGGATCGCTCGATTCGCTCCGTTCGTTCGGGACGCTCGGGACACTCGATGACGCCGGGAGCCGCGTCGTTCCGGACCCGCGGACTACGCCGCGAGTTCCTCGGCGACCGCGTCGGCCGCGAGGAGTTCGGGGTCGACGGCGAGGTCGACCTGGCCCTTCGCGAACTCCGGGAGCGAGTCGTCCGCGTAGACAACCGCGCGGGCGTCGGGGTTCAGTTCCTTGGCGACGGGGATGCTCGTCGCCTCGTCGACGTCGGTGAGGACGAACAGCGCGGCGTCCTCGATGCCGGCCGCCTCCAGGCGGTCGGCGGTGACGACGCCGTCGATTCGGGTGACGGCGACGTCCTGGGAGTCGAGGGCGTCCCCGAGGCCGTGCTCGTCGGGACCGGCGACGATGGCGGATGTCGTGGGCATGGGTCCTTGGAGCGTGTGAGCGGTGAAAAGGGGTCGTATTCGTGATTCGCGTTTGGGTCGGATTGGGTGTCGGTACGTGGGTTGTTTCGGTCGTCACTTCGACCGCCTCGAAAGCCCCCGTGGCGCTCGACTTCTGCGGTTGTTTGGTCATCGCTTCGACTACCTCGAAAGCCCCCGCGGCGCTCGACTCGGTGCGGCCGCTGCGCTCCTCGCGCTCGCTTCGCTCGCGCTGTCGTTCGAAAATCGAAGATTTTCGTGATGACGAGAGAGCGGAGCTCTCTCGAACCACGGTGCTTGTCGGTCCGCGCCGTCCCCGAGAGGAGCGGCCCCTTTCAGTCCCACCCAGCGGTTGGTCGGCCAAGCATCGCAGGCCCGACTACCGCTCGTGCCGCCGTGGGTAGTCCGAAGGGACGTTCGCCTGGTCAGTCGGTGAGCATGTCGGCAGCAGGGGTGGGGTCGGCGGTTGCTGGCGGTCGGCGCGCGTGACGCGAACCCCCTTATGGGGTGAGTCGACGCGCGCGAGGGGTGAGAAGCGCAGCGAGCCTGCGAGCGAGCATCGCAAGCGGTTGGGGAGGGCGAGGCCGTAATCACCGCCAGGGGTAGTGGTCTACTGCTGAACTACCGACGCAACGACGAACCCACTCACAGCCGACGCAACGACGAACCCCACTCACAGCAGACGCAACGACTAACTCCCGACCGAGAACCCAACCCCACGCTAATCCCACCGAACCCCATCACGCGCCTTTTTCAGCCGGCAGGAACACCCGAACCCGTGAACCGTCGCGCCGTCGCCGCCGGCCTGCTCGTCGCGCTCGCGCTCGCGGCGGCGTGGCTCTCCTCGCCCGACCTGCTGCTCTCGCGGCTCGCCTGGCTCACCGCGGACCCCCTCCGGTTCGCCGTCGCGCTCCTCCTGCTCGCGGCCGTCCGTCCGGTCCTCGCGTGGCCCACCTCCCTGCTCGCCGTGCTGGCCGGCTACGGCTACGGGCTCGCCGGAGCGCCGTTCGCGCTGCTGCTCATCACGCTCACCAGCGTCCCGCCGTACCTCCTCGCGCTCCGTGGCCGCGACGGCTGGGGCGAGGGACGCGCCTCGGTGCTGGCACGGCGGGCGGCCGAGGCCGGCGAACGCGCCGTCTCGGTGGCGGGCGGGTTCCGCTCGGTCGCCGCCTCCCGGCTCGTCCCGACGCCCTCCGACGCCGTCAGCGTCGCCGCCGGACTCGCCGGCGTCCGCCTCCGGCCGTTCCTCGCCGGCACGGCGGTCGGCGAGGTCCCCTGGGCCGTCGCCGGGACGGTCGCCGGTGCGTCCGCGGGACGGCTCGCGGCAGGCGGTGTGAGCGCGGTGTTCGACCCGCGGCTCGTCGTCGCCGCGGCGCTCGCGGGCCTGTTGCTGCTCGCGGGGCCGGCGTTCCGCCGTTACGCGTCCTCGCGGTCCTGACGCGCTGTTCCGTCCGGAGTCGAGTCCGCGTCGGCCGCACGCACCATCACGAGCGCATCGCCGTCGGGGTAGAACCCCGGCCGCTCGGCCGAGACGACGAAGCCGAGGCTCCGGTAGAGCGCGATCGCCGCCTCGTTCCCAGAGTCGACGAACAGCGTCACCGGACCGTCCGTCGCGGCGATCGCCCGGCTGAGGAGGCCCCGGGCGCGCCCCTCGCGCCGATGGTCCGGGTGGACGACCAGTTCGGCCAGGTGGACGCCGGCGGCGGTCGGCTCGCCGGTCGTGGCCGCCGCGGCCGACCCCGTCGGCCCATCGGGTCCGCCGCCTTCCCCGATCGACCCGGTTCCGACCGGCAGGAGGTAGCCCACCGGCACGTCCCCCCCGGCGGTGCTCACCAGCACTTGGCCGGTCATGAGCCCGTAGGCGAGGAGGCCGGGGCTCGGCTCCCGGAGGTGTCCCTGGAGCCCGCGGAGGAGGGGTTCGTCGGCCGGCGTCCCTTCCCGGATGTGGCCGCCGGGGGTCACACGAACGGGACGGCGAGCGCCACGCCGGCGAGGCCGCCGGCGAGCGTGGCGAGGAAGTTGACGGTCTGGTTCGTCAGCGACTCGCCCTCGACGGTCGCGCCGAGGACGCTGTCGACCGTCATGCCGACCACGCCAGCGAGGGTGACGACGACGAGCGCCGGGAGCGGGTCGCCCAGCGACATCAGCGACGCGGCGATGCCGCCGACGAGGGCCGCGCCCGCGAGCCCAGCCACCTCGCCCTGCCAGGTGATCGCGCCGTCGGTTCCCGGCTCGACGCGCTCGAAGGTCGTGACGAGCCGCGGGTCGTCGTACAGGCCGCCGAACTCCGAGGAGAGCGTGTCGGCCATGGCGGCCGCGACCGAGCCGGCGAAGGCGAACGCGAGCAGCGTCGGCGCGACGTCGGCCAGCGGGAGCGTCGGGTCGAGTAGCCGGTCGGCCGCGGCCGAGCCGACGACCGCGAACAGCGCGACGGCGGCGTTACCAAGCACGTTTCCGGTGCCGCGCGCGCCGTCGTTCTCCTCGGCGACGCCGCGGGCGCGCTTCTCCTCGTAGCGGTACTTCGTGGCGAGCGCGCCGACCGAGAAAAACGAGATGAGCACGGCGAACCAGCCGTAGCCGCCGAGCACGACCGAGAGCGCCGCGAGGAGGACGCCGGTGAGCATCCCCGGGACGGAGGCGGCATCGAGGGCGTAGGAGACCCAGCCGAGCGCGACGGCGAGCCCGAGCCCGACCGCGACGAGGCTCGCCGGCACGGTCCCGGTGAGCACGTGGAACAGCCAGAGGAGGAAGCCGACCGAGATCATCACGAGCGGGTCGTCGCGGCCGAAGAGGATCGAGCGCAGCAGGGCCGCGACGAGCGTGCCGACGGCCGCGAGGAAGGCGAACTCCGGAACGGCCCGGACGGCGAACTCGCCCGCGACGGCCGCGACGAACGCCTGGCCGGCGCTGCCCGCGAGCGTCCCGGCGGTCACGAACCCGACGACGAGGGCGAACTCGTCGGTCGTCCGCTCGCGGACGAGTTCCCGGCCGAGGTTCCCGAACGCGAGCGTGAGCACGGCGGCTGCGAAGACGGTGTCGGGCATCGGCGGGGCCGAGGGAAAGTCCACGGTCAGCACGCCGAGGCCGGCGGCCGCGAGCGCGAAGCCGGCGAGCCCGTTGAGCCGCCGGTCCTCGCGGTCGCCCGGCCGGGCGAACAGCTCGAAGAGGAAGCCGTCCTCGATGACGAAGACGGCGAGGACGGCGACGGCGGCGAAGGGCGCGGCGGCGGCCGGTCCGAGCACCGGGGCTGCGAGGACGAGCGTCCCGACGGCGGCGAACGCCCCGGCGCGCCGGAGTCGGTGAGTCACGTGGTGCGGTATCGCGGACGGCCACTTAACGGTCCCGACATGATACCCCCGGTACAGTCCCGCGCTGGGCCGTGCTTTCGGTGGTTCTCGTGCGGGCCTGTATTGCACCGACGACGCGGGAAGGCCGGGTGGACGGTGCACACGGGGAGCCGATGACCGACGCTGAATACGGGGAGACCTACCGGCTGGCGAGCGTGACCGCGAGCTTCGGAGGGCGAGCGGACGCGTGCGAGGGACGAGCGTCGCAGGCTCGCGAACGGAGCGAGCGAAGCGCACAGCGAGGCGCAGGAGCCGAACGATGCGGGGGCTTTCGGGGCGGTCGTCACGACTCCCGGGACAGTACTGAGTGCCCCATATCGACCGCCGATCGGCGCTCACCGGACGGAGCCCCGCGAACTCCCGCGACAGAATAGACTTTTCCCGAACCCGCAACCACACTGGACGTAGTGGGACTGTACGACCGGTACCTCGCGCTCCGCCACCGCCTCCACGACGAAGCCCCGCCGCGACACGTCGCGCTGGTCATCACCGAGCGCGACCTGCTCGAACAGGGTGCCTACGCGACGCTCGAGGACGTCCTCGGCTGGGCGTTCGAGTACGGCGCCGAGCGCGTCACCGTCTCCGTCTCGGTGCTCGACGAGGCGGTCGTGGACACGCTCGCCCGCGAACTCGCGGAGGTCGACTCGCCCCGGCGCGTCGCGGTCAGGACGCCCGAGGACACCGCCCGGGCCGACGCGCCGGTCCGGGTGAACATCGGCCTCGGCGGGAAGCGGGAGTTCGCCGCCGCTGTCCGGGAGATCGCCGAGGCCGTCGAGGCCGGGGACCTCTCGCCCGAGGACGTCGACGAGGCCGACATCGAGGAGCGACTGGTGTTCCCCGAGGAGCCCGACCTGGTGGTGAAGACGGGAGCGGAACGGCTCTCGGACTTCCTCATCTGGCAGTCGGTGTACTCGGAGCTCTATTTTACGGACGTGAACTGGCGCGACTTCCGGCTACGTGATTACCTGCGGGCGGTGCTGGACTACCAGAACCGGCAGCGACGGTTCGGGCGGTAGGTGGGAACAGCGCTGTTGGACACGTTCCGGCTCCCGACAGATGCGTCGTTGGCCCCGGTCGGAACGGCTCGAAAGCCCCCGGCCCCTTTCAGTCCCACCCCGTGGGACGGTCGGGTCGTCGCGGTGGCTCCCCACGCCTCCCCGGCGGGCGCGGCTCGCTCCCACGGGTCGCTCGCGATCGCGCCCGCCGCATCCCCCCGACCGTCAGCCGGGCGGCGTCACAGTGGACTACCCGCGGCGTGCGCACTCGGTAGTCAAGGTCGCGTCGCGTAGTTGGGAAACCGGCAGGGTGGGAACGGAAGGGGCCGCGGGGGCTTCCGAGACGTTCCGATTCCCCGCGAACGCTGAACGATCCAGTGCAGACGCAAACCGCGAGCCACGGAAACCGCAAGCGATAGCACGGCCACTACGAACGACGAGGGAGAAATGTCGTGGTTCGTCCTCGTCGTCGCCGGCCTGTTCGAGATCGCCTGGGCCATCGGCCTGGAGTACTCCGAGGGGCTCACAAAGCCGCTCCCGACCGCCGGAACCGCCCTCGCGCTCGTCGTCAGCATGGTGCTGCTCGCACAGGCCGTGCGGGACCTCCCCATCGGCACGGCCTACGCGGTCTGGACCGGCATCGGCGTGGTCGGGACCGCGACGCTCGGCATCGTGCTGTTCGACGAACCGGCGTCGCTCGCGCGCGTCTCGTTCATCATCGTCATCGTCGTCGGCGGCGTGGCGCTCCTCCTGTACCTCCTCCCGCCGCTCCTGCTCGTCGCCGGCGGCTACGCGTTCGTCCGCTCGGGCGGCATCGTAACCGCGATGGCCGTCAGCGGCGGGGCGAGCGTGGCGGCGGGGTACACACCGGTGATGATTCTCGGCGCGTTCCTCGTCACCACCTCCGCCAGCACGTCCGCCGGCATCAGGGTCGCCGCCTCCCCATCCGGTATCCTCGGCGTCGCGGCCGCGTTGGTGTACCCGCTGGTCTTCGGCGCGCTCGGCGGGATGCTGGCGAAGCGACGTCTCCAGACGGCTGATGAGACCGGAGCCACTCGGGAGTCCGCGTTCGACCGCCCCTGATCAGTCCGCCGTCTCGCCGCTCGACTCCAGGACCTCCTCCATCTCTGCCGCGTCGCCGCTCGGCAGCGTCTCGCGCAGCCGACCGGCGACCGCGCGGGCGGCCTCCGTCTCGGTCGCCGCGAGCGAGCGGACGAGCGCGACGGCGCGTTTCGTCCGGGCGCGCCGCCAGGACTCCTCGCGGGCCTCGTACGTCCGGATGCCACGCAGCAGGTCGACCTTGGAGAACTCCGGCCAGTACGGCGTACAGAAGAACACCGCAGCCTCGTTGCCGTTGGCGTGCCACGGCAGGAAGTTCGAGGTGCGCTCGTCGCCGCCGGTCCGGATGATGAGGTCGACGTCGCGAACCGGGCTGCGGTAGAGGCGCGACTCGACCTCCGCGACGTCGACGTCGCTCGCGGCGAGGGAGCCGTCGGCCACGTCCTCGGCGACCTCGTGGACCGCGCCGAGCAGTTCGTTCCGGCCGCCGTAGGCGAGCGCGATGTTGAGGGTGAAGCCCTCGTGGCCGACCGTCCGGGCCTCGGCGTAGTCCACCGCCTCGCGCACGCGCTCCGGGAGCATCCCGACGTCGCCGAGCGCGCGGACCCGCACCTCCTGCTCGTGGACGCGGTCGGCGTCGGCGAACTCCCGGAGTTTCCCCTCGAGCAGGTCGAAGAGGGGCTGGAGTTGCTCCTCCGGTCGCTCGAAGTTCTCCGTCGAGAACGCGTACAGGGTGAGCTCCTCGACGCCGAGTTCGGCACACCAGTCGAGCACGCGCTCGGTCGTGTCCGCGCCGGCCTGATAGCCCTCGGCGGTGTCCTCGCCCTGCTTGCGGGCGTACCGGCGGTTGCCGTCCTGGATGATGGCGACGTGTTTCGGCGCGCCGGAGATCTCGCGGCGGAGCAGCCCCTCGTACGCGCGCTCGAACGCGGTCCGGAGGCGGGCGGGGACGTTCACGCTGCCCTCACGTGATGCCCCGAAGGATATGTGTCTTTTGAGAACAGTCCGTGCGGTCGCCGCCCGTGGCCCGTCATCGGGCTAGCCAGGCAGCCGGGCGACCTTCGTTACGTCGCCGATAACACCCGCCCAACGTCCGCCCGCCGAGTCACTCGGTGCCGGCCGGGTCGGCGACCGATTCGACGACCTCGAGGTCGCCGGTGAGCTGACGGTGGACGTACGGCATGTCGATCCCTTCCGCGTCGAAGCGCTCCTTCACGGCCTGCACGTACGCCGAGCGCACGCCGACGAAGTCCGCGCGGTCCGGGTCCTCGATCCAGAAGCGCGACTGGAGGCCGACCGCCGAGTCGCCGAGTTCGGTCACGCGGACCGACGGCGCGGGGTCCTCGAGGACTCCCTCGGTGGCCTCGGCCTCCTCGATCAGGCAGTCGGTCGCGTGGTCGATGTCGTCGTCGTAGCCGATGCCGAAGACGAACGTCTGGCGGAGCGTGTCGGACGCGACCGGGTTCGTGACCGCGTTGTTCGCCAGTTCGCCGTTCGGCACGGTGATCCGCTCGTTGTCGAACGTCCGGATCCGCGAGACGCGGAGGTCGATGTCCTCGACCCGGCCCGCTGTGTCGTTCCACTCGATCCAGTCGCCCACCTCGAAGGGTCTGTCCTTGAGGATGAACACCCCGGCCACGAAGTTGCCGATGAGGTCCTGGGCGGCAAAGCCGACGGCGAGCGCGAGCGCGCCGCCGAGCGCGGCAAAGGCGGTCAGCGACGCGCCGGGGACGCCGACGCTGAACGCCACCGCGACCGCCGCGAACAGCACGAGTCCGCCCGCGACGCTGTCGGCGAGACCGAGCACGCCCTCGTCGAACCCGCGGGCCGACAGCGACCGTTTCACCAGCGGGACGAACGCGACCCTGCCGACGACGTAGACGACGACGAACGCGAGCACGAAGAACAGCGCCCGTCTGACGTACGCCTCGACGTTCGTGAACAGCGCCCCGGCGTCGAACCCCAGCTGCAGAACGAGCGTTTGCATCGGCCCCGGCTTCGCGCGGTCTTTTAAAGAAGCTGGCGGCGGCGCTGCCGGCGTCGACGGCGAGGGCGACGGTGGCAAGGGAAGCAGCGGCGGTGGAGTACGGCGGTGGAGACGGCGACGGTGACAGGCCGTTCCCAGTCGCTCACGGCGACAGCGGGCCGTCCCGCGAGGCCACGCCACGGAACCGCTCGCCGTGGACGTCCTCGCGGTCGAGCGCGCCGAAGAGTCGGCCGTGGAGCCAACCGAGGTCATCCCTCGGGCCGTCGCCACCCGTCGGGTCGGCGGCCTCCACGTCCCCGCGCCGGTGGCGATCCGGAAGGAAGCGGTCGTACACGGGGAGGCGTTCGTACAGCGGGACGCCGCCGGACTCGGCGATCTCCTCGAGTTCACGGAGCGCGGGCCACTCGTAGTCCGGGTTGATGTAGTCGTCCGTCACGGGCGAGACGCCGCCCAGGTCGTCGACGCCGCAGTCGAGCAGGTCGCGGACGGGCGCGAGGTTCGGGGGCGCTTGCACCGACACCGCCCCGGGCAGCGCGGCGCGGGCCATCGAAACGACGCGGCGCATCGTTTCGGTCGAGGGGGCGTCGTAGTCCGAACGCTCGTTCGGCACGACCGGCTGGACGATGACCTCCTGGACGTGGCCGTAGCGCTCGTGGAGCGCCCGAACGGCGAGCAGCGACTCGGCGCGGTCCCGCCACCCCTCGCCGATGCCGACGAGGATGCCGGTGGTGAACGGGACGCGCGCCTCGCCGGCCGCGCGGATGGTGGCGAGCCGCTGGCCGGGCGTCTTCCGGCGGGCGCCGGCGTGGGCGTCCACGTCGGCGGTCGTCTCCAGCATCACGCCCATCGAGACGTTCACGTCGCGGAGGCGCTCGAACTCCGCGCGGGTGAGGTCGCCCGGGTTCGAGTGCGGGAGCAGCCCCTCCTCCAGCGCGATCTCGCAGGCGCGGACGTGGTAGTCGACGATGGAGTCGTGGCCCCACTCCGCTAGCTGGTCGTGGATGGCCGCGTAGCGGTCGTCCGGTTTGTCGCCGAAGGTGAACAGCGCCTCGGTACAGCCGGCGTCCGCGCCGATGCGACACTGCTCGCGAACCTCCTCGGGGCTCATGAGGCTCGCCTCGCCGGGGACGTCGTAGTAGGTGCAGTAGGTGCAGGTGTACCGGCAGGCGGTGGTGAGCGGCAGGAAGACGTTCCGCGCGAACGTGAGCTCCGGGGCCGGGTCGACGTCTTCGGGCGTGACCGTGAGGAGGTCGTCGACCTCGTCGGAGTCGACCGTCACGTCGACGTCGTACCGTGCGGCGTCGGGGAACACGTTTCGGTGTGGCCGTCGGATCGTGAAAAAGGGACTCGGTCGCGGAGATGACGGGGACCGGAAGCCCGCCCGGCTCACGAGCACTCACCCGAGCGCCGCGGGGGCTTTCCAGGCGTGCGACACGACGGCAGACCAATCCACGAAATCGAGCGCCCGAGCCGCCTCCATCGAGAGAATCGGGCGACGTTCGAAACCCGACTCCACACAGTTTATCACCCGCTCGTCGCAACACTTGCCCATGAACTTCGATCTACCCGCCGAACACCGGATGATCCGGGACCAGGTTCGGGAGTTCTGCGAGGAGGAGATCGCCCCCATCGCCCAGGAGATCGAGGACGAGCACCGCTTCCCGGCCGAGGTGTTCGACCAGCTCGCCGACCTCGACATGCTCGGCGTCCCCATCGACGAGGCGTACGGCGGGCTCGGCGGCGACCAGCTCATGTACGCGCTCGTGACCGAGGAGCTCGGCCGCGTCTCGGGCGGCAT
The DNA here is from genome assembly GCF_032116555.1 of Halobaculum sp. XH14. NCBI lineage: Archaea > Methanobacteriati > Methanobacteriota > Halobacteria > Halobacteriales > Haloferacaceae > Halorarum > Halorarum halobium. The sequence goes on from NZ_CP134949.1 coordinate 955,060, forward strand.
CGGGCTCTCGTACGCCGCGCACGTCTCGCTCGCATCCAAGCCCATCGAGCTGTTCGGCACCGACGAGCAGAAGGAGCGCTGGCTTCGCCCGCTCGCCGAGGGCGAGTACCTCGGCTCGTGGGCGCTCACCGAACCCGGCTCGGGCTCGGACGCCTCGAACATGGAGACCACCGCCGAGAAGGAGGGCGACGAGTGGGTCATCGACGGCACCAAGCAGTTCATCACCAACGCGAACGTCGCCGGCTCCGTGCTCGTGAAGGCCGTCACCGACCCCGAGGCGGGCTACGACGGCATCTCGACGTTCATCGTGGACCCGGAGGCGGACGACGGGTTCGAGGTGACGACCGTGTGGGACAAGATGGGCCTCAACTGTTCGCCCACCTGCGAGATCCAGTTCGACGACGTCCGGCTGCCCGAGGACCGCCTGCTCGGCGAGGCGGGCGAGGGGTGGAAACAGACGATGAAGACGCTCGACGGCGGGCGCGTCTCCATCGCCGCGCTGTCGGTCGGGCTCGCGCAGGGGGCTTACGAGGCCGCCGAGTCCTACGCCGGCGAGCGCGAGCAGTTCGGCCAACCCATCTCGAAGTTCGACGCAATCCGCGACAAGCTGGTGGACATGCACCGCAAGACCGAGCGCGCCCGACTGTTGACCCACAAGTCCGCCAGCCTGTACGATCGGGGCGAGTCGGTCACCCGCGAGTCGGCGCTCGCCAAACTCGACGCCAGCGAGGCGGCCCGCGAGGTCGCCGAGGACGCCGTCCAGGTGCTGGGCGGCTACGGCTACACCACCGACTTCGCTCCCCAGCGATTCTACCGCGACGCGAAGCTGATGGAGATCGGCGAAGGCACGAGCGAGATCCAGCACGTGGTCATCGGCCGCGAACTCGGGCTCTGATCCGGGTCCCGTCGCCGGTCGACCGCTCGTCGTTCTCCCGTCCGTCGCCCGATCCGTCCCCGACGAGAACGTTATCAGCGGCGATACCGATGGGGGTAGCCTTTTCCCTCACCCGCGGTCCTGTCAGCCCGAACCGGGAATGGGAGTCGACATGGTCGCGTGGCTCGCCGCCGCATCCCTCCTCGCTGCGGTCGTCAGTCTCGCCGTCGTCCCGAGCGTTCACCGCGCGACGCGCGGCAGCCCCGGCTACGTCCGGACGCTGGCCACCGGCTCGCTCGTCGCCGCGGCCCTCTGGTCGGTCGCCCACTGCTTCGCGCTGACGGCCGACACCCTCGCCGCACAGGAGACGTGGGCCACCATCGGCATCGCGGTCGGCGCGCCGCTGGTCACCTGCTGGTTCGCGCTCGCCTACCGACTCTTCCGGCCCGAGGAGCGGCTCGGCCGCCGCGAGGTCGCGTTCCTCGCCGCCGAACCGCTGGTCACGGCGGTCGGCGTGCTGACCGGGACCGGCTGGTTCTTCGATGGCCGCCGGCTCCTCGGGCGGAGCGACGGGACCTTGCTCGTGCTGGAGCCGGGAGTCGGGCTCCACCTGCACACGCTCTACACCGCGGGGCTCGGGATCGCCGGGACGGCGCTGCTGGTCCGCAGCGCCGACCGGGGCGGGACCGGGACGCGGGGCCGCGTCGGCCTGCTGGTCGCCGGCGCGATCGTGCCGGGGCTCACCTGGAGCGTCTGGCTGCTGGGGCTGCCCGGCGCGCTGGCACCGGATTACACGCCCGTCGCGCTCGGCTTCTCGGCGGTCTGCATCCACGTCGCCACGAGACAGTACTGGCTGTTCGGTCCCCAGTCGGCCGCGCGAAACGCGGTGTTCGACGGGCTGCGGGACGCGGTCGTCGTGGTCGACGACCGGGGGACGCTCACCGACGCGAACCCGGCCGCGCGGGAGACGTTCGACGTGACCGACGCGGACCTGGGGCGGGACGCGGCGACCGTCCTCCCGAGCGACGTCCCGGTCGAACGGGACGGGGACGACGAGTTCGGCACCGTCAAACACCGTGTCGACGGGCGCTCCCGCTATCTGGAACCGCGCTGGCGGTCGCTCCCCTCGGCCGGCGGCGGGACGGTGATCTCCTTCCGGGACGTCACGGAACGGACGCAGGTCGAGCGCCGGTACCGCTCGTACGTCGAGCACAGCCACGACGTTGTGGTCGTCACGGACGCGGACGGCGTCCTCGAGTACGTCAGCCCGGCCATCGAACACGTCCTGGGGTACGAGCAGGACGCAGCCGCCGGGAAGTCGCTCACCGACTACATCCACCCCGACGACACGCAGGACGTCGCGGCGTCGCTCGCGGAGTCGCTCGACAGCCCCGGCGAGGGCGTCCGGGTGACGTTCCGCGCGCGCCACGCCGACGGCGGGTGGCGGACGCTGGAGGGCGTCGGCGTGAACGGCTTCGACGACCCCGACATCGGCGGGTTCCTCGTCACGCTCCGTGACACGACCACGAGGGACCGCTACGACCAGCGGCTGCGGGTGCTCACCCGGGTGCTCAGACACGACCTCCGGAACGAACTCAACGTGGTGATGGGCTACGCCAGTTCGCTCGCGGACGCCGACAGGGAGCCGGTGGCACACAAGGGGACCACCATCCGGCGCGCGGCAGAGCGGCTCGCGGACCTGGGCGAGCGCGTCCGCGGCGTCGACAGGACGCTCCGGGACGCCGACCACGGCGGTCGACCGCTGTACGTCGACGAGGTCGTCGAGGCCGTCGCGGACCTGGCCACCGACCGGCACCCCGCCGCGACGGTGACGACCGACTGCGAGGAGGGGGTCGCGGCCTACGCGGACGGGCTGCTCGCCACGGCGCTGTGGAACGTCGTCGAGAACGGCATCGTCCACAACGACGGGCCCTCGCCGACCGTCTCGGTCGCCGTCGACGCCGACGAACGCGCCGTCGAACTCGTCGTCCGCGACGACGGCCCCGGCATTCCCGCCGGCGAGCGCTCGGCAGTCGAAGCGGGCCACGAGACCCAGCTCGAACACGCGAGCGGGCTCGGGCTCTGGCTCGTCCGCTGGGTGCTCGACGGCGTCGACGGCGAGTTACGCTTCCCGGACACCGACGCCGGCGGCGCGGTGGTGTTGCGGCTCCGCGCGGCTGACCCGGCGGACGCCGACAGCGTCCGGATGCCGACGCCGGCCGAGTGGACGAAACCCGGCGCGCGCTCGCCGGCGGACGCTCCGATGGAGGGTCAGCGCGGCACCGACTGACCGACGAGCACCAGCGGCTCCCAGTCGCCCCGGTCGACGACGTCGGTCCCCGCGTCGAACGCACGTTCGTGGAGCGCCCGCAGCGCCGCGAGTTCGGCGTCGCCGCCGTCGATCGCGGCCCCGAACTCGGGCCACACCCGCGGCGGCACGAGCAGGTAGTGGACGTCGCCCTCGCGTGCGACGAGCGGGTCGTGCGAGAACGAGCGGCGGTACTCGAAGACGAGGTCGGTGACGCCGGGATACGTCGTCACGGACTCGTGGAGCCGGGCGGCGGCCGTTCGAACCGTCCCTCCGTCGAGGCCGCGTTCGGCGGCGACCGCGGGAACGTGTCTCGCCAGCACCGACGGCACCGTCGGGCCGTCCCCGACTCCTCCGTCGCCGTCATCGGCCCTCTCGGCGGCCTTACCGCCCTGGCTGTCCCCACAACGCTCCCCGTCCACGTCCGTCATGCCGGGTCGTTGCCGTCGCGCCGGCATGAAGCGTCCGGTGGGTCGAAGTACCCCGCCGGCAGACGGAAGGTATGAGCACGCGGGAGCGCCGGGGAGCCCCGGCCAGACTCGTCGTCGGCGAATGCATCGTCGACCTCCACCCGTCCGGGGCGGGGGGCGTCGGCGACGCGACGGCCTACACCCGTCGGGCCGGCGGTGCCCCGGCAAACGTCGCCGTGGGACTGGCACGCCTGGGCGCCACGCCGCTGTTCAGGACGCGACTCGGTGACGACGGCTTCGGTGCGTTCCTCGCGGACGCGCTCGCGACCGAGGGCGTTCCGGACGAACTCGTCGAACGCGACCCCGACGCGCCGACCGGCCTCGCGGTCGTCGGCCGCGACGACGCCGGCGACCGCTCGTTCTCGCTCTATCTCGAGGGAACGGCGAGCACGCGGTTCGAATCGGGCGTCCCAGCGAACTCGACGCTCGCGGGCGTCGACTGGGTCCACGTCGGCGGCGTCCTGCTGGCGTTCGAGCCGGCCCGTTCGGCGCTGTTCGACCTGCTCGACCGGGTCCCGCGGGACGCGACCGTCTCGGTCGACCCGAACGCCCGCCCGGGGCTCTGGACCGAGTTCGACTACGTCGACACGCTCGACCGGCTGCTGGGGGTCGCGGACGTCGTCGTCGCGTCGCCGGAGGACCTCCACCCCGCCGGTTTCGCCGGAGAGGGGCCGGAACTGGCGGCCGACGTCCTCGATGCCGGCCCGCACACGGCGCTCGTCACGCGTGGTGCCGAGGGGGCCTGCGGGTGCGCGACCGACGCCGCACCGTGGGGGCCCGCGGACGGTGAGCACGCAGGCTTCGCCGTCGACGTCGTCGACACGACCGGCGCGGGCGACGCGTTCACGGCGGGCGCGATCGAGGCGCTCTCGGGCGGTCGCTCGCTGGCCGAGACGCTCGCGTTCGCAAACGCCGTCGGCGCGGCGTCGACGACCGCGGAGGGCGCGATGGCCGCGCTGCCCGACCGCGACGCGGTCGACGCGATGCTGGCCGGGGACTGACGGGCGGCACCCGTCGACGGGCGACCGCCTCGCCACGTTCTTGCCGTCCGGGTCGGAACGGAACGCCATGCGCAGTCCCCACGAACGACGGACGCGGGCGGCGAGGGTCCGCCTCCGCGAGCGCGGCGACGACTGTCTGGTGCTGTTCCCGAGCACGAACCTCCTGTACCTCTCCGGGTTCGAGGAACAGCCGGGCGAGCGGCACCTGCTGCTGTTCGTTCCCGCGGCGGTGGACGGCGACGCCGACGCGGATGCCGCCGGGGCCGACGCGGCCGTCGCCGGGGCGGACGCGGACACCGCCGGGGTCGAAGCCGCCGACCTCGACGCGAGCGGCGCGACCCGCGACCCGGTCTTTCTCGTCCCCGAACTGTACGGCGAGCAGGTTCGCCGGGAGTCGTGGGTGCCCGACGTCCGGACGTGGGCCGACGACGAGGACCCGCGGGCGGCGGTCGCCGCGGTGCTCGCTGACCTCGGTGTGGATGACGGGCGCGTCCTCCTCGACGACACGATGCACGCCCGGTTCACGCTCGACCTCCGGGAAGCGCTCCCCGACGCCGAGTTCGGCCTGGCCTCCGAGGTGCTCTCGGAGCTCCGCGTCCGCAAGGACGACGCGGAACTCGACGCGATGGCCCGCGCGGGCGACGTCGCCGACGCCGTGATCGAGGACCTCAGGGCCCGCGACGGCGACGTGGTCGGCGACACCGAAGCCGAGTTGGCCGAGTACGTCGAGGACCGCCTCGCACACCACGGCGGGGCGGGCGTCTCCTTCGAGACCATCGTCGGCTCCGGGCCGAACGGTGCGATGCCACACCACGCCCACGGCGAGCGGGAGATCGGGGCCGGCGAGCCGGTCGTGCTCGACTTCGGGACGCGGGTCGACGGCTACCCCTCCGACCAGACCCGGACGCTCGTGTTCGGCGCCGACGAGGTGGAACCGAGCGCGACGGTCCGCGAGGTCCACGACGTCGTCCGCGAGGCACAGCGGGCGGGCGTCGACGCGGTCGAACCGGGCGTCACCGCGGGCGCGGTCGACGCGGCCGCCCGCGAGGTCATCGAGGACGCGGGCTACGGCGGGGAGTTCATCCACCGGACGGGCCACGGCGTCGGTCTCGACGTCCACGAGGAGCCGTACGTCGTCGCCGGCAGCGATCGGGAACTGGCCGAAGGGATGACCTTCAGCGTCGAACCCGGCGTCTACCTGCCCGACGAGTTCGGCGTGCGGATCGAGGACCTGGTGGTGGTGACCGAGGACGGGTGCGAACGGCTCAACCACACCGACCGCGGCTGGCGCCCCTGAGCCGACGCGGACGACTCCCGGCCGAGCGGTTTAGGCGAACCAAAACATATCAGTAATCAGAGTGTTTATTCGGGACGGGGACGTAGCTGAGCCATGGTCGCCCTCGAGTCGGTTCTGGTCGTCGCTGTCGCCGGGTTGGTGACGGCGCTGGCGACCGGACTCGGCGCCCTCCCGTTCTTCGTCGTCGAGGACCTCTCCGACAGGTGGAACGTCGCGCTGTGGGGGCTCGCCTCGGGGATCATGGTCGCGGCCTCCGTGTTCGGCCTCGTGTTCGAGGGGCTGGCGGAGGGGACGCCGTTCCGCGTCGGCGTCGGTGCCGTCGCGGGGGTCGCGCTCGTCGCGGTTGCCCGCGACGTGGTGATGGACGCCGACATCGACCCGAAGGAGTACGAGGAGGCGGACTTCAGGAAACTGGTGCTCATCCTCGGCGTGCTCACGGTCCACTCGTTCCCCGAGGGCGTCGCGGTCGGCGTCTCGTTCGCGGACCTGGGCCTGGACGGAGGGTTGCAGGTGCTGGGGCTCTCGGTGCCGCTGCTCGCGGTGGTCATGACGCTCGCCATCTCGATCCACAACGTCCCGGAGGGCGTCGCCGTGTCGATTCCGCTCCGGTCGATCGGGATCTCCCCGCCGCGGATGGTCTGGTGGGCCGTGTTCTCCAGCCTCCCGCAGCCGATCGGCGCGGTCATCGCGTTCGCGTTCGTCAGATACGCGCGAGCGTTCCTGCCGGCGGGCTTCGGCTTCGCCGCGGGCGCGATGGTGTACCTCGTGCTCTCGGAGTTCGTGCCGGAGGCGCTCGAGACCGGCGCGGACCTCCCGAGCGGCGGGAAGCGGGAACTGACCGCGGGCATCGTCGTCGGCGTCCTGGCCATGGTTCCGCTGCTGTGGATCTAGCGTAGGGCCGTGGCACCAGCACCCCTGTGTGAGAAAACGCTTCGTGGTTCAACTGCGGCCTGCACCAGCGTCAGTGCCGCGAGCGAGGGAGGCGAGACGAAGCCGCGCCGACTGCTGCTCGCGGCGTTTTGGCATGAACGGGTTTTGCGGGGGTTCGACGAGCGCGGGCCGGCGGAGCCGGCCCGCGTGAGGAGGACCCCCGTCAAAAGAGGTTCAGTGCGAGTGACCCATCGCGTCCTGGAGGCTCTGCCCGAAGCGCTCCTCGAACAGTTCCTCGGCCTTCGCGTTGATCTCCTCGACGTCGGCGGGCGTCTCGCCCTGCGAGTGGTGCGCGAGCGCGTGGGCCTGCTGTGCGAACGCCTGCAACACGACGTCGCTGATGACGCGGCTCGGCTCCTCGCCCTGTTCGGCCATCATGTCGACGAGCCCCGCGGGCAGGTCGACGGTGTCGGTGTCGCCGTCCGGTCCCTCGACGGTGTAGGTTTCCGAATCAACCATGGCTCGTTGCTGGCGTGCCGGACCTAAAGGTCCGTGGGTATCGTGCGTCGATTCTGCTGGGTTGAGTTGGTTCGACACCCGACCGGACGTCTCGGAAGCCCCCGCGGCGCTGCGGTCGCGCGCCTCGTTGCGCTTCTCGCACTCGCTCGCTTCGCTCGGTCGCGCTGCGGTGCGTACGTCGTCGGGCTTCCCGCAGCGCCACGGCCCCTTCCAGTCCCGCCCGTGGCCGGTCGTGCCCGTCGTCGCGGGCGAATGGCTGGTGAGCACGAGCCGTGGGAAGTCAGTAGCCGTCGCGGGCGAAAGTCTGGTGGGTGCGAACCATCGGAAGTCGGCAGTCGTCGCGGTCGGAGGACGGTCGTAACGAAGTCGAGAGGCCGGTCAGTCGTCGGCAGCGGCCGTTTCGCCCGCCTTCGCCTCGGCGCGTTCCAGTTCCTCGAGGTAGCCGTCGGCGTCGATTGCGGCCTCACAGCCCATGCCGGCGGCGGTGACCGCCTGCTGGTAGTGGAAGTCGACGACGTCGCCCGCGCCGAAGATGCCCTCGACGTCGGTCCGGGTCTGCCCGGCCCCCGTCCCGCCGACGGTCTTGATGTACCCCTCGGCGTCCAGTTCGACGCCCGTGTCCGCGAGGTAGTCGGTGTTGGGCGTGTGGCCGATTGCGTAAAAGGCCGCGCCGACCTCGAACTCCCACTCCTCCGTCTCGGGGTCGTCGAGGCGGTCGGTCGGGTAGCCCTCCGGGTGGCGGACGAGCGTGGCGGACTCGACGCCCTCCTCGCGGGTGCCATGGAGTTCCGTGACCTCCGTGTTCAGCATGAGTTCGACGTCGCCGTCCTCGACGTGCTCCATCAGGCGGTCGATCCAGTAGTCCTCCGCGCGGAACTCGTCGCGCCGGTGGGCCAGGTAGACGGTGTCGGCGAACTTCGTGAGGAAGACGGCCTCCTCGCAGGCCGCGTCGCCGCCGCCGACGACGAGCATGTCCTCGCCGCGGAAGAAGGCACCGTCGCAGGTCGCACACGTCGAGAGCCCGTAGCCCATCAGCTCGTCCTCGCCCGGAATCCCGAGCGTCCGTGCCGAGGCCCCGGAGGCGGCGATGACCGCGTCCGCCGTGTACACGTCACCGTTCGTCAGCTCGACCCTGAACGGGTGCGAGGAGTCGTCGACCGACGCCACGACGCCGTTCTTCACCTCGGCGCCGAAGCGCTTCGCCTGCTCCTTGGTCCGGTTGATGAACTCCGCGCCGTTGACGCCCTCGGGGAAGCCGGGGAAGTTCTCAACCTCGGAGGTGAGCGTGAGCTGTCCGCCCGGCTCGTCGCCCTCGAAGACGAGGGGCTCGTTGTTCGACCGCGCGGCGTAGATGGCCGCCGTGAGGCCCGCGGAGCCGGTTCCCGCGACGATCAGCTTCCTGTGTTCGACGATGTCGGCCGCATCACTCATTGCTCACGGGTACTCGCCTGGCCGGTTTGTAGGTTGTGCTGTCCGGCGCGCGACCCGCATGCCCGTCACCGTCTCACACGCCGATTCGCCCTCCGCCCGCCGCCGAGCCGTTCACCCCGCACGCCGCGAGAATCCGAACTCCCCACGGCCGTACGAGCGGGTGTCGGCAAACGACGGTCGAACGACCGTCCGCCCCGCGACGCTCGGCACGACCGGCCACGGGTGGGACTGGAAGGGGCCGCCTCGCTCGGCGAACCCCGGACCCGGTGAGGCGGGGGCTTCCGCGGTCGTCGCGGTGGCGGTAGTGGTGAGGTGCCGGGTAGCTGAAACAGCAAATGCACGAGACACGGATGAGAGCCGAAGCACTCACCACCCTCCCGATACCACACACGAACCAGAAACCGATGCCGGCCGAACTCGACGAGAAGACGACCCGATACGGCGATATGCTCGCCGACGCGCTCGCCGAGGCCGAGGTGTGCGTCCCGGAGGGGACGCCGCTCCACGAGGCGGCGGTCGAGTGCCGGGAGATGGCCCTGTCGTACCTCGAGGACGGCCGGCACTTCCGGGCGGCCGACGACCCGGTGAATGCGCTCGCCGCCTACTCGTACGGCTACGGCTGGCTGGACTGTGGCGTCCGGCTGGGATTGTTTTCGGTCCCCGAGGACACTGAACTGTTCACCACCTGACCGCCACCGGACCTTTCCTCCCCTGTCCCGTAACGCCGACCATGGCGACCCTGCACTTCGACGAGATCCTCGTCCCGACGGACGCGAGCGAGACCGCCGACGCGGCGCTGGACGCCGCGCTCTCGCTGGCCTCGCGGACCGGCGCGCGCGTCCACCTGCTCTCGGTGGTGAACCCCTACGTGCTCTCGAAGGTGACCGACGTCGGCGAGAGCCGGTCGGAGGTCGAGTCGATCGTCGCCGAGGCCGCCGAGCGCGCCCGGGATGCCGGCGTCGGCGTCGAAACCGCCGTCGCCGAGGGGGCCCCCCACGAGGAGGTCGGGGCGTACGTCGACGAGCACGGCATCGACGTCGTCGTGATGGGTACCCACGGCCGATCCGGCGTCGGGCGGGCGCTCATGGGCAGCGTCACCGAGAAGGTCGTGCGGACGGTCGACGTGCCGGTGCTCACGATCCACGAACCGATCCCCTCGTTCGAGCCGAGTCGGATGCTGCTCCCGACCGACGGGAGCGACCCGGCCACGGCGGCAGAGCGCGTCGCGCTGTCGCTGGCCGACGAGTACGACGCGACCTTGGAGGCGCTGAGCGTCGTCGACAGCCTCCAGCTCGCGGCCGCCTCGGACCCCGCCGCCGGCGGCGAGGGCATGGCTCAGGTGACCGACCTGCTGAAAGAACAGGCCGAAACCGCGGTCCAGAACGTGGCGGCCGACGGGACGTCCGCCGGCGTCAGCGTCGAGACGACCGTCGGGGAGGGCCGCCCGCACGAGCGCATCCTCGCCGCCGCCGAGGAGCACGACGCCGACGTCATCGTCGTCGGCACGCACGGACGGAGCGGCGTCCAGCGGTTCGTCCTGGGCAGCGTCGCCGAGAAGGTGCTGCGACTCGCGGATCGACCCGTGCTCGTCGTTCCGGCAGCGAACTCGGACGGGACCGCGGCGTGACGTCCTCGGGCGATCCGGCTACTCGAACCGGTAGGTCGGCCCGTCGTCGCCGTCCTCCACCGCGACCCCGAGCGCCTCGATGTCCTCCCGGAGCGCGTCGGCGCGCTCGTAGTTGCCCGCGGCCCGCTCCTCCTCGCGCACGTCGAGCACGAGTTCGACCAGGTCGCCGGCGAGGTCGACGTCGCCGTCCGCCTCGCGGCCGAGTTCGAGGCCGAACACGTCGCCGCCGAGTTCCTCGAACGTCTCGACTGCCCGTCGCAGCCCCCGGTAGTCGTAGCCGTCGGCCGCCTCGTCGGCGACGAGGTCGACCGCCTCGACGTGCCGGTTCACCGCCGAGGCGAGCTCCAGCAGCGCGTTCGAGGCCGTCCGCACGTCGAAGTCGTCGTTCATCGCCGCGGTGAACTCCTCCCTGGTCGTCTCGACGGCCTCCCGGAGCGCCTCGTCCGTGGCCTTCGTCCGCGCGTCGACCGAGTCGCAGCCGTCGACGGCGGCCTCGTAGGCGCGTTCGAGGCGCTCCCAGCGCTCCGCGGCTTCTTCCATTGCGTCGGCCGAGAACGTCTGGTCGCCGCGGTACTGCGCGCCGAGGTAGAACGTGCGGACGACGTTGACGCCGAACTCGTCGAGCGCGTCGCGCACGGTGAAGAAGTTACCGAGGCTGGAGGACATCTTGTCCTCGGTCGTCCGCAGGAGGCCGTTGTGGAGCCAGTACCGGGCGAACGTGTGTTCGGTGGCCGCCTCGCTCTGGGCGATCTCGTTCTCGTGGTGGGGGAACACGAGGTCGCGCCCGCCCATGTGGATGTCCAGCGTCTCGCCCAGATGCGTCATCGACATGGCCGAGCACTCGATGTGCCAGCCGGGCCGGCCCGCGCCCCACGGCGAGTCCCAGGTCTCGCCCGACGGGAGGTCGCCCCCGTGCTCGTGTTTCCGGTGTTCGCGGATCGCGTCCTCGCCGACGCCGTCGGCCTTCCACAGCGCGAAGTCCGAGGGGTGACGCTTCTCGGCGAGTTCGTCGGGATCGGCGTCCGATTCGAGTTCCCCGAGCTTCTGGTTCGAGAGGTCGCCGTAGCGGTCGAACCGGGTGACGTCGAAGTACACCGAGCCGTTCGCCTCGTAGGCGTAGCCGCGCTCGACGAGCGTCTCCACGAGGTCGATGATCTCCGGGACGTGCTCGGAGACGCGGGGGTACACCTCCGCGCGCAGGAGGTTGAGCCGGCGCATCTCTTCGATGACCTCGCCGGTGAAGTGGCGGGCGACGTCGGCCTCGGCGTCCCAGCCCTCGCGCTCGCCGACGCGGGCGGCGATCTTCTCGTTCACGTCGGTGACGTTCTCGACGTGCCGGACGTCGTAGCCGAGGTGTGCGAGCCAGCGGTGGACGACGTCCGCGTGGAACCAGAGGCGCGCGTGGCCGAGGTGCGGGTCGTCCGAGACCGTCAGCCCACAGACGTACAGCAGGACCTCGTCGTCGGCTGCGGCTTCGAACTCCCGGCTGTCACCCGTCAGGGTGTCGGTCACGGACAGGGTCATTCGGTCGCCGCTACGCGTGCCTCCGGGTTAAACCGTCGAACTTCTCGCGGCCCGGGTCCCCGGTCCGTCCCGGTCAACGATGCCCGTTCGAGCGGTCCGACCCCGTCGGCGCTCCCCGGGGCGCGGTTCCTTTATCACGCTGAGTCGGCTACGGGGGTGCGTGGACTCCCCGTTCGACGTTCTCCACGTCGACCCCGACGCGAGCGACCGTGAGATCGATCTGGCGTACCGCGAACGCGTGCTGGAGTCCCACCCGGACCAGGGGGGCTCGGCCGAGGAGTTTCAGCTCGTTCGGGCCGCCTACGAGGCGATCAGGGCCGCCGCCGGCGAGGACGACGGGCGGGCGACCCTGGAGGAGCGCGACGAGCCGAGCCGCGACGAGACGTCCCGGGTCGAGTACCTCAACTACGAGGTGCTCTCGGACCACGGCTGGGCGGTCGGGGACGACGACCTGTTCGAGAAGGCGTCGGCCGCGGACCTCGACCCGACCGACCACGGCCGGTTCGTCGTCGAACCCGACGAGTCGCTGCTCGAAGCCGCCGAGAACCGCGGGTACGCCTGGCCGTACGCCTGCCGCGGCGGGGCGTGTGCGAACTGCGCCGTCGCGGTGACCGAGGGCGAACTGACCCAGCCCATCGACCACATCCTCCCGCCCGAGATCAGCGACCGCGGCATCCGGCTCTCCTGTAACGGGATGCCGCTGACCGACGAACTGCGCGTCGTCTACAACGTCAAACACCTGGCCGACCTCGACGACCTCCGCCTGCCGCCACACCCGTTCGAGCGGGCGTATCCGACCGACTGAGCGGGGAGCCGAATGCGGGGAGCCGGACCGATCGCGAACCGGAAAGGGGAGGCCGACTACGCGTCCAGCGCCGCCTCGACCGCCCGGAGCGCCGTCGCCCCGTCGCGCCGCCCGACGACCACGACGAGTTCACCGTCCCCGAGACCCGTCGCCACCACGTCAACTTCGGCCGTACGGAGACGGCCCAGCGCCGCCTCCAGCGCCCGCGCGTCCACCTCGCCCGCCGCGACGACGGCGGTCAGGTCGCCGCCGTCGGCGGTGAACCCGGTGCCGGCGACCGCGAGCAGTTCGTCGTCGTCACTCCCCGCCGGGCCGACCCCGCCGTGCATCGTGACCCGCGCGTCGGCGTCGACGGCGGGCGGGTCCAGGTTCGCCCCGAACCGGCGGAGCGCGGTCGCCACGGCGTCCGTCTCGGCGTCGATGTCGAGCGTCTCGGCGGCGGCGGCGTAGTTCACCACGCCGGCGCGCAGCGCGTCGAACAGGTACGGCCGGGCCCGGACTGCGGCGCGGGCGTCCTCCGCGACTGTCATACCTCGGGCTCGAACGCGCCCGCGATAACACCGACGGTTTCTCGGGTGGCGGCCGACGCGTGAACGGGGTCAGCGGACGGGCGGCTCGCCGGGCCGGCGGGAAGCGGGGGCCGACCGACCGCCACTGAAGCGAACTTCTGTACGAACCCGTACAGAAAGGTGATTCAGATTACCGTTTTGGGGGCGGAGGTCCATCGTTCACCTGCATGAGACCGGATCACCTGAACACCGACGACGCGCTCCTGGTGTCGCGCCGGGGGCCGAAGACCGACGGCTCGGTCCTGGTATCGCTCGCGGTCACACTGGCGGTCGTGTTCGGCGTCCTCGCCGCGTCGGCGCCCGCCGTCGCCGCCGCCGCCGTCGTGCTCGTCGCCGCCGGCTTCCTCCTCGCGGAGGTTCGCCGGCGGGCGCGTGCCGGCGTCGGCCGACGGCGACGACGGCTCTGCGTCCCGAAAACGTCGGTCTGCGTGACGGTCTGAGACGACGACTGCACGGTCCACGGCCGACCGCCCGCACGGTCGACCGCCCGCACGACCGCCACGGAACCGACAGCGGTCCCCGCTGACCCCCTCCGCTCGCCCGCCCGATTCGTGGCCCCGCCGCGCTCCTCCTCACCAGACCGGCTCGAGCGTCTCCCGCGTCCCGCCGGCGACGACCCGTTCGACGTGGGGCGCGACAGCGTGAGCGGCCGCCTCGAACCGCTCTTTGGCCGATGGCGTCGAGGAGAGCTGGACCGTCACGGGGCTCTCGACCGCGGTCGAGAACCCGCGCGCGATGGTCTCCAGCCAGTAGGTCGTCGCGTACTCCGGGTCACAGAGGGGAACGAGGAACCCGTCGACGACCTCGTCGAGCCGTGCCAGGTCGAGCCCGCGCCTCGCGCGCAGGTGACCGGGGTACGGGTCCGGGTGGGCCGTCAGGACGAACTCGCCGGGGACGCGGTCGGCGACGTCCTCGACGAACTCGGTGATGACGGCCGCACGCCAGTCTGTCCGCTCCTCGTGCTCGCTCGCGTCGAACAGGGCGGTACAGCGCTCGCACCGACAGAACCCCTCGCCGGGGAAGCCGACGGTCAGCAGCCTGACGTCGGGGCTCGCGGCGACACAGCGGTCCACGCAGTCGTGGATGCGGTCGCGGTACCCCTCGTCGGTCGGGCAGAGCCAGTTCCAGTCGAACTCGCGCCGGGCCGAACTCGCCCGATCGCCGTCGGCGTCCACGGCGAGCCGGTCGGGTTCGGCGCGCCCCGTCGCGGTGTCGCCGAAGCAGGCGACCGAGTTGATGGCGTCGGCGCGCGGGTCGACCGTCTCGCCGCTCACCCGCTTGACCGTGTAGTGAGCGACCTCGGGGTCGAGCGAGTCGACCGCGGCCGGGTCGTGCGTCGTGATGCCGTCCATACCGGCGGTTCGGGCGGGGGCCACTAAGTCGTGTCCCGGGGCGACCACGCGCCGTCGGCCGGAGCCGGCTCCGAAGGCGATAAGGTTCGCGCCCCCCTGCTCCCGTCCATGAGCCAGGCGCTGGTGATCGTCGCCCACGGGTCACACCTCAACCCCGATTCGAGCGCGCCGACCGTCGCGCACGCCGACACGATCAGAGCGACCGGCGCGTTCGACGAGGTCCGGACCGGCTTCTGGAAGGAGGAGCCGAGCCTCCGCGAGGTGCTCCGGACCGTGGCTGCCGAGGAGGTGTTCGTCGTCCCGATGTTCATCTCGGAGGGCTACTTCACCGAGCAGGTCATCCCCCGCGAGCTCCGGCTCGACGGCTGGGACGTGGCCGACTGGAACTCGGACGGCCTCTCGGCGGACGTCGCCACCTACGCCGCGAGCGACACCGGCCAGACGGTCCACTACTGCGGCCCGGTCGGCACCCACGAGTCGATGACGGACGTGCTGGTTCGCCGCGCCGAGTCGGTCACCGGCGACGCCGAGGTGGGCGAGGGGTTCGGGTTCGCCGTCGTCGGCCACGGCACCGAGCGCAACGAGAACTCCGCGAAGGCCATCGAGTACCACGCCGAGCGCGTCCGCGGTCTGGACCGCTTCGACGAGGTGCGGGCGCTCTACATGGACGAGGAGCCGGAGGTCGACGACCTCCCCGACTACTTCGAGAGCGAGGACGTCGTGCTCGTCCCGCTGTTCGTCGCCGACGGCTTCCACACCCAGGAGGACATCCCCGAGGACGTCGGCCTCACCGACGACTACCGCGAGGGGTACGACGTGCCCGCCGAGGTCGGTGGCCACCGCGTCTGGTACGCGGGCGCTGTCGGCACCGAGCCCCTGCTGGCCGACGTCGTGCTCGAGCGCGCCGCCGACGCGGGCGCCGACGTCGGCACCGCCGTCGAGGACGTGCGCGAGACGACCCGCGTCGCGGCCCCGGAGGCTGACGACTGAATGCGGGCCGCTCAGTTCGACGCGTTAGTCGACGCCGCGGGCGGTGAGCGCGGCGTCGACTTCGAGGGGCTCCGCGTCTCACGCGACCCCGAAGGCGGGTTCCGCTTCGAGACGCCCGCCGTGACGGCGACGGGCCTCTCCGAGGCGGAACTGCACGCCCACGCCGACGGCTCGCCACACGTCACGAACTGGTACTTCTGGGAGCGGGACGTGAAGCGGCGCGACTCGCCGCGGCGCGCGTTCCTCCGACGCGCCGAGGCCGCCGACTCGCGGCAGGTCGCGGACAGGTACGACGCGCTCCGCGGGGGCCTGGTCACCGAGTGGGGGCAACTCCGCATCGAGGCGACGCTCTCGGACCACGGCGCGCGACGCTACGACCTCCGCCACGTCGACGACGCCGACCGCGGGGGCTCCGACCTCGAGGCCCACGAGGACCCGTTCGACGCCCGCGAGATCGCCACGCTCGACGACGACGGGCGCTACCGGCCGCTCAAGACCGCCCCGTCGCTCCCGAGCGGGTGGGTGTTCCCCTCGCTGGACTGGCACGCCGTGCTGGAGGCGGTGGAGGCGTTCTACCCGGTGACCGTGGCGAACTGGTACCGCGAGCGCGAGGGCGAACTGGACGTGAGCCACTGGCGGGAGACGGCCGAGCGCCAGACCGGCATCTACGACGTGATCGAGGAACTCCCGCGCGAATCCGTCGAGCACGTCGCGAGCGCCTGCTGTGTCGACTCGCAGTGTCTGAAGCGCCGCGAGTGGGAGTACGACGAGGGCGACGAACTCGCCGCCGACGGCGGGACGGGGGCGTTCCCGTGCCGGGAGCCGTGCTCGCTCGTGGTCGCTGCCTCCCGGAAGTGGACGACCCTCGAGCGCGAGGAGGAGCGCGAGTTCGGCATCTCGCTGACGCCGAGCGAGGCCGAGCAGGTGGGCGAGATCGTCGACGCCGTCGCGGACGGCCGGGTCGAGGAGATCCGCGAGGCGGACGTGGGCGAGGGCGCGAACCGCTACCGCGCGCGCTACCTGCGGGCAAAGCACATGGGCGAGGACGGGACGCTCGACTGGACGGACGGGAACGAGACCGACTCCTGACTCGGGGCCCGGCGTCGCGACGAGCAGCCGAGCCGGCCGGGTACGAACCGTCGACCTGGCCGGGGAGGAGCGGCCGGCGTCTCAGGTCCGGAGCACGTACGCCGCGCCACAGACCGAGAGCACGACCGCCAGCAGGCCCATCGCCACGGCGAAGCTGTTCAGCGTGAGGACGGCGATCACGCCCGCGAGCAGCGCGGTCAGGGCGAACGCCGCGAGCAGCAGCGAGACGGACTCGTCGCCGGGCCACCTGCTCCCGTCGCCCAGCCGCCGTCCCTGGTCCGGGCCCCCGGACTGGCCGGACCCCTGATCGGTCCCGCGCTTGGGCGGCTGTGAGAGGGCGTCGTCCACGTCGACGCCCGCCGTTCTCTCGCGCGGCTCCAGCGCGAGGTCCACGTCCGCGCCGTCGGCACCGTGGCCGGTGATCACTTCGAGGCCGCCGCCGACCGGTTCGGGGACGTCCGCGGCGTCGACGTGGACGTGGCGCGTCTCCCCCTCGTCGACGAAGTGGTTGGCCGCGCTCACGGAGGTCAGGTCCGCGAGCCGGTCCCGAAAGCGGACGTGGACGTGCACCGCCTTGCCCCGGTTGTCCAGCGCGAGCGTGAACGAGCCGCTGCTCGTGAACGACGCGGGAGCGTCCACGCCGTTGAGGCGGTCGCGGTTGAGGACGACGCGCAGCGGCTCCGAGGACACGTCGGGGGATTACGGTAAACCGGCAAAAAGGTTCGCGTGGTCGCCTCGCGGGCGGTCGGCGGCTCAGGCCTCCCGCATGTCCGGCGGGAGGAGGTTCGGGATGCCGTCCTCGATGGGGTACGCCTCGCCACAGTCCGTGCAGGTGAGCGTCCCCGAGATGATCTCCCCGTCGTCCTCCTCGTCGCGTTCCTCGACCGAGAGCTCCAGGTCGTGCTTGTCGAGCGGGCAGCAGACGATGTCCAGCAGGGACTCCTTCATTGTCGGCCAGTGGGCCCGGACCCGTCAAAAGCCTACGGGTTCGACCGGGCGACGCGCGGCTACTCCCAGGGGTTCGCGCGGACGACCGTCTCCGCGCGGTCGGGGCCGACGCCGACGGCGTACACCGGCGCCTCCACTTGCTCCTCGGCGTACCCGAGGTACTCCCGTGCGGCGTCGGGGATCGCCTCGTAACCCGTCTCGGCCACGTCGGCCCAGTCGACCTCGGGCCACGGCTCGAACTCGCGGAGGATCGGCTCACAGCGGGCCCACTCCTCGGTCGTGGACGGGACCGTCTCGATCGTCTCCCCGTCGAGGTCGTACGCGTGGCCGACGTGCACCTCGTCGAGGCCCGCGAGCACGTCGACGTGGTTGACGGCGATCCCGGTGAACCCGTTCGCGCGGGAGGCGTGCCGGAGCATCGGGACGTCGAGCCAGCCGATGCGGCGCGGACGCCCGGTGACGGTGCCGAACTCGCCGCCCTTCTCGCGGATGAAGTCCGCGAGCTCCTCGTCCGGCCCCTCGAGTTCCGTCGGGAGCGGCCCCTCGCCGACCCGCGAGAGGTACGCCTTCACGACGCCGACGACCTCGCCCCGGCCGGTGACGGTCGGGCCGACGCCGGAGCCGACCGCGGCAGCGCCGGCCGTCGGGTTCGAGGAGGTGACGTACGGGTAGTTGCCGTGGTCGACGTCGATGGAGGTGCCCTGTGCGCCCTCGAACATGAGGTTCTTCCCGGCCTCGCGCCGCTCGTGGAGGAAGTCGCCGCAGTCGACGGTCATGCCCTCCTCGCGGAGGCGCTCGCCGACGGCGGCGAACTCCTCGTGGAGCGCCTCGACGTCGCACTCCTCGCCCGCCTCGAGGCCGTACACGTCCTCGATGAGCGCGCGCTTTTGGGGGACGGCGTACTCCAGGCGCTCGCGGAGGACTTCCGGGTCGAGCAGGTCGCCGATCCGGACGCCCCGGCGGCCGGCCTTGTCCTCGTAGGTCGGGCCGATGCCGCGGCCGGTGGTGCCCACCTTCACCCCCGAGTCGGCCTTCGCCTCCTCCTCGATGCCGTCGAGGCGGCGGTGGTACGGGAGAATGACGTGCGCGCGGCGGGCGACGCGGACGTCGGGGTCGAGCCCCTTCCCGCGGAGCTCGTCGAGCTCGTCGAACAGCGTCCGCGGGTTGACGACACAGCCGTTGCCGAGCACGCCGACCTTCCCGCGGACCGCGCCCGAGGGGACGAGCGAGAGCGCGTACTCCTCCCCGCCTTCGACCACGGTGTGGCCGGCGTTGTCACCGCCCTGATACCGGACGACGACGTCGGCCTCCCCGCCCCAGAGGTCGACGAGGGCGCCCTTCCCCTCGTCGCCGAGCTGGGAGCCGACGATAGTTACGGTCATACCGTCGCCCACTTCCCCGGCGGCCGGTAAACCGATTACGGTCCCGACGCGCTGAGTATCCACGTTCACGCATCGAGTCCCGCTGTTCTCGCCGGAAATGTCCCCACACATGTATCAGTCCGCGCCGCCGCCGGCGTCCCGTCCGGGGATACCTGTCGGTGCGGGTTGCCTGCCGAACCCCCTGCTGCCGCGGAACCCTGACACGACCGCCGGGAACGGAACTGTTAACCTGTACCACCCGAAACGTCGCCCAATATCGGTCGTAACCGGCCGGTTCCGCCCGCTTTCTGCACGGCCCCGTCCCGCGACGGAGGGTAACTTTTAAACCCCGCACGCACAAGTTAACATGTGGCATGATAGATCGACTTGAGAAGGAGGTGGACATGCTGGAGCGACACCTCCAAGTCCTCCGGATGGTCATCGAGAACGAACCGATCGGCATCGTGAAGATGTCGAACGAGACGGGCTACCCGCATCACAAGGTACGCTACTCGCTGCGCGTTCTCGAGGAGGAGAACCTCATCGAGCCGTCCAGCCAGGGCGCC
This sequence comes from Halobaculum sp. XH14, assembly GCF_032116555.1. Taxonomy (NCBI): domain Archaea; kingdom Methanobacteriati; phylum Methanobacteriota; class Halobacteria; order Halobacteriales; family Haloferacaceae; genus Halorarum; species Halorarum halobium. The sequence goes on from NZ_CP134949.1 coordinate 974,661, forward strand.
ATCACGACCGAGCGCACCGTGGAGTTCGTCGACGAACTGGACGACAAACTCGACGACATCATCGACAAGATCGGCGGCATGCGCATCGACAACCCGCCGGAAGTCGAGAACTGACCCGACTTCGAACTCCGAGCCTATAGCTCCGGCACGTTCACGTGGAACTCACCCTCCCGTGACTCGACGAGACACAGGTGGAACCCCCGCTTGCGGGAGAGCTTCACGAAGCTTTTGTTCTTGTTGCGGTTGAGCAGGCCGCCGCCGGTCGCGTCCGCGACCGCTTCGAGCGCGCCCGGTTCGAAGAACGACGACGTGACGTGGAAGGCGGCCGCCAGCCCGTCGTTCTGGTCCGCGACGCTGCTTGCGCCACCCACGAGCCCGTCGAGCATCGACTCCGTCGTGGCGGTCCGCGAGTCGGTGACGTTGGCGACCACGAGCGGGTCGCCCATCCGGTCGCGCAACACGACGTCGAACGAGCGCTCCTCGTTCTTCTTGCCCTGCTCGTCGACGAGGTCGACGACCGCGTCGAGTTCGGCGCGGTCGATCTTCGGGATGGCGTCGTACAGCGCGCGCATCGACGACCGGCTCCCCGTCTCTCGAATCTCGTACAGCAGGGTCCGGACGACCCACTCGACGAAGCCGTACTCGATGGTGTCCTCGAGCCATTCGCCGTAGGCGGTCCCGCCGACGACGGCGTCCGCGGCGTCGAACTCGGTGTGGACCTCCAGCCGGAGGTTCTCGTCGACCTCCTCGCGGGTGGCGTTGCCCGCGTGGACCTTCTCCAGGGTCCCTTCGCCCTTCGACTCGTATCTGACGAACAGGTTCGTTCCTTCGAGCGCGCGCGACGGGGAGATCGACCGGCCGCCGGCCGCGTCCGACGATCCGGCCGATTCCGAGAGCTGCGAGCGCGCGTCGGCCAGGTCCGACTGGAGCGTCTCGATCCGGCCTTCGAGCCGTTCGTTCTCCTCGGTGAGCCGCTCGACCTCGCTACGGGCCGTCGAAAGCTCCTCCCGCGTGGAGGCGAGCTCCTCGGCCGCGTTCTCCTTGGCGCTCCGCGCCCGCTGCAGGTCCCGCCGCAGCGTCGCGCTCTCGACGGCGTCACCGTCCTCCCCGGACGCGTCGTCGTCCTCGCCGGACTCGGACTCAGCGGCACGATCGGCCTCCGGAGGACGCTCGGATTCCGGGGACGGCTCGGGCTCTGATCGCCGCCCGGACCGCGCGTCGTCGGTTCCCGACGCGGCCGTGGCGCTCCCGTCGGTTCGGTTCCGTCGCGCCGCGCTCGACGGTCGGTCGGCCGCACTCGTCGACGCCGACCGTCCCTGCGCGTCGGCCCCGTCGGGGTCGGCCGCCCGGGTCTCGTCGGGGTCGAGCGAGGGGATGGCGGTCGTCTCCCGCCACTGCTCCTCGGCGGAGAAGGGGTCGGACTCGGCGGCCGCGACGGCGTCGGTCGGCTCGGCGTCGCGCTGTCGCTTTCGCTCCTTGCTCTCCTCCCGTCGCGCGGGGCGTTCGCTCGCGGCCGTGGCGGAGCCGTCGTCGTCCTCGTCCGACGCCGACACGGCCGCCGGCGACGCGTCGGCGGACCCGGCCTCGGCCGCGGGCTCCTCGTCGACGTCGTCTGGTTCCGCGTCGACCCCGGCTTCGGGTTCGGACTCGCTCCCTGACGGGGTGCTCGGGGCCGTGGTCTCCTCGGTGTGCTCCCGTTCGGCAGCGTCCCGCCCAGTCGCCGTCTCGCCGACCGCCTCGCCGCCCCCCGCGTCCGGGTCGATGGTGACGCTCCCGGGGCCAGCGTCCCCGGCGTCGGCGGCCTCGTCCGACGCGTCCGCTTCGCTCGGCTCCTCGGCCTCGTTCGAACTCGCGGCTTCCTCCGGGTCCTCGGCCTCGTCGATCGCCGCCGCGGTGCCGCCGCCGCCGCCGCCCGCCGTCCCGAGGTCGCTCCCGCCCGAGTCGTCAGGTTCCGGTTCCGCGGCGGACTCCGGCTCCGTATCGAGCGTCGGATCGGGGTCCGGCTCGGGTTCGGGCTCCGGAACGTCGATCACGTCCACGTCGACCGTCCTGACCTCGTAGATGCCGACCTCGTCGTCGGCGCGTTCGAACGCCTCGTCGTCGGTGAGCAGCTCGCGCTGGGTGCCGACGAACGCGCACGCGAGCCGACGGCCGCCGTGGTAGACGACGTAGTAGTCGCCCGAGAGGACGTTCTCGGAGAGCTCGACGAAGCCGGTGAAGTTGCCGGCAGAGAGCGTAGCGTCGGCCTCCGAGAGCGGGGTGTCGTTCGTGTAGTACTTCGCTTTGGTCTCCCCGCCGCGTTCGCGCATCGCAAACAGCAGCGGGAGCGAGGGGTCTGGCGCGGCGTATGCCGTCCCGTCGGCGTCCTCGAAGGACTCGATGGTCCCGTCGGCGGCGCCGACGACGCGACCGTTCAGCACGAACAGCCACGCCGTCCCGTCGGTGACCGCGCCCGTGAACTCGCGGTCGGCGAGTTCGTGAAGGCCGCCGTATCCCCCCGAATACGGCTCGGAACTCCAGCCGGTCACCGTCTCGATTGTCTCGCTATCCATTGCCGGTAGTTCGCTTCGTCCCACGCAAATACGTTTCGTTCGGTGTGACGGGCGTCTTGCGTCGGGGCGTGGCCGTTGGCCGCTTGTTTTCGACCGTCGTGACCGCCGACTGAACGGTCCGGTCAGCCCGCGACCGCGTAGGTGAACAGGAAGCCGAAGTAGAGCAGGACGAGCGCGCCGAGCGCGAGGATCTGGAAGCGCCGCAGGTCGGCCGCCTCGCCCTCGCTCGCGGCGTCGTAGGCGGCCCGCTCCGCCTCGGAGAGGTCCCCGTGGTCGAGGCCGACGTGGAGGTCGCGGTGTCGTTCCCGGGCGAACGGCGCGCCACAGCGTGGGCACTCGTACACCGTCGCGTCCGCCGGTACGTCGGTCCTCGGTGCGGCGTCCCGGGATCGGACGTCAGCGTCGCCGGTCATACGAACGGCGGCACACCCCCGGGGCGCGTGAGGATCCACAGGCTGACCATCGTGTACAGCACCATCGCGGCCGTGACGCCGTACTGGCTCCGGATCGCCTGCAATCGGTCCGGGAACAGGTCGTAGGCGACCGCGTGTGCGACCCAGACCGCGAGCAGGTGCCCCGCCAGCACGGCCGCGATGCCGACCCCGCCGAACCAGCCGGGGACGACGAGCTGTGGCGGCGAGGGCGGCGGAGCGAGCGGCGAGGCGAGCACGACCGCGAGCGTCGGCGCGAGCGCGAGCACGGAGCCGAGGTTGTGCGCGAGGTGATAGCCCGCCGCGATGGCGAGCAGCGAGGGGGCGAACCGGCGGCCGAGCGCGGCCGTCGAGACGAACGTGTCCGCGTAGCGGCGTGCGGCACGGACCGCCCCGAAGTACGCGCCGAGAAACAGCGCGAACCCGGCGACCATGCCGACGGCGTAGATCGCGAGCGGCGGGACGCCCGCGAGGAACAGGGCGCGGGCGAACTCGGCCCAGAGGTCGGTGCCGGCGAAGCCGTCGAACGTCGTGACGAACAGCACCGCGATGACGAAGGCCACGTCGCTCCGGTCCCGCAGCCAGCCGGCGTCCGTGAGTCCCGTCCCGGGGAGCCTGAGTCGGAGCCCGTCGTCGGTTCGAGCGAGCGGCGCGACGCGGCCGTAGGCCGCGAGCAGGCGCGACACCGGGTCGGCGTTGCCGAACCAGTCGTCGGCACCGACGGCGACGCTGCCGGCGAGCGAGAGGAGGCCGTAGCCCAGGACGACGAGGGTCAACAGGCGCGGGTCGTCCGCCAGCGGCGTCACGACTTCGAGATACACCAGGGCGAGGAGCCCGACGACGGCGGGCCAGCGCCCGAGGGAGTCGGGATATGACCTGTCGAGCGACGGGAGCGCGAGCGCGATCGTCCGGAACGGGTTCACGACGGGCCAGCTGTTGGTAAACAGGTAGGCGGTGGCGACGAACGCGCCCCACCACGCGATCCAGACGAGCAGCACCGCGGCGTTCCGCCCGCCGACGTCCGGCCCGAGGAGGCCGGTGACGACGACGAGCGCGAGGCCGACGAGGCCGAGCGCCCTGCCGGCGAGCGTCGCCAGCCTGCCGGGGTCGAGCACCGGCCGCCGCCAGCCGTCCAGCCGCCGGATGTACGCCCGGTCGGTGACGAAGGAGGCGAGCAGGAACGACGCGCCGATGACGCCCCCGCCGGTGGCGAGAAACAGCCACGTCGGCACCGTGAGACTGCCGGCACCGGCACCGCGGACGCCGCCGGCGTGTGCGAGCGCGCTGCCCGCGAGCGCGAGCAGGCCCAGGAACGCTGCCCCGATCAGGCTCGCTCGAGGTCGCGGGAGGGCGCGGTCGGTCATCGCCGGCGGTAGGGACGGCGGTCGGGAGTAGCTTCCGGAATCGCCCCGGCGTTCGACTGCCGTGCCAACCCGGAGTCGACGCGTTCGAGATCGGTCGGACGCGTGGTCCGGGGCGGTCGGCCGCCGATCACTCCAGTTCCTCGCGGAGGATCGTCCGGTGACAGCGCTTCTTCGCCGTGTTCTCGTAGCAGACGAGCGCGACGTCATCGCCGCCATTCAGTGCCGTGCGGATGGCCGCGAGCGCCTCGGCCGCATCGTCGGACGCCGAGAGGTACTCGCGGTACCGCTCGGCGAAGTCGACCTCGTCCCAGGCGGCGTTGTGCGCCTCCTCGTCGCAGAGGCCGGCCATCTTCAGATCGTCCTCGGCCCGCTTCACGTCGTCCAGGAGCGGCTCGGGCGGCCCGAGCGCGGGCCGGTTCTCGTCGATCGCGCCGGCGAACCACCGCGTCGGCCGGCGGACGACGCCGACCAGCCGCGTCCCCGCCGGGAGCTCCGCGAGGTCGTGCTGGAGCGCGGCGACGTACGTGTCGTGGAGCGCCACGGGGACTGCTGGGGCGCTCTCGGGCAAAAGAGTTCGTGACGATTCGGTTCAAAGCGACGGGAACCAAACCAGTTCGGTCGTGTCGGTGGCGGTCGATCGCTCGCTGCGGTCCGGCGACTACACGCGCTTCGAGCGCGCCTCGCGCACGCCCGCGCCGTCCCGGACCATGTCCTCACACGAGGGACAGACGCGGACGGTCGACATCCCCTCCGGGGCGAACACGCGGACGTATCGTTCGGTCACGAACGAGCTACAGTTCCCACACTCCGGCATGTTCGGCCACTTCTCGTGAGCCACCGTAGTCCTGTCGGATTTCGTGTGAGACAGTCCCAGCCGATCGGGTGGCCGACGCAGATGGAGGGGTTTTTGGTCCGCCACGGGCAACCCGGAGACATGGCTACGGAAACGGAAGACGCCCACGACGACGGGCACCACCTGCCGGCGGTCCAGGACTGGCCGCGCGGGTTCGGCGAAGCCTCGTGGTGGCCGTTCGTCACCGCCGTCGGCGGTGGCGGCATCTACGTCGGTGCCGCGCTGTTCCTGATGGGCACCGCGGGAATCGTCCCGACGCTGGCCGGGCCGGTCACGCTCGTCGGCAGCGTCGGCCTGTTCCTCGTCGGGGTGTACGGCTGGCTGTATCACGCCTTCGTCGCCGAGTTCTGGGAGCGCGGCGCGAACGAACACGGCGCGTCGAAGCTCCGCTGGGGCATGCTCGCGTTCCTCGGCTCGGAACTGGGCACGTTCAGCGCCGGCTTCGTCTACTTCTTCTTCATCCGCGCGAACACGTGGCCGCCCGAGGGCGCGGAGTTCCCGACGCTGCTCGGCTCGCTCGTCATCGTCAACACGGCGATCCTGCTGCTCTCGTCGGTGACGCTCCACTTCGCCCACGAGGCCATCCGTGAGAACAACCGCGGCCGGTTCCTCGGCCTCCTCGGCACGACGCTGTTGCTCGGGGTCGTCTTCATCGGTGGGCAGGTGTACGAGTACTACGAGTTCATCCTGCACGAGGAGTTCACGCTCACCAGCGGCGTGTTCGGCTCGGCGTTCTACGGGCTGACGGGGCTCCACGGCCTCCACGTCACGCTTGGCGCGGTGCTGCTGGGGATCGTGTTCGTCCGGGCCCTCAGGGGGCAGTACTCGGCCGAACGGCACGTCTCGGTGACGACTGCCTCGATGTACTGGCACTTCGTCGACGCCATCTGGGTGCTGCTCGTCGTCGTGCTGTACGTCGGCGCCGAACTCACGGGCACGCTGGGATAGGTCCGAACTCGTCGGTCCCCGAGTTCCTCCTCCTCCGACCGTTCTGGTAGTCCGTTCGAACAGGGTGAGGTGCCCACTCGCGGCGGCCGTCACGACACCGAACGCGACACGTCCGGAAACGTTCGAGACGGTCCCCACCGGATCGGGGACGCCCCGCGACACGAACGCCGGACCACGTTCACGTCCGTCGATCGTCACGAACGCTCAGCGGACCTTTATTGCCATACGGAGCCACACACGGCACGATGGAACTGCGCCGACTCGTCCGGGGGAGCGTGGAGTGGTCGCGGCTCGAGTCGATCGCTCACGAACTCGCCGAGCGCTACGGCGGCGAGACGGCCCACGTCACGTTTCTCGACGCGGACAACTGGCTCTCGACCCCCTTCGTGCTCGACGTCGGCGACGCGACCTACTTCGTGAAGGTCATCACGAGACAGAACTCGCTGGTCCACGCGCTGTTCACCACCGGGCGGAACCTCGGCGCGTTCACCTCCGGCACCGAGGGGTTCTTCGAGCACTTCGGCACGCCCTACCAGATGGCCGAACACGAACTCGACGCCACGCGCCGGATGCGCGACATCGGCCTCAACGCCCCCGAGCCGGTCGAGGCGCTGGAGATGGACGGCCTCGGCGTGCTCGTGCTGGAGTACCTCCCCGCGTTCCGCCCGCTGGACGAACTCGACGTCGAGCGCGAGCGCGAACTCGCCCCGGAGCTGTTCCGGGCGCTCCACACGATGCACGAGCACGGGCTGGCCCACGGCGACCTCCGGGCCGAGAACGTGCTCATCCTCGACGGCGACCTCTACTTCATCGACGCGACGAACGTCCGCGGCGCGGTCGGCGACGAGGGCGAAACGGGCGACGGAGGCGGAGAATCCGACGACGGCGGGACCGGTGGCACCGGCGGAGGCGGAACTGCCGAGCGCGCCGGGAGCGCCGACCCGGCCGACGCGGTACCGGCGGAGCCGACCGGCGCGGGCGAGGCCGGCGAGGACGCTCGCCGGTACGATCTGGCCTGCGGGCTGGCCGCGCTTGAGCCGCTCATCGGGGCCGCCGACGCCGTCGAGGCGGCGCTGTCGGCGTACCCGTTCGCGGACCTGCTCGGCGCCCGCGAGTACCTCGATTTCGTCCGCGTGCGTCCGGACCACGACTTCGACGGGCCGGCGCTGAAAGGGGAGATCGAGAAGCGTGCGGACGCAGACGAGGCCGGCGAGGCGACGTAGGACCTCGCCCCGCCGGCCGTCGGAGCCGCCCGTCCGCCTCGGCCACCGCGCCGTCGGTCGGCGGAGGGGGCGGCTCAGTCCTCGGTCACGTCGATGGTGATCGGTCCCTCCTCGTCCATCGCGTCCTCGCGCCCCTCGACGCCGAGATACCGCTCCAGGGACGCGACGTTCCACGCGTTCGCCTTCCAGAACGCGTCGAACACGACGCCCAGCACGGGGATCGACCCGCCGACGACGTCGACGCTGACCGTGCCGAGCATCTTCACGAGCGTCGTGAGCGGCACGCCCAGGTACGCCGCCTCGGCGACGATGTACAGCGAGATGCCGGCGGCGACGACGTCGCCCCCGCCGGGCACGACGCCGAGGATCGGGTCGAGTCCGATCTCGAAGTCGGTTCCCGGGACCCGTACCGCCTCGTCCATGAGGCCCGCGACCGTCCGGACGCGTTCGAGCGCCGCTTCGTCGGCCCGGTCCAGCGCTTCCCGCGTTGCCTGGTCCATGGCCGATAGCGACGCTCCGCGGGAAAAGGGTTGTCGGCAGGCTGGCCGCCGATTTGTGACCACGACCGGGTGGGCGGTTCGAACCGGGGCGCCGTCCGTTTCCCGCACCTATATGAGCACCCTCGCGCAAGATTTGCACATGAGTCGAAGCTCTACGGGCGCGTCCCAGCACTACATCGGCGGCGAGTGGACTGACGGCACGGGAGAGGAGACGTTCGAAAGTGAGAACCCGGCGACGGGCGAGTCGCTCGGCACGTTCCGGCGCGGGACGCCGGCCGACGTCGACGCCGCGCTGGCCGAGGCCGAGGACGCCTTCGAGGAGTGGCGCGACCTCTCGCACATCGACCGCGCGGAGTACCTCTGGGACATCTACCACGAGCTGCGCGAGCGCACCGACGAACTCGGCGAGATCGTCACCAAGGAGTGTGGCAAGGAGATCAGCGAGGGGAAGGCCGACGTCGTCGAGGCCGCACACATGGTCGAGTGGGCCGCGGGCGACGCCCGCCACCCGAAGGGCGACGTGGTCCCCTCCGAGATCCCCAGCAAGGACGCCTACATGCGGCGCAAACCGCGCGGCGTCATCGGCTGTATCACGCCGTGGAACTTCCCGGTCGCCATCCCGTTCTGGCACATGGCGGTCTCGCTCGTCGAGGGCAACACGGTCGTCTGGAAGCCCGCCGAGCAGACGCCGTGGTGTGGCCAGGTCATCGCCGAGATGTTCGAGGACGCGGGCATCCCCGACGGCGTGTTCAACATGGTCCAGGGCTTCGGCGACGCGGGCAACGAGATCGTCGAGGACGACCGCGTCGGCACCGTGCTGTTCACCGGCTCGGCCGAGGTCGGCCACGAGATCGCCTCGAAGGTCGGCGGCGAACCCGGCAAGCTCGCGGCCTGTGAGATGGGCGGCAAGAACGGCATCGTGATCACCGAGAACGCCGACCTCGACACGGCGGTCCACTCGGCGGTCATGTCGAGCTTCAAGACGACCGGCCAGCGCTGTGTCTCCTCCGAGCGGCTCATCGTCCACGAGGACGTCTACGACGAGTTCAAAGAACGCTACGTCGAGAACGCGAAGTCGGTCGCCGTCGGCGACCCCCTCGACGAGAACACGTTCATGGGGCCGCTCATCGAACCCGAGCACAGGGAGAAGGTGGCGAAGTACAACCAGCTCGCCAAGGACGAGGGCGTGAACGTGCTCGTCGACCGCGAGGAACTCGACGCCGACGAGATTCCCGACGGGCACGAGGACGGCCACTGGGTCGGCCCGTTCGTCTACGAGGCCGACGCGAAAGCCGACCTCCGGTGCACCCACGAGGAGGTGTTCGGCCCGCACGTCGCCCTGCTCAAGTACTCTGGCGACATCGAGGAGGCCGTCGAGATCCACAACGACACGGACTACGGGCTCGCGGGCGCGATCATCTCGGAGGACTACCGGCAGATCAACTACTTCCGCGACAACGCCGAGGTCGGGCTCGCGTACGGCAACCTTCCCTGCATCGGCGCGGAGGTCCAGCTCCCGTTCGGCGGCGTGAAGAAGTCCGGGAACGGCTACCCGAGCGCCCGGGAAGTGATCGAGGCCGTCACCGAGCGCACCGCCTGGACGCTCAACAACAGCTACGAGATCGAGATGGCACAGGGCCTCTCGGCCGACATCAAGACGAGGGAAGAGTAGTCGCCGAGCGCGGACGGTCGAACGTTTCCCGATCGCCGGTTTTCTCCCCGTCCGTTCGGTCCCGACGTCACGATCGGGTGAACTCCTCCCGAACCGACTCCAGTTGCCTGCGCGTGTTGACGTTGCTGGTGGACCGGTCCAGCGGGACGTCGTCCGGGACCGACGCCGGGGAGACGGTGTGGACGCTCTCGAGCCCCGCCAGCAGCGCCCGCGGGCCCGCCGTCCGCGGGAGCAGACGGTGCAGCGAGGCGACGGGCTCCCGCCGATAGACGGCGTGGAGCGGGTTGAGGGTTCCATCCGGGTGCTCGATCGCGACCGCGTCGACCCGGCCCCCGTCGATCGCCGGACGGTCGCGGTCGAGCCGCGCCAGCAGCCACGACACCGCGCGCTCGTCGAGCAACGGCATGTCGCAGCCGCAACAGAACAGCCAGGGGTCCCCGACGGCGGCCGCGGCGCCGACGATTCCCGCCAGGGGTCCCTCGTACTCCGGGTCGTCGCGGACGAACGCAACCTCGCCGTCCCGCAGGGCGTCGGCGTACCGCGCGCGCTGCTCGGGAGTCCGGACGGCGACGACCGGACGCCGGTCCGTGACCCGAGCCAGGACGGCGACGATCCGGCCCAGCACGGGTTCGGAGCCGACCCCCGCGAGCGCCTTGTCGTCCCCTTCGGCCCCGAAGCGGCTGCTCTCGCCGCCAGCGAGGACGACTCCCCGGACCGATTCTGACTCGCCGTGCGTCACTGGCATCGACGCCTCCGTTCTCGACCGGAAAGACCCGTTCGGCACATCGCTCAGTTGGGCTCCCCCCTCGGGTCCGACGTCGGCTCGACGGCGACGGTCGACGTTCCGCCCCGGAGAAGCGGGTCTGCGGCGGCCGCGGGGAGGTGAACCGTCCCCCGGCGGCCGCGCTCGTCGAGGGCCACGACGGTTTCGACGGCGACCGCGCCGGCGGAGACGACGACCGGCTCGCCCGCGTCGACCCCCCGGTCGGCGGCGTCGGCGGGGTGCATCCGCAGCGGTCGGTTTCCTCCGGCGTCCTCGTCCGGGAACTCGCTCGCCCGCCCGCCGGCGATCAGGTGGAGTCCGTCGGCCGGCCCGACCTCGGGGACCGGTCCCGCCGTCCCGAAGGCGGCGCGCCCGTCGGGCGTCTCGAACGACTCGCGGTAGAGCACGCCGTCGTCGTCCTCGAACGGCCACCGCCGTCCCTCGGCGTCGATGTCGGCGTACGAGAGGCCTTGGTGGGTCGGCGCGACACGCGAAAGCTCGTCGAACACGGCCGACACGTCGGCGTACTCGAAGTACCCGTCCGTCGGGAACAGTCGCCGCCCGAGGTCCCGGAGGACGGTGAAGTCGGTCCGGGCGTCCCCCGGCGGCCCGCTCGTCCGCCGGAGCCGCTGGACGCGACGTTCGAGGTTCGTGACGGTCCCCGTCTTCTCGACGCCCGCCGCCGCCGGCAGGAGCACGTCGGCGTGGCGGGTGGTCGCGCTCGGCGCGACCTCGAGGACGACGAGCGCGTCGAGGGCGTCGAGCCGCCGCCCGATCCAGTCGGGGTCGCGCTTCGAGACGGCCGGGTTCTCCCCGACGACGAGCGCGCCGTGGACTCCGTCGCCGAACGCCGAGAGCAGTTCAGTCGCCGTCTTCCCCGGCGTGGCAGGCGGCGCGACGCCCCACGCCGCTTCGATCCTGTCGCGCGCGTCGGGGTCGGTGACCGGCCGGTGGCCCGGGAGCCGGTCCGGAACGCAGCCGGCGTCCGTCGCGCCCTGCTCGTTGACGAGCCCGCGGAGGACGAACAGCCCCGTCCCGCGGCGACCGACGTTCCCGGTCACCAGCAGCAGATCGAGAAGCGATCCGGCCGCCGTCGCTCCGTTCCTGGCGTCCACCTCGTCCGCGCCGTCCACGGGGTCCGCGCCATCCACGTGGTCCGTACCGTCCACCTCCTCCGTGCCGCCCTCGATGCCCGTGCCGGAGAGCGCGGCGACGCGGTCGGCGTCCGCGACGAGTTCCGCGACGCGGGCGATGGTCGACTCGTCGACCCCCGTCGCCGACACGGCGGCCTCGCGGTCCAGGTCGGCGACCGACGCCGCGAACCGGTCGTACCCCCGCGTCCGTTCGGCGACGAACGCCTCGTCGACGGCGTCCCCGCCGTCGAGCAGGTGCGCGTTCAGGAGGTCGAACGCCGTCGCGTCCGTCCCGGGACGTGGAGCGAGGTGGACGTCGGCCAGCCGGGTCGTCCGGTTCCCGACCGGGTCGACGTGGACGAGCGTCGTCCCGTCCGCGACCGCCGGCCGGACGAAACCGTCGAAGGCGACGGGCTGTCGCTCCGCCGGGTTCGCGCCGGCGACGATGAGGAGGTCGGCCTCCCCCAGGTCAGCCAGCCCGTTCGTCGTCGCCGGCCAGCCGACCCGCTCGCGGAGCGCCCGCGCGGTCGAGACGTGACACAGCCTGGCCCGGTTGTCCACGTTGTTCGTCCCGAGCGTCCGCGCGAGCTTCCCTAGCAGGTAGTTCTCCTCGTTGGTGCTGTGTGGCGCGCCGAGGAACGCCAGCCCGTCGGGCCCGTGGGCGGCGAGCACCGCCTCCAGCCCCGCGATGGCGCGGTCGTAGGCGGTCTCCCACGACACGGCCCGGAGGTCGCCGTCGTGGCGGACCCGCGGCCGCACGAGACGCTCGTCGCCGACGTCGAAGGCGTCGATGCCCGTCCGGCAGAGCCGCCCGTTCGGGTTGGCGGCGCCGACGACGCCCCGGGCGCGCGAGTCCTCGCCCGGTTCGAGTCGGCAGCCGACCGCACAGCCCGGACAGACCGTCGGCGGTGACGGCCGGTCGCTCATCGGCCCACCACCCTATCGGCTCCCCAGCCGGTGGCCCAGAGCCCGCAGGAGTGCGAGGAGGTAGCCGAGGCCGGCGCGGGCGTCCCGGTCCCTGAGTCCGGCGAGCGCGCCGAGCGGGCCGACGGGCTCGGCCGCCTCGCCCGCCTCCCCGACGGCACCGAGCAGGTCGTTCAGTCCCTCCACCGCCTCCGCGTCGAGGTCCAGCGCCGAGAGCGTCCCCGCGAGGGCGACGAGTTCCTCCAGGCTGCCGTCACGCTGGAGCGTCAGAACCACGTCGAGCGCCTCGACCAGTTCCGCCCCGTTCGCGCCGACCTCCTCGGCGAGCGCGGCCGCCTCCTCGGTCGAGAGCCCGTCGGCGGCCGCGACGAGGTTCGCGGTCGAGTCGGTGAGCCGGTCGAGTTCGTCCTCGTCGGCGCTGGCGACCACCAGAATCGCCGTGGCGAGCAGGTCCGACAGTTCGTCGCTGGCGTCGATCGCCGCCGCGAGCCGGTCGCCGTGTTCCGCGATCGCCTCCCGGACCGCCGCCTCGCCGTCGCCGGCCTCGCTGCCGTCGCCGGCCCCGTCCACGCTCCCGGTCTCTCCCCGGTTCGTTGCCGACTCCGGGTACGTATCGCGCGGCTCCGCCATCGTCAGTCGTCCCCCGTCCCGGTCCCGACGTCGCCGGCCCCGATCGGCTCCGAGTCGCCCTCGTACGGGCCGATCCTGACGGCAGACACCTTGTACTCCGGCGTGGCCGCGTCCGGATCGAGGTGTTCCTCGTCGGTCAGCCGGTTGACGGCGCTCTCGGCGAAGTGGATCGGCACGAACACGGTGTCGGTGCCGACCCGATCGGTCACCTGGGCCGGGACGACGATCTCGCCGCGGCGCGAGGCGACCGTGACCATGTCGCCGGGGTCGATGCCGTGGTTCGCGGCCGTCTCCGGGTGGACCTCGACGAAGTCGCTCGGCGCGTACTCCATCAGCCCCTCCTCCCGGTGGGTCATCGTCCCCGTGTGGTACTGGTAGAGGACGCGCCCGGTCGTGAGCGTGAACGGGTACTCCTCGTCGGGCGTCTCGGCCGGTTCGCTGTAGCCGACGCCGTGGAGGGTCGCCCTGCCGTCCTCGGTGTCGAACGAGTCCTCGTAGAGCCGCTCGGTTCCCGGGTGGTCCTCGTCCGGGCAGGGCCACTGGAGGCCGCCCTCCTCCCTGACGCGCTCGTGTGTCACGCCGCCGTAGATGGGCGTCAGCGAGTTCACCTCGTCCATGACTTCCGCGGTCGACTCGTAGTCCCAGTCCCGTCCCATCCGGTTCGCCAGGTCCTGCAGGATCTCCCAGTCGGGTCGGGAGTCGCCCTTCGGCTCCATCACCGCGTTGACCATCTGGACGGTCCGGTCGGTGTTGGTGAACGTGCCCGTCTTCTCGACGAACGAGCACGCGGGCAGGACGACGTCGGCGTACTCGGCGGTCTCGGTGACGAACAGGTCCTGGACGACGAGGAACTCGAGGTCCCGCAGGACCCGTTCGGCGTGGTTGACGCCGGGTTCCGAGAGCGCCGCGTTCTCGCCGATGACGTACATCCCGCGGAGGTCGCCCCGGTCGGCCGCCAGGAACATCTGGGTGGTGTAGTAGCCGTACTCCGGCGAGATGTCGCAGTCCCAGGCGTCCTCGAACCGCGCGCGGACATCGTCGTCCGCGAGGTCCTGATAGCCGGGGAAGTTGTCCGGGAGCGGCCCCATGTCCCCGCCGCCGCCCTGGACGTTGTTCTGGCCCCGGAACGGCGAGACGCCCGCGCCCGGCTTGCCGAGGTTGCCGGTGATCGCCGCGAGGTTCGCCATCGCCAGCACGTTCTCGGTCCCGTGGGAGTGCTCCGTGAGCCCCAGCGTCCAGCCGAACACGCAGGCGTCCGCGTCGGCGATGGTTTCGGCCGCCGCCTCGATCTCCTCGGGCGGGACGCCCGTCACCGCCTCGACGCGTTCGGGCGTGAACTCCCGGACGGCCGCCGCGACGTCCGCGAACCCGGTCGTCCGCTCGGCAACGAACGACTCGTCGTACAGGCCGTTCTCGACGACGTGCCGGATGATGCCGTTGATCCAGACCGCGTCGTAGCCGGGTCGCACCCTGCTGTACTGGGTGGCGTACTCGGCGATCTGGACCTCGCGCGGGTCGAACACCAGCAGGTCCGCGCCGTCCCGGACGTTCTGCTTGATCCGCGTGGCGAGCACCGGGTGGGCCTCGGTCGTGTTCGACCCCGTCAGCAGGATGCAGTCGGCGAGTTCGAGGTCCTCGGTGCTGATCGAGGCCGCGCCGTAGCCGAACGTCCGGGCGAGGCCGGCGACCGTCGAGGAGTGACAGAGCCGGTTGCAGTTGTCGACGCTGTTGGTGCCGAGCACCTGCCGGGCGAACTTCCCCATCAGGTAGTTCTCCTCGTTGGTCGCCTTCGAGGAGGCGATCACGGAGAGGGCGTCCCCGCCGTGCGCCTCGCGGATCGACCCGAACCCCTCGGCGACGCGCGCGAGCGCCTCGTCCCACGTCGCCTCGCGGAACTCGTCGTCCCCGTCGCGCACCAGCGGCGACGTCAGCCGGTCGTCCGAGTTCACGAAGTCGTAGCCGAACTTCCCCTTCACGCACGTCGAGATGCCGTTGACCGGGGCGTCCTCCTCGGCGGTGGGTCGCGCCGCAAGCACCTCCTCGCCGTCGGAGTAGAGGTCGAACCGACAGCCGACGGCACAGTAGCCGCAGGTGGTGTCCTCGACGGTGAGTTCCTCCAGCCGACGGTCGCCGATCGACCGCGCGATCTCGAACAGTTTCCCCTCCGGGAGCGTCTCGGCGGCGACGCCCTCGGCGACCTGCTCGACGTTCTTCAGCGCCTTCGCCCTCGCCCGCCGCATGTAGCCCGCGACCCCGTCGAGGTCGCCGTCGCTCACGGCCAGTCACCCCCGTCGTCCCACACGCCGGCTCCCGGCGTTCCGTTCACGTCGGGCGCCCCGTCGGCGTCGGATCCGTCCTCGCTCGCGTTTCCGGCCGCGTCGCCCGCCTTCCCGTCCCCGCCGCTCGTCGGCTCCGCGCGCTTCTTCGGCGTCATCGGGCCGGACCGCTCGCCGGCGCGTTCGGACGTCTCCCCGACGCTGTTCGCCTGCGTGAAGCCGGGCAGCGGGATCGTCGTCGCGTCCACGATTCCGTCCTCGACGAGCGCGCCGGTCGGGCAGACGGTCGCGCAGTGGCCACAGGAGACGCACGTCGAGTCGGCCATCGTCTCCGCGTCGCTCTGGAAGCCGATGCGGGTGTCGCTCCCGGAGCCCTCCATCCGCAGGACGCCCTCGACCTGCACGTCGTTGCAGGCCTCGACACAGCGGTTACAGAGGATGCACTTGTTGCGGTCGATCGCGATGAACGGGGAGGTGTCGTCGAGCGGTTCGTACTCGTCCCGGTCGTCGAACACCCCGTAGCGCGGCTCCTCGACGCCCGCCTCGATGGCGGCGTCCTGGAGCTCACAGCGCCCGTTCTTCCCGCAGGTCGTACACCGAAGGTTGTGGTCCGAGAGCACCAGATCGAGGTTCACGTCCCGCGCCTCCGCGGCGTCGGTCGCGCCGGTCCGGACGGTCAGCCCGTCCTCGGCAGGGAAGCTACAGGCCGGGACGACGCCGTGTTCGTCGGTCGCCACCATGCACGTGCGACACTCGCTCCGGGGGCCGATTCCCTCCCTGCCGTAGTGGCACAGCGCGGCGACGTGCTCGTCGGTCTCGACCGCCTCGACGGCATCGAGCAGCGTCGCGCCCGACTCCAGCGACACGGCGGTGCCGTCCACCGTCACGGTCGCGGGCCCGTCGCTCCCGACGGCCGGGTCGGTCGCGGTCCCCGGCGCGATTCCCTCGGTCAGCGGCGGCACGTCGACGTCCCGCTCGTCGGAGCGCACGTCAGGTCACCTCCGCCGGCTCGACACACTGGCCCGCGGGACAGCGCCCGTCCGCGTGGGCCGCGAACTCCGATTCGAACGCCGCGAGCGCGGTTCGGGCCGGTCGCCCCGCCCGGACGCCGAACGAACAGAGACTGGACGTGGCCATCACCCGGCCGAGTTCCTCGATGCCGTCGGCGTCGTACTCGCCGTCGTAGACCGCCCGCAGGAGCGCCGTGAGCTGTGTCGTCCCCTCGCGGCACGGCACGCAGCGGCCGCAGTTCCCCTCGGCCGCGAACCGCGCGCGTCGTCCGACGAACTCGACGACGCAGCTGTCCTCCGCGAGCACGTGAACCGTGCCGTCGGTCCCCAGGTTCGCGGCCGACAGCGCCTCGGGGTCGACGCCGACGTCGAGGTCGCGCGTGAGCCCGCCGAAGCGGCCGCCCACGCAGGCGGCCTTGACCGTCCCCTCCACCTCGACCGCGTCGACCGCGTCGGCCAGGCTGTCGCTCTCCCGCAGTTCCACCGTCGCCGGCGCGGCCACGTCGCCGGTCACGGTCACCACCCGTGTTTCCGGCTCCCGTCCGTCCCTGAGCGCGATCGCGAGCTGGGCGAGCGTCCGGGAGGTGTGGACCAGCGTCGGCCGGCCGTGGAGTCCGACCTCCTCGGGGCCGGGCGGCCGGAGGCGGGCCTCCAGCCGGTGGTTGCCTTCGATCGCTTCCAGCGCCATCGTCGGTTCGGCGGCCCGGTACTCCGGCGGCCCGGCGACCACGTCGATGGGGGCCGGCGGGTCCGGGTACGTTGTTGCCGCCTCCCGGGCGGTTTCGACGGCCCGCTCGTCCGCGGCGGACGCGTACACGACGAGCCGTTCGGCGTCCACGGCCCGGGCGAGGGCGGTCGCCCCGTCGAGGACCTCGAAGGGCGCGCCGGCGAGCAGGAGCGCGTCCGCGGGGTTCCCGTGCCCGTTCACGACGACTGCGGCGTCGCCGTCACCGTCACGAACGGTCCCCCACGTCTCCGCGAGGAACGCGTCCTGGCAGCGGTCGCCCCAGCCTCGTCCGCGGAGGCGAGTCCCGGCGTCCAGCACCGCGGCGGGGTCGGGATTTCCGAACCCGCCCGCAGCCTCGTGGTCGGCCGGGTTCGTCGGGCGTCGCCACCCGCAGGCCGCAAGCACCGAACGATTCCCAACACCGAACCCGGGCAACTCCGGGACGGGGAGCCGCGTCGCGTCGGGGTCGTGCTCGACGACGGCGTCCGGATCGGCCGTCGTCACGTCCCCGGCCTCCGCGACCGTCGAAACGATCGTCTTCGCGCGCTCGGGCGGACACCGCGCGTGGAAGCCGGTCCGGCCCCGGCGCGTGACCGAGAGGAGCGGCTCGACGGCGGGGACGCCGGTCGACCCGACCGCGAGGACCGTCGCGTCGGCGTCGGAACCCCGCAGTTCGGCTCCCTGAGCGGTCCCGGAGACCCGGACGACCGGGTCCCCCGCTGTCGATGTGAGTGTCATTTGCTACCGTCTCACGGGAAGTGGGCGCTTCAGTATGTTAAATCATCGGGGGTGGAATGAGCTTCAGTAATTACTCCGCGAGAAACGATCGTCGTTCGCGGCCGGGAGCCCATCGGCTCACGAGTCAGTCGCGTCGAGCCCGTCCCACCCTATGACACGGATGCATTCCTCCTCCGGGACGCGCTCGTCGGCGGTTCGATCGCGGGGGACGCCGGTGTGGTAGCCGGGTGCGGGAGTGGGAGCGGAAGCAGTCCGGCTACCGGTCCCGCGGCGGATGGGCCAGTGGCCGTCGCCGCGGCACGCCCGCGTCCCCGCGCCGCCGTCGGGAAACTCCCGACGTCCCGCGAGCCGGACCGATATCGGACCCGGAGCGGTCGCGATACCGCCGGGCACACTGGGGAACGCGCCCGGCGGCGCGGGTCGCCCCCGTGGGCGACTGCGTCGCGTATCCGGTTCGCGGCGTCTCGTGAGGGGGAACTGCGACACTTCACTGTACCGCCCACGTTCTCGAAACTGATTCTTTCCGGCGCCACGGGCCGGCTTTTTGCCACGCGCCGTGCTCGTTCCCGTCATGTTCGAACGGCTGTTCACGAACGCGGCGGCCCGCGACTGGGATCAGTCCCCCTCCGGCACGGTCAGGGTCGCCGTCGTGGGGCTGGGCAACTACGCGCGCTCGGTCTCGCTGCCGGCGATGGCGGACGCGACGTACTGCGAACCGACGGTCGCCGTGAGCGGCAGCGCCCGGGCGCGAACGGCCGCCTCGGAGGAGTTCGGTCTCACCGCCCTCGACTACGACGCCTACGAGGCCGGCGGGGCGGCCGGGGAGTACGACGCGGTGTACGTGGCGACGGCGAACCGGCTCCACCTCCCGCACGTCGAGACGGCCGCGGGCCTAGGCAAGGCCGTCCTCTGTGAGAAGCCGCTGGAGGCGACCGTCGAACGGACGGAGCGGCTCGTCACGGCCTGCGAGTCGGCGGACGTCCCGCTGATGACCGCCTACCGGATGCAGGCCGACCCGGTGATGCGTCGGCTTCGGGAGTTAGTCCGCGCCGGCGGCATCGGCGACCCCGTCCGCGCGTCGGGCGACTTCACGTTCCCGCTGCTCGCGGGCGGCGGCGACCCGGACCAGTGGCGGCTCGACGCCGACCTCGCTGGCGGGGGCGCGCTCTTCGACGTCGGCGTCTACCCCCTGAACACGACGCGCTTCCTCCTCGATGCCGACCCGCTGGCCGCGTGGGGCCACGTCAGGTCCACGAGCCCGCCGTTCGCGGACGTGGACGAGCACGTGGAGTTCGGCGTCGACTTCGGCGACTGCGTCGGGAACTTCTCCGCGTCCTTCTCGGGTCACCCCTCGACGACCCTGCGGCTCCAGGGGAGCGAGGGGACCGTCGACGTGACCGACGCTTTCGAGCCCGGAGTCGAGCGCACGGTCGCCGTCGAGACGGACGCCGGCCGGGCGACCGTCGAGGGCGTCGGCGCGGACGAGACGCGCGAGGAGTTCGACTACTTCGCACACGCGGTGCTGACGGGCGCGGCGATCGAACCCGACGGCGCGGACGGCCTGGCCGACGTGCGAACGATGGCGACGGTGCTGGAGTCGGCAGAGCGAGGTGCGCGTGTCCGGTTGTCCCAGTGACCGTACGGGCGGGTGTCGGGGACAGCGACGGACCGACGACTCCGGGCGTCGAAAGGGAAGCAGGACGGTGGAGCGAAGGCGAAGGCGGGAGGTTGGGGCGAGGTTCGCGCCGCGACGGACCCCGACGTTCGCGGCGCAGCCGTGTGCGGTCAGCCACGGCGGTTGCGCGGTGGCGGCGTGTCGTTGTGTTGCCGAGTCACGACGAGAAAAGCGTCG
Source organism: Halobaculum sp. XH14 (assembly GCF_032116555.1). NCBI lineage: Archaea > Methanobacteriati > Methanobacteriota > Halobacteria > Halobacteriales > Haloferacaceae > Halorarum > Halorarum halobium. Next base: position 994,257 of record NZ_CP134949.1, read on the forward strand.
TATCGTCGGCACTGGGTGCTACTGCGGTTTCACTGATAAACCCTCCGGGTCGGGAAGGAGTCGGTCGCGGGGAGCGAACTCAGTAGTCGCGCCGGTCGCGGAGCGCGGGGAACTCCTCGCGGACGCGTCTCACCCGGTCGGGGTCGACCTCCGCGGTCACGAGCGCGGGCTCGTCCGCGGTGGAGGCCAGCGTCGTCCCCCACGGATCGTACACGGTCGAGCGGCCCAGCAGTTCCGCGTCGGGAGCCGAGCCAGCGCCGTTGATCGTCGCCACGTAGGCGAGGTTCTCGACGGCACGCGCCCGCGGGAGCGTCTCCCAGTGCTCGACGCGCGGGTACGGCCAGGCGCTCGGAACGAGCACGAGCGTCGCGCCGGCGTCCATCAGCGATCGAAACTGCTCGGGGAACCGGAGATCGTAGCAGGTGGTGACGCCGACGGAGAAGCCGAGCATGTCCACCACCGGCAGCGCCTCGCCGGGCGTGAGCAGTCGGGTCTCGGCCGACTCGTAGCCGAACAGGTGGTGTTTCCGGTAGATCGCCCGGCGCTCGCCGTCGGCGTCGAAGAGCACCGCGGTGTTGGCCAGCCCCTCCCTTGCGGGGACGTCGACGCCCGCCTCGGCGGAAGCGGCGAGGTCCTCGATGATGCTCCCGGCCAGGAGCGCCACCCCGTGGTCGGCGGCCGCGACCGACAGTTCCGAGAGCGTCGGCCCCGTGACCGACTCGGCCGCCCGGGAGTAGGCGTCGAACGCGAAGTAGCCGACGTTCCACAGTTCCGGCAGGGCGACGAGGTCCGCGCCGCGCCCGGCGGCGTCCGCGACCGCGGCGAGCGCCCGGTCGCGGTTCCCGCCCACGTCGCCGTGCTCGACGCCGAGCTGGGTGAGTGCGAGCTTCACGACTCGGCCACCTCCGCACGCAGGGCCGCCTCCAGGCCCTCGAGTTCGGCCTCGAAGCGCCGCTCGAAGAACCGTTCGACGCCCGGCAGCTTCCCCTCGACGACGAACTCGTTGTCGAGGCGCGTCCCGCCGTCAGGGAGGGGTTCGACCGTGTGCTCGCCGGTGACCCGGAACGCCGCGGAGGTGCCGACGAACCGCACGTGGCGTGGCGGGTCGCGCTCGACCTCCTCGGTCTCGACGGCGATGGTCGAGCGGACGACCGGGATCGGCAGGCGAACGTGCCAGGTGGCGTCGCCGTCGCCGTGCAGTTCGTAGTCGTCGACGACGCTGATGGCACCGGCGCGCTTGGCCGGGTCGGCGATGAACGACCAGACCGCCTCGGGCGGCGCGGCGAACTCGAACGTCCGGCGGACGCGCACGGTCATTCCTACCCGGTCCTTCGAGCGGGGAGCGAAAAAGGCGCGGGGTTGCAGCTCACGTTGGCGGACGTCGCTACCCGGAACGGGTACAGTCGCCGTGGAAGGATGCGGCTGCCGGGGATGGATACGGCCGAGTAGGGGAGCGGGGACGGGCGGCCGCGACCGGCCGGTCAGGCCAGTTCCACGCGCCAGGTCGTCGAGCGCGCCCGGCCCCACTTCTCGATGTCCATCTCCTCGGACTTCTCCGCGAGCTGTGGCAGCCGGGAGCCGACCTGCTTGGACGAGAGGCCGATGGCCTTGGCGATGTTCTTCGCCCGGAAGTACTCCTCGCCGCGCGAGACGCTGTCGCGGAGGTACGCGAGGATCCGTTTCTCCTCGGATGTGTAGTCCGTCATCGCTGCTCTTGCCCCCGCGTTGGGGGCGAGCGTGCTTAACGCTTTACGGAGTCCGACTCGCGGGCGACACGGGACCGACCCGCGGACGGGTACGAGGTGGCCCTCGCCCGCGCCCGGGTTCGGCTCAGGCGTACACGTGGACGGCGGTCACGGCGAGACCGCCCGCGAGCATCGCCAGCGCGAACCCCCAGGCCATCACCTGCTGGGTTCCGCCCGCGACCATCAGGCCGGCGCCGACCGTCACGAGCGCGCCGAAGACGAGCGCGAGCCCGGTCCCCATGTCGGAGGAGACGGATTCGGATGTCATGTCCGAGCGCTACGGGGGCGCGCACTTAGTTCGTCCGATCCCGGCGGAACGAGACGACGAACACGCCCGGACGCCGACGAAGCCGACTCCTCCCGTCGGTCCGTCCACGCACTTGCACGGCTCGGACCCAGTAGCACGGCTCGACCACACCGCACGTCCGCTGCGCGTCAGTTCGAAGATTTAACTCGGCCCCGCACCTGCCGACGGCCATGAGCGACGCGCGTGGACTCGGGCCGACCGCCGCGACCGCGAAGGCGATCGCGGCCGTCCTGGTCGTGCTGGTCGGCTCCGTTGGGGGTGCGTTCGCGCTGGGGCTCGTCGGCGCGCCGTCGGTCGTCGGCGTCGAGAACCGGTTCGGCGCGGTGACCGAGTCCACCTCACAGATCGAGACGGAGCTGACGGTCCACAACCCGAACCCCGTCGGGGTCCAGCTCGGCGGAATGACGATCGACTACTCGGTGCGGATGAACGAGGTGCTGATGGCACAGGGGACGAAGGAGGGCGTCGCGGTCGAGACGGGCAACAGCACGCTCCCGTTCCGGACCGGCATGAACAACTCGCAGATTCCGGCCTGGTGGGTGAGCCACGTCTCGAACGACGAGCACACGACGCTCCGAGTCGACGCGAGCGTCCACTCCTCGCTGCTCGGGCGGACGTTCGGCGCACCGAAGGTGACCCGCGAGGTGAACACGAGCGTCATCTCGGCGTTCCGGACCGAGGAGGCCCGGCCCATCGAGGCCGACGCAGCCGCGGTGACCAACCCCGTGATGGTCCTGAACCGGACGGAGGCATCGTGGGGGACCGTCGACGAGGAGACGACCGAGATCAGGATGACCCTCCACCTCTACAACCCGAAGCCGTACCCGGTGACGCTCTCCTCGCTCGGGTACGACATCACGATGAACGACATCGGGGTGGGTGAGGGCGAGGCGGGCCGGACGACGACCATCCCGCCGGGCGAAACCGTTCCCGTGCGGGCGACGACCCACATCGACACCGGGACGCTCGACGAGTGGTGGGTGTCCCACCTCGAACGAAATCAGGTGACGGACCTCCGTATGGAGCTGTTCCTGACGTTCGACCTGTCGGCGGCGGGCGCGGGCGAACGGCGGATCGAACTCGACGAGTTCAATCGGACCGTCGAGACGGACCTGTTCGGGACGAAGAACGCGAGCGACGGCTCGGGCGGCGCGGGTGAGGACGGTTCCGGCAGCAGCGGTGACGGCGACGACGGGGGTGGTTCGGACGCGCCCGGAACCGAAACGTCGACCGGAACCGCGACGGCGACGCCGTCCGGCGGCGAATCGACGGCGACGGCGACGCCGACTGCAACTCCGGGGGGCGGAACCTCGACGGCGACCGACGACGGCCTGCTGTAGGGCGGCTCGGTCACCCCGGAGCCCCCGTCCCGCTATTTGCATCCGCCGACAGGGCTTTATCCCCGGCGGGGTCAGGGAGTGTATGCGTCGGAGTATCACCGCTCCTGATCGAGTTCTCGGACGGTAACGTAGACGTCACCACCGACGGCGACGCGATTCTGGTCGAGGTCGCTGGCCGCGCCTGCGAACTGAGTAGGGACGACGCCGCCGACCTCCAGGACGCCATCGCCGACGCGCTGACCGAGCGCCGGGAGTTCTTCCGAACGGCCGGCGAGTATCGCACGGACGGCAGCTACGTCGTCTCGCGGAAGGCGGCGGACTCGGCCGGCAACGCGAAGGTGTTCGCCTCCTTCGAGGAACTACGCCGGCTGTACGACCGCCTGCCCGACGAGTTCTCCGCCGAGGACGTCGGCCGGACCGGCATCACCGGCTCGCGCCGCCACATGCTGATCCGGCACTTCGCGGAGCACCCGGAGTTCGGCTGTTCCATCGCGCGGCGGAACCCGCTGACCGGCGAGAAGGACGTGGGTGAGGGGTAAACGCGCGTAACGAGTGAACGCGGTTGACGAGTGAACGAACGAACCCGGCGAGACGAACGAGACGGGTGGACCTGACGGGGGCGAGCGGTAGCGAGCCCCCCGAGCGTGGGGCGCGGCCGGCGGCCGAGTCGTAAGACGAACGACGGCGAGAGCGAGCGCCGCCGGCCAGCCGGGTCGAGTACCCGACTACTCGATGCTGACGTGTTCGTTCTCCTCGTTCAGCGAGAGGTTCGCGGCGACCTCGGCGATGCGCATCGCGTACTGGGCGGTCTCCTGGAGGCTGACGAGCACCTCGCGCACCCGCAGGAGCTGCTCGTTGTCCATCTCCGGGAGGTCCGTGAGGATGTCCTGCTCGCGGTCCTTTAGTTCGCGGAACAGGTAGCGCACCTCGATGGTGAGCGAGTAGTCGCGCTGGACGACCGCCTCGACGGCCATCGCGGTGATGTCGTCGACCTGGTCGGTCACCTCGCGGATCTTCCGCATCGTCGAGGACTCCACGTCGAGCGTGTGGTCGTCGGCCTCCATGACGATCTCCGCGATGTCCTCGGCGTTGTCCGCGATGAGTTCGAGGTTCTTGGCCACCGAGCGGTAGCCGATGAGCGGGAAGCCAGAGTCGAGCCCGACGGCGCGCGCGAGGTTCGGGTTCTGGTAGGCGGTGAACGTGAGCCGGAGGAGTAGGACGAAGATCTTGTTCGCCTGCCGCTCGCGGTTGAGCGCCCGCTGGGCGAGGTCCGGGTTGCCGTGGGCCAGCGCCTTCACGGCCTCGCCGCGCATCGTCGAGCCCGTGTTCTCCAGGCGGCCGAGCAGGTTGTCGAGCGTGAAGTCCTCGGGGTCGACCGAGCACCGGATGGCGATGTTTTCGGGCGTCTCCTCGATGACGCCCAGCCCCATCAGCTGCGTCTCGGCCTTGTAGACGGCGTTAATGTGGTCAGAGTCGAGCGCGCCCTCCTTCGTGGTGATGTTGATGACCCGCCGCCCGAGCACGTACTGGGCGAGGATGGCGCGTTCGAGCGCGTCCGCGTCGAGGTTGTCGGCGTGCAGCGTCGCCTCCGCGTCCTCGGTGCTCGCGGACTCGGGCAGGACCGTGAGCGTCCCCTTGCCGCCCATCCGCAGCGACACCTCGTCCCCCTTCTCGACGTTCTGTTCCTTCGCCCACTCGGCCGGCAGCGTCATCGCCAGCGTGGAGGGGCCCAGCCGCTGGACCTTGCGAGTTTCCATGTCGCTGGGATGCCCTTGTATGACCTTAACCTTGTCCCTACGTCCATTATACGCGTGGGTCCTTCCTAGGTGAGGACGACCCGAAATCGAGCGTCGGCGTCGGTGTGCTCCCCGGACGACGGTCGCCCGGCTCAGACGATCTTCAGCATCCGTCGCTCGAACCGGCCGACGCGGGCCTTCACCCAGCCCCGGAGCGCCTCGTCCAGTTCGGGGTCGTCGGTGTCGACCCGGAGGACGCGGAGGTCGTCCAGCTTGTCCCGGGACGCGACGATCTCCAGTTCGCAGCGGCGGATCACTGCCGGCGACAGCTGCGGGTTGCCGCGGCCGAACACGAACCCCTGCCCGCCGATGGGCGTGACGACGATGACGTTGTCCTCGCCGAGCGCGTCGAGGATCTCGGATTCGGTCGCGTCCGCGGCCACCACGCGCCCGTCCCGGTACACGTCGACGCCGATCGGCGAGCCCTCGAACGCCAGCTTCTCCTTTACCTCGCCGACGGTCGAGCCCGGCCCGAGCACCCACGTCGTCTCGGGTCGGGCACGCACGTCGTCGGCGACGCCCTCCGCGAGCGACTCGACGCTTCCGCCGCCGAGCTGTTTCGACGACTGGAGACGCTCGGCGACGGGGACGAACGCGACGGCGCGGAGTTCGGGGTTCACTTCGCCCCCGCGGTAGTCGTCCTCGTCGACGTCCATCACCTCCCGGCGTTCGCTCCGCTCGAACGTCGCCGCGACCGCGGCGGCGTCCTCGGGCGAGACGGCGAACACCGACGAGTACACCTTCACGCCCGCGGGGACGCCGAGCATCGGAACGTCGCTGCCCTCCAGGGCCGCCGCGACGTCCGCCGCGGTGCCGTCGCCGCCGACGAAGAGGACGAGGTCGGCGTCGGCCCCGAGGAACGCCTCGACCGCGGCGCGCGTGTCGCCGGGGCCGGTCTCCGCGGCTCCGGGCTCGCCGAGCCGTTCCGGTTCGAACCCGACGTCGCGGGCCGTGGCGTCGCCCATCGGCTCGCCCCAGGTGAGCAGGTGCGCGTCGGGTGCACGCTCGTGGAGCGCGGCGAGGGCTCGTCGGGCGCGCTCGGGGGATCGCGGCTCGGCTCCGCGGGCCCGCGCCTCGGCGACCTTCCCGTCGGTCCCCTTGAGGCCGACGCGGCCGCCCATCCCCGCGATGGGGTTACAGAGGAACCCGATTCGCATGGCTGTGGGGTCGCGCGGGCGGCGGAAAAACGGCGCGGTCAGTGGTCGACGTCGAACCCGGATCCCCGTCTCAGATACCCAGGCTGTAGGGCCACTGGACCGAGGAGAGCGCGAGGAACACGAGCGCGCCGCCGAGGATGGTCATGTTCTTCAGGAAGTGGGTCATCTCGTCCTGGGTCTGTTCCTCGGGGACCGCCCAGAAGTCGTGGAAGACGAACGCGGCGGCGAGCGCGAACAGCACGATCGCGCCGGCCGCCCACGGGACGAGCGCGCCGGCGGCGATGCCGAGGCCGCCGAACAGGAGCATCCCGCCCGAGAACAGCACGCCGAACCTGGGCGCGGGGAGTCCCTTCGCCTCGGCGTAGCCGGTCAACGCGTCGACGTTCTGGAAGTGGTTCAGGCCGTTGAACGCGAGTACCAGGCCGAACAGCAGCCGTCCGACGAGGAACGCCTCGGCTGCGCCGGGTCCATCGAACACGGTTCCGCCCTGCAGGATAACGGTAGCGTCCATGTGCGAGTTCCCCTACCGCACCGCGCTACTTATCCGTTTGCTGACACGGCGGTCACCGGGTTACGGCGATGTCACCGCCCGGGATCGCCGGCTTCAGTGACGACAGGCAGAAACGACCAGTTCCGGGGTCGTGTCGCCGAAAACTACCGGCTCACTTTCCGGGTCGGATACATCTTCCGTGCTGTGGCGGAGTCTCGACGTTCGCGTGGTGTCTCGACGCCCGGATGCGGTCTCTCGACGCCCGGACGCGGAGTCGGCGTTCGACGCGGTGGCATCGTTCGGACGCGCTCGGCGACGGCCGCTCCAGCGGGTGGTACGCTTATTGCGGTCGGTGGGAAAGCCCGAACGAAGCGAATGCCGCTCACCGACCTCATCGAGGACGCCGAACGGGGCGAAAAGCGGATCACGGTGTTCGATCCGCCGACGGACGCCGTCGTCGCCGAACTCCGCGAGTACGTCGCCGACCAGCAGGTCCGCGTCGACGTCGCCGCGACCGACAGCGACCTCTCCGGGTACGCGGTCCTCTCGGACGAGCGCGGCGACGAGGTGCTCACGGCCGTCGACCTCCGACACCTCGGCGGCGACCCCGTGGGCGAACTCGGGGCCGAACGGACGCTCTCGCCGATCTTCGAGGAGTTGGCCGACACGACGTTCACCTCCTACGACGTCGGGCAGATGATCGCGGCCTCCCGCGAGATCGAGGACCGCGCGTGGCGGACCGGCGTGGGCGAACTCCACGCCGGGTTCCAGACCGGGACGGCGCTGAGCGCACAGACGGCCGCATACCGTGACCTGGCCGCCAAGGACCTCGACGTCCACGTCTACTGTACCCCGGACACGAACGCGCCGCACCTCGACGGGGTCACCGTCCACGCGGCGGACGTCCGCGAGATCCGGGAGTCGTGGTTCGTCGTCTTCGACGGCGGAGGGGAGGACGAACGGGCGTGCGCCCTGCTGGCCGAGGAACGGGGCGCCGGCGACGAGCGGGCGTTCTACGGCTTCTGGACGTACGATCCGGCGATCGTCGCCGACGCGCTGGAACACCTCTGGGAGCGGTATCACCTCGCCGCGTGACTGGTTGTCTGAACGTTCATTCAGTTTCTGCTGGTTTGGCACGACTTATGAGTCGTGACCGTCAATCGCCGACATCGAGTTCATGTCCCGCCGCTCCATCGTCGTCTGTTTCGTCGTCCTGCTCGTGGCCGTGCCGATGGCCGTGAGCGCGGTCGACATCCGATTCGAAACGAGCGTCCCCGAACCGAACGTGCAGCCGGGGGCGTCCCAGGAACTCACGTTTCAGCTGACCAACGACGCGTACAGGGCCGACGACCGGGCCGACACCGCACGCGAAGTCGAGGTGACGGTCCGTGGCGGCGACACGAACATCTCCGTGCAGTCGGGGGTTCGGTCGCTCGGAACCATGCGGGACGGCGTCCCGCAGACGGTGAGCGTCCAGATCCAGGTGCCCGCCGACATCCCCGCCGGCACTCACGAACTGCCGGTGAGGGTGGAGTATCTCGACGCGGATGACGACCGCGAGACGAAGACCGTCACCGTCCCGGTCAGGGTCGAGGAGCGCGCACGGTTCGTCGTCGAGGACGTCGACACGACCGTGCCGGTCGGCGGCAGCGGCACCGTCACCGTCAACGTGACCAACGAGGGCGAGGAGGCGGCTTCGAACGCGGTGCTCGCCTTCCAGTCCGGGAACGCCGACGTGACGTTCTCCACCTCCGCGACCACCCGCCGGTTCGTCGGCGAGTGGGAACCGAACGAGACGAAATCCGTCGAGGTCGACGCCTCCGTCGCCAACTCCGCCGAGACGCGCGAGTACGCCGTCGATACCACCGTCGAGTACGAGGACACCGACGGCATCGCGGCCACCTCCCAACCGCTCTCGTTCGGCCTGACGCCGCTGTCCGAGCAGACGTTCGGCGTCGAGGGCGTCGAGAGCACGCTCCGGGTCGGTGACGACGGGACGATGACCGGCACGGTGACGAACACGGGCGAGCGCACCGCCCGGAACGTCGTCGTCATGCTGGAGACCTCGAACCCGAACGTCTCGCCGCTCGAAACCGAGGCCGCGGTCGGCGACCTCGAACCCGGGCAGTCCGCCGAGTTCGCCTTCGACGTCTCGGTGTCCGATTCGGCGGAAGCCGGCGCGCGACAGTTCGGCCTCACGATGCAGTACCGTGACGACGAGGGAACCCAGCGCACGAGCGAGTCGACCGACGTCCGCGTCGAGGTCGGCGAGGAGCGCGACGAGTTCGGCGTCTCGCCGGTCGACGCCAGCTTCGAGGTCGGCTCGGGCGGCGAGCTCGTCCTCGAACTGACGAACAACCGGGAGACGGCGGTCTCGGACGTCTCGGCGAAGCTGTTCGCCGACGCGCCGCTCTCCTCTGCCGACGACGAGGCGTTCGTCCCCGAACTCGGCCCCGGCGAGACGGCGGAGGTCGTCTTTGACCTGAGCGTCGCCGGCTCGGCGACCGACAAGACGTACCCGCTGAGCGTGGACTTCCAGTACGAGACGGCCGAGGGCGACACGCGAATCTCTGACGCCTACCAGGTCCCCGTCGAGGTCACCGAGCCCGAGGGCGGCGGGCTCCCGCTGCCGGTGCTTGGCGGCGTGGCGGCGCTCCTCGTCCTCCTCGGCGCCGGCGTCTACTACAGGCGTCGGTAACTGATGGCGGGGTTGGATCACGAACGGCTTCTCGAGCGGGCGAGCGGGCTGGTCACCGACCGTCCCGGCCGGATCATCGTCGCGTTCCTGCTCGTGACGTCAGTGTTCGCGGTGGGACTGGGCAACGTCTCGACCGAGGCCGGCACCTCGCAGTTCGCCGCGGGCATCCCGGCCGAGGAGGCGCTCTCGGACGTCCAGCGCGAGTTCGGCCCCTCGTTCACGGCCGACACCGGCAGCACGCAGCTCATCCAGCGGAACCGGAACGTGCTCACGAAGCCGGCGATGCTTCGGATGTTGCGGACACAGGAACGGATACAGGAACGTGACGACCTGCGCGTCACCGGCGTCTCCAGTTCGGCGGCGGTCGTCGCACGGACCATCGATCCGTCCGCGACGACCACGGAGGCACAGATCAGGGCCCTCGAGCGGTCGACGCCCGCCGAGGTCCGCGCCGCCGTCCGCGAGAACGCGGACAACCCCGCGTTCACCGGATCGGTCTCCTCGGACTTCAACCGGGAGTCGGCGACCGCCTCCGCCACCATCGGCGTCGTGTCACACGAGCTCCCGAGCGGGCTCTCCTCGGGCGCTGCGGCCGGACAGGGTGGGACGAGCCCGCTGACGCCGATCCAGCAGCGGATCGAACGCGTCGTCGCCAGCGGCGGCGGCGACATCACCGTCTTCGGCGCGGGCATCCTCGCGGCGGAGTTCTCACAGGTCATCGTCGACTCGCTGCTCATCGTCACCCCGGCGGCGGTCGTGTTCATCATCTTCTTCCTCGTCGTCGCCTACCGGGACCTGCTCGACCTGCTGCTCGGCACCGTGACGCTGCTGATGGCCGTCGTGTGGACGTTCGGGTTCCTCGGACTCGCGGGCATCCCGTTCAACCAGGTGATGATCGCGGTGCCGCCGCTGTTGCTGGCGGTCGGAATCGACTTCGGCATCCACGTCGTCAACCGGTACCGCGAGGACCGCAAGGACGCCGGCGTCGCCGGCGCGATGAGGGTGACGACGAGACAGCTGCTCGTCGCGTTCTTCATCGTCACCGGGACGACCGTCATCGGTTTCCTCTCGAACTTCGCCTCCGATCTCGGTCCGATCCAGGACTTCGGGCTCGTCGCGGCGGTCGGCATCCTGTTCACCTTCCTGCTGTTCGGGGTGTTCCTCCCCGCCGCGAAGGTGTGGATCGACCGCCGGCGCGACCGGATCCCGATCCCGACGTACAGTCAGGAGCCGCTCGGGGCCGAGGGCTCCCGGCTCGGGTGGGCGCTCTCCGGCGGCGTCACTGTCGCGCGGAAGGCGCCGGTGTTCTTCCTTGCCGTCATGCTCGTCGGCTCGATCGCCGCCGGCGGCTACGCGACCGGCGTGGACACGTCGTTCACCCAGGAGGACTTCCTCCCGCCCGAGGAGACGCCGGCGTATCTCGATTCGCTCCCGGAACCGTTCGCCCCGGCCGACTACTCGGTCGTGGGGACGCTGAACTACCTCGAGGACAACTTCGAGACGACGAACGACGGGCAGGTGACGGTGTATGTCGAGGGACGGTTGCAACGTGACACCTCCCTGGAGGAGATCCACAGGATGGGGAGCGACCCGCCGAACTCGTTCGTCAGCGAGGACCGACAGGCCGACTCCACCTCCATCGTGACGGTGATCCGGTCGCACGCCCGGGAGGACGAGGAGTTCAGCGAACTCGTCGCGCGAAACGACCGCGACGGCGACGGCATCCCCGACGAGGATCTGGGCGAGGTGTACGACGCGCTGCTCGCCTCCTCGGCGGGCCCGGAGGCGGCCCAGTACCTCGCCGAGGACCGCCGGTCCGCCCGCGTCGTCTACACGACGAAGGCGAGCGCGTCACAGAGCGAGATTACGGCCGACGCCCGCGGGGTCGCCGATCGCTTCCGCGGCGACGCGACCGCGACCGGCAACACGGTCGTGTTCCAGGCGGTCTCGGACCTGATCTTCCAGTCGGCGGTCCAGAGTCTGGCCATCGCGCTGGGGCTGACGGTCGTGTTCCTCCTCCTCATCTACCGGCTCTTCGAGGGGTTCGCGTCGCTGGGACTGGCCAACACCGTCCCCATCGTCATCGCGGTGGCGAGCGTCGCGGCCACGATGCGGCTCGCCGGCATCTCGTTCAACGCCTTTACCGCCACGATTCTCTCGCTCACCATCGGGCTGGGCATCGACTACTCGGTCCACGTCACCCACCGGTTCATCGACGAGCGTCGCGAGGCCGGGCTGTTCACCGCGCTCGACCGGACGGTCCGTGGCACCGGCGGCGCGCTGGCCGGCAGCATGATCACGACGACGACGGGAATCGGCGTGCTCGTGCTCGCCGTCCTCAGCATCCTCGGCCAGTTCGGCGTGCTGACGGCGCTGTCGATCCTCTACTCGTTCCTCGCGTCGCTGTTCGTCCTCCCCTCGACGCTGGTCGTCTGGGACCGCGCGCTCGGGTTCGATCCGGATCGCCCGATTCCGAAATCGTCCTCGGCGGGCGACGGCTCGCCGAGCGAGGAGTCCGCTGCTGCTTCCGCCGTGGACTGACTCCCCGTCCCGATACGACCATCCGTGTCGCACAGTCCGGCGATGGGTTTCGTGACCACGAACTCATCAGTGACGGGACTCAGCGACGAATGTGGAACCCCGACTCTCCCTCGGGGTCGCCGTACTCCGCCTCGACGTCCTCCACGAACGCGGCGTCGCTCCCGGAGTGACACCACTCGACCATCGTGGCCACGTCCGGACGCTCGCCCTCGAAGACGGCCTCGACCCGGCCGTCATCGAGGTTCCGGACCCAGCCGTCGACGCCCCGGTCGCGTGCGGCGTCCCGGGTGCTCGCCCGGTAGAAGACGCCCTGGACGGTTCCCGAGACGAACACGTGCGCGCGGGTGCGGTCGACGGAGTCGTCTGTCGCATCGCTCATACCAGTCGCTGTGTCGTCCGTCGGCAAAAGTCGGACGGCGACGGCGGTGGATGTGGGCTAGCAGGCGGCACGGGGAGGGTCCGAAGCGGTCTGCCGCACGTCCGCCTCGTCCACCGGGGCGACGCGGGAACCAACCGCTGGCCGCTTCGGATGCGTTCGTCAGGTCACGGGACGGCTGGCCGCGTCATCGTACATGAACGCTCGGGGCCGATTCCGGGAGAGTCTTTTAGCGCCGCCGTCGAGCCACCCGTATGGACCTGTTCGGTACCGCCGGAATCCGCGGAAGCGCCCGGGAGCGCGTCACGCCGGAACTGGCGCTGGACGTGGCACGCGCCGTCGGCGCTGCCGCGGTCGAGGCGGGCGACCGGGAGTTCGTGGTGGCCCGCGACGGCCGCGTGACGGGCCCGTCGCTCGCGGCGGCCGTCGAGGCCGGCCTCACCTCTGCGGGCGCGAACGTGACCCGGCTCGGCCAGCTACCGACGCCGGGGCTCGCGTTCGCCTCGCGCGGCCGGCGCGGCGTCATGCTCACCGCCTCGCACAACCCCCCGACCGACAACGGGATCAAGCTGTTCGCCGACGGCGTCGAGTACGCCGAGACGGCCGAGACTGACGTGGAACGCCGGGTCGAAGCCGGCGTCGCGCCGGCCCCGTGGGACGAGTGGGGCGACGTGTCGGCCGACGACACCCTGACGGCCTATCGGAACGCGGTCGCGGCGTACGCCGCCGGGTTCGGGTCGGACCCGGCGGGCGTCCGCGTCGCGGTCGACTGCGGCAACGGGATGGCCTCGGTGGCGACGCCGCACGTCCTGCGGGCACTCGGCGCGGACGTGGTCACCCTGAACGCGAACGTCGACGGCCACTTCCCCGGGCGGGAGTCGAAGCCGACCGCCGAGTCGCTCGCGGACCTGCGCGCGTTCGTGGCCGACGGTGGAGCCGCCTTCGGCATCGGCCACGACGGCGACGCCGACCGCATCGTCGTCGTCGACGGCGACGGGGCGGTCGTCCACGAGGACACCGTCCTCGCCATCCTCGCCGAGCGGTACGTCCGGGAGAGCGACGCGGCCGAGCCAGTCGTGGTGACGACGCCGAACGCGTCGGGGCGCATCGACGAGCGCGTCCGCGAGGCTGACGGCCGCGTCGAGCGGGTCGCGCTGGGATACCTCCACGACGGAATCGCCGCCGCCCACGAGGACGGTGACGAGGTCGTCTTCGCCGCCGAACCGTGGAAGCACATCCACACCGGGTTCGGCGGGTGGATCGACGGCGTCGCCAGCGCGGCAGTGTTGACCCGGCTGGTCGCCGAATCCGCGCGGGAGCGTGCGGACGCGACCGACGGAGCCGAATCGGCTGACGGAGCCGAAGCTGACGCGACCGACGGGGTCGAAACGACCGACGATGCGGACCGGTCCGCGACGGTCGACGGGCTCGCCGGCCTCCGGGAGCCCGTGACCGAGCGACCGTACCGGAAGGTGAGCGTCGACTGTCCGGACGGGGCAAAGCGGGCGGCGATGGACCGGCTGGGGACGACGCTCCCGGAGGCGTTCCCCGACGCATCGGTGTCGACCGAGTACGGCGTCCGGCTCACGTTCCCCGACGACGCGTGGACGCTCGTCCGGCCGAGCGGAACCGAGCCGTACGTCCGAGTGTACGCAGAGAGCGACGCGGTCGACGAGCTGGTCGAGGCGGTGGCCGGTCACGTCGAGTCGGCCGTGAAAGCCGTCAGCGAGCCGTAACGACCGGAGCGACGATTTTAAACCGGACTACTACGGGTCTACGTGTATGTCCCGAGACATAGACAGGCGTACGTTCGTGAAAGGAGCGAGTACCGCGGGAATCGTGGGACTCGCCGGCTGCGCCGGCGGTCCCGAGGACGGCGGCGGCGACGCGACGGACACGCCGAGCGACGAGGAGACCCCGTCCGGCGAGGACACGGCGACTGACACCCCCAGCGGGGGGTCGGCCGAACTCAACGTCGGGATGGTGTACGCCACCGGCGGCCTGGGCGACGGGTCGTTCAACGATCAGGCCCAGACCGGCATCCAGCAGGCCGCGGACGAACTCGGCGTCTCCTACGACGAGTCCCAGCCCGGCTCCGTCTCGGAGTTCGCGACCTACCAGCAGCAGTACGCCCAGTCCACGGACCCGGACTACGGGCTGGTCTCGTGTATCGGTTTCCTGCAGGCCGACGCGCTCTCGGAGACCGCCGCCGACTTCCCGGATCAGGACTTCATGATCGTCGACTCCGTCGTCGAGAGCGACAACGTCGCCTCCTACACGTTCGCCGAACACGAGGGGTCGTTCCTGGTCGGCCAGCTGGCCGGCCTGCTCACGACCTCCGAGTTCTCGGCCGGCGCGGGGTCGACCCAGCCCGACGAGACGAGCGTCGGCTTCGTCGGCGGCGTCGAGAGCAGCCTCATCCAGAAGTTCGAGGCCGGGTTCAGGGCCGGCGTCGCACACGCGAACTCCGAGGTCGACGTACAGACGACGTACGTGGGCGACTTCAACGACCCGAGCGGCGGGCAGGAGGCGGCGCTCGCGATGTACAACTCCGGCGCGGACATCGTCTACCACGCGGCGGGCAACACCGGCACCGGCGTGTTCCAGGCGGCACAGGAGGCCGGCCGGTTCGCGCTCGGCGTGGACTCCGACCAGTCGATCACCCGCTCGAACTACGCCGACGTCATCCTCGCCTCGATGGTCAAGCGCGTCGACACGGCCGTCTTCAACGCCGCCGAGGCGAAGATCAACGGCGAGTTCGAGGGTGGTTCGATCAACGCGCTCGGGCTGGAACAGGAGGGCGTCGCCATCGTCTACGGCGCCGAACTCGGCTCGGAGCTCTCCGCGGACGTCACGGACCCGGTTTCGGCCTCCCGGGAGGCGATCATCGACGGCGAGATCGAGGTCCCCCAGAGCCCGAGCGAACTGTAACGACGACCGACGGGACCGGCTCGACCCGTTCGCGGAACCGCCTCGTTTTTGGGACCGCCCGAACTGAACTGGCGGCTCTCCCCGCGCCCAGACCCGCCAGTATCGCTTTTCACCCGCGCGCCGCGTCCGAACAGAAACGGGCCGTTTATGCCGCCACCGTCAAAAGCGGGTACGAATGACTGAGGCCGTCCGCCTCGACGGAATCACGAAACGCTTCCCCGGCGTTGTCGCCAACGACGACGTGACGCTCTCCGTCGAACAGGGGACGGTACACGCCCTGCTCGGCGAGAACGGCGCCGGGAAGACGACGCTGATGAACGTCCTCTACGGGCTCTACGAGCCGACGGCCGGCGACGTGTACGTCGACGGCGAGGGGCTCGAACTCGACGAGGACGGCGAGTACGTCGCCGCCCCCAGACGGTTCGACTCGCCCCGTGACGCCATCGACGCCGGCGTCGGCATGATCCACCAGCACTTCATGCTGGTCGACCCGATGACGGTCGCCGAGAACATCACGCTCGGCAACGAGCCGCGAAAGTGGGGCGGGCTCGCCATCGACCGCGAGGCTGCACGGGAGTCGGTCATCGACCTCTCCGAGCGCTACGGCTTCGACGTCGAACCCGACGCGACGGTCGCGGACGTGAGCGTCGGCGTCCAGCAGCGCGTCGAGATTCTCAAGGCACTGTACCGCGGCGCGGACGTGCTCATCCTCGACGAGCCGACCGCGGTGCTCACGCCACAGGAGGTCGAGGACCTGTTCGAGGTGCTCGCGGAGCTGACCGACCAGGGGAAGACGGTCATCTTCATCACCCACAAGCTGGGCGAGGCGCTGGAGGCCGCCGACGAGGTGACGGTGCTCCGCGACGGGAAGAACGTCGGCAGCGTCCGGACCGACGAGACCTCCCGGGAGGAACTGGCCGAACTGATGGTCGGCCGCGAGGTCGTCCTCGAGACCGAGTCGTCCCCGGCCGACCCCGGCGGCCCGGTGCTCGACGTGGACGGCGTCTCCGCCACCGACGACCGCGGCGTGACCGCCGTGGACGACGTCTCGCTCACGGTCCGCGAGGGCGAGGTGTTCGGCATCGCGGGCGTGGACGGCAACGGCCAGTCGGAGCTCGTCGACGTCGTCACCGGCCTGCGCGACCCCGAGGCGGGCTCGGTCGCGCTCGACGGCCGGGACGTGACCGACGCCTCGCGCCGGGAGCGGACCCGTGCCGGCATGGCGTACATCCCCGAGGACCGCCAGGAGCGCGGGCTCGTCATGGAGTTCGATCTGACCGAGAACGGCGTGCTCGGCTCCCAGCACGACGCGCCGTTCGCCAGCGGCGGCCGCCTCGACTGGGACCGGGCCGGCGAGCACGCCGAGGACGTCATCGGCGAGTACGACGTGCGGCCGCCCGACTCGTCCGCGACGGCCAAGTCGCTCTCGGGGGGCAACCAGCAGAAGTTCATCGTCGGCCGGGAGTTCGCCCGCGAGCCGACGTGTCTCGTCGCCTCACACCCGACACGCGGCGTCGACATCGGCTCGACGGAGTTCATCCACGACCGGCTCATCGAGCTGCGGGACGACGGGCGCGGCGTGTTGCTCGTCTCCTCGAAGCTCGACGAGGTTCGTCGGCTCTCGGACCGGCTCGCGGTGATGTACCGCGGCCGGGTCGTCGCCGTCGTCGACCCCGACGAGGTGACCGAGGAACAGCTCGGCCTGCTGATGGCCGGCGAGGAGCCCGAGGACGTGCCGTACGCCTCCGAGACGGCCGCCGCGGCCGCGGAGGCCGACGGGTCGGGTCGGACCGCGGACTCCGTGGGGGGCGACCATGAGTGAGGACGGCGGCTCGGACGCGTCCGGCGGCGGGTCCGAGTCGGGGCTGCGGGCGCGGGCGGTGGCGATAACCAGGCGGCTCACGCACGCTTCGGCGACCGAGCGGCTGCTCATCTCCGGGTCGGCGCTGCTGCTCTCCATCGTCATCGGCTTCTTCCTCATCCTCGCCGCGGGGCGGATGACCGCCTGCCAGTCGGCGGCGTACTCGGTCGCTGGCGTCGGCTTCTGTTATGACCCGTTCGTGGTGTACGACCGGCTGTTCCTCGGCGCGTTCGGCGACGTACTCACCGACCCGCTGAACGGCCAGTTCGCCACGACGCTCGCCGAGACGACGGTGCTCCTGTTCACTGGCCTCGCGGTCGCGGTGGCGTTCAAGGCCGGCATCTTCAACATCGGCGGCCAGGGACAGCTCGTCGTCGGCGCGCTGGCGACCGCGCTGTCGGTGCTGTACGCCTCCTCGCTCGTCTCGGGCGTGCTCGGCACGCTCGTGCTCGTCCCGTTCGGCCTCGTGGTCGGCGCGCTCGCGGGCGGGCTGTTCGGCGCCATCCCGGGCGCGCTGAAGGCGTACGCGGACGCGAACGAGGTGATCACGACGATCATGCTCAACTTCGTCGCCACCTCGGTCGCGCTCTACCTCGTGCAGAACCACTTCAAGGACCCCGACAGCTTCGCCACCCAGACGGTCGCGCTGCCCGACTACGCGGTGTTCCCGCACGTCGTCTTCCCGGCGCGTGCGAACGTCTCGCTGCTCGCGTTCGCGTTCGCGCTGGTGCTCGCGGTCGCCATGGCGTACCTGCTCGCCCGGACGGCGTTCGGCTACGACCTCCGGACGAGCGGACTCCAGCCGGAGGCTGCCGAGTACGGCGGCGTCGACGCGCCCCGAACCATCGTCGCCAGCATGGCGCTCTCGGGCGCGCTCGCGGGCATCGGCGGCGCGGTGTACGTGCTGATGATCCTCGGCAACTTCCAGGTCGGCGTCCCGGACTACGGCTTCGACGGCATCACCGTCTCCATTCTCGCGGGCAACAACCCGCTCGGGGTCGGAGCCGCGGCGCTGCTGTTCGGCGTGCTCAAGTCGGGCAGCATCGTCGTCGACGTCGGAACCGACGTGCCGCCACAGCTCGTGGGCGTGTTGCGCGGGCTCATCGTCCTGTTCGTCGCGATGCCGGAGTTCTTCCGGATGGCCGGCCAGTACGCCGGCCTGGATCGCCCCGAGGGCGAGACGGTCGCGACCGACGGCGGCCGCGTCGTCGACGGCGCTGTCGAGACCGGGGACGACGCCGCGTCGGACTCGGGAGGTGAGCGGCGATGAGCGGGAACGAGTCGGGGACGGCGACCGTGCTCCGTGACTGGGTCGCAGGCCTGGGAATCCGGTTCGCCATCGGGCTCGCGGCGCTGGCCGCGTTCGCGCTCGTGGTCGTCGCGGGGGTGCTCCTGCCGGGGACGACGCTCGGTCGCTTCGTGGACGTGCTGTTCGCCAACACGACGATGTCGGCGGCGCTCCGGCTCTCGGTGCCGATCGCGTTCGCGGCGCTCGGTGGCATCTTCGCCGAGAAGTCCGGCGTCATCAACATCGGGCTCGAGGGGCTGCTCATCATCTCGGCGTTCGCCGGCGTGTACGCCACCGACATCACGGGGAGCGTCTGGCTCGGGCTCGGCGGCGGCATCGTCGCCTCCGCGCTGCTCGCGCTGCTGTTCGCGGTCGTCTGCATCGAGTTCCGGGCCGACCAGATCATCGCCGGGCTCGCGGTGTGGCTCATCGCGCTGGGGCTCGCGCCGTTCCTCTCGCAGGTCGTCTACGGCAGCACGAACACGGATAGCGTCGCCACGTTCCGGAGCCTGCCGCGCATCCTCGCCGAGAGCGGGGTCCCGGTGCTCTCGACCTCGTTCGTCGACTTCCTCGCTTGGGGCGCGGGCCTCCCCGTCGTGGGCGCGCTGTTCGACGCCTCGCCGATGGTGTATCTCATGTTCGTCGCGGTCGCGGCCTCGTGGTGGGCGCTGAACCGGACGACGTTCGGCCGCCACGTCCGCGCGTCGGGCGAGAACCCGAAGGCGCTCGACACGGCGGGCGTGAACGTCTCGCTCGTCCGGTATAAGGCGGTCGTGCTCTCGGGCGTGCTCGCGGGCATCGGCGGGGCGGCGCTCGCGCTCTCGCTCGGGCAGTTCACCGGCAACGGGCCGACGATGGTGAACGGCAAGGGGTTCATCGCCATCGTGGCGTTCCTGTTCGGCAACTACAACCCGGTCGGCGCGCTGCTCTCGACGATGCTGTTCGCCGGCCTCGACGCGCTCCAGCTCACCCTGCAGGCGCGGGACATCTTCGCCGTCCCCGCCGAACTGGTGCGGACGGTGCCGTACGTGACCGTCATCGTCGTGCTCGCGCTGTTCGGCCGGACGCGCATCCCCGAGGCCGCCGGCGACCACTACGAGTCCGGCGAGGAGTAGCCGCGGAACCGCATTTCGTCTCACCTTCTCCGACGGACGAACGCCGTTAGGTCGCTTTCGACGGCCTGCCGATTTCCCGGCGACGCGTCCGAAATCGCACCTGCGACGCGCAATCCCGACTACCGACGGCGATACCGCGGTAGTCCGACCGCGGCGACCCCCGAAGCCCGCAGA
Source organism: Halobaculum sp. XH14 (assembly GCF_032116555.1). Taxonomy (NCBI): domain Archaea; kingdom Methanobacteriati; phylum Methanobacteriota; class Halobacteria; order Halobacteriales; family Haloferacaceae; genus Halorarum; species Halorarum halobium. Next base: position 1,014,076 of record NZ_CP134949.1, read on the forward strand.
GCGACGCTCGGCCGACTTCCGGCGGGTGGGACTGAAAGGGGCCGCGGGGGCTTTCGCGGTCTGTACCACGATGGTCCCGGATGCGACCCAACCAAACCGGCATCGGCGGCGTTCAGGGAATAAAGAGTAAAGGCGCGCCGCGAGGGAGTTCCGCCCAATGACCACCTACGAGCCCGACGTCGCTGTCGTCGGCGCGGGTACCGCGGGCTGTTATGCGGCCGCGACGGCGGCGGAGGCCGGCCTCGACATCGTCGTCGTCGAGCGGAAGGACGAGGAGGAGGCGGGCCACATCGCCTGCGGCGACGCGCTCAAGGGCGCGGACGCGTTCCCGGAGGCGATCCCGAAGGAAACCATCGAACCGGCGTTCACGAACACGGGCGTCACGCACGGTCGGTTCGAGATCCCGAGCGAGGACACGATCCTCGAGATCCCCGTGCCGGGCGAACTCGCGGTGCTGGACCGCTGGGAGTACGGGCGTCGCATCATCCGGGGGGCCGCGGAGACGGGCGTCGAGTTCCACTACGACACCGTCGTCCAGGACGTGGTCCAGGACGACGCGGGGCGCGTCGAGGGCGTCCGCGGGAAACGGAAGGGCGAGCCGGTCGAGTACGACGCGGAGGTCGTCATCGACGCAGCGGGGTCGCTGTCGATCCTCCAGGACAAGGCCGACCTCTCGGGGGCGACGTTCGACACGAACGTCTCCTTCTCGCAGTTCTGCTCGGCCTACCGCGAGGTCGTCGAGGTCCAAGAGCCCGTCGAGTGGACCGACGCGTTGGTGTTCAAGCCCACCACGACGGCCGCGGGCTACGTCTGGTACTTCCCGCGGACGAGCACCGAGATCAACGCCGGCCTCGGCTTCCAGATGACCGAGGAGCCGATGAAGCTCGTCGAGGACCTGAAGGCGGACCTCCGCAACCGCGCGGAGTTCGCGGGCGCGACCGTGAAGGACAAGCTCGGCGCGGCGCTCCCGACCCGCCGGCCGTACGACTCGGCGGTCGCGCCGGGCTTCGTCGCCGTCGGCGACGCGGCGGGCCACGTCAACCCGACCACCGGCGGCGGCATCGCGGGCGCGGCTTACGCCGGGAAGTACGCCGCCGAGCAGGCCGTGAAAGCCATCTCGGACGGCGACACCTCAGAGGAGGCGCTCTGGCACTACAACGAGCGCGTGATGGACCACTTCGGCGGCCGCTACGCCGGTCTGGACGTGTACAACATCCTCGCCACCGCGGTGGACGTGGACGACCTGATGGGCCTGCTCGCCTCACTGCCGGGCGAGAAGCTCGCCGAGGCGCTCTACTCGGGCAAGACGTCGATGGGCTGGCGACTGAAGCTCCGGACGGCCATCGACAGCTTCGGCCACTGGCGACAGATCAGGGAGTTCTACGAGGTGAAGGGCTACGCCGAGGACCTCATCGAGCACTACGACCGGTACCCGACCAAGCCGGCGGCGCTCGCGGGCTGGCAGGACCAGCGCGACGACCTGATGGAGGACGTGTACGCGGCGACGGGCGCGGATCCGAAGTACTAGACCACGAACCTCTTTTGACGGGGGTCCTCCTCGCTCGGTCGGCCTGCGGCCTCCCGTGCTCGTGGTACTGACGCTAATGGTTACCGCAACCGGCTGTCCGGGTCTCGTCTCTCGGGGGATTTCGTCTTCAGCTACCCCGGTTGGAACCTCACGGAGTACGAATTGATTCCGAGGGCGGACCGATCCCAATGGGAACACGCCTTCAGGTTCTGGAACGAACAGGTCGGTATGGAGTCACGACGGAGCCTCTACGCGGCCGGGTTCGTGGGCCCCTCGATATCGTACATCTTCAACGTCCTGGCGTTCACCGGGCAGTTCGACGTGGGCCAGTGGGCCGTGTTCGCGGCGCTGTTCCTCGCCGTGTTCTTCGGCTTCGAGAAGTTCATGGAGTGGGCCGAGACGCTCGAACCCGCCTGACTCAGGGTCGCCGCTTCGCCGCTTCCAGCACCGCCTTCGAGAGCACCTCGACGCCGATGTCGAGCGACTCCTCGTCCACGTCGAACGTGCTCGTGTGGTGGCCGCCGGGGTGGTCCGTGCCGATGCCGACGTACGTGGCGTAGCCGCCGTTGTTCTGGACCGCCTGCATGAGGAACGTCGCGTCCTCGCTGCCGCCGAGTTCGTCGCGGACGGGCACCGACTCCACGCCGGACACGCCGTCGGCGACGTCGGCGACGACGTCGACGAGTTCCTGGTCCGAGGTGGCCGAGGGTGCACGCCCCAGGCGCTCGGTCTCGACCTCGACCTCGTGCATGTCGGCCGCGGACCGGAGGACAGTCTCGGCCTTCCCGTCCATGAACTCCATGAGGTCGGTCGTCTCGCCGCGCACCTCGCCCTCGATGAACGACTCCTCCGGGATGATGTTCGTCGCCGTCCCGCCGCCGACGAGGCCGGCGTTCACCCGCGTCGCGCCGTCGTGGTGGCGCGGGATGGCGTAGAGGTTCTGGATGGCCGCCGCCATCGCCTGCACCGAGTTCTTCCCCTCCTCCGGGTGGCCGCCCGCGTGGGCCGGTTCGCCCGAGAACTCCGCGCGGAAGTGCGAGACCGCGAGGAAGCCGTCGACGCCCGCGACGACCTCGCCGGTCGGGTGGTCGAGGCCGACGTGGGCGGCGATGAGATACTCCACGTCCGCGATCAGTTCCGAGTTCGCCATCGGCTCGCCGCCGACGATCTGCTCCTCGCCCGGCTGGAAGAACACCTTCAGCGTGCCCTCGAAGTCGGAGTCGAGCACCTCGTCGATGGCTCCCAGACCGAACGTCGCGTGGGCGTCGTGACCGCAGGCGTGCATCCAGCCCTCGTTCTCCGAGCGGAACGGCTCCGCCGCGTCGGCGGGCGCGTGGTCGGCGTCGGCCTCCTGGATGGGGAGCGCGTCGATGTCGACCCGGAGGCCGACGACGGGCCCCTCGCCGCGGCGGACCACCGCGACCGCGCCGGTGTAGCCGCCCTCCAGTTCCGCGAGGATTTCCTCGCGCGCGCCGGCCGCCTTCGCGCGCTCGAACCACTCACCGAGTTCGTCGTCGTCGGGGACGTTCATCCGCTCGGAGCCGAGGATCTCCGGGCCGTAGTGGATCTCGTCCACGTCGCGTTTCTCCAGTTCCTCGACGATCCGGGCGGTCGTGTAGAACTCGCACCACGCCGGCTCGGGGTGGCGGTGGAGGTCACGTCGGAACGAGACGAGCTCGTCGTGTTCGACTGCGAGGCTCATGATCGCCGTTTCGTGGGAGAGGGGATAAATGGCCACCTCGCGGCGACGTGGACCGTCGGCGCGGGTTCAGTCGGCCGGGCGCCACTCGGCCGCTGGCGGTCGCTCCGGGCTTCTCGTTCGGAGGTTCTCATCGGGGGTCCTCATCCGGGGCTCCTCATTCGGGGGCGCTCCCCTCCTCGTCTTCGCGCAGTCTGACCGTCAGTACGGGCTGGTTGGCCGAGCGGACGACGCGTTCGCTGACGCTCCCGAGCAGGTAGCGGTCGATGCCCGTGCGGCCGTGCGTCCCCATCGTGATGAGGTCGATGCCCTCCCGGTCGGCGTACTCGAGGATGGAGCGGAACGGCGTCCCGGAGACGACGGACTCGACGACTGGGACGTCGGCGTCGGTTCCCGACGCGGCGATGCGATCCACGGCGTCCTCGCCCTCCCGCCCGAGCGCCTCGGAGACGATCTGGCTGCCGGCGTCCAGCGATGAGTAGGCCGTCGAGTCGACGACGTACAGCGCGTGGAGCGTGGCGTCGAACCGGTCCGCGAGCGTCACCGCGTGCTCGATGGCGGCGTCCGCGGCTCGACTCCCGTCGGTCGGCACGAGGATGTCCTCGTACATGTGGGAACTGTTCGCACGGGCGGGACCTAAAGCCGACGGGCGATCAGGGAGTCAGTTCGAGTCCGACCCGGCGGACGGGTCCTGCTCGGGCGCGGTTTCGGCCCCGTCGGCCTCCCTGATGGCGTCCTCACACCGTCGGAGCCCCTCGTAGCGGTCGTCCTCCGACTCGACGGCGACGCTTTCGGCGACCTCCCACGCGCCGCCGAGGAAGCGGAGCCCCTTCACCCAGTCGTCGGTGGCGAGCAGCAGCCCCTCGGTCGGCCCGGACTCCTCCAGGGCGATGGCGAGCCTGACCGGGTCGGCCCTGTTCAGCTTCGCCACTTCGGCTTCCGAGAGCGGGCGGCCGGGGAGCGCGGCGACGAGTGACATGGCGTCTCGTGTGTCGACTCGGGGGCGTCCGGAAAGAGGATGTCGAAGCGACCGGACGAGCCACGGTCACGACCCGTTCGGTTCTCCGAGCGGACACGACTGACCGAGTCGAACTCGAAGTGGGGCTACCTCGAGCAGGAGGACAGAGTGACTCCTCGGAGGACTCGTCCCGTCGCGGACGCGGCTCCGGCGGCCCCGACCGGCGACCGTCGGCGGCAGTTCCCCGACCGGGACGGTGAAGTGCCGTGGGTCCCCAGCCCATCCATGGACTCCGTGGCGCTGGCGATGCGGGCGGCCGTCGTCCTCGCCGCGCTCGTCGCGTCCGTCGGCGTCGCCCTGCTCGAACGGAAACGCGGGGGAGACGCGCCGGGGCTCGGGACGCTCCTCCGGCGGCGGTTCGTCCTCGGCGTTCCCTGGGGGACGCTGACGACGGCCGCGCTCGTGCTGGCCGTCTACCTCTTCGTGCAGGGGGGCTTTGGTCACTGGTACTCGCCCGTCGTGTTGCCGTTCCGCGCGTGGTCGTATCTCGCCCCGCTTGGCGTGCTGTTTGCCGGCCTCTCCCACGTCGGCCCCGGACATCTGCTGGGCAACCTGATGGGGACGCTCGTGCTCGCGCCGCTCGCGGAGTACGCGTTCGGGCACTACGCCGCCGGGCGCGGCGAGTCGACGTTCGGGTCGCCCCGCCGGAACCCGTACGTCAGAGCGTTCCTGGTCTTCCCCGCCATCGCGGTGCTGCTCGCGCTGGTCTCGGCCGCCTTCTCGCTCGGCGCGGTCATCGGCTTCTCGGGCGTCGTGTTCTCCTTTGCGGGCGTCGCGCTGCTGTACTACCCGCTGGCGACCGTGATCGCGCTCTCGGCGACGAGCGCGCTGAACCTCGCGTACCAGTCGCTCCGGCAGCCGATCGTCGTCGCGTCGAGCAGGCCGGCGTACGTCTCGCCGGGCTGGGCGGACGTCGCGATCCAGGGCCACGCGCTCGGCCTGCTGGCGGGCGTCCTGCTCGCCGCGACGCTCGCTTCGCGCCGCGGCGACGACCTCCCCAGACCGCGGCGGCTGCTGGTGGGCGCGCTGCTGGTCGGGGTCGCACAGTCGCTCTGGGCGGTGTACTGGTACCGCGGGGCCGAGACGTTCGTGCTCTACCGGGCGGTCGGGCTCGCGCTCGTGCTGCTGTTCGCCGTGCTGCTCGCGGCGCTCACGGTCGGGGAGTGGGAGCCGGTCACGCTCCGCCCCGCACGGACCTTCGTCCGGACGCTGACCGCCCAGAACGCCGCGGTGCTGTGTCTGGTCGTCGTCACCGCGGCGCTCGCGGGACCGGCGGTGCCGGTGAACCTCACGACCGTCGGCGACGAGCCGCTCCCGGGCGAGCCCGTCGAGGTTCGCGGCTACAGCGTGACGTACGCCGAGAACGTCGAGAACGGGATGGTGTCGGTCGTCGACGTCGAGGCGTTCGGCGAGACGACGAGCGTGAACACGTCGGGCGTCGTCGTTCGCAACCCCGACAGGGGGATCTGGATGACGGAGACCACGAAGGGGCGGCTGGCGTTCTCGGGCCGGTCGCGCGTGGTGCTGGGCGGGCTCGGCTGGCGGGAGACGGTCGTCGCGGATCGTGAGGGCTACACCGCGGTCGGCGGCGGCACCGCCTATCGGGTGACGCTCGAACACGACGGGCGGGAGCGGGTCGCCTACACCTCCCCCCCGGCCACGGCGGAACCGTACATCGCGGGCCGGAACGTCTCCGTCCTGGTGAACGAGTCGTCGTTCTCGCTCGCGGTCAAACGGGACGAGGAGATCGCTCACGCGCCGATCCCCGGCGAGAACGAGACGGTGACCGCGGCCGGGCTCTCGTTCGTCAGGGACGGCAACGCGGTGTTCGCGCTCACGGCGGACAACGCGACGAGGGTGCGGGTGGCGAGCAGGGAGACGTACAATTAGGCGCTGGTAATCGCGGGAGGGAAGCGATCTCCGGGCGACTACCCCCACTCGATCCGGAACGCCTCGGCGTCCAGATCGCGGCGCTCCTCGTCGTGGTGGTCGAACTGGTGGTCGAGTTCGAACGTCGCCCGGAAGGCGTCGGTGACCTCGCCGCCGGCGTCGGAGGCGAACGACTCGACGAACTCGCGGCTGCCGGCGTTGTGCAGCGAGTAGGAGACGTCAGCGAACGACGAGACCGCGTCGAGGAACCGCCTGTCGGCGTGTTCGTTGCCCGACTGTGCGCCGAACGGCGGGTTCATGAGGACGGTCACCGGGCCGGCAGTCGAGGGATCGAGGCGAAGCGGCGCGCGGGTGGCGTCGGCGTGGATCCAGTCGACGGTCGTCCGGGCGCCGACCCGGCGCTCGTTGTCGCGGGCGACCGCGAGCGCGTCCCGGTCGAGTTCGACGCCGACGACGCGGGCCGCGCCGCGCAGGGCCGCGCCGAGCGCCAACATGCCGGTTCCGGCGCCGAGATCGACCACCGTCCGTCCGGCGACGTCGCCCCGGAGGTCCGCGAGGTGGACGACGTGGGCCGCGAGGTCCGGCGGCGTGGGGTACTGTTCGAGCGCGGCCGTCGGGTCGGTGAACCCGGCGACGACCGCGAGCCGTCCTTCGAGCGCCCGCTTACTCACGGTCGAGGCTGACGGGCCCCTCCACCGTGAGCGTGACGCCTTCGCGTTCTGCCCGCTCGGCGAGCGCGGCGAGCGCGGGTTCGACCTTCGACGGCTCGGCGACGTCGTCGGCGACGACCGTCAGGCGGCTCGCGCCGAGGAACGACGCCGCGCGGACGAACCCGCGGAGCCGGTTCGCCTCCGACTGCGTCTCGATGGAACAGTCCGCCGAGAAACAGGCCGACACCCGGAGGCCGGCGGGGAGATACCCTTCCTCGGCCAGGTCCGCCTTCAGGTCGTGCAGGTACTCGGGCCCCGTCGAATCCAGGGATTCGCCCGACAGCGTCACCGGTTCGACGTCCGCAGGCTCGCTCGAGGCCACCGCCCGTTCCACGCTCGCCTTCGCGCTCGTGCTCATGGTACCCGGATAGACGCCGATAATACAAAACACTTTGTAAATGCTCGATAGTAATGCCGGCGCGCTGAACGCGACGCGTTGCCTCCACCGAAACCCTCCTGGGGGTTGCGAGCGGATCACGCGCGAGGGCGACTCACACCAAAACTGTGGACAGACGACATGTCGAGGCGAAAAACCGGTGATATGACTATCGGTTCCCTCCTCGGGTGAAACGCGCGTCAAACCGGTCCTGTCGGGCCCCCCGGCGAGAATCGGGTTCCCAATCGCCGCCAAAGGTTTTTATACTGTCGTCACCACAAGCCTTATAATGGAAGGTCCGAGTCGACAGCGCCAGCGAGAAGCGGGTGAGTCGGAGCAGCAGTCGGACGAGAGCGTCTCCTGTCCGGAGTGTGAGTCGGAGGACGTGATCATGGAGGCCGACCAGGGTGAGCTCGTCTGCAACGACTGCGGACTCGTGCTCGACGAGCGCCAGATCGACCGCGGGCCGGAGTGGCGCGCGTTCAACCACTCCGAGCGGCAGTCGAAGTCCCGCGTCGGCGCGCCGGTCACGGAGACGATGCACGACAAGGGGCTGACGACGACGATCGACTGGAAGGACAAGGACGCGTACGGCCGGTCCCTCTCCTCGGAGAAGCGCTCCCAGATGCACCGGCTGCGCAAGTGGCAAGAGCGGATCCGCACGAAGGACGCGGGCGAGCGGAACCTGCAGTTCGCGCTCTCGGAGATCGACCGGATGGCCTCCGCGCTCGGCGTTCCCCGGAGCGTCCGGGAGGTCGCGTCGGTCATCTACCGGCGCGCGCTGAAGGAGGACCTCATCCGCGGCCGCTCCATCGAGGGCGTCGCCACGGCCGCGCTCTATGCGGCCTGCCGGCAGGAGGGCATCCCGCGCTCGCTCGACGAGGTCGCGGAGGTCTCGCGCGTCGAGCAGAAGGAGATCGGCCGAACCTATCGCTACATTTCCCAGGAGCTCGGCCTCGAACTGAAACCGGTCGACCCAAAGCAGTTCGTCCCGCGCTTCGCCTCCGCGCTCGGCCTCTCGGAGGAGACGCAGGCGAAGGCGACCGAGATCATCGACGTCTCCGCCGAGCAGGGACTGCTCTCGGGCAAGTCCCCGACCGGCTTCGCCGCGGCGGCCATCTACGCCGCCTCCCTGCTCTGCAACGAGAAGAAGACCCAGCGCGAGGTCGCCGACGTCGCCCAGGTGACCGAGGTCACCATCCGCAACCGCTACCAGGAGCAGATCGAGGCGATGGGCTTCCGGTAGACGAACCTCTTTTTCGGGGGTCCTCCTCTCGCGGGCCGGCGGAGCCGGTCCGCGTTCGTCGAACCTCCGAAATCCGTTCATGCCGTGGGATTCCTTCGAAATTCCACTGCTGACGGGAAATCGAAGATTTCCCGTTCATGCCAAAACGCCGCGACCCACGTCGGCGCGGCTCCGCCGCGCCTCCCTCGCTCGCGGTACTACTGCTGAACGAACACGACGACGTCCCGGTTCCAGAGCCCGAGCCGCAGTTCGAACTGCTCGTACTCGCCGTCGAGCCGTTCGGTCACCGCGGCCCGGTGGGTCGGTTTCGTGACGATGACGGGCGGGTCGTCGCCGGTGAGCAGGGACGGCGAGCGGACGCTCCGCGTCTCGGCGTCGATGCGCTCGAAGTACCACTGGAGCGGGAGCCGCGCCCCCCAGGCCGCCTGATCTGCGGCAGCCACGGGCGGGTCCCGGTACTCGTCCAGCGTGGCGAACTCCGACCCGACGTACACGACGTCCGCGCCGTCGGTGTGCCCGTCCATGGCGGCTGCGGCGGCCGCGAGCATCGCGTCGGGGTCGTCGACCGGCTGGCCGTACTGCGCGTACGCCGAGCCTGGCCCGGCCGGCCCGTAGGCGGCCGCGGCCATCGACCCGGCACCGCCCGCGACGAGGGCGACGACCAGCAGCGCGGTGACGGCCCGCGCGGGCGCGGCCCGATCCGTACGCGTCCACAGGAACCGCCCGCCCGCGGCGAGTGCAACCGCGCCGGGGAGCGCGAGCCAGGGGAGGAGGTGGACGGCCGTCCACGGTTCGGCGTTCATCGCGGCGAGTCCGAACACCAGCACGCCGAACCCCGCGACGTACGCGCCGAAGTTGACGACGGCCCGCGAGCCCCGTCGATACCGCTCGCGCAGGAAGCCGAGCAGCCCGAGGACGACCAGCAGCCACGACGTCGCCAGCGCGGTTCGGACGTAGCCGGTGATCGCCGGGATGAACTCCCTGCCGCCGGCGTAGCCCCGGTCGAGCCGGGGCGCGACCCGCACGCCGGCGAACTGCTCGGCGGCACCCGCGAACGCGGCGGCGACGACGTCGGGGAACGTGGCGGGGTTGAACAGTCCCGTGCCCATCCCGCCCGCGCGCGGCGCGAAGAAGAACAGCGTCACGCCGAGGAAGACGAACAGTGCGCGGGCCAGCGGCGTGGCGCGCTCGCGGAACCACTCGCGTCCCTCGTCGAGTCGGGCGACGGCGGCCCGGGGCGCGCCGCGGACGCGCGCCTCGTCGAGCACCAGCAGGCCGCCGAGGAGCCAGAGGAACGGGTAGGCGACGGCGAAGCCGGAGGACGCGAGCGCGAGCGCGGCGGCGGCTGCGGCGAGGTAGAGCCCCCAGCGCGCCCCGGTCTGCCGGTAGCGCACGATGCCGCCGACCGCGACGAACCCGAACGCGGCGGCGGGGACGTCGCCACGCAGGAACCGCGAGTAGTACAGCAGGAGCGGCTCGACCGCCAGGATGCCGGCCAGCGCGACCGTCTCGTCGTCGCGGAGCGCCCCGCGGAACAGCAGCGCGGCGAGCGGGAGCAGGCCGCCGACGAGCGCGACGACGGCCCGCGCGCTGGCGTCGCTCGCGCCGACCAGCGCGAACACCTGCCGGTTGACGACGTAGAGGAACGGGCCGCCCGCGGTCGGTCGGTACGAGTACGCGCCGGATTCGAGATAGCGCAGCGTCCAGTAGCCCACCCGACCCTCGTCCCAGTGGAACGGGCGGTCGCCGAGCGAGACGACCCGGGCGACGAGCGCGAGGAGGGCGATGCCCGCGACCGCGAGCGCGACGCGGTCGGGGCGGCGTCGGGACCCCTGACGGTCCCCCGTGTCGGACATACCCGCCCGTGTCCCCGCCTCGGTAGTATGTCTTCGGGTTCTTCTCCGTATGCTTGGTTCGCCGTATCGAGACCGACAGGTGTCTGGTGGTGAAAACCTCGAAAGCCCCAGCACGCGCCGGAATCGTCGGATCGGTCGTTCCGTCCGTTCGGAACGCTTCGGAAGCCCCCGCGGCTCTCGGCTCCGCGACCGCCGCTGCGCTCCTCGTCGTTCGCTTCGCTCGCTCCTGTGGTGCTTGTGGGGTCGGGGTCCCCCGAGAGCCGCGGCCCCTTCCATTTCCACCCGCGGGAAGTCGGCCGAGTGCAGCAGGCCTGACTACCGCTCGCGCCGCTGCGGGTAGTCCGCCGAGACGTTCGCCCGGCGGGCCGGCGAGTGCGTCGGCAGCAGCGGTGCGGTCAGCGCGTACTGGCGGTCGGCGCGCGTGGCTTGCGAGCGGTCTCGGCCGCGAGCATCGGCGCGCGCGAGGGGTGAGAAGCGCAGCGAGCCTGCGAGCGAGCATCGCAAGCGGCTGGGGAGGGCGAGGCTGCAATCACCGCCAGCAGTAGTGGTCTGCCCGGTTGAAGAGCCGGCAGAGATAGCGATGGTGAACCAATAAGCTCACGAAAACACCCAACAACCGACTCACTCCCACCCTCACCGTTCCAGTTCGTCCATGATCGGCCGCACCTTCGGCTGCAACTCGTCCCACTCGGCCTCGGGGTCGCTGTCGGCGACGATGCCGTTGCCGGCGAACAGCGTCGCCCCGGTCCCGCCCGCGACGCCCGACCGGATGCCGACCGCGAATTCGCCGTCGCCGTCGCCGTCGAACCAGCCGACCGGCGAGGCGTACCAGCCGCGATCGAACGACTCGGTCTCGCGGATGGTCGCCAGCGCCTCCGAGAGCGGCAGCCCGCCCATCGCGGGGGTCGGGTGGAGCGCCTCGACGAGGGTGAGGACGTGCTCGTCCTCGTCGAGGGTCGCCTCGATGGGCGTGTGGAGGTGCTGGATGTTGGTGAGTTTCCTGACGCCGCGCTCGCCCTCCCGGACCGTGCCGAACGCGTCGAGTTGCTCGGCGACCGTGTCGGCGACCAGTTCCTGCTCGTGCCTGATCTTCTCGCTTTCGAGCAGCGAGCGTGCGTGCTCGGCGTCCGCCTCCGGCGTCTCCCCGCGCGGCATCGATCCGGCGAGCGCCTCCGTCCGGACCGCACGGCCGTCGAGTTCGACGAGCCGTTCCGGCGGCGGGCCGAAGAACGCGTCGCCGTCGGTCGGCTGGACGAGGAAGCGGTAGCACTCGGGGTACGTCCGCCGGAGCCGTTCGAGCACGCTCGGGATGTCGATCTCGTCGGAGAGTTCCACGTCCAGCGCCGTGGCGAGCACGACCTTCAACAGCCCGCCGCCGCGGATGCGCTCGATCACGTCCTCGACCTGCTCGGTCCACTCGGCCTTCGGCGTGCGCCAGGCGGTGTCCGCGACGCCCGGTTTCCGACCGCTCGGGCGCATCATCGGCAGCGATTCGAGCGCCGCCTCGGCCTCGTCCAGCGCCGCCGAAACCGAGGTGGGCGTCGCGTCGGCGTCGTATCGAGTGACGGTCAGCCACGTCCCGGCGTCGGTTCGGGTGAGCTGGACCGCCGGGAGGACGAACGAGGCGGCGGGGAAGCCGCGCCAGGTGTCGGCCGGCTCGTGGTCCGCGTCGAACGAGAGTCCGCCGAGCATCCGCGGCCGAGTTTCGGGCGGGCCCTCGTGGTCCGCGTCCGCGAAGACGGTCGCGGCGTGGGTGCGGAGCGTGGCGAACCTGTCCTCACCCGACGCGGCGACGCGAACGGCCGCGCCGCCGCCGACGAGTTCCAGCCCGCCCGGCGAGGCCCAGTGGACCCGCGGCGTCTCCCGGGCCGCGAGGAACGCGCGAAAGGAGACGTCCGCGACCTCGCGACTCCGGCTGACGAGCCCGGCGTCGGGAGCGGGGCGGGCCGACGCCGGCGCCTCGCGCTCGGGAGGGTTCATCGACGGGGATTCGACGGGCTGACTTTTGACCTCTCTGGTTGGTGGCCGCCGAGTCCCGATCGTCACCCGCGTGTCGCCGGTCGGATCACGGACGGTACGCTATCTCGGCACGCTCATCGGCTATCGGCGCCGACGTACGCCCCGATCTCGCTCGCGATTCGGTCGACCGTCGTGTCCCGGAGTTGTCCGACGCCGGCGTCGAAGTTCGCTCCCTTCAGCGACATCACGTACCACGGTGAAACGTAGCTATCGCGGAGCGTTCCGCCCCGTGTCCAATCGGTGTCCGCGAGTGGCAGCGCCTGGGGTCGGGAAACGGTCGTGAGTGCGACGACGATGTACTCTTCCCCGTGATACGGGTGGTATTCGTCACTGAGAATCACGAACGGCCGACCGGCGTCGGGGTCGTCCTTGTAGGGTGCGGGATGCCAGACGACGTCGCCCCGCTCGAATCCGGCGGTCATTCACGCTCGTCACGTGGATCGACCGCGTGCTCGCTCCATTCGTCCCAGCTTTCGGTTCCGTAGCGTTCGTCGACGGATTTGAGACTGTCGAGCATGCCGACGTACGTCCCGACGCGGTCGTCCTCACCGATCGCCCAGTACGGTTCGCTGTGTCGAACGAGGTCGCGCTCCTTCAGCCGCTGGAGCGTCGGCCCGACGCTTCCCTTCGGAACGTCGGTCGCCTCCCGGATTTCCTTCGGAGTAAATCCCTGTTCGGGGTGATCCGCGAGGAACGCGAGGATGCGATGACCGTTCGAGCCGTCGCGCAGCGCCGGATCGAACTCGTGATTCCGGTCGTCGTACTCGTCGAACCGAACGGGCATACGTATCCATCAGTACTGCCAGGTATTAGATGTATCGAGAGGTATTCCCCCTTGTCCGTCGCCACTCCATCACCGACTGGGCGTGAAGCAATCGGTGGGAACCGAACTGACGGCTCGTCGTTCCCCCGCTCCGCCTAGCTGTACCGCTCCTCGGCCCACGGGTTCGCCGTGACCGAGTAGCCGCGCTTCTCCCAGTAGCCGCGCTCGGGTTCGGTGAGGAACTCGACGCCGGTCACCCACTTGGCCCCCTTGTAGGCGTACTTGTGCGGGGTGACGACCCGGAGCGGCCCGCCGTGGTCCGCCGGCAGCGGTTCCCCGTCGTACTCGTGGACGAACATGACCTCCTCGCGGCTGCAGTCCGAGAGCGCGAGGTCCGTCGTGTAGCCGTCGAGCGCGTGGAACATCACGTGTACGGCGTCGTCCTCGACGCCGGCCAGGTCGGCCAGGTGGGGGAACGTGACGCCGGTGAACTCGCAGTCGAACTTCGACCAGCCCGTGACACAGTGGAAGTCCTGTCGCTGGGTGACCGAGTCGAGCTCGGCAAACTCCTCGTGGGAGAACGAGAGCGGCTCCTCGACGGCCCCCCACACCTCGAACTTCCACGTCTCGGGGTTCCAGTCGGGCGTGCCCGACTTCGAGAGCACCGGGAACCGCTCGGTCTTCCGCTGGCCCGGCGGGAGCCGCTCCCCGTCGAACTCCTCGTGAAGGCCGGTGACGTCCGTCGTCATCGTCGGAGATGTCCGCTCGTCCTACCTGAGGCTGTCGGATCGGGACGGTGGGCTGCCGGCACCGGAACGGTGGGCTGCCGGATCCGGGAACGTTCGCTGTCGAATCCGGAACGTCGATCGGCGCAACGCCAAGGACGATTGGCCGCGAGAAAAGGGACCCCCGTAGGTTTTAAATGCGGCGTCGGTTTAGCATCGCGTAGATGCCCAAAGTCGAAATCACCATCCCGGAGCATTTGGAGATGCAGATCGCCCAGATGGTCGAACAGGGGGAGTTCGTCAATCGGGAGGAGGCGATCGAGGAGCTCATCTCGACCGGGATGAAGGCATACAAGACGAGCGGTCCCCAGGACGAGGACGCCGAGCCCGGGTTCGAGGACGACGGGATGATGGGCCACGAGGACGAGTACGTCTTCTGACCCCGCGAACCGTGCGCTGAACGCTGTGGTACCGTCTGCCGGACAATCCTTAAATCGGTTTGCCGCATAGGCGCGCCCATGCACAAGGACGAGCTCCTCGAACTCCACGAGCAGATGGTGACGATCATGGAGCACTTCAGCGAACGCGAGGACGTCGACGAGTCGGTGTTCGAGCCGTACCACCAGCTCAGCGTCGACCCCTCCCACGTCCACAAGTCCAAGAGCGAACACACCCACGCCGTGTTCGTGCTCGGCAACGCGCTCGCCTCCTCGCTCTCGGAGGACGAGTTCTCGAACGCCGGCCGCGTCGGCAAGCGGATGGAGGAGCTCGCCGACGACGCCGAGTCCAAGCTGTAACGGTGTCGACCCGGTCGGCGGCCCGTCGACGCGTCGCCCGCGCCCGCCGGTTCGCGGAACTGCTGGACTCGTCCGTTCGCGTTCCCGGCCTCGGCGTCAGGGTCGGTCTCGACCCGCTGCTGGGACTCCTCCCCGTCGCGGGCGACGCCGTCGCTGCCTGTTGCTCGCTGCTCATCGTCGCCGAGGCCTACCGGCTCGGCGCCGACCGCCGGACGCTCGCGCGGATGCTGGCCCACGTCGCCATCGACGCCTCCGTCGGGAGCGTCCCCGTCGTCGGCGACCTGTTCGACGCGGCCTGGAAGGCGAACGAGCGGAACGCCGACCTGCTGGCGGACGCCGCGCTCGAGGACTGAGCCGCTGACACACGCCGTTCCTCTCCCGACGTGCGATTCCGATCGAGGTCACGCGCCGCGCAGCACCGTCCATCCCACCGCGACGACGACGAATCCGACGCCGAGCACGAACGGGACCGTTCCCGTCGGGCCGCCGAACTCCCAGCCGAACGCCACGGAGCCGACGACGGCCATCGCCGCGGCGACGACGCCGACGAACTGGAGGGGCCGTGAACCGGACCGCTTCATGGGCGAACGCGGGGCCGACGCGACAAAAACGCTGGCGTCGCCCCGCCGGTTCGCGCGGTCGGTTTCGCCGCCCTATTTCACCCTGCCCCCCAATTCGTCCCCATGACCGCAGGAGCGCCAAACCGGAACGCGCTGTGGGCTCGCGCGCTCGTGGACGAACTGCACGAGGCCGGGGTCCGCGCCGTCTGTCTCTGTCCCGGCTCCCGCTCGACGCCGCTGACCGTCGCGTTCAGCGAGCATTCCGAGATACGGGCGTTCTCGCACCTCGACGAGCGCTCGGCCGGCTTCTTCGCGCTGGGCCGCGGGCGCCGAACCGGCGAGGTGACGCCCGTCGTCTCCACCTCCGGCACCGCGGCGGCGAACTTCCACCCCGCGGTCGTCGAGGCCCACCAGTCACGGGTGCCGCTGCTGGTCCTGACGGCCGACCGACCGCCCGAACTCCGCGACTCGGGCGCGAACCAGACCATCGATCAGGAGAAGCTGTACGGCGACGCCGTCCGCTGGTACGGCGACGTCGCGGAGCCGGAGGCGACGCCGCGAAAGCTCCGCTCGCTCCGGACCACGGCCGCCCGCGCCGTGGCGAAGGCGGAGGGGACCCCCGCCGGACCGGTCCACCTGAACCTCCCGTTCGACAAGCCGCTCGAACCCGTTCCCGTCGAGGGCGACGTGCCCGAGGACCTCCCCGAACTCGCCGCACGCGGCCGGGACGGCGCGTTCGTCTCCACGACCGAAGGCCACCCGGTCCCCGACGAGACGGAGGTCAGATCCGTCGCCAGCGCGCTGGAGGCCGGACGCGGCCTCCTCGTCGCCGGCCCCGCCGACGCGCCGGGCCCGGATCCGGAGGCGATCACGGCGCTCGCACACGCGACCGGCTTCCCGGTGCTGGCCGACCCGCTTTCCGGGCTCCGGTTCGGCTCCGCGACGCGGGTCGCGCCCGTGCTGGGGGGCTACGACGGTTTCCTCGCCGGCGACGGCACGGCCGACTGGCCGGACCCGGAGGTCGTCCTGCGCTTCGGCGCCTCGCCCACCTCCAAGCCGCTTCGAACCTACCTGGCCGACACGGACGCGAGACAGCTCGTCGTCGACCCCGCCGCGGGCTGGCGGGAGGCGGAGTTCACCGCCACGGACCTCGTCGTCGCCGACCCCTCCCGGCTCGCCGCGACGGTCGCGCGACACGTCTCCGGGCCGTCCTCGGCCGACTGGCGGGACCGCTGGGAGGCCGCCGAAGCGGCACACTGGGGGGCGGTCGAGGAGGCGGCGGCCGACGAGTTCTTCGAGGGGCGAGTGCTCGCGGACGTCGCCGAACTCGCGCCCGAGCCGGCGACCGTGTTCGTCTCGAACTCGATGCCGGTCCGGGACGCCGACCGCTTCGCGCGGCCCCGTGCGAAGGGGCTGACGATGCTCGGCAACCGGGGCGCGTCGGGCATCGACGGCGTCGTCTCGACGGCGCTCGGGGCCGGATCAGCGACGACCGACGACCTGACGCTCGTGGTCGGCGACCTGGCGTACTACCACGACATGAACGGCCTGCTCGCGCTGGCCCGCTGTGACGTCGACGCCACGGTCGTCTGTGTCAACAACGACGGCGGCGGCATCTTCCACATGCTCCCCATCGAGGGGTACGAGCCGCCGTTCACGGAGCAGTTCAGGACGCCCCACGGCCTCGACTTCTCCCACACCGAGGGGCTGTACGACCTCGCGTTCGAGCGCGTCGAGGGCGAGGACCGGAAGGGGTTCCGCGACGCCTACGCCGACGCCGTCTCCAGCGAGGGGACCCAAGTGATCGAGGTGACGAGCGACGCCGAGGCGAGCCATCGGGTTCGCGAGCGGCTGGCCGACGAGGTCACGGAGCGGGTCGCCGGGCTCGAGTAGGCGGTGCCGACGCGGTCCGTCGCGAGCGGCGTCACTGACCCCCGACCGGAACGGCGCCCCGTCCCGCGACGCGGACCGTCTTCCCAAACAGGCCGGGCCGGGAGGCCTGGACCGTGAACGAGCAGTGCAACCGGTCGGGGAGGCCGTTGGCTCCGGGATCGAACACGGCCGGAACCTCGATCGTCCCCCGCGTTTCGACGTCCCGGAGTTCGACGGTCGTTCGACGAACGAGGCCCTGAACGTCGTAGTACGCGGAAAACTCCTCCCACTGACCCGGCGGCTCGACGCGCACGTGGTGGTTGATGCGGCCGTCGTACGTTTCCGGCGGCCGGACGCGGAACCGGAACCAGTCCGGGTGATACCCCTCGTACGGCTCGGCCGAGGCGATCCCCCCGATGGTCGAGTTGAACGTGAGATTCACCGCCGTCGGGCGGCCGTCACGCCGAACGATCCGGTCGACCTCGACCGACGCGTACCCGATCCCCTCCGTTTCCCCCTCCCGCGGCGGGTACTGCCAGAGGACGCGCGGGTCCTCGTCCCGTTCGACCGACGTCTCGACGTCGAGACGCGTCGGACCCGTGCCGGGCAGCCGGCCGTTACAGCCCGCGAGGCCGCCGGCGACCGCCGTCCCGATTCCGGCGAGAAGACGTCTTCGAGCGGTGCGGTCGTCGCTACGCGGGAACCTGGAGGGCATCGACGGTGGGACGCTCCCGATGCATCGACAAATACCCTGGGATACCACCGACGTGGCGTCGTTCGGATCGCCGCTCGGACCGCTTCGACGAACATGAGCCCCATCGAACCGTGGATTCCGGCTCGTCACTCCGTGGAACTCGAATCTCCCGACCGCTAGAACGGCACCATCGCCAACTCCCCGTCGACGGTCGCCAGAATCGCCCCGTCGTCGCCCGCGGCGGGCGTCGGCGGGTACTCCCCCGGAAGGCTCGCGCGCCACAGTTCCGAGCCGTCGCCCGCGGAGTGTGCGAACACCGTCCGCGCCTGCCCGTCGGCCGAGACGACCGCGTCGCCGCCGCGGGCGCGTGGGATCGCCAGGTCGGTCGCGTCGGCGGTCCACAGCCCCGCCCCGGTCTCGCGGCTCAGTTTGACGACGCTCGAATCCGCGTTCGTGTAGAGCGCGTCCGGATCGAACGGAACGCCCGTCAGCAGGCCGCCGCCGTCGAACGACCATCGCCGGGGCCCGGTCGGGCCGTAGCGTGCGACGGTTTCGCCGCCGACGTAGAGATCGCCGCGGTAGCGGAGCGAGGAGACGACCGTCCCGCTCAGCGACCAGTCCATCGCGCCGGTTTCGGCGAACAGCGCGTGCATCGTCGGCTCGTCGCCCTCGTAGCGATCGACCCCCACGAAGGCGCGGCCGCCGCCGACCGCGGTCGCGCTGATTCGGTCGTCCCCGTCCGGGGCGAACTGGAAGCGCCGCTCCCCGGTCGCCACGTCGAAGCAGTCGACGCCGCCGTACAGTTCGACGGCGACGAAGTCGTCGCCGACGCTCCCACCCATCGCGTCCGCCGTCTCCGCGCGCCAGCGCTCCCGCCCGTCGGCGAGGTTCACCGCGATGGCGGCGTGCCCGCCCGAGTCGACGGGGCCGATGGCGTCGTCGCTCGTGCCGAGCACGACCGCCTCGTCGCCGAAGCCGACGACCGTGTGGAACCCGCCGGTGCCGGACTCGTACGTCCAGCGCTCCTCGCCCGCGGGCGTCAGCGCGTGGAGGACGTGGTCGTGCGCGCCGGTGCCGACGCTGATGCCGACGAGCGCGTACAGGACGCCGTCGTGGCGGACGAGTTCGGCGGCCGGCCGGCCGTAGTCACCTTCGGGCGAGACGGGGGACTCGAACGTCCACGCAGTCTCGCCGGTGGCGGCGTCGACGCCGTACACGGTTGTGCCGACGACGACGGCGACGTGTCCGTCCGCGTACACCGGGTCGGTCACGAGCCCGTCGCCGAGCGACGCCGTCCACGTCGGCGACGCGCCCTCGACGTCTATCCGCGAGTCTCCGGGCGTCTCGCTCGGGGTGCCGTCGGTCGGGCCGCCGCCGTCGGGCGTCGAGCCGTCCGGGGTGTCCGACTGGGTCGCGGTCGGCGTTCGGCCGCCGCGGTCGGTACAGCCGGCGAGGCCGAGGAGGCCGGCACCGGCGAGTCGGAGGGTGGTTCTGCGGGAAACCATGCCCGAACCGTTACGAGACGGCGGTATGGGTCTTGTGGGGTTCGACCGGCGGCGGGGCGGAGGTGCAGCCTCGCGGGTGGCCACGGGGGAGGCGAGGCGGACACCTATTTGTGCGCGCCGACCGCGCTCTCGGGTATGTCCGACTCAGTCTCGGAGACCTTCGACCCCGACCGCTGGGACCCGGTCGAGGGCAGCGACGAGTTCGACGACGTCACCTACCACCGCGCGGTCGACTCGCCGACCGTCCGCATCGCGTTCGACCGGCCGGAGGTCAGAAACTCGTTCCGCCCCGGAACGGTCGACGAACTGTACGCCGCGCTCGATCACGCCCGCAAGCAGGCCGACGTCGGCTGCGTCCTCCTCACGGGAAACGGCCCGTCGGAGAACGACGGCGGCTGGGCGTTCTGTGCCGGCGGCGACCAGTCGGTCCGTGGCGAGTCGGGCTACGAGTACCGCGAGGGCGACGAGGCGGACGATTCGGACGACCCGCTCGTCAGGGAGGCCAAGGCCGGCCGCCTGCACGTCCTCGAGGTCCAGCGGCTGATCAGGTTCATGCCCAAGCCGGTCGTCGCGGTCGTGCCGGGCTGGGCGGTCGGCGGCGGCCACTCGCTGCACGTCGTCTGTGACCTCACGCTCGCCAGCGAGGAGCACGCGAAGTTCCTCCAGACCGACCCCGACGTGGCCTCCTTCGACGGCGGCTTCGGCTCGGCGTACCTCGCCAAGCAGGTCGGCCAGAAGAAGGCCCGCGAGGTGTTCTTCCGCGGGAAGACGTACTCGGCCGAGGAGGCGGTCGACATGGGGATGGCGAACGAGGCGATTCCCCACGAGGACCTCGAATCCGTCGCGCTGGAGTGGGCGGACGAGATGACGAGCAAGTCGCCGACGGCGATGCGGATGCTGAAGTTCGCGTTCAACATGACCGACGACGGCCTCGTGGGCCAGCAGGTGTTCGCGGGCGAGGCGACGCGGCTCGCGTACATGACGCCCGAGGCGCAGGAGGGCCGGGACGCGTTCCTCGAGGGGCGCGAGCAGGACTTCTCGGGGTATCCCTGGCACTACTAAGGAACCTTTTCCTACGAACCTCTTTTTCGGGGGGCATGTCCTCGCGCGTCGGCGAAGCCGACGCGCTGCGGCCAGACCCCCGAAAAACCCGTTCATGCCAAAAACGCCGCTCGCTCGGTCGGCGTGGCTTCGCCACGCCTCTCTCCCTCACGGTGGGTGACCTCGTGCGCCCGCCTCCGCACAGCACCGCAACCGCATCCGCTCCGCCTCCGCACCGCAACCACCACCGCATCGCCACAGCACCGCAACCACCACCGCATCGCCACAGCACCGCATGTCGCCGTTACGCGGCCGTGGCCTCCGCGGTATCGGGATCGAACCTGCTCACTAGGACGCCGACCATGGCGACACAGAGGACCGCGACCGCGCCGATGGCGAGGAACGTCGTCCGGAGCCCCTGCCACTCGATGAGCGCGCCGAACACGGGCGCGGCGAGGGTGTTGCCGATCATGATGCCGACCGTGATGACCGCGAAGTTCCGCCCCACGTTGCCCCGCGCCGAGAGCGCGTCCGCGAGTTTGTCCCGCGCGGGCATCGCCAGGCTCCCGGCGCTCCCGGCGAGGACCGCGAAGACCGCCGCGGCCAGCGGCGGGATCACCATCGACCCGAGCGCGAACACGAACGCCGTGACCAGGAGGTAGCTCCCGACGAGGATGGGAGCCGGCCTGAACCGGTCGGTGAGGTCGCCGCCCAGCAGCACGAACCCGGCGCCGACGACGAACGACGCCGAGAGCGCGAGGTTCGCCGTCCCCGACCCCAGCCCGTAGCCGTCGGTCAGCAGCACGACGACGTACGTCGTCACGCCCCACATCACCGTCGAGGCGACGAGCGCGAACGCCCCGAGGCCGACGATGCCTGGCGAGGCGAGCATCGAGTCGACCCCCCTGCGGACCCGTTCGACGGGTGAGCGCACGGTCGCGTCGCCCGCTGCGTCGCCGGCGTCCCGGTGCGGTCGTCGGACCGACGCCGGGACGAACAGGCGGATGGCGAGGACACAGAGCAGCCCCAGCACGAGGCCGCCGCCGCCGATGAGCGCGAACGCGTCGCGCCAGGTCAATCCCGGGAGCGCGATCACCGCGGTGATGAGCACCGGCGGTGCCGCGAACCCGAGGTTGCCCGCGAAGCCGTGGATGCTGAACGCCCGGGCGCGGCTCGATTCCGGCGTCGCGTCCGCCAGCAGCGGGAAGTGCGAGGGGTGGTGGCCGGCGACGCCGAGGCCGATGAGCGCCTGGCCCGCGACGACCCACTCGAACGTCGGGGCGCCGGCGATGACGAGGACGCCGAGCGAGCCGAGGCCGAGACAGAGTCCCAGCGCGAGCGTCCGGTCCCGCGTGTCCGCGAGGTGGCCGTACGGGAGCTGGAAGGCGGTGTTGACGAACGCCTGCACGCCGAGCGCGAGGCCGAGTTGCGCCAGGGTCACGTCGAAGTCGGCTGCGAGGACGCCGAGGATGGGCGGGAACAGCACGAGGTACATGTGGTTCACGACGTGCGAGCCGCTGACGAGGCCGACGACGAGCGCCGTCTCGCGGGGCACCCTCCCGACGGCGCGACTGAACGGGGACACTGGTTGCTCGAACGTCGGCGAGCGCGGGCGAGAAACTACCGGTGGCGGCGACGGCTGCACCCGCTGGCGAGCGCCCCCGGGCCCGGACAGAACCCGAACTTTCACCGTCCCGGCACGCCGACCACAGGCAATGAACACATCGACCCGGGACGTCTCCGCGCGGCGGGCGTGGCTCATGGCCGCGCGCCCGCAGACGTTGCCCATCGCGCTCTCGCCGGTCCTCGTCGGCACCGGCCTCGCGCTCGACGCCGGCGTGTTCGCGCCGCTCCCGGCGGCCGTCGCGCTGGTCGGCGCGCTGTTGATCCAGATCGGGACGAACTTCGCCAACGACTACTACGACGCCGTCCAGGGCGCCGACACCGAGGAGCGCGAGGGGTTCACCCGCGCGACCGCCGGCGGCCTCATCGACCCGGCCGCGGTCAAGCGCGCGATGTGGCTCACGTTCGCGGCCGCGATCCTCGTCGGCACGTACCTCGTCTCCGTCGGCGGCCTGCCCATCGTCGTCGTGGGCCTGCTGTCGGTCGCCGCGGGCGTCGCCTACACCGGGGGCCCGTACCCGCTCGGCTACCACGGCCTCGGCGACCTCTTCGTCTTCGTCTTCTTCGGCCTCGTCGCGGTCACGGGCACCTACTACGTCCAGGCCGCCGCCGAACTCGGCGTCGACGTCCTCACGCTCGTCCCCCGGCCCGAACTCGTCCCGCTCGCAGCCGTCGTCGCCTCGCTCCCCGTCGCCGCCCTGGCCACCGACGTCCTCGTCGTGAACAACGTCCGCGACAGGGAGGAGGACGAGACGACGGGCAAGCGTACGCTCGCGGTCCGGTTCGGCTACGGCCCCTCGCGCGTCCAGTTCCTGCTCCTGCTCGGGATGGCGTACACTATCCCGGTCGTCTTCGCGGTCACGACCGGGAGCCTCGCCACGCTGCTCCCCCTCCTGACCCTGCCGTACGCCGCGCTCCTCACGCGAACGATGCTCACGGAGACGTCGGGGGAGGCGCTGAACCCGGCGCTCGAACGGAACGGCAAACTGCTCGCCGCGTTCTCCGCGCTGTTCGGGCTCGGGCTGGCGATCTGAGATGCCGGCGTTCGACGCACGGCTCCGCGAATTCTCGCTCCCGCTGCGGTCGCCGCTGGGCACCGCGACCGGCGAGCTAGCCACGCGAGACGTCACGATCCTCACGCTAGCGGCCGAGACGGCGGACGGCGACCCCGTTCGCGGCGTCGGCGAGGCCGCTCCGCTCCCGCCCTGGACCGAGGACGGCGAGACGTGTCGGGCCGCGCTCTCGGACGTCCAGGAAACGCTCCGAGGGGGCGGGGACGTCCCGCTCGAGGCCCACCCGCTCGACGACCGCCTGATCGAGGACCTCCCGCCGGCCGCCCGCCACGCGGTCACGCTCGCCACCGCCGACGCCGAGGCACGAGTCGAGGGCGTTCCGCTGGCGTCGGAACTGGCGGAACGGGCCGCGATCGACGCCGACCCGGCCGAAACGGTTCCCGCCAACGCCACCGTCGGCGACGGGTCGGTCGCGGAGACGGTCTCGGCGGCGACGTCGGCCGTCGAGGCCGGCTTCGACTGTCTCAAGTGCAAGGTCGGCGCCCGTGACCTCGACGCCGACCTCGACCGCCTGCGGGCCGTCCGGGCGGCCGTCGGCGACGACGCGTCGCTCAGGGCGGACGCCAACGGCGCATGGTCCCTGGCGGCGGCCGAACGCGCGATGGACGCGCTCGCCGACCTGGGTTTCGAGTACGTCGAACAGCCGGTCCCGGCGGACGCGCACGAGGACCTGGCCGCCCTCCGGGGACGGGGGGTCGACCTCGCGCTGGACGAGTCGGTGAACGCGGCCGGGGAGTGGCCCCGACCGATCCCCGAGTACGCGGACGTGGCCGTCCTGAAGCCGATGGCCCAGGGCGGGCCGGGGGCGACGGCGGCGCTCGCCCGGCACCTCGACTCGCAGGGCGTTGCTCCGGTCGTCACCACGACCATCGACGCCGCCGTCGCCCGGACCGCCGCGGTCCACGTCGCCGCCGCGGTGCCGGGCGGCGGCGAGCGCACCCACGGGCTCGCCACCGCCGACCTGCTCGCCGAGGACGTCGCGCACGACCCGGTTCCGGTGGAGGACGGTCGGATTCGGGTCCCCGCTGGGCCGGGGCTCGCGGGCGACGCCTTCGACGAACTGCGCTGATCGACGACTCCTGGCGCGTCGGCGCTATCGGTCCGCCGTGCGGATCACTACCCCTAGACGACCTCGATGACGCCCTTCATCCCGACGTTCCGGTGTGGCGAACAGAAGTACTTCGAGACGCCGGCCTCGACGAACTCGCGTTCCCACGTCGCGTCGCCCGCCCGGTAGTACGGGCTCTCGTAGTCGTCGTTTTCGGCCACGACGTTGTGCTGGCTGCCCCTGCCCGTCCACTCCCAGACGACGGTCGTGTCGGTCGAGACGCGGACTGCGGCGGGGGAGAACGCGAACCCGTCGCCCGCACCGACCTCGACGGCGACCTCGGACTGGCCGGTGCGGTCGGCCGCCTCGCCCTCGAAGCCGCCGGTGTTCGCGAGCCAGCCGCCGTACGGTCCCTCGTCGCCCTCGGCTCCGGAACTGCTCGAACAGCCGGCGAGCGCGGCGCTCCCGGCCACGCCCGTCGCTCCCAGCGCCCGGAGGAAACTGCGCCGTGTCGTCGGTTCCGCTTCGGGGGTACCCATCGGGCTCGCGTAGGAGGGGAGGGGGTTTCACTCCGCCGGATCGGAGCCGAGCGTCATGACGTCGGATCCGGGGTCACGCCGGGCGGACTGGGCGGTCGCAACCGGTCGGCGGCGCGGTCGCAATCGGCCGACGGTACGTCCGATTCGCGTGCGGGAAAGACTTTAGCGGAAACCCCCCGTTGCGATAATCTGTCATGGTCAATCTTGTCAATAACGTCGCCGCGGCCGCCGAGGAGCACGGCGACGGGACGGCGGTCAGCTTCCGAGGACAGGACGTTCCCTACCGGGAACTGTGGGGCCAGATCGGCGCGTTCGCGTCCGGGCTGGCCGAGGCCGGCGTCGAACCCGGCAACCGGGTCGGGCTCTACCTCCCGAACCTGCCCCAGTTCGTGATCGGCTTCCACGGGACGCTCCGGGCGGGCGGGGTCGTCGTGCCGATGAACCCGCAGTACAAGGCCCGCGAGATCGAACACCTGCTCTCGGACTCGGAGGCAGACGTCGTCGTCGCGCTCGCGGACCTCGCGCCGTTCGTCGAGGAGGTCCGCGAGGAGACCGGCGTCGAGCACCTCGTCACGGTCGGCGGGGAGACCGAGGGCGGGGTCACGTTCGACGAGTTCTGCGGGTCGCCCGCGTTCGAGACGGTCGGGCGGGCGGACGACGACGTCGCCTGCCAGCCGTACACCTCGGGGACGACCGGCCAGCCGAAGGGCGTCCTGCTCACCCACGAGAACCTGCGGTCGAACGCCGAGATGTCACAGACGCTCCCGGCGGGCGGGCTCCGGCCGGACGACAAGCTGCTCGGGGTGCTCCCGCTGTTCCACATCTACGGCATGACCGTCGTGATGAACGCGACGCTGTTCGCCGGCGGCGCGTACTACCCGCTCCCCTCGTGGGACGCCCAGGAGTCGCTGGACCTCATCGAGTCCGCCGAGCTGACGATGATGCACGGCGTGCCGGCGATGTACAACGACGTCATCAACCAGCCGGACGTCGAGGACCGGCACCTCTCCTCGCTCCGGATGTGCGGCGTCGGCGGCGCGGGCATCCCGATCGAGGTGCTCCGACGCTTCGAGGAGCTGTTCGACGTGAAGGTGTACGAGGGGTACGGGCTCACCGAGACGAGCCCGGTCACACACTTCAACAGCCCCGACGAGGGGCGCCGGGTCGGCTCCATCGGCCGGACGCTGCCCGGCGTCGACTCCCGGATCGTCACGCCCGAGTTCGAGGACGTCCCCCCCGTCGCGGAGGGGCCCGTGGACGAGGACGAGGTCGACCTGGACGAGATCACGGGCGAGGTCGTCGTCGCCGGCCCGAACGTCATGAAGGGGTACCACGACCGGCCGGAGGCGAACGAGGCGGTGTTCACCCACGCCGACGGGAAGCGCTGGTTCCACACCGGCGACGTCGGCTACCACGACGAGGACGGCTTCTTCTACGTCGTCGACCGGGAGAAGCACATGATCAACACCGCGGGCTACAACGTCTACCCGCGCGAGGTCGAGGAGCTGCTGTTCGAACACGAGGCGGTCGCCGACGTCGCCGTCGTGGGGATTCCGGACGACCGGCGCGGCGAGACGGTGAAGGCGTTCGTCGTCACGACGCCCGACGCGGACGTCACCGCCGACGAGCTCCGGCAGTTCTGTCTCGACAACCTCGCCGAGTACAAGCACCCGCGTGAGGTGGAGTTCGTCGAGGAACTCCCGCGGACCACGACCGGGAAGGTCCAGAAGTTCGAGCTCCGGGGCGAATGAGCGACGAGAGCGACCCCGCCGACCCGGTTCGGACCGACGGCGGCGACGGCGCGGGCGACCCGGGCGACGCCACGGGCACCGGTGCGAGCGATGCGGGTGCGACCGGCACCGACGCCGTCCGCCTCGAAACCGACGACGAGACGGGCATCGCGCGCGTCGTCCTCGCGGACCCCGACCGCCGAAACGCGCTCTCGGTCGAGGTGACCCACGGGATCATGGCCGCGCTCGAGGAGCTGGAGGGCGGCGACGCCCGCTGTGTCGTCATCGAGGGCGAAGGGCCGGCGTTCTCGGCCGGCGGCGACGTCGCTGCGATGCTGGAGCGCCACGAGGGCGATGAGCCGCTGGACGACGCGGTCCGACACATCGTTCAGGACACGGGCCGCTGCATCGAGCGCGTCCACGACTGCGAGTTCCCGACGGTCGCGAAGGTGGACGGCCCGGCGTTCGGCGCGGGCGGCAACCTCGCCATCGCGTGCGACGTGCAGGTGATGCACGAGGGCGCGAGGATCGGGTTCGGGTTCAGGAACGTCGGTCTCGCGGTCGACTCCGGAACGTCGTACCTGCTGCCGAAGCTCGTGGGCGCGAACGTCGCGAAGGAACTCGTGTTCACGGGCGAACTGCTCGACGCCGAGCGCGCGGCGGAACTCGGCGTCGTCAACCACGTCCACCCGGACGGCGAGTTCGAGGAGCGCGCGGAGGCGCTCGTCGCGGAGCTCGCCTCGGGCCCCACGGTCGCGCTGCGGACCTCGAAGCGCCTCCTGAACGCGGAGTTCGCGTCGCTGGCCGAGGCGGTCGAGCACGAGGCCGGCGCACAGTCCGCGGTGTTCGCCTCGCGCGATCACGCCGAGGGCATCGAGGCGTTCCGCGAGAAGCGCGACCCCGAGTTCGAGGGGACGTAGGTAGCCGTTCGGACCGGGCGTCGACGCCCCGTCTGGACCGAGCCGAGCGCGCTCTCGCCGCTCGGACGGTTTCGGCACGACCCTTCGAGGGTTTCAGGCGTCCCAGCCACTGAAGCCTGTATTTACCGGGATGTGCGGTAAATTAGCATCAACCGCCTGGAAGGACCATTACCATTAAATAAACACGTCCCCGACTTCGCGTATACTTTCCCCGGAGACCATGTCAGAGGACGAAGCGTCGGCCGACCCCGAGCTAGACATCGACACGTTCGAGGAGTGGCTGACACGCGTCGCGGACTCGCGTGACTCCTCCGAGGGCGCGGTGCTGGATCGGATGATGTCCTCCTACTGGGTCCTGGACGAGCTCGAGGAGCTCCTCGAAAGCCGCGCGACGGGCGCCGACCTCGACGTGGGTTCGGCTCCGGACCGTTCCTCGGCCGAGGAGGTGGCGTCCTCCGGCGACCCCGCGGACGTTCCCCTCGACGAGCTTCGGGAGACGGTCGAATCGGTCCTGTCCGAGGCCGACCTGCCGACGGCCGACCCGTCATCGTCGCCCGAGGGCGGCGAGCGGGACGCGGACGTGACCCGCCGGATGGACACGCTCGGGCGCGAACTCGCGTCGCTCACGTGGGAGGTCGACCGCCTGGCGGACCGGCAGGACGAGCAGGCCGAGTCGCTGGCCGCCACGAGAGAGCGACTCTCGGAGGCGGCCGCGAGGATGGAAGAGGAGCAGGAAGCATCCGTCGCCGCGGTCGAGTCGGCCGTTCGATCGCTCACCGAGCGCGTCGAGGCCGTCGAGGACGAACAGCGGGAGGTCCGTGGAAACCTCACCGAGGACCTCACGCACGTCGAGGAGGTGCTCCGTTACCTGGTCGAGCGGACGAACGAGTTCGACGACCGGCTGGAGCGCCTGGATCGGAAGCTCGAACGCGAACTCGACGTAATCCGGGAAGGCCAGACCGGCCAGCAGGAACTCGCCGACCTCATGCGGAGCGCGGCCGAACACGGGATCGACGGGGCGACGTGTGCGGACTGTGACGGCCGCGTCGAACTCGGCCTGCTCGTCGAACCGCGGTGTCCCCACTGCTCGTCGCCGATCGTCGACGTGACGCCGAAGACGGGCTGGTTCGGCTCCGCGACGCTGGAGACGGCCGCCGGCCCGGCCGGACCGGACCGATCCGGGCACTCGACCCGGCGAGTGCGGGGACGACGGGACGACGACGGTGAACTGACCCCGCCCGACGTCGACCTCGACGGAACGGACTCGACGCGGGAGGACGCTCCCGACGGAGGGAACGGCACCGGTAATTCGGACGCGAGTGACCCGTCGCCGTCCGAAACGACCGATGAGTGAGACGTCCCCGTCCGCAATGTGTAGCTCCGCCGCGGGGCGGTTCGTTCCCCCCACGAGCGTCGCCGGGCCGGGTCGGGCCGGTACGGACTCCCCCCGACCCGGACGGGACGGACGCGGATCGACGTCGAACCGGTCAGGAGGCTCCTCCCATGTCAGGTGACGACTCCACGGACGGTGTGGGCAGCGAGGACGAGACGAGGGCCTCGCTCGCGGAGCTTGCCGACTCAGTCTCGAACCGGTCCCGGAAGGAGTCCTCGCCTGTACCCAGTTTGAACCTGAGCGACTCCGGGACGGCGGCCGGGGACTCGTTCGAGTGGGTCCAGTCCGGGGACGACCGCACCTCGCCGCCGACCGACCCGACGACCGACGTCGGCGACGAGTCGAACGTGCTGGTGCTCGGTCCGCTCACGGGAGCCGATCACGACCGGCACTGTACGAACCTGCTCAGTAGCGGCACCACGACCCCCGAGAACGTCCTCTTCGTGACGCTGACCCGCACCGCGACCGAACGCTGGAACACGTGGCGGCGATACACGGACGAACAGCCGGCCAACCTGTGCGTGCTCAGCGTGGGCGAACGGACCCGGGGCGCGACGCGCTCGTCGGTCACCACGGCGAACGCCGGGTCGGGGACGATCCGGACGGAGACGCTCTCGGACGCCTCGGATCTCACCAGGCTCGGGATCAAGATCAACAAACTGCTCAAGGAGTGGAGTGACAGCCCGGGGCAGTCGAGGCTCTGTCTCCACTCGCTGACGGAGCTGCTCCAGTACACGGACCCCCAGCGGCTGTTCCGGTTCGTCCACGTCCTCCAGGGGCGCGTCGACTCGCTGGACGCGACCGCCCACTATCACCTCTACCCGGACGCACACGACGACCAGACCGTCGCGGTGTTCAGGACGCTGTTCGACACCGTGGCACGCGTGACCGAGGGGGGCGAGCTTGTCGTCGAGTCGGGTTCCGACTGAGATGGAGAGCCCGCGCCGCCGTCCGGACCTTTGCCCATCGAGGAGTCCGAGGACCGCCGGTCAGTCGTCCGTCCGCAGCTCCGGCGGCGGACCGTCGTCGCCGATCCGCATCTGCCGGCTGTAGTAGAGCTGGACGAACGCGGACACGCCGAAGGAGACCAGCACGACGCCGCCCCACGCGAGGTCCGGGAGCGCGTCGAACGGTCTGACCTCGTACCACGCGAGCCCGAGCAGGACGGCGTTCGCCAGGGTGAGTCCGGCGTAGAAGATGCTCCACGGGATGCTCTCCTTCGGGACGACCTCCAGATAGAGGTCCACGCCGCTCATCGAGTCGCTCAGCTCGACGGTTCCGGCCTCCGAATCGTACTCGACGAGCCCCTGTTTGTCCATCGTCGACAGATGGGACTGGTAAAGCGAGATGTACACCCGCTTTCGCTCCTGGGAGGTGAGCGCCTCGATCGACTTCCCGTTCTCCCAGGCGGCCACCTGTTCGGCGAGTTCCTGGACCGAGACGGGTTCGTTCCGCTGTTTCAGGTGGTGCAGGGCGTACCGACGCCTGGTGTCCGAGAGCGCGCTGTACAGCGCGGTTTCCGCGAGTGGTTCCTGGCGCGTGGAGTCAGGTTGATCGAGGGACATTGCAGACGTCGAAGAGGTTTCGTGCCCGCGAGTCGGTCGTATCGTGCCGTAAAGGTTGCCGTTCGTACGTGTTCGACGGACGTGGACCGATCGCGACCGAACCGAATCGAGTGGCTTAACGACCCGTTTAACCCGGTTTAGGAGGTCCTAACCGGAAAGTAGGGAGGTCTTACAAAGGGGGTGGGTGGTGTACGGCTGAGTAAGCCTCGCCGTGCCAGCACGGACGTGCTGGCGTGTGTGGGCGATAACCAACAAGGAGATCACGATACAATGAGACCCAAAGGAAAACTGTTCGCGCTGCTCGCGGTGTTCGCTGCAATCGGCCTCGTCACCGCGTCGGGCGCGTTTACGACGGTGAGTGCGGAACGGACTGCCACGGTGAACGTTGCTGGCGACTCGAGCGCGTTGCTCCAGTTACAAGGTAACAGCACGTACGCAACCACTGACGGTGGGCAGAACGGTGGAGAGCTGACGCTTAATTTCGACACGGATGCAGGCGCATCGGGCCTAAACCAGAACGCCACGACCGAGGTAAACCATGTGTTCAACATCACGAACCAGGGGAGCCAGAACGTCATTATCGACATCGGAGTGCAGAACGACTCCGATGCGGATTCGTTCGCCTTCTTTGATGGGAACGACGATAGCAGCATCAATGGCACAGAGCTTGGACCAGGTGACTCTGTCAGTGTTGGGATGGAAATAATCACTGACGGGGACGGAAACGACTTCAACGTGGACTTTACCATCGTCGCCGACGCTGAGGAGACAGCCTAAACTACCTCCTTCGGCCGTAGATTGCGCGGGTAGTAGCTCGAGTTCAGACAGAAACGGCCCCAGCTCGACCTTCTCGTCCGTCGACGAGCAACTGGTCCAAAACGCACGAAATGAAACTCCACAGCTTCAACGCCGCGGTCCTCGCCCTCGTCCTCGTGGGACTCGTCGTCCCGACCGGGGCCGCCGTGAGCGGCGCGCTCGCCGTGGACGACCTCTGGGCCGAGAACGACGTGGTTCTCACCCCGTCGGACGGGCCGAACGGCGAGTACGCGACCGTCGGCGAGGACGGCAACCTCTCGATCGACCTCCGGGACCCCGGCGTCAACGACGGCGGCGAGACCGTCATCGCGGACGTCGTCCGGATCGAGAATCGGGGTGAGACGGCACAGCGCGTCTGGCTCACCCACGAGGGCTCCCCGGCGGTCACGCTGGTCGACAGTTCGACCGGCGAGCCCATCGCGGGCGCGGATCACAACGTGACGCTGGTGGAGGGTGCCGCGGTCGCCGTCGGCATCCGCATCGACACCCGCGGCGAGGACACCGCCGCCGGAGACCTGCTTCTCGATTCGATCACGCTTCACGCGGCCGCCGCCGATCCGACGGAGCCGCCCGAGAACGGTTCGGACGGCGGTTCGGGAGGCGGTGGTGACGGGGATTCCGGCGCCGCGCCGGCAACGCCCGTGCCGACCGAACAGCCCACCGAAGCGCCGCCACTCGACCAGGCCAACGATTCGGACGTCGAGGTCGAGTTCGAGGAGGGGTCCCCGGACCGCAACGTCACCGTTCGGGCGATGGACCCGGACACGCTCGACGGGAACACGACCGATCCGGACCCGCGCCCACAGGCGGTCATCTCGCCGGACGACTCGGCGGGCGGCTCAGCCGGCGGTGACGGAACGGACGGTCGGACGCGCCGGATCGACAACGTCACCGTCGACGCCGTAACCACCGCGGGGGAGCCGATCACGCTCACCGGGACGCGCTCGACCGTCGATACGGTTGCCGACGTCGACTCGGACCGCCGGATCGTGAAGGTCGTGGACATCACGGCACCCCCGGGCCGGGAGAATCAGCCGGCGACCGTCCGCATGCGTGTCGCCCGTGACAAGCTCGAAGGAACGCCGCCCGAGGCCGCACGCATCGGTCACCGCACCGACAGCGGGTGGCAGCTCCTCGGGACCCGCGTGGTTTCGACGGCGGACGGCTCCGTCGTGCTGGAGGCCAGAACCGACGGCTTCAGCCCGTTCGCCGTGTTCCGGAGCCCGGGGGTCACATACGAGTGGCGGCTCCCGAACGGCACGGCCGTCTCGAAGGAGCAGCTCCGGTCGACGTTCGACGAGCCGGGCTTCTACAACGTCTCGCTCACCGTGCGGGACGCGAACGGGGACCAGGACACCACGAACTACCGGATCCTCGCCAACGACCGGCCCACCGTCACGCTCGATTCGCCCGCGAACGTCTCGGTCGGCGAGCCCGTTCCGCTCCGCGCGAACGTCTCGAACCGGTACGGGAACCACACCGTCACGTGGCACCTCCCGAACGGAACCGAGCGGACGGGCGAGGCCCTGAACTACACGTTCACCGGGGTCGAACGGACCGTGCGTGTGACGGTCCAGGACGAGTTCGGCGCGAACAGCACGACCGAGGAGACGTTCCTCGTCGGCGCGCCGGGTGCCGGCGGCGGGGGCGGACAACTCGCCGTCGTCGGCGAGAGCTTCCCGGTCGGGACGTGGCTCGCGCTCTTCGGGATCGTCGCCGGGCTGCTCGGAACCGTCTACTGGGCCAGTTCGGTCGACCTCCGGTGGGTGCTGGCGCTTCTGGGCCGCCGTTCCGGGGACGACGGTCCACGCGTTACGGCGTTCGAGAACCCCTCCTGGAACCGCCGGCTGGGACTGTTCGAGGTCGGCCACCTCCGCGTCGAGGATCCGACCGGCGATCTGGACCGGATCGACCTCGCGCTGTGTGACGGTGACGGGAACGAACTGGCCAGAAAGCGGATCGAGCCGGCACGCCCGGACGTGTACAGCGCGTCGCCCGAGCGGATCCCGGGCGTCGGGCTGTCCGCCGACGGTCCCGGCGACCTCGGGCGGGACTACTCGGTGAGCGTCCGCGCGGTGGATGCGGCCGACAACGTCGCCACGTTCAGCGGTTCCACGTTCCGAGTCGACCGGCGGGCGCCGGTTGCGACCGACGGCGGCGAGCCCGTCGACGCACGCGAGGAGTTCCGGTAACGACCCTCTCGTACCGGGCCGCCTGCCCGGCGAACCCGGCGTAACTGGTACCCTGACGAACGGGGTCGGATACGTGCGGACGGGGCTGAAAAACCGGGACGTCTTCAGTCGTCGTCGTCTTCGTCCTCATCGTCGTCACCATCCTCATCGTCTTCGTCGTCGTCTTCGTCATCGCCATCGTCGTCTTCCTCCTCGTCTTCACTGTCGTGGTCGTCGTCGCCATCGTCTCCGTCGTCACCATCCTCGCCCGCTCCTCCCTCTTCGTCATCGCCGTCGCCGCCGTCGTCCTCCTCGTCACCCTCGCCCGCGACGACGGTCTTCGTGTCCGAATCCACCACGAGGCCGTCGTCGTCGACGACCTCCACGATGACGGTATACGTGTCGCCCTCCGTCCCGCCCCGCGTGTAGGTCGCCGTCCCGGTCGGCGCGCTGGTGACCGTCTTCGTCTCGGTCGCCCAGTGCTTGTCCGGGTCCGTGTGCTCGAACGTGATCCTGACCGACTGGTACTCCGCCAGGTCCGCGACCTCGTACTCGACGGTGAACTCCGTGTTGTCGTTCTCGGTGGCGTCCGAGACGGTGAACCACTCCAGGGTCGGACTCGTCGGCCTGCTCAGATCGTCGTTCCCTGCCGGGTCCTCGCCGTCGGCAACGTCCTCGATCGTCTCGGTCAGGACCAGTTCGTCCGACGCGTCGAACACCTCGATGACGACGTCGTACGGGGTTCCCTCAGTCCCGCCGTGCCAGTACGTGAGCACCCCCGCCGACTCCGTGCTCGACCGAGACTCGGTCGCCCACGATTTCGATCCCGCGACGAACTCGACCTCGATGGAGCCGAACGACTCGACGCCCTCGACCCGGTAGGAGAGCTCGTACTCGGCGTTCGTGTCCCGCGTGAGGTCCTCGAGGACCCGCCTGAGGACGCCCACCGAGTCCACGTCGACCCGTCGCGTCTGCGTGATCGAGAGGACTCCCCCGTTCGTCGCGTCGATGGTGAACGGGAGCGCGTCGACCCCGGTCGGCCCGTTCGCCGCGAGGTCGACCTCGAAGGAGGCCGACTCGCCGGGCGCGAGGACGACCGACTGCGGGCTGAGCGACCCCTGCGACGGGTCGTCCAGCGACACCGACACGTCGAGGTCGACGTTCGCGTTGTTCGTCGCCGTCACGAGCCGCGTGGGGCCCGAGCCGCTCTCGACGGACGGCACGACGTCGAGCCCCAGGAGCGCGTCCTCGTCGGACGCGACGCCGACGTCCGCCCCTCGATTCGACGTGACCTGCGAGAACGCCCGCGTGTTCGTCGCCAGGCCCGCTGCGCCGAACAGGACCATGCCCGCGCCCATCAGCTTTCGGCGGGAGTAGCCACTGCGGCCACCGTCGCGCCCCCGTGATGGTCGGTTCCGGTCCCGTCGGCCCATGGCAGTAAGACATCACTACTCGGTCTCACGGGAACTTAAACAGTGTGCCATCCGTTCGTTGCCGCGAGCGGCCGCGACGCCGCCGACCGTCTCACGGACGAGCCTCCCGGGAACGGGTTCCGCGGGGAAGCCACCCCGGCCCGGACGGCGACCGGCGTCGAAATTGTTTTGTCTCCGAGAGGTAAGGGACGGGTACGTCGAACCGATGGGCACGTCTGCAACCAGCCTGAACCCGGTGCTCGCGGGTCAGTCCCTGCCGGCAACTCCGCGGCCGGCCGGTCCTCGACCGGGTCGGGCCGGTCGGTCGAACTGCCGGACGGACGGAGAGCGACCGTTCCACCCCGATGTCGAGTAGCGAGCGCGTCGACCGGTACCTGCACCAGTACGGGACGGCCGTCGTCGTCGTCCTGCTGCTGGCCGGGCTCGCCGGACTGGGGGGTGCCGCCGTGGAGTACACCGACTCGTCGACCGAGCAGGTCTCCGAGGAGGTCGACCGGCAGCAGTACGCGACGAGCGGCCGGACGAGCGCGGTCGTCACCGGGAACACGACGCTGTACGAGGCGAACGAACGGCTCGTGGACATGCCGGCGTACTTCTTCGCCGCGTCGCCGAACCTCACCGTCGCCGTCGAGACGAGCGTGCCGGCCGACCGGGAGGTGGAGGTCACCCAGCGACTGACGCTCAGGACGCGGGCGGCCAGGGAGGGACAGCAGTTCTGGGAGTCGCGGCGGCTCCTCGGTGCCGACTCCGTGACGGTGTCGGACGGTTCGCTCCGGACGAACGCCACGGTGAACATGTCGGCGGTCCGCGCGGCGCTCAACGAGAAACGGGCCGCCATCGGCACCGTCGGCACGCTGGACACGCGGCTGGTGGTGAACGTCACGTACGAATCGGACCTGTACTCCGGGTCGCTCACCGCGGAGGCGCCGGTCGTCCTGACCGACCGCGCCTACTGGCTCGGGTCGGACCTCTCCGCGTCCCAGCCCCACAGCAGGACCGTGACCCGACAGGTCACCGAACCGCCCAACCTGCCGCTCGCCGGGGGGCTCGCGGCCGCCGGCCTGGTGGCGCTGGTGCTGGCCGGGGCAGTCTGGAACCGGTCACAGTCGATCGACGAAAGCGCGCTCGGGACGACGGTCGCCCGAGCGCGGTTCGAGGAGTGGATCTCCGACGGCGAGATCCCGACGAAAACCGGGAAGGAGTACACCCGGACCGACTCGCTCGAGGACCTCGTCGACATCGGCATCGACTCCGGCAAGCGGGTCATCTACGACGACGAACTCGACGCCTACGCCGTCATCGAGGGCGACGTCGTCCACTACTACACGACGGGTGACGAGGACATCACCGACTGGTTCGACGTGTGAGTTCGGCGCGGTTTCGCCTGCTCGAACGGCAGTACCGACTGGGGATGTTTTCCCCGATCCGGCCGTCCCGGGGGCCGCTTACCGGAGCTTTCGCCGGAGCCAATCGAGCGCCGACACGTCCCGCGACCCCGCGTCCAGCCTGATCGGCCCCCAGCCCACGAGTGCGGCCGCGAGCGCGACGAACCCGACGGCGACGAGCGCGTCGATCACGACGATCGGGGCCCAGGGGTGGAGCCGGTACAGGGTCTCGATCGTCGACGTCGGCAGCACCGCGAGATACCGGTGTTCGTGGAAGGAGCGCCGGTAGTACCCCGTCTCCGGCGGCGCCTGCAGCGTGACCGTGGCGTTCGCCCGGCTGTTGGCGGCGATCGACATGCTCTCGGGCGAGACGCTGATCCCCTCGCTCGTCGGCTCGAAGAACACGACGACCGGGACGATGCCGTTGCTCGGGACGGTGTAGGTGAGGTTCTCCGACTCGCCGGCCGGGATCACTCCCTGCCGCCCTGAGTCGCTCTGGGAGCTCACCACGTCGAACTGCTGCTGGCCGCCGGGGACGACCATGCTCGCGGTGATGACGGTGACGAGGACGACCGCGAGCACGAGGATGACCGCACGTGCGTCGACGGACCCCGTCTTGCGCCGTCCGTTGCTCCGGCGTCGCTGGGTCCGCGGGGAGCCGAACAGCTCCGTGAGGACGTACGCGACCGTGCCGATCGCGAACAGGAGATAGGAGAGCCCCTGGGTGCCGAGCACCGCACGCGTCCCGAGCAGGATCGCGAGCTGCTGCTGGAACCCGGTGAGCACGTCGTTGACGCCGGTGACGAGCGTGCCCAGCCCCGGCAGGACGACCACCTCGCCGCCGACCTGGAGCGCCTTGGCGACCACCTGGTCCTCGCCGACGGGCGGCTCGACGCCGTCCTGGTCGGTGACCGGGTTCGCGTCGCCCCTGGTGACGTAGCCGGCGTCCGTCTCGCCCACCACGCGGTGGGTCGTGAGACCACCCCCGTGCAGCTCCTGTGCCTCGAACACGATGACGTTGCCGGGCTCGACCGGGCCGGCGATCGCCATCGGGACGGCGACGAACCCGTCGCCCGGATCCATGGTCGGGGCCATGCTCCCGGTCTCGACGTAGCCGAGCAGGACCGGCTGGCCGAGGACCTGCCCGAGAAACAGCGACAGGACGACCAGTGCCACGCACGCGGTGAGGACGTAGCCGACCAGTGAGCGCAGGTTCATGTGTCTCCTCCTGTTGGGCCGGAGTTCGCCCCGAGCAGCCCGCCTCCGCCGCTCGGTGGAGTCGTGCCGGGAACGGCGCGGACTGGCCGAGTGATGTCACCAGCACGCAACGGACGGGCCAGGTTATGGCTGTCGGTACTCGACGGGGGCGGGTGCAGGCGACCGACCGCACGTGGACGTGGCGGCCCTCCGTGGCGCCGGC
Organism: Halobaculum sp. XH14; assembly: GCF_032116555.1. Taxonomy (NCBI): domain Archaea; kingdom Methanobacteriati; phylum Methanobacteriota; class Halobacteria; order Halobacteriales; family Haloferacaceae; genus Halorarum; species Halorarum halobium. The sequence continues at coordinate 1,051,491 of NZ_CP134949.1, forward strand.
GGCTCACGTCGACGCGACGAACAGGATCCAGGTGTTCCAGACGGTGACCAGAACGCCGAGGGTCGCCAGCCCGAGCGGGACGCCGACGCGGTGTGGACGGGGCGTCAGCCGCCAGAGCCCCACACAGAGCGCGACGGTGAGTCCTTTGAGGACGACCAGCGGCACGTAGCCGTGGGTGAGGACGTACGCCGCGACCGGTCCGACCTCGACGACCTGGTCCAGGCTGAGGCCGATCGTCGTCGTCACGAGGTCGCCACAGACGAAAAACAGCACCGCGCCGAGCCAGAGGTAGGCGCTCCTCGCGGTGAAGTACCGTATCGTCTCCTCGCCGAACGCTCGTGACATCCGTAGTGACCGTACGTCGACCGAGCGGAGCGTAAATATGTCGGTCACGTACACAGTGTCGCCGGCTTAAACTATCCGTTCAGGCGACGTCGCTTCCCCGCTCGACCGGCACCGTGAGCACCTGCACGGGCGCGGCACGAACCACGCGCTCGGTCGTGCTCCCGAGGTTGACTAGCCTGTCGAGGCCCGTCCGGCCGTGGGTGGCCATCACGACGAGGTCCGCGTCGTACGCGTCGATCGCCGCGACGATCTCGGCGTGCGGGACGCCCCAGCGGACGTGCTTTTCGACGCTGAGGCCCCGCTCGGCGGCCGCCCCGCCGACGTCGTCCAGCGCCGCCTCGGCCCGCCGTTCCGCGTCCTCGACGACGTGGTCGTACTCCCGGGTGACGTGCCGCTCGTCCACGACGAACAGCGCGTGAACCGTCGCGTCGTGCTCCTCGGCGAGCCGCAGGCCCGCGTCGACGCCACGCCGCGCGCCGTCGCTCCCGTCCGTCGGCAGGAGGATGTTCGCGTACATGGGGGCGCATCTCGGGTGGAGGAGATAAATGGGGGTGCCGGCGGTCAGGTGCGGCAGCGGCCGGAACGTGCAGGCTCAGTCGGCACGGGATGGAATCGACCATGACGGTCGGTCGACGGCCGGTGAGGACGGCGATCAGAAGTGGCCGGTCGAGTTCCCGAGCACCTCGTGACAGCGCTCACGACACTCGATGCCGGACGATTCTGGGCACTTGTTGCCGGACGATTCCGGGCCGAGAGACAGCACCTCGCGCCGGTCGTGGCGACACGCCATGTGGGGGAGAGGTGGCTGGAGTATCCTTGGTAGGAAGATGTTTCCGACCGGTTCCGGCGACTCGACCGGGGGAGTCCGCCGTCACCGGAGTTCCACCGACGCGGGGGCCGCCCGGACCGCGTCGTCGGTCGCTCGCTCCACCGCACACGCCCCCGCGGCGCCCAGCCGATCGGCCGCGGTCGCCGCGTCGTCCCACGCGTACTCGACGTGTTCGCCGCTCAGCGACACCGTCCGCACCTCCGTGGTGCAGGGGTAGTAGACGCCGAAGCGGCCGCGGTCGTCGTCGTTCCGCCAGGCGGTCGCGTGCACCGGCGGCCCGACGTCGACCGTCAGGCCGGTCTCCTCGGCGATCTCGCGTTCGAGTCCGGGGACCGCATCCTCGTCGTGGTCGAGGCGACCGCCGGGCAGTTCCCACTCGCCGTCGCTCGCCCGGCGGACGACGAGCACGTCTCCCCCGCCGTCGCGGATGATCCCCCGGAGGCTGATCGTCGCCCGGAGCGGTCTGTCCGTCATGGAGGCTCGTGGGGCGGTGTCCGGTAAGTTAGTCGGCCGATACCGGCGTCCGTGCACCCGCGTCCGGCCTCCCCCGATGACAAGAATTTAAGCGTCGTCCGACGACGGTTCAGCCGATGACCGAGTACACCGTCGAGTTCGTCGGCACGGGCGAGACGCTCGAGATGTCCGACAAGGAGACCATCCTCGGCGCGTGCATCGACGCCGGCATCGCCCAGGAGTACTCCTGCCGGGTCGGCATGTGTCTGGCCTGCTCGGCCGAGATCGTCGAGGGCGAGGTCGCCCAGGCCGCCGCGGTCGCCCGGGGGCTCACCGAGGCCGAGGCCGAGGAGTACGCGCTCACCTGCATGGCCCGGCCCCAGTCGGACCTGAAACTGGATCGGGGCGAGTACCCGCCCAGCATCGAGGACGACGCCGCGAACCTGGACGGGGCCGACGGCGCCGCCGCGGACGACTGAACGTTCCCCTGGTTCCGTGATGTCCGACTATTCGAGGTTGCCGTCGCTGAACTCGCCGTCAGGTAGGTCTCCGTATGGTTAGTGCGCTACTGAAACACCCAGTAGATGATACCGAGGATAGAGACGGCAAGGAGGAGGAGAAATCCTTCGACGAGAAGGACACCGGCACCCCTGGTAGTTTGGAGAATGGACCAAAACTGTGCCCCGAGGAGAACGATCAGGAGCCAGATGATGATATTGAGTCGAAAAACCACGTCGTCCCGTACCATTGTACTATTGTTCGACGTAATGAAGTAAAAGCTCATCGATAGGGCCCCTGTACGTGGCGAACTACCTCACCTGTTTCTCTCGATCAAAGTACCCTGTCGACTGTGTGAACGAGACTGTTGAGCACGGCCGCTTTCTGCGGTTTCAACGGACCGACTTCCACCCCTACCGATTCGCTTCCATCCACTCGACCCCGAAGTCGACGAGCGGCCGCTGGTCCACGAGCGTCGCGGTCGCCTCGCCGACGCTCCCGCGCTCCATCCCGTATTCCCGTTCGTAGGCCGCCTCGATCTCCCGGAAGTCGTCAGGGCCGGCGACGGTCTCGAACGTCACCCAGCGCCGCTCGCCGTCCACGAGCATCGGGCCGCCGTCGGACTGGAACGACTTGTCGTACTCGGCGCGACGCTCGGCGAGGTGGAGCGACGTGTTGGCCTCGACGCCCAGCCGGAGGACGGAGGCGTCCAGATCGTACAGGCGGGCGAGCGGCGACGTCTCGCCGAACGGCGGGTCGACGGCGTGGTCGGCGACGACGGCCTCGGCCCCCTCTCCCCACGCCGCAAACGAGGAGGTCGGGTGGCGGCTCCGGACGACCTCCGGATGGTCGCGGAAGCACTCGGCGACCGCGCCCATCATCCTGGTGGGGGTGAGTTCCGGGCGGTACGGCGGCATCGTCTCCCTGATCTCCGCGATCCAGTCGTCGGGAACCGGGGGGTTCTCCCAGTTCGACGGGTCCGAGAGCTGGGTGGAGTGGGTCGGCATGGCGAGCGTGCCGACGGGGGTGACGACGTCCAGCAGGGCGTCGACGACGGCTGGCGCGCCGCCGGGTACCCACCCGAGCGAGGAGAGCGAGGCGTGGACGAGCACGGCGTCGCCGGCGTCGACGCCCAGCGCGCGGAGGTCCCCGGCGATCCGGTCGGCGGTGACCGGCGCGTCGCTTCGGTCGATCGCGTCCGCTTCGGTCATGGGTCGCCCGACGCCATCGGCCGTGAAAACGGCCCCGTTTCCTAGCTCACCGCGCAGTTGTTCGGGCCGAGCTCCGCCTCGAAGGCGTCGTCGTCGTCCATCGACTCACGGCCGAGGTTCGTCGCGATGATCCGCTCGTAGTTCGAGGGTCGCGGCGGGAGGTCCGAGGCGACCCGCTCCACGAACGCCGCGCGGTCGAGTTCCAGCACGTCCATGTCGCGGAGGTCGCCCAGCGGTGCGGCGTAGCTCCCGTCGACGGCGTCGGCGTGATCTGCGTAGTGGCCCGGCGCGACGAGGGTCCCGTCGGGCAGCGTGAGCAGGCGCTCGTGGAGCGTGTCGTACCCGCGCTCGGCGTACTCGCGGGCGGCCCCGTCGCCCCGTTCGAGGTCCGGGCGGCCGACGCTCCGGAGGAACAGCGCGTCGCCGGTGAACAGCACGTCCGCGCCCTCGTCGCCGTCCCGCAGCCGGAACGCCGTGAGTTCGCTCGTGTGACCCGGCGCGTGGATCGCCTCGAGGGCCACGTCGCCCACTTGAAGCTCCTCGCCGTCCTCGACGAACTCCGCGTCGAAGGCGAGCCCGCGGTCAGACGCTCCCGCGGGGAGGACCACCTCGCCGTGGGCGCGGTCGCCGAGTTCGCGGACGCCGCTCACGTGGTCGGCGTGGACGTGTGTGTCGAGCGCGTACCGGAGTTCGGCGTTCCACTGCGGGAGGTCGTGCTCGTACCGCTCCGCGAACGCCCGCAGCGGGTCGACGATCGCCGCCTCCCCGTCGGAGGCGACGAGGTACGCGAGACAGCCCGACGATGGGCGCTGGTACTGGACGACGGTCGCCTCGCCGGCGTCGAGTTCCACGGCGAGGGCCGTCCGCGCCCAGTCGGTCATCCCGCCGGCGAGGTTGACGGCGTCGAGCCCCGATTCGCGTAGCATTTCGGCGACCTCCGCGCTCGCCTTTCCGCGGGGGCAGACGACGACGATGGACCCGGAGAGTTCGGCCAGTTCGTCGGGAATCAGATCGGCGGGATTCCCGCGCGCGTTCGCGGCGATGAACTTCGCGTGGGGGACGAGCGCGTCGGTGACGGTCCGCCCCTCGACGTGCCACGTTTCGTACTCGTCGCGGTTCCGCACGTCGAGGACTGCCACCCGTTCGCCGGCGCGAAGCCGCTGAGCCAGCGCTTCGGGGTGGATCTCCGTCTCGTCGGTCATGACCCCAGGTAGGCCCACGCACGGGGAAACGTTAACGCCGCGCAGGCGCAACCCGTCAATCATGGATTCGGCCGCGCTGCGCGAGCGGGTCGAGGCGGAGAAGGCGACCGAACTGGACCGGCTCGGCTCGAACAAGTTCCTCGTCGCGCTCACCGACGCCGACCTCACGACGGACGCGGTCCTGCGTGCGGCCGCCGACAGCGAGCACGCCGCCCACGTCACGTTCGCCGGGTGGGCGGAAAACGAGAACGACCCGGCCGCGCGGGAACTGTTCGGCTGGGTCGCCGACCGCGAGGCCGACCACCGCGACCGCGTGCTGGACGCGCTCGACGGTGACCACGACCCGAACGAGCGGGCGGAGGAAACCTCCGCTGCTGACCGGACGCAGTCCGGTAACGGCGGCACGATGCACTCGTACCTCCGCGCGCGGACCGACACGGTCGAGCGGGTCGCGGCCGGGCTGGTCGGTCGCCCGCTCGTCAGCGTCCGGGCCCACCTCCAGGTCGTCAGCCACTTCGTGAACGAGGCCGACGGGTCCCGCGCGGAGCTGTTCCGCGACCTGCGCTCGGAGACGGAAGAGGAACTGGAGCGCGGGCTGGACTATCTGGACCAGCACTGCGACGAGGAGGACGACGGGGACTGGGAATCGGCGGCGATGGTGGCGGCGTACGTGGTGCAACTGGCCTACGACGACTACGCGGACTCGCTGCGTGGGCTCGACATCGACGTGAAGCCGGTGTGTTGACGGTCGGTTCCGGCACCCCGTCATCGCGCGTCCCGACGCTTCCCGTGGCGGACTCGTCTACCCCATCGACCGATCCGAGAACGTCTCCTCGAGCGTCGCCGCCGTCTCGTCCTTCCCCATGCGCCGATACGTCTCGACGAGCGCGTCGGGCGGGAGGATCGGAACCCCACGAACGCGGTCGAGTTCGACGGTTCCGAGGTCGGCGAGCGGTTCCTGGTGGTCCTTCGCGCGCTCGGCGTACACGACCTCGAGCTCTACCCCTCCGATTCGGTACTCGTCGACCTGCGAGACGCCGACCTCCCCGGTCCCGACGAACTCGGCCGCGAGCGCGTCGCGGATGCGGGCCGCCCCGGCCTCGGCGGTGAGCACGTCGACGTCGGACGGGTCGGCCTCGAGCCCGCGGAGCGCGAGGTTCGCGCTCCCGAACACGCACCACCTGACGTCCGCCGGGACTGTCGAGACGAGTTCCTCCAGGACCGCTTCCTGCGCGTCGGAGAGAGCCATGGCTGATTCGAGCGCGTGGACGACCATGTATGTTGGCGGAGGTGCGCGGAGGTCGGCGGAGGTCAGCGGAAATCGGCGGAAATCGGCGGAGATCTGCGGGATTGCCACCGTTCGACCCGACCGATCGAACCCGGGGTGGGTCGGGTCGGCTCTCACGGCGCCACCGCGCCGGTTCGGTTCCTCGTAGCCTCGCTTCGAATCTCGAAATCCGGGATCGGGAAACCAGCAGGAGGATGTAAAACCGCAACCCGGCGGTACGAACCCGTACCCGAGCGATTGAAGGCCACGCCGGTCCGTCCCTCGAACGATGCGACACGACCACCTCCTCTCGGCCGGCCAGCTCACCCGGGAGGACATCGAGGCGGTGCTGGATCGGGCCGCCGAGATGGCAGCCGACCCGGCGGGCGTCGCGGAGCGCCACGCCGACCGGCTGCTCGCGCTGTGTTTCTTCGAGCCGAGCACGCGCACCAAGATGTCCTTCGATGCGGCGATGAAGCGGCTCGGCGGCGACACCGTCGACATGGGCACCGTCGAGTCCTCCTCGGTGAAGAAGGGCGAGTCGCTCGCGGACACCGTCCGCGTCATCGAGGGGTACGCCGACGGCATCGTCCTCCGGCACCCGAGCGAGGGCGCCGCGAAGCTCGCCGCGGAGTTCGTCGACGTCCCGGTCGTCAACGCCGGCGACGGCGCGGGCCAGCACCCCAGCCAGACGCTGCTCGACCTCTACACGATGCGGGAGAACGCCGGGCTCGACGACCTCACGGTCGGCATCATGGGCGACCTGAAGTACGGCCGCACGGTCCACTCGCTCGCCGAGGCGCTGACGACCTTCGACGCCCGGATGCACTTCGTCAGCCCCGAGTCGCTGAAGCTCCCGCGCGGGGTCCAGTTCGACCTCCACGAGGCCGGCGCGCGCCTCCGCGAACACACCGACCTGGCGGAAGTCCTGCCCGAACTCGACGTGCTCTACGTCACGCGCATCCAGCGCGAGCGCTTCCCCGACGAGAACGAGTATCAGAAGGTCGCCGGCCAGTACCAGATCGACGCCGAGACCCTCGATGCGGCACGGGACGACCTGACGGTGATGCACCCGCTGCCGCGCGTCGACGAGATCGCGCCGGACGTCGACGCGAACGAGCACGCGACGTACTTCCGGCAGGCGCACAACGGCGTCCCGGTCCGGATGGCGCTGCTGGACGAACTGCTCTCCGGGGAGGGGGGTGAGCCATGAGCGAACACGAGCTCCGCGTCTCGAAGATCCGTGACGGGACGGTCATCGACCACGTCACCGGCGGACAGGCGCTGAACGTGCTCGCGGTGCTCGGCATCGACGGCGACGAGGGGCTCGGCGTCTCCATCGGGATGAACGTCCCCTCGGACACGCTCGGGAAGAAGGACATCGTGAAGGTGGAGGACCGGGAGCTCTCACAGGGCGAGGTGGACATCATCTCGCTGCTCGCGCCGGAGGCGACCGTCAACATCGTCCGCGAGTTCGAGGTGGTCGAGAAGAACCGCGTCGAACGTCCCGAGCGCGTCGTCGGTCTCCTGCGCTGTCCGAACCACAACTGCATCACGAACGGCGAGGAGCCCGTCGAGTCGACGTTCGGGGTCGTCGAGGACGGCGTCCGCTGTGAGTACTGCGGCGAGATCATCCGCTCGGACATCGGCGATCACCTCGCGGTCAGCTGAGCACCGACACCTGTTCCCCCGACCCCTCCACGATACTAGTCGCTGAATTGACCGATCGTCTCGTTCAAACCGGACCGGTCGATAGCGAGGGTGAAACTCACACGTCGCGTAGGCCGAGACTGTACTCGAGTGCGGTGTCGACCTCCTCCATCCGCTCGTCGGGAACGGATCCGATCGTCTCCGAGACGCGGTGCGTGATCGACACCGTCCGAATCTGGCTGCACAGTGCAACCGAATCCTGCCGCAGCGGACACTCGTCGGCGGTCATTAACACTTCGAAGGGGTACAGTTCGTCGCCGAACGACGTCGTGAACGGAACCACGATCGTCGTTGGCGCGTTCTCGTTCCCGACGTCGTTTTGCACGACGAGACACGGACGGGTGCCTCGTTGTTCGGATCCCTCCGTCGGATCGAGCGCGACGATCACGACGTCTCCCCGGTGGACAACCATCGGCTACCAGTCGGGAGCCTCGCCCAGATACTCGTTCGCTTCGCGTGAGGCCCAGCGCATTTCCTCGTCGAGTTCGCGTGCCCGCGTCGCAGTCTGCCGATATCCCTCCGCGAGATCTGCTGGCGTGACTGGCTTGTCGATGATGATTCGCCCGTCTTGCTCCCGGACCACGACGTCATCACCGCCGTGGATGTCCAGCCTGTCCCGAAGCTCCTTGGGGAGCGTTACTTGGCCACGTTCACCCACCTTCCGCTTCTCGACACCGGACATACCTATTCATATCGTATTCGTACTCAAAACCGTTTCGACCCTCGAACCACGGTTGCCCCCCTCTGAATCGAGCACCAGCACCCACCACGCAGGTTTATTACTTAGTAATATTACTAGGTAGTCGATGGCCACACAGCTCGAACGCGCCAGGGAAGGCGAGGTGACGCCGGCGATGGAACGCGTGGCGGAGCGCGAACGACGCGACCCCGAGTTCGTCCGCGAGCAGGTCGCTGACGGTCGGGCCGTGATTCCGACCAACCACGAACACGAGGGGGGAGATCCGATGGTCATCGGCGAGGCGTTCGCCACGAAGGTCAACGCCAACATCGGCAACAGCGAGGACACCAGCGGGCCCGACGAGGAACTCCGGAAGCTCCACGCGGCGGTCCACTACGGCGCCGACACCGTGATGGACCTCTCGACCGGCGCGAACCTCGACCGCATCCGCGAGGCGAACCTCGCCCACTCGCCCGTCCCGGTGGGGACGGTCCCCATCTACGAGGCGGTCAAGCGCGCCGGATCGGCCGCCGAACTCACCCACGACCTGCTCCGGGACGTGATCGAGAAGCAGGCCGAACAGGGCGTCGATTACATGACGATCCACGCGGGCGTCCTGAGGGAACACCTCCCGCTGACCGACGGCCGGACGACGGGAATCGTCTCGCGGGGCGGTTCCATCCTCGCCCGCTGGATTGAGGAACACGGCGAGCAGAACCCGCTGTACGTCGACTTTCCGGACCTCTGTGGGGTCTTCAGGGAGTACGACGTGACCGTCAGCCTCGGCGACGGCCTGCGACCGGGCAGTCTCGCGGACGCCTCCGACGAGGCGCAGTTCGCCGAACTCGACACCCTGGGGGAACTGACGCGGACGGCACGGGAGCGCGGCGTGCAGGTCATGGTCGAGGGGCCGGGCCACGTCCCGCTGGACGAGATCGCCGAGAACGTGGAGCGCCAGCGCGAGGTGTGTGACGGCGCGCCGTTCTACGTGCTCGGCCCGCTCGTCACCGACGTCGCGCCCGGCTACGACCACATTACCTCGGCCATCGGCGCGACCGAAGCCGCCCGGGCCGGTGCCGCGATGCTCTGTTACGTGACGCCAAAGGAGCACCTCGGACTGCCCGAACGCGAGGACGTCCGCGACGGGCTGGCGGCCTACCGCATCGCCGCCCACGCCGCCGACGTGGCGAACGGGCTCCCCGGCGCACGCGACTGGGACGACGCGCTCTCGGAAGCGAGATACGCCTTCGACTGGCGGCGGCAGTTCGACCTCGCGCTCGACCCCGAGCGTGCCCGGTCGTTCCACGACCGGACGCTCCCGGGTGACAACTACAAGGAGGCCCGGTTCTGCTCGATGTGTGGCGTCGAGTTCTGCTCGATGCGGATCGACCAGGACGCGCGGGAGGCCGGCGACGGAATGTCTGATCTGGACGAGGGAACCGACCTCGGCACATCACGCGCCGCGAGCGTGAACCTGCCTCCCGTCGGCACGCACGACACGGCGGGCCTGCCGAACTGGCCCACGAACCTGGCAGGAAGCGACCGCACGGCGACCCTCGGTGACGACGACTGACCGGCGGCGACTCGTCCGGCGGGCCGGACTCCCGGGTGATTACCTCCCGTCCGTGGCCGCAATCGATTAGTATTCGCACGCCAATCGAGAACCATGTCCGGGAAAGCGAAACTCGTCCTCCTGTTCGGCATCGTCGTGCTGCTGTACCTCGTGCTCACCTCCGAGAGCGAACCCATCGAGATCGACGTCGAGGAGTAGCGGGGTCGCCCCGCCGTCGACTCCCGCCGAGCGATCGATTTCCGGCCGGGGTTCGATTCCCCGGGCCGCGACCGATCGGCTCCGTAGTCACGCGTCGATTCGATCCGAACGCGTTTCCGGTCGGTCACTGCCGCCCATCGACGTCTCCGTCCACCAACTCGCGTGTCCGCGGCGGGAAGTCCCGGAGAGTCGACTGGCCGTTCCCGGGCCGGCACCCGTTCAACTCCCCACTAACCGATTGTAGTCGGCTTCACGACCCCATAACGAACTGCGCCGGCGACGACCGTCCGGTGATGAGAAGCCGTCCGTGGTCCGCCCGGGGCCGATGACCCTCCGCAAACTGACCGCGTTCGTCGTCGTCTTCGAGATGTGTGCCCTCGGCGTCGTGCTTGCCGGGATACTCGCGTACACGGCCGCCAACGGCGGCGTCCAGACGTTCACCGTCGACATGACGCTGTTCGGCGAGCTGTGGCCCGAGTACGGTGCCCTGCTGGTCCTGACGGGCGTGACGCCGTACGCGCTCTACGTCGTCGAGCGGGAGCTACAGGGGGACTGATTCCCGGCCCCGATCGGCCCGTCGCCGTCACGGCGGAGGGCTTTCCCACGATCCGGGAGCCAGCGACGACTCACTCCCGTAGCCTGTCGAGCAGTGACGGGTTGAGCGTCCGGGTGTGGAACGCCGCCGAGAGGGCGATACAGCCCAGGAACGACCCCGCGATCACGCTGACCGGGAACGCCGACACCACGGGGACGCCGACGACGGCCGCGAGCACGGTCAACAGCCCGAGCACGCCGACGCCGAGATAGTACTCGCTCCAGGCGATCTCGTAGCCGGAGACGACCTCGAGGTAGACCGTCACGTCCTCGGCCGAGTCGCCCAGCCTGATCGCCCGCTCGTCCTCCCCGTACTCGACGATCCCGAGGTCGACGAGCCTGGGCACGTGCGTCTGCTGCAGTGAGACGTAGACGCTCTGGCGGACGTCGCGGGGGGCCGGCTCGACGCCGGATTCCCGCTCCGCGATCCGCTCGGAGAGCTCGTTCATCGTGTAGCTCCGCTCGTCCTCGGCCAGCACCGAGAGCAGCATCCGCCGCCGCTCGTTGCTCAACACGTCGTGGACGGCCGTCGCCTCGAGGGTCGAGCTATCGGTCACGGGTTCCCGAGAGAGTTTCGTTGCCACGCTCGACAGTGGCTACGGACACCTTGCTCATCAAACTATTCTATAATGTCATTACTGGCCGAGCGGAATTTGCCGGGCCGAGCGTTGAACCATCCCGCGATTAATCCCGAGCTTTAGCGCCGTAAGGACTCGTTTAACGGGCCGTTAAGCGGGTCATAATCGGCTCAATAATATACCACCTTGGTACCGTTGGTGTGTTGATAGCAACCACTCCGGTCGGGCGACACGACCGAGCGTTCGGAGGAATGCTCGGGTGGGTGATCGGGGTTCCCGCGGTCGGGACTCCGGTGTCGGGTGTCGCCGGGCTATCCAGGCTCATACACACATGACACAGGACTATTCACGCAAGACGCGGGCGCTCGTACTGGCGGTACTGATGACGACTTCCGTGTTCGCGGGGGTCGCCGCGTTCGGTGGAACGGCAGTTGCGGCTACGGCGAACACCGCGACGATCACGGTGGATGACGACGGGTCGGCTGATCACTCGACGATCCAGGCCGCGATTGACGCCGCCTCACCAGGTCAAACGATTCACGTGAAGGCGGGAACGTATAATGAGCAGCTCACGGTCGACAGCTCCGTGACGATCGTCGGTGCAGGGGAGGGTGCAACGACGATCGACGGTGGACTGAAAGTCGATAGCGCCGTCACGGGTCTGACGATACGGAACCTGACGATGGCCGGGAACCGTGGGGCATCCCGGACGTTGTACAGTACTTCGACGTTGACCGATCTTACCGTTTCGAACGTCACGTTCGACGGCCAGGACTCGGTCGGATTCGCCATCTACGGAAACGACTTCGCGGGTGACGTCGAGATCACGCACAGCACGTTCACCGGCTACAACGATGCCTCGCAGTGGGCGACCGTCTACGTGTCGACGAAGACGGGCATCGGGGACGTCGAGTTCTCCTCCAACGACGTCACCGACAACACCGGGATGGTCAACTTCAACGGGAACGAAGCCGCGAGCTCGGACCGGATCGACTCGCTGACCGTCACGGACAACACGTTCACCGGAACCGTGCTCGATAGCGGTGGAGCGTCCGCTGCCGCGCTGTCGGTAAAGGACGCGGACGACAGCACCATCTCGGGTAACGAGTTCAGCGGGAACTACGCCGACTTCCACTACGCGAACGCGAGCGTGCAGACGAGCGCGATCCTCGCCAACAACGACTTCCAGGCGGATGCCGTCCAGTTCAACACCTCGAACGGCTACGTCGTCTACCCGAGTTCTTCGGCCGCTCGCACCGCGCTAGCGAGCGACGACGCGACCTACGCGGAGAACGTCGAGACGGGTGACTTCCTCGTCGCGGACGGCATGTCGATCCAGACGGCGATTGATTCGGCCGACGCGGGCGATGAAATCCGTGTCGCCACGGGAACCTACGACGGGTTTATCGTCGACAAGGACGTTACCGTTACCGGCGAGGGAGCCGACGTCCTCATTGACGGTGGGGCCGACATCCGCGCGGACGCGGCGACGCTCCGGAACGTCACCTGGGACGACACCTACACTGGCAGCGGACCGCTGGTGAACGTCTCCGGGGACGAGGTTCTGCTCGAACACATCGAATTGGACAACGTTCCGACGAACCACGGCTCGTCGATCGTGATCCGGGGGGACAACGTTACTCTCACCGAGAGTACGCTGGTGCGTGGCGGTGACGGCGGGTTCGCGCTCATCCATCTCTTCAGAGGGCCGAACTCGGTCGTGGCGACCGGATCGCCTACCGGCGTCGAGATCACGGATAACGTCATCAGCGGCGGCGACGTCGGAGTGTTCCTCCAGGCCGACCAGTCGGTCACGATCGAGGACAACGAGATCACTCCGGCTTCCAGCGACGACGATGCGATCTGGGTGACCGGGGTCGCCTACGGCTCACTCTCCGCGGACGCGACGCTGAACATCGAGAACAACGGCGAGCTGGTGGAGGTGAACAACGCGACGACCGGGACGGTCCACTACATGACGTCCGTGTCGGCGGCGTTCACGAGCGACCAGTCGCCCATCACCGAGGGTAGCACGGTGTCGATTCCCGACGGAACGTACACGCTCTCGGAGCGGGCCGAGATTCCCGCCGACAACGTCACCGTCGAAGGGGAGTCTCAGGCGGGCGTCGTGATCGACGGCTCCGGCGTCCCGTGGCCAATCTACGCCCACAACAAGAGCGACCTGACGCTCCGCAACTTCACGCTCTACGGAACCGAGCAACCGAACAGCGACGATTCGATCAAGGTCGCGTTCGCGGACGGCCTGACGATAGAGAACGTCGCGGTGAACGGCTCCGACGGCAACGAAATCGACCTGAACAACGTCCGGAACGCGTCACTCAGGAACCTCGAAGCAAACGGTGAGGACACCGCGGGCGTCGGCGTCGGGCTCACCGCGGTCCAGAACGCCACGCTGGAGAACGTCGACACGCGGAACAACAGCTGGGGCGGCGTCGGGCTGTACGACGTCGCCTCGGACGTCTCATCCCCCACGGGCTGGACGCTGATCGAGAACTCCGGAGACGTAACCATCGCGGGGACGAGCGACCTGTCGGAGAGCGTTTCCCTCTACTCCGATCAGGAGTACGGAGGCACCCTCGGTGATCTGTACGCGCCCGACTACGAGTACGCGGTCGAGAACCCGGACCACAGGGAGAACGTGGATCAGCGGGGCGAGGACTTCGTCTACTTCCACAGGACGGAAGCCGACGCGATCGCGTACGCACGCGGCCTCGACAACAACCAGAGTTCGACGGTCCGGACGCTGAGCAAGGACGGATCGGGCGAGATCGACCTCGGATCGACGTTCGTCGTCGAGGACGGGATGTCCGTCCAGGCCGCGGTCGACGCGGCGGACGCGGGCGACACGATCCAGGTCCGCGAGGGGACCTTCGCGGGTGACATCACCGTCGACAAGCCGCTCACCATCGAGGGCGCGGGCGCGGACGCGACCGTCATCGACACGAACGGCGGCGGACACGCGTTCACCGTCTCCGCGTCGGACGTGACGATCAGCGGCCTCAACGCCACCAACGGCAACACGGGCATCGACGTGCCGCGGACCGCCGAAGTGTCGAACTTCCACCTCGAGAACGTCGTCCTCTCGGGGAACCAGTTCGGCGTCTACGTCCACGGGGACACCGTCAACACCGACGACACCGACAACGGCGAGTTCGACGGCGTTCACTTCGAGAACGTCCACATCACCGACAGCGTGGAGAAGGGGATGTACATCGAGAAGCTCTCGAACGCGACGTTCGATGGCGTCATCGTCGACGGCGTCACCAGCGACACCTACGGGTTCAACAACGGGATCGACATCAACCTCAAGGACGGCGACTACGAGAACGTCACCATCCGGAACTCGGTCGTCCGGAACGTCTCGAAGGGCACGCCGTACGACGGGACGGACTCGTTCTCGGCCGCCATCGCCATCAAGGCGCGCGACGACGAGAACAAGGACTACGGAGACGACCCCGGAACCCTTGATGGCGTTACCATCGACAACGTCACCGTCGAGAACTCGTTCAACGGCCTGCGGTTCGGCGAGCCCGGATCGACGAACAACGAGCCGACGAACGTGACGGTCCGGGACTCCACGTTCCGGAACAACGTCGGCTACCACGTGTCCATCGAGACGGAGTCGCTGAACCTCAGTGACGCGGTCACGACCTCGAACAGCTTCGGGAAGCAGGTCCTGCTCGCGGAGGGCCAGCCCGAGGACCGTGCGGACTTCACCGGCGGCATCTGGGCGAACATCGGCGACGCCGTCGAGTCGGCCGAGAACGGCGACTACGTCGTCATTGGGGCCGCCACGTACGACGAGACGGTTCGGATCAACACGGACAACGTCACGATCATCGGAGCGCCCGGCGCGACGATCGCGCCGTCCGACCAGACGATGGCGTCCACGAGTCGCGACCGCATCATCGACACCGATCGCCATTCGAACGTGACGATCCAGGGGCTCACCATCGTCGGCACGGGAACCAAGATCGATGATCCCGTCGGCGTGACGCTCTGGGGCGCGAACAACACGGTCGAGGACGTCACGATTGAGAACGTCCTGACCGCGGTTCAGACCGCGTCAGGCGGCTCCGACAACGCGACGGTTCGGGACGTGACGGCCGTCAACGTCGGCGTCGGTATCAGCGTCCAGTCGAACGATACCGAGGTCACCTCGAGTTCGGTCGAGAATGCGAGCATCTCCGGAATCGGGGTTCTCAACGGCCGTGAGGACGTCCGCCTGATCGGGAACGAACTGACCAACGTTGACGGACCGGCTGTCAAGGTCAGCGACCACCTCGACACGACGAGCGGATCGGTCCGGATGCTCAACAACGTGTTCGGAAACGACACCGACGGGGTGAACAACGCCGGCGGCGTTTCAGTCAACGCGACGTTCAACTACTGGGGCAGCCCAGCGGGACCGAACGCATCCGGGAACACCTACAACTCGGACGCACAGGGTGTCAACGTCACCGGCGACGTAACGTTCACGCCGTGGCTCGACAGTTCGCCCTCGACCGGATCGCCGGCCACCGGTATCGCTCCCGTGATCAACACGGACACCAACGAGACGTACGCCTCCATCCAGGCGGCAGTCAGCGACGCGAGTTCGGGTGACACGATCTACGTCACAGCGGGAACGTACGACGAGTTCGTCGACATCAGTGCGAACAACGTCACGATCGTCGCTGAGGACGGTGCGAAGATTGCGCCGTCCGAGTCGACGATAGCGAACCAGAACAGTCGTGCCTGGCTCGTTGACCTGCGTGGGCACTCGAACGTGACGATCGACGGACTCGCGTTCGAGGGCAACGGCACTGACTCCCTCGTCGGTGTGGCAGTGAACGGGGAGAACGCCACCGTACACGGTGCTACCATCGAGAACGTTCTCACCGGCATCCAGACGCACTCGAAGTGGGATCTGGCGAACAACACGTTCGGGGAGAGCTCCTCCGACGGGGCCAGGATCCTGAACAACGACATCCACAACGTGGAGTACGGGATCAGCATCCAGTCGAACGAGGCGATCGTCTGGAACAACTCGATTTCGGACGCCAACTCCGGGGTTGCGGTCCTCAACGGCCGCGACAACGTCGTCGTGATCGAGAACGACTTCGCCGCCCTCAACGAGACGGCGGTCGGAATCAGTGACGGCTTCGTGAAGGACGGCTCGGTCGTCACGACCGGATCCGTCGAGGTGCACTGGAACGATCTCAGTGGCGGCACGCACGGAGTCAACAACACTGCCGGCGTCGACGTCAACGCCACCCACAACTACTGGGGAGCGCCGACCGGGCCCGCCGGCGAAGGGCCCGGCGCGGGCGCGAACGTCAGCGAGAACGTCACGATCGTTCCGTTCTACACGGACGCGGCGCTGACCGAACTCTCGACCGAGCCGCCGCGACTCTCGGCCGTCTCGCTGATCGACGAGACCGACGGCAACGGCGTGGTCGACTCGGGTGACGTACTCAACGTGAGCGCACGTGTAGAAGACGGAAGCGGCGTCGACACCGTCGTCGTCGACGCCCAGCCGTTCGGCGGCAGCGGGACGCTGGCGCTGACCGACGAAAACGACGACGGCGTCTACGACGCGGCGTTCACGGTCGACGCCGACGCGGCGACTTCACCCGACAGCAGCTTGTCGCTGGGGGTGACCGCCACCGACGCCGGCGGCGCGAACGCCAGCGCGTCGACCAACGCCGTCACGCTCGAGACCGACTCGGAGACGACGACGACCTACACCGTCTCGGACACCAGCCCGCTAAGTTCCGAGGTGGTCTCGGTGAACGTCACCGTCGCCAACGTCGGCAACCGCTCGGCCGACCGGACCGTCACGCTGCTGGTCGACGGTTCGGCGGTCGCGACCCGCTCGGTCTCGGTGGCCGAGGGTGCCAACCGGACGGTGACCTTCGAGCGGAAGTTCGCCTACGGCGAGCACGTCGTCACCGTCAACGACTCGGTGAGCACGCTGGTGAACACGACGGTCACCGCCGTGCGGCCGACCAACCCGAACGCCGACGTGGCGATCACCTCGCCGAACGCGGGCGAGTCCTTCGCCAGCGACTCGGTCACCGTGGAGTACGACCTGACCGACGTCGACTCCGGCATCGCGAACCTCACCTACGCGGTCGACGGCGGGTCGGCGACGACCGTCACCGACCTGACCCGGTCCAACGTCACCCTGACCGCGCTCCCGGACGGTGAGCACACCGTCACCCTGACGCTCGTGGACAACATCGACAACACGGTCGCGAGCGACACCGTCACGTTCGACGTCGACTCCACGGAGCCGGTCGTGACGATCCAGCCCGGACGGGACGGGAACGTCAGCGCGAACCGGTCGGTCGACGTCGACCTCGCGGTCGACGAGGAGAACCCGGGAACCGCGACGTTCGAGGTCCGGGACGGCGGAACGACCGTCTACAGCGAGGACGTGAGCGACGAACTCGCCGACGGCTCCGAGACGCTGACCTGGGACGCGACGAACGACGCCGGCGACAAGGTTGCGACGGGCGAGTACGACCTCGTCCTGAACGCGACCGACGCGGGCGGGCTCTCGAACGAGACGACCGCGACGGTCAGCGTGGACAACACGCCGGCCTCGGTCACCAGCATCACGCCGGACACGACCGACCTCGGCAGCGGTGACTCGGTGACCGTCACGGTCGACGCGACCGACGCCCACTCGGGCGTCTCGAACGTCTCGGTGACGCTCGTCGCCGACGACGTGAACTACCGGACGACCGCCGACGCGACCCGGAGCGGCGGGTCGTGGGAAGCGACGTTCGACGTCGCGAACCTCTCGGTCGACGGGAGCTACAGCGTGCACGCGACCGCGACCGACGCGGCGGACAACGATGGAACGGACGTGAACGCGGGCGCCCTCGACGTGGACACGACCGCGCCGACGGTGAGCGCGATCATCGACACGAAGAACGACACTCACGGGTACGTGAACGTCACAGTCGCCGACGACGTGGCGGGCACGGGCGATATTGGACTCAACCTGACTCGCGGAGGAAATTCGGTGACCGTCACTGGCCTCTCCCAGGTAGATAGCTCGAACACGTACTCTGGGACATTCCCCCTCAGCTCCGGCAATTACGTTCTCGAGGCCAACGCGACCGACGCGGCCGGAAACCTCGGAAACGCCACCGCGAGCGCGAACATCACGGCCGGCCTGAACGGGCCCGCCGGTGACACGAAAACGATCTCCGGAGCGGACGGCACGGAGATCGAATTCAACTTCAACGAGTCCTACTCCGACGGGCAGGCCGCGCTCACTACGTCCGGGACGGCGCTCGCTGACCTCGGGACCAACGTGGGGTCGACGTTCCTCAACGGCGAACTCAACGAGAACCTCACCGACGCGCTCGACAACGCGACGATCCGCATCCCGGTTCAGGGCAACGTGCCCGACGGGGTCGACGAGGAGAACGTCACCATCAGCCGGTACAACGAGACCGCCGGCGAATGGGAGCAGCTCGATACGACGGTCGAGGGTGACTACTTCGTCACCACGGTGGAGCACTTCTCCACCTACGGGCCGGTGAACCCCGACACGACGGCGCCGAGCATCGACGCCTCCGACGTGTCGCCCACCTCGCCCACCTACAGCACTGACACGGTCGACGTGACCGTCGAGTACAGCGACAACAACAACGTCGACGCCGGGAACGTCACCGTCCGGTTCGACGGCACGGACGTGACCGCCGCCGCCGCGACGAGCGTCTCGCCGACCGAGGTGACCTACTCGGCCAGCGGCCTCGTCGGCTCGGGGACCCACTGGCTGAACGTCACCGTGGTCGACACGGCCGGCAACAGCGAGACCAGCAACGTCAGCTTCATCGTGCCCGAGGACACCGAAGCGCCGGACGTGACCGCCGAATTCGCGGACTCGTACGCCTACGGCACGACCACGGTCCCGATCGAGTTCAGCTTCGACGACGCGCTGAGCGGGGTCGACGCGAGCAGCGTGACGCTGACCGTGGACGGGACGAAGGTCGCCGACGCGGACGCGACGATCACCGAGGACGGCGTGCAGTACGACGCGACCGGGCTCGCGTCCGGAAGCCACACCGCGAAGGTGACCGTCTCGGACGAGGACGGGAACCCGGTGACCGAAACCGTTTCGTTCACCATCGCGAGCGACACCGACACCCCGCGGGTGACCGACTCGACGATCTCGCCGACGCCCGACGACGGCGTCCTGGCGCTCGGGACCACGCAGGCAACGATCAGCTTGGACTACACCGACGACACCAGCAGTATCGACGCGGGCGCCGTCGAGGTCACCTTCGACGGCACGGACGTCACGGACGAGGCGGTCGTCACCGCCACCGGGCTCGAGTACACGGCCGTCGGGCTCGAGAACGGCAGCAGCTACACCCTCTCGGCGAAGATCGTCGACGACGGGGGCAACACGATCACCGAGAACGTGACGGTCGAGGTCGCCGCCCCGCCGTCCGACGACTCCGGTAGCGTCGGTGGGACGACCGGTTCCACCGGCGGCAGCGGCTCGGCACCGACGAGCCGCGTGACGACCTCGCTCGTCGGCGGGCAGGCTCACATGACAGTCGGCGGGAGCGTCTCCGACGTGAGCATCCACTTCAGCGGGGGCGGCAGCGGGGGTTCGGTCTCCGCACAGCCGCTCTCCGAGCGGCCCGACTCCGTCCCGGCGATTCCCGACGCCGACGGCTTCGCGTACGTCGACCTGAGCGTGCCCGCCGACCGGGCCGACGCCAGCGCCACGCTGGAGTTCACGGTCAAGTCGAACGCCATCGGCGACACGGCCCCGAGCCAGCTCACCGTCTACCACTACGGCGACGGCGAGTGGTCGGCCCTGGAGACGACGGTCGTCTCCTCGGGCGGCGGGGAGGTCGTGCTGGAAGCCACGACGCCCGGCTTCTCGCTGTTCGCGGTCGGCGCACAACAGCAGCAGACCGACCAGCCGGACGACACGACTGACGCGCCCGACGACACGACGGACCAGCCGGACGACACCACCGACGCGCCGGACGACACGACGGACCAGCCCGACGACGGCACGGACGCGCCCGACGACACGACCGACGAGCCGGTCCAGGAGCCCGGCGGGTTCGACTTCGGCGCGCTCGCCGTGATCCTGCTGGTCATCGTCGTGCTCGTCGCCGGATACGCAGTCTGGACCCGGGCCGAGTAACCGACGCTCGGACCGCGGGTTTCGGCGCGTTCAGGTCGCCGGAGACGAGATGTCCATTTTCCGGGGTGCGATCTGGAAGGTGACGTACGGGACGATGTAGCCGAAGCAGTAGCCCAGCAGGTGCAAGAACAGGTTGAGGACGGTGCCGTCGCCGGTCACCACGTTCGGGAACGCTGCGAACTGGAGCAGGACGAACACGCAGGTGCCGAGCGCGAGCACCGGGAGCGGGTCACGCTCGCGGCCGCCGTCGGCCCGAACGTGGCCGAGCGGGACGGTGCGACTCCCGAGCAGGCTGTGGACGCACAGCCCCACCACGACGAGGTTCGCCGCGCCGACGAGCAGGCTCTCGACACCCGGCGGTACCGCCCTGAACGTGATGACGGTCGCACCCATGAAGAACGGGAGCGGCGACCGCGAGAGGTTCGCGCCGGGGACCGTGTCGTCGAAGTAGCCCGCCAGCGCGTGGGGAAGGAACCCGAGGAACGCCATGTTGAGCCCGGAGAACCCGAAGCCGATCCGCGGCCTGGTGAGCAGGACGTTCATCGCCGAGAGCGCGAACGGGAACGCGACCAGCACGGTGAGGAACGTGACGAAAAATCGGCCCCGGTGGCCGCTCCGAACGCTCACGAACCAGGCGAGCGGGACAACCGTGAGATACACGGCAATGTTCGTCAACAGGTGTCCCGAACCCAGGTGGACGAAGTGGGAGGTGTACATCGTCACCACCGTCGGCTCGACGTACGAGAGCGTGAACGAGAGCCGAACCGGCCGCGGAAGCGACGCGACGCCGAGCAGCAGCGCCGGCACTCCCAGTATCGTAGCGACGTCGAGCGGTGACGCGCCGCCGCGTCGGAGGGGCGAGCGCAGTCCGCCCACGCTATCGACCTCCCCGGGCCGGCCCGGTGCCCGCACTCGCCGCTCCACGCCGGCTGCTCGTGAACCCGGTCACACGCGTTCGACTGCGGACGGAGGGTGGTTCGCTCGCCCCGCGGCTCTGAAACCGCATGATGCTCTGATGTCCCGACCGAGCCCGTCAGGGCTTATCTACGCTCCGCCCGAATTATCGGAGCTGATACCATTCTTCGCCGGGGCCCGGTGTCGGGACTCAGTTCCGAGAGACTTACCCACACACCGACCGTAGCCGCCCGCAATGACCGACTACGGGGTCGTCACGCGAAACGCCGAGGAGGTCGCGTGGCCCGAGTTCGACCGCGGCTTCTACGAGGTGAAGGACGTCACCGGCCGCTCGGCCGAGCCGCTGGAAGACGCCGTCAACATGGTGTCCTGCTTCGGCGACAACGCGGCCGCCGAGTCCACCCCCGACCTCGTCCCGGTGAACGACGCCGGCGAACCCGCGACCCGCGACCGCACGTACTTCGACTGGGCGTACGTCTGCCCGACCCACGACGACTACCGCCGCGGCCTGCTGGAGATCATCGAGGACTGCGCCGAGGTGAACGGCGACGTCCGCCTCGACGACGTGGGGTTCCCCCGCCAGGGCTACTGCCGGTGTGACCGCTGTCGGCGGCTGTTCGAGGAAAGCGAGCACGAGGAGTGGGCGGACTGGCGCGCGGAGGTCATCACGGCGTTCGTCGCCGAGGCGACCGAGCGGATTCCCGGCCGCGCGTACCTCACGCTCTACCCGGACCCCTACCCGGGACACCTGTACGAGCGCGCCGGCCTCGACCTCGACGCGCTGGCCGACCACGTCGACGAGTTCGTCGTTCCGCTGTACGACACCCACTACGGGACGACGTACTGGCTCGAGACCATCGCGAAGGGGTTCGTGAGCCGCCTTGCCGACCTGGACGTCGAGTTCTCCGTGGAACTGTACGCCGTCGACGTCGACATCGACGACCTGGTCCACGCGACGGAGGTCGCGGAGGCGTACGCGAGGGAGGTGTTCTTCGGCTACGACGCGGGACAGGCGTCCGCGATGATCCGCCGAAAACGGGCCGATTCGAGGGAGGGCGAATCGTTCGGGAGCGATGGCGAGCGAACGGAGTGAGCGAGGGTGAGCGACCTGAACACCGTCGCTCCCACGCCGACCGATGCCGCTACCGGTTCTCCTCGACCGTCTCGCCGCCGGAGCCGAGCGTCGTCGCCGTCGGGAGCCGCCAGTCGAAGCGGACCGCCGCCAGCCGGACCAGCACCGTCACCGCCGCACACGTCGCCGCGGCGGTGCCGGCGGCTCCGCCCAGCCCCGTCACGAGCACGTGCGTCCCGCCGCCGAGCACCGCACAGCTCGCGTAGAAATCCTCGAACAGGATGAACGGCGACCGGTCGAGCAGCAGGTCGGCGAACGCGCCGCCGCCGACCGCGTTGATGGTGGCGACGGCGACGACGCCGAACGTCGGGAGACCGAACTCGACCGCCACGATGGCCCCGGCCGTCGTGAACGCCGCGAGCCCCACGGCGTCGGCGACGCGGGTGACGGCGTGGTCGTCCGGCGAGTCGAGCACGACGCTCAGTCCGAGCGCCAGCCCCACCCCCAGCAGCCCGAGGGCCATCTCGCCGGTCGACTGCAGCGCCAGCGGGATGCGACCGACGAGCACGTCGCGGGTCGCGCCGCCGGCGAACGCGGTCGCGAGGCCGACGACGGCGACCCCGAACAGGTCGAACCCCTCGCGGATCGCCTTGGCCGCGCCGACCAGCGCGAACGCGACGAGTCCGACCGTGTTCATCACCGCGAACGGGTCGCCGAGCAGCGTCCCGCCGAGTTCCTGAACCACTGGCTCGGCCCTCGAACGGGCGCGTAATGAGCACACCGCTTCGACCGCGTGTGACCGTCCGCCCGTGCCGGTCGGCCCGCCGGAATCGACCGACTCGCAGTTTCGCCCCGCGAGTTGGTTTTATTCGGACCCGCCACGAACGGCGTTCGTGGACCTGTACGACCGGCTGTACGAACTGTACGCGGAGTTCGACACCGAGACGCTGCGCGCCTACCGGGAGTTCGTCGACCTGTTCCCGCCGCTCGGCTCCCGCGTCGCGCTCGACCGCTGGGACGAGGCCAACGGGGCGCTCGCGGAGCGACACGCCGGCATCGAGGCGGCGTTCGAGGACGGCGACGTCCTCGCGTCCATCGCCCAGCGGGCCGACCGGGAGGCCGCCTTCACCGCGCTCGACCTCCGGGGGAAGTACGGCCGCGCGGTCAACGCGCTCGTGCTCGACGTGGACGAGACGCTCCGCTCGGCGGGCGATACGGACAACGAGATCCCCCGCGAGACGCTCCACCTGCTGACCGAGTTCGCGGAGAACGGCGTCCCGCTCGTCATCTGCACCGGCCAGACGCTGGAGAACGTGAAGGGCTTTCTCGTGCAGGGGCTCGGGAGCGAACTCGTCCACTCGGGCGACGTGTCGGTCGTCTACGAGGCCGGCGCGGGCGTGTTCACGCCCGGTCGCGGCGCGGACACGAAGCGCCTGCTGTACGACGACCTCGACGGGGACGTCCGCGGCGTCGTCGACGACGTCCGCTCGCGCGTGCTCCGCGAGGCACCGGAGTCGGTCCGTCGCGGCTGTCACCTCCAGGGAAACGAGTTCAACGTCACGCTGAAGCCGAACTACGAGACCGGAAGCGACCGCGCGGACGAGGTGATCGACGGCGGGATGGCCCACCTGCTCGCGCTCGTCGGCGAGGCGGCCGCGGAGCGACTCGACGGCGGGGGGACGGACGCCGGGGGCGACGGCGGAACGCTCGACGGCCCGGCCGCCGCCCGCGCGTTCTACGCGGACGCCGACCCCGAGATCGAGGCGTCGCTCCGGCGTGCCGGCGCCGGGATCCCCGACGAGGTCGACTCCGACGCGGCCGCGCTGTTCGAACGCCTGGAGGTCGCGCTGTACCGCGCCGACGCGGCGGAACTGGCCGCGAGCGACCTCGACAAGGCCGCGGGCGTCCGGGCCGGACTGGACGCGCTCGGCGTCGACGACCCGTTCGTCTGCGTGATGGGCGACAGCAAGTCCGACCTGCGGCCGATGCGGTGGGCGACCGAGACGGGGTCGGGGATCGCGGCCGCCCCGGCCCACTCCTCCGAATCGGTGCTCGAGCACGTCCGCTCGACGGACGACCTCGTGTTCGCGCCGGGCGGTGCCGACGAGATCCTCCGGACGGTGTACGCGCTGAACCGGCTGGCCGGCCTGGAGTAACACCGCGGCCGACGCCCCGTGAGTCGGCGGCGTCGCTCCCACGTCACGCGTCCGTTTCGACCGTCCACCCGGAGCCGCTCGACGCCTCAATCGCCGATCCCGCCTCCCCATCGAAGTGTCACGTATCCAAAGACATATTGTCGTCAGCTGCGAACCATTTGTGGAACGTCACATGTCGCCCGTGACCCGGCTAGAGGAGAGTCGGTTCATCTCCGACGACCGGCCGAGCGTCGCGGTCGTCCGGAGCGTCGCCAGCACGCTGGAGGTGAATCCGACCGACGTGCCGATCGTCTCGAACGTCGTCGACCCCGAGGCGCTCGACGCGGTCGTCGAGGGGGAGCCGACCACGAGCGTCACCGTCCCCCTGGCCGGGCTCTCCGTGACGGTGAACGGCTCGATGGAGGTCGTCGTCCGCGATCCCGGCTTCCGAGCGACCCTGGAGCGGTTACGCCGCGCGCCCTCGAACGTCCTCGTCCTCGGAACGCCTGAGATCCCGCTGGATCGGGTGCTGTGGTCCGACCCGTTCGTGGAGCGAGGGGGCAACCGGGGGCCACTCGTCACGGTGGTTCCGGCGGAGTCGGGTGCGGCCACCGGCACCCACGTCCCGGGGACGCGGTCCAGGGTGGCCGTCGTCATCGTCGGCGACTTCGTCCGGTCGAGAACGTCGGAGCCGGATTCGGCGCCCGAGACCCCGGAGAACCTGACGATCCGGTCGATCGGGCGGCCCTCCGACCTCACTGCGCTCGGACTGTCCGTCCACGAACAGCTCTCCGTCTGGGCCGACGCGGACCGGCCGACGACTGTCCGCGTCTCCGCCATCGAACAGCTGCTCGACGAGGTCGAGACGGCCCGGCTGTTCCGGTTCCTGCACCTCCTCGTCGGGCGCGTCCGGCTCGACGGGGGCCGCGGTCGCTACTTCGTGGACCCCGAGCGGGTCGACCGGACGGCGCTGCGAACGCTGGAGCCGCTGTTCGACGCCGTCGTCACGGTCGAGGAGAACGGCGACCGGACGATCGAGGTCCACGACCCGACCGTCACCGCCGGGGTCGACGGCACCGACCTGCGGCTCGGGTAGTGCCGCTCGGGCAGCTACCCGGCCGGTCGCTGCGACGATGTGTCACCGTGACCGAACGGGTCGGCCGCGACTCCGAGGAGACGACTCAGGGCCAGTCGCCGGGGAGCGACTCGGCCGACTCGTCGAGCAGGACCAGCAGCGGTTCGAAGTCGTCGAACGCCGGCCCCCGGCTGACCCGGTCATCGGTCCCGTTCCACTCGACGTATCCCGACTGGGCGAGCATCGGAAGGTGTGTGTGGTGGAGGTCGAGTCGGACCTCGTCGTCGCTCACCTCGCCCGACGAAACGATCGGGAGGGCCCGGATCGCCTCGTTCTCACCGCGTTCGAGCAGTTCGGCCAGGATTACGCGTCGAGTCCCGTGGGACAGCACGTGGAACAGCTCATCGAGCATGACCCGTCTGTGCGACCGGCGATGAAATGGGTGTCGCCCCGGCTATCAGTTCGTGTATCTCGCGGCTTCCACGCCGCTTTTTCGCCGTATCGTTTCTTCGCCGCCTCGCTTCTCTGCCGTATCACTGCTTCGTCACGTCGCTTCTCCAAAACCCGATGTCGCTCGCGGCGTGTCCACCGGCCGACCTCGACGGCGCTCTCACGTCCATTTCCCGAGTTCCGATCCCACCCGGCCGGGTGGGAAACTCGAACGTGCCCCCGAAACCGTTACGTGCCCCGATACGGTTCGCGCGTGCCCCGCCTCCGACCGAAGATTTACCTGCAGCCGAGTAAATCACGACCCATGAGCCGGAACTACGAGTCGCTCCACGACCCGAACGCGGAGTACACGATGCGGGAGCTCTCCGCGGAGTCGATGGACGTGCGGGCGAAACGCGGCGGCGGCCGCGACGTGGAGATCACGGACGTGCAGTGTACGATGGTGGACGGCAACTTCCCGTGGACGCTCGTGCGCGTCTACACCGACGCCGGCATCGTCGGCACCGGCGAGGCGTACTGGGGCGCGGGCGTCCCCGAACTCGTCGAGCGCATGACGCCGTTCGTCGTCGGCGAGAACCCGCTCGACATCGACCGCCTGTACGAGCACCTGATCCAGAAGATGTCCGGCGAGGGCTCCGTCGAGGGCGTCACCGTGACGGCCATCTCCGGCATCGAGATCGCGCTCCACGACCTCGCGGGCAAGATCCTCGACCTCCCCGCCTACCAGCTGCTCGGCGGGAAGTACCGCGACTCGGTCCGGGTGTACTGTGACTGCCACACCGAGGAGGAGGCCGACCCCGAGGCCTGCGCGGACGAGGCCGAACGCGTCGTCGAGGACCTGGGCTACGACGCGCTGAAGTTCGACCTCGACGTTCCCTCCGGGTATGAGAAGGACCGCGCGAACCGCCACCTCCGCCCGGGCGAGATCCGGCACAAGGCAGAGATCGTCGAGACAGTCACCGAGCGCGTGAAGGACCGCGCGGACGTCGCGTTCGACTGCCACTGGACGTTCTCGGGCGGGTCGGCCAAGCGCCTGGCGAACGCCATCGAGGAGTACGACGTCTGGTGGCTCGAGGACCCCGTCCCGCCGGAGAACCTGGAGGTACAGGAGGAGGTCACCAAGTCCACCGTGACGCCCATCACGGTCGGGGAGAACCGCTATCGCGTCACCGAGGAGCGCCGCCTGATCGAGAACGGCGCGGTCGACATCATCGCGCCCGACCTCCCGAAGGTCGGCGGGATGCGCGAGACCCGGAAGATCGCCGACGTGGCGAACCAGTACTACGTCCCGGTCGCCATGCACAACGTCGCCTCGCCGGTGGCGACGATGGCCTCCGCACACGTCGGCGCGGCCGTCCCCAACGCGCTCGCCGTCGAGTACCACAGCTACGAGCTCGGCTGGTGGGCGGACCTGGTCGAGGAGGACGTCATCGAGGGGGGCTCCATCGAGATCCCCGAGGAGCCGGGGCTCGGCGTGACGCTCGACATGGACGCCGTCGAGGCGCACATGGTCGAGGGCGAGACGCTGTTCGATCCGGCATAGCCGGATCGAACTCACGGCGCGAAGCGCCGGGTAGTTCGAGGAAGCGTAGCTCCCTCAGACTCGCCGAGCTCGCTCGGCGTCGTTCGATCCGGCGTGTTCCGGTTCGTCCTCCCCGACGAGCGCGTCGGTCCAGATTCGAGCGGCCGAGCCCCGAGTCGGCCGTGCTTGCGTGCGGACTCTCACTTGCATGCGATTGCCGGGCTGGTCTCCAAGCGGCTGGGCCCCGTAGGTCAGCAGAGAGTTCGAATGAGCCCGTCGTGGACGGAGTCGGCATGAGTTCGAGTTCGGGCGTCGTCGAGAACCCCATCAAGCGCTGGCTGCTGCTCACCGGAAGCCGTTTAGTCATTTCGCTCGTGGTTATCGTCGGTATCGTCGCCCTGACGGCGGCCCTGACCGTCACCGGCGTGCTCTACGTGGGGGCCGGAAGCAACCTCTCGACGGTGCTCGCGAGCGGGATGCTCTCGGGACTGCTCACGCTGGTCACGGTCGCGCTCTCCATCAACCAGCTCATCCTCTCGCGGGTGTTCGGCACCCCATCCGACCTGAGCGACACGGTCGAGGGGAGCATCGAGTTCCGCCAGCGGGTCGAGGACATCGCAGACCGGCGGGTGAGCCCGAACGAGCCCTCCGAGTTCCTGGCGCTCATGGGGCGGACGCTGACCGATCGGGCGGAGTACCTCCGCGCGAACCTGGACGGGAACGTGAGCGACGCCGCGGCCGCCCGACAGTTCGTCGACGGCCTGACCGACTACGGCGACCACGTCGCGAACGCCGGTGACACAACGGACGCCTTCGAGGTCATCCGGATGTCGCTCGGGACGACGTACGCGGAGTTCCTGACGGACGCCCGTCGGCTCAAGCCCTCCGCACAGGTCCTCTGGGACGAGGAGGCGGATGCGCTGGAGGAGGTGCTCTCGCTGCTGAAGGCGGTCGCGACGATGCGCCAGTTCTACAAGACGCTCGCCATCCAGCAGGACCTCGCCCGGCTGTCGCGCCGGCTCATCTACACCGGGTTCGCGGCCGTCCTGGTCTCGCTCTACCTCGCACAGGTGTACACGGCGTCGTCGTCGCTCCCGACGACGCTTCCCGAATCCGTGATGCCGGTCGTCGTGAGCGCGGCATTCGGGGTTCTCCTCTCGCCGTTCGTGGTGCTCGTCGTCCACCTGCTCCGGGTCGCGACCGTGACGTTGTACACGGCCTCCGTCGGCTCCTTCATCCCGCCCGTCGAGAGCTTCGAGGAGACGGAGTGAGGCGGATCGCTGGCAGGTCGCCTCCGCCCCCGGTCGGGTCGGCAACCATCCCCGACGGGCGGATTTATCGGCCTCCGCGCGTACTATGTTACCATGCAACAAGATGGCGTCGCGGCGGACGGCTACACGGTCGACCATCGACTCTCGGACGCGGAGGGGAACATCCATCGGGCGTGGGACAACTCGCTGGACCCGGTGCTCACCGTCGAGTCCGGCGAGGTCGTCCGGTTCGAGTGCCGTGACGCGGTCGACCGCCAGATCGACGTGGAGACGACCGCCGAGGACGTGCCGGACGTCTCGTTCGATCCGGTCCACCCGCTCACCGGACCGGTGTACGTCGAGGACGCCGACCCCGGGGACGTCCTCGAGGTCGAACTGCTCGACCTCCAGCACAAGGGCTGGGGGTACAACACGTTCTTCCCGGGCGAGATGGGGCTCGGGCTGCTCCCCGAGGAGTTCGACGAGCCTGGCATTCACGTCTGGGACCTCCAGGGCGACGTGGGGAAGTTCGTGAACGGGATCGAGGTTCCGCTCGACCCGTTCCCGGGCGTCATCGGCAACGCCCCGGCCAACGCAGGCGAACACGACACGCTCCCGCCCCGTGACGTCGGCGGCAACATGGACGTCAAGCACATGACCGCGGGATCGACCGTCTACCTCCCGGTCGAGGTGGAGGGCGCGCTGTTCTCGACGGGCGACTGTCACGCCGCCCAGGGCGACGGCGAGGTGTGTGTCACGGGCGTCGAAGCGCCGATGTTCGTCACCGCGCGCTTCTCGGTCAGGACCGACATGGACGTCGAGCAGCCCCAGCTGCACACGGGCGGGCCGTTCACGCCGACCGGCGCGGACGAGCCGATGTACGCGACGACCGGCATCGACCCGGACCTCATGGAGGCGACGCGGAAGGCGACCAGGCACATGATCGATCACCTGCACGAGCATCGTGGGCTGACGCGTGGCGAGGCGTACCTGCTCTGCTCGGCGGCGATGGACCTGAAGATCAGCGAGGTCGTCGACGCGCCCAACTGGACCGTCACGGCCTACGTCGCGGACGGCATCTTCCCGGAGTGAGGCGGGCAAACGGGGGAAGCGGTCGCTGGCGCGCCGCTACTCGCCGCCGTCGCCGCGCAGTCGGTCGACGATACGCTCGCCCATCCCGCGGGCGTCGGGTTCCAGCAGGTCGAGTTCGTCGCCGACCGATAAGGGGCCCGCATCGAGCACGTCCACACAGATGCCGCCCCGGCGCTCCTTCAGCGCCCGCGCGACGCCCTTCTCCCCCGCGACCTGCTCGACGTGCGCGCACGGCGGTCGGGGTCGCGTCCCGCGGAACGTCGCCCCGCCGATCCGGAACTTAGCGCCGAGCAGGTCGTGGAGTTCGTCGGTGCCGACGCCGCGGAGGACGACGTTCCGGCGGTGGCGGCCGTCGGTGAGGTCGAGGTCGAACGCCTCGCGGATCTCGTCGACGGCCTCGGCCGCGACGAAGGTGACCTCACAGACGTCGAACGGCGAGTAGTAGCCGGTCCCGAGCAGGTAGCGGTCCCCCTCGATGCCGCCCTCGACGCACTCGACCCGGTCGTACCGGACCATGGGGGCCGAGTCCTCCGGCGCGGTGAACAGCGCCTCTACGTGGGGATCCATGCTAGAATCATCTTCACGGATTCGGTTAGTTCTTCGTCGGTTTCGGATCGTGGTTCGTCGCTGGGTCTCGCTGGTCGCGACCGTGGAAGCCCCCGGAAGGATGGGAATCGGTGGTGGCTCAGTCACTGGATAGCAGTTCTCGAACGCCCCCGACTGGGTCCGCTCCCACGGAACGCGGCCGCCGCGTGCCAGGTGGCTCGTCCAGTCGAGTGCGGTGGCGCGCGGCCGACGGACCTCCGTTCACGCGAGCGAGCCTGCGAGCGAGGGTGAACTCACGGGACCGCAGGTCCCGGGTAGTGCCCGCCGCCGTCGCGCGAGGGATGAGGGAGCGTAGCGAGCGAAGCGAGCCGAGCGAACGAATCGGCTGGGGAGGCGTGTGGCTGTGCGGGGCGGTGGGTGGGACTGAAAGGGGCCGCATCTGTGGGCGATGGCGCGGACCGTCAAGCACCGCAGGAGGGAGGCCGCAGGCCGACCGACGAGGAGCGCAGCGGCCGCACCGAGCCGACAGGTGCGGGGGCTTTCGAGGCGTGCGCCACGACCACTGAGCCACCGAATGAATCGATAGATGCGGGGGCTTTCGAGGCTGTACTGTCGAAACCAGTCCTCAAACTCCGAAGCTCGATTCAAACAACGAATCAGAAGAACCCGACCAGGACTAGGGCCAGTTGCCGTTGTCCATGTACGCGTCCACCACGCGCTGGATCGCCACCACGTAGGCCGCGGTCCGGAAGTTCGGCACGTCGAGCGCCTCGTAACAGTCGATCAGGTCCTCGAACGCCGAGACGATCTGGGTCTCCAGTTCGTCGTTGACGCGCTCCTCGCTCCAGTAGAAGCGCTGGCGGTTCTGCACCCACTCGAAGTAGGAGACGGTGACGCCGCCCGCGTTGGCGAGGATGTCCGGAAACACGGCCACGTCGCGCTCGGTGAGCACGTCGTCGGCGTCGGGCGTGAGCGGCCCGTTCGCGGCCTCGACGACGACGTCGGCCCGCACGTCGCGCGCCAGGTCGCCGTCGACGGCGTTCTCCAGGGCCGCGGGAACGAGCAGGTCCACGTCGAACGTGAGCAGGTCCTCGTTGGAGAACTGCTCGTCGGCGCCCCCGTAACCCGTGACCGACCCCGTCTCGTTCTTGTGTTCCTTCACGTCGCGGGTGTCGAACCCGTGCTCGTGGTAGATCGCGCCCGAGGAGTCAGAGACGGCGACGACGTCCGCGCCGAGGTCCTCGAGGAGGTAGGCGGCGATGTGGCCGGCGTTGCCGTACCCCTGGACGGCGACGTCGGCGCCCTCCATCTCCTTGCCGAGGTAGTCGAACGCCTCGCGCGCGGTGAGCATCGTCGAGCGTCCCGTCGCCTCGACGCGCCCCTCGCTGCCGCCCGATTCGAGCGACTTCCCGGTGACGACGCCCGGCTCCGTGGTGTTCTCCAGCGTCTCGTAGGTGTCCTTGATCCAGTTCATCTCTCGCTGGCCGGTGTTGACGTCCGGCGCCGGGATGTCCGTGTCCTCGCCGATGAACGGGCGCAACTCCTCGGCGAACGAGCGCGTAATGCGTTCGAGTTCGGCCGCCGAGTACTCCGCCGGGTCGACGTCGATGCCGCCCTTCCCGCCGCCGTAGGGGATGTCGACGACGGCGCACTTGTACACCATCCACCCCGAGAGCGCCTTCACCTCGTCGCGGCTGACGCCCGGGTGGTACCGGATGCCGCCCTTGTACGGTCCGCGGTCGCCGTTGAACTCCGAGCGGAACGCCCGGAACCGCCCAACTGAGCCGTCGTCGAGGTCGACCGAGAGGTTGAGTTCGAGCACCCGCTCGGGGTGTTTCAGGCGCTCGAGGACGTCGCCGCTCACGTCGAGATACGCCGCCGCGTCGTCGACCTGCTCTTGCAGGCTCTCGAAGGGGTTGGCCTCGCCTGACATGGTGCGCGATTCATGGCTTCGGGTGTTAGGTCTGTCGGCGACCGTCGCGGAGTGCCCCGCCGCTGTCGGTCGATTCCCTGCCCACCGATGACTAGTGACTAGCGGGGGAAATCTATAGTATACAAATGTGTATTATGACCTTATCTCTCTCAGTATCATCAATATTTTATCTACGCGGCGGCGAGCGGGGGTATCGACCGCCGTTCCGCGCGGCGACGCGTCGACACAGCACCATGTCAACCGGAACTGCAGACACGACCGAACAGGAGTCGACCGACGGCGACGCGACGCCGGCCGACGGGCCCGAGGAGCCCGAGACGGCCCTGGAGACCGCTCGCCGGCAGCTCGAACACGCGGCCGCACACCTCGACGTCGACCCCGGCGTCATTGAGCGCCTGAAGCACCCGACGACGGTCCACCGCGTCGCGGTGCCCCTCGAACACGACGACGGCAGCGTCGAGGTGTACACCGGCTACCGCGCCCAGCACGACGACGTGCGCGGCCCGTACAAGGGCGGCCTGCGCTACCACCCGCACGTCAGCGAGGAGGAGTGCGTCGGCCTCTCGATGTGGATGACCTGGAAGTGTGCCGTGATGGACCTCCCGTTCGGCGGCGGCAAGGGCGGCGTCGTCGTCGACCCCCGCGAACTCAGCGACGGGGAGAAGGAGCGACTCACGCGCCGGTTCTCGGAGGAGCTCCGCAAGTTCGTCGGCCCGAAGAAGGACATCCCCGCGCCCGACATGGGCACCGACTCCCAGACGATGGCGTGGTTCATGGACGCCTACTCGATGCAGGAAGGCGAGACCATCCCCGGCGTCGTCACGGGCAAGCCGCCGGTCGTCGGCGGCAGCGAGGGCCGCGAGGAGGCGCCCGGCCGCAGCGTCGCGCTCGTCACCCGCGAGGCGGCCGACTACTTCGACTACGATCTCGAGGGCCTCACGGTCGCGGTGCAGGGGTACGGCTCGGTCGGTGCCAACGCGGCGCGCCTGCTCGACGACTGGGGCGCGGACGTCGTCGCCATCTCGGACACCGGCGGCGCCATCCACGACCCCGACGGACTCGACACCCACGCCGTCCCCTCGTTCGCCGAAAAGCAGAACGCCGTCACCGAACACGACGCGCCCGAACTGCTGGAGGACGGGAACGACGTCCTCGAACTTGACGTCGACGTCCTCGTTCCCGCGGCCGTCGGCAACGTCATCACCACCGAGAACGCGGCCGACGTCGACGCGGACATCGTCGTCGAGGGCGCGAACGGCCCGACGACGTTCGCGGCCGACGCCATCCTCGCCGAGCGCGGCGTCCACGTCATCCCCGACATCCTCGCCAACGCTGGCGGGGTCACCGTCTCCTACTTCGAGTGGCTCCAGGACATCAACCGGCGCACCTGGACGCTCGAAGAAGTGAACGAGGAGCTCGAATCCGAAATGCTCTCGGCGTGGGACGACGTCCGCCGCGAGGTCGAAGCGCGCGACGTGACGTGGCGCGACGCGGCCTACATCGTCGCGCTCGACCGCATCGCGGAGGCCAAGAGCGTCCGCGGCCTCTGGCCGTAAGTCGGGCGTTCGGCTCCCGGTTCGGGGTTCGATCCTGACCGTGTCCCGCCCGTCCTCCCCCTATTCGTCGCCGTTCCGTTCGCCGGTTCCTCGCTCGTCCGCCAGCCGCGCGTACTCCAGGATCCGCTCGGCCTGCGCGACCAGCGGCGCGTCGATCATCTCCCCCTCGACCTCGAACACGCCGCGATCAGCGGCGGCCGCCTCCTCGCGCGCGGCCAGCACGCGCTCGGCCCACTCGACGTCGGACTCGGCGGGCGTGAACGCCTCGTTGATGACCGGCACCTGCGCGGGGTGGATCGCCATCTTCCCGTCGTAGCCCAGCCCCGCCGCGAACTCGGTCTCCTCCCGCAGGCCATCGGCGTCCTCGAACTCCGTGAACACGGTGTCGACGGCGTCGACGCCGGCGGCCGCGGCCGCGACGACGACCTTCTCGCGGGCGTACAGCACCTCCGTTCCCTCCGTCGTCCGCGTCGCGCCGACGTCGGCAGAGAGGTCCTCCGCGCCGAACAGCAGGGCGTCGGTCGCGTCGGCGTCCGCGATCCCGGCGGCGTTCAGCACCCCCCGGGCGGTCTCGACCAGCGCCAGGACCGGCACGTCGCAGTCGTGTTCCCGCAACTGATTCGCGAGGTGGTCGACCGCGTCGGCGGACTCGGTTTTCGGGAGCATCACCGCGTCGAAGTTCCCCGGCCCCTCGTCCGCCAGCGCCTCCAGGTCGCCGTACGCGTCGACCCCGCTGACGCGGACGCACACCTCGGCGTCGGGGTCGAACGCCGGGTCGGCGAGCACGTCGCGGACCGCGGTGCGGGCCTCCTCCTTCCGCGCCGGCGCGACGGCGTCCTCGAGGTCGAAGACGATCGTGTCCGCGCCCGCGCTCGGCGCCTTTCGCATGAGTTCCGGGCGGTCGCCGGGGGAAAAGAGGACGCTGCGTCTCACCATGGCGTGAGGTTCGTGTGGGCCGGATTTCAATCCTCCCGTCTCCGACCTGTCCAGTAGTGGTGTCGGATCTTCATCTCTCGCGACGATGGCGGACACGGAGGTTCGCCAGCCACGCGCCGACTGCGTTCGACCAGCACCATTGAGCGTCGTCCGGATGGGTCACGTCTCGAAACGTCCGAGGTCGGTTCCCCCACGGTTTTGGTCCCCGGCGGCGACCCTCGCGCATGGCCGGGAAGTACTACGAGGAGTTCGAGGTCGGCGAGACCATCGAGCACGAGAAGCGCCGCACGGTGAGCGAGCGCGACAACCAGGCGTTCTGCGACATGACGATGAACCAGCAGCCGCTCCACCTCGACGCCGACTTAGCCGCCGACACGCGGTTCGGCGAGCGACTCGTCAACGGCATCTACACGATGGCGCTGGCGACCGGGCTCTCGATCCCGGACACGACCGACGGCACCATCGTCGCCAACCTCTCGTACGACGACGTCGAGCACCCGAACCCGGTGTTTCACGGCGACACGATCTACGCGCGCTCGACCGTGCTCGACAAGCGCGAGACGAGCGACGGCGAGCGCGGGGTCGTCACCATGCGCGTCGAGGCGTTCACGGTCGGCGACGGCGACGCGGAGGCTGACGGCGGCGGCGGTGACGGCTCCGACGGCGACGCGGAGGACGACACGCTCGTCTGTGAGTTCGAGCGGACGGTGCTCAGCCTGAAGCGCGAGAACGCCGAGTGAGTTCGGCCGCGGTTCCCTCGGCGACCGAGCCCCGACCGCGGGCGTGACGCTGTCGCATGGGTTTATACTGTCCCGCCCGCCACCATCGGCCATGGCTTCACCCTCCACGGACGACTCGCTCCCGGATGACTCGCTTCCGGACGGATTCGATTGGCTAACCCTCGACCCCGACGAGGACGTCGTCTGGACCGGCATCCCGCACAAGCTCAGCCTGGTCCCCGCGCTCGTCGTCGGGGTCCCGCTGTCGGTGGTCGTCGTCGGCATCCCGATCATCGTCTCGGCGTACCTCAGCCGCGAGAACACCGAGTACGTGCTGACGACCGACGCGCTGTACAAGAAGCGGGGCATCCTCTCGCGTGACGTGAAGCGGATCGGCTTCGAGAAGGTCCAGGACACCTCCTACTCGCAGGGCTTTTTCGGCACCCAGTTCGGCTACGGCACCGTCGAAATCTCGACCGCCGGCGGCTCGGGCGTCGAACTCAGCTTCGACAACGTGCCCGAACCCAAGCGGGTACAGGAGCTCGTGAACGAGCGCATCCGCACCCGCGAGGGGGGACGGACCGACGGGGAGACGAAATCCGACGTGCTCTCGGACATCCTCGCCGAACTGCGGGCGATCCGGACGGTGGTCGAGGGTGACGCCGTCGATGGCGACGCCGTCGGGGCGGACGCGACCGACGGAGCGGCGACGGACGAGGACGCGACCGACACCGAGGTGGCGGAGGCGACCGACTCCTTCGACTACCCGGACGCGGAGGAATGACCGACGCCGAGGCTCCGCCGGCGCTCCCGCTCGCGGACGACGAGCCGGTGGGCTGGACCGGCCGGCCGCGGCTCTCGGCGGCGATTCCCTCGGCGCTCGTCGGGTTCGTCGTCGCCGTGGTCGGCGTCGGCTGGTGGGCGCTCCCGGCGGTCTCGACTCGGCCGCCGCTCCTGCTGGTCGTCGCCGCGGTACTGCTCGGCGTCACGGTTCCCGCGGTCTCGCTGCTCTCGCTCGTGAACACGCGCTACGTGGTGACCGACCGCGCCGCGTACGTCAAGCGCGGCGTCCTCGGCCGCCGGGTCTCACGGGCGCGGCTCGCCAAGGTGGAAAACACCGCGTACAGACAGTCCGTGACGGGCTCGCTGTTCGGCTACGGGACCGTGGAGCTGCAGACGGCCGGCGGGTCGTTCACCTTCCGTCGGGTCGACGATCCGGCGTCGGTCCGCGCGACGGTGGACGAGCGCACGGGCGGGTCGGGCGACGCGGACGAGCCGGTTCCGGGCAGCCTGCGGGAGTGGCGGGCGGTCCGTGAGGAGGTCCGGGCGCTCAGGGCCGGATTCGAGGGGGGCGGCTGAGACCCTCAACTCGCGGCGCCGGCTGACGGACGGCGACAGGGCGGCGCGAGCGCGGGACGGGTCGCCGTGCGAGTGCGTGGCGTCTCACGGTAGTCGGTCAGCGCACGGTCGGGCCGGTCCAGCCTTCGTATTTGAACCTCGGTGACGTTCGTCTACAGCACCGTGCCGTGCTTCTTGTCGGGGACGGACTTCTCGATGTCCGCGTAGAAGTCGAACCGCTGGACGAGTTCTTCCCGTAGCTCCG
Organism: Halobaculum sp. XH14; assembly: GCF_032116555.1. NCBI lineage: Archaea > Methanobacteriati > Methanobacteriota > Halobacteria > Halobacteriales > Haloferacaceae > Halorarum > Halorarum halobium. The sequence goes on from NZ_CP134949.1 coordinate 1,088,622, forward strand.
AGGGCGGCACGATCTCGTCGATGACGACCTCGCTCGCCATCCGGTGGACGTCGATGTCGCGGCGGTACTCCTCGCGGAGTTCGGCCTCCCGCTCCTTTCGCTCCGCCTCGTCCTCGATGTCGTTCAGCTTGTTCGCGTAGACGGCGTTGATCGCGGCCTCGGGCCCCATGATGCCGATCTCGCCCGACGGGAGCCCGATGACCGATTCGGGCTCGTAGGCGGGCCCGCCCATCGCGTAGATGCCCGCGCCGTACGCCTTCCGGACGACGACGGTCTGCTGGGGGACCGTCGCCGAGGAGGTGGCGTAGATGAACTTCTTCCCCTTCTCGAGGATCGCGTCCTTCTCGACGTCCGAGCCGGCCATGAACCCCGGCGTGTCACAGAGGTACAGCAGGGGAACCTCGTAGGCGTCGCAGGTCCAGATGAACTCGGCGGCCTTCTCGGCGGCGTCGGGGAAGATGGCGCCCGAGCGCTGGGTCGGCTGGTTCGCGACGACGCCGACCGGGCGGCCGTCGATGCGGACGAACGCCGTGACGATCTCCGTGCCGTACTCGGGTTTGAGTTCGAAGACGGACTCCGCGTCCGCGACCCGTTCGATCAGGTCGTGGACGTCGTAGGGGAGGTTCGGGGCCTCGGGAATCAGTTCGTCGATGCCGCCGGGCGAGAACTTCGGCGGTTCGGCGTCCGAGCGCGGCGGCTTCTCGCCCGCCTTGTCGGGAAGGTACGTCATCAGTTGGGAGACGAGTTCGCGCGCGTGCTCCTCGTCGCGGGCGACGAGGTCGGCGCTCCCCGAGTACTTCGCGTGGACGTCCGGGCCGCCCAGTTCCTGCATGTCGATCTCCTCGCCCGTGACCATCTTCACCATCCGCGGCGAGGCGATTGCCATCGCGGACATCCCCTCGACCATGACGGTGAAGTCGGCGAAGACGGGGGTGTAGGCCGCGCCGGCGATGCAAGGGCCGTACAGCACGCAGATCTGTGGGACGCGCCCCGAGAGCATCGAGTGGTTGTAGTAGTACTTCCCGATCCCCTCGCGGTTGGCGAAGAATCCGGTCTGCTGGTCGATGCGCCCGCCCGAGGAGTCCATCAGGTACAGCACCGGCTTCCCGTTCTTCAGCGCGCGCTGTTGCATCCGGAGGAACTTCTCGACCCCGCGGCCGGCCATCGACCCCGCCTTCACGGTGAAGTCGTTCGCCATGAAGTGGACGTCGCGGCCCCCGAACTCGGCGGCGCCCGTGATGAGTCCGTCCGCGGGGACGCGGTTCGACTCGTCGTACTCCTCGACGTCCGGCGAGTTGCGGTGATACGAGTCGAAGTTGGCGAACTTCCCGTCCTCGAACTTGAGGCCGTCCGTGGCTCCCTCGGCGTCCGCGTCGCCGCCGCCGCCCTCGCCGCCGCCGCCGAACCAGAGGTCGAGGCGGTCGCGGACGAACAGTTTCCCCTGCTCGGGCAGCCGCTGCTTGTACTTCTCGGGGCCGCCCTGGAGGATGTCGGCGATCTCCTCGCGGAGCGTCGCCTCCCGGTCGGTCGGGCCGAGGTCGTCCGCAAGCGGGTACTCCGGTTCCGGCGGTTCGGCGACGGCCGCGGGGTCGTCGCGCTCGCCCGCGAACACCTCGATGTCGACGCCGAGGTGTTCAGCGAGCGCGGACGCGATGGCGCCCGCCTCCTCCTCGCTCGCCCCGGCACCCACGTGGACCTTCATACAACTGTCTGTGCAAGAATTGCCCTAAGGAGTTTCCATGCGCGCCGGGCGTCGCTCGCCGGATCGGTCCCGGAAGCCGACTCGGTCGGTCGACCGCACCGTCGCCCCATCCGTAAATATGTTTACAGGAGGGCGCTTCTGGAAGGTATCAAGTCGCTCCCGACCGACGTTCCCCTCGCAATGGCCGACACCCTCCAGGAACTGGCGGAACTGCCGACGATGGCGCACCCGACCGTCGCGCCGGACGGGGCCGAGATCGCGCTGTACTACGACGTCGACGGCCGGAACGAACTGTATCGGCTCGACCCGGAGACGGGCGAGTTGACCCAGTGGAGCGACGGCAACGTACCGAAGAACGTGGTCCACGGCTTCGAGTGGGGCGCGGACGGCGACCGGGTGTTCTTCCATCTGGACGAGGACGGCGACGAACAGAACGACCTGTTCGCCATCGACCGCGACGGCGACGTCGACCCGATCGTCCAGCAGGACGCCCAGGTGATGCTCCAGTCGGTCGGCGAGGACGGCGAGACGCTCCTGTTCGGCTCGAACCGCGACGGCCAGATGAACGTCTACCGGCACGACCTCACGAGCGGCGAGACGACGAAGGTGACCGGGTACGACCGGGCCGTCTGGACGGCCGAACTCTCGCCCGACTGCGACCGGGTCGCCTACGCCACGAACGAGTCCGACGACTACGACAACGTGGACACCTTCGTTGCGGACGCCGACGGCTCGAACGCCCGCACCCTCGACGTCGGCGAGACGGGTGCGGAGGCGAGCCCCGCGGACTGGCACCCCGACGGCGACGCGCTGCTGGTGTCGGACAACTCGCCCGGCCTCACTCGGGCCGGCGTCTACGACCTCGACGCCGACGAGGTGACGTGGCTCGGCGACGGCACACGCGAGGAGGAGCCCGCGTTCTTCCTGCCGGACGGCGACCGCGTCGTCGTCTCCCGAACCAGGAACGCGGAGGTCGTCCCGGTCGTCTACGACGTCGAGACGGGCGAGGGGCGCGAGTTCGACGTCCCCGACGGCGTCGCCACGTTCGGCCGCGGCGGCGCTGGCGGCGAGTGGGTCCTCGACGACGGGCGCGTCCTCCTGATGCACACGACCCCCACCCGCCGGGTCGAACTCCTCGCGTACGACCTCGAGACCGACGAGTACGGGACGGTGCTCCCGGCGGAGTACGGCCCGTTCTCGCCGGCGGAGTTCGGCGACGCGGAGTACTTCACCGTCACCTCGGACGGCGTCCCCGAGACGCCCCAGCGCGCGGTCGAACACGACCCGTACGAGGAACTGGAGATCGGCGCGATCCTCTACGACTCGGGCGAGCGACCGTCGCCGCTGGTGGTCAACCCGCACGGCGGCCCCCGCCACCGCGACAGCCTCTCGTTCGGCTACCGGACGCAGTTCCTGCTCTCGCGCGGCTTCTCCGTGCTCCAGGTGAACTACCGCGGCTCGACCGGTCGCGGCCGGGAGTTCGTCGAGGAACTGTACGGCGACTGGGGCGGGGCCGAGCAGGGCGACGTCGTGACCGCGGCCGAGCACGTCCTCGACGAGCACGACTGGCTCGACGAGGACCGCGTCGTCGTGTACGGCGGCTCCTACGGCGGCTACTCGGCCTACTGGCAGCTGGTCCAGTTCCCGGACCTGTACGCCGCCGGCGTCGCCTGGGTCGGCCTGAGCGACCTCGAGGACATGTACGAGAACACCATGCCCCACTTCCGCTCGGAGCTGATGGTGAAGTACCTCGGCGAACCCGACGAGAACCCCGACCTCTACGAGGAGCGCTCGCCGGTCACCCACGTCGACAACGTCGACGCCCCGCTGCTGATGGTCCACGGCGTCAACGACCCGCGCGTGCCGGTCTCGCAGGCGCGCATCTTCCGGGACGCGATGGACGAGGCCGGCTACGAGGCGGGCGCGGACTACGAGTACGAGGAACTGGGCGAGGAGGGCCACGGCTCCTCGGACATCGACGACAAGATCCGCAGCCTCCGACTGCTCGACGAGTTCCTCGACCGTCGCGTCGGGACGGTCGACGCGGGGACGCCAGCCGCGGACGACTGACCGGGCCGAGCGACCCGTCCCGACCGAGCGGGGTCCCCGTCGCCGCCCTCCCGGTCTCGCCCGCTCCGTTCGCTCGACCGGTTCAGTCGAACATCCGGTCGTCGAACTCGGGGATGTCGAAGCCGCCGTCGCCGCCCCAGCCGTCCATCACGCGGCTCTGGTACAGCGCCATCGCGACCTGGGGTACCGCCTGCGGCGGGACGGGCGAGGGCTCGTCGAACGCCTCGCCCGCCCACTCGTTGTACCCGTCGACCACGTCCATCGCGTCCTTGAACGAGCGCAGCATGAGTTCCTTGTAGCGATCTCTCATTGCCCCGACCTTGGGAGGGGCACGGGAATCGCTTTCGGGACGCGGCTACCGCGAGACGGCGGATTCCAGTCGCTCGATCAGGCCGCGGTTGCCGACGTGGACCGGGGTCCGCTGGTGCAGTTCGGTCGCCTCGACGTCGAGCAGCGAACCCCCACCGTCCGAGGACGCCCCGCCGGCGGCCTCGACGATGTAGCCGATGGGCGCGCCCTCGAACACCAGGCGGAGTTTCCCGTCCGGGCTGGACGCCAGGGCCGGATACGCGAACACGCCGCCGTAGGTGAGCACCTGGTTCACGTCGCCGATCATCGAGCCGCCGTACCGGAGCTTCAGCTCCCGTTCCACCTCTTCGACGTACCCCGAGAAGTCGTCGGGCCAGTCCGGGACGCGGCCGCCGAAGCCGTACACCGTCGGCTCCTCGGGGAGTTCCACGTCGCGGAGTTTCTCACGGTCGCCGTCCTCGGTGACGAGGAACTCCGTGGGGGTGCCCTCGCGGGCCACGACCATCGTCGTGATGGGGCCATAGAGGACGAACGCGGCCGCGACGAGGTCGCGGCCCGACGCCGGCAGCGGGGCGTCGTACACGCCGACGATGGTGCCCATCGTGTTGTTCGGCTTGAGGTTCGAGGAGCCGTCGAGCGGGTCGCAGGCCACCGAGAGCCCCTCGCCGGCGTTGACGACGCCCTCGCGCTCCTCGCTGGCGTACGCGCCGACGCCGTCGACGGCGGTCAGTCGCTCCTCCAGCAGGTCGTCGGCGTAGACGTCGGCGTCGAGCATCGATTCGCCGGAGGGGTTCTCCTCGTCGAGGTACGACCTGCGGCCCGCGAGCGCATCGCGGACGTCGGGTGCGGCGCGCGAGACGACGTCGACGATCCGGGCGAGGGCGTCGTCGCTCCCCATCAGTCGTCCGCGACCGCCGCGTTGCCGGTCCGTTCGAGCGCCTCCTCGGCGGTCGCCTCCTCGTAGATGACCGCCTCCAGCGCGTCGAGGATCTCGACGGGGTTCTCGCGCTGGAACACGTTCCGGCCGACCGCGAGCCCCGCCGCCCCGGCCGACACCGCGCTCTCGACCGTCGAGAGGAACGCGCGGTCGTCCGTCTTGGACCCCCCGGACATGACGACCTTCGCCGGGCCGGCCATCTCGCAGGCCTCGGCCATCGCCTCGGGCGAACCGGGGTACTTCACCTTCGCCACGTCGGCGCCGAGTTCGAGCCCCTGCCGGGCGGCGTACGCGATGGTCCGCGGGCTGGTGTCGTTTTTCATCCCCTGGCCGCGCGGGTACGACCACAGCACGACGCCCATGTCGTGCTCGCGGGCGGTCTCCTGGGCCTCGCGGAACTCTTCCGCCATCTCGACCTCGTTGTTCGAGCCGCCGTACAGCGTGAAGCCGATCGCGTCGGCCCCCAGATCGGCGGCGTACTCGGCCGACCAGTTCACCGCCGAGTCGGGTTCGCCCATCCACATGTTCGAGGTGCCGTTCAGCTTCGCGAGCAGCGACACGTCCTCGGAGTACGACGGGTAGTACGCCTCGGCGATCCCCTTCTGGACCGCGAACGCCGACACCGCGTCGTGGGTGGCGAGCTCCCAGACCGCCTCGGGATCGGCGGTGTCCGGGTTCGGGTCGAAGTCGACCGGTCCGTGTTCGAGGCCGTGGTCGTACGCGAGGATGAGGGCCTTGCCGTCACGGGTGATCGCGTCGTCCGCGTGGGGAAGCATCTCGTAAAACGGTCGCGCGTCGCGTCACATAAAGCGTCCGGTGGTGGCGGGCGTGAAATTAACTCGAAATCGAATAGCGACTTCGCCGCGTCGTCGGCTCGTTCCGGCGGTCGGTCTATCCCAGATAGTTGCTGGCCGCGTCCCGAAGGCTCGTGACGCGGTCCGCGTCGCGGTCGAGCGCCTCCGCGACCTCGCCGGGGTCCGCAGTGGAGAGCGATCGGACGGAGGTGATCCCCGCCTCGGCCAGGTCCGTGATCGTCTCGTCGTCGAGGTCCTCGAGCTCGGACAGCGGCGTCGGGGCCGAGCGCTCGCGCCACGCGGATTCGGCCGCGACCGGGTCGCCCGACCCGTCGGCCTCCGTCGCCTGTTCGGCGTTCGAGGCCGACGCCGCGACCCACGCCGCCTCGTCGTCGGCCCCGTCCTCCGAGGGGGTGAGGTCGCGCTCGCTCCAGTCGTCGGAGGCGGCGGCGACCCACGCGCGCTCGGCGTCGCCCAGCCCGCGAACCTGGGAGGACCGTCGCCGGAGGTCGTCCGGGTCCTCGGACTCGAACGACCACGACAGCGAGTGCTCGCGGCGGATCTTCGCCGCGACCCCGGGGTTGACGCCCACGTCGAGGAGCATTCTGAACGAGACGTTCTTCGAGCGAACGTCCGCCGCGTCGAACGGGGCGTCGGCCAGCACCGCGGCCGTCGCCGGTCCGACGTACTTGATGTCGGTGGGGTCAGGTGCGTCCTCTGTCACGAGCGCTCACCAGTTGGCAGTGCCTTGGACCCCGGGTCCTTAACCTTTCTGTGCCGGTTATCGAATACGAATAATTCGACCGACAGATCCGCCGGAGTCACCGATATTTGGACGGATGACGTGCGAACGAGACTACTCGATGACAGGAACGTCGCTCGGGCCCCGCTGGTCTCCCGGCGGCGGCTCCGCTACGCTTACGGCCTCCCGCCCGGCATCACTGGTCATGCGCGGACTCTCCGAGGTCGACACCGTCGCCGTCATCGGGGCGGGGACGATGGGCAACGGCATCGCTCAGGTCGCTGCGACCGCAGGCTACGACGTGCTCGTGCGCGACGTCGAACGGGAACTCCTCGACGAGGGCTTTGCCGCCATCGACTCGTCGCTCTCGCGGCTCGCAGGGAAGGACGAACTGGACGAGGACCCCGAGGCGATTCGCGGCCGCATCACGGGGACGACGGATCTCGCGGACGTCGCCGACGCCGACCTCGTCGTCGAGGCTGCCGTCGAGAACATGGACGTGAAGCGTGACATCTTCGCCGACCTGGACGAGGTCACGGACGAGGGCGTCGTGCTGGCGACGAACACGTCGACGCTCTCGATCACCACCATCGCCGCGGCGACCGACCGTCCCGACCGGGTCGTCGGCCTGCACTTCATGAACCCGGTGCCGATCATGGCCGGCGTCGAGCTCGTCGTGGGGGAGAAGACTGCTCCGGAGGTGACCGCGTTCGCCCACGAGTTCGCGGAGGACCTGGGCAAGGAGACGTGGGAGAGCGACGACAAGCCCGGCTTCGTGACGAACCGCGTGCTGATGCCCTGGATCAACGAGGGCATCCGTGCCTACGACGAGGGCGTCGCCTCGAAGGAGGACATGGACCGCGGGATGAAACTCGGGACGAACGTGCCGATGGGTCCGCTCGAACTCGCGGACCACATCGGGCTCGACGTCTGTCTCGACGCGAGCCGAACGCTCCACGAGGAACTGGGCGACCGTTACAAGCCCGCCTACCTCCTCAAGCGGAAGGTCGACGCCGGCGACCTCGGGAAGAAGACGGGGAAGGGGTTCTACGAGTACGAATAGGGAGTTCACATACGGGGTGAGACGACTTTTCGGGTGGCGCGCGTGACTGCGAGCGAAGCCGAACGAGTTCGAGCTCACGGACATCGTCTCCCCCGCGGAGCCATCCGGAACGACTAACCCCGCCCCGGCCGGTCGGGCGGACATGAAGGCGACCGCGACGGCCCACCCCATCCAGGGCCTCGTCAAGTACCACGGGATGCGCGATCCGGACCTCCGGCTCCCGTACCACGACTCCATCAGCCTCTGTACGGCCCCATCGCGGACGACGACCACCGTCGAGTGGGAGCCGGACGGAAGCGATGACGGCTACCGCATCGACGGCGACGAGGTCGACGGGCGCGGCGCCGAACGGATCGATCACGTGGCCGACCACGTCCGCGATCTCGCCGGGTTCGACCACGCGGTCCGCGTCGAGTCGGAGAACTCGTTCCCGTCGAACGTCGGGTTCGGCTCCTCCTCGTCCGGCTTCGCCGCGCTGGCGACGGCGCTCGTGGAGGCCGCCGGACTCGACATGACGCGACCCGAGGTCTCGACGGTCGCGCGCCGCGGCTCCTCGTCGGCCGCCCGCGCCGTCACTGGCGCGTACTCGCACCTCTACGCGGGGCTGAACGACCACGACTGCCGCTCCGAGCGCATCGAGACCCGGCCGAGCGAGTCGTTCGACCCGGAATCGGACCTCCGGATCGTCACCGCGCTCGTCCCCGCGTACAAGGAGACCGAGGAGGCCCACCGCGAGGCGGAGGCCAGCCACATGTTCGACGCGCGCATGGCTCACGTCCACGAGCAGATCCAGCGGATGCGCGACGCGCTCCGCCGCGGCTCGTTCGACGACGTGTTCGAACTCGCCGAACACGACTCGCTGTCGCTCACGGCGACGACGATGACCGGCCCGTCGGGCTGGGTGTACTGGCAGCCCGAGACCATCGCCGTGTTCAACGCCGTCCGGGAGCTCCGTCAGGAGGCTGACGTGCCCGTCTACTTCTCGACGGACACCGGCGCGAGCGTCTACGTGAACACGACCGCGGAGTACGCCGACCGGGTAGAGGAACGCGTCGCTGCGGTCGGCGTCGAGACCGACGTCTGGGAGCTCGGCGGCCCGGCGCGCGTGCTCTCGGAGTCGAAGGCGCTGTTCTGAACCGGGAGGATCGAATCGCCCCGGCGCGGCCGCCATCGAGTTGGCGAACTGGCGGAACCGGCGGCTCCCGTGGCGGCGTTCCGCACGACCGCGCCACGCCACGGGGCGTTCGTCACGTCACGGGGGCGCTGGTCGGGTTCCGGTACAAAAACCCTCGCCGCTACCTACTTTCCGGTGGCCCACCAAGCGCGGACGTCAATGCACGTCGTCGTCCTCGGAGCCGGGTACGCCGGTCTCTCGCTCGTCCGTCGCCTCGAATCCCGACTCCCGCCGGCGGTCGACGTCACGCTCGTGAACGACGGGGCCGAGCACGTGTTAATCCACGAGGCGCACCGGGCCATCCGCAGGCCGGCCCTCGCGGACGCCATCTCGGTGTCGATCCCGGACGTGCTGGACCGGACCGAGTTCGTGAACGCCCGGGTGGACTCGGTCGAGTTCGATGCCGGGCGGGCGGTACTGGACGACGGCGAGGCGCTCTCGTGGGACTACGGGGCGGTCTGTCTCGGGTCGGAGACGGAGTACTACGGCATCGAGGGGCTCCGCGAGCACGCGACGCCCATGAAGTCGCTCGCGGACGCGGCGACCATCCGCGAGGGGTTCCGCTCGGTGCGTGAGGCCGGCGGCCGCGCGGTCGTCGGCGGCGCGGGGCTCTCGGGCGTGCAGGTGGCGGGCGAACTGACCGCTCTCGCCCGCGAGGAGGAATTCGCGGTTCCCGAGGAGGTCGAGGTCGTCCTGCTCGAACGGTTCGACGGGGTCGCCCCGAACTTCCCGGCCAACTTCCGACGTGCAGTCCACGATGAACTCCTCGAGCGGGACGTGGACGTGCGGACGGGGACGGCCGTCGAGCGGGTCGGACCGGAACGTGTCGTGACGGAGGAGGGAGAACTCCGGTACGATCAGCTGATCTGGACGGGCGGAATCACCGGACCGGCGGCAGCGGACGGAAACAGACCGACCGTCCGCGCCGACCTCCGCGCGGCCGACCGGACGCTCGCGCTGGGGGACGCCGCGCGCATCGTCGACGCCGACGGGGAGCCGGTTCCCGCGAGCGCCTCGGCGGCCATCCGCGAGGCGAAGACGGCCGCCGAGAACCTCTCCCGACTGGTCGAGGCGGATCGCTCGGAATCCGTCGAGGCGTTCCGTCCCCGCCTCTCGCAGTACAGGTTCGACGTGCCCGGCTGGATCGTCTCGATCGGCGAGGGCACCGTCGCGCAGGTCGGCTCGACGGTGCTCCGCGGAAGCGCGGCGAAGGCTGCCAAGGCCTCGGTCGGCGCGGGCTATCTGACGTCCATCGGGGCCGCCAGGAACGCCGGATCGCTCGCCGAGGAGGAACTTCGGTGAGAGCGATGTCTGGACGATCGGAAATAACCAAAATAAATAGACGAACGTTCAGTAACTCCATATAAGGTAACTATACTGTGGGATGATGGGCAAGGAAACGTTTACTCGTCGGGCCACGGTACGTCGTCACATGCCAACCTCCGAGATCGATCCGTACACGCCGTCGGGGGGGCTGTTCGAGTGCGTCGTCTGCGGGGCGCGCGAGCGGTCGAGCAGCAACCCGGGGACCTGTTCGTCCTGTGGCGGCGCGGTGCAGAACATCGCGATCGCTCGGGAGTGAGCCCCCGTTCTCGCCGCGGTCGGGGTCCGGGAGGGACCGGACCGGCCCGCCGGGAGCGCGGGGCTTAACCCCCTCGCACCGCAATCCGCTCCAATGAGTGACGCGGCGCGGGCGGGGGGAATGGACGCCTTCGCCGCGCTCGGCGACGCCGTCAGGACGGCCCTCTCCGAGCGCGGGTTCACGACGCCCACCGAGCCACAGCGCCGCGCCATCCCGCCGCTCGCCGCCGGGAGGGACGCGCTCGTCATCGCCCCGACCGGGACCGGGAAGACGGAGACCGCGATGCTCCCCGTGTTCGATTCGCTGGTGCGGGGCGAGGGGGCCGACGGCGACGCCGCGGCCGCTGAGACGGCGGCGGGCGATGCCGGCCCGCCCGAGGGCATCGGCGCGCTGTACGTCACGCCGCTGCGGGCGCTGAACCGCGACATGCAGGAGCGGCTGGAGTGGTGGGGTGAGACCCTCGACCTCGACGTGCAGGTCCGCCACGGCGACACGACCGACTACCAGCGGAGCAAGCAGGCGAACGACCCGCCGGACGTGCTCATCACGACGCCCGAGACGGTGCAGGCGATGCTGACCGGCGAGAAGCTCCGGAAGGGGCTCTCGGATCTGCGCCACGTCGTCGTCGACGAGGTCCACGAACTCGCCGCCTCGAAGCGGGGCGCGCAGTTCACCGTCGGGATGGAGCGGCTGCGGGCGCTCGCGGGCGACTTCCAGCGGATCGGCCTCTCGGCGACCGTCGGCGACCCCGACGAGGTGGGCAAGTTTCTGACGGCCGATCGGGGCTGTGAGATCGTCGAGGCCGACGGCGGGACGAACGCCCAGTTCGACGTGCTCTCGCCCGAGATCACCGACGAGGACGAGCGGCTGGCCGGCGAACTGGCGACGGACGCGACCGTCGCCAGTCACGTCAGGGCCATCCGGGACGTCGTCCGGGACCACGAGTCGACCCTCGTGTTCGTCAACACCCGCCAGTCGGCCGAGGCGCTCGGCTCCCGGTTCAAGAAACTGGAGGAACCGGTCGGCGTCCACCACGGATCGCTCTCGAAGGACGCCCGAATCGAGGTCGAGGAGGCGTTCAAGGCTGGCGAGGTCGACGGGCTCATCTGCACCTCCTCGATGGAACTCGGCATCGACGTGGGACGGGTCGACCACGTCGTCCAGTACAACTCGCCCCGGGAGGTCGCGCGCCTGCTCCAGCGCGTCGGGCGCGCGGGCCACCGACGCGGCGAGACCTCACACGGCACCATCATCACCGACCACCCCGACGACACCATGGAGGCGCTCGCCATCGCCCGGCGCGCTGCCGCCGGCGAGGTGGAGGACGCCGGCATCCACCACGCGAGCCTCGACGTCGTCGCCAACCAGACGGTCGGCCTGCTGATGGACTTCGACGAGATCGACGCCCGCGAGGCGTACGACCTCCTGACGGGCGCGTACCCGTTCCGCGACCTGACCGAGGAGACGTTCCGGGAGGTGGTCCGGGAACTCTCCCGAAACCGCCTCGTCTGGATCGACGAGGAGCGGGACGTCCTCGAGTCCTCGAGCGGCACCTGGCAGTACTTCTACCGGAACCTCTCGATGATCCCCGACGAGGAGACGTACGAGGTCACCGACATCTCTTCGCGCCGCCAGATCGGCACGCTTGACGAGCGCTTCGTCGTCAACTTCGCCGCGCCGGGCGAGACGTTCATCCAGCGCGGCGAGATGTGGCGCATCAACGACATCGACGACGAGGAGGGCGAGGTGAACGTCGCGCCGATCGAGGACCCCGCCGGCGAGGTGCCGTCGTGGACGGGCCAGGAGATTCCGGTCCCCCGCGCGGTGGCGGGCGAGGTCGGCGAGATGCGCGGCGTCGCCGAACCGCAGTTCGCCGGCGGCGCCTCGGCGGACGCCGTCGCGCGGGAGTTCGCCTCCCGCTACCCGACCGACCGGCGGACGGCCCGGGTCGGCCTCGAACAGGTCGAACGCCAGGTCGAGACCGGCGGGCCGATGCCGACCGATCGACGGATCGTGCTGGAGGGCCGGGGCCGCTCCGTCGCGCTCAACGCCGCGTTCGGCCACGAGGTAAACCGGACGCTCGGCCGCCTGCTCTCGGCGCTCATCGGCCAGCGAACCGGCTCCTCGGTCGGGATGGACGCCGACCCGTACCGCGTCGAACTCGAGGTCCCCTCGTCGGTCGACCCCGGGACCGTCATCGAGGTGCTGGAGGAGACGGACCCCGGGCACGTCGAGGCGCTGCTGGAACTCGCGCTCAAGCGGTCGGACACGCTGAAGTTCACCCTCACCCACGTCGCCGCGAAGTTCGGGTCGCTGAAGCCGTACCAGGGGAAAAAGCGGTTCGGCGCGGACCGGCTGATGGCCGCCCTGGAGGACACGCCCGTGTTCGAGGAGGCGATCAGGGAGGTGTTCCACACGGAACTGGCCGTCGAGGAGACGGCCGACCTGCTCGCGGATATCCAGTCCGGCGAGGTCGAACTGGTGGCCGCGCGCGAGCGAACGCCGATCGGGTCGGGCGGACAGTCCTCGGGCCGCGAGTTCCTCGTCCCCGAGAACGCCGACGCGTCGGTCATCCGGACGATCAGGGAGCGCATTCTCGACGACCGGGTGATCCTGCTGTGCATGCACTGCCGGGGCTGGACCCACACGACGAAGGTGCGTCGCGTCCGGGAGACGCCGCGCTGTCCCGAGTGTGAGTCGACCCGCGTCGCCGCGCTGAACCCGTGGGACGAGGAGGCGGTGCAGGCGGTCCGGGCCGACGAGAAGGACGAGGAGCAGGAGCGGCTCACCCGGCGCGCGTTCCGCTCGTCGAACCTGGTGCAGGCACACGGCAAGCAAGCGATCGTCGCGCTCGCCGCGCGCGGGGTCGGCCCGCACAACGCCGCCCGCATCATCGGGAAACTGCGCGAGGACGAGGACGACTTCTACCGTGACATCCTCGCACAGGAGCGTCAGTACGCCCGGACCCAGAGCTTCTGGGACTAGCTCGCGGAGATCACGGGCACGACACCGAGGCCGACGGCGTTCGGACGGTGGCACCGACGGCCCGACCGAGCCGTTTTTCCGCGGGTTCGGCCTACCTGGTTCCAGATGGCGGACCGGACCAGACGCGACGTGCTCGCCGCCGGTGTCGGGGCGCTCGGGGCCTGCGCGCTCGGATCGGGGGCGGTCGGGACCGTTCGAGCCGACGCCCCGCGGGTGTCGGTCGCCACGCGCAACTGCTATCTCGGCGCGGACCTCTTCCGGCTTCTCGCCGCGGCGACGGTCGGGGAGGGGTCGGTCCGGGACGCGATCGGCGAACTCGTCGCGGCGGTCGACCGGAGCCACGTCGAGCGACGCCTCGACGCCGTCGCCGCCGAACTCGGCCGGACGGAGCCGGATCTGGTCGGGATCCAGGAGGCCGCGCTGCTCCGGACGGGCCCCCCGAGCGAGGGGACGACGCCGACCGCGACCGACGTCCGGTACGACTTCCGGGAACTACTGGTCTCTGCGCTCGACGAGCGTGACCTCCCATACCGGGTCGTCGCCGCGGCCGAGACGACCGACGTCCAGCTCCCCGGGAGGGTCGACGGGGAACGGCGCGACGTGCGGCTGACCGACCGGGACCTGATCCTCGCACGCGAGGGGGTCACGACGACCGAGCCGGTCACCGACACCTTCGACGCGGCGTTCTCGGTGACGCAGAACGAGCGCACGCTCACGGTCGAGCGAGCCTACGGCATCGTCGACGCGACGGTCGGCGACGGACGGCTCACGTTCTGTAACACGCACCTCGAGGCGGCCTCCGCCGAGACGCGGGCCGAGCAAGCGGCGGAGCTCCGGGCGGCACTCGGGGACGTCCGGGACCCCGTCGTGCTCGTCGGCGACCTGAACGACGGCCCGGGTGGGTCGGACGGGGCGTACGCGCGCCTCACGGAGACGTTCACGGACGTCGCGGGTGGCAGCGGCCCGACCTGCTGTCACGCCGCCGACCTCAGGAACCCGGAGCCGTCGCTGGGGTCGCGGATCGACCATGTGCTCGTCCGCGGGGAGCTACGCGCGACCGGCGTGACGCGCGTCGGCGTCGACCCCGCGGAACGGATCGCCGTCGACGGCGACCGGCTCTGGCCCGCCGATCACGCGGGCGTGGTGGCGACGCTCGCGCCCGGCACCCAGGCCGCGTCGGCCACGACCGAACCCGCGACGGCGACGACGTCCGCCCCTGCCACGACGACGCCGATGGACGCGGCTACTGGCGCGACGACTGCCGAGACGGACGCCACCGGCACCGACCCCGACGCGGATTCGGCCACGACCGCCCCCGGGTTCGGCGCGGCGACGGCGCTCGGCTCGCTCGTCGCGGCGGCGCTGGCCGCCCGCAGTCGGTCCGCGGAGTGACGACGGTCGAGCCTACTCCCCGTCCACGCCGGCCCCGTCCACGTCCTCCCGGTCGGACAGTTCGTCGAGCCGGACCGTCGACACCCGAGCGCCGTCCACTCGCTCGATCTCGAGCACGTGGCCGTCGACCTCGACCACGTCGCCGACCTCCGGTGCGCGCCCGAGCCGGTCCAGCACGAGGCCGCCGACGGTGTCGAACGACTCCGCCTCGAACCCGGTGCCGACCGCGTCGTTGACCGCCGCGATGGTGACCCCGCCGTCGAGGACGTACGACCCGTCGGGCCGCGGCTCGATGTCGGGTTCGCGCTCGTCGCTGTCGAACTGGTCGCGGAGGTCGCCGACGAGCACCTCGACGACGTCCTCGACGGTCGCGATGCCCTCGAAGGAGCCCCACTCGTCGATGATTGCGGCCATCTGGACCCGCTCGCGCTGGAACTCCGCCAGGAGGTCGTCGATGCGGCCGCTCTCCGGGATGACGGGGAGCTCGCGGGCGAGGTCTCCGGCCGTGATCGCGCCCTCGTCGCCGTCGCGCCCTTCGCCGCCGTCGAGCGACTCTCGCGCACGGAGCACGTCCTTCACGTCGACGAACCCGACCACCTGCTCGGCGTCCTCGGCGTCGATGACCGGGTACCGGGTGTGGCCCGAGTCGATGATCAGGCGACGCAGCTCCGGGAGCGGGAGATCGGACGGGACGCTCACCACGTCGGGACGGGGCACCATCACCTCGCGGACTGACGTGTCGTCGAGCTCGAACACGCGCTCGATCATCTCCACCTCCGACTTGTCGACCTGGCCCTCCCGGCCCGAGCGCGTCAGCACGAGCAGGATCTCCTCCTCCGTGAACGTCTCCTCGGACTCGGAGGCGGGCGGGATGCCGATCAGCCGGGTGAAGAAGTTCGCCGTCCCGTTGAACACGATGATGCCCGGCACGAACAGGTAGTAGAACGCCCGCATCGGCGCGGCGACGAGCAGCGACACGCGCTCGGCCCGTGCGATTGCGATGGTCTTTGGCGCGAGCTCGCCGAACACGACGTGGAGGAACGTGATGGTGCCGAAGCCGAGCGCGAACGCGACGAGGTGGATGACGCTCCCGGGGAGGACCGGTTCCAGCACGGGTTCGATGAGCGCCGCGACGGCGGGCTCGCCGATCCAGCCGAGCCCGAGCGAGGAGAGGGTGATGCCGAGCTGGGTGACCGCGAGGTAGTCGTCGAGGTTCGCCATCGCGTCCTGGAGCATCGTCGCGCCCGGCGCGCCCTCCGCGACGAGCTGGTCGACCGCGGTCGAGCGGATGCGCACGTAGGCGAACTCGGCGGCGACGAAGAAGCCGTTCAGGAGCACGAGCACCAGCGCGAGGAGCAGTCGCCCCGCCGAGAGCGCGAGGTCTACCATCCCGCCACTCCCGTCGACCGGGGTCGCCCGGGTCGGTCCCGCCGACCAGCCAACTGACGACGGACGGCACGAACAGTTCGAGTCATGGCTTCGATACTTCGCGGCCTCACAAAACGGTGGCGTCCTGACGGCCCGGGCCGGCCACCCCGAGTCCGGGCCAGCAGGACCGGGTCCGGCCGGTCCACCCGACCAGTCAGGCTTCCCACTCGGCCAGCGTCGCGGTCAACGCGTGGGCGAGCGCGTCGAAGTCGCGCAGTTCCACGCCGTCGGTCGTCACGAACACGCCGGTGTTCTCGCCGCCGACGCGGACGAGGTAGCCGTTCTCGAACACGCGGAGCGTGTATCGGTACCCCCCGAGCTCGGACCCGCGGTAGGCGTCGGTCGTCGTGTTGAAGTCCTGGCGCTCGTTGCCGATGAAGCCCATCAGGTCGGCGTCCTGCTCCAGGTCGTCGCGGAGGTACACCTGCTCGAAGTCGCTCCGCGTGAAGTACGTCACCGACCGGAGGTTGTCGCCGACGGTGGTCCGACAGGTCGCGATGAGCCGCTCGGTCGCCTCCTCCGGCAGCAGTCCGTCCATGCCTCCCCCTCACGCTCCGGGGGGTTGACCGCACCGGTCGGCGAGAGCCTTGCCGAGTCCATGCGACTCAGTACCAGTTCTCACGCAGGTTTACGGTCGCACTCGGCCGAGGGGGAGCCATGTCCGACCCGTTCGGTCGCGCCATCCGCGACTTCCACCGGGACGAACAGGACGAACCGCTCCGCCAGATCGACGGCGAGGAGGTGCTCGAACACCCGATCGAGCGGTTCTACTTCGACGACCGGGACCCGGAGGACGAGCGGACGCGGTGGCTCGAATCCCGCCTCTCGGGGCCGCTGCTCGACCTCGGTGCCGGCGCGGGCCGGGACGTGCTGTACTTCCAGGAACGGTTCGAGACGGTCGGGCTGGAGGTCAGCGAGCACCTCGTCGAGACGATGCGCGAGCGCGGCGTCGAGCGAGCGGTCCGGGGCGACATGTTCGACCTGCCGGCGACGTTCGACCGGGACCGCTTCGCGTCGGTGCTCGCCCACGGCACGCAGCTGGGGCTGGCCCGGCCGGACCACCGTCTGCGGGAGTTCCTCGCGGACCTCGCGTTCGTGACGACCGACGACGCGACCGCGGTGCTCGACAACTACAACCCCGACGCCGAAACCGCGCAGAACCTGCTGGGGTTCCGCGAGGACCCGGAGCCGGGGATGGGCTACCGCGTGATGCACTTCGAGTACGAGGGCGACCGCGGGGAGACGCTGCTGTTCCGGCCGTTCACGCCGGGCGTGCTCCGGGACGCTTGCGTCGGGACCGGGTGGGACCTCGCAGAGGTGGAGTTCAGCAACGAGCACCACTACCACGCCGTGCTGGAGAAACGCTGAGACTTCGGCATCCACGACGTCGCCAGTCCCAGGGCGGTGGCGGTCACGCGAGCGAAGCGAGGGTGACGTCACGGGACCGGTGGTCCCGGGTAACGCGTGACTGCGAGCCGTAGGCGAGCAGACGCGCGCGAGGGACGAGGTCCCGACCGCAGGGAGGGGCCTCGTCGGCTGGGGAGGCCGTGGCTGCGGTGCGGTCGCGGCGGGTGGGACTGAAAGGGGCCGCTGGGGTCGACGACGGCGGACCCGTCAAGCACCACAGGAGCGAGCGAAGCGAGCGACGAGGAGCGCAGGCGCGGTCCCCCGAGTCGACCCCAGCGGGGGCTTTCGAGGCGTGCGTCACGACGACCGAGAAAACGTCAGAGTAGAGCACTGCGGGGCTTTCGAGGCGGCCCAACTACCAAACCAAGCCTGCCAAAACACCAACGCGACGGAAACCTACGACGACAACGAAGGCGAAACCGACTCCAGCGCGGCCTCGAAGTCCGCCATCGTCACCGACAGCTCGTCGGCGTGCTCGTTGGCGTCGTCCCCGAATTCATCAGCTACCCGCTCGACAGCGCGCATCGTCGCGTCCCGGGTGACGGCCGTCAGGTCGGCACCGGAGTACCCGGCCGTCCGCGAGGCGAGCTCGGCCAGATCGACGTCGTCAGCCAGCGGCTTCTCCGCGGTGTGGACCTCCAGAATGCGGAGCCGCGCGTCCTCCCCGGGCGCGGGGACCTCGACGTGGCTCTCCAGCCGGCCGGGACGGAGCAGCGCGTCGTCGAGGCTGTTCCGTCGATTGGTCGCGGCCAGCACGGCGAGGCTCGGGTTCTCTGCCGCGCGGTCGAACTCGGTGAGCAGCTGGGAGACGACCCGCTCGCCGACGCCCGAGTCGCCGCCGGCGAAGTCACGGTCGCCCGCGAGTGCGTCGATCTCGTCGAAGAAGACGATGACCGGGGCGGCCTGCCGGGCGCGCTCGAACAGCTCCCTGACCGCCTTCTCCGACTCGCCGACGTAGCGGTCGAGCAGCTCCGGCCCGGCGACCTGGATGAAGTTCACCTCCGACTCGCCGGCGATGGCCCGCGCGAGCAGCGTCTTCCCGGTGCCGGGCGGGCCGTACAGCAGCACGCCCGTCGGCGGGTCCGCGTCCGCGGCGTCGAACAGCGGCCCGTAGGTGAGCGGCCAGGTGACGGCCCGCTCCAGCGTCTCCTTCGCCTCCGTCAGCCCGCCGACGTCCGCGAACGTCGTCGAGGGCTTCTCGGCGACGTACTCGCGCATCGCCGACGGCTCGACGCTCGCCATCGCCGACTCGAAGTCCGCGCGGGTCACTTTCACGCCCCCCAGGTCCGCGTCGGCGTCGTCGTGGCGGACGCGACGGAGCGCGGTCAGCGCCGCTTCGGTGGTGAGCGAGTCCACGTCCGCGCCGACGAACCCGTACGTCCGGGCGGCGAGGCGGTCGAGGTCCACGTCCTCGGCCAGCGGCATCCGCCGCGTGTGGACCTCGAGGATCTCCCGACGGCCGGCCTCGCCGGGCACGCCGATCTCGATCTCGCGGTCGAAGCGCCCGCCGCGCCGGAGCGCGGGGTCGAGCGCGTCGACGCGGTTCGTCGCGCCGATGACGATCACGTCCTTCCGGGCGTCGAGCCCGTCCATGAGCGAGAGCAACTGGCCGACGACGCGGTTCTCCATGTCGCCGCCGTCCTCTCGCTCGCCCGCGATGGAGTCGATCTCGTCGAAGAAGATGATGGCGGGCGCGCTGTCGTCGGCCTCCCGGAAGATGTCGCGCAGGCGCTCCTCGCTCTCGCCCTTGTACTTCGAGGTGATCTCCGGGCCCGACACCGAGATGAACGTCGCGTCCACCTCGTTGGCGACCGCCTTGGCGATGAGCGTCTTCCCGGTGCCGGGCGGCCCGTGGAGCAGGACGCCCTTCGGCGGGTCGATGCCGAGCCGGGTGAACACCTCCGGCTCGGCCAGCGGGAGTTCGATCGTCTCGCGCACGAGATCGAGCTCCTCGTCCAGGCCGCCGATGTCCTCGTAGCTGACGCCCGCGGCCGCGGGGGTCGACTGTGCGGGCGTTCCGGTCGTTCCTCCCGTCCCCGTGCCGCCGCCCGCGGCGTGATCGCTCCCGCCGACGCTCGTCCGCGTCGACCCCGAGGTCGAGCGCGTCCGGTCGCCGGCGTCCTCTCCCCCGCCGCTCTCGCCGCTGCGCCGGACGGTCAGCCGCGTCCCGTCGCCGATCTTCACCGGTCCGTCGGGCGACGTGGAGGCCACGACGAACACGTTCCCGCCGAGGTGTGGCAGCCGGACCTGCTCGCCGGCGGTGACGGGCCGGCCGTCGAGGTCCCGTTTCGCCGCGCGCGAGAGCGTGGCGTCCTCGATGTCCACGTCGTCGAGCGTGGTCGGCGCGGTCAGGGTGACCGAGTCGGCCGGCCCGACGCTCTCGGGGGTCACGCGGACGGTCTCGCCGATCTTCGCGCCGGCGTTGGCCCGCGTGTCGGCGTCGATGAGGAGTTCGCCGTCGCCGGCCTCGGTCCCGGCGGGCCAGACTTTCGCCGCCGTCTCGCGCTCGCCCGCGATGCTGACCGTCTCGCCCGAGAGCACGCCCAGCGCGCTCATGGCCGCGTCGGGGAGGCGCGCGATACCCCGGCCCGCGTCCCGTTTCGCCGCCCCGCGGACCTGGAGGGAGATCCCGTCGTCGTCGCCGTCGTCGGTCATGTCGCGTCGTTGGAATGGCTGGGGTTTACCCCTTTCCACTGGCCGGACGCCGCGGTCGGCGGTGGAACTTACTCACGCTGGCGCGAACGGCCGACCGAGATGACGACTCCCGCCGACCACGTCGAGCGCATCGAACGCCTCTTTCGGGGGGTGTGGAACGGGGAGAACCCGGCCGTCGCGGACGACCTGGTGGGTCCCGACTACCTGATCCACGACCGCGACCTCGCGGCGGAGCTTCGCGGGCCCGACCTGTACCGGGAACTGGCGGCGGGGACGCGGGCCGTCTTCCCGGACATGGCGTTCACGATCGAGGACACCGTGGCTGACGGCGACGAGGTCGCCGTCCGCTGGACGATGACGGGGACTCACGAGGCCCCGGCGTTCGGCGTCGAGCCGACCGGCCGTTCGGTCGAACTGACCGCCGTCGAGATCAACCGGTTCGCGGACGGCCTGCTCGTCGAGACGTGGACTCGGAGCGACATGCTCGGTCTGATGGAACAGGTCGGGGCGCTCCAGTCCGGCGACGAGTAGCACGCCGCCGGGCGAGTGGCCCGAACCGCGCCGCGAACTCGAGTGTTCGTCGCTCGCACCACCGTCTCGGAGCGTGCCTCACGCGAACGGGCTGTCGCCGCCCGTGTGGCCGATGCCGTCGCCGGCCGGGACGTCCGCGCCGCAGGCGTCGTCGGGGTCGCCGTGGGTCTCGCCGTCGTACTCGTTGCCACAGACGATCCGCTGGTCGGCCTGTCCCTGGCCGTCGGAGCGGTACGGGAGGCTGAGCGCGAGCCCGTCGTTCCCAGTCAGCCGGTTGCCGTAGATCGCGTTGTTCGAGCCGCCGGCCGCGGCGGCCGGCGGCGGGTCCTCGGACGCCGCGGCGTCACAGTCGATCTCGATCCCCGCCTGCGCGCCGTCGGCGAGGACGTTCCACCGGACGGTGACGTCCGTTCCCGCGATGACGACCGCGCCGCCCGTCGTGTCGTCGGCGATCACCTCGTTCGAGCCGCCCGCGTCGGTGCAGTACTCGATCGTGACGTCCGAGAGCCCCGGCTTGCAGTCGACGAGTTCGGCGTGCGGGATGCCGGCGCTGTTGTCGATGTGGTGGACGTGGATGTCGTGGGACTGCTCGGGCGGGTAGCCGTCGCCCGGCCACGAGATGCCGAGGTAGACGATCTCCGAGTTGTGACCCGTCTCGTCGCCCTTCAGGAACTTCGCGCCGGCGACGCCGAACGTCTCGAACTCGCCGATCTCCACGTCGTTCGCGTACTGGTGTTTGATCAGGTCGGCCCGGCAGTTGCCGATCCGGTCGGGTTTGACGACGACGTCCCTCAGGTACGCCGAGTCGTCCATCCGCTCGGGCGGGTTCTCGACGTCGGTGGCGAGGTTCTCCGCCCGGGGGTTGATGGCGATGAGCCGCTCGACGTACGACTCGGGATCGTCGGGCCGGTCCGGGGTGTGCAGGCCGTCGAACGTCAGCCCGCGGAGGTGGACGTGGCTGTGGTTGATCAGGAACGCCTCCCCGCGCTCGGGGGCGAACACGGCGTCCGGGGGACCGGTGACGGTGATCGGCGCGTCCGGTTCGCCGGCCCCTCTCGTCTCGACGTTTCCGGAATGCCGCCCGGGGCGGACCCGGATCGTGTCGCCCGGTTCGGCCGCCCGGAGCGCGTACTGGATCGTCGCGACCGGGTCGTCCGCGGCGCCGGACCCGTAGTTGCTCCCCGCCTCGGCGTCGACGAAGATGGCGTTCGGCTGCTCCCGTGGGGTCGCGGTCGGCTCCGGTTCCCCGGTCGACGTCGGACTCGTCGTCCGGGACCGGGTCGGTTCGGTCTCGCTCGGTTCGGCCGTTCCGGACCCGCCATCGCCCGCACAGCCGGCCGAACCGGCCGTCCCGAGCGCCGCGAGTTCGAGGAATCGGCGTCGGTCCATGGGCGGACGATACTACGGGTTGACAAAAATCGCACGGTGCCGGCGACTCCCGAGCGTCACTGTCCGTCAGGGTCGGCGTCGGCGAGCAGGGCGTCGATGACCGCGTCGAGGTCGCCGGGCCGGACGCCCCCGGTTCCCGCGTCATCTGGTTCGTCCCGTTCGGCTTCGTCGTCCGTGGGTTCGCTCTCGTCTGCTTCGCGCTCGCCGGCATCGTCGCCCAGGGACTCGCCGTCGCCGCCGTCGGCCCCGACACGCTCGGCGTACCACCGGAGTGCGGTGGCGAGCACCTCCGCCGGGTCCCCGCCCGCAACCTGGATGCTCGCCGTCCCGTCGTCGGCCTTCCCGGCGAGCGCGAGGCCGTACGGCGCGCTCAGCGCGTCGAGTTCGGCCGCGAGGGCGTCGAGGTGCGGGCGGTCGTCGTCGGGAACGTCGGGTGACCCCGCCTCGTCGCTCTCCCCGGCCGTTTCAGCGTCGCTCCCGTCGTCGTCCCGGTCGTCGGCCGGCGGGTCGTCGACCGCGGCCCCGCCGTCCTCGGTGGAGATGACGTACCGTCCGTCACCCTGCTCGGACACGCCGTCGTGCTCGCGGATGTCGAGTTCGTCCGGGTCGAGGACCCCGTCCCTCTCCGCCGGTTCCGACGTCGACTCGTCGGTCCAGTCGCTCACGGCGAGCGCTCGGATCCCATCCATCTTAGTTCCTCACCCCAGGCTATCAGCGTTGAGAGCGACCGCGAGGCTCCCGGCTCGGTCGGCTCATCGGTCGTACTCCGGTCGGTCGTCGCGGCAGTCGCCCGCGGGCCCGCGTACAGCCAACACTGCGACACCACGGTTTTCATATGCGCCGGGCCGGTTCTCCCGGTATGGACGACAGCGACGTCTCGGACCAGTACGCGCCGGGGGCGGTCGAGGACGCCGTCACGGAGCGCTGGGACGAGGAGGACGCCTACGAGGCGGCCACGGCCGCACACGCCGACGACCCGGCGTTCTTCTTCGTGGACGGCCCGCCGTACACGACCGGACAGATGCACCTCGGCACGGCCTGGAACAAGACGCTGAAGGACACCGTCATCCGGCACAAGCGGATGACCGGCCACGACGTCACCGACCGGCCGGGCTACGACATGCACGGGCTCCCCATCGAGACGAAGGTGGAGCAGGAGCTCGGCTTCGACACGAAGCGTGACATCGAGGAGTTCGGCATGGAGAACTTCATCGAGGAGTGCCGCGAGTTCGCCGAGCGCAACCGCGAGAACATGGACGAGGACTTCCAGTCCATCGGCGCGTGGATGGACTGGGACGACCCGTACAAGACCATCTCGCCCGAGTACATGGAGGCGGCCTGGTGGGCGCTCTCGCGGGTCCACGACCGCGGGCTCGTCGAACGGGGCAAGCGCGCCATCTCGCAGTGTCCCCGCTGTGAGACGGCCATCGCCAACAACGAGGTCGAGTACGAGGAGATCGAGTCGCCATCGATCTACGTGAAGTTCCCCCTGCGCGAGCGTGAGGGGAGCCTCGTCATCTGGACGACGACGCCCTGGACCATCCCGGCGAACGCGTTCGTCGCGGTCGGCTCCGACCTCACGTACCAGGAGGTCAGGGCGACGAAGGACGGCGAGACGGAGACGCTGTTCCTCGCCGAATCGACCGTCGAGGACGCGCTCGGCCGCGGCCGCTACGACGACTACGAGGTCGTCGCCGAGTACGGCGGCGAGGACCTCGTCGGCTGGACGTACGAGCACCCGCTGGCCGAGGAAGTCCCCGACCACGCCGACTTCGAGGGCGCGGGCGAGGTGTACACCGCCGACTACGTCGAGGCCGACCGCACCGGCCTCGTCCACTCCGCGCCCGGCCACGGCCAGGAGGACTTCGAGCGCGGGCAGGAACTCGGCCTGGAGACGTTCTGCCCGGTCGGCGGCGACGGCACGTTCACCGACGAGGGGGGGAACTACGCCGGCCAGTTCGTCCGGGACGCCAACGACGACATCACCGCCGACCTGGACGCGAAGGGCCTGCTGCTCGCGAACGAGACCCACACCCACAGCTACGGCCACTGCTGGCGCTGTGACACGCCGATCGTGTTCCTGGCGACCGACCAGTGGTTCATCCGCATCACCGAGGTGAAGGAGGAACTGCTGGCGAACATCGACGACAGCGAGTGGCACCCCCACTCCGCCCGGGAAGGTCGCTTCCGCAACTTCGTCGAGGAGGCGCCCGACTGGAACATCTCCCGGCAGCGTTACTGGGGCATCCCGCTTCCCATCTGGGTGCCCGAGGGCGAGGAGAACCCGAACATGGACGACCTGCTCGTCGTCGCCACGCGCGAGGAACTCGCCGAGCGCGCGGACCAGGACGTCGACCCCGAGACCGTCGACCTCCACCGGCCGACCGTCGACGACCTCACCATCACCGAGGACGGCGTCACCCACGAGCGCGTGCCGGACGTGTTCGACGTCTGGTTCGACTCCTCGGTCGCCACGCTGGGCACCATCGGCTACCCGTCGGATCAGGAGACGTTCGAGCGATTGTGGCCCGCCGACCTCATCATCGAGGCCCACGACCAGACGCGCGGCTGGTTCTGGTCACAGCTCGGCATGGGCACCGCCGCGCTCGGCGAGTCCCCCTACGACGAGGTGCTGATGCACGGGTTCACGACGCTGGGGGACGGGACGAAGATGAGCAAGTCGCGGGGCAACATCGTCACCCCGGAGGAGGCGATCGAGGAGGTCGGGCGCGACCCGCTCCGGTGTTACCTGCTGGGTCACGAGCAGCAGGGTCAGGACCTCGCGTTCGAGTGGGACGGCCTGCACGCGATGCAGTCGACGCTCAACATCCTCTGGAACGTGTTCCGCTTCCCGCTGCCGTACATGCGTCTGGACGGGTACGACCCCGCCGACCCCGACCTGGACGACGGCGACCTGACCGTCGTGGACGAGTGGGTCCTGAGCCGGCTCCAGACCACGAAGGCCGAGATGGCCGACGCCTGGGACGACTACGAGGTGGACGACGCGCTGAACGCGCTGCTCTCGTTCGTCACCGAGGACGTCTCGCGCTTCTACGTGAAAGCCATCCGCGAGCGGATGTGGGAGGACGAGGACTCCGCGAGCAAGCGCGGCGCGTACGCCACGATGGCGACGCTGCTCGACGAGACGACGCGCCTGCTCGCGCCGTTCGCGCCGTATCTCACCGAGCGGATGTATCAGCACCTCGATGGGGGGAAGACGACGGTCCACCAGCTGGACTCCCCCGAGGCGGACGAGACGCTGCGGGACCCCGACCTGGAACGCGACATGGCGGTCCTCCGCGACGTGGAGGAGGCGGCCGCGAACGCCCGCCAGCGCGCCGAGCGCAAACTGCGCTGGCCGGTCACCCGCGTCGTCGTCGAGAGCGCCGACGGCGACGTCCGCGGGTCGGTCGAGACGCTCCGCGACCTGCTCGCCGAGCGCGTGAACGCCCGGACGGTCGACGTGACCGACTCCTACGGCGAACTCGTCGAGGTCGCCGAGCCCGAGATGTCGAAACTCGGCCCCGCGTTCGGCGGCGACGCCCAGGGGATCATGGACGCCATCAGTGGCAGCGTCCGCGCGGACCTCGAGGCGGGCGACGGCCTCTCGGTCGCGGTCGAGGGCGAGACGTACGAGCTCGACCCCGAGATGGTCAGCTTCCACTCGCAGGCACCCGAGGGCGTGGTGAGCGCCGAGTTCGACGGAGGGACCGTCTACGTCGACACGGAGCTCACGGAGGCCATCGAGTCGGAGGGGTACGCCCGCGACGTCGTGCGACGGATCCAGGAGATGCGCAAGGACCTCGACCTCGACGTCGACGAGCCGATCCGCGTCTCGCTCGACGTCGCCGACGACCGCGTCGCCGGCTTCGTGGACGAGCACCGCGAGTACGTCGCCGAGGAGACGCGGACCGCGGAGTTCGTGGACGGCGTCGCGGAGCGACGCGAAACGGCCGTCGCCGGGGAGTTCGACCTCGTCGAGGAGTGGACCGTCGAGGGCGTCGCCGTCACCATCGGCGTCGCCCGCGTCGCCGCCGAGCAGCAGGCGGACTGACCGCCGGCTCTCCCCGGCGACCGTCCCACCCCCCGTCAGTACCGGACTCTGGGTCGTCCCCTCCCTTGCAACGGTCGACCGCCGAGTCAGGAGCGCAGCGAGACGACGAGGAACGAGAGCGACGTCAGGACCGCGGTCGTGACCCACACGGCATCGATCTCGGAACGGAGGAGGTGGGAGACGAACAGTCCGCCGAGCAGGGAGCCGAACGGGGCGACGACGATCGGCAGACACACCGCGACGACGGGGTCGACCTCGGAGAGGCTCAGTCGCTCGGAACCGGGAACGGTGGTCATGGCCGCCGATGTGCTCGCCGCCATGAAATCGGTTCCGGACCGTCCCTGCCGTCTCACTCCGCGGACGCGGACGGCGACCCGACGAGGTAGCAGTACCACGAACCGCCGCGGCTCACCTCGCCGCTGGCGATCACCTCGAACCCCTCGTCCGCCAGCACCGCCTCCCAGTAGCCGATCACGTCGTCCGTCCGCTCGTGGGTCACGTGAGGCTCCAGCAGGCCGATCTGGCCGCCGTCGGCTAGCACTCGCCGGGCCTCCCGGAGCGACGCCACGGCGTCCGGGCGCGGGAGGTCGTGCAGGAGCAGACACGCGGTCACGACGTCCTGAGAGCCGCTCCGGACCGGGAGCCGCGTCGCGTCGCCCGCGACGGCCGCCGCGTTCAACCCCACAGTCGCCGCGTTCCGCCGGGCGTACCGCGCCCCGTTGCCGAGGATGATCCGCGCGTCGAACGTGTCGAGCGCCGTGACCCGGGTGTCGTTCACGGGCTCGGCGTCCGACCCGACGTCGTCCCCGGCGAGCGCCACGAGCGAGCGCCCCGTCCCGCAGCCGACGTCGAGCCATCGGTCGGCCCCGTCGAGGTCGAGCGCGTGTCGGAGCGGCACGTACGGCCAGCGCTCGGACTGCCACGGTGCCGGGACGAGCAGCCGCTTCAGCGCCGACTGGCCGTACCAGAGCCCCGCGAACACCAGCGCGAGTCCGGCCACGTAGGCCGGGCCGGTGGCGACGACGGTGCCCAGCGCCAGGCCGGCAACCGCGACGGTCACACCGATGCCGATGCGGCGGAAGCGACGCCGCCAGTGGTACACGCCGAACTAGTAGCGGAACACGGCTGACCGTCCCGTGCGTCCACCTTCGTTCCGTCGGTCACGGCCGGGTACCGGCGAGTTCCCGCTCACTCGTCCGCGTCCCGTGCCCAGTCGAGCGAGCGCTCGACCGCCTCGCCCCACCGCTCGTACCGGCTCCCCGTCGTCGCGCCGTCCTCGGGGTCGAACGTCCGGTCAACCCGCCGGTTCGCCCGGAGCGCGTCGAGGTCGTCCCAGTAGCCGACGGCGAGGCCGGCCGCGTAGGCCGCGCCGAGCGCGGTCGTCTCCCGCACGGCCGCGCGGACGACGTCCGCGCCGAGCACGTCCGCCTGCACCTCACAGAGGAAGTCGTTGTCCACCGCGCCGCCGTCGACCCGGAGCGCGTCGAGGTCGACGCCGGCGTCGGCCGCCATCGCGTCGGTCACGTCGCGGGTCAGGAACGCGATGGATTCGAGCGTCGCCCTGACGACGTGCTCCCGGCGGGTGCCGCGCGTGAGCCCCATAATCGTGCCGCGGGCGCGCTGGTCCCAGTGGGGCGCGCCGAGCCCCGCGAACGCCGGCACGACGTAGACGCCGTCGGGCGAGTCGACCGACCGCGCGAGCCGTTCCGTCTCGGCGGCGTCACCGACGAGCGAGACGTCCTCGAGCCACTCGACGGCCGCGCCGGTGACGAACATCGACCCCTCCAGCGCGTACTGGACCGGCTCGCCGGAACGCTGGAACGCGACCGTCGTGAGCAGGCCGTGCTCGCTCTCGATCGCCTCCGAACCGGTGTTCAACAGGACGAAGCTCCCGGTGCCGTAGGTGTTCTTCGCGTCGCCCGGGTCGAAGCAGGCCTGGCCGAACAGCGCCGCCTGCTGGTCGCCGAGCGCGCCGGCGACCGGGACCGACGCGCCGAGGAACCCGTCCGGGTCCGTGTGCCCGTAGCGGTCGGCGTCGCTGGAGGGTCGTACTTCGGGGAGACAGCCGCCGGGCACGTCGAACCGCGCGAGCAGGTCGTCGTCCCAGTCGCACTCGTGGACGTCGTACAGCATCGTCCGCGAGGCGTTAGTCACGTCGGTCACGTGCGCGCCGCCGCCGGTGAGGTTGTAGACGAGCCACGAGTCCACGGTCCCGAACAGTACCTCGCCCGCGGCGGCGCGGGCGCGGAGGGTCCCCTCGTCGTTCGTGTCGTCGCCGCCTCCGCCTGCATCGCCACCGTCACCCTCCGCCCCATCGCCGCTTGCGTTGTCGAGGAGCCACTCCAGTTTCGTCGCCGAGAAGTAGGCGTCGGGGTTCAGCCCCGTCTTCGCCCGGATCTCCGCCCCCGTCCCGTCGGCGTCCAGTTCCTCGACGCGCTCGGTGGTGCGGCGGTCCTGCCAGACGATCGCCCGGTGGACCGGCTCCCCCGTCGCCGCGTCCCACAGCACCGTCGTCTCGCGCTGGTTCGTCACCCCGATTGCGGCGAGGTCGGCGGCGTCGATGCCGGCCTCCTCGAGCGCTCCGGCGACGACGAGCTTCGTGTTCGCCCAGAGCTCCGTCGCGTCGTGTTCGACCCAGCCGGGTTCGGGGTAGTGCTGCTCGTGGGTCTCGTAGGCGGTCGCGCGGGCCCGACCGGCGTGGTCGAACACGACGAACCGGGTCCCGGTCGTCCCCTGGTCGATCGCGCCGACGTATTCCTCGGACATTGGTTCCCGGCCGCGTCCGCCGAGCGGCGGCGTCCTCGCGCGTCGGCTCCGGCGGCTCGCGGTTTCCAGTACTGGCGACGGCCGGCGAGTTAAGTGTTGGTCGGGGGCGACCGGGACGCCGACACCGACAAGTCGCCGGCCCCGAACGAACCGGTATGGAGACGGACGTGCTCGTCGTGGGCGGCGGGGCGACCGGCGTCGGCGTCGCGCGGGACCTGGCGATGCGCGGCGTCGACGTGACGCTCGCCGAGCGCGGCGGCCTCTCGGCCGGAACGACCGGGCGCTCACACGGGGTGCTCCACTCGGGCGCGCGCTACGCCGAGTCGGACCCCGACGGCGCGGCCGAGTGCATCGAGGAGAACCGGGTTCTGCGGCGGATCGCGGCCGACTGCGTCGCCGAAACGGGCGGGCTGTTCGTCTCGCTCGCCGGCGACGACGACGGCTACTTCGACCGGAAGCTTGACGCCTGCCGGGAGGTCGGAATCGACGCCGGCGAGATCGACGCGCTCCGGGCGCGGCTGAGCGTGGGCGGGCTCGCGGGGGACCTGGAGCGGGCGATGCAGGTCCCAGACGGCGTCGTCTACCCCTCCCGGCTCGTCGCCGCGACGGCCGACGACGCCAGAGGACACGGCGCGGACGTTCGGACGAACGCGCCCATCGAAGCCGTCCACGTGGCGGACGGGACCGCCACGGGCGCGACGGTCGGGGGGACGCGCATCGACGCCGAGGCGGTGGTGAACGCGACCGGCGCGTGGGCGGGCGAGTGTGCCGCGCTCGCCGGGGTCGATCTGCGAATGCGGCCGACCCGTGGTGTGATGGTCGCGGTCGAGTACCCGACGCTCGGCCCCGTGCTGAACCGCTGTCGGGATCCCGCCGACGGCGACATCGTCGTTCCCCACCGGGATCGTGCGGTACTCGGCACGACGAGCGTCGCCGTCGAGGACCCGGACGAGTTCCCCCAGGGAGCGTGGGAAGTCGACCGCGTGATCGAGGAGTGTGCGGCGATGCTCCCGGGGCTCGCGGACGCACCCGTCCTCGACACCTACTGGGGGGTCAGACCGCTGTACGAACCCGCGGCGGCGGGCGAGGACGAGCGCGGCATCTCGCGGGACTTCGCGCTCCTCGACCACGCGGACGAGGGCGTCGACCGCTTCTACTCCATCGTGGGCGGGAAGCTCACCACCCACCGCGCGATGGCGGAGGCGACGGCCGACCGCGTCTGTGCGGACCTCGACGTGGCGGAACCGTGCCGCACGGCCGAGGAACCACTCGCCGCGGCCGGCGACCCCGACCGCCTCGACGACCTCGTGGCCGAGTTCGACGCTCGCTCGCCCGCCGACGCCGACGTGGTCGGCTCCGACTGACCGCGACTCGGACGACCTGACTGGCCAGGAGGACGGCCGACACCCCATGGCTGCACGAGCGGGTGTCCGGGGAGCGAGGACTAACCGACTTCCCACAGGGTGGGAATGGAAGGGGCCGCGGCTCTCGTGGTGCCCCGACGACGCAAGCACCGCAGGAACGAGGCGAAGCCGAGTGACGAGGAGCGCAGCGAGGCGCGGCCCACGAAGCCGCGGGGGCTTCCAAGCCGTTGTTCGTGGGCAGGACTATCCTCGTGGCGCCGAACACCGATCAGCACCGACGACGCTTTCCCCCGCGCACCCGACGCACCACCAACCGAATGCCCGCCACAGCCGACGACCTCGACGAGTTCGAGGACCGCATCGACCCGGAGGACCCCACGGGGCCGGCCGTCCCGCCGCTGGCGCTCGACATCGACGGCACGCTCACCACGTCGGCCCACACCGTCGACCCGCGCGTGTTCGAGGTGCTCCCCGAGTGGCCCGCGCCGGTCGTCGTCGCGACCGGGAAGGCGTTTCCCTACCCCGTCGCGCTCTGTCACTTCGTGGGCATTCCCGAGCGCGTGATCGCCGAGAACGGCGGCGTCGTCTGCGTGGACGGGCAGGTCAGCTACGAGGGCGACCCGGAGCCGGTCCGCCGCGCGACGGCGGCGTTCCGGGAGCGCGGCGGCGACCTCGGCTGGGACGGGGCCGACACGGTGAACCGCTGGCGGGAGACGGAGGTCGCCGCGCGACGGAGCGCCGACGAGACGATGCTGCGAGAGCTCGCCGAGGAGTTCGACCTGAACTTCATCGACTCCCAGTACGCCTACCACCTCACCTCCCGCGGCGTGAGCAAGGGGCGGGCGCTGGAGGCCGCCTGCGAGACCCTCGAACTCGACCCCGAATCGTTCGTCGCGGTCGGCGACAGCGAGAACGACGTCGAACTGTTCGGCGCGGTCGGCGAGAGCTACGCGGTTGCGAACGCGGACGAGGCCGCGAAGGGGGCCGCGGACCGCGTCCTGGAGGACGGGTTCATGGACGGGACGATGAGCGTGCTGAACGGGCTGCTCGACCGGGTCTGATTCGCCGGGCGGTTCCCTTTTCGGCCGGGCCTGACGGGCGAGGCGGCCTCGCCGCTCACTCGGCCGCGGTCGCGTCGTCGATCCAGGCCGCAAACGAGTCCGCAACGGCGTCCGGCTCGAACCGTTCGATGCAGGGCGTCTCGTGGGGGTGGAGGTCGGCGACGCGCGCCGCCGCCTCGGCGACCCGCTCGTCGCTCGTCTTCACCAGCAGCACCGCCTCCCGTTCGTCGACGGTGACCTCGCCGTCCCACCGGTAGGTCGACTCGCAGGGGACGCGGTTGACGCAGGCCGCGAGGCGCTCCTCGACAAGCGTTCGCGCGATGTCGGGTGCCGCCTCCGGCGGCGCGGTGACGTACAGCGTCGGCATCGCACTCGCCCGCGGTCAGGCGCCGCCCTTCTCGAACGGGACGAACGAGCCGTTGATGTCCCACTCGTGGATGCAGTAGACGTCGCCCTCGCCGTCGTCGACGCGCCAGGCGTCCGCGTCGTCGCTCCAGCGCTCGACCCGGCCGCAGCGCTCGCACTCCCGTCGGTCCGGCCGCCGAATCCGCGTGGACATGTCGGTGGGAGGGACGTCGCGGGACATAAGCCCACCGTCGGTGGCAGGGGTCGCGGCCGCGCGCCGGCAGAGCCAAGTGCTGGTTGGGCCACCGTGGCGACGTGATCAAAGTCGTCGAGTTCGTCGTCCGCGCCGAGGGTGACAGCCACGGGGAGTTCGCCGAGTACTGGCTCGAGGAGCACAGCCCCGTCGCGTCGGAACTGCCGGGGCTCGAACGCTACGTCACGTCGCTCCCGATAGACCCCGAGCGGGCCGACTACGACGGCGTGCTGGAACTGTACTTCGAGGACCTGGCGGCCTACAAGGAGGCGTTCGATTCGGCGGCCGGCGAGCGGACGATGGCCGACGCCGCGGAGTTCCTCGAGGTCGGCGCCGGCCCGCGAATGATCGTCGAGGAGACGGTGCAGGTCGACGAACGCTGAGGGGCTACCCGCTTCCGACGTCGGCACCGCCGGACGCGTCGTCGAGACCGGCGAGGTCGTCGAGATCGGCGCGGACGATCAGTTCGTCCCGCTCGACGCCGGAGAACGAGGTCTCCCGTTCGCCGACGACCGAGAAGCCGCGCGCGTCGTAGAACGCCCTGCCGACCTCGTTGTCGGCGAGCACGACGGCCGAGATCCGGTCGCGGTCGCCGACGAACCGCCGGGCGAGTTCGCCGAGCATCGCCGACCCGACGCCGGTGCCCCAGCGGTCGGGGGCGCGTAGATCCGGTCGAGCACGACGTTCCCGACGGAGCCGCTGTACCGGGCCTGCCCGAACCCGACCACCGCCGGTTCACGGTCGCCCCGGCCGCGGTCCTCCCCGGCGTCCCCGGCCGATTCGACGGCGACGACCACCTCCGTCTCGTCGTCGCCGATCCGATCGCCGACGCCCGCCGGGTCGTACCACTCGTCCACCGTCGCCTCGATGGCGTCGTCGGGAAGGAACTCGCCGTAGGCGGCGTGCCAGGCCGCCCGAGCGACCTCGGCGATCCGTCCGGCCTCCCCGCCACGAGCGTCCCTGACGCGCATACCGGCTACTGTGCCGGGACGAACAAAACCCCGCCGAACCGAGCGCTTTTCGCCCGCGGGACCCGTCTTTCTCCATGGGTTTTCACACGTACGACGTGGACCGGGCGGACGCGCTGGAGGACCCGGACCGCTTTCGGTACTGTTCGGCCGAGGAACTGCGCGCGGCGCTGGCGGTCGACACGGACGCGACGGTCGCGGATCTGGGTAGCGGTACGGGCTTTTATACCGACGTCGTCGCGCCCCACGTCGCCCGCTGTTACGCGGTGGACGTACAGGCGGCGATGCACGACCTGCACCGCGAGAAGCCGGTTCCAGCCAGCGTCGAGTTCGTCACCGCCGGGGTGGCGGACCTCCCGTTCGCGGACGACGCGCTCGACGCCGCGTTCTCCACGATGACGTACCATGAGTACGCGAGCGACGCGGCGCTGGCGGAGCTCTCCCGGGTCGTTCGTCCCGGCGGGCGCGTCGTCACCGTCGACTGGACCGCGACCGGGACCGGCGAGTCGGGGCCGCCGACCGACGAGCGGTTCGCGCTCGGTGCTGCCGTCTCGGCGTTCGAGTCGGCCGGGTTCACCGTGGAGCGCGCGCAGACGCGGGTCGAGACGTTCCTGCTAGTCGCGCGGCGCTGAGTTCGATTTGAGTGAGTTCTCCAGGTTGTTCTCTTCCCTGTTACCGGTGTTTCGGTTCGACTGGCCGGTATCTGGGCCCCTCGAATGCGCTCGTGGCTATCGGTGTGTGTCTCTTCGTCCGTCGCTTCGACTGCCTCGAAAGCCCTCGTGGCCCCTTTCAGTCCCACCCGACGGCTCCGCACCGCACGGCAGCCACACGCCTCCCCAGCCGATTCGCTCGTTTCACTCGCTCATCCCTCGCGCGATTCGGCCGCCCACAGGGGGCGACCGCCGCGCGCCACACCTGCTGCAGTCGCACGGTCACCAACTCACTCCTGTCCGTCCCAGAACCGCTCCAGGCCGAAGCGGAGCATGTCCGGACTGACAGGCTGGAACTCCTCGCGGGCGGGTTCGGGGAAGTACTCCCGCACCGAGTTCCACGAGTCGCGGGCGTAGCGGGCGTCGACCAGCACGCGGACGCCGACCTCCTCGGGGCCGCGGATGACGCGCCCGATTGCCTGCCGGGCCTTCCGAACTGCCGGTACCGTGAGCGCGGTTTCGAACCCGTCGCCGAACTCGCGGTCGTACGCCGTCTTGACGGCCTTCGTCCGCGGCGACGCGGTGTTGATGATGGGGACGCCACAGACGACGGCCGCCGAGAGCCGGTCGCCGCGGTAGTCGACGCCCTCGGTGAGCGTCCCGCGGATGCTCGTGACGAGCGTCTTCGCCTCGCCGCCGAAGAACTCCGCCTTCAGGTCCTCGGTCGCGCTGTCGGCGCTCGACTCGTCCACGAGCACCGGCGCGTCGGTCCGCTCGTCCAGCACGCCCGCCATCCACTCGGCCTCGCCGTAGCTCGGCATCCCGACGAGCACGTTGCCGGGCGTCGTCCGGACCACCTCCGCGACGGCGTCGGCGTGGGCCTCTCGCGTCTCGTTCTCCTCGTCGGTGGTCCCGCGGTTGCCGTAGGTGAACTTCGGCGCGTCGACGGCGAGCGACTCGCGGTTCGAGGCGGGGAACGAGAGCCCGTACGTCCGCTCCTCGACCGGCCGTCCCTCCGACTCGAGGTAGTTCAACCCGGTCACCTCCCGGAACACGGACAGCGGCGCGAGCGTCGCCGACATGAGCACGCCGCCGCCGAAGTCGGCGAGGCGGTCGCCGATGGCGTCCGCCGGCACGCAGTTGTGGAGCGCGAGCCGGGCGTTGTACGCCCGCCGCCAGGAGTCGGGCGGCTCCGTCTCGTCCCAGGTCCGCTCCAGTTCGAGTTCCCGAAAGTACGACTCGTGATCGAGCCGGTACCAGGCGTTCAGCAGCCGTCCGACCGCGGGCGCGGCGCGCTGAGTCTCCTCCTCCTCGGCCTCGTCGAGCACGCGCTTGACCACGGCGCCGACGTGCTCCGCGCGGGCCCAGACCTTCTCGCCGTACCCCGCGTCGCTCGCCCACTCGGACAGTTCGTCCTCGGCGGGCACCTCGGGGTCCCGGAGCGGGAGTTCCGCGTCACGGAGCTCCGTGAGATCCGCGCGCCAGCCCGGGTGGTCACGTTCGAGGTGGGCGGTCACCCGGCGGTCCACCTCCTCGCGGAGGTCACGGACGAAGTCCCGGACGAGCTCGAGTTCGCTCAGGCTCACCTCCGCGTCCGAGAGTTCCCCGCGCACGAGGTCCGCGTCGGTCGTCCCCTGCGTTCGCTTCCCCTCGTTCTCGAAGGCGACCGGCTGGATGACGCGGGTGAGTTCGTTCTCGGCGTCCCGGAGCGTCGCGTCGCCGACGCCGTCTGAGACGAGGTCACGGACCCGCGGTTCGAGCATGTGCGCCTCGTCGCAGACGACGAACGTCGAGTCGTCGAGCAGCGACCCGGTGAACGTGGCGGCCGTCACCGGGTCGAACGCGTGGTAGTAGTTGCCGACGACGACTTCGACCTCCGGGATGAGCGCCCCCATCATCGAGTGCGGGCAGGTGCCGTGGCCCGCGGACAGCCGCACGAGTTCGTCGGCGTCGATGAGCCCCGCGTCAGCGAAGTCGAACGGCACCGCCTCGGCCGGGTCGCCGTCCTCGGGGAGGTCCTCCAGGAACTGCGCGTAGAACGGGCAGAACTCGGTTCCCTCGCCCGTCGCGCCGCCGCCGTGTTCGGGCAACTGGGGGAGGTACGGCGTCGGCTCGCCGGCTGTTTCGAGGTAGGAGACGCCCGCCTCCCCCGAGTCTGCGATGCCGGTCTGGGCGCGTCTCGCCTGCTGGACGAGCGCGCCGGCCGTGGCGTCGCCGCCGTCGCCGGCCAGCGCGCGGGTGCGCTCGCGCAGCCCCTCACAGCGGTCGTACACGTTCGAGTCGTCGATGCCCGCGCGGTTCTCCCGCGAGTACGGGCAGACGTCCGCCTTCCCGACGAGCGTCATCGCCGAGACGGGTCGCCAGTCCTCGGGGAGCCCGGCGTTGATCGTTTCGAGGTCCTGTTCGAACTGCCGGAGCTGCTGCTTGACGCTGGTGAGCACGAGCACGCGCTCGAAGTCGGAGTCCGGGTCGCGGACGAGGTGGATGCCGGCGGTGAGCGCGAGCATCGTCTTCCCGGTTCCGCAGGCGCCCTCCAGCGCCAGGTATCCTGAATCGCGCGCTGACCGGACGGCAGCCTCCACGCCGTCCTCCTGTTCGGGGTACGGGTCGGCGTGCCCGAACACCGCCCGCCAGTCCTCGGCCTCGGTCACAGTGTGGGTCGCGTTCGACACGGCTTCAGTCCGTCGATGGCCCCGTCTTCGGTGATAAACCTGGGCCGGACGACGGAACTGATCGCGACCCCGGCCGGACGTCTCCCATCGCTTGCCGCGGTGCTGCTCTCCTCGTGGATGGGACTCTGCTCCGGCCTACGGGCCGGGGTACGGTTCCGGTGCGGACGTGTTCGCCCCGCTCCGGGGCGGGCGCGAGGCGTCGGCCGCGGCCGTTCCGTTCGGAGCCGACGCGTTCGCCGCGGCTTCCAGCGCCGCCCGGATGTCGACGGTCCGCTCGTCGCCCTCGGCCGTCCGTCGGAGGATCGCCTCGACCTGTGCCGGCGTCAGGGAGCCGTCGTCCCGCATGCTGGCGACCGCGCCCGCGACCATCGGTGCGGCGGCCGAGGTGCCGGAGAACCGGCCGGCGACGTGGGTGTCCGCGCTCCCCGGTGCGCTCACGTCCGCGCCCCCGGAGCTGTACGAGGCGACCGTTCCGCTGTCGTCGACTGCCCCGACCGTGATGACGCCCTCCGTGTTGGCGGGCGCGACCGTGCTGCCGGCCGCGCCGGCGACCGCGAGCGACCGTTCGGTGGCGAACAGGTCGACCGGCTCGTCGCCGGGCTCGCGGGCGTAGATCGCGACGTAGTAGTTGCCGGTCGGGAGGGTCTCGTCGATGGCCTCGGCGTTCCCGCTCTCCCGCGTGGACTTGGCGACGACCGGGTCGTCACGCCCCGGGAGGTCCCGGTAGAGGTAGAGATCGTAGTCGGCAGAGCCGTCCCAGTAGAGCCGCAGGGTCACCTCGCCCGAGACCGACCCCTCGCCGAGCCGGTTGCCCTGAACGTCCCCGTCGAACTCGATCCAGCCCTCGGCCTCGGGCGTCCCGCGCCAGTGTCGCTTCGCGTAGTTGCCCGCCGAGGTGACGAAGACGGTGCCGTCGTCGGCCGCCCGCTCGGCCGCGCCGGCGATCCGCTCCTTGCCGCCCGCGGTCGCGGGGAAGTAGCTCCCCGAGTCGACGATGACGTCCACGTCGTTGGCGAGGAGCCAGTCGACCGCACGCGCGTACTCCCCCGGGGTCGGCTGGCTCCCGACGCCGACGAGGTACAGCCCCGCCCCCTCGGTCCGGTCCGCGACGATCTCCGCGACGGCGGTGTCGTGGGACGTCGACGCCGGCCCGTCGAACGCCAGGGACGGGCCCGCGATCCGGCCGTGTGCGGAGACGCGTCCGGACAGCGCCGGATGGCCGCTGTCGAATCCGCTCCCGATGACGCCGACGCGGACCGCCGCCGGCTCGGGATCGGCCGCCGAGTCGATCGGCGCGTCGCCGACCGACGCGCCGCCGAGCGTCGCGTCCCCGCCGGTCGTGGGCGAGACGCTGCCCTCGTAGCCGCCGAACTCCGCGATGTCCGTCGCGCCGACCATCCCGGTCGTGAGGCTCGCAAGCACCACCAGCACGACGACGACGGCGATCGAACGGCTCACGGACGCACCGTCCCGTTCGTGTCCCCGCCGCCGATACCCATCACTGGCTCCGGAGGTGTCCGACCGCGAGCACCGCTGCCAGCACGAGCAGTCCGCCCGCGAGGAACGCGACGCCGGGCGGGAGGACGCCGAGCGCGACCTCGGCCGAGCCGCCGACGGCGTCGCCGATTCGGGGGGCGGTCTCGGGGCCGCCGAGGTCGGCCACGCCGCCGCCGAACGCCCACTGGACGAGCAGGCTCGCGCCGCCGAGCAGGGCCAGCACGCCCAGCAGCCCCCGAAGCGAGTCGAGGAACGAGGTCCGGTCCTCGTCGCCGCCGACCGCGACGACGAGCCGTTCGTTCGTGGGGCGATAGATGGTCATCTCTCGGCCCTTCACCGAGTAGCGCGTCCCGGCAGTCGTGACCAGTCCGGCCTCCTGCAGGTTCTCGAGGTGGTGGCGGACGTTCTGGACGGAGGTGTCGGCCGTCTCCGCGAGCTTCGATGCGGTTCTGGGCTCGTCGTGGAGGGCGGTGAGCAACGAGCGGGCCGTCTCGGAGGAGAGCGAACCGATGAGGGCGTCGGCGTCGTCGTCGTCGAGCCAGCAGACGCGGACGTCCCCGTCCTCGTCCGTGACCTCCTCGGGGGACTCCTGGCGGCCTGCGTCGCTCCCCGGCACCGTCTCGGTGGCGGTCGAGTCGCCACTCGGCGTGTCCACGTCGGACGGGAGCAGTCCTGACATGCGTCGACCTTTCACACACGTAGACTAAATGGTTCTGGCAGTTTTCACGAGGATTCGTTCGGAAAAAATTGGCCTCCCGACGGTCGGTCAGTTTCGGGTGCCTGCGTCGGCACCCGGCGGCCACGGTCGGCCGGCGACGCACCCGCTCGATTTACGGCGCGGGCCGACGAAGCGTCGGCCGAGATGATCACGTCCGCCCGAATGGCGATGGTGGACCGCAACGCCGCGGCGCTCGGCGTCCCCCGCAAGCAACTGATGGAGTCGAGCGGGAACGCCGTCGCCAGGGCCGTCCGCGAGCGGGTCGACCCCGGCGCGAGCGTCACGATCGTCTGTGGCCGCGGGAACAACGGCGGCGACGGCCTCGCCGCGGCGCGGTTCCTCGAGGAGTACGACCTCCGGGTGGCACTGCTCGGCAGGCCGGAGACGATCTCGACGGAGATCGCCCGCGAAAACTGGGACGCCCTCGCGGCGGCGGAGATTCCGGCGGAACCGTGCACGGACTCGCGGGAGTTCTCCCTCGCCGGCGCCGCCGCCGGGGACGGCACTGACTCCCGGGACGGCGACGCACCCGACCTGGTCGTCGACGCGATGCTCGGCACGGGCGTCTCGGGTGCGCCCCGCGAACCCGAGGCGACGGCGATCCGCGCGATCGACGACGCCGACGCGACCGTGGTCTCGGTCGACGTTCCCTCGGGGGTCGACGCCGACACCGGTGAGGCCGCCGGCGTCGCGGTCGACCCCGACGCGGTCGTCACGTTCCACGACGAGAAGCCCGGACTCGCCGACCTCGCCGCCGACCTGGTCGTCGCCGACATCGGCATTCCCGCGGGGGCCGAGCTGTTCGTCGGTCCCGGCGACCTCGCGTCGGTCGACCGCGACCCGCAGTCGCACAAGGGCGACCACGGCGAGGTGCTCGTCGTCGGCGGCGGCCCGTACGCCGGCGCGCCGGCCCTCTCTGCGCGGGCGGCGCTCCGGGCCGGCGCGGACCTCGTCCGGGTGGCCTGTCCGGAGTCGGTCGCCCGGGAGGTGCAGGGGTTCGACGAGAACCTCATCGTCCGCCCGTTCCGGGGCGAGCACCTCGGGCCCGAGCACGTCGATCGGATTTCGGGACTCGCTGCCGACCACGACGCGGTCGTCCTCGGCCCGGGACTCGGCGACGCGGACGAGACGCTCGACGCGACCGCGGAGTTCCTCGCCGACTTCGACGGCACCGCCGTCGTCGACGCCGACGCGCTCCAAATCGTCCCCGAAATCGACACCGACGCCTCGCTCGTCTGTACGCCCCACCAGGGCGAACTCCGGGCGATGGGCGGCGAGACGGCCGACGATTGGCGCGAGCGTGCCGACCTGGTGACCGAGTTCGCCGCGGACCTCGGCCACGTGCTGCTCGTGAAGGGCGCCTACGACGTGATCTCGGACGGTCGGACGACCAGGGTCGGCCGGACGGGGAACCCGGGGATGACCGTCGGCGGCACCGGCGACGTGCTGGCGGGCGTGACCGGCGCGCTCGTCCCCGCCCAGGAGCCGGTTCACGCCGCCGCGGCCGCGGCGTACGCGAACGGCCGCGCGGGCGACGCGGCCGTCGAGGAGCACGGCTACGGGCTGGTGGCGACGGACCTCGTCGATCGGATTCCGGACGCGCTGCGGGACGAGGGGGACGAGTGAATGACGGACGACGATCTCACACACACGACCGAGGAGGGAGACGTGCAGATGGTCGACGTGGGCGACAAGCCCGACACGGCCCGACGGGCCGTCGCGCGTGGCGTCATCCGACTCCGCCCGTCGACGGTGGACGCCGTCCGGGACGACGAGGTGGCGAAGGGCGACGTGCTCGCCACCGCGCGCGTCGGCGCGATCCAGGCGGTGAAACACACCTGGGAGACGATCCCGATGTGTCACGGCATCCCGATCACGAACGTCGAGACTGCGTTCGACCTCCACGGAGACCGCGTCGAACTGGAGGTCGCCGTCGAGACGACGGGCAAGACCGGCTGCGAGATGGAGGCGCTGGAGGGGGTCACGACCGGGCTGAACGTCGTCTGGGACATGGTGAAGGCGGCCGAGAAGGACGAGTCGGGGAACTACCCGGGAACCCGGATCTCGGACGTCGAAGTCGTCTCGAAGGAGAAGCGGCCGCCGGAGTGAGCCGGTCCGGGTCGCCGCCGCGGAGTCGGGGGATACCTTTTACCCTCGGCCGCGATACTCCCGGATATGATTTCACTCGACGAGGCCGTGACCGCACGGCTCGAATCCCACGGCGCGCGCTTCGAGGTGCTCATCGACCCCGACGCGGCACTCGCGATCAAGCGCGGGGAGTTCGACGGCGATCTGGAGGACGTCATCGCCGCCGAGGACGTGTTCGACAACGCCTCGCGTGGCGACCGACCCGCCGAGGAGGACGTCGAGGAGGTGTTCGGCACGACCGACGCGCTCGAAATCATCCCGGAGGTCGTCAGGCGGGGGGACATCCAGATCACCGCCGAGCAGCGGCGCGAGATGACCGAGCAGAAGCGCAAGGCGCTCATCAACACCATCGTCCGGAACGCCGTGAACCCGCAGATGGACGACGCGCCCCACCCGCCCGAGCGCGTCGAGCGGGCGCTGGAGGAGGCCGGGTTCAAGATCGACCCGATGGAGCCCGTCGAGAGCCAGGTCGACGAGGCGCTCGACATGCTGCGCCCGGTCATCCCAATCCGGTTCGACGAGGTGACCGTCGCGGCACAGCTTCCCCCCGAGTACGCCGGGAGCGGCCAGGCGAAGGTCCGCGAGTTCGGCGACCTCGAACGCGAGGAGTGGCAGTCGGACGGCTCCTGGGTCGGCGTCGTGACGTTCCCCGCGGGGCTCCAGAACGAGTTCTACGACCTCGTGAACGAGGTGTCGAGCGGCGAGGCCGAGACGCGCATCATCAGGGACGAGGACGACCTGAACACGAGGTGACCGGCACGAGGCGGGTCGAGGCGCACGTGTCCGTGCCGCGGGTCCAGCGGAGCGGCCCGTCCCGCACCCCGCGGCAGGCGCGTCACGCCGGCATCGCTTCGCGGACGTAGCCGACGCCGTTCTTCAGCGCGTACTTCGCCACGGGAAGCCCTCGCGGGAGGGTGTAGAGGTCGCCGAGCGTCTCGGGCTCGCGCACCTCGCCCGCCCGGAGGGATTCGACGGCGGCGACGAGCACGTCGTCGGACTCCTCGAACAGCCGGCAGCGGACGGCACCCCACGTGTGGAGGTCGCCGATGGGAACGGTCTTCATCGCGGCGACGCCGCCGGCGTCGAGCCTCTCGCTGAGCTGCTGGACGGTGATCCCGGCCGTTCGCTCGCCGTGGAGAAACTCCCAGAACCCCATCGGCTGCCCGCGGTACTCGCGGAGGTCGCCGTGGTGGTAGCTCAGGACGCCGTGTTGCAGTTCCGAGAGGATCGGGCCGACGAGGAATCCGAACCCGAACCTGACCGCGACGTCCGCGCGGGGAGCGAGACGCTCGACCGTCTCCGCCGGAATCTCCCGTTTCCAGCCGTCGACGACGGTCGGCTCGACCCTGAACGTCCGGGCATCGTCGATGTCCACGACGGCGTCGACCCGAACCGGATCGGTCTGGGGAACCGGCCGGCCGAACAGCCACGTCAGGACGGCGATCGCCGTCCACTCGCGGAGCTCGATGGCCCGTTCGAGCGTCTCACGCGCGCTCCGGCCGTCGTCGCCCTCGTCGTACACCACCGCCGTGAGTTCGACGTCGGCCTCGGCGAGCAGCCGGGCGAGCGCGCGGGCCTCCCAGCGCGAGACCGTCTCACCGGGGAGCAGCAGGCAGACCCGCATCGGCCGGCTCATGCCGGCTCCAGCCGGGTTTCCGCGAGCGACTCCATCGTCTCGACGGACAACGCGTCGTCGGGAACGTCCGCGAGGAACTCCAGATAGCCCTCGAGCACCTCCCACTGGTGTTCGTTGCTCAGGTCGTACAGGTGACACCAGAGGTGGAGCGGCGTGCCCGACTCGATCGACCGCCCTGTCGCGCGTCGGAGATACCGCCCGTGGGCGAGCTTTCTGGCGGCCAGCGGGAACGCCCGATAGCCCGGGAACACGTCGGCCCCGCCCGCGGGGAGGGTTCTCGCCGTCAGGGACGGATACGTCGTGCAGTACGTCTCCAGCACCCCGTCCTCGACCCGCGGCTCCCACTCGGGGTGCGGCCCGAGGGTGAGCTGTTTGAACCGGTGGGCGACCGTCGGCGACTCCTTCACCTTCGCGTACCGCGCGACCCGGACGCCGTTCCGCCGAAGCACCTCGTTGTCGGGCCGATAGTGGCGTGGCGGCACGAACGAGGAGAACGACTCGCCGAGTTCGGCGTGCAGCTCGGCCGACCGGCGGAGTTCCGTCTCGACCAGGTCGTCGCTGACCCGGTCACAGAGGACGTGTGAGAACGTGTGGGTCGACAGTTCGTGACCGCCGTCCGCGTCCAGCACCGCCTCGGCCATGTCGGGCCCGTAGAACAGGCCGTCAGCCTCGCCGTCCGTCCCGGGATCCGCGTCGAACCAGCCCGTCGGGTACGCTCCCGCGTGGCTCCCGTCACACGACTCGAGCAGCAGGTGG
This sequence comes from Halobaculum sp. XH14, assembly GCF_032116555.1. NCBI lineage: Archaea > Methanobacteriati > Methanobacteriota > Halobacteria > Halobacteriales > Haloferacaceae > Halorarum > Halorarum halobium. The sequence continues at coordinate 1,131,670 of NZ_CP134949.1, forward strand.
CCGACGATGTCGAACGTGATGGGGACGCCGCACTCGTCGGCCTTGCTCAGGAGTTTCCGGAGGTACTGTCGCTCGCGCCGCCCGTCGTCCGACAGGTGCGACCGCTTGGGCAGGTCGTGGACGCCCCAGCCGAGTTCGATTTCGATGCTGATCGTCACCGTGCCAGCCATTTGACTCCAGAAGCACGCCGCCAGTGAATGTTAGTCGTACCGTACCGCCCCGACGCGCTCCGCTCCCGGTGCCCGTGAACCCGAACTGACACCGCCGAACGACACCCGGACTACGGCGGATTCGCCGGGTTCTGCACGCTCCCGCCGACTCGTTCCCGCGTCTCCCCGCCGGGGTCGAACGCCGGGGCTCGCCGGCCGGCACCATGATTAAACCGCCAGGTCCCGTAGCACCGATCAATGATCGATCGAACCGAACGCGAGGTGGCGGGCCCCCGCCCCTGAGACGGTGGTAGCGGTGTCTCCGTGGCCGTCGATCGTCGAACCGAAGAGCGGCCGGTGGCGTCGGCACCAGCCGTCGCTGACCGCCCACACCGGCGCGGAGGGTCCGACGACCCGATGAGGGCGCTCGTTACGAAACGCGTCGAGCGGGGGCGAGCCGACCTCTCGGAGATCAGCGACCTGACGAGGGCCGCCGGCCACGAGGTCGTCGGGCGCCTCACACAGACGCGCGAGGAGGACGCCGCGTTCCACTTCGGCGAGGGGAAGGCGGACGAACTCGCCGCGCTGGTGCGTGAAACCGACGCGGAGTGTGTGGTCATCGACAACGAGGTCGGCCCGTATCAGACGTTCAACCTCGGCGGGAAACTGCCCGAGGGGGTCGAGATCATCGACCGGTTCACGCTCATCCTCGAGATCTTCGGCCAGCGCGCCCAGACCCGAAAGGCGCAACTGCAGGTCGAACTGGCCGAACTCCGCTACGAACTCCCGCGCGCCGAGGTGAAAGCGAGCCTCGCACAGCGCGACGAGCGGCCGGGGTTCATGGGACTCGGCGAGTACGACCAGTCGCGCGAGCGGGACATCAAGTCACAGATCGCCCGCATCAAGGACGAACTCGACGACATCGCCCACAAGGAGGAGGAGCGCCGCGAGCGCCGCCGCGAGTCCGGCTTCGACCTGGTCGCGCTCGCCGGCTACACGAACGCCGGCAAGTCGACGCTGCTCCGCCAGCTCGCCGCGGATCTGGACGTCGACGAGAACGTCGAGACGCACCCGGACCTCCACGAGACGGCCGAGTCCGAGGACGACCTGTTCACGACGCTCGGGACGACGACCCGGCGCGCGGAGACCGAGAAGCGGGACGTGCTGCTCACCGACACGGTCGGGTTCATCTCGGACCTGCCCCACTGGCTCGTCGAGTCGTTCCAGTCGACGCTCGATTCGGTGTACTACGCGGACCTCGTCCTGCTTGTCGTCGACGCGAGCGAGCCGATCCGGGAGATGCGCGAGAAGCTCGTCACGTGTCACGACACGCTGTACGAGCGCAACGAGGCGCCGCTCGTCACCGTGTTCAACAAGGTCGACGAGCTCGACCCCGGCGAACTGGCCGAGAAGCGCGAGGCGCTCTCCGCGCTCGCGCCGAACCCGGTCGCCGTCTCCGGGCTGACCGGCGAGAACGTCGAGGCGCTCTGTGCCCGGATCGAGGCCGACCTTCCCGACTGGCGCCAGGAGCGGCTGCTGCTCCCGATGTCCGACGAGACGATGAGCCTCGTCTCGTGGGTCCACGACAACGGTCACGTCGAGCGCGAGGAGTACGACGAGGAGGGCGAGACGGTCACGCTGGCGTTCGAAGCGCCGCCGTCGGTGGTCGAACGCGCACGGGCACGGGCCGCCGACATCGAGGCCGGCCTCGAAGCCGGCTCCGCCTGATTGCCCGGAACGGGGCGATCGCTCGAAACGGGCCCACGGTCCGACCGGGTCCTCCGTCCGACTGACCAGACGGAGGTCCGACCGTCGAAACAGAGCCGACCGTCCGGTCCCGCCGAACCGGCCGGTTTCCCGGGGTTAATCGCCCGCTTACTAACTATCGGGTTGTCCTGGGTCCGCCCGCATGACGGGTGGAACGGTGTATCACGTGGTGTGCAGGGAGTGCCGGACGGAATCGCTTCGACGGTCGGAGACGGACGCCGAGGACGTGGCGACCGCTCACGCGGCCGATACCGATCACAGCGTCGCGGTCCAGCAGGTTCGCTGAGAACGGCGACTGGATCAAGTCAGCGCAGGGACTCGACGACGCGCAGGAGGTCCGCCTTCTCCTGGACGCCGACGAGCCGCTCGGCCTCCTCGCCGTCGGCGTAGAACTGGAGCGCGGGGATGCCCCGCACCCCTGCCTCCTGTGAGAGCTGCTGGTGCTGGTCGACGTCGACCTTGAGGACGAGGAGGTCCTCGACCTCGGCGGCGAGTTCCTCGACGGTCGGCTCCAGCATCTTGCACGGGCCACACCAGTCGGCCCAGTAGTCGACGAGGACGATGCCCTCGCTCGTGAGTTCCTCGAACTGTTCGCGGCTCTCGACGTGAACGGGCTCCCCGGCGGGAGTCTGACTGCTCATGACTACGAGTAGGGGGTGGCACCGTAAAACGGTTCCACCCGCGTGTCCGGGATGTGCACTAGCGACTACCGGTAGTGGCTGAACCACATGTTAGTCATCCGCTGGGTGGGAGACGGCACGGCTCCAGGGTCGATTCTGGTAGTGCCTGAAACCCCTAAGGCCGGTTGCTTCGATCGCCTCGAACGCCCCCGCGGCTCTCGTGCTCGCGCGCCTCGCTGTGCTCCTCGTCGGTCGGCCTACGGCCTCCCTCCTGTGGTGCTTGCGTCGTCGTGCGTCCCCGGGAGCCGGGGCTTTCGAGGTGGTCGTCACGATAGCCGTGATAGAACCGAAGGCGACACATCGGGATATAGCCAGCCGGGGGCTTTCGAGGCGGTCGAAACGCCGACCGAGACGACGAACGAACCGACGAGCGAACTGACGCGGAATCCGAACGACACGGCGAAGTACCGATCACGTCCGAAAATCCGCCCGAATCGCGAGCGTATCTACGCCTCGTACGAGAGCAGCACGCCGTCGTCGACCCGCTCGACCGCCACCAGTTCGAGTTCCGGGAACCCGTCCACGAACCCCTCGCCGTCCGCCAGCGTCGGCGCGTCCCGCCCGCCGACGACCATCGACCCCACGTACACCGTGAGTTCGTCGACCAGCCCCTCGTCGAACAGCGAGAAGATGAGTTCGCCGCCGCCCTCGACCATGAGCCGGTCGACGCCCGCCGACTCGAGTTCCGCGAACGCCCCGGCGAGCGCGACGCGCTCCACGCCCGCCGCGACGACCGTCGCGCCGGCCGATTCGAGCGCCTCGACGTCCTCGTCTGCCGCGGCGTCGCTCACCAGCACGTACGTCGTCGCCTCGTCGTCGAGGATGCGCGCGTCGGTCGGGGTCCGTGCCCGGGAGTCGGCGACGACGCGGGCCGGGTTGCCATCGCGTCCGTTCCGGATGCGCTGGACCCGGCGGTCGTCCTCGTCGAGCGTGAGGTGCGGGTCGTCCGCGAGCACCGTGCCGACGCCGACCAGCACCGCGTCGGCGGCCGCGCGGACCCGGTCGACGCGGTCGAAGTCCGCAGGGCCGCTGATCTCGACCTGCTCGCGCCGCCGGGACGAGAGCTTGCCGTCGACCGAGACGGCGGCGTTGACGTGAACGAACACGGCCTCAGCCGCGGGTGCCGACCTGCTCGCGCTGTTCCAGTTCGATCTCGACGTGGACCGAGTCGGGAAAGTCCATGTGGCCGACCTCGCGGGCGATGTGGTCGTTCCCGTGGATCTCGATGCGGCGCGAGAACAGCTCGTAGCTCCACTCGCCCAGCACCGATCCGGGGGCGAGCGTGTCGTACAGGGGGACGCGGACGTGTTCGGACGGCTCGGTGTGGGGGCCTTTGCACTCGGCGCCCTTCCGTTCGAGCATGTCGCGGAGCCCGTCGACGGTGTCGTCGAGGGCCGCCCGGTCCCCGCTCTGGAAGCGGAGTTTTGTGACGAAGGTCATGTGTGAGCTGGGGGTTGCCCTGACCTGCGCACGCGAGCCCTAAAAGCACATCTACCCGTCGAACGCGCGGGAGCCGCTGGCATGGGCCGTCGGTTCGACCGACGTCCGTTCGACCGACGCTCGTCCGGCCAGACGGCCGACCGGCGCGCGTCCGCCTCGACGGCGTGGACCGGGACGCTCGGGACCGAACGGCCGCGTTCGGGGTTCCCGGTCCGACATTCTCTTAACACGGGGTTACTTACCTATCGGTAATGCCGGTCGAAGCGACCAGTGCTGGAGCCATCCTCTTCCGCGAAACCCGCGGCCACCGGGAGTACCTGCTCCTGAAGAGCCGACCCGGGGACTGGGAGTTCCCGAAGGGCGGGGTCGAGGGGGAAGAGGAGCTCCAGCAGACGGCGATACGCGAAGTACAAGAGGAGGCCGGGATCGGTGATTTCAGACTCATCGACGGCTTCCGTGAGCAGTACGACTACGTGTTCGAGGCGGGCGGGAACACCATCCACAAGACGGTGCACCTGTTCATCGCGCACTCGTTCGAGGCGTCCGCGGAGCTCTCCACCGAACACCGCGACCTCCAGTGGCGCGACTACGAGCAGGCACTCAACACGATCACCCAGGACGGCCCCCGCGACATCCTCCGCGAGGCCCACGACTACCTCAACGCCCTCCAGGAGGAGGCCGACGAGGAGTACCTCCTCCAGCGCTCGGAGAACTGAGGCCGGCCCCGAGCCCTCCGGGTTTCGACGGGCCAGCGACGGCGTCGCCCCCGCCGACCGCGCCACCGAAACCGATTTCCACCGGACCGGCGTCCCCCCGGACGTGTTCCCCGGCGCCGGCGACAGCGAGTTCGCGTTCGAACTGCTCGTGAGCCGGTGGGCCGAACTCGCCTGGCATCCGACGGACGGCGAGCGGCCGGTCCTCGTCGCCCGGCAGCTGGGGACGAAACGGAGGCGCTGGGACACCGTCGTCCTCGAGGTCGACCCCGAGGCGTTCGCCGAGCGACGGCTGTTCGGCGAGCGGGGCCTCGACATGGACCTCATCCGGGTCGTCCGGGACGCGCCCGCCGAGTTCGAGTGGTACCGCGACGCGCTCCCGCACCCGGGGTTCCCGTGGCGCTACGTCCGCGCTGCCGTCCACCGCGCGGCGGGCCGTGACCTGATCGAGAAGCGGCGCGGCCCGCACGACCGGGTCGAACTCCGTCGGCTCCGCGAGTACCCCGACTGGGTCGAGCGCGTGGCGGTCGTCGAGAACAAGCCCGACCTCGATGCGAGCGCCGCGAGCGCGCTCGCGGATCAGCTTCGACACGACCTCGACGCGGATCTGGCCGACGAGGTGTGGGTCGCGACCGGCGCGACGGGAAAGCGCGTCTCGCCCGCGCTGCTGGAGGACATGCCCGTCGAGGTCGGCGTGCTCGAGTTCGACTTCGCCGACGGCGTCGACGCGGACGCCGCGGAGGTGCTCTGGCACCCGACGCGGCTGGACGCCGACGGCGACGCGGACAAGCGCCTCGAACTGACCGAGCGCGCGTACGGCAAGGGCTGGCGGTCGTTCCGCGAGACGATGCGGCCCGACTGCCGGCACTTCGAACTCCGACGCGAGGGGCGCGCGATGGTGCCCTACTGCGCGGCGAAGGGCCGAGTGCCGACCGGCGCGGAGTGTTCCGGAAACTGCCCGGAGTTCTCGCCCGAACCCCCGCAGTGGCGGACGAACGGCTGGCCGGTCGAGGGCGGTCCGGGGAAGGGAATCAGGGCGCTGCTGTCCCGACGGCGGGAGCGCGAGCGGGAGCGAGCGGGGGAACCGGGAACGGCTGAGAGAACGGGGAACTGACTACTCGCTGACCTCGACGTCCACCGCGTCCCGTCCGACGGCCAGCCGGAACGTCGGGACGGTGCGGTACTCGACCTCGACGACGTTCTTCCGACGGAGGCTCTGGAGCGCGCGGCGCACGTCGCCGACGTCGGGGTCGACGTCGAACCGCTCCCTGAGCTTCCCGAGCACCGACACGACCGACTCGGAGCGCTCGTCCGGGCCGGCCAGCACCGCGAACACCTGGCTGTGCAACTCGGGGACGCGGATGCGGTCCGGGACGCCGCCCTCCTCGCCGTCGTCCTCCACGCCGGGGTCGACGCCGGTCAGTTCGGCGGCCTCGCTCGTCGCCCGGATGAGGCTGTCGTCGTCGCGGTAGTAGTGATCCGAGAGGTGGTTCTCGAGGTAACTGTGGACGTCGCTGCCGCTCTCTAACCCCCACCGCTCGCCCAGTTCGGAGTTCTTCGTCGGCTGGAGTCGCACCACGTCGGCCAACCGCTCCAGCTCCTCGTCGGTGAGGCTCATCGGCCGGGCGTATCAGCCGGGAGTATTTCGGCCTACCGGTTTGCGCGACGGGGACGGCCGCGCCGCGCTCTCCTCGCTTCAGCCGCGGTACGCGGCACGGCGAGACACGCACCCGAACGTATTCACGTCGGATCGCCGCCATCACAAACCGTTTATCGCGGGTGTCCGGGCGTGGGGCCATGGACGTCGACCTTCACGACTCGCTCGACGGGCAGGTCGCCCTGGTCACGGGGGCGACGCGGGGCATCGGGGCGGCGATCGCGGAGCGGCTGGTGGACCTCGGGGCGGTCGTCTACGCCGGCGGCCGCGACCCCGACGACGTGACGGGGGAGGAACTCAGACCGGTGCGGCTCGACGTGACCGAGGAGTCCCAGATCGTCGACGCGGTCGAGCGCATCGGCGACGAGGCGGGTCGCCTCGACGTGCTCGTCAACAACGCCGGCATCGGGGGGCCGGCAGGACCGGTGGGGGCGGCCTCGACCGACGGTATCGACGCGGTGCTGGAGACGAACCTCCGCGGGCCGATGCTGGTCAGCAAGCACGCGCTCCCGCTGCTCCTCGAACGCGACGGGTCCCGGGTCGTCAACGTGTCGAGCCGCGGGGGGCAGCTCTCCGGAGAGAGCGACGCGGCGCGGGGTCCCTACTCCCTCTCGAAGACGGGACTGAACGGGCTGACCGTGCAGCTCCACGGCGCGTACGCCGACCGTGGCCTGCTCGCCAACTCCGCGTCGCCGGGGTGGGTCAGCACCGGCCTCGGCGGGGAGTCCGCGCCCCGTTCACCCGCGGAGGGGGCGGACACGGCCGTCTGGCTCTGCCGGTTCGTCGCCGGCGCGCCGGCGGGGAAGTTCTGGCACGACCGCGAGGTCATCGACTGGTGACCGAACTGCCGCGCTGAACGTCCGGGTTCCCGAGCCAGCGCGGGGTAGCGGCGCTCGCAGTCGGGGGAACAGTTACGGCCCGGCGAGCCGACGACTCGCGCATGCCAGACTCGGAGACGGTGGCGCTCGAGATCGAGGACGACGTGGCGACGATCACGATCGACCGGCCGGACGCGCTGAACTCGCTCAACGTGGCGACGCTGGAGGCGCTCGACGTCGCCATCGACGAGGCCGAGGCGGCTGACGCTCGCGTGCTGGTGCTCACGGGCGCCGGCGAGGACGCGTTCGTCGCGGGCGCCGACATCAGCTACATGAAGGACCTCTCGACGCCGGAGGCCCAGGCGTACGCCGAACTCGGCCACGGCGTCGCCTCGAAGCTGGAGACGTTCCCGGCGCCGACCATCGCCGCGGTCAACGGCTATGCGTTCGGCGGGGGCTGTGAGCTCGCCATCGCCTGCGACCTGCGGGTCGCCTCCGAGCGGGCGGTCATCGGCCAGACCGAGATCGACCTGGGAATCATCCCGGGCTGGGGCGGCAGCCAGCGGCTCCCCCGCCTCGTCGGCGACGAGACGGCACGTCGGCTCATCTTCTTCGGCGAGCGCGTCGACGCGACCGACGCGCGGGAGTACGGGCTCGTCGGCGAGGTCGTCGCGCACGACCAGCTCGACGAGCGCGTGGCCGACGTCGCCGAGGACCTCGCCGCGAAGCCGAAGTTCGCGCTCCGGGCGGCCAAGGAGGCGATCAACGCCGTCCACGAGGAGCCGCAGGGCGCGGGGCTCACCTACGAGCGGCGCGTCTGGGCCGGCCTGTTCGGCACCCACGACCAGCGCGAGGGGATGGCGGCGTTCGTCGAGAAGCGGGACCCCGAGTTCGAGTAGCCGGGCTTCCCACGGCCCGGCGTGTGGGCTCCGTGCCACCAGTTGGGCACCACGATTAGGTCCGTACGGCGCGTACACGTCCCATGGACCGCATCAAACTCTCCCGCGTGGAATCGCACCTCGAGGACCTCCAGTACCCCGTGACCCGCGCGGAGGCGGCCGACCGCTTCGCCGACACGACGCTCACCTACGCGGACGGCGAGGAGAACCTCGGTGACCTCCTCCTCGACTGTCCGAGCGCGTCGTTCGCGGACGCGGACGAACTCCTCTCGGACCTGTACGGCGTCCTGCCGGTCGAAGCGGTCGGCGAGCCGGGCCAGTCCGAGGGCGAGGGCTGACGCGGCGCTTCGCCGGGATGGGGCCGGGGGCTGGCGACCGACCGGTTCGGAAACCCAATCCCCGGCCCTTAAGTACGAAGACGGCCGAACGGGCGGGCATGGAGTTCTGCGACGAGTGCGGATCGATGATGAAAACTGAGGGGGACAGGTGGGTCTGTAGCTGCGGCTTCGAGAAGCTTCGCGACGAGGCCAAGGAGGCGGCGATGACGACGACCCAGGGACAGGAGGAGGGCGAGATCGTCGACATGTCCGACGTCGACGCCGCAGAGATCGGCCCGACCGTCGAGCAGAAGTGCCCCGAGTGCGACGAGGTCCGGTCGGTGCGCTACGAGATGAAGCAGATCCGCTCGGCCGACGAGTCCGAGACGCGCTTTTTCACCTGTACCGAGTGCGGGCACAAGTGGCGCGAGGACGACCACTGAGCCGACCACCGACGGGTCGGGACATCCCTTCCGCCGCGGATCGAACCCGGAAGCGGCACCGACGGGGAGACGCCCGCTCACTTCCGTTGCAGTTCGGTGCCGTCGCGGGGGCAGTACCGGACCTCGGGGTCGCCCGTTCGGAACCCGCACTGGGGGCACCTCGGACGGTGCCCCGGTCCGCGTCGTCGCTGCGCCCGCGGAAGAGGAACGGGACGAAGGGGACGAGCAGGAAGACGAGCAGGGTGTCCAGGTAGACCCAGGCGGCGACGCTGACGGCGACCGGGAGCGCGACGCCGACCAAGGCGGTGAGAGCGCGAGGAGACCACGCTACCCTCCGTCGTCCGCTCCGCCTTCCCCGACCGTCTCGTTCCCATCCGATTCGATCACCTTCTTCCCCGTCTCCATCGGCACCACCCGCCGCTCGGCGTCGGCCCACTCGCGCTCCAGTTCCCGGCCCTCGAACAGCCGGTCGAGGAACACCGCGAGGCCGGCGACCTCCGAGTGGGGCTGGTTCGTCACGCCGACGTTGAACTCCGCCGCCTCGTAGAAGTCGAACGGCACCTTCTCGCCCCCGACCACGACCAGCAGCGGCCCGTCGGCGTGGGCGTCCCTGATCCCGCTTTCCACGTCCTGCAGTCGCTCGCCGTACATCGTGAGGTGGACGACCGTCCCGTCCCAGCCAGTCGTGAACGCCCGCTGGTCGTCCCGGAGTTCGACGTCGAACGGCCCGCCGAAGCGACCCGTGATGTCGCGGATGGTCTCGGCCGACTGCCCGGCGTTGTCGGGGAGGACGACCCGGTCCGCGCCCAGCGCCCGCGCGGTCAGGCCGACGTGGGTCGTCATCCGGTCGTCCCGCCCCGGCCGGTGGCCGTACCGGAGGACGACCGTCTCGTGTGACTCCTGCATGGCCGTCATCGGGTGCCCCGGGGGTGAGGGCGTTTCGCTTCGCGGACGCTGGCGGCTCCGGGGGACCACTCCGGTTCGAACTCGACGCGGACTGCCCGCACGCCGCCGGTGGCGCTTTGGTCCGAGCCGTCGAAGCGGACCCATGTCCGAAGATCCGGAGGCGCTCGCGGGCGTCGCCGACGTCGACCTCGGCGGGCGGACTGCGCTGGTCACCGGTGCGACCTCCGGCGTCGGCCGGGAGACCGCGCTCGCGCTCGCCCGCCTCGGAGCCGACGTGTTCGTCCACGGCCGGGACCGCCGTGCGGGCCACGAGACGGTCGAACTGATCGAGGGCGGCGCGGGAGGCGACCCGGGCGGCGACGGTGCCGAGATCGGCGGGGGCGATGCGACGTTCCTCCAGGGCGACTTCGCGGACCCGGACGCCGTGGACGCGATCGCGGACGCGGTCCGTGGGGAGGTGGACTCGCTCGACCTGCTCGTCCACAACGCCGGCACGCACTTCGATTCGGGCGAACTCGTCGATGCGGGGGCCGAACGCGCCGAGAAGACGTTCGTCGTGAACCACCTCGGGCCGTTCCGGCTCACGCACGGCCTGCGTGACGTCCTCGAACCCGGCGGCCGCGTGGTGGTCGTCGCCTCCGCGGTCCACGGTCGCGCCGACGGCGAGTTCGCCGTCCGGTCGGTCGACGGCTACGACGGACTCGCGGCCTACGCGCGCTCGAAACTCGGGAACGTGCTCTTCGCCCGCGGGCTCGCCACGCGGCTCGACGGGCGGGCCGTCGTCTCGTGTCACCCCGGGTTCGTCCCCGGCAGCGGCCTCTGGCGGGAGGCGTCGCTCCCGGTCAGACTCGCCGTCGGCGGCCTCGACAGCCTGCCCGAGTGGCTCACGCCGGACAGGGTGGACGACGCCGCGGAGGCGGCCGTGACCCCGGTGTTTCTGGCGGCTTCGCCGGCCGTCGCGGACGCCGACGGCGGCTACTACGTCGACTGCGCGCTCACCGATCCGGCGCCGGTCGCGCGCGACGCGAACCGGCGGAAGCGGCTCTGGGACCTCAGCGAGGAGTTGATCGGGCTTGACTGGTAACACCGGCCGACCTGGCGCGGTGAGGATTCCGAACGCCCTGCCGACCGGTTCGGCCGCCGGCCCGCGACCGGAAGACACTTTCCGGCTTCGGACGCTTCCCCGACAATGGACCTCTCCGAGCAGTCGGTACTCGTCACGGGAGGCGCGGGACTCATCGGCTCACATCTCGCGGCGAAACTCGCGCCGGACAACGACGTGCGCGTCGCCGACGACCTCTCGAAGGGGGAGCGCGAGCGCGTGCCCGACGGGGCGACGTTCCACCGTGCGGACCTCACCGACCCCGAGGACGTCGCCGAGGTCGTGACCGGGGACCTCGACGCCGTGTTCCACCTCGCGGCCTACACCGACACGAACTTCGAGGACGACCGGACGCTGTTCGAGGAGAACACCGCGATGACGTACAACGTCCTCGAACGGATGCGAGAGGTCGGCGTCGACCGCTTCGCGTTCACCTCCTCCTCGACCGTGTACGGCGAGGCCCCCCGGCCGACGCCGGAGGACTACGCGCCGCTCGAACCGATCAGCATCTACGGCTCCTCGAAGCTGGCCGACGAGGCGCTCATCTCCACCTACGCGAAGAGCTACGGCGTCCAGTCGTGGACCTTCCGCTTCGCGAACATCGTCGGTCCCCGCCAGCGCGGCAACGTGATTCCGGACTTCATCCAGAAGCTCCGGGCCGACCCCGAGACGCTCGAAATCCTCGGGAACGGCCGACAGGAGAAGTCGTACCTCCACGTCACCGACTGCGTCGACGCCATCACCCACGTCGTCGAGCACGCCGACCGCGACCTGAACACGTACAACCTCGGCTCGCGGACGACCACCTCGGTCGTCCGCATCGCCGACATCGTCGCCGACGAGATGGGCCTCGACCCCGAGTACGAGTTCACCGGCGGCGACCGCGGCTGGACGGGCGACGTGCCCAAGATGCGCCTCTCGGTCGAGAAGCTCTCGGCGCTGGGCTGGGAGCCGCCGAACTCCAGCGACGACGCGGTCCGCCGTGCGACCCGCGACCTCGTCGCGGAACTCGTCTGAATCGGACGCGAACACGAGACCACGGCTTCGCTCGTGTGAGAGCATCCACGTCAACCGGCTCGTCCGGCCACGTCGCTCGCGTGTCGGACCCCCCGCGTTCCTGTGAGCCGATTCGGCAAAACGTTCACGGGGCTGAAGGGTCGTACCTCCCTTCCATGAGCCTCGTCAGCGCCCTCAAGGACGCGCTCGCGAGCGGCGACGGGGGGGCCGACGCCGTCCGGTACCGCTGTGGGGAGTGCGGGACCGGCTTCGACCGCGCGCGAACCCGGATGGTTCGGACGCGGTGTCCCGACTGCGGCTCGGCCGACCTCCGCGTCGTCGAGGAGCCCTGAGCGGCGGCCGGCCCGAACCGATGCCGTCGGATGGACACGACTATTGCCGAGCGCCGGCTACCGCGACGCGTGCAGGTCGTGGGGTACGAAACGCCGGCGGGCGCGCTGTTTCTCAGCGACCGCGACGCGACCACCGCCGGTCGGGCGGGCGGGAACGACACGACCGACGGCGCGGGCGCGGCCGATGCGGACCGGCCCGATGCGGACCGGGACGATTCGGACGACGGCTCGATCGATCGCGTCGCGCTCGACCCGGGGACGGAGCTCTCGTGGTCGCTGGGGGAGCGCCACTGTGCCGGCACGCTCCACGAGGGCGGCCACGTCCCCTGCGGGGCGGAGTCGGCACCGTACTGTCGGGACCACCGGTCGACGTGGGTGTGTGCCCGCTGTACGGGAACGTGCCTGAAGGACGAGATGGACTGTTTCGACGATCACGCCGTCTACCTGGCCGCGTTCGCGCCCGACGTGTTCAAGGTCGGCGTGACGAAGGAGTGGCGGCTGGAGACGCGCTTGCGGGAGCAGGGTGCCGACCGGGCCGCACACCTCCGGACGGTCGAGAACGGCCGGATCGCCCGCGAGATCGAATCCGGGCTGGCCGAGGAGATCCCCGACCGGGTCCGCGTCCCGACCAAGATCGACGGCCTCGCTGACGAGGTCGACCCGGCCGCCTGGGAGGCGGTCCTCGACGGGTTCGACCCGATCGAGACGTACTCGTTCGAGTACGGCTTCTCGCTTCCCGAGCGTCCGGTCCCCGAGACGCTGGCCTCGGGAACGGTCGTCGGGACGAAGGGCCGGGTGCTGGTGCTCGAAAACGCAGGGAGCACCTACGCCGTCGACATGCGTGACCTCGTGGGCTACGAACTCGAGGTCGGCGAGTCGGACCGACAGCTCCAGTCCAGTCTCGGCGCGTTCGGCTGAGTCCCGACCGACGGGTTTCGGCTGCGACCGACGGGCTCCGGCTACGACAGACGGGTTCCGGCTACGACCGGCCGGGTCGGTTCCACGACAATTTAGGACGCTACGGCTCGGAGCGGGGGTATGCACCTCGACCACGTCGGCGTCGCCACCGACGACGCCGCCGCGCTTGCCGGGCTGTTCACCGACCTCCTCGACGCCGGCGTCGCCCACGAGGAGGAGTTCGACGGGATGGGCGTCGTCTTCATCGAAACCGACGGCTCGTACCTCGAACTGCTCGAACCGCTCGAGGCCGAGGGCGCCATCGCGCGATACCTCGACCGCAACGGCCCGGGCATCCACCACCTGGCGTTCGAGACCGACGACGTCGCGGCCGCGCTGGACCGCGCGCGCGACCTCGACCTCGATCTCATTGACGAGGAGCCGCGGCCAGGGGCGTGGGGCCACGAGGTCGCGTTCCTCCATCCGGCGTCCACGGGGGGCGTGCTCGTCGAGTTCGTCGAGCACTGAGCCGGCGGAGGTGGCGGTCGGCCGCCGGATCGTCCGTTTCCACGCGATCCCGACCGGGACCGAGGCGGAAGAGTAGTAAGGCCCCCGACCACGAGCCTGGGTATGCGCGACTGGCTCGCCCATCGTGTCGCCGCCTCGCCGGACGCCGAGGCGCTCGTGTCGGCCGCGACCGGGCGGACCTGGAGCTTCGAGCAGCTCGACGCGGCCGCGGACGAGATGGTCGGTCGGCTCGCGGGCCTGGGGGCCGAACCGGGCGATCACCTCGCGGTCGTGATGGAGCCCCGGACCGAGTACGTCACGCTGGTCCACGCCGCGATGCGGCTCGGGTTGCGACTCGTCCCCGTCGGCCACCGGCTGACCGCCGCGGAACTCCGGCCGCGACTGGACACGGCGGCGGCGACGATGGTCGTCTGTAGCGCCGACACCGAGCCGGCGGTCGTCGGGGCGACCGACGGGGAGGACGAAGCCGAGGGCTCCACGGCCGGGAGCGACCGCGCGGTCCCGGTCGTCTCGCTGGACGAATCCGAAACCGACGGCGTCGTCCGGCTCAGGGACGCGACGTCGGAGCCGGCGCCGGGGGCCGCCTGGTCCATGGACGATCCGCTGTTGATGCTGTTCACGTCGGGGACGACGGGCGAGCCGAAGCTGGTCGTGCTCACGGCGGGCAACGTGTTCGCGTCGGCCGTCGCCTCGGCGTTCCGGCTCGGCGTCTCCCCGGACGACCGCTACATGGCCGCGCTCTCGTTTCACCACACCGGCGGCCTCATGCCGCTCTACCGGGCCGTCCTCTCCGGCACGAGCGTCGTCCTCCGGACCGAGTTCGACGCCGGCGGCGTCGCCGACGACGTCCGCGAGTACGACGTGACCGGCATCTCGCTCGTGCCGACGATGCTCCGACGGATGCTGGACGCGCGCGGGACGCTGGCGGACTCGCTCCGGTGTGTCCTGCTCGGCGGCGCGCCCGCCTCCGCCGACCTCGTCGGTCGCTGCCGACACTACTCGGTCCCGGTCCACCCGACGTACGGGATGACCGAGACGGCATCCGGGATCACCGTCGCCAGACCGGCCGAGACGACCGACCGCCCCGAGACGGTCGGCCGGCCGCTGTTTCGGACGGACCTCACGGTCGTCGACGGCGACGGCGAGGAGCTCCCGCCGGGCGAAGTCGGCGAGTTCGTCGTCGACGGGCCCACCGTCTCGCCGGGCTACTACGGCGACCCCGACGCGACCGCCTCCTCGTTCGAGGACGGCGCGCTCCACACCGGCGACGCCGGCTACCGCGACGAGGATGGCTACTGCTACGTGTTGAACCGGCTGGACGACCGCATCATCACCGGCGGCGAGAACGTCGACCCCGGCGAGGTCGTCGCCGCGCTCCGGGAGCACCCGGCCGTGCAGGACGCGGCGGTCGTCGGCCTGCCGGACGAGGAGTGGGGCGAACGCGTCGCGGCGGCCGTGGTGTCGGCCGACCCGGACCTCGACGCCGACACGGTGCGGGCGTTCTGCCGGAAACGGCTCGCCGACTTCAAGCGGCCCCGGACCGTGGCGCTGGTCCCGGAACTCCGGCGGACCGACACGGGGACCGTCGACCGGTCGGCGGTCGCCGACCTGCTCGCCGACGCCGTCGGGACGACCGACGCGGCCGACGGGGACGGCGACGGCGGCGACGCGGACGCCGACGAGCATCGGGACAGGGATGGGGACGGCGACAGCGACGAACGTGGCGACACCGACGAGTGACCCGATAAACCCCGTTCCCCCGGTTCGCCGTTCCACGAGGGTTATGGTTCGGGCGGCCGACGTTCGGCCATGAGCGCAGACCTCGACCTGCTCGATGAAACCGTCGTGCCCGCCGACGCCCGCGAGGTGAAACGCGAGGCCGCCGCGTTCGCGGCCGAGCACATCGAACCCGTCGCTGAGGACTACTTCCGCGAGGGGACCTACCCGTGGGACGTGCTGGAGGCGGGCCAGAACGCCGGTCTCGTGGGTCAGGACATCCCCGAGGAGTACGGCGGGCGGGGCTTCTCCCTGTCCGAGATGCTCGCGGTCGCGGAGGAGTTCTACCGAGCGGACGCCGGCATCGGCCTGACGCTGATGCTCGCCTCGTTCGGCAACGAACTCGTCTACGAGTACGGCAGCGAACGGCAGCGGGAGGAGTACGTCCGCCCGGTCGCCGAGGGCGAACAGATCTCCGGACTCGCGGTCTCGGAGCCCCAGACCGGTTCGGACCTCGCCGGCATGACCACCAGCGCCGAGGAGGTCGAGGGCGGCTACGAACTCACCGGCGAGAAGTACTGGGTCGGCAACGCCGTCGAGGGCGACTGGCTCACCCTCTACGCGAAGACCGGGGACAGGGAGGACCGCTACGGCAACTACTCGCTGTTCATCGTCGAGACCGACCGCGACGGCTACGAGGCCGAGCACATCCCCGAGAAGATGGGGATGCGCGCCTCCAAGCAGGGCCACATCGTCCTCGAGGACTGCTTCGTCCCCGAGGAGAACCTGATCGGCGCGGAGGGGGGCGGCTTCTACGCGCTGGCGGACTTTTTCAATCACGGCCGGATCGTCGTCGGCGGGCACGGCCTCGGCCTCGCCGCGGCGGCCATCGAGGAGGCTTGGTCGTTCGTTCACGACCGCGAAGCGTTCGCCCGGAAAATTTCGGAGTTCCAGTCGGTCCAGCACGACCTCGCGGACATGCGGACCGAGTTCGAGGCCGCGCGGTCGCTCAACTACCGCGCCGCCGAGAAGGTGGAAACGGGCGAGGACGCCGGCCTCTGGGCCGCGATGGCGAAGCTGAAGTCGACCGAAACCGCCGTCGACTGCGCCGAGCGCGGAATGCAACTCCACGGCGGCCGGTCCGTGCTCACGGATCGCCGCATCGCCCGCGTCTACCGGGACGTCCGCATCCCGGTCATCTACGAGGGCGCGAACGAGGTCCAGCGCAACCTGGTGTACCGCCAGTCGTAGGCGGTCGGCGGCCTCACGACGACTCCCGTCGTCCGGGCCGGGACGGCAGGCGTGAGGTGATCGAACTGATAACTGCAGGGCTCCACGGGAGGCGATCGGGGCACGCGCCACGTGAAATCCGCCGAACCGGAACCGGGCGACAGAAGCTTCAAGTCGGGCTTCCAATCGGGTCACCACCGACGCTGGTGTCCGCCACGAGGGAGCGAACCGAAACCCGTTCCCGAACCGCTCCGGAAAAATCAACCGTGATATAGGGGACGTTTATATTAAAGCGTAGAGCACACGCTGCGCGTTCATGGCAATCGACCTGGCTGCACTGGATGCGAAAGAACTGGTCCTCGTGATCGTCGCCCTGCTGGGGCTGATACCCGTACTCACGCAGCGAACGGAGGGTTCGCGCCTGTTCGCGTTCGGCTACGTGTTCCTCTTTTTTGGAGCCGTGTTCACGAACCTCGAACACCTCGTCCTTCCGGGGATTCTCGGGCTGCTGGAACACGTCGTCGGGATGGCGTTCGCGGGCGTCCTGTTCCTGTACGCGGCGTACAGCCGCCGTCAGCTCATCCTGAACGGGGGCGAACTCGGCGAGGTCGAGGACGACGCGGAAGCCGGGGCCGGCGAGTCCGGGGAGGCGGTCTGAATGGTCTCGCTGACGGCGCTGTTCGACCTGATCGGGTTCCTCGGGTTCGGCGGCGGGGTCATCATCGCGGCCCTGAACTACCGTGACGCGGAGGTCGAGTCCGGCTTCTGGGCGAACTACCTGCTCGCCACCGCGTTCGGAACCGTCTGGACGGGCGTCGTCCTCGCGGAGCATCTGGGCGTCCAGTTGCCCGTCCTCGACACGCTGAGCGTCTCGCTGCTCACCGGCACCGTGGTCGCGTTCGCGGTCGGGACCTCGGGGACGCTGGCGGTCGTGAACGACTCGAAGGACGCGCGCAGCCAGGCGATCACCGAACAGGAGCGCGCCGAGGAGGCGAGGCGGGAGGCCGAGACCGCGCGCCAGGAGGCCGAACGGACGAAGGAGCAGACCGAGGCGCTGAATAGCCACCTCGAGGAGAAGGCCGAGTCGTTCAGCGAGACGATGCGGGCCGCCGCAGACGGACAGCTCACGGTGCGGCTCGACCCCGAGAGCCGGAGCGAGGCGCTCTCGGAGATCGGGCAGTCGTTCAACCTGATGATGGACGACATCGAGTCGGTCATCGCGCAGGCCGAGGACGTGGCAGAGCGCGTCGACGAGGCCAGCGGGGAGGTCGCCACCGGGGCCGAACAGATCCAGAACGTGAGCCAGTCGGTCAGCGAGGACATCGAGGAGGTGTCCGACGAGACGGAACGGCAGGGCGAGCGCCTGCGCGAGGCCGCCAGCGAGATGAGCCAGCTCTCGGCGACGATCGAGGAGGTCGCCTCCTCGGCGGACGAGGTCGCCGACGTCTCGCGTCGCGCCGCCGAGCGCGGCGAGGAGGGCGGCGAGCACGCCACGGCCGCCATCACGGAGATGGACAGCGTCGAACGCCGGTCCGACCAGGCCGTCCAGCAGGTCGAGGCGCTCGAGAGCGAGGTCGACGAGATCAGCGACATCGTCGAGGTGATCACCGGGATCGCCGAGGAGACGAACCTGCTCGCGCTGAACGCCTCGATCGAGGCCGCCCGCGCGGACGCCTCGGGCGACGGGTTCGCGGTCGTCGCCGATGAGATCAAGTCGCTCGCCGGCGAGGCGAGCGTCGCGGCCGCGGACATCGAGGCGCTGGTCGAGGACATCCAGTCGGCCACCGAGGACGCGGCGACGAACATGCGCGAGACCGGGACGCAGGTGAACGATGGCCGCAAGACGGTCGACGAGGCGCTGGAGGCGCTGGAGGCCGTCGGCGAGGGCATCGACCGGGCGAACGACGGGGTCCAGGAGATCAACCGCGCCACCGACCAGCAGGCGGCCTCGACCGAGGAGGCGGTCACGATGGTCGAGGAGGCCGCCGAGGCGGGCGGCGAGGCGGCCAGGACGGCCGACGAGGTGGCCGCCGCCGCGGAGGAGGCGGCGTCCTCGACCGCCCAGATCTCCGACCGTGCGACCAGACTCTCGACGTTCGCCGAGGACCTCACCGAGGCGCTCGACGGCTTCGAGGTCGACGCGGCGGCCGACGGTCCCACGCCGCGGGACCCCGCTGACGCCGGGCAGCAGGCCGCGGCCGACGGCGGGCGGATGACCGACGGCGGCCGGACGGTCGAGAACGAGTAGACGGTCGATCGAACGCAGCCGGTCGAGAGCGAACGGGTGACCGGCGGCACGACGCCCTCACCCGCGTCACTCCGTTCCGTTTTTCACCATCCTCTTCCCGGCGAATCGCCACGGGGACGGACGTCACTCCGCGCTGGTCGCCACGCCGGTCCGCTCGCCGTTCGCCTCGGGGGAGACCGACCGCTCTAGCCCCAGCAGCGCGAGAACCAGCAGGAGACAGACGGCGACGAGGATCGCCCACCAGAGCCCCGAGTAGCCGTGATCGAAGAACACGCCGCCGAGGAACGCGCCAAGCCCCATGCCGACCCGCTTTGCGATCTCCAGCACCGAGAGATGGGTCCCGCGCTCGTCGGCCGTCCCGAGCGAGGACATCAGCGAGGAGGCGAGCGGCGAGTGGAGGATCTCCCCGACGGTCCGGACGACGAGGTGGCCGCCGACGAGCGCGACGCCGACGGCCACGGGCGCGAGCCCCACGTCGCCGGCCCAGGCGAACAGCATCGAGAGCCCCCAGAGCCCGGCCGAGAGCGCCAGCCCGCGGGTCCGACGCCAGCCGGAGATCGCGTCAACGAGCGGGATCTGCAACAGCGCGATCGTCAGGGGGTTCAGAACGAACAGCGTGCCCAGCTGTGCGGAACTCAGCCCGAGTCCCTCCTTCGCCACGACCGGGATCGTCGTCCGCATCTGGGCGTACATCGCCGCGAACCCGACGTTGATCGCCGCGAGCGCGAGCACCCGGCGGCGGGTCGCGCCGGCCCACCACCGCGAGAGCGCCGAGTCGGCGGTCGACGCGGTGGTCTCCCCGGCGGTGGCTCCGGAGCCGGCATCGTCGGTCCTCGTCCCGTGGAGGCGGGGCACGAACAGCAGCAGGACGAGCGCGACGATCGCCGACGTGACGCCGTCGAACAGGAACACCGCGACGCTGGCGACCGAGTAGACCAGCCCGCCCACGACCAGCCCCGCGCCGAAGCCGAGGTTGTTCGTGAACTTCAACAGCGCGTAGCCGCGGTCGCGGTCCGCGTCGGCGGTCAGGTCGGCGGTCATCGCCGACGCCGCCGGGGTGTACAAGCCAACGACCAGCCCGGCGGCCACGCAGACGACGACGAAGCCGACGCCGAGCCGCGACACGCCGGCGACGGCGGCGACCGACGGCGGGACGGCGGCCGCGACCGTCGGGACGAACGCGAACGCCGCGAGCGCGAGGGCCGTCAGCGCCATCGACGCGACCATCACGGGTTTCCGTCCGACGCCGTCCGCGAGAAAGCCCCCGACCCCGGTGCCGACCGCCGTGGCGACGCTCTTCGCGCCGAACCCGAACCCGACGACCGAGAGAGCGATGCCGACCTCCAGGTGGAAGTGGACGGTGGCGAACGGGTAGACGAGCCCGGAGCCGAACACGTTGATGAGCTGGCCGAGCGCGACGACGTAGACGGCGCGGTCGAAGCCGCGGACGGCGTCGATCGACGGGCGCTTCACGCCGGCGGGTTCGTGGAGGGGTCACGTGAACGCCCCGCTTCCGGAACGGGCTGCTGCCGTCGGTTCGCCGCCGCCGCCCCGGTGGCTCGCCCGATCTGACGTCGTAGCTCCCGATCGGCTCGCTACCCCCGGAGCGCTTCCACCGGGCGCTCGCGGGCGGCCTTCCAGGCCGGGTAGAGGCCGCCGAGCACGCTCGCCACCACGCCGAAGGCGACGCCGGCGGCGACGTACTGGAGCCCCTGAGTCGAGTACGCGAACGGGTCCCCGAGCAGCGCGTCGTTGATGAGCGCGACCGCGCCGAGCGCGACCGCCGCGCCCAGCAGCGAGCCGCCGATCCCCAGCAACGCCGCCTCGGCGAGCATGATCCGCAGGATGTCGCGCTTCTCGTAGCCGACCGCGCGGAGCACGCCGATCTCCTCGCGCCGCTCGATGGCCGACATGAGCATGACGTTGGCGATGCTGACGCCGGCGACGACCAGCGAGATCGCGCCGATGCCGACGAGGAACAGGTTGATCTGGTTGAGCGCCCGGTCGATCTGCTGGGCGATCTGCCCCCGGTCGAGCACCTGGACCATCTCGCGCCGCCCGTTGAACGCCTCGCGGATGTCCTCGGCGGTCGCGTTCGCCTCCCTGACGTCGTTCGTCCGGACGACGACCTGCGAGTACGTGTCGCCGTCGAACTGTTCGGGCGGCAGGACGACGGCGTCGTTCGGCGCCGCGACGGCGGCCTGCCCCTCGTCCTCCAGCACGGCCGCGACGCGGTAGCTCGACCGGACGGTCGTGGACTCGCCGTCCCGGACGACGGTCCGTTCGAGCGTCAGCTTGCTCCCCGGTGCGAGCTCGTAGTCGTCGGCGAACGACCGGCCGACGAGCGCGCCGTTGCGCCAGTTTCCGGGGATCGCCCCCTCGTCGACGACGTACAGCGAGCCGGGATCGGCGACGCCGTACACCGTGACGCTCTCGCCCACCTCCCCGCGCTCGACGAGCCGGGCCGATTCCTGTCTGAGCGGGACGATCTCGGTCGTGCCGACCACGCGGTCGACCGTCGCCACGTCCGCCTGCGTCAGCGCACCCTCGGGGTTGTCCTCGCCCGGGAACACCTGTAGGTCCGACCCGATGCCGCCGAGCGCGTCGAGCTGGGCCTCCTGAAACGCGACGCCGCCCGCGCCGATGCCGCCGATGGCGACGACGCCGATGACGATGGCGGCGACGGCGAGCGCCGACCGGGTCCGCGCCCGCGAGAGGTTCCGGCGGGCGATGAGGAACGTGGGGAACGCACCCCAGAGTCGCCGGCGGAGGCTCACCGGCGATCACCCGCGGTCGCCCCGGGGTCCTCGACGATCTCGCCGTCGATGAGGTTCACCGTCCGGTCGGCGAAGGCGGCGACGTAGTCGTCGTGGGTGACGGTGACGACGGCGACGTCCTCGCCGGTGACGCGCTCGAACTCGGCGAGGATCTGGTCGCCGGTGTCGCGGTCCAGGTTCCCGGTCGGCTCGTCGGCGAGCACGAGGTCCGGGTCGTTCACGAGCGAGCGAGCGATGGCGACGCGCTGTTTCTGTCCGCCCGAGAGCTCGTCGGGGTAGTGGTCCGCGCGGTCGCCGAGGCCGACGCGTTCGAGCAGGTCCCGGGCCCGCTCCCGGGTCTTCACCGGCGTGTGTTCGAGCAGGCGCGGCACCTCGACGTTCTCCAGCGCGGTGAGCGTCGGGATGAGATAGAAGCTCTGGAACACGAAGCCGATGACCTCCTTCCGGTTGCGCGTCCGCTCCCGGTCCGAGAACGTTGCCACGTCCCGGCCGCGCAGGCGCACCTCGCCGCTCGTCGGCACGTCGAGGAGGCCGAGGACGTTCAACAGCGTCGACTTCCCGCTCCCGGACGGGCCGACGATGGCGACGAACTCGCCGGGCTCGATCCGGAAGTCGATCCCCTTCAGCGCCCGGACCGTCTCGCCGCCCGTGACGTACTCCTTGACGACGTCGGTTCCCTCGATGATCGGGTCGGTCCCCGCAGCCGTCGCGTCCCCGCCGCCGGCGACCGCGGAGTCAGCGTCTGGTCCCGACATCTACCGTCGCCGGACCAGGAAGCCGACGGCCACGACCACGAGGAGTGCGCCGACGATCAGCGGGAGCGTCGGGAGGCCGTCGCCCGAGGACTGGGGCGCCGGCGTCGCCTGCCCGGCCTCCCCCGCGGGCACCTCGGTCACGAACGAGCGTTCGACGCCGTCGACGACGTACTCGACGCGGATCGGGATCGACTCGGCCCCGTCCGCGAGGTCGGCGTTCAGCGTGAACGAGACGAAGTCGCTGCCCTCGACGGTGCCGACGAAGTAGTCGGGCTGTGGCTGTGCCGGCGAGACGCCCGAGCCGCCGACGACGCTCACGATGACGCTCTCGACCGCGTCGGAGCCGACGTTCGCCGCGCTCCCGGAGAGCGTGAGCGTCCCCTCCTCGCGGACGACGTTGACGCCGCTGAGCCGGACCCGTCCGGGGTTTTGCGGCTCGGTGAAGTCGCCGGCGAAGCTCCGGGTGACCGTCCGCCGCTCGCCGTCCTGCGTGTACCGCAACGTCACGTCGACGGGGTAGCGTCCGGCGGCGTCGACGGTCGCCGGGAAGGAGAACTGTGCGACGTCCTCGGCGGCGAGGATGGCCTGCACGCGCGCCCTCGAGGAGAACGTGACGTTCTCGGCCGGCGACGAGACCGTGAGATCGAGCTGGCGGACCGACTCGTTCAGCCCGTTGGCGACGGTGACGTTCACCGGCCGCTTCGCGCCGGCGACGGCCTCCTCGACGTTCAGTTCGAGCTGCGGGTGGGGATCGCGTACGGTCACGTCGACCGGCTGGACCATCCGGCGACGGGTGCCATCGCCCTCCAGTAGCGTGAGGTGGACGTACACCGTGTGCTCGCCGGTCTCGTTGATCGTCGGGCTGACGGTGAACAGCCGGGACTGTCCCGGCTCCAGCCGCCGGGAGACGTCCAGTTCCTCGATCTCGTCGGAGTCACGGTCCGCCCCCTCGCGGATCAGCAGGTCCGTGACGACGTACCCCTCGGTGCTGTCCTCGGCGTTCGACACCGAGACGTTCACCGGGAACGACTGTTCGGGCACCACGTCGTCGGTGCCGACGCCCGCGGTCACCGAGACGAAGCCGTCGGCCGCGACGGGGACCGCGACCCCGGCGAGCACGACGAGGAGGGCGAGAAGGAACGGTGGGGCTGAACGAGGAAGCATTCGTGGTAGCCGAGTGCCCCAGGAAGGGCAAATAGCTACCGGGACTGACTGACCGTTCAGCCAGCGATCCGGCCGGGACGACACCGCTGTCGTCCCGGCAGGGCCAGTTCCGTGCTGGCGTCGCCTACCCCTGCCCGCCGCCCGCTCGTCCGTCCTCCGCGGCCGAACCCCCCTCCGCGACCCGGTCGTCGTCGGATCCGTCGTCCGCCCCGTCCTCGTCCGCGAGCTCGGCTTCCAGCGACTCCATCGTCCGCCGGCCGCCGACCCACAGCAGCGGGAACGCCACCGCCATGAGCACGAGCAGCGCGAACGAGTACGCCGTCGACCCGACGAACGGGAGCCCCGGCGCGACCGAGGGGAGCACCGCGAGCGCGAACAGCGCGAGGAGGGTGGAGACGGCGGCCGCGAGGTAGACGAGGCCCTTCGTCCGGTCGTCCATGGCGACACCTTCGCCGGGGCCGGGAAAAAGCCGGCGGGGTGGGATTTCCCCGCCCGTCTTGCGGCCGGCACGCACCGCGGCGGTGAGATTATTGCCCGACGGGGTCACGTGCGAGCCATGTCCGACCCCTTCGTCGTCGTCGGCGGGGACGCGGCGGGACTGAGCGCCGCGAGCAAGTGCGCCCGCGAGTCCGACCGCGACGTCGTCGTGTTCGAGCGCGGCCGCTGGGTGTCCTACGCGCACTGCGGGACGCCCTACTACGTCAAGGCCGAGGTGGACGACCTCCTCTCGCTGACCTCGCTCTCGCCCGATGAGATCGACGAGCGCGGCATCGACCTCCGGCGGGACCACGAGGTGACCGGCATCGACGTCGACGCGGGAACCGTGACGGTTCGGTCCCGGAGCAGGGAGTTCGAACAGCCGTACGGCGACCTCCTGATCGCGACGGGCGCGACCGCGGACGCGCCGTTCGAGGGGACCGATCTCGAGGGGGCGTTCACGCTCCACCACATGGACTCCGCGGCCGCCATGCGCGCGTTCCTCGAGGAGCCCGGAACCGTCGACCCCGCCTCGGTCGGCGACGGGTTCGCCGACGAGGCGCTCGTCGCCCGCCACGCCGAGCGCGACCCGCCCGAGCGCGCGGTCATCGTCGGCGGCGGCTACGTCGGCGTCGAACTCGCGGAGGCGTTCTCGGCCTGGGACCTCGACGTCCACCTCTTCCAGCGCGGCGAGCGGCTCCTGAAGCCGTTCGGCGATGCGGTCGGCGAGACGGTCGCCGACGAACTCCGGGAGCGCGGCGTCACGCTCCATCTCGACACGCCGGTCGAGCGGCTCCGCGGGACCGACGACGGTGAACTGGCGGCCGTCGTCTGCGGGAACGAGGAGCTGGAGACGCCCCTCGCGGCCGTCGGCGTCGGCGTCCGGCCGGCCTCCGACCTCGCGGCCGAGGCGGGCATCGACCTCGGCGCGTCCGGGGCGGTCGCCGTCGACGAGTACGGCGAGACCGCCGCAGAGAGCGTGTACGCCGCGGGCGACTGCGCCGAGGACGCACACGCCGTCACCGGCGATCAGGCCTGGGTGCCGCTCGGGCTCACGGCGAACCGTGCGGGCAGGGCCGTCGGCGCGACCGTGGCCGGCGACCCGACGCCGGTCGGGACCGTCGCGGGCACGGCGGTCGTGAAGGCGTTCGAGCAGGAGTGCGGTCGGGCCGGCATCCTCGACCACGATGACGCCCGCGAGACGGGCTTCGAGCCGGTGAGCGAGACGATCACCGCCGGCTCCCGGTCGGGCTACTACCCCGGCAACGCGGACACGACGGTGACGCTGTGTGCCGACCGGGGGTCGGGGAGACTCCTCGGCGGGAGCGTCGTC
Source organism: Halobaculum sp. XH14 (assembly GCF_032116555.1). Classification (NCBI taxonomy): domain Archaea; kingdom Methanobacteriati; phylum Methanobacteriota; class Halobacteria; order Halobacteriales; family Haloferacaceae; genus Halorarum; species Halorarum halobium. The sequence goes on from NZ_CP134949.1 coordinate 1,157,035, forward strand.
GGCACCGACCGCGCGGCCGTTCGCATCGACACCGTCTCGACCGCGCTGGAGGCGGGGATGACCGTCGGGGAGGTCGAACGGCTGGACCTCGCGTACGCGCCGCCGTTCTCGCCGGTCTGGGACCCCGTGCTCGTCGCCGCGAAGGTGCTGAACGGGACGCTGGACGAGGAATGACGGTCGAGCCGGCCTGCCGCGGACCGACGAGCGGGCGTGCCGCCGCGTCCGCAAGTGGGCCCGACGACGGCCGGGACCGGTAGCGACAAAGGTCCACGCGGTCACCGGTCGGATATGCGACTGGAGGACTACTGGGGTGTCGGACCCAAGACCGCCGAGACGCTCCGGGCGGCCCTCGGCGAGGAGCGCGCCATCGCCGCCATCGACGCGGCAGACGTCGCGGCGCTGGCCGACGCCGGGGTGTCGCGCGGGCGGGCGACGCGGGTGCTTCGTCGGGCGAACGGCGAAGCCGGCATGGACCTGTTCGGCACGGCCGACGCCCGGAAGGTGTACGACGGCCTGCTCTCGCTGGCCGCTGAGTTCGCGGTCACCGAGCACGCCGCCGACCGGGTCCGCGTGCTCACGCCGCTCACGGACCCCGAGGAGCGACGCGAGCGGCTGACCGACGTGCTGGAGGCGCGCGACACCTGGACCGCGCTTGACGACGAGGAACGGGCGGCCGTGCTCGACGCCTTCCGCGAGTTCGACGAGGCGGGCGGCACCGACCCGGCCGCCGTGGAGGCGACGCTGGCGCTCCGCGAGGCCGGGCTGCGGGGCGGCACGTTCGCCGCGCTGGAGGGCATCGACGACGGGGAACTCCGCGAGGCCGGCCGGGCGCTCGCGGCGTTCGGCGGCGACCGCGGCGACGGCGAGGGGGACGCGCGCGTCGCGGACGGCGCCGACGAGAAACTTGACCGCCTCCGCGAGCAGCGCGACGCGGCACGGGACCTGGAGAACTCCGCGTTCGACGTGATCGACACGGTCAGGGAGCGGGGGGTGCGCGACGCGGACGCGTTCCGGTCGGCCGTCGTCGAACACTTCGCCTCGGAGACGGACCTGACGCGGGGCCGGGTCGAGTCCGCCGCGCCGGAGGGCGCGGTCGACTCGGCAGACTACGTGAGCGGGACGCTGCGCGGGCTGGTGTCCGACCTCGAGGACGACGTGGCGGCCCGGGCGGACGAGGTCCGCTCCGAACTCGAAGCGGCCGTCGAGGAGGCCGGCGAGGACGTCGACGCCGCGGTCCGGGCCGTGAGCGACATCGCGTTCCTGCTCTCGCTGGCACGCTTCGCGGAGGAACACGACATGGCGGAACCGGAACTCGGCGGCGACGGCGTCGCGGTGGCGAACGCCCGGAACCTCCTCCTCGACGGCGACGTCCAGCCGGTGACCTACGCCGTCGGCGACCACGACCTCGACATCGACGCGCCGAGCGGCGACCGCGTGACGGTGCTCACCGGCGCGAACTCGGGCGGGAAGACGACGCTGCTGGAGACGCTCTGTCAGGTGACCGTGCTCGCCTCGATGGGGCTGCCCGTGCCGGCCGAGGCGGCCGAGATCGGCTCGTTCGACACGGTCGTGTTCCACCGTCGGCACGCGTCGTTCAACGCGGGCGTGCTGGAGGCGACGCTGAAGTCCATCGTCCCGCCGCTCTCGGACGAGGGGCGGACGCTGATGCTCGTCGACGAGTTCGAGGCGATCACCGAGCCGGGTCGGGCGGCCGACCTGCTGAACGGGCTGGTGGAACTGACGGTCGACCACGACGCGCTCGGCGCGTACGTCACCCACCTCGCGGAGGACCTGAGCCCGCTGCCCGACGTCGCCCGCGTCGACGGCATCTTCGCCGAGGGGCTGACGAGCGACCTGCAGCTGCGGGTCGACTACCAGCCGCGCTTCGGTACCGTCGGCCGGTCGACGCCGGAGTTCATCGTCTCGCGGCTGGTGGCGAACGCGACGGACCGGTCGGAGAAGGCCGGCTTCCAGAAGCTGGCCTCGGCCGTCGGCGAGGAGGCCGTCCAGCGGACGCTCTCGGACGCCGCCTGGGGCGGGTGAGCCGAACTCGGATCCGTCCGGGAGCGGGTCCCGTCCCGTGTCAGAACCCATTTATCCGCGTCCCCCGACGTTCGCGCACATGAGCTATCTCCCGTGGGCCGTTCTCGCGCTCCTGTCCTACTCGATGGTCGCGCCGCTGATGCGGGTCGCCACCAGCGGCGCGAACCCGGTCCCGAGCAACGTCGCCGCGCTCGTCGCCAACACCGTCCTCGTGGTCGCCACGCTGGGCGTCATCGCCGTAAGCGGCGAGGGCGTCGTGGCGCACCTGGACGACCCGAAGATCCGGTACGTGCTCGCGGCGGGCGCGTGTCTCGCGGTCGGCATCCTCGCCTACTACCGCTCGCTCTCGATGGGCCCCGTCTCCATCGTCGCGCCGGTGTTCGCCATGTTCTTCGTCACCTCCTCGGTCGTCGGAGTGCTCGCCCTGGAGGAGCCGGTCACCGCGCGGAAGGTCGCCGGCGTCGGCTTCGCGATCGTCGCGGTCGTGCTCGTCGCGGGCGAGTAACTGCGGGCTCCGGTGCTCGCGGTCACGCCCCTCCGCGGCGAAACTGCTTTTTCGCGTCGCCACCGGGGGTAGCGTATGGTACTGACCGAATCCGACTCAGAACTCGCCCGCGGCGACGCGGCGCCGGCGTTCGACCTGCCGGGCGTCGACGGCCGAACGCACTCGCTCGAGGAGTTCTCGGGCGAGGACGCCCTGCTCGTCGTGTTCACCTGCAACCACTGTCCGTACGCGCAGGCGAAGTTCGACCTGCTGAACGACGTCGCCGCCGAGTACGACGACTGCGCGGTCGTCGGCATCAACCCGAACGACGCCGAGGCGTACCCGGAGGACTCCTTCGAGGCGATGGCGGAGTTCGTCGAGGACGGCCGGGTCGCCTACGACGTCTACCTCCGCGACGAGACGCAGGAAGTCGCCCGCGCGTACGGCGCGGTCTGCACGCCCGACCCGTTCCTGTTTCGGCGCGAGGCGGACGGCGACTCGGACGGAGGCGACTCCGCCGCCGGAGCCGACGGCCGGTTCGAACTCGCCTACCACGGCCGCCTCGACGACGCGCTCAACCCCGACGACGAGCCCGAGCACGTGTACATCCGCGACGCCATCGACGCCGTCCTCGCGGGGGAGCCGGTCCCCCACGACGACCTCCCCAGCCAGGGTTGTTCGATCAAGTGGCTGGAGTGACGTCGCCGCGGCGACCAGCAGGCGGACAACCGTCCCTTCTTTCACCCCGCCCCGCACAGCACCGCCGATGGGAGACGACTCGACCGGAGCAGACTCGACCGACTACGACCACGCGGACCCCGACCACGCGGGCGGGCTCCACCACGTCGAACTGTACGCCTCGGACCTCGACGCGTCGCTCCCGTTCTGGGACTGGCTGCTCGGCGAACTCGGCTACGAACCCAAGAAGGACTGGGAGAGCGGGCGCTCCTGGATCAACGGGCCGACGTACGTCGTCCTCGTGCGGGCCGGCGAGACGGACCACCCGTTCGACCGGCGGGCCGCGGGGTTGAACCACCTCGCGTTCCACGCAGGGTCGCGCGCGCAGGTGGACGACCTCACCGACGGCGTCCGGGAGCGCGACGACGCGAGCGTGCTGTACGAGGACCGGCACCCCTACGCGGGCGGCTACTACGCGCTCTACTGTGAGGACCCGGAGGGCGTGAAAGTCGAGATCGTCGGCCCGGAATGAGTTCAGGCGTCGGCCGCGTCCGACCCCGCGGACTCGGCCGCGAGCGTCGAGAGCGCCTCCCGCGCGTTCTCGACCGCCTTCTCGCGCTTGGCCGGATACGCCTCGACTTTCGCGCGGAGCGTCAGCCCCGGCCCGAGGCGGACGTCGCCGCCGAAGGCCGCCTGCTTGTCCAGCCTGAGGAACAGCGAGTTGTTGTCGTCGACGCGCTCGTCGAGTTCGTCGATGACCCGGTCGACGTCCGGGAGTTCCGAGAGCACCGAGAGGACGTGGCGCACGTCGTCCGCGTTCTCGACGCGCGCGGAGCGGACGACGATGCGGTCGCCGTGGTGGCCCTCGTTCACGACGCGATCCACCTCGAACTCGTCGGGGAGGAACGTCCGGAGCGCCTGCTCGACGCGCTTCTCGTCCTCCGTCGCGTAACAGAACGTCCGGAGGTCGACGTAGTGGAAGGGGACGCTCGCCATGCTCGGGGGTCGGTTCGCGGGGGTAAAAGCGTTGGATTCTCCGACGCGGGTCGACCGGACGGCCGCGGGTCAGCTGAACGGCCCGTCGGTCCAGAGCAGGTGCCCGCCCAGCCCGCCGGCCAGCAGCGTCGGGAACATGAACAGCCAGGCGGTGAACGCCCGGCCGCCGGTCCCGTACACCAGGAAGAACAGCAACTGGCTCGCCGACCAGCCGGCGAGCAACTGCGGGGCCAGCGTGAGCAGAAGGTAGACGGCGAAGGACGCCGGAAGCGCGACGACGAACGCCCACACCATGCTTCGCATCTCCAGCCGGAGCGTCCCGACGAGCACGCCGACCGAAAGCAGCAGCACAGCGGGCAGCCATTCGGGCGTCGGAAGCGCGTCCGGATACACCGCCTGCTGGTAGTTGACGAACGTGAGCGCCCCGCCCGCGGTGCCGGCGAGGACGGCGAGTCCCAGCCGCTCGGGCAGGGTCGCCGGCCGTCGCAGCCGAGTCATCCTCCGTCACCCCCGACCGGTGCGGTGATCTCGGTTTCCAGGAACGCGCCGTCGAGCCGGAGCGTGAGCGTGCCCCGGAGCGTCGTCCCCGCGAGCGCGTCCGCCCCCTGCCCGTGGAACGCCTCCTTGAGTTCGAGCGTGGCGGTGATCGTCCCCGTGCCGCCGGCCGGCAGGGTCGCGCCGTCGACGGTGGTGCGCCGCGGCTCGTTGACCGCCTCGCCGTCGGGCCCGAGCGCGTAGACGCCGGACGTGCTCGACCCGTCTGGCACCACGAGCGGTCGCGGGGCCGGGTTCGAGAGCTCCAGGTCGACCGCGACCGTCGACTCGTCGACCGTTCCGACGTCGGTCACCGTCGCGGAGACGTCGTCCACCCGCTGGGCGGCGACGTGGTCGGCGAGCAGCGGGACGGCGAGTGCGACGCCGAGCGCCAGAACGACACCCAGCAGGAGGGCGGCGTGGGTCCGTCGCATTCGAGTCGTCAACGTCGTGTCGGTCGAATAAACGTTCCCATCCCGGGGGTGGAGCGTGACGGGCCGACCGGGCGTGGGCCGCGTCCCCGTGCCCGCCCCCGTCCCCGCCCGCCCGACGGGCGTCGCCATCGTCACGGGGCCGCCGCTGGCCCGTCCTCGTCGACCGTCGGAAAATCGGCGGGAACGGCGCGTTACTCCTCGTCGTCCTCGGCGTCGGCCTCGGCCGCGGAGAGCTGGTCGGCGGGGACGCCCTGCTCCTGGCCCTCCTCGAACGAGACCGTGTAGGTCGCGTCGCCGAACATCGTCTCCATGACCTGCGTGACCGTGCCGGTCTCGCCGTCGAACTCGCTGTGCTCGTCCTCGAGGACGACGGTGTCGTCCTTCTCGAACTCACTCATGGAGCCGAGTTCGACGCGGTCGCACAAAAGGGCGCTGAAACCGTGCCGGGGCGCACCGGCCGCACGCTCGGGGGTCCGTCGCCTCCGTCAGTCCGCCGCCGACGGTCGCCGGTGGAACGGCTGGCCCGCGATGGCCCGCCGCAGTTCCGGCAGCGAGTCGCGCCCGTGCTCGGACATCGCCGACACGACCGCGAACACCTCCTGGCGGCTCACCTTCACGCCGCGGCCGTCGACCGCCTTCTCGGGCGACGCGCCGAGTTCGCGGAGCGTGCCGACCGCGAGCAGGAACGGGATCGCCCACGCGTCGAGCGTGTTGCCGTCGACGAGCGGGAGGTGTTCGAGGTACGACTCCGCGTCGTCGAGGAACGTCCGGGCGAACGCCGTCGTCCGGCCGACGACCGCCGCGGTGCCGTCGCGGTGTTCGTGGGCCGTGAGGTCCTCCTGGGGGACGTTCTCGGAGTCGAGCCACTCCGCGGGGAGGTAGACGTTGTTCTCCTCCTCGAAGTCGTCGTGGACGTCCTTCGCGATGTTGACGAGCTGGAGCAGCAGGCCGAACTCCTCGGCCGTCTCGTGGAGGCGGCGGGCGCGCTCCTCGGCGATGTCGCCCCTGGTGAGCAGGTTCGTGATGAGGTTGCCCACGGTGCCGGCTGCGTAGTAGCAGTACTCCTCGAGTTCGCCGCGCGTGCCGATGCGGAGGCCGCCCTCGTCGGCGTAGCGGTCGACGAACTCCGCCATCCCGCCGACGAGTTCGCGCACCGGCGGGACGATGGCGCTGCGGACGTCCGCCGGGAGTTCCTCGAACGTGGCGAACACGCGCTCGGTCTCGGCGACGACCTCCCAGTCGGCCGAGCGCCCGTCGGCCGGCGGCAGGTGCTCGTCCACCGCCGCGCGGAAGTCGGCGGCGGCGGTGTCGTCCTGGGGGTCGAGCGCCGCGTCGTAGGTTCGGAGGAGGGCGGACTGTTCGTCGGGGTCGATGCGGTCGGTGTCCTCGACGGTGTCGGCGATCCGGCAGAGGAGATAGCCGAGACAGATGTAGGAGGACATGGGCTCCTCGAGCACGTCCACGGTGAGCGCGAAAGTTCGCGAGACGCCCTGCACGGAATCGTGACACCAGCCGAGGTCGGCGTCGGGGGCGGTAGTGGTCGGGCGGTCTGCGTCGGACATTCGGGTATCGGCCCTAGGGTTGGGGGGATAAAAAGTGGTGTGGGGTCGCTCGCGGGTCCGGAACACCATTAAGCCCCGAACGCGCCACCACACCGTATGGACTTCGGCCTGACGACCGAACAGACCCAGATCCGCGACATGGTCGCGGAGTTCGTGGACGAGGAGATCGCCCCTCGAGCGGCCGAGATCGACGAGACCGACGAGTTCCCCGCCGACCTGGTCGAGGAGATGGCGGAGTTGGGACTGATGGGGATGCCGTTCCCGGAGGAGTACGGCGGCGCCGGCCTCGACTACCACAGCTACGCGATCGGGCTGGAGGAGATCTCCCGCGGCTCGGGCGGCCTGGGCACTGTCGTCGCGGCCCACACCTCCCTCGCGGGCAACATGCTCCACGAGTTCGGCGACGAGCCACAGAAGGACGAGTACCTCACGCCGCTGGCCGAGGGGACCGACGTCGGCGCGTTCGCGCTCTCGGAGGCCGAAGCCGGCTCCGACGTGCCCGCGATGTCGACCACCGCCGAGCGGGACGGCGACGAGTACGTGGTGAACGGCGGGAAGCTCTGGATCTCGAACGGCTCGGTCGCGGACACCGTGACGCTGTTCGCCAAGACCGACCCGGAGGCCGGGAACAAGGGCATCTCCTCGTTCGTCGTCCGTCCCGAGGAGGACGACGGGTTCATCGTCGAGGGCACCGAGCACAAGCTCGGCGACAAGGGCTGTCCGACCGCGGAGCTCCGATTCGACGACATGCGACTCCCCGCGGATCGGCTCATCGGCGAGGAGGGAAGGGGGTTCGTCCACGCGCTGAAGACGCTCAACGGCGGTCGCATCACCATCGCGGCCCGCGGCGTCGGCATCGCCCGCGCGGCCCTGGACGACGCCCGCGACTACAGCGGCGAGCGCGAGCAGTTCGGCGGCCCCATCTCGGACTTCCAGGCGATCCAGCACAAGCTCGCGGACATGGACACGAAAGTTCAGGCGGCGAAGCTGCTGATGCACAGGGCCGCCGACCTGAAGATGCGCGACGAGGACTACATCAAGGAGGCCGCGCAGGCGAAGCTGTACGCCAGCGAGGTGAGCCGCGAAGTCGCCAACGAGGCCATCCAGATCCACGGCGGTTACGGCTACACGAAGGACTTCGACGTCGAGCGCTACTACCGCGACGCGAAGCTAAACGAGATCTACGAGGGGACGAGCGAGGTGCTGCGCAACACCATCGCACAGCAGGTGTTAGAGGAGTAACCGGCGTACGCAGTGGAACGGCGGGAACGGGGTCCGATTCGTGAACGAGACTCGCGCTCAGTCGTCGGCCGTCCGCACCTCGGCCGGCACGACCGTCTCGACGCCGCCCGAGAGTTCCCGCTGCGGGAACGGGATGGAGATGCCCTCCTCGTCGAAGCGTTCCTTCACGCGCTTGACGTACTCGGCGCGGGTCTTCACGAAGTCGGCCCGCGAGGGGTTCTCGATCCAGACGCGCGAGCGCAGCGAGACGAACGAGTCAGCGAGCTCGCTCAGCCGGACCGACGGCTCGGGGTCGGCGAGGATGCCCGGGTGGTGCTCGGCCTCCTCGACGATGATCTCGGTCGCCCGCTCGATGTCGTCGTCGTAGCCGATTCCGAAGTCGACCTTCAGCCGGAGCGTCTCCTTGGCGACGGGGTTCTTGATCACGTCGGAGGTCAGCACCGCGTTCGGGACGGTAAGTAGCTCGTTGTCGAACGTCCGGATGCGGGTGACGCGGAAGGAGATGTCCTCGACGATGCCCGAGTTGGAGCCGCCCCACTCGATCCAGTCGCCGATGCGGAACGGCCGGTCGGTGTAGATGAACACGCCCGCGACGAAGTTCCTGATCACGTCCTGTAACGCGAGCCCGATCGCGAGCGTCGCCGCGGCGGCGATGGTCGCGAGCGACTGGAGGAAGTTGCCGTAGCCGGCGAAGCCGAACGCCACCGAGATGCCGGTGAAGATGACGATCGCGGTCACCAGCTTCCGGAGCGGCCGACGGGCGTGAGGCTGGAGCCCGCGCCGGTCGAGCATCCGGTCGACGAGCGGGATGACGAACAGCCGCCCGACGAGCCAGAACGCGACCAGGACGACGAGGAACGTCAGCGCGGCGGCCAGCGGCTGGGCGAGGGTCGCGGGCATGAACTGCGCGAGGAACTCCGCGACGGGGACGGAGGGGTCCGAGGCCTGCGCGGGACCGACGGTCGTCTGGAACAGGGCCCCGCTCATCGCGTGAACACTCCCGTGTTCCCGCGCGTCTCGACGATATCCGCGTCGGCCAGGTCGGCGAGTTCGACGGCGAGCTCCTCGGTGCTGCTCCCGCCGCGGGCGGCGCGCAGGAACTTCACCTTCACGAGCTCGCTGTCGTCGAGCTGGTCCGCGAGCTCGTCGGCGACGGAGGCCACCCCCTTCTTGCCGACCCAGACCGTGACGTCGAGGTCGTGGGCCCGTTTCCGCAGGTCGTGGTCGGTCATGGAACGTCCTACCGACGGCGCGGGTTTGAAACTTTACCTTACGGGTGGCGAGCGAGGGTCGGCCGTGTCGTCGACCCTACCGGTACGGGTAGCGGGCCGTCTCGCCGCAGTCACAGCGGACGACGACGTGGCTGCCCTCCTGGAGTCGGACGCGGGCGTTGCGCCCGGGGACGAGGAACGCGTCACAGCGCTCGCAGGTGAACCGCTCGAACGACCGGGGGACGCCGCAGCGATGCCGCTCGGCGAGCCGCCGCGCGAGGCGGACGTACTCCCGCGCGCGGTCGGGTTCGCCGGCTTTGACGGCGTCGCGTGCGAGGGCTTCGAGCCGTTCGATGCGCTCCTCGGCGATTTTCTGCATTGTCTGTTCTCGTGTTTCGTGGGTAGGCGGCGGACGGCGGATAGCGGTTTCGGAGCGATTCTCTTGACGAGTCGTTTCATTATCGGTTGTCTGAATCTCCGCTCAACACGCCTCGAAAGTCCTCGCGGCTCTCCGCTCGGTCGGTGGTTCCGTCGTCACGAACCCGGACCGAGCCAACCTGCGACGAACCGAGTCGAGGGCCGCAGGGGCATTCGAAACGGTCGGAGCACCGAACGAGGCGACAGGACGAACCGGCTGGATTGACACGCGAACCGAACGAGCCGTCACCAAGCACCGACCTCCGAACGAAAGCGACTCCGACAGAGCAAAGACCCGTTCGGAAGAACGCCGCCCCATCCAACGGTGAGGGTCCTCGACTACCTCGAACTCGAATCCCGACTCGCCCGCGCCGGCATCGGCACGGCCCACGACCAGCAGGTCGAGGCGCTCGGTCGCGCGGCCGGGGCGGGCGCGGACGTCGAGGTCATCGAACGGCCCTGGTCCGGCGGCTCCCTCCCGCGCGGACTCGCCGACGGCGTCCGCGGACGGGGCCTCTTCCGCGAGTACGACGTCGCCCACTGCAACCTCATCGGCCCCGGGAGCGTCGCCGTCGCGCGCCACGCGAAACGGAACGGAATCCCCCTCGTGCTCCACTGCCACGTCACCAGCGAGGACTTCCGGGAGAGCTTCCGCGGGTCGAACGCCGTCGCGCCGGCGCTCCGGCGCTACCTGCGGTGGTTCTACTCACGGGCGGACCTCGTCCTCACGCCCTCCGAGTACACGAAACGCCAGCTCGACGCCTACCCCGTCTCGGCGCCGATCCGGGCGATGAGCAACGGCGTCGACCACGACTCGGTCGCCGGCCACGCCGACTACCGCGCGGAGTACCGGGACCGCTACGACCTCGAGGGGACCGTCGTCTTCGCGGTCGGCAACGTGTTCGAGCGGAAGGGGCTCACCGACTTCTGCGAGGTGGCGAAGGCGGTCGACCTGGAGTTCGCGTGGTTCGGCACGTACGACACTGGGCCCCAGGCGTCCACGACGGTCAGGCAGTGGGTGAAGCAGCCCCCGGGGAACGTCACGTTCACCGGCTGGGTCGAGGACAAGTCGGGAATGTTCGGCGCGGGCGACGTGTTCTTCTTCCCGACGAAGGAGGAGAACCAGGGCATCGTCGTCCTGGAGGCGATGGCGTGCGGGAAGGCCGTCGTCCTGCGCGACATCCCGGTGTTCCGCGAGTACTTCACCGACGGCGAGGACTGCCTGCTTTGCTCCGGGCGCGAGGAGTTCGTCGCGGCGCTCGACCGCCTCGACGACGACCCGGAGCTACGCGAGCGACTCGGCGAGAACGCACGCGAAACCGCGGCCCAGCACAGCCTCGACCGCGTCGGCGAGGAACTCGTCTCGACGTACCGGGACCTGCTGGCCTGACGGAACGTCGGGACCGGGCGAAACTGGGCGTCCGGAAGACGCAAGGCATTACCGGGCGGTCGGAGAACCCGCGTGACGATGCAGACGGTCGCCGCCTTCACCGACACGTACCTGCCCACGGTGAACGGCGTCACCTACACCGTCCAGGCCTGGCGGAAGCGCTGGCTCGACCGCGGCGGCCGAATGGACGTCGTGTTCCCCGGCGCGCCCGACTACGACCCCGAGGACGGCGAGTACACCACCCGGAGCTTCGGCTTCCCGTTCTACGAGGGGTTCCGCTTCGGCCTGCCGGGCGTGCCGGACGAGGTCGCCGACGCCGACGTCGTTCACGCCCACACGCCGTTCGCGCTCGGCCTCTCGGCGCTGTATCTCGCGTGCCGCATCGACGCGCCGCTGGTCGCCTCCTACCACACGCCGACCTCGGAGTACGCCGACTACATCGCCAACGGCCGGCCGGCCGACGCCCTCGAAGGCGTCGCGCGCCGGTACGAGCGCTGGTACCTGAACCGCGCACGGGCCGTCGTCGTTCCGAGCGAACCGGCGCGCGAGCACCTCCGCGACATCGGCATCGACGCGCCCGTGTCGGTCGTCCCGAACGGCGTCGACACCGAGTTCTTCAGCCGGGTGGCGGACGACCGCGAGTTCCGCGAGCGGTACGGCCTCCCGGACGGCCCGCTCGTCGGCTACACCGGCCGTCACGGGTTCGAGAAGGATCTGACCGAGATCCCGGCGGCGCTCGCGCGGGCCGACACCGACGCGACGTTAGTGGTCGGGGGCGACGGCCCGGCGCGCGGCGCGCTCGAGGCGGCCGCCGCCGACCACGGGCTCGACGCACGCTTCCTCGGGTTCCTCCCCCGCGAGGACCTGCCGGCGTTCTACTCCGCGCTCGACGCGTTCCTCTTCCCGTCGCCCGTCGAGACGCAGGGGCTCGTCGCGCTGGAGGCGAACGCCTGCGGGACGCCCGTCGTCGGCGTGAACGACGGCGCGCTCGCGGACACGGTCGTCGACGGCCGTACCGGCCACCACTTCGCCCGCGAGGACACGGCGGACTTCGCGGCCGCCATCGAGCGCACGCTCGCGGCGACGGACTCGCTCTCGGAGGCGTGTCTCGACAGGCGCGAGGAGACGAGCGTCGAACACGCGGTCGACCGGCTCGCCGAGGTGTACGACGACCTGTGACGTCCGACGAGTCGGGTCGCTGACGGACCGTCACTGCCGATGAAAACTGCATCGGTGGGTCGCCGAACGACTCGCGTCGCCCGGCCGGACCCCGTCTAGTCGTCCTCGATGGCCTGGGCGATGCGCTGGAGCTGTCGGGTCGCGTCGCGCACTTCGTCGCGGAGCTGTCGCACTTCCCGCACCAGTTCCTCGTTGCCCGCCGACTCCTCCTCGCCGCCGGGACCGCCCATCCCCGGCGGGCCGCCCATGCCGCCACCCATGCCCCCGCCACCGCCCATCATGCCGCCCATCATCTGGGCGAACGGGTTGCCGCCGCCCATGCCGCCCGGGCCGCCCTCGCCCATCATCTCCTCGGGCGAGGGACCCTCGCCGTCCTCGCGCTCCTGCTCGCGTCGCTCCCGGATCTCCTCGACGCGCTCGCGGAACGACTTCTCCTCGCTCTCGGCTTCCTCGCTTCCGGTGGGCTCCCCGTCGTCGGTCGGCTCGGTTGACTCGTCCTCACTCATGGGAACCGGTTCGGCCCCGGCTCCGAAAAGGGTTGTCTCTCGGGAGGGGTCCAGCCGGCGCGGATCCGGTCCCGACTCCCCTCCAGCCGGCATCGCCACAAACCGTGCGTTCTTATTTCGTCGTCCCTGAGGTGGCGGCGTGTTCACCGACCGGTCCGACGCCCTCGCGAACGAGCGCCCCCACCGCGGCTACGGGGTCGCGGTGACCCCCGGCGAACGGGGCCCCTGCGCGCTCGTCACGGGCTACGGGCCGGCGAACCGCCTCCTCTCCTGGCGCGACGGGGCGCTCCGCGACGTCGCCTCCCCCGCCGTCGCCGACGAGGGACGACACGCCATCGGCGTCGCCGCCGCCGACCTCGACGCCGACGGGCTGGAGGAGCTGTACGTCCACAACACGGACGAGTACGGCGGCCACACCCGCGACACGGACCTGCTGCTGGATCCGGTCGAGTGCCCGCCCGACGGCGACGGCATCCGCTGGCGCGACCTGTACGGGCTCGGGATCAACGCCGACCGGGGGAACTTCCGGGCCGGCCGCTCGGTCGCCGCGATGGACCGCTACGGCACCGGCCGGTACGGGATCTTCGTCGCCTCCTACGACGCCCCGTCCCGCTTCTACGAACTGGGTGACGACGGCGAGTTGACCGACATGGCCGCCGCCGTCGGGCTCGACATGAACGGCTGCGGGCGCTCGCTGCTCGCGGGTCCCATCGTCTCCGACAGCATGGACCTGTTCGTCGGCGTCGAGCGCGGCCCGAACCGGCTGTTCCGGAACGGCTCGGGTCACTACGAGGAGGTCGCCGCCGAGGTCGGCGTCGCCGACGCGGGGACGGACGCCCGGGGCGTCACGATGGCGGACGGCGGCCTCGCTTACGGCACCTGGGAGGGACCGAACCGCATCTTCGAGCCGCAGGGCGACGGCACGTTCGTCGACGCCGCGCCGCCGGCGTTCGCCGAGCCGACGCGCGTCCGGACGCTCGCCTGCGCCGACTTCGACAACGACGGCCGGGAGGAACTGTTCGTCCACAACATGGGCTCGCAGAACCGGCTGTTCCGGCGCGAGGGCGGGGCCGACGACGGCCCCGACGGCACCGACGGCGAGTGGACGCGAATCCATCCCGGCCCGGCCGAGGAACCCCGCGGGCTCGGCACCGGGGCGGCGGTCGCGGACTTCGACGGCGACGGCACCGTCGAACTGCTGCTCGTCCACGGCGAACTCGCCGCCCAGCCGCTCTCGCTGTACGCCGCCGAGAACGACGACGACTGGCTCCGGGTGCGGCCGACGACCCAGTACGGCGCGCCGGCCCGCGGCGCGTCGGTCACGCTGGAGACGGACGAGTGGAACCGGACGCGGATCATCTGTGCCGGCTCGGGGTATCTCTGCCAGATGGAGCCGGTGGCCCACTTCGGGCTCGGCGACGCGGCCCCCGAGCGCCTGACGGTGCGCTGGCCGGACGGCCGCGAGGCGACGATGGAGCGACCCGCGGAACGGGCCGAACACGAGGTTCCACACCCGATGGCTCCGAGATTCTGAGTCGGGGACGAACCAACCATCCTGACGTGCGGTCGGTGCGCGGCGGCCGCCCCCCGTGGGCGGCCGAATCGCGCGAGGGATGAGAGAGCGACGGCGAGCGGAGCGAGCCGAGCGAACGAATCGGCTGGGGAGGCGTGTGGCTGTGCCGTGCGGTCGCGATGGGTGGACTGAAAGGGGCCGGCTGGCTACGCTCCCGCGGCACGCTCTGCGCTCCTCGTTCTCTGCGGTCGCTGCGGTGCTTGAGGCGCCGGGGATCGCGTAGCCAGCCGGGGGCTTTCCAGGCGGTCTTCATAGCCAGACCTACTCATCCAGAGTTGCCAACCACGGAACGGACGAAACGCGGACCGCTTTTCACCCACGCCATCGCACAGTTCGATAATGACCGAGCGACTCGGAAAGGCCGACCGCACGCTGTTCGAGGGGGCCATCTTCCCCAACCTGGGCGCGGACCGGGACGACGTCGCGCTCGGCCCGGCCCACGGCGTCGACTTCGGCGTCCTCGACGTCGGCGGGCGGGCGCTCGTAACCGCGACCGATCCCATCTCACTGCTTTCCGAACTCGGCTACGCGCGCGCCGGGCGCTTCGCGCTGTCGTTCGCGCTCGGGGACGTCGCCGTCTCCGGGGTCGCCCCCTCCCACATCGCCCCCTCGTTCGCGCTCCCGACGTCGATGACCGACGGGGAGTTCGAGGAGCTGTGGACCGCCATGAGCGACGAGTGTGCCGAACTCGGCGTTTCGGTGCTCACGGGCCACACCGCGCGGTACCCCGGCGCGGCGCTCCCGTGGGTCGGCGCGATGACCGTGATGGGCGTCGGCGACCACGGGGACGTGATCCGGCCCGACGGCGCGCGCCCGGGCGACAGGCTGCTCGTCACGCGGGGGCCGGGAATCGAGACGGCCGGGGTGCTCTCGACGCTGTACCCCGAGGCGTTCGACGGCCTGAACGAGGCGACGCTCCGCGAGGCGCAGGCGTGTCTCGACCGGACGAGCGTCGTCCGCGACGCGCTCGCCGCGGCCGACGCGGGACGCGAGGTGACCGGCGGTGGCGGGACTGGCGGTGACGGGACCGTCGGAAACGGGAACACTGGCGGCTCGTCCGCCGCCGACCCCGTCGGCGTCACCGCGATGCATGACGCGACGGAGGGCGGCCTGCGCGGCGCGCTCTGTGAACTCGCCGACGCTGCGGGCGTCCGCATCGACGTCGATTCCGAGCGGACGCCCGAGAACCCGGCCGCACTGGCTGCCTGCGAGACGCTCGGGCTGGACCCGTGGGCCTGTACGACCTCCGGGACGCTGCTGGTCGCCGTCCGGCCCGACGCAGTTGATTCAGTTCTCGCCGCGCTCGAGTCCCGGGGAACACCGGTCGGCGTCGCGGGCGAGATTCGACGGGGTGAGGGCGTGTTCCTGGACGGTGAGCGCGTGGAAGCGCCCGCGGAGGACGAGTCCTGGGCGGCATACGAGGCGCTCTCCGGGGAATCCGGGCGCGAGTGAGCGACGGGTTTCCGCGGATCTGCGCCGGCGGTCGGTGGCGAACGGGACACATGCGTCCCCAGACGCGGCGCCGCTCAGAACCGATCCCAGACCGCTCGGGCGGTCCCGGCGGGATCGGATATCGACCGCCGAGCGGCGGGGAGCAGGTCGTACTTCACGCCCCGGACGCCCACGATGCCGAGTCCCGCGACGAGCAGTCCCGCGCCGACGATGCCGGGAACGCTCCCGAGCCCCTGCGTGAAGTCGGGTGCGACGACGGCGAGCAGGCTCACGAGCGCCACGAGCGCCAGGCCGACCTTCAGGAGGGCGTCCGAGATTCGCTTCCACCGGCCTGGTCGGTACTCGTCGGCGAGTTCGACCGCGACGTGCTCTCGCCGCTCCTCGCGGGTCCGTAGCGGCACCCGTTCGAGCGTCGCCGTGTCGTCGGCGTCCACCTCCGCGCGCCGGTCGCGGGCGGCTTCGACCACGGACTCCCGGTCGACGTCGTGGAGGGCTCGGATGCGTTCGACCGTGAGGGTCGCGTCCGCCAGCCGCGCCCGAAGTTCCGCTTGCGAGTGCTCCTGGAACGCCAGTTCGAACTGTCGGTCGGGATACTCGACGAGGAGTTCGAAGTCGTCGACTCCCGCCGAGACCCGGGCCCGAATCTTCCGCTCGTCTCGTCGGCGTTTGGCTCCGTCGACGCCTTCGAACGCGGAGCGAAGGCGGTCGCGCTGAGTTCGGGTCAGGATCGAGGGGACCGGATCAGCCATGGGTGCGTCCAGTCGAGTCGCATATTTCACTCTACTGTTCGGCCTGACGCGACCGAACCCCGGGCGATCAACGGGCCCGACCGGACGCTTCAGGCCCCCGGGTGTATGGTCGTACACGATCTCGAATACTTCCCGTGTACGGCCGAACACGGCCGAAAACTGGAGATAACTGTCTCCGGGATCTATCCCGGTTCCGGCGGGAGGACGATCCGCCGATGTCAGAACTTCATGACCGACTCGAGATGCTGGGGGCAAGCGCCGAGCGCGGGTCGCGGGCCCGGGCGTTCGCCGGCGCGCTCCTGCTCACGATCGTCGGATCGGTGCTATCGCTCGTCGTTTACATGCTGTTCCGACCGGCCGTGACGGGGCTCTTGGAGCCGTCGTTTCCGGCGCTCGGGGCCCTCGTGCTCACCAAGGGATCACAGGTCGGGTTCGCCCTCATCGTCGGTGCGTACCTCGGACTCACGCGACGCTGGGACGAGTACGTTCAGCTGCGGTGGCCGAGCCTGCACGACCTGCTGTGGGTCGTTCTCGGGACCGCCGGCCTCGACCTCATGGCCGAAGCGAGCCAGCTCGTTCTCCCGCTTCTCGGGCTCTCCATCGGGCTGTTGTCCGGAACCGGTTCCGGCGGACTGGACGTCGGGCTCGAAACGTGGCCGGTGCTGTGGCCGCTCGTCTTTCTCGCCCTGTACCTGCTTCCCGCACTCGCCGAGGAAGGGTTCATCCGCGGCATCGTTCAGGGACGGCTCCGTGACACGTTTCATCCCGTCTGGGAGGTGGTGCTCGGCGCGGGGCTGTTCGCGCTCATGCACGGGCTGTACGGGGTCGGCCGGGGTCCGGAGTTCCTCGCGGCGTATCTGGTCCTGCTCTTCGGTCAGGGGCTGGCGTTCTGTCTGACGTACGAGCGAACGCGAAACCTGCTCGTCGTCGCCGCGGTCCACGCCCTCTCGTGGACCGAGTTCGATGCTCTCTTCTTCGGGCTCTTCTGAGAGCGACGTGATCCGCAAGCCGTCTTACGGACCGCGTCGTCGCGCTCCGTGGGTCGGCAGGGTTGGGCTCCGGGCCGGCGGTTCCATCCCTCCGGTTTCGTCGACTCCTCGGTACTGTGGCAGCCGCTCCGGGTCGAAACCGTCCCCGGACTCCACGTCAGGTCATCTCACCCGCCGTCGAACGCTTCACGGTTGTCGTTCGTCCCGGTCGGCGCGCGGGTCAGATCCCGAACCAGCGGAGCCCCGCACCGAGGAGGGCGACGAGTCCGCCGGCGACGAACGTCCCGGGGATGGGGAGCACGAACAGTCCGATGCCGACGAGGACGACGAGTGTGGAGGCGCGCATCGGACGTGCATCGCGTTCTCGACCGATAGGACTGGTGGCCAGTTGGTGACACCGCCAAGCAGGTCGCGGCGTGTGGGGCCACTGCGCGTGAGGGCGACTGGGGTCGCACGTCTCGGCACGTCACGGAAATCGAGGAAAATACAAAATTCCAGTATATTCCTTATCATTTTCATATCCGTTCGGGCGGCTGTCACTGTTCGAAGGGAGAGAACCCACGAGATGACTGAAATCTGGCGTTAAAAGGGCCAATGATGGTGTTCCTCAGATCGGGTTCCCTTTCCACGCGAGATCGAGCATGTGGTCGATCGAATCACGGATATCCTCGATTGATGCTCTCAAGGCACCTGATTAGGGGCCTCAGGAGTCGTCACCCGCAGCCAACCGGATCACGGCGTAAAGATACCGAAACTGTGGATATTCACAAACAGTATAGATTATTATACTTCTTCCGGCTCCCGTCTGAGCGGTTCCGGAGCCCCGACCGAACTCCCGGCGGGACGACGAGGAGACGCGTACGTTTATCCTCGCTACCCCCGCAGCTACCCCATGGCACCGGAGATCACGCGGATCGAGAGCACGGAGTTCGCCTACGAGCTGGCGGACGTCGGCACCGACGGCCTCGGGTTCAACCTCGCGTACGAACCGGGCGCGACCGTCAGGCGAAAGCTGTTCGCCGTGCGGGTCGAGACAGACGTCGGCATCACCGGCGAGTACGTCGGTGGTAACTCCCCGGCGGCGGCCCAGTACAACACGGTCGCGGACTACCTCGTCGGGCGCAACCCGCTCGCGCGCGAGCGCCACTGGAGCGAACTCAAGCGCGCGCTCCGCAAGTACGACCGGATGGGCATCGGCCCCATCGACGTCGCGCTGTGGGACTTCGCGGGGAAGTACTACGACGCGCCAATCCACGAACTGCTCGGCACCTACCGGGAGTCGATCCCAGCCTACGCCTCGACGTACCACGCCGACGACGACGGCGGCCTGGATTCGCCCGGCGCGTACGCTGACTTCGCCGAGCAGTGCCGCGACATGGGCTACGGGGGATTCAAGATTCACGGCTGGGGCGGCGAGCAGGGCGGCGTCGACGTCGACCGCGAGGTGGAGACGGTCCACGCCGTCGGCGACGCCGTCGGCGACGAGCTGGACCTGATGCTCGACCCCGCCTGCGAGTACGAGACGTTCGCCGACGCGCTCACCGTCGGCCGAGCCTGCGACGAGGAGGGGTTCTTCTGGTACGAGGACCCGTACCGCGACGGCGGCACCAGCCAGCACGCCCACCGACGGCTCGCCGAGCGGCTCGACACGCCGCTGCTCCTGACCGAACACGTCCGGGGCATCGAGGCGCACGCCGACTTCGTGGCGAGCGGCGCGACCGACTTCGTGCGCGCGGATCCCGAGTACGACGGAGGGATCACCGGCGCGATGAAGCTCTCGCGGATCGCCGAGGGGTTCGGACTCGACGTTGAGTACCACGCGCCCGGGCCGGCACAGCGACACTGTCTCGCCGCGACGCGGAACGCCAACTACTACGAACTCGCGCTCGTCCACCCTGACTGTGACAACACCCAGCCCCCGGTGTACGCCGACGGCTACTCCGATCAGCTCGACGCCGTCGACGCGGACGGACACGTCACCGTCCCCCACGGGCCGGGGCTCGGCGTGACGTACGACTGGGACGTGATCGAGGCGAACCGGACCGGGAGGCGGGTGTACGAGTAGGGGGGAACGGCGGGACGCCGCGTCAGGAGTACGTGACGTTGAGCTCGATGACGTTCACGGTCTCCTTCAGCCGCTGGGCGAGTTCGTCCTCGAGGTACTCGCCCCGAACGCGGTTCGTGGGGCCCGACACGCTGACGGCACCGAGCACGCGCCCGTTGTTGCTGAGGATGGGCGCCGCGACACAGCGGAGCCCCCGGAGCCGCTCCTCCTCGTCGAACGCCAGCCCGCGGTCCCGGATCTCACGGAGTTCGGTGAACAGGCTGTCGCGGTCGACGATGGTGTTGGGGGTGAACCGTTCGAGGCCGTGGGTCGCGATGATCTCCTCGACCCGTTCTTCCGGGAGGTGAGCGAGGATGGCCTTCCCCAGCCCAGTGCTGTGGAGCGGGACGCGGGTGCCGACGTGGGCCTCGACCATGACGGCGTCCTCGCCGCGTGCCCGGTGGAGGTACGACCCACGGCCGTGTTCCTCGATCATCAGGTTGGCGAGTTCCCCGGTCGAGCGCGCGAGCTTGTCGACCTCGGGGTTCGCGATCTCGAAGATGTTGAGCCGCTGGCGCGCGTACGCGCCGTACTCCAGGAACCTGATGCCGACGCGGTAGGTGGAGCCGTCCTTGACGACGAGCTCCTCCTGGTGGAGCGTGCTGAGGTAGTTGTGGACGGTGCTCTTGGGCATGTCGAAGTGGCGGGCCAGCTCCGTGCTCCCGGCCCCGTCGAGTTCGATCAGCGCGTCGAGGATGTCGAACGCCGTCTCGATCGACTTCACGGCGTTCTTCGCTTCCTTCGCCATGCACCGACCTGCACAGCACGGGAGATAAGTCTTTGTTCAGCATCGCCCGACGCTCAACCTCACATCCGGCATTGACACCGCGATGCCGAACGAACTCGCCGGGTGAGGGCGGAGTAGGTCCCCGTACGTGAACCGTCCCGCATTTCGAGCGTCGACCCAGAATCGCAACCGGACGTTCAGAAATGACGGACGAATTTACTTACAGAAGTAGGACTGTAATACCACCGCGGAGGGCGGCCGCATGTGCCCTTTTTCGGAACCGTGTTCCGTTCTCCAGCGGCGGCGTTCGTTCACTACTGTGGAACGACTCCGCCGGATTCGACGACGTGGGCGGGTGTAAAGACGACTAAAAGGCGAGTTCCCGAGATGACCCGACGGGCGAGATTCGGCTCGGCCTTCCGAGTGGACGCTCGCAGTAACTGCCGAGGAGCGACCTCGTGGCGCAAGTGGACCTGATCGGGAAACCGCGTGGACGAACGAGGGGGACGCGACCGGGCGGACGGGACCGCGACTCAGACCGAGACGACCGGGTTGACCAGCGTCCCGACGTTCTCGATGTCGATCCGGACCTCGTCGCCGGCGGTCAGGCTGAACTCCTCGGGCGGGACGAGCCCCGTCCCCGTCATCAGGACCGCCGTCTCCGGCACCGAGTTGTGGTCACGGTAGTACGTCGCCAGCTCCTCGGGCGAGCGGACCATCCGCGCGGTCGAGGTCGAGTCGCTGAACACCGTCTCGCCGTCCCGGAGGATCTCCATCGACATCACGAGGTCGGCGGGATCGCCCACGGACGCCGGTGAGACGACGCACGGTCCGACCGAACAGCAGCGGTCGTAGATCTTCGCCTGCGGCAGGTACAGCGGGTTCTCGCCCTCGATGTCGCGGCTGCTGACGTCGTTACCGACGGTGTAGCCGACGATCTCGCCGTGGTGTAACACGACGGCGAGTTCGGGTTCGGGCGCGTTCCAGTCCGAGTCGCCCCGAACGCCGACGGCCTCCCCGGGGCCGACGGTCCTGCTCGGGGTCGCCTTGAAGAAGATCTCGGGACGCTCGGCGTCGTAGACGTTCATGTAGATCTCGGCCATCGAGCTCTCCTGTTCGCGCGCCTTCTCGCTGATCTCGTAGGTGACGCCCGCCGCCCAGACT
Organism: Halobaculum sp. XH14; assembly: GCF_032116555.1. Classification (NCBI taxonomy): domain Archaea; kingdom Methanobacteriati; phylum Methanobacteriota; class Halobacteria; order Halobacteriales; family Haloferacaceae; genus Halorarum; species Halorarum halobium. The sequence goes on from NZ_CP134949.1 coordinate 1,178,469, forward strand.
TCGTCGGCCCGGACCGGACACAGCAGGTCGGACGCGAGGTCGCCCCGGGGGAGTTGCTCGGCTCCGGCGAGTCGGCGGCGCGCGATGTCGTCGACGGGCTCGCCGGCGAGGGAGGCGGCTCCCGCGAGGTCCCGAAACCCGGTGAGTCCGGGGTGGGTCGACGTGAGATCATACACCCCGTCGCCGTCGTCGACGACGAGTCTCCGGACTGCCCCCTCAGCTGCGAGCTGGTAGTACCGCATACAGGAGACTCCAAGCAGTCGTATAAATAAATAGTGGTCAGTGGTCCGGCCGCTGTCAGGTACGGCCGGAACCGCTCGTGCCGGCAGCGACGCCGGCCTGACACGTGGATGGGGGTCCGACCGCCGAACTCGGGTCCGGCCACCGAAAGACCCAATATCGCGGGTGGGGCAGGTGATGGTATGCCAGAACGTGACGGAAACTTCATCGACGGCGCGTGGACACAGGCGGAGTCGGGCGAGACGTTCGAGGTCGTGAACCCGGCACGGACCGACGAGGTCGTCTCGACGTTCCCGCTCTCGGACGAGTCGGACGCGGCGCGAGCGGTCGAGGCCGCCCGTGCGGCGGCCGACGACTGGGCGAACACGCCCGGCCCGGCCCGCGGGAAGATTCTCCGCGAGGCCGGGTCGCTGCTGGAGGACCGACGCGAGGACCTGGTTCAGTTGTTGACCCGCGAGGAGGGGAAGACCCACGACGAGGCGCGGCCGGAGGTGGTCCGGACCGTGGACATCTTCTACCACTACGCGGAGAAGGCGGCCGACTACGGCGGCACGGTCAAGGCCGCGAACTCGTCGCGGAAGACGCTCCACACCCGGAAGGAGCCGCTCGGCGTCGCCGCGCTGATCACCCCCTGGAACTACCCCATCGCCATCCCGGCGTGGAAGCTCGCGCCCGCGCTCGCGGCCGGGAACACGGTCGTCATCAAGCCGGCCACCCAGGCACCGACGGTCGCGGCCGAAGTGGTCGGCGCGCTCGAGGAGGCGGGGCTCCCCGACGGCGTGGTGAACCTCGTCACCGGCCCGGGCAGCGCCGTCGGCGAGGCGTTCACGACCCACCCCGAGGTCGACGCGGTCTCGTTCACGGGGAGCGGCGTCGTCGGCACCGAGGTGTACCGCGGCGCAACCGCCGAGGGCAAGCGCGCGCAGGCCGAGATGGGCGGGAAGAACCCGACCGTCGTGATGCCGAGCGCCGACCTCGACGAGGCGGTCTCCATCGTGGGCGCCGGCGCGTTCGGCGTGACCGGCCAGGCGTGTACCGCCTGCTCGCGGGCCATCGTCCACGCCGACGTCTACGACGAGTTCGTCGCGGGCATCGTCGACTACGCCGAGTCGCTCTCGGTCGGCGCGGGCGACGAGGGCAACGACATGGGGCCACAGATCAGCGAGGGCGAGCTGGAGGGGACCCTCGACTACGTCGACGTGGCGAAGACGGAGGGCGCGACCCTGGCGACCGGCGGCGAGCGGCTCGAGGACGGCGAACACGCTGACGGCTTCTTCGTCGAGCCGACGGTGTTCGCCGACGTGGACAACGACAGCCGGCTCGCCCAGGAGGAGGTGTTCGGGCCGGTGCTCGCGGTGATCCGGGCCGAGGACTTCGAGGAGGCCGTGACCGCCGCGAACGACACCCGGTACGGGCTCTCGACCAGCATCGTCACCGACAGCCACGCCGAGGCGAACGAGTTCGTCGACCGCGCCGAGGCGGGCGTCGTCAAGGTGAACGAGAAGACGACCGGGCTGGAACTCCACGTCCCGTTCGGCGGGGTGAAGGAGTCCTCGACCAACACGTTCCGCGAACAGGGCGACGCGGGGCTCGACTTCTTCACCACGACGAAGACGGTGTACCGGAACTACTGACCGGCACCGAACCCTCCCGTTTCCGGCGATCCGTTGCCTACTACTCCTTCCCGCTCCGTTCGGAGTCCAGCACGGCCAGCATCCCGTTGAGGTAGCCGACCGCGTGGGCCCGTCCCCTGTGTTCCCAGTCCGTGTCGCCCTCCACGTGGGGGACGTGATCCGGGATGACGAGGCCGTCGAAGCCGACGTCCAGCAGCGCGCGCAACACCGCCACCGAGTCGTAGTTCCCCTCGTCGAGGAACGTCTCGTTGAACGACGGCACCGACCCCTCGACGTCCCGGAAGTGGACGTAGAACAGCTTATCCCGCTCGCCGAACTGCCGGATGACCTCGATCACGTCCTCGCCCATCTCCGACCAGCAGCCGAGACAGAACTCCAGCCCGTGGTTCGGGCTGTCGACGACGTTCATCGCGCGCTCGAACGCCTCGAAGCTCCGGAACAACTGTGGGACGCCGCCGAGCGATTCCACCGGCGGATCGTTGGGATGGAGACAGAGCCGCACGCCCGCCTCCTCGGCCACCGGGACGAGTTCGCGGACGAAGTACTCGTAGTTCTCCCAGAGTTCGGCCTCGGAGTACTCCCTGTCGTGGGTGAGTTCGTCGTCGACCGCCGCGAGGTCGAACCCGGTCGCGGTCGCGCCGCCCCTGACCGGGACGGTCGTGTTCCGCCAGACGCCCGAGGGCATCCAGTGGTAGCCGAACGTCGGGATGCCCGCGCGCCCCATGTTGCGGACGGTGCGCTTCATCGAGGCCAGTTGCTCCTCCTTGCCCGGCAGGCCCAGCATGAGCTTGTCGTAAAACGAGACGGGCACGTTCTCGATGGCGTTGAGCGTGAGCCCCTCGGCCTCGACGCGCTCGCGGAGCGCGACGAGTTCCGCCTCGGACCACTCGCCATCGTCGCCCAGCGGCGGCGTCTCGTCGTCGGGCAGGTGCGGATAGTCCGGCGAGTACTGGTACATGTTGAGCAGGACGTCCGTGACGCCGAGTTGCCGGCAGAAGCGGAGTTTCTCCGGCGTCGGATTCATGAACTGTCCGAGCCCCACCCGCATCGGGGGTGACGGCGACTCGGTCGTCGGTGACTCCGCGACGTCGCTGTCCGAACTGGTCGGTCGGCCCATGCCCGTCCCTCGCCGCACGGGGGGATAACAGTTTCCGGCGGTCCGGGGCCGGTCCGCCGGCACATTCATAAGAAATATGACGTAATAGTTAACCCCCCGCGTTTCCACGCCATCAGTGTAGGGAAACTACAATGGAGACATTCGAATCCAACGACGAGCACATCTTCGTCCGACTCGACCCCGGCGACTACGCGCTGGAGTCCATCACGGAGGCATGCGCGAAACACGACGTCGACTCCGGCGTCGTCGTCTCGGGCATCGGCACGTTCCGCAACCTGAACATCCACTACGTCCCGACGACGGACTTCCCCTCGGAGAAGTCCGAGCGCAACACGTTCCTCGACCTCGACGGCGCGTGGGAGGTCGGCACCATCGACGGCGCGATCGCGGACGGCGACCCGCACCTCCACGTCATCGCCTACAACGGCGAGGAGACGCTGGCGGGCCACCTCGAGAACGAGTGTGAGGTTCACATCCTCAGCGAACTCGTCATCCGTCGAATCGACGGCCCCGCGCTGACCCGGCGGCCGAACGAGAAGAACGTCGGCACCCTGCAGCGCCGGTAGGGCCGACGAACCAACTGTCCCACTTTCACTCATGCCCGAGTATCCAAAGGTAACAGTCGACGGCAAGACCGCCGTGGTCATCGGCGGAACGAGCGGCATCGGCGAGGCCATCGCGCTCGCGTTCGCGGAGGACGGGGCCGACGTGGTGGCGACGAGCAGGCGGGCCGACGCGGTGGCCGACACCGCCGAGCGGGTCCGGGACCACGGCGCGCGGACCGTCGAGACGACGTGTGACGTGACCGACCGCGACTCCATCGAGGCGATGCGCGACGCGGTCCTCGAGGAGTTCGGTTCGGTGGACGTGCTCGTCAACTCGGCGGGCGTCGCGGCCCGGACCGAGTTCCTCGACCTCACCGTCGAGGACTGGAACAGGGTCATCGACGTCGACCTCAACGGGACGTTCCACGCCTGCCAGTTGTTCGGCCGCGTGATGGATGAGGGGAGCATCATCAACGTCTCCTCGATGTCGGCGGACCTCGCGCGCGAACGGCTACTGCCGTACTGTGCGGCCAAGTCCGGCGTGAACGCGCTCACGCGCTGTGCCTCGCGGGAACTGGCGCCGGACGTCCGCGTGAACGCCATCGCGCCCGGCTTCGTGATGACGCCGCTCACCGAGGAGGAGTACAGCGAGGGCTCGGAACTCCGGCGCGGCATCGACGAGCGCGCGGTGCTCGGCCGCGTCGCCGAGCGGGAGGAGATCACCGGCACCGCCGTCTACCTGGCTTCGGACGCGTCGAGCTACACGACCGGGGAGGTGCTGTTCGTCGACGGCGGCTTCACCAGGAACGCGCTCTGATCGGCGCCGGGACCGCGACCCGGACCGCCGGTCGGCGTGACCATCGAGCCGGGAACGACCACGATTACTCCCTCCGAATTTCGGCGTCAGAGCCCTCACGACGCCGATTCCCTCCAAACACGATGAATATTACAGATAGATATATATGGGGTGGTGGTCAACGGAGAATCGGAGCTATGGCACGAGGTAGCAATCCGAACGGTAGTGGTAGAGCCATGCGTCGTCGCAGATTCCTGGCGGGTGCGGGGGCGACGGGCGTCGCGCTGACCGCCGGCTGTGCCGGCGACGGCGGGAACGGCGGCGACGGAACACCGACCGACTCGTCCGACGGGGGCGGCGGCAACGGAACGACGATGGGCGACTCGAACGGGAACCGCTGGGACGGCGTCACCGTCGTCTACTGGAACCGGTTCCACAACAACTCCGGCCAGGCGGCCGAGGCCATCAGAGGCGCGATCAGCAGCTTCGAGGAGGAGACCGGCGCGACCGTCGAGGTCGACTACTCCTCGGGCGAACCGGGCCAGCGGTGGCTCACCCTGGCGCGCGAGGGGGAGCGGCCCCACATCATGGACCAGGTGTCCGGGCAGGTCGGCCCGTTCGCGGAACTCGGCATCGCCAAGCCGTTCAGCGAGTACAGTCACCTGTTTAGCGACGAGCTGATCGAGCACACGTCGTGGTTCATGGACGTCCTGGGCGAACAGGCGTACGCCGGGTTCGGCGGGCAGGCCTACGAGTTCAAGTTCAGCAGCGAGTCCGCGCGGCTGTTTCTCGCCCGACGCGACCACCTGGAGGCGGCCGGGCTCAGCCCGGAGGACGACTTCCCGCCGACCGACTTCGAACACAGCGTCGAGATCGCCCAGACCATGCAGGAGGACGGTCCGGGCAACTACGGCTGGCAGATCTACGGGTCGAGCGGCGACGTGACCGACACGTGTACCGAGGACTGGCCGGTCGCCCAGGCGGGACAGGCCGGTAAGATCCTGAACGAGGACTGGTCGGACACCCAGATCGACGACGAGCCGATCAAGCAGACGTACGAGAACTTCGTCTCCCTGCACACCGAGTATGAACTCTCGAGCCCGGGGACGGTGTCCCAGTCCGACGAGGACGGCACGCAGTTGCTCATTCAGGGCGAGGCGAGCATGACACAGGTCCCGTCCGCGACGTACGCGGACCTGCTCGCCAACGCGGAGGACCAGGTCATGGACGGCAACTTCGTCTTCGGCGCGCCGTGGAAGGGCGAGTCGGGTGCGCGGGGCATCATCGGCGGCGACGGCGTCGTCTTCGTGAACCCGCCGGACGGCGCGGACCAGAACGAGTGGGACGAGGCACAGGAGGCCGCGGCGGACCTCCTCGAGAACTACCTCTACCACTCGGTGGACTTCCAGCGGCGGATGTTCAGCACCATCGGCGGCGGCCCGCTCCGCGACGACGTCTCCACGGAGGACATCATGGGCGCGGTCGACGACCCGACCGGGTACGAACAGACGAACATCATCGAGGCGTCCGAGCTGGGGACGTTCGACCAGGAGGACTACTACCTGCAGGAGGCCGCGCCGTTCTTCGGCCAGATCCAGCAGGGGATCATGCCCGGCTACATCCAGCAGGCGCTGCAGGGACAGATCACCGCGCGGGACGCGCTGGACCAGGCCGCCGAGGAGGCGCGCGCCCAGTTCTTCTGACCTGCGACGGCTCAGGGGGAAACAGTTATTCCCCTCCGATTTCTCCTTCTTCATATCGCCATGCTAGGTGTGACCACTAACCTGTCGGTTTTCCGGCAGCGTGCAATCAACGCGAAGCAAGTCCTGCGGCGGGACTGGCTCACGTACAGCATGCTGCTCCCGGTGCTCGTCATCATGGGCACGCTCGTCTGGGGATCGCTGCTCGACGGCATCTGGATGAGCTTCCACGAGTTCGACTTCCTCGGGCGGCGCGTCTGGGTCGGCCTCGACAACTACGCGTACGTCCTGGGCTGGGACACGTTCTGGACGTCGCTGAAGGCGACGATCATCTTCGGCACCGTCACGTTCTCCCAGCTGCTCATCGCGCTGATCGCCGCCGTCGCCGTCAAGCACGCGCGGTTCCGTGATTACCTGAGCGCACTGTTCGTGATACCGTACACGATTCCGGGACTGGTCTCCGGGACGATGTGGGTGTTCATCCTCCACCCCGACCTGGGACCGATCTTCCCGCTCCTGGTCGATTACGGGATCATCAACGAGACGATCTATTGGGGGACGAGCGGCGACACGGCGATGGCCGTCATCATGTTCGCGGCGACGTGGGCGTACTGGCCCCTCGCGTTCATCATCCTCACGGCCTCGCTCGACGGGATTCCCGAGGAACACTACGAGACCGCGCGGGTGTACGGCGCGAGCAAGGTGCAGGCGTTCTTCCACATCACGCTGCCCCAGATGAAGGGTGCCATCCTCATCGCGGTCAGCCTGCGGACCATCTACAACCTCACGAAGGTGAGCCAGCCGCTCCAGATCACCGGCGGCGGTCCGGGGTTCGACACGTCCGTGCTCGGCATCCTCGTCTACCGGTTCACCGAGGGGTCCCAGCGCTTCGGGCTCGCGATGACGGTGGGCGTGATCCTCGTCATCGTCACGATGATGTTCGTGATCCCCTACATCCGCTCGTTCGAGCGTGACACCAACACGGGTGGTGTGGCATGAGGCTGAGCGTCGACACGCTGACCGGCGCACGGTTCGACCTCGAGGACCTCGTCTTCAGGTCCTCAGTGTACCTGGTCATCGCCGGGCTGGCCGCGCTCGTGCTCATCCCCCTGGTCATCGTCGTCGCCGTGGCGTTCACGCCGTCGAGCGAACTGTTCGAGAACCCGGCGGTCTGGTTGCCGTCCGAGCCGACGACCCAGTACTGGAGCGAGGGGTTCGTCGAACTCCAGGAGGGGCTGATCCACAGCTTCGTCATCTCCGTCGGGACCGCCGTCATCGCGCTGTTCGTGACGATCCCGGGCGCGTACGTGTTCGGTCGCAAGGAGTTCTTCGGCAAGCGCTTCGTCTTCTACGCGATCATCCTCTCGCTGCTGTTCCCCTCGATCGTGCTCGTCGTGCCGGTGACGGCACGGTGGCTCGAGTGGGGGCTGTACAACTCCTACCACGGGCTCTGGATCGCGTTCCAGATCTTCATCACCCCCTTCGCCATCTGGATCCTCCGGGACTACTTCAGCAAGCTCCCGGAGAACCTTGAGGAGGCCGCACAGGTGTACGGCTGCACCGAGTTCGGCGCGTTCGTGCGCGTCATCCTCCCCATCGCGCGCCCGGCGCTCATCGCGGTCGGGTTCCTGGCGTTTCTGAACGGCTGGAACGAGTTCCTGTTCGCCAACCTGCTCACGACGAGCAGCGGGGTCCAGCCCGCCATCGTCGTGCTCTACTCGACGCTCCACGGCGGGCAGGGCGAGAGCATCGCCTGGGGCATCCTGATGGCCGAGGCCATCATCATCGGCACGCCGCCCGCGGTCCTCTACTTCGTCGCCCAGCGCGGGCTCAGGGGGACGTTCGGCGCGTAGTCGCTCCCGACTTCCCCGGCCGGCACGACCCTCCCGCGGTTTTCCACGACCACGTCACGAGTCGACGAGTGGCCCGACTCCGCGAGGTCTCGCTCACGACTCGACGGGGCTCGCCACTCCGATCCGGTCATGCAAAGAGTTAACAGTCCCCGATTAGTCTCTCCATCAAGGTAGTACGGAGATGAGCGAGGCCACAACTGACGGACGGCGACCCGAAGCGAAGCGAGAGCCAGACCGGTCAGCGGAGCCGGTCATCAGCATCAGAGACCTCAGAAAGACGTTCGACGGGGGCGAGATCATCGCCTGTGAGGACATCGAGCTCGACATCTACCGGGAGGACTTCGTGGTCCTCCTCGGCCCCTCGGGCTGCGGGAAGACGACGACGCTGCGGTGTATCTCCGGGCTGGAGATTCCCGACGGCGGCCAGCTTCTCATCGACGGCGTGGACATGACCGGCGTCAAGCCGAAGGACCGAAACCTGGCGTTCGTGTTCCAGAGCATCGCGCTGTTCCCACACAAGGACGTCCGGGGGAACCTCCGGTTCGGGCTCGACATGTCGACGGACCTCTCGAAGGCGGAGAAGAACGAGCGCGTCGAGGAGATCGCCGCGATGCTCGGCATCGAGGATAAGCTCGACCGGAAGCCGGCGGACCTCTCGGGCGGCCAGCAACAGCGCGTGAGCCTCGGGCGCGCGATGGTGATGGAGCCGGCGGCGTTCCTGCTCGACGAGCCGTTCTCCGCGCTCGACGCCAACCTCCGCAAGCACATGCAGACCGAAGTGAAGGAGCTCCAGCGCCGGCTGGAGACGCCGATGGTGTTCGTCACCCACGACCAGGAGGAGGCGATGGCCATCGGGGACAAGATCGTCATCATGGACGACGGGCTCATCCAGCAGGTCGGGACGCCCTACGAGGTGTTCAACGAGCCGACGAACCGGTTCGTCGCCGACTTCATCGGCTCGCCTTCGGTCAACATGTTCGAGAGCGAACTCGTCCGGACGGACGAGGGGCTGACCCTCAGCAACGACCTGTTCACGCTCCCCGTCGAAGACGAGGTCGGCGGCACGGCGGAACCTGGCGCGGTCACCTTCGGCGTCCGCCCCCAGTACGTCCACGTCGCGGAGGAGGGCGAGGGTCTGTTCACCGGCGACGTGACGCTCGTCGAACCCCAGGGCGACCGCGACACGGTGTACTTCGACGTGGACGGGCGGGAGGTGCGAGCGGTCGTCCCGCAGAACTCCGTGAGCGCCGGCCGAACCGACGTCGCCCTCGACGTCGACCGGGACAAGTTCTGGGTGTTCGACGCGGAGGGAGACCGGCTGTTCTGAACGCGGCGGGCGACCGATTCGTTCGGGGGACGTTCCGCCGGTGGGAAAGTATAAACCAGCACTCGCCCTCTACGACGACGGAGGACGGAACCATTCAGCTTTCACTCATACTCCCGCCGGAACCGGACGAGCGCTGGGACCTCGCAAAACAGTTGGGCGTGACGACCGCGGTCGTTCACCCCCTCGAGATCGGCGACGGGACCCGGTTCTGGGACTTCGACACGCTCCAGAAACTGACGAACTGGTTCGAGGGCGCCGGCCTCGAGGTCGGCGTCATCGAGGGTAGCGTCCCGCTCACCGAGACGACGAAACTCGGCCTGCCCGGCCGCGACGACGAGATCGAGACGTTCCAGCAGTTCCTCCGGAACTGCGGGGAGCTCGGGATTCCGGTCGTCTGCTACGACTGGTTCGTCGGCGTCCGCTGGGCGCGCACGAGCGCGCACGTCCCCTCCCGCGGCGGGTCACTCACGACCGAGTTCGACGCCGAGCGGATGCAGGGCGGCCCGCCCGTTCGGGCCTCCGGGGTCACCAGGGAGGAACTCTGGGAGAACCTCGAGTACTTCCTCGAACGGGTCGTGCCGGTCGCCGAGGAGGCGGGCGTCAAACTCGGTCTCCACCCCGACGACCCGCCCCGCGAGGAGATCCGGGGCATCCCTAGAATCGTCACGAGCGTCGAAGCGTACGACCGCGTGCTCGACGTGGTGGACAGCGAGTACAACGGCGTCACGTTCTGTCAGGGGAACTTCGCCGCGATGGGCGTCGACGTCCCGGCGGCGATCCGGCACTTCGGCGACCGGATCAACTTCGTCCACTTCCGCGACGTCGAGGGCGACGCCGATAGGTTCGTCGAGACGTGGCACGACGACGGCCCGACCGACATGCTCGCCGCGATGCGCGCGTACCGCGTGGTCGGCTTCGACGGGCCGATCCGCCCCGACCACGTTCCGACGATGGCCGGCGAGTCCAACAGCAACCCCGGCTACGAGACGCTCGGGCGGCTGTTCGCCATCGGATACATGAAGGGGCTGCTCGAACAGACCGAGTCGTGACGGGCGTTGGGGGGACCTGTTGGCGTGGTGCTGTCCCACGAAGCTCCAAGCTTGGCGCTAAGTTCGTGTCAGAAGAGAGTTCTTCTCCACTCTCCTCGAACCTCTGTCCTTTTTGCCGTCGGTCGGCTGCGGTCGGAGCGTGGATCGACGTGTTCGAACTCTGACCGGCCGTCACGTGGGCACGATGGCCGAGTAATCGACTGTTAGCGGTCCGATACCGGCGATTTGATCCGTAACGATCGATCGCGGGACGGGTTCAGGGCCGCTCGGTTGCTGCGCCGTCGTTTCTCGAAGGCGACCCATTGACGAGCGGCGAGTTGCTGATCGAGTTCGCGTTTCGTTCGGACTCGCGGCCACTTAGACGTCCTCTCCCGGCGGTTTCGAGTCGTCGGAGCGCGGAGTTCGTCGATCGGATGCTCGACTGGCAAGAATCCAACCATATTGTAAACCGATATACCTACTGAATTGGTAGATGCTCTCCGGGCCGGTCGCGGAACTTGCGTGTGCCCCGGCGAGAACGAACTAGTTGGGGGATCAGATCAGCCCGGACCGACTCAGGCGCCCGCCATTTCTCGGCAGGACTCCGCGCACTCGCGGACGACGTCCGCACAGATCTGGCAGTGGTCCTGCTCGTGGCGATCGCACTCCTCGGCGCACTCCTCACAGACGCCGGCACAGACCTCGGCGAGGCCGGTGCTGTAGTTCGAATCGCGCGCCATGAACCGGGCGTGGAGCGTCGCCACGTCCGCGACGTCCCGACAGAGTCGGATGCACTCGGCCATCCCCTCGCCCTCGTCGATGCACTCGTCGGCACACCACTCGCAGACCTCGGCGGCCTCGAAGCAGTTCTCCAGGCACTCCCGTTCCCTCTCGCTCAGGTGGTCGATGTTGGACGCGGTTTCGGCAAGGGACATTGCGGTCGGTCGTTTCGTTGCCGGATTGGTTATCGTGGTCGCTGTAAATACAAGCCTCTATGGCTGGGACCGTGGACGACTGTGCTTCTCCAGAGTTGTAGCTGGGGCGTTGGCTTCGAAACGAGTGGTAACCGCATGGGCGCTGCAGGATTTGAACCCGCGACAGCCTGGTCCGAAGCCAGGTACTCTGTCCAAGCTGAGCTAAGCGCCCTGTACGTTCGGTAGCGCCGGACCGCTTTTAACTCCCGCGCTTCGCCGCCACCCGGAAACGAAGCGAACACGCCACGATCGACCGCCACGTGTCGCGTCATTTATGCCGGACCCGGCTGGATTCCGTCACGACATGGGGGACAGGACGGCGTTCGCGACGGGGCTGCTCGAACTCACCCGGCCGGGGAACGCAGTCGCGGCGGGGGCGCTGACGTTCATCGGCGCGTTCGTCGGCGGAGGGCTTCGGGCCACCAGCGTCGCCCTCGCCGTCGCCGCCACCGTGTTCGCCGTCGCCGCCGGCAACGCCGCCAACGATTACTTCGACCGGGACATCGACCGCGTGAACAGGCCCGACCGGCCGATCCCCAGCGGTCGGGTCTCGCCGCGAGGAGCCGCGGTCTTCTCGGCCGTGCTGTTCCTCGGCGCGGTCGTCGCGGCGGTCACGCTGCCCGTGCTGGCGCTCGGGATCGCCGTCGTGAATCTGGTCGCGCTCGTCGCCTACACGGAGCTGTTCAAGGGGCTCCCGGGAGTCGGCAACGCCGTCGTCGCGTACCTCACCGGGAGCACGTTCCTCTTTGGTGCCGCCGCGGTCGAGTCGCTCGGCCCGGACGTCTGGGTGCTGTTCGGGCTGGCGGCCGTGGCGACGTTCGCGCGGGAACTCGTGAAGGACGTCGAGGACGTCTCGGGCGACCGGGAGGAGGGGCTCCGGACGCTCCCCATCGTCGCCGGCGAGCGGGCGACGCTCACACTCGCCGTCGTCGTCATGGCACTCGGCGCGGGGGCCAGCGTCCTCCCGTACGCACGCGGGACGTTCGGACTCGCGTACCTCGCGCTCGTGATCCCCGCCGACGGCGTGATGGTCGGCGCGACCGCCCTGGGGTTCAGGGATCCGGGGACCGCCCAGCGCTGGCTCAAGCGCGGGACGTACCTCGCGGCCGCCGCGTTCGTCCTCGGGCGGATAGCGGTGCTCGGCTGAGTGTGGAGCGGACGGTCACGGCGGTCGCAACCGGATGGGATTCAATCAAAAAGAATAATACCGGCTCACGGCATGGACCTAGCGACTGATGACTCCCTGCGAGACGTTCCGTCTTGCGAGCCCTCCGTGGACCCGTCGCGGCCCGGGGGTGGGAGTCCCCCATGTATGAGGTTTCGACGCTGGGATCCAGCATCGAACCCGGATCGAACGTCCTCTTCACCGGCCCGCCGCTGAGCGGCAAGCGCGAACTGGCCCTCGACGTGCTCGCGGAAGGGACCGAACGGGGGGAGGGCGCGATCATGGTGACGACGAAGGACAGCGCGGACAGGCTCCTGAAACGGTTCGGCAAGCGCGTGAGCCACGACGGGAAGCCGGTCGCGGTCGTCGACACGGTGACCCGCCAGCAGGGCGTCGGGGACGTCCGGGACGACGACCGCATCAAGTACACGTCCTCGCCGGTCGACCTCACCGGGGTCGGCATCAAGCTCTCCGAGTTCCTCGAGAACTTCCACGCGGAGCGTGGCATCGAGCGGAACCGGGTGATGCTCCACTCGCTCTCGACGCTTCTGATGTACACCGACCTCCAGACCGTGTTTCGGTTCCTCCACGTGTTCACCGGCCGCATCCAGAGCGTCGACGGCCTCGGCGTCTACTGCATCGACTCGACGGCCCACGAGGAACGGGAGATGAACACGCTGAAACAGCTGTTCGACGGCATCGTCGAGACGTCCGAGGACGCCGAGCCCGCGGTGCGGATCGCGGACGCCTGAGGCGACGCCGACGCGCCGATGCCGGTTTCCCCCGCCCTTCGGCCGTGCGCCCGACGGGCGCTCCCGCCGAACGCTTAACGCCCGGGCGGGCCAATCGCCCGGCATGCCAGTGACCGACGACGAGGGGCTCCGCGAACTGCTTTCGATGGACCCCGTCGCCGTAGTCGGCTGTTCGAGCACGCCGGGAAAGGCCGCCCACGACATCCCTGCGTACCTCCAGCGGCACGGCTACGAGGTGATCCCGGTGAACCCGTACGCCGACGAGATTCTCGGCCGCGAGGCGTACGACTCGCTGGCCGACGTCGAGGCGGACGTCGAACTCGTCGACGTGTTCCGGCCCAGCGACGAGGTCGCGGGGATACTCGATCAGGTGCTCGACCGAAAGGAGTCCCGCGGTGACGTTCGGGGCGTCTGGCTTCAACTCGACATCACCGACGACGAGGCGCTCGCGCGGGCGGAGGAGGCGGGCCTCACCACCACGCAGGACAGATGCATGAAAGTCGAGCACGGCCGGTTACTGGGCTGACCGGCACCGGACGCGACGGCCGAACCGACGACGCGTCGCCGGTAGGCCCCCGGGTTCCGGTCCGTTACCCGGTCCACTCCTCGAACGATCGATAGACGCCCTTCGAGAGGTACCGCTCGCTCGAATCGGCAAACACCGTCACGACCGCGTCGTGGGGCGCGTCCACCTCGCCGGATTCGATCTCGCGTGCGACCTCGCGGGCGGCCAGCGAGTTCGCCCCCGAACTCGACGCGACGAGGTGGCCCTCCTCGCCCGCGAGTCGGGCCATCTCGCCGTGGATCGCCTCGTCCGAGATGGTCTTGAGGTCGTCGACGAGGTCGGGGTCGAACAGCTCGTTGGTGGCGACGTCGTGGGTACCGATTCCCTCGGTCTTGTACTCGCCCTCCTCGGCGTCCTCGCCGAAGAAGTCGCCGTACGTTGACCCCTCGGGCTGGACGGCGACGACGTGGGTGTCGGGGTTCCGTTCGAGCGCGTACTCGGCCATCCCCATCAGCGTCCCGCCCGTGCCACAGCCGGCGACGATGGCCCCGACCTCCCCGTCGAGCGCCTCGAACGCCTCCGGCGCGGTCGTCTCGTAGTGTGCCTCGGCGTTCAGCGGGTTCTCGAACTGCTGGGGGACGACCGCGTCGTCCAGTTCCTCGGCCAGCGCGTGGGCGCGCTCGATGGCGCCGGCCATCCCGTCCTCGCTCGGGGTGTTGATCACCTCCGCGCCGAGCGCGCGCATGAGCTGCTGTTTCTCGACGCTGAAGCGCTCGGGCACGACGAACACCGCGTCGACGTCGAGTTGCCCCGCGGCGACGGCGAAGCCGATGCCGGTGTTTCCCGCGGTCGGTTCGATGACGGTTCCGCCCGGATTCAGCGTTCCCGCCTCGAGCATCGCCCGAACCATGTACTCGCCGATGCGGTCCTTCACGGACGCGCCGGGGTTGAACGACTCCAGCTTCGCGTGGACCGGAACTGACTCGGGGGAGGCGTGGACGCGGACGAGCGGCGTCTCGCCGACCGCCTCCAGCACCGAATCGAGCGGCTCCCGGTGTGTGGTCATGTACTGGCAAAGATTGCCAGGGGTTACGTATCTTGCTATCCGGGGGCGAGGTCGCCCTCGCCGGGACCGACTCGGCGAACCGGTCGCGCGGCGTCTCCGATCAGGCGGCCGACCCGTCCGATTCGGTCCCCGCGTCGTCCGAGGCGGCGTCATCGGCCGAACTCTCGTCGGTCGCCGCGACCTCCTCGACGACGGCATCCGGGTCGATGCCCCGCTCCTCGGCGAGCGCGACGACGAGCGCGCGCTGCTCGGCCAGTTCGCCCTCGACCCGCTCGACGCGCTGCTCGGTGGTGGAGACGGTGTCGCGCATCCGGTCGACCTCCTCGCGCATCTCGTTCACCCTCGCGTACAGTTTCTCGGCGGTGTCGGCGACCGTCTGGATCTTCTTGGCCGTGCTTCCCAGTCCCATGGCCGGTCTATGCGACCCGCACGCCCTGTGTCTTGTGGTGTGCGGTTCGACGGGAACGAACCCACGTGCTTTTGCTCCCCGTCGCCGACCACCCGCCATGACGACGAGCCGCGACCCTCGATTCCTCCTGACGAACGACGACGGCATCGGGACGGTCGGCTTCCGGGCCCTCTACGACGCGCTCTCGTCAGTCGGCGAGGTGATCGCGGTCGCCCCCGCCGACGACCGGAGCGCGGTCGGCCGCTCGATGTCCCACGGCGTGAGCGTCGAGGAACACGAACTCGGCTACGCCATCGAGGGCACGCCGGCCGACTGTACGGTCGCCGGACTCGAATCGCTCTGTCCCGACGTGGACATGGTCGTCTCCGGGTGCAACAAGGGCGCGAACCTCGGGTCGTACGTCCTCGGCCGCTCGGGAACCGTCTCCGCGGCCGTCGAGGCGGCGTTCTTCGACGTGCCCGCCATCGCCATCTCGCTGTACATCCCCGCGGGGACCGGCGAGTCGTACCGGGAGTTCGAGGTGACCGAAAGCGACTACGCCGAGGCGACGCGCGCGGCGCGCTATCTCGCCGAGCACGCCGAGGACGCGGGCGTGTTCGACACCGCGGAGTACCTGAACGTGAACGCGCCCTGGCCGGACGAGTCGCCCGCGAGGATGGTCGTCACGCGACCCTCGACGCTGTACGACATGACCGCCGAGCGCGACGGGGACCACATCGCGCTACACGACCGAACCTGGGACGTGATGAAGCGGGGGACGGTCCCGGACCCGGTCGGCACCGACCGGCGGGCGATCGCGGACGGACACGTCTCCGTCTCGCCGCTGACGGCCCCGCACACGACCCGGCACCACGACGAACTCGACCGGCTCGCGGACTCGTACGCGTCGGAAGCCGGGGACTGACCGCGATCGGTCCTGATGGTTGACCTCCTCGTCCGCCGGAGTGGACACGTTTATGCGAGGCGGGTCGGAACCGTCGGTCACCATGAGTCCGTTCCTCCTCGCCCAGTCGGAGGCGCCGCGCCTGCCCGTCACGGAGACGGCAGCAGTCGTCCTGATCGCCAGCCTGCTCCTCACGGTCGGCTGGCTCGTGTACTTCTACCGCTGACACCCGAGTCGACCGCTGCCAACGGGAGTCCCGGTCACGTCGACCGGGACCGTCCGCCTCAGTTCTCGACCGGATCGACACGCTCGCGGAGCCACGCCGCCGCGCGCTCGGCCTCGCCCCGCTCGCCGGCGGTCAGCTTCACCCTGACGTGTTCGCCCGGGTACGAGCCGACGGAGACGTCGAACGCCTCGCGGAGCGCCCCTAGGCGGTCGACCAGCGTGGACTCGGGTTCGTCGACCGCGACGAACTCCGTGTAGGTCACCTGCCCCGAGAACTCGGAGGCGACGCCGTCGAACATCGCCTCCATCTCGTCGGGGACGCCCGGGAAGACGTACACGGATTCGAGCACGCAGCCCGGCGCGACGCCCGCCCCGTTGTGCAACGGCCGGGCGCCCGCGGGGAGCGCCGCCGTCCCGTCGTTCAACTCGGCCGCCGCGTAGCCGCCGTGTTCGGTGAGCCAGTCGAGCGCCTCGGCGTTCTCGACGAGGTCGCGGCCGAAGGCGGCCGCCACGCCGGCCATCGTCACGTCGTCGTGGGTCGGGCCGATGCCGCCGGTGACGAGGACGGCGTCGTACTCGGCCCGGTACTCGTTGACGACGCGGGCGATGTCCGCGAGCCGGTCGGGGACCGTCGTGACGCGCTCGACCGACACGCCCCGCTCGTTGAGCCGGCCGGAAAGCCACGTGGCGTTCGTGTTCTCGGTGTCGCCCATGAGGAGTTCGTCCCCCACGGTGACGATGGCCGCGTTCATGGACCGGGGAACGGACGAGGGAGGCATAAGTTCGCGGGGACCGTCGGCGGAGAACCGCGGATGCTGGCGGTCAGCCGGTGGACCGGCGGCGACTCAGCGGCGTCCCGGCGGCGGGTCGCGCCCGTCGTCGTCGCCGACGTCGACGTCGAGCCCCATCTCCTCGCGGGTCTCCCGGAGCTCCCTGATCTGTCGCCGGTAGTACGCGACGCCCACGATGGCCAGCGCGCCGAACACCGCGAGCAGCCCGCCGAACAGCGAGAGGTCCCGCTCGAGGTAGAACTGCACGAGGACGGTGTCGGTCGCCACCTCGTCCCAGGTGACGTGGACGCGGTCCTGAGCGTCGGTCCGCGTCTCCGCGCCGCCGGGCGAGACCCGACCGAACACCGGGACGGAGACGTCCCTGTCGGGCGGCAGGACGACCTCGTAGGAGCCCTCGACGTACGTCGGGACGACGAAGCGTTTCGGCGTGCTCTCGGCGGTGAACGCGACCTGGCCGCCCGCCACCGGGGTGCGAATCGTCACCTCGTCGCGCGTCTCCCGGACGCTCCCGCGCTCGGCGAGCGTCGAGCCGTCGATGACCGTGCCGTTGGGGTAGCGATAGCGGACCGCACGAACGTCGAGCGGGTTCCTGCCGCCCAGCCCGTCGTTCCGGTAGAGAACGAGTTCCGAACCGTTCACCCGGTAGACGCCCTGGAACGTGGAGTCGGCGCGGACGGTGACGTGGACGTCGACGCTCTCGTTCCAGGCGTAGCCGTCGCCGGCCGGCTCCTGGTCGAGCCGCTCTGCCGGGACCGAGTCGTCGCCGAAGAAGCCGAGACAGCCGGAGAGGAGGAGCATGCCCACGAGCGCGAGCAGCGCGAGGACCCGGCGTCGCCTCATGGAATGACGGCTTTGAGTTCGGCGGGGAGATACCCCCCGATGGCCGCCAGCAACCCCGGCGGGTCGGTTCCCTCGGTGCAGACGATGCTCTGTTCGAGCAGGCCGAGTCGCTCCACCGTGACGATGTCCTGCGCGTGGCCCGCCCGGTTCACCGTCGCCCGGACCTCGCCGCGGGTCGCGCTGTTGACGTTCACGCGGCCGTCGCCGCGCGTCCAGTCGTACAGCCGGTCGCGCTCGGCGTCCGCGAGTTCGTGGTCGCCGTCCCCGTCGTAGACGAACCGGAGCGCGAGGTGCTGGACGAGTCCGAAGCGGTCGCGAATCTGGGCGGGCGAGCCGGCACCGAGTCCGATGCCGGCGACGGGGATTCGGATCTCCCGGCCGGCGTCGAGGACGAACCCCTCCTCGTCCCAGCTCTCGAGGGTGCCGCGGTACGTCTCGCCGTCGGTGAAGTGGTCGGTCACCTCGCCCCACCGCTCGCGGAGGAGGTTCCGTGCGACCGTCGCGTCCGGGCCGTCGACCGTGACCGAGACGAAGTCGTCGTGGCGGACACCCACGTCGGACTCGACGTCGAGCTCGCCCAGGTCGTTGGCGACGAGCGAGGCCATCCCGTCGAGGGCCCTGTCGCGCGCGTCGCCGGTCACGTAGCACTTCGTCGCCAGGACGACCATTACGCGCCTGCCCCGGCGTCGTCGTGCTCGACGTTGAGCTCCTCGCGGAGCTGGTCGATGCGCCACTCCATCGCCTCGACGAGGCGGCTGTTCTCCATCGACTCCAGCGGTGAGCCACACTCGGGACACTCGAAGCCGAACTCCATCGCCTCCTCGAACTCGAAGCGGATGGAGTCGACCTCACAGAGGTAGAACTGGTGGTCCTCCTCGTAGGACTCCCGCTGTTCGAGCCCCTCCAGCAGCCGGTACATCTCCTCCTCCAGGTTCTCGGGGATGTTGTCGTACTGGAACGTCCAGAGGTACGTGAGCCAGCCCGAGTCCTCGTCGCGGACGCGGCGGTACGACGCGAGGTCGTTCTCGTAGAGGATGAACAGCGCCCGGCGGACGTCGTTCAGCTCCAGTCCGAGTTCCTCCGCGAGTTCCTCGTCGGTGACCTCCCCGTCCGGCGGCGCCGCGGCGACGGGCATGCCGGTGGGGCCGACGAGTTCGTGGAGGTACTTCTGGATGACCGGGTCCTCCAGGAGTTCCTCAAAAGCCATTGGGGGAAAACGGGGGTGGATTCATTTAAAGGAACCGGATAGGGCGGCCCGGGCCGGCCACAGTTATGGCCCACGAGCCCAACCCACACGGCGTGCCCCCCGACACGCCGCCGGTTCCCGTCGAACGGCTCGCGGAGGGTGACTGGCGCGAACTGGAGCGGGCCGCGTGGCGGCCGTTCGACGTCGGCTTGCTCGCCGTCGATGCGACCCGGGTGGTGTACGAGGACGCGACCCTCCGGAACCGGATCCGCGAATCGACGGGGATCGACGGCTCCTGGCGCTTCTTTCTGGCCGCCCGGCTAGAACTCTCACCGACGCCACCCGGGTCACGCGCGCTGACCGCGCTCGTCACCGACAGGGCGCTTTCCGGCTTCGTCGACGTGCTCGCGGAACGGGGGTTCGCGGACGTTCGGCGGGCCGCGTCGTGGGACGAGCCGGCCACTCGACCGGTGGCGGAACAGGGCGACGACCGCGAGCCCTCGGACGCGCCGGTCGAGTACGTCGCTCGCTGTACCGTCGACGGCGTCTCGCTCCGCGCGACGGCGCTCGCCCTCGTCCGCCCGGTCGAGGGCGGCTACGTCCTCGCCGGTGGTGCCTATCCGACGGGCGTGCGCGACGCTCCCGACGGGGTGGGAGCCGACGCGATCGAACGTGAACTCGATCCCGCCCGGTTCCGATCCGAACTCCTGGCGCTCGTTCGGGCTACCTGCTGATCCCGAGCCGCTCCTGGACGGTCGGGATCAGCTCACCCGGGTCCACCTCGCCCAGCGCCTCGTCGGCGAGCGCGAGCTGTTGGCGGGGACGACCGACGCCCTCGGGGACCCGTCTCGTCTCGACGATGTCGGCGCTCGCCAGCCGTTCCTTCGCCCGCGCGACCTCGGTCCGGCTCGAGAAGTTCACCTCGCGGGCCCACTCGCCGAGTTCGATGGAGAACAGTTCGTGACGGGCTCCGACGAGGGTACAGACGCCGACCGGGTCGAGCACGTCGTCCTCACGGACGGCCTCGGCGCCGTCGAGCGCGCCCGACAGGGTTCTCGCCGCGTCCGGCCAGCGGTCCCGAAAGGTGTCGAGGAGGACGTCGCGCGCGGGGACCTCGGGGCGGTAGTCGGCGGCTTCCGCCCACCGGATCTCGAACGCCTCGCGGAACGCCGCCGTCACCTCGTCGTCGCTCGTCGAGAGCGAACTCATCGTGGAGTCGGCCCGGACGTGGACCCAGGCCCGTCCGTCACCGAGCGTCAGGCTCTCGGCGATGTCGGGGGCGGTTCGAACGACGAGTCTGTCGCCGTCGATGGCCTCGGCGGCGGCCGTCGCGGTCCGGAACTCGTCGAACAGGTCCTCGGCGTCGGCCGGCGTCAGGAACAGCCTCGCCGTCTCCTTCCCGGTTCGCACCGAGCGGGCAACCGACCGCGCGAGCCGCGGGGGTGGGGAGACGAACAGCGGATCACGCGCGGTTGCGAGGAGCGTCTCGGCGACGGAGGGCGTCGCCTCGAGCGAGCGAGCGGGCATGGGGGAGGATGGACGACGGGCCGACTTTAATTTTCACTATCCGTTCCGGGCGAAAGTGAGATAGCCCGTGTGACCGACCCCGGCGGTGCTGGGCCGCGTGCCGCGGTCGTCGACGTGGAGCTCCCGCTGGATCGTCTCCAGCGTCTCGACGCCGAGCAGTCCGACCGCGTCCGCCGCCTCCTCCGCCCGCCGCGCGTCCTCCACGAACGGGGCGTAAACGGCGCAGTAGCCGCCGCTGGTGAGCAGTTCCGGCGCGTGTTCGACCACGGTCGCCGCGTCGGCCGTGTCGAGCGTGAGGAGGTCGAACTCCTCCCCGGAGAGCGCGTCGAGGTCCTCGAGCACGTCGCCCCCGCGAACCTCGACGCGGTCGTCGACGCCCGCGAGCGCCATGTTGTCGCGGGCGACCTCCGCGAATTCGGGGTCCCGTTCGTAGGTGGTCACTGCGGCTCCCAGCCGGCCGAGATACGCCGAGAGCACGCCGGTTCCGGTGCCGGCGTCGAGCACGCGGTCGCCCGACTGCGCGCCGACGTGGCCCACGACCAGTCCGACGTCGCGGGGCATCATCGGCGCGCCGGTGCGCTCGAAGTGGTTGAACAGGTCCGGACCACGGAGCGCGCGAACGGTGAACGGTTCCTCGAGATGCGTCTCGATGATCTGGCCGGGGTCCGGGTCGTCCGGAACGGTCAACACGCCGAGGTCGGTCTGGAGCTCCTCGCCCGGCGTGCGGAGGTACTCGCGGTCCGAGTCCGCGTGAACGAGGAGGACGGCCGCGTGGCTCACTCCAGCCGGGAGATCGCCGCCGCGAGGTCGCCGTCCTCGGCCTCGAGGGCCTCCCGGGCCGCGTCGGTGCTTACGCCCGCCCGCTGTGCGACGATCTCCACGTCGTCCGCGGGAATCTCGTCGGCCTCGCCGCCCGAGTCGTCGCCGGATTCGATGGCGGCGTCACCGCCGTCGCCGCCCTTGCCGACCGCGCGGGACTCAGGGGAGCCGACGACCTGGTAGGTCTGCTGGCCCTGGGCGTCCATCCGCGTGACTTGGGCGTCCCCGAACACGAGCTCCTCGTCGGCCGTCCGGATGATCACCTCCTCGGCGTCGAGTTCGGTCACGTCGATGCCCATCTGTTTCATCATCTGTTCCATCTTCCGTGGGTTCATGCCGCCGCCTCCGAACATGCCAGGAGCGTCGGCGTGCCGGAGCAAAAGCGTGGCGACGTGCCTCGCTGGTGGGACTCGTTGGCACGCGCTCGGCCCCGTCGGCTACGAGTCGCCGCCGCGACCCCTCGTTTCATGCGGGGGCCGGCCCACCCCCCTGGCATGCAACTGGCCGAACGGACGTGGCCCGAGCTGGGCGAGTACGTCGCCGGCGAGTCGGTGGCGGTCGTGCCGCTCGGCTCCACCGAGCAGCACGGTCCGCACCTGCCGCTGGCGACCGACGCGCTCATCGCCGAGGCGCTGGCGCGGGAGGCGGCCGACCGGACCGGGTTCCTCTGTACCCCGCCGGTCCGGATCGCCGTCTCGGAACACCACCGGCAGTTCCACGGGACGATGTGGGTCGAGCCCGACGTGTTCCGCGACTACGTCGAGAGTTTCTCGCGGAACCTCACGTACCACGGCGTGGACCGGATGGTGTTCGTGAACGCCCACGGCGGCAACACCCAGCACCTCCGCGAGGTGGGCCGACGGCTCAGGCGCGACCGGACCGCCTACGCGGTCGAGTGGATGTGGGACGAGTCGATCCCTGAACTGGTGCGGGAGTCGTTCGCCCACAACGGCCCCCACGGCGGCCCGAAGGAGACCGCGATGATCCAGCACATCGCGCCCGACCTCGTCCGCGAGGGGGAACTGGAAGCGGCGCGCGACGGCGGCGTCGTCGACCTCCCGGCGGCGACGACGGGCCGGTTCGGCGCGCGGACGTACTACGACAGCTCGGACAACTCGCCCAACGGCGTGTTCGGCGACCAGACGGACGCGACCGCGGAGATCGGCGCGGAGCTGTTCGAGGCCGCGAGCGAGCAGCTCGTGAAGCTGTTGGGGTGGCTCGACGACCAGCCGTTCTCGGATCTCATGCCCGAACCGCACGTCGACCCGCAGCCGGGGAGCCGACGTCCGGAGCGCTAGCGGATCGCTGACTGGCGGCGTCCTCGTCACGTCGGCGACGGGTGTTTTCCCCGGCGCGTTCGATCCCGTCCGACGCGACGCCGCGCACCCGCGAACGCCGGACGGCAGTTCTCAGCGCACACGGCCGTTGGTCGCGGTCCGGTATTTGAACCTACGTGTCGACGGGGTCCGAGCGGTCGCCGGTTTCCTCGACCTTCGTCGAGACGGCGAGTCCGGAGCCGACGGGGAGGACGAGCGTCTCGAACGCCGGGTCGTCGCGGACGGCGTCGAGATAGCAGGCGACCCCGCGTGAGGGCTCGTCGTCGATGTCGATCGCGCGGGGTTCGCCCTCCATGTGTGCCAGCAGCGAGTGGAAGTCGATGGGGCCGTACATGATGTTGTCCGCGACGACGACGCCGCCCTCCGCGACCTTCGGCGCGACCGAGTGGAAGGCGTCCTCGTAGCGCTCCTTCTGGTGGTCGACGAGGACGACGTCGAACGGGCCGTCGTACCGCTCGACAGCGGCCAGCGCGTCGCCGTGCTCGAACTGACAGCAGTCGGCCAGGCCGGCCTCGGTCAGGAACTCCTCGCCCCGTTCGAGTTCGTCCTCGTCGAACTCGGTGAGCACGACCCGGTCGGCCCCGCCCCGCAGGAACCACGACGCCGAGTAGCCGAAGCCGGAGCCGAACTCGAACACCGTTTCCGCGCCCGTGAGCCTGGCGACCATGCGGAGGACGCCGCCCGCGTCCGGGCCGATGTTCGGGAACCGCCGTTCGCGGGCCAGCGCTGCCATTCGCTCCTGTACCTCGGTGTGTTCCGGCCCGGCGGCGCGGACGAACCGGGTCGCCTCGTCCGAGAGCACCATGTCCCGGGGGACGGGGGGCGGGACCGTGAGCCTTCGGGTCACACCCCCGAAAGCCATTCGTAGCGCCTCTCGGACGGGAGCGTATGGACGGCGGTCGCATCGAGGAGGTGACGAGCGACGAGGGCTGGGACCGGGCGCTGCCGGTGCTCCAGGAACTGTGGAGCGACGCCGACGAGTCGTTCGTCCGGTCGTGGCGCGACGAGGAGGACTACCGGCTGTTCGGGCGATACGTGGACGGGGGGCTGGTCGGCGTGGTGGGCGTCTCCGTCCAGCGCGTCGTTCACCACGCCAGACACGCATGGATTCACGACCTCGTCGTCACCGAGTCGCGCCGGGGAGCGGGTCACGGCGCGGCGCTGCTCTCGTTCGTGGAGTCGTGGGCGCGCGACCGGGACTGCGAGTACGTCGCCCTCGCGAACCGACTGGGGAACGAATCGGCGCTCGACTTCTACGAGGCGGAGGGGATGGAGGCGTGGGGGTACGTCGTCGAGACGGAGCTGTAGGACGGCGCGACCGGCGGGCTGGCACGGTTCACAGTGCGGGAGCGGCCAGATAGCCGCCGATGACGAGCAGCACGACCCCGACCACGGACGCGAGTCTGAGGAACGTCTCCGCGTCGTGGGCGGCGGTTCGGACCTTGCCGACGTCCAGCGCGGACCTGATTTTGCTCGCGCCGACCTCGACGAGGCCGGTCATGACGAGCCAGAGCGCCAGCATCGTGAGCACGAGGTGGCCGCGACCGGTGCCGAACAGCAACTCGCTCCCGTAGACGGTCGCGGCCATGTGGCCGCCGGTGGCGACGAACACCAGCGCCGCGACCCGCGTGATGGTCGTCAGCCCGGAGGAGATCGACCCGAGCGCGTCGGGGTCGAGGCCCCCGCCCTTCGCGAGCGGGACGACCTTCCAGGTGGCGAGCAGGACCGCGCCGACCCAGACGCCGGCGAACAGCGTGTGCAGGACGTAGGCTCCCGTGAGTGCGAGCGGCATGGTCGGCGACTCGGGTGGTCACCGCATAAATCCCGGCAGGACGGCCCGGACGGGGGGAGGGTCAGGTCGGTGGCGTGACGGCTCCACGAGGCCCGTCCGTGACGCGACGTGGAGGCTTTAAGACGAGCGCGACCGACCCATCAGGTGATGTTTGACCCCGACGACCTGGAGGAAATCCGCTCGGAGAAGCGGCGGTGGGAGGAGGAGACCCGCGAGCCCACCGTCGAGCGGTTCGGGGAGCGCGAGGAGCGGTTCACAACCGACACCGGCGGCCAGGACGTCGACCCGCTGTACACGCCCGACGACGTCGCGGACCTCGACTACGAGGCGGACCTCGGCTTCCCGGGCGAGGAGCCGTACACCCGGGGCGTCTACCCGACGATGCACCGGGGGCGGCTCTGGACGATGCGCCAGTACGCCGGCATGGGCACCGCCGCGGAGACGAACGAGCGGTTCAACTACCTCATCGACCAGGGCTCCTCGGGGCTCTCGATGGCGTTCGACCTGCCGACCCAGATGGGCTACGACTCCGACGCGGACATGGCCGCCGGCGAGGTCGGGAAATCGGGCGTCGCAATCGACTCGCTGGAGGACTTCGAGCGCGTGTTCGACGGCATCCCGCTCGACGAGGTGTCGACCTCGATGACGATCAACGCGCCCGCATCGGTGCTGCTCGCGATGTACGTCGCCGTCGGCGACCGGCAGGGAGTCGACCGCGAGGAGCTCCGGGGCACCATCCAGAACGACATCATGAAGGAGTACATCGCGCGGAACCTCTACATCTACCCGCCCGCGGAGTCGATGCGGCTCATCACCGACATCTTCGAGTTCTGCGCGAACGAGACGCCGAAGTTCAACACCATCTCCATCTCCGGGTACCACATCCGGGAGGCCGGGTCGACGGCGGCCCAGGAGATCGCGTTCACGCTCGGCAACGGCATCGAGTACGTCCAGGCGGCCGTCGACGCCGGCCTCGACGTCGACGAGTTCGCCCCGCAGCTCTCCTTCTTCTTCAACGCCCACAACAACATCCTGGAGGAGGTGGCGAAGTTCCGCGCCGCCCGCCGGATGTGGGCGACGATCATGGCGGAGCGCTTCGGCGCGGAGAACCCGAAGTCGAAGCAGCTGAAGTTCCACACCCAGACCGCCGGCTCGATGCTGACGGCCCAGCAGATCGAGAACAACGTCGTCCGGGTCGGCTACCAGGCGCTCGCCGCGGTGCTGGGCGGCACCCAGAGCCTCCACACGAACGGGAAGGACGAGGCGCTCTCGCTCCCGACCGAGAAATCCGTGCGGACGGCGCTCCGGACCCAGCAGATCCTCGCCCACGAGTCGGGCGCGGCCGACACCATCGACCCGCTCGCCGGGAGCTACTACGTCGAGAGCCTCACGGACGGCATCGAGGAGGAGGCGTTCGACATCCTCGACGAGGTCGACCGCCGGGGCGGGATGCTCGACGCCGTACAGAACCAGTGGGTCCAGCGCCAGATCCAGGACACGGCGTTCGAGCGCCAGCGCGAGATCGAGGAAGGCGAGCGCGTCATCGTCGGCGTCAACGAGTACGAGGTCGAGGAGGACGAACCGCAGGTGGACCTGGAGGACGTCTCCGAGGAGGAGCAGCGGGCGCAGGTCGAGCGCGTGCAGGACCTCCGCGAGTCGCGCGATTCGGAGGAGGCGGAGGCGGCGCTGGCGGCGCTCCGTGACGCGGCGACCGGGGACGCGAACCTGATGCCGTACATCGTCGACGCGGTGAAGGCGTACGCGACGGTCGGCGAGATCTGCAACGTGCTCCGCAAGGAGTTCGGGGAGTACCAGCCCGGTTCGGTGTAGGGGAGTTGGCTCCAGAACGAGAGTCCGCCGTTCATCACCATTCGAGGATGGCCGGTCGGCCGTCTGGACGCACGGCACTGTTGCTGGCTCACCTGAAACCGCAGCCACGTCCTCCCCGGCCGATTCGCTCGCGGTCGGCGCAGGCGCGGACCGACAAGCACCACGGGAGCGAACGTAGTGTGCGGCGAGGAGCGTGGTTCGAACGGCGCTCGCACCGTTCGTCAGTACGGGAAACCGACGGGTTCCCGTCAGCGGTCGGATTCCGTCTGAATCCGACAGCATCACGAAAACCTTCGATTTTCGAACGAAAGCGGCCGGACCGAGGCGTGCGTCACGACGACCAACCAAACCACGAAACCTGCGAAAACCGACGACTGGCAGCCACGAAATCCCGAAAATCGACCTCCACGATACCACAAACCGAAAACACGACGAGGATTGGGGATTCCTGCAGCGGACGAAACCGCTTTCTCGGGGGCGCGTCACGTCCACCCATGGACGACGAGACGCGCGCCCTGCTCGACGTGCTAGTTGCCGACGCCAGGGAATCGACCGCAGACATCGCCCGCCAGACGGGCCTCTCGGCGGACGAGGTGGACGCGCGTCTCGACGAACTCGAAGCGGCGGGCGTGCTGCGCGGCTACACGGCGGTCGTCGACTGGGACAGCACCGACGCCGACCGGGTCGCCGCGGTCGTCGAGGTGAACGTCGAACTCGACCGGGAGACCGACTACGAGGACATCGCACGCCGCATCGCCGAGTCGCCGACCGTCGACTCGCTCCGGCTCGTCTCGGGCGACTACGACTTCGCGCTCGACGTGAGCGCCGACACGATGCAGGCCGTCTCCCGATTCGTCGCCGACGAGGTCGCGCCGCTGCCGGCGGTGACGAAGACGGTCACCCACTACGTGATGGAGACGTACAAGGAACGCGGGGTCGTCTTCGACGAGCGCGACGACGACGACCGGCTCTCAGTGACCCCATGAGCGACCGGAGTGATTCCCCGGACACGCCGGCCAGCGGGGCTTCAGGGGCTTCGGAGACCGGCAGCCGCGAGACGGACGACCCGGGGAAGGCCGACCGCTTCACGCCAGCGGAGCGCGTCGAGGCGGTGCCGCCCTCGGGCATCCGCGCGTTCTTCGAGGTCGCCGAATCCCGCGAGGACGTGATCTCGCTGGGCGTCGGCGAACCGGACTTCACCGCGCCGTGGGCCGCCCGGTCGGCGGCGATCGAGTCGCTGGAGCGCGGCCGCACGAGCTACACGGCAAACCGCGGGATGCCGGCGCTCCGACGCGCCATCGCGCGCCACGTCGAGCGCTACGACCTCGCCTACGACCCGCAGGAGGAGATCCTCGTCACCACCGGCGCGAGCGAGGCCGTCGACCTCGCGTTCCGCGCGCTCGTCGACCCCGGGGACGTCGTCGCGCTCCCGACGCCGACGTACGTCTCCTACCGGCCCGGCGTGACGTTCGCCGGCGGCGACCCGCTCCCCGTCCCCACCCACCACGAGGACGACTGGTCGCTGACGCCGGACGCGCTCGCGGCGGCCGGCGCCGACGAGGCGGACGTGCTCGTGCTCTGTTACCCGAACAACCCGACCGGCGCGACGATGACGGGGGAGGAACTCGCCGCAGTCGCCGAGTTCTGTCTCGAACACGACCTGCTGGTCGTCTCCGACGAGATCTACGCCGCGCTCACCTACGAGGGCGAGCACACCTCCATCGCCACGCTGCCCGGGATGCGCGAGCGGACCGTCGTCGTCAACGGCTTCTCGAAGGCGTACGCGATGACGGGGCTCAGGCTCGGCTACGCGCTCGCGCCGCCGACCGCCTCGGCGGCGATGACGAAGGTCCACCAGTACGGGATGCTCTCCGCGCCGACGACGGCACAGCACGCCGCGATCCGGGCGCTGGAGGACTGTGACGACGACGTCGTCGAGATGCGCCGCGAGTACGACCGTCGCCGGCGGTACCTCACCGCGCGCCTGCGGGAACTCGGCGTCGCGGTCGCCGAGCCCGGCGGCGCGTTCTACGCGTTCCCACGGGTCGCCGACGTCGCGCCCGACGGCGACGACGAGGCGTTCGCCACGGAGCTGCTCGAGACGACCGGCGTCGCTGCGGTGCCGGGCAGCGCGTTCGGAGACGGCGGCGCGGGGCACCTCCGGCTCTCGTACGCGACCGGGATGGACGACCTGAAGGAGGCGATGGCGCGGCTCGAAACGTTCCTCGCGGACCGCTGAATCGGATCGTTCCTCCGGATTCCTCGATTCGAACCGTACCACGGGGTCCGCCGTGAGGTCCGCCGGCCAGGGCTCGACGGGTCCGGGAGAAACGTCTCGCCCGCCGTCAGGGGTTTCAGGGAGTTTAGGTAGTCGGGTGTGTGATGTGTCCGCATGGAGTTCGCACTCTCCGAGGAGCAACGACAGCTACGCGACGAGGTCCGGCGATTCGCGGAGAACGAGGTCGCGCCCGTGGCGAGCGAGCACGACCGGGAGGAGTCGTACCCGTACGAGGTGATGGAGGAGGCCGCGAAGATGGGGCTCACCGGCCCCCACATCCCGGTCGAGTACGGCGGCGTCGGCTACGACTCGCTCGAGACGGCCATCATCACCGAGGAACTGTTCGCGGTCGATCCCGGCGTCGGGCTCTGTATCACCTCGGCCGCCTTCGGCGCGGAGGCCATCATGGGGTTCGGGACCGACGAGCAGAAGGAGGAGTACCTGACGCCCATCACCGAGGGCGAAACCGTCATGGGCGCGGCCATCAGCGAACCGCAGGCCGGCTCGGACGTCACCGGCATCACCACGCGCGCCGAGAAGGACGGCGACGAGTGGGTCATCAACGGCAACAAGATGTGGATCACGAACGGATCGGTCGGGGACTACTTCGTCGTGATGTGCGAGACCGACCCCGACCAGGAGGACCGCTACATGGGCTACTCCCAGATCATCGTCGAGTCCGACCGCGACGGGTTCGACGCCGACAAGATCACCGGGAAGATGGGCATCCGCGCGAGCGACACCGCCGAACTCATCTTCGACGACGTGCGCGTCCCCGAGGAGAACCTCGTCGGCTCGCGCGGCATGGGGTTCCTCCAGCTCATGCAGTTCTTCGACGAGACGCGGACGGCCGTCGCCGCACAGGGCGTAGGCATCGCGAAGGGCGCGGCCGAGCGCGCGCTGGAGTACACGGAGGAACGCGAGCAGTTCGGTCGCCCCATCTCGGAGTTCCAGGCCGTCAAACACGAACTCGCCGAGCAGTTCACGAACCTCCGCGCCGCCCGAAACCTCACCTACGAGGCCGCGTGGGCCGTCGAGAACGAGCCGGACGATCTGACCCGGCTCGCGTCGATGGCCAAGGAGTTCGCCTCCCGGACGGCCGTCGAATCGGCGGACACCGCGGTCCAGCTCCACGGCGGGGCCGGCTTCGTCAACGACCACGACGTCGAGCGGCTCTACCGCGACGCGAAGATCACCCAGATCTACGAGGGAACGACCCAGATACAGAAGAACATCATCGCGCGCGAACTGCTCGACGAAGGGTTCTGATCAGAATCCGAACTCCGTCCCTTCCCCGCCGCTTCCGTCGCCGGTGCCGTCGGCTCGCCCGATGTCCCGGAACGCGCCCTCGAAGTCGTCGTGCTCGTCGAAGTTCGCCACCGAGTCGTCGAGGTTCTCACGCAGGTCCCTGAGCTGTGCGTCGAGGTAGTCGTACTCCTCGGACTCCTCCAGGGCCGCACGCCCCTTCTCGGACTCGAGAACCGCCTTCTTCGAGGCGAGCGCGAAGTACGTCTGAACGTCGCTGTCGTACTCGCTGCGTCGGAACAGCCCCTCGACCGTCTCCGTGAGCGCGCCGCGCGTGACCGGCTTCACGAGGTAGTCGTCAAAGCCCATGGCGACGATGTCGAAGTCCGGTTCGACCGCGGTCACCATCGCGACGCGACACTCGATTCCCCGCTCCCGGACCGCGACGAGCACCTCGTCGCCCGACAGGCCCGGCATCCGTCGGTCGAGCAGCACGATGTCGACGTCCTCGTCGAGCTGTTCGAGCGCCTCGTGACCGCCGTAAGCGGTCCGTACCTCGTACTCGTCGCCGAGCCACGCGGCGTACAGGTCCGCGAGGTCGGGCTCGTCTTCGACGACCAGGACGACAGGGAGGTCTTCACTCATGCTACAGTGTTCCGTGTTGTCCCCACCTGACGGAGCAGTCCTTATGAATATACCCCTTGGCCGGTGGCGGCGTCCCCACCCTCGACTCCGTTCGTCCGTCAGGTAGCCGCCACGTAACCATCGCCTGGCGGTCGTTCCCCCCAACACTTAATCGTGTCCCGTCTGACTCCGGCAGAAATTGCGCGCCGTCCGGCGTGCGGAACCGACCCGGCCCGCCCCGGTTCACTCGCCGGGGCTGTAGTTGGGTGCCTCGTCCGTGATGGTCACGTCGTGGGGGTGGCCCTCGGTCTGGCCGGCCTGGGAGACGCGGACGAACTCGGCGCGCTCCTTGAACCCCGACAGCGTCTCGGCGCCGACGTAGCCCATCCCCGAGCGCATCCCGCCGACGAGCTGGTGGAGCTCCGAGGCGAGGCTCCCCTTGTACGGCGTCGCGGCCTCGACGCCCTCGGGGACGAACTCCTCGTCCTCCTCGGCGTCCTTCAGGTAGCGGTCGCCCCCGCCCTCGCTCATCGCGCCGACCGAGCCCATCCCGCGGTACTGCTTGTAGCGCTTGCCGTTCATCGTGATGACCCGGCCCGGGGCCTCGTCGGTGCCCGCGAAGTAGGAGCCCAGCATCACCGCGTCCGCGCCCGCGGCGACCGCCTTGATGGCGTCGCCGGAGTAGCGGATGCCGCCATCCGCGATGACGGGGACGCCGTGTTCGCTGGCCACGTCCGCGACCTGCGCGACGGCCGTGATCTGGGGCATGCCCGCCCCGGAGACGACGCGCGTGGTACAGATGGAGCCGGGGCCGATGCCGACCTTCAGGCCGTCCGCGAAGTCGACGGCCGCCTCGGCGGCCTCCCGCGTCCCGACGTTCCCGACGACGACGTCGGCCGCGACGGTCTCCTTGATCGCCCGCGCCGACTCGAGCACGTTGAGGTTGTGCGCGTGGGCGCAGTCGATGAACAGCACGTCCGCGCCCGCCTCGTCGGCCGCGACGGCCCGCTCCTCCTCGAACGGCCCGACCGCGACGCCGACGAGCAGCGCGCCCGCCTCGTCACGGGCGGCGTCGCCGTGTTCGCGGCGCTGGAGGACGCCCTGCATCGTGACGAGCCCGACGAGCCGGTTCCCCTCGTCGACGACGGGGACGCGCTCGATCTTGTGCTCGTACATGAGCTCGAGCGCCTCACGCGCGGAGACGTCCTCGGGCGCGGTGATGACCTCGTCGGTCATCGCCTCCCGGACCGCGTCGGACTCGCCGACCTCCAGGTACGGCCGGATGTCGGTGCCCGAGATGATGCCCAGCACGGCGTCGTCGTCGTCGACCACCGGCGCGCCCGAGACGCCCGCCCGCTCCATCATCTCGTCCACGTCGCGGACGGTCTGGTCGGGCGCGGCCGTGACGACGTTCTCGCGGCGGATGACGAGTTCGTCCGCGCGCTTGACGCGCTCGACCTCCGCCGCCGTCTCCTCGACGGTCATGTTTCGATGGAGGACGCCGAGGCCGCCCTCGCGGGCCATCTCGGCCGCCAGATCGCTCTCGGTGACCGTGTCCATCGCGGCCGACAGCACCGGGATCGTCAGTTCGACGTTGCGGGAGACGCGCGTGGACACGTCCGCCTCGTCGGGTTCGACGCGGCTCTCCTTGGGTCGGAGCAGCACGTCGTCGAACGTCAACGCCTCGGGCACCGCCAGCTTCTCGGAGAAGACCCCACCTGTTGAACCGTCGTTCGCCATGTTATCGGTGGGGCGCTCCGTCCCAAAAACGTTCCGAGGACCCGTGCTCCCGCCATCCGCTGACACGCTACTCGCTCACATGCACGACCGACGTCGCTCGAACTGCCACCTGAACCGGCCGCTCGAACGTGCCGCCGGCCCGGACCGCTCGAACTGCCACCGGGACGGGCCCCACGCCGGTCGCAATGGTTGCCCCAACCGACGCCCGACACCGATCATCTCGAGGCGATGGGCTATAATTGACGTGGATTCGTAGGCGAATCACCCGTCTCGGGTGCCTACCTTCGTGACCCATGCGCTCGAATCCCACACAACGCTTATTGTCACGACGTGGGTTTGAACGATCATGGACTTCGTGTCCCACTACGGTGCACGCACTGCCGGCCAGACGAGCATCCGCGCGGCGCTCGTGACAGCCTTCCGGCAGGCGACGAAACCGACGGTGGAACGCGGAGCCGCGGGCTTCCGCTGGCCGCTCCGGTTCGAATTCGGCTCGAACCCCCACGCGGAGTCGCCCGATCGCTACCACCGCGCCGCCGGTGAGGCGCACGGCTATCGCTAGATGAGTACGTCACGACACCCGATCGCGCTCCGGCTTGAGCGACGCGTCGGCGGCCCCACGCGGCTGCTCGCCACCGTCATGGGCCTCCCGCTCATCGACGGCATCTTCCCCGCGCTCGTCATCGCGGGGGCGCTGACGGTCCCGTTCGGCATCGTCGAGACCGGGCTGCTCATCTTCGGCGGCTCGGCCACGATGGCGGTCGTCCTCGCCGAGATGGAGGGAACGCCGCGCGAGAAGGCCCTCTCCATCCTGCTACTCGGCGCGGTGCTCGTTCCCGTGGCCGTCGCCGAGGCCGCGCTGGCCCAGACCATCCAGAGCCTGCTCACCGACACGTTCCACCGCTTCGCGGGCCTGGTCATCCTCGCCATCGCGGCCAAGACCGCGAGCGCGGAGGTCGGCGAGTACCTCCCGCGGCCGGGGGCGATCATCGCGCTCGGGCTCGTTGCGAGTTTCGACCCGAGCGGCGCACGGCTCACCCTCCTGCTCGACCCCGGGCTGCTCGTCCGCGCCGGGGCGGCCGCCGGGGTCGGCGTCGGCTTCGCGCTCGCGGTCGCGCTCGCGGGCGACCACCTGCGCGACCGCGTCGACATCGACCGCTTCCGGTTCGGCTCGGCGGTCGCGCTCGGGATGCTGGCGCTCTCGGTGCTCGGCCTGCTACCGACCGAACAGCCGGTCGCGCTCGGCGTGCTCTGCGTGACGGCCGTGTTCTCCTACGAGCCGAGTTCCGACGTCGCGTCCGCCGGCTCCTCGGACGACGCCGACGGGGCGACCGGCGACGGTACGAGCGGGGACGGGGCATCGGAGCCAGCACCCGCAGCCGACCACGGTGGCGAGTCGGCTCCCGCCTCGGCCCCGGACCTCGCGGCCGGCGCCGTGTCCGGATCCGCGACGGACGGCGGCTCGTCGGCCGGGATCGACCCGGTCGACGGCGACGACGCGGACGGGAGCGTGTCGGACCCCGAGGACGGCCCCAACCGCGCTCCCTGGCTGTAGCGTCCCGCCGACCGCGGGCTTTACTTCGACCGCCCCGCTTGCACCGACATGAGCAATCGCGTCGTCGAGGGGCGGATGGTCACGCCCGAGAAACTGGCCGAACTCGTCGAGGGCGAGTCGGTGATGGAAGCCGAGGACATCGCGGACGCCGACCGGCAGTGTCCCGACTGCGGCGGCGACGTCATCTCGGTCGGATACATGCCCTCGGTCACGGAGTTCGTGACCGCCTACAAGTGTCAGGAGTGCCCCTGGGGCGAGACGGATCGCTGACCGAATCGAAATCCCTTTAGGCGATTCCGGGGAAGAAACTGATGCGAGGGGTCGTGGCCAAGCCAGGCATGGCGACTGACTCCAGAGGCTGACCGCCCGGTGACGAACTCCAGACTGATATACCGAGCGTCCGACTGATCATCGGCCGCGACGACGACCCTCTGGAGGACCGAGGCGCGACAACCGGAGATATCAGTCGATCGGGGGTTCAAATCCCTCCGACCCCACTTCTCACGCGGCGTTTTCACGGTGAGTGACCCGCTCGTCTCTGCCGTGCCAACCACTTCCAGTTCCACCACACCTCCGGCGCAGTTCTATGCCCCGTACCGACCACGTACCGACCAGCGATGTCGAAACGGAAGAAACACGGCGCGTTCACCCACCTCGAAGGCGAACTCGCGTGGACCATCGCGGAGCACCGAACCCCGTCGGACGCCATCGAGACGACGCGGAAACTCGTGGAGGCAGACGAGAGCGAGCACGAACTCCTCGGCCTCTCTCCGGACTGCGAGCGGGCGATCTTCTGGGACGACGCGCTCCGTGGCGTCAGAACCGCCGGGTTCGACGCCGACGGCGTCGAGGAGTTGAGCGCGGCGGACACGGACGGCCCGCGCCGGAAGGGCGAGTACCTGCAGCGCGAGGGCGTCGCGGACTGGGCGTGGGTCCACCCGCGCCACCGGTGGCTCCGGAACCCCGTCTGAGCGGTCCGTCCCACTACCACGGCCTACCGCACGAACCAGCAGACGGCCCGCCGGTCGTTTGTCGGGCTTACCCGGCACCCTCGAACGCCTCCGTCGGGGTTACTCGAGGAAACGCGAGCATTCGAAAATCTCGGCGAAACCACCCGACGACATGGCTGTTCATACTTAATCGGCTTCGTACTGACCCCGTTCGTGTCGTCGGTCACCGCCCCGGAGTCGGGGCCGACAGAAACCCATGACCCGACACAGTCACTCACGGCCGTCTCCGCTCGGCCCGCTGCTCGCGCTCACACTCGCCTGCCTCCTCGCGACGAGTGCGTTCGCGGGCACCGCGGCCGCCGCGGGGACGACGAACGGGACGAACCCGCAGACGGGGGCACAGCAGTTCGAACCGAACAACAGCTTCGACACGGCGACGGAGATCACGCCGGGCACCTACGAGGGGCTGAACGTCACCACGTTCGACGTCGACGTCTACGAGATCGAGCTGACGGCGAACGAGTCGATGTCGGCGTCGATCAACTTCACGCACGAGGAGGGCGACCTCGAACTCTACCTCGTCGGGCCGAACGAGACGATCCTGCTCAGGAACGAGTCGGCGACCGACGGCGAGTCGTTCTCGTACGTGCCCGAGCGAAACGGCA
This sequence comes from Halobaculum sp. XH14, assembly GCF_032116555.1. NCBI lineage: Archaea > Methanobacteriati > Methanobacteriota > Halobacteria > Halobacteriales > Haloferacaceae > Halorarum > Halorarum halobium. Next base: position 1,213,867 of record NZ_CP134949.1, read on the forward strand.
CCTTCTACCTGGTCGTGACCGGATTCCAGGGCCAGACGAACGAGTACGAACTGACGTACCGTAACGACGCGTCGCCGTTCGCGGGCGTCGAGGACGAGTTCGAGCCGAACGACGACCTCCCGAACGCGACCGCGATCGACCCCGGGTCGTACGATAACCTCACCATCACCACCGGCGACGTCGACGTGTTCGCGGTCGAGGTCGCCCAGGGCGAGATGCTCTCGTCCTCGATCAACTTCTCGCACGAGCGCGGCGACCTGGACCTCTTCCTCACGGACGAGAACGCGTCGGTTCTGCAGGTCAGCAACTCGGTGACCGACGGCGAATCGATCTCGTACGCCCCGAACGAGTCGGGAACGTACTACCTCGTCGTCTACGGCTTCGCCGGCGCGACCGGCCCCTACGACCTCTCGGTGTCGGTGACGGCGGCCGCGAACGACACCGGGACGGAAACGGCGACGGCCGAATCGGGGACGGAGACGGCTACGGAACCCGGAACGACCACGCCGACCGGGAACGCCACGACCACCGAGCCCCCGACGGGCACCGAGACGCCCGCGGGGACGGACGCTGCGACGAGTACGGAAACCGAAACGGGAACGGAAACGCCACCCACGACGGAGACGGAAACGCCGCCCGCGACGGAGACGGCGACGAACACGGAGCCCGGGACGGACACGGAGACTGACGCGGGCACCGAAAACGGGACGAACACGGGTACCGATACGGCCTCCGTGTTCCGGGGCTGATCCCGATTTCGGACCAACGAGGCGGATCGCCGACGGGCCCCCTTCGGACCCCTTTCCGCGCCGTCGATCTTCCGTTCCCCATGCTGTCGAGGTTTTTCCGCGGCGCGGACGAGGGGCCGCTCAGTCGTCCGTGAACTCCGCGGACAGCGGATCGAGGTGGTCGATCCCAACGACCGCCACGACGTCCCCCTCGTCGCGGAGGTCGGCGAGTCGCGCGGCCATGTGCTCCTCCCGCGTCTCGTTTCGGAGGTCGCAGGCGCGGGAGGCGCGACAGGAGCCGAACGCGTTCAGCATGGCCTGCGACCGTCTGATCTGTGTCCGTTCGTCGTCGGCCTGGACCTCGGGGGCGTCCTGCCAGTCGCTCTCGTGGACGACCGGCGAGTCCACCTCCAGGCGAAGCCCGGTTGAGGCCGCGACTCCCGCGCCGAGTCGGCAGACGGCCGCGCGCCTGGTCGCGGTCGAGAGGCCGCGGATCACCGTCCGCGCAGTCGAGAGTGCGGGTCGTTCCGACCAGAGCCGACGGGCCATCCGGCCCGCGAACCGGACGCTCGGGCCGTCGATGCCGACGACGCGGTCGACGCCCCCGGCCGTCCCCGGACGCGCCGCCTGGATCGCAGCGCTCATCTCTCCGCCGAACGCCGGCGGCGTCCGCGCGTCCCGCGCGTACTGTTCGAAGAGGCCGACCGCGAGCGGCGGGAGTTCGAGCGCCAGCACGTCCGGGTCGACGGACTCGATCACCGTCCGTACGCGGAACGTACTGGCCGGGTGGTCGTGGACCACCCCGACGAGGACGACGTCGCCGTCGGTCGTGGAACTCGGACGGCGACTGACGTGCTCGCCGTCGACTCGTGGGTCGTTGAATTCGATCATCGGACTCCCCCGGTTAACGGGGTCTTACCGGGCGAAACTGCGGCGTGGAGATAAGTGTTGGCTCCGCGGGTTGCCGTGGACGACAGCCGGTGCGATATCGGTCACCAGTCGGCCAATGACCGGACTGCATCCCTCTCCATACGGACCCGGAACGGCACCCGTCACGACATCACCTCTCCCCCGTACCCACCCGGCCCCGCCGCTTCCGTGCCGAGCGTCTGATCTGTGACGTGGGTGCGACGGCGTGACGGTATGAACCGCTTACCGGGCCCTCGAATCGACCCGTCGCGATCGAGTGTCGTCTGTCCATCGTTTCGAGTGGTGCCGGGACACGTCCGGATCCAGCGCCGGGTTCGGGTCGACTTCTCACCACTGGAGCGGTCTGACCGCCCCCGAGGGACGGACCTTGGGGAGCGGTCGGATCGACTCCGCGTCGACTTCGCCGCGGAGATACCTCACGCCGCGGCCAGTCAGTTCCCAGACGTCGGCCCGACGGCAGTCCATCAGCGGGGCGATCAGATCCGCGTGTGCGAGGACGTGACATCGCTCGGCGAGCCGCGATTCGGACGTCTCGAACCCGGGACACCGTGCCATCGTCCTCGCGGTCGCCCACCCCTCGTCTGCGAGGTGCTCGAGGATGCGTTCGTCCAGCGTCTCCATCCACGTTCCCATCCGTCGAACGACCATCGGGAGGGCTGGTGTCGTCATCGTACAAGAACTTCTGCGTCGGTCCCGGCTCAGACGTTGCCGTCCGCCGACGCGGACTCGCCGCCACTGTCACCCTCCGCGTCCACCTGCTCGGCGTCGAACTCCTCGTTCAGATAGTCCCGGCCGCGCTGGGTGATGACGTACACGCCGTTGCCCAGGTTGTCGAGGAACCCGTGTTCGGTCAGCTTCCTGCACCTGTTCCCGATGTGCTGTGCCCCGTACGGGATGCGGTCGTCGTTCGCGATGTCGGAGGGGAGGGTCGGCCCGTTCTCCGAGACGTATTCCAGGATCCTGTCGTCCAGCAAAACCATCCACCGGGCCGACTTCCTCATGGTGTTTCCGCGTCCGTACAGGGTATTATCCATCAGGAATAGGATACTACAACACCTTGGAAAGAACTATAGTTATCTATACAGTATTATCGTATGTTCATGAATCCGATGGCGGACGGCTCGAGTCACTCGGCCTCCGGCGAGTGGGCGGCGGTTCGTGCCACCCCCGGCCGCCGACGGTTCGTGCCCACCCACAGATGATTCCCGGAGCACACACGAGCGGGCCCGCCCGTACGGACCCAACAGGAACACGAGAGGACCGCCACCGCGTCAACCGAACCGAAGGGACGGCCACCGGTGCCGACGTACCCCGAGGTCCCGGACCGGCCGCCGGTGTCCGGGAGGCTAACCGGTGAACGTTCCCCGCACCCTCTCGGCGCTCGAGTGGGACGTCCTCTGGATGCTATCGAAACGCGGTCCGCTGAAAGGCATCGCCATCCGGCAGGAGCTGATCGACTACTACGGCGAGGAGGTGAGCCACGCGGAGGTGTATCCGAGCCTCGACGCTCTGGCCGACCTCGAACTCGTGCGGGAGGTAGCGACCGACGGCCGGCCGCGCGAGTACAAGCTCACCGAGGAGGGGCGTCGCACGCTCGCACGGCGACAGATCTGGCAGGAAGGGCTGAGCAGTTCGAACAACGGCCCGTGATCGCAGGTTCGTCGACCGTCGTCCACGATCGCACGTCACTGCGAACCCCACGGTGAATCACGTCAACCGTGTGAGCGCCGGGGGCGACTACGCGAACTCCACCAGCGTCCCCTCGTACCGGCAGTCCTCCAGCGCGTGCTTCGCGCGGATGCCGGCCTCGTGGGCCGTCGTGCCGCGTCCGACGCCGACCTTCAACTGGACGTCGGCCTCGGAGGAGACGTGGTCGATGGCGTCGCGGTACTCGTCGACGCCCAGTTCCGGGCAGACCGAGATGACGTTGTCGCCGCCGACGAAAAAGGAGAGCGCGCCGTGGGCCTCGCGCATGTAGCGCATGAGGCTGGCGTACGCCTGCTCGATGCTAATGAACGAATCGAACTCGTTGAGCCGGTCGGTGTACTTGCCGGTCGCGTCGTTCACGTCGAAGTGGGCGATCCGGAGGTCGCCCGCGCCGGGGTCGCCGACGAACTCGCCGTCGAGCGCCTCCGCGCGGTCGGCCGACTGCGCGCTCCCGGCGTTCTGGACGAGTTCGGTCGCGGTTTCGAGCGCCTCGATGGGCGACTCGTCCACGCCGGTTCCGAGGCTGATGGTCACGGGATACCGGTTTCCGATGGACTCCTGGAGGAGTTCGTGGTCGGACCGGTCGAGGCCGTTCGTCACGGCGACCATGTTGTCGAAGCGGGTGAAGAACGCGTAGCCGTCACGGGAGCCGACGAACTGCGCGAGGTCGGCGAACAGCCGGGACTGGAGCGTCTGGAGGTCCATCTCCCGGCGGGGCTCCGGCGTCACGGTCCACGGCCCGTAGTTGTCGATCTGAACGAGCGTGAGCTGCGTCGCGGTCACTGTACCGACGCTCCGGAGCCCCGACACATACGCGTTACCGTTCACGGTTTCGTGATGGGGTCGGTGTGGCCGGACCCGTCCCGGACCCGAACGTGCGCCGCCGAATCGTGACGAACTCCCGATATCACGCGTGAGTCTGTCTGACAAAGGTTTATGTGCAACAGCGTGGTACAAATTGACATGGAAGAGCGCGATTCACCGTACGTCTTTCGCGACGAAACCGAGGGCCGCGTCGGCGACCGGGACCCCAACCCGGACGGGCACGACGTGGTCATCATCGAGGGTCGCGCGATGACGTACCGCGCCTACCGCGGGAACGAGTAACCCCGCCGAGCGGGCGGCTGTGACGTTTTCGCGGCGCGAAGAAGCGGTGAGCGGTGCGACCGTCCCACCGGTCGGGTTCGGGGACGTCGCCGCCGGCAGCCTCAGAAGGCGTCGCCGGTGGCCGAGATGTCCGCGTGGAGCCCCTCGCGGAGCGCCGAGTGGACGTGACAGATGTCCTCGCCGTGTGCGACGATCGTCTCGAGCGTGTCGTCGTCGACGTCTGCCTCGACGTAGATGTCGAAGCTGATGCCCGTGAGGTCGTCGTCGTCGTCAAGATCGGCCTCGGCGTCGATCTGGACCTTGCCGAGTTCTTCGTGGCCCTCCTTCTGGCCGCCGACGCGGAACGCCGGCAGGTAACAGGACGCGTAGTCCGCGACGAGCACCTGGTTCGGCGTCGGTCCCTCCTCGCCCGTGGCGTCGACGGTCAGATCGAAGTCGCCGAGCTGGCTGGTGCTCACGAAGCCCTCCTCGCTGACTGTTGAGGTCTCGATGTCGGTCATAATGCGTCCGGTTCGTTCGGTCGCGAGGGGCCTAAACCTTGCCGAACCGGTATGGACGACCGACCGAGTCGGGACGGACCGGCCGTGCCGTAATTACTCCAGCGTGAACGACTCGTCGCCGCCGAGCACGTGGACCTCGGCGTCGCTGCCGGTCGCTTTCACCTCGCTCACGAACTGCTCGGTGTCGATCTCGATGGGCGGGAAACTGTCGTAGTGCATCGGGAAGGCGTGGTCGACGTCGAGCCAGTCGACCGCGATGGCCGCCTGTGCCGGCCCCATCGTGAAGTGGTCGCCACAGGGGACGGCGGCCGCGTCGGGTTCGAGGAACGGGCCGATGACGTCCTTCATCTCGGACATCAGGGCGGTGTCGCCCGCGTGGTAGAACGCCGTCGCGTCCGCGTCCGACTCCTGGGTCGGCTTCGTGTCGGAGATGACGTAGCCCGCGGGCATGCCGCCGGAGGTGCCGTAGCCGGTGTCGATGCCGTTCGAGTGGTCCGCCCGGACCATCGTGACGAACGCGTCCCCGAGTTCGACCGTGCCGCCGAGGTTCATCCCGGTCGAGTCGTCGACGCCGTACTCGTCGGCGAGATAGCCGGTTAGCTCCGGCGTGCCGACGAAGTGGGCGTCGCGGAAGCGGTCGCAGTCGGCGATGTGGTCGGCGTGTCCGTGCGTCAGGAGGACGTGGTCGGGGTCCAGCTCCTCCGGGTCCGTCTCGGTGTACGGGTTGTCGAAGAACGGGTCGATGAGCAGGTCCGTGCCGTCGACCGAGACCGACCAGGTTGAGTGGCCGTGCCAGGTGAGTTCCATTGTCGCCATGACGGGTGGGAGTTCGGCTGACGGCCACATAAAATCGGTCGCCGACCTGACGGCGATCGGGTCGATGCTCGGCCGGTCCTCGCCCGCCTCGCCGGACTCCAAACGGCTAAACCCGGACCGGCCGACGTGCCACCATGCGACGCGCACGAATCCGCGACCCGTCCGGCGCGGTCCGACGCGGCCGGTACGAGAACGGCACGGTAGAGGCGGCGGGAGAGACGTTCGACGTGAGCGACCCGGCGGTTGACCTGCTCGCCCCCTGTGAGCCGACCAAGATCGTCTGTGTCGGCCGGAACTACGCCGCACACGCCGACGAGCGGGACGAGGAAGTGCCCGACCGGCCGATGCTGTTCCTGAAGCCGCCGAACTGCGTCGCGCCGCCCGGCTCGACCGTTCCGCTTCCGGCCGGCAAGGAGCAGGTGGAACACGAGGCCGAACTGGCCGTCGTCGTCGGCGAGCAGGCCAGGAACGTCGCCGCCGTGGACGCCTGGGACGTCGTCGAGGGCATCACCTGCATGAACGACGTGTCGAACCGGGACGACCAGGACCGCGAGCGGAACTGGGTCCGGGGGAAGGCGTTCGACGCCAGCGCCCCGCTGGGCCCGGTCGTCGCCGACGCTGAGGACGTGCCCGCGGACGCGGCCGTCGAACTCCGCCTGAACGGCGAGCGCAGACAGCACGGCACCCGGGACCAGTTCATCTTCGACGTGCCGACGCTGATCGAGGAGGTCACGACGTACCTGACGCTCGAACCCGGCGACGCCGTCTCCACGGGCACGCCGGCCGGCGTCGGCCCGCTCGCCGACGGCGACCGCGTCGAGGTCGAGGTCGAGGGCGTCGGGGTCCTCGCACACGACGTCAGTCGGAACTGAGACTCCAGGGCTCGGAACTCGCCCGCGCCCCGACTCCGCGATTTCCAGACGCGTCCCGCTCAGATCCCGGACACCAGATCCCTGAGCACCGCCCGCGGGTCGTCCGCCTTCGCCACGCCGCTGGCGAGCAGCACGCCGGACGCGCCGAGGTCGGCGGCGGCCGCCACGTCCTCGCCGTTCGAGACGCCGGCACCACAGAACAGCTCGACGTCCTCGTCGACGGCGGCGACGGCGGCCGCGGAGTCCTCGACGATGGCCGGGTCCGCCGAGGCGACGGAGACGTCGCCGCCGATGAGTTCCGGCGGTTCGACCGCGACCGCGTCGGGACCGAGCGCGGCCGCCGCGGCGGCCTGGTCGGGGTTGTTCGCACAGACGACCGTCTCCAGCCCCGTCCGCCGGGCGGCCGCGAGCGAGCCGTCGACGTCCGCCAGTTTGATGCGCCTCTCGGAGTGGTTGAGGAGCGTCCCGGCCGCGCCGGCGTCGGCGACGGCCTCGGCGAGCGTCGAGCCGGTGTGGCTCCCGTGGCCGACCGGCGAGACGTGCTGGGCCCACGTTTCGACCCCGGTGGCGGCGACGCTGGACAGCCGTGCGGCCTGCGGCGCGACGGTGATTCGGGCGCCGGACTCGGCCGCGACGTCGGCGACGGCTTCGGCGACGTCGACCGCGTCACAGGGGTACGCCTTCAGGTTGACGAGGATGAACATATCTGGGTCGGGGGTCGGTCGGGAGAAAGGCGTGGCGGTTGCGGCGGCGTTACCGGTGGGGGGCGTGGCGGCGGCAGTTCGTGACCGTCGGGGTCAGTTCTCGTTCCGCTTTACCACGTCGCCGAGCGTCATCGATCCGGACGACTCCGAGGACCACTCGGACTCGTCGGTGTCCTCGCCCTCCACGAGCGAGATGTCGAGCGCCTTCTCCAGTTTCCGCTGGACGTCGTCGCTCGGCAGGATCTCGCCGCGCTCGAGCTTCCGGATGACGCTGGCCTTCTCGTTCAGTTCCTTCGCGAGCTCCTCCTGGCTCAGGCCGGCCTGCTCGCGCGCGGTTCGAAGTCGGTCGTCGTAGTCGGTCGCCACCGTGTCCATCTCGTCGAACATGTCGCGCCGGCGGCGCGTCGACGACGAGGACGAACTCGAGGAGGACGAGGAGGAGGACGAAGACGACCCGCCCGAGGAGGACGACGTCGAGTACTTCGTCGAGGCGGACGACCCGCCGGCGTCCTGCGTGACCGCCGTCCCGAAGTCCGAACAGTCGTCACAGAGCTCCAACTCGGCACCTTCGACCTTCGTGGTGGTGAGCGAGGGCTTCTCGGCGCCACACATCTCACACTGGGGCATACCAGACCGTAGCGCGCTCCCACTGATAAAACGTGCGCCCCGCGGGTTCGTCGACGGGAATCTCCTGCCCGGTCGCCGACTTTCGAGGTGATTACCGGATACGGTCGCGTACAAGCCGGAAACTGGAGTTCTTTTTACAGCATGACTATCAGAATGTTTCAGATAGATTCAGTATAAAACAAACCGTTTCGAGACCCGTATGCCCGAAAACACTGCGATGGCGGCGTTCCTGGCGGAGCACCCGAAGCTGATCGGCGCACTGTTCACGATGACGCTGTTGCTGTCACAGGCCGGTGCGGTCGCGGCGAACGGAAGCTCTACTGCTGGTCCGTAAGTTCGGCCAGCCGTCGGCCCGTTACCTCGTCGCTCCACCGTATCTCGGTCGCGACTTCGATGGGAGACCTGGCCATGGTGAAGGCCCCGTCGAGCTCCGGGACGGGAATCGGGACCGGTTCCCCCCGTCCGGAGCCGATGAACCGTTCCTCGTCGTCCCCGAAGTGGCCCATCGACATCGTTCCCAGATCGAACGACGACGTCGGATAGCACCGTGGCGTGGCCAGCACCCGGTCGCCGTCCGGGTCGTCCTCCAGTTCGATCAGCATCGCCGCCCCCGTCGCACACTGGCACAGCTGGACCCGCGGGTCCCCGACGATCGTGTACGCGCTCCCCGCGAACGGGCCCCGACCGACGACGTCCAGGGCCGCGTCCAGCGGGAACCCCACGTCGAGCAGCCGTGCCAGGTCGCGGCCGACGCGCGTGGCCAGCGAGTTCGGGAGCTCGGTCAGCGACACGACGCCGCCGAGCGCGCCCGCCTCGACGAGCGCCATCCCCTGTCGGTAGGACGTACAGGCGTTCAACAGGAACGCGTCGACGCCGGTTTCCTCGAGCGCTTCGAGGTCGAGGAAGCCGTCGGGACACTTCACGCCGCGCTCGTCGACGTGGCCGACGTAGTGGAAGAAGTCGTGGTCCTCGGCCAGCAGGTCGGCCAGCTCCCCGACCGTGAGCTCGCTGTCCTGTCGAACGTCGAACGCGACGTGATCCCGGAAGCCGTACACCTCGTCGGCCTCCTCCGCCATCCGGTCGTCGTTGCAAACGACGGTGACGTCGATGGTCAGGTCCGCAGAGAGCGTCCGGTCGAGCCGGCTGCGGTACGATTCGACCGTCGGTTTCGACGCGCGCATCGGGTAGCCCGGACCGACCCACGCGAGCGACGTGCTGTCGGCGGGGCGCGGCGAGACGACGGCGTTCCCCTCGTCGGTGACGTTCTGTGTCGGCCCCCTGAGCCAGGGGCGCGACTCCGACCTGTCGCCGGCGCTCCGTGTGAACGCCGGCTCCTCGTCGCTGCGGACGAACTCGTCGAGCGGACCGCTCCCGTTCCCGCCGGGGACCGTCGGCGCCGGCGGCGGTGAGCGGATCGTCGAGAGGTCCGACGCGAGGAACGGGAGGATCGCGGCGTTCTCCGCGACCGGCTTCACGTCCGTCGTCTGGGGCCAGTCGATCGCCCCCTCGGTCGCCGACGTCGGCACGTCCAGATACGCGGCGGTTCGGTCCGCGAGGCTCGCGTCGTACCACGTCCGCCACGGCGGGTCCAGGCTCTCCGAGAGCGCCCGGTGGACCTGCAGGTCCACGTCGTAAAGCCCCGCCTCGCAGGCTCTCGTGGCACAGTCGAGCGTGAAACAGTGCCGAAGGATCGCGCCGAGTTCATGCGCCAGCCCCTCGCGGTCGGCCGGAAGCCGTCGGGTCGTCCCGCCCGCGGAGAGATACGGGTCGTCGCTCTCGACGATGCTCGCGGCGAGATAGTAGGCGACCGGTGCCGCCGAGAACAGCGGGCCGTACTCGAAGGGAACGCCGAGCGTCACCCCCGTCCCAGCGCGTTCCACCAGCGACGGGACGTCGAGCGAATCGCCGGTCTCGATCAGCGGCGGGTGGCCACGGAGCGTGGGGAACGACCGTTCCGGCGAGGTCGTCGCCAGCGCCGAACCGAAGGTGGACAGCGCCGCGGCGACGTCCGCGGGCTCCTCGGTCACGGTGATCGTTCCGGCCGGGGTCTCGTGGCGCGAGCGCGCGCCGATCCGGACCGCGGCGGGACCGTCGTCGAGGGAGACGGTCGGATAGCGGCCGTCGTAGTCGACGGACGCGGGGCCCTCGATCGAGAGGTACGCCTTCACGGGTGCGGTCGACAGTTCGAGGACGTGCTTTCCGGCCGGAACGGCGACGGAGCCGTTCGCCGTCAGCGTCTCGACCAGCGAGTTGTCCGGGGTCCGGACGTACACGTCCGCCGTACACAGCGGCGTGACGTGCCGTGTCTTCGCCTCCCAGCAGCCGTCGACGGGCGTCGGGAACGCGTTCCCGGCATCGACGCGGACCGGACGGTCGTCGTCCCCGTCGAGCCTGAACGGCAGTTTGACCTCCTCGATCCTGTCCGTGATCTCGTATCCGGCCGCACCGTCGGCCGGGACGATCGAGAGGGCGTCCGTCGGTTCGTCCGCTGTCTCGTTCACGCGACTCACCCGAGCGGATGCCAGCCGGTCGATCCCCACCCGTCGATGTGCCAGCGCTCGTCGGGGACGACCGCGCGGTCCCGGAGCCTGAGCTCCACGACGACGTCCAGCCGGTCGGCGAGCTGGGTCACGACGGCGTCGACGACCGGGTCCGAGCGGACGTCACCCTCACCGTCGGCTGCCGACCGTCGGGGCAGGTGGAACTGCGCCATGCCGTCCCGCTTCCCGACCGCGGACGTGACGTCCCGCAGCAGCGCGCCCGCCGCCGCCTCGCCCAGCGCCGCACGGATGCCGTCGACGCGGAACAGGCAGACGCGAAGCCGCATCCCGTCGTCCCGACCGCGTTCCTCGCTCCCGTTTTCGCCGACCGCGTCGCCGTCCTCCGCGTCGGCCACGGTCGCGATCGCGTCCAGAAACCGCGAGCGAAACGTTCCGTCACCGTCAGGCGGGACTCCCCGGTCGCCGGCCGGGGACCCGGAGGCGGCGGCCGGGTCGCGGAGGGGGTCGTCCATCCGGACGACCGCAGCGCCGTCCTCGGCCGCGGTGACCCCGCCGGGGAACCACGCGTCCGGGCGCGGCGCGTCGTGGGTCAGCCCGAGCACCCGCCGGCGCGGGTACGACGGGTCGCCGAAGTACCGCGCGGCCGCCACCCGATGTGCGTCGGTCGGCACGTCGCCCGTGACCAGCAGGCGACAGCCGTCATCGAGCGCGTCGAGCGCCTCCCCCAGCGAGGGGTCGGCTCCCGTCGTCCGGCTCCCGGACCCACCGAGCGATTCGACGGGCCCGGCGTCGGCCCGTTGTCCGTTCATGAACGTCCGGTCCCGTCGTGAGAACAAAAACGTTCGCCCAGCCGACGGTTCCCCTCCTCACGGCAGGATCGAGAGCCGGCCGGTCGGATCTGCCACGGCCGGGTAGGCGGACCCGGAGCTCACTCGATGTCCGACCACGCGCCCCAGAATCGCTGGAGCGCGGTCAGGTGTCCGACGACCGCGAACAGCACCAGCAGCAGCGAAACGACGCCGAGGCCCGCCACGAGCGGCCCGGGAACCACCGCGGCGACGACGCCGGCGAGGCCCACGAGCGCCAGCCGATCCGCCCGGCCGAGCAGGCCGCCGTACTCCCGGCCGATGCCGACCGCCTGGATCTGCGTGCCGAGATACGAGGTCATCAGCACGCCCGTCACCGCGGCGAGCCCGAGCCCGTATCTGCCGACGCCGGCCGCGAGCCCGACCAGGACGGCGATGTCGGCGTAGCGGTCCAGCACGTGATCGAGCAGGTCGCCCCCCGAGGATGCGACGCCCTGCTCGCGCGCGAGCGCGCCGTCCACGAGGTCGAGCCAGCCGTTGAGGAAGACGAGCAGCGATCCGGCGACGTACCACGGCGGCTCGGCGACGCCGAAAGCGACGCCGGCGGCGATCGCACAGCCGAAGGCGACGACGCTCACGGCGTCGGGCGAGAGGCCGAGCGCGTCGGCGACCCGGACGAACGGGGAGAGCCCGCGGTCGGCGACGTGGCGGAACCGGTCCAGCGTCATCGGTACTCCAGGAAGTCAACCTCGCCCGCGGAGGGGTCGCGCTCGCCGGCAGCGACGGCGGCCAGTTCGGCGGCGACCGCCTCGGGCGTCCGGTCGGTCGTGTCGATCTCGTACACCGCGTCCGCGCCGTGCTCCGCGACGGCCTCGCCGAGCACGACGTCGAGCGCCTCGCTCTCGCGGTTCTCCGCGGCCTTCGCCTCGGGTTCGCCGCGCTCGCGGAGCCGCCGTTCGAGTTCGTCCGGTCGGCACCGGAGGACCGCCACCCGGTTGGCCTCGAACCGGTGTGCGAGGTGCGACTCCAGTACGCCGTCCCAGTCGCCGAGGTGCTCCCGGCAGGCGTCGAGGTCCACGACGAGCGTGTCGCGCTCCCCGTCGCGCTCGCTCCAGAGGCCCGCCTCGCGGACGACGTCGTTCAGGTGGACGACCTCGCGGTCGAGCGCCGCCGTCGCGCTCGTCTTTCCCGTCCCGGGCGTCCCGGTGACCGCGAGCCTCACGCTTCCGCCTCCAGGTCGGCCGCCGCGTCGACCTCGGCGACGACCTCGTTGAGCGTCTCGACCGCCCGCCTCGTCTCCGACTCGGTCCCGCAGGACACCCGGATGCACCCCGGCAGGCCGAACGATGACGTGTCGCGGACGATGACGCCCCGCTCCTTGGCGGCCTCCGCGACCGCCGTTCCGTCGCCGACGTCGGCGAGGACGAAGTTGGCCGCGCTGTCGTAGGTGCGTGCCTCGAGGTTCTCCGTGATGTGCTCGCGCGCCCACCGGGCCGACTCGACGGACCGCTCGACGTGCTCGCCGTCGTCCAGCGCGGCGTCGGCCGCCGCCAGCGCGACGGCACTGGCCGCGAAGGGAGTGTTCACGCGTGCGAACGCGTCGGCCCACTCCGGGGGCACCACGGCGTAGCCGATCCGCAGTCCCGCGAGGCCGTACGCCTTCGAGAACGTCCGGGTGACCGCGAGGTTCTCGTGCCCGGCGAGCAGATCGATCGCCGAGGCGGACTCGGAGAACTCGACGTACGCCTCGTCGACGACGACGAGCGTGTGGTCCGCGACGCCGTCGAGCAGCGCGAGCAACTCCTCGCGCGGGAGTTCCGAGCCGGTCGGGTTGTGCGGCGTCGTGACGTGGATCATCCGCTCGCCGTCGTAGGCGTCGAGCACGCCGTCGGCGGTCTGGGCGAACCCGTCGGACTTCGAGAGCGGGTACGTGCCGACGGTCCCGTGGTGGTAGCGCGCGCTCATCCCGTAGTACGAGAAGCCGGGTTCGGGCGCGAGCACCCGGTCGTCGGGTTCGAGCATCGCGCGGGAGAGGTAGTCCAGCGCGCCGTCCGCGCCGGGGGTCACCCACACCTGTTCCGGGTCGACACCGCGCCGGTCCGCCAGTTTCTCGGTGAGGTCCGCGTGGGCGGCCGTCGGGTAGACGCCGGCCTCGCCGGCCGCCTCGCGGATGGCCTCGACGGCCTTCGGCGAGGGACCGTGGGGGTTCTCGTTCGAGGAGAGCTTCACCAGGTCGTCGGGGTCGAGCCCGAGCTCCCTGGCGACCTCCTCGACGCCCCGCCCCGGGTCGTAGGGGGCGTTCGCGGAGAGGTCTCGCGGTCGCATACGCGAGGGGAGTGGCCGGCGCTTCTTAAGGGTGCCCACAGCGGCGGTCGCGGACGTGGTTCGGATGAGGTGTGCTGGCTGATTCTGGACGCGCTACGCACGACGAGACGGTCGGATGGCGCGCGGCGTTCACGAGAGCGTTGCTCTCGTGAGCTCACGGGACGCACGGCGTCTCGTGAACGGCCAAGCGGAGCGCGGCCGCTCGTGCGAGGGACGAGCATCGCAGGCTCGCGAGCGCAGCGAGCGAGCCGAGACGCGCAGGAGGCTGTTCACGCGAGCGGAGTCGTTCGAAAATCGAAGATTTCGTGATGACGAAAGACGTTCTGGCGTCTTTCGAACCACGAGGGTGACTTCCGAGGAGCGTGCTCCGAGGTAAAGCACAGGAGGCTGGGGAAGGAGAGGTTCGGGGCGGTGCGGTTGCGCGGGTGGGACTGAAAGGGGCCGCGGCGGTCGGCGAACCCCGAACTCGCAAGCACCACAGCGCGACCGCAGGGAGCGCGAGGAGCGCAGCGCGGTTCGCGGGAGCCGAGCGCCGCGGGGGGTTTCGAGGCAGGGTCGCGACAACCGGATAGACTCTCGATCGAGTGCTTCCAGGCGAACCAGAACTACTCCTGGACGCGACAAATCCGAACCAACGTTCAAATACGATGGCGACCCAGCCGCCCCGTGACCTGAACGAGGCCCCGGCGCGTCAGCGGGTGCGCGGCGACTCGCGCCGGGGACGGACGACGCCGCCTGTCAGCCCCGCAAGAGCGACTGCCTTACCCATCCACCCCGCCGGAGCCGCCCACGTCCGCGGCTCGTCGTTCGGCCTCCGCCACGACGGACGGCTTTCCGACGAAGGCGACGCGAACGAGGTCCCCGTCGTATTTCACCGTCACGTCGCCGCGCTCGTGGAGCCACGACAGCAGCGGCTGTGCGTCGCTGCAGTTCGGAACCGCGAACTCGACGTGTTCGGTCGGCAGCGCGTCCGCCAGAGCCGCCAGCAGTTCGTCGATCCCCCCTCCAGCTAGCGCGCTCACCGCGACCGGCTCCCGGGTCTGGAGTGCCGACCGGCGTACGAGGTCGCGGCGCTCAGCCAGCGCGTCGTCGTCGAGTCGGTCGACCTTGTTGAGGACCGGAATGATCGGTCCCCGTGCCTCCGCGGCGAGCACCTCCGTCGTCACCGAGAGCCGTCGCTGCAGCGACTCTGTATCCGCGCTCGCGTCGACCACGGCGAGCACCGCGTCCGCGTCGGCGACCTCGCCGAGCGTCGTCGAAAAGGAGCTCACGAGGTCGTGCGGGAGGTCGTCCACGAGGCCGACCGTGTCGGTGACGAGCGTCCGTCGCCCGCCGAGGGTCGCGCGCCGGGTCGTCGTCTCGAGCGTCTCGAACAGTCGGTCCGCCACCTCGGCGGTACCCACGACGTCGCCGTGTTCCGGCTCGCCGCCTTCGATCGAGAGGTCGTCGGAGAGCCGGTGGAGCAGCGTCGACTTCCCGGCGTTCGTGTAGCCCGCGAGCGCGACGAGGTCGAACCCCTCCTCGCGGCGTTCCGCTCGGCGGTCCGCGGCCTCGGTCCGTGCGTCCGCGAGTTTCCCGTCGATGGCGTCGATGCGCCGTTCCAGGTCTAGCACCGGCGACCCCTTCTCGGTCGCCTCGTTGAGCAGCGACCGTTCGGTCGTCTGTCGGAGCCGCGGAAGCTCGTACTCCAGTCTCGCTCGTTCGACCTGGAGGTTCGCGACCCGGTTTCCGGCACCCTCGGCGAAGATTTCGAGGACGAGCCGGTAGCGGTCGACCAGCGCCGTCTCGTCGGGGAGGAGTTCGACGAGCGAGCCGTACTGGCCGGGGTCGAGCGTCCCGTCGAAGACGACGAGGTCGGCGTCGACGTCGCCCGCGACGGCCGCCAGTTCCTCGGCCTTCCCGCGGCCGAGGCCGTACGTGCTGTCCTCCCGTCGGTTCTGTGTCACCGCCGCGACCACCTCACAGCCGGCGGCCTCGGCGAGTCGGCGAATCTCGTCAGTGTTCGGTACCGCGTCGTCGTCGCGGGCGGCGACTACCGCGCGTCCGTCCCGCAGTGGTTCTCCTGCTTGCATCGGTCAGTGACCATCGCGTCGCGTTGCCGCGCCGACGGGACCGCGGCCGAGCGACGGGCGGTCGAAGCGTCCGTGTAACTATCGGCTGAAAGCCACCGCGAACAGACGTGCTGACCGCTCGCGGTCCCGTCACCGCGTCGGGTCAGGACGGGTCGAAAAGGGTCTCCATCGACAGGTAGATCGCCCGCCCCCGGTGTAAACGTTGGTACGGTGTGAGAGGAGTGCGCACGGTCGATTCACCCGCCTTCGGAACCCGTCCGTCAGCCGCGCGGCTCGACGACGTAGTGGGACTCGCCCTGCGCGACCAGGTCGGCGTCCTCCCGGAGCGTCACGAGGTAACCGGTCGGACTCCGTTCGAGTTCGTGTTCGGCGGTGACGCGGACGAGGTTGCCGATGAGCTGTGCGGACGGCGGTTTCTGGGCGGCCGCACAGTCGTAGACGGTGAGCAGTTCCTTCCCGTCGTCGGCCTCGTAGACGATGAGCCGGGCGTGCGGTGCGAGCCGCCAGCGGCCGTCGCCGGCCGAGGGGAGTTTCAGCGTCATTCCGCGCTCGTGAGTCCGGCCCGGTTCTCGATCTCCGCGACGACCTCGGTCAGTTCCTGCCCGTCGACGTTGTCGCCGTACACCCGGTCGACGAGATCTGGCAGGGCGTACGCGTACTCGCCGCGGGACCGATGTTCGATCACGCCCGCCCGTCGGAGGGTCTTGTTGCGACTGTACGCGAAGCGCCGGTCGCCCGACCCGCCCGAGGCGAGGTGGGCCTCCTCGGCCGTCGCACGGCCGGTCCCCCGGTAGTAGGCGAGCATCGCCCGCGTCACGTCGTCGAGCGAGCGGACCGCGCGTGCGAACCCCTCGACGACCGCCTCCCGACGCCGGAGTTCGGTCCCCTCCGCGAAGGAGGCGAGTTCGGCGTGCCGGTCGAACCCGGACCGGGACCGGGCGTCCGCGATGTCGACCCCCTCGGTGGGGGGAACCGCCTCCGGCGTCGCGGCTTCGACCGCGGTGTCGTTCGCCTCGACGGTCGAAGCAGCCCCGTCCGCGCTCGTGTCCGCGCCGCTCCCGTTCGAGCGGTGCCGGGTCGACGAGTCCCCGTTCGGTGCGACGCCGCTTGCGACCTCCTCCACCGTCGGCTCGCCGTCCGCTGTCCTGACGTTCCCGTCGACGTCGCGTGTTTCGCCGGCAGCACCCGTCCCGTCGGCGGCGTGCGTCTCGCCGTCGGCTGTCGAGAGCGTTCGCTGCTCGCCGCCCGCTCCACCGTCGTCGGCGACGCGCCCGCGTTCCGCGTCCGCGGCCTCGCGTGTGAGGTTTCGACCGCCGCCGCCGCGATACGGGGCCTCGGCCTTCCGGAGCAGCGCCTGTGCGAACGTATCGGCCATCGAGGACATGTCCTTGGCCTCCTCCAGTTCGCGTTCGAGCTGGGTGATCCGCTGGCGCTTCTTGTCGAGTTCCCGTCTGAGATCGGCGATCTCGGACTCGCGCCGTTCGCGCTCGTCCGTGATGCCCTGGAGTTCCGAGACCAGGTCGCCCGAGACGGACTTGAGGTCGGGCCGTTCGAAGTCCTCCAGCCCGGGAGTCGCGCCGGCGTCGAAGGTCCGCTTCCGGTGGAACTGCACCCGACGGATCGACTCGGCCCAGTCGGTCATCATGAACGCCTCGCCGTCGTCCATGTCCTCGATGGCCTCGCCGTAGTCGCTCCCCAGAATCCTGGAGACGACCTTCGTGTCGTTGTCCCAGGTAAGCCGGTGCCAGCAGAGCCAGTCGCACTGGGTGATGAAGTCCTTCTTCACGTCGGCCGGTCGCTGGGAGATGCCGACGATGCCGAGGCCGTGTTTCCGCCCGCGCTTGCCGATCTTGATGAGCGTCTTGCCGGTCTCGTCCATCCCGGCGCCCTCCGGGATGTACTCGTGGCACTCCTCGACCAGCATGAGGAACGGCTTCTTCAGCTTCTTCTCCTTGGCGAACAGCTGTCTGGCGGTCTCCTTGATGATGGCCGACGCCTCGTCCTCGTCGAGATAGCCCGACACGTCGAGGATGATGGGGACGTTCTGTTCGAGCGCGAGGCTCGCGAGTTTCCCCGCGTGCTCCTCGGACACCTGGATGTCGCACTCCTCGTCCGCGCCGGCGTGGAGGATCTCGAACTCCTGTTTCAGCCCGTAGTACTCGCCGTCCGAGTCGACGATGAGCACCGGGAAGTTGTTCGACAGGAGGTTCTCGATGACGACCGACGCCGTGTTGGACTTCCCGCTCCCGGACTTCCCGGTGATGAACCCGCGCCCGGTGAGGATCTCGACGACCGGAAGCGAGATGGGGGTGCCGGCCGCGAGGTCCGACTCGCCGCCGACGCCCTCGCTCACGTCGGCGACGGTGATGGTCTCCTCGCTCATTGTCCGTACCGAACCGGTCTCCGGCCATAAGTCCCTCCCCGATGTCTGACGGACGTCACGCGGTCGGGACGGTTGCCCACCCTCTCCCTGCCGCGACGACGTTCACCACCGGGGCGTCACCGTCAGCCGGCGGCCCGGACGGCGTCCAGCGCGAGCCGCCACTCGTCGGCGATCTCGTCGACGCGCGACTTCTCGTCCTCGACGTCCTGCTGGTCCCGGAGCCAGTAGAGGTCGGTGTAGAACGTCACGAGCGCTTCGACCTCCGCGTCGCTCAGTCGGCCGATCTCGCCCGCGTTCGTCTCGTAGACGACCGGCTCCTCGACGGTCGCGGCCAGTTCCTCGTACCGGCCCGCCTCGCTCAACTCCTCGACGTATGACAGCGCCGCGAGCTCCGTTTCGAACGCCAGCCTGAGTCGCTCGACCGCCGCGCGCCGTCGGCGCACGAACAGGAAGTAGGATCCGGCGATGGTCGCGACCGCACCGATGAGGCTGCCGACGACGAAGCCGGCGAGCGGTCCGGCCATACGGACGATTGCGGCCGCGAACTGAAACTCGTGGCGGCCGTTCGTCGCTCGCGCCCCCGACTCACTCGAACTCGCCGAGCGAGACCTGCCCGTTCGGCGACCGGCGCCGGCGTTCGCGCTCGCCCGGGTCGGCGTCGACGTCGGGGTCCACGACGCCGGCTTCCTCGGCCCAGTCGTCGAGCGTCGGGTCGGCCGAGCCGCCCCCTCGATCCTCGCGCCGGTCGCCGTCCGGGCTTCCGGGGGTCGAATCGCCCGGTTCACCGGACTCCCCGGACCGGCCGGCCTCCACGGTTTCGTCGGTCTCGCCGCCCTCGTAGCCGCCGAGCGTCGCCTGCTCGCCGGCGCCGAAGGAGAGGTTCGAGACCCGGACGCCGAGCTTGCGGACCGTCTCGCCGTCGAACTCGGAGAGGAGGTCGAGCGCGACCTCCCGAACGAGTTCCGGGTCGTCGACCGGCCCAGAGAGCGACTCGGCGCGGGTGTTCACGTCGTAGGGGGTCGTGACGGCCTTGATGCCGATGGTGCGGTACATCGCGTCACGCGAGCGGGCGCGTTCGGCCACGTCGGCCGCGAGCGCCCGGACGACCTCGGCCTTCTCCTCGTCGTCGTCGGTCCGTTCCGAGACCGCCGACTCGCGCGAGAGGCTCTTGGGACGGCCCGTCGGCGTCACCTCCCGGTCGTCGCGGCCGCGGGCGCGGTCGTACAGTTCCCGCCCGCGCTCGCCGAAGCGATCGGTCAGGTCCGACGGGTCGGCGTCGGCGAGGTCGCCCGCGGTCCCGATGCCCGCGTCCGCGAGCGTCCGGGCGGTCACCGGGCCGACGCCGTGGATGTCCTCGACCGGAAGCGGGGCGAGGAACGACTCGATCTCGCCCGGTGCGACGACCGTCAGGCCGTCGGGCTTGTCGAAGTCCGAGGCGATCTTCGCTGTCGCCATGTTCGGCGCGACGCCGACGCTGGCGACCACGCCCGCCTCGCGCTCGATGCGGTCCTTCACGTGCCGTGCGAACCCCTCGGCCAGCGTCCGGTCGCCGTCCGGCGCGTCGATCCAGGCGGTTCGCTCGGTCACGTCGAGGTACGCCTCGTCGATGCTGACCTCCCGAACCGTCTCCGCGCAGTCGTGCAGGACCTCCTTCACCGCCGCGGCGACCCGCTTGTAGAACTCCATGTCCACGGGGCGGTAGTAGCCCGCCTCCGCCGGGTCGGGCGCGTCGGGGTCGTCGGCGTCGGCGTT
Organism: Halobaculum sp. XH14; assembly: GCF_032116555.1. Lineage (NCBI taxonomy): Archaea > Methanobacteriati > Methanobacteriota > Halobacteria > Halobacteriales > Haloferacaceae > Halorarum > Halorarum halobium. The sequence continues at coordinate 1,233,697 of NZ_CP134949.1, forward strand.
CGCCATGCGGGGGAGTCGCTCCAGCGCGCCCGAGATGGGCTGGGCCGACTCGACGCCGAACTCGCGCGCCTCGTAGCTCGAGGTGGCGACGGCGCCGATCGTCTCGCCGGCCTCGTAGCCCATCCCCACGACCACCGGCTCGCCGCGAAGCTGGGGCTCGCGGAGCCGTTCGCACGAGGCGTAAAAGCAGTCCATGTCCACGTGCAACACGACGCGCTCCCCGCCGTCGTCGGTCGGCGCCCCGGGAAGCGTCCCCTCCATACCTCCTGGTAGCCACTTGGTCGTGGTTAAGCTTCGCCTCCCGGGGTGAATGTAGTCGAATCCTGCGGGTTCCGGTTCTCGCGTTCGGAACGTTCGGGTCCCCGCGTCCGGCGGGGACGGGTTCCTGCTCGCGTCCCACCGGTGACATTATGTCCGTCGCGGTAACAGTTCACCCATGGCCCTCCTCCGACCGTTCAGGGAGTCGCTCGGCGCGATCGCACGCAACCCCGTCATCCTCGCGATGACCGGGCTGCTCGCGCTCGTTCAGGTTCCACAGTTCGCGGCACAGACGCTCGGCCCTCTGGTCTCGGCCGTCGTCTCGATCGGGTTCTCGCTCCTGTACATCGTGGCGATCCCGTACATCCAGGGCGGACTGTTCGGCATGGCGGACGAAGCGCTCGACGGGCGGACGAGCCTCGGACGGTTCCACAGCGCGGGCAAGGACCACTACGTCTCGCTGCTCGTCGCCTACCTGCTCGTGTTCGCGCTCTCGCTCGTGATCGGCGGCGGCCTGTTCCTCGTCGGCTTCGTCGGTCTGTTCGCCGTCGTCGGCGCGAACCTCAGCACCGCGGCGACCGTCGCGATCGGCCTCGTCGTCGCGCTGCTGCTGCTCGTGTACGTCGTCGCGTTCGCGTTCGTACAGTTCTACGGACAGGCCATCGTCCTCGAGGACCTGGGCGGGATCGACGGCCTGCGACGGAGCGTCGGGACGGTCAGGTCGAACCTCCTCTCGGTGTTCCTCTACACCGTCGTCGTCATGGTGTTCAGCGGCGGGTTCGGGCTGGTCGCCGGCGGCGCGTCGCTCGTGTTCTCCCCCCAGCCGACGCCCGGCCTCCCGATCCCCAAGGCGTCGCTCCCGATCATGGCCGCGGGCGCGCTGCTCCTGATCGTGCTCACGGCGCTGTTCTCGGCGATCTTCCTCGTGTTCTCGGTCGCGTTCTACCGCGACCTCCGCGGCGGGACGGTCGCCGCGAACGCCGGCCGGGACGGCGACGCCGGGATCCCGTCGCTGTAACCTGGCTCCGGCAGCGTCCCGGCACCTCCGATACCGCGATACGACTCGGGGGCGTTGGTTTCCCCGCTCGACTAGCCGTCGGGCGCGTCTTCGAAAGAGGGTGACTCCCTGTGGGTCAGCGATCGTTCATCCGCGTCGCGGCTTCGTACCCACAGCGGGTACATTCGGCGACGCGGTAGGGCTCACGGGAGAACGACGCGTTCTCGCCCGAGCCCTCGGTCCGGATCTCGATCCCGACCTCGTGGGGAGTGTCCGCACCGCACTGGCTGCACGATTCGGTCAACGTCCCGTCCTCGCGTAGCGCGTGTGACACGGTGTTCACCCTTTCTGGCCTACGGCATCGGTCGTAATAAGCGCGGGGTTCCCGGGAGTCGGGCGGTTACTTCAGTCGTTCCTGCAGCACGGACGGGTGAGCCGCCGTCACGCCCTCGATGTGACCGATCTCCTCGCTGATGGTGCGACCGAGTTCGTCGCCGTCCGCGGCGTGGACCTCGGCCATGAACATGTGATCGCCCGAGGAGGTGTAGAGCGACTCGACCGACTCGAGCGCCTTCAGTTCGCGGGTCGCTTCGACGTATCGTTCGCTGTCGACCTCGATCCCGACGAGGGCGATCGTCTTGCCCGACAGCTTCTTCGGGTCGACGTCCGCCGAGTAGCCGACGATGACGCCGTCGTCCTCCAGCTGGTTGATGTACTTTCGGACGGTCGGCTTCGACACCTCCGCCCGCTCGGCGATCTCGGCGTAGGAGGCCTGCGCATCCTGTTCGAGAACCTCGAGGATGCGGTCGGCCGTGGAGGTGGTGCTCATTGCCGGTACTTTTGCGTCGATGAAAAAATACCTTGCGAAGCGGAAAGCAGTTTGGCCGCCCACCGATAGGGAGCGGCCCCGAGCGGGTCGAGGTGCCCCGGTCGGGCGAATGGGGGCGCCAGGTCGCTACTTGTGCTTGTCGATGAAGCGGTCGTACGAGCGCTCCCACTCGTAGTCGTCGTCGAAGTAGCGCTCCGCGAGCGGCTCCTCGGGGAGCTCGCCGAGTTCGCGCTTCTCCTGCTGGTAGGACGGGCGGTCGTCCTCGCGGTAGTAGATGCCGGTGAGCACCTCGCCCTCGTACAGTTTGTCCTCGGTCTCGCGCATCAACTCCTGAGCGTCGGCCCGGTTCGTCGGGTCGAAGTCGTAATCGTCGGAGTCGTTGATGTCGGTGTACGGGACGTACTGGCGGGCGTCCTTGTTCCAGGTCGGACACTGGGTGAGGAAGTCCACGTGGGCGAACCCGTCGTGGTTCATCGCCTCGACCAGGATGTCGCGCGCCTGGTTCGGGTTCACCGCGGCCGTCCGGGCCACGAACGACGCGCCCGAGGTGAGCGCGAGCGAGAGCGGGCGGATCGGCGTCTTGGCCGACCCGTGGGGCTGGGTCTTCGACTTGTGTCCCTTCGGGCTGGTGGGGGAGGTCTGGCCCTTCGTGAGCCCGAAGATCTCGTTGTTGAACACGATGTAGGTCATGTCGTGGTTCTCCCGGGCGGTGTGCATGAAGTGGTTCCCGCCGATGCCGTACCCGTCGCCGTCGCCGCCGGCGGCGATGACCTCCAGTTCGGGGTTCGCCAGCGCGGCCGCACGCGCCACGGGCAGTGAACGCCCGTGGATCGTGTGGAAGCCGTAGCTGTCGAGGTAGCTGTTCAGCTTGCCCGAGCAGCCGATACCCGTTACGAGGAGCGTCTCCTCGGGAGAGCGGCCCACCTCGGGCAGCGCCTGTTTCAGGGACTTGAGCACGCCGAAGTCGCCACAGCCCGGACACCACGTGGCCTGGGGCTCGACGGACGGCGTGTACTCGTCCCGGTCGATCTCGCGTTCCTCGCCGATCGCGCTGAATGCACTCATTGGTCAGTCACCTGCCGCCGGAACGAACTTGGTTTCGTGGCCGGGGAGCTCCCCGTCCTCGACGATGCTGGTCTCGAAGCCCTCCACGATCTCGGCGGGCTCGAAGGGGTTACCGTTGTACTTCAACAGCGAGTGCAGCTTCTCGCCGTAGCGGCCCAGTTCCTTCTGGGTCAGCCCACGGAACTGCGCGGAGGCGTTCATCTCGACGACGAGCACCTCGTCGACGCTTTCGACGAACGCCTCGACGGCCTCGACCGGGTACGGCGCGAGTTCGCCGACCGAGAGCGTCTTGACGCCGTGGCCGTTCGCGTTCAGCCGGTCGACCGCCTCCTCGACGGTGCCCTGCTGGCTGCCGAACGTGAGGATGCCGTACTCGGCCTCCTCGGGCCCGTGCGGCGAGAGCAGCGAGTTCTCGTCCAGGTCCGCGCGGATCGCATCCATCTTCTCGAACCGCCGGTTCACCTGCGAGACGCGGTTGTCCGGGTCCTCGCTGATGTGCCCGGCCGGGTTGTGTTCGTTGCCGGTGACGAGGTAGCGCCCGCCCTTCTGGCCCGGGATGGACCGGGGCGAAACGCCGTCCTCGACGTCGTGCTGGAACCGGTGGAACTTCCCGTCCTCCGTGTGGGGCTCGTCCGCGAGTTCCGCCTCGGTGAGCGTCTTCCCCATCGAGGGGTTCGGCTCGCGGTCGAAGGTCGATGCGGGGACGTTCGTCAGCTCGCCTGAGAGCTTCTGGTCGTAGATGACGACCGAGGGGATCTGGTAATCGTACGCCAGCCGGAACGCGGTCCGGGCGTGGTCGTACGCTTCCTCGACGGTCCCCGGTGCGAGGACGACGCGGTGGGAGTCGCCCTGCGAGGTGTACAGGACGTGCTCCAGGTCGGCCTGCTCGGGCTTGGTCGGCATCCCGGTCGAGGGACCGGCACGCATCGCTTCGACGAGCACGAGCGGCGTCTCGGTGATCTCCGCGAGCCCGAGCGGCTCGGACATCAGCGCGAAGCCGCCGCCCGAGGAGCCGGACATCGCCTTCGCTCCGGCGTGGGACGCACCCACGGCGAGCGCCGCCGCGGCGATCTCGTCTTCCACCTGCTCGGAGATCCCCCCCAGTTCCGGGAGGTTCTGGCTCATGATGGTGAACACCTCGGTCCACGGCGTCATCGGGTAGCCGGCGATGAACCGGCACCCTTCGTCGATCGCGCCGTAGGCGATGGCGTCCGAACCGGACATGAGCAGCTGTTCCTCCTCGTGTTCTCCCTGGGGGACGTCGATCCCCGGGGCGTCCACGTCGTACTCCTCGCTCACCTGTTCGTAGGCAGTCTCGAGGATGTCGACGTTCGGTTCGAGGATCTTCTCGGGCATCGCGTCGGCCATCAGCTCCTGGATCCACTCGAGCTCGATGCCGGCGATGGCACAGGTCGCGCCGACGCCCGCCGTGTTCCGCATGACTTCACGACCCTTCTCGCGGGCGAGCCCGCGCAGGTCGAGCGGGTAGACGTGCCAGTCGTTCTCCTCGGCACGCTCCTCGAAGTCCGGGATGTCGGCCGGGTCGAGCAGCCCCTCGTCGTAGATGATGACGCCACCCTCCCGGAGTTCGTCCAGGTTCTCCGAGAGTGGTTTCACCTCCTCGTTGCCGTAGTACGCCCCCTCCTGGGGATTTCGGGCGAACGAGTCGCCCAGCGCCAGGAGGAAGTTGTACCCGTCACCGCGGGACTTCACCGGGTCCGCGGAGGCTCGTACCTCGACGTAGGTGTGGCCGCCGCGGATCCGGGACGGATAGTGACGGTGCGTGAATACGTGGAGCCCCGCACGCATCAGGGCTTTCGCGAAGTTCTGGCTGGTCGAGGCGATGCCGTCGCCGGAGCCGCCCGCGATCCGCCAGATGAGTTCGTCGTCTGCCATAGTTAGGTCTGGGCCCTCCAGTAGGCCTAGTATCTGGTGGTTGCCTGCCCCGACTGAAAGGCCTTGCTATGGGTTCGCAAGGAACGTTCGTGAGGGTTAGCGATCGTTCACGTCCACTCTTTGACCGGCTGGCTTGGGTCGATACTGAGGACGGATCAACTGGCTGTCCGCTACCTTACGTTTAAATCGGATTGCGAACCAGATTCGGTAGTCACTTGGAGTGCTGCCCGGACTCGGTTCGAGCCTCGAGACGGGTCGGATCCGGAGTCGAATTCGTGCCCGAGCCGAGTCCGACCGCGCGAATGAGTCCGGACTCTCGACCAGCGCACCGACTGAACTCACTGAACAGGATAAAACAACTAATCAGATAGAGGATAATTTTTCCCTTGATAAGTTAAGATTTATAACTGATACCGAATCAGACTCCGCCACCGAATGAAGTATCGTCCGATCCTGATGGTGCTGGTGATCGTCGTCGCCGGTGTTCCGTCGAACGTCGCGTCGCTGTCGAACGACCCGCCCGTCGTGGATGCCGGGCTGGATCAATCGGTCGAACTCGGTGAGACCGTCTTCCTCGACGGGGGTGGATCGTTCGATCCGAACGGGGAGATCGCGTCGTATCGCTGGCGAATCGAGGCCCCGGACGGGTCCACGGCTCGGCCTGCCGACCCGACGTCGGTTCGAACCCGATTCGAGGCGACCCAGGAGGGACGGTATTACGTGACCCTCACCGTCACGGACGCGGACGGTCGTTCCCGGAATGACACGCTCTACGTGGACGTTCGCGAGAGCGAGTCGGATGAGGGTTCGGGCGATAACGACTCGGCTCCGACCACGAACTCCCCGCCGACCGGGAGTATCACCGGACCGGATTCGGTCGTTCAGGGGGAGACTGCGACCTTCTCCGCGGACGCTTACGACGACGGTCGAATCGAGTCCTATGCGTGGAGTACGGGAGAAGCATCCGGCCGCGACGCGCGGCGCACGTTCGACGAGCCTGCTGGGTCACGCGTCGTCGTGTCCGTACTGCTCACCGATGATGACGGCGCGACGAACCGACTCAGCAAGTCGGTTACGATCCTCGAGGACGACCCTGGTGACACGAGCGACACGTCCCCGAACGAGCCACCGTCGGCCGAAATCGACGGCCCCAGTCGGATCGCGGTCGATGAGTCGGCTACCTTCCTCCTCACCGCTAGCGACCCGGACGGAACGGTCGTCAGCCGGTCGTGGACGTCGCCTGCATCAGCTTCCGGGTCGACGGTCACGCATTCGTTCGACTCCCCCGGAGAGTACACGATTTCCGCGACAGTGACCGACGAGGACGGGAGCTCGGCCACCGCGACACACCAGGTCGAGGTGTACGGTGCGGGGGAACCGGTCGTCTCGATTTTCGGGCCGGATACGGCGCCTGCCGGATCGACCCAGTCGTACACGTTGGAGGCCTACGATCCGGACGGTGGCGAACTCACGATATCGTGGGACCCTGCACAGACGCAACTCGAACGAGACGCGACGAGGTTCCGGAACCACGTCTCAATGGACTCGCCACCGGGCGATACGGCTACCGTCTCGGTACGGGTTAGTGACGATGAAGGGAACTCTGTTACCGTGGAGAAGCGGACTAGAGTAACTCAAACGACAAGAGTTACTTCTCGAAAAAACACTACTCCAATAGTTGGTGATATTCGATCATACTATTATCTCGACGATTCTACTCAACAATCGGACACGGATACGATCGAGGGTGGGACCTACGCCTTCTCCGCAGACATTACGAGCGGGACCCCGGGACCCGTTTCTGTCGAGTGGGAATTTAACGATAGTACTACTATCACAAAATCATTGGGTGAATTAAATGGAACACGAACTTCGAGTATCGAACATCAGTTCGTCTCCGAGAAGGGATCGGTACGTTCTATCGCTCTCTGGGTAGAGGCGACTGACGAAAACGGTAACAGTAGTAGACAGAAATGGACGAGCAGAGTCAACACGATCGCAACCCATTCAAATATTTCGTTTAAAGCCTCTGGAGGCGGTGAGACGGTAGGTTCGGGGGGAACCCTCGAAGTTACAGTGGGGTCTGAGGTCGTTTTCGACCTTTTCTCGTATCAGCACTATAAGATTGAAATGGGTGACGGAGTAGTGGTCACGGGGCCTGACTCGACTGAGTGGCAGGAAGTTACACACGTTTACGACGAGGTCGGAACGCATTCGGTTCAATTGACCTCCATTCAGGGGTCCGATGGATACGCGCTCAAACGGGTCAAGGTAAAGGTAACCCGAAACTCCTACACCGAGTATCGATACAAGGTCTCCAACGATCAGCACGAGAAGACTATCGCACCATCACGGCCACCGGGAAATGACTGGAACAAGGTGGAAATTAACCACGCAGAGAGGTATCTGACGGGCCAGACGTACACCCACCAGGGAAGTCAAGCCGACCATCTCGATCTGGGTGACAACTGGATCGTCACCGACTCATATACGGAACAGCGGCAACGGACTGATCATCAGGTCGCTAGATCGGACCCGGACGGTAGCGGTGAGACTTGGACGCTCACGGACTCGAACGTCCGTCAGGAGACGAGGACGGTCTACGAGAACCAGTACCGGTGGTACGAAGACAAGTATGGCGTGCCGGGATGGTCCCAGACCGGGGAGACGCGAACCGATCTCGTCGTTGTCGGAGATGGTCACGATCACGACCGAACTCGGCACGAAGAGACGACCCGGGGTTCATGTGCGGATCGACGTCTTGACCCCACTCCCGGCGGCGGCTTCGGCGTGGTCTGTGTCGAATGGAACTACAATACTCGGGTCTGGTACTCGGGACACGATCACGACGGGAGGACCTACTACGATACCGACTACCGCTATCACAGGGAGGTTAAACAGACGAAGGACGTCTGGCTGCACAGGTACAGCCGTACAACGACCGAGGCTGTTCCGGTTACGGTGTTTAGCGAAACTGCAAGTCGAAACTACTGGGTCTGGAAGCGACTTATCAATTCGAAATATTCAACAGAATACTCCTTAACTAAACCAAGGAAAGGAGCTTACGTTGATGGTACGCTTGAAAGTGTGGTGGTTAACTGTGGTGGAAAAGGTGGGCACCATGATGACCTGATGTGTTGAGGATCTATAATAAATTTAATAAGTATATGTGGGAATTTAGAACAAGAGTGAGCTGCGAACACGCTCTGGACAAAATTTGGGGTGACATATCGTGAGTGAACATAGCAAAGACGGGAGAAACGGTAAAAATTCTCCCAATGGAAAGTTCCAGCATTCGGACACTGGTTGTCGTTTGGCATTGGCAGCGATGTTGCTGAGTCTGATGCTGGTCCTTTCAGGTTGTAGTGCGGTTGCCAATTATGCGGAGGGAACCGACAGAAGTTCTCCATCTCCAACACCGACTGATTTACCCTATTCCACACAGTCTGGATTCGGCCAGCCGGATGAATCAATTTCTACCCCTCGACCACTCCAGAACAAAACGCCTCGTAGTGATATTAACGTGAGTTTGGTGGAGGAATCACTTGTTACTGAACTAAATACATATCGAACCCGAAAAAACCTGGGCCAGCTAGTCTCTGATCCTCGTTTAGCTATCATTGCAAGGAACCACTCTCATGATATGGCTAAGCAGGGGTTCTTTTCGCATACCAATCCGGACGGACTAACGAGCGAAGATAGAGCTAGGCGGAACAGTTATAATTGTGGAATCTCCGCGGAAAATATACACCACGATGGATGGAAGACGGGAAATCTCTCAACTGAAGATGAACTTGCTGAAGAAACAATTGGTGCGTTCATTCAATCGCCGCCTCATAATCAGGCGATGCTCATCATCGACCTCACAACAGTAGGTATCGGAATCTATGTTACTAGTGATAGGCATGTGTATGTAACAATGATGCTTTGCGGCAGTTGACTTAATTAATACGAATATATAAGTAATATTGGCTGGCCAGAGCAGGTGTGAGAAATTCAACCCGCCGCAAGTTCCTGGCAGGATTTCTTTGCACCACTATGACAGCCCTGAGCGGCTGCACCAAATTACTCGAAGAAAGCAACTCACAACCGGACCGGACTCGAAACCCGAACGAAACCTACACCACGGCCCAGAAGACGACCACCTTCTCACACAAGGGAACGCGGACGCCGTTTCCCGGTGTCGAATCGATCTACGCCGGTGGACCGGGTGGCACCCTCGTCATCACCTACTTCGACTACTCACACGACGCTTCGCTCAGGTGGTGGCGCGAGGAGTACCCCGAACTCAGGGACCTTATCGAGGACGGGAAACTGCGACTGACACTCATGATGTTTCCAAAGCCCGTGGACCGCTGGTCGGTGATGCTCCCTGCCGCACTGTTTCAGGTCCGTGCGGAGACCGATCGGGAAGCCGCGTGGGCGTTCCATGAGTCGCTCGTTTCGGCCGAAGAGTACTCGCTGGACCTGATCGAGCGGACCGCAGCCGATGCCGGGGCCGACCCGGAGTCGGTAACCGCGGCCGCACGGCAACGACGCCGGCGGAATCAGATGTTCGCCGACAAGGCGATGGGCGAGGACAGCGGCGTCGAGTTGCTCCCGGCGATGCGCTGGGGATTCGAGTCGATCGGGGGCACCTCGGCGGCCGACGTTCGATCGTTCATCAAAGAGCAGAACTCGTAGACGCTTCACTCGGGGGGCGACGTCACTTCACTCCGAACCGGAAATATCACCTCTGGGCAGCTGACCTCTCAGAAGCGTTCGTCGGCCAGCCGCTCCGCGTGCTCGCTCGACTCCGCGACGATCCAGCGGACCTTCGCCGCCTCACCGTACGCGAGTTCCTCCTTTAGCTCGTCGCGCAGCACACCGACTCCGTAGCCGAGTGATTCGCCCGACTCGTCGCCAAGTTCGTACACGCCGTACCGTTCCGGAGCGGTGCCGACGGCGGCCCGGTCGAACTCGCGCCACTGCTTGTGGAGGCTCATCTGTCCCCGCCCTCCCCCGTCCCCTCACGCGACTCCGCGTCGACGAACTCGTAACTCTGTTCGCCCCAGTCGTCCTCGACGAAGGCGAACACCCGTCCGCGGGCAACCGCCGGATCGGCATCCAGTTCCGTGCGCTGGCCGCCCGGTCGCCGGGCAGTCACGCCCGGAAACAGTTCCTCCTCGTCGCCCTCCCCCAGGATGACCCGGCCGACGCCGGTGTCCGCGAGGATGTCGTCGTGCGTCTTCAGATCGTTCACGTACAGCAGGACGCCCTCCGACTCGGTCGGGTCCGTGACGAGGACGTGCGTCTGCTTTCCCGGCTGGGTCGTGAGCGACCCTTCGACGGTCTGGGGGACGCCGTGATAGAACGTGACCCGGCCGTCGAGGTACTCGACCTCGACGCCCTCCTCGCGCAGGGCGACCGAGACGGTCGCGGGGGCGACGTCGCTCCGGTTCGGCGCGCTCATGGGCGACCGTACTGGCGGCGGGGGAATAAGCCCCGCGACAGCGGTCGTGCCCGTCCGTCACGCGCGGCTCTCGAGGCGGCGGGGTGGGCTTTGGCCTGGCCGGCGACGGGCAGTGCTCAGGTCGAACGGCGGCGAACGGTGTGACGACCGCCACACTCAAACCCGGTCCGCACGCCGTTCCCTCATGGAGGGCCGCGCGACCGCGCCAGGGGCCGGGACCGTCGTCAACGCGCTCGCAACCGGCGTCGGATCGGCGTTCGCACTCGACATCGAGACGACGGCGACCGTCAGTCTCGACGCCGAGGCCGACGCCGTAACCGGGGAAATCGCGGACGACCCCGACGGGGAAACGACCCTCATCGAGCGTTGCGTCGAGCGCGTCGTGACGGAGTACGGGACGGACGAGGGCGGCACGGTGCGGACCGAGAGCGAGGTGCCGATGGCCGCGGGGTTGAAATCCTCGAGCGCCGCCGCAAACGCGGCGGTGCTGGCGACCCTGGACGCGCTGGGCTGGGAGGTCGCCGACGACCCCGACGCTGACGTGACCAGAACCGACGCCTGTCGGCTCGGCGTGGCCGCAGCACGCGACGCGGGCGTCACCGTCACGGGAGCGTTCGACGACGCCTCGGCGAGCATGCTCGGCGGCGTCACCGTGACGGACAACGGCGCCGACGACCTGCTCGACCGATCGTCGTTCGAGCACGACGCGCTCGTCTGGACGCCGCCGGAACGGGCCTACAGCGCCGACGCCGACGTGGAGCGCTGCGAGCGAGTCGCGCCGATGGCCGACCTCGCGGCTGACCTCGCCCTCGGTGGCGACCACAAGCGGGCGATGACCGTCAACGGCCTCGCGTTCTCGGCGGCGCTGGATTTCCCGACCGATCCCGCCGTCGAGGCGATGCCGAACTGTGCGGGCGTCTCGCTGTCGGGCACCGGTCCGAGCGTCGTGGCCGTCGGCTCGGTCGCGGGACTGGACCGCGTCGAGGAGCAGTGGGCGAAACGAGCGGGCGAGACGATCAGGACGCGAACGCGGAACACGGGGGCCAGAGTCTCATGAACGATACGCAGAATCCGGACGAGATGGAACTGGACGAGCTCCGCAAGGAGATCGAGGACATCGACCGCGAACTGGTCGAACTCATCGCACGGCGAACGTACGTCGCCGACACGATCGCGGGCGTGAAAGCCCAGCGTGACCTCCCGACGACCGACGAGGATCAGGAGCAGCGCGTGATGGACCGGGCCGGTGAGAACGCTGAACGGTTCGACGTCGACGCGAACCTGGTGAAGGCCATCTTCCGGCTTCTCATCGAGTTGAACAAGGTCGAGCAGCGCGAGAGCAGGTAGTTAACCGGCACGCGACCACGCGGTCGATTGCCGGTCGAAATTCGTGGAAGGTGGCGAGCCCCCGGCTCAGGATGGCGGCTCCGATTCGAGGGGGCCGAAGCGACTGGCGACTCCGTAGAGGAGAACGGCCACGGTGCTGATGACCAGCCCGATACTGAAGAGGATCGTGAGGAGTTCGCGGGGGGACTGAACGATGAACTGCCTCCCGACCGCGACGGAGTAGAGGCGGAACACGACGCCGTCGAACGCGAACGCGGCCAGGAACCCACCGATACTGACACACCCGATACCGAGAGTCCACCGTAATCGCGCCGGTACCGTGAGGGACCGACGTGTGCCATCAGCGTACGTGACGCCCATGGCGAGCAACACGACGGGAGGCGCAACGACCAGAGGGTGAAGGGACACGTGTCCGAACTCGAATCAGCCCCTGATAAATGTCGCACACTGGACGAACGGCGTGAATCGCGGCATTCCAACCCGGATCGGCCGCAGTTTCACTCGACGTGTCGCCGGCTGCGGAGGTCACCTCAGTCCGTCCAGCGTCTGTGGACGCGCTCGGTGACGTTCGGATACTCGTCCCGCAGCGTCTCGACGTCGGTCTGGCCGCCGACGTTGACGACGTGGACCTCGCCCCGCCGTCCGGGGTAGGCGTCCTGGAAGTCGTAGACGACCCCGACAACGGTGGTCCCGTCCGGGACGTCCTCGCTGCCCACGAGAAACCCGACCTGCCTGTCGACGTTGTACTCGACGAGGTTGTTGATCGCGTCCTCGCGGGGGAGATCCGACGGAAGCGACTCGACGCCCGCTTCCAGGTGCGGTTCCAGCAGGTCAAGGCAGTGTTCGATCCCCGCGGGCTCGGAGATCCCGTCGGTCAGATCGTCGTAGGCGGCAGTGACGGCGCCACACCCGGTGTGTCCGACGACGACGACGGTGTCGGTGTGGGTGTGTGCGACGGGATAGAGAACGTCGCCGGAGACGACCGGTCCCGAGTCGGTCCGCTGTACGACCCGATTGCCGATGTTGCTACACGTGAAGACGCGGCCGGGCCGGTCGTTGCCCCACATGTGATCCTGGAGCACGCGTGAGTCCGAACAGCAGACGGTGACCGCGTCCGGCCGCTGGGAGTCCTGCACGTCGTCGAACCGCGACTCGAACTCCCCGAGGTGGTCCGAGTTCCCCTCCAGCATCTCGACTAGCGTTTCGAGCATACGTCGTGAGAACGAGAACGACTCCCCGACCTATACGTTTTGGTCGTCCGGTTCGGGGCGGTCACCACTGGCGGAGGTGAGTCGGCTCGGCGTCGAACTGGCTCGTGGACTCAGAACTCGGCGTGGCGGAGCCACTCGACCGCCGTCATGACGAACCAGCCCATCCAGACCGAGAAGGCGACGAGGGCGGCGGCGTAGTAGGCCACCTCCGACCCCACCGCGGCCGCGACGCCGAAGGCGAGCACGACGATGGCGAGCGCGAGGAGGTGGTGACGCCACTCGCCCGGGGAGTCTGACGCCTCGACGCGCGCCGGCGGCTTCGACACGGCGGGGATTGGCCACCGACGACCAAATAGCTGCGGCCGGGTTCGGGAGGAGCGCCGCGTTCCCCGCCGAGGACATTATATTACCTAATATGCTATTCAGTCTCTAAGGAACACCCAAAGCAACGCTCAAATACCGTCGATTGATAGCCGGTGTCACGATGACGGACTCCACCATGAAAGACGTGAGCCACACGCCGCCACACGGCGTCTCGGCCGACGCCGTGTGGGAACGAGGCGGGGAGAACGAACCGACACCCGAAGCCGACGCGGACGCGGCCGACCGGACGCCCGCGGACGACTGATTTTGCGCCCACTCACGGACGATACTCACGGACCCGCCGAGCCGTAACCGACGCCTCCTGGACCCGCCGGCGACGTGAATTCCGGCCGGCCCGCTCCCCGCGGCGACTCGGTTCCGCCCCGCGACCGTGATTTTCATCGGCGATAGTCGCGGCGACGCCCTTTACTCCCGGCGACTGGAGCAACGCGTATGATTCGCGTCGACGGGCTACGGAAGGTGTACGGCGACTTCGCCGCCGTGCAGGGGAGCACCTTCACGGTCGAACCGGGGGAGATATTCGGCGTCGTCGGGCCGAACGGGGCCGGGAAGACGACGACGCTCAAGAGCGTCGCGGGGCTCATCGAGCCGACCGAGGGGACCGCGACGGTCGCGGGGTCGCCCGCCGGCGACCCGACGACCCGATCGGAGCTCGGCTTCCTCCCCGAGGAGTCGCCGCTGTACGAGGACATGACCGCCCGCTCGTACCTCCACTTCTTCGCCGACCTGTACGACGTCCCGACCGACGTGGCGACCGAGCGCATCGAGTCGGCGCTCGACGACCTCGAACTCGACCACCGGGACCGACGCCTCGGCGACGTCTCGAAGGGGATGAAGCGGAAAGTCGCAATCGCGCGCTCGCTCGTCAACGACCCGGACGTGCTGGTGTACGACGAGCCGGCATCGGGGCTCGACCCGCTGACGACGAACTACGTGCTGGAGTTCACCCGCGAACTCGCCGCGTCGGGCAAGACCGTGCTGTTCTCGGCGCACAACCTCCACCACGTCGAGTCGATCTGTGACCGCGTCGTGATCATGAACGAGGGCGAGATCGTCGCCCGCGGCACGGTCGAGGAGATCCGGGCCGAGTACGGCGAGACGACGTACCGGGTCTTCACCACCGTCCCGGTCGAGGACGCCGAACCCGACGGCGACCGGCACGTCGTCTCCGTCGAGTCGATGGACGCGGTCGAGGCGGTCCGGGACCGGGCCACGGCGGCCGGCGGCGACGTCGTCGACATTCGGACCAGGGAGTCGACGCTGGAGGAGATCTTCCTCGACGTCGCGGAGCAGCCGATGCCGGGACGGAGTCGCGTCGTCACGGACGACGAGGCCGGCGTGGAGGAGGCCGGGACCGCGGACGAGGACGAGGGCGGGAGCGGGCCCGAGGACGGGGAGCGACGGCAGACGCCGAGGGCGGGCGAGTGAGGCTCGACCCCCGCGGAATCGCCCGCATCGCCCGCTGGGAGGTCTCCCGCACGGCGGGCGTCGTCGACCGACGGACGGCCGTGCTCGGGCTCGTCGCGGTCCTGCTCGCCGGCGGCGTCGCCGGCGCGGCCGCGGCGGGGGGCGGCGTCGGGCTCGATCGCGACATCTACCGCGTGGCGGTCCCGGCCGACAGCCCGTATCACGACCCCGTCGCGTCGTCCACGCCGCTCGAAGCGGTCGCGCCCGGCACCGCCGGCGCCGACGTGATCGTGACCGACGGGGACACCGACGACGCGCGGGCGGTGGTCACTGCGGGTGACACGCCGCGAGCCGGTGCCGCGCTGGCGACGTTCCGTGACGCGGTCGAGGCGCACAACGACGGGCTGATGGCGCTGGAGGGGAACCGCTCCGCCGCGTACCCCGTGTCGGTCACGCTGTCGTACGTCGAACGCGACTCCGAGCGGATCGGCGGCGGTGGCGGCGACGGCGGCGGAGCTGGCGGCTCAGGTTCCGGCGACGAGGGTGGCGGCTCCGGCGGTGACGCTGGCGGTTCGACGGGCGGGGGCGCGAGCGGGGACTCGGGTGGCGGCTTCGGCGTCCCGGACTTCACCGGCGGCGGCCTGTTCGGCGGCCAGTCGACCGGCTCGCCGGCCGACATCGCGCCGCCGTTCCCGTTCGCGTCCCTGGTCCTGGCGTTCGCGTTCCTCGTCCCGATGAACTTCGTCATCCAGGCGTACGGCTCCAGCGTGCTGAACGAGCGCGTCAACCGACGGGGGGAACTCCTGCTCGTCGCGCCGGTGAGCCCGCTCGACATCGTGGCCGGCAAGACGCTGCCGTACGTCGCCGTCTCCCTGCTCGCGACGACGGTCATCGCGCTCGCCGTCGGCGGCGGCGTGCTCTCGGTCGCGGCCGTGTTCCCCATCGCGCTGGCGTTCCTCGCGGCGACGTTCGTCGGCGCGATGTTCGCCCGGTCGTTCAAGGAGCTCACCTTCGTCACCGTCACCGTCTCGGTGTTCCTGACGACGTACGCGTTCGTCCCGGCCATCTTCACGAACGTCACGCCCATCGCGCTCATCTCGCCGCTCACGCTCGTGGTCCGGGACCTCCAGCCGGCGGCGGACCCGACCGGGCTCGGCGAGTACCTGTTCTCGGCCGGGCCGTTCTACGTCACCTCGGGCATCCTGTTCCTGATCGGCACCGGCGTCTACCGCGAGGAGGACATGTTCACCCAGCGGGCCGTCCCGCTGAAGTTCCTCGACTCGCTGGCGGTCCGGCTCCACCGCGGGCGCGACGTCGCCGTCCTCGCCGCGCTCTCGCTCCCGTTCGTGTTCGTGCTCGAACTGCTCGCGGTCGCGGTGCTGTTCGTGCTTCCCCAGGAACTGGCCGTGATCGCGCTGCTGGTCGTCGTGGCGGTCGTCGAGGAGGTGGCAAAGAGCGTCGCCATCTTCGCCGGCTTCCACCAGTCGCGCTTCCGGCCCACGCTCGGGACGGCGGTGAAACTCGGCGCGCTCGCGGGGCTGGGGTTCTTCCTCGCCGAGAAGGCGACCGCCATCGTCCAGCTCGTCGGGCTCGACACGGTCCCGGTGGGACAGGCAGCCTTTGCCCCCGCGGGCGTCGGCGTCGTCGGCACCGCCGGGCTGCTCGCGGCACCGCTCGTGTTGCACGCCGTCACGGCGATCGTCGCGGCGCTGGGCGCGACCCGCGGGAAGCGAGCGTACGCCGCGACGCTCGCGGTTGCGATGGCGATCCACTTCGCCTACGACTACACGGTGGTGACGACCCTTGGCTGACCGGCCGAACCCGGAGCCGTCCGCCCGCGTCGCCACCGACGGCGATCGAACGGAATCGGACGACGGGACCGCCGGCAGCGACGCGCGGCTCACCATCGCGCGCCGGGAACTGGCGTCGCTCCGGAGCGAGAAGACCATCGTGCTCGCGCTGCTCATCCAGCTGTTCGTCGCGGCGTTCTCCTCGTTCCTCGTCGTGGGCCTCGTCTCGCTGTACGACCCCGGGGCGGGCGAGGGGATCACCGTCGAGACGGCGGTCGCCGGCGACGACGCCCGACAGCTCCTGGCGGCGGTCGGCGAGGCGGACGCGATGGAGGGCCGGCTGTACGACTCGACCGGGGCGGCGGCGGACGCGTTCGCCGACCGCCGGGTCGACGCGGCGCTGCTCGTGACGGAGACGCCGGGGAACCGGTACGAGGTCCGGGTGCTGGTGCCCGACGGGAACGTCGGCACGACGGTCGTCGTGACCCAGGCACGGCAGGCGCTCCGCGCGTTCGAGCGCACCGAGCGCGGCCAGCGGGAGGCGTATCTCGAATCCCAGACTCTCGCGCTCCCGCACGGGTCGAACGCCTCGCCGTACTTCGGCTTCACCTACACGGTGCTGGTCCCGCTACTGTTGTTCCTCCCGGTGTTCATCGCCGGGTCGGTGACGGTCGACTCGCTCACCGAGGAGCTCGAACGCGGGACGCTCGAACTGCTCCGCGTCGCGCCGGTGACGATGACCGACATCGTGGAGGGGAAACTGCTGGCTGCGGCCGGGCTGGCACCGCTCCAGGCGGCGCTCTGGCTGGCGCTGCTCTCGTTCAACGGGACCGCCATCGCGCCGGGCACGTCGGCATTCGAGACGGCAGTCGGCGTCGCCGGCCTGCTCGCGCTCGTCGCGGCCGCGGCGGCCATCGTGACGTCGATGGGCGCGACGCTCGCGCTCGTCGCGCCGGACCGCCGGGCCGCACAGACGGTGTACTCGGTCGGCGTCCTCGGCCTGTTCGGCGCGGCGGCGCTCTCGCCCGTCAATCCGGCGAACGTCGGCGCGCGGCTGGCGGTCGGGAGCGCGGACGCGGCGACGTTCCTGACCGTCGGCGCGCTGGTCGTCGGCGGCGTGGCCGCGCTTCTGGGCGCACGGCACGTGGTCGGTCGGTACTCGCCAGCGTAGGCGAAGGGGATCGAACCGGTCCCGGAGACGGCGGACGCGGGATCCCGGCGTCGACGCCTATCGGGCCAGCGTCTCGACGACCGTCTCCTCGGCACAGACCAGGTTGTACGCGCCCTCGTCGTCGTTCCAGAGGACGAGGACGTTCTCGAACGAGAGCACGGCACCGTAGGAGGCCGCCCGGAGGTCCTCGTTCAGCATCGACTCGCCCGTCAGCACCGCGTAGTGTTCCACCCGCTCGGACCCGTCGCCCAGCTTGAACAGCGGGTTCGCGTCCGGCCCCGCGAGGTTCGCCGAGAGCTTCACGGCCAGCAGGTTCACCCGGTCCGTGACGTGGTCCCCGGAGTCGGCCATCCGGGCGTGTCGCTCCTCGCTGGCGACGACCGGGACCCGGCGTTCGCCGTCGGTCCGGAGCACCGCGTACGAGAACTTCACGTCGGCGTTCACGAACTCTCCCGGCTCGTCCCCGGGGCCGCGCGGGGCCGCGTCGTCGAGGCGACGCTGGAACGCCGGCACCGCGAGGTCGGGTCGCTCCTCGAACGACCAGCCGCGGTCCGAGGGCGCCTCCCCCGGCCAGAGCCGGAGGTCGGGCGCGTAGACGGTCACGTCGGACTCGGGAGTGGCGACCGCCCGCTCCACCGAGCGCATCCCGGTCGAGGTGTTCAGGTCAGCCGGCGCCAGCAGGGCGCACGCGCCGTCGGCGGCGAGCGCGTCGAGGTAGTTCGCCACGACGGCTTCCGGATCGGCGAGTTCCGAGAGCACGTTGCCGAAGAGCACCAGATCCACGTCGCCGACGGACTCCGGGTCGAACTCCTCTGCAGTCTTGCGGTGGATGGTGGCCCGAAAGTTCCGGCGCGTCTCGCCGAGCAGGTCCGCCAGCACGTCCGCGTTCGCGCTCGGTTCGACCGCGTGGTAGTCCACGACCGCGTCGTCCGGGAGGTAGTCGTGGAGGCCGAGCGCCGGGCCGCCGGTGCCCGCGCCGACGTCGAGCACGCGGAGCCGACGGGGGAGCAGGCCCCGCGCGGCGAGCGTGTCGAGGACGTAGCCGACCGCGGCGTAGAAGTCCGGCAGGTGGTAGATCGCGTAGCCGAGCGCGGCGTCGGCGTCGTAGGTCACCTCGCGGCCGCGGTAGTAGTCCTCCTTAAGGCGTTCGATGACCCCGCGGAGCACGTCCCCACTCTCGCCTTCGTGCCAGCCCGGCCCGTAGCGCTCGACCAGCAGGTCCGCCAGGGCGTCGGCGTACGCCCCGGGGAACGCCCCGGGGTCCCAGCCCGGCGGATCGACCGGCCCCTCGGCCGCGGGCACGAACGTCCCGTCCACACGCTCGAACAGGCCGAGGTCGAACGCCTCCTCGCGGAGCGCCTGCCGAACGACCGCCGGGTGCGGCTGGTCGGGGAGGTACTCGAAGATTTCCTCGGGGTCGACGGGCCGGGCGTTCCGGAGGTACTTCGCCGTGTCGCGGAGCGCCTCCCTGTCGACGCTCATTCGCCGCTCCCGCGGTCCGTGTCCGCGCCGGGGTCCGGGTCCGCGTCGGGGTCAGCGTCCGCGCCGGCTTCGGCGGTCCGCTCCCGCGGGTCGCCGCCGACGGACGTCCGAGCCCTTTCGAACAGCGCCGTGAACTCCTCGGGGTCCGCGTCGGCGAGTTGCCGGGCCGCAGCCGCGACCGCATCCGCGCCGCCGAACGCCTCGCGGATGTCCCCGTACACGCGCGAATCGCCCTCGGTCACGGTGCCGGCGAGCTCCGCGAGCGGCTCCGAGACGGGCGTGTGGAACTCCTCGGGCACGTCTTCGGCCGCGAGCGCGTACGCGAGGACGGCCGTGTGGGCCCCGGTCTGGACGGCCTCCATCGCCCCGTCGTGTTCGGCGGCGGTCGTCTCGAACACGTCGTTGCCCGCGTCGGCGAGCGCCTCGCGGACCCGCCCGACGACCGGCCCCGCCTCGCCCGGAACGAACGCGACCCGTCCGGGACCGCGGGGCGGCGCGAACAGCGGGTGGAAGCTGGCGTACTCGCCCTCGGCGTGTCTGGCCATCGCCGCCAGCGGGTCGGCCATCGCGCCGGAGACGTCGATCAGCGCGCCGCTCGCGGCGCTGGCGGCGTGGGACTCGACCGCGTCGGCGACGGCGGGTATCGGCACCGCGAGCGCGACGCAGTCGAACGCCTCGTCGGTGTCGAGCGGGACGACCCGCCCGTCGACCAGTTCGTCGGCCGCGTCCATCGCGGCCTGGGGGTTCGCGTCGGCGAACGCGACCCGGTCGACGGCCGGGCGGAGCGTCCGCGCGAGCCAGCGCCCAATCTCGCCCGCGCCCACGACGAACAGTCTCATGGCCTCGGCTACCCGGAGACGGGGTGAAAACGTGTCGGTCCCCACCCCGCCGTTCGTGGGGGCGTCCGTGTGCCCGTGGCGGTCATCCAGCGTCGCGGGGGCCGTCTCGATTGGCTCTCTCGATCGGTCCGGATCGAACAGTCCCCGACGGCACACGCTTATCGTCGTTCCGCGTGAGCCTCATCCGAGGTGACACGCCCCGCCTCGGCGGGGACGAGAGAACGATGCGCCAGGAAATCCAGCGGAACCGAGCCGAATCGTTTCGGGAACGACACAGCGACGCCGCGGACGGACCGCTCGTGCTGCCGAACGCCTGGGACGCGGCGAGCGCCATCGTCTACGAGACGCTCGGCTTCGCCGCCGTCGGCAGCTCCAGCGCCGGCGTCGCCGCCTCGCTCGGGCTCCCCGACGGTGAGGTGGTGGGCCGGGACGAGATGCTCGCCGCGGTCGGGCGGATGGCCGACGCGGTCGACCTCCCGGTGAGCGCGGACGTCGAGGCCGGCTACGGCGACGGCCCGGAGGCGGTGGCGGAAACGGTCCGACTCACCATCGAGGCCGGTGCCGTCGGCGTGAACTTGGAGGACGGCACCGGCGACCCCGACGACCCGCTCGTCGACGTGGAGACGCATGCGGCGAAGATCCGCGCGGCCCGCGAGGCGGCCGAGGAAGCCGGCATCCCGCTCGCCATCAACGGCCGGACGGACGTCTTCTGGAGCGAGGTCGGCGACGGGGCGGACCGCGTCGCGCGCACCGTCGAACGCGCGAACGCCTACCGGGAGGCCGGGAGCGACTGCCTGTTCGTCCCCGGCGTGACCGACCCCGAGGAAATAGAAGCGCTCGTGGACGGCATCGACGGGCCGATCAACGTGCTCGGCGGCCCGGGCGCGCCCTCCGTTCCCGAACTCGGCAACCTCGGCGTGGCGCGCGTCAGCGTCGGGTCCGGGCCGATGCGAGCCACGCTCGTACACCTCCGGGACGTCGGCGAGGAACTCCGCGAGGACGGGACCTACGGCGGCATGGAGAACGCGATCCCGTACGGGGATCTCGCCGAACTGCTCCGCGGTCGGGTCGACCACGGCGCCGACGAGTAGCCCGGTCGGGACGACCACGGCACCGACGGCTGACACGACCGACCTACTCCAGTTCCAGTTCGACCGGGTAGTCGGTGAAGTTCTCGTGGCCGTCCTCGGTCACCACGGCGATGTCCTCGATGCGGACGCCGCCGACCGCGGGGTCGTACAGCCCCGGCTCGATGGTGACGACGTGGCCCGGCTTCAGTTCCTCCCCCCGCGGGTTGAGGGCAGGCCCCTCGTGGACGTCGAGGCCGACGCCGTGGCCCGTCGAGTGGATGAACCCGGTCTCGGTCGTCGGATCCGAGCGGAGCGTCGCGTACCCGGCGTCCTCGTACACGTCACAGACGGCGTCGTGGACGTCCCTGCCGGTCGCACCCGGTTCGAGCGCGTCGAAGGCGGCGTCCTTCGCCTCGCGGGTCACCTCGAACCGCCGCCGGACCTCCGCGTCCGCCTCGCCCTTCACGAACGTCCGCGTCATGTCGGCGTGGTACTTCGAGGCTTTCTCCCGCGGGAAGACGTCGATGATGATCGTCTCGTCGGCTTCGAGGGGACCGCTCCCGCGATCGTGGGGGTCCGCGGCGTCCGCGCCGCAGGCGACGATCGTCTCGTCGAGCGCGCAGCCGTGTCGGAGCAGCGTCACCTCGATCTCCTCCTGGACGCGCTCGCTCGTCAGGAGCTCGCCGTCGACGGTGAGCGTGCCATCGTCGTCGACGTCGGCCGACCGGAGCAGCGCCTCGGCCGCGCCCATCGCGGCCTCGTTCGCGCGCTGGGCGCGCTTCACGTTGTCGACCTCCTCGGGCGTCTTCGTCGCCCGGACGGAGCCGACGACGTCGTCGTGGTCGACATCGACCGAGACGCCCGCCTCGCGGAGCGCGTCGGCCAGGCCGAGCGGGAACCGGTCGGGAACGAGCACGGCGTCGACGTCGAGGTCGGCGAGGAACGCGGCGTCCGTCCGGGCGGCGCCCGCCACCTCGCCGTGTTCCTCGACGTTCTCGTGGTGGTCGTACTCGGCGAGCCGTGCGACCGTGTCGGCGCGCGACTCCGCTCTCGCGCGGCCGTACTCCAGTCCCGAGACGAGCATCGCCAGCGTCTCGCCGGTGTACACGGTGAAGAACGGGTCGGGCGCGTCGAACCCCGAGAGGTACAGCTGGTTCGAGTCGTCGCCGGCGGCGTCGATGCAGTAGGCGTCCGCGGCCGTCTCCGAGAGCAGTGCGTCGAGCGAGGAGAGGTCCGGGTCCATACGTTCGGCAACTCCGCCGCCGGTGAAAGCCGTTGTCCATCCGGACTCCTCTCCCCCGGCCTTCGGGCACAAGGCTTGAGTTTTCGCGGCGAGTTGTTGAATCGATGGCCACCGTGGCCGCGTTCACGGTCCCGGCCGGGGAGTTCCCGCTCGGGAGCGTGTTCGAGGGCGTTCCCGGCGTGACCGTCGAACTCGAGCGGGTCGTCCCGACCGGCGGCGACGTCGTCCCGTACTTCTGGGTCCGGGGAGCCGACGGGGACGACGTCGAGAGGCGGTTCCGCGAGCACCCGGGGGCGAGCGACATCCGGCTCATCGACGCCGTGGGCGACGAGCAGCTGTTGCGATGTTCGTGGACCCCCGAACACGTCGGCGTGTTGCGCGCGATCGAGGAGACCGGCGTCACGCTGCTCTCCGGGACGGGAACGAGCGACCGGTGGACGTTCGAGGTCCGCGCCGACGACAGGGAGACGCTCTCCCGATTCCAGGCGTTCGCGCTGGAGCACGACCTCCCGCTGACGCTGACGACGATCCAGGAGCTCCCGGCGACCGCGGGCGAGGCGAACGACGTGCTGACGGGGCCACAACGGGAGGCGCTGGTGCTCGCGTTCGAACGCGGCTACTTCGATCCGACCAGACGGGTGACCCTGGAGCAGCTAGCGGCCGAACTCGGGATCACCCGGCAGTCGCTCGCCGGCCGGCTCCGGCGGGCCCACCGCAACCTCATCGAACACGTGCTCGTCGCCGGATGACTAAAGTGGACTACATAGTCAGTGGCCAGACGGATACCCCGGGTCGCCGTCACGGCCGGTAGGATGCACGACTGCCGAGACGTCTCGACTCCGGGCCCTGCAAGCCGCGAGTACGGGGCGGGGCTCTGTCGGTTCGACGAGTTCCAGTTCCACGCGGAGACGAACAGCTACCAAGCCACTTTCGATTCGGGGACCGTCCCCGCGTCCATCGCCGTCATCGACGCGCTCTCGCTCGTTCTCGACAGGCCGGCCGAGGAACTCCCCTCGCTCGGTTCGAGCGTCGACCTCGAGGCGCTCGACGCCCTTCTCACGCCGAGCCTCCCGGACGTTCCGGGGACGACGAGCATCACCTTCGCGTATCACGGCTGGGACGTGACCGTCGACGACGCCGGCGGACTGACGGCCGACGGCGCGCTGCCGGAGGAAGTGGACGCCGGAGACGGCATCGACGCGACGGAGGCGGTCGGGGTGGAGACCGGCCTCGACGTCGAAACGGACCTCGATGTGGAGACCGGCCTCGACGCGACCGACGGCGTGGACGGACGCCCGGGCGATGGCGTCGACGCCGAGGACGGGTTCGATGCCGGCTCCGACGCGGGGGCGACGGGAAGCCCCGACTGAGCCGGAGACGTCGCCGCCACCGGTACACACTTGCCGCCGGGAGCGCAGCGACGGACATGGACGTTCACCTCTCGCCGTCGCGGGTTCGGGGCCGTGCGCGCGCACCGCCCTCGAAGAGCTACACCCACCGGGCGCTGCTCGCGGCCGGCTACGGCGACGGGACCGTCGTACGCGACCCGCTCGACAGCGCCGACCCGCACGCGACCGGCCGCGCGGTGACGGCGTTCGGCGGGTCGGTAGAATGGGACGAGGACGGATCGGCCGCCCGCGTCGAGGGGTTCGACGGCCGGCCGGAGACGCCCGAGGACGTGATCGACTGTGGCAACTCCGGCACGACGATGCGGCTCGTCACGGCCGCCGCGGGGCTGGCCGAGGACCTGGTCGTGCTGACCGGCGACGGCTCGCTCCGCTCCCGGCCGCAGGGACCGCTCCTCGACGCGGTCGCGTCGCTGGGCGGACGCGCCGAGTCGACGAGGCGCAACGGGCAGGCACCGCTGGTCGTGGGCGACGGGATGGCCGGCGGCGAGGTGTCGATTCCGGGCGACGTCTCCTCCCAGTTCGTCACCGCGCTGTTGATGGCCGGCGCGGTGACCGACGACGGGGTCGCGGTCGACCTGGAGACCGAACTGAAGTCCGCGCCCTACGTCGAGATCACGCGCGAGGTGCTCGCGGACTTCGGCGTCGACTCGGAGCGGACCGGGACCGGCTTCCGGGTTCCGGGCGGCCAGTCGTATCGCGCCGACGAGTACGCCGTGCCCGGCGACTTCTCCTCGATGTCGTACCTGCTGGCGGCCGGCGCGGTCGCGGCCGCCGACGGTGAATCGGTCGTCGTCGAGGGCGCTCGCCCGAGCGCGCAGGGCGACTCTGCGATCGTGGACGTGATCGAACGGATGGGCGCCGGGATCGACTGGGACCGCGAGGCGGGCGAGATCACGGTCCGCCGCTCGTCGCTCTCGGGCGTCACCGTCGACGTCGGCGACACGCCGGACCTGCTCCCGACGATCGCGGTCCTCGGGGCGGTGGCGGACGGCGACACCCGCATCGGCAACGCCGAGCACGTCCGCTACAAGGAGACCGACCGGGTGAGCGCGATGGCCGAGGAACTGGAGACGCTCGGCGCGAGCGTCACGGAGGAACCCGACTCGCTCACCGTCCACGGCGACGACTCGGCCCTGCGTGGCGGGACGGTCGACGGGCGCGGCGACCACCGACTCGTGATGGCGCTCGCCGTCGCGGGCCTCGTCGCCGAGGGAGAAACGACCGTCCGCGGCGCGGAACACGTCGAGGTGTCGTTCCCCGGGTTCTTCGAGACGCTGGCCGAACTGGGGGCGTCGGTCCGGCGGGACTGACGCGCCCGACCGAGCGTCGATCGGGCGTCCAGCAGCGTCGGCCCGGACGGCCGACGCGGGACGCCCACCGGAGCCAGCACCGTTTTCGGCGTGCCCGCCGAGGTGCCAGCATGGACACCGACCCGTTCGTGTTCGACTTTCGGCCCGGCGCGATCCACTACGGGCGCGGCAGCGTCGCCGGCCTGGGCGACGTGCTCGCTGACGCCGGCCGTGACCGCGGACTCGTCGTCTGCGGCTCCAACGTCGGCGCGAACCGCGACCTGATGGACCCGATCGAGGCCGGACTCGGGGAGCGACTCGCCGGCGTGTTCGACGGAACGACCCCCGACAAGCGCGTCGCCACCGCCGTCCGCGTCGCGGACCGGGCCGACGAACTCGACGCCGACGCGCTCGTCCCGGTCGGCGGCGGATCCAGTCTCGACGTGGCGACGGTCGCCAGCGCCCTCCGCGCGGACGGCCGGACGCTCGGCGACGTCCGGGACGAGGTGGAAGCGACCGGTGGCATCGCGCTCCCCGAGGACGAGGACGCGTTGACGCCGCTGGTGCCGGTGCCGACGACGCTCGCCGGCGCGGACATGTCGGTCATCGCGGGCGTCACCGTGGACCTGGGCGGGGAGGTCGTCAGCACCGGCGTCGGCGGCGAGGCGCTGATGCCGGCGGCGTTCTGTTATGACCCGGCGCTGTTCGAGACGACGCCCGCGGGCGTGCTCGCCGGCTCCGCGATGAACGGCTTCGACAAGGCCGTCGAGACGCTCTACTCGCGCAACCGTTCGGCCATCACGGACGCGACCGCGACGCGCGCAATCGACGCGCTGCTCGATGGGCTCCCGGCCATGCTCGACTCGGCGGACGCGATGGACCGCGCGGTCGCGGGCATCGTCCTGGCACAGTACGGCGTCTCGCGACCCGGCTCGATGACGCTGAACGTCCTGCACGCGTTCGGCCACGGACTCCGGGACGCGTTCGGCATCCAGCAGGGCGTCGCCCACGCGGTCGTCGCGCCCAGCGTCCTGCGGGACCTGCTCGAGTCCGACGCCGACACCGAGGCGCTGCGCGACGCCTTCGACGCTGCCGGCGCGGCCGGCGTGGTCGACGCCGTCGCCCGGCTCCGGGACGAACTGGACCTCCCGACTCGGCTCTCCGCGGTCGAGGGCGTCCGCGAGGACGGGCTCGCGGAGGCGGCCCGCGTGACGGCGACGGACTCGCTGCTCGCGAACGCCCCGGAGGGGTACGAACTCGACGCGGGTGCGACCGAACGGCTGCTCCGGGACGCCTGGTGAGCGGGCGACAGGTTGCAACCTGGCCCGTTCCCGGCGCGGTCGAAACGGCGTGGAACGATCCCCGAGTTGACGAACGCCTATGCCGCGGGGCCGCGTAGAACGGCCCATGAGCGAGCAGCCCGCCCGCCCCCCGTCGTCAGTTCCCGGCCCCGACGGAACGCCCCTCCTCGGCTCGTTTCTCGACGTCAGGCGCGACTCGTTCGGCTTCAGGGAGCGGCTGGCGAGCGAGCACGGCGGCCTGGCCAGGTACACGGTGCTCGGAACCGACGTGTTCCTGCTCACGGACCCGGACCTGGTCGAGCAGGTGCTCGTCCAGGACAACCAGCGCTACGTGAAGGGCGAGCTGTTCCAGCAGCAGCTCGCCCCCGTGCTCGGGAACGGCCTGCTGAACAGCGAAGGGGAGTTCTGGCGTCGCCAGCGCCACCTCATCCAGCCGGCGTTCACGCCCGATCGGATCGCCGAGTACGCCGGGATGATGACCGACAGCACGCGCCGCGCGACCGCGAACTGGGAGGACGGCGACGTCCGGGACGTGCACGGCGAGACGATGGCGCTGACGCTCGACATCGTCGCGACCGCGCTCATGGGCGTCGACATCCGGGACCGGACGCCCGCGGTCGGGGCCGCGCTCGACACCGTGATGGAGGCAGCCGCCGGGTCGCTGCTCGACCTGCTGCCGCCCTGGGTGCCGACGCCGGCCAGACAGTCCGTCGACGAGGCGGTGGCGACGCTGGACCGCATCGTCGACGAGATCATCGCCGAAAAGCGGGGTGACCCCGGCGATGACGTCGTCTCGGCGCTGTTGCGCGCCGAGGACGAGGAGGGGGAGTCGATGAGCGACGAGCAGGTGCGCGACGAGGTGAAGACGCTGCTGCTGGCGGGCCACGAGACGACCGCGCTCTCGCTCACGTTCACGCTCCACCTGCTGGCGCGACACCCCGAGGTCGAACGACGGCTGCTGGCCGAACTCGACGCAAAGCTCGACGGCGAGACGCCGACGCTCGGGGCCGTCGGCGACCTCCCGTACCTGGAGCAGGTCGTCCAGGAGTCGATGCGCTTGCTGCCGCCCGTCCACGGCATCCTGCGGGAGCCGACCGAGGACGTCACGCTCGGCGGCTATCGGATCCCGGCGGGGTCGACGCTCTCGATCAGCCAGTGGGTCGTCCACCGCGACTCCGACGTCTACGACGACCCGGAGTCGTTCCGGCCGGAGCGCTGGACCGACGAGCTGGAGGCCGACCTTCCCAGACTTGGCTACTTCCCGTTCTCGGCCGGCCCCCGTCGCTGCATCGGCGACCGGTTCGCCATGCTGGAGGCGAAGCTCGTGCTCGCCACGCTCCTCCAGTCCTACCGGTTCGAACTCGTCGGCTCGGGGGAACTGGACCTGATCGCGAGCATCACCTCGCGCCCGTCCGATCCCGTCAGGATGCGGATCCGGGAGCGGGCCGTCGGGGCGACCGGCCGCCGAACCGACGAGGCCGTGCCCGCGGAGGACTGAGGCCGGTAGCTGGGTCGGTTCCGCGAGGGCCGGGATCCGGGGTCCGATCCTTCGATTGCGCCGAGTGGAAGCTTGAAATGGTCCGCCGCCCGAGCCGAAGGTAATGAACGGCAACGAGTTCGGCCGGCTCTTCCGGGTCACCACCTACGGTGAGAGCCACGGCGACGCGATGGGGTGTACCGTTTCGGGGGTGCCGGCCGGCGTCGAACTGGACGAGGAGACGATCCAGCGCGACCTCGACCGCCGCAAGCCCGGGCAGTCGATGATCACGACCAGCCGCGGCGAGCCCGACGAGGTGACGATCAACTCCGGGCTCCAGGACGGCTACACGACGGGCACGCCGGTCGGGATGGTCATCCAGAACAAGGACGCCCGCTCGGGCAAGTACGAGCCGTTCGTCACCGCGCCGCGGCCCTCGCACGGCGACTTCACCTACTCCGCGAAGTTCGGGACGCGCAACTGGGGCGGCGGCGGCCGCTCCTCGGCGCGCGAGACGGTGAACTGGGTCGCCGCCGGTGCGGTGGCGAAGGCGGTGCTCGACGGGAGCGAGTACGACGTCGAGATCAAGGCCCACGTCAACCAGATCGGCGACGTCGAGGCCCCGGAGGTGAGCTTCGCGGAGATGCTGGAGCACTCGGAGGAGAACGAGGTGCGGTGTGGCCACCCGGAGACGGCCGAACGGATGCGCGAACGCATCGACGAGTACCAGGAGGCGGGCGACTCCATCGGCGGCGCGATCGCGTTCGAGGCTCGCGGGGTCCCGCGCGGGCTCGGCGCGCCGCGCTTCGACTCGGTGCCCTCGCGGCTCGGCCGCGCGATGATGGCCATCCCGGCCACGACGGCGTTCGAGTTCGGCCTCGGGCGCGACGCGCGGGAGGTCGCGGGCCACGAGCGGAACGAGAACTGGGAGTTCGACGACGGCGAGGGTCACGACGAAACCGTCAGCGACGAGGGCGACCCGGTGCCGGTCGGCAACGATCACGGCGGGCTTCAGGGCGGCATCACCACCGGCGAACCGATCTACGGCGAGGTGTCGTTCCACGCGCCGACGTCGATTCCGAAGGAGCAGACGACCGTCGACTGGGAGACGGGCGAGGAGAAGGAGATCCAGGTCGTCGGCCGCCACGACCCGGTGTTGCCCCCGCGGGGCGTGCCGGTGGTCGAGGCGATGTTGTGGTGTACGGTGCTCGACTTCATGCTGCTGGGGGGGCGGATCAATCCGGATCGACTGGATGGGGATGTGGGGGAGTACGACACGGAGTA
The DNA here is from genome assembly GCF_032116555.1 of Halobaculum sp. XH14. Classification (NCBI taxonomy): domain Archaea; kingdom Methanobacteriati; phylum Methanobacteriota; class Halobacteria; order Halobacteriales; family Haloferacaceae; genus Halorarum; species Halorarum halobium. The sequence continues at coordinate 1,262,898 of NZ_CP134949.1, forward strand.
CCATCCGAGCAGTCCGGAGTGAGCCTGCGACCGAAGTAGAACCGGCGTGGGGCGCCAGCAGGACGAAGTATCCCCGCTCCGAAACGTGCCACGATGTACGACGAGGTCCTCCTGCCGACCGACGGAAGCGACGGCACCGAGGCCGCGCTGGCACACGCCGAAGCGCTCGGCCTGGCGTTCGACGCGAGAGTCCACGTCCTGTTCGTCGCCGACACGAACCGCGACAGCGTCGCCACGCTCGCGGGGGGCGAGACGACGGACGTGTTGAGCGAGAAGGGCCACGAGATCGTCGAGGAGACGTCGGCCGCGCTGGACCCGGCCGTCGACAGGGTGACGGAGGTGCTCCAGGGCGACCCCCACGGGACCATCGTCGACTACGCCGACGAGTACGGCGTGGACCTCGTGGTGATGGCGACCCACGGCCGGCGGGGGCTCGACCGGTTCCTGCTCGGCAGCGTCACCGAGCGGGTGGTTCGGACCGCGAACGTGCCCGTGATGACGGTTCGGCTGGACGAGGAGTAGGCGGGAGATCGACGGCCTGGGGGGATCGAGAATCGGCGTGAGTCCGTGAGCGCACGACGCGGGAGGTTCGGAGGGCGTGGAGACCGAGCCGACTCTGGCCCGTTCTCCGGCGGGACGCTCGGTGGGGACGGCCGGTTACTGGAGGTACGAGGGCTCCTCGGCGTCGCAGTTCTCCTCGTGCTGGCGGGCGTCGTCGGGGTCGTCCAGCAGGAGCCCGCACCGCTCGCACTGGTACCACGTCATGTCGTCCCGCTCGGTCTCGGTGACCATACTCGGACGTTGGACCGCGTCGGTAAATCGCTACCGGCGACTCGTCCGCCGGCGCGCCCCTCGGCTCAAAAGTCGGGGAGGTCCTCGGGCGCGTCGAACTCGCTCTCCCAGTCGACGTACTCCTCTTTCAGCACCTCACAGACGACCTGCCCGAACTCGGTGAGCCCGGCGTTGATGGCCGACACCTGCGACCACGAGTCGAGCCCCGGGTGCAGGTCGCGCTCCTTCCAGTCCTCGGGGATGCCGGGCGCGTGATAGCCCACCCGGTCGGCGAAGTCGTCCCAGAAGAAGTCGAATCGGGCGACGAGATCGAGCGCCTCGACGATCATCCACTCGGTCTCGTCGAGGTCCGCGCCGGCCGCCCACTGGTCGAACGCCTCCGCCCAGGCCCCCTCGCGGAGGAACGCCTCCAGTTCCTCGCGCCGGTAGTTCTCCCCGCCGACCTCCGTGTCGTCGTAGCTGCTCGGGTCCACCGCGTTCAACTCCGGCGGCTCCGGCGGCTCCACGTCGAGGCTCATGCGGGACCGTTTCCCGTCGCCCGGCAAAGACCTGCCGCAGGAACGTGAGCGACCGCCGGGCGGAACGCGAGAGTGTTCCCGCGGGAACGGACGTCCTCCCGTGAGAGCGTCGGAGTTAACCGAGCGCGGACGAAGCGATGCCCATGCCCAATCGGAGGGAGTTCCTCGCCGCCGCTGGCACCGCGGCCGCCGGCGGCCTCGCGGGCTGCGTGCGGGTCGGGAGTTCGGCCGGCTCGTCCGGGGAGAGCGCGACGCCCGACACGACCACCGTTTACGAGGCGACGCTCCCCTCGGTGGTCGGCGTGCTCGTCTACGGACCGAACGGTCCCGTCGCGGAGGGGTCGGGGTTCGTCGGTCCCGACGGCGTCGTGATCACGAACGAGCACGTCGTCGCCGACGCGACTGACGTCCGACTCAGGTTCGAGGGCAACGAGTGGCGCGGGGCGACCGTCGTCGGCACGGACGCCTACAGCGACCTCGCGGTCCTGCGCCCTGCCGAGCGCCCCGAATCGGCGACCCCGCTCCCGTTCGTCGACACCGACCCGGAGCCGCCGGTCGGCACGGACGTCCTCGCGATCGGCTCGCCGTACGGCTTCGACGGCTCCGCCTCGGAGGGGATCATCAGCGGCGTCGACCGACTGCTCCCCGCGCCCAACGAGTTCCAGATCGCCGACGCCGTCCAGACGGACGCCGCGCTGAACCCCGGAAACAGCGGCGGGCCGCTCGTCACGCTCGACGGCGACGTCGTCGGCGTGGTCAGTTCGGCCGGCGGCGAGAACGTCGGCTTCGCCATCTCGGCCGCGCTCGCGACGCGGGTCGTCCCGGCGCTGGCCGCGGAGGGTCGGTACGACCACCCGTACATGGGAACGAGCCTGCTGGAGGTCACGCCCGCTGTCGCCGAGACGTACGACCTCGCGGACGTCGGCGGCGTCGTCGTCGCCGAGGTGCTGGCGGGCGGGCCGTCGGAAGGGGTCCTCCGGGGAGCGGACGCCGAGACGGTGACGGACGGCGTCGCCGTGCCGACCGGCGGCGACGTGATCCGGGGGCTGAACGGCGACGACGTCGAGACGATGGCGGACCTCTCGAACACGCTCGCGCTCGACACCGGCCCCGACGAGACGGTTCCGGTCACGGTGTTGCGCGAGGATGAGGAGCTGACCGTCGACCTCACGCTCGGCGCGCGACCGCAGCCCTCCTGACGGTCGGTCCGTCGACGCCCCGGCGGTCGTCCCGGTCGGCACGTCCGACGAACTCATCCCGGTCGGTTCGGAACGCTCCGCGCTTCAGTCGTCGTCAGCCGCGACGGTCTCCCCGTCGAACGCGAAGCCGGAGTCCCCGCTCGTTCCCCCGCGCCCCGCTTCCTCGGCCACGCTGTCCCCGTTCACCTCGCGCTCGTGCTCAGTCTCGAACTGCTCGGTGAGGCTCCGCAGTTCGGTGGCGCGCTCGGAGACCCGTGCCACCTCGCCGCTCACCTGATCGAGCGACGCGCTCTGCTCCTCGGCGGCCGCGGAGACGGTGTCGGCCTCGGCCGCGGTCTCCTCGCTCACGGTCGCCACGTCCTCGGCGAGCGTGGCGACTTCCTCGGCCGAGGCGGCCTGGTCGTCGGCGGCCCTGCTGATCGACTGGACGCCGTCGTTGGCCGACTCCACGGCGTCCACGACGTCCTCCAGCGCGGAGAGGCCCGCTTCGATGGTCTCTGTGCCGTCCGCGACCCGCTCGCGCATCCCCTCGATGTCCGCGACGGCGTCGTCGGTCGAGTCCTGCACCTGCTCGACCAGGCCCGCGATCCTGGCGGTCGCCTCCCGCGTCTCGGTTGCGAGCGACTTGACCTCCTCGGCGACGACCGCGAACCCCTCGCCCGCCTCGCCCGCACGGGCGGCCTCGATGCTCGCGTTCAGCGCGAGCACGTTCGTCTGTTCCGCGATGCCGTCGATGAGTTCGACGATCTCGCCGATCTCCTCGACCTCGGACTCAAGCCCGCCCACGGCGTCCGCCGTCTCCTCGCTCGCGGACTCGATCGCCGCCATCTCGTCGACGGCCGCGTCCGCGAGCGCCGTCCCCTCCTCGCCCGTCTCGACTGCTTCCGTCGACTGCTCCGCGACCTCGCCGGCGGTGGCCGCGACCTCCTCGACGGCCGCAGAGAGCTGTCCCATCTCCGAGGTGACCTCCGAGAGGTGCTCGGACTGCTCTGCCGCGCCGGCCGAGATCTCGTCGGTCGCGCTCGCCACCTCGCGGCTCGCCTGCTCGGCCTCCGCGACGCCCTCGCTCGCCTCCGTGCTCGACCGCGCAACCTCGTCGGCGACGCTGTCGACGCGACCGACCGTGCGCTCGAGGTCCGCGAGCATCCCGTTGCACGCGTGGGCGACCGAGCGCATCGCTTCGTTGTCGGTCTCGGCGGGCAGCCGCACCGTGAGGTCGCCGTCGGCGGCCGCGTCGAGTCGGTCGCCGTACGCGGCGGCGACGCGTTCGAGCTCCTCGTTCGTCGCCTCCATCTCCGCGATTAGCGAGCGCAGGTCGGCCCGCATCGACAGCAGCGACTCGCCGAGCTCGCCGGGCACGTCCTCGTCGAACGCGGCCGCGTCGAACTCCTTCCGGGCCACCGCGTCGGCCTGTGCGGACGCCGAATCGAGGTACTCGGTCACGTCGACGATGGCGTTGCGAACGTCGCCGACCTCGTCGATGCGGTCCGTCCGGGTCGCGTCGACGTCCGTCTCCCCGTTCGCGAGCGCCTCGGCGCGCCCGGCGAGCCCCCGGAGCGTCACCCCGGTCGTCCGGCCCATCGTCACGCCCAGCACGACGAACCCGAGCAGCGACAGGCCGATGACGATCAGGAACCCGCGCCGGACGTCCGTGGCAAGCGCGTACGCGCTCGATTTGGGAACCGTCGTGACGACGACCCAGTCGGTCCCCTCGACCGGAGCGTAGGCCGTGACGACGTCGCTGCCGTCCGCCTCGTGAACGCCGGATTCACCCGAAGACGCGGCGTTCACTGCGGGCGCTTCCGTACCGCCCGGGTAGGTGCTTCCCGCACGGTCGACGTCGGAGGCGAACTGGACGGTCGCGGTCCGGCCGTCGACGACGCGCGTGAACCGTTCGGTCCCGGCCGACCGCAGCGCCGCGTCACGGGCGGTCGCGTTCACGGTCATCACGACCGCGTTCGTGGTGCCGGGCACGTAGCTGGCGAACGCCACCTTCCGTTGATCGTCGTCGCCGAAGACGCTCGAAACGGCCGTCCCGACGGGGGAGAGCCCGACCAGGGACTGGCTCCCGGTCTCCTCCCAGACCACGCCGTCGAGCGTCGTGCCGACCGCGGCCTCGTCGCTGCTCACGTTGACCCGCATCGTCTCGGCGTCGACGTAGTGGAGCGCCGCCACGTCGCCGGGGAGCCGGTTCACCTCGGTGCCGAACAGCGTCTTCATCCCCGTGTCGTCGCGCCCCTTCGCCATGTCGGAGACGAGCCGCGTCGTCTGGCGGTGCTCCTCGACCCAGCCGCCGAGGTCCGCCGCGTTCAACTCGGCGCTCGAACGGAGGTCGTCGTGGGTCCGCTCGCGGAGGTCCGACGCGACCTGTCCCTGCATCGCCGCGCCCACGCCGGCGACGACGACCAGCGTCAGGAGGGTCACCGCCGCGAACTTCCGCAGGTACGAGCGGCGGATCGCGTCCGGAACGAGTGTCATACCGAGGCTCGCGGAAGCCGCAAGTTAAACTCGCGGCCGCAGTTCTCGTCGGTGAGAACGGCGTTCCGGGACGCCCGTTCGGTCGCCCGGAGACCGCCGGGTCGGCCTGATCGGGAGTTCTTGCCGTCGGGCCGATCCAACTCCCGGTCCGGTCAGCCCTCGAGCCGGTCCGCAACGTTCTCCAGCTGGGTCCGCCGCTCCTCGACGGCGACCCGCCGGAGTTCCGACTCGTTCTCGCTCGGGCACTCGAGCGAGGGGACGGGCGTCGGGCGGCCGTCGTCGTCGAGCGCGACGAACGTGAAAAACGAGGAGGTGGTCACGCGCTCATCGCCGGTCCGCGGGTTCTCGGCGCGGACGTCGACTTTCACGTCCACGCTCGTCCGGCCGGTGTTGAACACGTACGCCTCGACGACGGCGACCTCGCCCAGATCGATCGGCGAGATGAAGTCGACGTGGTCCATCGACGCGGTGACGACCTGTTCGGAGGCGAAGCGCATCCCGGCGATGGCCCCGCAGATGTCCATCCAGTGGAGCACCGTCCCCCCGAGCGCGCGGCCGAGGTAGTTCGTGTCGTTCGGCAACAGGAGTTCGGTCATCTCGGTGTACGACTCGGCGAGCGCCACCCCGTCGCGTCCGTCCGTCATGGCTCGGCGTTCGACCCCTCGGCGTATGAACCCCGGCGTTGGGTCGCCGGTGTGTCGTGATGGCTCGCCACGGAACCGACTCCGTTGCCCTCCCGGCTCACTCCGTCCGCAGTTCCTCGACGCTCTCCTCGACCTCCCGGACGCGCTGGCGGCCCTCGGCGGCGGTGTCGGCGACGGCATCGAGCCGGTCCTCCAGCGTCTCGATCTCCGAGACCGCGTCCTCGACCATCGCGGCGACCTCCTCGGCCGAGGCGGCCTGGTCGTCGGTCGCCTCCGCGACCTGCGCGGCCCCGTCGGCCGTCTCCTCGACCGCCGCCGAGATCTCGGAGAGCGCCTCGGTCACGCCGTCGATGCGCTCGATGGCGGCCGACACCTCGTCGGTCGTCGCGTCGAGCAGCCTGGCGGTCTCGTGGCTCCGCTCTTGCATGTCGCCGACGAGGTCGTCGACGCGCTCGGCGTGCTCGCGGCTCTCCTCGGCGAGCGACTTGACCTCCTCGGCGACGACCGCGAACCCCTCGCCCGCCTCGCCCGCCCTGGCGGCCTCGATGCTCGCGTTCAGCGCCAGCATGTTCGTCTGCTCGGCGATGCCGTCGATGAGTTCGACCACCTCGCCGACCTCGTCGGCCCGGTCGGTCAGGTCGTCGACCGCGCCCGCGACCTCGTCGGTCGCGTCCTCGACGCCGGCCATCGCGTCGGCGACGTCGGTGGCCGCGTCGTCGCCCTCCTCCACGAGGTCGCGCGTCCGGTCGCTGGCGACGGTCACCTGCTCGGCGCTGGCGGCGATCTCCTCGACGCTGGCGCTCTGGTCGGTCATCTCCCCCGCGATCTCCCGCATCCGCTCGGCCTGCTTGGCCGCGAACTCGTCGGCGTCGTCAGCGAACTCCGCGACCTCGTCGACGGCGTCCGCGAGGTCGGCGGTGCGTTCCCGGATCGCGCCGCTCACCCGCGACTGGAGGCGTTCGAGGTCGCGCTGTCGCCTGACGTGGTCGGTCACGTCCGCGGCGACCGAGAACGCCCCGACCGGTTCGCCGTCCGGCGCGGTGAGCGGGACCGCGTACACCTGCAGCGCCTTGTCGCTCCCCGGGATCTCGCGGACGTCGTCCTCGGCGACCGTCTCCCCGAGCCGCGAGACTTTTTCGGCCAGCGTCTCCTCGGTTCCCTCGGTGCCGAGCACCTCGTGGGCGTTGTTGCCGACTGCCTCCGCCTCGCTGATGCCGACCATCTCGGTGTGGGCCTCGTTCCAGTGGGTGATCTGCCCGCCGTCGTCGACGACGAGCGCGCTCTCGGGGAGCGCCGCGACGAGCCCGTCGAACATGTCGCGCCAGAACGCCGCTTCCAGTCGGTCGCGCTCGGCCGGCCCGGCAGGGTCCGCGCGTTCGAGATACGACTCGGCGAGCCGTTCGGCTCCGTCCGTCGTCGGCCGGCCTCCGCCGGGTACGTGTCTCCCGGCGGATCCGCCCTCGGTGTCGCTCATGTCGTCGGCGGATACACCTCGGCCGTGTTATAGCTTCCCGGGCAATTATTCGTCCTGATTCTGGGGCCGCCGCTTCCCGCCGTTCCCGCCTCAGCGCCCGCGTTCCTCGTCCCCGAACTCGTCGCCGCCGCTCATCTCGATCGACTCGGGCGACTGGCCGGCCGCGTCGACGACCTCGTCGCCGACGAGGATGGGGCACTCGAACCGCGTGGCGAGCGCGATGGCGTCGCTCGGGCGGGCGTCGAAGACGAACGACTCCGGCTCGCCGTCCTCGTAGCGTTCCGCGTCGACCTTGCCGTAGAACGTGCCGTCGGTGATGTCGTCGATGCGGACCGAGTCGACCGCGCCGCCGAACTCGGTGAGCATCTCCACGAGGAGGTCGTGGGTGAGCGGGCGGTCGAAGACGCCGCCGTCCATCGCCAGGCGGATCGACTGGGCCTGATCGCGCGTCACGAAGATCGGGAGCACTTCCCCGCGAACCCGTAACACGACCGCGGGAACCTCCTCGCCGTCGGGGCCGACGCCGACGCCGATGCCGGCGACCTCCGCCTCGTGGTCCATGCGAGTACGTTCGGGCGGCGGGTAGGAATACCTACCGCGTGCTCCGTTGGGATCGTTCTCAAAAGGGGGCCGTGCCAGTCGTCCTCTGAAGTGATTTGACCGTCGCTTCGACCGCCTCGAAAGCCCCCGCGGTTATCGACTCGGTGCGGCCGCTGCGCTCCTCGCATCACTCGCTTCGCTCGTTCGCTGTGCTTCTCGTCCCTCGCACGAGCGGTCTCGCTACGCTCGACCGCCGCGCCACGTGGATTGCCCAACCGATGCGGTCGGCGCGTGCCGGCGGGCCTCCGTGCCCGCCGGGTGCGCGCGAGGGATGAGCGAGGAGCGCAGCGACGAGCGAATCGGCTGGGGAGGCGTGTGGCTGTGCAGTGGCGGGGCGGGTGGGACTGAAAGGGGCCGCGGGGGCTTTCGAGGCAGTCGATGCACCCACCGAACCAACGACCGAGCCGAGACGGTCGAACCGACCGAAGAACCACCGGAATCACCCCGACGACCGACTCCGACACACGTAAACGGGGTCGGAGGGAAGACGCCGCCAATGAACGAGGACACCGACGACGGCGTCCCCGCGCCGCCGGAGCCGTCCGGGTCGGCCGGCGAGGGGAGCGTCCGCGTCGTCGGCACCGCCCACGTCTCCGAGGAGTCGGTCACCGAGGTCGAGGAGACCATCGAGGCGGAGCGGCCCGACGTCGTCGCGGTCGAACTCGACGAGGGACGCTACCGTCAGATGAAGGGCGAGACGCCCGACGACCTCGACCCGGGCGACCTGCTCCAGGGCAACACCGTCTTCCAGTTCCTCGCCTACTGGATGCTCTCGTACGTCCAGACGCGGATGGGCGACCGGTTCGACGTCGAACCCGGCGCGGAGATGATGGCCGCCGTCGAGACCGCAGAGGAGTTCGGCCTCGGCGTCGCGCTGGTCGACCGCGACATCCAGACCACCATCCAGCGGTTCTGGGCCCGGATGTCGGTCCTGGAGAAGGCCCGAATGGTCGGCGCACTGGCGTTCGGCGTCACCGACCCCAGGATCGCCGGCGTCGCCGTCGGGCTGGTCGTCGGCCTGCTGCTCGGTCCCGTCCTCGCGCTGTTCGGCGGGGCCGTCGGGCTCACCGACGCGCTGCTGGCGCAGGTGGCGACCGGCGCGTTCGCGGGCGTCGTTGTCGGCGTTCTGGCGAGCTATCTCGCGGCGGAACTCGGGCTGGACTCGACGACGGGCCTCTTCGGCAGCGTCGCCGCCGGCGCGGTCGGCGGCTCGGTCGTGTTCGTCACGGGCGCGGGCGCCGGTGCGGTCACCGGGCTGCTCTCGCCGTTCGTCGTCGGCGCGATCGGCAGCCTCGTCCTGGGCCTCGTCGTCGGAATCGGCGTCGGACTGCTCGCCGCGGCGACGATGAGCCTGACCGGCATCGGGCTGGCGAGCGAGGAGGAACTGGAGGAGATGGAGGGGTTCGACCCGGCCGAACTCACCGACACCGACGTGGTGAGCGCGATGATGGAGGAGTTCCGCCAGTTCTCCCCGGGCGGCGCGGAGGCGCTCATCGACGAGCGCGACGCGTTCATCGCCCACCGGCTCGTCGGCCTCCGGGAGGCCGGCTTCTCGGTCGTCGCCGTCGTCGGCGCGGGCCACCGCGAGGGGATCGAACGCTACCTCGCGGACCCGGCGACCATCCCCCCGATGGAGTCGATCACGGGGACGGCGAAATCCCGCGGCGTCCCCTGGGGGAAGGTCGTCGGCTACGGCGTCACCGTGGCGTTCCTCGCGTTCTTCCTCCTGCTGGCGATGGCGGGGGTCCGGAACGAACAGCTCCTCACGCTGTTTGCCGCGTGGTTCCTCATCAACGGCGTGTTCGCGGCCGGGCTGGCGAAGGCGGCCGGCGCGCGCTGGAGTTCCGCGGGCGTCGGCGGGCTGGTCGCCTGGATGACCTCCATCAACCCCGCGCTCGCGCCCGGCTGGTTCACCGGCTACATGGAACTGCGCCACCTGACCGTCAACGTCGCCGACATCGGCCGGCTGAACGAACTGCTCGCCGACGAAACGCGCCCCATCGGCGACGTCCTGCGCGACATGCTCGACGTGCCGCTGTTCAAGCTCATCGTCATCGTGGCGATGACGAACATCGGGAGCATCATCGCCACCGTGCTGTTCGGGCTGTACGTGCTCCCGCAGTTCTCCAGCAGCTTCGACGCCGGCGTCACACGGCTCATGCTGGAGGGGGCACGCGAGAGCGCCCGCATCGTCTGGACGACGGTCCGGGGGGTGCTCGCGTGAACGGGCTCTCGTTTTCCGCCCCGGAGCGCCGGGACCTGCTCGTCGCGTGGCTGGCGCTCGGACTCGCGTTCGCGCTCTTCTTCATCGGCGGCGGCCCGGCGGTCATCGCGGCGCTCTCCTCCGGGGGCCTCGGGGGGCTCGCCACGGCGTTCGTGATCAGCCTGCTCACGGCGGGCGTCGGCTTCCTGCTGCACGAACTCGCCCACAAGGTCGTCGCGGTACGATACGGCCAGCGGGCGGCGTTCCGAGCCGACTACGGCATGCTGTTTCTCGCCGTCGTCTCGGCGCTCGCGGGGTTCCTCTTTGCCGCGCCGGGCGCGGTCCACCACCAGGGACGGATCACGAAGCGCGAACACGGGCTCATCGCGCTCGCCGGGCCGGCCGTCAACGTGGTTCTCGGAACGCTGTTCCTCCCGATCCTGCTGCTCGCCCCCTCGGGGAGCGGACCGCTCGCGCTGATCGGCTCGTACGGCGTCGCGGTGAACTACCTGCTCGGCGCGTTCAACCTCATCCCCTTCGGCCCGCTCGACGGCGCGACCGTCCGCTCGTGGAGCACCCCGATCTGGTTCGTCAGCTTCCTCGTCTGTGCGGCGCTCGCGGTGTTCTTCGGGTTCGCCGCGCTGCCGTAGGGGTGCGATGGCGGCCCGCCGCACGTTGCCACCATGGGCCAAACCTAACCAACTGGTTCCCGTAGAGGCCCCCATGGAGAGCGTGAACCCGGCGACCGGCGAGACGGTCGGCAGCTACGAGGAACCGAGCGACGGGGAGGTCGAGGCGGCGCTCGAAACGGCGACCGAGACGTTCGAATCCTGGCGCGGGACCACCGTCCAGCACCGGGCCGACCTGCTGGTGGACGCGGGCGACCTGCTCCGCGAGCGCGTCGACGAGTACGCCGAACTGATGACCCGCGAGATGGGCAAACCCGTCTCACAGGCTCGGGCCGAGGTGCGAAAGTGCGCGACGCTGTGTGACTACTACGCCGAGCGCGCGGACGAACAGCTCGCGGACGAGGTGATCGGTAGCGAGTCCGACGCCCACACGCTCGTCTCTTACGAACCGCTCGGGCCGGTGCTCGCGGTGATGCCCTGGAACTTCCCGTTCTGGCAGGTGTTCCGCTTTGCCGTGCCGAACCTCGCCGCCGGCAACGTCGGCCTCCTGAAACACGCCTCGAACGTCCCCGGCTGTGCGCGCGCCATCGAGGAAGTGTTCCACGACGCGGGGTTCCCCGAGGGGTCGTTTCGGACGCTGCTCGTCGGCTCCGGGGAGATCGACGCCATCCTCGAGGACGAGCGTGTCCGGGCGGCGACGCTCACCGGGAGCGTGGGCGCCGGCCGCGCCGTCGCCGAGAAGGCGGGCGCGGAACTGAAGAAGACGGTGCTCGAACTCGGCGGCAGCGACCCGTTCGTCGTCCTTGACGACGCCCCCATGGACCGCACGGTGGGGAGCGCCGTCTACGGTCGCTGTCAGAACAACGGCGAGTCCTGCATCGCCGCCAAGCGGTTCATCGTCGCCGACGAGGTGTACGACGAGTTCCTCGACCGGTTCGTCGCGGAGATGGCGGACCTGACGATCGGTGACCCGCTCGAGGAAGGCACCGACATCGGGCCGATGGCCCAGCAGGGACTCATGGAAGAACTGCACGAGCAGGTCGAGGCCACCGTGGCCGCCGGCGCGACGGTCCACACCGGCGGCGAGCCGATGGACCGGGAGGGATCGTACTACCCGCCGACGGTGCTCTCGGACGTCCCCCCCGGCTCGCCCGCGGACACCGAGGAACTGTTCGGTCCGGTCGCCTCGGTCTGGCGGGTCGAGAGCGAGGCGGAGGCCGTCGAACTGGCGAACGACTCGCGGTTCGGCCTCGGCGCAAGCGTCTGGACCGACGACCCCGAACGGGGGGAACGGGTCGCCAGGCAGTTGGAGGCCGGCTGCTGTTTCGTCAACGAGATCGTGAAGTCCGACCCGCGGCTCCCGTTCGGCGGCGTGAAGGAGTCGGGGTACGGCCGCGAACTCTCCCGACACGGCATCCGGGAGTTCCTCAACCGGAAGACGGTCTGGGTCCAGCACGGGGACTCCTCGACCGGACTCGACTCCCTGTCGGAATGACGGTCGCGGACCTGGTCGTCGACTGTCTCGAGGCGGAGGGCGTCGAGTACGTGTTCGGGCTGCCGGGCGAGGAACTGGAGGACCTGCTGTTCGCGCTCGAGGACTCGTCGGTGACGTTCGTCCCGACGCGCCACGAGCAGGGCGCGGCGTTCATGGCGAACGTCCACGGGCGGCTGACCGGCGAGGCGGGCGTCTGTCTCGCCACGCTCGGCCCGGGCGCGACGAACCTCATCACCGGCGTCGCCGACGCGCAACTGGACAAGGCGCCACTGGTCGCCATCACCGGACAGGGCGGGCGCGAACGGCTCCACAAGGAGAGCCACCAGCGGCTCGACGTCGTCCACGCGTTCGAGCCGCTCGTGAAGTGGAACGCACAGCTCTCGGACCCGGCCGCGACGACCGAGACGGTCCGCAAGGCGTTCAAGGTGGCCGAACACGAGAAGCCCGGCGCGACACACGTCGAGGTGCCCGAGGACGTCGCTGGCGAGGCGGTCGATGGCGAACCGCTGGCCGACCACGGCCCGGTCGCGCGACCGGCGCCCGACGACGAGGCACTCGCCTCGGCCGTCGAGACGCTCGAGGGAGCAGAGCGACCGCTCGTGCTGGCCGGGAACGGCGCGGTCCGGACGAACGCGGCCAGCGCGCTCCGCTCGTTCGTCGACGCGACTGGGATGCCGGTCGTGGCGACGTACATGGGAAAGGGCGCCATCTCGGACCGCGACGAGCGCTCGCTGATGACGCTCGACTCCGGGCCGGAGTCGGCCGCGGGCGGCGCCGTCGAGCGGGCCGACTGCGTGCTCGCGATCGGCTACGACATCGCCGAGCACGACCCGTCGGGCTGGAACCCCGGCGGCGAGAAGACGGTCGTCCACGTCGACGCCGAACCCGCCGAGGTGTACGCCGACTACACGCCCGAGGTGGAACTGCTCGCCGACCCGACTGCGGCGCTGGACCGGCTGGCCGACAGCATCGACAGCCAGTGGGACGCCTGGTGCGTCGACGCCCACGAGACGGTGTACGAGCACGCGACGCGGACGCCCGACCCCGGGGACACGGTGTCGGTGAGCAACACGCTCCCGATCCTGCGGGAGGCGATGGCCGACAGCGACGTGCTCGTCTCGGACGTGGGCAGCCACAAGCTCGCCATCGCGCGCGAGTTCCCGACGTACGAACCGGGCAGGTGCGTCATCTCGAACGGCCTCGCGAGCATGGGCATCGCGGTCCCTGGCGGCCTCGCCGCCGACCTCGCGCTGGAGGACGACGTGGTCGTGGCGACGGGCGACGGCGGGTTCCTGATGAACGCCGCGGAACTGGAGACGGCGACGCGGCTCGGCTGTTCGTTCACGGTCGTCGTCTACCGCGACGGCGAGTACGGCGTCGTCGCCGAACACCAGGAGCAGCATCGCGGCGAGTCGGTCGGCGTCCGCTTCGACAACCCCGACCTCGTCGCGTTCGCGGAGAGTTTCGGCGTCGATGCGACCCGGGCGGAGTCGCTCGACGAGTTCGGCGACGCCGTCGACGCGACCGAGTCGGACGAGCTTTCCCTGATCGAGGTCGTCCTGTCGGACCCGCCGGACCGGCGGGCGTGACGGCGAGTCCCGGCGGGGCGACCAGACGCCGTGCGGACGGCGCGCGGCGGCCAAGCGAAGCGCGGCCGCTCGTGCGAGGGACGAGAAGCGCAGCGAACGAGCGAAGCGAGTGAGTGAGCATCGCAGGAGGCTGGGGAGGGCGAGGTCCGGTGGCGGCGCGGGGTGGGACTGAAAGGGGCCGCGGCTGTCGGCGAACCCCGACCCCTCAAGCACCGCAGGAACGAGGCCGAAGGCCGAGTGACGAGGAGCGCAGCGTGGGTCGCGGGAGCCGACAGCCGCGGGGGCTTTCGAGACAGGCTGAGCGACCGACGGAGAACACACATTCCGGTTCACAGCGTAGCGGGTCGGAGGGCTTTTGCCCCGCCGCACCGCCCCCGAGAGCATGGGAGACGACGGCGGGAACGGAGACGCCGAGAACGCCGAGGAAACCGACACTGACGTCGAGGAACTCACCTACGCCGGCGCTGGCGTGGACATCGACGCCAGCGAGGCCGCGACCGCGGCGCTCGTCGGCGCGGCGAACGCCGGCGACGACACGGAAACCGAGAGCGACTACGCGGGCCTGCTCGACATCGGCGACCGCTACCTCGCGCTGGCGACCGACGGCGTCGGGACGAAGCTGCTCGTCGCGGAGGCGCTGGGCGACTACTCGACGGTCGGCATCGACTGCATCGCCATGAACGCGAACGACCTCGTCGCCGCCGGCGTTCGCCCGGTCGCGTTCGTCGACTACCTCGCGGTCGACGACCCGGACGAGGCGTTCGCCGAGCAGGTCGGCGAGGGGCTCCGCGCCGGCGCCGAGGCGGCCGACCTCGCGCTGGTCGGCGGCGAGACGGCGGTGATGCCCGAGGTCGTGAAGGGGCTCGACCTGGCGGGCACCTGCGCGGGGCTCGCCCGGAAGGACGCCGTCTTCGCCGGCGAGGCGGAGGCGGGCGACGCGCTCGTCGGGTGGGAATCCTCGGGCATCCACTCGAACGGGCTGACGCTGGCCCGCGAGGCGGTGACGCGGGAGGGCGACTACACCGACCCGTGTCCGTTCGAGGGCTACGACACCGTGGGCGCGGCGCTGCTCGAACCGACGCGGCTCTACATGGACCTGCTCGACCCGATGCGCGAGCACGGCGTCCGCGCTGCCGCGCACGTGACCGGCGGCGGGTGGACGAACCTCGACCGCCTCGGCACGTTCCGCTACGAGATCGACGACCCGTGGCCGGTCCAGCCCGTGTTCGACCTCGTGCAGGAGCGGGGCAACGTGAGCGACGGGGAGATGCACCGGACGTTCAACATGGGGACCGGCTTCGTCGCGGCGCTGGACCCGGACGCCGCCGAGTCGCTTGCGGTCGCGACCGACGGTCGGGTGATCGGTCGCGTCGAGGAGGGCGACGGCGTGTCGATTCGCGGCATGAAGCTGTAAGCGGTCTGTCCCGTGAGGAGACTGTCCGCGAGTCAGGGCGTCACGACGAGCTTGCCGACCGCCTCGCGGTCTTCCATCGCCGCGAAGGCCGCACCCGTCTCCTCGAGCGGGAACGTCTCGTCCACGACCGGCGAGAGGTCGCCCCCGGCGACGAGTTCGACGAGCCGCCGCAGGTCGTGCTGGGTCCCCATCGTGCTCCCGACGATCCGCTTGTGTCGGAGGAACAGGTCGGCCACCCTGACCGTCGACGTGCCGCCGGCCGTTCGGCCACAGACGGCCATGGTGCCGCCGCGGCGGAGGACGGCCTGGCCGAGTCCGGTGAACTCGCCGCCGAGGTGGTTGATGACGGCGTCGACCTTCCCGTCCGCCTCGACGCGTTCGCGGATCTCGCCCGCGTCGACCGATCGGATCCCGCGGTCGAGCCCCAGGTCGCGCACCCGGTCGAGCTTCGCCGCGGACGAGGACGTGCCGACGCTGCGCGCCCCGAGGACGTCACAGAGCTGGACGGCGGCCAGTCCGACGCCCCCGGTCGCGCCGGGGACGAACACGCGGTCGCCCGGGCCGACGTCGGCCCGCCGGAGCATCCGGAACGCGGTCACGTACGCCGTCGGCAACGCGGCCGCGGTCGCCGCCGCCACGCCGTCGGGGAGGGGGAGCAGCCGGTCGGCGCGGACGAGCGCGGACTCCGCGAGCCCGCCGTGGTACAGCGAGAACTCCCGACACTGGCTCTCGGGGCCTTCCCGGCAGTGCCGGCAGGTGCCACAGGTCTGGTTCGGACAGAGGACGACCCTCTCCCCGGGGGAGACGGTCGAGACGTCGTCGCCGACGTCCCGGACGACTCCCGCGACGTCGAGGCCGCTGACGAACGGCAGGTCGGCGGCATCGACCATCGCGGAGTCGCCCTGGAGGATCCAGAGGTCGTGGCGGTTGATCGAGCAGGCTTCCACGTCGACGATCGCCTCGCCGGTGCCGGGCTCGGGCGTCTCTCGGTCGATCAGGGTCACGCCGTCGGGACCGATCAGGTCCGTGAACGCTGCGGCTCGCATCGGTCGGTAGACGGAGGGGGATCGGAAGTCAGTGTCGCCGGTTCGGGCCGACCGGTCGCGCGGTCGGGATCGCCAACCCTACGAGAGCTGTGCTGCCAGGTCAGCCTCGGTGATGATCCCCACGGCCTCGCCGCCGTCGGTCACCATCACGGCCTTGTAGTGGTCGAGCAGGTTCCTGATCTCGTCGACCGTCGCGTCGGTGCCGACCGTCGGGAACGACTCCGACATCACCTCGCCGACCGGCAGGTCGCCGGCGTCCTCGCCGGCGTGGATGACGTCCGACTGCGAGATGGAGCCGACCGGGATGCCGGCCTGGAGCACCGGGAGCTGTGAGTACGCCTCGGCGTCCATCTCCTCGACCGCCTCGCGGACGCTGTCGTCGGGCGCGACGCTGATGATCTCCTCGTGCATCAGATCCCGCGCACGGACCACGTCGCCCTCGACCTCGTCGAGCGCCTCGACGATGCCCCGCAGCGTCGAGAGTCGCGGGTCGACGTCGCCGCCCTCGATCCGGGCGATGAGGGGCTGGGAGACGCCGGCGCGCTCGGCCAGCGCCGACTGAGTCAAGTCGAGGGCCGTGCGCCGTTCGCGCAGGTCCTGTGGCGTCGGGAGTTCCATACCGGCCACATAACTTCGGGTAATTAAAAGCGTTCGGTCGCCGTCGGTTCCGTCCGACCGGCCGGTCGCTCCGGGCGCTTACTCGTCGGTCTCGTCCTCGCCCTCGGTCTCGATGACCTCGATGACGTCGAGGGGGACGTCCCGGAGCGCGCCGCCGACCTCGCTCTTGGCGATGCGGCTCGCGTGCTCCTCGCCGTCGGCGTTGAAGATCTCGATCTCCAGCATCAGGCCGACGAGCGACGTGCTCGCGGCGATGAACGCCGAGTCGAACGGCTCGCCGCAGGCGGGACAGCCCGTCGCGCCGACGTCGACCTCGACGTACTCCTTGTCCTGCTGGTTGAGACGCTTGCCCGCCTCGCTGACCGCCACGCCGATGGCGTCGTCGATGTCCTCCACGTCACGGACCAACCATGCCGCTTCGAGGGCGACCAGGTAGTTGCTCATGGCCGTAGGAGGGGCGGCGGGGTTTCGACTCTTGTGGTTCGCTCGCCCCCGTGTGAGGCACCGACAGGGCGGTTTCGGCGAACGCGGCCCGACCCGACACGTCGCCGCTCGCGGCGCGGACGCCGCGACGTGGGAACGCAGACCCCATCCCGGCGTTCCCCGTAAGTTACGCCGATAACGCGCGTTGGCGTCGGCGAAGCACCGGTTCGTTGGCCGGGCCGAGCGAAACTCACATGATCGACCGGGATGATCCGGACAAATCGCAAGCGGGCGTCGAACTCAAACCCGATAGTCGAGGCGATACAGTTATATATGCAGCCGGGTTCCCATCCGGCCACGCAATGACCGCGACCGACACGGCCCGGCGCGCCGGGCTGTTCACCCTACACCAGTTCACCGTCCTTACCGGGATCCTGCTGTTCCCGCTCGTGCTCGCCACGCGGCGGGCGGGCGTCAGGCTCGGCCTCGACCGCCTCGTCGCGCGGATCTCTCGCGCGTACAGCGAACAGCGCGACCGACGGTAGGCTGGGACGAACCGGACGAGCCGACCCCGCCGGTTCTGGAAGGAATGACTTTATCAGCGCCGACCGCCAACCGAGTGGTAATGCGACCATCCGGCGATATGGCCGACCTCGACCCGCTCGGTGGCGACGAGACCGTCTTCGGTCCGGAACTCGGCGAGTTCCCGAACGCCGACCAGCGGGCCAAGGCTGCCGACACGGGTGAAGGGATGAAGACCGGCACGACGACCGTCGGCATCAGGACCGACGAGGGCGTCGTCCTCGCGACCGACATGCGCGCATCGCTCGGCCGCATGGTCTCCTCGAAGGACGTCCAGAAGGTCGAACAGATCCACCCGCGCGGCGCGCTCACCATCGCCGGGTCGGTCTCGGCCGCACAGAACCTCATCCAGACCCTGAAGGCCGAAACGAACCTCTACGAGGCGCGCCGGAGCAAGGAGATGAGCATGCGCGCGCTCTCGACGCTGACCGGGAACCTCCTGCGCTCTGGCGCCTTCTACGTCGTCCAGCCCATCCTCGGCGGCGTCGACGAGGAGGGCCCCCACGTCTACTCCATCGACCCGGCCGGCGGCATGACCGAGGAGGAGTACACCGTCACCGGCTCGGGCAGCCAGTACGCGCTCGGCGTGCTCGAACAGGAGTACAGCGACGACCTCACCGTCGGCGACGCGGAGGCCGTCGCGGCCCGCGCGATCAAGTCCGCCGTCGAGCGCGACCTGGCCTCGGGCAACGGCATCAACGTCGCCGTCGTCACCGAGGACGGCGTCGAGATCTCCCGGCACAAGGACATCGACGCGCTGCTCGGCGCGGAAGCCTGATCGGGTAGCCGACCCACGACCCCGGGCCGCTTCGTTTCCGATCCGATCAGAAGTCACCCAGCGTCGCCTGTCCCTTCCTGAGCGCCGTTGCCCGGAACCCCCTGCGCGTCAACTCGGTCGCCAGTTCGTCCGTCGAGCCGTGCATCGTGTACACCTCGTCCGGGTCCGCGACCTCGACGAGCGCGCACAGCTCCGGGAAGTCGCAGTGGTCCGACAGCGCGAACGTCGCGTCGTAGTTTCCGCGGTAGCGGAACGAGTCGTCGATCGCCCATCCGGAGAAGCCGGCAGCGAGCGCGCCCCGCTCGGTCCGCAGTCGCTCGGCGAGCGAGCGCGTGGCCCGCCCGCGCGGGAGGACGAGCGCGTCGCCGGGCCCCAGGCCCGCGGGGCTCGAACCCGCGGGGCCGGAACCCCCGGAAGCGGCGTCCGCGTCCCACACCGCCGCGTCGAACGTCGCGTCGACGTGTGGAGCCAGTGCGTCGGTGATCCGCGCGACGGACTCGGTGACGAACACCCGCTCGCGGTCGCTTTCGGCCGCGAGCACCTGCAGTTTCTGCGCGCGGCCGAGCGAGTAGCCGAACAGCAGGACGGGGCGGTCCATCGTGTCGGCCAGCCAGTCGTGGATCTCGCGTTCCACCTCGGCCTGTGGCGGGAGGACGTACTCGGGGCTCCCGTACGTCGCCTCGACCACGAGTACGTCGACGTCCGGCGGATCGAAGCCGTCGAGGTAGAGCCGGTCCCGCGTCGAGACGTCGCCCGTGACGCAGTAGCGCGTCCCGTCCGGGTCGGTGATCACGGCCGCCCTGGAGCCGGCGACGTGACCGGCGTTCACGAGTCCGACGCGGGGGTCGTCCGTGCGTTCGACGTCCGCCGACGGGCGGCGCTCCCGCGCGATGTCGGCGGTCGCGGCCGAGCAGACGACGGGGCCCGGGTTCCCGCGGAACAGGTGGTCGCCGTGCGCGTGAGTCAGCACGTTCACGTCGCCGTCGGGCGAGCCGGCGTCGACGACGACGCTCGTCCCGTCCGAGAGGTCGACGTGGACGCCGTCGTGCAGCGAGACGCCGGTGTCGGTCACGCCTGGGGGGAGGGGGCCGACCGACAAGACGCTTCTCCGCGGGACGGAAGTGGACGTGAGTTCGCGGTCGCGCAGTCGCAGTTCACGGTCGCACCGCGGTCGTCCGCCGTCGCGCCGCGCGGGAAGTCCGGGTCGAACGCTTGGCTACCAGTCGGCAAAGCAGCCGTCCAGCAGCGTCTCGGACTGGCGGGCGACGTACTCGCGCTGCATCCCTCCGATTGCGTCCGCGAGCGGGAGTCCCTCGTCCAGCCGGTCGCGGACCCGTCGGCGCTTCCAGCCGGCCGGCGTCACGCCCGCCTCGGCCCGGTGTCGAAGCGGGGCGAGGTAGCGCTTGGCGGTCTCCTCGTCGCAGCCGGCGTCCTCCAGCCCCGCCTCGGCGTGCGAGAGGACGTCCTCGAACGCGCGCTCGCTGCTCGTCGTCTCCGCGCCGTCGGTCGTCAGCCACGTCAGGTCCGCGTCGATGCCGTCCTCGACGGCCGCGTAGAAGTTCGACTCGGCGACGTCCCAGTCGAGGTCGGCGACGGGGTGGCGGCGGCGCGGCAGGCTCTCCATCAGGCCGGCGAACGCCGCGAGGAACGCGACCGAGTCCCTGACGGTGGGCTGGGCCGGCAGCGGTCGGAACTCGATCCGTGCGTTCGCGGCAGAGCGGGTCGGGCCGTCGAACACCGGCCGGACCCAGCGCCAGAACGTGCCGTGTTTGCGCCGCAGCGTGGCGAACGCGTCGTCGAAGCGGTCGCCGTCCCCGGTCGGCATCGGGACGACCGTCTCGTCGGCGGCGATGCGGTCGACCGCCTCCGAGACCGTCTCGAGGTCGTCGGGGAACCGCACCTTGTCCTCGCTCACGCCCCGGTTGAGCACCGACTCGAACACCGGAACCCGGTTCTCGTGCCAGCCGTCGGCGACGATCTCCTCGGCGGTCGCGTCCGACTCGTAGAGGTCCGGCGGGAAGAACGGGGAGTTGACGCCGAGCGCGAGCAGCGGCCCGGCGATCCGCAGGCCCAGGTTGTGGTACGTCGGCACGTCGACGGCCGTCGGCACCTGGTAGTGGGGCTGGATCGACGTGATCAGGCTCTCCGGCATCACGGTGTCGGCGATCAGGTCGACGTGCGGGGCCTCGACCCGGAACGAGTCGGCGGCCGAGGGGCCGTTCGCCATCGCGTGGTACCGGACGGCGTCGCTCATGTTCGTGGCGACGCGGACGCCGTCGTCGAGGATAGAGTCGGTGAGGTACGCCCGGGCCGTCTCGCCCGCGGGCGGGATGGTCCAGAGCCCGTCGCTCACGAGCCGCATCCCCTCGGACGCGGTCGTTTCGAGCGCGGCCGACAGCCTGGCGCGAACCTCGGCGGTCTGGGCGCGCAGCCCGTTCGGGTTCAGCGGCTGCGGGCTCGTCGTCATCTCGGCGTTGTGGAAGCCGAGCTCCTTCTCGAAGCCGATCAGGTCGAGCAGCCGCCTGGGCACCCGGCAGAGCGCGTACGCCTGCTCGTCGGCCGCGTCGCCGCGCCAGCGCCCTTCCGAGACGGCGTAGAACTCGTACTCGAGGCCGACGATCGACTGGTGGTTGTCGAACGCGCCCTCCCCGATGAGCGCTTTCACCGTCTCGGCGTCGACGGCGGCCCGGTGGCTGAACTCCTCGGCGTCCACGTCGAGTACGTCCCCGACGCGCCCTGCGAAGTCGGCGTCCCCGTCTGCCATGGGCTGGGGTGGGCTCGCGTTCCCCTTGAACGCGTCGGGCGAATCGCGGTCGCCGCAGGTGAGAAGCGTTATGGTCGGCTCCGAGAGAGGTGGACCGATGCGATCGGTCGGACTCGTCCAGGCGATCCCGAACGAACCGCTCGAACCGGCCGCAGCCGGGAGCGTCGACGACACGGAGTTCTTCCGGCTGAAGCGCGAGTTCGCACGCACTAGCTACGACGACTGGCTCGTCCTCGCTGCCGACGCGGGCGTCCTCGGCCCGGCCGAGACGGTGACGCCGGACGGGACGACGATCGAGGGGATGGAGCCGGCGGCCCGGGCCCGGTGGGCGATGGACGTGGTCGGCGACGTCGCGGCGATCGTCCGCGAGCAGGAGTACGAGGAGGTGGCGGTCCTGGCGAGCCGAGCGATGCGGACCACGCTGAACGAGCGCGGCGGGTTCCGGACCCGGATCGGCTCGGCGGGCGCGAGCACGAGCGAGCCGCTGGCGGGCTTTGGCGGGGCCGAGCGGCAACAGCAGTGGCTGACCGAACAGCTCGAGATCAGGCGACGGGACCGCTCGTGAGCGCCGAGTCGGCGGATTTATTCGCCGCCACCGGCCAGCGTCGGTATGGACTTTGCGGCATTCGCGGAGCGGGCTGACGGGATCGAGGCCGAGGAGGCAGACCTCGGCACCGTCGGCCTCGTCGCCGACGCCCTCGCCGACGCGGACGCCGACCTGCCGGTCGTCGCGCGCTTCCTCCAGGGCAGGCTGTTTCCGGGCTGGGATACCCGGAAGCTCGCGGTCGGCCCGTCGCTGTGTTACGAGGCGATCGCCCGCGCCGCCGGCACGAACGTCACGGCCGACGACGTCGAGGACAGGCTGGCCGAGACGGGCGAGATCGGCGCGGTCGCCGCGAGCTACGAGTTCGGCGGCCAGACCGGCCTCGCAGCGTTCGGTGGCGGCGACGATGCCCGCGGGAGCAGTGCTGAGGAAGGCGGCGACGACGCCGACCGATCCGGCGACGGGAGAGGCGGGTCCCCCTCGGGAACCGATCTCACCGTCCGCGAGGTGGACGAGTCGTTTGAGCGGGTCGCCGCGGCAGAGGGCGTGGGGAGCGAGGACGTCCGCAGGGACACGCTGTTCGGCATGTTCAATCGCGCCTCCCCCGCGGAGGCGAAGTACCTCGCGCGGCTCGTCCTCGGCGAGATGCGGATCGGGGTGGGCGGGGGCACCGTCCGGGACGCCATCGCGGAGACGTTCCTCGACGCGAACGTGACGAGGCCGGTCGAGGAGCGCGAGGAGGACGACGGGACGGCCGAACTGGTCGCCGCCGTCGAGTCGGCACTGCAGGTGACGAACGACTACGGCCGCGTCGCTGAACTGGCACGGTCGGAGGGACTCGCGGGTCTCCACGACGTTTCGCTGGAGGTCGGCCGACCGGTTCGCGCGATGCTGGCACGGGCCGGGACGGTCACCGACGCGCTCGCGGAGTGGGACCGGGCCGCCGTCGAGACGAAGTACGACGGCGCACGCGTCCAGATCCACCACGACGGCGATTCGACCGCCGTGTACTCGCGGAACATGGAGGACGTGACCGACGCGCTCCCGGAACTGGTCGAACACGCCGAGGAGCACCTCGACGCCCCGGCGATCGTCGACGGCGAGGCGGTCGCGGTGGGCGAGGACGGCGAGCCGCTCCCGTTCCAGGAGATCCTCCGCCGCTTCCGCCGCAAGTACGACGTCGACCGGCTCCGCGAGGAGGTGTCCGTGGAGCTCCGGGCGTTCGACTGTCTCCACGCCGACGGGACGGACCTGCTGGACGCGCCGCTGACGGAACGTCACGAGCGGCTCTCCGAGGTGCTGGACGCCGGCGTCTCGGAGCTACTCGTCTCGGCGGCCCCCGACGAGATCGAGTCCCACGAGGCGGACGCGTTGACCGCGGGCCACGAGGGGATCATGCTGAAGAACCCGGACTCGACGTACTCGCCCGGCAAGCGCGGGAAGCACTGGCTCAAGCGCAAGCCGGACGTGGAGACGCTGGACCTGGTCGTCACCGGGGCCGAGTGGGGGGAAGGGCGCCGGGCGGAACTGCTGGGGACGTTCCTCCTCTCGGCCCGGAACGGCGAGGCGTACGAGACCATCGGGAAGGTCGCCACGGGCATCACGGACGAGCAACTCGTCGAGTTGACCGACCTGCTGGAACCGCACGTCGTCGACGAATCGGGGACCGACGTGGACCTCAGACCCGAGGTCGTGTTCGAGGTCGGCTACGAGGAGATCCAGGCGTCGCCGACGTACTCCTCGGGCTACGCGCTCCGCTTCCCGCGGTTCGTCGCGGTCCGCGAGGACAAGGAGCCGCCGGCGGCCGACTCGCTGGAGCGGGTCGAACGGCTCGCGGACGAACAGTAGTTCACCGCCCGTGGTCCACGGCACGGACGGCGGGACGCTCGATCCGGACGGCAAGAATCTTCACCCGACCGGACCGAGCGAACCCATGGACGTTCGCGCCGTCGCCGAGCATCCGATGGCCGCGCTGTTCTCGCTGGCGTTCGTCGTCGCGCTCGCCGCGACGGTCGCCGCCGCCGTTTCGGGCGGCTCGCAGGTCACGACGCTCAGACTCGCGGCGCTCACGACGGTCCTTCTCGCGTTCTCGGTCGGCTTCGCCGCCGAACCGCTCGGCGAGCGATACCTATAGACGGCGGCCGGTCGAACCGGGTGGTATGACGGTCAGACACGACGACCTCCGGGTGACGTGGTACGGCTACGCGACGGCGCGACTGGAGGCGACCGACGGCACGGTCGCCTACGTCGACCCCGGCCGCTACGGCGTGCTGACGGGCGAGTGGACTCCGCCCGGCGGCGGCAACCCGCGCGAGGCGGCACATCCCCGCGCGACCGACCACCGGCCGACCGACGCGGACCTCGTGCTCGTCACCCATGGCCACCACTACGACCCCGACGGCATCGAGCGCGTCGCCGCGGACGACGCGACCGTCGTCGCCTTCGAGGGCATCGACGCCGGCGACGTCGACAGGGACGTGAAGCCCGTCGACGAACTCCCGTTCGACGTGGTCCGGATCGGCGAGGCCGACCACGTCGCGGTCGACGGCGTCGGCGACGTCTGGTCCCTCCCGGCGTACAACGATCCAGACGGTCCCCACACGCAGGACGACGGC
Organism: Halobaculum sp. XH14; assembly: GCF_032116555.1. Lineage (NCBI taxonomy): Archaea > Methanobacteriati > Methanobacteriota > Halobacteria > Halobacteriales > Haloferacaceae > Halorarum > Halorarum halobium. The sequence goes on from NZ_CP134949.1 coordinate 1,287,303, forward strand.
TCGGTGCTCCACCCCCGCGGGACCGGCGTCGGCTACCGGTTCACCCTCGGATCGGCGGGCACCTCGGTGTTCTGGCCCGGCGACTCCGACGCGCTGGACGCGTTCGCCGAACTCGACGTCTCGCTGTTTCTGGCCAACGTCTCGGGCACGGTCTGTATGAGCGCTCCTGAGGCGGCTGACCTGGCCGAGCGAATGGACCCGGACCTGGTCGTTCCCATCCACTACAACACCCAGTCGTTCCTCGAGGCGGACTCGGCCGCGTTCGCGGCCGACGTGGCGGGGCGGTCGGTTCCGGTCGCGCTCGACGAGTCGTCGTAGCCGAACGGACCGCGTAGCCACCAGTTGGTTGTCGGACGCGCAAGGGCTTTCCTCGTTCCCCGTCTCCCACCTGCCGTGGTCTCCCCCGCCCACGCCCCCCGGTTCTGTCCCGACTGCGGGACGCCGCCGAACGCGGCCGACCGCTTTTGTGCACAGTGTGGCCGCCACCTTCGACTCGACGATCCGACGGCCGCTTCCGCCGACGCCGACCCGGACGACATCGCCTGGCTCCGCAGGCGGGTCGAGGACTTCAGGGTCCGCGGCTGGGCGGTCGAACACGACCACGGCGACCGCGTCGTGCTGGTCGACAGGGGGTTCGGCTCGCTTCCGGTCCACCTCGTGTTGCTCGTGCTGACCGGCGGGTTCGGGAACCTGCTGTACGCCTGGTACCGCCGCACCTCCGGCGCGCCGCGTCGGGAGGTCCGCGCGGACGGAACCGAGCGCTCCTACTCCCACGACGCCGGACTCGGCGTGGACCCCTGGACGGCGGCGGGTGCCACCCTGGGGTTCCTGCTCGTGGTCGCGGCCGCGGTCACGTTCGCCGCGGGGGCCGCCTCGGTCACGTCCGGCCCGCTCACGCTGCTCTCGGGCGGGCTGTTCCTCGCCGTCGCGTTCGCCGTGACGCTCTTCCCGCTGGCCGCCCGGCAGGGCGACGTCCCGCGCTCGACCCACGGCCGGAAGCGGACGGTCACCACCGACCGCGTCCGGAACCCGCCCGAGCGCTGTGCCGCGTGTGGCGGTCGGGTCCGCTCGGGCGTCCGCCGCGGCTACGCCGACCGGTGGTATCTCGCGGGCCTCCCGCTCCGGACGTACGAGGAGGGGGAGAACGTCTACTGTCGGCACTGCTTCGAGGGCAGTGAGGGGCCGTCCCGGGACGGGACGTCGATGGAGGGGGAACCGGCGTCGGCCGATGCGGAATCGGCCGATGGGGAACCGGAATCGGTGGGCGGGACCCCGACGCCGGCGGACGGGAACGCGACGCGTGCCGACGCGGGGGCGGCCCGGCCGACCGAGACGGAACGGGAGCCCTGATCAGATGACGCCCATCTCATCGAGCCGCTCGGGGAGGTAGGTGTCGGTCACGAAGTCGAGCCCCTGCGCGGCGAGCGCCTGCTGTTCGGCCTTCTTGTCGATGTCGAGCTGGAGCTCGATCTGTTCCTCCCAGAAGTCGGTCTGGAAGCGCGGGTCCTCCAGTTCCGACTCGAGGGCGTTGACGTCGGAGTCCGAGAGCGGGTCGGTCGGCAGGTCGTAGTCGACGATGTCCTGCGGGCGGATGCCGACGTACTCGGCCTCGGGCGTGGCGAGATACTCCGAGAGGTGTGCCGACTTGATCGAGCCGTACGCGACGGAGCCGAAGATGCGGTAGGACCACGGGTCGCCGTCACAGAACACGACGACCGGGGCACCGAGTTCGTCGTGGAGGCGCTTCGTGATGCGCCGGGTCGCGCGCGCCGGCTGTCCCCCCAGGTGGACGACGAGACAGTCGTACTCGTCGTCGAACCCGTTCTCGACGAGCCGGTCGCGCATGCCGCCGGTCTCGACGCACATGACGAAGTCGACGTCGTGATCGAGGAACTCGATCGTGTCCGGGTTGTTGGGGATCTGGTAGCCCCCCTGCCCGACGTCGTCCTGACAGTGGATCTCGCGGTCGCCCCGCCGGGTCTGCTCGCGGAGGCGGAGCGGGCCCATCAGCTTCGCGCCCGACTCCTCCGGGCGCATGTGGAAGTCCTCGCGGGTGACTTCCGAGACGATCTCCAGGTCCTCGACGAGCTGGTTCGACTCGTCCTGGCTGGTGAACTGCGCCTCCTCGGAGTCCCACGACTCGCTGAGGTAGTACAGCTCACGCAGGGTGGACGAGCGGTCCTCCTCGAGCTGCTGGTCGAGGAAGTCGACCGTGTAGATCGCTCGGAGGAGCTTGCGGGCCCCGCGGACCGAGTTGGCGGTCCGCGAGGAGGTGCGGTCGCCGTACACCCAGACGTCGCTCTCCTCGTCGAAGACGATGTTGCTCTTGGTCCTGGTCGGCAGCGTCATCCGGGGGACGTCGCCGCCCTCGAACTGGTCGTAGAACTGTGCGGCGAGCTCCACGAGCTGTTCGCGGGCCCGCTCCTCGTTCAGCCGTGCGTTCGTCTCGGAATCCGAATCAGTGCTCATGTTATGCGTTCACCGTGAGTTTCTCCGCCTCGACGCCGTCGACGTTGACGTCGAACTCCGCGTCGTCCGCCACCGTGTACTCCAGGGTCGCCTCCTCGCCGCCGGCGACGCTGGGTGACCACTTCACGAACCACTCGCCGTCGAGGTCGACGACGTTCGCGCCGTCGGAGACGCCGCTCGGCTCCGCGGAGACGATGTCGGTCACGTCGAGCTCCTCGGTCCGGTCCGAGTGGTTCTCGACGACGAGCCTGACGGTGTCGCCGTCGTGCTCGCGCTCGACGCTGACGTTGTTCATGATGCGCGCCATCGCCCCCTCGATGTTCGGCCGCTCGCGCCCGACCACGGCCGACACCTTGTCGGCCATCTCGGGCAGGATGCGGCCGAGCACGTCCTGCTTCTCGCGGCGCTTCTGGAGCGAGCGCCGCTTGTTGAGATACGACTTCAGCTCGCGGGCCGCCTCGCGTACCGCCAGTTCGATCTCGTCTTCGATCTCGGGCAGGTTGGCGAGGGCGTCCTTCGACTCGCTCGTGAACGGGACGTTCGTGGAGGCGACGTGGATCATCACGACCGCCGGCCCGCTCGGCATCCCCGAGCCGCCGGGCTGGTCGAGCCCGTAGTTGCGCCAGCCGATCGACTTCACCACGTCGGTCGTCGCACACGCGCCGCGCTGGTAGACGAGCGGGACGCGGTTGGCGAATCGGAGCAGGTCGACCTGACCCTCCGAGTCGAGTTCGCCGCCGTACGCGATGCCGGCCTCGACGATGAACGGGTCGCCGCCGTGGACCTCGGCGTCCCGCGTCGCCGCCGCGTAGAAGTCCGCGTCGAACTCCTTTTTCAGTCCCGCCTCGACGAGTTCGTCGGTGATGGGCGCGAGACAGTCGGTCGGCGGCGCGAGGATGTCCGTCTCGCGCATCCCCTCGAGCAGGGCGGAGGCCGCGTCGCGGTCGCCCGCGACCTCCTTCACTTTCGGGAGGTCGTCGGGGACGGTGGCCATCCGGGACCACAGCGTCTCGACGACGTTCTCGCGTGCGGTCTCGCCGACGGTCGCGTCGTCGTACTCCTCGGTGTCGGCAGCGGCCTCGTCGACCCACGCGCGGAGGGTCGCCTCCGTCGCCCTGTGCCGTTCGCCGCCGGCGGCGATCCGCCGGGCGAGCCGTTCGGCGAGGCCGTGTTTCGTCTCGTCGTCCTTGCGGGTCGAGGTCGCCTCGTCGACGACGGCGTACAGGTCCGACGTCAGCCGGTCGCGTGCCTCCGCCTCGCCGTCGGGGTCCGAGTCGTATCCGGCCAGTTCGGCCCAGGCGGCTTCGACCGCGTTGTCCCGGACCGTGCTCCCGAACGTGACGTCGTACTCCTCCTCGGTCGCGTCAGCGACGTTGTCGACGACCTCGCGGAGCTCGTGGCGGGCCGTCAGCTCCCGGGAGGTGAGCGTGCTCGTGACCTCCGCGGCGAAGAAGTCGGTCGCCTCGGATCCCTTGTTCGAGACGGCGTCGGTGAGCGCCGAATCGAGATCGGCGTCCACGCCGGCGCTCCAGCCCATCGCCCGGCCGAAGTGGCGGTCGCGGAAGCCGGCACACACCTTGTCGGCGGTCTTCTTGCCGACGCGGGTGAACTCCTCCTGGAGGAAGCCCGAGACGCTGTAGGACTCGGTCGCCTCCAGCATCTTGATGAGCGTCCCGAGTTCGACGCCGTGGGGGTGCGGGCGGATCTCCTCGGTCTCGGCCGGGAGCTGGTCGGTGCCGCGCTCGAACTTCAGCGGCTCGTCGGAGCCCGGTTCGCGGAGTTCAAGCCGCGCGTGGGGGTTGACGACCGCGGTGTGCTTGATGTAGTCGTGGAGCTGTGCCCGGGCGCGCATGTTCGCCTCCATCTCGACCTCGATGCGCGTGCCGTGCGAGCGGTCCCAGGCGGTCGGCTCGTCGGCCTTGATCTCCGGCTCGTTCGTGTCCGTGTCGATGATGAGCTCGAAGTACTGGGCCTCGGCCTGTCCCTTCGGCCGGCTGGTGATCTTCGCCGGCTTGCCGGAGGTGAGCTGCGAGTAGAGGACGGCCGCGGAGATGCCGATCCCCTGCTGCCCGCGCGACTGCTCGCGTGCGTGAAAGCGGGAGCCGTAGAGCAGCTTCCCGAACACCTTCGGGAGCTGTTCCTTGGTGATGCCGGGCCCGTTGTCCTCGACGATCAGCCGGTAGTAGTCGCCGACCTCGCGGATCTCGACGTAGACGTCCGGTCTGATGCCGGCCTCCTCGCAGGCGTCGAGGGCGTTGTCGACCGCCTCCTTGACGGCGGTGACGAGCCCCCGTGCCCCCGAGTCGAAGCCCAGCATGTGCTTGTTCTTCTCGAAGAACTCGGCGATGGAGATCTCGCGCTGGCTCTCGGCCAGCTCGTCGGCGATCCCCTCCTCCTCGCCGAGCTGCGACTGGAACGATGACATTCTCGTGGACCCTCCTACCGGGCGGGGGCTTAAAACGGCTTCTCCAGCGGAGTGGAAGTGAAAACCACCAGCCGACGGGCGCGGAAATCCGGTCCTACGACCCGAAACGGCATCGTTCCGGACCGAAATCGTGCCGTTTCGGACCGAACTCGGCGCGGTTCCCGTACCCAGGGCAGTCCGCAGGAAACCCTCGCCAGAACGCCCAGCGGGCCGGTAGGGCCGCCGTACTTGAGCAGGCGCTTCGGTTCGGACGTGTCCGCTGGTCAGCGTCCGACGCGAGTCGCACATGTGCGCGCGCGTGCGGGGACTTTATAGGAGACGACCAACTACGGGAGGTAAGGTTCCTATGTCTGAGACAGGGGAGAGTGAGTACGGCGCGGGGCAGATTCAGGTTCTGGAAGGGCTCCAGGCCGTTCGCAAGCGCCCGGCGATGTACATCGGCTCCACGGACGCTCGCGGCCTCCATCACCTCGTGTACGAGGTCGTCGACAACTCCATCGACGAGGCACTCGCCGGACACTGCGACGAGATCGGGGTGACCGTCCACGACGACGACTCCGTCTCGGTGTGTGACGACGGGCGCGGCATCCCGGTCGACACCCACGAGAAGTACGACCGCCCGGCCCTGGAGGTCATCATGACCGTCCTCCACGCCGGCGGGAAGTTCGACAACAAGTCCTACCAGGTGTCCGGGGGACTCCATGGCGTCGGCGTCTCGGTGGTGAACGCGCTGAGCGAGAAACTCACCGTCGAGGTGAAACGCGACGGCGCGGTCTGGCACCACGAGTTCGACCGCGGCGAACCGGTCCAGGGCGCGTTCGAACGCGTCCGGGACATGGACGACGACGAGGAGACGGGCACGGAGATCCGGTTCTGGCCCGACGAGGAGATCTTCGAGACGCGCGAGTTCACCTTCGACACGCTCGCGAACCGCCTGCGGGAACTGGCGTTTCTCAACTCGGGCGTCGAGATCGTCCTCGCCGACGAGCGCGACGACACCGAGGAGACGTTCCGGTACGACGGCGGCATCCGCGAGTTCGTCGAGTACCTCAACGAGACCCGGACGCCGCTCCACCGCGACGTCATCTACTTCGAGGACGAGGAGGTCGTCGAGGACGGCCCCGTCCAGGTCGAGGTGGCGATGCAGGCAACCGACGAACTCCAGGGGTCGGTCCACGCGTTCGCCAACAACATCAACACGCGCGAGGGCGGCACCCACCTCACCGGGTTCAAGACCGCGCTCACCCGCGTCGTCAACGACTACGCGAACGACAACGGGCTCATCGGCGACATCGACGGCAACCTCAAGGGCGAGGACGTCCGCGAGGGGCTCACCGCCGTCATCTCGGTCAAACACCCCGATCCGCAGTTCGAGGGACAGACGAAGACGAAACTCGGGAACAGCGAGGTTCGGGGCGTCGTCGAGTCGGCGATGCACCAGCATCTCGCGACGTACTTCGAGGAGCACCCGGACGTCGCGGAGGCGGTCGTCAGCAAGGCCGCGGAGGCCGCACGCGCCCGGATGGCCGCAAAGCAGGCCGAGGAGCTCACCCGCCGGAAGTCCGCCCTCGAAACGACGGCGCTGCCGGGCAAACTCTCGGACTGCCAGTCCCGGGACCCGAGCGAGGCCGAACTGTTCATCGTGGAGGGCGACTCCGCGGGCGGGTCGACCAAGCAGGCCCGGGATCCGGACATCCAGGCGGTCCTGCCCATCCGCGGGAAGGTGCTGAACGTGGAGAAACACCGGCTCGACCGCGTGCTCCAGAACGATCAGATCCGGAACATCGTCACCGCCATCGGCACCGGCATCGGCGACGAGTTCGACATCGAGGACGCGCGCTACCAGAAGATCATCATGGCGACCGACGCCGACGTCGACGGCGCGCACATCCGGACGCTGCTGCTCACGTTCTTCTACCGGCACATGCGCCCGCTGCTGGAGGCAGGATACGTGTACGCGACCAAGCCCCCGCTTTACCGCATCCGCTACCGCGGGAACACGTACGACGCGATGACCGAGGCCGACCGGGAGCGCATCGTCGCCGAGAAGTGCGACGGCAACCCGACGCAGGTCCAGCGGTTCAAGGGCCTCGGCGAGATGAACCCCGAACAGCTCTGGGACACGACGATGGACCCGGACCAGCGCATCCTCAAGCAGATCAACATCGAGGACGCCGCGGCCGCGGACAAGATGTTCAACGTGCTGATGGGCGACGCCGTCGAGCCCCGAAAGCAGTTCATCAAGGACCACGCTCCCGAGGCGGAGTGGGTCGATATTTAGATGGATCGTCTGCGATATTCATCCTCAATCGAGCGACGTCGACCGGACGACGGGGAGGCGCGAAAGCCCTCGGGCTCTCGGCTCGGGGGCCTCGCTGCGCTCCTCGCCTCGGTCGCTCCGCTCCCTCGGCTGCGGTGCTTGCGTCGTCCGCCGTCCCCGAGAGCCCTCGCCCTTTCGGAGTCCGCCAGGAGGCGGTCGTCCCACTTTGGACGCATGCACGCTCACACCCGGCGGCTCGCACGCGCCGGGGTGTGGAGGAGCGCCGCTTCCCGGCCTCCCCGCCAGCGCCGTCGGCTGAACAGCCGGCAGGGTGGGAATCCGGAAGGGGGCGCACGCTCGGCGAACCCCGGACCCGCAAGCACCACAGGCGAGCGTAGCGAGCCGAGGAGCACAGCGCGGTCCGCGGGAGCCGAGCGTGCGCGGGCTTCCGCGAACGTTCCCGCTGTTCCCCGTAGAGACGAATCGACTGACAGCAGCCACGACGCAACCGAAGGCAGATACGAATGAGTTCAGAGCCACCAGTCGACCCCGGCGACGTCAGAGCCGCCCAGGTCGAACACGTCCGCATCGAGGAGGAGATGGAGCAGTCGTACATCGACTACGCGATGTCCGTCATCGCCGGCCGGGCGCTCCCGGACGTCCGTGACGGCCTCAAACCGGTCCACCGGCGCATCCTCTACGCGATGCACGAGATGGGGCTCACCTCGAATACGAGCCACCGGAAGTCCTCCTCCATCGTCGGCGAGACGATGGGTGATTACCACCCGCACGGCGACTCGGCCATCTACGACACGCTCGTCGGCATGGCCCAGGAGTTCTCCATGCGCTACCCGCTCGTGGACGGCCAGGGGAACTTCGGGTCGATGGACGGCGACCCCGCCGCGGCGATGCGGTACACGGAGGCCCGGATGGCCCCCATCGCCGAGGAACTGCTCGAGGACATCGAGCGGGACACCGTCGATTTCGCCTCGAACTACGACGATCGCCTGCAGGAGCCCGAGGTGCTGCCCTCGGCGTACCCGAACCTGCTGGTCAACGGCTCGACCGGCATCGCCGTCGGGATGTCGACGAAGGTTCCCCCGCACAACCTCGGGGAGGTCATCGACGCGACCATCGAACTCATCGACGACCCAGACGCGACAGTCGGTGACCTCATGCAGCACGTCAAGGGGCCCGACTTCCCGACCGGGGCGAACATCGTCGGGCGCAACGCCGTCCGGAAAGCCTACGAGACCGGCCGAGGACGCGTCCGCGTCCGCGCCGAGTTCGAGGTCGAGGAGTTCGACGGTGACCGACGGCGCATCGTCGTCACCGAGGTCCCCTACCAGCAGAACAAGGCGCGCCTCGTCGAGCGCATCGCCGAGGACGTGAACGAGGGCGTCCTCGAGGGAATCTCCGACCTGCGCGACGAGTCCGACCGCGACGGCGTCCGCGTCGTCATCGAACTGAAGCGGGGCGCGAACGTCGAGGTCGTGAAGAACCAGCTCGTCGAGCACCACCTCGAACGGACGTTCGGCGTCATCAACCTCGCGCTGGTCGACGGCCAGCCGCGCGTGCTCACCCTGAAGGAGACGCTCGCGGAGTACATCGACCACCGCAAGGAGGTGGTCACCCGCCGGACCGAGCACGAACTCGGCGAGGCCGAGGACCGCGCGCACATCCTCGAGGGCCGGCTGAAGGCGCTCGACAACGTCGAGGACGTCGTCGAGACGATCCGGAACAGCGAGGACCGCGACGAGGCGAAGGCCGCGCTGCGCGAGACGTTCGACTTCTCGGAGGCCCAGGCCCAGCACATCGTCCGGATGCAGCTCGGCTCGCTCACCTCGCTCGAGGCCGCCGAGATCGAGGAGGAGTACGAGGACGTGATCGCCCGCATCGAGCGACTGGAGGAGATCCTGGCCTCCGAGTCCGAACTGCTGGGCGTCATCAAGTCAGAACTCCGCGAGATCAGGGAGGAGTACGACGACGAGCGCCGGACCGGCTTCGTCGAGGACACCGGCACCGTCACCCACGAGGACCTCATCCCCGAGGAGGAGTCGGTCGTCGTCGTCAGCGAGGACGACTACATCAAGCGGATGCCGGCCGCCGAATTCCGCGCGCAGAACCGCGGCGGGAAGGGCATCATCGGCGCGGATCTGAAGGAGGGCGACCGCGTCTCCTCGGTGTTTCTCGCCTCGACCCACGACTACCTGCTCTGTTTCACCACCCACGGACAGGTGTACCAGCTGAAGACGTACCAGGTGCCCGAGATGGGCCGCACGGCCCGCGGGAAGTCCGCCGTCAACGTGCTCGATCTCGACGACGGCGAGGAGATCACCGCGGTCGTCAACTGCGACGACATCGGCGGCGCGGGTGCGAGGGACGGCGACGACGCTGACGGCGACGCGGACGCCGCGACCGGCGTCGACGGGGACGAGGCCCCGGACCAGTACCTCACGATGGTCACCCGCGACGGCTACGTGAAACGAACCGCGGGCGAGGAGTTCCGAAACATCCTCTCGACGGGCATCCGGGCCATCAAACTCGAGGACGGCGACGAACTCGCCGACGTCGAGGTGACCGACGGCAGCCGCGACCTCGTCATCGGCACCCGCGGCGGCATGGCGATCCGGTTCGACGAGTCCGAGGTGCGTGCGATGGGCCGCTCCGCGCGCGGCGTCCGGGGCATCGATCTGGAGGCCGGCGACAGCGTCGCCGGCCTGGCCGCCATCGACCCGGCCCAGCACGACTGGGTGCTCACGGTGACGCGAAACGGCTACGGCAAGCGGACCGACCTCGACGAGTACCGCGTCCAGAGCCGCAACGGCAAGGGGCTCATCGACATCAAGACGAACGAACGGAACGGCCCGTCCATCGCGGTCGAGGCGGTCACGTACGGCGATCACCTGTTCGCCATGAGCGAGCGCGGCCAGATCGTGCGCACCCGCGTCGAGGACGTCTCCACCATCGGGCGGAACACGATGGGCGTCACGGTGATGGCGCTCGACGAGGCTGACTCGGTGGCGACGGTCGACGTGCTGCCCGCCGCCCGCGTCGAGGATTCGGCGGACGACGACGAATAACGGATCCGCGGCCCCGGGAACGCGGTCGCCGATCACCGATCGGGTTCCCTCCTCAGTCCGCCCCGGTGTCCTCGAGTTCGTAGTACGCGTCACAGCAGGCGGTCGACTCGACGCGCCGGGCCTGTTTCGCGGGCGGCAACTCGGCGAGCCGCGTCGTCTCGCACCGGCGACAGCGATCGAACAGTACGTCGCCGCAGTCACGACACCGCAGCAGGTAGCGACCCCGGTGGAACGCGGGACAGTGCGGGTCGGCGTCGACGGCCTCGGCGCGCCGTCGGAACCACGCGCCGTGGCCGGTCGTCCCGAATCGCTGGAACTGCTCGACGTGAACGAGTTCGTGACGGAGCGTCCGTCGCCACTCCGCCTCGTCGTAGGCGTCGACCGCCCGGCGGGAACAGACGACCTCGCAGGCGTCCAGGCTGTCGAACCGCGACCGGTCGAGCACGTCGCCGTGTTCCCGACGAACCTCCCGCCAGTCGACGGGGCGACCGACCTCGGTGCCCGGAAGCTTCGGGTGTTTCACCGCGGCCGCCCGGCGCTTCGCGCGGTCGGAGACGCTCCACCCGACGTTGCGGTCGAGGCTCACCTCGACGTCGAACTCGATGACCGCCACCCGGGCGTAGCGCTCGCTGTAGGCCACGATCTCCGCGTCCGTCCCGACGTCGTCGAAGTCGATATCGACCGTGGCGGGAGGACGATAATCGTTCTGTCGGTGCCGGTTCACCGGCGCACGTCCGGCGTGTCGCCGCCCGGGACCCGCCCGACCGATCAGGAACGGAACGGCCGCGCGAGTCGCCGAAGGATTCGTCTCCCGTTCGAGCGGACGAACGCGACCGCACCGACCTTCGACTCGTCGAGGGCGTACCGGTCGGCCTCGGCTGGGTCGTCGTCCACCCGGTACACGACGTCGTCGTCGGTGGCGAACGCGAGCGCCTCGCGGACGCGCGACTCGGTGAGGTCACAGGCCTCGGCGAGTTCGGGGACGGTCCGTGGCGCCTTCTCCAGTTCGTCGGTGATCAGGTGAGCGTGGTTCATCACCAGCATCACCTCGCCGGCGTCCATCTCCTCGTCCCGCTCGCTCCAGGGTTCCCGGTCGGGGCCGCGGCGGGCGTCGAGGAGGAACCAGCCGCCGGCGAGGGCGGTGAGGGCGGGGAACCACGCCGGGCCGCCGGTCCCCGCTCCGGCCGTGAGTTCGTAGGTCAGCCACGCGAGGCTGGCGAGGAGGATGAACACGCCCTCGCCGACGGCTAACGACTGGTCGTCGATGCTCGGTGTCTCCCGGAGGACCCCTCTCGACTCGATCAGCACGACTCCCAGTGCGATCCCCACGGTCGTCCAGACGGAGTCGGTGAACCAGTAGACGAGCGCGAGGATCGCGACCATCGGGAGGGCGTTTCGAACCGTGAGTCGCTCACGGGCGATTCGGGCGATGGCTGACATCGTATCGGAGGGACGCGGCCTCGCCCATTAATGTTCCCGACCGGATCGTTTCTCGCGTGCCGACGGGTCCTCGATCGACGGACCCGACGAGCGAGGGGGCACCCGGAAACGTGGCCCGTGCTACAGAATCTTCTTCCCGAACGCGCTGGCGGCGAGTTCGGTCGCCAGCTCCCCGGTCTCGTTGTGCTCGTCGAGCACCGGGTTCACCTCGACCACCTCCATCGAGCGGAGCGCCCCCGAGCGCGCGACCCGCTCCATCGCGTAGTGAGCCTCCCGGTAGGTGACGCCGCCGCGGACCGGCGTCCCGACGCCGGGCGCGATGCCGGGGTCGAGCCAGTCCATGTCGAGGCTGACGTGGACGCCCTCGACGTCGTCGCTCGCGACCGAGATGGCCGCCTCGACGACGTCGGTGATGCCGCGCTCGTCGATGTCCGACATCGTGAACGCGGTCATCTCGCCCTCGTGGATCGCTTCCCGCTCGGAGTCGTCCAGCGACCGCAGGCCGACGTAGACGAAGTTCTCCTCCCGGAGCCCCGGCGCGTTCGCCCACTCGACGCCGTCCCACTCGCGGTAGCCCATGGCGGCGGCGACCGGCATGCCGTGGACGTTGCCCGACGGGGAGGTCGTCGGGGTGTTGTAGTCGCCGTGGGCGTCGAACCAGATCGCGCCGACGTCCGCGTCTCTCGCGCTCCCGCCGATCGTGCCGATGGCGACCGAGTGGTCCCCGCCGAGCACGAGCGGCGTCGCGCCGTCGGCGATGGTGTTGGCCACCTCGTCGGCCAGACGGGTGCACACCTCCTCCGTCTCGCGGAGGAACTTCGCGTTCCCCTCGCTCGGGGTGCGGTAGTCGGGGTCGCGCTCCTCGGCGCGCGGGACGAGGAGGTCGCCCACGTCCGTCGTCGCCACGCCTGCGGCGGCGAGTTCGGCACCGAGACCGCCGTACCGGATCGCCGACGGTCCCATGTCAACGCCGCGTCGGTCCTGTCCGTAGTCGGTGGGGACGCCGATGATGCGAACCGCGCTCATGTCCGAACAGTCCCCCGTCGCCGGTAAAGCGGTGTCGAAGGCGACGACTCCGGCGGCGGTCCGCGGTCGAAAGTGACGACCGCGATGGCGATCGTTTTCGGCCGCAGGACCGCAGAACGGCGCGTCCTCGGCTCAGTCCAGATACGGCGCGCAGACGCGGCGAACGCCCTCCTCGAAGCCGATCTGTGGCTCCCAGCCGGTCGCCTCGTGGACCTTCGAGACGTCCGCCTTCGTGTCGTGGACGTAGCCGTCGAACGGCGTCTCGACGTACTCGGGGTCGACGTCGGTGCCGAGCGCGTCGTTGATCATCGAGACCATCTCGTTGAACGTGTAGCTCTCGCCGGTCCCGAGGTTGTAGACGCCGTCGAGCCGGTGATCAGCGACGGTCTCGATGCCGCGGACGACGTCCTCGACGTGGGTGAAATCGCGGGTCTGGGAGCCGTCGCCGAACAGTTCCGGCGCGGTGCCGTTCGCGATCAGGTCGGCGAACTGGGCGACCGTGTTGGCGTACTCCCCCTTGTGTTCCTCCGCGCCGGCGAAGCCCTGGTAGACGGAGAAGAATCGGAGCCCCGCGACGTCCATCCCGTGGTGGTTGCGGTAGTAGTCGGCGTACTGCTCGCGCGCGAGCTTCGACGCCTCGTAGCCCGTGCGCGCCTCGACGTCCATCTCCTCGGGTGAGGGTTCGGTTCGACTGCCGTAGATGGAGGAGGTGGAGGCGTAGACGACCCGATCACAGCCGGTCCGACGCGCCTGCTCGACCGTGTTGACGAACCCCTCGACGTTCACGCGTGCCCCTCGCGCCGGGTCCTCCTCGTGCATGTTCCGCGAGGACATCGCCGCGAGGTGGAACACGACGTCCACGTCGGCCGGGAGGTCACCGTCGAGCACCGAGGCCTCGACGAACTCCACGTCGTCCCCGAGGTTCTCGGGCGTTCCCAGGTAGAGGTCGTCGAGCGCGACGACGTCGTTGTCCGCGGCCAGTCGGTTCGCGAGGTTGGAGCCGATGAAGCCGGCCCCGCCAGTGACCAGAACCCGCTTGCCCTGCATACCCTGAGGGGGTAGAGCCTGCGGCAAAGCGGTGTCGGTCGCTCGTCCCCGGATCGCCGCGAGCGTTCCGTGGTTTTATGCGGGTTCCGGCGCAAACCCCATTTAAATGTCGTCCATCGAACTCACCGACAGCCAGCGAAAGATCCTCAACGAGCTCGTAAACCTCTCCAGGGAGCAGGAGGGCGCAGTGAAGGGCGAGACGATCGCCGAGGCCGTCGAGCGCAACCCCGGCACGATCCGGAACCAGATGCAGAGCCTCAAGGCGCTCCAGCTGGTCGAGGGGGTCCCCGGTCCGAAAGGGGGGTACAAGCCGACCGCGACCGCCTTCGAGGCGCTCGACCTCCAGGACTTGGACGAGCCGGCCGCGACGCCGCTCCACCACGAGGGGGAGAAGCTCGAGAACGTCAACGTCCAGGAGATCAACCTCACGTCGGTCCACCACCCCGAGCTGTGCCGGGCCGAGATCCACCTGCAGGGATCGGCACGTGACTTCCACGAGGGCGACTCCGTCGTCGTCGGCCCGACGCCCCTCTCGAAGCTCACCATCGAGGGAACCGTCGACGGGAAGGACGAGACCGCGAGCGTCCTCATCCTGAAGATCGACGGGATGAAGGCGCCCTCCGAGGAGCCGTCACACTGAATCGGGCCGGTTCGAGACGACGGTTTCCGGGACCGATCCCGATGGAGGACTTTCGGCATTCCCCGAGAATCGAGCGTTCGCGTCGGTCGCCGTCGCCCGCTCGGATCGACCGACGGTCTCACCGCTGGCTGTTCGACGTGACCGACAACTGACCTCGAGGACGGACGTCCGTCGTTTTCCTGCCGTTACATGTCGCCCCAGGCGTTGAGTCCCCGTCCGTACGAGGAGACCGAGGCGATCCAGCGCGCGGCGATGGCCTTCTTCAGCAGCTTCGCGCCGGTGCCGCCGAAGGTGTTGATCGGAACGCCCTGCACGTCGTGGGCGACCGCCTGCTCGCCGACCGAGATGACCGTCCCCTTGTCGTCGTGTTGCCACGAGCGGAGCGGCGCGCCGCGGACCGCGCGCGCGAGGTTCTCGCCCGCGACCTCGGCGGCCTGCCAGGCGGCCTGCGCGGTCGGCGGTGCCACGTCGTCGTCGCCCTGGTCGATCAGCGCGCTGTCGCCGATGGCGAACACGCGGTCGTCGCTCGTCTCGAAGGTGGACTCGGCGAACACGCGGTTCGAGCGCTCGTCCTTCTCCAGGTCGACCTCGGTGATCTCCTCCTGGCCGGTGATGCCGCCGGTCCACAGGAGGATGTCGTAGGGAAGCTCCTCTGGCTCCTCGTCCTCGCCGCCGCCCAGATAGGCCGCGTCCTCGTCGACCTTGGAGATGAAGTCGCCGGTGAGGATGTCGATGTCCTTCCCGAGCAGGCGCTTGCGGAGGGCTCCCTGCACCTCGGGATCGTTGCCCGGGAACACCTCGTCGAGCCCCTCGACGAGCGAGATGTCGATCGGCGAGCGCGTCGCGTCGCGGTACTCGGCGATCTCGCCGGCCGCCTGGATGCCCGAGAGCCCCGCGCCGCCGACGAGCACCGTCGCCGGATCCATCTCGGTCGCGTCCTCGGCTGCCGTCTCGAGTTCCCGGTGGATCTCTCGGGCGTCGTCGAGCCCCTTCAGCGTGAGCGAGTGTTCGCGGAGCCCGTCGATGCCGTAGAACGCCGTCGCCGAGCCGACCCCGACCAGCAGGTAGTCGTAGTCGATATCGGCGCCGTCCTCGGTCTCGACCGTGCGCTCGTCGGTGTCGACGTCGGTGACGCGCCCCTTGCGGAACTCGGTCGAGTCGTCCTTGATCTCCTCGACGGGGATCGCGACCTTCGACTCCACCGACGGGTCGCGGATGCAGCGGTGGACCTCGTGGAGCACGAGGTGGTAGTCGTGCTCGGAGACCCACGTCAGCGTCGCCTCACCGGGTTCGATCTCCTCCTCGAACGCCTTCACAGCGCCTGCACCGGCGTAGCCCGAGCCGATGACGACGACGTTCGTACTCATGGCCGGCGATTTCGAGTCCTGGAATAAATGGGTATTGAAACGGCCTCCAACGTGCAACGTTGCCGTGACCGGTTCTCCTATCCGGTTCGGCCGGATTCGGGCATCGCCGTGTGGGGCCGTGTCGAGCGAACCGGTCGCAGTTCGTCGGTGACGCCCCGAACGCGGGACCACCCCTGCCGGGGTGTCGTGCCGGCTACTCCAGCGAGAGGCCCGCGTGCCAGCGGTCGACGCCGGCCTCGGCTTTCACCCGGTCCATCCGCGCGAGCAACGCGGCCGCGAGGCTCGCACACTCGACGGCGCGCGACTCGCCCTCGGTTCTGAACTCGCCGGTGATCCGGTTCGCGTACACCGTACAGACGGCACCGGCCCGGAGGCCGTACACGTTCGCGATGGTCATGATCGCCGACGCCTCCATCTCGATGTTCTTCACGTTCGCCTCGCGGAGCTCCTCGACGAGCGAGTCCGCGCCGGCGGCCTCGAACCCCTCGAACCCGGGTCGACCCTGCCCGGCATAGAAGGAGTCGGCCGACATCGTGAGGCCGACGTGGTAGTCGTACCCGAGCCGCTCGGCGGCGGCGACGAGCGCCGAGACGACCTCGTGGTCGGCGCTCGCTGGGTAGTCCTCCCGGACGTACTCCTTGCTCGTCCCTTCCTGCCGGACGCCCCCCGAGGTGATGACGAGATCGCCGACGTCCATCCCCTCCTGGATCGCCCCGCAGGAGCCGACCCGGATGAACGTGTCGACGCCGACCCGCGCGAGCTCCTCGACCGCGATGGCCGCCGAGGGAGAGCCGATGCCGGTCGAGGTGACCGAGAGCGCCTCGTCGTCGTACGTGCCCGTGGCGGTGCGGTACTCGCGATGCTGGCCGACCTCGACGTGGTCGTCCCAGACCGCCGTCACCTTGTCCACGCGCTCGGGATTGCCCGGAAGCAGAACCGTGTCCGCCATGTCGTCGGACCCGACTTCGACGTGGTACTGCACGTCATCGTTGGGATCCTCGCTCGCGTCGGTCATGCCACGTGGATTCGGCGAGGCCGGTGTTAGTCCTTCCGCGTTCCGTGCGTCGTGCCCCCCTCGGCGTCGGGAATCACGCCCGAGTCGGGTCGGGACGCGGGGACGACCGCCCCCGTGTTTAAGCGATTCCCGCGAGATACGCGTCCATGAGCAGCGCGCCCGACCCGGGACTCGTCCCGGAGAACCCGGCCGCCGCGTACGGCTTCGACGCCGCCTACCGCGGCGCGCCGCCGAACTGGGACATCGGCCGTCCCCAGCGGGCGTTCGTTCACCTCGAGGAGACCGGACGGATCGGCCGGCGCGTGCTGGAGGTCGGCTGTGGAACCGGCGAACTGTCGCTGTATCTCGCCCGCCACGGCCACGACGTGTTGGGGATCGATTTCGCGCCGAGCGCCATCGCGCAGGCCCGGAGCAAGGCGCGCTGGCGACGCGTTCCCGCCCACTTTCTCGTCTGGGACGCGCTGAAGCTCCCCGAACTCGGCGTCCGCGTCGACACCGTGCTCGACTCGGCGATGCTCCACTGTCTCGGCGAGGCCGAACAGGCGCGGTTCGTCGACGGGCTGGCGAGCGTCCTCGATCCGGGCGGGAGCTACTTCCTGCTGTGTGACGTGAAGCCGGAGGGTGCGAGCTACTTCCACGGGGCGTCGCTCTCGCGCTCGGAGATCGAACGGCTGTTCGCCGGCCCGGAGTGGGAACTCGAGTCCGTCTCCGAGACGGTGTTCGAACGCCGGGCGTCCCACAACCCGGCGTACCTCGTCGGCGTCACGCGAACGTGAGCCGCTTTCGCCCGACGGTCGCGGAACTCAGTCGTCGCCCTCGCGGGCCGCCTCGGCGTCCTCCAGCGTCTCCAGGCTGATGGTGTTCGGGAGGAGTTCGCCGAGCGTGTAGCTGGCGACGTCGTCCCCCTCGTCACAGACCACCTCCGTGTCGCCCGCGCAAAACTCCGCGAGCGTCTGCCGGCACATCCCGCAGGGCGTGACGCCGTCCCGGGCCGCGGAGGCGACGGCGACGCGTTCGAACGAGTCGTGGCCGTTCTTCACCGCCTCGCCGATGGCGACTTCCTCGGCGTGCAGCGAGTTGGAGTAGTTCGCGTTCTCGACGTTGCAGCCGACGAAGACGGAGCCGTCGGTGGTCCGGACGGCCGCGCCGACCGGGTACTCCGAGTACGGGACGTAGGCGTCTGCGAACGCTTCGCGGGCCCTGACGAGCAGCGGGTCATCGGTCGGGTCGGCGCCGCCGTCGGTGGCGTCGGTCATGGGTGTGGTAGGCTCCATGGCCGGCCACATAAATCCCGACAGACCCTTGGCGGGGGCGGTCGAAGGTCGGCCGTGCACAGCCAGGACGCCCGGCACGACGGCGAGGTCGCGGCCGGCGGGGACGGACGGCGGTACCTCGTCGGTGCAGGCGCCGCGGTGACGCTGTTCGCCGCGACCGCGGGGTTCCTGCTCGCCGCCAACAACGCCGTCAACGGGGTGACGGTGTTCGGGACGGTTCACGTCCCGGGCACGCCGGCGGCGATGGCGCTCTACGGCGCGCTCCTCTCGGTACTGCTCCTGCTCGCCCTGTTCTCGCTGGTCTCGCTCGCGTCCCGCTACGACGAGGACGCCACGTAACCCGGACCGGGCGGTCCGAGAGCGGATTGCTTTTGTGCCGTCACGGCCCAGTGGGAACATGGCAACGACGCCGGAGACCGACGGCGACGTCGCCGCGGGCACGGCCGACCCGGACGGCGCAGGCGAGGGCGACGGCACCGAGGGCCGGACCCGCAAACGCGGCGTCCTCGCCACGCTGCCGTTCCTCGCCATCGGCATCGCGGACGTCATCCTGCTGCTGGAGGTCGGCCTGGAACCGCTCTGGGGCTTTGCTATCCTGCCGCCGATCCTCTTCTGTTCGGTGCTGGCCTACCTGGTGTTCTCCACGGACTTCCTCGAGGACCGCACCTGAGCGTCGACGTCGCTGGCGACGATGCCGTTCGCAGACGTTCACGGCCGCCCTCCCGACGCGACTCGATCCGCGGGTCACCCGCCGGTGTCGTACTTGTAGGTCGCCTCGTCCGGGTCGATGCCGAAGTCCTCGGCCGTGTCCTCGGGTTCGGGGGCCGGCTCGTCCGCCATCGGCTTCGCGTTCTTGAACGCCTCCCTGAGTTCGCCCGGCACGGCGAACGACTCGCGTTTGAGCACGAGCGGTACGGCTTCGGCCTGTTGCTCGCGGACGGTCCCGAGCCGCTCCCGCATCGGTTCGGGGAGCGCGGACTCCTCGACCGCTTCGAAGCCGAACTGGGTCAGGTAGTCCGCGGTCTCGGTGAAACAGTAGACGACGTCGAAGCCGTCGTCGCCGGCTTCGTCGACGAGCCGTTCGAGGATGTGTGCGCCGACGCCCTGACCGCGCCAGGCGGGCAACACGCCGATGCTCGTCAGCTCACAGAAGTCGCCCCCGTCGGTCTTGTGGAGCCGGAACCGCCCGAACCCCGCGCGGTCGTTGCGTCCCTCCTCGACCGCGATGACGTAGTCACGGGACCGGAACGAGCCCTCGTCCAACCCCATCTCCTCGATGTGGTCGAGCAGCCAGACCTCGTCCCGGTTCCTGGCATCACGGACGTACATAACTGACTCTACGCGGCGGGGTGGAAAATCGTTTTGGCGAGGTGGGGGACGGCCCCCGTCACCAACGGCGCGCCGTTCGGTCGCCGCCATCTCACCGTCGCTCCATCAGGCCGTCATCGGCCCCCGCCGCGCGCGGGCCGTCGTCGACCCGGCTACTCCCGAACCCTCACCGCGCCGTCCACCCGCCGTCGACGGAGAGACACGTACCGGTGACGTAGGCCGCAGCCTCGGAGGCCAGAAACACGACGGGGCCGGCGACCTCCGCCGGCTCCGCGAACCGTCCCATCGGGGTCCGGTCGAGGACGGACCGACGCAACTCGTCGTTCTCCGCGATGCCCGCAGTCAGGTCGGTCAGCACGTACCCCGGCGCGACGGCGTTCACCCGGACGTCGGGCGCCCAGGACAGCGCCATGCTCTTGGTCACGCCGACGAGGCCGTGCTTCGAGGCGACGTACGGGTGCTGGCGCGGGAGGCCGACCAGCCCCCCGACGCTGGCGACGTTCACCAGCGACCCGCCGCCGTCGGCCCGGAGCGCAGGCGCCGCCGCGCGGGCACACCGCAGCGCCCCCTCCAGGTTCACGTCGAGGACGGTCCGGGTGCCCTCCTCGGTCGTTTCCTCCGGCGTCCCGAGCGCGCCGCGCGGGTTCACCCCGGCGTTGTTGACGACGACGTCGAGCCGGCCGAACTCGGACTCGACGGCGTCGAACAGGTCCATCACCGCGTCCGCGTCGGTCACGTCGGTCGGGCGGACGAGCGAGTTCACGCCCTCGGCCTCGACGGCCGCGGCGGCGTCCTCGACGTCCTCGCGCGTTCTGGAGGTCGGCACCACGTCGGCGCCGGCGCGGGCCAGGCCCAGCGCGATGGCCCGTCCGATGCCGCGCGTCCCGCCGGTCACGACCGCGGTTCGTCCGGAGAGGTCGAAGCTGGCGTCCGGGTCGAACTCGTCCATGCCGGGTGGTGTGTGGGGGCGTGACTTACTCCTTGTCGTCGTAGGTTGGTTGTTCGATTGTCTTCGATCAGTGGACGGTGGGAACGGTACGATCTCGAAAGCCCCCACGGCGCTGGACTCGGCCGGCCGGCTGCGCTCCTCGCTCGCTTGCGCTCGCTGCGGTGCTTGACCGGCCGGCCGTCGTCCAGCACCGTGGCCCCTTTCAGTCCCACCCACCGCACCGCTCCGCACCTCACCCTCCCCAGCCTCTTGCGCTCCTCGCGCTCCCCTGTGGCTCGCGCTCCGGTGCTCATCCCTCGCGCGAGTTGACCGCCCACGAGGGACGGCCGCCGCGCGCCATCCGGCTCCGTCCCAGCACGCACGGGAGAGTCCTCAGCGCTCCTCTGGCGCGTACGGGGTGGGTGCGTCCTCGAGTTCCTCGCGCAGCGCCTTCTTGTCGAACTTCCCGGTCGCCGTCTTCGGGATGGAGTCCCGGACGCGCACGTCGTCCGGGAGCCACCAGCGCGGGAACGACTCGGCGAGGTGTTGACGCAGGTCGTCCTCCGCGACCGGCCCGGAGGCGACGACCGCGGCGACGGGGCGCTCCTGCCAGCGCTCGTGTGGCACCGCGATGACGGCCGCCTGGACGACCTCCGGGTGTTCCATCAGCGCGTTCTCGAGGCGGATGCTGGAGATCCACTCGCCGCCGGACTTGATGACGTCCTTCGCGCGGTCGACGATCTCGAAGTAGCCCTCCTCGTCCACGGTCGCGATGTCGCCCGTCTTCAGCCAGCCGTCCTCGAAGCTCTCCTCGTTCGCCCCGGGTCGCCGGTAGTACTCGTCCACGACCGTCGGCCCGCGCACCCAGAGTTCGCCGAACGACTCGCCGTCCCACGGCACGTCCTCGCCGTCGTCGTCCACGACGCGCATCTCGAGGCCGGGCGAGAGCAGGCCCTGCTTCGCGCGGACGTCCAGCCCTTCGTCCCCCTCGAGGTCCATCCCCGCCTTCGGGCGCGAGACGGAGGCGATGGACATCGTCTCGGTCATCCCCCAGGCGTGGTCGATGGTCACGTCGTACTCCGTCGCGTACCGGCGCATGACGCCCTTGGGCGCCGCAGACCCGCCGACGACGATGCGCTCGAGCGAGGAGAAGTCGACGTCGTGGTCGTCGGCGTACTCCAGCAGGTCGATGAACACGGTCGGCACCCCGGCGGTGAGCGTCACGCCCTCCGACTCGACGAGGTCCGCGAGCGTCTCGGTGTCGGGCGAAGGCCCCGGGTAGACCTGTTTCGCACCCGCGACGGTCGCGGCGTACGGGAAGTTCCAGGAGTTGACGTGGTACATCGGCACGACGTGCATGACCACGTCCGACTGGTCGATGCCGATCGCGGAGGGGGTCTGGACCATCATCGCGTGGGCGTGCATCATCGCCTGCGTGTACTCGACGCCCTTCGGGGTCCCCGTCGTCCCCGACGTGTAGCACATCCCCGCCGGCGCGTCCGCGTCGACGTCGGGCCAGTCCTCGACGGGGTCGGCATCGGAGAGCAGGTCCTCGTAGGCGTGGACCGGAAGGTCGCTCTCGGGTGCCTCCTCCCCCATCACGACGACGTGATCGACCGAGTCGAAGCGGTCGAACAGGCGCTCGACCGTCTCGAACGGGTCGCCGGGGTCGACCAGCAGCACGTCGTCGGCCGCGTCCTCGACGATGAACTCGACGTCGTCGTCGGGGAGGACGACGTTGATGGTGTGCATCTGTGCGCCCAGCAGCGGCGGCGCGTAGTACGCCTCCATGTGACGGTGGGTGTTCCACCCGAACGTGCCGACACGGTCGCCCGCCTCCACGCCCAGTTCGCGGAGGGCGCCGGCGAGTCGCGCCACCCGGTCGCCGAACGCCGCGTAGTCGTGGTGCGTGCGGCCGGCGTGGGTCCGGGAGACGATCTCCTGGCCGGGAAACAGCGCCGTCGCGCGCCAGTAGAACGGGCGGAGCGTCTGTCCGCGTGTCATGGTCGAACCGTGTTCCGTGGTGGCAAATGCCTTTCCACGAACCAGTGGGGGAACGGAGTCGAAGGGGCGGCTCCGCCGGCGCTCGGCGGACACCCGCAAACCTACTTACCCCCACGCGAGAACCGTCCGACGAGATGGCGCCCACGGAGATCGACACGGACGCGGTGGTCCACGAACCGGACGAGGCGGTCGCCGAGGCCACGAACGTCCGCCAGTTCATGCGGGAGTACGGCATCGAGGACTACGAGACCCTCATCCAGCGGACCTGCACTGACGTCCCGGGCGAACCCGAGTCGGGCGTCGACTGGTTCTGGGACGAGCTCGTCGAGTACCTCGGCATCGAGTTCTACGAGCCGTACGACGAGGTGAGAGACGACGCGGACGGCCCGCAGTTCACCGACTGGTACCCCGGCGGCGAACTCAACCTCGCGCACAACGTCCTCGACCGCCACGCAGCGCCCGACTCCCCGAACAGGAACTCGGTCGCGTGCATCTGGGAGGGCGAACCCGGGGACGAGCGCCACGTCACCTACCACGACCTCCACCGGCAGGCGAACAGGGTGGCGAACTACCTCGAGTCGGTCGGCGTCGGGACCGGCGACACGGTGGGGCTCTACATGGCGATGGTGCCCGAGGTAATCTCCATCCTCTACGGCTGTTTCAAGGTCGGCGCGATCGCGGTCCCCATCTTCTCCGGGTTCGGCACCGAGGCGACGGCGACCCGCATCGACGACTCGGAATGCAGGGTGCTGTTCACCGGCGACGGCTTCTACCGCCGCGGGAGCGAGGTGGTCCTGAAGGACACGGCCGACGCGGCCATCGCGGAGGCGGGTCACGTCGAGCACACGGTCGTCTACGATCGGTTCGGCACCCGCGAGTCGGCCGACGGTAACGCGGCCGGCGGTAACGCGACCGACGGCGGTACGATCGACATCCCGTGGAACGACGAGCGGGACGAGTGGTGGGAGGACGCCGTCGAGTCACGGTCCCGCGAGTACGACACCAAGTCGCTCCCGTCGGACCAGGAGTCGATGCTGCTGTACTCCTCGGGGACGACGGGGACCCCGAAGGGAATCGTCCACACGCACGCCGGCGTCCAGACCCAGTGTGCCAAGGAGATCTACTTCGGCTTCGACCACCAGCCCGAGGACCGGTTCTTCTGGGTCTCGGACGTCGGCTGGATGATGGGCCCGTGGACGCTCATCGGCAACCACACGCTGGGCGGCACCGTCTTCATGTACGAGGGCGCGCCGGACCACCCCGGCCCGGACCGCTTCTGGGACATGATCGAACGCCACGGGCTGACGACGTTCGGCATCTCGCCGACGGCGATCCGCGCGCTCCGCAAGCACGGCGACGAACACGTCCACGAGCACGACCTGTCGAGCCTCCGCCTGCTCGGGTCGACCGGCGAGCCTTGGGACCCCGAGAGCTGGATGTGGTTCTACGAGAACGTGGGCGGCGGCGAGTGCCCGATCATCAACATCTCGGGCGGCACGGAGATCTGCGGCTGCTTCCTCATGCCGATGCCCGACCAGCC
Organism: Halobaculum sp. XH14; assembly: GCF_032116555.1. Classification (NCBI taxonomy): domain Archaea; kingdom Methanobacteriati; phylum Methanobacteriota; class Halobacteria; order Halobacteriales; family Haloferacaceae; genus Halorarum; species Halorarum halobium. The sequence continues at coordinate 1,311,150 of NZ_CP134949.1, forward strand.
GCTGAAACCCTGCACGCTCGGCGGGCCGGGGCTGGGGATGGACGTCGACATCGTCGACGTCGAGGGCGACTCAATCGCCGACTCCCACGAGCGGGGGTACCTCGTCGCGCGCGACTCCTGTCCGTCGATGACCAAGAGCCTCTGGTCGGGCGACGAGCGCTACCTCGAGGAGTACTGGTCCACGTTCCGCGACCCGCCGCTGTGGAACCACGGCGACTGGGCCCAGAAGGACGAGGACGGCTTCTGGTTCCTCCACGGCCGCGCCGACGACGCGCTCAACGTCGCGGGGCGGAAGATCGGGCCGGCCGAGATCGAGGGGGTGCTCATCGACCACGACGCCGTGAACCAGGCCGCCGCTGTCGGCGTCCCCGACGAGACGACCGGAACCGCCGTCGTCGCCTACGTCGTGCTGGAGGACGGCGTCGACCCGAGCGACGACCTCCGCGCGGAACTCACGACGCTCGTCGGCGAGGAGCACGGCAAGCCGTTCCGGCCGCGCGAACTGCTGTTCGTCGAGGAGTTCCCCAAGACGCAGTCGGGCAAGATCATCCGCCGCGCCATCTCGGCGGTCCACGAGAACGAGGACCCCGGCGACCTCTCCTCGATGGAGAACCCCGAGTCGCTCGAGAAGCTCCGGTCGGCGAGGTGATCGCGGAGACGGGCCGGGCCGACGGCGGCGCCCCGGCTACTCCTCCTCGCCGGTTCCCGCGACGTACTCGGTCACGTTGCCGAGGTTCATCGCCACGGCCAGCACGACCGCGATGACGGCGACGATGAACGTCGAGACGGCGTTCATCTTCGGCGCGGTGCCGTACTTGATCATCGAGAACATCGACGTAGTGAGCACGTCGGCGGTCCCCCGGACGAAGAACGCCCGGATGAAGTCCTCGAACGAGCGGATCCACGCGAACAGGAACCCGGCGCCGACCGCAGGCCCCACGATGGGCAGCGTGACGTCGCGGAACGTCGCCAGCGGGTCGGCTCCCAGGTCCCGGGCAGCCTCCTCCAGCGACTCGTCGTACGTGTAGAGTCGCGCCGTGACGATCAGCAGGACGAACGGGAAGCCGTAGACGCTGTGGGTGAGCACGAGCGTCAGGAACCCCGGCGTCAGCCCCAGCAGCGTCCGGAAGTAGATGAGCAGCGCCATCCCGAGCACGATGCCGGGGATGACCATCGGGAGGATCCCGAACGTCCGGTACAGCTCCTTGTACGGGAAGTCGTACCGGGCGAGCGCGAAGCTCGCCAGCACGCCCAGCACCGTCGCGATCGACGCGGACAGGGTGGCGATGACGACGCTGTTGAGAAGCGACCGCATCAGCCCCGAGTCGCTGAACGTGGCGGCGTAGTGTGCCAGCGTCAGCCCCTCGAACGGGAAGATCGTGCTCGCGTTCACGGTGAACGACAGGACGAACATCACCAGCAGCGGGATCCACAGGAACACCAGCAGGCAGCCCGCGACGGCGTACAGCGCCCACTTCAGGAGCTGATTCCGTCGCTGCCGGCCGAGCAGGAAGCCGCCGTCGTGGCTGCTCGCCCGCTCGCTCGTGGCTCCGACCGGCCCTTCGGTCGCCTGTCCGGTCCGGGCGCTCGACGTCCCGCCGTCGCTCGCGTCACTCCCCATCTCAGACACCCCCGAGCTCTTCGATGCTCACGTAGCGGAAGGCGAGCGCGAACGCCACGACGATGGAGACGACGATGAACATCGACGCCGCGCTGCCGTAGCCGATGGCGTACAGCGACTTGATCCGCGCCTCGATGAGCTGTCCGATCATCTGTACCTTCCCCTGCCCGAGGAACCGGGGGGTGATGAACGCCCCCAGCGACGGGACGAACACGAAGAGGCTGCCGGAGATGATTCCCGGCAGCGTCAGCGGGACGATGACGTCGGTCAGCGCCTCCCGTCGGCTCGCCCCGAGGTCGCGCGCGGCCTCGATGAGCGAGAAGTCGAGCCCGTCCATGCTGGCGTACAGCGACAGCAGCATGTACGGGAAGTACGCGTGCGTGAGCCCCACGATTATCGCCGGGATCCCGAAGTTGAACGCCCCGACCGGTTCGGAGACCACGCCGAGACGCAGCAACGTGGCGTTGATGACCCCGCTCGGACCGAACATCAGCACCCAGGAGTACGCCCGGACCAGGTACATCGTGAAGAAGGGCAGCAGGACGAAGAAGATGACCACCTTGAACGTCCGGCCGCCGCTGCGCGCAAGCAGGTACGCCAGCGGGAACGCCAGCGTGAGACAGGCCACCGTCGTCACGAACGCGATGCCGTACGACAGCAGGAGCGACTGCGCGAACGCGCCGCTCAGGAACGGCCCCTCGCCCGCGAACAGCGACCCGTAGTTCGACAGCGTCGGCTGCCAGACGATGTCGTATGCGTCGTTGACGGTCAGGAAGCTCACCGTCACCATGAACGTCAGCGGTGCCAGCAACAGCAGCGCGAGCCAGACGATGCTGGGGCCGGCCGTGATGCCGAGGCGCGCCCCGTGCGACTGGAACCGCGCCAGCAGCCGCTTTCGTGTGGTTTCCTCCGGGTCCGTTGTCGTCGCCATCGATCAGGCCGACTTGATCTCTTCCCAGGCGGTGATCCAGGACTCCTCGTTCTCGACGGCCTTGAACGGGATCATCTGTTCGAGGCGGGCCGGATCGATCGAGCCGAACATCTCGTTCTCCTGCTCGGTGAGGTTGTCCTGCGTGTTCGGGTTGACGCTCGGCGAGTACCCCGCCTTCGCGAGGGTCGCGCCGTTCCGTGCGGAGATGTACTCGTTGATGACCTCCCAGGCGGCCTCCTCGTTGCTGGACGCGCTGGAGACGACGGCCGACTCGAACCACGCGAGCGACCCCTCCGTCGGGGCCGCCATCGTCGGCCAGTCGTTGTCGTTCGACCACATCTCGACGATCTCGTTGCGGCCGGACTGGCCGACGAGGAAGTTGCCCTGGTTGAAGTTCTTGATGTACGTCGGGTCCGCCGCGATGTACCCCTGGAGCCGCGGCTTCTGGTCGATCATCAGCTGTTTCACCTCGTCGATCTGATCCCCCGAGAGGGTCACCCTCGAACCCTCGAAGGCGTCGCGGTAGCCGAGGTACAGGGCCGCCGCGCTCATCGCCTTGAAGTGGTTGTCGTACATGATGAGGCTGCCGCCCAGGTCGGCGTCGACGTAGTCCTCCTCGAAGAGGACCTTGTAGCTGTCCTCGTGGTCGGAGACGCTCCGCGAGTCGTACGAGTAGCCGTACCACCCGAAGCGGATGGGGACGCCGTACATGTCCCCGCCGCTGGTGAACTGCGAGTCCGCGAAGTCCTTGAACACGTCGTAGACGGCGTCGTAGTTGCTGACGACGTCCTCCTGGACCGGCGAGACCAGGTCGGCGTTCATCATCTTCGGGACGTAGTTGTTGTTCGGGATGGCGATGTCGTACTGCTCGTTCTGTCCCGAGTTCCACGTCGAGAACATCTCCGAGGACGACGTGGACTTCGTGATCGACAGGTTCACCCCGGCGTTCTCCTCAATCCGGGACTGGATGTCGTCGTTGGCGTACTCCTCCCAGGTCAGGATGTTGATGGTCGGCGTTCCGCCGCCACCGCCGCCCAGACAGCCGGCGGCACCGACGGTCGCGGCCGTGCCCGTGGCAGCGAGGAACCGTCGACGGCCGACGGCCGGTCGGCCGTCGGAGCGGGAACCGTTCGTGGTGGAAGACTCGTCCGTCGCGCGGGAGCCGTGAGTGTCTTCAACTGGCATACCGACGAACCATCCCGATTCTAGTCAGTTAAATCCTTCCCGACGTCCTCCGATTTATCCCGAACGTCTCGGCCGGGGAGCGTGAGTTTTACTCCATTCGAGCGTGAGGGGGGTCTACGAGGGATACTCACATGGGAGACGTACTCGTCGATCTCGAGGACGTTCGAAAGGAGTTCGGCGACGTGACGGCCGTCGACGGCATCGATTTCGACATCAAGGAGGGCGAGTTCTTCTCGCTGGTCGGGCCCTCCGGCTGCGGGAAGACGACGACGCTCCGGATGATAAGCGGCTTCGAGACGCCCAGTGACGGGACCGTCACCATCGGCGGCGAGCCGATGACGGGCGTCCCGCCCGAGGCCCGGGGGACGAACCTCGTCTTCCAGCACCTCTCGCTGTTCCCCCACATGACCGTCGGCGACAACGTCGCCTACGGCCTGAAAAAGGGCGGGTTGCCCGACGCGGACGGCGGAACCGACGGCGCCGGCGGCGAGGGGTCGACCGGGACCCGGCGCGACCGCCTCGTGTCCGAATACCTCGACCTCGTCGACCTCGGCGGGTTCGAGGAGCGCAACCCGACCGAACTCTCGGGCGGCCAGCAACAGCGCGTCGCGCTGGCGCGGGCGCTGGTCAACCAGCCGTCGGTCCTCCTGCTCGACGAACCGCTGTCGAGTCTCGACCGGAAGCTCCGCAAGCGGATGCAGGTCGAACTCCGGAAGATCCACGAGAAGACGGAGGGCGCATTCTTCTACGTCACCCACGATCAGGAGGTCGCGATGACGCTCTCGGATCGGATCGCCGTGATGAACGACGGCTCGCTGGAACAGGTCGGGAGCCCCGAGGAGATCTATCGAAACCCGGCGACGCCGTTCGTCGCCGACTTCATCGGCGACACCAACCTGCTTCAGGGCGTCGCGGACGCCGACGGGGAGGCCACGGTGGTCGATCTCGATGGCGGTCGCATCGAGGTCGCCGGCGAGGCCAGCGGCCCGGTCGAGCTCTCGATCCGCCCCGAGGACTTCCGGTTCGTCGCCGACGGCTCCCTGTCGGGGACGGTCGTCGAACGGTACTTCCAGGGCGATCAGACGAACTACGTGCTCGACGTCACCGCGGGCGTCCCGGAGCTCACGGTCGTCGTGCAGGGTCGGGACAGCCCGGTCGCCCCCGGCGACGACGTCGAACTGGCCGTCGACCCCGACGCGCCGGCCGTCTTCGCCTGACCGCCGGGGAACCGGCGTTCCCGGGGCCGATTCGTTTTCTCGCCCGTCCGGCCGTTCCGACGCTCCCGGAGCCACGCGAGGAGTAGGGGGCGCGCGAAACGCCCCGAAAATCACCTACCCGCCGTCGCGTTCCGTCGCCGGATCGACGCTGCGCCCGGCGAGGTTGGCGGCCCTCCCGTCGAGCAACGCGGCGAGGAGGGCGACGACGGCCCCGGGGTCCGAGAGGGGGTCCCGGATCGGCCGGTCCCGTCCGGCCACGCGGTCGGCTCGGAGACCGTTCGCTCCCCGCAGCAAGCGGGCGTGACTGTAACCGCCGTCGCCGACGGCGAGCACCGGATCGTCGGGGTCGTGATCGGTCGGCGGGAACGCGGGGTTCTCGCTCCACACCTCCCCTTCCCAGTGGGTCGTCGTCGGCCGGTCGGGTTCGCCGCCGAACGCGAGCAATCGTGCCCCGGGCGGGAGGTCGAACTCGTCCTCCCGTTCGGCGTGGACGACGACCGCGCGTGCGTCGGTCACGTCGTCGGCACCCGGATCCGCGCGGAACGCCGTGACTGCGCCCAGCAGCGTCGCCCCGAGGAACGTCAGGACCGGTTCGGGGGCGGGGCGCGGTTCGACGTCGACCACGTCGCCCGCGCGGACGCCGTGGTGGCTGAGGACGTTCCCGGCCTTGTACGCGGTCGTGCAGAGGTCCCGGTAGCTGAGCGTCCGGTCGCTCGCCGCGACGTGAAGCGCGGTCGTCCGGTCCCGCCGGTCGCGCGCGAGGAGGTCGCCGACGAGCGTCGCATCCGGCAGGGGGTCGGGCATGGGCGTCGGTTCGGGGCCGGGGACAAAGAGTGGCGCGGGAGCGGTCCGGGTCGCTCCGAGCGGTAGCGGTCAGAACGAGTTCTTGATCTTCTCGAAGAACCCCTCGCTGACGTCGATCTCCTCGCCGCCGGCCTCCGCGAACTCGCGCAGCGCCTCGCGCTGGTCGTCGCTGAGGTCCTCGGGGGTCACGACCTGCACCTGCACGTAGAGGTCGCCCTCGCCCCGCCCGCGGAGGCGGGGCATCCCCTTGCCGCGCAGGCGGAACGTCTCCCCCGACTGGGTGCCGGCCGGCACGTCGAACTCGACCGCGCCGTCGAGCGTCTCCAGTTCGATGGTGTCGCCGAACGTCGCCTGCGGGAACGAGATGGGCCGGGTGAGCCGCAGGTCCGCGCCGTCGCGCTCGAAGCGCTCGTCGTCCGCGACGTGGATCTCGATCAGCAGGTCGCCGTCCCGCGCGCCGGGTTCGCCGGGCGCGCCCTCGCCGTCCATCCGGAGGCTCTGGCCGTCCCGAATCCCGGCGGGCACGTCGACGGTGAGCGTCGACTCCTCGCGCACCACGCCGCCGCCGTCACAGCGCGCGCAGTCCTCGGAGTACAGTTCGCCCTCGCCCTCACAGCGCCGGCAGGTCGTCGCCTGCTGGACCCGCCCGAGCGGCGTCTGCTGGACCTGGGTCACCTGCCCCTGGCCGTTGCACTCGGGACAGGTCCGCACGTCGGCGTCGGGCGGATGCCCCTCGCCGTCGCAGTCGGGACAGCGCTGCGGCCGTGCGGCGGTGAACTGCTTCGTGACTCCCTCGTAGGCCTCCTCAAGCGTGACCTCGAGGCTCGTCCGGAGGTCCTTGCCCGGACGCGGGCCGCCGCGGCCGCGTCCACCGCCGCCGCCGAAGAACTCCTCGAAGATGTCGCCGAGACCGCCCATGCCGCCGCCGCCCATTCCACCGCCGCCCATGCCGCCGAACGGGTTGCCCTGGCCGCCCATCCCGCCGGCGCCGCCGCCGTCGAAGCCGCCGCGCTTCTCGGCCTGCTCGAAGCGGTCGTGGCCCATCTGGTCGTACGCCTGACGCTTCTCCTCGTCGGTGAGCACCTCCTGAGCCTTCTTGACCTTCTTGAACTTCTCCTCGGCGTTCGGGTCGTCGCTCACGTCCGGGTGGTACTCGGTCGCCTTCTGGCGGTACGCCTGCTTGATCTCGTCCTCGGAGGCGTCGCGCGAGACCCCCAGCACCTCGTAGAAGTCCTCGCTCATGGTCGTGTTATCAGTGTCATGGCCGTCGTGCTATTTGAAACGCGTGACTCCGTGTTCTCGTTTTCGGGTGGCGTGGCTGAGATTCCGGCGGGGTTCGACTGATTTCGGCGTCCGTCGATTGCGGGTGGTTCGGCCGGGCGGACCACTCCCCCTAGCTCACCTGAAACCGCACCGCACCGGACCACGTCCTCCCCAGCCGATTGCGCTCCTCGCTCGCTTCGCTCGCCTGCGGTGCTCATCCCTCACGCGCGAGAGCGAGCCCCACGAGGGCGCTCGCGGACACGCGCGCCACCGCGCCGGCTGGTCGTCCGAGCGAGGCGGGGAGGAAATCGGGTTTTCCGCGCGTTAGTCCTCGTCGGAGTCGTCCTCGTCGTCCACGTCCTCGAAGTCGGCGTCGACGTACTCCTCGTCGTCGCCGCCGGCACCCGCGGCGCCGCCGGGGCCGGCCCCGCCGCCCATGCCGCCGGGACCGGCGCCCGCCGCGCCCTCCGGACCGCCGGCACCGCCCGGCCCGGCCTGCGCGCCCTGCGCCTGCTGGTACATCTGCTTGCCAATCTCCTGCAGTTCGGTCGAGAGCTCCTCGGTCGCGTCCCGCAGTTCCTCGGTCTCGGCGTCCTCGTCCTCGAGGACTTCTTCGACGTCGGCGATGGCGTCCTCGATGTCGCTCGCGAGCTCATCGTCGACCTCTTCCTCGTTCTCCTCGAGGAGCGTGTTCGCGCGCTGGACCGCGCTCTCGGCCTCGTTGCGGGCCTCGATGTGCTCGCGCCGGGCCTCGTCCTCCTCGGCGTGCTCCTCGGCCTCCTCCTGCATCCGGTCGATCTCCTCGTCCGAGAGGCCCGCGCCGCCCTCGATGGTGATCGATTCGGCGTTGCCCGAGCCCTGGTCCTCGGCCTCGACGTTGACGATGCCGTTCTCGTCGATGTTGAACGACACCTCGATCTGGGGGGTGCCGGCGGGGGCGGGCGGGATGCCCGAGAGCTGGAACTCGCCGAGCAGTTCGTTCTCCTCGGCGATCTCGCGCTCGCCCTGGAACACGCGGACCTGGACGGACGTCTGGTTCGCGGCCGCCGTGGTGAACACCTTCGACTCCTCGGTCGGGATGGTCGTGTTCTTGTCGATCAGCCGCTCGAAGAGCCCGCCCTTCACCTCGATGCCCAGCGAGAGCGGGGTGACGTCGAGCAGCACGAGGTCGTCGACGTCGCCCGAGAGCACGCCGCCCTGGATCGCCGCGCCGAGCGCGACCGCCTCGTCGGGGTTGACGTTCTTCTTCGGCTCCTGGCCGACGAGTTCCTCGACCTGTGCTTGCACCTGGGGCATCCGGGTCGACCCGCCGACGAGGATCACCTCGTCGATGTCGTCGGCGTCATAGCCCGCGTCCGAGAGCGCCTGCTCGGTCGGCCCGACGGTCCGCTCCACGAGATTCGAGGTGAGCGACTCGAACGTCGCGCGCGTCAGTTCGGTCTCGAGGTGGACCGGCCCCGAGTCGGTCGCGGTGATGAACGGGAGGTTGATGTTCGTCTGCTTGCGCGAACTGAGTTCGATCTTCGCCTCCTCGGCAGCGTCCTTCAGCCGCTGGAGCGCCTGCCGGTCCTCGCGCAGGTCGATGCCGTGGTCGTTCTCGAACTCCTCGGCGAGGTGGTCGATGACCGCCTCGTCCCAGTCGTCGCCGCCCAGGTCGTTGTCCCCGTTGGTGGCGACGACCTCGTACACGCCGCCGCCCAGATCGAGGACGGAAACGTCGAACGTCCCGCCGCCGAGGTCGTACACGAGCACCGTCTGGTCCGAGTCGTCGTCCAGCCCGTACGCCATCGACGCCGCGGTCGGCTCGTTGACGATGCGGTCGACCTCGAAGCCCGCGATCTCGCCGGCGTCCTTCGTCGCCTGGCGCTGCTTGTCGTTGAAGTACGCGGGGACGGTGATCACCGCCCTTTCGACGTCGTCGCCGAGGTACTCCTCCGCGTCGCGCTTGATCTTCTGGAGGATCATCGCCGAGAGCTGCTCGGGCGTGTACTCCTCGCCGTCGATCTCGACCGAGTAGCCCTCCTCGCCCATGTGCCGCTTGATGGACTGGATGGTCCGGTCGGGGTTCTGGACCGCCTGGTTCTTCGCGGGCTTGCCCACGAGTCGCTCGCCGTCGTCGGAGAACGCGACGACGGAGGGGGTCGTCCGGTCGCCCTCGCCGTTCACGATGATCTCCGGGTCGCCGCCTTCCATCACTGCGAACGCGGAGTTCGTCGTTCCGAGGTCGATCCCCAGAATCTTGTCACTCGCCATATTACCTGCATCTACGCGGCCCGATTCCGTTAAAGGTTACTAGATAGGGAGCCACACGCCCGAACATCGGGTCGTCGCTTGATGGCGATTCTCTCGCCGACCGTGCGCCCGTAGTGACAACGCTTATCACGAACCGCGATTCGAGGCGCGTCCCGTCGACGCGCCGGGGCCGCCCGCGCCCGCCGACGGGCGGAGGCTCGACGTCTCCCCGTCTCCGCTGAGCTACTCCTCGTCCTCGCTGACGGTGACCTGTGCGGCCTCGATGACCTTCCCGGCCATCTCGTAGCCGGGCTTGTACACGTCGGCGACCGTCCCGGCGGGGTGGTCGCTGGCGACGCGCATCATGACCTCGTGGCGCTCGGGGTCGACCTCCTCGCCCGGTTCCGGGTCGAGGACCTCGACGTTCTCGTCGGCCAGCACCCGATCGAACGTCTCCAGCGTCGACTCGACGCCGGGGCGGATGTCGGCGTCCCCGTCCTGTTCGAGCGCGCGGACGAGGTTATCCCGAACCTCGGTGAGTCGGCCGACGAGGTCCTCGGTCGCGCGCTCCTTCTCCCGTTCCTGTCGCTTCTTCGCCCGCTTCTTGTAGTTCTGGAAGTCCGCCTTCGTCCGCGCGAGGCTCGACTCCAGTTCCTCCGCGCGCGACTCGGCCTCGCTCGCACGCTCCTCGGCCTCCTCCACGCGCGACTCCAGCTCGGCGACGGCCGCCGCGAGTTCGTCGTCGTGGGCCGCGACCTCGGTCGCGAGCGCCGCCTCGGCCTCCGCGTCCCGCGTCTCCCCGTCGGCGACGGCGTCCGACTCTTCCGTCTCGACGTTCCCGTCGGCGACCTCCGGTTCCTCCGGCTCGGTTCCGGCGTCCTCGCTCATACGTCGATGGAATCGGTCGGCGGGGATAAGGGTTGTAGAATCCGCGCGGTCCTCCCGGCTACCTGCCCGGTCGATTCGGATGACGCGGCTGCTGATCGGCGGACGTGACCGGCCGGCCGGCCCCCGTCGGGTTAGAAGAGCGTGACCGCGTACGCCAGCGACGAGAACACCATCAGTCCGACCAGCACGAGGGCGAGCACCTGTTGTCGGTCCATGTCGCTACGAGAGGCGGTCCCGTGTTAATTCCTCGGGGTCGCCGGGTCGACTCACTGGTACATCCGGAGCCGCTGGGCCTGTGAGGAGTTCTCGTCCTCCTCGCTCATCCGCCGCGCGAGCTGCTCTTTCGCCTCCTGGATCTGGTCAGCGTGTGCCTCGAGGTCCCTCGTCGGCACGTCGATGCCGGCGACGGGGGCGATCCCGTCCTCGATGACCCGCTTTGCGGCGAGCGGGTCGGGGAACCGCGGGTCACACTCCGCGATGAGGCCGACTGCGGTGAGGTCGGTTTCGAGCGCGTGGTTCAACAGCGCGCCCGTCGGCCCGGAGGCGATGCCCGCCTCGTCGGGGGCGGGAACCCCCGCGCGATCGAGGAGCACCGCGCCGTCGCCGGCGGCGACGCCGAACATCGCCGCGTCACCCTCCGGCTCCGACCCCTCCCGTCGCTGGCGTTTGAGCCCCGCGACGTACGCCGGCGTCACGGACGCCTCGCGGAACCAGTCGGTGAGACAGTCCGCGAACTCCGTCGCCGCCTCCGGCGAGACGGGCACGTCCGACTGGAGGACGAGCAGGTCGCGCTCGCCGTCGGCGTACAGCCGAACGGGGGTTCGGACGGCCCGATCGCCCGCGCCGAAGGCGGCCGATTTCGGGAGCGACTCGCAGTGGACGTCCCCGTAGTGAACCATGTCGAACGCCGCGACGAGGTGGTCGGCGGCGATCTTCCCGACGAGGCCGACGCCCGGGAACCCCTCCACGAGCACCGGGTCGGAGAGCGACACGTCCGTCCGCACGTCGATTCGCGCCATGTCCGATCCTCCTCGGCGGGGGACCGTAAAGGTGCGCCGCGCGGGGAACCGGACTCGGTGACCGTCCGTGGAGTCCCGAGCCGTCGCCGCCCGCCGTGTCGAAACCGACAAACGCGACCCCGCCGAACCCGGGTGCATGAACCCCCTCGACCGCTACGGGCCCCTCGTCGACGACGAGGCCGCGTTCCGGGCCGCCTGCGAGCGCCCGCTTCCCTCGGTCGTCCGGACGAACCCCATCAGGGCCGGGCCGGACAGGGTCGCCGAGGCGTTCGACGAGGAGGGAACCGGCTACGAGCGCGTCGACTGGCACGAGGGCCTCTTCCGGCTCGACGAGCGGACGCCGGGGACGACGTGGCCCTACGCCCACGGCTGGGTCCACGGACAGGAGGAGGTGTCGGCGCTGCCGGCGCTCGCACTCGACCCCCGGCCCGGCGAGCGCGTCTGGGACGCCTGCGCCGCGCCGGGGAGCAAGACGAGCCAGCTCGCCGGGCTGATGGAGGACCGCGGCGCGCTCATCGGCAACGACTCGAACCTCGGTCGCATCTCCGCGCTCCGGCACAACGCCGAGCGCCTCGGGGTCACGAACCTCGTCGTCGACCAGCAGGACGCGCGCAACTACTCGCTGAACGGGTTCGGCTTCGACGAGTTCGACCGGGCGCTCGTCGACGCGCCGTGCTCCTGTGAGGGGACGATCCGCAAGAACCCCGACACGCTCGAGAAGTGGACGCTCCAGCACGTCCACGAGGTCGCCGGCATCCAGAAGGGCATCCTCAAGCGCGCCGTGCAGGCGACGAAACCCGGCGGCGTCGTCGTCTACTCCACCTGCACGTTCGCGCCCGAGGAGAACGAGGCCGTCCTCGACCACGTGCTGGCAGAGGAGGACTGCGAGGTCCTCGACTGGGACTGCCCCCTCGACTCCCGCCCCGGCGTCACCGGGTGGGAGGACGAGACGTACGACGAGCAGGTGAGGCGGGCGACCCGCGTCTACCCGCACTTCAACGACACCGGCGGGTTCTTCCTCGCGAAACTTCGCGTGGGTGGCGACCCGGAGGGGGGCAAAGAGGGTGCTTCGACCGGCGAAGGAGCCACGGGGGTGGGTGCCTGATGGCCGAGCACGACAACGACGGCCAGCAGTTCGACCGCCTCCCCGCGACGGCGGCCGATCGCGAGATCGTGGGGCGCGCCACGCGCGCCGAGGTGCTGGACTGGTGGGAGGAGCGCTTCGCCGTCCCGGCCGAGACGTTCGACGGCTACACGTTCTGGGAGAAGGGCGCGGGGAAGATCTGGGCGTTCGCGGCCGACGTCCCGACGCCACAGGTCCGGGAGGGCGTCGGCATCACCTTCCTCCGCACCCGCCAAGAGCACTGGAAACCGACGACGACGGCGGCGATGCGCTGGGGTCGGCTGGCGACGCGAAACGTGATCGACCTCTCGCCTGGCCAGGCCCGCGCGTTCGCGGCCGGCCACGATCAGGACCTGCCCGGCTGGGAGGGCGACTGGGGCTACCTGATCGCGACCCACGAGATCGCCGGCGGGCGCGAACCGATCGGCGTCGGGCTCTACCTCTACGACGAGCTTCGCTCGGTCGTACCGAAGGGGTATCAGGAGGAACTCCCGGAGCGACCGCGCTAGGCGGCAGTCGATCGTTCGCCTCGAGCGACGCACTGGCGGCCGTTCGAGCAGGCGGAGCCGGACTTCCGAATCGCGACGTCAGCCGGAGACCGTAGCCGAATCCTACTCGTCCCGACGACCCGTGACGGGCGACGTTACCCCTCCGTCTCCGAGAGCAGGTCGGTGAGGCGGTCGAGCCCGAGCGTGGCCACGAAGAAGGCGGTTCCGATGTACAGCAGCGACTGCGGTCCGGCGACGAGGCGAGTTACGAACGCGTTTCCGTAGCCGATCAGCGTCCCGAGAAAGCCGAGGATGGACATCGTCCATCCGAGGCCGGTGACTCCCGCGAGCTGGTTGAGGACGTTCTTCGACCACGGTCTCTCTTTTCGGGGCATGGGTGGGTAGTACACGCTTACCGGCGAGTAAGCCATGAAGATTTTTCCGGGATGGGAGCGGGGTGGTTACCAGTTACGCGCCCGTCTCTGAGGGAAACTGCCCCGATGCAGACGCGGCGGCCAGCGCGTTCCGAGCCGGGTCGGGGATCGAGTCGGTTCCCCGAACGTCACTCCTTCGCCCGGAGCGTCCCGCCGCCCAGCCCCTCCCACTCGACGCGATAGCCGAGACGCGAGAGCGCCGCGCTCGCGTCGGCCAGCCCGTATGAATCGAGCGCGTCTTCCGCGTCGGCGTAGGCCATCCCGGGCTCAAGCGCATCCGCGACCGCCTCCAGCACCGCGGGCCGCACGAGGCTGCCGCCGACACGCTCGTGCTCCGGGAACGAAACCCCGTCGAGCGCGTCCCGGGGGACGCCGTGTTCGGCGGCGACCTCGTCGAGAGCGACCGCGTCGTCGTCCGGTGCGAGCACGCCCGGGAGGTCTGCAGTCACGGCGGCTTCGAGCTCGGATTCGTACTCCCGTAGCGCGTCCACCACGTCCTTGACCCGGACGGTCCCCGAGTAGGGGATCGCTCGATGGTCGCGAGCCTCGATGGCCTCGCCGACCCCGAGCGACTCGTCGACCGCGACGACGAGTTCGACGTCCTCGACGCCCGCGAGCTGATCGAGCTTCTTCTCGACGTACTCGGGCGTCCAGAACCCCATCACCTCGAAGAAGACGCGGAAGTCGGCGTGCCGGTACTCGAAGGAGAAGTCGGGGATCATCACTCGCGCCCCCACCTCGGCGAAGTCACCGGGGCCGCCTCGGGCACCGACCTCCAGCGGTTCCGGCTCGCGGACGAGCGTCCAGTCCAGGTCAAGCGCGCGGAACCGCGCGGCGAAGTCGGCCTCGACGCCGGAGTCGAACGCCGGCTCCGCGAGCGGCTCGGTGCCCGGATCGGACACGTCGGCGTCGCTCAACCGGAGCTCCCGTTCCGTGCCCCGGTCGTCGATGGTCGCGGTCAGCTCCCAGTCGGCCGTGCTCGCGGCGACCGTCCCGAGGAGGCTGGCGAACGCGGTTCCGTAGCGCCGCCCGCGACGGAACAGCGCGTCCGGTCCGGTGAGGACGAATTCCCGACCCCCGTCGGTCCTCACGACCTCGTACAGGAGCCCGAGCCGTTTCGCGGCGGACACGAGCGTCTTCGGATCAGCCGAGCGGAGCCGAACCTCGACGGCGTCGAACAGCGCGGTCTGTGCGAGCGAGAGGTCGTACTGCTCGCACAGCGTCTCCGGGTCCCACCGCGGTTCGAACGCGACGAGGACCCGTTCGGGCTCGCGGTCGGCCGACAGCGACGACTCGACCGCCTCGGCGTCCGTGCCGAGCCGATCCCCGGCAGCGGAGAGCGCTTGCTCTCGTTCGGTCTCGCTCGCGACGCCGACCCGTTCGGCGGCGGCGAACGCGGCCCGCCTGGCCCGTTCGGGTGGGAGCGGCGACCTGGTCTCGAAGGTGGCCTCCCGCTCCAGCAGCGCGGCGAACCCCCGGACGAGCTTGAAGTCGGGGGCGTCCCGTTCGAGGTCGGTGAGCGCGGCCTCCAGCGCCCGCCGGGGCTCGCCCACGTGACCCTGGTAAGTGCCGACGACCCTGGCGGCGAGGTCGACTGCCGCCCCGTCGTCGGCGACGAACTCGGGTCGGTAGCCGCCGCCGCGACGGGAGACGCGCAGGAGATCCTTGCGCAGCACGCCCGACCCTTCCGGGTCCGCGGGTAAAATCGCGCCGGTGGGGGCGGGACGGGTCCGCAGGTCGCTCCGGATGGACAAGGCTCATACGGGATGGGCATGAGGCCCGGACATGGAGCGTCGGGGAGTCCTCGTCGGCATCGCGGGCCTGGTCGCTGGGACGGGCTGTACGGAGTCGACCCAGCCGTCGGGTCCCCGAACCCCGCCGCGGTCGCCCGTCCCGACCGAGCCGCCGGCGACGGGGCTCGTCATCGCCGGGATCGCCGACGAGGCGGCCGAGGACGGGACGCTGCTGCTCCGGGTCACCGTCGAGAACCGGTCCGGGGAGTCCCAGTCCGGGACCGTCGTCGCCGACGTGCAGGCCGGGGACGAGGAGAGCACCGTTTCGCAGTCGGTGACCGTCGAGCCCGACGGCCAACTGGAGGTCGAACTCGAGACGGGTCTCGAGTACGAGGCGTTCTCCGGAAACGGCTCGCTGAGCGTCGACGTGCAGTGAGGACTGTCGGCGTCGTCCCGTCGAGCCGTCCCGGTCGTCGGTCCTGGCGGTTACCGCCGGCGGTCCGCCACCCGCTCCTCGGCGGTTTCGCTCGTCACGAGTTCGTACAGGACCGCCCGTTTTTCGCCGTCGCTTCCGGGCCGCAACAGCCTGCCGAGCCGCTGTGTGAACTGCCGTTCCGAGCCGGTGCCCGAGATGACGACGCCGACGCTGGCGTCCGGCACGTCGACGCCCTCGTCGAGCACGTTCGCGGAGACGACCCTCGTGTACTCGCCGTCACGGAACTTACCGAGGATTTCGCGGCGCTCGGCGGCGCCGGTCTCGCCCGTGATCGCCGGAAGCAGGAACCGTTCGGAGAGCCGATACACGAGGTCGGTGTGGGCCGTGAACACGATGACCCGCTCGTCGCGGTGACGTTCCAGGATGCGTTCGAGTTCCGTCACCTTCGCGTCGGCGTTCATCATCACCTCGCGTGCGCGCTGTTTCGCGAGCAGCGCCTCGCGCGCCCGGGGGTCGTTGCCCGAGCGGTACACCAGCTCCTGATAGTCGCTCCCCGAGGAGAACGTGATCCCCGCATCGCGGACGTACTCCACGAACGTTCCCTGCTCTCGCTCGTACTCCTCGCGCTCCGATTCGGAGAGCCGTACCTCGATTCTCCGCACGTCGTACTCCGCGAGGTGCTCCCCGGAGAGGGCGTCGACGTCGCGCTCGAACACCACCGGACCGACGAGGTCGGCGACCGTCTCGTGTGCGCCGTCGGGCCGCTCGAACGTCGCGGTCAGCCCGAGCCGTGCCGGCGCGGCGAACAGGCGGGCGACGTCGCGATACCCCTCGCCGCCGAGGTGGTGGACCTCGTCGAACACGATCAGGCCGAAGTCGCCGCCGACGTCCTCGGCGCGGAGGTACGCCGAATCGTACGTCGCCACCGTCAGCGCCGCCGCGCGCTGCTCGCCGCCACCGAACTGGCCGACCGGCACGCCGAACTCCGATTCGAGTTCGCGTCGCCACTGTTCGAGCAGGTCGACCGTGGGAACGACGACCAGCGTCGGGACGCCGAGTTCCGCCATGGCCGCGAGCGCGAGCACCGTCTTCCCGCTCCCGGTCGGCAGTTCGACCACGCCCCGTTCGTCGTTCCCTCGCCAGGCCGCTAGAGCGGCTTCCTGGTACTCGCGGAGGTCATAGCGGAGCGAGAGTTCGAGCCGAGCGTCGGGGGCGACGCGGTCGTCCACGTCGGCCCCGCGGTCCCGGAGCGCGTCGCGGACCGCACGGTAGCGGCGTGCCGGAGCGCGGTGGCTCCCGGTGCGTGCGTCGCGTTCGACGCCGGGGAGCGAGGTCGGGTTGAGGTCGTCGCCGTCGCTGCTCACGACGACGGCGCCGTCCTCGAACCGCAGCGTGACCGTCACGGGGTTACGTAGTCGACGTCGGCGCTTATTCCCTCCGGGTGATTCGTACTCCTCTCGACTCCCGTGCTCGACCACGTTCCGTCAGCCACCGCCGTTGATGCCAGCGAGAGCCGCGGCCCCTTTCAGTCCCACCCGGTGTGTGGACGGGTAGCGTCAGCGGGTGGAAGGCCGGACTGCGTTCGCCTGCGGCGATTCGGCCTCGCCGCTCGCGGTCACAACACCCACGTACCGCCGGCCCGATGTCGGCCCATGAGCAACGACGAAGCGGTCGAGGCGTTTCTGGAGGAGGCCGACGACGTGCTCGGCGAGTACGAGCAGGGATACATGGACGCTGACGCGGCGCTGTCGCGGCTGACCGGGAGCATCGAGGACCTGCGCGACGAGTACGACGAGCCGTGATTCGAGCGGGGTCGACGGTCCGAACGACGCGCCGGGGTCGTGTGACAACACCTATCCCGGTTCGGTCCGGTCACCTCGATATGCCGAAGTTCTCCGACCGCGTGGAGGCGATCTCCATCAGCGGCATCCGCGAGGTGTTCGAGGCGGCCGGCGAGGACGCCATCAACCTGGGGCTCGGCCAGCCCGACTTCCCCACGCCGAGCCACGCGAAGGACGCGGCCGTCGCGGCCATCCGCGAGGGAAGCACGGACGCGTACACGTCCAACAAGGGGACGCTGGCGCTCCGCGAGGCGATCGCGGCCAAACACGAGCGCGACCAGGGCGTGACGGTCGATCCCGGCGACCTCATCGCGACCTCCGGCGGGTCCGAGGCGCTCCACCTCGCGCTCGAGGCACACGTCGACGTCGGCGAGGAGGTCGTCATCCCGGACCCGGGGTTCGTGAGCTACGACGCGCTGACGAAACTCGCCGGGGGCGAGCCGGTGCCCGTCCCGCTCCGCGAGGATCTCACCCTCGATCCCGCGACCGTCGAGGCGGCCATCACCGACGACACCGCCGCGTTCGTCGTCAACTCGCCCGCGAACCCGACGGGCACCGTCGCGAGCGAGGACGACGTCAGGGAGTTCGCGCGGATCGCCCGCGAGCACGACGTCCTCTGTCTCTCCGACGAGGTGTACGAGCACTTCGTCTTCGAGGGGGCCCACCACTCGCCCCTGGAGTACGAGCGCGAGAACGTCGTCGTCGTGAACGCCTGCTCGAAGGCGTACTCGATGACCGGCTGGCGGCTCGGCTGGGTCACGGGCGCGACCGACCGGATCGAACGCATGCTCAGGGTCCACCAGTACGCCCAGGCGTGCGCGTCGGCGCCGGCCCAGTTCGCCGCCGAGGCGGCGCTGTCGGGCCCACAGGACGTGGTGGGTGAGATGCGCGACTCGTTCGAGCGCAGGCGCGACGTCGTCCTCGAGGGGCTCGCCGACGCGGGGCTCGACTGTCCGACGCCCCAGGGTGCCTTCTACGCGATGCCCGAGGTACCCGACGGGTTCGTCGACGAGTGCATCGACCGCGGCGTCGTCGTCGTCCCCGGCGGCGCGTTCGGCGAACACGGCGAGGGCTACGCGCGCATCTCGTACGCGACCGACGAGGACGTCCTCCGCGAGGCGCTCGGGATCATGGCGGACGCCGCGGCTGCGGTTCGCTGAGCGACGCTGACTCCGTTCGAGGCGGTCCGTGTCCCGGCGACGGGCGTTACTGGAACATCCCGGTTACCGACGCGCGCGACTGGTCGCCATCGCTCGCCTGCTGGATGCGCTGGGCGAGTTGCCGGCGCCGGTCCATGATCTCCTCGGCGCTCTCGACCAGCGGGTCGGTGTCGACGTCGACGCCCGCGAGCGGAGCGATCCCGTCCCGCACGAGCACGTGTGCGCCTTCCGGGTCGGGGAACTTCGGCGTCGTCTCCACGATGAGCCCGCACGCGTCGCGGTCGCGGTCCTTGGCCGCGCTCAACAGCGCGCCTGCGGGACCCTGGATCAGTCCGTCCGCGGCCGGCGCCGAGACGTCCACCTCGTCGAGCAACCCGCCAGCTTCCCCGGTGGCGACGCCGTACAGCTCCGGGACGTCTTCGGGTTCGCGCTGGGTCGGAAGCCCGCTCAGGTACAGCGGCGTCGCGCCGATCTCGTCCATCCAGTCCGACAGCGCTCCCGCGAGACCGTCGGCGTCGATGGCCTCGATGGGCACGTCGCCGACGAGCACGATGACGTCGTTCGACTCGTCGACGAACAGCCTGACGGGCGAGTGCAGGGTCCGGTCGTCCTCGGTGAAGGCGGCCGCGGAGGGGAGTTCCTCACCCCGGAGTTCGCCGAAGTACCTGGTGTCGAGTTGCTCCCTGACGTGGTCGGCGGCGATCTTCCCGGCGAGGCCGACGCCGGGTAGTCCTTCCACGAGCACCGGATCGGAGAGCGAGGGGGCGAACTCCGTGCTGACCTCGAACATACCGGAACACGGGTCGCCGGATGGGAAGGAGTAGTGGCCAGTTGGTCAGTTCGCCGTGCTGACGACCTTGATGACGTCGCCCTCCTCCAGCTCGTACTCCTCTCCGATTCGCCGCTCCGTCTTCGCATTGACCGCGTGGAGGTACCCCTCGCCGATGTCCGTGTGGACGGCGTAGGCGAGGTCCTTCGGGCCGCTCCCGCGCGGGAGGAGGAACGCGTCCGGCAGGACGTTATCGCGCGCGTCGGTCCAGTGGGTCTCGTTCTGGACGGGGTAGGCCGTGATGCGGTCGAGCAGGCCGTACACCGCCTCGTCGAGGGCCGTCTGGACGCCGGTGCCGCCGAACGCCGCCATCACCTCGCGGATCCGCTCTAACCCCTCGGCCTGCGCGTCGCTCACGTCGCCGAGCAGTTCGAAGTCCGCGTCGCCGGGGTCGTAGTCGAGAACGCCCGACTCCGCCGCGGATCGGAGCGCGAGTTCGCCGTCCGCGGTCGCGGGCACGACGGGTTTGTCGGTCTCGCGGAGCCGCTCGACGTTCCCCTCGGGTGCGATGTCGGCCTTGTTCGCCACCAGCACGATCGGTTTCGTCCGCGCGCGGACGTCCCGCGCGAGGCGTTCCCGGTGTTCGTCGGTCCACTGGATCGGATCCTCGGGGTATTCGATCCCCCGGAGGACCGCCGTCACGTCGTACTCGGTGGCACCGAAGCCGGTCAGCAGGTCGGTCAGCGCCTCGTCGATGTCGAAGTCGGGGGAACGCGACTTGCGCTCGACCGACTCCCAGTTGCGCTCGACGATGCCCGCCAGCCACTGGTCCATCTCCTCCTCGACGAAGTCGGCCTCCTCGACCGGGTCGTACTCGCCGACCTCGACCGGTTCGCCCTCGGCGTTCGTCGCCCCGGCTGCGTCGATGACCTGGAGGATGACGTCCGCGTCCGTGAGCGCGTCGAGGAACTGGTTGCCCAGGCCCCGCCCCTCGTGTGCGCCCGGGACGAGCCCCGCCACGTCGAGCAGTTCGACCGGAACGTAGCGCTTTCCGTCCCGGCAGTGCTCGTTGCCACAGCGCTCCTCGCGGTCGAGACAGGGGCAGTCGGTCCTGACGTGGGTCACGCCGCGGTTCGGGTCGATGGTCGTGAACGGGTAGTTGCCGACGTCCACGTCGGCCATCGTCGCGGCCTTGTAGAACGTGGACTTGCCGGCGTTCGGCTTTCCCGCGAGCGCGACCGAGAGCATACCACGACGTAGGCCGCCGCCGCGAAAAGCACCTTTCGGTCCCGCTCCCGGTCGGCGGCTCCCGGGCCGCCAGTCCGAATCGAAATTCCCACTACGGCGGGTACTGAAACCGTCCTCGTGTTCCGTCCAGGTCGTCTCGGCCCCCGTTCGGGGACGCTGTTCCGCCCCGCAACGGCGCTCCTCGTGCTCATCTGCACGCCGGGGTCGGCGCTCGCACACCCCGGTCACGAGGGAGCGGCGACCGAGATCGAAACCTGGCTCGTCTACGGGTCGGTCCTGCTCGGCGGGGTCGTGATCGTCACGGCCGCCGGACTGAGCCGGGAACGAGTCCTCTCCCGGGAGCGTGCATTCGTGACCGGCGTCCTCGGAGCGCTGCTGCTCGCCGTGGGACTGTTCCAGTGGCTCACCTGAACCGGACGGGGTCGCCCGATCGGGTGGCCGCCCCGATCACTGGCCCCGATCACTGCTCCTCGAACAGTTGTTCGACGGCCTCGGCCGTCTCTCCGGTCCGGGCGTACTCGATGGCGAGTTCGTGGACCGAGAACGCCGTCCCCTCGAAGGCGGGCAGCTCCCGTGCGGCGGCGTACGCCCGGAGCCAGTCGTTGAGCGCACCCTCCAGCAGCGAGCGCTCGACCGCGGACAGCCGGATTCCGTCACGACAGCAGCGGACGTACTCAGTGAGGAGCGGTTCGATGCCCTCGGCGATCGCTTCCGCGGGCGTCGACTCCTCGGGGTCGAACGACTGGCACTGGTGACGCGAGGTCTCCGCGAGCGTGGTCACGGCTCGCCACCTGACCGAGCGCCCACCCTTCGCGTCGCCCTGCATACTGGCGAGAGGCTGTGTTCCAGTGTCATAACTGTACGTGAAACGTCGCTGACTCGTCGCGCCGGAACTTCGACCTTTTACGTGCCCACGTCCAACGATCGAGCATGACCGCGCTGTCGTTCGACGAGTCCGGCGTCGACGTCGTCCACGAGGGGACCGAGTTCCGGCTGGAGAAGGAACTGGTCGAGGACGCGACCGAGAAGTCCTACCTGGACGTGACCGACCACGAGGTGCTGAAGCTGATCGAGGAGCGGCCCGCGCTCTCGGGGGAACCGCGCCGGATCGGCGACATCCTGTAGCCGGCCCCGGGCACACTCGTCCGGGGGGTCAGGCGTCGACGGTCGGGAACGTCTCCCGGTGCAGGCGACCCGCGACCTCGTCCGCGAGCGTGCGGAGGTTCACCGTGTCGTCCCGGTTGTACGAGACGAGCGTCTCCAGGGCCCGGTCGTCGCCCCGCTCGTACTCGTGCCAGAGCCGGACTGCGTCGCGTCCGGTCAGCTCCGGGCCGTCGCGCCCGATGTCGAGTTCGCGCTCGATCGGCTTGAGCCCGCCAGTCAGGTTCAGCGTTCGGCAGGGGTACATCAGATCCAGATGTGGGGTTTCGACGGTCAGATCGAACGACGACTCCAGGAAGGGAGCGTCGAACCGTTTGCCGTTGAACGAGACGAGGAGGTCGGCTTTCTCGAACTGTTCACGAACGGCCTCGCCGGTCAGGTCCTCACCGCGCACCAGCGTCGTCGTCTCGCCGCCGGCGTCGCTCCTCGAGCCCGGTTCGCACGTGCCGAGTTCGGACGTGCCGGGTCGGTGGAAGGTGGCGGTCGTCACCCTGTCGCGGTGCTGTGAGAGCCCGGTCGTCTCGATGTCGAAAAAGCAGGCGGTCCCCCGGAAGTTCTCGTAGAGTCGCCACCGTTCCGCGCTCGGAAACGCGTCTTCGAAGAACGCGGAGTCGCCGTCGTCGAGCCGTTCCCGCGCCTCGTCGATGAACGACTCGATGCGGCCGGCCGTCGTGGCTCCGACCCCCCGGATGGTTCCGCCCGAGAACAGGTCCCACTCGGTTACGCCACTCTCCCACAGTCGGCGCTCGGTCGCCTCGCCGACCCCCTCGACCGGAATGAAGCTGTTCTCGATTCGCATCAGGTACTCCTGCGCACGCGGGGCGCGTCGGTGGTAGTCACTCGTCCGCTCTGGCTGGTAAACGTTCGGGACCCGAACCGCCCGCTGCCGACCGCGGTGCGCGGAATCGTTAACCCCGTTCCCACCCGACTATCACCCGTCATGTGTGGCCGATTCTCGCTGTATCTGCCGCCGGCGGCTCTCGAATCCAGGTTCGAGGCGGAGCCCCCGGCGGACCTGCAGCCGCGGTACAACTGTGCGCCAGGCCAGTCGCTTCCGGTGCTCGCCGCCGACGACACCGGCCGGATGCGCCGGATGAAGTGGGGGTTCACCCCCTCGTGGGCCGACGAATCGTTCGACCTCATCAACGCGCGGGTCGAGACGGTCCGCGAGAAACGGAGTTTCACGGACGCCTACGAGTCACGCCGGTGTCTCGTTCCCGCCGACGGGTTCTACGAGTGGACACGGCGTGATGGCGGGAAATGGCCGTACCGGGTGTCGTTCGCGGACGACAGGCCGTTCGCGATGGCGGGTCTCTACGAGACGTGGACGCCGCCGACTCGCCAGGCGGGCATCGGCGAGTTCGGACGCGACGAACCCACGGGCGAGGAGCGGGTCGAAGCGTTCACCGTTCTGACGACCGAGCCGAACGACCTCGTCTCCGAACTGCACGACCGGATGGCGGTCGTCCTTCGCCCGGAACACGAGCGAGCCTGGCTGGATGGATTCCTCGATCACGAAACGCTGGCGACCCCGATCTCCGACGACGAGTTCCGGGCGTATCCGGTTTCGACCCGGGTGAACTCGCCCGCGAACGACGACCCGTCGCTGGTCGAACCGGTCGAACTCGGTTCCTGAAGCGATTTTCGGCGGATTCGGCTGCACGGGCGGCCGCGCCTGTATAGCGACATTTGCTATAGCTGAATAGGGTTTATATGACTGTGAGGGGGCGCCCTCTGGATTATCTGAATTACGAAACAAAGTAGTATACTTGGGGTGATTTCATCCGACTCGGCCGTCGACGACCCCGGGCCGCGGGGAGAACGCAGGGTTTCGGACGTTCTTCGGAGGGGACCGATCGAGCGGACATGCCGGTGGAAGCTCCTCGTCGGTGACTCCGTCGTCCTCGGCTGGATACTGGCCGTTTCGGATCCCGAATCCCGGTTCGAGAACGCGACGACGTCGAGACGAGCGATCAGGTCCTTACCGAACCTTCTCGAACGCGTGTGCGGTCCTGCACTCGTTTTCGCCACGATTTGCGTCCCCTCAAACTGATGCTCTCTCGCGGGCGTGATACGGGAAATCGCGCCGGCCTCTGGAGCGAAACCTGGCCTGGGAACGCTTCCGAGGGGGACGGCTCTCGACCCGTCTGGAGGGGCTGACGGCCCGTTTCGCGAGGCAAGTTAGTTCGGAACGGTCGGGGAGGTTCCATCTGTGGACGTCCTCAGAGGCACAATTTCGTCCCACCGTCCTCCGACGACCGGAAGTGGGCTCGCTGACCGTCACAACGGTCAGGTTTCCGCTTCCGTCGGAGCTCACGAGGAATCGGCCCGCTCTGGTTCAGTGCCGTCAGAGCGACCCTGGGCACGTGCGGCTGTGCTCCAGGGGCGTCGTGACACTCCGGGGTAGTTCGCGTGCGAGCCGTCCCGTCGATAGGGATTGCCCGCTCTCCTCCCGCTTAGCGTTACTCCGATTCGGCACCACCAGCGGTGTCCTCGCCCTGAAAGCCCTCCCGAGGCGACGATGCACCGGTTCGCAACCCGGAGTCGAGCGCGTTCGACTGGGTGTGCAATCCGGGGGCGGCGATCCTCCGGCTACCGGATCAGCGTCCTGCTGCGGGGAGGTACGACCGCGCGCGGATCGTTCAGCCGGTAGCCGATCCGGAGGGTCGGTCTTCGAACCGGCCGTGGAAGGGTCTCGACGTTTCAACCGGGGCCGATCGAAGTCAGCGTCGGGACCGGGCAGGCACTCGGCTGGCTTGCTTCTCCGTCGGGATCGCACGATCCCGTGCCGTCCTGCTTTCGCGGTCCGCCTGACTGACCGATTACCGCTGAGGAACGCAGATATCTGTCGGCCAGTCCGTTCACAGGAGCGAGTAGATGTGGCGTTCGTACGTTTCGCGGACGTTGTCGCCCCAGTTGTGGGTGTACGTGTCGATGATGTCCTCGGCGACGTCCCCGCGGAGGTACTTCACGATCCCGCGTTCGCCGGTCCGGTCGCGGAGGTGCGTCGTGAAGAAGTGGCGGAAGTAGTGGGGCGTGACGTTCTGTGTCGCCCCGGCACCCGATTCGTACCAGCCCATCTCGGTCGCGTGTTCCCTGACGATCCGCTGAACCTGCTCGGGTGTGAGTCGTTCGCCCCAGCCGCGGGCCGTCCCGAGGAACAGCGGCTCCGCGTCCGAAACCGGGTCCGGACGGATCGCGAGCCAGCGGCACAGCGTCCGTTCGAGTTCCTCGTCGACGGGTACGACGGTCCCACGCTTTCGTTTGTTCGAGGCGCCCCGCATCTCGCCGTTGTACTCGGTCCCGACGCTCGGTTCGGCGGCGACGTACAGCGATTCCGGGCGGCCATCGAGCTGGGCTCGATCCCCGAGGCGGAGTTCGCCCGTCTCGACCGACAGCGAGAGGTCACGGAGGTCCAGGTTGCACAGTTCACCGACGCGCATCCCCGTCTTCAGGAGCGTCACGATCAGCGCCCGTTCCAGCGGGTGGCCGACGGAGGCGACGAACCGCCGCATTCGGGGGACGGAGATCTCCCGGCGGGCGGGGTCGGTCTCGATTCGCTCGTCGAGTTCCTCCATGACCAGCGCCATCGGGTTCGCGTCGAAGGCGCCCACCTGGGTCATGTAGGCGTAGAACCGGTGGAGGTACGCGGCGTAGGTGGCGACCGACGAGTCGGCGAGGTCGGGGTCACGACGCAGTTCGTGGACGAACGACATACAGTCCCGGTGTGATGCGTCTCCGGGCTCGACGGTCCCGGAACTGCCGGGTCCGCCGTCCGCGAGGAAGGACTCGAACCGACGGAGCACCCGACCGTACTCCTCTCGGGTCTGGTCGCTCTTGCCGTGTAGCTCCATGTCCTGAACGAAGTAGCCGATCGGGTCGGCCGGATCGTCGGCGTTCCGACTGTCGGTGCTACTCATCGGTCAACACGTACCCTCCGTCGCGCCCGCTGAACCGGACGCGACCGGACTGTTGCAGATCGCCCATCGTCTCGTCGAGCCGTTCCTCGACGTCGCCGACGACCGAGTCGAGGAGGTCGTCCCACGTCACCGCCCCCTCGCCACGAAGAGTGTCGAGGACACGGTCTTCGAGGCCTTCACCCCCGGGGTCGGCGGGGTCAGAACGGGGTTCCGTTTCGCCGGACGAATCCGGGGTCGATTTCAGATCCAGGCCGAGTTCGCTGCGGCCCGCCTGGACCATCGTTCGGACGAACTCGGTCTGGGACATGTCGAGCCGCTCCGCGTCCTCGACCCATTCGGCCTTCTGGTAGCGCGGGAGGTTCACCCTGACTTCGGTCCGTTCCGTGTCGAGTTCGCTCACGCACCCACGATACGGCGGGGTCCTTATCAATTCCACTGTTTCCCGTCTAAACTTACTAAGACCACGAACAGCGTGCAAAATCGGCGTAATATAGGCTTAGTAACTTGCCTTACATAAGAAGAAGACACGATATCCTGTCTTTCAATATACTCTACAGTTCCACAGGAACTTGCCTTACGAACTGCTTCGCGATTCGCCGCGCTCGTGTCGTCCCACTCGGTTACCTGTTCGAAGCGGACCACCGAACGGAACTGGTGTGGGTGATCGTTACTCGTCGTCGAGCGGGGAGGCAGCTCGTCGACGCACCGTCGAGAACGCCTCCCGACTGGTCGTGGGCGCGATCTCCACGACGAGTTACGAGTTCGCCGAACAATCCCGCCGACGGGGTTCCGGGATACTTCGCCGCCGGCGGCTCGGTCGATCCTCCGTCGGGGTCGATTCGGGATGGCGACCGGCTCCCGTCGAACGCCGAGCGTCGCCACCGCCCGTGGCGTGTGCTCCGTTTGCGGTCGCCCTCCCGTGGTTTTGACTCCGAGCGACCTCTAGGCAGGCTCGGCCGAACTCCCCGTGCCAGTTTCTCTGCGAGGAGAGGAATCCCGCTCTACTCAACTGCGGGTGAGGCTGGCGGCTGCGGTTTCCGGCCGTTCGCTGAAGCGGGGTGTCGTTACGGATTCGACGGACGTCCCCGAAACACTGGCTCCCACTGCCTCCGCCCGAGACCCGCAGACGGAACGGGGAAACGGAGACCGACTTCGTCGCCCGTCGGTGAGGCTCCGAGTGAGTCGGTACGGAGCTCGCAGCCGGTTTCGGCCGGTCCCGAAACAGCCTCCGTGGAGTGGCGCCGTCGATCCCGAAGGCGAGCCCGCGGAGGAACTGTCCATCCCCGGGTTATCGAAACGGAGTTCGGCGCGTGATCTCTCGACGCCCTCGATCACTGCTAGTCGATCCGACCTCGCTCCGATTCGCGCTCTCTGCTTGTGGTTTCCATGGTTCTATCGAACACGTGAGAACCGATGGACTGCGGTAGTTATCGCTCGGCGGCCTCGACGAGTTCGCGGACCCGCGGCTCGGAGACCGGCCCCCGGACGTCTCCGTCCTCCTTGAACGCCGTCCCGACGATGACGCCGTCGGCGACCGAGAGGATTTCCCCGACCGATTCGGTTGTCACCCCGCTCCCGACGAACAGCGGCGTCTCCAGGCCGAACTCGTCGTGTGCGGCCCGTGCGGCCTCGAGGTCGGCCCGCTCGACCCCCTGTCCGGTTCCCGACCCCGTGATGATCGTCCCGTCCGCGAGGCCACGCTGAACGGCGTCGACGATCGATTCAGCGCCCGCGGACTCCGTTCCCACTGCCGTGGAGTGTTTCACCTCGTGATCAGCGAGCACCCGCACGTCGGCGTCGATGCGGTCCTGCAGTCGGGCGGTCTCGTGGGCTTTCCCCTGGATGAGCCCCTGGTCGGTCAGTCGTGCCCCGGAGTGAACGTTCACCCGAACGAAGGACGCGGCGGCGGCCGCAGCGACCGAAACCGCGGCGTTCGCGTCGTTCCGGAGCACGTTGACGCCGACCGGGACGTCGACGGCGTCCCGGACCTCGCCGGCCGCACGGGTCATCATTGCGACGACGTGCTTCGGAACGTCGTCGGGGTAGAACGGGGCGTCCCCGAAGTTCTCGAGCATGACGGCGTCGACGCCGCCGTCCGATAGCCGCCCCGCGTCGCGGCGAGCGTCCGCGAGCAGTGCTTCGCGGGACCCGGCGTACTGGGGCGCTCCCGGGAGCGGCGGGAGGTGGACCATGCCGACGACCGGCCGCGCGGTTCCGAACGTGGATTCGAGCATGGTGTTCGACTGGTTCTCCGGGGGGTAAAGTCCGCCGCGTTCCCCCCGCTGTCGCGTCTCCATCCACTGTTTCGTTGCTTCGGAAGCGACGAAACGGTGGCCGCACCGCGACTTATACACTGTATGTGGCTATACCAAGCAAACGGCCGAACTGGCAGCGGTCTCGGGCGTGTGCCCCCTCGTTCGATGGGTGTGTCCCCCCGCTCGGCCAGCTCCGGATCACGTCGTCTCCCGGCGTCGAAACTACGGCGTCACCTTCGGATCGTGACGGATGGCGGCGCGTCACGTCCGTGGTGGTACTGGACGAGTACCGGCCCGTCCCGACCGACCTCCGGGAATCTCATGTCAACGGTTCGCGGCTCGCTCGTCGAGCCGCGCCGCGAGCTGATCGACGACGCCAGTCAGGTGGGCCGTGCCGACGACTGCGACGACGAGGCCGCCGACGGAGTCGTAGACGATGTCGAGGACGGTGTCCTCGAGTCCGTACTGCGTGAGAACGGCCTCGCCGCCGATCACCCCGGACGCGACGCTGATGTAGAACTCCAGCAGTTCCCAGACGACGCCGAAGGCCAGCACGAACACGAGGAGGTAGAGGGCGAGGAACCGCGGCGGGAGGGCGATCGCCTCCGAGTGTTCGTCGAGCGCTCGTGCACCCGTGTAGGCGACGCCGACGACCAGCGACGCGGATAGCGCGTGGGTCAGGTGGTCCCACCACCACGTCCCGCCGTACAGCGTTGAGAAGTCGAGCCCGGGGAGCGGAACCGTCCCGAACGCGTGCAGGAACATGGCGACGGCGATCCACAGGACGAGTCCGACGTCGACCGTGAAGCCGTAGTTTCGCTCGAGCGCCGCCGGGAGGAGACTCACCAGCAGTCCGGCGCCGGCGTTGACCATGATTCCCGGGTCCCGGTTCACGAGCCCGAGCAGGAAGATCCCGAGCATACAGAGCTGGAGCAGGCGCACGAGCGTCCACTCCCGCTCGGGTGTGAGTCCGATGCGACGAACGACGCTCACGTCGAGTTCACCTCGCCGGTCGCACCCGCCCCGTTCGAGCGCCGGAGCCGCCGACGGAACAGCCACCGGAACACGAGGCCGCCGATGACGCCTCCGAGCGCCGCGGCGGTGAAGACGGACATGAGTTCGGCGTTCGTCCCGACGAACGGCGTCCCGAGGACCGCCGCCGCGGCAGCGGCGAGGACCGTCCAGACGGCGGCCGTCGCAAGCGTCAGGAACACGACGAACGAAACGGCAAACGAGGGCGTCATGCTGACGCTCGTGGTGGCCTGTATCGTCGCGGCGGCGAGCATTCCGATCGCGGCGATGCCGACGCCGTCCACGACCAGCCCGAAGAACCCCGGGTCGACCGTCCCGACGACGTGGGGCGCCGTCGCGAGTGCCAGGACCGGCCACGGTACGAACCGCAGCGGCGACTCGCCGACCACGGCCGGGTAAACTGCCAGCGCCGCGGCCGTCCCCGCGAGCACTGCGTCGACCGGCCGTCCGGCGAGCAGGCTACCGACCGCAGCGAGTGCGAGCGCCCCGGTGAGCGTCAGACCGATCACCGAGTTCGCTCGGCTGTCGCCGAGATACCACCCGTCCGTTGCCGCCTGGCTCATGAGCTGTGCCTCGAACGAGGGCTGACGGTCTCAAAACGATAGTTTCGAGAAGCCGACCGTTTTCTCGACGGTTCGTTACCGGACGCTCGGGCGAGGCGCTCCCCATGAGTACGGCCCACCGACCGTTCCTACCGAGACTCCGGACCGGTCCCGCGGTCCCGACTCGCGCATAACCGGTCCGGTCAGGACGGGAGCGAAACGATCAGTTCGTGCTCGGTGCCCTCCAGAACGGGGTGCCCACAGAACGGGCAGTACTCGTACGTGTGGACGCCGGGTTTGACGTTGTACCCCCCGGTGTTGTCACAGTCGATCCGCGTCGTCGCCTTCGTCGTGTTCGGCGGTTTCGTGATCATCGTTGCGGTGCGGTACCGGCACACAGGGTAGGGTGATCATAAACGTTCTCCCGCCACGTTCCCTCCGCCCGTCGGGTCGAGCCGGGTCGTGGTGTAGGACGGACCTACCGGCGTCTCTCCGAGCGCCAACGACCACCGCAGAACCGGAGTCGCGACCGGCCACCACCTCCGCTCACCGGCCACCACCCCCGATCACCGGTCAGCCGGAACGATACACCGAAAGCCGACGTGGCTCGTGGAGGTGTCGACCGGCTCGGGGTACCGGGCGGCCGGCCGGTAGCGGAAGCAGTAGTTGGGTGCACAGAGATGCGAGCCGCCTTTCAACACCTTCCTGGGAACCTCGGCGGGGTCGCGCGGGTCGACGCTCTCGGCTTCCTGAACGCCCCGCGGGTTCGTCGGCGTACAGCACGAGGGCGAGTCCGCTTCGCCGGCCGTCGGGTCGGCGCTGAACCAGTCGCGGGTCCAGTCCCAGACGTTGCCCGCCACGTCGTGGAGGCCGAACTCGTTCGGGGGGAACGAGCCGACGGGCGAGGTGCGCTCGTACCCGTCGAGTTCCAGGTTCTCGTGGGGGAACTCGCCCTGCCAGGTGTTCGCCAGCAGGGTCCCGTCCGGGACGTGCTCGTCGCCCCAGACGAACCGCTTGCCGTCGAGGCCACCCCGAGCCGCGCGTTCCCACTGGGCCTCGGTCGGGAGGCGCTTGTCGGCCCAGTCGGCGTACGCCCGGGCGTCCTCGAAAGCGACGTGGACGACCGGGTGGTCCGGCTCGTCCTCGATGGAGCTGTCGGGGCCCAGCGGGTGGTGCCAGCAGGCGCCGGGGACGTACTCCCACCAGCCGCTCGGGTCACGGAGGTCGACGGGACCGTCGGGCGAGGTGAAGACGGCCGACCCCGGAACGAGGTCGGCGGGGTCCGAGCCGGGGTAGTTCGCCGGGTCGGGGTCTCGTTCGGCCAGCGTCGTGTAGCCGGCGTCCTCGACGAACCGTTCGAACTCGGCGTTGGTCACGGGCGTCTCGTCCATCCAGAACCCGTCGACGTCGACCTCCCGGGTGGGGGCCTCCTCGGGGTAGAACTCGTCGGATCCCATCCGGAACGTCCCGCCGGGAATCCAGAC
This sequence comes from Halobaculum sp. XH14, assembly GCF_032116555.1. Classification (NCBI taxonomy): domain Archaea; kingdom Methanobacteriati; phylum Methanobacteriota; class Halobacteria; order Halobacteriales; family Haloferacaceae; genus Halorarum; species Halorarum halobium. Next base: position 1,341,936 of record NZ_CP134949.1, read on the forward strand.
CATTCGGTCGTCCGGCGCGGTCGGCGGTTCGGGGTCGGTTCGGTGTCGAGTCATGAATCGTGATCGGTCGCCGGGGACGACCGAACTGGTACCCGATGACGACGTGCCGTGGACGCAGCTTTGTTATGCACACACGATTCTCCATGACGTCCGGCTTAGAAGCTGAAACGACGGATTAGCGGACGGATCGGGGGCTCAGGATGCGCCTACTCGGACGAGATCGCGTTCCCGGACGCGTGCGCCCGTGACACGACGCTCCGGGACGACTGGATCGCTCCTACGGGAACCCTTCGCGCGGACGCCCGTCCATTACAAAGGTCGTGCTCGACCAACGGCACGTTCACATGATCGTCACCGACCACGTTCGCGTTCGACGACGGTGAGGGTGCGATACGACCGTATCCGGGACGGAACCCTCCCGACGCACGTCCCGGTCCGGACCGGGCGTCCGCGGGGGGACGAGCCCGGACTCCGGGACGCGTCCCGTGCCCGCGGGCCGGTGATCGACCCCGTCGTTCTGGACGACCATGTCGACCGATAGTCCCTCCGAGCGCGCGAAGCGCTTCGCGGGGTCGGTGCTCCCGGTGACCGAGTGGCTCCCCGCGTACGACCGGTCGTGGCTTCGGACCGATCTCGTGGCGGGGATCACGGTCGCGGCCGCGGTCATCCCGGAAGGGCTCGCGTACGCCTCGCTCGCGGGACTGCCCCCCCAGACGGGGCTGTACGCCGCGCTGATGGGTGCGGCCACGTACGTGTTCTTCGCCTCGTCGCGCCAGGTGCTCCTCGGGCCGACGTCGGCGCTCGCCATCCTGCTTCTCGCCGGCGTGGGCCCGATCGCGGACGGAAGCGAACTGTCCTATCCCGCGCTCGTCACGGTGACGACGGTTCTCGTCGGCGTCATCGCCGTGGCCGCGAGGGTGTTCCGGCTCGGCCACCTCGTGAGCTTCATCTCGGGGTCGGTCCTGACCGGCTTCTCGACGGGGGCCGCGCTGTACATCATCTCCACGCAACTCGGGAAACTGCTCGGTATCTCGGGCTCCGAGGGCACGTTCTTCGAACGCGTCTGGTTCGTCCTGGTCAACCTGAACGAGGCGCAGGCCGCGACGGTCGCCGTCGGACTCATCTCGATCGCGCTCCTGTTGCTCGGAGAGCGGTACGTGCCCCGCTTGCCCACCGCGCTGGTGGTCGTCCTGCTCGCCATCGTCGCCTCGTCCGTCCTGAACTTTCAGGCGTGGGGAGTCGAAATCGTCGGGGAGCTCCCCGGCGGGCTTCCGTCGCTCACGGTTCCGTCGATCCCCTCGATCCCCGTCCTCGGAGCGCTCTTTCCGGTGGCGTTCGCGCTCTTTCTCCTCTCCTACGTGGAGGGGATCGGTGCCGTCCAGACGTTCGCGCGCCGGAACGGCTATCGGGCCGACCCCGACCAGGAACTCCTCGCGGACGGCGTCGGGAACGTCGCCGCGGGGCTGTTCGGCGGGTTCGTCGTCGGCGGGAGCATGTCCCGGTCGGCGCTCAACGACTCCATGGGCGGGAAGTCCCAGGTCGTCAGCGCGGTGATGGCGCTCGTCCTGGTCGTCGTCCTCCTGTTTCTCACCGGGCTGTTCACGACGCTGCCGGATGCCACCCTCGGGGCGATCGTCGCCGTCGCCGCGCTCGGGCTCGTCGACGTCGCGGGGATGGAACGGCTCAGGAGCGTCAGCCGGAGCGAGTTCGTCATCGCGTCCGCGGCGCTGCTCGGGGTGCTCGCCGTCGGCATCGTCTGGGGCGTGTTCATCGGCGTCGGCCTGTCGCTGCTTCACACGATCTCCCTGGCTAGCAGCCCGAAGACGGAGGTCCTCGGCCGAATCCCGGACACCGATCATTTCGTCAACCTCGGGAGCTATCCCGAGGCGGTCGAGGACCCCGGCGTGCTCGTCTACCGCGTGGACGCCGGGCTGTTCTACGCGAACACGAACGTCGTTCGGGAGGACCTCGAGGCGCGCGTCGAGGGGCGCGACTCGCCCCTCGATCTGGTCGTCTTCGACCTCTCCTCGTCGCCCATCGTCGACTTCGCGGGCGCGGAGTTCCTCGGCGAACTCCGGAGCGATCTCGCCTCCCGGGGGATCGACCTCCGCGTCGCGGGCGCGAACGCACAGGTCACGGAACTGCTCGCGGCCGCCGGCCTGGACGGGGAACTCGGCGGCGTCCGCGAGGACGAGCGGATCGCCTCCGCCATCGACCGATGGCGGCGCGAGGAGGAGGAGGAAACGTCGTGAGCTTCCTCACGGTGCTCCCGCTGGCAGTGGTGATGGTCGCGGGCCCGCAGATCCTGAGCGCCATCTTCCTCGCGACGAGCGACGGATGGCGGCGCAACTCGGCCGCGTTCGTCCTCGGCGCGGCGCTGTCGATATCCCTCGTGGTCGCCGCCGCGTTTCTCCTGGGGGACGGTGCCATCGGCCAGGGAGGGTCGAGGGAGACGCTCGATCTCCTCATCCTCGTGCTCCTCATCGTCGCCATGGTCCGCACGTTCCTGACGCGCGGGCAGTCGGAACCCCCGGAGTGGATGGGCAGGCTCCAGACCGCGAGACCGCGGCTCGCGCTTCGGCTGGGGTTCCTCCTGCTCGGGTTCTTCCCGACCGACGTCATCACCTCGGTCACGGTCGGCTCCTATCTCGCCGCCAACGGGTTCCCGCTGACGGAGGCGATCCCGTTCGTCCTCCTCACGCTGCTGTTGCTGGCACTCCCGTCGCTCGCGGTGGTCGCGCTCGGCGAGCGCGCCGAGGTCACCCTCCCGCGGATCCGGGACTGGATGAACGCGAACTCCTGGATCGTCAGCGAGGTCGTCATCCTCTTTTTCATCGTCATCGTCCTCGACGGCCTCCTGGGATAGGCGGGACGGCCGACGGCCACGAGTGGGTACAGGCGGCGGGTAGCAGTCGATACCGGCAACTTGTTGACGACGTCGGGGTCGTCCCGTGGGGTCGGTTCATTGGTCTCGAGTCGTCGATGTCTGTCGGACGGCTATCCCCCGTGTCCGATCGTGTCGATGGCGGCCGCGACCGCGAGGACGACGCGTTCGTCCTCGCGGTCGCGGCCGCCACCTCGACGCCGTAGGTGTCGCGGACGCGGTACTAGCGCTTCGAGACGGTCGCCACCCGTGCGCCCTCCCGGGTGATGGTGTACTCGTGGTCGAAGACGTTCCCCCGGACGTGCAGCGGCGGCCCGTCGGCGACCTGGACGGTGAACCGGTCCCTGACGGGCGTCACGAGCGCCCGGTCGATGGACGCCACCCGGCGGCCGTTCCGTTCGATCACCATCGTCTCCCTGAGCCGGACGACCCGCTCCTGGACGCGGTAGAGCGGTCGTCCCCGCGAGTCCCGGATCCGGATCGTGTTCCGGACTCTGAGGGCCTCGCCGTCGACCCTGAACGCCGGCACGCCCGCGCCCGTCTCGATGACGAAGTCGTCGCCGAACGAGAGCAGTCGTTCGCGCATCCGGTATCTGGTCGGCGCCGCGCGGGCCCCCGGTCCGCGTCCCCGCGACCGGCCGCGCTGGCCCTGCCGTCCCTGCCGGCGCCGGAGCGGACTCATCCCGCCATCACTCCCGGGCCAGGATGCGGTCCATCTCCTTGTCCTCGTGGACGAACGGCTCGCCGCTGACGTCGACCGTCACGCGGGCGATATCGCCGGTGAACGCAAACGGTGCCCGGTCCCGGTAGTCGTCGCTGACGGCGTCGACCGCGTCCCGGCCACAGCTCAACCCCGCGACGATGCTGACGGTGATCGGGATCGTCGTCGGGAGGTCGCCCTCGCCGACCTGTTCGTCGCCGTAGTAGAGCCTGACGGTGCCGGGGGCGCCCTTGCCGTCGGGGACGTCCGGGTCGCCGGTCGTCTCGAACTCCATGCTGACCGTGACCTCGCCCTCCGGGAGACGCTCGTCGGCGACGACCTCGTACTCGTCGACGCCGACGTAGTTGTGTACGTAGCGGAGCCGCCCGTCGTCCACGAACAGCGAGTAGCCGCCCGAGCGGGAGCCGTGGGCGAGGAGAACGCCCTCGGCACCGCCCGCCGGAACCGACAGGTCGGCGGTGATGCTGTGATCGCGGTTCAACACCTTGACGGCCGCGTTCTCGGGGACGTGCTGGCCGCCGGGGTAGTAGACGTACCTGTCGCGGGGCTTCCCGGGCTGGGGACGCGGCTCCGCGAACCGTTCCGTGCCGCGGCCGTCCAGCGGCAACACGTCGTGCTTCCCGGCTTCGGCCCACCACAGCTGGACGAGTTCGAGCACCTTCTCGGGGTGTTCGTCGCTGACGTCGTGGGCCTCCGAGAAGTCCTCGGCGACGTGGTACAGTTCCCACCCGGAGTCCTCCAGGCTGGTGGCCGAGAGGTCCTCGGCCGTGATCGGCTCGTTGAACGGCCAGGGGTGGACCGCGCGCCAGCCGTCGTGGTAGACGGCGCGGGTCGCGAGCATCTCGAAGTACTGGGTCGTGTGCCGCTCCGGCGCGTCGGGCTCCTCGAACGAGTACGCGAAGCTCGTCCCCTCGATCGCCGACTGTGAGTACCCCTTGATCTCGTCGGGGGCCTCGATGCCGATCGACTCCAGGATCGTCGGTACCAGGTCGATGGCGTGGACGAACTGGTCGCGCACCTCCCCCTCGGCGTCGATGCCGTTCGGCCAGGAGACCACGAGCGGGTCGCTCGCGCCGCCGCGATAGCTCTCGCGCTTCCAGCGACGGAACGGCGTGTTCCCCGCCCACGTCCACCCGTACGGGTAGTGGTTGTAGTACTCGGGACCGCCGAGTCCGTCCATCGCCTCGAGGTTCTCCTCCAGGTCCTCCTCGATGTTGTTGAAAAAGCGGTTCTCGTTGAGCGATCCCGTCGGGCCCCCCTCGGCGCTGGCGCCGTTGTCCGAGACGAGCAGCACCATCGTGTCGTCGAGTTCGCCGATCTCCTCGAGGAAGTCGAGGACCCGCCCGATCTGGGCGTCGGTGTGTTCGAGGAAGCCGGCGAACACCTCCATCATCCGGGCGTAGAGCCTCCGTTCGTCCTCCGAGAGCGAGTCCCACTCCCGGACGTCCTCGTTCTGTGGCGACAGCTCCGTGTCCTCGGGGACGACGCCCATCTCCTTTTGCCGTTCGAGGATCCGCTCGCGGGCCTCGTCCCAGCCCATGTCGAACTCCCCATCGTACCTGTCGGCCCACTCCTGTGGGACCTGGTGGGGCGCGTGACACGCGCCCGGCGCGAAGTACGTGAAGAACGGCTTGTCGGGGTCGACCTGTTTCGCGTCCCCGATGAAGTTGATCGCCCGGTCGGCGATGTCCTCGGTGAAGTGATAGCCTTCCTCGGGGGTCGCGGGGGGGTCGACCTGGTGGTTGTCGTGGACGAGCGGCGGCGTGTACTGGTCGGCGTCGGCGCCGAGGAACCCGTAGTAGCGCTCGAACCCGCGCCCGAGCGGCCACTCGTCGTACGGGCCGGCGGCGCTGTTCGACTCGGCCGGGGAGAGGTGCCACTTGCCGAGCGCGTGGGTACTGTAGCCCTGCTCGACGAGCATCTCCGAGAGGAACCCGTTCTCGTGCGGGACGTGACCGTTGTAGCCGGGGAAGCCGGTCGAGACCTCGGTGATGCCGGCCATCGCGTTCGAGTGGTGGTTACGCCCGGTCAACAGACAACTCCGCGAGGGCGAACACAGCGCCGTCGTGTGGAAGTTGTTGTACCGGAGCCCGTCCTCGGCCAGCCGGTCGACGTTCGGCGTGTCGATCAGCCCGCCGTAACACCCGAGCTGTCCGAACCCGACGTCGTCGAGGACGATCATCAGGACGTTCGGTGCGTCCTGGGGGGCCCGCGTCTCCTCGGGCCACCACGGTTCCGATTCGTCGTACGTGCGGCCGATCCGGCCGTGAAACTCCTTTCCTTGCATGTCTGCCCTCCGTCGTGTCCGACGGATTCGCGGCGCGACCCCCGCTGCTGCCGACCGCGTGACCGGACGCCCGCGGGGCTTCCGACCGACAGTTCGAACTGCGGTCGCGGGGGTATAGTTATAATATTCCATATGGTTTCGGGGCCGAGCTTACCGTCCGGAAAGCTCGACGTTTATCCAAAGGACGGTGACCGCTTCCGGACTGGATGCCGGTTTTCTGACCGTCGGTTCCGACGTGATGGTACGGGATACTGACGAGGTTCGACGGTCGTCGGTCACAGTTCGAGGCGTGCCCTCGCCTCCGTGTCGACGACTCGTCGCCGCGGGTCGGGTCTCGGATCCGTCGAGCAGTCCCGGGTCGCGAGTCCGAGTCCGGACGACCGGTTTTTCCGTTCCGCGGTCGGTACGTCGGACGGTAACGACGGATTACGCCGACGGGGCCGGCGTCGGATCCGGCCGACGATCGACCCGAGCGATCCGTTCTCAGGCCCGCTCGTCCCCGGCGTCCTCGGCAGTCCCCGATTCATCGCACTCCGGTCCGCCGTTCTCGCCCGTTCCTGGTCCCTCGTCTCCCGATCCGGCGCTCTCGCGCTCGTCCGCGTCCCCCCCGCCGCTTTCGCTCGCTCCGCCGCCCGTGTCGCGCCCCCTGCTCGGGTCGTCATCCTCGGCTTCCGTCGGTCGCGCCCCCACCGACTCGCCCATCGACACCGCCGGCGTCAGCGGGCGGCCCGAGACGAGTTCGGGCAGGACGATCCGGACGGTCTCGAGCAGCAGGACGAACAGGATGGGGAGCAGGAAGAACCCGTACCAACCGAACAGGATGGGGCCCAGCAGGTAGGCGAACAGCAGCACCATCACGTCGAGGTCCCGACCGGTGATGTACGGCTGGAGGAACGTCTGCGGGAGGATGTCCAGGACGAGGAAGTAGGCGACGAGCACGCCGCCGACGAAGACGAGTCCCCTCCCGTCCATGCGCAGGGATCCGAACGCGAGGTAGGCGACGACCGGCAGGTAGACGACCTTGCCGACGACGATGGGGATCAGGCTGGCGACGCCGGTGAGGAACGCGAGCACGAGCACCATCGGGACCGCCAGCCCCCGGGGGGCGAGCAGGTTCGTGCCGAAGTAGGCGACGGCGGCCACGACGGTCATGGCGAGGACGAACAGGAAGTTGCCGAAGAACACGGATTCGAGGTCCTCGTCGACGGCCGACGCGTAGGCGAACGCCGTCGTGTCCCGGCCGCCGAACAGCCGGACCAGCCCGGCCGACAGCGCGTCGTCGTTCTTCAACAGGAAGTACGACAGGGTCACCGACAGCGAGAGCAACAGCAGTCCGCCGATGACCGCCGTGACGGTGGTCACCCCCGCCTGCAGGATGGTCCGTGCGGTCCGCTGTGGGTCGGTGATGGCCCGTCTCGGGTTCCGAACCGTCGAGAGGAGCGTCCGCCGCTGTTCGGGCGAAAGCGCCTGCAGGGACTCACCGAGGAACGGGACGCCCGCGCCCCCGCCGAGTAACTGCTGGGCCTGCTGGAACAGCTGAAACCCGGCGTACCCGAGCATGAGGAGGATCGGGACGAGCACGACCAGGATGGTGAGCCAGGCCGCGATCCCGTCCGAGTCGATCCTCGTCGAGAGCCGCCGGTAGATCGGTCGGGTGGCGTAGTAGCCGAACACCCCCAGCACCAGGATGCCGACGAACGAGTAGGCGACGAACGCGGCCGCCAGGCCGAGTAGCCCGGTGAACGCCCACCAGCCGATGCGGGTCCGTCGTTCCCGGGGGCCTCGGTCGGCGTCGGTCATCGGCGGCGAGGTGGCGACCGGATCGACGGCGGGGCGACGTCGCGTCCGTGGCTCGCCGGGCCACCGGACGAGTATCGACGGCGGGAGTTCACCCGTCCCCGCGACCCGCCGAGGACCCGCCGACTCCCGTGAGTTCGACCGTCTCCCCTCGGTCACCCGTACGGCGTGTTTCGAGCGCGGGCGGCGTCGGGGTCGCCCGGACGGGACGGGTCGGCGATGCTGTCACGGCTCGCACGGTCGGCTCGAACCCACTTTGCAAATCGGTGCTTACCGGCCGGCTCCCGGCCGCCGTCGACGGACGCGGGTCGAGCGGCCGGATCAGTCCGCGCGGATCGCGGTCTCGACGCCCCTGCCGAGCGCCGACTTCAGCCGGTCGGTCGCGCCGGTCGCCTCGGCCTCGTTCTCCAGCAGGACGGTCTCGCTCGGGAACAGGTCCTCCCCGAGCACCAGCCCGTGGTCGCGGGCGGTCCCGCCGGTGACAGTGAGGTACACGCCGAGTCCGGCCTCGGCGATGGCCGCCTCCTCCTCGGCGGCCGCGTCGGGGTACACGAACTCGACGTCGTCGAGCGTGTCGGTCCCGAGCACGGCTTCGACCAGCCGCTCGTACCGCGGGGAGATACAGAGCGGGCCATCGTAGTCGGCGACGAACGAACGGTCGAGGTCGACGCCGGCCGGAAGCGTCCCCGGCGTCGCCATCAGGGTGTGGCGCACGGTGTCGCCGAGCCCCGTCGAGACGCGAACGTCCGTGTCGCGCGGGTCGATGCGAGCGTTCACGTCCGAGAGCCCGGCCAGCCCGTGGGGGCGGAGCTGGACGACCTCCTCCAGCACGAGGTCGGCCGAGTCGAACCCGAGTGCGAACTCGTGGGTGCGGAGCGCCCTGAACGGCTCCTCCCTGCCGACGAGCAGCACGTCGATCCCGGCGACGGGCAGGCGGGCGCTGTCGAAGACGACCCGGCGCGGGTGGCCCTCCCGGTCGTCGCGCACGAGGGTGTACTCCGGGCCGTCCTCACCGTGCTCGCTGTACTCGGCCAGTCGGTCGTACACCGAACGGTCGGCGGGCTGTGCCCCCTTGGTGATGGCCTTCTCGTAGCGGAGCGTCGACGACACGTCGTCGGCCAGCGCCGCGGCCGCCGGCCCGCCGACCGCCGCGAGGCGTTCGAGCGCCGCCTCCAGGGGTCGCCCCTTCCGTGGCACCGCCACCGCGACCGGTCCTGTCATTGTCCGTCCAACGGGGTCACACGTCAAAAACGGCGCGCTTCGGGCGTTATTCCGCGTCTCCGTTCCCCTCGTCCATGCCGGGGGCCCCGGCGCCGCCGGCGCCGAACACCGACGAGAGCCGCTCGCGGAACGCCTCGAACTCCTCGAGCTCCGTGTGCATCTCCGCGAGGTCGGCGCGGAGTTCGCCGACCTCCTCGTCCATCATCGCGGAGAGCGATTCGAGCTCGTCCTCGACGTCGGCCATCTCGTCGCGGACCTCCGCGACGGCGTCGTCCTCCTCGGCGACCTCGTCCTGGAGCTCCTCCAGTTCGGATCGGATCTCCGCGACGGACGCCTCCAGCCCCTCGGCACGCTCCGCCACGTCGTCGGTGACGTCGTCGACGGCTCCGCGAACGTCCTCGACGTCGTCGAAGAGTTCCGCGCGTTCGGCCGCCGCGCTCTCGACGTCGGCCTCGACGTCGTCGAGCGCGTCGCGGACCTCGGTCACGTCGGCCTGCAGCCCCTCGATGAGGTCGTCAGCGGTGCCGTTCTCGTCGATGAACTCCTCGAGCGCGTCGGTGTACGCGGCCAGATCCTCGACCGTCGACTGCAGCCGGGAGATGCGCGCGTCGACGCTCGTCGCGTGGTCGAGTTCGAGTTCGCGCTTCAGGAGTTCGCGGTCCGCCTCGGACACCTCGCCCGAGCGGAGTTCCGTGGCGAGCGCCGCCGCGATGCCGCCCGCGGCCGCTTGCGTCGCCCCCGCGCCGGCGTCGCCGGTCGGCTCGGTCACGTCGGGGTCCTCCGCCAGGCCGAGGTCGTCCTCGCCGGCTTCCTCCGTCGGCACGTCGAGGCCGCCCTCGTCGGCGTCCCCCTCGTCTGCGTCGAGTTCGGCTCCCGAGTCGTCCGAGCCGTCGTCGTCATCGTCGGCGGGTTCATCGTCGTCGTCCGCCGCTTCGAGCGGGTCGGCGAGCGGGTCCGGATCGTCGCCGACGGCGTCGGCCACCGCGTCGTCGTCCGCGGCCTGCTCGGGGTCCTCGTCCTCGTCCGCAGCCGGGTCGGTGAGCCCGAGGTCGTCCTCGGCGGCCGCGAGATCGATCGTCGCGTCGTTCGACCCCTCGGCTTCGGAGATCGCACCGGGCCCGGACGCGGGGGCGTCCTCGTCGCCCGGGATGGCGTCGCGGTCGCCCGAAAGCACGTCCCGGACGACCTGGGAGGAGTCCTCGCCGATGACGTCGGCGACGTCGCCGACCGGGTCGGCGTCCTCGTCCACCTCCTCGATGGTCGGCTCCCCGAGGAACGACGCGCCCGTGCTCGGATCGTCCGTCCGGATGCCGTACACCGTCGTCACTTCCTCGCCCGGTTCGAGCCGTCGGCGGTACTCGACGCGGTGGTCCTGGTAGGCAGTCCAGTGTTCGGACTCGTACTCCGGGTGGAAGCCGACCCGGTCCATCGGGAAGTCCTCCGGGATCTCGTCGACGAGTCGGAACTCGGCCGGATCGTCCCGCTCGGTCCGGAGGGTGAACGCGACTGCGGGCACGGGGAATTCGTCCGCGGTGAAGCGCTTTTCGACGGTGACCCCGTCGTGCTGGACGACGGTGTCGTCAAGATCGGACCCCTGACTCATGGCTACACCCACCTCGAGGCGACATAAAAAGGCCACGGGCCGATTCTCAGACGACGAAGCCGTCGGGGGCCGCGACTCACTCGGTGACGACCGTCACGGGAACGGTCGCGTCGAGGATCACCCGCTGGGTGTCGTCGCCGAACAGCGCCTTCCCCGTCGGCGAGCGTTTGTTCCCGGTCAGGAAGACGTGATCACAGTCGCGTTTGCCAGCCTCGGTGAGGACCGTCTCGGCCCGGTCGCCCACGCTCCCCACGGCGTCGTACTCGACGTCGATGCCGTCGAGCACCTCCCGGCCGATGTCGCCCGCGTAGCTTCGGGCACCTTCGACCGCCTGCCCGACGCTGTAGGTCGCGCTCGTCCCCGCGACTTTCGCCAGCTGCTCGCGCTGTTCGTCGTACTCCTCCTCGTCGGTCACGTGGATGAGCGTCAGGTCGGCACCGACGCCCTCGGCGAGTTCCCCCGCCTCACGGACGAGCCGCTTTGCCGTCTCCGTCGGGCCGACGACCGCGAGTGCGTGATCCATGCCCGCCGACTCGGCAGGTCGCCCCAAAAATATAGTGGCTGTCCGGCGGTCGCCGGGAGCGCTACTCGGTCAGTGGCTCCCGCCCGAGTTGCCCGAGCATGCCGAACACGTCGACGGTCGCCCACCGCTCGGCGACTCCCGTCCTCGACCCGAACGACGCTGATCACCATGACGTCGATCTGGTTGCCGGTCGGTTCGATTCCCATGAACGGCCCCTCGTGGGTCCCCGTCGCGCGGCCCCAGATGGAGACCAGGTCGTCCTCCGCGATGTAGCGGTCGACGGCGAGGGTGAGATCGGGGAACGCCTCGTGGTACCCCCGGATGAACTGCTTGAACTCCGAGAGCGGCTCCTCCCCGTCGCCGGTCGGGTCGTGGTAGCGCTGTGTTCGGTGAGTATCTCGTCCATCGCGTCCGTGTCGCCGTCGTTCCACGCGACCTCGACGTCGCGGCGGGCGACCTCCTTCGGGTCGAGTTCGTCGGTCCCCATACCAGCCATACGATTCGGGACCACGAGGCTGTTGCCCGCACCCCGGTCCCGCCGTGGCGAACTCAGAGGTCGACGCGGTCCCCGATCTCGACGATCTCCAGGCGTTCCGGGTGCTCGAAGCTCCCCGCGTGCTCGTGGAGCGCGGTCGGGTCCGCCGTCATCCCCTTCCACATGTCCCAGTGGCTCGGGAGCAGCCGGTCTGCCCCCAGCGCGCTGGCGATCTCGACCGCCTCGTTCTCGTCGCTGTACCACTTCCTCACGCGCGGTTCGCCCGTCTCCTTGTCCGGAATCCGGCCGACCGAGCCGAACGCGACGACCGCTAGGTCGACGTCGTACGCCTCGCCGACCGACTCGAACCCGTCGTGGGGCTTCGTGTCGCCGCCGTGGAACAGCGTCCCCGCCTCGTGCTGGATCACGTAGCCGACCGGGTGGCTCGCGTCGCCGTCGTTCACCTCGACCACGTCGACGTCGAACGTGCCGAACGACACCGAGTCGCCCTCGGCGAGTTCGACGAACTGGTCCTCGGTCACGTCCCAGTGGTCGGTCCAGGCCTCCGCCTCGCGGGCGACCGCGAGCGAGTCGTCCGGGCCGTACAGCGACGCGCCAGTGCCGGCCAGGATCGGTGCCTGCGAGGGACCGTGGACGTGGTCGGTGTGCTCGTGGGTGGCCAGCACTGCGTCGGCTTCGCTCACGTCGGCCGGGTCGAACGGGACGGGAATCATCCGGACCGTCCGCGGCGGGTCGCCGGTGCCGAGGTAGGGGTCGATCCAGAGCGTCGTCCCGTCGTCCGCCTTCACGGCGAAGCCGTTGCAGCCGAGATACCAGAGCGCGACGCCCTCGGGTTCGGCGGACTCGACCGCACGCGGGAGCCAGTCGCCCCAGTCGGAGGTGGTGTCTGCCATGGTTTTCACCTGCCGTGCCGGGGACTAAGCGTTGTCCACTCCGCCCGTTCTCGCCGGCGATGCGCCGCCCCGAAGACGTGTCGTTAATTCCCGGACTCGCACCAATGGACGGCCCACGCCGCGGGTTCCGACCGGAACGCACCGACCAGTTTTCCCCTCGCGGGACGACCCCGAAACATGGACGGTGACCCACGATCAGCGCTCGCCTCGCTGGCCGAGGAGGTCCGCGCGGCCGACCGCGCCGTCGCGCTGACCGGAGCCGGCGTCAGCGCCGCCTCCGGAATCCCGACGTTCCGAGGCGATGACGGCGTCTGGGGCGACCAGTTCGACCCCGCCGCGTTTCACGTCGACCGGTCCCGCCGGGACCCGGCCGGCTTCTGGAGCGACCGTCTGGAACTCCACGAGACGATGTACGCCGCGGACCCGGAGCCCAACGACGCCCATCGCGCGCTCGCACGGCTCGAACGCGAGGGGTCGCTCGACGCGGTGGTGACCCAGAACACCGACGGGCTTCACGCCCGCGCCGGCAGCACGACGGTCGAACTCCACGGCAACGCCCGGCGGGTCGTCTGCACGGGCTGTGGGGAGACAGTCGACGCCGCGCCGGTCCGCGAACGCACTCGGTCGGGGGAACTGCCGCCGCGCTGTGGCGCCTGCGACGGCCCGCTGAAACCCGACGTCGTGCTGTTCGGCGAACGGCTGCCCCCGGCGGCGTTCGCCGAGGCCCGGGAGTTCGCCCGCGAGGCGGACGTCGTCCTCGCCGTGGGCTCCTCGCTGACGGTCGAACCGGCCGCCTCGCTGGCGACGGCCGGCGACGGCACGCTCGCGGTCGTCAACTTCGACCCGACGCCGTACGACGACCGCGCCGAGTACGTCTTCCGCGAGGATCTGACCGACGTGCTCCCGGAACTCCTCGCGCGGGTCGGCACGGCCGAGGACGGGTGAGTCGGTGACGGGTCCGTCGAGAACGGTGACCCGGCGCCAGTTTCGGAGTGAACGGCCGGGGCAGGGACGGGTACGCGGAGAACGGGTCCGTCGCGGCTCCGTTCACCCGCGCCAGGAGACGTAGAGGGACTTCCCGACCATCCCGGTGCCGAACATCGTCGCGACGGTCGTGATGAGGTTCCCGAGGATCGGGATCGCGGCCAGCAGGCCGAGTACGACGGCGCCGACGAGCGCCGCCTTCCCCGACACTTCGCCACGCTCGCCGCCGAGCACGGCTCCGAGGGTGACGACGGTCACCGCGGTGCCGACGATGCCGATCGGGATGAGCAGCAGGATTCCGGGGATCGTCACGACGAGGCCGATGATCGTGAACGCGAGCAGGACGAGCACGATCGGGACGAGGATCGTCATCACCAGCCCCCAGCCGAAGGCCGCGATCGGGTCCTCGCGGATCTCGGTGCTCAGTTCGGTGGCGTACTGCGGGCCGAGCGCGACGAGCGCGCCGCCGAGCAGGAGGTAGACGACGAGGCTGACGACGAGTCGGAGTCCGATCCTGGTTCCGAGTCCGAGCGCCGCGTCGCCCGGCGACTGTGCGCTGACCGTTCCGACGAGCGCGAGCGCCGCGACCGCGGCGCTCGCGCGAACGAGCGTTCGTGCGGAGGGCATCGCCGGAAGGACCTCGCGCGATGCTAAATTCTTTGGGATATCGACGTCCGGGGACCGTCGCCGGTCACCGATCCGTCGGGCTCACCAGGTTCCGTGGAACGTGTCGAACTCGAGGTCCTCGAGCGGCTTGTTGCCGACGGCGATCTCGTACTCGCCGGGCGTGAGCATCGGCTTGTGGAACCTAGGGCCGTCGTCGGTCGTGATGCGCGGACAGCCGGTGTTGACGAACGCGTCGAAATCGAAGTTGCGGAGGCGGTCGGGCGTCACCTCGTCCATCGTGATGAGGTGGGCGTTCTCGTTCTCCTCGACGATCCCCTCGGCGGTGTCGAACCGGCCCTGGCCGATCTTCGTACAGAGGATGACGCCGAACGTGTCGGCGTCCATCGCGCGGTGGACCGCGCCGTAGCGCTGTTTGAGGAACTTCTCGGTGTCCGCGACGGTGACGACGTTGTTGACGGGGTCGGCGATGACGACCGTCTTCTCGGGGTGTTCCATCGCGAGGCCGAGCGGGTGGAACTTCCCGCCGCCGACGTACAGCACCTGGTCGGCGTCGATGTCGGCGGAGGCGTAGTTGCAGCCGAGCACCTGCCCCTCGTGGGTGAGTCGGTCGTCGCCCCGGCGGGTGTGGACCTCGAAGCCGCGCTCCTCCAGCCAGTCGTACATCTCCTCGAACAGGTTCATGTGCTGGGCGGTGGTGACGAGGCCGACGTCGGGGTCCTCGGCGGGGTCCGCGAGTTCCTCCAGCGACTCGTCCATGATGGGGAACGGGTCGACGTTCGAGAACAGGGGGACGTAGATGATCTTGTCCGACTGCTTCATCGGCGAGTGGCCGAAGTGGACGAACACGTCACACCGGCGCATCAGGTACGTGTCGAGGTCGCAGGCGCCGTAGCACGGCTGGCCCGAGATGAGATAGCGGACGCCCTCGGTGAGTTCGCGGAGGTCGTCGGCGACCGCGGGCGCGCGCCGCTTCAGCCCCTCCGGGAACTGGAGGCCGACCTTCTCGGCGTCGCGCTCCTCGACCGCCTCCACGATGCGGTCGAGTTCGTAGTCCCACTCGCGGTCGTGCTTGAGGGACATCCCGGTGTTCGTGAGGTCGCCCTCGCGTCGCTGGCTCATTGACGCGGCGTAGCGGGCGTAGGTGGTTAAACGACCCGCTTGAGCCGTGGCTGGTGGGTCGGTGACACGACCCCGTGTCCGCGAGTCACTCTCTCCCACACCCCGATAACGCCTTACTCCCTGCCGCCACAATAGGTGTCCCGTCGGTGACGGGAGAATCGGGGCGAGAGTGTCCGAGCGGGACAGAAATCGGGGTTTCAGACGTACCCTGTCTTCGTATGCAATAAACAGTATATCGGCTCTCCCGCCCGTTCTCCACCAGTTACCGCCCCTTCTTGTTCCCCGATTCCTCGTGTACGACGTAAGCGAGATACTGGGCCACGTTGTCGTCCGGCCCTTCGGCTTCGATGTCGTCCCGGTTCATGCGAGACGCACGACGGCTCCGTTCTGCGAGACGAACGAGGGCGTCATGCTTGCTACGGACACCGTCGTCGTCCACCCGGATTGTGTATTCTTTCATTCGTCCATCAGCCCGGCGTCGGCCAAGTCGTCCCGTACCAGTTCCTTCATGTACTGCGCAGCGTCGGCGTCCTCGACTTCCGCAGCGAGTTCGTTCCGGCCAGCGTTACGGAGTTGGCGGGCACGCTTGGACTGCAACTGTTCGATACGACGACGAACAACCTGCTCGTACTCGTCGGACACTTCCAGCGTCACCTTCATTCGTCGTCACCTCGCGCTTGCTGTACGGCGTGACGGACGGCGTGGCGCAGTCCGACGTGTTCGGTGTCGAAAACGTCGTTTCGGTACTCTCGAATCAGTTCTTTATCCGACCCGGTTAGCCACAGACTCGTGGCTTCGTCAGTTGCTTTGCTCATTGCGACGATTGCGACGGAAAGGGCCGTTGCCCGGTGTCTCGGACTACCCCGGCCATATTGAGTCGAACAGCCTGTATGCTGCTGCACTCAGCGGATCTCACACACACGCATAGAGGGGCATGACGGCCCGTATGCGAGAGGGAACACTGGCAGCCGACAATTATTACTTTCAGTTATACCTTGTAACTCAAACTACTTAAACCTTTCGGCAGTATGTACGTACCGATGGGAGAGATTCTGGTTCCATTCTGAGGCAGATTTCTGGCGGTAAGTCCGCCGGGGTGGGTAAGACCGAAGTGTTCTCTTATTTAAGAAAACTGTCTTAACTATCTAAAGTTCGAACTGACAGAAGAGCTATGTTAGTGTATGAACCTAACGCGAGAAGCATACGTTCGCCCCGGCGATGAATCAGTCACTCAATAATACACTCAACACCAGACTCGGATTACGGAGTGGCCCACCGACGACGACACCGATTTGTAGCCGACAATCCGGGGTATCGTCCCGAAATCTACCCTACACCCGGATAAGCCCGAACATCCCGATAGTCTCGCCGACAACCCACCCGACGAAAATGAGATAGGCGACGAGTAGACTGTATGATTCTACATCGGTGAGAGTCAAATCCGTTCGCAGCATGGTGAATAGGAGGATTGTAGCGACGGTTAGAACTCCCATCATCGGTGCTGCAACCGTAAATGATACGGGAGCACTCCCGGCGATGAGCACACCCACAGGAATGGCAACCAGCAAGTCGAAGGTGTTACTACCGAGCACGTTTCCGAGACTCGTCACACTCTTACCACCTCTTGCAGCCCGGACACTGACGAGTGCGTCCGGCAGGCTGGTGGCTGCTGCTATGATAGTCACGCCGGCCAGAAACTCAGGGATACCGAACGTGGCGTTTAGCCCTTCGACAGCACCGACAAGCGACTCGACAGCGACGAGAATCACGAGCAACCCGACGGCCAACCGTCCCCATTCACGGAGCACGTTCACGTCACCACCGGCATCGTCGCTTTCGTGATCCCCCACATCTTGCCACTGGATGAACAGATACAGTCCGTAGAGGAGCAACGGAATCAGTGCGAGCGGGCGGGTTACATTCCCCTCAAGTGCTGCCCCACCATCCACAGGGAAGTAGATAATTGCAAAGGCGAAGGTAATAACCAGTGCAGATACAGCAAGCATGTAAAATTGCGCTTCTTTATACACAATCGTTCGGCTTACGTCGAGCGGTTCATGGGTTGCTATTCCAGAGAGGGCCGGAATGACAAGAATATTGAATATTGCCGAACCGACGACAGCACCCACCCCCATCCCGAATGAGTCCCCGAGTGCGGTAATGACGACGGAGGCCAGTTCGGGGAAACTTGATCCGACAGCAACGACGACAGAACCCTGCACTACCGCAGGCAACCCGTAGTATGCCGAGAGATGTTCTGCCGAACTCTCCAACCACCCGCTGCCTAACCATATCAGGCCGGTAGTGACAGCGATGACAGCCACATGCACAAGAGTCGAGTCGGGCAGGAATCCGCCAAGCACCATCTACCGAGCACCTCCGACGCCCGAATTGTTATCAATTGATAACTGCCATGAGTAGAACTGGGCCTCCTTGTACACCACGTCGCGGTCGGCGGTCAGCCCCTCCCCCCGGATCGCGCTCCAGGCTGGGATGATGAGGATGTTGAACACGGCCGAGCCGACGATGGCGCTGACCCCGAGATCGAAGTTCCCGTGCACCAGCACGGCGATGACCGAACTCGATAGCTCCGGGAACGACGACCCGACGGCGGCGATGACGGCGCCCTGGACGACCGGCGGGAAGCCGTAGTGTGCGCCGAGTCGTTCGCTTGCGGACTCCAGACGTCCCCCGGCGAGCCACACCGTGACCGTGCCGCCGACCGCGAGCGCGAGGGGAACGAGTAGGGAGATCATACCGGGGGCACCGGCCCCGAACGGGTAAAGCCGGTCGATTTCCCGCGGTTGCCGTCGGAACGTGAAGCCCGACTGCCCACGCGAGCACCAGGGGTTCACGGGAGCACCAGCGACTGTACCGCGGGGGAGACCGACGGCCGACCGAGCGAGGAAGGCCCTCGATGGAGGTGCTATGCGATGTCGCGGCTCGTGTCGATGGTGACCGACTCCTCAAGCTTCAGCTTGATCGTCTCGTCGAGCGCGCGTCCGCCACGGAACTTGGGCACCGCGAGCTGGTTCACCACGTCCGTCCCGCGGACCGTCGTGCGGAGGTCCCAGACGACGTCCGCGACGTGCTCGGTCACGGCCCTGTTCTCGGGGGTGTCCTCGCTCTTCATGCAGTGGAGGAACGCGACGCTGTTCGTGTTGACCATCGTCGTCTGCAACTCGTTGAGGAAGCGCCGGTAGCGCCCCCCGTCCAGCCGTTCGAGCGGGTCGAGCACGTCGATGACGAGGTTCGCTCCCTCCGGGAGCGTCCCGACGAGCCGGTTGGCCGCGTCCAGCGGCGCGTCCCCGTCGATCTCCCGGACCGTGGGGTTGCCGACGCGGGTACCCGTCGCGTCGAAGGCGTCCGTGACGGCGGTCTGGGAACGAAGGGTCGAGAGGTACAGCGTCCCGCGGGCGGCCGTCAGTTCGTACAACAGCAGCTCCGACTGGCTCGCGGGGTCGGCCGCGAACTGGACGACGCTCCCCGCGGGGAGTCCGCCGTCGAACCGGCGGTCGAGCACGTCGACGCCGGTCGGGAGCCGGTCGGTCATGCCCCAGCCCATCCACCGGGCCCAATTAACGGTTGTCACCCGACTCTCCGCGTTGATAGCGCCGGCAGTTCCGCCGCGGCCGACTCGTAGGCGGACCGAACGCGGGCGGTCGAGAGCACCTCGGGGTCGACCGCCGGGATTCTGGCGAGCACCGGACAGTCGAGCACGTCGTCGATGCCGGGTGGAACCGCGTGGGCACGGGTGAGCACGGCGCCGACGACCGGCGTCCCGACCCGTCGGGCCATCGCGGTCGCCTTCGCGGCGTCGCGCACCGCGGGCGCACACGGGGTGACCGCGAGTATCGCGGCGTCGGCGACCCGGAGCGGCGCGACCGCGTCGGGGCCGGCACCGGCCGGACAGTCCACGAGCGCGAGCCGATCCAGCGAACCGACCGCGTGGAGCACGGCGTCGACTTCCCGGTCCTCGCGGTCGGCCGGCGCGGGGAGGACGCGCGTCCCGTCGGCGGCGGCTGCCTCGGCCGCCGCCCGCTGGACGGAGTCACCTTGCCACGCGCTGGAGACGCCCGCGAGCGCGTGGAGGTCCGGGAGGTCCCAGTCGGCGTCGACCGCGAGGGTCGGGGCGTCGATGGCGCGGGCCAGCCCGAGCGTCGTCGTAGTCTTGCCGGAGCCGCCCTTGCCGCCCGTGACTGCGAGCATGGGCGGTCTGGTCGCGTCCTCGGGTTTGAACCTTCACCCGGCCCGAACGACGCCGTCGACCTGGTCCGGGAAAATCAGTTCCTCAGTCCTGACAGCAGCCGCCGGCCTCGCCGCCGAAGTCGACCGCGAGCGGCTCCGAGACGGCCTCGTTCAGCGTTTCGAGCCGGTCCTGGAGTTCGTCCTGCGCCTCGACGTACTCGGCCATCACGGGCAGCGAGTGGAGGTCCGCCTGGGCCTCCCGAACCTTCTCCAGGCTCTCCTCGTCGGCGTTGCCCATCTGGCGCGCGAAGGCGAACTCCTGGCGGAGCTGTTCGAACTCGGAGATACGTTCCTGGGCCTCCTCGTCGTCCTCGACGGCCGCCTTCGCCTCGGCGAACCGGCGGTAGGCGGGCAGGTCGGCGATCGCCTCGCCGAGCCGGCCCGCGAGCGCGTCCACGT
The DNA here is from genome assembly GCF_032116555.1 of Halobaculum sp. XH14. Taxonomy (NCBI): domain Archaea; kingdom Methanobacteriati; phylum Methanobacteriota; class Halobacteria; order Halobacteriales; family Haloferacaceae; genus Halorarum; species Halorarum halobium. The sequence continues at coordinate 1,361,738 of NZ_CP134949.1, forward strand.
CCTCGCCCGTCGTCGCGTCGGCGTCGACCTCCGTCTCGATGCTCATGGACGAGCGTTGGTGTTGTGGTGGTAAAAGCGCCGCGACTGTGACGGCGCGGGTTCGGCCCCGCCGGCGGTCTGGCGAGCCCGGTCGGGCGAGCGCGGTCGGACGAACTCTGGTTCCGCGACCCCGCTCGATGGAACGCGTTCAGCCGAACAGCGCGTACGCGCCGGCCGCGACCGCGACGACGAGCGCGAGGACGGCCCAGTTCCGCGCGGTGTCGAACGAGCCGTACGGGCCGCCCTTCCGCGTGAACAGGTACGCGAAGTAGACGACGAGCGGCGAGGCTCGCAGCGGGAACGACACCGCGACGTTCGCGCCCAACTCCAGAACCAGCGTCATCGCCACCGCGGACCCCGCCGCCGCACCGGCGACGAGCAGGTCCTCCCGGACTGATTCGAGATCCATCGGGGGCCGGGGTGCTTACTCCTCGTCGGCGTCGAGCTCCTCGACGAGTTCGTCCGCATCCACGTCGACGTCGTCGAGCGCCTCCTCGACGTCCTCGACGTCGCCGCCGCCCATTCCGCCCATGCCACCCATCATGCCGCCCATGCCGCCCATCATGCCGCCGGAGCCGTCGATGACCTCCTCGACGATGACCTTGTCGAGCCCGAGCCGGCCCATCAGGTCCTGGGCGATCTGCTGTTTCGAGAACATCCACTGCTGGTTCATCTGCATCATGGGGGACGCCTCGATGTACAGCGTCTCCTTCTCGACGTCGCGGAGCTCGGTCTCCTTTTCCATCTCGCCCTCCTCGTTCTCGGTCGCCTCGAGGGTGACCTCCTCCTCGACGGTCTCGGACTCGATGCGGACCTCCGGCGCTTCCTGGAGGTACATCGCCAGCATGCTCGCGGCCTGCTCCTCGCGGTCCTCGACGATCCCGACGATCTCGTACTCGTACTCGAGGTCGTCGCCGGCCAGCGGGTGGTTGAAGTCGACGCGCGCGCGGCCGCCGATGACGGTCTCGAGGTAGCCCTGATCGCCGTCGACGGTCACCTGCGCGCCGGGGTAGCGGTCGTCCTCGGGGATCTTGTCGACGCTGACGGTCCGCACGTCGTCGGGGTCGAACGAGCCGAACCCTTCCTCGGCGGGGACGGTGACGACGTTCGAGTCGCCCACGTCCTTGCCGAGCAGGTCGTCGTCGACGCTCTCGAACACGTGGCCCTCGCCGACGACGACGGTGCGCGGGGAGAAGTCGTACTCCTCGTCGTCGATGCCGGCCTCCTCGGCGACCTCCTCGCTGGTGGTGTCGACGACCTGGCCCTCCTCCTCGTCCTCGCCGGGGACGGTCCGGACGGTGTACTCGAGCGTGACGAAGTCGTTCCGCTGGATTCCGTCCTCGCTCTCCTCGTCCGCCTCGGTCTCGCCGTCCGCGCCGGCATCCGCGGACTCGGCCGCGTCTGCCTGCTCTTCTTCGCTCATGTCCTGACGGTCGCTCGTCTGCTTCTTAACAGTCACGTTTCGGTCGGGGGCCGAAATCAGGGACGAGGGGGCTCACGGACGCGCCGGATCGCTGATGGCGTCGGAACGTCGGAATCTGGTCCCGACCCGGAAAACGCGACGCCGGGTCGGGCGAACACGACGCGGGGTCGCTCGAACGCGACGGGCACCCTTTTTCAGCGTCACGGCGCGTGGGTACGCACATGTACGAGGTCGAGGTGAAGGTGCGGGCCGACCACGACGCCGTGCGGGACCGACTCGCCGAACTCGGTGCCGAACGGGTCGGCGGGGTCACACAGACGGACGTGTACTACGACGCGCCCCACCGCGAGTTCGCCGAGACGGACGAGGCGCTTCGGCTCCGCCGCGAGCGGGGATCCGAAGACGGCGACGGGAACGCCGACGGACGGGCGGACGAATCGACCGAAACCCGGCTCACCTACAAGGGGCCGCTCGTCGAGCGGGCGTCCAAGACCCGCGAGGAACGCGAGACGGCGGTCGCGGATCCGAAGGCGATGCGGGGGATTCTCGACGGGCTCGGCTTCGAGCCGGCGGCGACCGTGGAGAAGGAGCGGGAGCGGTTCCTGCTCGACGGCTACACCGTCACGCTCGATTCTGTCGTGGGGCTGGGGGAGTTCCTCGAGGTCGAGGCGGAGGCCGCCGAATCGGAGATCGAGACCGTCAGGGAGGGTGCGCTCGACGTCCTCAGGGACCTCCGTCTGGACCCCGAGGAGAGGATCAGGACCTCGTACCTCGGCCTGCTGCTCGCCGCCGGGAGAGATGTCTCACAGTAATCGGCCGGCCTCGAATCGTTTCCGGAAGTTATAGTTCGAGCGCTCTCGACCGACTCGGTAATGAGGAACATCCAGGTGTCCGAACTCGACCGCGCGGCGGTCGAGGATCAGGACGTGGAGATCGTCGAACGGAAGGGGCTCGGCCATCCCGACTCCATCTGTGATGGCATCGCGGAGTCGGTCTCGCGGGCGCTCTCGCGGCTGTATCTCGACCGCGTCGGCAAGGTCCTCCACTACAACACCGACGAGACCCAGCTCGTCGCTGGCTCCGCCTCCCCGGCGTTCGGCGGCGGCGAGGTGCTCGAACCGATCTACGTGCTCATCGTCGGGCGCGCCACGAAGAAGTACGAGGGGCAGACGCTCCCCGTCGAACGGACGGCCATCGAGGCCGCGCGGGCGTACCTCCGGCGGAAGTTCCCCGAACTCGACGTCGGCGGGGACGTCATCCTCGACGTGAAGCTCGGCGAGGGCTCGGGCGACCTCCAGCAGGTGTTCGGCGAGGAGGGCGCACAGGTGCCCGAGGCGAACGACACCTCCTTCGGCGTCGGCCACGCGCCCCGGACCGAGACCGAGCGGATCGTCCTCGAGGCCGAGCACGCGCTCAACGGGCGGTACGGCGACGACCACCCAGAACTCGGCCAGGACATCAAGCTGATGGGCAAGCGCGAGGGCGACGAGATCGACATCACGGTCGCGGCCGCGATGGTCGACGCCCACGTCGAGGACATGGACGACTACGTGGCGGCCGTCGACGCGGTCGAGGCGTACGTCACCGACCTCGCCGAGGAGTACACCGACCGCGAGGTCCACGTGCAGGTGAACACCGCCGACGACCTCGCGGAGGGCGCGATCTACCTCACGACGACCGGCACCTCGGCCGAGCAGGGCGACGACGGTTCCGTCGGGCGCGGCAATCGAGCGAACGGGCTCATCACCCCGAACCGGCCGATGAGCATGGAGGCGACGTCCGGGAAGAACCCCGTCAACCACATCGGGAAGATCTACAACCTGCTTTCGACCGACATCGCCGAGGCGGTCGTCGCGGAGGTCGACGGCATCCGCGACCTCCAGGTCCGACTGCTCTCCCAGATCGGCCGCCCCATCGACCAGCCCCACGTCGCCGACGCGCAGGTCGTCACCGAGGACGGCGTCGCGGTCTCGGACGTGGAACCGGAGGTCCGCGCGATCGTCGACGAGCGGCTGGCGAACGTCACCGACGTCACCCGCCGCGTCATCGACGGCGACCTCTCCACCTTCTGACCGGCATCGGACGCACCTCGTCTCCGGTCCCGGCTGACGCCCCGGAACCACAGCACCGGGCTTCCGCGAAAAATCGGACCTACGCGTCGTCTTCCGCCAGCTCCGCCGCGAGGAACGCCGCGATGGACGCGTCGGCGCTCTCGACGAACCTGGCGACTTCCGTCCCGTCCCGCTCCACGACGACGGTCGGGATGAACTCGACGCCGTACTCGTCCATTCCGGGCCCCCGCTTCTCGCCGTCGACCTTCTCGACCGGGTACTGTTCGATCCGCTCGTCCGGCACGCCAGCCGCACCGAGCGCGGCCGCGAACGCGGGCAACTGGCTCGTGCAGTCACCACACCAGTCGCCGCCCCAGACCCTGAACGTCAGCGAGTCGTCCGCGAGCACGTCGATGGCTTCCGGCGGGGCCGCTCGGGACCCCACCGGATCCGGCCGCATCGTGTCGAGTCGGCTGCTCATACCCGGCGTAGGGAACCGGCCGGCATAACCCCGACGCCCGCGGCAGCGGCTGCACAGGACCGTGGCGAGCGTGGCGACCGTCCCGCGGGCCTGTCGGGTGCGGGGTCGAGTCGGCGGCCGGACGGCTAGGTGGCGTCGTCCCGTCGAGCGTTTGCCGGTGTCGGCGAGTGATTAAGGGGCACGTCCCGTAGCCACGTCCATGGACGACTCCGTGCTGGAGACGATCGGCTCGCCGCTCGTCCGGGTCGACTCGCCGCCCGGGACGACAGTCGCGGCGAAGCTGGAGTCACACAACCCGGGCGGGTCGGCGAAGGACCGTCCGGCGCGGTACATGGTCGAGGCCGCCGAGGCGGACGGCCTGCTGGAGCCGGGGGACGCCATCGTCGAACCCACCTCCGGGAACACGGGCGTCGGCCTCGCGCTCGTCGGCGCGGCGACGGGCTACGACGTGACGCTGGTGATGCCGGCCTCGAAGAGCGAGGAGCGCCGCCGGGTGATGAAGGCGTACGGCGCGGACATCGAACTCGTCGAGGGGAGCATCGAGGACGCGAAGGAGCACGCGGACGAACTGGAGGCCGACGGGATGGTACAGCTCCGCCAGTTCGAGAACGAGGCGAACCCGCGCTCGCACTACGAGACGACCGCCGAGGAGCTCCTGGACCAGCTCGAGGGACGAACCCCGGACGCGCTGGTCGCCGGCGTCGGCACCGGCGGCACCGTCACCGGGATCGGCAGACGGCTCCGCGAGGCGTTCCCGGCGATGGACGTCGTCGCGGTCGAACCGGAACGGAGCGCCGTCCTCTCGGGCGGGCCGGTCGAGGCTGACGAGTTCCAGGGGATGGGCCCGGGCTTTCTCAGCCCGAACCTGGACGTCGACCTGCTCGACGGCGTGTTCACCGTCGGCATCGGGGAGGCCGAAGCCGAGTGCCGACGGATCGCGCGCGAGGAGGGCGTTCTCGTCGGCCAGTCCGGCGGCGCGTCGAACCTGCGGGCGCGGGACGTCGCCCGCGCGTTCGCGGCCGGCGAGGACCCCGGCTACGGCGACGTGACTGCGGCGGGCTGGGAGCCGCGACCCGACGCCGGCGAGTCGGGCGCGGACCCGCTGGTCCTCACGGTGTTCCCGGACTCGGGCGAGCGGTACATGTCGACCGGGCTGTTCGACTGACGGCGACTCGGCGGGGGGAGCGCCCGACGCGGCCCCGGCGGTCAGCCCTCGAACTCCGCTTCGGTGACGCGCACCCTGACCGTCTCCTCGACGTCGTGCAGGTCGTACTCGGGCAGCGGCGCGTCGTCGCTCCGGGCGAGATACATCGGCTCCAGCAGTTCGCCGTCCTCGACGCCGTACACCTTCAGCAGCCGGTCGGTCTCCTCGGGCCTGACGTCGTCGTTCCGGACCTCGGTCGCGAGTTCGCGCGAGAGCCACTCGTCCTCGGAGACGGAGGGGTCCTTGACGAACGCCTCGTCGACGAACCGGACCAGATACCAGTTCAGGTCGTTCAGCAGCGAGACGGCCGCGCCGAGGCTCACGGTCTCGACGGCGATGCTGTTCTCGAACGGGGACGTGCGGTCGTAGGTGGAGAGCGCGTCCCGAGCCGTCTCCCGCGAGAGGAGCTCGTACCGGAGCTCCGAGCCCGGCTCCCCGACGAGACACACCGTTGGCATGGTTTCGCCTCGCCGCGGTCCGGCAAAGCGGTTACGCTCCTCGGCCCGATTCGTCGGGTCGCTGAACCGACCACGGGTGGAGGTGCCAGCCTCTCAGGCGTCGGGCCAGCGCTCGATGTACACCGTCTCGTCGGTGTAAAAGCGGATCGCGTCCTCCCCCTGCGCGTGGAGGTCGCCGAAGAAGGACTCCTTCGCCCCGCCGAAGTGGAAGAACGCCATCGGCGCCGCGGTACCGACGTTGACCCCGAGGTTCCCGGCGTCGACCTCGTGGCGGAACCGCCTCGCCTCGCCGCCGTCGCGGGTGAAGAGCGAGGCGGCGTTGCCGAACCGCGAGCCGTTCACGACGTCGAGCGCCTCCCCGAAGTCGGACGCGCGGACGAGCGCGAGCACCGGGCCGAAGATCTCCTCGCGGGCGAGCGCGTCGTCGGGGTCGACGTCGCCGAAGATCGTCGGGCCGAGATACGACCCCTCGCCGGGGACGTCGCGCTCGCGCCCGTCGAGCAGCAGCCGCCCGCCCTCCGCCACGCCGGTCTCGACGTACTCCAGGACGGACTCGCGGTGGGCCGCCGAGACGAGCGGCCCCATCTCCGTGTCGGCGTCCAGCCCCGGGCCGACGGTCAGGTCGCCGGTCGCGTCCACGAGCGCCTCGGCGAACGGCTCGTACACCGCGTCCTCGACGACCGCGACAGGGTTCGCCAGACAGCGCTGGCCGGCGTTCGCGAACGCGGAGCTGACGGTCTGTTCGACCGCGTGCTCGAGGTCGGCCTCCGCGGAGACGACGATGTGGTTCTTCGCGCCCCCCTGCGCCTGCACGCGCTTGCCCGCCCCGGCCGCCGTCTCGTACACGTGTCGGGCGATCGGCGTGGAGCCGACGAAGGAGACGCCCTCGATCCCGTCGTGGGTGATGAGCCGGTTCACCGTGTCCGGCCCGCCGTGGACGACGTTGACGACGCCGTCCGGGAACCCTGCCTCCTCGACGAGTTCGGCGATGCGGACGGCCGTGAACGGGTCGCGTTCGCTGGGCTTCAGCACGAACGTGTTCCCCGTGGCGACGGCGTACGGCAGGAACCACAGCGGGATCATCGCGGGGAAGTTGAACGGCGTCACCGCGAGGAACGTCCCGAGCGGCTTCCGGACGGCCGTCTCGTCGATGTCCGGCGCGGCGTGCGGGAGGTGACCCGCCTGCATGAGGCTGGGCGCGCCACAGGCGACCTCGACGTTCTCGATGCCGCGACGAATCTCGCCGAGCGCCTCGTCGGTCGTCTTGCCGTGTTCGGTCACGAGCGTCTCGGCGAGCGACTCCTGGTTCCCCTCGAGGAGCCGTTTCAGCCGGAACAGCGGCTGGATCCGCGCCTCGACGGCCGTCTCGCTCCAGTCCTCGAACGCCTCGTTCGCCGCGGCGACCGCGTCGTCGACGTCCCCCGCCGAGGAGAAGTCGACGCGGCCGACCGACTCGCCGGTCGCGGGGTTCACCACGTCCCGCCCCTCGTCGCCGGCGGGTCGCCGCCACGTTCCGCCCGCGTAGTTTCGCACCGTCTCGGCCGTGGGTGGTCCGTCCATGTCACTCGGTGACGTCTCCCGGTGCAAAGAACTGTGGTCACCGGCCAGCGCTTCCGTTCGGGAACGACCTTCGGGTCGGTCTCGTGGACTCAGGGGTGTGCGTAGTAGGCGACCGTCTCGTCGGGGTCGACGCGGTCGTAGCGCGCGAAGCCGACGCGCTCGAACTGGACCACATCGTCCGGTTCGTACGAGGCGTAGCCGGGTTCGGCGCGGCCGTGGACGTCGCCCTCGACGGTCCGGAGCCTGACCGGGACGTTGTCGCCCGCGGGCACCCAGTGGACGACCGGGACGCCCTCCTCGCGGACCATCTCGATGTCGGTGCCGACCCAGTCGAGCGCGTCGCCCTCGCGCCGGAGACAGCCGTACCCCTTCAGCCAGACGCGCTCGCCCTCGGCCGGCAGGTCGTCGGGTTCGACGAGCACGGCGTCGTCGACGGGGATGTCGCGCCGGCCGCGGTCCTCGTGGTTCGGGTGGAGCGGCGGGGTGCCGGCGGCGGGCCTGTCCGCGCCGGTCACGGCGATTCGCTCGCCGTCGCGCACGAGGAACCGGCGGTCGGTGTCCTCGTCGATGGCGTTGCGGTTGTTCGCGTACACCGCCGACATCGCCAGATCGACGTCGCTGGTCGACATGCCGAGTTCGACCATCGCGTCGACGAGCGCCTGGCCGCGGATGCCGCGGCGGCGGATCGACTTGATCGTCGGGACGCGCGGGTCGTCCCAGCCGTCGAGTTCGCCGGTCTCGATGCGCTCCTTGATCGTCGAGGTCGACAGCTTCACGTCGTACTCGTCGACCTGGACGTGGCCCCAGTGGAGCACCTCGGGGTACTCCCAGCCGAAGTAGTCGTAGACGAACCCCTGGCGCTTCGCGGAGTCCTGCAGGTCGATGCCGCGGACGATGTGGGTGACGCCCGTCAGGTGGTCGTCGATGCCCGACTGGAAGTCGAGCATCGGCCACGCGCGGTACGACTCCGCCTCGGGCCGCGGGTGGGGCGTCTCGACGACGCGGAAGGCGACGAAGTCCCGCAGCGCCGGGTTCTTGTGTTCGATGTCGGTCTTGACGCGGAGGACCAGCTCGCCGTCGCCGTACTCGCCCGCGACCATCGCGTCGAACTCCTCGCGGACCGTCTCGGCGTCCTTGTCGCGGTGGGGACAGGCCTCGCCGTCGGCCTTCAGGCTACGGAACTCCTCGGCGGGACACGAGCAGGTGTACGCGCCGCCCAGGTCGATGAGCTCCCGGGCGTGCTCGTAGTACGTCTCGACGCGGTCGGAGGCCCGCAGCACCTCGTCGGGCTCGAACCCGAGGTAGTCGACGTCCTCGAGGATGGCGTCGTAGGCCCACAGGAGCGGGCGGCCGACGCCAGTGTCCGGGTTCGTGTCGTCGAAGCGGACGATGAAGTGGCCGTCGTAGCGCTCGGCGTACGTGCCGATGACCGAGGGCATCCGCGCGTGGCCGATGTGCCACGGGCCGTTGGGGTTCGGCGCGGCGCGCATCCGGATCTCGTCGTACTCGTCCGCGTTCGGGAGGTCCGGAAGGGCCCGCTCGTCGGTCTCCTCGTCGGCGTCGAGTTCCGCCAGCAGGTCGGGCGCGAGTTCGGCCAGGCGGTCGCGTCGGGCCGACTCGTCCATGCCCGCGACCTCGTTCGCCACGGGCGCGACGACGCCGGGGATCTCGTCGCCGTGCTGCCGGAACTCGGGGTTCTCACCCATCAGCGGGCCCATGATCGCGCCGACCTCGGGGTCGGAGCCGTGTTTCAGCGCGTTGTACAGCGCGGCCGTCTCGGCGGCCGCGCGCACGCGCTCTCGCATGTCGTCGTCCATTGGAGTCGGCTTCGCCGGCCGCACCAAAAAGGGGCGTGAAACGTCGGGCACACCCGGGTAGGGGCAACCGGCGTGACGGGCGTCCGGGGGATATGGATGTCGACGTTTCACGCGGTTTCAGCCGTCACCCGGCCGGTAAGACCCGCCTACGCGGCGTCCGAACCGTCGGTCCGGGTCCTCGACCGCCTCGACGGGTAACGTTTTGCGCGTGCCGCGCGTTCGCCCGCCAATGACCGTGTTCTTCGAGGACGTGAGCGAGGGTGACCGGTCCGAGTACGGCAGCTACGAGGTGACCCGCGAGGAGATCATCAGGTTCGCCGAACAGTACGACCCGCAGTGGTTCCACGTCGACGAGGAGCGGATCGAGCGAGAATCGCCCTACGGCGGGCTCATCGCGTCCGGCTGGCACACCGCCGCGATGACGATGCGCATGCTCGTCGAGGCGGAGTTCAGGGATGCCGCCTCCGTCGGCGCGAAGGGCACCGACGAACTCCGCTGGTGGCGACCGGTTCGTCCCGGCGACACGCTCCGCATCGAGACGGAGATCGTCGAGACCGTCCCCGAGTCCCCGGAGCGCGGGCTGGTTCGCGTGCGGGTGGAGACGTACGACGGCGACGACGAGCGCGTGTTCTCGATGATCGGCAACGTGATGTATCTCACCCGCGACGGCTGATCGGTCGGTTCATTCCCCGTGGCGCTGGCCGGAGCGGGATCGTCTCACCGATCCGAGAATCGTCCGTTGCCGAGTCGTCTCACCGATCCGACTCCCGGTCGAGGTCGGCCGCCTCGAGGTCCCGTGCCGCCTTCCGGAACACGCCGGTGAGCGTGCTCACCTCCTTGTCGGTCGGGTGCGCCCGGCCGACCAGCCGCCGGATCAGCCGCTCGGTGCGCTCCCGCTTGTGGTCGCGGTGTTCGACCGAATCGAGGAACGACGAGAACTGCTCGTAGAGCCGTTCGACGTCGGGTTCGGCGGCCCGCTCGCGCTCCACGTCCGGCAACTGCGTCTCCTCGACGAACAGGGTTCGTAGCTCGTACAGCGTCACCGTCGCGGCCTGGCCCAGGTTGAGCACCGGGTACTCGGCGCTCGCCGGGATCGAACAGATCTCGTCGATGCGCGCGAGTTCGTCGTTGTTCAGCCCGCGGCCCTCGCGGCCGAACACGAGCGCCGTGTCGGCCTCGACGGTCGCCAGCGACTCGCTCACATCCGCGGGGGTCGAGAACGGGAACCGGACGTGTCGTCGGGCGTCCTCGCCGGTGATCGCGGTGCAGCCGACGGTGTGGTAGCGCTCGACCACCGAGTCGAAGGTGACGGTCTCGGCGTTCGGGAGCACGTCCTCGCGCGCGTGCCCGGCGAACCCATACGCCTCGCCACCCTCGGTCAGTTCGGGCGGGTTCACCAGCTTCAGGTCCGAGAGCCCGAAGTTCTTCATCGCCCGCGCGACGGTGCCGACGTTCCCCGGCGTCTCGGGCTCGACGAGGACGACGACGTACTCGCTGTCGTCCCCGGTTTCCCGGCCGCCTCCGGCGCCCTCCTCGGCGTCCAGTTCGTCGTCGCCGTCGGACCCGCCGCGGCTCATTGGGGGTACTCGCGATTCAGGTCGAGGTCGTCGATGCCGTCGAGTCCGTCGTCGCCGTCGGTCCCGGCAGACTCGGCACCGTCGCGCTCGCCGTCGCCGTCGAAGTCCGACCGCTCGTCTTCCAGCAGTTCCTGCTCGCGCTCGTAGATCTCCTCCGGGTCCGGGAGGTTCGGCAGGTCGTCGGGGTCCGTCTCGACGTGATCGACGCCGCCGTAGCCGTCCGGCGCGCGCCCGCCGTCCGCGAACCACTCGTGGAACTCGTCCCGCAGTTCGGGCTCGCCGGCGAGCCGCGTGCCGCCCTCCTCCTGGAACCAGTAGCTGAAGTCGGGTTCGTGCCGATCACACAGCAGGATCTCCTCCAGGGGTTCGCCGTACACGACCGTCGCCTCGCGGCAGCGTCGCTTCTCCTCCTCGCCGTGGATCAGGTAGCACGCGTCACACGGTTTGCCCATGACGACCTGGAGCCGGAGCAGCCGGTGTCGCGGCCCCTTCGGCATCTCCTCCAGGGGTCGCCACGTCCCCGCCTCGGTGAAGACGTCCGCCTCGTCGAAGCGCCAGCCGCGCAGGCCGATGCTCACCTTTCCCATTGGTTCGGGGTAGCGGGGCAGGTGGGATAAACGACGCGTTCGCTCGATGATATCCTGCTTGGGGCCAGAAACTCGTGGTCGAGCAGGTGGTGACGACCGCCTCGAAAGCCCCCGGCTGGCTACGCTCCCGCGGCACGCGCTGCGCGCTTCACGCTCACTTCGTTCGCGTTGCAGTGCTTGCGGCGCCGGGGTTCGCGTAGCCAGCCGGCCCCTTTCATTCCCACCCGACCACCCAGCACCGCAGCCTCGCCCTCCCTTACCTCGGAGCACGCTCCTCGGAACTCACCCTCGCTCCGCTCGCGTGAACAGCCTCCTGCGCTCCTCGCTCGCAGGCTCGCTCAGGTGCTCGTCCCTCGCGCGCGTCGTCTCGCCCCTCCGGGGCTCGCCGTCACGCGCGCCAGTCGGCTGATTCCCATCCCGGAGCGAATAGCCAACGACCCCGAAGCGCCGTTCCGCGACCGCAACACCGAAGCGCGCGCCGGCCGACCGCCCACCAATGCGAACCGTCGACGCCGCGGGCCTCGGAATCGGCGACGAACACCCGCCCCGGATCATGGGCGTGCTCAACGTCTCCGCGGAGTCGCCCTACTCCCCGAGCGTGTTCGACGACCCGGGCGAGGCGGCCGCCTACGTGGACGAGGAGCTGATCGACGAGGGCGCGGACGTCGTCGACGTCGGCCTCGAATCGGCGAACAAGCGCTTCGAGGTGCTCTCGGCGGAACAGGAACTCGACCGGCTCGACACTGCGGTCGAGACCGTCGAGTCCGTCTCGGGCGACGCCGTGTTCTCCATCGAGACGCGCTACCACGAGGTCGCCGACGCCGCGCTCTCGCGCGGGTTCGACATGGTGAACGACATCTGCGGCTTCGCCGACCCGGAAATGCCCGCGACCTGCGAGGAGTACGACGCCGCCGTGGCGAAGATGGCCTCGCCCCCCGACCTCGAACGCCCCGGCGCGGTGGAGGACGTGGACGACATCTACGAGGCGCTCTCGCTCAACGGCTTCACCGAGAAGACCATCCTCGACCCGGCGTTCGGCGGCTGGTCGGAGGCGAAGACGACCGCGGACGACCGCGAGACGTTCCGCAGGCTCCGGGAGTTCCGCGGCTACGGCCGACCGCTGCTCGTCTCCATCAACCGCAAGAACTTCCTCCGCGAGGTCGCCGGCCGCGACACCGAGGACGCGCTGCCCGTCTCGCTGGCCGCGACGTCGATGGCCGTCGAGCGCGGCGCACACGTGATCCGAACGCACGACGTGGCCGAGACGCGCGACGCCGCTCTCATCGGCGAGGCGTTCGCGGGGGACCGGGTCCGCCGGGACGGCGACGTCTCGGTGGAGGAACTCGACGTGACCACGCCTGACGAGGCGCGACGGCACCTCGACCGCCTCGGCGGCGACGCCGAACGCGCGGCGGACGCCGTGACGCGGGTGTTCGAGTTCGACGGCCTCTCGGCCGAGGAGGCGGGCGCGTTCCGGGCCGGCGCGGCAGAATCGGGTGCAGTCGCCGTGATCGGCGCGGAGGGAACGGCGGCGCTGTTGATCGGCACTCCCGCGGACCTCGAACGGGCTGGATCGGCGATATCGGGCGTCTCCACCGCTCTCGACGCCGCTCTCGGCCCGCTCGTCACCTCGGCCGAGTGAGAAAACTTATACCATCAGCCCCGGTACGACCGGCTGGAAGCCGGAAGGGCGCTACGGGTAGGGGTACTTGGGTGCGCTTCCGGCCCAAACCGTATCTTTGACTGCCGAGCGGTGCATCCACCCGGTAGTGACGACCATGGAGTTCGCCGAGTGGGAGCCGATCTACGAGCGGATTCTGGCCGACTTCGGCTACGACCGGGCCGGCGACGAGTCGATCCGTGACCGGCTGGCCGCGCTCGCGGAGCCGTTCGACCTCGACCGCCTGGACTGTACGGGACTGACGGTCGCGGTCGCCGGTGCCGGCCCGTCGCTGGAGTCGGACCTCGACCTCGCCCGCGGGGCCGACCGCGTCTTCGCCGCCTCCACCGCGACCGACAGGCTCGTCGACGCCGGCGTCGCGGTCGACGCCATGGTCACGGACCTGGACAAGAACCCCGAAACCGGGCTCGAACGCACCGAACGCGGGGAGCCAGTCGTCGCGCACGCTCACGGCGACAACGGCGACCTGGTGGACGAGTGGCTCCCGCGGTACGACTCCGCGCACGTGCTGGCGACGACCCAGGCGGCCCCTGCCGGCCCGGTTCGCAACTTCGGCGGGTTCACCGACGGCGACCGGGCGGCGTTCCTCGCGGACGCGCTCGGTGCCGATGCCCTCCGGTTTCCCGGCTGGGACTTCGAGGACGGTTCCCTCACGCCGGGGAAGGCCCGGAAGCTGCGGTGGGCCGAGCGTCTGCTGTACCTGCTCGAACGCCGCCGAGGCGAACGGTTCGCCGTCCTCGACGGACGGCGGGAGGCCATCGACGCCCTCTGAGGGACCGACCCGCACTCGCCTGCCTAAAACATATTTTAGCGGACACTTATCCGGACGAGGCCGGAACGGACGGTATGGTTCAGGAGACCGAGTTCGGGACGACCATCGTCGGCCTCGTCGCCGACGGCCGGGTCGTTCTCGCGTCTGACCGGCGTGCGAGCGCCGGCGGCATGGTGGCGAGCAAACGGGCGGACAAGGTGTTCCCCATCGGCGACCGCGCGGCGCTGGCGTTCACCGGCGCGGTCGGCGACGCACAGGGGCTGGTCCGGACGCTCGAAAGCGAGGTCAGGCTGTACGAGACGCGTCGGAACGCGGCGATGTCGGTCCCGGCGCTCGCGTCAGTGACCGCGAGCACGATGCGGGAGAACCCAGTTCGGGTCCAGCACGTCCTCGGCGGCGTCGACGCCGACGGCCCCCACCTCTACACGTTCGACGCCGCCGGCGGGGTGCTCGAACAACCGTACGCCGCGGACGGGTCGGGCGGCCCCACGGCCTACGGCGTGCTGGAGAACGAGTACCGGGAGGACGTCTCGGTCGAGGCGGCGCGCGCACTCGCCGGGCGAGCCGTGGCGGCCGCCTCCGAGCGCGACCTCGCGTCCGGTAACGGACTCGCCGTCGCAACCGTCGACGAGAAGTCGGTCGAACTCGACCGCTACGACGACCCCGCGGCCGTCGCGTCGTAGTCCTCGGCGTCGTCGGTCGAGGTCGGCCCCGGCTCAGCGCGAGTCCGGTCGGCGTCGGCCGCCCCGTCGTCGTCGATCGACACCTCCCCGTCAGTCGATCCTTCCTCCTCGATCGGCCCCTCCTTATCGATCGATTCCTCTTCGTCAGTCGACCCCTCGTCGACGGTCACCCGCTCCACGTCGACGACGGTCGGTCCATCCCCGACGAGCAGCCCGAGCGTTTCCCCGCCGAGCCGGATCCGCACCCTCACGGCCGGTGGATCCTCGGACAGCACCGTTTCGCTCCACTCGGAGCCCAGGTTCCAGATCGGCCGGTCGCGGATCGACCCGCCGTGTTCCCGGAAGAACGCGACGGCTTCGGGGTGGCTCGTGACCGCGAGCGACACCGGGGCGCGCACCCGGAAGTCACAGTCCGAACACCGGCCGGCGAGCACCGGTCGCCGCTCGTCCCCGGGAAGCGCCGGCGTCTCGACGAACGTGATCTCGGCCCCGGCGCGGCCCGCACAGTCCGGGCAGACGCCCTCCGCGAGCAGGCCGAACCTGTGCCGATGGTGCGCGTCGAACGCAGCCGCCGTCTCCGCCGCGTCGCGGTCGCGGGAGCCGCTCGGCGGGAACGGCAGCGAGAGGAGTTCCGTCCCGCACCCGGTGCAGGCGACGGCGACGAAGTTGTCCGCGACGCGGGCTTCCAGGCTCGGTTCACCACAGACCGGGCAGTCGCCCTCGATCGGCTCCGGGTCGCGGGTGACCTGCTCGGTGTAGGTGCCGGCCGCGAGCGCCCGGGCCGCCTGCCGGCCGGCGTACGTGAGCCGGTAGCGCTCCGTCTCCTCGTCCTTCCGGACGAACCGGTCCACGAGCTGCCGGAGGTGGTACGCGAAGCCGGCGCTCGTCTCCTCGTCGCTCGCCTCGAACAGCTCCGTGAACGTCGGCGGCTCGTCGGCGTCCGCGAGCGTCCGAAGCACGCGCAGGCGGGTGTCGTTGCCCAGCGCCGCAAAGGCGTCGTCCGCGTTCGCGTCCGGGGCCAGTTCCCCTCCGTCGCCCGGTCCGGCGTCCGCGCGTTCGGTCGACTCCGCGTCCGTCACGGCGCCAGCACCTCCATCGTGGTCCGGATCCCCTCCCGGTCGGCCTCGCGCGGGAAGCCGACCGTGAGCGCGTCGACGCCGTCGATCCCGGCGAACTCGGCCAGCCGCTCGCGCGCCTCGTCGGGGGTCCCCGCGACCGCGAGGTCCCCGAGCAGATCGTCGCCGAGCGCGCCCATCGCGGCGCGCCGGTCGCCGTCGTTCCAGTTATCGTACACGGCGTGGGCGGTGTCCTCGTACCCCTGCCGGGCGAGCGCGTCGCGGTAGAACGTTCCCATGCCGCCGATGTAGAAGCAGAGGTGCTGGCGAACTTGCTCGCGAGCGCGGTCGCCGTCCTCGTCGACGTAGCAGGTGAGCGACATCGTCACCCGCGCGTCCTCGGGGTCGCGGTCGCCGAGGTCCGCGCCGCGTCGGAAGTCGTCGAGCCGGTCCTGGAGCCCCTCGGGCGTGAGCATGAGCGCGTGCCAGCCGTCGGCAAAGCGCCCCGCCAGCTCAACGGACTTTGGCCCCATCCCGGCCGCGTCCACGGGCGGGGGGATCTCGGGCGGCCCCTGGCGGAGTCGGAACCCGCCGAGCCGGAACACGTCGCCGTCGTAGCGCACCTCCTCGCCCGAGACGACGCGCCTGAGGATCTCGACGTACTCGCGGGTCCGCTTCAGGGGCCGGTCGAACTCCACGCCGTGCCAGTTCCGAATCACCGCCGGCCCGGAGGGACCCAGACCCACGCGGAACCGTCCGTCGCTGGCCTCCTGGAGGGTTGCGGCGGTCTGGCCGACGAGCGTCGGCGAGCGGGAGTAGACGTTGAGGATGGAGGCTCCGAGCCCGACGTCGTCGGTTCGCTCCGCCGCGAGCGCGAGCGTCGTGACGCCGTCCCGACCCCACGTTTCCGGGAGCCAGACGCGGTCGTAGCCGTGGTCCTCGGCCGCCTCCGCGAGCGAGACGACGTCCTCGAGCGAGGGCTGGGCCGCGACCGGCAGCGAGACGTCCAGTTCGGTCATACCCCCGAGAAGTCGGGCGTCGCGTAAGAAACCTCCCCCTCCGGGACCGTGGCGACCGGAATCGGGAGGGTGGGTCGAGCGGCATCAGGAGCGGGGACCGACCGGCATGGGAGCGGGGACCGAAGGGAGAGAACGCGGACGGCGTGTCGATGTTCGTGATCGGACCGTCGCGCGGCCGGCGTGACAGAAGCGTTAGGGGCCGTGCGTTCGTGTGCCCCGACGATGCGACTGTTCTGGCACCGGCGCGACCTCCGGCTCGCCGACAACATCGGGCTCGCCGAGGCGGCGTCCGGCGACACCGTCGTCCCGGTCTTCGTCTTCGACGACGACGTGCTCGCGCACGCGAGCGACGCCCGCGTGCGCTTCATGCTCGACGCGCTCGCCGAGGTGCGCGAGCGCTACCGGGAGCGCGGCTCGGACCTCCTCGCGGTCCGTGGCGATCCGGCAGAGGCGCTTCCGGGACTGGCGGCGACCCACGAGGCCGACTCGGTGTACTGGAACGTGGACTATT
This sequence comes from Halobaculum sp. XH14, assembly GCF_032116555.1. NCBI lineage: Archaea > Methanobacteriati > Methanobacteriota > Halobacteria > Halobacteriales > Haloferacaceae > Halorarum > Halorarum halobium. The sequence continues at coordinate 1,378,656 of NZ_CP134949.1, forward strand.
CCGGGCTCGCCCGCGAGCGCGACTCGGCCGTGGGGCGCGCGCTCGACGAGGCTGGCCTCGGCCGCGAGACGTTCCACGACGCGGTCCACCACGAACCGGGCGAGATCACGACGAACGAGGGGGAGCCGTACTCGGTGTACACCTACTTCTGGCGGAAGTGGCGCGACCGCGGGAAGGACGCGGCCGTTCCCGCGCCCGGCGCGGACGCGCTCGCGGACGTGTCGGGCGACCCGCTCCCGGCGATCGACGACCTCGGGTTCTCGGAGCCCGATGCGGACGTGCGGACGGCCGGGACGGCCACGGCCCGCGAGCGGCTGGCGTCGTTTTGCGACGGGCCGATCTTCGAGTACGCGGAGTCGCGCGACTACCCGGCGCGGGAGGGGACCTCACGGCTCTCGACGGACCTCAAGTGGGGAACGATCGGCGTGCGCGAGGTGTCCGAGGCGACGGCGGACGCCGCCGAGGAGGCGGCCGAATCCGGCGACGACGCCGCGGTCGAGTCCGTCGAGGAGTTCCGATCACAGCTCGCCTGGCGGGAGTTTTACGAGCAGGTCCTCTGGGCGAACCCGAACGTCGTCTCCGCGAACTTCAGGTCCTACGAGCAGCCCATCGGGTGGCGGGAGGACGACGAGGACCTTCGGGCCTGGAAGGAGGGACGGACCGGCTACCCCATCGTCGACGCCGGCATGCGCCAGCTCCGGGAGGAAGCGTACATGCACAACCGGCTCAGGATGATCGTCGCCTCCTTTCTCACGAAGGACCTCCGCATCGACTGGCGGGAGGGGTACGCCCACTTCCGCGACCTGCTTGCGGACCACGACACCGCCAACGACACCGGCGGCTGGCAGTGGGCCGACTCGACCGGCACGGACGCCCAGCCGTACTTCCGCGTGTTCAACCCCGTCACGCAGGGCGAACGCTACGACCCCGACGCCGAGTACATCAGACGGTACGTGCCCGCGTTCGAGGGCGTGCCGGCCGAGGAGATCCACGGCTGGACCGACCTCACCGGCGAGCAGCGCGAGCGGACCGCCGACCACCCGCACCTCATCGTCGACCACTCGGAGGCGCGGGAGGCGGCCATCGAGATGTTCGAGCGCGCCCGCGGGGACGGCAAGGAGTCGGACTGAACCGACGTCGTCGTCGCCGCTTGCCCGCCGCGACACGACTTTCTCCCCTCCGTCCGAGTCGGGGGTATGGACGTCGACGTGCTGCTGTTCGAGGGGTTCGACGAACTGGACGCTGTCGGCCCGTTCGAGGTGTTCCGCACCGCCGCGGCCGAGGGTGCCGACTTCGACACGCGACTCGTCTCCATGGAGGGTCCGGGGACGGTGACCGCGAGCCACGGGATGCGCGTGGAGGCAGAGGCCGCGCTGGGGGACCCCGGTGAGGTCGACCTGCTCGTCGTCCCCGGCGGCGGGTGGAACGACCGGAGCGACGCCGGCGCGTGGGCCGAGTACGAGCGCGGCGCAATCCCGGACGCCGTCGCCGCCCATCACGGGGCCGGGGCGACGGTCGCCTCCGTCTGTACGGGCGGGATGCTGCTCTCGAAGGCGGGGGTCCTCGCCGGCAGGCCGGCGGTGACCCACGGGAGCGCGCTGGCCGACCTCCGGGAGACGGACGCGGAGGTACGCGAGGAGCGCGTCGTCGACGACGGCGACGTGCTCACCGCCGGCGGCGTCACCTCGGGCATCGACCTCGCGCTCCACCTCGTCGAGCGCGAGGCGAGCGCCGAGGTCGCCGACGCGGTGGCGACGGTCCTCGAGTACGAGCGCAGACACGAGACGTTCTCGCCGTAGCGGGGTGGAGCGCCCGGTCGGCGGAGGTCGCTACGAACGGGCGACCGGGATCACCGAGACGGCGGCCAGCACCGCGACCACGGCGAGCCCGTACCACCCGACCGCGTAGCCCGCGGTGTCCGCGAGGTAGCCGAACGCGGGCGGGGCCAGCAGGCCGCCGAGGTTGAGCGCCGTCTGGCCGCCGGCGGTCGCCGCGCCCACCTCCTCGTCCGGCACGAGCGCGGTGAGGCAGGCGTAGTAGACGCCGGGGAAGCCGAGGACGACGAGTCCCAGCGCGAGGAAGGCGACGGCCGCCGGGACGGGCGTGCCGGCGAGCGTGACCGCGAGGAACCCGACCGCCGTCAGTGCGGACTGACAGACCAGGACGAGCGCGCTCGCCCCGGCGTCGCCGGGGAGGCGGTCCGCCACCGCGCCGCCGCCGAGGCGGCCCAGGCTCCCGGTCACCTGCAGGCCGGCGAACGTGGCGCCGGCGAAGGCGGCCGTGGCTGCGACGGTCGAGTCGCGCATGTACACGACGACGTAGCCGGTCGTGGTGAACACCGCCGCGCCGAGGAAGAAGCCGGCGAGCAACAGCCCACGGTAACCCGGGCCGCCGAGCAGGCTCCGCACGTCCGGGACCGAGAGGGTGCCGCTCCCGGGTCGGCCCTCGTAGCCGCGTGCGAACGCGAGCGCGACGACCCCCGCGACGGCAGCGGCGACGAGAAAGCCCGTCCGCCAGTCGCCGTTCGTCCCGGCGGCGGTGACGAGTAGCGCCGACAGGCCCGAACCGGCGGTGACGCCGACCTGCTTGACGTTCATCGCGACGTTCCGCCGGCCCTCGGGGGCGACGACGAGCACCGCCCTGTTCGTCGCCGGCATCGCCGTGGCGTACGCCAGGCCGACGAAGACGAGCGCGGCCAGCAGCAGCGGGAACGTCGGCGCGAGGGCGACGGCGACCGAACCGACGCCGAGCAGCGTCAGGCCGACCAGCATCGCCGGGTATTCGCCGTAGGCGTCGACGGCCGCACCCGCGCCCCAGAGCGCGACGGTGTAGCCGAGCATCACGGCAGTCACTGCGACGCCCGTCAGGAACCCCGAGAGGCCGAACCCCTCGCTGATGAACCCCGTCGAGGCGAACACGGCATAAAAGCAGAGGCTCGCCGTCACCTGCCAGCCGCCGACGAGTCCGACGCCGCGCCACCCCTTCACGGCAGGGTGGACGGCCGGCAGGTACCTTCCCCCTTCGGTGACGGCGGGCCTCGCCGGTGGCTGGACAGGAGCGACGGCGTCCGTGGGGCCCGCGCGTGGCGTGCTAGCAATCCCTTTCTCAAAGTTTAACAGCTATCCGAATCATCTAGACGGCGAGGTGATTCCATGAGTGAGTACGAACTCGATCCGTTACCGTACGAGTACGACGCGCTGGAACCGCACATCAGCGAGCAGGTGCTGACGTGGCACCACGACACGCACCATCAGGGGTACGTCAACGGCTGGAACGCGGCGGAAGAAACCCTTGCAGAGAACCGTAAATCCGGAGAGTTCGGGTCGTCGCCGGGAGCGATCCGGAACGTGACGCACAACTCGTCGGGGCACATCCTGCACGACCTGTTCTGGCAGAACATGAGCCCGGAGGGCGGCGACGAGCCGTCGGGTGCGCTCGCCGACCGGATCGCCGAGGACTTCGGTTCCTACGAGGCGTGGAAGGGCGAGTTCGAGGCCGCCGCGGGCAACGCCTCGGGCTGGGCGCTGCTCGTCTACGACACGTTCTCGAACCAACTGCGCAACGTCGTGGTGGACAAGCACGATCAGGGCGCGATCTGGGGCGGTCACCCCATCCTCGCGCTCGACGTGTGGGAACACTCCTACTACTACGACTACGGCCCCGCCCGCGGCGACTTCGTCGACGCGTTCTTCGAAGTCGTCGACTGGGAGGAACCCGCAGCCCGCTACGACCAGGCCACCCAACTGTTCGAGTAACGTCCTCGAACGCGCGTCGAGCTCCGACTTTTCTTTCCGCAGTGGGGTCGAACGAGTCACGGTCGGTCCCGAGCCCGCAGCGTCCGGGACAGCGACGACGAGTTACTCGCCGGGACCGGCGAGGTCGAACCGATCCACCGCCCCCGTCAGGTCCGCGATGCGGGCTGCGAGCCCGTCGAAGTCGTAGTTTCCGTCCGGGTCGAAGCTGGCGAGCACGCCCACGTGGCCGTCGCCGACCCGCTCGAACGTCCGGAACTGGGTGAAGGCGTCGAACGCGCGGACGGTGTAATTGTAGCCAGTGTAGTGGAGTTCCTCGAACGTCCGGCGGGTGATGTAGCCGTAGCGTTCGTTGTCCAGATACTCCGCGACGTCGACGTCGGCCACGCGCCGCTCCACGTCGTCCCGCACGTACAGCGGTTCGTGGGTCTCCTGGTCGAACAGCCAGGCGTCACGGAGCGCCTCGCCGCCGAACTCCCGGAGTCTCCCCCGGAGTTCATCCTTCGGCTCGTCCATGCTACGGAACGCCAAACAATGTCGGTTGAAAACCGTTCCGGGTCGCAGTCGGCCCCGCCAGCGACCCGGGCGACGGGACCGATTCGACCGAGTAGACCGCATCCGTCGGTATTTACGGGCGGGAACGCGAACTGCCGGACGTGCCCATCCCGAAAACCGAGTTCCCGGCGCTGCACCCGTGTGACTTCTACACGCCGGAGGAGCTCCTCGACCCCGAGCGGATGTACACCGTCTACGAGATCGCCCGGCTGCTCCAGGGACTCGACCCGGACGCGACCATCGACGAAGGGACCGAGGAGATCCTCCTCGACTGGACCATCCCGTGGATCATGCGCAACGCGGCGGAGCTGGTCGTCGCGGAACCGCGCACCGACGACGAACCGGGCTACTACGGCCTGAAAGAGCCCGGCGACCTCGACCGCGAGTCGGACGAGGACGCCGACGGGCCCCCCGCCCGCGGGGAATGAGGCTGCTCGTCGCAGGGGGCGACCGCGTCGACGCGGGCAAGACGACGTTCGTGGTCGGGCTCGCAGCCCGCCTCGTCGGCGACGCCGAGGCCACCGCACCTCCGGCCGCCGGCGACGACGTCGCCGCGTTCAAACCCCGCGCCGGCAACGACGTCTGGTTCGACCACGACGACGTTCGGGCGGCGACGGCCGACGGTCGCCTCTACGGCAAGGACGTCCGCCGACTCACCGCCGTCGCCGGCGGCGTCCCCGAGGAGCACAATCCGGTCCACCGACTCTGGCGACCGACGCCCGGCCGGACCGGCATGCTCGGCGACCCGAACCGCACGTTCCTGCTGGACCGCGTCACGACGCCCGACGGCACGGCGTGGGTCCGGAACGCGAACGTGGACCGATCGGACCTCCCGGCAAGCGTCCGCCAGAAGCTGCCGGTGGCCGACGCGCGGGCGGTCGAGTCGGTCGCGGCGTTCAACGAGACGATGCGCGAGCTGCACCTCTCGGCGCTCGAACGGGTCGCCGACCGCATCGACGGAACGGACGCGGCGCTCGTGGAGTCGTACGCCGACATCGCCGACCCGCTCCCCGACGCCGACGTCGGGTACGACGCGGTCGCGGTCGTCGACCCCGGCCGGGCGCGAGTGTTCGACGGCCCGCGCTGGGAGGCCGCACGCCGGACGGCCGCCGGGAGCGACGCCGAGGGCCAACTGGAGGAGCGCGTCGAGCGCGTCGCCGGGCTGGTCGAACCGGTCTCCACCCACTCGCTCCCGGCGCTCACGGGCGAGGAACGCGCCGATCCCGCCCGGATCGCGGAGGCGAACGGCGAGGCGTACGAGTCGCTCCTCTCGCACGCGAGGGACTGAGCAGACTTCGACCGAAACGTCGCCTCGCGTCAACCCATCCTCGCCGACCGCACGGCGAGTTCGACGTGTTCGCCCGGCGCGTCGAGCACGCTCGGCCCGTGACCGACGTGCATCTCGCGGAGGTCCCCGTCGAGGCGCTCTCGCACCCGGTCGATGCTACGGATCAGCGCGTCGCGGTCGCCCTCGGCGAGGTCGGTCCGACCGAAGCCGCCGTTCTGAAAGATCAGGTCGCCCGCGAACAGCACCCCGGCCTCGGGCGCGTACAGGCAGAGGTGGTCGTCCTTGTGCCCGGGCGTGTGGAGCACCTCGTACTCGGCGGTTCCCATCGTCACGGTGCCGCCGTCGGGGAGTTCGTTGTCGACCTGGTCGAGCGACGCGTCGAACCCCCACGTCTCCACGTCGAACGCGTCGCGGACGGCCGCGAGGTTCCCGACGTGGTCGGGGTGCGTGTGGGTCAAGACGACGGCGTCGAGGTCCTCGACGTGCTCGCCGATGCGGGCGACGACGTCGAAGTTCGAGCCGGCGTCGACGAGGACGCGCCGGCCCGCGTCGTTGGCGTCGTTGGCGTCGTTTCGCGGCGGGGAGTCGGCGCCGGGTTCGCCGGCGACGAGGAACGCGTTGCTGGTGAACGCCTGCACGCCGGCAGCGAGGTTCTCGATCATGTGCTGGGAGTTGGCGGGGGTGGGACTTGCCGTTTCCCATCGATTCCGGCGTGTCCGCTCGATCGTTGGTTCGGTGGTCGCTTCGACCGCTTCGAAAGTCCCACCCGCTGTGACCGCCCCGCACCTCACCCTCCCTTACCTCGGAGCACGCTCCTCGGAACTCACCCTCGCTCCGCTCGCGTGAACAGCCTCCTGCGCTCCTCGTTCGCAGGCTCGCTGTCGTTCGAAATGCGCTTCGCGCCTTTCGTGATGACGAGACGCCAAGGCGTCTCGAACCACGGTACTCGTCCCTCGCGCGCGTCGCCGTCACGCGCGCCACCGCACTCGGCCGATTCGGTGCGGGGGGTCGGGTGCCGTCGCCCCACTCGGTCATGCTCGTGGGGGTCGCCCGCTCCGGAACAATTTAGCCGGGCGGGGTCCCCTCCTCGCACATGCAACAGTACCTCGACCTCGTCGAGCGCGTCCTCCGGACCGGGACGCACAAGCCCAACCGCACGGGCGTCGACACGGTCTCCTCGTTCGCCGAGCAGTACGAGGTGGACCTGTCCGCGGGGTTCCCGCTGCTGACGACGAAGGACCTCTCGGGGTTCCGCTGGAACTCGCTGATCCACGAGTTCTGCTGGTACCTCTCGGGCGAGGAACACATCCGCGAACTCCGCGAGGAGACGGGCATCTGGGACGCCTGGGCCGACGAGGAGGGCCACCTCGACACCGCCTACGGGCGCTTCTGGCGTCGCTACCCCATCCCGGAGGAGGGCCTGCCGGGCGAGACCTGGGCCGACGAGGGCCACCGCTGGGTGAACGAGGACGAGCGGACGTTCGACCAGATCCGGTACGTCCTCGACACGCTGCGCGAGAACCCCAACTCCCGCCGCATCGTCGTCGACGCCTGGCACCCCGCGAACGCGACCGTCTCGACGCTCCCGCCGTGTCACTACACGTTCGTCTTCAACGTGCAGGGCGACCGCCTCAACCTCCAGTTGACCCAGCGCTCGGGCGACATCGCGCTCGGCGTGCCGTTCAACGTCGCGGCCTATTCGATGCTCCTGATCGCCGTCGCCCAGCGCACCGGCTTCGAGCCCGGCACGTTCGCCCACACAGTCACCGACGCCCACGTCTACTGCGGGAGCGGCGACAGGGGGGCGTGGTACGGCGACCGCGGCGACGAACTCGCGGACCGACTGGCCGACGTGAGCGACCGGCGGGAGTACCGCGACGTCGCCGACTGGGTGGAGCGGCGGGCGCCGCCGGAGGCCGAGGGCGAGCGGGATCAGGACCACGTGCCGGGTCTGCTCCGCCAGCTCTCGCGAGAGCCCCGCGAGCGCCCACGGATCGAGATCGCCGACGTGCCCCTCGACGAGTTGACGGCCGAGGACGTCCGGCTCCGCGAGTACGACCCGGCCGACGGGATCCGGTTCGCGGTCGCCGAGTGAGCGATGGAGCTGGTCATCATCGCCGCGGTCGCCGACAACGGCGTCATCGGCGCCGACGGCGACATCCCGTGGCACCATCCCGAAGACCTCCGCCACTTCAAGGAGACGACGATTGGCTCGCCGGTCATCATGGGCAGGCGTACCTACGAGTCGATCGCGCGTGATCTGGGCGGCCCGCTCCCGGGTCGCACGAACGTCGTGCTCTCGCGCTCGAACCCCGATCTCCCCGACGACGTCTTGGTGGCCGAATCGCCCGACGAGGCCGTCGAGGCCGCCGAAGCGACCGGCGCGGACGTGGCGTACGTCGCCGGCGGCGGCGCGGTGTACGAGGCGTTCCTCGACCGCGCGGACCGGATGGTGCTCACCGAACTCGACGAGGCCCACGAGGGCGACACGACGTTCCCGGCGTGGGACGAGACGCGGTGGCGGGAGCGACGCCGCGACCGGGGTGACGGGGTCGCGTTCGTCCGGTACGAACGGGTTGAGGGATAGACGCCCGGGGCCGATCAGTCGCGGCGTCGCCGCTCCGCGTGCCGGTCCAGCGACTCCCGGGCGGTGAGCGTGTTCCTGAGGAGGTTCGAGACGCCCCGGCGGAGTCGCTCCGAGACGGCGTTCGTCGAGACGCCGAGGTCGGCGGCGAGTTCGGACGCGGTCGCCCGCCGCGGGATGTCGAAGTAGCCCCGCTCCAGGGCGGCAACGAGCGTCTCCCGTTGCACACCGGTCAGCGTGAACTCGGGGTGGCGCGGATCGGTCGGACTGTAGAGCCGCTCCAGCGAGAACGTCAGGTCGCCGTCGTCGAACCGCGACTTGAGCGCCGACAGCTCCGACCGGTCGTGAACCCGCAGTTTGATCCTCCACCCGTTCCGGTTCCCGGCGACCGCGACCAGCGTCCCCGACCGCTCGAAGACCTCAGTGACGAGTCGTTCGACCGCCTCCGCCCACCTGACCCGGTAGAGGACGACCGACTCGAACTCGTCGCTCACCGTCGCGGACCGGACCGTCGGGTCGTCGTCGACCTCCGCCCGGAACGCGTCGACGTCCCCGCCGCTCACCCAGAGACACGGCGTGACCCACTCCCGGCTGCGGGTGACGACCCGTTCGAACTCGGCGGTCGCGTCCGGCGCGGCGTTCAGTGTCCGGCCGAGCGCGAACTGCTCGGCCGGCACCGAGAAATCCGCGATGATGCTCATGGGAGACGTCTGACGCCGTGTTCCATAGTTCCACGGCACCGCCGCGCTGGCGCCTCCTGTACCGAGAACGGGGTTTCCGGCCGGGGTCGAGACTGGGGTGTCGAAACTCGAGTGTCGAGACTGTGATTCCCCGTGGGTTCGCTGCCGGGTCGAGAGCGCGCGCGTGGACCGTCGTGCGAAACCGATTTCCCCCCGGCCGCCGCCGGTCGCGGTATGGAGCGTCCGCTCGGCTCGCTCGCCTGCTGTCTCCTGCTGGTCCTGGCCGGGTGCGCGTCGGTCCCGGCACCCGAGGGGCTGCCGGACCAGCCGGGCGCTGGAACCGCCGACGCCGACCCGTCGCCCTCGTCGCTCCCGCCGGTGACGCCGGGGTCGACCACCCCGCCTCCCGACGGCACGACGGTGACGGTCGTCGAAGTCGTCGACGGCGACACGGTCCGGATCCGATACGGGAACGGGACGCGCGACACGGCGCGCCTGCTCGGGGTCGACACCCCGGAGGTGTACGGCGAGAACACGCCCGGCGAGTTCGAGGGGGTCCCCGACACGGCGGCCGGCCGGTCCTGTCTCGGCGAGTACGGGGACCGCGCGAGCGCGTTCGCCGACCGTCGGCTCGCGGGCGAGGAGGTGACCGTCAGCTTCGACGCGAACGAGCCGAGACGCGGCTACTACGACCGCCTGCTCGTCTACGTCCACCACGACGGCCACGAGTTCAACCGCCTGCTCGTCCACCGCGGACTCGGCCGCGTCTACGACTCCTCCTTCGAGAAGCGGGACGCCTACTACGCCACGGAAGCCGACGCGATGGACGCCGGGCGCGGGCTCTGGACGTGCCGCGACGGCGAGGCCGGAACGCGCACGTCGACCGTCACCGCGCCGGCGCCCGCGACCGGGACGCCCACGTCGGAAACCGGGGTCGTCATCTCGAAACTCCACGCCGACGCCGAGGGGCCGGACGGCGAGAACCTGACCGACGAGTACGTCGTCGTGACGAACCGGGGTGAGGACCCGGTCGAACTCGCCGGCTGGACCCTCGCCGAGGCCGCGGGCCGGACCTACACGTTCCCGGGATCGACGACGCTCGCGGCGGGCGAGTCGGTCACCGTCCACGTCGGCGAGGGGACCGACGGCGACGGCCACCTGTACTGGGGACGGACGAGCCCGATCCTGAACAACGACGGCGAGACGGTCACGCTCCGTGACGCCAGCGGGGCGGTGGTCGCGGAACGGTCGGGGTGAGCGGTCCAACGTTGGCCGTTCAACGTGAACGGTCCAGCGTGAACGGTCGGCGTGAGCGGTCGGGCGAGCGTTCACGTGACGTGTGATACCACCGGCCACAGCCTATTTCTCGCTGGACTGGGACCGACCCACGTATGTCCAGCAAGGCGACCTTCGAGCTGTACGAGGACAGCGCCGGCCAGTGGCGCTGGCGACTCGTTCACGACAACGGTCGGATCATCGCGGACTCGGGTGAGGGGTACGCGAGCAAGCAGAAGGCGACGGAGGGGCTCGAAAGCGTCAGGGAGAACGCGACCGGGGCCGACGTCGTCACGGTCGAAGGCTGAGCCGTCGCTACAATTCCTTTTAGGGAGGGTTTTTCCGACAGCGCCACATAGCCGGTGGCGATGAGAGATTCCGTGAGGGCCGGCAGCGCCGGAGGCGAACGATGAAGGGCAACGACCAGCAGGCGTACGACCGCGGGACGTCCCTGTTCTCGCCCGACGGCCGGATCTATCAGGTGGAGTACGCACGCGAGGCGGTCTCGCGGGGCGCACCATCCGTGGGCGTTCGGACGGCCGACGGCGTCGTCCTCGCGGCCCAGGCGCGGGCCTCCTCGACGCTGATGGAGTCCGAGTCCATCGAGAAGCTCCACAAGCTCGACGACCACGTCGGCACCGCGAGCGCGGGCCACGTCGCCGACGCCCGTCAGCTCATCGACTACGCTCGGCGGATGGCACAGGGCAACCGCCTCCGCTACGGCGAATCGGTGGGCGTCGAGACGCTGACCAAGCACGTCACCGACCACATCCAGGAGAACACCCAGCGGGGCGGCACGCGCCCGTACGGCGCGGCGCTGCTCGTCGGCGGCGTCGAGAACGGGCGCGCACGCCTGTTCGGCGCGGACCCGTCGGGGACGCCCCACGAGTGGAAGGCGACCGCCATCGGCGGCTCGCGCAGCGAGATCCAGGAGGTGCTCGAGGAGGGCTGGACCGACCAGCTCTCGCTCGATGGCGGCATCGACCTCGCGCTCCGCGCGCTGCTCACGGCCGATGACGAACTCGAAGCCGGCGACCTGAGCATCGCCACCATCACCGCGGCGGACGGCTATCGGGCGCTCTCGACCGACGACATCGAGGACCTGGTCGGCGGGATCGACGTCGAATCCGCCGACGACGAGGAAGAGTAGCGCCGCGCTCGCCGCACGGTTCCCGAACTCGTTTTCGGAGTCAGATTCCGCCGGGAGCGACGTCCACGGGCGACGACGCCCGCGGGACCATCGCCGGAATCGGACGACTTTAGCGACCCGCGGTCGTTTCCGGACGCATGTCCCTCGCGACGCTCGACCGACTCCGCGTGTTCCCGATCAAGTCGCTCGACGGGGTCGACGTGGACGCCACACGACTCGGCGACGCCGGTGGTCTCGCCGGCGACCGGGAGTTCGCCATCGTCGACGGCGAGTACGTCAACGGGAAACGGGAGCGGGCCATCCACCGCGTCTCGGCCGCCTACGACCTCGACGCTCGCACGGTCTCGCTCGCCGCGCCCGGAACGGACGACGGCGCGTTCCACCTGGACGGGGACCGCGAGGGGATCGAACGCTGGCTCGGCGAGTTCCTCGGCTACGACGTCTCGCTCGTCGCGGAGCGGCCGGGCGGCTACCCGGACGACACCGAGGCGGCGGGGCCGACCGTGATCTCGACCGCCACGCTTCGGGCGGTCGCGTCCTGGTTCGACGGCATCGACGCGGACGGCATGCGGCGTCGGCTCAGGGCGAACGTCGAACTCGGGGCCGACGACCCGTTCGTCGAGGACCGGCTGTTCGGCTCGCGGGGCGAACACGTGGCCTTCACCGTCGGCGGGACGCGACTGGAGGGCGTCAACCCCTGTCAGCGATGCGTCGTCCCGTCGCGGGACCCCGACACCGGCGAGGAGCGTCCCGGGTTCAGGAAGCGGTTCGTCGAGCGACGGCGCGAGACGCTCCCGGAGTGGAGCGACGGCGACCGGTTCGACCACCCGTTCCGGGTGATGGTGAACACGACGGTCCCGGAGTCCGCCCGGGGTGAACCTCTCCGCGTCGGCGACGAGGTGGCGGTGCAGGGGACGGTCGCCATCGAGGCGTAACCCGCGTTCAGACCGCGTCCCGCTCGGACTCGATGAGGTCGACGTACGCCCCGGTGACCCGCTCCAAAATCAGCTCGCCGGCCTCCGCGGTCGCCTCCCGCGGGTCGCCGAGGACGCCGGTTTCCGTGATCGATTCGAACCCCTCGCTGAGCAGCCGGGCGGTGCTCACCTCCCCCTCGTGTCCGGGTTCCAGGCGATCCGTCCGGACGAGCCCCTCCTCGACGGCCATGACGATCGCCGTCTCGGCCGCGCCCGCGTGGATCACGGGCTCCTCGTCGAGCCCCGCCTCGCGCAGCCCCTCGTTCTGTAGCGACATGAGTTCGTGGAGGTCGGCGACCGCGATCACGTTCGCGTCGACCTCGCGGGCGAGTTCGGGCGCGACGGTGTTGACCGGCGCGAAGTTGCCGCCGTGGCTCGGAACGAGCGCGACGTGCTCGAAGCCGTGTTCGTCCAGCGACCGGCAGTACGCGCGGATGGTGTCCATCAGCGTCTCGGCGGGGACCGTGATCGTGCCGGGGAACTCCATGTGGTGGCCCGAGCAGCCGGGTCTGATGGTCGGTGCCGCGAGCGCGTCGCCCAGTTCCGCCGCGATGCGTCTCGCGAGTTCGTCGCCGGCGAGCGTGTCCATCACGAGCGGCAGGTGCGGCCCGTGCTGTTCGACGGAGCCGACGGCGACGACCGCGGTCCGGCTGCCGTCCTCGAGCGCCGACTCGACTTCCGTCCAGCTCAGCTCCTCGAGCAGGACCGACGTGCGAGAAGACATCAGGTTGTAGCTACGGACCGGGCCGAACGAGTCTGCGGGTTGCGGACACTATCGCCGGGATCTCGCCGGTGGAACGGCGTTCGAGGAGGAATCTTCAGCTGCCGTCCGCCCGCTCCTCGTACTCCTCGGGCGTGTACGTCTTGATCTCCAGGGCGTGGACGTCCCGCGTCATCGCGTCGCCGACCGCGTCGTAGACGAGCTGGTGCTGCTGGACGAGCGACTCCCCCGCGAAGGCGGGCGAGACGACGACCGCGGCGAAGTGCTGGTCCTCGTGGTCGGGATCCGGCGCGCGCGGCGTCGTCACCGTCGCCTCCGCGTCCTCGATGCCGGCCTCGATCGCCGCTTCGACGTCGTCGGCGTCCATGGTCATACCTCCCGGTGGGCGCCGAGAGTGGAAAAGCGGTCGGATGTGCGGACGGCCGCCGGCTTATTCGAGGACGTAGCGGTCACCCTCGCGTGCGACCAGCCCGTTCGTCCGGAGCGTCTTCAGAATGGCGTACAGCGAGATGCGTTTCATGTCCAGTCCCTCCAGGAGCTCCGTCTCGGTGACCGCGCCGTGGGTCGCCAGATACAGGTAGACCAGTTTCGCGCGCGGCGAGGAGAGCTCGCGTGGCACGCGCTGCATCGTCGGCTCGACGTCACCCATCGACTCGGATCGGATCTGCGCCTGCATCGTCTTACGTCTCCCCACCGCTTCGACACCCGTAAAACCTCGGTACGACTATCGTCGAAACGCCGGGGAGAGCCCCCCACGACCGCGAAACGTGGCGGTTCGAGGCTCGTCCCGAACCGGAGCCTCACGACGTCGGCGCTCGTCGAGGTCGAACTTCGACTCGTGACGGACCGCCCCGGCAAAATTCGCGTCCCGGTCGGCGTGGGCGGCGTGGTCGGGTCAGTACGACCGGATCTTCGGCTCGTACTCCTTCTCCTCGCCCTCGAGGATGACCGGGCGGTACCACAGCTGTGGCGTGCCGTCGTTCCAGGACAACAGCGTGTGCTTTAGCCACTCGTCGTCGTTGCGCTCCTGGAACTCCGCGCGCCAGTGTGCGCCGCGGAACTCCTCGCGGGCGAGCGCGCCGAGCGTGATCGCCTCGGCCAGATCGAGGATGTTGCGCGTCTCGATCGTCTGGATGAGGTCGGTGTTGAACGTGCGCGAGGGGTCCTTCACGAACACGTCCTCGTAGCGCTCGCGCGCCTCGCGGACGTCCCGGAGCGACTGCTTCAGCCCCGCCTCCTCGCGGAACACGTTCACGTTCGCGGTCATCGACTCCTGGACGTCCGCACGGATCTCGGCGTGCTGGATGCCCTCGTCCTTCTCGAGCAGTTCCTGCACGCGCTCGCGCTCGGTCTCGACCGCCCGTTCGAGCACGTCGTCGCCCCCGACCGCGGCCGCGTCGGACTCCGTCGCCACGCCGCCGTCGGCCGTGGCGTCGTCCCCGGTCGCCTCGTCCTCGACGCCGGGCCCCCCGACGGCGCCCGGTTCGACGGGCGTGTCGACCTCACCGAGTTCGTACTCGCCGCGCTGGCCGGTCTCGATCTCGGCCTCGCCCAGATCCTTCCCTGCCGCGTGCTGGCCGGCGCGCTTGCCGAAGACGATGAGCTCCGGCAGCGCGTTGCCGCCGAGGCGGTTCGACCCGTGGACCGAGGCGCAGGCGCACTCGCCGGCCGCGTACAGCCCCGAAATACAGGTCTCGCCGTTCTCGTCGGTCTCGATGCCGCCCATCGCGTAGTGCTGGCCGGGCTTGACCGGCATCGGCTCCTCCAGCCCGTCGACGCCCTCGAAGTCCTCGGCGAGGTGGAGGATGTTCTCCAGGCGGTCGATGATGCGCTCCTCGCCGAGGTGGCGCATGTCGAGGTGGACGTACTCGTCCTCGATGCCGCGCCCCGCGTTCACCTCGCTCAACTCGGCGCGGGCGACCACGTCCCGTGAGGCGAGTTCGCCGTCGTTGCTGGCGTAGCCGTACTCGAACATGAACCGCTCGCCCTCCGCGTTGTAGAGGATGCCGCCCTCGCCGCGGACGCCCTCGGAGATGAGCACGCCCGTGCTGGGCAGGCTCGTCGGGTGGAACTGGACGAACTCCATGTCCTCCATCGGGACGCCGGCGCGGTAGGCCATCGCCACGCCGTCGCCGGTGTTGGAGACGGCGTTGGTGGTGTGATCGAACACCTGCCCGGGGCCGCCGGTCGCCAGGATGACGCCGTCGTTCGCGCGGAAGCCCGACAGCTCGCCGCTCTGGATGTCGTAGGCGACGACGCCGTGGCAGCTCCGCTCGGTCGGGTCTTCCTCGTCGGTGACCGCGAGGTTCGAGACGTACCACTCGTCGTAGACGGTGACGCCCCGCTTGACGAGCTGCTCGTACATCGTGTGGAGCAGCTGGTGGCCGGTTTCCGCGCCGGCGTAGGTGGTGCGGGGGAACGAGAGGCCGCCGAACGGTCGCTGGGAGACGCGGCCGTCCTCGTCCCGCGAGAAGGCCATGCCCCAGTGTTCGAGCTGGATGACCTCCTCGGGCGAGTCCTGACAGAGCGTCTCGATTGCGGGGGCGTCCCCGAGGTAGTCCGAGCCCTTCATCGTGTCGTAGGCGTGGTCCTCCCAGGAGTCGCCCTCGCGCAGCGCGGCGTTGATGCCGCCCTCGGCCGCCCCGGTGTGGCTTCGCACCGGGTGTAGCTTCGAGACGATGGCAACGTCCGCGCCCTCCTCCTGGGCGGCGATGGCAGCGCGGAGCCCCGCGCCGCCTGCGCCGACCACGATGACGTCGTGTTCGTACATTGTGTGTGGTGTGTGTCGGTGGTGGAATTCGTCGGTCGTTACCAGAACTGCAGGTTGCTCTTGACGGCCTCGCGCTTCAGCTCCTGGATGTGCTCGGTGAGCGGGATGTCCTTCGGGCAGACCTCGGTACAGGAGAACTGGGTCTGACACCGCCAGACGCCGTGTTCCTGCTCGATGACGTTGAGCCGGTGTTCCTTCACGTCCTCGCCCTCGCGCTCGTCCATGGCAAAGCGGTACGCCTTGTTGATGGCCGCGGGGCCGAGATACTCGTTGTCGCCCGCGGCGATGTTACACGAGGACATGCAGGCGCCACACCAGATACAGCGCGTGGACATCTTCACCTTCTCGCGGTTCTCGGGCGTCTGCCGCTGCTCATCGAGTTCGCCGTCGGGCAGCTCGTTCGTCTGGAAGAACGGCTCGACGGCCTCCATCTGGTCGTAGAAGTGCTCCATGTCGACGACGAGGTCCTTGCGCACCTCGGCGTGCGGGAGCGGTTCGACGCGGACCGGGTCCTCGAGGTCCGAGAGCTGGGTCTTGCACCCGAGGCGCTGGCGACCGTTGATGAAGAACGCGTCAGACCCGCAGATCGCCTGCCGGCAGGAGTGCCGGAACGTGAGCGAGGAGTCGAACGTGTCCCGCGCGTGGATGAGCGCGTCGAGGACGGTCATCCCCTTCTCGAACGGGACGTGGAAGTCGTCGAAGCGGGGCTCCTGTTTCCCCTCCACCTCGGGGTCGTAGCGGAACACCTTGAGGTGGACCGTGTTCTCCTCGGCCGCGGCCTCCTCCTCGGCGGCCTCGCGCTCCCGCCGCTCGCGGGCGGCGCGGGCCTCGGCCTTCTTCTCCATCCGCGCCCGCTGGGCGGGCGGGAGCGACTCGGTCGGCTCCGTCTCGACCGCCTCGGTCTCCGATTCGGTGTCTGGAAGTTGCGTGCTCATTGTTAGAACGTCGGGAAGCCGGCCCACGCGTTCGCGGTGCGGATCCCTTGCACGACGAGGATCGCGCTAGCGAGCACGAGGACGTACTTGACGACCCGTTTCCTGGTTCCGGTAAGCCCCTGGTTGACGAGCGCGTTGTAGACGCCGTTCACGCCGTGGAACGTCGCCGTCACGAGGAACAGCACCATCAGCGAGTAGTAGGTGAGATCCTGCATCCGGATGCTCGACGCCATGAACGTCACCTCGTCGGCGTGGTTCACGAAGTGGAGCAGGAAGAAGTGGAACGCGAGCACCACGACGAGGAACGCCGCGGTGATGCGCTGCCAGAGCCAGCGGCGGCCGCCGCGCTCGAACGAGGAGTAGCGCTCGGCCATCAGCCGAACACCCCCGAGAGGAACGTCGGCACCGACGCCACGACGATCGCCCCCGTCAGCACCAGCGACGCGTAGAAGCTCCGGTCCTGTGCGTCGAGGCCGACCCCCAGGTCCACGAACAGCAGACGGACGCCGTTCAGGATGTGGAAGACGGCGACCGCGAGCAGCCCGATCTCGAGGAAGCGTACGACGAGCAGCGACTCCAGCCCCTGGATCGTGGTCGTGTACGCCGCCTCGCTGGACGTCGCGGTACTCAACACGGCGATGTGGGTGAAGAGGTAGCCCACGAGCACCCAGCCCGTGAACTTGTGGAACACCCAGGCCCACATGCCCGCCGAGAACTCCCGCCACCGGCCGAAGTCCTCGACGAGGCCCCTGTCGTACGACTGGCTCATGCGTGGTCGTGGCTCGGTCCCAAGGGGGTATAGTAGTTACGTGTACGGCAGCGTGGGCGTGGGGTTGGAACCGTTCGCGGACGCGGTCCCGTCCCGCGCGACGTCGCGAACGCGTTCGCGGGTCGCCGACGCGGTCACGTTTCGCCCGTCCCGTTCGGCGACTGCTGGCGCTCGAGGACCCGGCGGGTGCGCTCGTCGAGTTCCACGAGGTGACACAGCGGGTTCCCCGGGTAGACGACCGGGTTCTCGAGCATTCCCACGAGCACGCCGGTGAACGGCGCCTCCACGCGAACGGCGTCGTGCTTGAACGGGTCGCTGACGGTGCAGACGACGTCGCCCTCGTGGACGAGCGCGCCGCGGTCGAAGTGCATGTCCACGATGCCGCCGGCGTCCGCGCGGATCCACGTCTTCTCGCCCGACCCGGAGATGACCGTCCGCCAGCCGGGCCAGCGGACCGACCCCGTCTCCCGGAGGCCGAACTCCGCGAAGACGCTCAGGACGCCTTCGAGGGCGTCGTCGATGAGCGGGCGCTGGAACCGGTGGGCCTCGCCCATCTCCACGGTGATGGTCGGCGTGTCCACCGCGGCCGCCTCCACGCGCAACATCCCGGAACTCCCCTCGCTGTCGATGATGACGTTCGTCCCGTACGCGCGGGCGACCCGGGCGACCGCCGGATCGGACATGTCGGCGCGGACGTGGAGCATGTTCGTCCGACCCCGCGTCGAGGTGTGGAAGTCGAGGCCGATGTCGCAGGGTTCGATGAAGTTCCGGAAGATGCGGTCGGCCATCCGCTTGGCGCTCGTGGAGTCGGCCGCGCCAGGGAACGACCGGTTCAGGTCGCGGTCGTACACCGGCAGGTAGCGCTGCTGGGCGAGGAACCCGGGAACGTTCAACACGGGCAGACAGACCAGCGTGCCCGCGAGGTCCGAGAGATCCCACTCGTGGGCGACCTCCCTGACCACCTCGATGCCGTTGAGTTCGTCGCCGTGTGCGGCCGCCGAGAGGAACGCCGTCGGCCCGTCGCGCTCGCCGTTGACGATCGTCACGGGGATCCTGACCGGGTCGCCGAGGTACGTCTCGCTCACCACGAACCGCAGGTTCCGTCGCTCGCCGGGTTCCACCGTCCCCCCGTCGTAGGTGAACGCCCCGTCCTCGCTCATACCCGGAGGTGGACGGCGGATGGTAAAAAGGGTGCACGCCGGAACGACCCAGTCGTCCCGACGACGACGGTCGATCGGGAGTCGCTCCGTCCGGCGCGTGCCGTCCTCACAGCCCACGGGGGCCGATTCGACCGGGACCTCTTTACTCGCGCCGAGTGACCGTTTCGTATGGACGAGGACCCGGTTCGCGTGGGCGTGCTCGCGCTCCACACGAGCAAGGAGTCGAAGGCGATCTGCAACGCGGTCGAGGACCTGGGACACGAGCCGGAGTGGCTGCGCGAGGAGAACGCGTCGGTCAGCATCGCGGAGGGCGCGGTCGAACTGGAGCCGGACGTCGACGTGGTCGCCAACCGGATGCTGCTCTCGAACACCGAGGAGCCGGCCGAGGGCCTCGGGCTCGCGGGGACGTTCGCGCGGGCGCGGCCGACCCTGAACCCGCCCGAGGCGGTGCTCACCGCGGTCCACAAGTTCGCCACGGCGGTCGCGCTCTCGGAGGCGGGCATCCGCGTCCCGGATGCGCTGCTGGCGCTCTCGAACGCGCGGCTCAACGACGGCCGGGAGCGGTTCGCCCCCGAGGGCGTGTACAAGACCGCCATCGGCACCCACGGCGGCGGCACCTGGAAGCTGGACCTCCGCGAGCCGGTGAACCCGATGGTCGGCAAGCGGCAGGCGTTCCTGCAACAGCTCATCGACCGCGACGAGACGCGTCACCACGACACCCGCGTGTACGTCGTCGATGACGAGGTCGTCGGCGCGATGAACCGGTACGCCCCGGAGGGCGACTGGCGAACCAACGTCGCGCTCGGCGGCGACGTCGAGGACGCGACCGACTCGCTCCCCGGGGAAGCCCGCGAGATGGCGCTCGCGGCGACCGACACGGTCGGGCTCGACTACGCGGGCGTCGACCTCGTGCAGGGGTACGACGGCTGGTACGTGCTCGAAGTCAACCCGACCGCGGGGTTCAAAGGGCTGTTCAGGGCGACGGGCCGCTCGCCCGCCCCTCACATCGCAAAGCTCGCCATCGAGCGCGGCGGCGGCAGCGTCGACGACGAGCGCGTCGCCGAACTGACCGCCGTGCTCGACGACTCGCGCCCCTCGTGCATGCCGTCGCTCGCCCAGCAGCGGCCGAAGGACACGCCGCTGATCGGGTACATCGAGGAGGTCGTCGTCGCCGGCACCCGGGGCTCGACGCAGGCGTTCGCCAAGTCCGACACCGGCGCGACCCGCTCGTCGATCGACACGAAGCTCGCCGCCGAGATCGGCGCTGGCCCAATCAAGAGCATGACACGCGTGAAATCCGGGAGCGTCAAGCGCGGGAAGGCGCGTCCGGTCGTCGACCTCGTCATCGGCATCGGCGGCGACCAGCACACCGTCACCGCGAGCATCGAGGACCGCTCGCACATGGAGTACCCGCTGTTGCTCGGCCGGGACATCCTTGAACACTACCGGGTCGACGTACGGCGTCGAGCGGACGAGTCCCGGAACCGCGAGCGCGACGAGGAGGAGGAGGAGACAGGCGAGGAGTAAGCGGTCGAGGGTCGGCCTGCGGGCGAGCCCCATACCCGACATCGCAGCCGACCCGAAGACAGACCCCTTTTCCGTGCGCACCTCGACTCGCGAGCATGGGCTTCGGTAGCTACGACGAATCCGAGCAGGAACGGAAGCAGTCAGGCGACGGCCCCGGCGACGAGGCGACCGTCGACGCACACGAGAACGAACACGAGGGGGAGATGACGTTCGACACGGGCGCGTCGACCGACGACCTCGTCTCGAAGCTGCAGGAGATGAAGGACGACCCCGACGCGGACGAGGAGTGAGGACGACGGATACCGGGAGGCTTTAGCCCCACAGCACCCTTCTCGCCATCGAACGGTACCATGAACGACGACGCACACGACGTCCTGCGGGAGGACCCGGTGATGGCCGGGCTCATCGAGCACCACGACCCGTTCTCCGAGGCCGACTGGTCGGAGTTCGAGCGGCTCTGCGTCTCCATCATCAATCAGCAGCTCTCGACGGCGAGCGCCGCGGCCGTGAAGGAGCGGGTGTTCGACCTGCTGGCCGGGGGAGTGACGCCGGATTCGGTGCTCGCGGCCGAGGACGCCGCGCTGCGCGAGGCGGGACTCTCCGAGATGAAGGTCGAGTACCTTCGGAACGCCGCGCGGGCGTTCCAGGAGCGGGATTTCACCCGGGAGGGGCTGGCGGACCACTCGGACGCGGAGGTCGTCGAACGCCTCACCGAGATCAAGGGCGTCGGCGACTGGACCGCGCGGATGTACCTGCTGTTCGTGCTCGAACGCGAGGACGTCTTGCCGCTCGGGGACCTCGCCGTCCGCCGCGGCATCGAACAGCTGTATGGCGACGGCGGCGAGCTCACCCGCGACGAGATGCGCGAGATCGCGGAGGCGTGGCGACCGTACCGCTCCGTGGCGACGCGGTACATCTGGGCGGCCTACGAGTCCGCCTAGGAGTTCCTCGAACTGGTCCCTCTCTCGACGTTTCGGTCGCCATGGCACTTGAGCAACCGCCTAACCGCGGCGTTTGGAGCCGACTATCGGGACGCAGGGGGCGCGTCGTGACCCGGCGTGATCGGAGGCGAGCGACTAACTTTGGGCGTCCGTCCCGAACCGGCTCGTGTCCTTGCGATGACGACCGACCAACCGCGCCCGGACCCCGTCGAGGAGGGCTGGCGGGACCTCCCGCTGGACGGCCGGGTGGCGATCCAGATCTTCGCGTTCACCGAGAGCGGGGAGCTGTCGGCCGACGCCTGGGTCCACTCGACCCACTGGACCGATCCGGTTGCGAAGCGATAGCGCCCCGGGACGGCGCTCCGACGCCGGAACCGTGGAACGGCGACCCGATGAACGGGAACGGCGACCCCTGACAACGGGAACGCCGACCGGGAAAACGGGAACGGCAACCCCGGTGAACGAGGTTTCTGTTCACGCGTGCGCGAGGGGAAACGTTGAATCCGGGCCCGTCCCACCCGCCTACCATGGACGCATCAGACGTGGAGACGGTGGCCGTCCTCGGTGCCGGGAACATGGGGCACGGAATCGCCGAAGTCGCCGCGCTCGCCGGCTACGAGGTCCGGATGCGCGACATCAACGACGAGTTCGTTCAGGACGGCTACGACCAGATCGAGTGGTCGCTGGGCAAGCTCGCCGAGAAGGACCAGCTCTCGGAGGGCGACGCGCAGGCCGCCCTCGACAGGGTCACGCCGCTGGTCGACATGGCGGAGACCCTCGAGGGCGCGGACCTCGTCATCGAGGCCGTCCCCGAGAAGATGGACATCAAGAAGGACGTGTACGACGACGTGGTGAAACACGCCGCGGCGGACGCCGTCTTCGCCTCCAACACGTCGAGCCTCTCGATCACGGAGCTCTCGGAGGTCACCGACCGGCCCGAGCGCTTCTGCGGGATGCACTTTTTCAACCCGCCGGTGCGGATGCAGCTCGTCGAGGTCATCTCGGGCGAACACACCGACGACGGCACCCTCGAACTCGTCGAGGACGTCGCCGAGGAGATGGGCAAGACGCCGGTCCGCGTCCGGAAGGACTCGCCCGGCTTCATCGTGAACCGCGTGCTCGTCCCGCTGATGAACGAGGCGGCCTGGATCGTCCACGGGGGCGATGCGACGGTCGCGGAGGTCGACTCCACGGCCAAGTTCGACGTTGGGCTCCCGATGGGGAGCTTCGAACTCGCCGACCAGGTCGGCATCGACGTGGGCTATCACGTGCTCGAGTACATGCACGACGTGCTCGGCGACGCCTACGAGCCGTGCCCGCTCCTGGCGGAGAAGGTCCAGAACGACGAACTCGGCAAGAAGACCGGCGAGGGCTTTTACGACTACGAGGACGGCGGCGTCGACATCCCCAACGACGCCGGCCGCGAGGACGTCACCCACCGCCTGCTGGCCGTGATGGCCAACGAGGTCGCCGGCCTGATCGGCAACGACGTCGCCGACGCCGACGCGATCGACCGCGCGGTCATGCTCGGCGCGGGCTTCCCCGACGGCCCCGCGAAGATGGCCGACGCCGCAGGCCTCGACACCCTGGTCGAGACCCTCGATGACCTCCACGAGGAGACGGGCGCGGCGCGCTACGAGGCGGCCGACTACCTCCGCGAACTCGCCGAGGCCGGGGAGGGCTTCCACGGCGGGAACGGGGACGGCGAGTCGGACCCGACGGAGTTCGACACGATCAGGCTGGAGCGTGACGGGAACGTCGGCCGCATCGTTCTCGATCGGCCCCACCGGATGAACACGGTGTCGGCGGAGATGCTCGAGGACCTCTCGGTCGCCATCGACCTGCTCGACGCGGACGAGGAGGTCCGATCGGTGCTCGTGACCGGCGAGGGCGAGCGCGCCTTCTCCGCGGGCGCGGACGTCCAGAGCATGGCCGCCGGCGGCGCGGACCCCATCGGCGCGGTCGAACTCTCCCGGCTCGGCCAGTCCACGTTCGGCAAGTTCGAGTTGGCCGACGTGCCGGTCGTCGCCGGCATCGACGGCTACTGTCTCGGCGGCGGGATGGAGTTCGCGACCTGCGCGGACATGCGTGTCGCCTCCGAGCGCTCGGAACTGGGCCAGCCCGAACACAACCTCGGCCTGCTGCCCGGCTGGGGCGGCACCCAGCGGCTGAGCAACATCGTGGGAGAGGGGCGCGCCAAGGAGATCATCTTCACCGCGGATCGGTACGAGGCCGGTGAGCTGGCCGAGTACGGCTTCATCAACGAGGTCGTCCCCAACGAGCGGCTGGAGGAACGCGCGCTCGAACTGGCCCGCGACCTCGCCGCCGGCCCGCCGATCGCACAGCGCTACACGAAGCGCGCGATGCTTCGCGGCCGCCACGACACCGACGCGGGACTGGAGATCGAAGCGCAGGCGTTCGGCCACCTCATGGGGACCGACGACCTGATGGAGGGCGTGACGGCGTTCATGTCCGACGAGGAGCCGGAGTTCGAGGGGAAGTAGTCGAACGGTTCACCGAACGAACCTTTTGCGAGCGGCGGCGACTCGATGGTTCGATGGCTCTCCAGTTCGCGGACTACGGCCCCGGGGTCGCCTTCATCTTCGCCGTGGGCCACCGCTTGCGGTGCTCTTCCACGAACTCGGCCACGCCGTCGTCCCACTTCTCGTCTCGGGTGCCGAGGTGACCGTCCCACTCGGTAGGAATCCGAATCGGGACGTGCGAGTCGGCCGACTCCGCGTCGGTTACGGCGTCTCGGGCTACTCGTCGCTCACCGGACTCCGGGGTTCGTGAACTACTCCGGCGGGTCGCTCGGTCGTCGCGCTCACGTCGAGACGTATCTCGGCGGCCCGGCGACCACGCCGTTCCTGCTCGCGGTCACCGTGTTCGTCGTCCCCGCCCTCGACGGTGCCGCTCGCGTCGCCGCCTTAGTGCTCGCCTACTCGTTCGGAATCCAACTACTCGTCACGCTCGCACCAGTGGAGTACCCAGACTGGTGGGGCACGTACGCCGGCACGAAAAGCGACGGTCGTCGGGTGCTCGACGCCCTGCGGGGGGCGTAGTTACTCGCTCTCCGCTTCACGTAGCTCCCGGTAATCCGGCAGGAAGTCGTCCTGCAACACGCCGTTTCGACCGCCGTCGACCGTCAGGTGCGCGCCGGTCACGAAGCCCGCCTCGTCGCTGGCGAGGAACGCGACCGCTGCGGCGACGTCGGCCGGCACGCCGATTCTGCCGGTCGGGTGGATGCGCGCCAGTTCAGCGCGCCGCTCCTCGGACATGTCCGAGGTGGTGCGGTCGATGGCGACCCAGCCCGGGTTGACGGTGTTCACCCGCACGTCCGGGCCGAAATCGAGCGCCACCGCCCGCGTCATCCCGTTGATGCCGGCCTTGACCGCGTTGTAGGGGAAGATCCGCGGGCCGGTCGAGAACGCGTGGTTCGAGGACATGTTTACGATGGCACCCTCGTCCATGTGTTCGCGGGCGTGTTTGGCACAGAGCCAGTAGGAGCGGAAGTCCGTCTCGAGGACGAACGCCCAGTCGTCCATGTCGGCCTCGTCGGCGGCGGTGTACGTCTCCACGCCGGCGTTGTTGACGAGGACGTCGAGGCCGCCGAAGCGCTCGACGGTCGCCTCGAACAGCGCGACGATGTCGTCCGGGTCACGCATGTCGGCCCGCACGAACTGGGCCTCGCCGCCGGCGTCCTCGATGGCCGCGACTGTCCCTTCGCCTGCGTCGGTCGAACGCCCGGTGACGACGACGTTCGCGCCCTCGGCCGCGAGCCGCCGGGCACAGCCCGCACCGATGCCCCGGGTCGACCCCGTGACGACGGCTGTTTCTCCGTGGAATCGGGAGGGGAGCTTCGTGGCGTCGATGGGGGAGTTGTCGATGCTGGTCATTGGTCGTTCAATGGGTCGGTCGCGGGGGACTTCACGTCTGCTACGTCTTCTGCGTCTTCTGATGCGTGATTTTCGGTCGTGCCGTGGTTTTCCTCGGTCGGAACGGCTCGAAAGCCCCCGGCTTCTGCGCTCGCGCGCCTCGCTGCGGTGCTTGCGTCGTTCGCGGGACACGTCCCGCGAGCTCACGAGAGCAGAGCTCTCGTGAACGTCGTGCTTCCCGCAGAAGCCGGCCCCGTTCAGTCCCGCCCGGTGGGACGGTCGGGTCGTCGCGTGGGCTCCCCACGCCTCCCCGGCGGGCGCGGCTCGCTCCCTCCGGTCGCTCGCGTGGGCACCCGCCGCATCCCCCCGACCGTCAGCCGGCCAGCGTCCCGGTGGACTACCGACGTCGTGCACGGTCGGTAGTCGGGGCAGCGACGCTCGACCGGAAAGCCGGCAGGGTGGGACTGGAAGGGGCCGCGGGGGCTTCCGAGGCGTTCAGACCGAGACGAGCGACTGGTTCAGGCAGGTCGGCGCACGCGGGGGTTTCCGCGGTCGTCACTGGAGTACCAGACTCAGGCGCTCCCGTGAACCGTCCGCCATCGCCGAACGATCACCACTCCGCAACCGACCCGTCCGGCCGACGCCACACCGGATTGTGCCAGTCGTCGTGGCCGTCACGCTCCTCCAGCACCTCGCGGTCCACCTCGATGCCGAGCCCCGGGCCGTCCGGCACCGGTACGAAGCCGTCCTCGTACTCGAACACCGAGTCGTCGACCAGATAATCGAGCACGTCGCTCGTCTCGTTGTAGTGGATGTCGAGGCTCTGCTCCTGGATGAGCGCGTTCGGCGCGACCGCGTCGAGCTGGAGACAGGAGGCGAGCGCCACGGGGCCGAGCGGGCAGTGAGGCGCGACCGAGACGTCGTACGCGCCGGCCATCGCCGCGATGCGCTGGACCTCGGTGATGCCGCCCGCGTGGCTCAGGTCCGGCTGGATGATGTCGACCGCGTTCTCCTCGAAGATCCGCTTGTAGTCGGTTCGGTGGAACATGCGCTCGCCGGTGGCGATGGGCACCGAGGTCGAGGCCGCGATGTCCGCGAGCGCGTCGTTGTGCTCGGGCAGCACCGGCTCCTCGACGAAGAACGGGTCGTGGGGCTCCAGGGCCGCGACGAGCTGCTTCGCGGCGGTCTTCGTCGCGCGGCCGTGGAGGTCGACGCCGACGTCCACTTCCGGCCCGACCGCCTCCCGGACCGCCCGCAGGCGCTCGGCGGCCTGGTCGATCGCCGCGGGCGACTCGACGCGCTCCAGTTCGGGCGTCCCGTTCATCTTCAGCGCCGAAAAGCCCGCGTCGACCTTCTCGCGGGCGGCCTCGGCGACGCCCTCCGGTCGGTCGCCGCCGACCCACTGGTACACCCGGACGCGGTCGCGGACCGGGCCGCCGAGCAGCTGGTGGACCGGCGCGCCGAAGTGCTTGCCCTTGATGTCCCAGAGCGCCTGGTCGATGCCCGCGATGGCCGACATGAGCACCGGGCCGCCGCGGTAGAACCCGCCGCGGTAGAGCCGCTCCCAGTGGTCCGCCACGGGGAGCGGGTCCTCGCCCAGCAGGTAGTCGTCCATCAGCTCCGCGACCGCCTCCTTCACGCTGCGGGCACGTCCTTCGACGACTGGCTCGCCCCAGCCGACCGTCCCGTCGTCCGTCTCGACGCGGAGGAAGAGCCACCGCGGCGGCACCGCGTACAGGTCGTAGTCGACGATTCGCATACGCGGGGCGATGAAACGCACCACCAAAAGGCCGCCGTCACCGGAACGTCACGTCGAGCAGGTCGGCCGCGTCGCCACGGACGCGGCGATACCGGGGCTCGTTCCCGTCCCGCTCGACCGCGAACGCCTCGATCTCGATGACGAGTCGGCCCCGCCCCGGAACCGTCGCCCGCACGATGGGGCCGGTCGCGGTCACGACGACGTACGGCGGCGCGGCCACCGGCTCGGCGGGCAGCGACGTTTCGAGCGCCGCGACCGCGGCGTCCAGCAGCGCCGGCAGTCGACCGAGTGCGCCGGCCCGCGAGAGCGTGGCCCGCATCGGCGGAACGACGGCGTCGCGGTCCGCCGTTCCACGCGTCCCCGTCGGTCCGTCCTCCTCCCAGCCGGCGGCGACCGCCTCCGCACGGTCGGCCACCGTCTCCAGCAGGTCGCCGTGCTCGGCGAGGATGCGTTCCCGGACGAGCGCGGCGTCCTCGTTCACGGGCTCACGTGTCGCGCCGCGCCGCCCACGCGCGTCGGTGCCTGTCGGAAAAGCATCCGGAAACCCGCTTACCCGCCGAGGAAGTCCTGGCGGACCTGCTCGTCGGCCAGCAGCGCCTCGCCCGAGTCGACGTAGGCGTTCTCGCCGTTGACCAGCACGTAGCCGCGGTCACAGCGCCCGAGCGCCTCCTTCGCGTTCTGCTCGACCATCAGCACCGACGTGCCGTCGTCGTTGATGCGGTCGATGCGGTCGAACATGTCGGCGACGAGGTCGGGTGCCAGCCCGGCCGACGGCTCGTCGAGCAACAGCAGGTCCGGGTCCAGCATGAGCGCGCGACCCATGGCGAGCATCTGCCGCTGTCCGCCCGACATCGTCCCCGCCGTCTGGCTCTCGCGCTCCTCGAGGATCGGGAAGCGGTCGTAGATGTCGCGGATCCGGTCCTCCGGGACCTCGTCGAGGATGTACGCGCCCATCTCCAGGTTCTCCCGGACGGTCAGCCCTTCGAAGACGTTCTCGTTTTGCGGGACGTACCCGATCCCCCGGTGGATGATCTCCTCGGGTGCGAGCCCGTGGATGGACTCCTCCGCGAACGTGATGTCGCCGCCCATGTACGTCGTCAGGCCGAACACCGACTTCATCACGGTCGACTTGCCGGCCCCGTTCGGCCCGACGATGGTGACGTACTCGCCGTCAGCGACGTCCAGGTCCACGTCCCTGAGGATCTGGAGGTCGCCGTAGCCGGCGTCGAGATCGCGGACCCGCAACAGCGCGTCCTCGTCGGTCGTCGACTCGACCGCCGCCGTCGCGCCCCCTTCCGTTTCGGTTTCTGCTCCGGCGTCGGCTTCGGACGCCATCACACCTCACCTCCGAGGTACGCCTCGACGACCCGTTCGTTCCCCTTGATGTCGGCGGGCGCTCCCTCCGCGAGGACCTGCCCCTGGTGCATGACGATGACGTGTTCGCAGTTGTCCATGATGACGTCCATGTCGTGTTCGACGAGCAGGAACGTGTTCCCCCGCTCGCGCAGTTCGTGGATCCGTTCCAGTAGCTTCTCCTCCAGCGTGGGGTTGACGCCGGCGAGCGGCTCGTCCAGCAGGACGAGATCCGGATCGGTCAGCAGCGCCCGGGCCATCTCCAGCAGCTTGCGCTGGCCGCCCGAGAGGTTGCCAGCGTACTCCTCGGCGAGGTGGTCGATCTCGAAGAACTCCAGTTGCTGCCACGCCCGCTCGCGGAGCTCCTCCTCCTGTTCGATCACGCCGCCGCGGAGGCCGGGGAGCACCGAGTGCCAGAACTTCTCGCCGATCTGGGCTTTCGGCGCGAGCATCATGTTCTCGAGCACCGTCATGTCCTCCAGTTCGCGGGCGATCTGGAACGTCCGCACTAGCCCGCGGTTGGCGATGCTGTGGGTCGCCAGCCCGGTGATGTCCTCGCCGTGGAACCGGACGGTCCCGCTCGTCGGGCGGTGGACGCCGGTGATGAGGTTGAACGTCGTGGACTTGCCCGCGCCGTTGGGACCGATGAGGCCGGTCAGCGAGCCCTCCTCGACGGAGAAGCTCGCGCCGTCGACGGCGGTGATGCCGCCGAACGTCTTGTGCAGGTCTTCGACGAGGAGGGGCGGTTCCTCGCCGGACTCCACCGTGGCCGACTCCCTCGCCGCCTCGTCCGTGTCGGGCGGGGCGCCGGCGCCCTCACTCATCGTCGCCACCCCCGTCCCTCGCCGTCGGCCGAACTCCCAGCGGAATCGCCGCGGCCTCCTCCTTCCGGTGGCCGAGCAGGCCCTCCGGGCGGCGCTGCATCAGCCAGATGAGCAGCACCCCGACGAGGACGAACCGGAGCGCGGAGATGTTGTTGAGCATGAACGCCAGGAACGGGAGCACTTCCCCCTCGAGGAACGGCCCGACGGCTGCGGGGAACGTCGCGGGCGTCGTGTCGAACTCGACGTAGTTGAGCACGACGCGCCGCAGGAACGTCGGCCCGGTCCAGAGCAGCGAGGCGAACAGCGCCCCGCCGAGCACGCTGCCGGTGTTCGAGCCGGCGCCGCCGATGATGAGCGCGACCCAGATGTAGAACGTCAGGATCGGGCGGAACGAGCCCGGGTTCGTGTAGCCCTGGCTGCCGTGCCAGAAGATGCCGCCCAGCCCCATCAGCCCGCAGCCGAACATGAACGCGACGATCTTGAACCGCCGGGTGTCCTTCCCGAGCGCCTGGGCGACCTGCTCGTCCTCGCGGATCGCCTTCAGCA
Source organism: Halobaculum sp. XH14 (assembly GCF_032116555.1). Classification (NCBI taxonomy): domain Archaea; kingdom Methanobacteriati; phylum Methanobacteriota; class Halobacteria; order Halobacteriales; family Haloferacaceae; genus Halorarum; species Halorarum halobium. The sequence continues at coordinate 1,408,094 of NZ_CP134949.1, forward strand.
CGCGACCGAACGGCGAGTTGCCGACCCGCACGAGCAGGACGTAAAACAGCGCGACGCCCCCGGCGAGCACGAACAGGTAGGCGATGTCGACGATGACCGGCGGGGTCAACGCGAGATCGAGCGTGAACGCGGGGAGCGGGACGAACCCGAGCCAGGAACTGCCCGGCGGGATGAGTTCGATCCTGAGCCCGCTGAACAGCGGGAACAGTACGGAGCCGAGCAGCGCCGGCTCGCTGCCGGTGCCCGCGCCGCCGTAAAACAGGATCCGGATCGGGTTCGTCGGCATCGAGATGCCCCCCGCGCCGCCGGTCCCGGTCTCGATCCCCGTGAACGGGACCGCGAACGTCTGGAACGTCTGTGAGGTGAGCGTGAGCCTGATGATCTCCGAGAGCGCCACCGTAACGATTGCGAAGTAGTCCGCCCGGAGCCGCAGCGCCGGCAGCGCGGCAAGCAGCCCGACGAGCGAGGCGGCGAGCACGCCGCCGAGGACGCCGATCGGGAGCGGCAGTCCGAGCCCCGGGACGCCGCCGACGCCGGCCTCGACGGGCCCGGAGAGGATCGCCATCGTGTAGATGCCGACCGCCATGAAGCCGACGACGCCGATGTTGAACACGCCCGCGTACCCCCAGTGGAGGTTCAGCGCCAGCACCATCATCGCGTACACCGCCGTGAAGAAGAACACCGACTGGAGCGAGTTGACGACGCCGTTGAACGCGAAGTCCAGCGCGATGGCGAACAGGAAGAAGCCGACCGTGACGTGGCCGAGCACGATCAGCAGCTTGTCCACGTCCGAGGTCATCCAGCGCTCGTCCAGCCAGGCGACATACGGCTCGGCCGGTGGCGCGGCGGCGACGTACAGCGTCCCCGCGAGCACGAGCGTGTAGAGGAAGCCGATGAGGCTCCCGCCGACCGGGAGCGAGCCCAGATCGAACGAGAACACCGCGAAGAACAGCAGCAGGCCGACCAGCAGGTGGCCGAAGGCGGTTCCCCACGCGACCGCCCCGCCGGTCGCCCACTGCGTGCGGAACCAGTCCCGGTACTCGTTCCAGACCGGCACGTCGAAGCGGCCGGCTCGGCCCGCCACGGGTTCGTCGCTCACGAGTCCGCACCCCCGTTCGGACGGGCGTGGAGTGGCCGGCCGGCTCTCATGCCGTCGTCACCCCCGAGAAGATGCCCTCCGGCTTGAACAGCAGCACGAAGATCATCACCGCGAAGGCGGCGACCGTGGAGAACTCGTTGGGGATCCAGACCAGCGAGAGGTTCTGTGCGACGCCCATGACGATCCCGCCGAACATCGCCCCGTAGATGGAGCCGATGCCGCCGAGGATCACCGCCGCGAAGATGAGCAACAACAGCAGCCAGCCGAACTGGAAGTTCATCGTCCCGCGCTCCAGCGCGATGAGGAAGCCGCCCGCGCCGGCGAGGCCGGCGCCGATGACCCAGGTGAACCGGATGACGCGCTCGGTCGGGATGCCCGTGATCCGGGCGAGGTCCTCGTTGTCGGCCATCGCACGCATCGCCTTCCCGAGTTTCGTCCGCTGGAGCAGGAAGTGGAGCCCGAGCATCAGCCCGCCCGCGATGACGACGAGCGTGAGCTGGTGTGCGCCGACGTCGATCACGCCGCTCCCGACCGCGAACGAGAACTCGGGTGCGGCCTGGGAGTTCGTCAGCCCCCGCGTCCGCCCGCTGAACACGATGAAGATGACGTACCGGAGCGCGAGCGCGACGCCGATGGAGGCGATGAGCAGCGAGATTCCCTCCTCGCCGCGCATCGGCCTGTAGACGACGCGGTCGATGGCGAGCGAGAGCAGGATCGTCGCCGCCCCGGCGACCAGCACGCCGGCGATGATCGCCAGCGGCGTCGTGGCGATGGAGACGCCGAGTTCCCGCGTCGAGACCTGTCCGATGACCAGCAGCGTCGTGAGATCGAACTGACCGAAGCCGGCGATGAGCCACGTCACCGCCCAGCCGGCGAAGGCGCCGCTGGTGACGTAATCGCCGTGGCTGAAGTTCGCGAAGTTCAGAATGCTGTACGTCATCGACAGGCCCACGCCCGCGAGCCCGATGGACAGGCCGACGACGAGTCCCTCCCACAGATAGCCGACCAGCGTGGCGGCACCGAGGCCGCCCGTCGCCAGCCGTCGCAGGAGGTCCACAAACAAGATTCCACAGAGCACCGCGGTCACGATGACCGGAAGCCGGTCACCGAGAGCGCGACGTCCGCGCGAGTAGGAGTCGCTAATACTCATTGTGATTCCCTCTCACAGAATCGGGGTCCTTTGAGGGAGTTAAAGGTTCCCTCACGCGGGCGCGAACATGAAAAGGTCGCCGACGAACGTTCCCACGGATCCACGCTCGATGGACGGTTCCCGCACGTCCGGGACCCCACAAGGACCAAGCGCCGCGCCCCCGTGGAGGTCGGCATGGACGGCGTCACCATCGAGGCAGCGACGATGGAGGACGCTGATCGGCTGACCGACATGTGGGTGTCGCTCGCGGCCGGCCAGCGCGCCCACGGCTCCTCGCTCCGCGCGGACGCCAACCGGGCGGTCGCCCGCGACGCGGTGGCCCGCCACGTCGTGGCCGGCGGCCTCCTGCTCGCGCGTGGGTCGGACGGGATCTGCGGGTTCGTCATGTTCGGCCCCGAGACGGGCAGTTACGAGCAGGACGTCGAACGCGGCGTCATCAGGAACCTCTACGTTCGCCCGGCGGACCGCGACCGGGGCATCGGCTCCCGGTTGCTCGCGGCCGCCGAGGCGACCCTCGCGGACGAGGGCGCGGACGTCGCCTCGCTGGAGGCGATGGCCGCCAACGAGGACGCGCGCCGGTTCTACGACCGGGCGGGCTACGAGGAGCACCGGATCGAACTGGAGAAGCCGCTGGGGGCGGCTGAAAGCGATACCGATTCAAAGGAGGGGGAGTAATCGCCGACTGCGCCGGGGGAGCATGGGCGGTGCATGCACTCGACTTGTAATCGAGACTTCGCGGGTTCGAATCCCGCCCCCGGCTTCCGTCCTCCGGTGCGGATCCGGGATCGATCCCTCGTTCCGGTTTTGAACCGGGGCTCCCAGCACCACGGGACCTATTCGACCGTGAGCGACAGGTCGGCATCGATTCGGAGCCGCGACTCCCCGTCCGGCCCGGCGTAGGTGACCGTCGGCTCCGTGGCGTCGAGAACCGAGAACTCCCTCGTCATGGCGACGCCGAACCGTTCCCACGCCGACGTCTTCCGCCCGTTGTGGTTGAGCAGGTCGAACACGGCGGGGTGGCGCGTGTGGGTGAGCAACGGGGGCGAGACGCGATCGAACCCGCAGACGAGACAGCCGAGTTCGGCGACCGCGCCGATCCCGAGGTTACAGTGGGGACACAGCGACTCGACGTCGCCCTCGTGTTCGTGACAGACGACGAGTCGACACTCGCTCTCGCTGCCACACTCCGGGCACGTGTCGGCGGCGAGCATGCCGACCTCCCGTTCGAACCGGTCGTGTACCAGTTCGAGCACCTCGTTCGGGCCGCGATCCGTGAGGCCCGCAGGGGGGTACACGAGCGCCGAGAGCGTCCCCGGCGGCGTGTAAGTCAGGTTCAGCGTGCCCGCGCAGTCCCGACAACGCGTGAACACGTGCTCGTTCCGATAGGAGACCGTCACCTCCCCGCCGCATGCGAAGCAGGCGGCGTCAGTGGCGATCGGGCCGAACCGCGGATCGTCCGTGAACGTGCCGCTCAGCACCGACCGAACGACCGTCCTGCCGGCCTGCCGCATCGCGTACCCGCCGTCGACCTTCTCGACGAACTGGCCCCTGAGCCGGCTCAGATGGTAGTTGAACTTGCCGCTGTCGGGCTCCCCGACGGCGTCCTGCAGCTCGGAGTAGGTGATCGCGCTCCGCTCACGCCCGACGCGTTCGGTGGCTTCATAGAGGGAAAACAGGATGGCGAGCCGGAGCTCGTCGCCCAGCAGGGCGAACGCGGACTGCGGGGAGAGGCCCTCCTCGCCGGCGTGGTCCATGCGAACGGGTACGACCAGCGTCCGGAAAACGTTGTTCAAAATTGACAGCGTTCTCGAACTGAATCAACACCCGTCGCTTCGACGGAATCTCGCGGTCTCACGCCGCGCCCCCGACGCGTGTGGCGGTTCCGGCTCACGAGCGAACATGTGCGGTCCGGTCGGCCCGGACGACGGCCGGGCTTATCCCTGAGCGGCCCCTCCGATGGGGTATGACCGACCACGAACTGGCGACGCTCGCGGGCGGCTGTTTCTGGTGTATCGAGGCGGCGGTCAAGGAACTCGACGGCGTCGTCGAAGCGACGTCGGGTTACGCCGGCGGGCACGTCGAGAACCCCTCCTACGAGAAGGTCTGCAGCGAGACGACGGGCCACGCGGAGGTCGTCCAGGTCGAGTACGACCCCGAACGGATCACCTACCCTGACCTGCTTCGCGTGTTCTTCACCGTGCACGACCCCACGACGCTGAACCGGCAGGGGCCCGACGTGGGCGAGTCGTACCGGTCGGCGGTGTTCTACCACGACGACGAGCAGCGGGAGACGGTGGAGGCGTTCATCGAGGAACTGGAGGCCGTAGGGGCCTACGAGGACCCGATCGTCACGGAGGTCGAACCGCTGGAGGCGTTCTACGAGGCCGAGGCGTACCACCAGGACTACTACGAGAAGAACCCGAACGACGGCTACTGTCAGTTCAACGCCGACCCGAAGATCCGGAAGGTCCGCGAGAAGTTCGCGGACAAGGTCAAACGGAGCGCCTGAGTCGACGCCGACTCACGACGCCGCGGTCGGAACGACGCTCAGTCGCTCCCCCGGCCAGCCGTCCCGCCGCCGGTCCCGAACCGCTCGGTCCCCCACCGCACGAGGGCGGGGAACCGACGGACGAGCGCCAGTCCGATCCGCGTGGGCCAGTCGGCGTAAACGACGGGGCCGGTCGAGTCGATCTTCCCGGCGAGGTTCCGGCCCACCTCGGCCGGGTCGCTCATCATCCACGGCGGGAAGCCGAGTTCCGCGGCCGAGCGCGTGTTCGTGAAGGGCGGGTGGACCACGGTGACCGAGACGTGCTCGTCCCACAGTTCCAGCCGCAGCGAGCGGACGAGCGCCTCGACCGCGCCCTTCGTGGACGCGTAGCCGGTGAGCCCCGGCGTGCCGACGAGGCCGACCCCGGAACTCACGTTGTGGATGATCCCTTCTCCCCTGGCCCGCATGTGTGGGAGGACGGCCCTGATGGTCCGGACGTACCCGAAGTAGTTCACCTCGAACTCCCGGCGCGTGTCATCGATGGTCTGTTCCGCGAACGGGGCGTAGTTGAACATCGCGGCGTTGTTGACCAGGACGTCGATCCGTCCCCACTCGTCGAGGACTCCGTCAATCGCCGTCTCCACGTCGCCATCGACCGTCACGTCACACTCCGCGACCCGCATCCGGTCGGGGTTCGCCCCCCGAACCGGCTCCAGGTTCCCCACGTCGACGTCGAGTCCTGCCACCCGATAGCCGTCCGCGAGGAGCGCCCGCAGCAGGCCGTGACCGATCCCCTCGTTCGCGCCGGTAACGACGACGACGTCGTCCGTTACGCTCCCGTTCATCGTCCCATACCGAGGCTCTCCACCCATATAACCGCATAGACGGGTCCGGGTCGGGCCCACCACGCCGACGGTTGTGTGGCGGCACCGCGGTGACGCGAAAGGGCCTCCCCTCCGGGGGCCGTGGCGTGGACCACCGATGGACGGAACCACGGCACCCGACTTCGGGCTGGAGAGCACCGCGGGCGAGGAGGTCACCCTCTCGGAGACGCTCGACTCCGGGCCGACGGTCGTCCTCGTCAACCGCGGTCACTGGTGTAGCTTCTGTGCGGAACAGCTCGGCACGTTCAGCGAGGTCGCCTACGACCTCTGGTTCAACGACGGGGTGGACGTGCTCCCGGTCGTCACGAGCGAGCGCGGGAAGCTGGTCGAGATGCGCGACCGGTTCGACTTCGACTTCCAGCTGCTCGCGGACCCGGACGGCGCGGTGGCCGAGCAGTATAGCGGCACCGAGGAGACGAGCCACGGCGTCACGGGCATCGCGGGGACGTACGTGATCGACACGAACGGCGAGGTCCGGTACGAGCAGGTCGCCGAGCGCGTCGACGACCGGACGTACGGCAACTGGGTCCGCTACTTCGTCCGGAACGACTTCGAGGACCCGTTCGGCGAGTAGCCCGACGGCGTCGATTCCGGACCGAACTCGGGAGGGGTGGAATCGACGGGAACGCTTTTGCCGCTCGCGCGACCTGTCACCGCATGGACGGTGCAGACCGGTTCTTCCTCGTCGTCGTGGCGCTCATCTTCCTGTTCACGCTGGTCGGCGTGCTCGTCAGTTTCCTCTGAGCGGGAGCCGCACTCCCATCGAAAAATCCGTACACGAGCCCCGACCGAACGGGCCGCCGGGAACCGGGCTACACCCGGGGTTCCGCTTCCTCGACGTCCGCCAGCCGCCGGTTCTTCAGGGCGTCCCCGGTAGCCCCGTCGAAGATGTGGACGGCCTCCTCCGGGAAGCGCGCGACGGCGGTGGCGCCGGCCTCGACCGAGCGCATCCCGCCGACGGTGGCGACGAACGTCTCCGGGTCGTCACCGAACGTGAGGTAGACGGAGTTCTCGTTGCCCATCGGCTCGACCACGTCGACGACCGTCTCGTACTCGTGGTCGCCGCCGGTGGCGTCGACGAGTTCGACGTCCTCGGGCCGGATGCCGAGCGTGACGCGCTCGCTGTCGCCCAGCGACGAGGCGCTCTCGTCGCTCAGCGGGTACGAGAAGTGCTCGCCGACGAGCGTGTCGCCCTCGACGGTCATCTCGAAGAAGTTCATCGACGGCTCGCCGATGAAGCCCGCGACGAAGCGGTTCGCCGGCTCGTGGTAACACTCCAGTGGTGTGCCGACCTGCTGGAGTTCACCGCCGTCGAGCACCGCGATGCGGTCGCCCATCGTCATCGCCTCCGTCTGGTCGTGGGTGACGTACATCGTCGTCACGCCCAGGTCCTCCTGGAGGCGCTGGAGTTCGGTCCGCATGTTCGAGCGGAGCTTCGCGTCGAGGTTCGAGAGCGGCTCGTCCATCAGGAACACCTCGGGGTCGCGCACGATGGCGCGCCCGAGCGCGACCCGCTGTTGCTGACCGCCGGACAGCTCCGAGGGCTTGCGGTCGAGCAGCTCGCCGATGCCGAGCGTTCCGGCCGTCTCCTCGACGAGTTCCCGGATCTCCGCGTCCGCCATGTCGGTGGACTCCTCCAGCCCGAAGGACATGTTCTCGCGGACCGTCATGTGCGGGTAGAGCGCGTACGACTGGAACACCATGGCGATGTCCCGCTCCTGGGGCCCCATGGCGGCGATGCTTTCCCCGCCGAGCAGGATGTCCCCGGACGTGACCGTTTCGAGCCCCGCGACCATCCGCAGGGTGGTTGATTTGCCACAGCCGGACGGGCCGACGAGCACGAGGAACTCCCCGTCCTCGATGTCGACCGACACGTCGTCGACCGCGACGATGTCGCTACCGTCGTCGTCGGTGAACACCTTGCTCAGGCGTTCGAGTGCGAGTTCTGACATGGTTACGTTGCGACCCCCTCGGCGAACTCCTCGCCGAATGCGATGTAGACGACGAGCGTCGGCAGCGCGGCGACGAACGCGCCGGCCATCCGAAGCCCGAAGTCGACCCCTTCGAGCGACGCTCCGAGCCCCGCGAGCTTGAGGGTCACGGGTGCGGCCGGGCTCGAGGCCGATGAGACCAGGATGAGCGCGAACAGCAGGTCGTTCCAGATCTGGGTGAACTGGTAGATGAGCACGACCGCGAACATCGGCGTCGACAGCGGGAAGACGATGCGGCGGTAGATGCGCCGCAGCGTCGCGCCGTCGAGCCGGGCGGACTCGAGCATCTCCGTGCTCATCGACTGGTAGTACGACCGGAAGAGGATCGTACAGATCGGGAGCCCGTACGCGACGTGGGCGATGATGAGTTCGATGATCCCGGCGTACTCCGACGGGATGCCGAGCAGCCCCCAGATCGGAAGCTGTCCCAGCGACAGGACGTTGAACACCTGCGAGAGCGGAACCAGCACCGCCTGGTACGGGATGAAGACGCCCGCGACGAACAGCATCAGCACCGGAACCTGGTACTTCCAGTCGACCAGCGTCAGTCCGTAGGCCGTGAGGCTCCCGATGAGCGCCGACAGGATGGTCGCCGGAACGGCGTACAGCAGGCTGTTGAACACTCCGACGGTCAGGGTGTCGAACGCCCGCTGGTACTTCGCCAGCGTCGCCCCGTCGGCCGGGAACTCGGTGAACGGCCAGATCGGCGGCGCGTACGGGGCCGTCCCGGTGACCGCGCCGGTGGTCTTGAACGACGTGACGAGCCCCGCCTCGATGGGGGCGAGGAAGAACGCCACGAGCAGTCCGAGCGTCGCGTACAGCGCGACGCGGTAGCCGTCGATGGACGCGAGCAGGGAGTCGTCGCGTCCGCGTGTCTCGGTACTCATAGGTTGTCCTGCGTGTACTGGTGGTAGAGGTACGGGCCGACGACCGCGAGAGCCATCACGAAGAGGATGACCGCGATCGACGCGCCGTACGCCCAGTTCGTGTTGCTGTACGCCTCCCGGACCATCTTCGTGGCGAGGATGTCCGCCCCGTTAGGCGGGCGATACCCGCCGACGAGCGAGTAGAGGAAGTCGAACGCCTTCAGCGCGAACACCATCAACACGACGGTGGCGCTGATCGTCGCGTTCCGAAGCTGTGGCACGATGACGCGCCAGTACATCTTCGGGACGCTCGCGCCGTCGACCTTCGCCGCCTCGAAGTGCTCGTCCGGGATGGCCCGCAGCGCGGCCAGGTAGACGACCATCGTGTAGCCGCTGAACTGCCAGACCAGCGCGAAGATGACCGCCCAGAGGACCAGATCGGAGTTACCGATCCAGTCGTACGGTCCCAGGCCGACGACCCCGATCACGGAGTTGACGATCCCGCTGTCGAGGTCGTACATCCACAGCCAGAACTGGGCGGTGACGACGAACGACAGGCTCATCGGCAGCAGGTAGATGGTGCGGAACGTGTTCTCGAACCGGATCCCACGGTCGACGAGGATGGCGATGAGCAGCCCGAACACGAGCGCGACGACCGTGAACGCCACGAGCAGGATCAGCGTGTTGACCGCCGCGTCGATGACGAGCGGATCGTTCGCCGCCCGGACGTACATCTCGAAGTCCAGGTTCGTGTAGTCGGGCGAGCCGAACCCCGTGAAGTCCGTGAGCGAGATGAGGACGTTCCAGCCGATGGTGCCGTACACGAAAAACGCCATCAGGAGGAACGGCGGGAGCCAGAACGGGGACGATTCGACGAAGTCGCTCCCCAGTCGGTCGTCTATCCACTCCCTGATTCCGCCGTCCGCGTCCTCGCGGCCGTCGGCGTCCCCGCGGGTCGCCGTGACACCGCCGTCGGTGGCGACGCGGTCGCCGTCGGGTCCGCCGTTCCCGCCGCTGGCCGGCTCCCGCTCGCCGCCGGCCCGGTCCGAGCTGCCGCGACGGCGGAGCCTTCGGAGTAGTTCCGTGAAAAATCGTTGCATTGGTGTCCAGTAGCCGTCTTAGCCCTGAACGACCGACATGAACCCGTCCGTGGCGGCCTCGACGTCGTAGGGCCCGGAGAAGTCGTTCGTGATGACGTTCTCCAGGTCCGTCATCTTCTGCGGTTCGACCGCGAGACCGTGTGCGATCGTCGGCGGCAGGTTCTCGGCGTTCTCGAAGTCCTCGATGGTCTCCACGAGGTACGGGCCGAACTCGCTCGTGTCGACGCCCGTCCGCGTCGGGATCGAGCCCTTGTACTGGTTGAACGCGACCTGTGCCTTCTCGCTTCCGACGAACTCCATGAACGTCCTCGTGTTCTCCGGCGACGGGTTGTCGCTCGGCATGATGAACGAGTCGATGTGGAACGTGTAGAGCCCCTCCGTGCCGGGGAACGTCTTGTGGCCCCAGTGCTCGTCGTAGTTGAAGCCCTCCGCGTTCCGGTACGCGCCCGCGGCCCAGTTACCCTGGTGGATGAACGCGGCCTCGCCGTTGATGATCTTCTGGTTGGCAGCCGTCAGGTTCGTGGAGGCGGCGTCGTCGTTGATGTAGTTCTCGAGGATCTCCCGGGTCGTCTCGAAGGCGGTCCGGACGGCGTCGCGGCCGCCCTCGCCGTTAACCGCGCTCATGTACGCGTCGTACCCGCCCGTCGAGAGCAGCACGACGCCGACGAGCTGGAGCGTCGTCCACGCGCCCTGCATCGCCTGGGCCATCGGGACGGCGTCCGTCTCGTCGCTCACCGTCCCGAGCGCGTCGAGCAGCGCGTCCGCGGAGTTCAGGTCGTCGGGGTTGACGCCCGCGGCCTCGACGACTTCCGCGTTGTAGAACAGGCAGTTGAGCCGGTGGGAGCCGATCGGCATGGCCCGGTACTCGCCGTCGTACTGGCACAGCTCGGCCGCCTCGGGAATGTGGGCGTCGGTCATTCCGTTCTCCCACACGTCCGTGAGGTTGCCGAGCACGCCGTCGTACTTGGTCAGGTTCTTGCCGGGCCACCCGGCGAAGGCGCTCGGCGGGTCACCGCTGTTCAGCCGGTTCGCGACGACGGTGTCGAGGTTCTCGTTCCCGCCGCCGCCGATGGGGCTGAAGTTGGTCGCCATGTCCGGATACTCCTCCTCGAACGCCGCGACGAGGGCGTCCTCGGCCGCGGCCCCGTCGCCGCCGGTCCAGCCGTGGAGGACTTCCAGTTCGTTGTTCCCGCCGCCGCCGATACCCATACAGCCCGCGAAGCCGGTGAGGCCCGCGGCTCCGGCACCCGCCGTGCCTTTCAGGTAGTCTCGTCGTGTGAGTTCCGTGTTCTTCATGGTCTTCCCTCCGTGAGAGAGGTCATCAGACTCTTCCGCGAGGTGCCACTTAACCCTTTCTCAAGTTAACTCCGTTACGAGTGAATTCCAAACCGGACCGCGTGGACCGAACAAATCCCGGAGATATTGGCTTCTTCAGGCAGTTTCCGCTGGTCGCCGCTCGGCCGCCGTGGTTCGAGGTGAGTACCAGCAGTGTACCATACCCTTGTCACGTCCCTGCGGGTCGGTGCCGAGTCGCGCCCGCCTCGTCCGATCAGGGTCCCGAACGGCAGACCGTCAGGGGACCGGCTCGTCCGTCCCGGCGAGCGCGTTCAACAGCGTCACGGCCTCCGGTTTCGACAGCGGTTCGTTCGCGTTGCCACAGTGGGGCGACTGGACGCAGGCCGGACAGCCGTCCGCACAGTCACAGCCGGCGACGAGCCGGGCCGTCCGGGCCATCAGGTCGTCCGCGAAGCCGTAGGCGGCACGCGTGAGACCCACGCCGCCCGGGTAGCCGTCGTAGATGAACACCGTCGATCGACCGGTGTGACCGTGATACGGCGTCGAGAGGCCGCCGACGTCGCCCCGGTCACAGAGCAGCGAGAGCGGCATGAGCGAGATCATGCCGTGTTCGGCGGCGTGGATGCCGCCGTTGAACCCCGCCTCGCCGCCGATCGAACGCATGTCGGACTCGACGTCGTCGGGGACGGTGTAGTAGAGCGCCGTCGTCCGGAGCATCGTCTCCGGGAGGTCGAGCAGCTGGGTGCCGAGCGTCTCGCCGGTGGAGCCGTCGCGCCGCTCGAACCCGGTGATCTGCTCGGTGACGGTCACGTCCGCGAACCGGAGCGGCGTGTCCGGACGCGCCTCCAGCGCCGTCGAGCGCCGGTCGGCCTCCACCGTCACGTCCTTGTCGGTCAGCACGCGGGTGTAGTAGTCGGCCCAGGTCGGCTGGAGGCGGGCGACGTCCCGCTCCAGGTCGAGGTCCGCGACCTCGTAGGACTGGCCCTGGTGGTGATAGATCGCGCCCGGGTGGGCGTCACGGAGCGCGTCCGAGAACGAGAGCGAGGCGACCTGCTCGTTCGACCGGGCGTCCAGCAGGTCGATCTCGCGCTCGTCGATGGTCCGGAGGCTCATCGAGTGCTGCGGGCTCTCGTCGCCGGCGTGGGTCCAGCGGACGCCGTCCGCGGTGGTTCGACGCTCCAGGGTCCCGATGGCCTCCAGATCGCCCACCAGGTCGGGGAACTCCTCGCCGAAGTGCTCCTCGTCGGCCGGCGAGAGCCAGTTCTCGGCGGCCGCGCAGGCGACGTGGCCGGGAAGCAGTTCGTCGTTCTCGGGGTCGACCATCGCTCGTTCTGGCTCGCCCGCGAAGAACTCGTCCGCGTTTCCCATGACGTACTGGTCGAGCTGGTCCTCGCCGCCGACCATGACCACGAGCGCGGGGTCCTCGCCGCGGCCCGCCCTGCCGGCCCGCTGGAACGCCGACATCCGCGTGCCGGGGTAGCCGTCGAGGATGACGACGTCCAGGCCGCCGACGTCGACGCCGAGCTCCAGGGCGTTCGTCGACCAGACGCCGCGGACCTCGCCCGAATGCAGGCCGTCCTCGATCTCCCGACGCTTCTCGTGGGTGAGCGCAGCCTGGTACGCTTCCACGCCGCCGGCGAGGTCGTGGTGTCCCCGGTTCCGGAGTTCGTCGGCCGAATCGGTCGCGTAGCGCTCCGCGGTCTGTCTCGCGCGCGTGAAGACGAGCGTCTGGTAGCCCTTCGAGACGAGGTCACAGAACAGCCGCTTCGCCTCGGTGTGGCTGGAGCGCCGCCGGCCGGACTGGCCGTCCGCGACCTCGTCCTCGTACTCCGGCGGGTTCCAGAGCAGCCAGTGGCGGGGCCCCCGCGCCGAGGCGTCCGCCTCGACCAGCGTGTAGCCGTCCGCCGGTTGGCCGGTGACCCGGCTCGCGTGCTCGACCGGGTTGCCGATCGTCGCCGAACAGCAGACGAACCCCGGGTCGGCGCCGTAGCGCTCGCAGATCCGGTTCAGCCGGCGCATCGTCAGCGCGACCTGGGAGCCGAACACGCCGCGGTAGCGGTGGACCTCGTCGATGACGACGAGTTCGAGCGAGGAGAAGAACCACTCCCAGTGCCTGTACGCCCACGGGAGCAGCGCGTAGTGAAGCATATCCGGGTTCGAGAGAAGCACCGTCGGCTGCCGGTCCCGGACGCCGCGCTTCTCGGAATCCGAGAGCCGGCCGGTGTACTGGTCGACCGAGACTGGGGACCCGAAGCCGAGGCCGGCCGCGAGGTCCGAGAGCGTCTCGGACTGATCGGTGATGAGCGCGTTCTGGGGGGCGAGATACAGCGTCCGGCCGCCGTGGTCCAGCGCGTTCTCGAACGCGGGCACGGTGTAGGCGAGCGATTTCCCGCTGGCCGTTCGCGTCGCCAGCACCACGTCGTCGCCGTCCCGGACCGCTTCGACGGCCTCGGCCTGGTGCTCGTAGAGGCGGTCGATGCCGCGCTCGGCGAGCACGTCGGCGAGCCGGGAGTCCGGATCGAGGTCGGCGAACGCGGCCTCGCGGCCGGGGAGGGTGCGTTCGGCGGCGACCTGACCCTCGTAGTACGGGCGGTCGCGGAGCCACGCGACGGTGTCGTCCACGGGCGCACTGGGGCGGCCGCCGGCTTACGGATTCCGGTCGCGTGGGGACCGCGCTCGGTCGGTGGACGTCCTTCACTTGCGCTCCGACCCGCGACGTTATGCCCGGCGCGCGACACACTCCACCATGGACGACTCGTTCACGCTGGAGACGCCGGGCGGGACGCTCACCCTCGACGACTCGTTCCTGGACGCGTCCCGGGACGACGTCCGCGAGCAGGCGGCGGCGTACGCCGCCGGCGAGCGCACGGCGTTCGACGTGACCGTCCGCTACCCCGACTCGTTCACCGGTGACGTGATGCGCGCGATGGCGGCCATCCCGTACGGCGAAACGCGGACGTACGGCGAACTCGCGGCCGACCTCGACACCAGCCCCGTCGCGGTCGGGGGCGCCTGCGGGCGGAACCCGGTCCCGCTGGTCGTCCCGTGTCACCGCGTCGTCGGCGCCGACGGCCTGCGCGGGTTCTCCGGTGACGGCGGCGTCGCCCACAAGCGCGCCCTGCTGGAACACGAGGGGGCGTTCCCCCACTGTGCGGACGACGGGCTGACGCGGCAGGCCACGCTGTAGGTTCGGTCGTCGCGGTCCCTCGCCCGGTCGAGTCGCCGTCGGACGACCGTTTCGCCGTCAGCCGGCGTCACCCGGTCCCCCTCCTCGCCGTCCCTCGTCCCCACGACGATCGAACCCTGGCGGTCTGCCGACGGATGTGCTTTTGTTCCCCGCGACGAACCCGTTTCCATGTTCCCGCCGCTTCCGTACCTGGAGTGGATCGAGGGCCGTCCGGCCGCCGCCCGCCACGATCTCGCGTCGAGCGACCTCCGTCCGAACCCGTCCGGGTCGCCGCCGGCGCTCGTGCCCGGGCGGCTCGCCGACCTGCCGGACCCGGACGGCGGGACGACGCTCCGCGAGTACGTCGCCGCCGAGTACGACGTGTCGCCGTCGCGGGTCGTGCTCGCGGCCGGCGCGACCCACGCGAACTTCCTCGCGGTCGCAACGGCGGGCGCGCTGGCGGCAGAGCGCGACGACGCGGCGGACCCGACGCTTCGCGCGGTCGTCGAGACCCCCGGCTACGGGCCGCTGGTCGAGACGCCGCGGGCGCTTGGCATCCGGACCGACCGCTTCCGCAGGCCGCTCCCCGACGCGACGCTCGACCCCTCGCGCGCGGCCTCCGCCATCGAGGAACCGGGCCTGGAGCGCCGGTTCACCCACCTGACGGTCACGAACCGTCACAACCCGACGGGGGTGCTGGCGAGCCGCACGGACCTCCAACGGCTCGCCACGATCGCCCGCGGGAACGACGGCTACCTCCTCGTGGACGAGGTGTACGCGCCCTACGTCGCCGAGTCGACCGGCGACCGCGGGTTCGGCGGGCCGACGGCGGCGGGACTGGACGGGGCCGTCACCGTCGGCTCGCTGACCAAGTTCCACGGCCTCGGTGGCCTCCGCGTCGGCTGGCTCGTCGCGCCCGAACGGTTCGCGCGACGGGCCGAAGCGGTTCGTAACCACGTCCCGGCGCTCGCGGACCCGAGCGTCGCGCTCGCGCGGCGGTTCTTCTCGAACCGGGACGCGGCCGTCGCCGACGCCCGGGACCACTGCGCGGCGAACCACGACCTGCTGGCGGAGTTCGTCGCCGGGCGGTCGGACCTCTCGGGCCCGGTTCCGGACGGCAGTTCCTTCGCGTTCCTCTCCCACGAGTCGGCCGACGGCGACGACGTCGCCGAGGCCGCCTGGGGGGCGGGCGTGCTGGTCGTTCCGGGCCGGTTCTTCGGCGAGCGCGGCGGCTTCCGCGTCTCGCTCGGCGGCGGTGAGGAGGCGTCCGCGGCCGCGCTCTCGGCGCTTGGATCAGTGCTCGACGGGTTCTGAGTCGGCGGGGTTCCGTCCCGCGATCTCGGTACGCTCCTCGCCCTCGGTCCGATCCCCGTCGGTCGGCTCTTCGTCATCGGCTCGCTCCGCTCCGTCGTCGGATTCGCGGAAGCCGCGGGCGAAGGAGAAGCCGGCAACGAGCGCGAGCACGCCGACCGCGCCGACCGCGATCCAGCCGAGACTGGTCGCCAGCGGAACGCCGTCGAAGCCGCCGATGGCGGCGAAGATCCCGACGACGGTGAGGTAGCCGGCGACGGGCAGCGCGAGCAGGCGGTTCATGCCTTCGGGTTCGTCGGGGCGGGCTTAACGGTTGCTCGTGTTGGTGGTCAGTTCCGTTGACTGATGGGGTATCCTCGTTGGCACCGGTGTCGTGATTCAGGTTCTTCGTTCAGAGTGGGGGTGAACTTTCTGTTCGATACAGCAGACCTACTTACCGTCCCGTCTTCCCTTCGGGTGAACGCTAGGTGCAGGTCAGATACGAAGCTCTTCTATTGAATTCGTCTCGGCAGCCAAACTTTATTACCAAATTCGGGCTTACAAGGAGTAATCTGATGATTTCAGGCCTTTCCGGCACAGAAGTTTCATCTGTAGTGTTAGCAGCTTTGATTGCCCTGTTTCCTATTCTCTACCCGAAATATTCTTTATTCATCAAAGAGGCACGCATTGGTATCGAATCGTTGAGAGACTGGGACGAAACGGGGATCCAAAACGACCAAAATAACAGAGTCCAAAAGCAAAGCTATCTGGAGCCGGGCGATACTGGATTTTCGCAAATCGAAGCTGCTCTTGATGACCGGATCCCTCCAAATCGAACAATTAAGCGATTTATACAGATACATTCTGACAAACCCGATAGTCGAGGGGGTATTGCTTTTGGAGGGGGCAGCGTTAGAAGCATTGAGCAAGCCGTATTTTTAGCGGAATTTGAAAATGATGACTCCCAAATACTGCTACAAAGACCGTTCGAGATCGAGAGCATTCTCGAACTTGACGAGTTAGAGCAAATTGTACGGAACCAAGCAAAAGCGAGAGCGCATCAGTGGACAGTCTTTCTGGTATTAGTTTGGACAGGTATCTCGATAATATCCACAACATAGCTCTCAAATTAGATTAGTGATGGTTCCGAGCCAGAACAGGATAATTTGACCACCGGTTCAACGATAAAGCACTGTAACTTCGCAGTTCAACACACCGATTCGCCCGCTTCCTCCTCTCAACCCCGAACTGTTCCGAGGACCCGCGCCGGCAGCGACCCGGACGGATGGACGTCGAAACGCGCTAGACCCTACTCGTCAGCGAGCGCGTCGGCGAGCTTCTCGACCGGGTGTGGCGGCTCCTCGGCACCGTCCCGATCTTCTAGCTGGGAGCGACACGACGCGCCGGGCGCGACGACGGTGTCGCCGCGGCTCCCCTCGACCTGGTCGTAGAGGATGCCCGCGACGGCCTTGCTCATCGAGTAGTGTTCGGCCTCGTAGCCGAAGCTGCCGGCCATGCCACAGCAGGTCGAGTCCAGCGGGTCGACGTCGTAGCCGGCCCGCCGGAGCACGCCCACCGCGTGGTGGTCCTTCTTGGTCGCCTTCTGGTGGCAGTGGCCGTGGTAGGTGAGCGACTCGTCGGCCGCGCCACCGCCTCGCCCGCGCTCGTCGCCGCCGTCGTCGCCGTCCCGTCCGAACGCCATCGCCTCGTCGAGCCGGAACGCGTCGACGTACTCCATCACGCCGTACGTGTTGTTCGCGACGAGCGCCGCGTCCTCGTCGGGGGCGACGACCTCGTCGCCGGTCGGGTCCGGGTCCTCGACCACCTCGCCCCTGAAGTCCAGCATGTCCGACTGGAGCATCACCGCCTCCGAGGGCTCCACGACGACCACGTCGCGCCCCTCCCTGATCCGCGGCGCGAGGTCGGCGACCGCCTCGTCCAGGTGCTCGCGGGCGCGGTCGAGGAAGCCGAGCGAGTGCGCGGGTCGACCGGTGTCCTCGACGTCCGCGAGTTCGACGCGAACGCCCGCGGCCTCCAACGCTCGGACGGCGGCCTTGCCCGCGTCCGGGTGGTTGTAGTTCGTGTACGTGTCGGGCAGCAGGACGGCGACCCGGTCCGCGTCGGCCTCGGGGATGGCCGGCCCGCCGCGCGACGCGAACCAGTCGCGCAGCGTCTCGCGGTGGAACGTCGGGAGGTCGCGCTCGCGGGCGATGCCCAGCGCGTGTTCGGTCACCACGTCCGCGCCGGGGAGGTCGCTCGCCCAGTTCGAGACCGGCGCGAGCGCCGAGCCGAGTTTGCTCAGGGTGTTCACCTCGGCGAACAGGCGCTCGCGGAGGCTCGCCCCCTCGCGCTCGTGGTGCTCGTGGACGACCTCGGCCTTCAGCTTCGCCAGGTCGACCCCGCTCGGGCAGTTCACCTTACAGCCCTTGCAGCCGACACAGAGGTCAAGCACCTCCTCGCGGAACTCGTCGGTGAACGGGTCGCCCGGCAGGTCGCCCGAGAACGACTGACGGAGCAGGTTCGCTCGCCCGCGCGTGGACTGGATTTCCTCGTTCGCGGCGCGGAACGTCGGGCACATCACGCCCCCGGTCGTGGACTGCTTGCCGCGACAGCCGCCACAGCCGTGACAGAGTTCGGCCATGCCCGCGAAGCCGTTCTCGTTCCGCCAGTTCAGTTCGGGTTCGAAGCCCGCGTCGAAGTCGTAGGCCGAGTCGAACCGGAGGTTCTCCGTCAGGTCGGCGTCGCCACAGACGTTCCCGGGGTTCAACAACCAGTCCGGGTCGAACGCGGTCTTGAGCGACCGGAACGTCTCCCAGAGCTCGTCGCCGTACAGCTTCCGGTTCCACTGGGTTCGCGCCCGGCCGTCGCCGTGCTCGCCCGACACCGACCCGCCGAACTCGACGACCAGATCCGTCGCGCGGTCCGCGATGTCGTACATCGTCTCGCGGTCGTCCACGTCCTTCGTGTTGACCAGCGGCCTGACGTGGAGCACGCCCGGCCCCGCGTGGGCGTAGAAGGCGGCGAACGTGTCGTTGTCCGCGAGGATCTCCTCGAAGCCGGCGACGTACTCCGCGAGGTGCTCGGGCGGCACCGCACAGTCCTCGATGTACGAGATGTGCTTGGCGTCGGAGGTGCGGCTGAGGAGGATCGGCATGCCGGCCTTGCGCATCTTCCAGAACGTCGCCCGCCGGTCGGCGTCGTGGGCTTCGAGGGCGGCCTCGGCGCGGACCGGCGCGTCGGCCTCGACCCGTCCCTCGGTCGGATCCGCATCCGTCTCCGTTCCCGGAACGCGGTCGGCGACCAGATCCGCGACCTTCCCGCGCCCCTCCGCGTCGTCCCCGGCGTAGAACTCGACGAGCAGCACGGAGTCGGTCCCCTCCGGGAGCAGATCCACGACCGGGCCGAACTCCGCCGTCTCGCGGGCGAGTCCGAGGAACACGTCGTCCATCACCTCGACCGCGGCCGGGTCGTGTTCGAGGATGGGGCCGACGTCCTCCATCGCGTCCGCGAGCGACGAGTAGGTGAGCAGCGCGACCGCCTTCGTCTCGGGCACGGGGACGAGCGACACCTCGACCTCGGTGACGACCGCGAGCGTCCCCTCGCTGCCGGCCATGAGCCGGCCGAGGTTGACCACGTCCGCCTCACCCCGCTCGCCGTTCGCCTCCTCGACGAGCACGTCCAGGTTGTACCCCGACACGTTCCGCTTCATGTCCGGGAACCGCTCCTCGACGGCGTCGGCGTCCTCCTCGAGGATCCGGACGACCTCGGCGTAGATCCGTTCGCGGACGCTCCCGTCCGGGTCGCCCGCCTCGCGCATCGTCTCGACCGCGACGTCGCCGAACGTCTCGACGCTCCCGTCGGCGAGCACCACCTCGCATTCCTCGACGTACGCGTCCGTCTTCCCGTACTTCAGCGAGTGTGACCCGGTGGAGTTGTTGCCGACCGCGCCGCCCATCGCCGACTTGTCGCGCCAGGCGGGGTCCGGCGCGAACTTCAGGCCGTCGGGCGCGAGCGCCTCGTTCAGATCGCCGAGGATGCACCCCGCCTGGACCCGCGCGCGACGGGCGTCCGCGTCCGTCCCGAGGATGCCGTCCATGTATCTGGTGAAATCCAGCACGACCGCCTCGTTCACCGTCTGGCCCGCGAGCGAGGTGCCGCCCCCGCGCGGCAACACCGGAATCCCCTCGTCCGCGCAGTAGCCCATCACCGCGGCGACGTCCCCGGTCGAGCGGGGGAGCACGACGCCGATCGGCGTCACCTCGTAGGCCGACGCGTCCGTCGCGTACAGCTGTCTGGAGTAGGTGTCGAAGCGGACGTCGCCCTCGACGCGCGTCTCCAGGGCGGCAACCAGGTCCGGTCGGGCGACCTCCTCGGAGGTGAAGTCGTAGTCCGCCCCCTCCAGCGCCGGATCGCCGGAGGGAGTCGGTGCGTCGGAACTCATTGTCGGTGGTGTGGGTCCGAGTCGCATAAGCCCGGTGAACGCGGCGACGCTGGGTGGCCGTGCGCGGACGAGCGGGAGCGCCTACGGAAGGCGGCAGATGACACGCGTTAACGCAACACACAAGCGCCGTCGGCCGAAGACGCTGGTATGAGTACGGAGACGCTCGACTCGTTCCGAAGGAACGCCGAGCACCACCACGCGACCGTCCACGAAACCGCGCCGGAGGACGTCCGCTCGACGGTGGCCTCGCTTA
The DNA here is from genome assembly GCF_032116555.1 of Halobaculum sp. XH14. Lineage (NCBI taxonomy): Archaea > Methanobacteriati > Methanobacteriota > Halobacteria > Halobacteriales > Haloferacaceae > Halorarum > Halorarum halobium. The sequence continues at coordinate 1,428,118 of NZ_CP134949.1, forward strand.
TCGACCCGCCCGCCGTCGGCGTCGCCGCCGGCTACGACCTGCCGGCGGGAATCGAGACGAACCCCACGCCGACCGAGCTGTCGGCCGCGAACACGGGCGTCACCGTCGCGAGCGTCGCCATCGCGGACTACGGGACGCTCGTCCTCGAGGACGACGCGGCCGGGAGCGAACCGGCCTCGCTGTTCCCCGAGCGACACGTCGCCATCCTCCGGACCGACGACGTCGTCCCGAGCATCGCCGATGCGCTCGGGACGCTCGGGCCGAGACTGCGCGAGGGAGCGAGCGCGATCCTCGCCACCGGCCCGAGCGCGACCGCCGACATGGGCGAACTCGTCCTGGGCGCGCACGGCCCCGAGGCCGTGGACGTGGTCCTGGTGGGAGAGGACGCGGATGCGGGCGAGACCGCCGGAGACGGGGACGAAGCCGGCGGGGAGGCCGACCGATGAGCGAAGCGCGGGAGGGGAAAGCCGAGAAGCTCCACAGGCTCCTGGAGACCGAGGGCGACGCGGTCGCCGAGAACACCCGCGGCTTCAACCGCGGCCGCTACGAGTCGACCGACGACCTCCCGGCCTACGAGGCGCTGAAGGACGAGGCGCGCGCGATCAAGGAGGACGCCATCGAACGCCTGCCCGAACTGATCGAGGAACTGCGGGAGGCGGTCGAGTCGAACGGCGGGACGCTGTACGTCGCCGACGACGCCGCGGACGCGAACGAGTACGTGCGCGACGTCGTCACCGAACGCGGCGACCGGGTCGTCAAGAGCAAGTCGATGACGACCGAGGAACTGGAGCTGAACGAGCACCTCGAGGGGGCGGGCGTCGACGTCACCGAAACCGACCTCGGCGAGTGGGTGCTCCAGATCGCGGACGAGGCGCCCTCACACATCGTCGGCCCGGCGCTGCACAAGTCCAGCGAGTCCATCGCGGAGCTGTTCAACGCGCACTTCGATCCCGACCCGCCGCTCTCGACGCCCAAGGAGCTGACGAACTTCGCCCGCGACATGCTGCTGCAGGACATCGAGGCGGCCGACGTCGGCATCACCGGCGCGAACTTCGTGACGGCCGACTCGGGCACCATCGCGCTCGTGACGAGCGAGGGGAACGCCCGCAAGACCGCCGTCGTCCCCGACACGCACGTCGCCGTCGCCGGCGTCGAGAAGGTGATCCCGTCGGTCGAGGACCTCGCACCGTTCCTCGAACTCATCGGCAAGTCCGCGACCGGCCAGGACGTCACCTCCTACTTCTCGCTGTTCACGCCGCCGATCGCGTCGCCGCCGGTGGCGTTCGACCGGCCGGACCGACCGATGGGCGAGGACCCAGCCCGGCGGGAGTTCCACCTCGTCCTCGTCGACAACGGCCGGACGGCGATGCGCGAGGACGAGGACCTGCGCGAGACGCTGTACTGCATCCGGTGTGGCGCCTGTGCCAACTCCTGCGGGAACTTCCAGTCGGTCGGCGGCCACGCGTTCGGCGGCGAGACGTACACGGGCGGCATCGCCACCGGCTGGGAGGCCGGGGTCGAGGGGCTCGACAGCGCGGCCGAGTTCAACGACCTCTGTACCGGCTGTTCGCGCTGCGTGCCGGCCTGTCCGGTGAAGATCGACATCCCGTGGATCAACACGGCCGTCCGGGATCGGGTGAACCACGCGGACGGCGACGGGTCGTTCGACTTCCTCGTCGAGGGGCTGACGCCCGACGAGGAGCCCGGTGGGCTCGCCCCGGCCAAACGCCTGTTCGGCAACTTCGAGACCCTGGCGAAGTGGGGGAGCCGCACCGCGCCGCTCTCGAACTGGATCGCCGGCAGCAGGCCGGCACGGTGGGCGATGGATCGCTTCGTGGGCGTCGCCGCCGAACGCGAGTTACCGGCGTTCCAGCGCCGGACGCTGGTGGACTGGTTCGAGTCGCGCGGGAGCTGCGTCGCCCCGGAGGACGCCACCCGGGAGGCGGTGCTGTACCCGGACGTCTACACGAACCACGTCGCCGTCGAGCGGGGGAAGGCTGCGGTCCGGGTGCTGGAGGCGCTCGAGGTACGCGTCGTCGTTCCCCGCCGGACGGCGGTCGGCAGCGGGCGAGCGCCGCTCTCGCAGGGGATGGTCGACACGGCCCGCCGGCAGGCCGAGCGGTGCCGCGACGCACTGGAGCCGGAACTCGACGCCGGACGCGACGTGGTCGTCGTCGAGCCGAGCGACCTCGCGGCGTTCCGGCGGGAGTACGAGAAACTGCTCCCGGCCGGGGACTTCGAGCGCGTTTCGGGGTCGAGCTACGAGGTGCTGGAGTACGTGTTCGGCCTGCTGGAGAACGGCGCCGACGAAGGGCGCCTCTCGGCCGGCGACGACGAGCCGGTGGACTATCACGCCCACTGCCAGCAGCGCACCCTGGGGCTGGACGAACACACCGTCGCGGTGCTGGAGCGGCTCGGCTACGACGTCACCACGTCGGACACGGAGTGTTGCGGGATGGCCGGGAGCTTCGGCTACAAGTCCGAGTACTACGAGCTGTCGATGGACGTCGGCGAGCCACTCCAGCAGCAGTTCGGGGAGGACGAGCGGCGCGTGCTCGCGTCGGGGACCTCGTGTGTCGACCAACTGGAGGCGCTGCTGTCGCGGCCGGCGACGCATCCGATCGAACTGCTCGCGCCCGACTCGTCCGCACGGTGAGTAAGTCGTCCGCGCGTTGACGGGCGTCTGACGGGCGTCCGCCCGTGGGGACGCTTTTAAGACCCGGCGTTCCGTTCGCGGCTGTATGGACGCAGACGGCTCCCCACAGGAGATCACGACGCTCGTGGGACGCGAGGTGTACTCCAACAACGGGGTCTTCGTCGGCGAGGTCGAGGACGTCCGCCTCGACCTCGACGGGCAAGCAGTGACCGGGCTGGCGCTCACCGAACTGAACGGGGAACTGTTCTCGGGCCGCATCGAACCCGGGAAGGGCGTGATGGTGCCGTATCGGTGGGTACGCGCCGTCGGCGACGTCATCCTCGTCAACGACGTCGTCGAGCGCCTCAAGGACGACGAACACGAGGAAGCGGTCGCCTGAGCCCGATCGACGGCCGAACCGCCACTCCGATTTTCTCGCTACCAACCTCCGAGCGGCGACGTCCGAGGCGGTTTCCCGGCCGGGTCAGGAGCCGTTGGTGGCGTCGCCGCCCGAACTCGACCCCGAGCTCTCGACGCCCATCGCGTCGAACAGCTTCCTGCGGACCGCCTCCTCGGAGAGCTGGAGGAGCGTGTCGCGGTTCGACTCGCTCGCCTCGATGCCGGTGAACAGCCCGAGCGGGATCTCCGCGTTCCCCTGCGTCGAGTGGCCGGCGGCCTCGCCGATGTCCGAGAAGCCGTCCTGCAGCACGGTGCCGATGTTGATGCGGATGTCCTTCGAGCGCGCCGCGAGGTAGATGGTGTCGTCCGCGATGCCGAACACGGCGGAGGTCGTGATACCCTCGAGGTCGAGGAGTTGCTGGGCGGCCTGCGCGAGCGCCTCGCGGTCGCGGATGAACCCCGCGTTCGAGACGAGGTGGCTCCCCTGGACCTCCCGGTTCTGGATGGCCTCGGCGAGGACGTCCAGCGTCTCTGGCGACATCGACGGGGACTCGACCTCCTCCAGCATGTCGTGGTCGGCGAACGGGTGGAGGTACGCCGCGGCGGTGAGGTCCGCGGGCGTCGTGTCCCGCTTGAAGTCGACCGTCTCGGCGCGGATGCCGTACAGCAGCGCGGTGGCGACCGTCTCGCTCGGCGAGAGGTCGAACTCCTGGATGTACTTCGTGAGGATGGTCGAGGTGGCCGAGACGTTCTTGCGGATGTCGGTGAACTGCGCCTCGATCGGCTCCTCGGGCACCTCGTGGTCGATGTAGATGTCGACGTCGGAGTCGACGTCGAGTTCGTCGGCCTCGGAGTAGTCGACGATCGCGAGGGCCCCGTACTCCGAGAGCGGGGGGGCGTCTTCGCGTGCCAGCAGGTCGATGCCGAGCGTGTTGACGAACGCACGGTTCTCCTGGTGGCCGATCTCGCCGTCGTAGAGGATGTCGGCCTCGACGCCGTACTCGTCCGCGATGGCCCCGAGCGCGACCGCGGAGGCGATGGAGTCGGGGTCCGGGTTGTCGTGTGCGAGGATGGCGAGGCGGCCGTCAGCGCTCGAAATGATGTCGGCGAGCTGGCGCGCCTTGTACTCCAGTTCGCCCGATTCGAGCGAGCGGAGCGCCGAGTCGGCGATGACCGTCGAGGGGGTGATCACCACGTCCGCGCCCAGTTCCGTGAGTTCGTCCTGGCTCACCGGGTCGGAGGCGCGCACGACGACGTACTGCTCGCCGTCGTGGTCCCGGATGGCCCGCACCGCCTCCTTGTTCGCGTCCACGTCCGAGGAGAGGATGAGGATGACGTCGCGGTCGGCGACGACCCCGGCGACGTCGTCCTCGGCGATGTCCTGGACCTGCGCGTTGAGGTCCTGGTCGCGCAGGGCCTCCACGCGGGCCTCGTCCTTGTCGAGGATGAGCACGTCCTTGCCCTCCTCGGTGAGTTCGTCCGCGACGGCGTGCCCGACGCTCCCACACCCCAGGATCGCGTAGGTAGACATCGAGGAAATCGTCACCCCAGCACTCATTGGTGACTCGCCGTCGGGGGTGACGGGCCTTAAGCGGTGATGTTCGTTCACGCCCGCGCGGCGGGTGGGAAGCGGAAGGCATTTTACACGCACGGCGGAACGTAGACTCGCCGAGGGCCGGTAGCTCAGTTAGGGAGAGCGACGGACTCTTAATCCGTCGGTCGGGGGTTCAAATCCCTCCCGGCCCGTGGAACGAGACGGTGAGCGGAGCGAACCCTCGAGTGGAACGGAGAGGGAGGGATTCGAACTAGACCGGGCGCGCGCAGCGAAGCGAGCACGTCCGGGCGTGGTTCAAATCCCCGGCCCGTTTTCTCTCGGACGCGGACGACGACCGACGAGCGGCGCCGCCGTCAACGGTAGGCGGAACCGGGGCCAGGTTCCAGCACGACCCCGCGTAGGGGTACTCCCCAAAAGCACCAGTTGACCACCGCTTCCTCCGAAGTACTCCCTCCCGGCCTGGCCAATCTACAAGTACAGTCGAGTGGTATGCGTACACATGGCTATCTGTCCCCACTGCGATCAGTCCATCACCGACTGGGCGGAGCGCATCGAGGGCGCGACCCACCCCCCGAGCACGCCGAAAGTGTGGACGTGTCCGAACTGCGACGTCGTTCTCGGCATCTCCGACTGGGGGATGCGAGCGGAGTGAGTCCGGCGACTTCGCGTCGACGCGGCGCCGGATCGAACGACCCGCGGTTCAGTGTGCCGACATCCCGGAGACGACGTTGAGACAGTAGACGCCGGCGACGATCAGTCCGACGCCGACGACGCCTGCGGGGTCGAGCGTCTCGTCGAACACGACGACGCCGATGGCCGCGACGCCGACGATGCCGAGCGCCGCCCAGGTGCCGTAGACCACGCCGATGGGAAGGTCTTCCAGCGTGAGCGAGACTAGGTAGAAGGCGGCGGCGTAGCCGGCGACGACGCCCAGGCTGGGCAGCGGGCGCGAGAAGCCCTCCGAGAGTTTGAGCGAGGTCGTTCCCAGCAGTTCCGAGAGGATCGCCACGCCGAGCAACACGTACGGGTTCATACACCCCGGTCCTCACAGGCGTCTGATAGGCGTTTCGAGAGCCCGTCGGCAGGATGGCTGGCCGCCGGACCGTGGCCGTCGTCGGACTCACTACTCGGGTCCGTCCCTGCGGTTCGGCCCAGACCGGCCCGTTCCGGCGGTTCGACCCCGACCGGTCTCAGTTCACGAACGGGTCCCGCTCCATCAACGCCAGCAACTCGGCGACGAGAACCAGTTCGGGCACGACCGCCTCCGCCGAAGCGGGACCGCCGAAACAGGACTGCTCGGTCGTGAACCCGACCCATCCGTCACGCACGCCCCACTCCAGGTCCGGCCCCTCCTCGACTCGCCACGAGGCGGCGTCACCCTCCAGCGACGTCCTGGTGAACCCGCGGTAGAACGTCGTCGCGGCGTCGCCCCCGACGACTGACTCGTCGAGGGGCGACGTCTCGCGCCCGAGCGCGGTCGGCGGGCCACAGACGACCAGTGGCCGACCGTCGTGCTCCGTCGTGTAGACCACCTCCTCGGGGAGCACGTGTGGGGGCGTGGTGGAACTCATCGGGCTGTTCTCCGCGGGAACGCGAATAAGGCTGTCGTCGGCAGTGACAGGGGCGTCTTCACGCAGTCCCGATTCTTCACGCAGTCTCAGTCGTCATCGCGCCCGCACGCGACGGAGACGTCGTAGGTGACCGGCAGCTCCTCACAGTCCATGATCTCGGCGATCTGTTCGGCGGTCAGGCTCCCCTCCTCGCGGGCCCGCCGGATGAGCCGCGCGACCCGCCCGCCCGCCGGCTGCAGGCGGTTGTCGCCGGCCATGAAACAGTAGTACTCCGCGGCGACGTCGATCGCCTGGGATCGGGAGCGCTCGCCCGTCGCCTCCTGGAGGGCGTCGTACACCGACTGGCGTCGGTCCGTCAGCCTGATCGTCGTCGCCTGGCTCATACGAGCAACTAGACGCGAAACGGCAAATATCCACAGTTGACTGAAAGCGGCGTTTCAGCAACCGGGCCGCGCCGGACTCGCCGCTCAGCGTTCCGGCGCGTCCCCGAGCGCCTCCTCCCGGAGTCGTCGCCCCTCCGCCGAGTCGACCGAGAGGTCCGGAACCGGCGTCGGTTCGAGGGTTTCGTCGACGGCGACGAACACGAAGTACGACGCGGTCGTCTGCTCGCGCTCGCCCGTTCTGGGGTTCTCGCGGAAGGCGCGAAGTCGGACCCGGACGCTCGTCCTGCCCGTCGCGTAGGCGTACGAGTCGATGACGCAGGTGTCGCCCTGCGGGACCGGACGCTCGAAGTCGAGGCGGTCGATGCTGGCGGTGACACACGACTCGCCGGCGAGCCGCATCGCCGACATCGCGCCCGTCTCGTCCATCCATCGTGCGACGTTGCCGCCGTGGGCGGTGCCGTAGTTGTTGGTGTCGTCCGGCTGGACGCGCTCGCGGTTCTCGATGCGCGTGTCGAGCAGGGTGACCATGCTCGCCCTTTCGGGCGCGTCCGCTTGAAATCGAGCCATCGTCTCCCGCGTCCGCACCGCCGAGTTCGGACCTGGTTCCGGCCACCCTTGCCGCCTCACTCGTGCGGTTTCGACGGACCTTTGACGGCGGTACTCCGAGCGCGACCGTGTCCCGCGACGCCGACCCGTCAGCGCTTCAGTTCTGGACGCTGTATCTCTCCCGGTTCGCCGGCGGGTTCGGGTCAATCACGCTCGTCATCCTCATCCCGAAACTGGCCCCGGAACTCGGGCTGGGCGGGGTCGGACTCGGCCTGCTGTACACCGCGTTCACCCTCGCCCAGACGCTCATGGTTGTCCCGCTCGCGTGGGCGGGCGACCGGTACGACAAGCGGCTCGTCCTGCTCGGGACGCTCGCGCTCGGCGTGCTCACGTACGCCGCGTTCGGGTTCGTCACCACCGGACGGCAGCTGATGGCCGTCCGCGCGTTCCAGGGCGTCGTCTTCACCGGGATGGGGCTGATGACGCTCGCGCTGGTCGGCGAGCTCGCCACGAAGGGCACCCGTGCGAACCACATCGGGAAGGCGAACGCCGCCTCGTTCGCCGCGTCCATCGTCGGCGGCCTCTCGGCCGGCTTCCTCTACGACTACTTCGCGGGCGGCCGGGAGGTGTTCCTGCTCATCACCGCCCTGTACGTCGTCACGTTCGGGGCGACGGCGCTGCTCCTGTCTTCGGACGACACGCGCATTCACGGGTTCCCGTTCTCGGACCTCGCGGTCAACCGGCGGATCCTCACGCTCACGTCCTTCCGCGCGCAGTACTCGGTCGCGGTCACGCTCGTCCGGAACTGGGTGCCGGTGTTCGCGGGCTACGCGCTCGCGCAGGGCGGGCTCGGCTACCCGGCCTTCGCGGTCTCGGTCATCACCGTCTCCGAGAAGTTCACCAACATGCTGCTCCAGCCGTTCACCGGCCGGCTCTCCGATCGGTCCGGTCGGTCGCTGTTCGTCTTCGCGGGCGGCGGCACGTACGGGGTCGTCGCGCTGCTCGTCCCGTTCACGCCGATGATCGGCGCCACGGTCGGTCTCCCCGAGAGCTACCCCATCGTCGGCGCGGTCTCGGCCGCCTTCCTCCCGCTCGTCGCGCTCAACTGCGGGCTGGGCATCGCCGACAGCTTCCGGGAGCCGGCCAGCATGGCGCTGTTCGCGGACGAGGGGAGCGACGGGGAGGGCGTCGCGTCGAGCTTCGGCATCCGCGAACTCGTGTGGCGGCCCGGGTCGGTGCTCGCGCCGGTCGCGGGCGGGTGGCTGATGGCCGAGATCGGGATGGACTCGGTGTTCTACGTCGGCGGCGCGTTCGCGGTGCTCGGGGCGCTGACGTTCCTCGGCATCCTCTGGCGTGCCCACGGCGCGGGTGCCCTCCGGGAGTGGTAGGGAGGGAAAATCCCGGCCGTCCGGCGGGTTCGACGTCGCTTACAGTTCGGCCGCGACGGTCTCGGTTCCCGCGCCCACGTCCACGTTCGCACCGTGGTCGCGGAGCGTCTCGCCGAGCGCGCTCGCGAGGAACGAGACGTTCCCCGGGCGGGCGGAGTGGCCCATGCAGCCGATGCGGAAGACGTCCCCCGAGAGGTCGCCGAGCCCGCCGGCGATCTCGAGGTCGTACTCCGAGAGCAGGTCGTCGATGACCGCGCCGTCGTCGACGCCGGCCGGGACGCGGACGGCGTTGAGACTCGGGAGCCAGAACTCGTCGGCGGCGTTCATCTCCAGCCCCATCGCCTCCACGCCGGCCTTCAGCGCGCCGGCGACGCGGCGGTGACGGCCCCACCGCTCCTCGATGCCCTCCTCGGCGACGAGACGGAGTGCCTCCCGGAGCGCGTAGACGTTGGTGATCGGTGCCGTGTGGTGGTACGCGCGCTCGTCGCCCCAGTACCCCTCCAGCAGCGAGAGGTCGAGATACCACGAGCGGGCCGGCTCCTCCCGGCTCAACACCTTGTCCATCGCGCGGTCGTTCAGGGTGAGCGGCGACGCGCCAGGCGGGCACGAGAGACACTTCTGGGGGCCCGAGTAGGCGACGTCGACGTTCCAGTCGTCCACCCGTAGCTCCACGCCGCCCAGCGACGTGACGCAGTCGGCGACGACGTACGCGTCGTGGTCGTGCGCGATGGAGGTGAGTTCGGGGACGCTCGGCTGCAGCGCGCCGGTCGACGTCTCGGCGTGGACGAAGCCGAACACGTCGGGCTGGTGTTCGTCGAAGGCGTCCTGCACGTCGGCCGGGTCGAGCGGTTCGCCCCACGGCGCGTCGACCTCGGCGACCTCGCCGCCGGCGCGGCGGGCCATCTCGGCCATCCGGCCGCCGAAGTAGCCGTTCGTCGGGACGAGCATCGTCTCGCCCGGCTCGACGAGGTTGCCGATGGCGGCCTCCATCGACGCCGACCCCGTCCCCGAGACGGGAATCGTCCACCGGTTGTCCGTCCGGAACGTGTAGCGGAGCAGTTCCTGGGTCTCGTCCATCACGTCGATGAACGACGGGTCGAGGTGTCCGACGAGCGGGGTCGCCATCGCGCGGAGCACGCGCGGGTGAACGTCGCTCGGGCCGGGGCCCATCAGGGTTCGATCGGACGGCGTGAGTTCGCCGACGTCGGGTCGGTCCATGCTCATGGCCACCACGGGCCGGGGCAAAAGCGCCGCGCTTCCGGACGGTGCGGCCGCGTCCAACGGGGAACGCTTACCCGCGCCCCCTCGGAAGACGACGGTATGACCGACGGGGACACCGACGCGGACGCCGGGTGGTTCGCCGGCGACGACCCGGTCGATCGCGTCCGCACCGGCAGCGCGAGTGCGCCCGCCGACTGGCCGGAACTGGCCGTGGAGGCGGGCGCCGCGAGCGACCGCGAGGACTACTACCGCCGACTCAAGGAGGCGACGACGGAAGCGGCGCGAGCGGCCGTCGCCGAGCGCGAGCGGGCAGACGACAGACAGCTCCTGCACGCCGTCCGCGCGATGGACGACGCGGACCGGACCGCGAACGAACTGTCGGAGCGGCTCGCGGAGTGGGCCGGCAGCGTCTACGACGAGTCCGGCTCGGGCGTCGAGTACGCCCGCGAGGTCGCCGGCCGCGAGCCCGACGGGCCGACCGAGGAGCGGGTCGGCTCGCTCGCCACCCGGATCGTCGAACTGACCGAGGAAGCACGCGACCTCGAAGCGTTCATCGAGTCCCGTGGGCCGGTGGCAGCGCCGAACCTCTCGGCGCTCGCCGGTCCGGTGCTCGCCGCGCGGCTGATCTCGCTCGCGGGCGGACTCGAACCGCTCGCCAAGAAGCCGTCCGGGACGCTCCAGGTGCTCGGCGCGGAGGACGCGCTGTTCGCACACCTCCGTGGCCACGCGCCGTCGCCGAAACACGGCGTCATCTACACCCACGACTACGTCCGGGGAACGCGGGCCGAGGACCGCGGGTCGGCCGCCCGCGCGCTCGCCGGGAAGCTGACCATCGCGGCGAGAATCGACCACTACTCGGGCGACCTGCGCCCGGACCTCGAAGCCGACCTCGACGAGCGGATGCGGACCATCCGTGCGCGTGGTGAGGGTGGCGTCGACGGGAGTGAGGAGGCGACCGATGGATAATCTGCCCGAGGGAGTGACGCGCCGCGAGTTCGACGGCCGCGACCGACTCTGTACGCGGGGTGAGCCGGTGTATGGCGAACCGACCGACGGCGACTGGCGAGTCTGGGACGCCTCCCGGTCGAAGCTGGGTGCGATGCTCGAACTGGGGATGGAGACGGGGCTCTCCGGCGGCGACTCGGTGCTGTATCTCGGCGCGGCGAACGGAACCACCGTGAGCCACGTCGCCGACGTCGCCGGGCCGACCTACGCCGTCGAGTTCGCGCCCCGGCCCGTGCGGGACCTGCTGGCGGCGGCGGAGTCGCGCTCGAACCTGCTCCCCCTGCTGAAGGACGCCCGGCGCCCGGAGTCGTACGCCCACGTCGTCGAGTCGGACGTCGACGTGCTGGTCCAGGACGTGGCGACCCGCGGACAGGCGACCGTGGCGACCAGGAACGCCCGGTTCCTGTCCGGGGACGGGAGGCTCGTGCTCGCCGTCAAGGCGCGCTCTGAGGACGTCGCCGCCTCGCCCGAGTCCGTGTTCGCCGACGTGCGGACGGAGCTCTCGGAGGCCTACGAGATCCTGGGGGAGTCGCGGCTCGATCGCTTCCACGCGGACCACCTCGGCATCGTGGCGCGGCCACGGTAGCAGTTGCCCGGCGGCGTCGGTGCCACGTCCGTGACCAGCACGTCCCGGTTTCTCTGCTCGGCCTCCCGGCTACGCGGACTACGGGTTCGGCCAGCCACGCCGAACCACCGGCGTCCGTGCGTGCTGGCCCCGGATTCGTATTTGAAGCTTCGCCCGTGAACCGGCGGTACGCTGTGACACGCCGAACCGTCGGCGCTCGTGCGCGGAAAGCGCACGACGTGAGCCGCTATCCCGGGATATATACCACCCCGTGCCCAACCCCGGTTCGATGGAGCGAGGTTCGCGGGAGGCGTTCACCCGGCTCGGGACTCTCGGCGTCGAGGAGGAGTTCTACATCGTCGACGACACGGGGCGGCCCGTCTCGGGCACCGACGACCTCGTCTACGGCGACCCGCCCGAGTCGGACCTCCTCGCGGACCGCATCGACCACGAACTGTTCAAGTGTACGATCGAGACGCAGACGCCGCTCATCGAGAACCCCGGTGACGTGGAACCGAACGTCGTCGCGGTCCGGGAAGCGCTCGTCGAACACGCCGAGCGTCACGGCTATCGGATCGCCGGTGCGGGCCTCCACCCGGCGGCGAAGTGGCGCGAACTCGATCACGCGGAGAAGCCACGCTATCGGGCCCAGCTCGACCGGATCCAGTATCCACAGCACCGAAACACGACCGCCGGACTCCACGTCCACGTCGGCGTCGACGACGCCGACAAGGCGGTGTGGATCGCCAACGAACTCCGCTGGCATCTCCCACCGTTGCTCGCGCTGTCGGCCAACTCGCCGTTCTGGAACGGGTTCGACACCGGGCTCGCTTCCGCCCGTGCCAAGATATTCGAGGGGCTCCCGAACACTGGGATGCCCACGCGCTTTGCGGACTTCGAGGCGTTCGACCGGTTCGAGCGGCGGATGATGGCCCACGGGTCGATCGACGACCGCGGCGAACTCTGGTACGACGTCCGCCCGCACACCGACCACGGGACCGTGGAGGTCCGTGCCCCCGACGGGCAGTCCGACCCGGCGGTCGTGTCGCCGTTCGTCGAGGTCGTCCACGCGCTCGTGCTGGATCTCGCGGCACGGTACGAGGACGAGGCGACGCCGAGCGACGACGGGTCGACCGTCGGCGGAGCCGGCGGTCGCGCCGCCGCCGACGGCGCCGTCGGGTCGTCGTCGGACGGGCTCCGACGCGAACTCCTCGACGAGAACAAGTGGCGGGCGATGCGGTACGGGCACGGAGCGTCGTTCATCGACCGCGACGGCGACTCGGTCGTCGATCTCGCCACCGTCGTCGACGGGCTGGAGGAACGACTGGGCGTCGAGTCGCTGTCGACCCTGTACGAGCGGGAATCCGGGGCCGAACGACAGCGTCGGATCCACGAGGAGGGCGGCTTCGACGCGCTCCGTGAGTCGCTTCTGGTTTAGTCCTCGCCGCGCCGACGGGTTTTTTCCGACGGAGTTCCGAGCGCCTACAGAACCATGGCTTCCGAGGACGGCCCGGAGGACGCGGGCGAGGACGACGACGGACGGGTGAGCGTCGGCGCGGAGGGCGCACGGGAGCAGTTGCGGGAGGCGACCGAGCGGATCGGCGAGAGCGCGGGCGACGTCGCGGAGAGCTTCGACGAGCGCGCCATCGACCTGCTGTCGTGGCTACTGGACACCGAGACTCGAGCGCGGATCTACGTGTTCCTCCGCGAGAACCCGGACTCGACCAGCCAGGAGGTCGCCGACGGGACCGGACTCTACCCGAGCACCGTCCGGGAGGCGCTCGCGGAGCTTCACGAGGACGAGACCGTGACGCGACGAAAGCGGGAGGCGACGGGGGCCGGCAACAACCCCTACGAGTACGAGGCCATCGCGCCGTCGACGCTGGTCGAGGGCGTCGTCGAACAGGTCCAGACGGAGCTCAACACCGTGTTCAACCTCGACCGTCACCTGGGCCGGGACGCCTCCGACGAGACGACGCCGGTCACCATCTCGGTCGAGACCGCCGACGGCGACGCCCGGAACGAACCGGGTGGCCGGGGCGACGGCGGCGGTCCGGAGCGTCGCGGCGACCGGGAGGACCGGGGCGAGCGTTCCGGGACCCACGGGGACGAACCGCCCGCCGACGACTCGTAGCGCCCCATTTATGGTCCGGCGGGCAAACGGAGTTCCATGAACGTCGCGCTGGGCGGGACATTCGACCCCATCCACGACGGCCATCGCGTGCTGTTCGAGCGCGCGTTCGAACTCGGCGACGTGACGGTCGGGCTCACCTCCGACGAACTCGCGCCGAGGACGCGCCACGAGGACCGCTGGGTCCGCCCGTTCGACGAGCGAAAGCGCGATCTGGAGGCCGAACTCGCGCCGCTGGCTGCCGAACACGGCCGCGAGTTCTCCGTCAGGCCGCTCACCGAACCGACCGGCATCGCGACCGAACCGGAGTTCGACGCGCTCATCGTCTCGCCCGAGACCCGCGAGGGGGGCGAGCGGATCAACCAACTCCGCCGGGAGGCCGGTCACGACCCGCTCCGCATCGAAGTCGTCGAACACGTCCCGGCCGAGGACGGCGACCGGATCTCCTCGACCCGCATCGTCAAGGGCGAGATCGACCAGCACGGGAACCTCACGCCCGAGCGTGAGGGCCGTGGCACCGCCCGCCCGGACTGACGTGCCGTTCAGCGGTGCAACCGGGTGGCTCTCCCGGCGGTCGGCACCGGTGCTCCTCCTCTCGGGCGGCGCGGGACTCGCACTGGCCGGCTACGCGCTGATCCGTTCGACTGGAACGGATCCCGACAGCCTCCTCGCGTACGTCGGCGGCGCGCTGCTGCTGCTCGGTCAGCTTTCGGCAGTCGTCGGCCTCGCGATCCTCGCCTGGTGGCTCGTCAGCGACTGATCGTCTTCGCTTCCCTCGCGGAACGGGAGCGCGTTGGGCCGGGTCACCACGTCGGCGGGGAGAACCCCGCATCCCTGAGGATCTCCTTCCAGCGCTGCTGGACCGACAGCCGCGTCACGTCCATCGACTCGGCCACGCGAGTCTGTGACCGCTCGTCGCCGGCGATGAGCGCGCCGGCGTACAGCGCCGCCGCGGCCATCGCGGGCTTGGACCGCTCGGCCTCGGGGACGTGGGAGAGGAACAGGTCCGTCGCGTTCGACCGCGCCTCGCTCGAGAGCTCCAGCGACTCGGCGGCCCGCCGGAGGTCGCGGAGCCACTCCTCGTTTTCCACCTCGTCGCTCGCGCGGTACACGGTGGGACTGTCGTCGTTCCGCTACTTAAGGGCTCGGCGTCCTCCGACAGCTACTTACGACGATTTCCGGTAGTATTCGATGCGCGCGGGTAGCCAAGCCAGGCCAACGGCGCAGCGCTTAGGACGCTGTCCCATAGGGGTCCGCCGGTTCGAATCCGGTCCCGCGCAGTGACCGTCGCGAGCGGAGCGAGCGGCGTGAACGAGCAGGACCGAATTCGAAGGAGACGAGGCGCGCACGGTGGAGCGAGCAGGTCTCGGGGTGGTTCGAATCCGGTTTCCGTGCTTGGGGGATGAAGTTGCGACTGAGAGGGAACACCTAATGACGACCGCAAAATCCCCCACTTCTGTCGGCTCGGTGCGGCCGCTGTGCTCCTCGCGCTCACTCGCTTCGCTCGTTCGCGCTGTGGTGCTTGTCGGTCCGCGCTTACGGAAGACTCGCTTCGCTCGACTTCCGAATTCTCGTTCGCTTCTCGCTCACGAGAGCTTCCCCGACGGAAGCGGCCCCTTTCAGTCCCACCCGACCGCGACCGTACGGCACGGCCACATGCCTCCCTTACCTCGGAGCACGCTCCTCGGAACTCACCCTCGCTTCGCTCGCGTGAACAGCCGATTCGCTCGGTTGGCTCGCTTCGCTCGCCGCCCTCCACTCATCCCTCGCGCGGTTCGGCCGCCCACGGGGGGCGGCCGCCGCGCGCCACCGCACACCGCCCAGCCAACCGCCACCGCAGACGGTCACGGTGAACCGCCGGACTGCCCCCCGTCGTCGCTCCGATTCGAACGTCGTCTCGCGGTCCCGAACACCGCAAGCCGGGCGCATGACGGGTTCGCAAGGACTTTGGCACAGCCCCGGCACCGTATAGGAAATGTCCCGTCCGACCGACCTCCTGTCCGACCTCGTCGGGGACGTCGACGGGGTCGTCCTCTTCTCCCCGTCCGGCTCGCAGTACACCGAGTTCGTCGAGGCCGAGGGGGACCCGGTCGTCGTCGCCGCGGACAACGACGTGGAGGCCGAGCGGTACGTCGAACTGCCGCTGACGTTCGACAACGTCAAGGACAGGATCCGGTTCGGGATCGAGGGGGCGATGGAGCGCGACTTCCTCGAGGACGGCGACACGGTCGCCTGCGCGGTCGGGGTGTTCGACGACGCCATCGACGGGGTCGTTCGGACGCCGGTCGACGAGTCGATGCACTCGGGCATCTTCGACCTGTTCGCCAACTCGCGGGCGGACCCGAACGTCGTCCGCGACGTGTTCGACGTCGCCATCGAACTCGGGAAGAAGGGCCAGAAGGGCAAGCCCGTCGGCGCGCTGTTCGTCGTCGGCGACGCGGGGAAGGTGATGAACAAGTCCCGTCCGCTCTCGTACAACCCGTTCGAGAAGTCCCACGTCCACGTCGGCGACCCCATCGTGAACGTGATGTTGAAGGAGTTCTCCCGACTCGACGGCGCGTTCGTCATCAGCGACTCGGGCAAGATCGTCTCGGCCTACCGCTACCTCGAACCGGCCGCAGAGGGCGTCGACATCCCGAAGGGGCTCGGGGCACGCCACATGGCCGCCGGGGCGATCACCCGCGACACGAACGCCATCGCCATCGTGCTCTCGGAGTCCGACGGCCTCGTCCGCGCGTTCAAGGGCGGGACGATCATCCTCGAACTCGATCCGGAGGAGTACTGACCCATGTCGGTCCTCGACCCCACACTCGCGCTCGTTCAGGCGACGCCCAGCCCCCTCGATCGAGCCGTCCGGTCGGTTCCCGCGAGGGTGTGGCTCGCCGTGGGCGTCCTGCTGTTCGGCGCGCTGCTCAGCTACGCCGTCATCGCCGTGAACCGTCGGATCCTCGAGAGCGCCGGCGTTCCGGGGACGATCGAGGGGACCGCGTTCGAGCGGACAGCACGCGAGTTCGGGACCTCGACCGTCTCCATCATCGCGAAGCTGTCCGGCTACTTCATCTTCATCCTCTCGATGCTCGTCGCGCTGACCGTCGCGGACGTGAGCTTCATCTCGGAGTTCTGGAACCGCGTCGCCGTCTTCCTCCCGAAGGTGTTCATCGCCATCCTCGTGCTCATCGTCGGCATCGTCGTCGGCGACAAGGTCCAGTTGCTCGTCGAGGAGCGACTCCGCGGGGTGAAGCTCCCGCAGGTGAGCGTGCTCCCGCTCGCCGCGAAGTACAGCGTCTTCTACATCGCGGCGCTCGTCGCGCTCAGCCAGATCAACGTCGCCACCGGCGCGCTCGTCGTGCTGCTCGGGGCCTACGCGCTGGCGGTCGTCCTGTTCTGCTCGCTCGCGTTCCGCGACCTGCTCGCCTCCGGTGCGGCCGGCATCTTCCTCCTGCTCAACCAGCCGTACGGCATCGGCGACCGCGTCCGGATCGGGGAGACGGAGGGCATCGTCCAGGAGGTCGACATCTTCGTCACGCACGTCGAGACCGACGACGAGGAGTACGTCGTGCCGAACCGCCGGGCGATGACCGACGGCATCGTTCGAATCCGCTCTTGAGGGGCCGCGTTCGCGGCTCGCGTTCGGCCGGCGCGGCCCGATGCGCTCATCGGGTCACTCCCGTCGGACGGGCTCGGCCGGAACGCCCGCGACCGTCTCGCCGTCCGGGACGTCGTCCGCGACGAGCGAGTTCGCGGCCACCTGCGCGTCGTCGCCGACGTGGACGCCCGGGAGGACCGTCACGTTCGCGCCCAGCATCGCGCGGTCGCCGACGACGACGTCGCCCACCCGGTACTCGTCCTGCAGGAACTCGTGACACAACAGCACCGAGTCGTAGCCGACGATGGCGTCCTCGCCCAGGCTGATCCGTTCGGGCCAGAACACGTCCGGGGTCGCCTCCAGCCCCCACGAGACCCCCTCGCCGACGTCCGCGCCGAGCCGACGGAGCAGCCAGTTCTTCGCGCGAAGGCTCGGCGAGATCCGGATCAGCCAGACGACGAGGTAGTTGAGAGCGACCCGTACCGGCGACTTCGCGTCGGTCCAGAACCGGAGCGAGTTCCGGCCGCCCGGGGTCGGGTGCCGTTCGAGCCGGTCGTAGCGGGCGGGTCCGCCGGAGCCGGCCGGGACGTGGTCGGTCGGTACGTCGTCGGCCGGGTCCTGGTCTGCCGTGGCGCTGTCGGCCGAGGCGTCGGCGTCCCGATCGTCGTCGCCCTGGTCGTCCTCGATCACGTTCCCCTCTCGGACTCCCCGGCTAATCAAACCGTGTGGGCCGGGGTTCGAACAGCGGCGGCCCCTCAGTCGTCCTCGCCGCGAAGCTCGGCCATGTGGTCGACCCGTCGTCGGACGAGCGATTCGGTCCCGACGTCGTGCCGGACGTGGAACCCCTCGCCGGCCGCGGCCAGCGCCGACTCGGCCCGCCCCTCGGCGGCGGCGATCGAGTCCCCCAGGCCGACGACCGCGAACGACCGGGAGGTCGTCGTGTACAGGCCGTCCTCGCGCTCGTCGACGCTGGCGTAGAAGAGGATCGCCTCGCCGGCGGCGTCCTCGTCGACCTCGATTCGCGCGCCCGCCTCGGGGTCCGTTGGGTAGCCCGCCGGCACGGCGTACTTGCAGACCGTCGCGTCCCCGGAGAACGACAGTTCGGGGAGCGAGTCGCCGTCGCGTGCCGCGGTCAGCACGTCGAGGAACGGCGTCTCCAGGGCGGGCAGCGTGTTCATCGCCTCCGGGTCGCCGAAGCGCGCGTTGAACTCGACCACCTTCGGTCCCTCGGCACCGAGCATGAACTGGCCGTAGAGGACCCCCTTGTACTCCGGGAGGGCGTCGACGACCGCCTCCAGCACCGCGACCGCGTCCTCGTAGTCGTCCCCGGTCATGAACGGCAGCGTGGGGGTCGTGTCCGAGTAGCTCCCCATCCCGCCGGTGTTGGGCCCCTCGTCGCCCTCGTAGGCGCGCTTGTGGTCCTGGATGGCGGGCGTGACGCGGACCTCGCCGTCGGCTACGAACGCCTGGACGGTGAACTCCTCGCCGACGAGGCGCTCCTCGACCACCCACTCGTCGTGGTCGGCCTCGCGGACGTACGCGGCGGCCTCGGCGTGGGCCACCTGGTCGCCGGTGACGCGGACGCCCTTCCCGCCGGTGAGCCCCGTCGGTTTCACGGCCACGTCGTCGTCGACCGACTCGACGTACTTCGCCGCCGACTCGGCGTCCTCGAACGTCTCGAACGCCGGACAGCCCGGGATCGACTCCTCGCGCATGAACCGCCGCTGGAACGCCTTGTCCGTCTCCAGGCGTGCTTGGGCGGCCCGCGGGCCGAACGTGTAGACGCCAGCGTCGTCGAGGGCGTCCGCGACGCCCGCTTCGAGCGCGGACTCCGGGCCGACGACGGCGAGATCCGCGCCGACGTCCGCCGCGTAGTCGACGATTTCGCCGGCCTCGCGCTCCCCGACGGCTTCGAACCCGTCGGCGAGGGCGGCGATGCCGGGGTTCCGGTTGCTCGCGCAGGCGTACAGGTCACAGTCGTCGGCCAGCGCACGGGCGATGGCGTGTTCCCGTCCGCCGCCGCCGACGAGCAGCACCGTCTCTGTCATGGGTGCATTCGGTAGGCATACGAGTGTAAGTCTTGCTCTCTCACGGCGCAAGAATGTTCACGAACGTGGTCACCGTTTCCGTACCCCGGGTTCGCCCCGAAGCCCGCCCGACCGCCCATCTTTTCCGGCGGGCGCGCGACCATGATCCATGAGCGACCCCACGGCGCGAAACCGGCTGGACGAGGAGGCCAGCCCGTACCTGCGCCAGCACGCCGACAACCCCGTCAACTGGCAGCCCTGGGACGACGACGCGCTCGCTGCCGCCCGCGAGCGGGACGTGCCCATCTTCCTCTCGGTCGGCTACTCGGCGTGCCACTGGTGTCACGTCATGGAGGAGGAGTCGTTCGAGGACGACGCGGTCGCGGCGGTGCTGAACGAGTCGTTCGTCCCGGTGAAGGTCGACCGCGAGGAGCGCCCCGACCTCGACCGCGTCTACCAGACGGTCTGTCAACTGGTCAGCGGCCGCGGGGGCTGGCCGCTCTCCGCCTGGCTCACGCCCGAGGGGGAGCCGTTCTACGTCGGGACGTACTTCCCGCGCGACGGGCGGCAGGGGATGCCCGGCTTCCTCGAAATCTGCCGGAACATGGCCGACTCCTGGGCCGACCCGAAACAGCGCTCGGACATCGAGGACCGGGCTGACCAGTGGACGACCGCGGTGCGTGACGAACTCGAGGAGTCCGAAACGGGGGCCGGAGCCGCCGACGATTCCGGCTTCGATTCCGACTCCGACGACGGTGACGACCGGACGCTCCTCGACGACGCGACGACGGCGGCGATCAGGAGCGCGGACCCCGAACACGGCGGCTTCGGCCACGGCGGGCCGAAGTTCCCCCAGCCCGAGCGGGTCGACCTGCTGATGCGGGCCTACGCGCGTTCCGGTCGACAGGAGCCGCTCGACGTCGCGCTGGGCGCGCTGGAGGCGATGGCGAACGGCGGCCTCTACGACCACGTCGGCGGCGGCTTTCACCGCTACTGCACCGACCGCGAGTGGGTGGTCCCCCACTTCGAGAAGATGCTGTACGACAACGCGGAACTCGCGCGGACGTACCTCGACGCCCACCAGTTGACGGGTCGGTCGCGGTACGGCGTCGTCGCCCAGGAGACGCTCGGGTTCGTCGACCGCGAACTCTCCCATCCGGACGGCAGCTTCTACGCGACGCTCGACGCGGACTCCGGCGAAGGCGAGGGGGCCTACTACGTCTGGACGCCCGAGGGCGTCCGGGAGGCGGTCGGCGACGAACTGACGGCGGACCTGCTGTGCGAGCGATACGGGGTGACCGAGGGCGGGAACTTCGAGGGCGGCCGCACCGTCGTGACGATCGCTGCCGACGTCGAGGCGCTGGCGGAGCGGCACGAGCTCGACGTCTCGGACGTCCGTCGGCGGCTCGTCGACGGTCGGCTCGAACTGTTCGCCGCGCGCGACGGGCGGGAACGACCGCCGCGCGACGAGAAGGTGCTCGCCGGCTGGAACGGGCTGATGATCTCGGCGTTCGCCCGGGGCGGCAGGGTGCTCGGCCCGGAACTCGGCGAGCGGGCCGAGCGGGCGCTCTCGTCCGTCCGCGAGCACCTCTGGGACGGCGAGCACCTCTCGCGCCGGGTGATGGACGGCGAGGTCAAGGGGGTCGGCTACCTGGAGGACTACGCCTTCCTCGCGCGCGGCGCGTTCGACACCTACCAGGTGACCGGCGACGTGACCCACCTCTCGTTCGCGCTGGACCTGGCGCGGGTCGTCGTGGACGCGTTCTACGACGCCGAGGCGGGCACCGTCTACGCGACGCCGGCGGACGGCGAGGAACTCGTCGCACGGCCACAGGAGCCGAAGGACCAGTCCACCCCCTCGAGCCTCGGCGTGGCGACGTCGCTCCTGCTGGACCTGCACCAGTTCGCGCCCGACGAGGGGTTCGAGGTGGCCGCGACCGACGTGCTGGCGACCTACGAGGATCGGGTCCGCGCGAGCCCGCTCGAACACACGACCCTGGCGATGGCGGCAGCCAAGCGTGCGCGCGGGCCGATCGAGGTGACGCTGGCGGCCGGGTCGGTCGGGACTGCTGGCTCGGCCGAATCCGCCGGGTCGTCGGACCGGATCGACCTCCCCGACGGGTGGCGAGAGACGCTCTCGGACCGGTATCTCCCGGGGGCGGTCGTCGCGCCACGGCCCGCCGACGAGGACGGGCTGGCCGAGTGGCTCGACGCGCTGGACCTGGACGACGCGCCACCGATCTGGGCGGATCGGGGCGCTCGCGACGGCGAACCGACGGCGTACGTCTGTGAGAACTTCACCTGTTCGCCGCCGAACCACGACCTCGCGGAGGCGCTGGCCTGGGCTGACGACCGGGAAGCGTGAGCGGCCGGATGAGCCATCTCGGGGACGTTTCGGCCGGGCCGGCCGACTCGCCGTGTGCGGCCCGCTCACACCCGCGCAGGGCGGTCACTTCGTGATGTTTAAGTACGGCTCCCGTGTCCGTGCAAACGGAGACACTGCAGGGGCGATCGGGTCCCGAGTCCGACGCACGGACGCGGCGGGCGGTGATACTGAACGCAGGTGTTGCGGTAGCCAAGCCTGGCCCAAGGCGCTGGGTTGCTAACTCAGTGGCGCAAGCCTCCGGGGTTCGAATCCCCGCCGCAACGCTGTCTAGCCACCAAAAGACATGAGTGCAGAAGAACCAGAGGACGCGCCAGACGGCGAGGAGGACGACGACGACCTCCAGTACTTCGTCCGGATCGGGCAGACCGACCTGGACGGGACGAAGACCGTCGAGCGCAGCCTCACGGACATGAAGGGTATCGGCCAGCGGACGGCGCGACTGGTCGCCGAGTCGGCGGACGTGGACCGAACGGCCACGTTCGGCCGCCTCGACGAGGAGGCCATCGACGCCGTCGTCGACGTCGTCGAGCACCTCGAGGACCACATCCCGGCGTGGATGGTCAACCGGCAGAAGGACTTCTTCACCGGCGAGACCGCCCACAAGACGGGCTCTGACCTCCAGGAGAAGCGACGTCACGACATCAACCGCATGAAAATGATCGACTCCTACAAGGGGACTCGCCACAAGCGCGGGCAGAAGGTCCGCGGACAGCGGACCAAGTCCACGGGCCGGACCGAGGGCACCATCGGCGTCAACGTCGAGGAGATCCGCGAGGAGGCGGCCGAGGAGGCCGCAGCCGCCGAGGAGGAGGGTGAGGAGATCTGATGACGACCGGAAACTCCACCAAGCGATACGAGACGCCCAACCACCCGTACCAGGGCGAGCGCATCGCCCAGGAGTCGGACCTGGTCGGGCGCTACGGCCTGAAGAACAAGGAGGAGCTCTGGCGCGCGCAGTCGGAACTGCGCGACTACCGCCGCGAGGCGCGACGCCTCATCGGCGAGGCCCAGGGTGACGTCGAGGCCGCCGGCGAGGCGGGCGCCGACTTCGTCGATAGCCTCCGCCGCTACGGCATCCTCGGCGACAACGACGACATCACCGAGGTGCTCTCGCTCGAGGTCACCGACGTGCTCGAACGCCGCCTCCAGACGGTCGCCTACCGCAAGGGCGTCGGCAACACGCCCGACCAGGCGCGACAGTTCATCGTCCACGGCCACGTGGTCGTCGGCGACGCCCGCGTCACGCGGCCGTCCTACCAGGTCCCGAGCGACGAGGCGGACCTCGTCTCCTTCGACGAGACGAGTCCGCTCGCGGACGAACTCCACCCGGAACGCGCGGAGGGTCAGTAAATGAGCGAATCCGAGAACACGCCAGAGGGCGAGGGCAAGTGGGCCATCGCCAACGTCTTCGCATCGTTCAACAACACGCTCATCACCGTCACGGACGTCACGGGCGCCGAAACGCTCGTGAAGTCCTCCGGCGGCGCGGTCGTGAAGCAGAACCGCGACGAGGCGTCGCCCTACGCCGCGATGCAGATGGCGGAGGGCGTCGCCGAGGACCTGCTCGCCCAGGGCATCGAGGGCGTGCACGTCCGCGTGCGCGGTCCCGGCGGGAACGCACAGAAGTCCCCCGGCCCCGGCTCGCAGGCGACGATCCGTGCGCTCGCGCGGGCCGGACTCGAGATCGGTCGCATCGAGGACGTGACTCCCATCCCGCACGACGGCACGCGGGCACCGAAGAAGAACCGGCTGTAATCCACCATGGCAGACGAATTCGACGTGGAGGTGGTTTCCCGGGACGACCGCACCGCGAACCTGCTCGTGCGGGGGCTCACGCCCGCCGTGGCGAACGGGATCCGGCGCAGCGTCCTCGCGGAAGTGCCGACCCTATCCATCGACACCGTCCGGTTCGTGGAGAACACGTCGGTGATGTTCGACGAGATGGTGGCGCTCAGGCTCGGGCTCGTCCCGCTGACGACGCCGCTCGACGACTACGAGATCGGTGACACCGTCACCGTCGCGCTCGAGGTCGACGGGCCGGCCACGGCCTACTCGGGCGACATCGAGACGTCCGACTCGCTCGTCCAGCCAGCCGACGAGAACGTTCCCATCATCGAGCTGAAGGAAGGCCAGCGCCTCGAGTTCGAAGCCGACGCCGTGCTCGACACCGGGAAGGGCCACGCCAAACATCAGGGCGGCGTGGGCATCGGCTACCGACACCTCCAGAAGGTGGAGGTCGTCGGGGAGCGCGGCGAGTTCGACGAGGAGGAGCCTCACATCCTCCGGGGCGTCATCGAGACCGAGGACGGCGAGTACGTCCACACCGACGAGTTCGACGCCGACCTCACGAACCGCTACCCCGGCAAGGAGCTGGAGGTGACCGACGTCCCCGACGCGTTCGTCTTCCACGTCGAGTCGGACGGCTCCGTGGACGTCGACGAACTGATCCTCCGCGCGGTCGAGTCGCTGCAGGACCGCGCGGACGAACTGGCAACGAAGGTCGCAGTCTGACGTGACCATGTCCGCATCCCCCACACGAACGGCGTTCGCTCCCGCAACGAGCGGCGCGTCCGCGAGCCGAATCGCGGCGCCCGCGGCGGGTGGGACCGAAAGCCGTTTAACCGGGGATGCGGTACGACGGAGTGCTTGCAGGGATAGCCAAGTCTGGCCAACGGCGCAGCGTTCAGGGCGCTGTCCTGTAGAGGTCCGCAGGTTCAAATCCTGCTCCCTGCACTCCCACTCCGTTTCTCTCGCGGCTCCGAGCCGGAGCGGCCGCCCCGCGACTGGGCGGCGCTCCGGGGACGGGGCCACCCACTCCACTACGGAGGTTCACTATGAGTAGTAGCAAGACCAATCCGAGACTTCAGAACCTCATCGCCGAACTGAAGTCGGTCGCGCGCTCGTCCGAGGCCAGCGTCTGGCAGGACGTCGCCGACCGGCTCGAAAAGCCGCGGCGCACGCACGCGGAGGTCAACCTCGGCCGCATCGAGCGGTACGCGAACGAGGACGAGACCGTCATCGTGCCGGGCAAGGTGCTCGGCTCGGGCGTGCTCCGCAAGGACGTCACCGTCGCCGCCGTCGACTTCTCCGGCACCGCCGAGACGAAGATCGACCAGGCCGGCTCCGCGGTGACCCTGGAGGAAGCGCTGTCGAACAACCCAGACGGGTCCGACGTACGGGTGATCCGATGAGCCTCGCCGAGTTCGAGGCCGACCTCGTCGTCGACGCCCGGGACTGCATCATGGGTCGGGTCGCCTCCGAGGTGGCCCAGCGCGCGCTCGAGGGCGAGCGCGTCGCGGTGGTGAACGCCGAGCGGGCGGTCATCACCGGCAACGAGGAGGCCACGATGGAGACGTACCGCACGCGCGCGGAACTCGGCTCCGACCGTGGCCCCGAGTACCCCAAGCGGCCGGACCGCATCTTCAAGCGGTCCATCCGCGGCATGGTCCCGTACAAGAAGCCCCGCGGCCGCGAGGCGTTCGAGAACGTCCGCGTCTACGTGGGCAACCCGTTCGCGGACGACGCCTCGACGCGGTCGCCCGCCGGCGACGCCGAGTCGCCCGAGGCCGAGATCCTCGAGGGGACCTCGCTGGACCGACTGTCGACCATCAAGTTCACGACCCTCGGCGACGTCGCCGAGGACCTTGGAGCGAACGTCACATGGTAACGAACACATCAGGAAAGAAGAAGACGGCCGTCGCCCGCGCCACGGTACGCGAGGGCGAGGGCCGCGTCCGCATCGACTCCGAGCCCGTCGAGCTGGCAGAGCCGGAGCAGGCCCGCCTGAAGATGCTGGAGCCGTTCCGCATCGCCGGCGAGGACCTCCGCTCGCAGGTCGACATCGACGTCGCCGTCAACGGCGGCGGCTACGCCGGGCAGGCAGACGCCGCCCGCACCGCCATCGCCCGCGGGCTCGTCGAGTATCTCAACGACGCCGAACTCCGCGACGCGTTCATGGAGTTCGACCGCTCGCTGCTCGTGAACGACTCGCGGCAGTCCGAGCCGAAGAAGTGGGGCGGGCCCGGCGCGCGCGCCCGCTACCAGAAGTCGTACCGCTGAGGTGATCCATCCATGATGATTCCAGTCCGGTGTTTCACGTGCGGCACGGTCATCGGTGAGCACTGGGAGGAGTTCAAGGCCCGCGCCCGCGAGGGCGAGGAGGACCCCGGCGAGGTCCTCGACGAGCTGGGCGTCGACCGGCACTGCTGCCGGCGGATGATGATCTCCCACACGGACCTCGTCGACGTCGTCTCACCGTACCAATGAGCGGGAACGAGCCCGCCATCCGGTACAACCGGTACGAGAAGGCACGCATCCTCGGGGCACGAGCCCTGCAGCTCGCGTACGGCGCGCCCGTGCTGGTCGAGAGCGACCAGTCCGAGCCCATCCTCATCGCGGCCGAGGAGTACGACGCCGGCGTCCTGCCGTTCACGGTCAGGCGGGAGGGCAAATGACGCGCATCGCCTCGGTGTCGCTCCGGCGCGTGCTCGACTCGCGGGGGAACCCGACCGTCGAGGCGGACGTCCTCACGGAGTCGGGCGGCTTCGGCCGTGCGGCGGCCCCGTCCGGGGCGAGCACGGGCGAGTACGAGGCGATCGAGCTCCCGCCGCGGGAGGCGATCGCCGCGGCCCGCCAGCACGCGGTTCCCCGGCTCGTGGACGAGGTTCACGCCGGCAACCAGCGCGACGTCGACGCGGCGCTGCGCGCGGCCGACGGCACGGACGACTTCTCCGAGATCGGCGCGAACAGCGCGGTGGCCATCTCGATGGCGGCCGCGAAGGCCGGCGCCGACGTGCTCGGCGCGCCGCTGTTCCAGCACCTCGGAGGGACGTTCCGCGACGCGGAGCGCTCGTTCCCGGTGCCGCTCGGGAACGTCGTCGGCGGCGGCGAACACGCGAAGGAGGCGACCCACATCCAGGAGTTCCTGGCCGCGCCGGTCGGCGCGCCGTCGGTCTCCGAGGCCGTCTTCGCCAACGCCGCCGTCCACGCGACCGTCGGCGATCTGCTCGACGAGCGGGGCGTCGCGGCCGCGAAGGGCGACGAGGGCGCGTGGGCGCCCGCCATCGACGACGCCGAGGCGTTCGAACTCGTCGCGGAGGCGACCGAACTCGTCGCGGACGACGTGGGCTTCGAGGTCCGCTTCGGCCTCGACGTCGCCGCCTCCGAACTGTGGGACGCCGACGCCGGCGTCTACCGCTACGGCGACGATGAGCGCACGCCCGACGAGCAGGTCGACTACGTGGCCGACCTCGTCGAGGAGTACGACCTCGCGTACGTCGAGGACCCGCTGGAGGAGGACGACTTCGACGGCTTCGCCGCCCTGACGGATCGGGTCGGCGACCGGACGCTCGTCTGTGGCGACGACCTGTTCGTCACCAACGTCGAGCGGCTGGAGACCGGCATCGACGTCGGCGCGGCCAACAGCATCCTGATCAAGCCGAACCAGATCGGCACGCTGTCGGACGCGTTCGACGCGGTCGAACTGGCCCAGCGGAACGGGCTCGACGCCGTCGTCTCCCACCGCTCGGGCGAGACCGAGGACGCGACGATCGCACACCTCGCCGTGGCCACGGCCGCCCCGTTCATCAAGACGGGCACCGTGGGCGGCGAGCGAACCGCCAAGCTGAACGAACTCATCCGCATCGCGGAGGAGGCAGTATGAGCGAAAGCGAAAACGACACAGACGAGGCGCCCGCCGAGGAGGAGGTCGAGGAGACCGAGACCGAGGCAGAGACGGCGCCCGAGACGAACGCACAGCCGGACGAGGCGGCCGAGGCCGCCGACTCCGAGGGAGCCGAGGAGTCCGAGGAGGGCGCGGAAGCCGACGAGGCCGAGACGCGCTTCGACGAGGACGTCATGCCGGACGAGGAGGCCGACCTCCTCATCCCGGTCGAGGACTACCTCTCGGCCGGCGTCCACATCGGCACCCAGCAGAAGACGAAGGACATGGAGCGGTTCATCCACCGCGTCCGCGACGACGGCCTCTACGTGCTCGACGTGAGCCAGACGGACGGCCGAATCCGGACGGCGGCGAACTTCCTCGCCAACTACGACCCCGAGCAGGTGCTCGTCACCTCCTCGCGGCAGTACGGCCGGTTCCCGGCCGAGAAGTTCGCCGAGGCCATCGGGGCCCGCGCCCGCACCGGGCGCTTCATCCCGGGGACGCTGACGAACCCCGAGTACGCCGGCTACATCGAGCCGGACGTCGTGGTCGTCACCGACCCGATCGGCGACGCGCAGGCGGTCAAGGAGGCCATCACGGTGGGCATCCCGGTCATCGCCATGTGCGACTCGAACAACCAGCTCAGCAACGTCGATCTCGTCGTCCCGACGAACAACAAGGGCCGCCGCGCGCTGTCGGTCGTCTACTGGCTGCTCGCCAACGAGACGCTCGACCGCCGCGGCGCCGAACCCACCTACGCCCTCGAGGACTTCGAGGCGGAGATCTAGTCGGGACCAGATTTTCAGTTTCTCCCGCCGGGGTCGACACCACTCGGTAGCCGTGGCACTGTCGATCCGGTCGTCCCGAAACCGAACTCCCGTGGGCCGTTACTCCGCGAGCACCCGCTCGGCGGTCCGCCTGTCCGGAGCGGTCCGTTCGGCGTTCGACACCGCCTCGCCCTCGCCGACCCTGACCACGGCACGAGCACCGGCGAACTCGAGAACCCGTTCCCACTCGGCGAGCGTGGGGAGCGCCCCCGGGTCGTCCGCCGTGAACTGCCGGGCGTCGATGATGACCGTGAACCCGGACTCGCACTGCTCTGCGGCGTGTCTGACGCGGGCCATCGCGGCGACGACTCCCGACGTGGAGAACGCGCCCGAGAGTGTGAGATACAGCCGGTTTCCGTCCGGGTCTCGGTTCACTGTCGGGCCGGAGTTGGTGGGAGTCGTCGAACTCATCGAACTGGACACGGGGCCGGGAGCACATAATTCCACCGCCTGATTATTTGATTGGATAACTGGAAGGGATAACCAGTCGCCGTCCGTCCGGTTCCACCGTCCCGTTCGGTTGGTTCCCCGGTGAAGACGGGTTGGCGAAGGTTTCGGCGCGTTCGCCGTCGATTACTCCGGGGAGACGACGCTCGTGGGAACGCGAGCGCTGGTCGGAACGAACCGGCCGTACGAGAAGCGTCCATCCGCGGAACCGGGGACCGAGCGCCCGTCGACACGGGCTGCGGCGCGGCGCCCTTCCCCCTGCCCCGTCCCCGGTCGAGCCGCGACGAACGAACTGTCACACGCGCAGTGGCGACGCTGCGCCACAGCATCAAGAGCGGCCGTCTCTAGCTTAAACCTACCGGTGCGGTATCAGTACGAAAAGAAGTCCCTCCCGCTCGCACGCGGGCGGGAGTCGCAACTTCTGTTACCCCTCCCCCGGAGTAGGAGATATGACTACCTGCAGCGCGCCGGGGAAGGTGTACCTCTTCGGCGAGCACGCCGTCGTCTACGGCGAGCCTGCGGTCCCCTGTGCCATCGAGCGGCGGGCGCGTGTCACCGCCGAACCCCGCGAGGACGGCCGGGTCCGGGTCGAGGCTGCCGACCTCTCGCTGGACGGGTTCACCGTCACCTGGGGCGACGGGACCGACGACCACCCGGACATCGACGCGCCGACGCCGCTCGTGGAGGCCGGGATGGGCTACGTCAACGAGGCGGTCGAACAGGCCAGGGACGCGGCCGACGCGCCCGAGGTCGGCTTCGACGTCACCGTCGAGTCGGACATCCCGCTCGGCGCGGGGCTGGGCTCCTCGGCGGCGGTCGTCGCCGCGGGCATCGACGCCGGCACCCGCTCGCTCGGCGTCGAACTCCCTCCCGAGGAGATCGCGGACCGCGCGTACCGCGCCGAGTACGAGGTACAGGACGGCCAGGCGTCCCGTGCCGACACGTTCTGTTCGACGATGGGCGGGGCCGTCCGCGTCGAGGGCGCGGACTGCCGGACCATCGACGCGCCGGAACTGCCGCTGGTCGTCGGCTACGACGGCGGCGCGGGCGACACCGGGAAACTCGTCGCCGGGGTCCGGGCGCTTCGTGACGAGTACGAGTTCGCGGCCGACACCGTCGCGGCCATCGGCGACGTGGTCCGCGAAGGGACCGAGGTGCTCCGCGAGGCCGACCCGGACGGGGAGGCCGACCCGGACCTGCTCGCCGAACTGGGTCGTCTGATGAACTTCGATCACGGCCTGCTGTCGGCGCTGGGCGTCTCCTCCCGCTCGCTCGACGCGATGGTCTGGGCCGCCCGCGACGCCGACGCCCACGGCGCGAAACTCACCGGCGCGGGCGGGGGCGGCTGCATCGTCGCGCTCGACGAGACCGGCGGGACGGAGACGGCGCTCGATTACACGCCGGGCTGTGAGAGATCGTTCCGCGCGGAACTTGCGACCGAGGGGGTGCGCGTCGAGGAGCCATGACGGTCGTCCTGAAGCTCGGCGGCTCGGTGATCACCGAGAAGGACAGCCCGGAGACGCTGGACGGGCGGGCGCTCGACGCGCTCGCGGCTGCCATCGCGGCGGCCGACGTCGAGAACCTGGTGATCGTCCACGGCGGCGGCTCGTTCGGCCACCACCACGCCTCGGCCCACGGCGTCTCGACGACGGAGGGGTCACACGACACGGCGGCGATCATGGACGTCCACGGCGCGATGACGACGCTCAACCGGTTCGTCCTGAGTCGGCTCCACGAACACGACGTGCCCGCGCTCCCCGTCCACCCGTTCTCGGCGGCCGCCCGCGACGAACACGCGACCCTCTCGATGCCGACCGACCAGGTCGGAACGATGCTGGAGGAAGGGTTCGTCCCCGTGCTCCACGGCGACGGCGTCGTCCACGCGGGCGAGGGCGTGACGGTGCTCTCGGGCGACGAACTGGTGACACACCTCGCGTCGGCGCTCGACGCGGACCGGGTCGGCGTCTGTTCGACGGTCCCGGGCGTGCTGGACGCCGAGGACGCGGTGGTCCCCGAGATCGACTCGTTCGAGGAGGTGGCGGACCTGCTCGGCGCGAGCGACGCCACGGACGTCAGCGGCGGCATGGCCGGCAAGGTGCGGGAACTGCTCGACCTGGGCGCGCCGGCACACGTGTTCGGCCCCGACGCGCTGGCGGCGTTCCTGGCGGGCGGCGAGCCGGGAACCAGGATCGGTTGAGCCGACGCCCCGCTCACCCGAACGCGCGTCGCAGTCCCGACCGCAGCGACCGTCGTTTCACGACGAGGAACGCGAGCAGGATGAGCAGGAACCCGGCGACGGTGTCCCACGTCACCGTCTCGTCGAGCACGAGCCAGCCGAACAGCGCGGTGAACGGTGGGATGGCGTACTCCAGCATCCCGGCCTGGATCGGACCGAGCCTGTCGAGCAGCCGGAAGTACAGCAGGAAGCCGCCCGCGCCGGGAACCACGCCGAGGTAGACGAGCCAGCCGACGCTCTCGGCTGTCGCGGTCACGTCGCCGAAGCCCTGCCCGAGGGCGACCGCCGCGAGATGGAGCGACGCGGCACCGACGAACGCCATCCAGGCCTGCATCGGGAGCGGCGAGAGCGTCGCCCCGTCCTCCCGGGTCGTCACCGCGCCCAGCACCCACGCGACCGCCGAGCCGAACACGAACAGCGCACCGGCGTTCGACGCGAGCGCCCGTGGCTCAGGCCTCGCGACGACGAGCAGGCCGGCGAACCCGACGACCACGCCGGCCGCGCTGACGGCGTCCAGCCGCTCGTCCGGACGGAGGACCCGCGTCGCCATCGGCGTGAGCACGGGGATGAGACCGACCAGCGTCGCGGCGACGGCGCTCGTCACGTACGCCTGGCCGCTGAACAGGAGCGCGTGGTGCGCGCCGATGCTGAACAGCCCGCCCGTTGCGATGGGCCGAAGGTCGCCGGCGCCATCGGGGCGGATGGACCGCCCGGTGGCGAACGCGAGCGCGAACAGGAGCACCGACGCAACGTCGAACCGCAGGGCGGCGAGCAGTACGGGTGGGAAGTCCGGAAGCGCCGCCTTCGTCGCCACGAACGCGGTTCCCCAGACCGCGGCGAGCGCGAGAAAGCCAGTCCAGTCCCCGAGGTCGCTCACACCTCGAACCGGAGACCGTCGCGCGCCACCCGAACGTCGCCGTCGAACCGCTCGCGTACGCTCTCGATCATTTCCTCGTGACGGCCCTCGGTGTGCGGATAGAGGTGCGTCAGGTACAGTCGCCCGACGTCGTATCCGGAAAGCGCCGCGCCGAGCTGGCTCGGGATCGGGTGGTTGTCGACGTCGACCTCGTCGGGGAACGAGCAGTCGTGCGCGAGCACTTTCGCGCCGTCGGCGAACGTCGAGAGCCCCTCGAACGCCTCCGTGTCGCCCGAGAAGACGAACTCGTCGTCGCTCCCGGGCTCGGAGAACCGGTAGGCGAGACACGGCATCGAGTGGCGGGTCTCCCGCGCGGCGACCTCGAAGCCGGAGACGGCGAACGGCTCGTTCGGGTGGATCTCCCGGACCTGGAGGTCGACGCGACCGTCGAGATAATCGTGAACGCCGAGCAGGTCGTCGACCAGCGCCTTGGTTCCCGTCGGCCCGACGACCTCGAGGTGGTCCTCGCCCGCGAGCCAGCGGGCCTTCAGCAACGCGAGCAGGTCCGAGACGTGGTCGAGGTGGTGGTGGGTGAGCAGCACCGTCGAGACGGCCTCGTAGCCGGGATCTGTCTGGGAGAGCCGGTGGAGGACGCCCGCACCGCAGTCGACCAGGAGCGGCCCGCCGTCGTCGGCCGCGGGTTCGAGGAGGAGCCCCGTCTGGACCCGCTCGGCCAGCGGCATC
Organism: Halobaculum sp. XH14; assembly: GCF_032116555.1. Taxonomy (NCBI): domain Archaea; kingdom Methanobacteriati; phylum Methanobacteriota; class Halobacteria; order Halobacteriales; family Haloferacaceae; genus Halorarum; species Halorarum halobium. The sequence goes on from NZ_CP134949.1 coordinate 1,460,288, forward strand.
GCGGAGCCGGTGCCGAGGAACGTGACGCGCATGTCATCGGGTCCGGCGGCGCGTCGGATAGCCGTGGCGGTTGGTGCGAGGAGGGGACGCCGGGGTCGGTCGGCCTCAGCCGTCTGCGAGTCCGAGCTGTTCGAACGTCTCCTGTCGGTCGAAGCAGGTCCGGTACTCCTGAATCCTCCCGTCATCGACGCGATAGCTTGCCATCTCTCGAACCTCGGCCGTCCGTCCCGTCGGTGCGATCCCTTGGAACTCGCCCTCGTGGGTCATCGAGAGCGTCGCCTCGTACATCACCACGTCGTCGCTCGACAGCATCTCGTGAACCGTCACCCGGAAGTCGGGGAAGCCGGACAGGATTCCCCGCATGAACGCCTCCAGGTCCTCCCGTCCGTGGAGGGCGCCCCCGGGTGCGGTCGGGTTGTGGGCCACGACGGACTCGGAGACGAGGTCCGGTAGCCTCCCGAACTCCCGTTCGTTCCATGCCGTGACGTACGCATCGACGATCGGCTCGGGTTTCGCTTCGATCTTAGACATCCGTGAGCCACCGTGTGTTACTGGGGCGCAGCGCCGCTTAGCGTTACGCCGTGGGAGCGTTCCCACGGTGTGGACGGCAGTGGGCCCACACGCCGATGGATGTCCTGCCCGGGGGACTTTTACGCGACGGCGTGGTAATAAATGACATGGGCGGCGCGCTCGAGGGCGTTCGGTTCCTGGCGAACTCCGCGAACCGTGTGCGGGTCCTGGAGGCGCTCGCGGACGGGTCGGCGACCCGACGCGAGGTTCAGGAGACGACGGGAATCCCCCGCTCGACGGTGGCCAGGAACCTCGCCGCGGCCGAGGACCGCGGGTGGGTCAGTTCGGAGGGGAGCCGCTACGACCTCACAACGTCGGGTGAACTGTGGGTGGCGGAGTTCCGCGGCTACCTGGAGACCACGGCCGGGATGAAGCACCTCGGTCCCGCCATCGAGTGGCTTCCCGACCCCGCGTACGAACTCGACTTCCGTCACTTCCGGGGCGCGACCGTCACCACGCCGACGGACGGTAATCCGACCGCCCCGTTCGATAGGGCGCTGAAGCTCGTTCGGGAGGCGGACTCGTACCGTGGCCTCACGCAGAATTCGCTTCCACAACTCATGAGCGTCGTCCGCGACCGCGTCGTCGCCGACGAACTGGCATACGAGGGCGTCATCGAAGCCAGCTTTCTCGACGTCGTCCGGGAGAGTGAGGATCGGGCGGCACGCTGGCGGGGTATCGCATCCCGAATGTATCGGTACGACGGCCACGTCCCCCTCAACGTGCACATCGTCGACGGGCGGACGCTCCTCTGGCTCTGCACCGAGAACGAAGCCGGCGAGGACGTGATCGTCAAGGGGCTACTGGAGAGCGAGGTGCCGGCTGTAGTCTCGTGGACGGAGTCACTGTACGAGGAGTTCCGGGCCGAATCGGACCCGGTCGACGCCGAACTGATGTCGCCGGAGGGGCCGGATCCGCCGGAGTCCTGATTCCGCTACGGGATCGCCCCCGGTGTAGCCCGAGCCGTCACCGCGCTCGTCCGGCGCCGCTCCCGCTCGATTTCACTTCCGGCGTCGGCACAACCCACTTACCCGCTCGCCACGTCCCCTCGCCAATGCGAGGACGGGAACTGCTCGCGACGTCCGGGATCGACTACGGCTTCGACCCCGCGTCGGTTCCCGTCGAGGACGGCGACGTGCTCGACCTGCTCGAACCGTCGGTCCGGGAGTGGTGGGTCGACCAGTTCGGCGAGTACGTCCCGGGAAACGGCGGCTTCTTCACCCCGCCACAGCGCGAGGCGATCCCGCTCATCCGCGAGGGGACGAACAGCCTCATCTGCTCGCCGACGGGGTCGGGCAAGACGCTCGCCTCCTTCACCGCGATCATCAACGACCTCTACCGCCGGGAGCGCGAGCGAGCGGACGGGCTCGACAACGCGGTGTACTGCCTCTACGTCTCCCCGCTCAAGTCGCTCGCCAACGACATCCACCGGAACCTCGAACGCCCGCTCGCCGGCATCAAGGAGAACCTCGCGGCCGACGGGCACGAGACGGAGATCCGCCACGCCATCCGCCACGGCGACACGAGCGACAGCGAGCGACAGCGGATGCTCGAGGAGACGCCCCACATCCTCAACACGACGCCCGAGACGCTCGCCATCCTGCTGAACTCCCCGAAGTTCAAGGAGAAACTGGCGAGCGTCGAGTACGTCGTCGTCGACGAGATTCACAGTCTCGCGGGCAACAAGCGCGGCACGCACCTGTCGGTCTCGCTGGAACGGCTCGAACGAATGTGCGAGGGATCGCCGACGCGAATCGGCTGTTCGGCGACCGTCGAGCCGCTGGAGACGATGGCCGAGTTCCTCGTGGGGGGCGAACGGACGGCGGGAAACTCCGGTGCCGGTGGAGGTGCGGGCGACTGGGAGCCACGCGAGTACGAGATCGTCGACACCCGGTTCGTCCGCGAGTTCGACCTCCGACTGGAGTGTCCGACCGACGACCTCATCGGCACGCCCCGGGACGTCGTCACCGACCGCTTCTACGACCGCCTCCACGACCTGATCGGCGACCACGAGAACACGCTCGTCTTCACGAACACCCGGTCGGGCGCCGAGCGGGTGCTCGGCACCCTCCGCGAGCGGTTCGACGCGTACGACGGGGACAACTCCGGCTGTCACCACGGGTCGATGTCGAAGGGGACGCGGGAGTCGATCGAGGCGAAGCTGAAATCGGGCGACGTGGACGTCGTCACCTCCTCCACGTCGCTCGAACTCGGCATCGACATGCCCCACATCGACCTGGTCGTCCAAGTGGGCTCCCCCAAGTCGGTCGCCTCGCTGCTCCAGCGCGTCGGCCGCGCCGGCCACCGCCTCGGGCAGACCGTCGAGGGGCGGGTCGTCGCGCTCGACCGCGACGAACTCGTCGAGTGTGCGGTAATGTTGCGGAAGGCCGAGGAGGGGTTCGTCGACCGCGTGTTCGTCCCCGAGAACGCCCGGGACGTCGCCGCCCAGCAGGTGTACGGGATGGCGATCAACGACGTGTGGCGCGAGTCGGACCTGCGCGAGACGCTGGGTCGGGCGTACCCGTACCGGAACTACGACGGTTGCGACTGGGAGGAACTCATGCGGTATCTCACGGCCGGCTACGAGGGGATGGAGGATCGGAACGTGTACGCGAAAGTCTGGCGCGACACGAACGACGCGCCCGACGGCGAGCACCACTACCCCGAGTACGACGTCGGCGAGCCCCTGATCGGAAAACGCGGCCGGCTCGCACGGGTCATCTACATGACGAACGTCGGCACCATCCCGGACTCGTTCACCTGCGACGTCTACACCCGCGCCGACGACGAGTGGGTGGGACAACTGGACGAGAACTACCTCGACACGCTGGAGCCGGGCGACGTGTTCCAGCTCGGCGGCGGCACCTACGAGTACCGCTACCGGCGCGGCTCGAAGGTCCGCGTCGACCCCTCGAGCGCCCGGCCCACCGTCCCGTCGTGGTACTCCGAACGGCTCCCGCTGAGCTACGACCTCGGACGGGAGGTGCTCGACTTCCAGGCGGCGGTCCTCGACCGGCTCGAGGACGGCGGCCAGCCCGCGGCCCGCGAGTGGCTCCGGGAGTTCCCGCTCGACGAGAACTCGGTGCGGGCCCTCGCGCGGACGTTCGACGAGCAGGTTCGCTACGCCGGCCGGGAGTCGGTGTCGACGCCCGACAGGCTGGCGATCGAAGTCGAACTGGACCGGGAGGAGTACCGCCGGCACTACTACGTCCACTCGAACTACGGCCGCGAGTTCAACGACGGCCTCTCGCGGCTCGTCGCGTACCACTGCACGAGACGGGCGAACACGAACGTCCAGGTCGCGGTCGCCGACAACGGCTTCACGGTCTCGATGCCGCTCAACCGGAAGGTGGACGTGCCGGGCGTCATCGAGGAGCTCGATCCAGACGAGGTCCTTCCGGACCTCCGTGCGGCCCTCGACGGGACCGACCTGCTGAAGCGCTACTTCCGCATCAACGCGACGCGGGCGCTGATGATCCTCAAGCGGTACAAGGGGTACGAGAAGTCGGCCGCCCAGCAGCAGGTGTCCTCGGAGATGCTCATCTCGTTCGCGCGGGACCTCGACTCGTTCGCGGTGATGGAGGAGACGTACCGCGAGATCACCGAGGACAAACTGAACCTCGGGGGCGTCCGGGAGGTGCTCGGCCGCGTGCAGGCGGGCGAGATCGACGTCGTGGACCGGGAGGTCGAGAGCCCGTCGCCCCGGGCGTTCGGCCTGGCGACGCTGATGGCGAGCGACGTCGTGCTCGCCGAGGACGAGTCGGCCGTGCTCCAGGAGTTCCACGAGCGCGTCATGGACGAACTCGGCGACGACGCGAGCGACGGCGCGCTGGCCGAGATCGAGGGCGACGACTGAACCGCTCGCTCTCGGAACACGGGGACGTGGTCGAGGCGAGCACCGCGGTCGCCTCGCGACGACACCGACGGTGGCGAGGAATTTCACGTCGGGATGGATGCCATGACCCCGGAGGAACTCAGCCGGAAAGCGTGTCCGCTTCCTGATCGGAAGCTCGATCCCAAAGGCTATCTGTTTTTCGTCTGATGTCTACGTATGCTGCCCTCCTTTCGGCTGACGCTTCGAAAGGCCTGTAAACGGTACGGCCCCGGTCGTCTTCCCAGCGCAGATCGCCCCGACGTCGGCGCCGGATACGCAGCCGCTTCCGCGGCGGTTTTCGCGACCGTCCTGTACGGCATCGTGCTGAGCGCGTATGCCGTGGGAGGGCCGAGCGACGACTGGATCGCGAGTTTCCTGTTTCCCGCCCTCGCGCTCCCGCTCGTCGTGCCGTCGGCGTTTCTCCTCGGCGTCGTCGGCTGGCGGCTGTCGCCGTCGGCCTCCTCGTTCGCCGGCATCGTTGCCGGCGGGCTCGGAGCGATCGCGACGTATCTCGTGTCGCTCGTCCTCCTCGCGGGAGTGCTCGCCGCCGGAGCCGTCCTTTCACTGACCGGTGGGACCCTCGTGGAGGCCGCCGAGTTCTCGGCAGCGCTCGTCGCGCTGGCGTTCGTTCTCACGTGGTGGGTCTCCATCCCGGTCGGCTGCCTCTCGGGACTGGTGTACATGAACGTGACCGGGACCGCCGCGAACGCCACGTGACCGAGCGCCGATACCCCTCACCCTTTTGATGGAGCGTCTGAACCCACGCCCATGGAGACACTCGACTCTCGCGTCCGTCTGGTCTGGATCGCGGGCACGCTCGTCACGGCCGGCGTCCTCGCCGTGATCGGCTACGGCCTCCTGCGGTTCGACCTCCCGGTCCCCCGGGCGCTCGTCGTCGCCGTCGTCGCGCTCGTGGCGATCGCCGGCGTCGTGCTCGCGCTCCTCCGCTACCGCGTCTGGCGGTTCGAGGTGCGAGAGGACTCGCTGTATCTCGTTCGCGGCGTGCTGACGCGGACCGACACCTCGGTGCCGTTCGTCCGCGTCCAGCACGTGGACACCCGACGCGGGCCGGTCGAGCGCGCGGTCGGCCTGGCGAGCGTCGTCGTCTACACCGCCGGCACCCGCGGCGCGGACATCTCGATCCCCGGACTGACGCCGGAGCGCGCCCGGAGCCTCCGCGAGCGACTGCGCGATCTCGCGACCGAGAGCGAGCTGGACGCCGTCTGAGATGACCCGACTCCACCCGCTCTCGGCCGGCATCGACGCCGTCCAGCGCGCGATCCAGTTCGGGTCGTTCGCCTTCTTCGGGGTGATCATGCTGTCGGGACCCCTCGGCGTCCTCGAGTTCTTTCCGGCGCTGCTGCTCGCGCCGGTGGCGGCCGTCGTCGGCGCGGGCTATGCGGTCGCGCGCTATCTGCGGTTCGAGTACGAACTCGCCCCGGAACACCTGATCGTCACGTCCGGCGTGTTCTCACGGCAGGAGCGGGAGATCCCCCTCCGTCGGGTCCAGAACGTCGACGTCTCCCGGACGCTCGTCCAGCGCGTCCTGGGGCTGGCGACGGTCCGGTTCGAGACGGCCGGCGGCAGCGCCACGGAAGCGGAACTCGACGCGCTCGACGCGGACGAGGCGGACCGACTCCGACACGAGGTCGGCGAGCGCGTCAGGGCGATCCGGGATGCGGAGCAGACCGGGGACGACGAATCCACGGTCGACGACGGCGAGCCCGGCGTACCTGCCGACCCTGCCGACTCGGCCGCCGAAACGCGTCGACCCGCGTCGGCACCCGACTCCCGGGGCGAGACCCTGTACGAGATCTCGACCGAGGACCTCCTCGTCCTGAGCGCCGTCTCGTTCCGTCCGAGCGCGGTCGTCGCACCCGTGTTCGGCGCGCCGTTCCTCGGGGACGTCGTCGCGGAAGGCGGACTGTTCGTGTTCCGTCTGGTCGGCGGTGCCAGGGCGGGCGGGCTCTCGGACGTGCTCGCGGCCGGCGCGACCGCGCTCGTCGGCGTCGTGGCGTTCGCGCTCACCGTCTGGGTCGCCAGCGCGGCGCTGACGTTCGCCCGCTACTACGACTTCAAACTCGACCGGGTGGCCGACGAACTCCGGTACGAGCGCGGCCTGCTCGGTCGGTACAGCGGGACCGTCCCGCTGGGGAAGGTCCAGACGGTTTCGGTCGGCGAGAACGTCGCCATGCGTCGGCTCGGCTACGCCAGCCTCTCGGTGGAGACGGCCGGCTACGCGCCGGGGTCGAGCCGCGCGGGCGGCGCCGAGACGGCGATCCCGCTCGCGGCGCGAACGCGGGTCGTCGAACTCGCCCGGGACCTCCAGCCGTACGGCGAGCCGACGTTCCAGCGCCCGCCGAACCGCGCGCGGCGGCGGTACGCGATCCGGTACGCGCTCGTCTCGCTCGCCGTCGCTGCCGGCGTCTTCGGACTCAGCGTCGCGGTGGCCCCGCTGCCGGCGTTCGCCGCGGTGGCTCCGCTCCTGGGGCTCCTGCTCGCTCCCGTCGCCGCCCGGGCCAAGTGGCGACACCGCGGCTTCGACGAACGCGCGGACGCGGTGCTCACCCGGTCGGGGTTCTGGCACCGGACCACGCGAGTCGTGCCCTACTACCGGCTCCAGACCGTGTTCGTGCGCCGGACGATCTTCCAGCGCCGCTGGGGACTCGCCAGCCTCACGGCCGATACGGCCTCGACGACGAGCCTCGTCGGCGGCGACGCGACCGCCCACGACATCGACGAGGACGCCGCGGACGGGCTCCGCGAACGCCTGATCGAGCGACTCCGGGAGGATCTGGCGGAACGACGCGAGGACGTGAGCCCGAACGGAACGGCTCGCGGGCCGAACGGTGTCGGGGAACTCGATGACGGTGACGGCACCGGACGGGGCCGCGGAACTACCGGACGAGGAGACGCGGACGGTGTCGGTGACGGTACCGGCGTCGGCGGCGACGGAAGCAGCGCCGGTGGCGACGGAACCGGCGTCGGTCGTGACGGCGGACGCGATGGTGACCGCGGCGGGGATGGCCGAACCGACGACGGCACCGCCGACGGTTCCAGCGGGTGAGGCCGGCGCGGCGTGGTAGCCCTCTCAGGGCTCCCACTCCACCTCCGCGTCGGGAGCGTTCTTCAGGACGCTTCGCAGCCCTCGCCGGGCGGAGCGATCGGACGAGTAGCCCTCCCCGGATGTGGCGATGACGTTCCCGTTCCGGTGGACGAGCCGCCAGCGCCACTCGTCGGCGCTGTCACGGTAGAGCTGGAAGCGGGCCAGGCTGGGTCCCTCGGCGGTCGGGGCGTCGGCGGGCGGGGCCACGAACGCGTCGCACTCCTCGATCCCCTCGGCGTCCCGGTGTCCCGCGGCCTCGGCGCGCATCGGTTCGCCGGGCGGTGCGCCCCAGAGCCTGGACCCGGTCGCGCTCCCGACCGTCGCCGCTCGCCCGCTCGCATCCGCACCGGTCGTTCCCGACGCCGCGTACTGCCGGCTCGACGTGCCGAGCGCGCTCGCGGGCGAGAGGCCGCCGGCGAGGATGGCCGCGACGACCAGCAGCGCCGCCGAGAGCACGACGAAGTTTCCGCTCGGCGCCTGTCCGGCCAGCGCGCCGCCGGTCCGGACGACGAACACGGTCAGGTAGAACGCGACGACCGCGAGCACGATCATCACGAGGAACCCGACGACGCTCTCCAGGAAACTGCCGAGTGCCCTGCCAACTCGTGACATGCCTAGGCGGACCCGACCCGCCCCAATAACTATTCTCCGCTTACCGTCCCATCGCGGACGCGCTTAACCCGGATTCCCGCCGCTCAGGCGGTACGGGTTCCCTTCCTGTTTCCTCGTCGCCCCCATCGAGACGACGCGGACCGGAACCGGTCGGCCGTTCCGGTGGGCGCCGCGAGGTATCCGGGGCTCGCCGCGGTCGGCACCGACCCGCCTCACACGTCGTACCGGGGGATCCGGGCGAACCGCGCGAACAGCGAGCCGAGGACGTACCCGTACACGAAGTGTGCCAGCAGGGTGACGACGACGAACGTCCAGAACGTCCCCTCGGCCCTGTTGGCCCCGAACGCGAAGAAGAAGCCGGTCCAGACGATGCTCGCGAACACGACGCCGCGGAGGCCGATGGAGCGCGAGGGGGGCAGGGAGCCGGCTAGGGCGACGAACAGTGTCGGGAGCATCGTCATCCCGATGGCGACGAAGAGGGCGACCCCGACCGGGAACGCCCAGGGGGAGGGGACTGCCACGCCGAGGAAGGTCGCGAGGCTGGCGAACTCCGTCGGCGAGAGCGCGCCGAGGGCGGCGGCGGCGACGAGCAGCGGTGCCATGGCGAGCACGCCGACGAGGCCGGCCCCGCCAGCGATCGCCAGCTTCCGCGGGGTGATGTCGCTCGACCCGTCCGATTCCGACTCCGTGGACGTCGCCGTCTCGGCGGAGTTCGACACGGGTCGACGGAGGGGCAGGCCGACAATAAACGCCGAGCCTGCACTAGCGACGTGCCCACGAGAGCATCCGCTCGTAGAACGGCTCGGAGGCGAGCGCGTCGGCGTCGCCGACGAGACAGAGGGCCTTCTTCGCCCGCGTCAGCGCGACGTTCACCCGCCGCGGGTCCTCGAAGATCGGCGAGGCGAGCGAGCCGGTGGCGACGAACGAGACGACGATCACCTCCTCGCTCGACCCCTGGAAGCGGTCGACCGTGTCCACCGTCACGTCCGTGCGACGACCGATCTCGGCGACCTGTGCGCGGAACGGCGCGATGACGCCGACGTCCTCTCGGGGGACGCCGGCGTCGACGTACTCCGTCACGATCTCAGCGACGCGCTCGGCCTCCACGGGGTTCGCGTTCCCCGCACGCTCGCCGTCGGGGTCGACGAACGAGACGCCCTCGCGGAGTTCCGGCGGCAGGTCGCCGACGTCGACGCCTACCTCTCCGAGCGTCTGCCCGGCGACCTCGGGGGTCGCCGGGCGCAACGCCCCGTCGTAGAACTCGCTCGAGGAGAACGCCTGGATGCGCTGGCTCATCCGGTACTGCCGGTCGAGCATGACGCCTGCGTCGGGGTGCTCCTCGATGAGCCGCTGGAACAGCGAGCGCCGGAGGTCGGCTCGCGGCCCACTCCCCTCCCCGCTCGTACCCGAGGCGTGGAACGCCTCGCCGTTCTCCGCGCGGACGACTGGCGGCAACTGCTCGTGGTCGCCGACCAGCACGAACCGGTCGGCGAGGTTGACCGCGGCGAGCGTTCCCGGCTCCGTGAGCTGTGAGGCCTCGTCGACGAGCGCGACGTCGAACGCCTGCTCGCGCATCGCTCGCGACCCGCAGGCGGCCGTGGTGGCCGCGACGACGGGTGCGGAGTTCAGTTCGGCGGCGCGGTCGTTCGGCTCCCCCTTCCTGACGAGCCTGACGTCCTGCATGTCGCCCCGGACGCCGGTCTCCGTGCCGTAGCGGACCGCTCCCTCGAACCCCTGCTCCCGCAGTGCTTCCAGCGCGTTGTCGACCGCGCGGTTCGTGAACGCCGACAGCAGGACGCGGTCGCCGCGGTCGACGAACGCGCGGACGATGCGGGCGATGGTGTACGTCTTTCCCGTTCCGGGCGGTCCGTGGACGAGCGCGAAGTCCTCGGCGTTCAGCGCGCGGTTCACGGCCTCGTTCTGGGCGTCGTTGTTGTCGACGTACGTCGACTCCCCGGAACCGAACTCCGGGTCGCGCCGGCCGAACAGCACGTCCTTCCGGTCGGGGTCGCCCTTGAGGACGGCGTCGTGGAGCGCGGTCAGCATCCGGTCGACCGAGATCTCGGAGGGGTAGACGTCGAGCCGTCGCAGGTCGACGGGCTCGTCGGTCGTCACGACGACCGACTCGCCCAGTTCCTCGATGCGACAGAGTTCGCTGTGGCCGCCCGTCGGGTCGCCGTCGGAGGCGAGCGCGACGTCGCCCTCGCGGAGCTTCGACACGGCCTCCGGGTCCTTCTCGGCCCGGAGCCGCCAGCGCCCGCCGGGGAGTTCCTCGCGGTCGACGGGGTCGAGGTCGATCAGCGCGCGGTCGTCCGCGGCGCGCCCCTGGGGGGTCTGCTCCCAGAGCTTCCGGTACTCGGCGTGGGTCTCGGCCCGCTCCTCCTCGATGGCGCGGTAGAACCGGTCGAAGTACTCGCGCTCCTCCGCGGGGAGCGGGGTGCCGATCTGGCCCGCCTTCGACTCCTGGTCCAGGCGGCCCGAGACGACCATGCAGGTGTCCTGCTCGAAGCAGTACTCGCAGTTCGCGTCTGCTTCGAACCCCGTCGGAATCGACGTGTCGTACTCCATCGCGGCGATCTCGTTGCGCGTGCGGACGACGAAGTCGAGCAGCCCCTTCCCGACCGAGAACTCCTTGGCGGGCGAGAGGTCCCCGCTGGCCTCCGACCGGTCGAGCGCGGTGTTCTTCGTGTACAGCAGCGTCCCCGTGTCTGCAGACACGCCGCGCTCCTCCAACAGCAGCGCGTAGCAGGCCGCCTGGATCTTGTCCTGGAACCGCGGGTCGCGGTTGGTGTTCTTCCCGGTCTTGAGTTCGACCGGCATCCCGCGGCGCAGGGCGTCGGCCCGTCCCTTGATGCCGAACGTCGGCGAGATGAGCGTGTACTCCGAGCGCCAGTCGTCCTCCTCCGGGGTCAGCGTCCCCTGGTTCAGCCAGCCCTCGATGGCGGCGGCGTTCCGGCGAACCTCGTCTTCCACCTCCTCGCGCTCGCGCCCCAGCAGGCCGAGTTCGAGGCCCGCCTCCGCGACCTGCTCCTCGATGGACTCCTCCAGGTCGACGCCGCGGAGCAGGTCCCCGAACACCTCGTGGACGATGGTCCCCTTGACGACCGGGTAGTTCAGCGGGATGCCCGAAAGCTTGTTCAGGTAGTACATCCGCGGGCACTGCACCCACGAGCGGACGTCGGTCACGTCCACGAGGAAGTCCGGTTCGAGGACGACGGACGACTCCGAGGAGGTGGTGTACCCCTCGCGGTCGCCGAAGTCGTCCCGCTCGGCCTCGGTGAGCAGCAGTTCCATCCCGACCGCGGCGTGCTCGGCGGTGTGGGTCCACTTGCCCCACAGCGTCACCGTGACGGGGTCGCCCGCGCCGCCGTCCGGCCGGACGGTGAGTTCCGCCAGGTCGCGCTCGCCGTACTTGGTGTCCACCGAGCGCACCGCGCCGACGTCAAGGATGGGCCCGCGAACGTTCACTACCCGAATGGACGGCCCTGCGCGAAAAACGGTGTCGGTACCCGGGCCGGAGCGGGAACCCTCCGGTGGAGTTTACCCCGCCGCCGACCCAGGGTGTCCCATGGAGTACTTCGTCGTCGCGGTCCGGTGGCTCAGTCTGGGCGACGACGGCCTCGCGGGCAAGCACCGCGCGCTCGTCGAGCACGTCGCCCCCGCGATGCGCGCCGTCGAGGACGCGGGCGAGGTCGCGCTGTGGATGCACTCGTTCTGGGACGCGAGCGGTCGGTTCGACGCGCCGACGCTCCGGGTCATCGTGGCGACCGACGGCGACGCCGCGGCCGCCGCCGCCGCGGTCGCGGACTCGCTTGAGGCACACGGCGTCTCCGCGGACGAGTTCGACCTCGACACGTCGTTCGCCGCCGAACGACTGCACCGGTTCTGGGGCGAGCACCTCGACCAGTGGGCGGTCGCCAAGGCCGCCCTGTCGGATCTCGCGGTCGCGGCGATCGCCGACGATCTGGGCGAGTCGTTCGCGTTCCACCGGACCGTGAACCGGCCGGGCCACGTCTGGGCGAACATGCTCGGCTGCACGTACCTCGACGAGGCGGCGCTGTACGTCGCGCTCGCCCGCGGCTACCTCCAGTTGCTGAACCACGGCGACGGCCCGGACGCCGGTCCCGTCGCCGACGCGCTCGCCAGCCTCGACGCGGCCGCGGCCGACCTCCCGGACCCGATGCGGGAACTCGACACCACGGAACTGGGCTCGGCGAACGCGAGCGGGACGCGGACGCCGCGGCGCTAGCGGGTCCGGCCGGTCTTCGGGTTCCGATCAACGACCCGCAGAATGGCGACAGTGGCTCCGGAGAGCGACGGACGGGTGCGCTCAGTCGCCGTCCGGGGAGAACTCGACGAGCGTGAGGTCGCGGTCCAGCGCACACGTCTCGTGGGGCGGGTCGCCGCGGACCTCGTCGATGCGACGTTCCTCCTCGAAGTCGGCGCCCAGCGGGACGCAGTACTCGTGGCTCGGACACTCGACGTGGGGACACGGCCCCGCGAGCGAGGCTTTGCTGCCGGCGTACGCGCCACGCGAGGGGACGCAGGCGGTGAGGCCGGTCGGCTCGACTTCGACCGCGCGGACCCCCTCGTCGTGGACCGCACAGTCGAGCAGTTGCGTGTTGTCGCGGACGCCCGTCACGCGGTAGCGTCGCCCCTCGGTGAGGTTGAGACACTGGCTCCGATAGGGGCAGCCCTCGCAGGCCGAGGACTCGCCCTCGTAGACGAACTCGGCGCCCGCCTCCGCAAGACGGCTCCCGACGAGCGTGACAGCGGTCATGTGACCCCCTTCCGCGGGGTCGCGGTTACGCCTTTCGCCCGACCAGTTCGTCGAGCTTCTCGAAGTAGCGCTCCCGGGGCACCTGATAGACGTCGCGGTAGTCGATCCCGCCCGAGGCGAACCGGTCCGCGAGCTCGCGCGCCGCAGTCACCGCCGCCGCCCTGTCGTCCAGCCGCTCCGACGTCGCCTCGACCTCGGGTTCGAGAAACAGCGTCACCCGCCACTCGTCGGTCTCGCGGTGGGCCGCACCCGGCCGTTTCCGGGGCGAGCCGTTGGTCACGTACAGCGTCGGGAGACAGGCGGCCGGGGAGGCGTCACCGTCGAACACGTCCGGCCGGTAGACGAGGACGGTGCGACCCTCCGGCTCCTCGTTCCACACGCGCCAGCCGTCCGCGAGGGCGTCCGACTCGAAGCTCATGCTCGAACGGACGCGCCCGGTCCACTAAGGCAGTCCGCTCCGCAGGGGCGGGACTTATAAAGCCTGTCGGACGCCCGGCTGCCGTGAGGCTGACGCGTGCGACTTCTCCCACGGGGGGCACAAGGCTTTTAGGTGTTAACAACCCACATGGCATTAAGCCTCCCCTCCGGAGGAGGGAGGTCGACCCCGCTCGCCCCGCTGCTCTGGTCGCATCCCCGCCGTCACGTCGCGTGGGTAGGGTCGCACACGGTCGGCGCTGTATCGACGGAACTCGTCGAACACGCGGACACACAAACCACAATGACCGGAGCCATGAAAACCCTCGAGGAGCTCAGTGATCGGTACAAGGAGACGGTGCCCTCGGACCTGCGCGAGGCCAAGTCGTTCGACTGGTACCTCTCGGAGGTCCACGAGCACCCCCGGATCGCGCGCAACGCACACCAGCGCGTCGCCGACATGTTCGACCACTACGGCACGCGCTACGACGAGGACGCGGGCGTCGTGGAGTACCAGCTCGCCAGCGAGGACCCGCTGCACGACGGCGAGAACAACTTCTACGGCAGGGAGGTCCACGAGTCGATCCACGAGTTCGTCAACAAGGTGAAGTCGGGCGCCCGCGGGCTCGGTCCCGAAAAGCGGATCAAACTCATGCTCGGCCCCGTCGGGTCGGGCAAGAGCCACTTCGACTGGCTCGTGCGTCGCTACTTCGAGGACTTCACCCGAACCGACGAGGGGCGACTGTACACGTTCCGCTGGACCAACCTCTGTGAGGTCATCCCCGACCAGGACCCCGCCGACGACACGGTCCGGTCCCCGATGAACCAGGACCCGCTCGTCTTACTGCCCCAGCCCCAGCGCGACGAGGTGATCGAGAACCTCAACGCGTCGCTCGATGCGCCCTACACCATCCGCAACGAGCAGAGCCTCGACCCGGCGTCGGGCTTCTACATGAACGAACTGCTCGCCGAGTACGATGACGACCTCCAGGCGGTGCTCGAGAACCACGTCGAGATCGTCAGGCTCGTCGCCGACGAGAACCGTCGCCGCTGCGTCGAGACGTTCGAGCCGAAGGACAAGAAGAACCAGGACGAGACCGAACTCACCGGCGACGTCAACTACTCCAAACTGGCCGTCTACGGCGAGAACGACCCGCGCTCGTTCGACTACGCGGGGGCGTTCTGTAACGCCAACCGCGGCATCTTCAGCGGCGAGGAGCTGTTGAAGCTCCAGCGCGAGTTCCTCTACGACTTCCTGCACGCCTCCCAGGAGCAGACCATCAAGCCGCGGAACAACCCGCGGATCGACATCGACCAGGTGATCGTCGGCCGGACGAACATGCCCGAGTACCGGGACAAGAAGGGCGACGAGAAGATGGAGGCGTTCAACGACCGGACCAAGCGGATCGACTACCCGTACGTCCTCGAGTACGACGAGGAGGCCGAGATCTACCGGAAGATGCTCCGGAACGCCGACGTGCCCGACATGCACATCGAGCCCCACGCCATGGAGATGGCGGGGCTGTTCGGCGTGCTCACCCGCATCGAGGAGCCCTCCGACGGCGGCGTCACGCTCGTCCAGAAGGCGAAGGCCTACAACGGGGAGATCGACGAGACCGACGACGTCGACGAGCGGAAGCTCCGGGAGGACGGCGACGCAGTCGCCGACATCGCGGAGGGGATGGAGGGCGTCTCCGCGCGCTTCATCGGCGACGAGATCGCCGAGGCGATCATGGACGCGACCCACCGCGGGCGCGGCTACCTCTCGCCGCTCTCGGTGTTCACCCACTTCGAGGAGAACCTGGAGAACCACGGCTCGATCCCCGAGGAGAACCTCGACCGGTACGAGCGCTACCTCGAACTCGTCCGCGACGAGTACCGCGAGCGCGCCATCGAGGACGTCCGCCACGCGCTCGCCTACGACGTCGAGGAGATCCAGCGCCAGGGCGAGAAGTACATGGATCACGTGATGGCGTACATCGACGGGGCGACCGTCGAGGACGACATCACCGGCCGGGAGCAGGAGCCCGACGAGACGTTCCTGCGTTCCGTCGAGGAGAAACTGGAGATCCCCGGCGACCGGAAGGACGACTTCCGCCAGGAGGTCGCAAACTGGGTGTCCCGACGCGCCCGCGAGGGCGTGAGCTTCGACCCGCAGGACAACGACCGCCTGCGCCGCGCGCTCGAGCGGAAGCTCTGGGAGGACAAGAAGCACAACATCAACTTCTCCGCGCTGGTCTCGGCCGGGGAACTGGACGACGACGAGCGGAGCGCCTGGGTCGACGCGCTCCACGAGCAGGGCTACTCGCGGGAGGGGGCCCGCGAGGTGCTGGAGTTCGCCGGCGCGGAGGTGGCAAAGAGCGAACTGGAGGACTGATGACCGACTACATCGACCGCGCCGACCGCGCGCTCGCCGGTGCCTACGAGCCGCCGATGAGCATCGCGGAGTACGTCGAGCAGGTGTTCGAGCGGCCGGAGACGGCCGCCGGTTCCGCCGCGTACCTGCTCGGCGCCATCGAGTCGCTCGGCACCCGCACGGTCGTCGAGGAGGGGGAGACGCGCGAGCGCTTCCGCTTCTTCGACGACCCGCACAACGACGGCGAGCACGCCGTGCTCGGGAACACGGCCGTCCTGAACGCGTTCGTCGACGACCTCAGAACCCTGGCTGCGGGCCGCGGTAAGGACGAGAAGATCCACTGGTTCGACGGGCCGACCGCGACCGGCAAGTCCGAACTGAAGCGCTGTCTCGTCAACGGCCTGCGCGAGTACTCGAAGACCGACGAGGGCCGACGTTACACCGTCGAGTGGAACATCGCCGACGGGACCGACGCCGGAAGCCTCGGGTACGGTCCCGCACAGGACCACGAGGACGACTGGTACGAGAGCCCCGTCCGGAGCCACCCGCTCTCGGTGTTCCCCGACGACGTGCGACGTGACCTGCTCGCGGAACTGAACGAGCGAGCCGACCCGGAGTTCCCGATCCGCGTCGACGCCGGCATGGACCCGTTCAGCCGCGAGGCGTACGACTACCTCGAGGAGGAGTACCGCCGTGCTGGACGGAGCGACCTGTTCTCGGCGGTCACCGACGACCGCCACCTCCGGGTGAAAAACTACGTCGTCGACGTCGGCGACGGCATCGGCGTCCTCCACGCGGAGGACGACGGTAGCCCGAAGGAGCGGCTCGTCGGCTCGTGGATGCCGGGGATGCTCCGCGAACTCGACAGTCGCGGCCGGAAGGACCCGCGGGCGTTCAGCTACGACGGCGTGCTCTCGCAGGGCAACGGCCTCCTCACGGTCGTCGAGGACGCCAGCCAGCACGCCGATCTGCTCCGGAAACTGCTGAACGTCCCCGACGAGAAGCGGGTCAAACTGGACAAGGGGATCGGGATGGATCTGGACACCCAGCTCGTCGTCATCTCGAACCCCGACCTCGACGCCGAACTCGACCAGTTCTCCGACCGGAACGGCCGCGACCCGCTGAAGGCGCTCAAGCGCAGGCTCGACCGCCACGAGTTCCGCTATCTCACCAGCATCTCGCTGGAGACCGAACTGGTCCACCGGGAACTCACCGACGAGACCGAGGTGTGGGAGACGGTCGCCGCCGAGACGACGGGATCGGAGGCCGCCCGCGGACCTCGTGCCGTCGGCGGCCCCGGCCCCGGCGCCGAGTACGACGGCGGGGCCGACGCGGCGCGAGCCGACGTGGAGCGTGCCGACGTGGACGACCTGGACGCCGTCCGCGAGGCGGTCGACGAGCGCGTCCGCGCGCCGCTGTTCATGACCGTGCGCGACGAACGGGGGCGGACGACCGAGCGTGAACTTGCGCCCCACGCCGTCGAGGGCGCGGCGACCTACAGCGTCCTCACGCGGCTGGACGGCGAATCGCTGCCGGCCGACCTCTCGCTGGTCGACAAGGCGCTGCTGTACGAGAACGGGTTCCTGCGGGAGGGCGACGAGCGCGTCGACGCCGACGAGTTCGACCTGGACGGCGAGGACGGCGTCCACGGCATCCCCGTGACCTACACCCGGGACGTCATCGCGGACCTGCTCCACGAGCGGTCCGAGCGTGCCCACCCCGAACTCGACGTGGAGTCGGTGCTGATGCCCGAGGACGTGCTCGACGCGATGGCCGAGGGGCTCGACGACGCGCCGGTGTTCTCCCGCGCGGAGGCCGCCGAGTACGAGAACCGGCTCGCCGAGGTGAAAGAGTACGTGTTCGACAGACAGGAGCAGGACGTGCTCGACGCGGTGCTCGCGGACAAGGGCGTCCCCGAGGACACCGTCGCGGAGTACGTCGAGCACGTGTTCGCCTGGGACGCCGGCGAGCAGGTGCGGACCGACCGCGGCGAGGTCGACCCCGATCCGCTCCTCATGCAGGTGTTCGAGACCGAACACCTCGGGCGGTTCGAGGAGGCAGACTACGACGGCACCGACCCGACCTCGCCGGTCGCCCGCTTCAGGTCCGAGAAGGTCATCACCGCGCTGAACCGCTACGCGTGGGAGCACCGCGACGAGGACTTCGCCGTCTCGGACGTCGACCTCTCGGAGATCCCGGTCATCCGCGAGGTGATCGACACCCACTCGTGGGACGACGTGAAGCGCATCTACCCCGACTTCGACCCGACGCGGTGGGACGACCCGCCCGCCGACACCGAGACCGAACGGGTGAAGGAGCGAACCGTCGATCACCTCCGCGAACGCGGCTACACCGCCGCATCCGCGGAGCTGACCGGCCGGGCCGTCCTCAAGGAGGTGAGCGCACGATGGGACTGAGAGAGGATCTCGAGCGGTTCCGCGCGGTCGGCGAGGAGCGCCGGCCGGACCTGGCCGAGTTCATCCGCGAGGGCGACCTGGCGGGCGGCAGCGACACGGTTCGCATCCCGGTGAAGCTGGTCGATCTCCCGAAGTTCGAGTACGACCGGCGCGACATGGGCGGCGTCGGCCAGGGCGAGGGCGGCACGCCAGAGCCCGGGCAGCCCGTCGACGTCCCCGGCGACCCCGAGGACGGCGACGACGACGGCGACGAGGCCGGCGACGGGCCGGGCGAACACGGCTACTACGAGATGGACCCGGCCGAGTTCGCGGAGGAACTCGACGAGACGCTGGGGCTGGATCTCGAACCCAAGGGCAAGCGCATCGTCGAGGAACTGGAGGGCGACTTCACCGAACTCGCCCGCGCCGGCCCGAACTCCACGCTCGACTTCGAGACGCTGTTCAAGCGCGGGCTGAAGCGGAAGCTCGCGACCGACTTCGACGAGTCGTTCGTCCGGGAGGCCTGCAAGGTCGAGGGTGCCAGCGCGCGGGACGTGTTCGAGTTCTGCCGCGAGGAGAACGTCCTCGTCTCGCTCGCCTGGGTCGAGGAGGCGATGACCGACGTCGCCGACGAGCGGGGCGCGTGGGACTCCTTCGAACAGGTCCGCGAGGCGGTCGAGCGCGAACCCGTCACCGACCGAATCCGGCGGGACGGGCTCCGTGAGGTGCCATTCCGCAGCGAGGACGAGCGCTACCGCCACCCCGAGGTCGTCGAAAAGAAGCGGAAGAACGTCGTCGTCGTCAACATCCGCGACGTCTCCGGGTCGATGCGCCAGCGCAAGCGCGAACTCGTCGAGCGGGTGTTCACGCCGCTCGACTGGTATCTCACCGGGAAGTACGACGAGGCGGAGTTCCGCTACGTCGCCCACGACGCGGAGGCCTGGGAGGTCGAGCGGGGCGAGTTCTTCGGCATCCGCTCGGGCGGCGGGACGCGCATCTCCAGCGCGTACGAACTCGCCGCGGAGATCCTCGAGGAGTACCCGTGGCACGAGTGGAACCGATACGTGTTCGCCGCGGGTGACTCGGAGAACTCCAGCAACGACACCGTCGACAGCGTCGTCCCGCTGATGCGCGAACTCGACGCGAACCTCCACGCCTACGTGGAGACACAGCCCGGCGGCGGTGCCGTGAACGCGACCCACGCCGAGGAGGTCGAGCGCGAACTCGCCGACCGGGACAACGTCGCCGTCACCCGCGTCGGCGGCCCCGAGGACGTGACCGACGCCATCTACGACATCCTCAGCACGGAGGAGGAGACGTGACCAGCAACGCCGAGGTGCGATCATGACAACGAACCAGAACCGACACGCCCGCCGCGAGGCGGCGCGGCTGACCGAACCGACCGAGAGGGCCCGGGAGCTGGCCGAACGGCTCGGCCTGCGGCCGTACCCGGTGAACTACTGGGTCGTCGACTACGACGAGATGAACGAGCTCATCGCGTACGACGGCTTCCAGACGCGCTACCCGCACTGGCGCTGGGGGATGAAGTACGACCGCCAGCGCAAGCAGGACGCGTTCGGCATGGGGAAGGCGTTCGAGATCGTCAACAACGACAACCCCTGCCACGCGTTCCTCCAGGAGTCGAACGGCCTCGCCGACCAGAAGGCGGTCATCACACACGTCGAGGCCCACGCGGACTTCTTCCGGAACAACGAGTGGTTCGCCCGGTTCGCGGGCGACCGCGAGGAGCCCGCGGCCGCGGCGATGCTGGAGCGACACGCCAGCACCATCGCCGGGTTCATGGCGGACCCGGAGATCGACCGCGGCGAGGTCGAGCGGTTCATCGACGCCGTGCTCTGTCTGGAGGACACCATCGACCAGCACCGGGCGCTCGCCGAGGAGCGCGGCGGCGAGTTCGAGGAGGACGTCGCCGACATCGAGGAGCGGCTCGACCGGCTCGGGCTCTCGCCGGAGGTCCGCGACCAGGTGTTCGACGAGGAGTGGGTGTCGGCCCGCGAGAGCGAGGAGAGCCCGAGCGTGCCGCGCCCGGACGTGCTCGCGTTCCTCCGCGAGCACGGCGAGCGGTACGACGAGGACGAGGGCAAGGCCGAGGAGCGCGAGCCCTGGATGGACGAGACGCTGGAACTGCTCCGACGCGAGGCGTACTACTTCGCGCCACAGAAGCTGACGAAGGTGATGAACGAGGGCTGGGCGGCCTACTGGGAGTCGCTGATGATGGCCGAGGAGGGGTTCGCCACGACCGACGAGTTCCTCACCTACGCCGACCACCAGTCGCGCGTCCTCGGCTCGAAGGGGCTGAACCCGTACAAGCTGGGCAAGGAGCTCTGGGAGTACATCGAGAACACCACGAACCGCCGCGAGGTGGTGGACAAACTGCTTCGCGTGGACGGCATCACCTGGCGGAGCTTCCACGACGTGGTCGACTTCGAGGCGGTCGAGGAACTGCTCGCGCCCGACGAGATGGTCGACGAGATCCGGTCCGACACGCTGGACCGGCTCGACCCCGAGGATCCGCGGGTGGACGCGGACGGGCTCACGGCGGCGCGCGACGGGGAGGTTGACGTCGACCGCTATCCCTGGTACGTGCTCACCTCCGACGGCCTCGCGGAGCGACACTTCTCGCTTGCCAAGCCGGCCAATCGGGGGTTCCTCTCGCGCGTCGGACGCTCGGAACTCGAACGGCTCGCCCGGTACATGTTCGACGACTCGAAGTACGCGAGCGTCGAGGAGGCGCTCGCCGAGGTCGACTACGGCCTCGGCTGGGACCGGATGCGTGAGGTCCGGGAGAGCCACAACGACGTGACGTTCATCGACGAGTTCCTCACCTCGGAGTTCGTCACCGAGGGCAACTACTTCACCTACGAGTACTCGCGGGCGGCGGGCGGCTATCGCGTCTCCAGCACCGACCCCGAGGACGTGAAGAGGAAGCTCCTGCTCCGGTTCACGAACTTCGGCAAGCCCAGCGTCGCCGTCTTCGACGGCAACTACGCCAACCGCGGCGAACTGCTGCTCGGGCACCGGTACAACGGCGTCGCGCTCGACGTCGAGCAGGCCGAGCGGACGCTCGAACGCGCGTTCGAGCTCTGGGGCCGCCCGGTGAACCTCGCCACCATCGTCACCGAGTACGACGAGCACGAACTCGAGGTGGCGAGCCGCCGCGGCTACGAGCCGGCCGGCGAGGAGGTCGGCACGCTCATCAGGTACGACGGTGCCGAGATCGAGCACCACGACCTCGACCCGGACCTGGAGGAGCGTATCGGCGCGGAGGGCGTCGATTACGACACGAAGCCCGAGGAGTGGCTCGCGTAGTCCGACCCCTTTTCCGTGGGTTTCGATCCGATCGAAACGAAACCTCCGATCGGTGAGTCGCGTCCCGGCGGGGCATCGTCGTCCCACCGAGGCCCGCTCCGTTGTCGGCCGAGCTAGACCCGTCGCGCGATTCGGGGGTATCTCCGTCTTCCACCGGGGCGATCTCATCCTCCCGTTGCCAGATTCACAGCTGTTTTATCACCGCTCCGTCATCTCCCGGCCATGTGGGGTAGTGCCAGATGTCACTGACGGACGCGTGGAGACCGGAGAACAGACGCGAGCGGTACAGTCTGATGGCGGATGCGGCGGATCGGAAGTTTACGACCGGCGCGGTCGCCGTCCCACTGATACTCCCGATCGCGGGCTACCTCTCGAACGACCCGCGAATCCTGTTCACCGTCCACCTCTTTCTCGGGGCGTTCTGGTTCGGTACAGCGGTGCTGGGGGCGGTCGTTCTCGGCCCCGTGATGGGGAGTCTCTCCCGGGAAGCGAACGCCGAGTTCGCCGAGGGGTTCGTGCCGAAGATGACGTTCCTCATGGAACCGCTCTCGATCGGCGTCGTCGGGTCCGGTATCGGCCTCGCCGGGTTGATGGGGCTGTGGGACTCCCCGACGCCCGCTCTCTGGACGTCACTCGTCCTCGCCGTCGCACTCCTCGTTCTCGGCTTCGGACCGCTGCACAAGTTCACCGTCGGAATGTTCGACGAGATCGCCGCACAGGAGACGGATCACGAGCGTCTTGCCGATCTCAACCGGAAGTATGGCATGCTGAGCATGGTCGAACTCGTGTTGATGGTTGCGATCGTCGTCTCGATGTCCGGCCTTCGCTGGGGTTTCTAGCGCCGGTTCGTCACCCGAAGGGGAACGGGCGACGTCTCCCCGAACAGGACGCGCTCGCTTCGCACTCGGTCCCTCCACGCTCTTCCTGCGCTTCAGCTCGTCACTTCGTTCCTCGCAGAATGCTCGGTCAGGGATTGGAACCACACCGAGACGGTCGCCTCGCTTCGCTCGACGCCGCGTCTCGTCTACTTCAAATCCCCTACCTGGGCGTGTTCTTCCTCACTCCGTTCGTCAGAACATGCTCGGTCAGGGATTTGAACCCTGGTCGTCGGCTCGAAAGGCCAACATGATTGGCCGGACTACACCAACCGAGCGTATCACCACCTTCCGCTCCGGGTGTGTTAATCGTGTCGAATCGCGGTGCCGGCGCCCGGTCAGGTCCAGTCGTCCAGTCCGGTCTGGGTCAGCCCCTCCTCGATGCGCTCGAAGCCGCGTTCGACCTCCTCGGGGTCGACCTCCCACTCGTCGACGACGTACTCCCGGGCGGCGGCGACGTCCGGGCTCACCGTCGCGTCGAGATCGTAGTCGTCCGTGACCGGCGGGTGGTGGAAGAACTCGCGGATGCGCTCGGCGTGCTCGATGTCGGCGTCGCGGGCGTCCAGAACGGCGAACAGGTCGCCGTGCTCTCTCACGAGTTTCAGCGCCGTCTTCGGCCCGATGCCCGAGACGCCCTCGTTGAAGTCCGTCCCGCAGAGCATCGCGATGTCGACCAGCTGCTCGTAGCTCACGTCCAGCTCCGCGAGGGTCGCGTCGAGGTCCATCAGTTCGGGGTCGCCGGACGAGGTGAGCTTTCTGAGCGTCCGCGGCCCGCCGAACAGCAGCACGTCGTAGTCCTCGCTGCCGGTGTAGTCCACGTCGCCGACGCGGTTCATGTGGGCACACTGGGCCTCGCCCTCGGCCGGCGCTTCGATCACCGGCACGTCGAGCAGTCGGAGCAGTTCGCGCGACGTCTCGTGGATGGTGTCGGTGAGCCGCTGGGTCCTGGCCTCCAGGCGCGCCGCCTCGACGGAATCGCCGCGGTCCTCGGCCGCCTGCCGCCGCTCCTCGGCCTTCTCTCGCGCCTCGCGGCGCTTGGCCACCTCGTCGTCCTTCAGGTCCGTGACGCCGCCGTCGAAGACGAACACGGGAGTGAGGTCGTGCTCGAAGAACTTCGGCAGCCCCTGGACGATGCCGATCAGGTTCGCCACCTCCGTCCCCGACGCCGTCGTGTACGTCCCGTCGGCGGTGAACTTCACCGTCGTCGTGAGATAGCGGTAGAGCCAGTTGTGCGCGTCGACCGCGACGACGCCGCCCAGGTCCTCGAAGGCCACCTCCTCGATGGCGGCCAGGTCACGGAGGTCTGCGTTTCCCATCGGCGGCCATAGGACGGTCCGGGTGTTGAAACTCCCGAGTCGCGTTCGCCCGTCCGGAACGGCCCTTCGAACCCCCGGCCTTCCCTCGAACCCTCGGCGCACTCGAATTCTCGGGCCTCCCCCGAACTCTCGGCTCACTCGACCGCGGTCGGCTCCGGTGGTCCGCGCGCCCGCTTCTCCCGGATGAACGTCCGCTCGGCGTCGGTCAGTTCCCCTCGCCGGGCGAAGGCGTCCAGGCCCGCCCGGTACCGCTCCGGATCCGACGTGGCGGGCGCGCCCGTCGGCCGTTCGAGCACGAGTTCGGCCAGCCCCGTTTCCTCGCCGGTGAACCCGAACCCGGCGCGGTGGAGCGCCTCGTAGGAGTACGGGTTGTTCACCGCGATGCCAATGCGGTCGTAGCCCCGCTCGGCGGTGCGCTCACAGACGAACGCACAGAGTCGTGGGCCGAGCCCCTCGCCGCGTTTGTCGTCCCGGACGGTGACGTATCGGAGCCGAACGGTTCCGGGGTCGGTTCGGTCCTCGTCGAACGCCACGCCCGCGAACACGTCCGTCCGCATGGACGCGTCCGCGTCGGTCGGATCGGTCGGATCGGCCCGTCCGGACCGGCCTTCGCGACCGTCCCACCCGTCGGGGACGAGCACGGCCTTCCCGGTGCTCGACATGACGAACTTCCCGGCGTAGGCGTACCGACGGTAGTCGAGTCGGAGCGTCGGGCCCGCGGCGGGCCAGCCGAGCAGCCGGGACTCCATACCCCCACTCGGGCCCGGACCGCCATGAGCGCCACGGCTTTGCCCGGCGCGGACGAACCACGACGCATGCTCGGGCACGGAGACGTCAGGTTCTTCGACGCCGTCGCCGCGGGGTACGACCGCGTGATGCCGGCCGCGACGCCCGAGGACCTCCGGGCCGGACTGGCGTTCGCACACCGGCCGCTCGAGCGAGTGCTCGACGTGGGCGGCGGGACCGGGCGTGCCGCACGCGCGCTCGGCGGTCGCGGGATCGACCCGATCGTCGTCGATCTCTCGGTCGGGATGCTCGCCCGTGCGCGGAACGCGGGTCACCCGGTCGTCCGCGCCGACGCGGGCGCGCTTCCGATCGGCGACGGGACCGTCGACGCGGTCGTCGTGACCGACGCGCTCCACCACTTCCCGGCCCCGGAACTCGCGCTCGCGGACTGTGTTCACGTGCTCGCTCACGGTGGCGTCCTCCTCGTCCGGGAGTTCGATCCGACCACGCGACGGGGCCGTCTGCTGGCCGCGACCGAACACCTCGTCGGGATGGACTCACGCTTTTTCGCGTCCGAGGACCTCGCGTCGGTCCTCGAGACGCTCGGTCTCCGGAGCTACGTCGTCCATCCCGGCTTCGGCTACACGGTCGTCGGCGTAAAACCGACCGACGCAGCCTGATCGCTCGACGAGAGGGGCGCGATCGGCCGACCGAGAACCCGGGAGATTAAGCCGGGTCGGGCGAACGCCCGGACATGGCAGTCGCCGACTTCCTCGACCGCCGGGTGGACGCGGGGGCGCTCCCGCTCGCACTCGGGGACGTGCTGGTAATCCTGGCGTTCGTCTACGCCGGGTCGATCCGTCACCAATCGGTCTCGTTCCCGCCCGCGGGGGTCGGGGACCTGACCGCCCTGCTCGCCATCGCCGCGCCGTTCCTGCTCGGATGGGTCGTCGCCGCGCCGCTCGTCGGCGCCTACTCGGCGGGCGCGGTCGAGTCCGCGAAGGCGTCGGTCCCGCTGACGATCCGCTCGTGGGTCCCGGCGGCCGTCATCGGCCTCGCGGTCCGGGCGACCCCGTGGGTCGACGGGGGCGTCCAACTCGTCTTCGCCGTCGTGATGATCGTCGTCGGCAGCGTCTGTCTGGGCCTCTGGCGGGTCCTCGCGGCACGACTCGTCTGAGCGTCCGGGTCGACGGAACCCCGGCCACGCTCGACCGACGGAACCCACCGCAGTACGCCGACTTTCGCCCCCGTTCAGTGCGCGCTTGCCATCGAAAGCCGTCGCTTCTTCCCTCCGACTGGCGAATATTACGGGGGTGGCACCATGAGTGAACGAACCGGAGACACGGAGATGGACGACGAGCGGACGGGAGAGACCGACCGCACGACCACAGGGAGCACGACGGCGGACGATCGCGGCAGGTGGATCTCGGCGATCATCGCGCTGCTGGGCGTCTGGATGATCGTCGAGGCGGTCCTGCTCGACCTCGTCGCGGGACAGTTCTGGAACGACGTCGTCGTCGGCCTGCTGTTGCTCGCTGCCGGCGGGTACAACTACTACAGACGGGCCGACGCGCAGATGGCCAACGTAGCCGCAGCGAGCCTCGCGGCCGTGCTCGGTCTGTGGCTCGTCGCGTCGCCGTTCGTGTTCGGCGACGCCGGAGCCGCGACCGGCTTCGCGTTCTGGAACGACGTCGTCGTCGGCCTGTTCGCGTTCATCCTGGGTGCCTACAGCGCCTACAGGGGACGTGACCGGCGACGGACCGCTCGACGGACGACGGGGTAGTCGAGGAGGTCGACCCGCCACGGCCGGTCCTCGTCCCGGCGGTCGGCGAGGCCCGGCCGGTCGAGCGTCCTACTCCGCCGGCGTTCGGGTCACGCGCTGGCGTCGGTACGACGCCACGTGGTACTGGGTGACGAGAACGGAGTAGGCGACCACCACGGCGGAAAAACAGGCGATGACGAGGAGCGAGCCGTCGTTGATGACGCCGTTGATCAACTGGAACAGCGCGAACAGCGGCAGGCCGAACGTGAAGATGCACGTCCGTACCGGGAACTCGCGCGCCATCCGGTAGAACAGGTCCACGTCGCCCGCGGTTTCGGTCGTCGGTACGCGGCTCATATCGCTTCTTGTTCACTCCCTACCGAGGACAGGGATACGTGCTTCGAATCCGACCGGGATGACGGACTATCGGCCCCGTACGAGCCGGGAACCGACGCTCACCGACCGCGTGAGAGCCAGATGCCGACCGCGCAGGCGACCAGCGCGAAGCAGGCGAGCACCGCGAACAGCGTCGGCGGGTTCGCGTACTCGAGGACGACGCCGGCGACGGTGCCGCCCAGCGCGCCGACGCCGAACACGCCGAGGTAGGTGTAGCCGTACGAGAGGCCGCGCGTCCCGGCCGGGGTGTACTCCGCGACGGTCGCCTGGTAGAACGGCTGAACGACGAATAGCGCCGCGCCGAGCACGAACCCGAGCGCGAGCAGCGGGATCACGCCGGCGTTGGCCGCGGGGAGGAACAGCACCGCGAGGACGGCGAGCAGCCCGAAGCCGCCCGCGATGCCGTGCTCGACCGGGATGCGGTCGGTGAGCTTTCCGCCGACGAACTGGCCGAGCACGCCGACCATCAGCAGGCCGGAGTAGAAGTAGTCGCCCGGGCGAACCCGGGTCGACCCGACCTGCTCGATGCCCAGCGTCTCCAGCAGGCCGCCGGGAACGACCGCAGAAACGGGGATCGGCTCGAACGTCGGGAGCCCCTGGAGGAGGTCGGGCATGAACGTGAGGATGCCCCGGTAGTAGAGTCCGGAACACATGACGACGAGGAAGACGAGCGCGAACGAGCCGGTGAACAGCTTCGCGCTCTCGGCGCGGAACTCGGCGAGCGAGTCGACTCCCGAGGACGCCTTCGAATCGCCGCCGTCGGCGGCGGGTTCGACCGCGGCGTTCTCGTCGAAGCTGGCCGTCGTCGCGTACGCCGCCGCGAGCAGCGCGGGCACGGCCAGCACCATCGCGACGGCTCGCCAGTCGAACACCAGCAGCATGACGGCGGTCAGCAGCGGGCCGAGCCCGATGCCGAGGTTCCCCGCGATGCCGTGGTAGGCGAACCCGGAGCCGCGCTCCTCGACGCCCTTGGAGATGAGCGCGAGCCCCGCCGGGTGGTAGACGGAGGCCGAGACGCCCCAGACGACCATCGCCAGCGTGATGGCGACGAGCCCGGGGGCGAGCCCGAGCAGGAGGAACGAGCCGGCCATGCCCGCGAGACAGGCGACGATGAGCCGACGCGAGCCGACGCGGTCCACGAGGATGCCGCCGGGGAGCGCGCCGAGCCCGAACAGGCCGTAGCCGACGGTGACGAGCACGCCGAGCGTCGCGGAGGTGACCGCGAGTTCGACGGGGCCGAGGCTGATGACGTCGAACGCGTCGAGCCAGACCGGGATGAAGATGGGGATGGAGAGCTCGTAGGTGTGGACCATCCCGTGGGCCAGCATGACGAGCGCGACGATCGAGCGATCGTTTCGATTCACTAGTTCGGCGTGCGGGACTGGCGCACCTGTAAGCGTCGGTTGCGGCACATTGGGGTTCGAAGGTTTAGGTCCGAGCGACTCGATCCCGAGAGGTTTGCCTACCGAATCGTTCGTTATATTACGAAACCCCGAGACGATGGTGTATCTGTCCGCAGTCACGGAGTATGTCCGAAAAAATAACCGTAAGGCGGCAAACTCGAGGGACTGATCCACTCGCGGTCTCGATAGTTATTCCGACGTACAATGAGTCCGAGACCATCGGCTCCGTCGTCAAGGGGGCTATCGCTGCTCTCTCGGGGTATTCGTTCGAGGTCCTTGTTGTCGATGACAGTAGCCCCGACCAGACGGCACAGACAGTCAGACGTGAGTTCGAGAACGACTTTCGTATCACCGTTGTCGAACGCAGTAGTAAGCAGGGCCGTGCGAGCGCGGTGGTAGAGGGGATCGAGCGCTCCGAAGCCGACATCGTTGCTGTACTCGACGGTGACGGCCAGCACCCGCCGGACGTTCTCCCCGAGCTATTCACGAATGTTAATTCTGGCACATGTTCCGTCGCAGTTGCATCACGGTACCGGGCCGGTTCGGCAGTTCAGTGTTCACTCCCCCGGGAGGCGATCAGTCGGGCCAGTACTCGACTGGCGAAGATGAGTTGCGAGCAACTCAGGCCGCTTTCGGATCCACTCAGCGGACTGTTCGTTGCCGATAAATCCTGTCTGTTCGACATAGAGATTTCCGGATACGGACTGAAAATCCTCCCGGAAGTACTCGCACAGGTGGGTAGCGATGCGGTAATCGAGGTCCCCTACCGCTTCGATAGGCGAGCCGCCGGCCGAAGCACCGTGTCACTCCGGACCGGCGTCGCGTTTCTCCATCACATACTCCGGGTCGGCCGCGGAAATTTCGGGACAGTAGAGTGATTATTCCGGGACCGTAATCTCCTCGTACCATTCGGAGTGTTTGCCCTGGTGATACGAGACGTAGAGAAAGACGGTAGAACCCAGGATGAGGAGGATCATCCCGCCCCCGCCGAACCACCACCAGACGGTGTCGGATACGGACGTCGAAAGCAGCCAGGAGAACGCACCTCCAGCGGTAAATACGCTGGCGACTAACATTCCTTTGGCGTTTTTCGTCATATCCTTCCCCTTCTCGAACACTTCTGAGTCGTTCCGGCTCACGCCACAGGAGAACACCGTGTTCGCTACACTGAAGGTGTGAAACGAGATGGACGTACTCAGGGTCGCAAGCGTAAATGCGCCGACGACGGAGACGCTCTTGCTGTCGATCAGGAACAGCGCGGACAAC
This sequence comes from Halobaculum sp. XH14, assembly GCF_032116555.1. Classification (NCBI taxonomy): domain Archaea; kingdom Methanobacteriati; phylum Methanobacteriota; class Halobacteria; order Halobacteriales; family Haloferacaceae; genus Halorarum; species Halorarum halobium. The sequence goes on from NZ_CP134949.1 coordinate 1,489,470, forward strand.
GCAACCGAGGCGACAATCTGTATGCTCCCCACCGCTACCCATGCCTCCCTTCCACGAAACGTCTCGAGCCGTGAGTAGAAGGCATCGAGTGCGTTTCCCGCACCATCTGACCTGTTAGAGCCTGAATCAGTCACGATGAGTACACCTATCGTTTCGGTCCCGAATGCGTAGCTTCATAATTTTTCCTCCCGAAACCGGGGGACTCAGTCGGCGCTTCCGAGGAACGAAACACCTAATCCGAGCCCGTCTGTACGCAGTTGCAATGAGCGCGCAGGACTGGCCACACGACCCGGACGGCGAGCAGGGTAGCGAGGGTCGACGCAAGTACGGCCACGCGGTGCTGGTGAAGAACGTCGACGAGGAGGAGGACTTCCCGCTTCGGGCCGGCGACTACGCCGAGGAGTACGGTGACTACCCGGTTCGGCTCGACGCCGACACCGTCGTCTCCGTCGAGGACATCTTCGCCGGCATCGACGACGACGAGGTGTACGACGACATCGTCGCGTTCCACAAGGCGGTCGGGGCCGCCATGCGCGAACAGGGCTACTGGACCTACGAGGGCGCCGACGCCTTCCTGGAGTAGCACTCGACGGCAGGGTCCCGGGGACTCTCCTCCCGTTCGGATCGGTCCGTGGTCGCGCCCGGCGGATCGACCACGCCGTCCCGGATGCTCACTCGACGTCGAGCTGTCCGCCGGTGACGCGTTTTTCGAGCGCGCCACGTTCCCAGGTGCGCGTCGCGTCGCCGGCGATCTCGTTTTCGATCCGCTCCTCCAGGAGGTTGATCGCCATCGAGTTCGCCCCCTCGGGGATGATGAGGTCGGCGTGTTTCTTCGTCGGCTCGATGAACTGCTCGTGCATCGGCTTCACCGTCGAGAGGTACTGGTCGATGACGCCCTCGAGGTCGCGGCCCCGGTCCACGACGTCGCGCTCGATGCGCCGGAGGATGCGCACGTCGGCGTCCGTTTCGACGTAGAGCCGGAGGTCGAGCATGTCGTTGATCCGCTCGTCGTACAGCGCCAGGATCCCCTCCAGGATGATGACGTCCGTGGGCTCGACCGGGACCGACTCGTCCTTCCGGTTGTGTACCTCGAAGTCGTACTGTGGCATCTCGACCCGCTGGCCGGAGAGCAGCGTCTCGAGGTGGTCGCGGAGCAACGCCCACTCGAACGCGTCCGGGTGGTCGTAGTTGATCTCCTCGCGCTCGTCGAGGTCGAGGTGCGAGAGGTCCTCGTAGTAGTTGTCGAGCGGGATTCGCGTCACCGAGTCCACCACGTTCTCGGTAATGAGCCGTGAGACGGTCGTCTTGCCGGCACCGGTACCCCCGGCGATGCCGACGACGAACGAGGGGTAGGTCATCGTCCGATACCGCGGCGCCCGACGGTTTGAACGCATCGTTCGTACTTCGGAGAACGTGCGTATTTTCGGAACTCGTTCGTTCCCGAGGACCCGTCCGGCCCGCGCCCTCACGACGACGGTGGGTCGTGGCTCGGGTGCAGTCGGACCGTCGGCGTGGGGGACCTCCGAGTGGCCACGGCCAGGGGGCCCCGGGTGCTGACTGGAGGCCCGTCGCTGACCGACTCACTCGTGACCGGGTTTCGAGCGTTCGATCCCGCTTACTGTTGGAAGAATACCACCACTGTTCGGGCAACCGTCGGAGAACGCACCATACCCCCTGCAAATCGGTAGATGGCTAGTACCATCACATCGGACAACTTTATAACCGGTTGGGGCATGTTCGACTATATGGTACGTGATATCGACCGTCGTGACGTGCTGAAGAGCGTCGGAGGCGCTGGCGTCGTCGGCCTCGCCGGCTGTATTACCCAGGACGGAAACGGCGGGGACGCGACCCCGACCGAAGGGGACGCCGGCGACGGTGACACGGACGGCGACGCCGAAACCGACACGCCGGAGGACTCGGGCGGCGAGTCCCGCACCATCAACCACGGCGTGCTGATGCCGGTCACGGGCGACCTCGCGTCGCTCGGCGGCCCGATCCGTGACGGCGCGATCCTCCCGGCGGCGGTGCTGGAGGACGCGGACATTCCGGTCACGATCGAGCTTCAGGAGGAGGACACCCAGACAGACCCGCAGGCTGGCGTTCAGGCGGCGAGTTCGTTCGCCAGCGCGGGGACGCCATCCGTCACCGGCGCGGCGTCCTCGGCGGTGAGCCTCCAGGTGTACCAGCAGACGTTCATCCCGAACGGCATCGTCGGCTGTTCGCCGGCCTCGACGTCCCCGGCGATCACCGACCTCGACGACGACGACCTGATCTACCGGACCTGCCCCTCGGACGCGCTCCAGGGTGAGGTCATGGCACAGGTCGCGACCGAGGAGCTCGGCGACTCCTCGGCGTCGGTGCTGTTCCTGAACAACGACTACGGCCAGGCGCTGAAGGACTCGTTCGTCAGCGCGTACGAGAGCGGCGACGGTTCGGTTCAGTCCGAGGTCGCCTTCGAACCCGAGCAGTCCTCGTACTCGTCGCCGCTCTCGGAGGTCATGAGCGGCGACCCGTCGCTGCTGGTCGTCATCGGCTACCCGGCGTCCGGGATCCAGATCTTCCGTGACTTCTACGCCGACTACGGTACCGAGACCAACATCATGGTCACGGACGGCCTCCGCGACTCGACGCTCCCCGACGAGGTCGGCAACGACATGGCGAACGTCTACGGGACGGCCCCGCTCGCGCAGGGCCCCGGCCAGGAGGCGTTCGTCGAGCAGTACGAGAGCGAGTACGACCGTGCGCCGGGCGTGTTCAACGCCCAGGCGTACGACGCGACCGCCGTCTGCCTGCTCGCCAACGCGGCGGCCGGCGAGAACGACGGCAACGCGATCAAGGAGCAGCTGAGGGCCGTGGCGAACCCGAACGACGGGACGGAGATCACCGCCGCGAACCTCGCGGAGGGGATCCGGCTGGCCGCCGAGGGCGAAGCCGTCTACTACACCGGCGCGTCCTCGAGCGTCGACTTCGACGAGAACGGCGACATGACCGCCGTGACCTACGAGTACTTCCAGTACAACACGGACGTCGAGAACAACATCGAGACGGTCAGCACGATCGACTTCCAGGCGTAACTCCACCCGCGATCCGAATTTTTCGCCGACCGCCGACACGGGCTCTCACCGTCGAGCGGCGCGTACGCGCGCCGACCACCCGCGCTCGGCCGTGCCTCGCTCCGTCGATGCGATCTGTGGTCCCCTGGTTCCGTTGCTGGCCTCGTGTCCGTCGTTCACGGGCTCGTACCGGCAATCGCGCTCGCTACCCTGGGGTTTACGCCCCGGTACTCGTACCCACCCACGAGATGCACGTACTCAGAAACGGGACGGTCGTGGACGCCGACGGCGTCCGCGAGGCCGACGTCGCCATCGAGGACGGCGACATCGTCGCCGTGGGCGACGTGGGCGACGGCGACGAGGAGACGGACGTGTCGGGGCAGTTCGTCGCCCCGGGACTCATCGACTGTCACGTCCACCTGATGATGGACGGCCGGCCGGACGTCGCCTCCGCGATCACCGAGAGCGACTTCGATCACGCGTACGTGGCCGCCGAGAACCTCCGGGCCGCGGTCGAAGCAGGGGTGACCACGGTCCGCGACCTGGGCGGGACGGGAACCCTCGCGCTCGACGCCGGCAACGCGGTCGCGGACGGTCGCCTCGTCGGCCCCCGCGTGCTCGCGTGCGGGCAGAACGTGACGATGACCGGCGGTCACGGCCACTGGTTCGGACGCGAGGCCGACGGTCCGGCGGAGGTCAGACGCGCCGCCCGCGAGCAACTCAAGCGCGGCGCGGACGTGATCAAGTGCATGGCCACCGGCGGCGTCCTCACCGAGGGAGCCCAGACGGGCGCGCCCGAACTGACCTTCGAGGAGATCGAGGCGGCAGTCGAAGCCGCATCGGCGAAGGGGGTCCCCACCGCCGCGCACGCCCACGGGAAGGAGGGCCTGTTGAACGCCGTCGAGGCGGGCATCACGAGCATCGAGCACGGCACGTTCATGGACCGGGAGGCCGCGGCGGCGATGGCCGAGGCGGACACCTGGTGGGTCCCGACGGCGTGTGCGGTGTTCAACATCGTCGAGAACCCGGACGCCGGCATCCCCGACTCCGCGATGGCCAAGGCCGAGGCGGCCGTCGACTCGTTCGTCACCTCGTTCGACCACACCGCCGCCGAGGGCGTCAGGGTCGCCATGGGGACCGACGCCGGGACCCCGTTCAACTACTTCGGTGACATCCCCCAGGAGATGAGCTACATGGTCGAGTACGGGATGACGCCCGGGGAAGCGCTCGAGGCGGCGACCGTGAACGCCGCCGAACTCTGCGGGCTCGACGACGTCGGGAGGGTCACGGAGCAGTTCCGCGCGGACCTCGTCGTGCTGGCGGAGAACCCCGCCGAGGACGCCGACGCCTGGGTCGACCCGGCCCACGTGTTCGCCGACGGCGAGAAGGTCGTCTGAGTGAACCGGGGTTCAGGATCGAACCCCGTGAGTCGCGGAGTCCATCGGCCGTGCGCGCGCCAATCCGCCACACGGCGGGGTCGAAGCGACACCGTTTTAATCCGGTCCGCGCTACCTGTGAGTGCACACCGACGCGGTGTGACGGACGCTCTGGTGGTGTAGTCCGGCCAATCATATCACCCTCTCACGGTGATGACCGGGGTTCGAATCCCCGCCGGAGCATTTCTCCTTCGACGGTGCCTCCCGCAGCGGCGGGCGGGCTCACGACCGGATCTTCTCGACGATCTCCTCGGCTCGCTCCCGGGCTTCGTCGTCGTCCTGCACCCCGTCGGTCGGGACCAGCACGGCCTGGACGACCCAGTCGTCGCCCTCCTCCGGGTGGCCGGTCCGGACCTCGCTGCCTTCCACGACCGACCCGGCCGGCTCCTCGGCCCAGTCCGGCGTTCGGATCGCGTCGAACTCGTCCGGGTCCCGGAAGCGGACGTGGTAGTAGTCGTCGGTTCGCTCGATCGCTCGGGCGGACGGTGACTCCGACATGGTTCCCCCTGGGGCCCGGACGCGCAAGAGGGACGGGCCGACATACGCAAGCGCCGCGCGAAAAATGTGGCCGCGACGGGTCGGCGGTCAGTACTGCTGGGCTCCCTGCGTTCCCTGGGCCGCCTGCGGGCCAGTGGCTTCCTGACGCTCCATCGACTCCAGCATCGACCACGTCGAGTCGACGGCGCGCCGCAGGACGCTCGCGCACTCCCGACAGTGGTCCTGCTGGTGTCGAGCGCACTCGTTCGCACACTCCTGAGCGACGAGCGCGAACGTCTCGGCCAGTTCGGGACCGAACGGGGAATCCCGGGCCATGAATCGGACGTTCTGCCCCGCGAGATCGGCGACGTCGCGGCAGAGCCGAACGCAGGTCGCCATCTCCGGCCCCTCGTCGAGACAGCGGTCGGCACACCACTCGCAGACGTTGCCGGCCTGGACGAAGTCGTGGAGCGCGAGTCGCATCTCGCCCGTGAGCGACGCCTCGAACTCCTCCGAGACCGCCCTCCCGGGTTCCAGTCCGGCCGATGATCCAGGCTGTCGCCCCGAGAACTGTGTCTGCTGTGTTTCCCCTTGCTGGCTGGGGAACTGCGTCGGCTGCCTTCCACCTTGCTGGGCGGGCGACCCCGTCGACTGGGCTCCCCCTTGCTGGGCGGAGGGCCCTTTCTGCTGTGCGTTCGGCTGTTGACCCGAGAACTGGGCCGGCTGTGTGCCCGGCTGCTGGCCCGAGAACTGACCCTGCGCTCTCGTCGGCTGCTGGTCCGTCCGACCGCCCCGTTGTTCGCGGGGGCCGGCATAACCGGTCGCTCGTCGTCCCCTTTCGCCGGATCCCGCCCGTGGCTGGATCTCTGGCTGGGACATGTTACAGGTCCCGCTTGAGCCGCACTTCGTCGCCGGTGATCGCGTCGATCTTCGATTCGTCGAGCGGATAGTCGTCGTCGTCCCGGTCGCTCCACCCGAGCTTCGACATGATCCGCTCTGCCATTCCCGGGTCCGGATCGACGTATCCGGTGCCGCCCCTGACGTCCGAAATCATGCCGATCCTGTCGCCGTTGGCGTTTACCACGCGCTTCCCCTGATCGTCGTCCGAAAGTGTTCGTTGTGCCATAGTGAGTGTCCTGTCGGTTTCGACGTCCGTGCAGTCGCAGTGATCGTCTCCCAGTCCGTCGGTTCGAACGGTCGGTCCGATGCTCGCCCGGGGGGAGCCGCCCCGCATCCGGGCGACGTTGGCCCGTCGCCGCTGAGAGACTTTGTTATAGTTTTCGTAGTCCGGCGACGCCCTGCCGCCGATCCGTCGACGAATCAGTACGAGAGAACTACCCGACACGTCGGTCCCCCGGTCCGGATCGGCCGGCCGACTCGGAACCACGCCCCACGCTCCCTCCACCGTTCATCGACGGCCGCTCTCGGCGGCTCTCGGTGGCGACAAGCCGAGGTTACCGGCGGAGTCGGCAGCGGGAGGCTCTCCAGGGTCGACTTACGACGATGGACGGCCACGGTACTGTCTCGTTCCTGAACGGACCCGGGGCGCCGCGAGTACAAATTCAGTGGACTTCCGTTCGAATCGGCTTGTCCTAGGACAACCAGGATTTTGTGGGGGTCGCCGTACCGTTCGAATTCCCCCGCTGTCGTCGGGGGGACGAAAAAGTACTTGCACTCGGCTCCCCGACACTGGGCCATGAGTGAACAGGGGATGGACGGGAGCCTCGCCGGCGTCCTGCAGAACAAGCGGGACGCGACGCGCTATCAGATCCTCGTTCAGATCGCCGAGCGCCAGCCGGCAGTCAGCCAGCAGGAGGTCGCGGACGCGATCGGCATCACCTCACAGGCCGTGAGCGACTACCTCCAGGGGCTCGTCGAGGACGGCTACGTCCACAAGCACGGTCGCGGCCGCTACGAGGTGACCAAGGAGGGCGTCGACTGGCTCATCACCAGAACCGACGAACTCCGCGAGTTCACGGGCCACGTCTCCGAGGACGTCATCGGGCAGGTCGAGATCGACACCGCGCTCGCCACGACCGACGTCGCCGAGGGCGACCCGGTCGCCATCTCGATGCACGAGGGCGTCCTCCGGGCGGCGGCCGGCGGCGGCGGGACGGTCACGGCCGTCGCCGTCACCGACGCCCGGGCGGGCGAGGACGTGGGCGTCACCAACTTCGAGGGGGTCCTCGAGTACGATCTGGGGACCGTGACCGTGTTCCCGGTCCCGCTCGTTCAGGACGGCGGGAGCGGCACGGTCGACGCCGAGGCGGTCGCCGCGGCCGCCGCCGACCACGACCTCGTCGGCGTCGCCGGCACCGAGGCGCTGGCGTTGGCTCGCGCGGCGGACGTGGCTCCCGACATCCGGTTCGGAACGGCGCTCGGGGTGCAGGAGGCCGCGATGAAGGGACTGGACGTGCTGTTGCTGGCGGCCACGAGCGAGGTGGCCGCACACACCAACAAGCTCGTCGCCGAGAACATCGGCTACGAGGTCCTCGACGCGACCGACTGAGGGGCCGGCGCGTTCGGCGGACGTCACCGGCTGCCGGGCGTCGCCGGCTGCCGGGCGTCCTCGGCGTCGTGAAGCGTCATCAGGAGTTCGGTCCCGCCGTCGGCGGGGGTACGGATGTCGAGCGTTCCCCGCGAGGCCGTCACGACCCACTTGATGAGCCAGAGTCCGAGCCCGCTGCTGTGGGTGAGCGCCGTTTCGGTGCGGCGTTCGAGGGCGGCCCGGTCCTGCTCGGGGATGCCCGGACCGTCGTCGCGGACCGACAACAGCACGTCCCCGCGTTCGGCCTCGACGTCGGTCTCGACCGCGATTTCGACGCGGACGGGCGCGTCGCCGCCGTGGCGAGCCGCGTTCTCCAGGGCTTCCTGGACGGCCGCGCCGAGAACCGGGACCGCCGTGACCCGACACGCCTCCGGAACGGACAGCTCGACCTCGACGGGGAACCTGCGTTCCACGGCCTGTGCGCGCCTGCGGACGATCGACACGAGGTCGAGCGGGGTCCTGGCGGCCTCCTCGTCGCTGCCGAGTAACCCCTCCAGCGTGCCCGCCTTCTCGCTGTGGCCGATGAGCTTCGCCGCGGCCGTCTGGATGCGCTGGAGGCCGTCCAGCTTCTCCCCGTCGTCGATCGTCCGCGCCAGGTTCTCCGCGTTGCCGTAGATGACCTGCACGTCGTTGCGGAGGTTGTGTCTGAGGAACCGGTTCATCACCTCGAGCTGTGCCCTGCGCCGGTTGCCCGTCACGTCGGTGAGGAACCCCTCGAGCGTCGCGGAGTCGTCCGCCTTCTCCGCGAACAGGCCCGTCGCCCGCTCGCGGACCCAGCGCTCGCCCGAGTCGGCCGTCAGGAGCCGGTAACTCGCCTCGTAGGAGGTCCCCTCCGCGAGCGCGGACTCGCGTTTCGAGACGATGGCGGCCCGGTCGTCCGGGTGGACCAGTTCGCCGAACCCGATGCCGTCGGTGCTCGTGAGCGCGGCGGCGTCGTGACCGGTCAGCTCGGCCGCGTAGTCGTTGACGAACGCCAGCCGGTCCACGTCGTCGGTCGACGTGCGGAACACCATCCCCGGCAGGCTCGCGACGAGCGAGGAGAACTGGGTCTTCTGGCGCTCCAGTGCCCGCTCGGACCGGGTCCGCTCGATGCAGGTCGCGACGTGGGAGGTGAGCAGCTCGGCGAGCTCGACGTCGCGCTCAGAGAACGCGTCAACCTCCTGGGAGAACGCCTGGAACACGCCGATGGTCCCGATCGGCACCGTGATCCCGGACACGATGTCCTCGCGCAGCGGCTCGGCGTCCTCGGCCGTCACGATGTCGTCCATGAGCTCGCTCTCGCCCGTCCGGAGCACCCTGCCGGCGATGCCTTCGCCCGTCCCGAGCGCGGTCTCCGGGATGTCGAGCGCGGCCGACGTCGTGGCGACGACGAACTGGTCGTCCTCGGCCCGAACGAACGTACACTGGTCGAAGTTGAGGATGTCCTCGGCGGCATCGACCGCCAGGTCGAAGATCTCCGACTCCCGCTCGGCCGAGACCATCTCGTCTGCGACGTCGTGGAGTCTGGCGATCTTCCTGCGGTTGCTCCGCAGGGCCTCGACGCTTCGGATGCGTTCGAGCGCGTCGGCCGCGTGGCCGGCCAGTAGCTCGGCCAGTTCCAGGTCCCGCTCGGAGAACGCTCCGACGTCGGTCGCGCTCGCCTGAAACACGCCGGCGTTCCCGATCGGGACGCTGACGACCGACCGGTAGCGTCCCCGCGCCGGGTCGCCGTCCTCGACGGTTCGAACGTCGTCGACGCGGAGGCTCCGTCCCGACTGGAACGTCTCGCCGGCGAGCCCGTGGTCCTGCGGGACCGAATCGTGGAAGTCGCCGGCGACCCCGGAGGTGCTCGCTTTCGTGACCAGTTCGTTCCCCTCCGCGACCGCGACGGTGCTCGTGTCGAAATCGAGAATGTCGGTCGCCGCACCGACGGTCAGCTCGTGGACGGCCGACTCCTCCGAGCAGGCCTCGAACTGTGTGGCGACGTCGTGGAGCCGTTCGACGGGGCGAACCGCCCAGTCCTGCCGGGTCCGTGCCGGCGTGTCACGCACGTGGAGGACCACGACGTCGTCCTCGGACTCGGTCGCTCGCGCGGCGACCTCGGTCGTCACCTCGTTCCCGGCGCCGGTCTCGAACACCCAGTGGAAACTGCCGCCGGTCTCGACGCTCCGTGTGATCGTCTCCCACAGGCGGTCCGCGTCGTACATCGTCGGACTCCGCGGGCAGACGAGCGACAGCGGGCCGCCCCTGAGTTCCGTCGGTGCGAGCGCGAACAGGGACGCGGCGACGTCGTCCACGTCGAGCACCGTCCCGTCGGCCACGACGAGCACGCCGTCCTCGAACGGGCTGTCCGCCCGGGAGGAGGCGGTCACGTCGGTGGACTGTTGCTCGTCGGTCATCGGTTCTGGACCGGCCCCACGCCGAGGCCGGTTCCTATCTATGGGGAGGAAGCGAGTGGAATTTATATAAGCTTCGCCCCGGCCGGAAGACGAGGGCCGGCACCGCGACCTCGTCGCACCCGACCACGACGTACCGCGGTTCGGGGGTCCCATCTGGATCGACTCCCGTCGGGAGTTCACCGATCCAGCGCGTCGGCGACACGCTCGGTTGCGCTCTCGAGCGCGCCGGCTTTCGCCATCGCCGTCACGTAGTGACCGACGGGCCTCGAGAGCGCGTCCGCCCGGATCTCCGTCCCGCCACGGTCGACCAGGCGGTCGCCGTACTCGACGTAACTGGCAATTTCGGGGACGAGCGCGGCCGTGAGCGCCGGCTCGGCCGGGGCCGTTCTGGCACGCTCGATGGCGTCGACGGCGGCACCGCGGCGCTCCCGCACGTCGTCCGCATCCGCGACCCCGAACCGGGTTCCGTCCTCGACGCTGGACCGGACCGCGTCGAACCCGGCGAGCGCGGCGAGGCCGGAACCCGCCGCGAGGACCGTCCCTGCCGGCCGGAGCGTCACGTCCGCGTCCTCCCGGACGCCGCCGAGGGACGCCCGCTTGAGTTCGCTGAGCGCCCACGTCGCGGGGGTGTCATCCACGTCGCGTTCGACGTACGAGGCCGCGTCCCGATCCTCGGCGAGGGAACGCTGTTCGGCCCCCGCCCGGAGCTCGGCGGTCGACGACTCCGCCGCGGTTTCCAGCCCACTCGTCAGGTCTCGCGGTTCAGCGAGCGACTCGACGAACGCGTCGTAGAGCACTCGAGCGTGTTCGAGCAGCCCGCGGACCCCCTCCAGTCGTGCCGCGAGACGACCGACTCCCTGGACGCCGTCGTCGTCGCCAGGGCGGGCGATCGGCCGTTCGAGCCGCGCGGTCGCCCCGCGGCGGAACCCCTCCAGCGCGGCGTGGACGGCGACCGCCCGGCCGGGGTCCTCACCGACGTAGCTGACGTGGTCGTGGAGGTCGGCCAGCGCCCGCTCCAGCTCGTTGGACGCCGTTTCGAGGTCTCCACGCGTCACGTCACCCTCGATCGCTCGCCAGGTCGCCGAGGCCCGCATCGCGGAAACGCGGGCCGACCGCGCCGCGGCGAGCCCCTCCCTGGTCGATGCCGGGTCGTTCGCCCGGCTCAGCTCCGCTTCCGCGTTCTCGACCTCGAACGAGATGTCCTCCCTGATCACGCCGTTGGGAACCTCAGCCGGACCGAGCGGCGTCGGGAGCTCGTCGAGGAGGTTCCGGGCACGGCTCCGACTCTCGCCGATCGCACCGTCGTCGATTTCGACCGGGAACGTCTCCGGGACCGCGGGCTCGCGGTCGGCCACGACGGCTCGCACGTCGGTGCCGTTCAGCGTCGTCGGGCCCGAACCCGGGACCCGGAGGTCGCCACAGCCGGCGAGGAGGACCCCGCCGGCGAGCGCGAGCGCCCCCCGCCGCGTCGGGTTCCCGTCGCTCATTCCTCCTCCCCCGTCGTCGCCGAGGAACCGTCGCCAGCGGTGGGCTCCCGGATCCACGGCGGGAGGCGACAGCCGCCCGAACTCATCCCGGAGCCGTAGCTGCTGATCCGCTCGGGGTCGATCGCGGCCGGGATCCGAACGAACGTCGCCACGCTCGCGCGGACGTCGGCCCCGCAGGAGACATCCGCGTCGCGGAGGGTCCGGCCGTACCGCGTCTCGATCTCCGCGTCGGACCACCCGACGTAGCAGAGTTCGAGCCGATAGCACTCGCCGACCGACGAGAGGTCGACGTACACCGTCTCGGTCTCGAACTCCGTGGCCGCGATGAACTCCCTGACCGGTGCCGAGTCGACGCTCTCGGCGAAGCGCAGCCGATCGGCCGAGGCCTCGTCCACGATGAACCGGTCGGAGAGGTACCGTCTCGGGGTTCCGTTCGTCCCGGACTCCCCGTCGTCTACCCACACGATGCTCGCGTCGGTCGTCGCCCGCAGCGTCCGGTGTGGCGGGTCGGTCGCCACGTTCTCCAGGTCGCGCTCGCGCCCCGCGGTCGCGGTGGATTCTCCCGCCTCGAAGTCGCTACAGCCCGCTGCACCCGCGAGGAGAGCCGTCGCTCCGCGGAGGGCGGCCCGTCTGGTGATGGGGACCATCGCTTCGATGACTCTGGCTCGGCCGGGCACAAATAACGGGTGGATGGCTCCCCGTGGTCGGTCGAGGCCGATCCGGAACGGGCGAGAACCCTCGCCAGCCGCGCTTGGCCCATCACTTATCGGCGCTCCGCCCGACTGGCCACGTATGCCCTCGGTGACACTCGTCGACCGCGGTCGCGTCCGCGCGGACGCCGGCTACGTGCTCGACGGCCACACGATGGCGAGCGCCGGCGAGCCGAACCCCGACCACGAGCGCATCGACTTCGTCGTCTGGTGCGCGGTCGTGGAGGCGGGCGACCGGACGTTCCTCTGGGACACCGGCCCGCCGCCGAACGCCGCCGACTACTGGCCGGACCCGCTATACGGCGCGTTCGAGGCCTACGACGCGACCGAGCGCTCGCTGGCCGTCGACCTCGAACGCGCCGGCTACGCGATCGACGACGTCGACGCCGTCGTGGCGAGCCACCTCCACCTCGATCACGCGGGCGAACTGGCGGCGTTCGCGGGCACCGGGACGCCGGTGTTCGTCCACGAGTCGGAACTGAAGTACGCGTTCTACTCCGCCAAGACCGACGAGGGCTCCATCGCCTACCTGTCGTCGGACTTCGACGGCGACCTGAACTGGTCTCCCGTCCACCGGCATCGACGCACCCTCACCGAGGGGTTCGAACTCCTCCACCTCCCCGGACACACGCCCGGCGTGCTCGGTGCCCGCATCGAGACGGCAGAGGGGACGCTGCTGGTCGCTGGCGACCAGGCGTACGTCGAGGCGAACTACGCCGAGGGCGTCCCGCTCGGGCCGGGGCTGTTGTGGAGCGGACCCGAGTGGCGCGAGAGCCGCCGGACGCTGCTCGAACTCGAGACCCGACACGACGCAGACGTGCTGTTCGGGCACGACCTCGACCGGTTCGAGTCGCTGGCGACACGGTACTGAACCGGCGGACGGCCGGAAGCCGGTCGGAGCACGTGGGGGGCCGGGTCAGCCGAACGACCGGAGGTCCGCCACCGCGGCCATCACGTTCCGTTCGGCCTTCCGGAGGTGTTCGGCGGCGGTCCCCGCCGAACAGCCCAGTTCGTCGGCGACGGCTTCGGCCGTCGCCTCGCTCGGGACCGCGTAGTAGCCCAGGTCGACGGCGACCTCGACGGCCTCCCGCTGTCGGCTCGTCAGGCCGGGGTCGAACGTGGCCTGCCTGTCGTCGTACTCCCCGATGCGGTCCACGGTGACGTCAACGCCGTCCGGCGGGTCGTCGACCGCGGACTGGAGCGACGCGGGGTCGCCAAGCACCGTCAGGTTCGCCTCGCCGCCGCCGACGAACTCGATCGGCGGGACGACGATGACGCCCGTGCGGGAGAAGCGCTCGAACAGGCCGGCCTCGAATGCGGTCCCCTCCTGTTCGATGTACGCGTAGAACGAGGACTCCCCCAGGGGCGTGAGCTCGAAATCAACGATCGTTTCGGCGGCCGCCAGGGCCGACGCGTAGGCGTCCGCGTCGCCCTCGGCATAAAAGAGGAGCGTGTCCCAGCCGTCGCTGGCGGTGTTGCCGTGCAAGAGCAGGTCGCGCTCGACGTCGTCGCTCCGGTCGATGAACTCGTGGACCGGGTGGATGACGTCCTCGCGAAATCGGAGGGTCAACCGGACGTACTTCATCGGTCGCTCGGAACGTGTCTCGGCGGCGCTTATAAATGGCCTCATCGACGCGGCGAAACGGACTGGTCGCCCACGGCGAACGTACACCCATGAGCACGCAGTCGACGCGGCACGACGAGCGTTCGACCGACGGGGCGCTCGCGGAACAGACGCCGGACGAACTCGCGGCCCTGCTGGGCGAGCACGTCATCGGGCGGGAGGAGCATCTGAACGCGCCGGGCTACGTCGTGCGGCCCGACGAGGTGCAGGACGTGCTCTCGGCGCTCCGCACGGAGGCCGGTTTCGACCACCTCTCGTGTGTGACCGCCCAGGAGTACGAGGACCGGTTCGAGTCGATCTATCACCTGAAGAAGTACGACGACCCGACCCAGGAGGTCAGCGTCGTCGTCCCGACCGACCGTGAACGCCCCGTCTCTCAATCCGGCGAGGCGGTGTTCCGCACCGCGGACTGGCACGAGCGGGAGGCGTACGACCTCGTCGGCATCGAGTACGACGACCACCCCGACCTCCGCCGCATCCTGCTCCCCGAAACCTGGCAGGGACATCCCCTGTCCGCCGACTACGACCAGAACCGACCGCAGGTCGTCACCCACGCCGAGAACGTGAACCCGCTCCGGGAGGACACGCCCGGCGAGGGCTCCGCCGACGCGGACACGATGTTGATCAACATCGGCCCCCACCACCCCGCGACCCACGGCGTGCTTCACCTGGAGACGACGCTCGACGGCGAACAGGTCGTGGACGTCGACCCCGACATCGGCTACATCCACCGCTGTGAGGAGCAGATGTGCCAGAACGGCACCTACCGCCACCAGATCATGCCCTACCCCGACCGCTGGGACTGGGGCGGGGCGGGCCTGCTGAACGAGTGGGCGTACGCGCGGGTCGCCGAGGATCTCGCCGACATCGAGGTGCCCGAGTACGCGCAGGTGATCCGGACGATGGCGGCTGAGCTCTCGCGGATCCTCTCGCACATGCTCGCGGTCGGCGCGTACGCGCTGGACGTCATCGGCGACTTCACGGCGACGTTCATGTACGCCATCCGCGACCGCGAACGGGTCCAGGACGTTCTGGAGGACCTGACCGGCCAGCGGCTCATGTTCAACTACTTCCGGCTCGGCGGCGTCGCCTGGGACCTCCCCGAGCCCCGCGAGGAGTTCATCGAGAAGGTCCGCTCGCTGGTGAACGACCTGCCCCGGAAGCTCGCCGAGTACCACGACCTGCTGTCGGCCAACGAGATCATCCAGCTTCGAACCGTGGACACCGGCGTGCTGCCGGCCGAGGTCGCGAAGAGCTACGGTTGCACCGGTCCTGTCGCTCGCGGTTCGGGCGTCGACTACGACCTCCGGCGGGACGACCCGTACGGCTACTACGACGAACTCGACTGGGACGTCGTCACCGAGGACGGCTGTGACAACTACGCCAGACTGCTCGTTCGCATGCGCGAACTCGAGGAGTCCGCGAAGATCATCGAACAGTGCGTCGACCTCCTCGAGGACTGGCCCGACGACGAGCGGACGGTCCAGGCGAACGTTCCCCGGACGCTGAAGCCGGCGGACGACACCGAGGTGTACCGCGCGGTCGAGGGCGCGAAGGGCGAACTCGGCATCTACATCAGATCGGACGGCACGGACGAGCCGGCCCGATTCAAGATCCGCGGTCCCTCGTTCTCGAACCTCCAGGCGCTCCCGGAGATGGCCGAGGGCGAGTACGTGCCCGACATGATCGCCTCGCTCGGGAGTCTCGACACGATCATGGGGGAAGTGGACCGCTGAGGCCGACTGCCATGGGGGAGGTGGACCGCCGAGGACGATTACCGCCGTCGCGGCGGGTGAGGACCGTCGTTGCGGGGCGACTGCCAACTCACGGACACGGTCCGGCGTCCGCCATCGGCTCCGACGTCGGAACTTCGTAAACCATTACTTGTGCGTCGGTTTACGGACGCTCGATGAGCACTGACACTCGGCAGGTCGATCTCGTCGGCGACGCGGTCGTCGGCAACCTCGCCCGCGCGGCGCTGTTCGCCGCGCTCACGGGCGTCTTCGCGTACGTCTCGTTCCAGCTTCCGGTGACGTCGGTGCCGTTCACGCTGCAGGTGCTCGGCGTCTTCCTCGCGGGCGCGTTCCTCGGGCCCGTCTGGGGCGGGGCGTCGATGCTGCTGTACCTGCTGGCGGGCGTCGTGGGCGCGCCGGTGTTCGCCTACGGCGCCGCGGGCGTCGGCGTCCTGTTCGGCCAGTGGGGCGGCTACCTCTGGTCGTACCCGTTCGCGGCGGCGGTCGTCGGCCTCGCCACCCACGGCGCGGGCGACCTTCGCGACCCCGGTGACGTCGGCCTCGCGCGACTCGTCGGTGGCATGGTCGCCGCGACGCTCGTCGTCTACGCGTTCGGCACGGTCGGCTACGCCGTCGTCGGGAACGTCGGCCTCGTGGCCGCGCTGCTGGCCGCGGCGGTCCCGTTCGTGCCCGCCGAACTCCTGAAGATGGCTGCGGCCGTCGCGCTCGTGCGCAGCGACGACGTCGTGGCGCGGTAGGTCCGCCGGATGATCTCGGTCCGCGGGCTGGCTCACCGGTACGACGACGCGGTGGCCCTGGAGGAGGTCTCGCTGTCGATTCCTGACGGGGAGTTCCTCGTCCTCGCCGGGGCGAACGGCTCGGGGAAGACGACGCTCGTGCGCCACTTCAACGGCCTGCTGACGCCCGACGAGGGCGAGGTCGTCGTCGACGGCACGCCCGTCGCGGACGACGTCGTCGCCGCCCGGGCGGCGGTCGGGATGGTGTTCCAGGACCCCCGCGACTCGTTCGTCGCGGCGACGGTCGGCGCCGACGTCGCGTTCGGACCCGAGAACCTCGGTCTCCCGCGCGAGGAGATCGACGCCCGCGTCGCCGACGCGCTCGACGCGGTGGGGATGGCCGGCCGGCGGGACGAGCGGATCGACCGGCTCTCGGGCGGCGAGCGCGAGCGGGTGGCCGTCGCTGGCGCGCTGGCGATGGAGCCGAACCACCTCGTGCTCGACGAGCCGTTCACGGGCCTCGACGAACCGGCGAGGCGATCGCTCCGCCGGCACCTCGCGGAACTCCACGCGGCCGGCACCAGCGTCGTCGTCGTCACCCACGACCTCCGGGACGTGTTCGAGCGTGCGGACCGGGTCGTCGTCCTCGCGGACGGTCGCGTGGCGCTGGACGGATCGCCCGCGGAGACGCGGGAGGAACTCCACTCGCTCGGCGTCCGGCCCCCGGACTGATGCTCGCGTACGCTCCCGGTGACACCCTCCTCCACCGGCTCGACCCCCGGACGAAGCTCGCCGTCCAGGTCGCGTTCGTCGCCGCGGCGTTCGCCCACACGACCCCCACGGGATTGCTGGCGCTCACGCTCGTCGCGCTCGGCGTCCTCGCGCTCGCGGGCCTCGGTCCCGGGCGAGCCCTCCGGGAGTTCCGCGTCGTCGCGCCGTTCCTCCTCGCCGCGCCGCTGCTCGAAGCGGCGCGGCTCGGGTCGCCCTGGTTCGTCGCGGCCGACGCGGTCGCCCCCGCGATGGCGAGCTATCGGACGCTCCTGCTGCTCGCGCTCGCGCTGGCGTACGTCCGAACCACGCCCGTCCGCGAGTCCGAGGCGGCAGTCGCCCGGGTGCTTCCGGGGCGTGTCGGCAGACTGGCCGCGCTGGGCGTCGGACTGGTGTTCCGGTTCCTGCCGCTGCTGCAGGCGGACGTGGCCCGTGCACGTGCGGCCAGTCGGGCGCGCCTGGGCACCGAACGGCCGCTGCGGGACCGGATCCGACTCGTCGCGACGGCGGGGCTCGGGCGGGCGCTCGGCCGCGCGGACCGGCTCGCGGTCGCGCTCCGTGCGCGCTGTCTCTCCTGGGAACCGACGCCGCCGGCGCTCGCGGCCGGGCGGGCCGACCTGGTCGGCGGCGCGGTCTCGCTGGTACTCCTCGTCTGGGCGCTCGCACCCGTTTTCGGGGCGGTGCCGTAGGTCCGCGGGCGTCCGTGCGGGTCGGGTGATGCGTTCGGAAGGCCCGGCGGGTCGCTCCCGTCGGTCAGATGGCGACCGGATGACGACGGCCTTTTGAGGGTGCCAGTTGGACTCTCCCCCAACAATGGCCGAGAGAGGGGCGGAGGACTGGCTGATTCGCTATCTGGTCGTGCTCGTCGTGGGCGGCGTGGCGCTCCTGGCGCTGCTGTACGGCATCGCCCTGGAGTGGTCACCGGTCGCAGTCGTCGCGTCGCTGGTCGTGCTGGCGATCACGTCGGTCGTGGTCGCGCGCGACCTCAGAAACTGGCGGACGGCCTGAGCGGGACCGTCGCTCGGGTCGCTTCCCCGGCCGCTGGGGGCTCAGTCGCTCGCGCTTCGCAGGCGGTCCAGTTCGTCGTCCGCGAGCGAGAGCTCGGCCGCGCCGACGTTCTCCTCGAGGTGGTCGACGCTGGAGGTTCCCGGAATCGGGAGCGTCACGTCCGAGCGGGCGAGCAGCCACGCGAGCGCGACCTGCCGCTCGGTCGCGTCGTGGGCGGCTGCCACCTCGGCGAGCGGCTCGGCCGCCTCACCCAGGTCACCGGCCGCGAGCGGGAAGTAGGGGATGAAGCCGACGTCGTGTTCCTCGCAGGCCCGCAGGACGTCCTCGTGTTCGCGGTCCGCCACGTTGTACGAGTTCTGCACCGTCGCCACCTCGACGTGCTCGCGGGCCTCGTCGAGCTGCTCGACCGAGACGTTCGAGAGGCCGACGTGGCGCACGTGTCCCTCGTCCTTCAGCTCCGCGAACGCCGTGACGCTGTCAGCGAACGGCGTGTCGGGGTCCGGACGGTGGAACTGGTAGAGGTCGATGGTGTCGACGCCGAGCCGGTCCTTGCTGACGAGCACCTGGTTCCGGACGTACTCGGGGTCGCCGTGGGGTTTCCACTCGTGGGTGTCGTCCCGCAGGAGCCCGGCTTTCGTCGCCACGACCGCGTCCTCGGGCGCGCCAGCCTCCCGGAGGATGCGCTCGGAGACGCCGGGGCCGTAGGAGTCGGCGGTGTCGAGAAAGTCCACGCCGAGTTCCATCGCCCGCTCCACCACTGCGCGGGCGACCGCTTCGTCCTCGGGGCGGCCGATGATGCCCTCCCCGCAGAGCCGCATCGCGCCGAAGCCGAGCCGGTTCACGGTCGTCTCACCGTCGATGTCGAACGTCCCCGCGGCCGCCGCGTCGGGTGTCTCGCTCATGCGTCCCACCGGTTGGGTGCCAGCGGCAAAGTCCGTTCGGCCCCAGCGAACCGGGCTGGGTCACCGTCCCGCCCCGCTCAGCGTCGGACGTCGAGTTCCGCCCGACGTCGGACGCCGTGCTGGCCGCTCACGGGCGGGTGAAAATCTGGAAAGTGAGTGCGTCGCTCGGGGCGACGGGGTTCTTTACAGGCGCTCGAGGTTCGTGGCGCGCGGGCCCTTGGGGGCCTGCTCGATGTCGAACTCGACTTCCTGTCCTTCTTCGAGGTCGTCGCCGCCGATGTCTTCCATGTGGAAGAACACGTCGTCGTCAGCGTCCTCAGTCGAAATGAAACCGTAACCGCCCGTGTCGTTGAAGAAATCAACCTTGCCTTTCGCCATTGCGTGAGAGCATACTGTCGAACGGGGCATAACCTTTCCGAGAGTCGAGTTACCACGGCACTGCCGAGGGAAGCTGGTCGATTTCGCGCGGTTCCACCGGTAACCGGCAGCCCTCGCGTCCGATGCGGTTCGACCGGTGATCGGCTCGCTGGGGGGCCACGGATCAGTTCGGCGGCGGCGTTCCGGGCCGTCGGACCGTCACGACGACCAGTCCGTCCGCGCCCTCCGCGCGAACTGGCGTGATTCGAATCGAAACCCCTTTGACTGACTGGCCAGTCAGTTTCGGTAGAGCCGGTCGTTCGACCGGACCCCCGCTATCACGATGACGAGGACCCACGATACCGAGACGGCCATCATGGAGGCGACCCACTGCGCGCTCTGCGAGCACGGGTACGCGGACCTCACGATGCAGGCTATCGCCGACGAGACGGACAAGAGCAAGGCGGCCCTCCACTACCACTTCGAGGGGAAGGACGACCTCCTGCTGTGCTTTCTGGAGTACCTCCGGGACGACTTCGCGGAGCGGACCGCCGACCCGGCCGGCGACACCCCCGTCGAGCGCCTCGTCGCGCTCGTGCGGACGGTGCTGGGCACCGAGGGCGACGAGCCGAACCAGCAGTTCAACACCGCCTACATGGAGATCAAGGCCCAGGCGCCGTTCCGGGAGGGGTACCGCGAGGTGCTCCGCGAGATCGACGACCGCCTCCGGGTGCAGGTCCGGGACCTCGTCGCCGACGGCATCGAGGCCGGACAGTTCCGGAGCGACGCCGACCCGGACGAGGTCGCCGCGGTCGTGGTCACGTACATCCACGGGACGTGGACCCGATCGGCGGCGGTCGGCGAGGACGTCCCGGCGATGCGTGAGCGCCTCGTCATCTACGTCACTGACCTGCTGGTCGAGGACGTCGCGCTCCCGTTCGAGAGCGACGCGGATGCGGACGCGATCGGCGACGAAGGTGGGACCGGCGATGAGGCCGCGAACGCCGAGAGTGCGAACGCCGACGGCGACGGGAACCCACCCGCCGACTCAGACACGGAGGCCCGGTCGTGAACGTGGGCGACAGGCTCTCGTCGCTGTTCAAGAGCCGCGACGAGTTCGACCTCACGTCGGGTGAGATCGGCAAGCCGCTGTTTTATCTCTCGCTCCCCATCGTCGTCACGAACCTGCTCCAGACCGCCTACAACCTCGCGGACACGTTCTGGCTCGGCCAGTACAGCACCGAGGCGCTGGCAGCAATCTCGTTCGCGTTCCCGATGGTGTTCCTGCTCATCTCGCTGGGCATGGGCATCTCGGTCGCGGGAAGCATCCTCGTCGCCCAGCACACCGGCGCGGGCGAGGAAGGTCAGGCGAAGTACGCGGCCTCACAGACGGTCACCTTCGCGGCCCTCGCGTCGCTCGTCCTCGGCGGCGTCGGCTACGTGTTCGTCGGCGACTTCCTCGGCCTGCTGGGTGCCTCACCGGAGGTCCTCCCGCTCGCCACCGACTACATGGAAGTCATCGCGCAGGGGCTCGTCTTCATGTTCGGCTTCTTCGTGTTCGTCGCGCTCATGCGGGGGTACGGCGACACGATCACGCCGATGCTGGTGATGCTTGGGACGGTCGTGCTGAACATCGTCATCGACCCGTTCCTCATCTTCGGCTTCGAGTCGAACCCGCTGTTCGGGATGCTCGGCGCGCGCGGACTGGAAGCCAGCCTGCTCGCGGCGACCGGTTACACCGGCTCCGGCATCGCCGGGGCCGCGTACGCGACCGTGTTCTCGCGGGCGCTCGCGTTCGCCGTGGGGCTCGCCATCATGCTCCGTGGGACCCGCGGCGTCGAGATCACCCTCCGAGACATGGTGCCGGACCTCTCGTACGCCCGCCGGATCGTCAGACTCGGCGTCCCGGCGTCCATCGAGGGCACCGGCCGCTCGCTGTCGGTGAACCTGATGCTCGTCATCGTCGCGCTGTTCCCGACGACGGTCGTCGCCGGCTACGGGATCGGCGTCCGCGTGTTCTCGGTCATCTTCCTCCCCGCCATCGCGGTCGCCCGCGGGGTCGAGACGATGACGGGCCAGAACATCGGTGCCGGCAAGCCCGACCGCGCCGCCGCGGCGGCACGGCTCGCCGCGAAGGTGATGCTCGGCGTGCTGCTGGCCGTCGGGGTGGTCACCTGGCTCGCCGCCGCGCCGATCGCGGCGGTGTTCACCGACGATCCGACCGTCGTCGCCGTCACGAAGGACTTCCTCCGCTGGGTCGCCCCGAGCTTCGGGTTCATCGGCGTGATGCGGGCCTACACGGGGAGCTTCCGCGGCGCGGGCAAGACGCTCACCGCGGCGGCCATCTCCGTCCTCATGCTGGGATTCATCCGGCTGCCGATCGCCTACTTCGCGGTTCGCCCGCCCGCGTTCCTGCCGTACGCGCCGTTCGACGAGTCCGGCATCTGGCTCTCGTTTGCCGTCTCGAACGCGATCGGCGCGCTCATGGCCTACGCCTGGTACCAGCGGGGCACCTGGCGCGGCGGCGACCTGACCGAGAAGGGCGGTCGGGTCCCCGACGAGAGCGACGCGGGCACGCCCGCAGTCGACGACTGAGCCGGAAGAGCGGAGCGGGCGGCCCGCGGAGCCTTTTTGGGAGCAGTCCGCCTCGACGTACGTATGAGCGGAAACGCCGACGCTGCCGCCGACGAACGACGCCTGTGGCTCGTCGAGCGAACGTACGGCGACGACGAACTGAACCTCATCATCCTGGTGTACGCGACGCCGGACGGGAGCCGGTACGTCAGGAAGGAGCGCGCCCTCACGAGCTTCGCGGACGAGCGTCCGACTCGCGCGTCGATCACCGTCCCGCGCCACGACCTCGGCGACGTGACCGACGAGTCGGAGCGGCAGCGCTACGCCGAGGAGGCCTCCCGGATGGCGGCCGCCCACGACCCGGACGACCACATCTGAGTCGCGTCGCTCGCTCCGTGTGACGACCGGACGAGCAGGGTACCGGCTCCCGGTTTCGGAGCGGCTTTACCGGCACGCCGACAACGACCGTCGATGACCGGTCACTCGACTCCCGGCGGGGATGACGGGCGGTGGTCCGACGAAGACCGGGCCGAGGACGCGGGTACCGACACGTTCGGCGTCGGCATCCACGTCGCCGCCGAGGAGCTCCGGTTCGTCGTCCACGTCCCGTCCGACATCGACTCGGGCTGGGCCGACCCCGAGGCGTTCCAGCGTCGCATCGAGACGGTCACGTGGGAGACGCTGGACAGGGAGGCGACGCTCGCAACCGTGTCCTCGTCGGCCTCGACCGGCGAGACGGTGACGCTTGGCACCGTGACGATGCGACCCGGCGGCGACGTGGTCTCGCACACGCTCTCGGTTCCCGACCTGGACGACTGACGACCACGACGTGTCGAAAAACTGCGGAGAACGTGGCGACCGGGGTCAGTCCTCGAGCGACTCGACGGCCTCGCCGATGGCGGCGACGCGTTCGGGATCGTACGCCGTGAGGTCGTAGCGGTTGGCCGCCACCGTGTCCCCCCAGAGGCCCAGCGCGCCGAGTTCGACCAGCGCGCCCAGCGCCGCACCGAGCGTGCGCGGGGACGTTTCCGGGTCCCGGAGCGACGCGTGGACCTGCTTCGCCTGGGGGTAGCACATCTCCACGCTGTCCAGCCCGGTCCGCGCCTCGCGCCAGTGGCTCCGGAGGTAGCCGAAGTTCGTCGGGTCGGTCCTTCGGAGGTGTTCGAGCCCCGCCCTCGCCGCCGATTGCAGCACCGTCTCGTCGGCCGGGGTGAAGTGGCGGGAGACGACTGTCGCCGCCTCACAGTCCGCCGGGAGGCCGACGTGGAGGTCCGCGCCGGCCTCGGCGGCCACCGACGAGAGCGATGAGAGGGCCGCGTCGGGGTCGCCCGCGTCCTCGACGATGAACGTGGGATCGTCGACCACGACCGAGCCGCCGGCCGCCTCGTCGAACGCCTCGTCGACGACCGACGTCGGGTCGCTCACCGGGCGTTCCAGCACGGAGACGAACACGCCGCCGCCGACCGCGCGCCCGCCGGCCGCCGCGGCCGCCCCGCGGACCGTGTCGTCGACGCTCACGTAGTGGCACCTGCTGGGACCCGTGGCACCGAACGATCGGTGCCAGTCGTCGATAGTCGTCGACGAGAGCAGCGCGAGGTGGGTGCCGCCGGCGGCGGCCGCCGCCGCGCGCAGGCCCTGAGCGTCCCCGTGGAGACGGGTAGTGGGGGCAGGGCGCTCACTTGAAGCCATTCAGAATTCGATAGCCGTTCTATTCGCTTAAAATTATGGGTCTCACTCGATTCGGAGTTGTTCGGCGAACCGCACCGTTCACCCGAGGGCGTCGCAGTAATGGGTCGTTGCCCGGCCGTAACTGTAGCCTTTCGGAGACGCCGTCCCCGAACGCTGGAGAGACACACGGCTTTATAAACCATCGGTTTATAAATAGGGACGAGGAACGACGACGCATGACGGACCCGGCAGACTCAATCGAAATTCAGAACGTGGTCGCATCGACGGGTATCGGGCAGGAACTCGACCTCGAAGCGCTGGCCGAAGACCTCCCCGGGGCCGACTTCAATCCCGACAACTTCCCCGGTCTCGTGTACCGGACCCAGGAACCGAAAGCAGCCGCGCTCATCTTCCGGTCGGGGAAGATCGTCTGCACCGGTGCAAAGAGCATCGCCGACGTGCACGACGCGCTCGGCATCATCTTCGAGAAGCTCCGCGATCTCTCCATCCCGGTCGAGGACGACCCGGACATCACCGTCCAGAACATCGTCTCCTCGGCCGATCTGGGCCACCAGCTCAACCTCAACGCCCTCGCCATCGGGCTCGGCCTGGAGGACGTCGAGTACGAACCCGAACAGTTCCCCGGCCTCGTCTACCGCATGGACGAACCGGACGTGGTCATCCTCCTGTTCGGCTCGGGCAAGATCGTCATCACCGGCGGCAAGCGGACCGACGACGCCGAGGGGGCCGTCGAGGAGATCGTCGAGCGCATCGAGGCGCTCGGCCTGCTCGGCTGAACGGCGGCCGAACCGGGGGAAAACATTTATACGAATATTTGCAAGTGTCAGGTAGTGGCATCCCGACACGGGGGCTCCGGCGCCGGCCGGGCGGCGGACCCCAAATCGGCCGACGTGTCGCTTCCGACCGCCCCGCGCGGGCCCGGCGGCTCGCGCCCGGACCTCGGCGGACGTGACGTTTCCGCGCCCCCTTCACGCGACCCCACGACGTACGCGCAGACTGACCACTTCCGCCAGCGACTGTGCCAGCAGGGCCGGTACGTCACGCTTCCCACCGTCGGCGAGGCGATCAGGCGGGGACAGCTCCGGTGGAACACCAGCGACGGCTGGCGGTTCGCGCTCGTCGAGGACGGCGTCAGGTACGTCATCGTCGTCGGCGACACCGAGACGCCCTCGCCGGTGCTCGTCACCGGCTGGACCGAGATCGCCGACTGGGACGCCGTCGTCGACTCGGACCGCTGGAGCGAACTGGACGCCCACACCATCCGGCTCCGCGCGGACCTCTCCTCGCACAAGGAGCGACAGATTCCGGGCCGCATCAGGCCCCGCGTCGTGAGCCGGGCGTTCGAGATCGGCGGCCACCGCGTCGCCACCGCCGCCGGCGAGGGCTTCGTCGAGTGTGCCGACTGCGGCGGCCGCTTCCGCTCGAAGCGCGCGCTCCGTGAGCGGCACTGCCAGTGATCCGACCGGGCCGGTGAACCCGCCGGCCGACCCGCCGTCCAACTCGCCGCGGGAACGCGACCCCTTTACCCCGCGGCGTCCTACGGCCGGCAATGACGGACGAGGGCGGCGGCCGGTCGGGGACGGAGACCGACCCCGACGGGGCCGCTGACACGGGGGACCAGGGTGCCGGCGAGCCCGACCCGCTCGCCGACGATTCGGACCCGGACGGGGTCACGATGGACGAGTTCTACGACGTCGTCGAAGCCGAGGAGCGACCGGTGCTCACGGCCTCGCAGGTCGCCCGCAGGGCGGGGCTGAGCCAGGCCGGGGCCCGCGACGCGCTCGACGACCTCTCCGACGGCGGTGACCTCGAGCGCGTCGACGTGGAGACGGATCCGGTCGTCTACTACCCGAGCACCTGGGGCGAACTGGCCGAACGCGAGCGGGTCGTGCTGTTTCCCGAGCGTCGGGAGGTCGTCGTGGATCGGCCGACACAGTACACCCGCGCACGGCTCTCGCAGTTCGCCCACCTCGTCGACTCGACCGGAACCGAACCCGGCACTCGCGGCTACCTCTACGAGATCCGCCAGGAGGACGTCTGGGCGGCGCCGTTCGAGGACTGCTCCGAACTGCTCGCGCGGATGCGGTCGGTGTTCCCGCGTCGCTCGCCGCACCTGGAGGGCTGGGTCGAGGACCAGTGGAACCGGGCCAACCAGTTCACGCTCGAAACGCACGAGGAGGGCTACGTCGTCCTCTCGGCCGAGCGCGAGGAGCTGATGGGCAACGTCGCCCGGCAGAAGCTCGACGAGTCGCACCTCCAGGCCGACATGTCGGACACCGAATCCTGGGTCAACACCGAGGAACTCGGCGCGATCAAGCGCATCCTCTACGAGGCCGGCTACCCGGTCCGGGACGAGCGCGACCTGGAGTCGGGCGACCCGCTCGACGTCTCGCTCGACGTGGACGTTCGGGCGTACCAGGCGGACTGGCGTGACCGCTTCCTGGAGAAGCGTGCCGGCGTCTTCGTCGGCCCGCCCGGGAGCGGGAAGACCGTCGCGGCCATCTCGGTCCTCGCGGCGGTCGGGGGCGAGACGCTGATCCTCGTGCCGTCCCGGGAACTCGCCGGCCAGTGGACGGCGGAACTGCGCCGACACACCGACCTCCCCGAGGACCGGATCGGCGAGTACCACGGCGGGACGAAGCAGGTTCGGCCCGTCACGATAGCGACCTACCAGACCGCGGGGATGGATCGGCACCGCTCGCTGTTCGACTCGCGCGAGTGGGGCCTGGTCGTCTACGACGAGGTCCAGCACATCCCCTCGGACGTGTTCCGCCGGACGGCGGACCTCCAGACGAAACACCGGCTCGGCCTGTCGGCGACGCCGGTCAGGGAGGACGACCGCGAGGAGGAGATCTTCACGCTCATCGGGCCGCCGATCGGGACCGACTGGGGCGCGCTGTTCGACGCGGGCTACGTGCAGGAGCCGGAAGTCGAGATCAGATACGTTCCCTGGCGACACGACGACGCGCGAAACGAGTGGGCGAGCGCGGACCGCCGGGAGAAACACCGCGTCGCCGCGCGAAACCCGGCGAAGGTCGAGGAGATCCGACGGTTGCGGGACAAACACGACGACGCCAAGGCGCTGATCTTCGCGGACTACCTGGCCCAGGGTGAACGGATCGCGGAGGCGCTCGGAGTCCCGTTCGTCTCCGGGGAGACGCGCCACGCGGAGCGTCGACGGCTGTTCGAGGAGTTCCGGCAGGGCGAGCGGCGGACGCTCGTCGTCTCCCGAATCGCCGACGAGGGGATCGACCTGCCGAACGCGGAACTCGCGGTCGTCGCCTCGGGACTGGGCGGCAGTCGTCGGCAGGGGGCACAGCGCGCCGGCCGGACGATGCGACCCGCGGGCTCGGCGCTGGTGTACGTGCTCGCGACGCGGGGGACGAGTGAGGAGGACTTCGCCCAGCGGCGGATGAACCACCTCGCGGAGAAGGGCATCAGGGTGCGCGAACGGACGGTCGAGTAGACGCCTTCCGGAGCGACCTCGACCTCGATCCCGTTCGCGTGACCGGCCTCACTCCTCGAACTCTGGTTCGGCCCACTTCCCGTCGGCCTCGACAGAGGCGAGCGCGTGTTCGATCTCCGCCCCGGAGAACTCGACGTCGTACAGTTCCATGTTCCGCCGCTGCCACTCCGCACTGAGTCCGGTTTCGCCCTCCGGACCAACCCGAGCACCGTGGGTCTTGAAGAACCGAGCGCCGCGGCCGAGCCGGGATCCCTCGCCGGTGTGTTCGTCGAACGCGACGTCGTACTCGCCGCCGGGTTCGAACTCGCCGACCGGGAAGTCGTCCTCCGGCTCCTCGCCCCGCTCGCGGGCCGCCGCACGCTCCTCGGCCGCGTTCCGGAAGTACTCGTCGGCGTTCGGGCCCTCACGGGTCGAGGTCGCGCGGGCACAGGCGAGCGCGGCGTGGATCGCACAGAGCCGCCCGCGCCACTCGCCGGGCTCCCAGCGCTCGGTCGCCAGTTCCTCGTAGCGCTCGACGAGCAGCGCGACGTCCTCGCCCGCGCGGAGGTCCTCCACGACGTAGAGGGTCAGCCGGTCCCAGAGGTTCCACGCGAACCCGGAGCGGGCGAGTTCCCAGGCCGCCCACGCAGCGACCTCCTCGTCGGAGCGCCGGACGGCCTTCTGGAGCAGGCTGGACACCGCGTAGCGGCTGTAGCCGCCGTCCGTCTCGCCGGCGTCCTTGGGCTCGCCGAAGTCGTTCGTGTCGTCCGCGTCGGGGTCGCGCTCGGAGAGGTCGCCGTCGGCCCCGAAGGTGGCCTGTCTGCCCTCGTCGTCCATGTCGGTCGAATGTGGAGCGTGCGCGATAAACCCCCCGACGGAGGCGTGGTTCGACGTGGCGAACGGCCGATGAATGAGAATCCTTAAGTTCGCAACCGGGCGAGTAGCAGACGGACCGCCCTTAGCTCAGCCTGGTAGAGCAGCCGACTGTAGATCGGCTTGTCCCCCGTTCAATTCGGGGAGGGCGGACTTTCTCGCGAGTCGATACACCGCGGAACGGAGTCACGCAGTCGGACGGTTCACACCCGCAGTGTTTGGGCGAACGGGTAACCTGACTCGTGGTAGCGCCGTCGCTCGTCAGCGAGCGGCCGAGCGTATCGAGGGAGCGAGGACCGTTCGATCGAAGCGGAGGCCCGTTCTCAGTCGAGCCGGACGGCCTCGTGCGGGATGGTTTCCCTGAGCCTCCGGAAGGGTTCTCAACGGAACGTGTCGCCCCAGTCGCCGCCGTGGACGTGTTCCTCGACGTCCTTCCGCCGGCGAGTGTCTCCAGATCCCTCGATTCGCTCGTCCGCAGGATGGCCGACGGTGATCGCGCCGATGGGGTCGTACGCCTCGGGCACGCTGAAGGCGTCCCGGAGCGCCGGCCAGTCCTCGTCGGGGATGCCGAAGAACAGCGCTCCGAGTCCCTCGGCGACTGCGGCGTGGAGGACGTTCAACGCGGCCATCCCGGTGTCGATGTACCAGTACGGCACCGGCCAGCGCGACTCCTCGCGGTCGGTCCACCCCTTGTCTGGCTCGGCGTACCGGTCGAGATAGTCGTCCTTGCAGGCGAACGGTACCACCACCAGCGGCGCCCTGCGGACGCGCTCGGGCTGGACGTTGTGCTCGTTGGTCGACCAGAACCGCTCGCGGTCCTCCGGCGACTCGAGCACGAGGAAACCGAACCCCTGGCTGAACCCGGCCGATGGCCCCTGTAGCCCGGCGGTGACGATCCGCTCTGTTGCACCCTCGTCGATCGGATCCTCGCGGAAGTTCCGGACCATCCGACGGCGATGGATGACCTCGTCGTACTCCATACGCCGCGGTACGAACGTGCCCACTAAAGTCCTGCAGGCGACGTCGGCTGGTGGGTTGTCGCCGCTCCCGAGGGCAGTTTCCGATTCGTCGTGGTTCCGCTCCGGGGAAATCGTGGCCCGGTCGAGCAACGCGTTCGGACGCGTCCTCGACTGCTACGCGGAATCGAACCGGTCAGTTCTCCACCACCACGCGGAAGCAATCTGACGGCTAGAGGTCTCACGGCGGTTACCCGGCACGGTGCCGCTCGAGCGTCCCGATGCCGCCAGTACACGGGCTCACACCGATCACAACTCAGAGGGGGTCCAGTTCGTCCTCCTCGTCGGTGATCAGCTCCTGGATCTCCGCCGCGCGCTCCTCGGCCTGCTCGGAGACGTTCTCCCGGGCGTCGACCGCCTTCTCCTGCAGGGCGTCGATCCGCGGCGCGTCCGTCACGTTCGAGAGGAGGACGACCGCCGACACCGTGTCCGCGTACGGCCGCGGGCTGTCGCCGGCGAGCACCTCGATGCTGCCGGTCCGCTGTTCGAGCCAGCGGCGGGCGCTCTCAATGCCCTTCCGCGAGAACTCCTCCGGCGGGCCGGAGACGACGATGAGCGACCGCTCGGCCGACTCCACGTCAGCCGGGAGGGTCAGCCTGGACTGGATGGCTTGTCGGACCAGCCCGCTGAGCTTCTTGGCCGGGTCCGTTGGCTCGTCGGCACCGTTCGTCCGGAGTCGGGCGAGCAGGCCGCGGGAGTCCTTCGTCGACGGCTCGACGTCGGTCTCGGCGTACGCGATCGTGCTGACCCCGCCGGTCCCCAGCGTCCGCCTGATGTCGCTCGCGTCCATCGCGTTCTCCGAGACCGTCTCGCCGTCGACCTCGCCGGCGGAGAGCAACGCTTCGATCCGCGTTGCGATCTCCCTGTTGGTCCGGTCGTATCCGGCACCCACGGAGTCCTGGTGGCCGCGCCACGAGTCGTTGTCGAAGACGAGCAAGTTGTCCGTCGACTCGGCGAACGAGCGGAACGAGCGGGCCGCGTTGTACGACGCCCGGCCGCCCTCCTCCTCGCTCGGCAGGATGCCGAGCCCGTACACTGGCTCGTCGTACGTCTCCCGGAGCGCCGCGCTCAGGACCGGCGCGCCGCCGCTGCCCGTTCCCCCGCCCAGCCCCGCGACCACGAGGAACGCGTCGATGTCGTAGACTGGCACTTCGTCGAGTGCGCGTTCGATCTCGTGGAGGTCACGTCGCGTGACCTCGGCGCCCAGGTCCGGGTCGCTTCCGACGCCGTGGCCCTTGACCCGCTCGTCGGTCTGCCCGATCAGGAGCTGTTTCCCCTCGGGGATCCGGTCCAGCTTCGCAAGATCAGTTCGTGCCGAGTTGACAGCGAGGACGGCGCTACAGAGCGTGCGCTCCCGGTCGAGCTGGTAGGTGAACACGGCATCGGCGACCTTGCCGCCGGCGTTCCCGACCCCGATGAGCGCGATCTTCATGCGTGCGGAAGCGTCTCTCCGTGAGCCGGTTAGTTATGAAGATGATTATCGAGGGTCGCCTCGCTAGGTTCTGCTTACTCCACGGTCACTCGCCGGCCTTCGGTCGGTGCTCTCGGCCGCTCGCGGTCCAGTTTTATGCCCCTCGCATCCGAACGTCGTCCCATGGCTCACGTAGCTGTGGTCGGTGGCGGTGCCGCCGGACTGTCGGCCGCGATGTTCGCCGCGAAGAACGGGCTCGACGCGACCGTCTTCGACACGGACGCGAGCTGGCTGCACAAGGCACACCTGTTCAACTACCCGGGAATCGACTCGCTCGACGGCGACGCGTACCTCGACGTGGCGCGGGAGCAAGCGAAGCGGTTCGGCGCGGAGATCAACCAGGGCGAGGAAGTCACCGCGGTCACGGACGAGGGCGACCTCGCCGTCACCACCGAGGACGGCGAGTACGACGCCGACTACGTCGTGCTGGCGACCGGCGCGAACCGCGACCTCGCGGAGGAACTCGGCTGTGAACTGACCGACGAGGGTGCGGTCGACGTGGACGTGACGATGGAGACCAGCGTCGACGGCGTGTACGCGACCGGCGCGATGGTCCGGACGGAGGAGTGGCAGGCCGTCATCTCGGCCGGCGACGGCGCGGCCGCGGCGCTCAACGTCCTTTCCCGCGAGCGCGGCGAACACTTCCACGACTTCGACACGCCCGCAGACGCCGACGAGGCGCTGGGAACCCTGATCGACGACGAATAGCGCGGGCGGACTCACCCCACATCGTCTCATCTCACCTCGTCTCATCTCACCTCTTCCCATCTCACCACATCTCGTCTCATGCCGCACCATCTCGTCTCCTTCCGGCGAAGGTTGAAAGCCGATGAGGGGACCAGCCCGTCCGTGACCTGACCGACCGACGGCGGGGGGTCAGCGATCGCGCGGCCGCCCCCTCGCCGAACCGACCGTGCCGTCTGTCCGCAAACACAAGCGATAACGGCGTTGCCCGGAAGCGGGGAGTGTGTCGTCGTTCGTCGTCGTCGAGAACCGCGTGCCACCGTTCGCAGCGCTCGCGGTCGCCGTCGTCGCGATCTCGACGAGCGCCATCCTCGTGGAGTGGAGCCGAGCGCCGAGCCTCGTGAAGGCGCTCTACCGCGTCGTCTTCACCGTCGCGGCCCTCATGCCGGTCGCGCTCGCTCGGCCGAGCGACCGCGCCGGGTTCCGACAGCTTCGCCGTCGGGACACGCTACTTGCCGTGCTCGCGGGAGTCGCGCTCGCGATCCACTTCGCGTCGTGGTTCGAGAGCCTCCGCTGGACGTCCGTCGCCGCCAGCGTCACGCTCGTCCAGGCCCAGCCGCTGTTCGTCGCACTCGGCGCGTGGGCGCTGCTCGACGAGCGGGTCACGCCCAGGATGGTCGCCGGCATCGGCGTCGCGCTCGTCGGAATGGCCGTGATGAGCGGCGGCGACGTCGTGCTCGGGACGGCCTCGCTCGCCGGCGAGCGGCCGCTGTTCGGCAACGCGCTCGCCGTCCTCGGCGCCGTCACCGCCGCGAGCTACGTGCTCGCGGGGCGGTCGCTCCGCCAGCGACTCCCGCTCCTGCCGTACGTCCTCGTCGTGTACGCGAGCTGTGCCGTCGCGCTGTTCGCGGCGACCCTCGCCAGCGGCCACCCGCTATTCGACTACCCGGTGCGGGAATGGCTGCTGTTCCTCGGGATGGCTGCGGGGCCGGGCATCTTCGGCCACACCGTCATCAACTGGGCGCTCGCACACGTCGAGTCGAGCGTCGTCTCCGTCTCGCTGCTCGGCGAACCCGTCGGGAGCACGCTGCTGGCGGTGGTCCTACTCTCAGAGTATCCGACGCCGGTGACGCTGGTGGGCGGAGCCATCGTCCTCGGCGGCGTGTACGTCACCGCCGCGGCACGGGCGAGGGGAACCTGACCGGACGTCACGCGGACCGGTTCCGTTCTCACTCCTCCAGTAGCGCCCTCGTCCGCCGGTGACGGTCGCGGAACATCGGCTCGAAGCCGACCTGAGCGAACGGTCCGAGTACCCTCCCGACCGCTCCGCCGGGGAGCCGATACTGCACCTCGTCCTGGACGAGGGTTCCGCCGTCCTCGGCGCGAAACCGGTGGGTGTGTCGCCACCTCGGAAACGGCCCCTCCTCCATCGTGTCCACGAAGTAGCCCTGGTCGTCGCCCCTGGCCCGCTCCCGAATCAGCGCGGTCCACGGCTGTCGGGGGCCGACGCCGAACGGCCTGACGCTCATCTCCAGTCGGGTCCCGGGCTCGAGCACCTCCGGGTCGAGTTCGCCGTCCGGACCGACGACGCGCTCGATGCGGAGGTTCATGAACGCGGGCGTCACCGATTCGAGGCCGGATTGCCGCGAGTGGAACGACCACACCTCCTCGAACGGCGCGTCGACGTGGGTCCGACGGCGATAGGTGCTCACGGTCGGATCGTCGGCCCGCCGGTAGAAACAACCTCCGGCGGTGACCCCGTCGGCCGGAACGACCGTCCGTGACGACGCTGCCGGACCGCGAACGACGACGGTATCGGTGGCTTTTACGACTCGTCCCACCGAGAGTCGAGTATGAGCGAGGACGGAGACTTCCGCATCGAACGGGACAGCCTCGGCGAGATGGAGGTGCCGGCGGACGCGTACTGGGGCGCACAGACCCAGCGCGCGGTCGAGAACTTCCCGATCTCGGGCATCGGGTTCGGCCGCCGGTTCGTCCGCGCGCTCGGCGTCGTCAAGAAGTCGGCCGCGCAGGCGAACCGCGACCTCGGACACGTCGAGGAGGACGTGGCGGCGGCGATCACCGACGCGGCGGACGAGGTCATCGCCGGCGACCACGACGACCAGTTCCCCGTCGACGTGTTCCAGACCGGCTCGGGCACCTCCTCGAACATGAACGCCAACGAGGTCATCGCGAACCGGGCCGCGGAACTCATGGGCGAGGGGATCGGCGACCGCGTCGTCCACCCGAACGACCACGTCAACTTCGGCCAGTCGAGCAACGACGTGATTCCGACGGCCATGCACGTCGCGTCGCTCGAGGCGGTCGAGAAGGACCTCATGCCGGCCCTGGAGGAACTCCACGCGGCGCTGGAGGAGAAGGAGGCCGAGTTCGACGGCGTCGTCAAGACCGGGCGGACGCACCTGCAGGACGCGACGCCCGTCCGGCTGGGCCAGGAGTTCGGCGGCTACCGCGCCCAGATCCAGAAGGGCATCAAGCGCGTCGCCGACGTCCGGTACCACCTGCGGGAACTCGCGCTCGGCGGGACCGCCGTCGGCACGGGGCTCAACACCGACCCCGAGTTTCCCGAACTCGCGGCCGAGTACGTCTCCGAGGAGACGAACACGCAGTTCCGCGAGGCGGACAACCACTTCGAGGCCCAGGCCGCCCACGACGCGATGTCGGAGGCGCACGGCGCGCTCCGCACGGTCGCCGGCAGCATGAACAAGATCGCAAACGACCTCCGACTGCTCGCTTCGGGCCCCCGGAACGGCCTCGGCGAGATCGAACAGCCGGAGAACCAGCCGGGCAGCAGCATCATGCCGGGGAAGATTAACCCCGTCGTCGCGGAGGCGGTCAACCAGGTCCACAAGCAGGTCGTCGGCAACGACGCCGCCGTCTCGGCCGGGGCCGCCGAGGGACAGATCGACCTGAACCTCTACAAGCCGGTGCTCGCTCACAACTTCCTCCAGTCGGCGGAACTGCTCGCCAACAGCGCGTCGGTGTTCGGCGAACGCTTCGTCGCCAAACTCGAGGCCAACGAGGAGTACTGCGCCGAGCGCGTCGAGCAGTCGATGGCGCTGGCGACGGCACTCAACCCCGCGATCGGCTACGACAGGGCCAGCGAGGTCGCCAAGACCGCGCTCAAGGAGGACAAGACCGTCCGGGAGGTCGTTCTGGAGAAGGGGTACCTGACCGAGGAGGAGGCCGACGAAGTGCTCGATCCGGAGGCGATGACCCACACCGGGATTCTGGGCGAGGACTGAACGGAACTGGGAGTCCGTGAAGGTCGGAGAGGACTGAACGGAACTGGGAATCCGTGAAGGTCGGCGAGGACTGAACGGAACCGGGAATCCGCGGACGCCGGCGAGGATTGAACGAACGGTCACCGTGGAGCCGACACCTATCAGTTTTTCTTGGCGGCGTGACAACGACCCACGCGTGACCGACGAGATCGCACGCGGGCTGGAGGGCGTCACCGTCGCCGAGACGCGCTTGAGCAGCATCGACGGCGACGAGGGCGAACTGATCATCGGGGGGTTCCCGCTCGCGGAACTGGCCGGCAACGCGACGTTCGAGGAGACGGTGTTCCTGCTCCGGGAGGACCGACTCCCCGACGAGGGGGAACTGGCGTCGTTCCGGGCCGACCTCGCGTCGCGTCGGGGCATCGAACCGGAGACGCGGGAGACGCTTCGCGCCGCCGCCCAACGGGAACTGCCCGCGATGGATGCGCTGAGGATGGGCGTCGCGGCCGCGAACCTCGGCGACGACGCCGGCGAGTCGGGCGACCCGGAGACCGACTCGCTCACCGCGATCGCGGTGCTGCCGACGATCGTCGCGACGTACTGGCGATGCCGACAGGGCGCGGAGCCGGTGGAGCCGCGGACCGACCTCGGCCACGCCGCGAACTACCTCTACATGCTGGAGGGCGAGGTGCCGGACGACGCAGCGGTTCGGGGGCTGGAGACGTACCTCAACGGCGTCGTCGATCACGGACTGAACGCCTCGACGTTCACCGCGCGCTGTATCGTCTCCACCGAGTCCGACGTGTTCTCGGCGGTCACGGGCGCGGTCGGCGCGCTGAAGGGGCCGCTCCACGGCGGCGCGCCCGGGCCGGTGCTGGACATGCTGCTCGACATCCACGAGTCGGGCGACCCGGCGGCGGCCGTCCACGAGCGGCTCGATGCCGGCGAGCGACTGATGGGGTTCGGACATCGAGTGTACTCGGTCCGCGACCCGCGCGCGGCGGTCCTCTCCGAGGCCGCCGAATCGTTCTACGCGGACGCCGGGAACGCCGACTTCTTCGAGTCCGCCCGGGAGGCCGAACGCGTCGGCGCCGAGGCGCTCGCGGAGCACCGGCCCGACCTGAACCTGGAGACCAACGTGGAGTTCTACACGGCCGTCCTGCTCCACGGCATCGGGATCCCGCGGGAGCTGTTCACGGCGACGTTCGGCGTGGCCCGGGTCGGCGGCTGGACCTCCCACTGTCTCGAACAGCTTTCGGACAACAAGATCGTTCGACCCCGCGCGCGGTACGTCGGCGACGAGGGGCGCGAGTGGACGGCCGTTGGTGAACGGTAGCGTGGTCGGCCCCCAGTTTGCGGATCACCGACGAAACGGGGAAATAACCCCACGCTTCGGGAGCGCGGCATCGGTACGTTCAACATCCATCCCCCCGAGGGTTCGGATATGCAGCAACTCATCTCCCGGAGTACCGGCCGGGATCTCCTCCGGTGTCGCCGGTGTGGCACGGAGTTTCCGGAGGGACGCGCGACGACGGACGGCTGGCACTACGCCTGCCCCACGGACGGCTGTGACGCGACCGGGATCGGCGACGGGCTGAAGCGACTCGACTGATCCGTCTCGGCTCGAAGCGACCTGACTGTCCCTTCTCTCTCCCGACATCTCCCTCAAAGCAGTCTGTTCACTGTCCGGTGATCCAGCGTCGCCGCCGCTCACGAGTGTAGGTTCGAAGAATCGGACCGTCCTCAGGTGTCGCCGCGTGGCGACGGGCTGAAGTCGGCGTTAGTTGCGGACGACGTTCGTCGCGCGGGGGCCCTTCGGGGCCTGTTCGATGTCGAACTCGATCTCGGTACCCTCCGTCAGATCCTCGCCGCCGACATCCTCCATGTGGAAGAACACGTCGTCGTCAGCATCCTCGGTGGAAATGAAACCGTAGCCGCCTGTGTCGTTGAAGAAATCAACTTTTCCGTTCGCCATTGCAAATGAACGTGGGGACGACACGGGTAAAGCCCTTGCGAGGGTCGTGGTACCACGACCGCCGGGCCATCGATCCGTCCCCGAACCGAATCCTTCGGACCGTTTCGACCCACAGCGACCGTGACTCACACCCTTTTTGCCCCGGGCCGCCCCACGTCCGACAATGACCGACCGCGACTACGACGACCTGGGGCTCGTCGCCGGGCTGGAGATCCACCAGCAGCTCGACACGGAGACGAAGCTCTTCTGCGGGTCGCCGACGACGCTGCGCGAACCCGAGGACGCCGAACGGACCATCACCCGCTTCCTCCACCCGACGAAGTCCGAACTCGGCGAGATCGACGAGGCCGCCCTCGAGGAGTCGCAGGTCGAACGCGAGTTCGAGTATCTCGCGTACGACACGACCTGTCTCGTGGAGGAGGACGACGAGCCGCCCTCCCGGGTCGACGACGAGGCGCTCTCGGTCGCGATGCAGATCGCCGCCCTGCTCGACGTGACCGTCGTCGACCAGGTCCACGTCATGCGGAAGATCGTCATTGACGGCTCGAACACCTCCGGCTTCCAGCGGTCGATGCTGCTGGGCGAGGAAGGCGAGATCGAGACGCCCGACGGCCCGGTCGGCATCGAGGACCTGATGCTCGAGGAGGAGTCCGCAAAGCGCGTCGAGGAGACCGAGGAGGGCGTCCGCTACTCGCTGGACCGGCTCGGCATCCCGCTCGTCGAGATCGGCACGAAACCGGACATCTCCTCTCCGAAACAGGCGCGCGACGCCGCGGAGCGAATCGGCATGCTGCTCCGCTCGACGGGCACCGTGAAGCGCGGGCTCGGCACCATCCGGCAGGACGTGAACGTCTCCATCGAGGACGGCGCGCGGGTCGAGATCAAGGGCGTCCAGGCGCTCGACCAGATCGACGAGATCGTCGCGCTGGAGGCCGACCGGCAGGCTGAACTCGTCGGGATCGCCGCGGAACTCGACGAGCGCGACGCCGCGGTGGGTGAGCCGGCCGAGGTGACGGACGTGTTCGCCGACACCGACTCGGGCGTCATCGCCGGCGCGCTGGACTCCGGTGGGGAGGTCCACGCGGTCCGCCTCGCCGGATTCGACGGACTGGTCGGGTGCGAACTCCAGCCCGACCGCAGGCTCGGCACCGAACTGTCCGATCACGCGAAGCGCCACGGCGCGGGCGGCATCTTCCACACCGACGAACTGCCGGCCTACGGCGTGACGGAGGCAGAGGTCGACGCGCTCAGCGATGCGGTGGACGCCGCCCCCGAGGACGCCGTCGCGCTCGTCGCCGACGACCCGGACGTCGCGGCGCTCGCCATCGAGGCCGCGGCCGAACGTGCGGAGACGGCCACCGAGGGCGTCCCCGAGGAGACGCGCGGCGCGAACGACGACGGGACGACCCGGTACATGCGCCCGCTGCCCGGCGCGGCCCGTCTCTACCCCGAGACCGACGTCCCGCCGGTCGAACTCGACCCGACCGACGTGGAGCCGCCGGAACTGCTCACCGAGAAGGCCGAGCGCTACGCGGACGAGCACGGCCTCGACGCAGGGCTGGCCGAGCAGGTCGCGTACGGCCGACGGATGCCGCTGTTCGAGGAGGCGGTCGCGGCCGGCGTCGACCCGACGTTCGCGGCCACGACGTTCGAATCGACCGTGACCGAGCTCCGGCGCGAGGACGTGCCCGTCGAGCGCCTGACCGACGACCACCTGCTCGCGGTGCTGCTCCTCGTCGAGGACGGCGACCTGGCGAAGGAGGGCGTGAACGAGGTGCTGGCGACGCTCGTTCGGAACCCCGAGCTCTCGGCCGGGGAGGCGGTCGAGGAGGCGGGACTCTCGGGCGTGGACGAGGACGACGTGCGCGAGGCGGTGGCCGAGGTCGTCGACCGCAACGCCGACCAGATCGAGCAAGAAGGGATGGGCGCGTTCTCGGGGCTGATGGGCGAGGCGATGGGTGCGCTCCGCGGGAAGGCGGACGGGGAGATCGTGAGCGACGTGCTACGCGAGGAGATCCGGAAGCGGGCCTGATTCCGATGCCCGTCCAGGAGGACCTCGCGAACCCGTTCGGGATGGACGAGGAGTGCCGGAACTGTCCCGAGCTGGCGAGCTGTCGGAAGCAAGTCGTCCACGGCTACGGCGACGCCGGGGGGGAGGTCATCTTCGTCGGCGAGTCGCCGACCGCGGCGGCGGAGGCGAACGGCGTCCCGTTCACCGGCGACGACGCGGGTCGTCGCATTCAGCGGATCCTCGGCGAACTCGGCCTCTCCAGGTCCGAGCCGAACGCCGCGGAACCCGAACTGCAAAACGTCTATCTCACCTACCTCGCCCGCTGTCGGCACCCCGACCGCCGGGCGACCGACGAGGAGGTCGCCAACTGCGAGCCGTACCGCAACGCCGAACTCCGGATGATCAACCCGGAACTCATCGTCCCCGTCGGCCAGCGCGCGCTGGAGGAACTGGCCATCGAGTACACCACCCGCGCGCCGGAGAGCTTCGACGCCGACGAGGAGCACGCGACGACGGTTCGCGGACGTGGCTTCGAACTCCTCCCGATGAAGGACCTTGCTGACCTGACCGACGCCGACGCGGACGCGTTCGTCGAGCACGTCCGTGAGAACGTCTTCTCGCGCGACTACCGACAGACGAAGGGGCGGCGGAGCCGGTAGTCTCCCGTGTTCCCCTCGTCGCGCTCATGCGGTCACCAGTAGGTCGTCCGCCAGCGCCGGGGTGCAGTGTGTCGCCCCCAGGCGACGGCGAGCGCGACGACTGCGACCAGCATCGCGAGCGTGATCGCGACGCCGCCCAGTGAGAGCCCGGTCAGGGAAAGCGAGACGAGCGATCCGAGCGCCAACAGCGCGACGAGCAGCGTTCCGAGCACGCCGAACCGTGTCACGTCCATACCGTGGCTGTCGAGCGCGAGAGTATAAGGTTGAAGGACGCGCCCCGCCGAGGTGCGGGCATGACCGTCGTCGTCGTCCTGGCCGACCCGCCGCGCCCCGGACTCGTGCTCCCCGACCTCCCCGACACGTCCCCGCTCTCGGCCGGGGCGGCGACCGACCTGTACCGGGCGCTGTTGAAGGACACCGTCCGCGCGGTGGAGCGCTCGGGAGCGAGTCTGCTCGTGAACTACCGGCCGGACGACCTCCTGCCGGACGGGTTCGTGACCGACACAGCAAGCGAGGCCGCGTTGCGCTCGCTCGCGGCGAGCGCCCTGGAGGACGTGACCGACGCGCGGTTCGAGGAGCAGGTCGGCTCCGACGTCTCGGCGCGGGCCGGCAACACGATCTCGCACCTGCTCGGCGAGGAGGGCGCCCAGTCCGTGGCGGTCGTGCGCGGCACGGCGCCGCTGCTCACGCGGTCGCTGCTCGACTCCTCGGCGATGAAGCTCCGGACGAACGAGACGGTGCTCGGCCCGTCGACCCGCGGCCGAACGTACTTCGCGGGCTACACCGAGCCGGCGGACTTCGCGGCCGCCTTCGGCGACGCGGAACTGGAGACGCTGACGGACCGCGCACGGGACGCGGGCCACGACGTCGAGTACCTCCCGATGCAGGTCGCCGTCGAGACGGGTGCGGACCTCCGGGACCTGCTGCCGGTCCTCTGGTCGCGAATCTCGGCGGAGCGCATCGTCCCCGAGCACACGGCCTCGTTCGTCCACGAGCACGGGCTTCGGGTCCGCGACGGCGAACTCGTCATCGACAATCCTTAAGTCGGCTATCGAGAAGACCCACTCGTGGTGGGATGGCAGAGTGGCCCATTGCGCCTGCCTTGAAAGCAGGTAGCCTCACGGCTTCCTGGGTTCGAATCCCAGTCCCACCGCGACATTTTACGCTGCGTTCGC
Source organism: Halobaculum sp. XH14 (assembly GCF_032116555.1). Taxonomy (NCBI): domain Archaea; kingdom Methanobacteriati; phylum Methanobacteriota; class Halobacteria; order Halobacteriales; family Haloferacaceae; genus Halorarum; species Halorarum halobium. Next base: position 1,529,508 of record NZ_CP134949.1, read on the forward strand.
CGCGGCGAGCCGCGGCTCTCTCGGTAAACTGTCGATTAAAAGCACTCCTCACTCCCGTCGCTCGCTCCGCTCGCTCGCTCTCGGAGGGGCGCGTGGTGCGACCGCACCGTTGCTGCCGTGGCGCGCGGCCGCTCGCGCGAGGGACGAGCACCGCAGCGAACGAGCGGAGTGTGCGAGCACGAGGAGCGCAGCGGCCGCACCGAGTCGACAGCCGCGGGGGCTTTCGAGCAGTTGCCGTCGATGGATGCTGACACACATCCAGCCGACCCAGAGCATCGGACCCATCCCGCAACGCCCAAACGCCCACCCCATCAACCACTGACCAAGAAGATGGAGCCGAAACGCGAGATGACGTCGGTCGACCTCACCGCCCTGGTCGGGGAACTCGGGCGCTACGAGGGCGCGAAGGTCGACAAGGTCTACCTCTACGGCGACGACCTCGTGCGGTTCAAGCTGCGCGACTTCGACCGCGGGCGCGTCGAACTCCTCGTCGAGACGGGCGAGGTGAAGCGCTGCCACGTCGCGGACCCCGCCCACGTTCCCGACGCGCCCGGCCGACCGCCGGAGTTCGCAAAGACCCTCCGGGCCCGCATCGGCGGCGGCGAGTTCGCCGGCGTCGAGCAGTACGAGTTCGACCGCATCCTCACCTTCGAGTTCGAGCGCCCGGACGAGGACACGTTCGTCGCCGCCGAACTGTTCGGGCAGGGGAACGTCGCCGTGCTCGATGAAACCAGGGAAGTCCAGCGGAGCCTGGAGACCGTCCGGCTGAAGTCCCGGACCATCGCGCCGGGGAGCCAGTACGAGTACCCGCAGTCGCGGCTCCACCCGCTGAACGTCGACTTCGAGCCGTTCAGGGCACGGATGGACGAATCCGACACCGACATCGTCCGGACGCTGGCGACCCAGCTCAACTTCGGCGGCCTCTACGCCGAGGAGGTCTGCACCCGCGCGGGCGTCGAGAAGGGCACGCCGATCGACGAGGCGACCGAGGAGCAGTACCGGGCCGTCCACGACGCCATCGTCCGCTTCCGCGAACGGCTCGATTCGGGCGATCTCGACCCTCGCGTCTATCTGGATGACGGGGAGGTGGTCGACGTGACGCCGCTCCCGCTGGAGGAGCACGAGGGACTGGAGAGCGAGGCGTACGACGACTTCAACGCCGCGCTCGACGCGTACTTCCACCGCCTCGACCTCACGGAGGACGAGGGGATCGACGACTCGCCCGACTTCGAGGCCGAGATCGAGAAGAAGCGGCGAATCATCGACCAGCAGGAGGGCGCCATAGCGGAGTTCGAGGAGCAGGCCGAGGCCGAGCGCGAGCGCGCCGAACTCGTCTACGCCCACTACGACCTCGTGGACGACGTGCTCTCGACGGTGCAGGCGGCCCGGGAGGAGGGTCGTCCCTGGGAGGAGATCGAGGCGACGTTCGCCGAGGGGGCCGACCGCGGCATCCCCGAGGCCGAGGCCGTCGAGGACGTGAACGGCGCCGAGGGGACGGTCCGCCTCTCGCTCGGGGAGGCGTCGGTCACGCTGGACGCGCTCACGGGGCCGGAGAAGAACGCGGACCGGCTCTATCAGGAGGCAAAGCGCATCGAGGGGAAGAAGGAGGGCGCGGAGGCGGCGATCGAGAACACCCGCGAGGAGCTCGCGGAGGTACGAGCGCGCAAGGAGGCCTGGGAGGCGGCGGACGAGGAGCAGGGTGCGCCGGGGGACGGTGCCGAGTCGGACGCGGATGGCGAGGCGGACGACGACGGGGAGGAGCCGGACGTCGACTGGCTCTCCCGGCCCTCGGTCCCGATCCGCCAGCAGGACCACTGGTACGACCGGTTCAGGTGGCTCCAGACGAGCGACGGCTTCCTGGTCATCGGCGGCCGGAACGCCGACCAGAACGAGGAACTCGTGAAGAAGTACATGGACGCCGACGACCTGTTCCTCCACGCGCAGGCCCACGGCGGGCCGGTCACGGTCATCAAGGCGACGGACCCGTCCGAACCCGCACGGGACGTCACCATCCCCGAGCAGTCGCGCGAGGAGGCCGCCCAGTTCGCCGTCTCGTACTCCTCGGTGTGGAAGGACGGCCGCGGGGCGGGCGACGCCTACCTCGTGACGCCCGAGCAGGTGTCCAAGACGCCCGAGTCGGGCGAGTACGTCGAGAAGGGCGGGTTCGTCATCCGCGGCGACCGGGAGTACTACCGCGACGTCCCCGCCTCGGTGTCGGTCGGCGTGCAGGCCGAGCCGGAGACGCGCGTCGTCGGCGGGCCCACCTCGGCCATCGAGGACCGCGCGGAGACGACCATCAAACTCCGGCCGGGCAAGTTCGCGCAAAACGACGCGGCCGTGAAGTGCTATCGGGAGTTCAAGCGACGCTTCGCCGACGACTCGTTCGTCCGGAAGATCGCCTCCGCCGACCGGATTCAGGAGTTCCTCCCGCCGGGCGGGAGCGACCTGCTGGGGGTCTGAGATGCTACAGGAGGCGCTGGCGTTCCCGTTCCGTGGCGACCGCGGCGACGCGCTCGAGACGCTCGCGATCGGCGGCGGGCTCCACCTGCTCGCCGCGTTCGTTCCCCTCCTCCCGCTCGTCCCGGTGGTCGGCTACCTCGTCGGGCTGTTGCGAGCGGATGGCGGTGGCGTCGGTGGAAACCGGGCCGATGGCGGCGGCGACGACGCTGCCGATCCGAGCGGAGGTGTCAGCGACGACGGTGAGGCCGTCGCCGAGGGTGGCCCCCACGGCCACGGTGTCGAGCTCCCGCTGTTCAGGGGGCCGAGGCGACTGCTCCGGGACGGGCTGTTCGGGTCGCTCGTCTGTCTCGCCTACCTCGTTCCGCCGGTCGCGTTCCTCCTGCTGACGGTCGGCCGCGCCGCGATCGAGGGGGTTCCCGCCGACGTCCCGTCACGCCTGTTCGTCGTCGCCAGCACGCTCTCGCTGCTGCTCGCCGCCACGTTCGCGTACGTGCTGCCGGCGGCGCTCGTGGGGCTCGCACGCTCGGGGCTACGGGCCGCCTTCGACCCGCGGGGGCTGTGGGGAACGGTGACCGACGGCCGGTACTTCTACGCGTGGAGCGTGGGGGCTGTGACGATCGGGTCGGCCGTCGCGCTGGCCCAGCCGCTCAACCGGATCGCCCTGGGATTCTTCGTCCTGTTCTACGCCGAGGTCGTCGCGGCGCGGGCGATCGCCGACGGCGTGCGGGGAAACGGTTTTACATCGGCTCGGTGACCCATCACGCATGCTGGAAGAATCACTGCGCTACCCGCTGGAGAGCGACGACAGCATCGCCACGCTGCTCATCGGCGCGCTGCTCACCGTTCTGAGTATCCTCATCATCCCGGCGTTCATCGTCCAGGGCTATCTCGTCCGCGTCCTGCGCTCGTCGGTCGCCGGCGAGACGGAAGCGCCGTCGTTCACCGACTGGGGTGACCTGTTCGTCGACGGCCTCAAACTGTTCCTCATCAACCTCGTGTTCGGCATCATCGTCGCCATCCCGTTCGTCATCGTGACCGTGGTGTTCCTCGGCGGCGCGTTCGCGGCCGGCGACGCCGGAGGCGGATCCGGTGCCGCGGCGCTGGGCCTGCTGAGTCTGCTGCTGTTCGCGGTCGTCGGCCTGCTGGCGCTCGTGCTCGCGTACTTCCTCCCGGCGATGTTCGCGAACTTCGCCGTGGAAGGTCGCCTCGGCGCGGCGTTCGACCTCTCGACCGTGCGCGCGGTCGCGTTCACCTCGGAGTACTTCGTGGCCGTCCTGCTGGGCGTCGTGGCCGGTGCCGTTCTCAACTCGGTCGGCGGGACGCTCGCGTTCATCCTCGTCGGCCTGCCGATCCTGTTCTACGGGCAGGTCGTCACCTACTACCTGTTCGGCCGGGGCTACGCCGAGGGACGGACCGCCTCCGGGCTCTCGCCCGCGCCCGGGTCGACGGCGACGACGACCGACCGCTCCGGCGGCGTCTGAGAAGGCCTTAGTAGCCGGGTCGCCCATCCCCCTCCATGCGAATCGAAGGCCGCGGTCGCGGCGCGGAGGGCCGCGAGCGGCTCACGGTCGTCCCGGAGACGACCGACGACCTCTGGCACCTCTCGCACGTCCTGGAGCCCGGCGACCGCGTGGAGGCCGACACGACACGGCGCGTCCAGCGGGACGACGAGAACCTCCGTGACACCGGCGGCGAGCGCGAGCACATGCACGTCACCATCGAGGTCGAGGACGTCGAGTTCGCGCGCTTCGCCAACCGGCTCCGGGTCGGCGGCGTCATCGTCGGCTGCTCTCGCGAGGACCAGCTGGGCCACCACCACACGATCAACGTCGAGGAGCGCTCGGAACTCACCGTCGAGAAGCAGTTCAAGCCCGACCAGATCGAACGCATCGAGGAGGCCGAGGAGGCGACCGACGCGCCCGACGTCGCCATCGCCACCGTCGAGGAGGGGGCCGCGTACATCCACACCGTCCAGCAGTACGGTACGGAGGAGTACGCCAGCTTCACGAAACCGACCGGGAAGGGCGAGTACGCCCGCCCCCGCGAGGAGCTGTTCGGCGAACTCGGCGACGCGCTCGCACACGTCGACTCGGACGCGATCATCCTCGCCGGCCCAGGGTTCACGAAGAACGACGCGCGGGACCACGTCACGGAGCAACACCGCGAACTCGCCGACCGCATCACCGTCGTCGACACGTCGGCCGCGGGGGACCGCGGGGTCCACGAAGTGTTGAAGCGCGGGGCGGTCGCGGACGTCCAGCGCGAGACCCGAATCGCCCGCGAGGCGGAGCTCATCGACCGGCTGACCGAACACATTGCGGAGGGCGCGAAGGCGACCTACGGCGTCGCTGAGACGATGGAGGCCGCCGAGTTCGGCGCGGTCGAGACGCTGCTCGTCCTCGACGAGCGGCTCCGGCAGGAACGACAGGGCGAGGGCGACTGGGACGTCGACGCGAACGAACTCATCGAGTCCGTCGAACGGAAGGGCGGCGACGTGGTCGTCTTCTCGGCTGAGTTCGCGCCGGGCCAGCAGCTCCGGAACCTCGGCGGCGTCGCCGCGCTGCTCCGATATCGGCTGCAGTGAACGGCGACGGGTCCGCCAGACGCCCGCACCTGACGGCAAGCGTTTGACCCAGACGGCTCGACCCTGACGGTCGACGCTGAAGGGGTCTCCCGAACGCTCGACGCCGGACGTCCGGAACCGCCCGTGCCGCTCGGAGACCGTTTCGACCGACGTGGCGCCCGGCGTGTCGGTGACCCCGGCCGGGTCGAAATCGTGACATTTGGTACCAGTAGGCAAGAGATAAGCCCCGGCTTCTCCTATCGGGAACCATGGAGGTGATCGAACGCCCGACGTTCGAGTCGGAGGCGAGGAAACGCATGTACGAGTACGTCGAGCGGCACGGGACGGCCGAGCGCAACTTCCTCTTCGAGGTGGTGTCGGTGCCGAGCGAGGAGTTCCGGACCGAACTGGAGCTGTTGAAATCCAGAGGCTACCTCGAGGAGGACGGGGGGACCCTCAGCGTCGCCCTCGACGCCGGCTCCGTCGGGGAGTACGCGACCGGGGGCGTCGCGTTCACGATCAGGCCGGCCCGGCAGGACGACTTCGAGGGGCTCGTGAACGTGATCCGGGACGTGACCGCCGAGGAGACGTACGTCGTCGCCGAGAGCATCGCCGAACAGCTGCTGTACGAGGACACCGTCACGCGCCACAACACCGTCGAGTCGCGGCTGTTCTTCGTGGCGACCGTCGAGGGGTCGGTCGTCGGCTGGACCCACCTCGACCTGCCGCAGGTCCGTCGCGTCCGGGAGACCGCACAGCTGACGGTCGGCGTCGAGACGACCTCCCGCGGGTACGGAATCGGGAGCAAGCTCCTCCAGCGTGGGCTCGACTGGGCGGAGGCGAACGGCTACCGCAAGGTGTACAACAGCATCCCGGTGACCAACGAGAACGCCCTCTCGTTTCTCACCGACCGCGGCTGGAACACGGAAGCGATCAGACAGGAGCACTACACCATCGACGGCGAGTACGTCGACGAGGTGATGATGGCCTATGCGTTCTGATCGGGACGCTCCCGACCGGGGTCCGAGGGCCCGGGTCCTCCACGATTAGTCACCGACTACTATTGTCGGCGCACGGGCGTTCTCCCGTTGATGTCGAACACATGGGTGAGGGACGCCGCTCCCACGGCGGCGCTCCCGGACCCCGTCGAATCCCCGGCCGTCACGTACGACCCGTCGCTCGAACGGCTCCGGGAACTGGCAGCGGACGACGAAACGACCACGGAGTTCGGCTGTCCGGCCTACGTCAGCGAGCACCGCTCGCGCAACGCCGAGCGGACGAAAAACGCCGTCGACGACGAGTTCACGGCCGTCGACGACGCGCTGTTCGAGGACGCCGCCACCGCCGCCGGCGAGCGGGGGATGCTCTGTCTCGACCGCAGGATGGGCCGGCGTCCCGAACTCTCGTTCGTCTGTCGCTACTACGTCCCTCGCGAGCACGCACGCATCGCGCTCGCGTGGGCGACGCTGTTCGAACCGGTCGAGTCGGCCTCGAGGCTCGCGGAGCCACCGGAGCCGGACTTCGTGACCGTCCAGCTTCCGGACCGGAGCGAGACCGCCATCAGGGTCCTTCCCGACGAGGGGTTCACCGTCGTCCTCGGGACCGACTACACCGGCGAGGCCAAGAAGTCGTTCCTGCGGCTGTTCATGTACCACGCGAAGCAGGCGGGCGGGCTCGGGCTCCACGCCGGCAGCAAACGGGTCGTCGCGCGCGACGCCGACGGCGATCTGAACGAGGTGGGACAGCTGTTCCTCGGTCTCTCCGCGACGGGGAAGTCCACGCTGACCGCCCACGGCTTCGGGTTCGAACCGCCGGAGGGAGCGCGGATGTGTCAGGACGACGTCTGCGCGCTCCTCCCCGACGGCACCGTCGCGGGCAGCGAGGGTGGGGGACTGTACGTCAAGACCATCGGGCTGGACGCCGACGAGCAGCCGGCGCTGTACGGCGCGGTCACCCACGAGTCGGCCGTCCTGGAGAACGTCGCGATCGAGGAGGACGGGACGGTCGAGTTCGACGACGACGCGCTCACCAGGAACGGCCGCGCGGCCATCCGCCGGGACGAACTCTCCTCGGCCGCCGACGAGATCGACCTCGACGGGGTCGATCAGGTCTTCTTCATCACGCGAAACCCGGCCATGCCGCCGGTGGCGAAGCTCGACGCCGACGAGGCCGCGGCCGCGTTCATGCTCGGCGAGTCCGTCGAGACCAGCGCGGGCGACCCGGAGAACGCCGGCGAGTCCATCCGCGTCGTCGGCACCAACCCGTTCATCGTCGGCCCGGAGGGCGAGGAGGGGAACCGGTTCCGGGAACTCGTCGCGGCGCTCGACGTCGACTGTTTCGTCCTCAACACCGGCTCGGTCGGCGAGGACGGACGCGACGTCGGCGTCGACGACACGGTGACCGTCCTGCGCGAACTCGCCAGGGGACGCGTCGAGTGGCGCGAGGACGGGGCCACGGGGCTGACCGTCCCGCGGTCGGTGCCCGGGATGAACGTCGACGAGTTCGCGGTCGAGGAGAACGTCGAGGGGTACGAGCGGACGCTCCGGGACCTCCGCGCGGAGCGGCGGGCGTACCTCTCCGGGTTCGACGCGCTCGAGGACCGGGTCGTGGAGGCCGTCTACTGACGGGCCCCGCCCGGGTTCCCAACTCAGACGGGAGACGATCCGACTCGGCCGATCCGGCCGACCCGGCCGAACTCCTCCGTCCCGGCCGGCGTTCGCCGGGGGCACCAACGCTAAGGGCCGCCTGTGACACGAGCACCCATGGCAGGATTCGACCGCCGTCACCTCATGTGGGCGGCGCTGGCGTTCGGTTTCCTCTTCGTGAACTTCTTCCGGAACTCGACGGCCGTCCTCGCGGGCGAGCTCGCGGCGGACTTCTCGACGACGGCCGCCGAGCTGGGCCTGCTCCACTCGTCGTTCTACTACATCTACGCCGCCGCACAGCTCCCGGCGGGACTGGTCGCCGACCGCTACGGCCCCCGCAGGGTCGTCGCCGGCGGACTGGTCGGGATGGCCGTCGGGGTGACGGTGTTCGCAGCGAGCGGGTCGCTCGCGGTCGGCTTTCTCGGCCGCGCGCTCGCCGGCTTCGGCGGCAGCGTCATCTACGTCGCGGTGTTGCGCTTCTGTGCGAACTGGTTCGCGCCCGAGGAGTTCGCCACGATGACGGGCTTTACCATCGCCGCCGCCGGGCTGGGCGGCATCCTCGCGACCACGCCCCTCGCAATCGTCGCGGGCGCCGCGGGCTGGCGCGTCGTGCTCCTCGCCAGCGCGGGGACGATGCTTGTCGCGGCGGTCCTCGTCGCGGTCGTCGTGCAGGACCGCCCGACGGAGGCCGACGCGGCAGCCCACGAGGGCGTCGAGGGCGAACCGGACGGCGGGGAGGACGCCGCCGCGCTCCGGGACGTCCTCGCCGGCGCGCGGCGCGTGCTCGCCGACCTCGACACCTGGCTCATGGGGACGATGCTGTTCCTGGTCATCGGGCTCAACTTCACCGTCGTCGGGCTCTGGGGGGTCCCGTACATCGTGAACCTCTACGACGTGTCGGTCGCCACGGCCGCGCTGACGGTGCTGGCGGCCAACGTCGGCTTCGCGCTCGGCTCGCCGACGTTCGGCGCGCTCTCGGATCGGCTCGGCCGGCGGACCGAGGTGATCCTCGCCTCCTGTCTCCTGTTCTGTGGCTCGTACGCGGTCGTCTTCCTCACGGTGACGCCGCCGCTCGTCGTCGTCGCCGCCGCGTTCTTCACGGCGATGTTCGTCACGGGCGGGGCGTCCGTCGCGTACACGGTCGCCAAGGAGCGGCACGTCGACGACAGCGGCGCGGCGACGGGGACCGTGAACGGCCTCGCGTACGCCGGCGCGGCGGTGTTTCCGGCGGTGATGGGCGTCGTCCTCGACGCCTACTGGACCGGGGAGGTCATCGACGGGGCGCGGGCCTACACCGAGGCCGGCTACCGGGTCGCGTTCGGCCTCGTCACGCTCGGCGGCGTCGTCGCCGTCGCCTGCGCGCTCGCGCTCCACGTCCGCGAACGGCGGCGGGCCGACGAGCCCACGCCCGCGACGGCGGACTGACCCCGGCTGACCGCCCGCCGCGGTGGACCGTCCGCATCGGGAGCGTCGCCGGTTCGGCTCACTCGCCGGTGAGCGCCTGGCTCGCGCGCGAGACGTCGATCGGCGTCCCGAGCCCCTCCTCGCTTGCCTTCTCGTACAGCAGGTGTGCGGCCGCGGCGGTCTCGATGCCGGTGCCGCCCGAGTCGAAGATAGTGATCTCCTCCTCGTCGGTCCGGCCCGGCTCGACGCCCGCGACGACCTCGCCGAGCTCGGCGTGGACGTGATCCTCGTCGACGACGCCCGCCTCCAGCGCGGAGAGGAACGAGCCGGCGTCCGTCGTCGCCCTGGCGCGGAGGTCGGGGACGTACGTGGCTCGCTCGATCGCGGCGTGGTCGAGTTCGCGCTTCGCCGGGTCGTACTGGCCCATCGCCGTGACGTGGGTGCCGGGTTCGAGCTGGTCGCCGTCGAACACCGGTTCGGCCGCGCTGGTCGCGGTCACGACGATGTCGGCGTCCTCGATCGCGGCCGCCGAGGAGGCGACGGCCGCCACGGACGCGTCCACTGACGCGTTCAGTTCGCCCGCGAACGTCTCGCGGTGCTCCTTCGTGGGCGAGTACACCCAGACGGTCTCGAGGTCACGGACCGTCGCCGTGGCCTTCAACTGGCCGCGCGCCTGTGCGCCGCTCCCGATGAGTGCGAGCGACGAGGCGTTCTCGCGCGCCAGCGCGTCGACGCCGACCGCGCCCGCCGCGCCGGTCTTGAACGGGTTCATCGACGCGCCGTCCAGCAGCGCGAGCGGCTCGCCGGATTCGGCGTCGAACAGCGGCGTCATGAACCAGGCGTCCCGCTCGCCGAACCCGGCCGAGTACATGTACCCGCCCATCGCGCCCGTCTCCGGCAGGATGGCCGCGTACGCGGTGAACATGCCGGGCGGGTCGTCGTTGACCAGCTTCGTCCGGGGTTCGGCCGGCGCGCCCTCGCCGATCTGCCGATAGGCGTCGCGGACGGCGTCGACGTACTCTGCGGGCGTCGCGAGGTCGGCGACCTCGTCGCTCGACAGGAACAGCGCCTGGGTCATGAACCGCGGTTCGACGGCCGGGGTGATAAGAACTGTCGCCTAGTCGGCGTTCGGCGGCGACGCCGTCGCCGTCTCGGTCCGGACCGCCCCCTCGGCGGGGGTCGCGGTCGTCGGCCCGCGGACGAACATCGCGTGCGCGATCAGCAGCGCGGAGACACCACCACCGACGGGAACGGCCGCCTGAACGGACAACCCGCCCATCGCGAGAACTGCGGTGACTCCGAGCAGTGCGGCGGGAATGAGGCCGAGAACGTAGTCGTGGTATCCGGTCATGATGTACTACACACTATGGTCACCGGTCATATAGTTGTTTTGCATACGTACCCTATACTTCTCGGGTCGAGAATGAGGATAGCACTCATAACTTATGGAGAACGCAAGCTTCCAGATCGGATAACTCCCCCTTCCCGTCCGGTGGCATCCGCTTGGTAACTGTTGACAATGGGCCGGTAGGTGCCGGTTTCGCGGCGGGAGGGGCCCGTCGAAGCTCGCCGCGACCCCCTCGGCAAACGTCCCGACGCGGGCCCCGAGCGTGGTCGGCGCCTGCGGGACCCGGCTGAGCGCCACGCCGGCCAAGGGGTCTTTTGTCGTCACCGTCCCTGCAGCCGTCATGAACCGCGAAGCCGGCGTCGGGGCGTTCCTGGTCGCCGGCGTCGGGCTCGCGGGAGCCCTCGGCGGGGGGCTCCTGTTCGTCCCGGAGCGGGTCGGTCCGGTCGTGGGGCCGCCGACCCCGCTCACGTTCCTCGTCGCCGGCGGCGCCATCGCCTGCGTCAGCGCCGCGTTCGCCGTGCTCGCGTCGGGACCGTTCGGGGCGGGGACGGGCCTGGTTTATCGGGCGGTGTCGCGGACGTGGGGCTCGCGGACGGTCGGCGTCGCCGCCGCGTGGCCGTCGGTCGCGGCCTACGTCGCGCTGCTCGCGCTGGTGGCGAACTGGCTCGGCCACCTCGGGGTGCTCCCGGCCGGGACGCGAACGCTCGGGACCGGGTTCGGCGGGACCGACGCCGGTTCGGCGGTCGAGCTGCTCGTCGGCCCGCTCCCGTCGCTCCCGCCCGGACCGCTCGCCGCCCTGGCCTGCCTGCTCGCGCTCGGGGTCCACCTGCTGGGTGCCCGCCGTGCGATGCTGGCCGTGGCGGTCCCGGTCTGGGCGCTGCTCGGCGGCGCGACCCTCGCGCTCGCGCTCGCGTTCGTGCCGGGCGTCGGCGAGTTCGTCCCGGCGAACTACGACCCGCTGTTCCCCACGAGCGACCTGCGGGCTCGGGCGCTCCCCCGGTTCATCGAGGGGGTCGGGATCGCGCTGTTCGCGTTCGTCGGCGTCGACGCCGCCGCCAGCGTCGGGGACGGGGGGACCGACGAGCGACCCGTCGGCATCCTGCTGGCGACGGCGACGCTGACGTTCCTGACGGCGCTCGCGACGTTCGTCTCGCTCGGCGTCGTCAACTGGATCCGACTCACGCAGGCGGGCGTGCCGACGGCGGACGCCGTCGCGGCGTACCTCCCGCTCGACCCGGGACCGGTGACGGCCCTCGTGGGCCTGGTGTTCGCGTGGACCGCGCTCGTCGCGCTCGGGTTCCCGGCCTCGCGAACGCTGGCCGGCTTCGCGGAGCTCGTCGGGCCCGATCCCCCCGTCGATCCTGTCACCGCCGGGCTCGTCCTCGCCTACGGTGGCGCGGCGGCGATCTGCCTGTTCGGCGTCCTCGCGCCGGCGGTGTATCTCGCGGTTCCCGGGCTCGCGGTCGCGTATCTCGCCGTCGTCGTCACCGCGGCGGCGCTCTCGCACCGCAGTCCGGACCGGTGGGCGGAGTGCTCGATACGCCCCGGTCCTCGCCTGCGTGCCGCACTGGCGGTCGGTGGCGGCCTCGCGGCGCTCTCGATCCTCGCCGTCCCGGCGATCAGGGACCCGGCGACGGTGCTCTCCTGGACGCTCCACCGGGTCGAACTCGTCGTGCTCGGCTTCGATCTGGTCCGGGATCCGCTGGCGAGCGCCGTGCCGGCGCTGCTGGCCTGGGAACTGCTCGGCGTCGGCGTCCTCTTCGTGTTGCGTGACTATCGGGACGCAAACGGCATCACCCTCCCGCCGCTGTCGGGCTCCGGCCGCGAACCGTAACCGCCTCACCCCTGCGGCCGCTCCGGTCCGACGATGGAAACCGGCGCGATTCCCCTCGCCGACCTCGCCGGCCCGTTCGACCTGCAGTCGACCGTCGAGAGCGGCCAGTCCTACCTCTGGCGGCGCAGGGACGGCGGCACGTACGAGTCGCTGTCGGTCCACGGCGGCGACCACTGGTACGAGACCGTCGTCCCGCCGATGGACGACGTGAACGACGAGCGGGCGGCCGTTCGGGTCCGCCTGGCGGACGGCCGGCTGGAGTGGGAGTCGACCACGGACGCCGTGCCGATCCTCACGCACCTCCTCAGGCTCGACGACGACCTCGACGCGGTCCGCGAGGCCACGCCGACCCTGCCGCTGCTGGAGCGTGCGTTCGACGCCTACGAGGGGATGCGACTCGTCCGCGACCCGCCGTTCGCCTGCCTGATCTCGTTCATCTGTTCGGCCCAGATGCGCGTCTCGCGCATCCACGGGATGCAGTTGCGGCTCGCGGAAACGTACGGCGACGGGATGGAACTCGACGGCGATGTCGTCCACGCGTTCCCGACGCCCGCTCAGCTCGCCGCGCGGACCGAGGCCGACCTCCGCGACCTCGCGCTGGGCTACCGCGCGCCGTACGTCCAGCGCACGGCCGAGATGGTCGCCGACGGCGAGGCCGACCCCGCCGACGCCGTGGGGCTCCCGTACGAGGAGGCGCGCGACTCGCTGACCCGCTTCGTCGGCGTCGGCGACAAGGTGGCCGACTGCGTGCTGCTGTTCTCGCTCGGCTTCCTCGAGGCGGTCCCGCTCGACACCTGGATCAGGACCGCCATCGCGGACCACTTCCCGGACTGTGATCGCGGGAACTACGCGGCCACCTCGCGTGCCATTCGCGAGCGACTCGGCGGCGAGTACGCGGGCTACGCGCAGACGTATCTGTTCTACTACCTCCGCGCCGGCGGGGACTGACCCGAAGCCGGCGGTGCGTGACCGTCGGATCGACCTCACCGACGACCCGTCCGGCCTTCGACGGCTTATCGGTCCGCGACGCCCGCGGCGGTCAACACCCTGTCGGCGACCTCGTCGGCCGACTCCGCGAGGATCCGCGCGATCGGCTCCTTCCCGTGTGCGCCGTCGTCGACGACGACGTCCGGCGCGAGCGCCCCGTCGGACACGACCGTTTCCGCGACCCAGTCCATCGTCCCGTCCGTCGAGTCGGGTTCCTCGCGCCTGTCGAGAGTGGTGACCTCGTACTTATCGCGCAGTCGGTCGACGACGGCCGGGTCCGGACGGACGTTCGCGGCCGCCCGGACCGCCGGGTCCTCGGCGCGCAGGCCACAGAGCAGCCGTGCGAGGTGGTCCGAGGCCCCGCGGCGGACGTCCCCGCCGGCTCGGATGCCGTCGCGGGTGCGTCGCAGTCGCCCGTCGACCGCGACGATCTCGTCGGGCGTGCTCGCACACCGTGGCGCGAGCGCGACGTTCATCCCGACCTCCGGGACGACAGCGCCGACCGCGTCGCCGGCCGCCGTGAGCCTGCCGACCGCGTCCCGCAGTCGCTCGCAGGCGTCCGGGGTCGCGGCTTCGGTCAGCGTCGCCCCCAGGTGGTTCACGGGTCCGGGGCCGTCGCCGTACGGGAGCGATCGGGCGAGGGCGGCAGCGACGAACGCCTTCCCCTCCGCGACGGCCTCGGCGAGGGATGCGCCGCCGGCCAGTTCGGCCGCGACGGCCGCCGAGAGCGTACAGCCGGTTCCGTGCGTGCCGTCGGTGTCGACGCGGTCGCCCGCGAACCGCTCGGTGCCGTCCGGTCCCGCGAAGGAGTCGACCGGATCGCCGTCGAGATGGCCGCCGGTCACGAACGCCGCGTCGGCCCCCAGTTCACGGAGGTCCCGCGCCGCGTCAACCGCGTCGTCGACGTCGGCGATGGCCCGGCCCGTGAGCAGTTCCGCCTCGGCGACGTTCGGCGTGACGAGCGTCGCGCGGGGCAGGAGGCGGTCCCGAAGCGCGACCAGTCCGTCGTCATCGAGGAGCGTCGCGCCCGAGGCGGCGACCGCGACCGGGTCGACGACGAGCGAGAGTTCGGCCGGGATCGATTCGGCGACGGCTCGCACCGTCGCCGCGTCCCCGAGCATCCCGGTCTTTGCCGCCGCGACCGGGAGATCCGCCGTGACCGCGCGGACCTGTGCGGCGACGGTCTCGGGGGGAACCGGGTGGACCGACTCGACGCCGGTCGTGTTCTGGGCCGTCACCGCGGTGACCGCGGTGGTGGCGAACGCGCCGCACGCGTTCATGGCCGCGAGGTCGGCGGCGACGCCAGCGCCGCCGCTGCTGTCGGTCCCCGCGACCGTCAGTGCCACGGGCCGATAGGCGGTGACGGGCGCTGGCACGGGTCAGTCGTCCGCCGGCGCGGGCGGACGGGTGCCGAGTTCGACCGGCGGTGCGTCCACGTCCAGTTCCGCCAGCGCGAGTTCAGCCGCTCGCTTGCCCGAGACGAGCATCGCGCCGAACGTCGGCCCCATCCGGGTGAGCCCGTGGGTCGTCGCCGTCGCCAGCCCCGCCGCGATGAGGCCCTCGTGAACGAATCCCGTCTCTTCGACGACCTTGTCCTCGCTGTCGGCGATCCACATCGAGTCGTGGCCCGGGGAGTCGTGGCCAGGCGCGCCGTACTCGCCCTCGGCAGTGGTGTCCATGCCCGCGTCGTGTTCGCTCGCGTGTTCGACGCCCGGCGCGTCGACGACCCCGCGTTCGTGGAGCTTCGAGACGACGACGGCCTCGTGCCCGGTGGCGTCGATGACGAGGTCGGCCTCCACGGCGATGGGGTCCACGCAGGTCAGTTCCCTGGGCAGCGAGTGGACCGGCGTCCAGTTCATCACGACGCCCGCGACGCGGTGGTTCTCCCGGATCACCACGTCGGTGAACTCGGTCATGTTCTGGACGCGCGCCCCGGCGTCACAGGCCGCCTCGATGAGCGCCGAGGAGGCGTGTGGCGCGTCCGCGACGTAGAGCCCGTCCGCCTCGTCGGTCCCCCCGTAGGGAACGCCGAGCTCCTCGAGGATCAGTTCGGCCGGCTCGCGGACGGTCAGCTTGTTCATCAGGAACCCGCCAAGCCAGAACCCGCCCCCGAGGTAGTTGTTCTTCTCGACGACGGTGACGTCGACGTCCCGCTCGGCGAGCTCCTTTGCGGCCGTCAGCCCGGAGGGACCGCCGCCGACCACGATGACCTCCGCCTCGGTGCTGTCCATGAACTCCTCGTGCCAGCTGTCGGCGATGGCTCGGGTCACGCTCGCCTCGTCCGCGTCGCCGAAACTGTCGAACTCCATGAACACCTAGTAATACCACCAAATAATAAACGTTGTCACCGGCCGACGTCGAGCGGCAGCCGCCGGCCGAAGCTTCATGCCGCCAGCATCGGTACGTTTGGGTGCAATGGACTGCAGGGTCGTCGTCGAGGCCGCCGTCCCGGTGTACGACGTCGAGACGACCGACGAAGCGGTTCGCATCGCCATCGCCAAGACCGGCGAGATGCTGAACCCGGACCTCAACTACGTGGAGATCTCAACGGGGCAGCGACGGTCGCCCGGCGGGGAGGAGTTACCCCCCGCCTTCGTGGCGGCCGACGAGGCGCTCGTCGCCCTCGAACTCGCGCTGACCGTCTTCAACGTGGAGGGGACGAGACACGCGTCCCGCATCGCCCGAAAGGAGATCGGACAGCGGCTCGAAAACATCCCGCTGAAAGTGCTCGACGTGAGCGAGGTCGTGGAGACGGACGAGGACGATTCGGGGAACGAGAGCCGCGGTGACGATTCGGGGGACGTGAACCGCGGTGACGGTTCGGAGGACGTGGCTCAGGGCGACGGTTCGGGGTCGAACTCGAACGGCGGTGCCTCGGCCGGCAGAGGGGAGAGCGACTCCGATACCGACGACGACGATTCGGCCGACGACCCGGACGACGATCTCCTCCCCGGGTTCGAGGAGATGGTCGAGGACGGCTGAGGCTCCGAGCGGTCACGGTTCGAACCGGTGTCGGGAGCAGTCGCCCCTGAGAAACGAACTACTAACGGCGTCGCCACTCGACGAGCGTGGTGAGTTGAGGAAGTGTAACTGGCTCAGTCGGCCGTCGGGGCGACCGGCTCGGACTCCGCTTCGACGACCGAAGAGGTGATTCCTCCGGCCAGTTTGAACACTGCTGCTTTGTGGTCTGTCTTCGACTTGTGGATCGATGTCGGCTTCACGCCAAGTGTTTCGTACTCGGTGAGGTCGAGATCCGCATCGCGTGCTTCACACTCGCTTCGTACCTCGGCGAGAAGGCCGTGCAGGTGAATGAGTTCCTGCTTCTTCATGGACGAACTTGGATTGCGACCGGAGGGTTAAATGCTTATCTTGAGGGTCGTTAGCACGGTTCCCGATAGATTAACGGTTCGCGGGTTGACTCGTGTGAGGGGCCGATTCCCGTGGCTTTCGTGCCGGACGCGTGGTAAGTGCCGCTTATCGGCTCGTTCCGACGGTTCCCCGCCGGTCGCTCCCACCCGTCGAGCCGCCGCGAACGTTTTCCCGCCCGCGCCCCTTCCTGGGGGCATGGTCTACGACGACATGCTCGACCGCGCAGTCGAGGAGTCGCCGGATGCGGAGGGAACCGACTCCCGGTTCGACGTGCCGGAACCGGTCGTCCGCGTCGACGGGAGCGTCACGGTCGTCGACAACCTCGGCGAGATCGCGGACACGCTGGACAGGGACCCGGGCCACGTCCTCCAGTTCCTCCAGTCCGCGGTGGGCACCGCCGGGAGCGTCGACGACCGGGGCCGCGGGCGGCTGACCGGCGAGTTCAAACGGGGCCGGATCTCGACGGCACTCCGGGAGTACGCCGACACGTACGTCGTCTGTCCGGACTGCGGGCTCCCGGACACGGACCTCCTGACGGAGGGGGACGCGACCCGGTTGAAGTGTGCTGCCTGTGGTGCGGTCACGACGGTCGAGGAGCGATAGTTCGTTCCTGGTCGCTCCCGAATCGCCTCGGAGAATCGGCGGGGAACGGCGACCGATCAGTTGAACTGCTTCAACGCCTCGAGGTCGCGTTCGGTCCGCATGAACTCGGCGAGGCGTCGCGTCGCGTGACAGGAGGGACACGAGTAGTTCTCCCGGTGGGCGGGCAGTTCGGTCGGGTTCTCCTCCCAGTCCTTGGAACACTCCGGACAGATCAGTCGGATGAACGCCTCGACCATACGCCGATCCGTCGGCGGGCCGGTCAATAAACCTTTTCGCGGCCGAAAAAACGGGAACTCCTCCGGGACTGTCGGGTTACGCCGTCCGGCCCTCGGCCGCCTCCAGGAGCTCCTTGTACCGGTTCCTGATGGTCACCTCGCTCACGCCCGCGACCTCGCTGACCTCGCTCTGGGTCACCGACTCGTTCGTGAGCAGGGCGGCGGCGTACACCGCGGCGGCCGCGAGCCCCACGGGCGACTTCCCGCTCGTCACGCCGTCCTCCTGTGCGCCCTTGAGGAGTTCCCGCGCTCGCCATTCGCCCTCGTCCGAGAGGTCGAGCGCCGAGGCGAACCGCCCGACGTACTGGGCCGGGTCGGCCGGCGCGACCTCCAGCCCGAGTTCGCGGACGACGTAGCGGTACGTCCGGGTCAGTTCCATCCGGTCGATCCGCGAGACCGACGTGACCTCGTCGAGCGAGCGGGGGGTGCCGGCCTGGCGGGCGGCAGCGTAGAGGCTCGCGGTGGCGACGCCCTCGATCGACCGGCCGGGCAGGAGGTCGTCCGCGAGCGCGCGCCGGTAGATGACCGACGCCGTCTCGCGGACGTTCTCGGGCAGGCCGAGCGCGCTGGCCATCCGGTCGATCTCCCCCAGCGCCTGTTTGAGGTTCCGCTCCTTCGAATCCCGCGTCCGGAACCGCTCGTGCCAGGTGCGGAGCCGCTGCATCTGCTGGCGACGGCGCGAGGAGAGCGCCTTCCCGTAGGCGTCCTTGTCCTGCCAGCCGATGTTCGTCGAGAGCCCCTTGTCGTGCATCATGTTCGTCGTCGGCGCGCCCACGCGGGACTTGTTCGTCCGCTGTCCGTCGTCGAACGACCGCCACTCGGGACCGTGGTCGATGGCGTCCTCCTCGACCACCAGCCCACAGTCCCGGCACACCGTCTCGCCGTGTTCCTCGTCGGTCACGACCGTCCCGCCGCACTCGGGGCAGGCGGTTCGCTCCCGCGTTTCGGCCCCTCGCGTCTCGGCCTCTTGCGACTCGACGTTCGATTCGCGCTCGTAGTTGCTGATGGTGGTTCTGGTTTCCGTCATGGCGTCCCGGAGCGACCACGACCGGTGGAAGAAAGGGTTCCGACGGCAGTCGTCCTTACCTATAGTGAGGGACAGAAGTATATAAACATTTCGAAATCGTGTACGGCAGTCACACGCACTATACCGTTCGATTTTCCTGATTCGACCCCGGATTGGTGGGGCGGTTCTCCCGCGAAGAGGACTATTTAACTGATTCGTCCGTCGTGGCAGCCGTCGGCCCGACACCCAGCGGACTTTTGGTCCGGGACGCCGGCCCATCTCGCATGGACGACACTCGAACGGTCTGCGTGCTGGGGGCCGGGACGATGGGTCGGGGCATCGCCCACGCCGCCGCGACGGCCGGCCATCGCGTCCGCCTCCGCGACGTCGACGACGACGTGCTCGCCGAGGCGAGCGAGGAGATCAGGTCGACGCTCTCCGGCGGCGTGGAGCGCGGGAAGCTGTCGGCAGGGGGGGCCGACGCCGCGTTCGACCGGATCGAGACGACGACCGACCTCCAGTCGGCGGCGGCCGGGACCGACATCGCCATCGAGGCCGTGCCCGAGGACGTCGACCTCAAGCGGGACGTGCTCTCCGGGGCGGAGGCGCACCTCCCCGACGGGGCGCTCGTCGGCTCGAACACCTCCTCGCTCCCGCTGACCGGCATCGCGGCGGCCCTGGAGCGGCCGGACCGGGCCGTCGGGCTCCACTTTTTCAACCCGGTCCACGCGATGGGGCTCGTGGAGGTCGTGCTGGCCGAACAGACGACCGCCGCGACGCGCGAGCGGGCGGAATCGTTCGTCGAGGGGCTCGGCAAGACCGCGGTCACCGTCACGGACACGCCCGGCTTCGCGACCTCGCGGCTCGGCGCGATGCAGGGCGTCGAGGCGATCCGGATGCTCCAGGCAGGCGTCGCCGGTCCGCGCGACATCGACGCCGGGATGGAACTGGGGTATCGGCACCCGATGGGTCCGATCGAACTCACCGACGTCGTCGGCCTCGACGTCCGCCTCGACATCCTCGAGCACCTCCGAGAGGAACTCGGCGAGCGATTCGCGCCGCCGCCGCTGCTCCGCCGGAAAGTCCGTGCCGGAAAGCTCGGCCGCAAGACCGGCGAGGGGTTCTACGTCTGGGAG
The DNA here is from genome assembly GCF_032116555.1 of Halobaculum sp. XH14. Lineage (NCBI taxonomy): Archaea > Methanobacteriati > Methanobacteriota > Halobacteria > Halobacteriales > Haloferacaceae > Halorarum > Halorarum halobium. Next base: position 1,549,138 of record NZ_CP134949.1, read on the forward strand.
GACGGCGAGGTCGTCGGCGTCTCGGGCGGGCACGGAGCCGCGGGCGAACGGGATGTGGACGACGCCGAGACGGGGGGACGATGACGACGCCCGCCGAAGCTGCTGCCGAGGGGAACGAGTTCGTCGCCGCCGAGGTCGGCGGTCGCGGCGAGCACGTGGCGACGGTCACCATCGACCGACCGGACGCGCGGAACGCGCTCAACGCGACCGTCCGGTCCGAACTGAAGTCCGTCTTCGCCGCGATCGCCGAGGACGATTCGGTCCGCGTCGTCGTGTTGACCGGGGGCGAGGACTCGGGCGCGTTCGTCGCGGGCGCGGATGTGACCGAGCTCCACGAGCGGAGCGCCGTCGAACAGCGCGAGGCGAGTTCGTTCCCGCGCGTCTACGAGGTCGTCGCCGAGTGCCCGAAGCCAGTCGTCGCCCGCGTGAACGGCCACGCGCTCGGCGGCGGCTGTGAACTCGCGCAGGCCTGTGACGTTCGCATCGCCGCCGAGGGCGCGAAGCTCGGGCAGCCGGAGATCGGCCTCGGACTCATCCCGGGCGGCGGCGGCACCCAGCGGCTCCCGCGGCTCGTCGGCGAGGGCCAGGCGCTGAAGCTGATCCTGTCGGGCGAACTCGTCGAGGCGACCGAGGCGGCCGAACTCGGCCTCGTCGAGGAAGCGGTCCCCGAAGGGGAACTCGACGGCCGCGTCGACGACCTCGCCGGGGCGATCGCCGAGAAGAGCCCGCTGGCCGTCCGACGCGCGAAGCAAGCGGTTCGGGGCGGAGCGGATCGATCGTTGCGACAGGGACTGGCTTACGAGCGCGAACTGTTCGTCGGCCTGTTCGACAGCCACGACAAGAACGAGGGCATCGGCGCGTTCCTCGAGGACCGGGAGCCCGACTGGCGTGGCGAGTGAACGGGGGGAGCCGAGCGACGGGGAGGCCCTCGTGACCGCCGGCCAGTGGATGGTGGTCAATCGACGGGCTGCTGGTGATGACGGCCGTTCGGCCCGTTCAGGCTCGATCGGTCGGCTCCGCCACTGCTCCGGGTCGTGGGTCCTGTTCACGAGGCTGCCACACGACTTATGCGGCGGCCGTCGGAACGCGGGTCCATGCGTCGACGACAGCTACTCGGGGGGGCCGGCATCGCACTGACGACGGCGACGGCGGGCTGTCTCGGATTCATCACGGGCGAGCAGTCGCTCTCGTTCGCCGCGGAACCGGCCGTGGCCGCGGAGAGCACGGTCGGCGAGACCGATTACGAGACGGAGGGGCCACAGGCACGGACGCAAACACGGGAGTTCACCGTGGCGGGCCAGACGCGCGAGGTCGAGGTGACCAACCGGATCACGACCTACCAGAAGACCGTCGACAACCCGCTCTTCGGCGAGGCGCGCCTCGCCGTGTTCGCGGCCATCTCCAGCCCGAAGGTGACGGTCGCGGGCCAGACGCTCAACCCGGTGGAAGACTACTCGAACGAGAAGCTGGTCTCGCTGCTCACGAGCCAGTACGAGGGGTTAGACGAGCCCACCCGCGTGGACGGCCGGACCGTCCGAACGCTCGGCAGCGACGTCGAGCTCGACAAGTTCGAGGCGACCGCGACCGTCGACGGCCAGGAGGTCGACGTGTACATCCACGTCGGTCGAACCGAACACGAGGATGACTTCGTCATCCCGATGGGGATGTACCCCAAGCGGCGGGAGAGCGAGGAGCGGCCGACCGTCGTCTCGCTAACCGAGAGCCTGGAACACCCCGCCTGATCCGGGTTCGGGTGAATTCGGACCCGGTTGACCCATAGCTATATACGTCAGACGCTCCCTACCGTATGGCGAGGTAAGCGCGAATGGCGAAAGGAACGGTCGCATTCTTCAACGACACGGGCGGTTACGGCTTCATCGAAAGCGAGGACGCGGACGAGGACGTCTTCTTCCACATGGAGGACGTCGGCGGTCCGGACCTCGAGGAAGGGCAGGAGGTGGAGTTCGACATCGAACAGGCCGACAAGGGTCCGCGAGCGACGAACCTCCAGCGGCTGTAGGAGAGTACGGGGACCCGACTCGCTCGGGTTCACTCGTCGCCGCGGGCGGTTCCGTTTTTACGGTGATCGGTCGGTGAGTGCCGACGGCGTCGCTACCGCGGGTGTTTCAGCGAGGCGCCACAGTCCGGGCAGGCGGCCCTGTACGAGAGGACGCTGACCGAGCGGGAACATTCCGAACAGACGAACGCGCTGCCGACCATCGTGCCGTCTGACGGACGTCATCCTGTTAAATGTTACCATGGATAGACCACCGCGATTTTTACCGTCCCCCGCGGTCCATCCGAGTATGCCATACAGCTACCGGCCACACCACTTCGAGGACTTCGAGGAGGGCCAGACGTTCGAGAGCGTCGGCCGCACCGTCACCGAGTCCGACTTCGTCATGCACTCGGCGTTCACCGGCGACTGGACCGAACTCCACACGAACGCCGACTACGCGGCCGACTCGCAGTTCGGCGAGCGCGTCGCCCACGGTCCGATGACGTTCTCGCTGGCCACCGGGTTCGTCTACCGGTGCGGCTTCCTCGAACGCACGGTGATGGCGTTCCTCGGCATGAACTACATGGACATCCCCGCGCCCGTCTACGAGGGCGACTCCATCTCGCTCGACATGGAAGTCACCGAGACGAAGCCGTTCTCCTCGCGCGAGGACGCCGGCCTGGTCGTCATCGACACGGAGATGACCAACCAGGACGACGAGACGGTGTTCGCGGGCGACATGAAGTTCATGATCGAGCGCGAGTCGTAGCGCCCCGCCGCCGGACGGGTCGTCCCGGTCCCGTCATCCGAGCATCTGTTCGAACAGCGCTCCCTGTCCCCGTCGGAGCCGCTCCAGGAACGCCGACTTGCTGATGCCGAGCTCCGCGGCCACCTCGCTCGCCGTCGATTCCTTGGGAACTGCAAAGTAGCCCGCCGCTAACGCGGCTCGCAACGCGGCCTCCTGTGGCGGGGTCACGTCCCATCGTCCCGCCGCCTCGGCCGAATCCGGACCGAGCGGGTACACCCGTTCGAGCGTCACGCCGACGGCCTCCCCGGCCGCCTCCATCACGCCCTGGAGGACGTCGCGCCCGACGACCGCGCCCTCGAACCGCCCCTCGCCGTCCGCGTACGTCAGCGACTCGGCCATGAACCCCGCGTCGATGAGGTCGTGGACGACGCAGGGATGCATCGACAGACAGCGGTACCGGTCGCGACCGTCGCCGGCCGAGCGGTGGAGGTACCGGATCCGCTCGTCCGCGTCGAGTGCCGCCGCCAGGTCGTCGTCAGCGGGCGCGGAGAATCGGAGGAGCGCGTTGCCGTCCCGCCTGAGCAGGGGCGATTCGGCCTCCAGTCTCGCCCCGGTCGCCCGGGTTGCGGCCGCGAGCGGGCACTCGTCGCCCGTGACGCGGACCTCGACGACGAGACAGTCGTCGATCATGCCCCCTCCTTCGACGAGTAACTATTTATATCCCGTCTATGGGCGGGCGAACCGATAGGGAGCCACGTCCGTAACGGTTCTTCATGGACATCGAGGAGGTCACGGAGCGGGCGGGCCCCCGTCAGTTCGGCCCCGGCGACGACATGCCCGAGGAGTACCGCACGGCGGCGACCCGCATGATCCAGTTCCACGCGAACAGCGAGGTGATGGGCGGCTACCTCGACAAGGAGTTCACGCGACACGCCCCGTCGCTGGACCGGAAGCTGGCGAACACGGCGAAGGTCCAGGACGAGGTCGGGCACGCGCAGTTGCTCTACCGCGCCGCGGAGACGCTCGGCGTGAAGACCCGCGAGGAGATGCTGGAGGAGCTTCGCGTCGGCAAGGGGAAGTTCCTGAACTGCTTTCACTACCCGGTTGACTCGTGGTACGAGGCGCCGATGATCGACTTCTTCGTCGACGGCGGGGCGATGCGTCGGCAGGCGACGCTGAAGAATACCTCGTGGACCCCCTACGCCCACGCGATGGACAAGGTCTGCTTCGAGGAGGGCTTCCACGTCAAGCACGGCGAGTCCATCCTCCGCGAACTCATGCGGGGGTCGAAGGCGACCCGCGAGCGGACCCAGGAGACGTTCGACGAGTGGTGGCCGCGCATCCTCCAGTTCTTCGGGCCGACGAACGACGAGTCCACGCACGACGACTTCGCCCAGCAGGTCGGCCTGAAGACGGTGAGCAACGACGAACTCCGCAACTCGTTCCTGAACATGTACGTCCCGAAGGCCGAGAAGTACGGCCTCGAGATCCCCGACCACCCGCGCCTGTTCGAGCGGGAGGACGGCACGATGGCCGTCCGCGAGGACGACCTCGACTGGGACGAGTTCTGGACCATCTCGAAGAACGAGTACGAGGGGAGCCACGAGCAGATCGGCTCGCGTCGCCGCCGCCAGGACGCCGTCGATTGGGCCCGCCAGTCGCTGGACTCCTGGGAGTCGGGCGCGGGCGCCGCCGCGGGGGCGGCCGACTGATGATCTTCGAGGTGTTCCGGCAGGAGGAGGCCGGCGACTACCACCGGCACGTCGGCAACGTCCACGCGCCGGACCGCGAGATGGCGAAACTGTTCGCCTCGATCCAGCACGGCCGCCGGATGCAGACCAACTCGCTGTGGGTCGTCCCCCGGCCGGAGATCGGCGAGGTCGACGCCGACGACGTGACGTTCGGCGGCGCGACCGACAAGGCGTACCGCTGGGCGATGACGTACAACGACATCGACGCGTCGTTCGCCCAGGAGGTCGAGGACAGCGAGGCCGAGCAGCGCGAGGCCGCGCGCAAGCGCCGCGAGGCGATGCAGGAGGGGGGTGACTGATGGCCGCGAAACTGGACCGTGGCGACCTGAGCGCCGAAGGGCAGCTCGCGCTGGAGGAACTCCTCTTTCGGCTCGCCGACGACGAGTTCGTTCACGCCGAGCGGCTCACGGAGTGGCAGATCTACTCGCCCACGGTCGAGGCCGACCTGGCGCTCGCGAACGTCGCACAGGACGAGTTCGGCCACGCACGCCTCTGGTACGACCTCCTGCAGGAACTCGGCTACACCGAGGCCGAGTGCATCTGGGAGCGCCCGCCGGGGGAGTGGACCCACGCGCCGCTGGTCGAGCTGCCGTTCGACGACGACGGCTGGGGCGACGCGATCCTCCGGGGCTACCTCTACGACGTGGCCGAGCGACTCAGGCTCGAGGCGCTCGTGGACACGAGCTACGCCCCGCTGGCGGACCGCGTGGGCAAGGCACTCTCCGAGGAGGACTACCACCGCGAGCACGCCCAGAGCTGGCTGGAGCGACTGACCGCGGACGAAGAGGGACGCGAGCGGCTGCAGTCGGCCCTCGAGACCCTGTTCCCGCACGCGCTTTCGCTGTTCGCGCCCGGCCCGCGCGAGGACGAGATCCTCGAGCACGGCTTCCGGACCGAGACGCTGTCGGACCTCCGAGCCGAGTGGCTCGACGTCGTCGTCCCGTTCCTCGAATCGCTCGGGCTCGACGTGCCGGAACCCGATGCCGGCGGGACCGGTGACGCCGGCGAGGTGGAGCGGCCGGACGTCCGGGGTCGTGACGGTAGCCACACCGACGACTGGTTCGACCTGTACGAGGCGTTCACCCGGACCTACCGGGAGGTCGAGTTCGAGTCGCCGGCCCGCCTGCGCGGCGAGGAGGCGTAGATGCCGACGAACGTCCCGCTCGACTCCGAAGCGTGCGCCTACACGGAGTACGACTCGGGCGAGTCGCCCGAGGAGTTCCCGAAGACCGGCGACGACGCGACCGGGACGGAAGCGGGCGTCTGGGCCGCCCTCTACGAGGTCGAGGACCCGGAGATGCCGGTGAGCGTCGTCGACCTCGGGCTCGTCTACGGCGTCGAGGTGGACGAGGAGTCGGGCCGCTGCGAGGTCGAGATGACGCTCACTTACTCGGGCTGTCCGGCGCGAGACATGCTGCTCAACGACGTGCGCTGTGCCGCCGAGACCGCCGAGGGCGTCGCGGAGGCCGAGGTCCGTCTGCGCTACTCGCCCGAGTGGAACGTGGAGATGGTGACCGAGCGCGGACGCGAGGACCTCCGCGAGTTCGGCCTGAGCGTGTGAGGCATGAGCCGGAACGATCCAAGCACGACGGCGACGGACGAGGACGAGGCCGCCGAGTGCCCGTACTGCGGTTCGACGAACACCGTTCGGGACCACCCGAAGGGGCCGGGGCTGTGCCGCTCGATGCACTTCTGTGAGGACTGCCAGCAGCCGTTCGAGCAGTTCGGGTAGGGTTCCGGTTCGGGTCCGGATTCCGTTTTTCCGTCGTCTCGCGCATGGGTGACCGTCACCGAGACGACCTCGGAAGCCCCCGCGGCTCTCGGCTCGCGCGGGACGCTCTGTGCTCCTCGCGCTCCCTGCGGTCGCGCTACGGTGCTTGAGGCCCCGGGCGTCCCCGAGAGCCGCGCCCCCTTCCATTCCCACCCTGCAGACGGTCGGTCGCCACCCCCTCACTGACACCCGCTTGCGCCGCTGTGGGGTGCCGACGTCGCTGCTTCGCTGGATGGACGGAGGTGTCGTCCAGCCGTGAACGGGGATGTCGTCCCGCCGGTAAACCAGAAATCGTCGCGCGGCGATTATTCGGCGTCGATGAAGTCCGGTCGCGTGCGCTTCTCGTCGCGCTCGGCTTCGATGTGGGCGCGGAACTCGCTCGGATCGACGTCCCCGACCTCGTTCTCGAACCGGTCGCGCACCGAGATGGTCTCGGATTTCTCCTCGTCGCCGCCGACGATGACCATGTACGGTACGCGGTCGTCGTGGGCCGCGCGGATCTTCCGCCCGATGGTCATGTCGCGGTCCTCGACCTCGACGCGGAACCCGTCGAGTTCGTTCTTCGTCCGGTAGGCGTAGCCCAGGTTGTCGTCCGAGATGGGGAGGATCCGGACCTGCTCGGGCGCGAGCCAGAGCGGGAACTTCCCCGCGAAGTGTTCGATCAGAACCATGAAGAAGCGCTCGTAGGAGCCGTAGAGCGCCCGGTGGATCATCACCGGCCGGTGCTCCTCGTTGTCCTCGCCCGTGTAGGTGAGATCGAAACTCTCGGGCATCGTGAAGTCGAGCTGGACCGTCGGGCCGTCCCAGCTTCGGCCGAGCGCGTCCTCGAAGCTGAAGTCGATCTTCGGCCCGTAGAACGCGCCGTCGCCCGGTTCGAGCCCCCAGTCGAGCGCCGAGGACTCCAGCACCGCCTCGAGCTGGCTTTCGGCCTTCTCCCACACCTCGTCGCTCCCGACCGACTTCTCGGGACGCGTCGCGAGATCGACCGAGACGTCGAGATCGAACGTCTCCAGCACCTCCTCGATCATCTCCATGATGGTCCGGACCTCGGCTTCGATCTGGTCGGGTTCGACGAACAGGTGGCCGTCGTCGATGGTGAACGCCCAGGTCCGCGAGAGTCCCGAGAGTTCGCCGCGCTGCTCCTTGCGGTACACCTTCCCGTGTTCCGCATAGCGGACGGGCAGGTCGCGGTAGCTCCACGAGCCCTGATCGAAGATGGTCGCGTGGCCCGGGCAGTTCATCGGCTTCAGGCCGTACTCCTCGTCGTTCACGTCGAAGAGGAACATGTCGTCCTGATAGTTGTCGTAGTGGCCCGACTGTTCCCAGAGCTCCGTCCGGAACACGTGTGGCGTCTCGACCTCGCCGTAGCCCGCGTCCCGGTTGAGGTCGTTGACGTACGACTCGAGTTCCGAGAGGATCGTCTTGCCCGGCGGATGATACAGCGGCAGCCCCGGTCCCGTCACCGTCGGGATGGAGAACAGATCCATCTCCCGGGCGATACGCCGGTGGTCGCGGTCCTTCGCCTCCTCGCGCATCTCTAGGAACTCCGCCAGGTCGGACTCGGACTCGAACGCCGTGCCGTACACCCGGGTGAGCTGGTCGTTCTCCTCGTCGCCGCGCCAGTAGGCCGAGGAGATGTTCATCAGCTTCACCGCGCCGATCTTCCCGGTCGAATCGACGTGGGGTCCCTTGCAGAGGTCGCGCCAGTCGTCCTGCTCGTAGACGGAGACGGGGTCCTCGCCCGCGGCCTCCTCGTGGAGGATCTCGGTCTTGTACGGGTTGTCATCGAAGGCGGCGAGCGCCTCCTCGCGGGACAGTTCGCGGCGCTCGATGGGGTAGTCGGCCTCGATGATGTCGCGCATCTCGGCTTCGAGTTCCCCGAAGTCGGACTCGTCGAGGTCGACGCCGGTCACGTCGTAGTAGAACCCCTCGTCGGTCGGCGGACCGATGGCGAGATTCGTCTCGGGGTGGAGCCGCTGGAGCGCCTGTGCGAACACGTGGGCCGCCGAGTGGCGGAGCACGTCCAAGTACTCCTCGGACTGGTCGGTGACGATCTCCAGGCGCGCGCCGTCGTGCAGCGGCGCGGCCTTGTCGACCAGTTCGCCGTCGACGACGCCCGCGATGGTGTCGTCCCCGAGACCGGGTCCGATCTCGTAGGCCGCGTCCTCCACCGTCGCGCCCCCGGGGACGGACAGTTCCGAGCCGTCCGGCAGGACGACCGCGATGTCGCTCATACGAAACGGGAGTCGGAGGGCGCGAATAAGTCTTGTCGAACTGTGTGACCGTGCTCGGCACGCGGTCGCCGAGCAGGTGTGTGGCCCGGTTGGAACACGCCCGGCCGGGCTACCGGCCCGGACCGCCGCGGCGGAAAGGTCCAAGCCCCGACCGCCGTGAGGGGACGTATGAACGTGCAGGTCGACGGGGATCGACTCCGCGCCGACATCGAGGCGAACGCGGCCTTCGGCGAGGTCGAGGTCGCGGAGGGACGGGGCCGGACCGTGCGCTGCGGGACGGAGGCGAACCGACTCGCGCGCGAACGGTTCGTGAAACGACTGGAGGACGCGGGACTCGACGTCACCGTCGACGCCGTCGGCAACGTCGCCGGCGCGTGGACCCCCGCCTCGGCGGGCCCGGACGCCGCGCCGGTCGCGGCCGGGAGCCACCTGGATTCGGTTCCGGAGGGCGGCATCTTCGACGGCCCGCTCGGCGCCTACGCCGCGCTGGAGGCCGTCCGTGCGATGCAGGACGCCGGGGTCGAGCCGGCGCGACCCCTCGTCGTCGTCTCGTTCACCGAGGAGGAGGGACAGCGCTTTGCCGAGGGATTGCTGGGCTCCTCCGTGGCGGCCGGGGAACGCTCCCTCGAGGACGCGCTCGCGCTGACTGACGACGAAGGGGTCACCCTGGAGGAAGCACTGACGGACGTCGGCTTCCGGGGTGAAGGGGTGCTCGACGCGTCCGAGTGGGACGCCTGGTACGAACTCCACGTCGAGCAGGACGCGACCCTGGAGGACGCGGAGGTCCCGGTCGGCGTCGTGACCGACATCACCGGAATCACGCACTGTGAGGTCCTCATCCGGGGTGAGGCGAACCATGCGGGGGCGACGTCGATGGTCGACCGGACGGACGCGCTCGCGGCCGCAGCCGAGTTCGTCCTGGACGTCGAGTCGGCCGCGAACGACGTGGTCGAGACGAGCAGCGAGTCGGCGGTCGGGACCGTCGGGTCGCTGTCGGTCTCCCCGAACGCGACGAACGTCGTCCCCGGCAAGGTCGAGGCCGGCGTGGACGTGCGCGACGTGGACGCCGAGTCGATGGAGACGGTGGTCGCGGCGGCGCGCGACTCGCTCGAGCGACTCGAGACGGAACGCGGCGTCGACACCGAGTTCTCGCGGCCGTTCGATCTGTCCCCGACGCCGATGAGCGACCGACTCCGCGCGGCCGCCCACGACGCGGGCGAGGCGGCCGGGATCGGGACGCTCGACCTCCACTCGGGGGCCGCCCACGACACGATGTACGTCGCCGGCGTGACCGACGCGGCGCTGCTGTTCGCCCCGTCGCGCGACGGGATCAGTCACAACCCCCGCGAGTGGACCGACTGGGTCGACTGCGCCGACGCGACGCGGGTGATGGCCGGCGCGATGGCCGACGTGGCGACCGAATAGTGTGAGGTGAACGACCGAAGGGAGCGAATCGAGCGAACCGACAGATGAATGAAAGAAACGGCGGCATTTTTGGCAGGCCTAAAAATCGAAGCGGTTATGTGCTTTTAGGCCACCCGAACGTGCATGACGGACGACGAGGGCCGGACCGAGGCACCGACACGGCGCGAGTACGTGAAGTACGGCGGGGCAGTCATCGGGGGAGGGCTGCTCGCGGGATGCGCCGGGCGATCGGAGAGTGACCCGACGCGGACGCCGGACGCGACCCAGCAACCGGCGAACACGGGCGATAAAACGGAGCCCGAGACGTCGACCTCGACGGCGGAACAGAGTTACTCCGTCGAGCTGTCACCCGTCGGCGAGGTCACGCTGGAGGAGCCGCCGACGAACGTCTTCACCCACTTCCCGTGGTTCCCGGACATGGCAAGCGCGCTCGGGCAAGGAGAGACCATCAACAACCTCTGGTGGGACGGAACGGTGGCGGGGCTCGAGTACTTCACCGCCGGGTTCGACGATTTCGAGATCGAGTGGGCGGACGCCGCGGGACAGTACGGCTTCGCGAAGGAACAGGTGTACGAACTCGACAGTGACCTCCACCTCGTGGACCCCGCCTGGGTCACCTCACAGGACGGCTGGGACCGGGACGACGTGGATGAAATCGCCGACAACGTCGGGCCGTGGCTCGGCAACTACTACAGTAACTTTCACTCGACGCCCCCCGAGTCGTGGGCTGATGGGTACGAGTACTACGACCTCTGGGAGCTGTTCGACTCCGTCGCGACGATGTACGGGGAACGGTCACGGTACGAGGCGCTCCGGGCCGTCCACGACGACTTGCTGGCGACGATCGAGGCGGGACTCCCGCCGGAGTCGGAGCGGCCGACCGCGGCCTACCTCTCGATCTCGGCGGACCTCTCCAGCATCTACCTGCTCCGACTGAACGCGCCCGGCTACTGGAACTCCCACACCCGACCGCTCGGCGCGGTCGACGCCTTCGGCGACGAGGAATTTTCGGGACCGTTCCTGCAAGTCGACATGGAGGCGCTGTTGGAAGCCGAACCGGACGTGATACTCGGACTGTGGACGGTCACGGAGACCTTCGATTTCGGAACGCTGAAGCAGAACCTGGCGGAGGACCCCGTCGGGAGCGAGTTATCCGCCGTCCGGAACGACCGGGTGTACCCGCAGGGGACGCGGTGGCAGGGACCGCTGATGAACCTGTTCCAGCTCGAAATGACCGCGAAGCAACTGTACCCCGAGCAGTTCGGTGCGTGGCCGGCCTACGAGAACGGGGACTCGTACCCCGAGTTCGGTGCCGACGAACAGCTGTTCGACCACCAGCGGGTCGCCGACGTCATCAACGGCGACTTCTGACCGCGAACTCACCCGCGCCCGTTCGACGGTCGTCCTTGGTGACTCCCCTTCAGTTCGTCTCAACGGGAGGCGGGCCGATTCTACCGACCCGTCCACAGCTCTCCGCCCGGAACCGCCAATCAGCGATCGGGTCCCTCGAGCGACCGGAACGTGAGGTTTCGGCCTTCCAGCCGACGGGGGCGGCGCGAGTCGAGATGCCGGGTCTCCAGCGTCCCGATTCTGGGAGTTCTCCCAGTATCGTCGCCACCAGCCGTTCCCGTCCCCGGTGACGGTCCCGGCACCGCCACGGTGAACACCGACGAATCACGCCGCGAGCGCCACGTCCAGATACAACATCACCACGACCCCGAGCATCGTCCCCAGCGTCGCCAGCCGCTCGTTGCCGCGCGCGTGCGTCTCCGGCAGGATCTCGTCCGAGATGACGAACAGCATCCCGCCCGCCGCAAACCCCATCGCGTACGGGAGGATGGGCATCGCTATCGTCACTGCGACCGCGCCGACGACGACCAGCGGAATCTCGACGAGTCCGGACCTGATGCCGGTCAGGACCGCGTACGCCCGCCGGTCGAAGCCGGCGTTGACCGCCGCCACCGAGACGGCGAACCCCTCCGGGACGTTCTGGATGCCGATGGCGAGCATCAGCGCGATCGCGTTGGCGACGTCGCCCGACCCGAACCCGACGCCGACGGCCAGTCCCTCCGGCATGTTGTGAATCGTGATGGCGACGATGAAGAGGATGACCGAGGCGACCCCCGAGTCCGTGACGGTCTGGTCGGTCCGTCGTCGGCCGGTGATGAGGACGTGGACGTGGGGAACCCAGTGGTCAGCCTGGTCCAGCACGAACACGCCGAGGAGGATTCCGACCAGCACCGGAGCCGGCGTGAGGAGCCCCGTCGCGGGGACGCCGGGGACGATGACCTCCGTCGCGTCGATGCCGGGGACGATGAGGCTGGTGAACGACGCTGCGAGCATGACGCCGGCGGCGAAGCCGAGCGCGCCGTCGAGCGCGCGCTCGCTCGGATCCCGGTAGACGAGCACCAGCGACGCGCCGACGAGGTTGAGCCCCGCGATGACGAGCCCGCCGACTATCGCCTGCAACAGCGGGTTCGACCCGACGAGGTCGACGAACAGCTGATCGACCATACGAACGTCGTGTCCGCGAGCGTCTCAAAGATACCGCCCGGATCGTCCGTGGCCTCCGTGGGGTCCCTGACGTCCGGGCCCCTCCGGGTCCGCTTTGCGTCCCGATCCGACTCGGGTCCTCAGTTCCGGGTGCCGTCGGCCGGGCGGGAGACGCTCGCCGCCTCGTCGCGTCTCCCGACGCGGAAGCCGTCGGTCTCCTCGCGCCCGGTGAGTTCCCGCTGCGGGAACGGGATCTTGACGCCGGCTTCCTCGAGCGCGGCCTTCACGTCCCGCACGACCGTCGCGGTCGTCAGGGCGCGGCGGGGCGCGCTCGGGTTCTCGATCCAGTACCGGCACTCGAGGACGACCGCCGAGTCGTCGAACGACTTGGGCACGACCTGTGGCCCCGGGTTCTCGAGGACGCCGTCGGCCTCGACCAGGGCTCCGGTGATGGTGGCCTCGGCGGTCTCGAGGTCGGCGTCGTAGTCGACGCCGACGTCCACCGAGAGCCGCAGTTGCCCGATGCGGCTCCGGTTCGTGATCGTCGCGTTCGCTACCCGTTCGTTCGGCACGACGACGGTTTCTCCCGACGCGTTCCGGAGCCTCGTGTTGATGACGGTGATGTCGGTGACGATCCCCTCCTCGCCGTCGAGTTCGATCCAGTCGCCCAGTTCGAACGGGCGGGAGAACATGAGGACGAACCCCGCGATGAGCGAGCCGATGGTCGACCGCGCGGCGGTCCCCACGACGATGCCGAGAAAGCCCGCACCGACGAGGAGCCCGCTGAGGTTCACGCCCCAGAGCGTGAGCGTGGCGACGCCGGCCGCCGCGAGCACCGAGAGCTGGAGCACCCGGAAGACGATCCCCTGCTGGTGACGGTTGATGTTGTCCGACTCCGCCGCGTAGGCGTCCAGTCGCGCCTCCAGCACGTCGATGCCGACGAGCGCGGCCGCGACGAGCCCGACGGTCACGAGCACGTTGGCCAGCACGGGAACGGTCATCTCCATCCCGGACACGGCAAGCAGCGCGAGTTCGAGCCGTCCCCAGGCGACGAGCGTCGCAAGCGCGACCGCGAGCAACACCGCCAGCTGCAGGGTCCGGACGACGAGCGTGATCGGGACGAGCCAGTCCAGTTCCGCTAGTTCGCCGGGGATCAGGTCGTCGTCGACGAGTCGCCGACGGACGATCCGCTGGACGGTCCTGACGATCCGGGGGGTGAGCACGACGGCCGTCACGGCGGCGGCCGTCACCAGCACCACGGTCGCGGCGACCCGCGCCTCCGTGGTGACGAACCCCTATAGCGTCCGACGAACGCCCTGGAGCAACGGAGGCGACATACGTCCGTCGAGTGATAAGATCGGCAAAAGGGTTCCGGCCTGGTCCGAGTGGTCCGATTCGCCGGGGCTCCGGCGGGATTCAGAGCCGCCGGCTGACGAACGGCCCGTCCTGGTAGTAGCCGAGCTTGTCGCGGTAGTAGCCTCGGACGCCGAGCCCCGAGATGATCGAGAGCTTCCCGAAGCCCGCGTCCGCGGCCAGATCCTCCGCCGTCCTGACGAGCCGCCGGCCGTAGCCGCGGTGCTGCCAGTCGCCGTCGGCTCCGGGACCGTCGCGCCCGTCGGCCCCGCTGCCGGCAGCGTCGCTTCGGCCGGCGTCGCTCCCGTCCGAGTCGAACGTCGCTGGCGAGCCGTAGACGTGGAGTTCGCGGACGAGCGCGGCGTCGGCGAGTTCCCGGCGAACCGGGTCGCCGTCGGCGTCGGGCCCGGCACCCGGCGCGGCGTGGGAGTAGGAGGGGAACCGGAGGCGACAGAAGCCGACGAGCAGGTCCTTCTCGACGTCCTCGAACGAGACGAACTGCTCTATTCCCCCGCCCGACTCGTACTCCAGCACGTCGAGTTCGACGTCCGAAGGGTCCGGGTCGGCGTCGTTGTGCCCGACCTCGCGGGCGCGGATGTCGCGGAGGTCGTACCCCTTCTCCGCGGCGCGCTGTTCGGCGAGTTGACGGAGGTTCGACTTCCAGACGCCCGCGTCGATGAAGTCCGCGGGGATGTCGCGCTGGACGCGCTGGAGCCGACAGTACTTCGGGATCTCGTTCATGGCGTCGGCGACGAGGTCCGCGGCCTGCTCGTTGTCCAGCGGGTCGAAGTCGTCGCGGCGCCACTGGTCGTACACGCGGGTCCCGCGGACGACGAGCGTCGGGTAGATCTTCAGGTAGTCGGGCCGCCAGTCCGGGTTCTCGAACAGCTGTCGGAAGTCCTCCCGGCACATCTCGGCGGTCATCCCCGGCTGGCCGGGCATCATGTGGAAGCCGACCTTGAACGCCGCGTCGCGCAGGCGGCGGTTCGCGTCGATCGACGCCCGGTTGCCGTGTCCGCGATGCATCTCGCGGTTCACCCGCTCGTAGGTCGTCTGGACGCCGACCTCCACCTTCGTCCCGCCGAGGTTCAACATCCGGTCGATCTGCTCTGGGTCACACCAGTCCGGCTTCGTCTCGAACGTGATGCCGATACAGCGCACGTCGGTCGACTCGTTGCGGGCCTTCACGTCCTCCAGGTACTCGAAGTCGTACTCGGAGGGGGCCTGGGCGAACGACTCCCCCTCCGCCGGGTTCGGCTCCGCGTCGACGTCGTACTCGTTCATCGCCTGAAGCGCCCGCTTCACGAACCACTCCTGGTAGTCGTGGCTGCGGGCCGTCATCGTCCCGCCCATCAGGATGAGTTCGGCCTTCCCGACCGGATGGCCGATGTGGCGGAGCTGTTCGAGCCGCAGGGTCACCTGGCCGTACGGATCGTAGTCGTTCTGCTTGCCCCGGGCCGCGGCCGGTTCGTGGCCCGTGTAGCTCTGTGAACTGGAGAACTCGGAGGCGGGTCCGCCGGGACAGTAGAGACACTTCCCGTGCGGGCACATGTGGGGCGACGTCATGATGGCGACCGGCGAGACGCCGGAGGCCGTCCGGACCGGCTTGCGTCTGACGACCTCCTTCACCTCGTCGCGCCGCCCCTCCGGTGCGAATCCCAGGATGTCGGTGTTCTTGGGCACCGTCGACGCGGAGAACTCCGAGCACGCCTGGAGCTTCGCGGATTCGAGGCCGTCGCGGTCGAGGTCCCCGTCGAGGATTCGCGAGACCAGCGACTCGCAGACGCGACGGAACGCCTCGGAGCGCTCCTCGGTCTCCTCGGCCGTGCCGGTGCCGCTCATTGCCGGTGAGTCCGCGCGTTTCTCGGGTAAGGGTTTCGTTCGGGCGGGTCGGCCACCGACGGCGTCCGACTCCGTGGCACCCGGCGCGCCCGACTACTCTTCGGGGTCGGTGGACACCGTCTCGACGCCGCGGAACTCGAAGCGGGCACCCCCCGCGGCTGACTCGCTCGCCTCCACCGTCCAGCCGTGCGCCTCGGCGACGCGCTCGACGATGGCGAGTCCGAGTCCCGTCCCGCCCGGGACGGAGGTGTAGCCCGTCTCGAACACGTCCTCGCGCTCGTCGGTCGGGATCCCGTCGCCGTCGTCGGCGACGTAGAACCCGTCGGCGTCGGGGATGGGGCCGACCCGGATCGTCGGGTTCGGCGTGGCGTGCTCGCTCGCGTTGCGGAGCAGGTTCTCGAGCACCTGCCGGGCCCGGTTCGGGTCCGCCCGGATCGTCACCGTCCCCTCGACTACGAGCGAGCCGTCCATGGAGACGGTCCCCCACGCCTGCTGGGCGGCAGTTTCGAGGTCGATCGGGCTCGGGTCGGTGACGGCCCGCCCGTTCCGCGCCAGCGTGAGGAGATCCTCGATGAGCGACTCCATCCGGTCGTGGGCGGTCGAGATCCGGCCGATCCGCTCGTCGTCGACGTCCTCGGCCAGCAGTTCGAGGAAGCCGGACGCGGTGTTGAGCGGGTTGCGCAGGTCGTGGCTCACGATCGAGGCGAACTCCTCGAGCCGTTCGTTCTGCCTGCGGAGGTCGCGTTCGCGCTCGTGTCGCTCGGTGACGTCGCGCGCGACGAGGACGGCCGCGGTGCGGCGGCCCTCCACGCTCGACAGCGGCGCGACACGGCCCTCGTAGTGAACCTGGCCGGTCGGGCGCTCGGTCGAGTACTCGACCCGCTGTACCTCTCCGGTGCCGGTCGCGGTGCTGATCGCCGAGACGATGCTGTCGGCCGCTTCCCCCGCCAGCACGTCGCGCACGTTCCGACCGACGAGTTCGTCCTTGGCGTGGAGTTCGATGGTCCGGATCCCGAGCAGCACGTCGAGATACGTGCCGTCGACGTCGAGGATGTAGGCGTAGTCCGGGAAGGCGTGTGAGAGGGCGTCGAGGAGCTCCTCCTCGGAGACGTCGGGGCGCACGTCGGCGGTCGCGGCCCGACGGAGGGTCCCGCCCTCGACGTCGCCGAGCGCGCTCTCCGCGTGGCCGACGAGCATGGAGAGCCCGGCCGCCGTCTCCGCGTCGATCCCGTTCGTGGCAGTGGTGAGGACGAGCACCGCCCCGTCCCCGTTGAGCGGGGTGACACAGTACGCAGTCGCGTCGCCGAAGGCGTCCTCGGGCACGCGGTCGCGGCACGTTTCCCCGGAGTCGGCGGCGGCGGCGACGGGGGAGTGCTCGCCCGAGAGCACCTCGGGGAGCCTGACGGCGTCGCCCTCCGCGCTCCGCACCGCGGCGCGGTAGCGGTCGCCCTCGCGTCGAAAGACGCCGACCGCGTCAGCGTCGAACTGGTCGCGGACGATGTGGGCGAGCTCCTCGCGGACGGCGCGGGCGGTCTGACAGCCTTCGAGCGCCGTCGCCCGCTCGCGGAGCCTGTCGAACGCGGCGCCGGCGCTCGCCGCCCGGCCGCCGTCGCGCTCACCCTGACCCGTGTCGTCCATTGTCGCGGCTACTCGTTACTTTGCCACGTGTGTCGTGCTGACAAATACTTTCCTAATGACACCTCTCTCGAGCTTCCGATCGGCCCCCAGGAAAACGGTTCGAGGCGCAGTTACGCGATCTGGCCGGCGATCGCGTCGACGACCGCGTCGACCACGGCCTCGCGTCGCCCGGAGAGGAACTCGATCCGCCCCTCGCGGACGCCGACCGCGGTGACGCCGGCGTCGGTCACCTCGTCAGCGACGGCGGCGGCGACGTCGCGCACGTCCAGGTCGCGGGTCGCGCGGACGAACAGTTCGTCCGTGCCGTACACGAGCGTCACGGGAGCCTCCTCGCGCTCCCGGCGGTGGAGTTCGTCCGCGAGGAGGCTGGTCGGCGGGAAGTCGTAGCGGTGCGCGTAGGCGTCGGCGTCGAGCACAGTGAACGCGACGCCGTCGGGGTCGCGGGACTCGACGTTGGCGCGCGCGGTGTCGATCTCCGTCCCGAGCTTCTCGCGGAACTGGCCGGAGATGTGGCCGGCCAGGTCGCCGTCGTCCTCGCCGAACAGGATGTCCGTGATGAGTTCGCGCTTGTCCTGGTAGCTCTGGTAGAACGCCTCCAGCGCGATGGCCTCGCGCAGCTCCGTGACGCGCTCGTCGTCGAAGCCGGTTTCGGCCGCCAGATCGACGTACGCGTCGGGCGTGTCCTCCCAGTAGCTGACCGCCGGGAGGTGTGCGAGGTCCTCACGGACGTCGCCGTTGACCGTCGCGCCGAGCGTCGCCGCCAGCGCGCCCGTGGAGAGTTCGGCGGCGTCCACGCCCGCGAGTTCCGGGTTCGCGACGGTCTCGACGGACTCGGTGATCTCCGGGTCGGCGGCGGCGGCGTCGACGACGGCCCGCTCGGCGCCGTAGATGCCGAGCAGGTTGAGGCCGTCGGCGGACTCGACCGTCGAGCCGGTGCCCAGAAGCAGCACGAGCGGCAGCTTCTCGTCGTGTCGGTCGCGGTCCTGGAGCATCCGCGTCGCGTCCTTCGTCGCGGCGTCCATGTCGTACACCGGTTCGTCGAGCGGGCGGCGGGTGAAGTAGTGGTACTGCGCGTCGCTGGCGGCGTGCTCCTCGCGGATGAGCGGGAGGACGGCGCGCTCGATGGCCGAGCCGGCGACGTAGCCGTCCGCGGTGGCCGCGTGGCGCACGACGACCGGGCGGGACTCGAGCACGGAGCGCCGGATCGCTTCCGCGATGTCGAGCAGGTCGTCGGCCATCGCGTCGATCGCGTCGTGCTCCGCGAGCACGTCCACCGACTCGGGGCGGGCCTCGGCGGTCAGCGCGTCCGAGAGCCGCTGGCGGACCGTCTCGGCCTCCTCGCCCTCCAGCGCGGCGAGCGCCTCGGTCTCCACCTGGATCTCGTTGCGGCGGCGTTCGATCTCGCCGTCGAGGCGGACGACGTCGCCGACCTCGACCGACGGGTACGCGCGGACGCCGGCCTCGATGAACGCTGCACAGTCGACGACGCCGGTCTCGTCGCGGAGTTCGAAGACGGTCGGCCCGCCGGTCTGTCGCGCGCCGACGACCTCGCCCTCGATCCGGACCTGCTGCCCGACGCGGTCGGCGAGCGAGCCGATCTCGACGCGTTCGAGGTCCCCGTCGGGCTCGGACCCGGACTCGGGCTCCTCGGAGTCCGTGTCCGGCGTCGAGTGGGCCGGAGCGGAACCAGTGGAATCGTCCGTGGCTGCGTCGGTGGAGTCGGTGGTGTCGTCCACGGGAGCGTCCGTCGAATCGTCCGCGGCGTCGGCTGATTCGGACGCGGCCGTGGCCCCACCAGTGTCGGTCGATCCCGACGACCCGTCGGTCTTCGGTTGTTCCGTCCCGCTACGCCCGTTTCCCGAGTCGTCCTCGGTCTCCCGGCTCCCGTCGCGGTCCGACGTCGAGGTCGGCGTGTGCGACACCGGACCCGGACCGCCGTCGTCGTCGTCCTGGTCCGACTCGTCGGCGTCCAGCTCCTCGGTGCCGTCCTGGACGAGCGCTCCGCGGAAGTCGCGGTCGGACTGGCGGATCGACCACGCGAGGTCGACGTCGCCGTTGTCGCGGACGTTCTTCACCTGAACGTAGACGCTGTCGCCGGGTTCGAGATCGAGCGACTCGAGCCGCTGGTCGAGCTCGGACCGGTGGAGCAGCCCCGTCACGTTCGAGGAGAGGTCGACGAACAGGCCGAAGTCGGCGTAGCCGTCGACCGTCCCGCCGTAGAAGCGGTTCGGGACCAGCTGGTTCGGATCGTTACCTCGGAACTCGAAGACGACGTCTTCCTGGTGGGAATCACAGATCCGCCCGTCCACGGGCGTACCACAGATGATACAGGTACCCATTTGTGCGAACGGTAGGTCCCCTGCTTAAAACGGTTGTCGAAACGAGGATGAGAGCGCTCGCCCGAACCGGTCCCGGTCAGACCGGCGCGAGCCGTCCGAGCAGCGCCGTCGCGGCGGCGACGCCGCGGAATCCGAACCCGAACAGGAGCGTCGCGGGCACCAGCCCCGCGGCGAGGGCCCGGGGCGCGGACGTGTCGTGGACGGTCCGGATGCCGACGACGAGCAGTATCGTCCCGTAGAGCGCACACAGGAACCTGAGCTCGGGAACTGCGGGGCCCGCGAGCGCGCACGGGGCCGCCGCGTACGCGATGACCTGAACCGACTCGCTCACGCCGCCGCGGTCACGGACGAACAGCAGCAGGAGCACCGTCTGCAGCGCGGCGACGAGGTGGAGCACGGCGGGTGCGATCAGCAGCGCGGTGGCGAGCACGGCGAGCAGCGCCGGCGCGAGCTGGCCGCCGAGCAGCGTCGGCGCCGGACCCGGCCGGTAGCCGAACAGTTCACCGTAGGCGAGCCGGGCGTGGAGGAAGCGCCCGCCGACGAACGCGACGGCGACACAGACGCCGAACACGAGTCCGGGTGCCTGATCGCCCGGCGAGACGCCGGTCCTGAAAAAGCGGGTCGGGCGGGCGAGGACCTCGACCCACGCGCGGGCGAGTCCCCGCGGCCCGCGCGCCCGTCCCCCAGCCGGGTTCTCGACCCACGTCGTCACAGTCGGACCTCGCGGGCGCGGGCCATGACGGTTGCGATGCGCGATCAGCCCTGCCGGAGCGTGTGGCAGTTCCGGCAGCGCGCCTCGTAGCTCTCCTCGGCCCCGACGAAGATGGTCGGGTCGTCGACGTGGGCCGGTTCGCCCTCGATGAGCCGCTGATTCCGGGACGCGGGCTCGCCACAGACCGAGCAGATGGCCTGGAGCTTGTCGACGTACTCGGCGACGGCCATCAGTTCGGGCAGGGGGTGGAACGGCTCGCCGCGGAACGTCTGGTCGGTGCCGGAGACGATGACCCGGCGGTCGTCCTCCGCGAGCGCCTGGCAGACCTCGACGAGTTCGCCCGAGAAGAAGTTCGCCTCGTCGATGGCGACGACCTTCTCGCCGTTCAGATCCTCGAGCATCTCCCAGGGGCCGTCGTCCTCGTTCTCGACGACGGTCGCCTCCCAGGCGCGGCCGTTGTGCGTCCCGATGGTCGTCTCGCCGTAGCGGTCGTCCATCGCCGGCGTGAACACGGCGACGTCCTGGCCCGCGATCTCGGCCCGGCGGAGCCGACGGAGGAGCTCCTCGGTCTTCCCGGAGAACATCGACCCCGAGATGACCTCGATCCACCCCGAGCCCGTGATGGCGTGCATGTTCATCCGGGCAGTAGCCGGGGTGAAAACGGTTGCTCTCTGGTCGCCACTGCTCGGAGTACGTCCCCGGCCAGAACCTGAATGCGAGGGCCTAGACCGCCGAATGGCGCGCGGCTGGCGGATCTCCGTGTCCGCCGCCGGCGCGCGAGGGATGAGTGAGGGGAGCGACCGGAGGGAGCGAGCCGAGCGAATCGGCTGGGGAGGTGTGTGGCCGAGCTGTACGGGCGAGGTGGGTGGGTGGGACTGAAAGGGGCCGCCGTTCTCGGGGACGGCGCGGACCGAGAAGCACCGCAGGAACGAGGGCGAAGGCCGAGTGACGAGGAGCGCAGCGGCCGCACCGAGTCGAGAACGGCGGGGGCTTTCGAGGCAGTCGAACCGACGATCGAAACAGTACTGACTGCGACGGACCGGGAGTCGAGAACGGCGAGGGCTGTCGAGCTGTTCGAAACCGTCCTGCCGACCCGCTCGACTGAGCGACCGCTCCGAAATGATTGCGTCCGAAAGGATTGTGCGTGGGTGCTGTCCGTAGGGCGACCCCGAAGGGTCGCACAGCACCTGCATCCGAGTGGATGCGTGGGACCGGATTTGAACCGGCGGACCTCTACAGGACAGCGCCCTCAACGCTGCGCCGTTGGCCTGGCTTGGCTACCCACGCATCGTGCGTCAATGCGCAGTCGTTCGTTTCCCCGAGAGGGATAAAGGGCTTTCCATCCGTCCAGTCCCCGTCACCCAACCGCATGCGGGCTCGGTACCGCGAGGCCAACTGCTTTGTCCCCGCCGCCCCTGGTCACGAGCATGAACACGGACGCGACCGGGCTGCGTGCGACCGCCCGGGACCACACCGTCGCCGTCGCGGCGCTCCTCTCGGCGGTCGCGCTCGCGCTGGTTTTCGCCGTCGCGCTTGAACTCGTCCCGGGCGGAACGCTCCCGCGCCCGCCGGAGGCCGTCCTCGCCGCCGTACCGCACGTCAACGCCGCGCTGTCGCTCGCCGCGATCGTGACCATCTCGCTCGGCGTCCGGTTCGTACGGCGCGACGAGTACGGTCGCCACAGGGCCGCGATGCTGGTCTCGACGGGCCTGTTCGCGACGTTCCTCGTGCTGTATCTCTACCGCGTCGCCATCCTGGGGCCGACCGACTTCCCCGGCCCGGCGGGGGTCGAGCAGTTCCTCTATCTCCCGATCCTCGTCGTCCACGTCTCGCTGGCGGTCGTCTGCGTGCCGGTCGTCATCTACGTGCTCACGCTCGCGGCGACCCGGCCGATCGGGGACCTGTTCGACACGCGCCACGCTCGAGTCGGCCGGATCGCGGCGTCGCTGTGGGTGATCTCGTTCACGCTCGGGGTTCTCGTGTACGCGCTGCTGTATCACCTGTACTGAATCACCTGACGGAGCCACCTGTACTGAGCCGGATGCGGTGGGCGAGCGACGTCCGTGGCGCTACTCCCCGGCGTCGATCTCGAGGAGGTCGTCACACAGCGACCGGAAGCGGCCGAACGCCGGCGGAGCGACGACGTCCCGATACAGCGAGTACACGCCGCGGACGTCGTTTCCGCGGGCGTTGCCCATGAGCCAGTCGACCAGCTTGTAAACCCGCCGCTCCTCGGAGTACAGCAACAGCGTGCTGAGCGAGTCGAAGACGAGCCACCCCTGTCCGGGGTCGAGATACTGGAAGCCGCGGCTGACCTCGACGCTGATGCCCGTGAGGTCGCTCGGCGCGACCCGCTTGCCCGTCCACAGGGGTCCCTCGTACTCGACCTCGTTCGAACTCACGGGGACGACGCCGATCTTCCGGGGATCGAGGCCGCGCTCCTCCACCCGCCGCTGAATCCGCCGTGGCGTCGACCCGGTGGTCACGACGAGCGCGTTCTCGAAGGCCGCGTCCGGAAGTTCCGAGAGTGGCGGTCCGAGCGCCCGCTTCGCGAGCAGGACCTGCTGGCCGGCGTCGACCGAAATCGTCCGATCGCTCGTCGGCGGGCCGGGCATCAACGGGTTCTCGACGGCCTCAAGCATCCTCGAACCTCTCGCTCGTCGTCGTCAGTTCCGCGTTCAGCTCCGGTGGCTCCCCCCGGTGGACGTACTCGCGGGCGAACAGCCAGACGCTCCAGAGGTAGCCGCCAGCCGCGAGCAACTGAAGCCCCTCCGAGACGACCGATCGTCCCTGGAACGCCTGCAGCGCGACGCTGAACGCGAGCACCCCGATGGTCGCGGTGAGCAGGACGATGGCGTTCGTGTGCATCACCCGCGGCGCGTACGCCGCGACGGGGTACAGGAGCGTCAGCGCGACCGCGATCAGGATGACTACCCGGAACATCTCGACGACCGTGAGGCCCGCGATCACGTTCCCACCTCCGTCCGTCCGCCGAGGACCCGGACGAGCTGGACGCCCACCCACGCGAACCCGACCAGCGCGAGGAGGCTCCCGAGTCGCCACGCGTCGCTCTCGACCGCGAGGCTCGACGACAGCAGTTCCCCGGTGGCCGACAGCAGGAGCCCGACGCTAACGACCGGGAGGCCCGCGACGACGGCGCCGAACGGCGTCCCCCTGTACCCGTGGACCGCGACGAGCGCGAGCGGCAGGCTCGCCGCGAGCAGCAGCGCCTGCCCGTAGTTGAGCAGCGAGAGTGGGAAGGTCATCGAATCGTTTCGAAATCGTACCGAACGGCCCCGGATAATTCTTTCCCGAACCGTCGTACCTGGACGCCGTGCAGCGATGACCGGGACGACGGTCGCCCGTCGCTAATCGTCCGCCGGCCCGCCGACCACGGGCGGTTCGAGGTCGCGGTCGGTCGCCTCGCCCTCGATGTCGAACGGATACTCGCCCGTGACACAGCCGAGACAGAGGTCCGCGCGGGACTGGCCGATCGCCTCCGCGACGGCCTCGATGGAGAGGTAGGAGAGCGAGTCGGCACCGACCGTCTCGCGGATGTCATCGGTCGATCGACCCGCAGCGATGAGTTCGTCGCGGGTCGCCATGTCGATTCCCATGTAGCAGGGCGCGAGGATGGGCGGCGCGCCGATCCGGAGGTGGACCTCCGAGGCACCGGCGTCCCGGAGCAGTTCCACCAGTTGCGTCGACGTCGTCCCCCGGACGATGGAGTCGTCGATGAGCGTCACCGAGCGCCCCTCGACGGTGGACTTGATGGGGTTCAGTTTCAGCCGGACGGCGCGCTCGCGCTCGTCCTGGGTCGGCATGATGAACGTCCGGCCAACGTAGCGGTTCTTCATCAGCCCCTCCGCGAACTCGGTGCTCGCGCCGTCCGCCTGCGCGGCGTCGGCGTAGCCCGACGCGAACGCCCTCCCCGAGTCCGGCACCGGCATCACGACGTCGGTCTCGATGCCCGACTCCGCCCAGAGCGCCCCGCCGAGGTTCCGACGGGCTTCGTACACCAGCGTGTCGTCGATGACCGAGTCGGGCCGGGCGAAGTAGACGTGTTCGAAAAAGCAGTGGGCGGCGGTGTCCTCCTCGTACAGTTGATAGGAGTCGTAACCGGAGCCGTCGGCCTCCAGGACGACGAGTTCGCCCGGCCGGACGTCGCGGACGAGTTCGCCGTCCAGCGTGTCGATGGCCGCGGACTCGGAGGCGAGCACGTAGCCATCCTCCAGTTCGCCGAGACAGAGCGGGCGGTTCCCGCGCGGGTCGCGCACGCCGAGGACGGTGTCGTCGTGCATCACCGTCAGGGCGTACGAGCCGTGGATGCGGCCCATCGTCCGCTTGACGGCGCGGATGAGATCCGAGTCGAGGAGGTTCCGGGCGAGGTCGTGGGCGATGACCTCCGTGTCCCCGTCGGAGGTGAACGCGTGGCCCTGCGAGGCGAGTTCGTCGCGGAGGTCCCCCGTGTTCACGAGGTTGCCGTTGTGCGCGAGCCCCAGCGCGCCGGACTTGAACGAGACGGAGAACGGCTGTGCGCAACTGGAGTTCACGCTGCCGGCCGTGGGGTAGCGCACGTGGCCGATGCCCGCAGAGCCGTTGAGATCGTCCAGGTCGTCGGGATCGAACGCGTCGCCGACGAGGCCCATCTCCACGTGGCCGTGCTGCTGGAAGCCGTCGTGGGTGACGATGCCCGCGGAGTCCTGGCCCCGGTGCTGGAGCGCGTACAGCGAGTAGTAGAGCGGTCTGGCGGCGTCACGCTCCGCGAGTGCGACCCCGACCACCCCGCACTTCTCGGTCGGGCCCTCCCCGTGTTGCATGGACGACGGTCGGCGAGCCAGTCACAAAAATCCTCGTTATCGTGGTCATCACCCCGGACGGCCGTGAAGAGTTATGCACGAATTTGTATGAGATGGCGATTTCGGGGCCCGCCCTCCTGCGCGGTGGTTTACGTGTTCGGGCCGTCCGTGAACCGGAGTCGAGCCTTCGCTCCGGGGTCGGAGAACGGAGAGAGAAGTCAATCGAGAGTCGGTCGTCCGTCGTCAGTTGTCGCCGGACTTCGACTGCCACTCGTAGCCGCGCTGCTTCTTCGACTTGCCGAACCCACACGAGGAGCACTGTTTCTTCTTGACGTGGTAGGACTTCTCGCCGCACCGTCGGCACTTCACGTGGGTCGTCTTGTTCTTCTTTCCTTGTGAGGGGGTTCCTGCACCGGTCATGCGTTGATTTTGACGACGTTGTCGCCACGGATAATCGTTGTGTCTTCCACTTCTCCCTCCGTGGAGCCGTCGATGTCGGTCGGTTCCAGCACCACGTTCATGTGCTGGTCGTAGCCGGCGAGGACGCCGAAGTGGGCCGTGCCGTCCTTGAGCAGGACGGTCACTGGCGTGTCAAGTGCTTCCTCCAGCACGTCGAGGGGTCGGCCGCTCATACAGCGGGCGTCGGTCAGGTGTGGGTTAAATATACCGGACGACGGGAGCGGGATCATCCTCGTTGACGTGATTGCGGGAATTTCACTGGGAGAGTTACCTGACTGTGATGGATGTTTCCGTCCCTACCACGCGAACGACGACGGAAGCCCCGGCGGCTCTCGGGGAGGACGCGGACCGACAAGCACCGTGGTTCGAAAATCGAAGATTTTCGTACGACAGCGACCGCCATCGAGCCGAGAGCGCGAGGGCTTTCACGGCCATCAACACCTGCCAGAATGGTCGTCGGGAGCAACCACCGTCAGCGAACGACGAGACTCCCCAGAATAGGCAACACTCTTGGCCCCCTCACAGAAACACGACGCGAGACGAGATGAATCGGCGCACGCGCGAGTACCTCGAAGGTCGCTTCGGCGACTACTACCGGAGCGCCGAGATCACGCCGCCGCCCGCCGCAGACCGGCGCGAGTGGGGGCAGATCCCGTTCACCTCGGGCGAGGGAACGCGGATGGTCCGCCACCAGTCGCTTCTGGATCTGGGCGACCTGAGCGAGTTCCTCGCGCGGGAGTCGCCGCGGCACGCCTACTTCTCGGCCGCGCGGTACGACGACCCGAGCAACAGCGAGATGAGCGAGAAGGGGTGGCGCTCGGCCGACCTGGTGTTCGACATCGACGCCGACCACCTGCCGGCCATCGACCCCGAGGAGGCTTCCTATCCCGAACAGCTCGCGGCGGCCAAGGACGCGCTCGTCAGGCTGCTCGACCTGCTCGAACGTGACTTTGGGTTCGCCGAGTCCGACATGGCGGTCGTGTTCTCGGGCGGCCGCGGCTACCACGTCCACGTCCGGGACCCGTCGGTCGCGTCGCTCGATTCGAAGGCGCGCCGGGAGGTGGTCGATTACGTCCGCGCGATCGACCTCAACTTCGACGGCCTCATCGAGAAGCGGCCCAACGAGCGCGGGACGCTCCAGAAGACGCTCCGCGCCGAAGGGGGCTGGGGCGGTCGCGTCCACGAGCGCCTGCTGTCGTACGCCGACGACCTGCGGGAGATGGAGGAGGCGGACGCGCTCGAGCGCCTCCAGGAACTCGACGGCGTCGGCGAGAAGACGGCCCGGACCATCTACGGCGTGTTCCAGCGGAACCCCGAGGGCGTCCGTGCCGGCAACGTCGAACTCGGGCCCGGCGCGAGCACGCTGGTTCGTGCGCTGGCCCACGAGGTCGTCGCCGAGCAGACCTCGCCCATCGACGAGCCGGTGACGACCGACGTCCGGCGGCTCATCCGGCTCCCGCGGAGCATCCACGGCGGCAGCGGCCTCGTGGTGACGCCGCTCGACCGGGACGAGATCGGCGGGTTCGACCCGTTCCGCGACGCGATTCCGGACCGGTTCAGGGGTCGGGACATCCTCGTCGACGTCACCGACCCCGGGCCGCTCCCGATCGCCGGCGACAGGACTAAGGTGGCGGCGGGAGTCCAGTCAGTCAACGAATACGTCGGCGTGTTCCTCATGGCACGCGGTCGCGCCGAGAAGGCGAAGGAGTAACCGATGGATCTGGATGAACTACGCGGCGTCCAATCGACCGAACGCCAGCGCGACAGCCTCCAGCACCTCCGCGACTCGTTCTACGAGGACGTCGCCTCCTACATTGAAGGCCGCAAGCACCGGCGGGACGATCGCGCCTCGTCGGTCGAGAACCCGTTCTCGGACGAGCAGGTCCGGAAGCTCTCCGACGAGATCGAGACGGCAGAGGAGGTCGTCGAGTCGCTGTACGAACGGCGCGTCGGGAAGGTGGTCAAACTCGCCTCCTTCGCCGCGGCCGACGCCCCCGTCGAGACGGACGGGCTGACCGCCGAGGAGACCGAACTGTTCGACGACCTCGTGGCACGCATCGAGGAGAACAAGGGACGGGTGCTCGAGGTGCTCGGCGGCGGCGCGGACGTGGACCTCGACGCGCCGACCGGCGCGGAGCCGACGACGCCGTCGACCGACGACGAAGTCGGTACGGAACCGACGGCGGCGGACGCCGGGGGCGAACCGGACGGCGTGCTGGCCGACGCGATGGGTGCCGATTCGGCCGCGCCCCGCGAGTCGGGGACGACCGACGCCGGCGGCCACGAGTCGGAGGATGCCCCGCCGATTCCGCCCGACGAACCGGAGCTCGAACACGGTGCGGGCGGGTCCGTGCAGGATGTGGAGTCGGGCGCGAGCGAGGGCGAGGACGGCTCGACCGGCGACGGGGCACGGCCGTCAGGGGAAGCGCCCCCCTCGGACGACGACCGGCGGACCGTCCGGATCACCCGCGACGTCGGCCAGATCCTCGGCGTCGACGACCGCGAGTACGAACTCGAGTCCGAGGACGTGGTGACGCTCCCGGCCGCGAACGCGGACCCGCTCGTGGACCGGGACGCCGCGGACCCGCTGGAGTAGCGACCAACGAGGGGCGCCACGAGTCGAGTGATTGGCACCGGAGTCGACCCAGACGGCGGCTTCCGGAACCGGAACCGGTTTTTCCCGCCACTCCCCAGGCACGGACATGTTGGAACCAGGGGACGATGCGCCCGCGATCGAGCTTCCGAACCAGCACGGCGACACGATAGCTCTGGCCGACCACGAGGGCGAGTACGTCGTCGTCTACTTCTACCCCCGGGCGGACACGCCGGGGTGCACGACCGAGGCCTGCGGCTTCCGCGACGCGTGGGCCGAGTTCGAGGAGCGCGGCGTCGCCGTCCTCGGCATCAGCGACGACCCCGTCGAGGACCTCGCCGACTTCGCCCAGGAGTACGACCTGCCCTTCCACCTGCTGTCGGACGAGGACGGAGCGGTGTCGACCGCGTACGACTCCTACGGCGAGAAGAACGTGTTCGGCAACGAGGTGACCGGCGTCTTCCGGAACTCGTACGTCGTCGGCCCCGACGGGACCGTCGTCCGCGCCTACGAGGGCGTCTCCCCGGAGGGACACGCCGACGAACTGCTGGCGGACCTCGACGAACTGGACGCCTGAAACGGGGACGAGGCTCCCCACCCGGCGCCACCGTTTCGGTGATCGTCAGCGACCGAGCAGTCTGACGATCGCGTGGCGTTTCAGCAGCGCGAACCCGAGGACGACGACGAGAAAGCCCGCGACGGTGAGCGGCGTCACCGGCTCCGAGAGCAGCACGGCACCCAGCGCGGTCGCCACCACCGGAACCACGTACGAGACCAGGTTCGTCTCGAACGCGCCCAGCCGGTCGAGCAGCGTGAAGTAGATGCCGTACGCCGCGGCGCTCGCGAACACGCCCATGAACGCGAGCGCCAGCATGACCTCGGGCGTGAACGCCGCGGCCGTCGGCATCGGCTCGCCCAGGACGAGCGACGCGAGGTGGAGCTGGACGGCACCGAGCGCCATCGCCCACGCGGTCCGGGTGAGCGCCGGCGCGGGCGGTTCGAGTGCCCGTGTGAGCACGCCCCCGAGCGAGACCGAGACGGCGGCCACGAACACCAGCGCGACGCCGAGGGTCGTGTCGCCGCCGACGCTCCCGGGCGAGGGGTTCGCCACGAGCACGACGCCGAGGACGCCGAGCAGGACGCCGAGGTACCCCCGCGCGTCGAGGGTACCTTCCGAGAGCAGGACGGCCGCGAACGCGGTCGTCAGGATCGGGTTGAGACTGTAGACGATCGAGGCGACGCCGCCGGTCGTGAACCGCTGGCCGAAAAAGAGGAACACGACGTTGACGCTCACCAGTAGCGTCGACCCGACGAGGACCGCCCAGCCGTCCGCGCGGGTCCTCGGGAGCGGGTCGTCGACGGCAAAGAGGACGTACGCGAGCGCGACCGCCGCGCCGACGTCGAACCGGAACGCTCCCAGCAGCACTGGTGCCAGTTCGGTCAGGCCGACCTCGACCGCGGGGAACGTCCCGCCCCAGAAGAGCCCGAGCGTGAGGAACAGGACGGCGTCTCGGGCTCGTGTCACGGCGGAGAGTCATCCCGGACCGCCTTCGTCGTTTTCCTTTCGGTCAGGCGGGCCGATTCGGCGCACTCGTCCGGTCGCCGTCCGGGTCTGATCGATCGGTGAGAAAAGCGCCCGACGGACGGGTCAGTCGCTCAGTAGCGCCGCGTGATGAGGTAGTCCGCGAGGTCGCGGAGCAGCGAGCGCGCCTCGTTGTCCGGGAGGACAGAGAGGCGCTCCTTGCTCCGTTCGGTGAGCTCCGTGGCCTTCCCCCGGGCGAACTCGATGCTGCCGGCCGCCTCGAGCGCGGCGACGGCGTCGTCGACCTCGGCCTCGGTCACCTCGGCGGGCGTCTCGGCGGAGACGAGCCCGTCCACGTCGACGCCCTGCTGGCGCGCGTGGAGGGTGATGAGCGTCTCCTTCTCCTCGACGAGGTCGGAGCCGCGCTGTTTGCCGAGGTCCTCCGAGGGAACCGTGAGGTCGAGCACGTCGTCCTGGATCTGGAACGCGCGCCCGGAGTCGACGCCGTATTGGTAGAGCGCGTCGACGACCTCGTCGTCGGCACCCATCAGCACCGCGGGGATGGCGGCCGACGCGCCGTAGAGGACGGCCGTCTTCAGCTCCACCATCTCCAGATACTCCTCGGGCGTGACGTCGTCCCTGCCCTCGAAGTCGACGTCGAGCGACTGCCCCTCACAGATCCGGGTGCAGGTCGACGCGAGGAGGTTCACGGCCCGCAGGCCGTTCGCCGGGTCCGCGCCGGTGTCCGAGAGGAGCTCGAACGCCTTCGCGTACAGCGTGTCGCCCGCGAGGATCGCCGTCTCGGTGTCGTACTCGCGGTGGACCGCCGGCACGCCCCGGCGGAGCTCGTCCTCGTCCATGATGTCGTCGTGGATGAGGGTGAACGACTGGATGACCTCGACGCTGACCGCGGCGCGCATCAGATCGAACTCCTCGCCAGACAGCGACGGGAAGGCGCGGTAGTCGGCCGAGAGCGGCGCGACGTCGCCGAGCGCCTCGGCCGCGAGCAGCGCGGCCGTCGGGCGGAGCCGTTTGCCGCCCGCGTCGAGGAGGTAGCGGGTCGCCTCGTAGAGCCGCTCGGGATCGGCCATCGGGAGGTCCGCGTCGATGGCCTCGTTCACGAGTTCGCGTCGCTCGGTGACCGCGGCGAGCACCCGCTCCTCGGTCGCGTCCTGGGTCATGCGGCTCACTCCGTGAGCTGGATCATGTTGCCGTTGCGCGTGACGTGGAGGTCACGCCCGAGCGTGTACCCCATGCTCTCGGCCAGGTCAACGTACGGCGCGAACCCTTTGAGGTCCTGGTGGGCCGGGATGACGTGCTGGGGCTGGAGCGCGTCGAGCATCTGGTAGTGGCCCTCCTCGCGGAGGTGGCCCGACACGTGGATCTCGTCGTAGATGCGCGCGCCCTGCATCCGCAGGAGCTGTTCGGACTGGTAGCGCTGGCCCTCGTTGGTCGGCTCCGGGATGACGCGGGCGCTGAAGATGACCTTGTCGCCGTCGTCGAACTCGTAGGGCGTCTCGCCGCGGCCCATCCGGGTGAGCATCGCGCGCGGCTCGCCCTGGTGGCCCGTGACGACGGGCAGGTAGTTCTCCTTGCCCTCCTTCATGATGCGCTTGAACGTGCGGTCGACGGACTTGCGGTGGCCGTACATCCCGAGGTCGTCCGGGAAGTCGACGAAGTCCAGCCGTTCGGCGGTCCCGCTGTACTTCTCCATCGAGCGGCCCAGCAGCACCGGCTCGCGGCCGATGTCCTTGGCGAACTCGACGAGCGAGGAGACGCGCGAGACGTGCGAGGAGAACGTGGTGGCGACGATGCCGCCGTCGTAGTCCTCGATGCTGTCGATGGTGTCCTTGAGGTGGTTACGCGCGTGGGACTCGGAGGGCGTCCGGCCCTTCCGGCCGGCGTTCGTACAGTCCTCGATGTAACAGAGGACGCCCTCGCCCTCGCGGCCGATCTCGCGGAAGCGATCCATGTCGATCGGGTCCTCGAGGACCGGATTGTGGTCGATGCGCTTGTCGAGGCCGTAGACGACCGCGCCCTCGGGCGTGTGGAGCACCGGGTTGACCGCGTCGATGATGGAGTGGGTGACGTGGACGAACTCGAGTTCGACCTGTCCGGAGTCGCCGATGGACATCGTCTCGCCGGCCTCCATCTTGACGAGGTCGTTGTTGACGTTGAACTTGTTCTCGCCCTTGATCTGCTGTTTCACCAGTTCGATGGTGAACGGTGCGGCGACGACCGGCGCGTCGTAGCGGTGTGCCAGCTTCGAGATGGCACCGATGTGGTCGAGGTGGCCGTGGGTCGGCACGATGGCCTTCACGTCGCCCTCGAGGTCGGACATCACTCGGTCGTCCGGGATGGCCCCCATGTCGATGAGGTCCAGGCTGTGCATCTTCTCGGTCTCGACGTTGTCGTGAATCAGGACCTTGCTCAGGTTGAGGCCCATGTCGAACACGACGACGTCGTCTCCCGCGCGAACTGCGGTCATCTGGCGGCCGACTTCCTCGTAGCCGCCGATTGTTGCGATTTCTACTTCCATAGGTTCGATGTCGAACTGCTGTTGCGAGCGTTGGAAATCCGGCTCGCCGCACCGCGGCGAGCGGACAGGCTCGTACGGAAAGCCCCGGTAACACGGGTCGCTGTGGACCCCGGCGTCTTGCAGCGCGTCGGTCCGCAATCCCGCTATACGAACGGGGTCGGTCCCCCGATTCGTACTTGCCCGCGGGCTCTGGTAACCGTACGTTGCGGCGGCGCGGTTAAAACTGTGCGGGTTCGCGGATCATCGACTCGTTCCATCGATTCAGTGTCCCTTCACGCCGCCCAGACGGCGAGGACGATCTGGAAGGTCCTGGTTCAGTGATCATCTAGATACCCTCCCCCTTAGTGTCGCACTCGATTCTGTCACGGTTGTCGTGACGACCGCCTCGAAAGCCCCCGGCTGGCTACGCTCCCGCGGACCACGCTGTGCTCCTCGCCTCGGTCGCTCCGCTCCCTCGCCTGCGGTCCTTGCTAGGAAAGACGGCCCTCCTCGCTCCGTTCGTCAGCTGCGACTTCCGAGGTTCGCGTCGCTGTGCTCGCCTCACCGGGTCCGGGATTCGCGTACCCACCCTGCCCCTTTCAGTTCCACCCGACCGCACTGCGCCTCACCCTCCCCAGCCTCCTGCGCTTCTCGCTCCCTGCGGTCGCTGCGATGCTCGTCTTACCTCGGAGCGAGCGCGAGGAGCGCAGCGGTCGCACCGAGCCGACAGCGCGGGGGCTTTCGGAGTCGTCAGCGTCGAGGCAAAACCGACGTGACGACGACCGTCACGCCAAACGACAGGTCCCGAGAAAAATCGGCAGTCCCGGAACACCTTTCCCCGAAACCGTCGACAGCACAGCCATGATAGACGAGACGGTCGAGGAGATCCGCGAGATGCAGACGCACTCCTCGTCGGTCGTCGCCGTGAAGGCCGCCCGCGCCCTCCGGGAACTCGTCGAACGCGAGTACGCCACCCTCGACGAGTTCGAGCGGGACCTCGACCACAACGCCGGCGCGCTCCGCCGGGCCAACCCCTCCCACGCCTCGCTCCACAAGGCGATGCGCGAGGTATCCGACGCCGTTCTGGGGGAGGCCGAGACGGTCGGCGGCGCGAAGGAACTGCTCGACGCGGCCGTCCAGCGGACGACCGAGCGCATCGAGACCGGCAAGCGGGAGGCCGCGGCAAACGCGGCCGAGACGTTCGAGGACGGCGAGACGTTCCTCACGCACGACTACTCATCGACGGTGCTGGAGGCGGTCGAATCGGCGGCGGCCGGCGGCAACCACATGACCGCTTACGTCACCGAGGCGCGACCGCGATACCTCGGCCGTAAAACCGCCCGCGCGCTCGCCGCGATGGACCGGGTCGACCCGCACCTCTCGGTCGACGGAGCCGCGGGCTACTACCTCGACGAGTGCGACCGCGTCGTCATCGGGATGGACTGCATCGTCGGCAACACGCTGTACAACCGCGTCGGCACGTTCCCCATCGCCGCCGCCGCGGCCGAGGTGGGCGTCCCGGTGGTCGTCGTCGGCTCCGGCGCGAAAGTCATCGAGGACGGGTTCGTCTTCGAGAACGAGTTCCGCTCGCCGAGCGAGGTGATGCTCGAACCGGCGGAGGGCATCCGACTCGAGAACCCGGCCTACGACGCGACGCCGACGGACCTCGTCGACGCGGTCATCACCGACCAGGGCGTCCGGGAGCTCTGAGTTCGGTCGGTACCACAGTCACGCGGAACCAAACCGCCGAACCGAAACGCCGCGTCAGGGTGCGACCCACTCGCCGGACTCGTCGCTCCGCTGGACGGCCGAGAGCAGCTTCTGGACCTCGAACGCCTCGTCGAACGAGGGCGAGAACGCTTCGCCCTCGCGCACGGCGGAGAGGAACTCGTAGTTCTCGTGGACGAACGTGTGCTCCCAGCCGAGCACGTGACCCGGCGGCCACCAGGCGTCGACGTACGGGTCGGACTCCTCGGTGACGAGCACGGTCTCGTACCCGCGCGCGTCGCCCGTCAGCACCTCCAGTTCGTTCAGCCGTTCGAGCGAGAACCGGATCGAGCCCTCGGTGCCGTGGACCGCGATCGAGTGGTCGTTCTTGTGGCCCTGCGCGACGCGCGAGCCCTCGAACGTCCCCGTCGCGCCGTTCTCGAAGGCCACCTGCGCGGAGTAGGCGTCGTCGACCGTGACCGGTTTCATCTCGCCGGAGTCGGGCGCGGGACGCTCCTCGGTGAACGTCCGCAGGTGACCCGACAGCCGGTCGACGTCGCCGACGCGGTCGCCGACGAGGAACCGCGCGAGGTCGAGCGAGTGGGCGCCGATGTCGCCGAGCGCGCCCGACCCCGCCAGGTCGGCGTCCATCCGCCAGGCCCACGGCGCATCGGGGTCCGAGAGCCAGTCCTGGAGGTAGCGCGCGCGGACCTGCCGAATCTCGCCGAGTTCGCCGGCCTCGACGAGCCCCTTCGCGTACCTGATCGCCGGGACGAAGCGGTAGTTGAACGCGCAGCCAGCGACCGCCTCGCTGGCGTCCGCCGCGTCGCGCAGTTCCCTGGCCCCGTCCAGCGTCGGCGCGAGCGGCTTCTCACACAGGACGTGCGTGCCGGCCTCCAGCGCCGCGACCGACGGCTCGACGTGCAGGTGGTTCGGACCGAGGTTGTAGAATGCGTCCACCTCGTCGACGACGTCGCGCCAGTCGGTCGCGGTGTGCTCGAAGCCGAACCGGTCGGCGGCGTCGGCGAGCGCGTCCTGGTCCCGCCCGATCAGCGTGTGCCGGACGACGTCGGGTGCGTCCGGGAAGAACATCGGAAGCCTGGCGAGCGCGTTCGAGTGCGCCTTGCCCATGAACCGGTAGCCGAGCATGCCGACGGTGAGTGGGTCGTTCATGCGGTACCCTCGCCTCGGGTGAACCGGGTCGTGTGGTAAATATCTGTGTTCATGTGGTCACTCCGTCCAGTGTGCCTCGCCCGGCGTCGTCTCGAAGACGGCACGCCCGAGCAGGTCGACCGCCTTCTCCAGCCCCTCCCGCGAGGAGGTCAGCGAGTCCTCGTGTTCGATCGAGAGCGCGCCGTCGTAGCCGACCATCCGGAGCGTGGAGACGACGTCCTTCCAGTGTTCTTCCCCGTGGCCGTAGCCGACCGAGCGGAAGATCCAGGAGCGGTCCGCCTCCGCCAGGTAGTCCGTCGTGTCGAGGACGCCCTTCTCGCGAGCGTTCTCCTCGTACACGCGCGTGTCCTTCGCGTGAACGTGGTGGATCGCGTCCCGCTCGCCGAGCAGCCGGATGGCGGCGGTGACGTCGATGCCCTGCCAGTAGAGGTGTGAGGGGTCGAAGTTCGTGCCGATCCGGTCGGAGGTACGCTCGCGCAGTTTCAGCATCCCGTGAGGCTCGTAGACGAGCATGTTCGGGTGCATCTCGATGCCGACGTCGACGCCGTGCGCCTCGGCGTGTGCGCCGACCTCGGACCAGTACTCCTCGGCCACCTCCCACTGGTACGCCAGCGCGTCGGCGTGCTCGGTCGGCCACGGGGCAGTGATCCAGTTGGGAACCTCGTCGTTCGGCCCGCCCGCCGGCAGTCCGGAGAAACAGGTGACCGTGCCCACGTCGAGTTCGGCGGCGAGTTCGATCGCCTCGCGCAGTTCCCGGTCGGCCTCGCTCGCCGTCTCCCCGTCCGGGTGGAGCGGGTTGTTGTGGGTCGCGAGGGCGCTCACGCGGAGGTCGTGGTCGGCCAGGTCCGAACGAAGCGACTCCCTGGCCTCCCTGCTCTCGAGCAGTCTCTCGCGGTCGGCGTGTCCCTGTCCCGGGTGTCCACCGACGCCGAGTTCGACCGCGTCGACGCCGAGCCCCGACAGGTATTCGAACGCGTCAGGTCTCGACTCGGTCCCGAGTGGAACCGTCAACACTCCGATGTCCATGGTCGTGATTGTACTACGGTCCGAATAAACGCTCGGGCGGGGGCAGGAACGACGAGCAGCGCGGAACGAACTGAAAACGGGGTCGGGACCGACCGCCGGTGGGGCCGGGGCGGAACCTAGTCGACCTGTGCGGCCTCGACTGGCTCCCGCGCAGCCGGCACGTCCTCGCTGTGGAGTTGCACGGCCTGACCGGTCTCGCTCGAACGGTAGATCGCGTCGATGATGCGCTGGACGACGAGCGCCTGCTGGACCGTGTTGCGCTCGGGTGGTTCCCCGGCTTCGACCGCCCTGATGAACGCGGCCTGCTCGGCCTGGTGGGTGTCGACCTCCCGGGTGGAGACCTCCGTGTTCGTGAGGTGGTGGCTGCCGCCCGTCCCCGACTCGTAGAGGGTGAGTTCCCCGGTCTCCCGGTCGAGGTGTGCGCCGCCCTCCGTGCCGCGCACGTAGAAGTCGTTCGACGGCGGCCGGTTCGTCGCCCACGCGGCTTCGAGGCTGAGCGTCTCGTCATCGGTGCCGCGGACGAACGCGGAGACGGAGTCGTCGACGTCGAACCCGTCGGGGCCGTCGTCCTCGCCCCACATGTCGACGTAGGCGTACTCCTCCCGGTTCCCGAACTCCGACCGCGTCGTGCCCGTGACCTCCTCGACGTCCGGGAAATCGAGGAAGTGCATCGCCAGGTCGATGGCGTGGACACCGACGTCGATGAGCGCGCCCCCGCCCGAGGCCCCCTTCGACGTGAACCACGACCCTCGACCCGGGATCCCGCGCCGTCGGACGAAGTTCGCCTCGACGTGGCGGACGTCGCCGAACCGTCCCTCCTCCCGGTAGTGTGTGAGTACCTCGGCCGCGGCGGCAAAGCGGTTGTTGAACCCGACCATGCAGAACCCCTCGGCGGTCTCGGCCGCGGCGGCGATGGCCTCGGCCGAGTCGAGCGTGTGCGCGAGCGGCTTCTCGAGCAGGACGTCCAGCCCCGCTTCGAGCGCAGAGACGGCGTACTGCTCGTGGAACCGGTTCGGCGTCGTCACGAGAACGGCGTCGACCCCGTCGTACAGGTCCGACTCGTCCGCGAACGTCTCGGCCGCGAACCGTTCGGCGAACTCAGCTCTCGCGCCGGCGTCGACGTCCATCCCGCCGACGAGCGTCGCGTCCCCCTCGGTCAGGCGTTCGGCGTGATACGTTCCGATCCCCCCGAGTCCGATAATGCCGATCCTGACGCTGCGGTCCCGAGTCATAGGACCGTCCTACCTGTTCCGTTTCCATAAATCCGCCGGATGGTCGGGCGCGGCGTCCGTTGGTTGGGGATTTGTTACGGCTTGGGGTATCGGGGGCGCTTCTGTGACGCGATTTCGGACCGCTGTTCCTCGGAGAGTGAGACGTCCAGCGCGCCGAGGTCGTCACGCAACTGCGTACTGGATTTCGGCCCGATGATGGGTGCCGTGACGACGTCGCGGTCGAGCAGCCACGCGAGCGCGACCTGCGCGGGCGTGGCATCCTCCTCGGCCGCCACCGACCGGATCGCGTCGAGGACCGCCCAGTTCTCGTCCGTGAAGTAGGACCGCACCGACTCGGAGGCCGCGCCGCGCGTTCCCTCCGCGGGGCCGCTGTCCCGTTCGTACTTGCCGGTCAGGAACCCGCCGGCGAGCGGTGACCACGGGATGACGCCGAGCCCCTCTCCCTCGGCGACGCGGAGCATGTTCTCCTCCTCGTGGCGGGCGACCGCCGAGTACTCCGGCTGGATGCAGACGAACCGGCCGTAGTCCTCGACGTCGCTGGCGTAGAGCGCCTTCGTCAGCCGGTAGGCAGTCATTGTCGAGGCGCCGACGTAGCGGACGTGGCCGGATTCGATCAGGTGGTCGAGCGCGTCCAGCGTCTCCTCGATGGGGGTCGTCTCGTCCCACCGGTGGAGCTGGTAAAGGTCGACGTACTCCACGCCGAGCCGGTCCAGGCTCGCCTCGCACTGGTCGATGACGTGCTTCCGCGAGAGTCCGCCGCCGTTCGGTCCCTCGCGCATGTCGCCGTACACCTTCGTCGCCAGGACGAGTTCGTCCCGGTTCGTCGAGTCGATCGCCTCGCCGACGATCTCCTCGCTCTCGCCGGTCGAGTAGACGTTCGCGGTGTCGAGGAAGTTGATGCCCGCGTCCAGCGCCTCGTGGATGAGGTCCACGCTGGCCGCGCGGTCGTTCATCATCCACGGCTGCTCGGAGCCGAAGTTCATGCAGCCGAGACAGAGCCGGGAGACCTCCAGCCCAGTCCGGCCGAGCGTGGTGTATCGCATCTCGGTCGTGCTCGCAATTCTTGCCAGCCCACGCATAAGCGTGCGGGAACTGGTTTCGCGGTCACCCAGTCGGCGGCACGGACCGATAAGGGTGGCTGCAAGACCGACCGTGGTCGGGGTGGATTCACGATTGCTCCCGGTCAGGGTAGCTCGAAACCGTCCGAGGGCGCGTGAGCCGTTCACACGTCGACGCGGCCGGCAAAGACAATCCTTAAACGCCGCGCGGAAGATTCTCGGGACATGGCTGGAACCATCGAAGTGCTCGTCCCCGGTGGCGAGGCCAACCCGGGTCCGCCCCTCGGACCCGAGCTTGGCCCGACTCCGGTGGACGTGCAGGCGGTCGTCGGCGACATCAACGACCGGACCGCCGCGTTCGACGGCATGGAAGTGCCCGTCACCGTGGAGTACGACGACGACGGGTCGTTCACCATCGACGTCGGCGTCCCGCCGACGTCCGAACTGATCAAGGACGAGGCCGGCTTCGAGACCGGCTCGGGCGAACCCCACGAGAACTTCGTCGCCGACCTCTCGGTCGAGCAGCTGAAGAAGGTCGCCGAACAGAAGCAGTCCGACCTGCTCGCCTACGACGTGAAGAACGCGGCCAAGGAGGTCGCCGGCACCTGCGTCACGCTCGGCGTCACCATCGAGGGCGAGGACGCGCGCACCTTCAAGGAGCGCGTCGACTCGGGCGAGTACGACGACGTGCTCGGCGCCGAAGAGGCGGCGGCCTGATTTCGGACGACGTTCGACCACCTCCTTCACGTTCTCGACCCGGTAGCGGACGCGCCGTTCGCCGAGGGACTTCCCGTGAGGGTGGCACGCACGCGGTCGGCGCTTCGGAGGCCTTAAGTGTCGCTTGGCCGTCCTTCACGGTGAGACAGGCCTACGCCTGTTTCACTGACCCGTAGGAGCATTCCTGCGTACTACGGAGGTGAAAGATGGCAGATTCAATCGAGGACGCAGTATCCCAAGCGCTGGAGGACGCCCCACCTCGCAACTTCCGCGAGACCGTGGATTTGGCGATCAATCTCCGCGACTTGGATCTCAACGACCCGTCGAATCGAGTCGACGACGAGGTTGTCCTACCGAGCGGTACCGGCCAGGACACCAGAATCGTCGTCATCGCGGAGGGCGAGACCGCCCTCCGCGCGGAAGACGTCGCGGACGACGTACTGTCCGGGGACGACCTGCAGGACCTCGCAGGCGAGGAGAACGAGGCCAAGGATCTCGCCGATGAAACGGACTTCTTCATCGCCGAGGCCGACATGATGCAGGACGTCGCGTCCAACCTCGGGCGCATTCTGGGGCCGCGCGGCAAGATGCCGACGCCGCTCCAGCCCGACGACGACGTCGTCGAAACCGTCAACCGCATGAAAAACACCGTCCAGCTCCGCTCGCGCGACCGGCGCACGTTCCACACGCGCGTCGGCGCACAGGACATGTCCGCCGAGGACATCGCCAGCAACGTCGACGTCATCATCCGTCGGCTGGAGGCGGACCTCGAGAAGGGGCCGCTCAACCTGGACGGCGTCTACGTCAAGACGACGATGGGCCCGTCCGTGGAGGTGCCCGTCTGATGAGTTCGAGCGAACCGCGCAAGACGGAGACGATTCCCCAGTGGAAGCGCGAGGAGGTCGAGGAGCTCGTCGAGTTCCTCGAACGCTACTCCTCGGTCGGCGTCGTCGGCGTGACCGGCATCCCGAGCCGGCAGCTGCAGGCGATGCGCCGCGACCTCCACGGGAACGCGGAACTCCGCATGAGCCGGAACACGCTCTCGGCCCGCGCGCTCGAGGAGGTCGACGACGGCCTCGAGGAGCTCGTGGACCACGTGACCGGCGAGGTCGGACTCATCGGGACCAACGACAACCCGTTCGGGCTGTTCAAGCAGCTCGAAGCGTCGAAGACGCCCGCGCCGATCAACGCGGGCGAGGTCGCTCCGAACGACATCGTCATCCCCGAGGGCGACACCGGCGTCGACCCCGGCCCGTTCGTCGGGGAGCTCCAGCAGGCCGGCGCCGACGCGCGGATCCAGGACGGCTCCATCCAGGTGCTGTCCGACTCGACCGTGCTGGAGGAGGGCGAGGTCGTCGACGACACGCTCGCCGGCGTGCTCACGGAGCTCGGCGTCGAGCCGAAGGAGGTCGGCTTGGACCTGAAGGCCGTCTTCTCCGAGGGCGTGCTGTTCGAGCCGGACGAACTGGCCATCGACGTGGACCAGTACCGCTCGGACATCCAGTCGGCCGCCGCGGCCGGACGGAACGTCTCGGTCAACGCCGCGTACCCGACGACCCGCACGGCCGGCGCGCTGCTCGGCAAGGCAGCCGGCGAGGCGAAGTCGGTCGGGCTCCAGGCGGCCATCGAGGACGAGGAGCTCATGCCCGATCTCGTCTCCCGCGCCGACGCGCAGCTTCGCGCGCTCGCCGCGACCATCGACGACGAGGAGGCGCTCCCGGAGGAACTCCAGGGCGCCGAGGCGCCGAGCCAGCCCGCCACGGACGCCGACGAGGACGAACAGACTGACGACGAGGACACGGAAGCCGAGGCCGACGCCGAGGAGCCCGACGACGATGACGACGACGAGGGCGACGCCGGCGAGGGTCTGGGCGCGATGTTCGGATAACGACGACGACGGAGATTCACAACAATGGAATACGTTTACGCTGCACTCATCCTGAACGAGACGGACGAAGAGATCAACGAGGACAACGTCACGGCGGTGCTCGAGGCCGCCGGCGTCGACGTCGAGGAGTCCCGCGTCAAGGCGCTCGTCGCCGCGCTGGAGGACGTCGACATCGAGGAGGCCATCGAGACGGCCGCCGCCGCGCCCGCAGCGGGTGCCGCGGGCGGCGCCGCCGGTGGCGCCGAGGAGGCCGACGAGGACGAGGAAGAGGAGGCCGAGGAGGCCGACGCCGAGGAGGAGGAAGCCGGCGACGACGACGACGAGGAAGCCTCGGGCGAGGGCCTGGGCGAGCTGTTCGGCTGAAGCGGCACCCGGTCGCCGCTGAAGTGTTCGGCTGAAGCGGCACTCGACACCCGAAAACCGATTTTCTTCGCGTTCGACGACCACCAGCGGCGAGGCCGAACGCTTATATCCGAAAGCGGGACCACTCCGCCGCGATGGTTCCCGCCCTCCCCCCGGCGACGCTGCTGCCGCTCGCGTACACCCTCGCCGGCTGCGGGCTCGGCACGGTGAGCGGCCTGCTCCCGGGTCTGCACGCGAACAACTTCGCGCTGTTGCTGGCAGCGACGGCTCCGGCGCTCGACGCGCCGCCGCTCGCGCTCGGCTGTGCGATGCTCTCGGCGGGGCTCGTTCACACGTTCCTCGACGTGGTGCCGGCGCTCGCACTCGGCGTTCCCGACGCCGCGATGGCCGCCAGCGCGTTACCGGGACATCGCCTCGTGATCGAGGGGCGGGGACGCGAGGCGCTCCGACTGTCCGTGGTCGGCAGCGGGAGCGCAGTCCTGCTGGCCGTCCCAGTGGCAGTGCCGCTCACCGCCGCGATGGAGGTCGCGTACCCGACGCTTCGCGGCTGGCTGCCGGTGCTCCTCGTCGGCGTCCTGATCGCGCTCCTCCTGACGGAACCGTCGTGGATGGCACGCGGCGCGGCCGCCGTCGCCGTCGCGCTTGCGACTGGCCTCGGCACCGTCACACTGGAGATGACACCGTCCGGACCGCTTCCGGCCGGCGGGGTGCTCGCGCCGCTGTTCGCCGGGCTGTTCGGGGCACCGATCCTCCTCGACGCGCTAGACGGCGGAGGAATCCCGCCACAGGCCGACGCCAGAATCGCGCTGGAGCGACGTGCGACCGGCGTCGCCGCCGTCGCCGGCACCGGCGCGGGTGCGGCGGTCGGCTACCTGCCGGGCGTCTCCGCTGGCGTCGCGTCGACGCTCGCGCTGCCGTTCGCCGGCGGCGACGACCCTGCGAGGGAGTACCTCGTCGCCACGAGCGGCGCGAACACCGCGACCGCCGTCTTCGCGCTGTTCGCGTTCACGGCGCTCGGGACGCCGCGGTCGGGCGTCCTCGTGGCGATGTCGGACGTCGGCGTTCCGGCCAGGCTCCCGCCGCTGCTGGTGTCGGTCGCCGTCGCGGCAGCCGTCGGCGTGGCGGGAGTGCTCGTCCTCGGCGACGCGGCGCTGCGAGCGGTCGGCCGCCTGAACCAGCGGGCACTCGTCGGCTGCGTGCTGGTCGGCCTCGTACTCCTCTCCTGGGGGTTTGCCGGCGGAACCGGAATCGTCACCTTCGCGTCCGCGACGGTCGTCGGCTTCGTGCCGTCGAGACTCGGGTGTAAGCGAGTCCACCTGATGGCAGTGCTCGTCGGGCCGCTCGCGCTGGGATCCTGATCACCGGAGGGCGGTGAAAGACAACCGTTAAAAGCCGCGCGCCGGTCCGTGTAGGTATGAGCGAGGCAGAGCAGGCGTCCGAACGACGCTGCGTCTCCTGTGGCGTCAACGTCGCGGGCATGAGCGCGGCGGCGTTCAAGTGCCCGGACTGTGGCACCCGCATCTTCCGCTGTGCGAAGTGCCGGAAGCAGAGCAACCTCTACGAGTGTCCCGACTGCGGCTTCCGGGGGCCCTGACATGGGGAAGGTCGCGGCCAAGATGAAGGTCATGCCGGACAGCCCGGAACTCGACCTCGACGACCTGCAGGACAAACTCGAGGCGTCCCTCCCCGAGGGTGCCGAGATCCGGACGGTCGACCGCGAGGAGGTCGCGTTCGGGCTCGTGGCGATGCTCCCGATGGTCGTCGTCCCCGACGGCTCCGGCGGCACCGAGGCCGTCGAGGAGGCGTTCTCGCAGGTCGAGGGCATCGAGAGCGTGAAGGTCGAGGAAGTCGGTCGACTGTAACCGGAACGGCTTTTCCGATTTCGCAGGGGTTCGAGCGGCGCCGGCGGCGATTCGTCACCAGTGGGACGTTCACACCGTTACGATTCGAAACGAAACCGGCTGACCGCGTCCCGGTCGGTCCCGATTCCGTGGGAACGTTTAAGCCACGGGGGCGGCCAGTGTTCGCCAGACGTTATCATGGGGCTGTACGAGCGCATCCTGGTTCCGACGGACGGCTCGGACGGCGTCGAACGCGCCATCCAGCACGCGGTCGATCTCGCCGTGGACCACGGCGCGACCCTCCACGCGCTCTACGTCGTCAACTCCGCGTCCTACGCAGGCATGCCGATGGAGTCCTCCTGGGAGGGGATCGACGACATGCTACGGGCCGACGCCGAGGACGCCGTCTCGATGGTGGAGGCGGTCGCCGACGACTTCGACGTGCCGGTCGAGACGGCGATCCTCGACGGGAGCCCCAGCAAGGAGATCGTCCGCTACGCCGAATCCGAGGGCTGTGACCTCGTCGTCATGGGGACCCACGGCCGCGGCGGCATCGATCGACTGTTGCTCGGCAGCGTGGCCGAGAAGGTCGTCCGTAGCTCGTCGGTCCCCGTCCTGACGGTCCGGGTCGACGGCTGAGTCTCGGACCGGCCATCAGCTTCCGGCCGGCCGGAGATGCTCGCAGTCGCCCGCCGTCACCCGGACCTCGCCGTCCTCCGTTTCGACGACGAGCGTGCCCGGGAAGGCGACGTCGACCGCTTCCCCCTCGATGACACCGCCGGGCGTCTCCACTCTCACGTGCCGTCCGAGCGTGACGGCGTGCTCCCGCCAGGCCGGCATGACGGCCGCCGGATCGGTCGTCAGCGCCTCGAACTCCTCGAGCACGCGCTGGACCAGGACTCGCCTGTCGACGTCGCTCCCGAGTTCCGTCGAGAGGCTCGTCGCGGCAGCGTCGGCAGGGAGCGCGTCGGGGTCGACGTTCGCGTTCAGGCCGATGCCGACGACGAGCCACGAGACGCGGTCCGCCTCGCCGCTCATCTCGGTCAGGATGCCACAGAGCTTCCTGCCGCCTCGCGCCTCCGGACCGGGAACCAGCACGTCGTTGGGCCACTTGATCCGGGCGTCGACGCCGGCCTCGCGGCAGGCTCTCGTGACGGCGACGGCGGCGGCGAGGGTGAACGCCGGCGCGTGTGCGGGCGGGACGTCCGGTCTGACCGCCAGCGAGAGCCAGACGCCGCCCGCGGGGGACCGCCACTCACGGTCGAGGCGTCCGCGGGACGCCGTCTGCTCCTCGGCCAGCACGACCACGTCGCCGTCGCCGGACGTCGCGAGCTCTCGGGCGCGGTCGTTCGTCGAGTCGAGTCGGTCGTGGAACTCGACGGCGTAGGGCGCGTCGAGCCCGAACGCGACGCCGGGCCCGTTGTACGGGGGAGCGCCGGTGACGGCGTAGCCGCCCTCCCCGCTCTCGACGTCGAACCCGGCCTCCCGGAGCGCCTCGATGTGCTTCCAGAC
Organism: Halobaculum sp. XH14; assembly: GCF_032116555.1. NCBI lineage: Archaea > Methanobacteriati > Methanobacteriota > Halobacteria > Halobacteriales > Haloferacaceae > Halorarum > Halorarum halobium. Next base: position 1,593,851 of record NZ_CP134949.1, read on the forward strand.
GGCCGCACGGGAGACGTCGAGTTCGGTTGCGATCGCCGGCCCCTCGACCGGCCCGTCGGCCAGCGCGTCGAGGAGCACCCGACGCGTCGCCGGGAGTTCACCCCCCGTCATCAGTCGTTCGCCGTCGCCCCCTTGCCGTCCACGGTGATGACGGTCGCGTCGAGCTTCTCCCGGAGATACGACTCCACGTCCGGGTCGGAGAACAGTCGCTGGAGGGTCCGTCGCCACCGACTCGCCTGCTTGGCCCCGATGACGACCATGTCGGCAGCCTCGGCGGCGACCTCGTCGAGGATCGTCTCCTCGACGAGGAACCCCTTCCGGACGACGTAGCGCGCCGAGGGAATCGACCCGAACTCCCGCTGGACTGCCCGCTTGAGGTCCGTCCACGTCACCTCGCTGCTGTTCTGGTACAGGTCGACGTGGAGGATGGTGAGCGTGGCGTCACGCTCCTCGGCGATGCGAATCGCCTCCGTGAGCGTGGCTTTCGAGTGCTTCGAGAGCGGGTACCGGACCGGAACGACCACCAGCGTCATTGAGTCTACTGAGTGACCGAACGACTAAACGCTACTCCTCGGTCGGCTCGGTGGCGGCCGTTTCTGCCGATTCCCCGCCCGCGGTCGCCGCGGTCCCGTCCTCTTCGGTCGCGGTCGACACCCGCGTGATCCGTCCATCCACGGTCGGGTCGAGTCCGGCGTCCCGGATGTACTCGGCCAGCGCCTCGTGCTGGATCCCGTGCTCGCCGGCCCGGTGCCGTTGCCCGATGGCGGGAAACTCGTGGTCCGAGTGGAGGATGTACTCCGGCGTCGCTACCAGATACGTCGCGTCCGGGTCGACGGACTCGCCGTCGACGCGCGCCTCCCGGAGTTCGCGCTCGGCGTCGTCCCAGACGACGCGCGCGCCGCTGACGTGGCCGTGCCACCAGTCGGGTTCGCCGAAGTCGACGACCGCGGCCGACATCTGGCGGAACGCGTCGCGGAGTTCCGCGCCGGTGACCTCGGCGGTCACGATCGGTTCCTCGAACGGGATGGTGCTGACCAGATCCGCGAGCGTCACGTCGCCGGCGAGCTCCTCGCCCAGCCGGATGCCGCCTGAGTTCTGGAGCCCCACGTCGGCATCGGCCGCGTGCCGGTAGGCGTCGGCGACGAGGTTGCCGATCCGCGACTCGCCGCCGTGAATCGTCGCCTCGGTTCGCCGGATGGGCTCGGCCGCGTGGCCGACGACCTCATCGAGGCCGGCGGACTCCATCCGCCGGCCGAGCGCGTCCGCGAGGCGGTCGTTCACGGGCCACTCGCCGGGGTCGTGTCGCCTGACCGACGCGCCGTCGTCGGTCACCTCGACTTCGAGCACGGTCCCGCCGTTGACGCCGGGCCGCGTGCAGAGGACGCCGTCGACGCGGTCGACCCGTTCGGTGTGGACGTGGCCCCCGAGGACGAGATCCACGTCGGCCCGGCGCGCGAGGTCGTCGTCGCCGCCGCCGAGATGCGACACCGCGACGACGTGGTCGACGCCCGCGGACCGGAGCGCGGTCGCCGCGCGCGCTGCCGCCTCGTAGGGGTCGGTGAAGGTGAGGTCCGCGGCCATCGGGTTGAGCGAGTCGGTCGCGGGGTCGGTGACGCCCAGGAAGCCGACGTCGACGCCGCCGACCGTCTCGACGGTCCACGGGACGACGCCCTCGGACGCCGCGAACGGCTCCTCGTCGTCGGGGTCGTCGTACACGTTCGCGCTCACCCAGGTCTGGGGGGAGTCGGCGACGATCTCCCGCGTCGCGTCGGGGCCGAAGTCGAAGTCGTGGTTGCCGAACGTCTCGACGGCGGTGTCGACGGCGGCGAAGAAGTCCAGCGCCTGGCGACCGCGCGCGACGAGCGCCAGGACGCCCGGCGCGGTGTCGTCGCCGGCGCCGACGACCAGCGCGTCGGGGCCGTCGAGGTCGGCGATGCAGGCGGCCAGCCGGCCCGCCCGTTCGGGGTCGTCATAGACGTTTTCGACGTCGGAGTAGTGGAGAAGGCGAACCATCTGGAGGTGCCCGGTCGTCCCACCGCGCGGACAAAACGCCATCGGGACGGGACGGGGTTGCCGGTGTCGGGTCATCGCGGTTCTCGCCGTCGGGTCCCGATGCCGGCGAATCGACCCGATTCAGGGGAACGGGTGGAACGCGCGGTCCGGCCGCGGCTCGAACCCCATCGACGCCGCGACCCGCCCGAGCCGGTCACCGAAGAACGGCTCGCCCGTGAACAGCGGCTGTGCCGCCGGCACGAGCACGCGGACGCCCTCGAAGCCCAGCTTCGCCACGTCACGCGTGGTCAGCCGGGCGGCGTACGCGTCCAGCCCCGCGTCGTCGAGTCGCCCGAGCACTGTCTCCAGTTCCGCGGTCCCGGATGCCGGCTCGCCGACGTCGCCCGCGGGAATCGTCGCGGACGGGTCGACGAACGACCGTGCCTCCCCGGGGAACTCGGCGTACGTGCCGATGGCTCCCTCCTCGTCGGCCGCCTGCTCGGTGCCCATCGCGCGCAGTTCCATCCAGTTCTGGAGCGCCTCCGCGGCCGCGTCGGCGGCGGCCGCGCCCGCGTCCAGGTCCGCCGCCGACCCCGCCGCGAACCGCGGCCAGTCCCCATCGCGGTGGACGGCGGCTCCGACCACGGGAACGTCGACGTCCTGGGTGAGCAGCAGCGGCGTGACGTCGAGGTCCTCCGCGCGAGCCCGGGATTCGACCGCCTCGAAGCGCTCGTCGGCGACCTCGAGCCCCAGCGGCTCGAACGTGGAGTACCAGGCCAGCATCGTCGCGTCCCGCTCGATCACCTCGTAGAGCCCCGACAGCACCGCCTCGACCGTCGAGTTCCCGAGTCCGAGTCCCGTCGTGATCGGCGGCTTGAACCGGGACTCGGGCGGCGGGAAGTGGACGAACTCGGCCGGGAGCGACACCTGCTCGTCGGCCCGCAGGTCGAGCCCCCGGACCCACTCGACGTGTTCGTCCGGGTCCGGCGACGCGGCCGATTCGGGCCGGACGAAGCGGTCCACCGGGACGGCGTCGATGACGCCCTGGGTCGGCGCGGAGCGGAGCGCGTCCGTCCGATACACGCCGGCGCAGTACCGCTCCAGCGCCTCGCCGATCGCCTTCGCGTACGCGGCGTCCCAGTCGGGGGAGACGCCGGCGGCGAACTCGGCACACCGCGCGTCGGAGAACGCGGTGGTGTCGGTCGTTCGTGCGATGTAGTACGGCAGCGGGAACGACTCGCGCTCGCCCACGTCCGTGACGACGCCGAGGCGGTCGTCCACCGCGCGATCCATGCGGTTCACCGCGTCGTCGAGGTCGACCTCGCGGTGTGTGAGTTCGAGCCCGTCCGGCGCGCTCCCGCAGTCACAGTCGGGGCTTGGGAGGAAGGAGCGTTCGTGACCGGGGACCTCGAGGACCGTCCCGCCCAGTTGCTCGCCGCCGAACCCCCGGATCGCTCGCCGCCCGGCCAGTGCTCCCGCGTACCGGACTGCGCTCCTGGTTCCACGCGGCGTCGCGTCCTCGTCGGGGACGTTCGCGCGGACGCGGTCGGAGAGGCAGTCGAAACAGCCCGATCCCTCGGAGAACGTCGAAACTGTCGCGTTGAGCCCCTCGATCGGTCGTCCCCCCATCCCCCCGACTTCGATCGCGACCCAGTCGTCGATCAGTTCGTTCGCCCGCCGGAAGCGGGCGTCGCCGGTCGTCCCCGCGACCACGGCGAACTCGAACCCGTCCAGCAGGTCGACGTCCACCTCCATCACGTTGGCGTCGATGTCGGAGAAGGCGGCCCGCACCGCCGCCGCGGCGGGGTCGGGCCCGACGATTGCGATGTCCATGCGCGCCCCGTCGGGCGAAGTGGTCAAAAAGGTGGGCGTCCGTCAGGTGGCGGCTCCCGGCGTGCGGTCCGGGTGGGCGGTCGGTCGGCGGTCGGTCCGTGGTCAGTTCAGCATGCTGTGGGCGACGCCGGCCAGGCTGGCCGCGTCGGCACCGCGGAGCTTCTCGTCGCCGAGCTTCAGGCGGAGGCGCGGGCGGCCGACGTCGATGGGGACCTTCTCGGTGTCGATGAGGCCCATGTCCTCGAGGCGCGTCTTCGTCCGGGAGAACGTCGCCTTCGAGGCGATGCCCACGTCCTCGCCCCACTTGCTGATGTCGTACAGCAGCACGTCGTTTTTCGCCGCGACGAGCAGGCTGATGGTGACCTCGTCGAGCCCGTCGCCGTCGCCCCGGGCGGTTTCGAGCGACGAGAGGACCGCGTCGAAGTCGGCCTGCACGTCCTCGCCGATGTCCTCGGCGAGCGTCGAGCGGACGTGGTCGAGCGGCGGTGTCCGGAGGTTGAACGGCTCCGCCTCGGCCCACTGGTCGTGGAACGTCTCGTAGGCGTCCGCGATGAACGAGTCGTCGTCGGCCGAGAGCGCGGCGACGTGTTCGCCCGCGCGGACCAGCGCGTACAGCGAGTCCTCGCCGACCAGCAGCGTGTTGTCGGCGCCGTCCTCGAGGTTTCGGAGCGTCATGTCGCCGGCCTCGACCAGGTCGGCGGCCGCGGAGGCGACGATGAAGTCGTCCATCACGTCCTTCAGCAGCCGCTCGTCTGCCACGACGTCGAGCGCCGGCAGCTCACCGTCGTACTCCGAGCCGAGCTCCACGAGCGACGTGATCACTTCGGCCGACGGGTCGACGACCACCAGGTCGCCGTCGGTTCGTTCCAGCACCGCCCTGAGGATATCATCGGTCCCGTCTTCGAGTAAATTCGAGTCCATGCGTATACCTACAGAAGGATACGAGAGATATTTAATACTAACGGGGTTTCCCGGGAATCAAGCGCTCTCTCGACTGTTTCTAGGTAAATTCGCCATGATTTCATTTGGCACAAATTACTTGGTCGAGTCCGTGGTATCGGGTGGCATGGGTGGAACTGATTCGGATCGGAGCGCGCTCGGGAGCCGTGCGGTCGGCATCGTCGTCTCACATCCCCGGCTCGTGACGGCGCTGCTGGTGAGCCTCCTGCTGCTCGCCTCGGCCGACACGGCAGCCGCGTGGGACTCGTTCGTGACGACCCACGGCGAGGGGATCACGAACACCGGCCCCTAGTCGAGCAGCCGCTCCTCGATCTCTTCGCGCCAGCGGAGGTCACCGTCGTGGACGATCGGGTTCTCGGAGTAGGAGAGGAACTCTCGCAGCTCCGCGGCCGTGACCTCGTACTCCTCGGTCGTCCGCAGGAGGCTGCAGCCCTCGTCGTCCCGCAGGTGACAGTGGTGTGTCGCGCCCGGAAGCCTCGGCCCGTCGACGCAGTAGGTCACGGTGAACTCCTCGTCGCCGGGCTCGCCCGCGATCTCGGTATCCGGCGGCACCAGCGTGTCGGTCTGGGTGAGGACGTGGGTGCCGTCGCCGACGACCGCGTAGTCCTTCCCGGTCATGATGCGTCGCCGTGCGGCATCGAGCGCGCGCTCGATGGAGTAGCCGAGCGTCATCAGCCGCGCGAACGTCGTGCCGACCGTCGCGGCCTGTCCGTCGAGCACCTCGTCGAACGTGACCCCGCCCGCGACGCTCCCCTTCCGGACGAGCTGCTCGCCTTCCTCGTAGGAGCCGCACGCGTTGAGAAAGAACGTCTGGGCGTTCGACTCGGCCAGCGACTCGGCCGAGAAGTGGCCGTCCGCACAGCGGAGCCCGTCGGTCTCGCAGTGGCCGATGTAGTGGACGAGGTCGTGACGCTCCTCGAAGGTCCGGGCCAGTTCGGCGACGGTCAGGTGCTCGCGCACCTCGATGTCAATGTTCAACTCGGTTGCCCGCTCCTCGTAGTGGTCGGCCGCGTCGTCGTACTCCTCGCGCATCGCGCTGTCGTTCAGGACGGCGACGATGGAGATCGGCTCGCCGGCCGCGTCGAGGAACGCCGCGCGGTTCCCGTACGCCTCCGGGAGCGTCTTGAACACGTCGATGGGGACGCCGTCGGCCAGCCAGCCGTGGGTCCGACCGGGACCGAGGTTCGGGCCGACGAGGTCGACCGCGGCGACGTCGCCGGCAGCTCCCCGGTAGAACGACGAGAGCGACCTGTCGAGCCACTCGTTCTCGGCGAGTTCCTCGGCGTCCGGCAGGAACACGAACGGGAGGTCCCGGAGCAGGTGGGACAGCGTTGGAACGTGCTCGAACCGCGGTTCGACGTACATCGAGAGGTGCCACTCGGGCAGGCGTCCCGAGACCTCCTCGAACGGGGCCGACAGGAACCGGTCGACACGCGCCGGGAGCGGCAGTTCGTACGTCGCCTCGGCGTCGATGCCGAGCGCGTCGAGGTGGGTTTCCTCGTCGAGTTCGCGGCCGTGCGGGCCCGCCGACCGGACGAGACAGTCACAGAAGAACACTCGTCTGAGGAGGTCGGCGGCCGCCGTCTGGAACAGCGGGAGCCGCGGGAACTCGTGGCGTCGCTCCGGCGTGAGAAGCGCCGGGGTGGCCCCGTCCGCGACGGTCACGTCGGCACCGAGATACGAGGCGAGCGGGGCGGCGGTGACGAGCGACGACAGCTCCGCGGGGAGCCGGAGTTCCAGGTCGCTCGACTCCCGGCGGTCCCGGACGCTCCGCGGGATCGACACCGCCTCGCCGAACGCGACGTCCGGCCCTCGCCCCCGCATCGACGGAAACGTGCGATCCGGGGTCGTGGTCCGGTAGCCCGTCGGGAGCACCGAAAGCGCCGTCGCGACGCCGGAGACGGTCCGCGGGACCGTGACGGTCTCCGCGTCCGTGGCGACGCTGCTGTGAAAGCCGAGCGTGACCGGGGTCTCGCGCTCGAACGTCACGACGAGGTGTTTGTAGTCGACCCGCGACAGCGTGGCGGGTCCGTCGAACCTGAGTTCCGCCCGGATCGCGCCGCCGATCCGGAGCACGTGACGGCCGTCGGGGACCTCCACCGACCCCGACCGGCTCGTGACAGCGAGGCCGTCGCCGTCGCCGAGCGATCGGACCGTCGCGGAGTAGGGCGGGAACGTGAGCGAGCGCGTCCGACCGGAGACGACCGTCGACGGGATGCGGGACTCCTCGACGCCGAGCGCCTCCAGCGCGGCCCCGAGCGCGGGCCCGTCCGCGTCCGGGGTCCAGCCCTCCGTCCCGACCGACAGCGTCGTCTTGGCCGCGTCGGTCGCGCGGAGCCCCCCGTCGGTCGTCTCGACCTGCATCGACAGAGTCAGTGGCGGGCTGACCTGTTAAAGTGATGTCGTCGTCGCCGTATCGTCCGGGAGGGGCGGGGTTTTTGATGCTCTGCGCCGGACTCCGAACATGGAGTACCCCGAGGTCCGCGCGGTCGACCCGGAAGTCGCAGACGCCCTCGTCGGCGAGGTGGACCGACAGCGGGAGACGCTGTCGATGATCGCCTCCGAGAACCACGTGTCGAAGGCCGTCCTCGAGGCGCAGGGGAGCGCGCTGACCAACAAGTACGCCGAGGGCTATCCCGGGTCGCGCTACTACGCGGGCTGTGAGTACGCCGACGAGGTGGAGGAGCTCGCGGTCGAGCGGGCGAAGGAACTGTGGGGCGCGGAACACGTCAACGTCCAGCCCCACTCCGGGACGCAGGCGAACATGGCCGTCTACCTGGCGATGCTCGAGGCGGGCGACCGCATCCTCTCGCTGGAACTCGACCACGGCGGTCACCTCAGCCACGGCCACCCGGCGAACTTCACCGGACAGCTGTACGAGGTCGAACAGTACCAGGTGGACGCAGAGACGGGCTACGTCGACTACGAGGCGCTCGCGGAGCAGGCTGAGTCGTTCGACCCCGACGTCATCGTCTCGGGCTACTCGGCGTACCCCCGCGAGGTCGAGTGGGAGCGCGTCCAGGACGTCGCCGAATCGGTCGACGCGTACCACCTCGCGGACATCGCCCACATCACCGGTCTCGTCGCCGCCGGCGTCCACGACTCGCCGGTCGGCGTCGCGGACTTCGTCACGGGGTCGACCCACAAGACCATCCGCGCGGGCCGCGGCGGCATCGTGATGACGAGCGAGGAGCACGCCGACGCCGTCGACTCGGCGGTGTTCCCCGGCGGGCAGGGTGGCCCGCTGATGCACAACATCGCCGGCAAGGCGGTCGGGTTCAAGGAAGCGCTCCGGCCCGAGTTCGAGGAGTACGCCGAGCAGGTCGTCGCCAACGCCGGGGCGCTCGCGGACTCGTTCGCCGACAACGGCTTCGAAGTCGTCTCGGGCGGCACCGACACCCACCTCGTGCTCGTCGACCTGCGCGAGTCCCACCCGGACGTCTCCGGCGGCGACGCGGAGGACGCGCTCGCCGACGCGAACGTCGTCCTCAACGCCAACACGGTGCCGGGCGAGACTCGCTCACCGTTCGACCCGTCCGGCATCCGCGCGGGCACCCCGGGGCTCACGACCCGCGGGTTCGACGAGGACGACCTCCGGACGGTCGGGGACCTCATCCACCGGGTCGTGGACGCGGACGGCGACGAGGCGGTCCTCGCGGACGTGCGGGACCGCGTCGCCGACCTCACGGACGCGCACCCGCTGTACGAGTAAGGGAGCCCACGCCGACTAACACCACGTTCTTGCATACTCCCGTCAAATTCTAGCGGTCGGTATGCACTATCCAGAGGATACTTACGGCTCGCTGCCGCCCGTCTACACATGACCGACGTCATCGACGGCAACGCCGTCGCCGCCGAGATCCGCGAGGGCGTTGCCGGCTGCGTCGACGTGCTCGCGGGCGAGGGGGTTTACCCCGGCCTCGCCACGGTGCTGATGAGCGACGACCCGGCGAGCGAGACGTACGTCTCCATGAAGCAGCGCGACTGCGAGGAGGTCGGCATCGACGGGATCCACGTCGAGGTCGACTCCGACGCACCGGCCTCGGAGCTGTACGGGACCATCGACGGCCTGAACGACGACGACGCCGTCAGCGGCGTCCTCGTCCAGTTACCCCTCCCGGACCACGTCGACGAGCGGGAGGTCGTCCGCCGCATCGACCCCGCGAAGGACGTGGACGCCTTCCACCCCGAGAACGTCGGGCGGCTCGTCGCGGGCGACTCGCGCTTCAAGCCCTGCACCCCCCACGGCATCCAGCGTCTGCTCGCCGCGGCGGCCGTCGACCCCGAGGGCAAGGAGGCGGTCGTGGTGGGTCGGTCGGACATCGTCGGCAAACCGATCGCCAACCTGTTGTTCGGCCGCGGGGAGGGCGGCAACGCGACCACGACCGTCTGTCACTCCCGGACCGCCGACCTCGCGGAACACACCCGGCGCGCGGACGTCGTCGTCGCCGCCGCGGGCGTCCCTGAGTTCATCACCGGGGACATGCTCACGGCGGGGACGGTGGTCGTCGACGTGGGGATCAATCGGGTCGAACGCGACGGCGAGTCGACGCTCGTCGGCGACGTCGAGTACGACTCGGCCGCCGAGAAGGCGAGCGCCATCACCCCGGTCCCGGGCGGCGTCGGCCCGATGACCCGCGCGATGTTGCTGTACAACACCGTGAAGGCCGCGGGGCTGGAGGCCGGCGTGGACGTCCCGCTGCCCTGACGCCGTTCCGGAGCCGTCGTCCTCCCGATCAGTCGTCTTCCAGACCGTCGCGGGCCCGCTCGAGCGCGTCCGGGTCGTCCGTGATGAGATGCCGGCCGAGTTCGCGCGCGGCCGTCACGAGCGCGTCAGCCTCCGCCGGGTCGACGTCGCCGCCGAGGGCGTCGATCCGCTTGGCTCGTTCCCGGAGCGACCCGAGCGTGCTCCTGACAGCCGGATCCTGGTCGCCGTCCAGGAACGTCGAAACGTCCGTTCGGTACTCCAGAACGGCGGACGCGGCGGCGAGCCCGCGAGCCTCCCGCAGTCGGTCCGGCACGTCCGCGGCGGCCGGTCGCTCGCCGGTGTCGGCCGCGCGGAGCAGCGCCGTCACGTACCACTCGTCGTCGTCGGTCGGGTCCCTGAGGCGACCGTAGAGGTCGGCTGCCTGTACCAGTTCCTCGGCCGCGAGGTAGGCGTCGTCGAGCGGCTTGAGCTCGCCGCCGCGGATGAACCCGCGCTTTCGCAGATAGGCGCGACAGGCCCGTTTCACGTCGTCGGTCAACTCGCCCAGCGCCTCCTCGTCCAGCCGTGCGAGGATCGGGTCGAGTTCGAGTTCCGCGGGTGCGTCCGTGTGCCGCTTCCGTTCGCCGGTCCCGACGCTGCGCATGCTCCCGCACGCGGGACACTCGACGCTGCCCGTCTCGAAGTAGGACCACCGCGTCCCGCACTCCGTGCACTCGCGCTCGCCGCGGACCTCCATGTGACTGCGTAGCCGACCCGGCCCCAAAAACCACCCGTCACCGGACGGGACGGATCTGGCTCGCCGGGCGAGGACCGGCAGATACCCCGTGCGACCGGTCGTTTTATGCCCACGGGGCGTCCCTCCTCTGGTACCATGCAGACGGATTCCACCCCGTCGGCGGAGGATAGAGGAAGTCGCTCCCGAGCGACTGGTCGAGAAATCGGCCGACGAAACGACTGAACTCGGGGACGGCCTGGCGGCGACGGCGACCGACGGCACCGTTCTTCTCGAACTCGACGGCACCGAGCGACGGCTCTCGCGCGAGGCCGCGCGAGCGCTCCGGGACGGACTCGCCGACGCGCTGACGAGGCGACGCGAGTTCCTCCACACCGCCGGCGAACACCGCGAGGACGGCAGCTACGTGGTCGAACGTCGCGCCGCGGACTCGGCGGGACACAGCAAGGTGTTCGAACGGTTCGAGGCGCTGGAACGACTGTACGGCCGGCTCCCGGAGGAGTTCACGGCCGAGACCGTCGGCCGGAGCGGTCTGACCGGCGGTCGGCGACACATGCTCGTGCGCCACTTCGTCGAGCACCCCGCGTTCGACTGTGAACTCGTTTCCCGACAGCCCCTGACCGTCAGGAAGGCCGACCAGCAGCCCGAAGGATCCGAACCGGCGACGGAGCCCGGCACGGAGGAGGTGGACGTCGCCGGCGACTGAGCGCCGGGAGGTCGACGGGTGCGGGCGGTCGGCACGGTCCCGTGCCGGTCGACGTGGCACGGGACGGTCGGCGCGGCGACAACGCTTTGTCGGAACCGGAACATCCTCGCCCATGACGTTCTCCATCGCGGCGCGGGACCCCGAGACCGACGCCGTCGGCGTCGCCGTCCAGTCGAAGTTCATCGCGGTCGGCTCGGTCGTCCCGTTCGTGAGCGCAGACGCCGGGGCCATCGCGACACAGAGTTTCGCCAACGTCGCGTACGGTCCCGACGGGCTATCGCTCATCCGCGAGGGCCGCTCGGCCGGGGAGGTGCTCGACCGGCTGATCGAGGGCGACGCGGAGGCGGAATCGAGACAGGTCGGCGTCGTCGGCCAGGACGGCTCGGTCGCGGCCTACACCGGCGAGGAGTGTTTCGAGTACGCCGGGAGCCGGCAGGGTGAGACGTACACGGTCCAGGGGAACATCCTCGAGAACGAGGCGACGGTGACCGCGATGGCCGAGACGTTCGAGGAGCGAGGGGAGGACGGTCTCCCGGAACGGCTCATCGCGGCGCTGCACGCGGCCGACGAGGCCGGCGGCGACTCGCGGGGCGAGCAGTCGGCCGCGCTGTACGTCGCCAAGCCCGACGGGGGGTACGACGGCCGGAACGACCGCTGGGTCGACGTGCGGGTCGACGACCACGGGTCGCCCATCGACGAACTCGAACGGGTGTTCAGAATCTACGACGTGACGCTGCTCGAACGGGAGTCGCCCGCCGAGCCGCGCGAACTCGCCGGCGAGGACGCGCTCGGCGTCGCGTCGGCGCTCGCCGACCTCGGGTTCCACGACGGGTCGCCCTCCGAAACGTTCGGCGACGCGGAGCGGGCGGCCCTTGAGGAGTTCCGCGGGCTGAACAACTTCGAGAACCACTCGCTCGCCGTGATCGAGGACGCGCTCGCCCGCGGCTGGTCCGATGCGGACGGCGAGGGGGAGGCGCGGCTGTTCGACGCCATCTGGCACGGGCTGTCGAACTACGACAGGAAGTGAGGGCGGCGGCTCGGTGGTCGACGGTTCGACGCCGGTTCAGCCGCGCTCTTCCAGCAGCTTCCGGATCATCTCGTTCGTCGAGAGCATCTCCTCCTCGTACTGCGGGTCACGGCCGGTGGCGCGGACGACTTCGGCGTCGAGGCCGCGCTCGTGAAGGGTGTCGCGGATCGCTTCCTCGTCGTGGTGCTGGTCGAACCCGAGCACGATCACGTCCGGGTCGATCTCGGCGACCGGGACGAAGTAGTCCTCCGTGTGGCCGAGGTGGGCCTCGTCGACGACAGAGAGCGCGGCGACCACGTCCCGCCGCTGTCGGTCCGGACAGGTCGGCGACGGCTTGTGCGTGACGTTCCCGCCCCGCGAGACGATTACGTGGAGCTCGTCGCCGTGTTCCGCGGCCTCAGAGAGGTAGTGGAGGTGGCCGGGATGGAGGAGGTCGAACGTCCCCTGGGCCAGCACGCGTCGCGGTTCCTCGCTCATTCGTACAGCTCCGCGTCGATGTCGGACTGATCGAAGTCGAAGAACTCGCTGTCGTCGGGGATCGCGACGTTGAGCACGTCGAGGTCGCGCGGCTCCCCCTTGGAGTCGAACGCCTTCCAGCAATCGCGCTCGTACGGCGCGCCCATGATGACGTGCACGTCGCCGGCGTGGAACGTCGAGAGATCCTGGTTCGACGGCCGGAGGACGCCGTTCGGGTGCGAGTGGATCGAACCGACCGCCTTCGCTCCGTTCGGCACGAGGTTCTCGCGGACGGTCGCGCTTTCCGGCGAGGAGGTCGTGCCGGGAATGACGAGCACGTCGGTGATGACGGTCCCGTCCCGAGCGAGGTTCAACGTCGAGGCGTCGGTTCCACGGAGAAAGCCCATGTACTCGTTCGGGTGGGTTTCGCTGGCCGCCTCCAGCGCGAACTCGAGGGTCTCGGCCGCGATGCCGAGCACCTCCCCCGACCGGAACAGTCGCATACTCACTCGTCGGTTCGGTCGCCTTCTAAGGGTGTCGATGGCCGCCATCCCGCCGGTCGATAGCCGGGACCCGGCGGGTGGTGATACGCGACTGCGACCTCAGTCCCACTGGATCGCCCGCTCGACGGTCGCCGTGATTCCGTCCGCCCGCTGGATGAGCACCGTCCCGACGATGCTCATCGCGAGCACGTAGCCGACCGCGAACGCCGGTATCACGGTCCCGAGCGCACCGTCGCCGCCCCCCGCGGCCAGCGCCGCGATGACGAGCGAGAACTCCCCCCGCGGGACGAGGCCGAGACCGACGCGGACCGACCGCGTCGAGTCCAGCCCGTAGACGTACCCGGCGATGACGCCGCTCGCGAGCTTCCCGGCGGTCGTCAGCACGAGTGCGGCCGCGAGCAGGCCGGCGACGCCCGCGAGCAGCGTCACGTCGGTGGTCAGCCCGATGGCGAAGAAGAACACGGCGGCGAAGAAGTCCCGCGCCGGCGCGACGACGTGCTCGATGCGTTCGGTGTGGGTCGTCTCGCCGAACGCGGTGCCGACGAAGAACGCGGCGACGGCCTCGCTCAGTCCGAACGTCAGCGCCGCGCCGGCGATCAGCGTCGTCACGCCGAGGATCCGCAGCAGGAACAGTTCGTCCGATCGGGTGGCGAACAACCGCTCGACGTGGGCCCCTCCGTACCAGGCGACGAGTCCGAGCGCGCCGAGGAACGCGAACGCGGTCCCGACCGCGACCGCGGCCTCCGCGATCGAACCCTCCCCGAACGCGACGACCGAGAGGACGGCGAGGTAGACGGCGATCAGGAGGTCCTCGAACACCAGCGTTCCCAAGATCGGTCCGGCCTCGGGGTTGGCGACCCAGCCGTTGTCGATGAGCGACTTGGTGATGACGGCACTGGAGGAGATGTAGACGATGCCGGCCACGAACAGCGTCTCGACGACGCCGAACCCGAACGCGAGGCCGAGCGCCGCGCCGATGCCGAAGTTCACGAGCAGGTCGACGGCGCCGATGGTCCCAACGCGTCGACTGTCGTGGAGTAGCTGGCCGATGCTGAACTCCAGCCCGAGGAAGAAGAGGAGGAAGACGATGCCGAGTTCGGCCACGACGTCGATGAACTCGCCGTGCTCGACGAGCGTCAACGGGACCCCGGCGAGCGACGAGGGCGGGTTCGGCCCGATGAGGATCCCGACGAGGATGTAGGCGGGAATGACCGAGAGGCCCACCCTGTGGGCGAGGCCGCCGGCGACGGCGATGGCCGTCAGCGCGATGCCGATCTCGACGAGGATGGGGGTCGCCATCCGGCCCTACGTTTCCCCGTCCGCTTTCGCCAGTCCCGCGAACGCCGTCTGCTGTTCCCTGTCGCCGAGCGTCACCAGGATGTCGCCCGACGCGATGGAGAACTCCGGTTTCGGGTTCGCGATCGTCTCGCCGCCGCGCTGGACCGCGATGACCGACACGCCGGTCCGTTCCCGGACGTTCGCGTCGTGGAGCGACCGCCCGACGAGCGGCGAGGACTCGTCGATCTCGACCCACTCGATGATCGACTCCCCGAGCGGGACCTGGATGTCGTCCATCTCGACCGGCTGGAAGTAGGCACCCTCCAGGATCGAGCCGAGCTGGCGGGCGCGCTTGCCCGAGAGGCTGAACAGCTTCCGGCTGTCCGCGTCCTCGCTGGGACGGAGGTACACCTCGCGGTTCCCGTCGTGGTGGATGAGGACGATGAGCCGTTCCTCCTTCTCCAGTTCGAGTTCGAACTTGTGGCCGACGCCGGGGACCTCCGTCTCGTACACCGTCATGTGACTGGCATCGTGTGCGACGGATGAAAAACTAGCACGGCCCCCGATCGACCGTCGGCCCCCTCAGGTGACCGGAGCGATCGGGAGATCGGATCGGTCGGACAGTCTAACGATCGAAAAGCCGGATCAACCGGACAGCCTCGCGATCGGGAGACCGGATTCATCGGGCGATCGGACCCGTCGAGCGGTCGGGGGCAGATTACAAGCCTTATACACGGCCTCGCCGTACTCGGTTCCATGACCGATGCTTCCGCCGGGGGTTCCGGCGACCACCGGGACGATTCGAGTCCCGTCGTCCACGAGCTCGCGTCCGAGTGTACGCTCTCGGACGTCGAGGTCGGCAACCGATATCACGCGACCGTCAACGGCGTCGTCGAGTACGGCGTCTTCGTCGACGTCTCGGCGAACGTCTCCGGGCTCGTCCACGAGTCCAACCTGAACGGCGAGTCCTTCTCGGTCGGCGACGACCTCGTCGTCGTCCTCGAGGAAGTCAAGGAGAACGGCGACGTCTCGTTCGGGCTCGCCCCGTCTGACGACTACGAGACCGTCCCCGTCGAGCACGAACCCGACATCACGACCGTCTCCCGTCTCCAGATCGGCCGCGAGGTGACCGTCGAGGGTGAGGTCGTGCAGATCAAACAGACCGGCGGCCCGACGATCTTCCACGTCGGCGACGAGACCGGCATCGTCGCCGCTGCCGCGTTCGAGGAGGCGGGCGTCCGCGCCTACCCCGAGATCGAGGTCGGCGAGCTCGTCCGAATCTCCGGGTCCGCCGAGCAGCACGACGGGGCGCTCCAGCTCGAAGCCGACGACGTGACCCGGCTCGAGGGGGAAGCGGCCAGCGAGACCCGGGGCCGACTCGACGAGACGCTCGTGGACCGCGCCGAACCGGAGTCGGTCGAGCCGCTCGTCGAGTGGGAGGCCTTCGAGAAGCTCCGCCCGGGCCTCGAAGACGTGGCCCGACTCCTCCGCCGGACCGTCCTCGAGGGGCGGCCGATCCGCATCCGCCACCACGCCGACGGCGACGGGATGTGCGCCGCGATCCCCGTCCAGCTCGCGCTGGAGAACTTCATCCGGTCGGTCCACGCGGACTCCGAGGCGGCGCTCCACCACCTGAAACGGCTGCCCAGCAAGGCCCCGTTCTACGAGATGGAGGACGTGACGCGCGACCTGAACTTCGCGCTGGAGGGCCGCGCGCGACACGGGCAGAAGCTCCCGTTCCTCCTGATGCTCGACAACGGGTCGACCGAGGAGGACGTGCCCGCGTACAAGAACCTCGCCCACTACGACATGCCGATCGCGGTCGTCGACCACCACCACCCGGACCCCGACGCCGTCGAGGACCTGCTCGACGCCCACGTCAACCCGTACCTCCACGACGAGGACTACCGCATCACGACGGGGATGATGTGTGTCGAACTCGCGCGGATGATCGACCCGGACGTGACCGACGACCTCCAGCACGTCCCGGCCGTGGCCGGGCTCTCGGACCGCTCGAAGGCGGAGGTCATGGCCGACTTCGTCGAGCTGGCAGGCACGGCCGGCTACGACCGCGAGCAGCTCGAGGACGTCGGCGAAGCTCTCGATTACGCGGCCCACTGGCTCCGCTACAGCGAGGGCAAGACGCTCGTGAACGACGTGTTGAACGTCGGCAGCGAGGACGAAACGCGCCACGAGGAGCTCGTCGACTTCCTCGCGGAGCGCGCCGAACGGGACGTGAACGAGCAGCTCGACGCGGTCGAACCCCACGTCGAACACGAGACGCTCGAGTCCGACGCACATCTCTACAGCGTCGATCTCGAGCGGTTCGCCCACCGGTTCACCTACCCCGCGCCGGGCAAGACGACCGGCGAACTCCACGACCGGAAGGTCCACGAACACGGCGAACCCGTCATCACGATCGGCTACGGCCCCGACTTCGCCGTCCTCCGGTCGGACGGCGTTCGGCTCGACATCCCGCAGATGGTCACCGAACTGAACGAGGAAGTCGTCGGCGGGGGCGTCTCCGGCGGCGGCCACCTCGTCGTCGGATCCATCAAGTTCGTGAAGGGCCGTCGCGAGGACGTCATCGACGCGCTGGTCGAGAAGATGGGCGAGGCGGACATCGACGAGGAGCTCTCGACGACGGTCTCCATCGGCGAGTAGCCTCACGCGAACTCGAGTTTCCGATGGGCGTACAGGATCGCCCCGGCGACGATACCGACCGCCGCCAGGAGGAACGACCGCGGGACCGTCCCGCTGCCGGCCCGCCAGTCGGCGGCGAACACGCGCCGGTAGTACTCGGCGACGGTGTCTCCCCGTAACGCGACTGCGACCTCCCTGTTCTCACGGGTGCTCGTCGGGTTCCAGTTCAGCGAACCCACGACCGCCACGTCGTCGGCGACCACGCCCTTCGCGTGAATCTTCCCGTACCGGCCCGCAGGCTCGGCCAGCCGCGCCTCGAACGGGACGCCCGTTCGCTCGGCCCAGTCGTTGAGATTGCTGGCGAGGGCCGCGTTCTCCTCCTGGACGTACCACGCGTTCGACAGCAGCAGCCGAACCTCGACGCCCCGTCCGGCAGCCCTGCGCGTCGCGGCCAGCATCGGTCCGTCCTCGACCGTGGGCTGGATGACGTCGACCCGGTCTGTCGCCCGGTCGATGACCCGAACGACGCCGGATTCGGCGTTGCCCGGGGCCGTCAGGACGGTAACGTTCCGGACTTCGACGGTTCCCGGCGCGAACCGTTCCGGGTAGCTGTTCGGCTCCGACTCGGCGTCGGTGAACTTCCGTCCCCGCCGGTACTCGGACCACGATCGGGCGTCCCGCCATCCGGCGTCGTTGCGAAACACCGATGCGAGTTCGTCGGCCGCGGCCGACGAGTCGATGCGGACGCCCCAGCCGCGGCTGTCGGCCCCTCCGGTGCCGGAGGGTTTCCAGTTCTCGGTCATGACGAGCGCGCCGTCGTCGACGACCGCGTACTTCGGGTGGTGGTAACGGAACCTCGCCGCCGGCCCGCCCAGAACCTGCACGTCGACGTCGGCGGCGACGAGGCGGTCGAGGAGGGTCGCCTGTCGCACGCTGATCCCGCCGACCGGCGCGTCGTCGACGAGGACGCGAACTCGGACGCCACGCTGGGCGGCGGCAACGAGCGCATCGGCCACGCGTTCTGAGCCGAACGTGTAGCCGGCTAGCAGGATCCGGTGCTCGGCGCGGCGAATCGTCTCCGCGGGCACTTCCGGCGCGTCCGGAAGGACGAACGCGGTCGCGGTCGCGCTTCCGACCGGCGTCGCGGATCGAGGATCGTAGCCGAGCGGTCGCCAGACCGGATCGGCACCGCGGAGCCACCGTTCCCCCTCCGGTGCCGTCCCGTACTCCGCGGAGTCGACGGTTCGATTCGGTGCGGTTCCGGGGTGAAGCGACAGCCGTTCGCCCGAGTTCGCGAGCGAGAGGGACGCGGGGAGGACGTGTCCCACGGTCCCGTTCGGGAGTGCGTCGGGTGCGTCCGTGAGGACGACCTGTCCCGGCCGGCCGCGGACGGTGACGGTCGATTCGCCGTCGCTGATCGTCCAGTTGCCGTCCGGGAGCGAGAGGCGGACGTACTCGCCGCGGTCGTTCTCGGTCGGCGGGTTGGGGTAGAGTTCGACGATTCGGGGGTCGACGCTCGTCGCGTTCTCGGGGTCGGCCGAGCGATGTGAGCCGTCGGTTGGCCGATCCGAGGATTGTTCCTGTGGCACTGCAGCGACCGGTGCGGCCGCTGCACAGAGCAGCGCTACCACCACGATCGCCCGCGAGACGGCAGCCGGCACGGGAGTGCTGGTCCCGTTTCAGTACAAGAAGCTTCGGTGCGCTTTTGCCCCCTCACGTCGGGGGCCGGGTATGGTCACGCTCGCAACGGGAGTGCGACTCGCCGGGGCCGCGCTCGGCGCGATCGGGGGCATGCTCGTGTTCATCGAGTTCATGCAGTTACCCTCGTACGTCGAGTACCGCGCGGACGTCGACAGCTACGACCTCAACATCGCACCGCAGGAGCTCCGGGAACACACCTGGATGGGCCGCGTCGGCGGACTGCTCGTCGGCAGCGGGTTCGCGTTGCTGTTCCTCGGCGAACTGCTGTAGTTACGAAACACGACGAGCCGTTCCCGCCCGGACCCCGAAGATCGAACCCGCGTCAGTTCTAGGCCGCCGCCGTCTCCGTCTCGCTCCCGTCCTCCTCGAGCGCGTCGCCCGCCTTCTCCGCCTCGGCCTGGACGATGAACGAACGGTCGTCCGCGTGTTCGGCCGCGGCCTCGAGCGCGTCCGCGGTTCCGATCTGTCTGAGCGCCCACAGCGCCGCCGCACGCACGGAGTCGCTGTCGTCGTCGGCCGCGGTGTCCGCCAGCGGGTCGACCGCGCGAGCGTCGCCGATCATGCCGAGCGCTCGGGCCGCAAGCGGGCGCACCTCGTCGTTCTCCATGACGAGTTTGTCGGCGAGCGGCTGGACGGCGTCCTCGTGACCGATCTCGCCGAGCGCCCTGAACGTCACCTTCTGGAGCGCCGGGTCGGAGTCGGCGTCGACGTACTCGACGAGCGTCTCGACCGCGTCGGCGGCGGCCATCTTGCCGAGCGCGCGGACGGCGGGCTTGTCCCGCTTCCCGGCGCGCTGGTGCATCGCCTCGAACGCGCCCTCGTCGTTCATCCGCGTGATCGCCTCCAGCGCGTGCCGCTCCATGA
The DNA here is from genome assembly GCF_032116555.1 of Halobaculum sp. XH14. Classification (NCBI taxonomy): domain Archaea; kingdom Methanobacteriati; phylum Methanobacteriota; class Halobacteria; order Halobacteriales; family Haloferacaceae; genus Halorarum; species Halorarum halobium. The sequence goes on from NZ_CP134949.1 coordinate 1,613,255, forward strand.
AGTCCGACTGGAACGAGTCGAGCGCGAGCAGCACCATCTCGACGTTGCCGCGCTTCTCCCACTCCTTCAGGGCGGCCCACTCGGGCGGGAAGTCCTTGTAGTGGCCGAGCGCGTCGTAGTAGCCCTGCGCCTGCAGCTGTTCGTGCGTCTCCAGGTCGTCCCACTCCTCGGCGTCCTCGAGGTCGCTCGTCAGCGAGTCGGTCGCCTCGAGGAGCGCGGCGATCGCCGCCGCGTCCTCGTCCGCGTCGAAATCCTCGGCTTCGACGGCCTCGACGGCCGCGTCGAGGTCCTCCGCGAGTTCGTCGGCGGTCTCGCCGTCCCGCGAGAGGTCGGCGTCCAACACCTCGTTCACGTCCGCGAGGAAGGAGTCGACGACGCCGGGAAGGCTGGCCGCTCCGTCCTCGGTCCACCGCGTGTCCCGGAGCGTCGCCCGGGCGTCCTCCACGTCGGCGACGACGTCCTCGGCGTACGGGCCGCGCTGCTCGGCGAGTTCGTCGCGCTGGTCCGAGAGACGGGACTCGAGTTCCTCGCGGGGGTCCTCCGCGTCATCGTCGTCCTCGTCCGGTTCCGGAAGGCTGGCGGCCTCGAGGTCACTCTCGATCCCGTCGAGGTCGGCCTCCACGTCGTCGAGGTCGGATTCGGTCTCGGCGGATTCGAGCGCCTCCGCGGTTTCGTCGAGACGCGCGTCGAGGTCCTCGGCGGAGACGTCGGGTGCCGGTTCGCTCTCGCCCGCCTCGTCGCTCGCGTCCTCGGCGGGTTCCTCGTCACTCATGTGTCAGACTCCGCGTGTCGTCTACAAGGGCGTTTCCCTTCTCGTCCGGAGCGCACGACGAACGAGCGCGGGTCGGAAGACTGCGCACTACTCGCCTCCGTCTTTGCCCGGATGCGGTTCCCACGGACCTGTCCGCTCGGATTCGTTTCCACGGACCATCATCCACCTGCACCGCCTGACCCGTTCCGCGTCGGCTGGGCAGGAAGAACTGGTTGATCACCTACCACGAGGATCCCACTCCGACAACAATATTTTGGAATACCTAAAGAGATATTCTCGAGAAGCACAGAGTTAAGTGCCTTCCATCCCAAACGAGAGGTACATGAGCACACAAAAGCAGGTGCGACAGAGCCCGGGCGAAGTCGAAGGCAGCGAGGCGCTCCGCATGGACGCCGACAAGGCCGAACAGATCGTCGACGCACTCAACACCGACCTCGCGGCGACGTACGTCCTCTACCATCAGCTGAAGAAGCACCACTGGAACGTCGAGGGCGCGGAGTTCCGCGACCTCCACCTGTTCCTCGACGAGGCGGCCGAGCACGCCGAACTGTTCGCGGACGCGCTGGCCGAGCGCGCCCAGGCCATCGGCGGCGTCCCGCACGCGAACATGCGGACGCTGGCCGAGAACGCTCCCGTCGAGGCGGAGGACGAGGACGTCTACGACATCCGGACGTCGCTGCGGAACGACATGGAGATGTACGGCGACATCATCGAGACGCTCCGCGAGCACGTCGAACTCGCGGACAACCTCGGCGACCCGGCGACGGCGGAACTCCTCCGACAGAACCTCGTTCAGGTCGAGGAGGACGCCCACCACTTCGAACACTACCTCGAGGACGACACGCTGGTCTTCCCCGAGGCGATGGACTGAGATTCCGGGTCGAACTCGTCCCGAAACTATCGTTTTTCGGCCGCTCACTGCGGGAGAACAGCGTCTCGCTTCGAACTGCTTCGCGGAACCCGTCGACCCCGATTCGCCCCCTCTGTCTGCGCTCGACCGCTACTCGGTCACCGAGACCGTGACGTCGGTCGAGATCCACGCGTCAGCGTTGCCGTCCTCGGTGAACACTGTCCGGTCGGGCGACGTCCGGTGGGCCGACACGTGCTCCGAAGCGTCGTCCGCGCCGGTGACCGCCTCGCGGTCTGGAACTGCCATTACGCGAGTTAGGTCGGCCTAATCGTATATAGGTTTTGGTACGCCGAAAGATATCGCAGCGAGCCAGCACGATGCCCTTTCGGAGGTGCCTCCACCCAGTTTTCCCCGGTGGATTCCTCGGGACGGGCGACCACATCGGGACCGGCGAACCACATCGGGGCCGACAGTCACTGCGGCACCGGCCGACGTCCGACGGCCGGCGTCGGCGATGGAGGCAATCCCGTCGCCCGACAACGGCCATTTAGGGCCCCTGCGCGTACGCCGCCCATGGTCGAGACGCTGTTCTCTCCACTCACGCTCGGGGGGACGGAGATTCCGAACCGCGTGATGGTGTCGCCGATGTGCCAGTACTCCTCGCCCGAGGGGCTGGCGACGGACTGGCACCTCGTCCACCTCGGATCGCGCGCGGTCGGCGGGGCAGGGCTCGTGATGACCGAGGCGACGGCCGTGACGCCCGCGGGGCGCATCTCGCCGCAGGACCTGGGCATCTGGTCGGACGAGCACGCCGACGCGCTCGCCCCCGTCGCGGAGTTCGTTCGCTCGCAGGGCTCGGTGCCCGCGATCCAGCTGGCACACGCCGGCCGGAAGGCGTCGACCCGCCGTCCGTGGGAGGGCGGCGGGCCGGTGCCACTGGACGAGGGCGGCTGGGAGACGGTCGCGCCGAGCGAGACGCCCTACCCGCGGGACGGCGACGAGCAGCCGACCCGCAAACTGGATCGGGGGGACCTCGAGGACCTCGTCGCGGACTTTGCCGACGCGGCGGAGCGAGCGCTCGACGCCGGGTTCGAGGTCGCGGAGATCCACGCCGCACACGGCTACCTCCTCCACGAGTTCCTCTCGCCGGTCGCCAACGCGCGGACCGACGAGTACGGCGGTTCCTTCCGGAACCGGACGCGACTCCTCCGGGAAGTGACGAGCGCCGTCCGGTCGGTGTGGCCCGACGAGAAACCCGTGTTCGTCCGGATCTCGGCGACCGACTGGATCGACGGGGAGCCCTCGTGGGACGTCGAGCAGTCCGCGCGGCTCGCACCGCTGCTCGCGGAGGCGGGTGCCGACCTCGTCGACGTGAGTTCGGGCGGCATCTCGCCGGCCCAGGACGTTCCCCACGCCGGACCGGGGTATCAGCTCCCCTACGCCGAGGTGATCAGGGAACACGTCCGTGAGGAGTCGGCCGACGTCGCCGTCGCCACGGTCGGCGGAATCACGTCGCCGGAGCAGGCACAGGAGATCGTCCGCAACGACCGGGCCGACGCCGTGCTGATGGCCCGCGAGTTCCTCCGCTCGCCGTACTGGCCGCTCCACGCGGCCCCCGAACTCGGCGAGGACGACGCCGTCGACTGGCCCGTCCAGTACCGCCGGGCGGTATCGGAGTGACACGATCGGACCCCGTTTCGGGGGACGGACCCGACGTTCCCACGGACGGTCCGGCTCCGAAACGGTTCGTGGGTAGGTTTTTCGCGCGTGCGGCGTAACGTCAGCACATGAGCGACCGCTCCCCCCGCGACGACGACGAGCTCGAGGCGCTCCTCTCGGAACTCGAGTCGACCCTCAGGGACCTGCGCTCGGAACTCGACGACCGGCCCGACGGTCGCGGACGCGGCCGACGTCGGTCCGACCGCCGTGCGTCCGGCCGGCGGGAACTGCCGCGCCCGCCCAGCGTCGGCGAACTGCTCCGGTTCACGAACGACTACACCATCCCGACCGTCATCGCCACCCTCCAGGCGACGATCGAGGCGCTCGAACTGTTTCGCCGGTTCCTCGAACTCGGCGTCGGCACCGACAGGGACCGGGGCAGGGTGGGCGACGACGACCGCTCGATACTTCGGCCGGCGCTCTCGGGGGCGGGCGACCGCGCCGCCTCGGACGTCACCGACGCCCTCTCGCGGCTCCGGACGACGCTGGCGGAGGCGGATCTGCCCGAGGACGAGACCTCGCGGGACGTCATCGAGGACGCGCGCGACCTCTCGGCGCGGATCGAGGAGCGAATCGCGGACTCGCGCGAGACGGTTTCGCGGGAACGCGACCGCGAGCGTGCGGAGAACGCTGACGGTGACGGCGCGGTCGTCATCGACGTGACGGACGGCGATGACAGAACCGGCGACGCGGACGGAGCGGACGCCGACGCGGGCGAACCCGAGGACGACCCCCCGCAGGTCGACGTCGAATCCGAACTGCGGTCCATCAAACGACGGATGGGGAAAGGGGAGTCGAGTGCGGACGAGGACCCGGCCGCTGACGAGGGGAACGACGCGGCCGGCGCGGCCGACGACGGGGACGAGGGGGACACTGACGACGAGAACGGGGCCGACGCCGACGCCGACGCGACGACCGACCCGGACGACTCGCCGACCGAGTGACCGCCGGCGGTGTTCGGATCGTTCGGACCTACTCGACCGGACGGAACCGGTAGCCGTCCCACGACTGGCTCTCGGCCTCGCGGATCCCCGCGTCGGGGTCCCGGAGCTCCTCGCAGTACGTCGGTTCGACCGTGTCGCCGATCTCCACGTCGTCGTCGGCAACCTGGCCGATTGCCCGCACCGGCTCGCCGTCCACGTCGAACTCGACGATCGCCAGGTGGTTCGGCTCGCGGACGCCCGGCGGGGTCGCGGTCGAGGTCGTCCAGGTCACCACCTCGGCGTCGTACTCGGCGAGGTCGACGGTCCCGACCGGGGCGTCGCCGCCCGGGCCGACCGGATGTGACGGGTAGGTGATGCTCCCGTCGGGGTAGCGTGCGGCCTCGAACGCCGGCCGGTCGGCGCCCTGGGGGGCGGGTTCCGGGGACTCGTCGGCTCCGGTCATGCTCCGGCCTCCAGAATGGTCGTCGTCACGCAGTTCCCGAACCCGCCGACGTTGCACGCCAGTCCGACGTCCGCGTCGACCTGACGGGCTCCGGCGTCGCCCATCACCTGCCGGTAGATCTCGTACACCTGCGCGACGCCCGACGCGCCGAGCGGGTGGCCCTTCGACTTCAGCCCGCCCGAGGTGTTGACCGGAATCTCGCCGTCTCGCGCAGTGCTCCCGTCCTCGACCGCCTTCCAGCCCTCGCCCTTCGGCGCGAACCCGAGATCTTCGAACTGCAGGAACTCGAGGATGGTGAACATGTCGTGGAGCTCCGCGACGTCGACGTCGTCCGGTTCGAGGTCCGCCATCCCGTAGGCCTGCTCGCTCGATTCGACCACCCCGCGCATCGTCGTCGGGTCGGCGCGCTCGTGGACGACGTGGGTGTCAGTCGCGCCCGCGACGCCCGAGACGACCGCGTACTCGTCGGCGTACTCGCGGGCGACCGACTCCGGGCAGAACAGCAGCGCCGCCGAGCCGTCCGTGATGGGACAGAAGTCGTAGAGGCGAAGCGGGTCGGCCACGACTGGCGAGTCGAGCACGGTGTCCAGGTCCACCTCCTTCCTGAACTGTGCGTGCGGGTTGTCGACGCCGTTCCGGTGGTTCTTCACCGCGACCTTCCCGAGGCTCTCGCGCGGGGCGTCGTAGCTCTCCAGATAGAGGCGCGCCGTCAGCCCGGCGAACGACGGGAGCGTCACGCCGTGTTTGTACTCCACCGGGTGCGTGAGCGAGGCGATGACGTCGGTCGATTCGGCGGTCGACCGGTGGGTCATCTTCTCGCCGCCGACGAGCAGCGTCATCTCCGACGCGCCGGAGGCGACCGACTGCCAGGCGGCGTACGTGCCGGCTCCACCGGAGGAGGAGGTCTGGTCGATTCGAGCGGTGTAGGCGGGCATCGCCGCGAGGTCGTGTGCCAGCGCGTTCGGCACGCCGGTCTGGCCCTCGAACTCGCCGCTCGCCATGTTCGAGACGTAGAGGTGGTCGACGGCGTCCGGCGGCACGCCCGCGTCCGCGAGACACGCCTGCCCGGCTTCGGCCAGCAGTTCACGGATCCACGCGTCGCGCTGCCCGAACTGGGTCATCGACGCGCCGACGACTGCGACTCGGTCCATGCAGGGCGAGCGGCCCGGGGCCACTTCGCCGTTTCCCTCCCGCCCGCTCGCCCGCCTGAGACCGAACGGACATCCGTTAAGTGCCCGCCCTCCGGACGGCCCGTATGGACATGCAGGACGCCGCGCCCGTCGCCGGCATCGGCGGCTGTCTCGCCACGCTGCTCGCGCTCGCCGCCCCGTACGTGCTGATCAGCGAGCCCGGGACCGGTCTCACGGTGTACTACGCGAGCGGCCCGCTGGGGGCGGCCGGGATCGGGTTCCTCGCGGCGCTGCTGGTCGTCGTGTTCCTCTCGGGCAAACAGGGACGGACGGCCCCGGACACGGTCGCCGGCATCGCGGTCGTCGCGTCGTTCGGGCTGTTCGTGTTGACGCTCCTCTGGGCGCTCTCGGTCGACCCCACGAACGTCCTCTCGTTCCCGGCGAGCGCACGGTGGATGACCGGCCACCGGTGGATACTGCTCGCCTGTAGCGCGCTCGTCCCCGTTGCCGGCGCGGCGTACGTGTGGGCCGTGCTGCGCTGAGTTCGCGCCGTCAATCGGTCATCGTGTGCCGGCCAACGCGTTCCGGCCATCGCTCCGGATGGAACGCGAGCGTCAGTCCACGGTCGGTTCCCGGAGCGCGGCCGAGTCGAGCGCCGACGCCAGCCGTGAGCCGACCGGGACCAGTTCGGCGAAGCCGTCGGTTCGGACGTCGACGTCCCCGTTGACGGTGACGAACCCGAGCCCGCCGTTCGCTGCGTCGTCCAGGTTCGTCAGGAACGCGACCTTCCTGTCCGCGGGAATCGCCGCGACCGTCCCCGACTCCTCGACCGAGCCGTACAGCCTGCGGAACTCGTGGACGTGTTCGACACATCGCGGGGTGGGCGCGAACAGCAGCAGAACGCGGACGCCCGGCCCGGTGCGCCGCACGGATCGCCGGAGTTCGTGCTCGTCGTCCTTGTAGAAGTAGCGCTCCATCCGACGGTACTGGCGGAGGACTTCGTTCGCGCCGGTCACGTGTCCCAGCGCGGCGTCGCCCTTGAGTTCGATGAGGTACTCGACGGGATCGGGTGTTCGGACGCGGACGTACACGTCGACCGAGCCCCGGTTGCCGTAGTGGTCGTACGGCTCCTCCAGCCGGATCGTCGCGTCCTCGAACGCCGCCCGGAAGTGTTCGACCACCCGGGTCGCCAGCGTGTCCTCCCGCATCGATCGACCGATGGAACGCCGTCGACGCCCAAAGCCTTCGCGGTTCCCCGAGGGGGGACGCCGAGGCGTCTGGTGAAACCGGCCGGCGGGAGCGGGCCGGGACCGCAAGGCCCATAAGTGGGTCCGAACTATCCCGAGGTGGACTAGGTCGGGCAGTTAGGCCCTGCTCGTCACCCGTGAGAGAGTCTTCAGCGGGGACCGAACGCCGGCGGCGTCCGGGGTGCCCGTCGCGGGCCCCGGAAGCCGACGTCGAAGCCTCGTCCGCCGGGGACAGCGGTCCGCCGGGCCGCACCCGCAGGGGTGCGCGCCCGCGGTTCGTCGGCGGCACCGGGTCAGGCGCGGAAGCGAGCAGCCCACCGCCGAACGCCCGTCGCTCGTCGGGTCGCGGGGTCGAGGAGGCACCCGGGATTCCCCGTGGCGGAATCCCCGGGCAATGCCGGTCGTCCACCATTCATACCGGAGTCCCGTCCCGACCAGCGGGTGGTCCGCGGGACGCTTCCGAAGTTTCGAGTACCCGTCGCTCCAGTCACAACGTATGAGCGAAGCCGACGCGAACGGCGTCACGGCGACGTACGAGGAGACGGACGCCGAGCGCGTGCTGGCGTTCGAGCGCGACGGCCGGACGGCCGTCGTCGCACAGAACGTCGAGGGGTACGCGATGTTGAAGGTCCGAACCGGCGTCGCGAGCGACGAACTGGAGCGATACTACGGGTTCGACATGGCCCTGGACCACGCTGCGGAACTGCTCGGCGTCCCGGTCGGTTCGCTCCCCGTTCCGGAGGACGCCGCCGACATGGGAATGTAGCACTGGTCGGTTGGCGGGCCCGTCGGCTCCGCAACCGTGCTCACGACCGCCAGATCCGGACTGGACACCGTGCTGTTCGACCGCCAGCGCGTCTCGGAGATCATCAACGGCGACCTCCGAGCGTGGCCGCGAGCGATCCACCGGACCACGGGGAACACGACCGCGACGGGACGGCCGGCGATCACGAACCGCTGCCAGGGTTCGAGGCGGTCGTCTCCGAGGCGGGCGCGGCGTACAACGTCCTGGAGACGGAATCGCTCTCCGAGATCAGTGCCTGTCTCCGGAACTGATCGGCGGTCGGTGATCGAGGTTCGAGTCGTTCCCCGGGCGAAGGCCGGGAGGGGCCCCGTGGTTTCACCGACGCGGACGACCGGCGGCCGCGTGGAACGTTCTCCGAACGGTCGATACGCGCTCGAGGCTATGGTACACCCTGACAGTAGGGTTATGTGGGTGTCGACCGTCCTTGGTTCATGTCTACTCCGCACGAGGACGTCCGCTTTCTGGCGGACTCGGAGAACTGATCCACCGCGCTCGAAGCCCTCGCGGCAGGTCCCCGCACGAGGTCGGAACTACGGAGCACAACCGGAGCCTCGAAAGCCACGATCAGTCGCCTGCTCGGCGATTTCGAGGAACGGGGCTGGGTGGGGAGGGACGGGAACCGATACGCGTCGACCCCGCTCGGGGAGTACGTCTCGGGAGCCTTCCTTGAGCTTCACGACCGGATGAGGACTGCGGGCGATCTGCGGGCGCTGCTCCCGTGGTTTCCGCTCGGCGAACTGGACGTCCGGTTCGATCTCGAGATCCTGACCGGGGCGCGGATCACCGCGGCGACCCCCGAGGACCCGATGGCGCCGATGGCCCGCGTGCTGGAGATCGAGCGCGAGTCGGCCACGACGAGCACGCTCGCGGATCGGCTCCCCGAGCCGTGCATCAAGGCGAGACACGAGGCAGTGGTCGACGGCACGCAGACGTGCGAGCTGGTGACCACGCCGGCGGTGATCGAATCCGTGGTGGCGTCATCGTATGCCGAGCCGTTCGAGGAGATCGTCGCCGCCGACCGCTCCACGGTGTTCGTCTCCGACGGTGACGTCGAGCCCGGGGGCGTGTACGACGGGACGGGCTATCTGATCGTCGCCGACGATCGGGACGTCAACGTCGGCGTGATCGAATCCGACGGTTCCGAGTTCCTCGACCACCTCACGGAGACGTTCGCGGAGCACCGGGACGGTGCGACCAGACTCACCGCGTCGGCCCTCGAGAGCGATCGGGAATCCATTCGAACGGAATCCTAGCGGTAATCCTGACAGGACGGCGGATCCGTGACCGGGTCGCGAGCTCCCGGGACGTCCGTCGAACCCGACTGTCCGGGACGGCCTCACTCTCGGGCCGTCCTCTCCGCGGAGAACACTCGACGCCGAGTGGAGCGCGTGCTACTGGGTGGAGCGTGTGCTGCAGAGCGGATTCGTGTTGCAGGGTGAGTTCGCGTTGCACGGCGTGAAACGGTTCCAGCGGATGGCTATACCCGGCTCGCCACCGAAGTCGCTCGTCGGGTACCGAACCCGGCCGACCGACGGCACCACCGAGACAGATCATGGCACTCGACCGAGAACGATTGAACCGACACGTACAGACGGCCCTGAGTGACTTCGGAGCGACGGCGCACGCGCCGCTGGTCGTCATCGGCGACGAGCTCGGGCTGTACGGGATGCTCGCCGACGCGGGGCCGCTCACGTCGGCCGGACTGGCCGAGGAGACCGACACCGCCGAACGGTACGTCCGCGAGTGGCTGCGCTCGCAGGCGGCCGGCGGGTACGTCACCTACGATCCCGAGACCGACCGCTACAGCCTCACCCCCGAACAGACCGCGTTGCTGGCCGACGAGACCAGCCCGGCGTTCATGGTGGATAACTTTCGGGTCGCCCTGTCGGCCGCGACCATCGAACCACGGCTGGCGGAAGCGTTCCGCACGGGCGAGGGCGTGGGCTGGCACGAACACGACGAGGACCTCTTTCACGCCATCGAGCACTCCTGGCGACCGCAGTACGCGGCGAACCTCGTCGACGAGTGGATCCCCGCGCTCGACGGCGTGGAGGCGACGCTCGAAACCGGGGGGCGCGTCGCTGACGTGGGGTGTGGCCACGGCGCGTCGACGATCCTGATGGCCGAGGCGTACCCCGAGTCGACGTTCGTCGGCGTCGACACCCACGAACCGTCGATAGCGGCGGCCCGGCGGCGAGCCGAGGAAGCCGGCGTCGCCGACCGCGTGCGCTTCGAGGCGGCGGCGGCCAAGTCGTACGACGGTGCACGGTACGACTTCGTGGCCACGTTCGACGCCTTCCACGACATGGGCGACCCCGTGGATGTGGCGGCGCACGTCCGCGACACGCTCGCTGACGACGGCACGTGGATGATCGTCGAACTCTTCGCGAACGATCGCGTCGAGGACAACCTCAATCCGATGGGTCGGGCGGCCTACTCCATCTCGACGCTGATCTGCACGCCGTGCGCGCTCGACCAGGAAGCCGAGCACGTGCTGGGGGCACAGGCCGGCGAGGCCGGCATCGGCGAGGCCGTCACTGACGGCGGCTTCGCCCGGTTCCGCCGGGCGGCGGAGACGCCCATGAAGCTCGTGTTCGAAGCAAAACCGTAGATGACGACGAGCGGCGACCGGGTATCCTCGCGGGGAGACGGGGTGGGAGTTCCCCACGAAGTCCCATCACCGCTCGCAGGTCCTGAGGCGGAACTCAGGAGGGACGTCGCTCCCGCGTGAAAACGCCGCCCGGAACACGACCGGACGAGTTTCGACGGCGGGGGAGTTCCCTTCCTCCGGAACCGTGCTTCAGTGACCACTCACCGTCTCGGAGCGAGAACGAGTTCCGCACACCGTCCCGGATGCCCCAGCCACGGGAGGTGCCCGGCATCGAGCGTCTCGAGGCGGCTGTTCGGAATCCGGCCGACGACGGAGCGCACCGCGTCGGGCCCCCCAAGCAAATCGTTCTCACCCCAGATCGCGAGGGTGGGAGATCGGACGTCGGCTAACTCGTCTTCCCGGAGCCGGGTCGAGGGACGCCATCCGCGAAGCCGCACGACTGAGCGTAACTCGCTGATTTCGACGTGGTCAGACCGCGGATTCCGGGCCTGGGCCACGAACAACTGCACGAGCGACGGATAGTTCCGGATCGTCCCCCCTTCACCGAACGTTTCGAGATTTTCGACGACGTCGGCCTCGCTCGCGTCTCCGAGCCCGGCTACCACTCGGTTCAACAGGGGCATCGAAAACAACCTGAGCGGAAGCGGGGGGCGGGTTCCCGGGAGCGTGGGGGCGCTTCCGAGCAGCGTGAGGTGACGGACCCGCTCGGGTCGGGCTAACGCGAACACCAGGCTCCAGTACCCGCCTGCGGAACTGCCGACGAGATTGACCCGTTCTATCTCGAGTTCGTCGAGGATCTCTTCGAGAACGGTCACTGCGGTTTCTCGCGTGGTTCTGGGAGCGTACGTGAAGTCGCCGCTGAGGCCGTACCCCGGACGGTCGATGGCGATCGTCCATGCGCCGTCGAGGTTGGCGATCAACGGGGAAAACAGTGCCCCGAACGCTCCAGTTCCGTGGACGCAGAAAACGGGGACGTCGTCGCTCTCCTCCCTGCCGGATTCGAGCACGTGAGTTCTGACTCCTGGTCGGTCGAGGTCGACGTATCGTGACTCCGCCTCGATGCCCGCTTCCTCGAACACTCGATCCTGTGCCGCCCTGAAGTCCGTCATGCGGTAGCACTCCTCGTACCTGGGAGGGCGGGAAAGCGTAAATAGCGGACGGTAGCACCCGGCTTTTCGAGCCGTGTCTGATGGAGCCGAAGGCCGCGTTCGTCAGCGACGTGCAACCCCGGCAACCCACCGGAGTCGCCGTTCCAGCCCTTCGCCGTCGCCACCTCCCGGACGAGGCGGCGAACCGCCGGCACACTTCACGCGAGTCAGTTGCTCGACGGTTCTGGAGATGACGTCTCCGAGACGTTCACAGACGTCACTACCAGCAGGATCGAAATGTGCGCCCGGAACACTAACGTCCGACCTCATCCCTGGCGGCGTGCCGAGTCGGCCGGGAAACCCTCGTGCCGGGCGGTGTCGTCGGATGCGGCCGACGATGGGCCGGGCCGCTGACGCGACCGGTGTCGCGCGCCCGGGTTCTCCGCGCTGTCATCGCACCCTGCCGGGTGAACTCGGGCGGGGACTAGAGGCGCGCACTCCGCGATAGGCGTTCCGAGCACAAGGGGCTACCGACTCACGCCCCCCTCCGGGCGGCCGCTATCGAAGGAAGTCCGAGAGCCGGCCGGTGATGCCGCCGTCCTCACCGAGCCGCAGGTAGTAGGCCGAGCCGCCGTCCTCGTAGTAGTCGTCGATGCGGCGGACGACCTCGAAGCCGACGTGTCGGTAGAAGCCGAGCGCGTCCTCGTTCGTCGTCCGGGCGTGACAGGTGACGCTGCCGTTCGCCTCGGCGACGTCCGCGATCAGGCGCCGGGCGTAGCCGCTCCCGCGGCGTTCCGGCGCGACGGCGAGAAAGAGCACGTAGCCGTCGCGCCGGACCGAGGCGAACGCGACGAGCGTCTCGTCGTCCTCGTGGAACGGAGTCTCCTCGTAGAGCAGGTACGTCGTCGAGCGCCGGTACGCGTCGGTGAAGAAACCGCGACGCTGCTTGAGGACGCCCTCGTTCGCACGGATGCGCTCTTTCAGGGCCCAGGCGTCCCCCGCGTGGGTGGCGTCTCCGGGCCTGTCAACGCGCTTCTCGACGTTGACGCTCACTACCACACGGTTGTCGTGAGGGGGATATAACTCCACCGTCGGTAGCGATCGACGCGGTCCCGGACCCGGGTCACCCAGGCAGAACCGTTTTGGACCCCCTTCTCCACGTTGCACGTGATGGAACGGGACTGGTCGCCCCGGACGGTGGGGACCTCGCTTCGGAATACGGTCCGGGGAGCGTTCGTCACGGGGGTCGCGGTCGTCGTGCCGCTGCTCATCACGGCCATCGTCCTCGCGGTCGCGGGACAGTACGTCTACACCTACCTCGATCTCGTCTCCGACGGCGTTCTCGGGCTCAGCCAGGAGACCCAGTTCACGATCCCCGTCGGCAACTTCGGGTTCCTGACGGTGGACCGGGCGAGCGTCATCGAGCTCACGACGCCGGTCGTGCTCCTCTCGCTCATCTTCCTCGTCGGCCTGTTCGTGAACTCGACGCGCTTTGGGGGCGTCGCCATCGGCTACTTCGACGCTGCCATCGCGGCCATCCCCGCGGTCGGCTCCGTCTACGAGTCGTTCCGACAGATGTCGGACGTGATGCTGGAGGAGGACACCCAGAACTTCCGGGACGTGAAGCTCGTCGAGTTCCCGCACGAGGGAGCCTACACGCTCGGGTTTCTCACGACCGAAACGCCGGACGCGTTGCGAGAGCCAGCGGGTCACCCCGAGATGCAGACACTGTTCCTCCCGCTCGCGCCGAATCCGGTCATGGGCGGACACCTCGTCCACATGCCCACCGAGAAGGTGATGGACGTGGACATGACCGTCGAGGAGGGCATCCGCGCGGTCGTCACCAGCGGCGTGGCGGTGTCGGAGGGCTCCGCGACGTCGAGCGGGCTCTCGGAGTCGGAGCTGCGGGAGCTCTCCAGCGTCGAACACGCGGACCAGCAGTTCGACCCGGACGTCGACTCCCACGACGTGCGTCGGGACGACGACGTGGACGTGAGCCGCGACGACGAGTGGGACCGGCAGGTGTCGCCCGAGCAGTCGACGACCCCGACCGACATCGCCAGACGAACCCGCGCACAGCGGGACGATCCGGAGGACGACCTCGAGGAACTCGACGACGAGGAGCAGCCGTTCTCGCTGTACGGCAGGGAGGAGACGACGGTGACGCCGGCGCGTGAAGCCGGCCGATACGACCCGGAAACCGAAAACGAGGACGAACGGCCGGCGGCCGAAGCCGACCGCGAGGCGGAGCTTCGAACCGACGAAGGCTCGCGTCCGGAAACCGCGGCCGACCGGCCGGCCGAACGCCGCGAGCCGGAGCGCCGGGAGCCCGCCGAGATCGGTGACCGCGAACCCGAGAAGCGCGAGCGGACGACCGATCGCCCGGCGGCCGCCGCGGATCGCCCGGAGTCGGACCGGGAGCGGACCGACACGCCGCCGGCCGAGATCACCGACGAAAGCGAACTCGCGTCGAACGGATCGGACGGCGACGACGAGGACGAGGGCGACGGGGACGCCTGATGGATCCGGCGGGAACGTTCACGCTCCGCGAGCACACCGCCGACGTCGCCGTCGAGGCCGACGGGCCGAGCATCGACGCGGCGTTCGGCGCGGTGGCCGACGGGCTCGCGGCGGCGATGGCCGAATCCGTCCCGGAAGTCGGCGACCGCTTCTCGTTCAGCGTTCGCGCCGAGAGCCGCGAGGCGCTTCTGTTCGACTACCTCGACCAGCTCATCTACGAACGCGACGTCCGGAGCGTGCTCCCGGTTGACAACGCCGCTGCGGTATCGACGGACCGGGACGAGTGGGTCGTCGAGGCCAGCGCGCGCGGCGTCCCGTTCGCCGCGGCGGCGGGTGCCAGGGACGTGAAGGCAGTCACGTACTCCGAGATGGAACTCGGGGAGACGGCCGACGGCTGGCGCGCGTACGTCGTCTTCGACGTGTGACTCGCGGACGCGGCGAGCGGAAACGCTCTTCCCTCGCCCGAGCCGATGTCACGTAATGACCGAGACTCGTGAGTTCGACGGGATCCGGCTCGAGAAGGTCCGGGAGCACGTCTGGGAGATCCCGCAGGAGGGCGGGATGAACGCGCCCGCCAGGGTGCTCGCCAGCGAACCGCTCCTCGAACAGATCGGCGACGACGACACGCTCCAGCAGCTGAAGAACGCGACCCACCTCCCCGGGATCACGAAGTACGCCGTCTGCATGCCCGACGGCCACCAGGGGTACGGCTTTCCGGTCGGGGGCGTCGGCGCGACCGACACGGCCGACGGCTGCATCTCGCCGGGCGCGGTCGGCTACGACATCAACTGCGGGGTCAGGATGGTCCGGACCGATCTCACCTACGACGACGTCGCCGGTCGGGAGGAGGAACTGGTCGACTCGCTGTTCGCCAACATCCCCTCCGGGCTCGGCGGCGGCGGCGTCGTGGAGGAGGGGATCGACACCGTCCACGCGGTGCTCGAACGCGGGATGGACTGGGCGCTCGACGAGGGGTACGCAACCGAGGACGACCTCGCACACTGTGAGGACGAGGGCCATCGGCCCGACGCCCGTCCCGAGTTCGTCTCCCAGAAGGCGAAGGATCGCGGAAAGAACCAGCTCGGGAGTCTCGGGTCGGGGAACCACTTCCTCGAGGTCCAGCGCGTGACCGACGTGTTCGACGCCGCGGTGGCGGAGTCGTTCGGGCTCCGCGAGGACCGGATCGTCGTCCTGATCCACTGCGGCTCACGCGGGCTCGGCCACCAGGTCTGTTCGGACTACCTCCGGAAGATCGAGCGGGAACACGGCGACCTGCTGGATCGACTGCCCGACAAGGAGCTCGCGGCGGCTCCGGCGGGCTCGCGGCTCGCCGAGGAGTACTACGGCGCGATGTGTGCGGCGATCAACTTCGCCTGGGTGAACCGACAGCTCATCACCCACCGGACGCGCCGGGTGTTCGAGCGCGTCTTCGGTGCGGACCACGGTGACCTCGGGATGGAACTCCTCTACGACGTGGCACACAACATCGCCAAACGGGAGGTCCACGACGTCGAGGTCGACGCCGACGGCACCGCCGTCAGCGGCGACACGGCCGACGTCGTCGGAACCGAGGAGCGCGAACTGTACGTCCACCGGAAGGGGGCCACGCGCGCGTTCCCGGCCGGCCGCGAGGAGGTCCCACCGGCCTACCGCGACGTGGGCCAACCGGTCATCATCCCCGGCAGCATGGGTTCGGGCAGCTACGTCCTCGTCGGCGGTGAGCGGTCGCTCGCGGAGACGTTCGGGTCGACCGCCCACGGTGCCGGGCGCGTGATGTCACGGACTCAGGCGAAACAGGAGTTCTGGGGGGAGACGGTCCAGGAGGAGTTGCGCGAGGGGAACGCCATCTACGTGAAGGCCCAGTCGGGCGCGACCGTCGCGGAGGAGGCACCCGGCGTGTACAAGGACGTGGACGAGGTGGTCCGCGTGAGCGACGACCTCGGCATCGGGGACAAGGTGGTCCGGACCTATCCGGTCTGCAACATCAAGGGCTGACAGGCGGCACCGGTTCGATCATCGACGATCGACCGAAAGGGCTCCCGGCGGTCGACCTCGATGGCGTCCGAGGGTCGTGGTCCCGCGCAATCGCGTGCGACCCCCGGCGACGGCAATGTCACGGGGGGGTCTGGTCCCGGCTTCCGGTTTGAACCCTCGGGTCAGTAGAACCCGCCCTTCGGCCCGTCTGGTCCGCCCGGACCTCCGGGGCCACGTGAGTCGTCTCGCTCCGCGAGTTCGACGTACTTGCTCTGGCGCCTCGGGTCGAGTTCCTCCCCGTCGACGAATCGGACGAACGAGAGGTAGAACGACTCGCCGCACCCGCTCTCGTCCGCCTTCAGCGTCCCGTCCCGGCCACAGGTGAACCGGACGCCGTCGGCGTCCTCGAACGCCCCGTCGGGCGCGGCGTACTCCCACCCCTCGAACGGAAACGGCGTCACGGCCTTGTCGTCGAGATACCCCTCCCGTTCGAGTTCGACGAGCGCCTCGCAGTGGGGGCAGTAGTACGTCACCGGGAAGCCCATGGTCACCGGGGAAGCGGCCGACCCACTTCGCCCTGTCGGCGCGCGTCGAACGCGGTTTTCAAGCCCCCGGCGACCCAGCGTACGGCCATGACACCCGAGGAGACCGTCCGGGCCTACTACGACGCCGTCCGGGACGGGGACCCGCTCGCACGGTTCTTCGTCGAGTCCCCGGACGTCGTGAAGTTCGGCGTCGGGGAACGGCTGACCGGCTACGCCGAGATAGCACGCGGGCTCCGCGAACAGACCCGGACGACCGAGGACTGGACGCTCGAGAGCGACGCGCTCCGCGTCGTGGACCGCGGCGAACACGCGGCGTTCTCGGACGACGTGCGGATGGCCTGGTTCGACGCCGAATCGTTCGCCGAGCACGACTACCGGACGCGCTGGAGCGGCACGCTCACGCGGGTCGACGGGGAGTCGACCTGGAAGTTCCTCGGGATGCACGTCTCGGCGGAGGTCGACCGCTGATGGTCGGCCCGTCCATGACGGAGGAGGACCGGCGACTGGCCAGCAGGCGATTGAAGGGCGGATTCGTGCTCCTCGTCGGCGCGTCCGCGGCGCTCGTCTCGCTCCAGGCCGACGCGTCGCTCGTCCAGACCGCCGTCGCCGTCGTCGTCGCGCTGGTCGTCGGCGTCGCGTTGCTCTGGTTCGTCCTGCGACTGCTTCGGGAGCTTCAACCGCCGGAACGGCGGCCGCCGCCACGGTAACGCACCCGGTCCGTTCTCACTCACGGTCAGTACGGGTCGATTCTCGCTCCCGGTCCGTGCGGATCGAGACGGGCGAGCGCGGCGACCGTCGGTCGGTCCGGTCAGGCGACGCGTGAAAGCCAGCGCTGCGGATGGTTCAACTCCGCTTCCGTCGGAAGGTTGTCGGGGTCCTCCCAGACGAGCGTCGCGGTGGCGAGGTCGCGCTCGTCCGCGACCGCCTCGAAGAAGGCGGCGCCGCGCTCGTACTGCTCCCGCTTCATCTCGAACCCGAGCACGCGCTTGAGCAGGCGGGTCAGCGGGTCGCCGCCCCCGCGGCGCTCGTCGAGTTTCTCGCGCAGGTCCGCGTACTCCTCGTCGAACGCGCGGTCCATCAGGAGTTCGGCGTACCCCTCGACGGCGGTCATCGCGGTGTTGAGCTCCGAGAACGCGTCGCGGTCGAGGCTGCCGGCGGCGAGCGCCTCGACGCCCTCCTCCATCCGCGCTTCGAGGTACGAGGAGAGCCACGGGGCCGCGGCGAACTCCGCGGCATGGGCGACCTCGTGGAACGCGATCCAGCGGCGGAACCGCGGGTAGCCCACGCCGAGTTCGACCGCCACGCGCTGAATGTTCGGCCGGACGAAGTAGAGGCCGTGGTCGTCCCGGTCGGCCAGCAGCAGCGGGTCGTACTGACCGAGGACGTTCCTGGCGAGAAACGCGAGCGTCACCGCCATCGTGCCGGAGTTCACCGAGCGGGCGACGCCCGGGAACAGGCCGCCGGCCTGGTCCTCCAGCGGGCGAAGGACGCGCTCGAACGTGGCGACGTTGGCGTCGATCCAGTGGTGTCTGCTCTGGACCTCGACGCTGTCCGGAAGCGCGAACTCGACGCCGCTCGCCGCCCTGAGGCCGTCCCTTGCCGCACGGACGTCCGCGGCGATCGCCTCCTGCTCGGCGGGCTCCATCCTGATGTCGCCCGGCTCCACGCCCCCCTTCGCCGCCTCCGCGACGCTCGCCCAGTCGATGACGCCGCCGGGAGCATCCGCCGCGTCCGCGATCGCCCGGATGCTCCGCGTGATGTCCATACCGTCAGTCGGCGGCGACGGCGGATAGGCCTTGTCCCGCGCGGTCCCGCGATCGGTTCGGGGGGTTTAATACCGAAACGTCGCCCCGTATGCCGTATGGAACGAGTCGACGTCGCCATCGTCGGCGGGGGACCGGCGGGCTCGGCCGCGGCCCACGCGGCCGCCGAGGGCGGAGCTTCGGCCCTCGTGCTCGAAAAGGGGGTGCCGCGTGCGGACCGCGAGGGGCCCGGCCCGGACTCCACCGACGCGGCGGGCATCCTCGACTACTGGGTCGACATCATGGGCATCCACCCGGACGAGTTCCCGGACGGCGTCTTCCAGCAGGAACTCGACCGGGCGGAGTTCATCGGCCCGAACGAGGCCTGTACGCTGCGGGCGACCGGCATCGAGTCCACTTACGACGGCTTCGGGTTCACGATGCACCGCGCACGCTTCGACGACTTCATGCGCGACCGCGCGGAGGAGGCCGGCGCCGAGTACCGCGTGCAGGCGTCGGTGAAGGACGTCGAAACGGATCGGAACGGCGAGCCGAGACACGTCCTCTCGCTCGGGTCCGGGGAGGAGGTGGGCGCGGACTTTCTCGTCCTCGCGGACGGCCCGCAGCGGACGGTGACGAACCGGGTGCTTGACCGGTTCCTGCCGGCCGACCAGTCCGCCTCGGAGCGGCTCGCATCGACCGAGAACAACCACATCGCCTATCAGGAGTACCGGAAGTTCCCCGAGGAGGTGTACGAGGAGGTCTCGGGCGCGATCAAGTTCTGGTGGGGCGTGATGCCCGGCCACACCGCCTACCCCTGGATCTTCCCGAACGCCGAGCGCGTGTGCCGGGTCGGGCTGACGATGCCGATCGGGATGGACCTCGACGCCGTCGAGGACCGCGAGGAGTACGCGCTCATCCGCCCCGAGGACGAGCGGATCCCGTCGGGCTCCGAGTACGTCCGGCGGCTCCTCGAACGGGAGTACGGCGACGAGTACGACGTCGAGACCGACTTCCCGCTGATCGAGGACGCGGGCAAGTCGAAGGGGACCGAGACGTACCCGATCTCCTCGACGAACCCCATCGAGTCGCCCGTCGAGGCCGGCGTCGCGGTCACCGGCGGCGCGATGGGCGCGACCTCCGCGTTCCACGAGGGCGGCGACCACGTCGCCGTCAGGACCGGCACGATCGCCGGGGAACTCGCCGCGAACGGCGATCTCTCCGCCTACAACGACCGCTGGCACGACGCCATCGGCGAGGAGGTCCTGCGGAACGTGACGATGGCGAAGCTGTGTCGGGACTACGGGCCGAGCGACTGGGACGGCGCGTTCAGGACGGGCAGGAAGATGCTCGCCGGATCGAGCGGCTACGAGATGTTCGAACAGCGATTCTCCGCCGGCTGGGGCGCGATGAAGCTGCTCCTCGCGTACAAGTGGCACAAGCGCGGGTTCAGGAACCGACGATACGTGCAGTTGCGCGCCGACGAGTACGTGTACTGACCGTCCCGGAGCGCGACGTTTCGACGGTCCGAACGAGTCCGGAGGTTCAGACGACCCTGTTCTCTAACTCCGCCTCGCCGGCGGCCAGTCGCTCGACGTTGCCGGCCAGGATGTCCGCCACGCGCTCGAAGTACTGCGGCGTGTGGCCGGCGTTGTGCGGCGTGATGTGGACGTCCTCGAACCCCCAGAGCGGATGGTCCTCGGGGAGCGGTTCGGGGTCCGTGACGTCGAGGAACGCGCCCGCGAGGAGGTTCCGCCGGATCGCCGAGACGAGGTCGTCGGTGTCGACGACGGGACCCCGCGCGATGTTCACGAGCCGCGCGTTGGGCGGCAACGTCTTGATCGCGTCCGCGTCGACCAGCCCCTCGGTTTCGTCGGTGAGCGGGCAGGCGAGCACGAGGTAGTCGGTCCGCGCGAGGGCGTCGTGGAACTCGTCGAAGCCAAACACCTCGTCGGTCGGTCCGCCTTTCTCCGGCGAGTAGCGGACGCCGAGCGTCTCCACGCCGAACGGGTCGAGCCGCTCGACGAGCGCCCGCCCGATGGCACCCAGCCCGACGACGGTGACCGTCGAGCCGTAGAGCTCCCGGGAAGGGTAGGCTCGCCACTCGCGCCGGTCCTGCTGGCGCGTCGCCCGGCGGAAGTCCCGTGCCATCGTGACCAGCGCGCCGATCACGTACTCGGAGATGTTCGGCCCGTGGACGCCCGAAGCGTTCGTCACGGCCACCCCCGCCTCGCGGAACGCGTCGAGGTCGAGGTGCCCCGTTCCGGCGTAGACGCCGGCGAACAGGCGGAGCGACTCGGCGGACTCGAGTAGCGACGCCGTCGTGAAGCCCTGCCCCGTCACGACGTCCGCGTCGACGACGGCCTCGCGCTCCTCCACCGGCGTTTCGGCGAGGACGACCTCGTGTCCGGGGAGTCGCTCCCGAAGCGTCTCGGCGTACTCGCTCGCGGCGTGGCCGTGGATCTTCTGCCGCGTGACCAGGATTCGCATGCGCGAGGCCACGACGCGGGGTCACTTAGTCGCGCCGGGGGCGGCGCGAACCGCCGCAAGTGGGCGGATCGGCGGGCAGAGCTGCCCGAACGGGCGGCGCTATCGGACCGTGTTGACCAGCGTCCCGACGCCCTCGTAGGTGATCTCGACGGTGTCGCCCGGCTCCACGAGCCCGGGGTTCGCGGGGCTGCCGAACGCGACCGCGTCTCCCGGGCGGAGCCGGAACCGCCCCGAGAGGAACGAGACGACCTCGTACGGGTCGAACAGCATCAGTTCCGTGTTCGCCTCCTGTCGTCGCTCGCCGGCGACGTCCGTGTGCACGTCGATGCCGGTCGGGTCGACGTCGGTCTCCAGCCACGGGCCGAGCGGTCCCGAGCCGGTGAACGCTTTCCTGGCCGTGCGGCCCCCCTGATCGAGCGCATCCACGTCGTTCATGATCGTGTAGCCGCGCACGTACTCGGGGACCTCTTCGGGCGAAACCGACTCGCACGGCTCGTCGATGACGGCGACGAGTTCTCCCGCGTAGGTGAGTTCGTCGGTCCAGTCGGGGTACGGAATCGGGTCGCGGTGGCCCAGCAGCGAGTGTGGCGGCTTGATGAAGAAGTCCGGCTCCTCGGGCCGCTCGTAGTCCATCTGTTCCAGCGTCGCCGCGAAGTTGCGGCCGACACAGAACAGGGCGTCCGGGTCACACGGCGCGAGGAGGTCCGCTTGGGACACCTGGTAGTCCGCGTCGTCGGTCAGGAGTCGGCCCTCGCGGTACTCCCCCTCCCTGACGCCGTCCTCGGTCCGGGCGCGTGCGAGTCGCATACGCTGCGGTCACGACCCGCCGTGAAAGTAGTTCCCGGTCCGGCCGAACGAACGCGCTGCCCGTTCGGTCGGCGCCCCCTCTCACGGGTTCCCGAACTCGCGCATCAGATCGACCAACTCCCGTGCGGAGGCGATCCGCTCCCGTCGAACCGCCTCTTCGTACGTGGGTTCGGACAGCGACTCGATGGCGTTGATCGCCCGGTCGAGCGCGTGGACCTCCTCGACGATCGTGACGCCCGCCTCGTACTCGATCGTCCCCGTCCGGATTCGCTTGATCAGCGCCATCCGGCGACGACGGAGATACGAGAGGATCTCTTCGATACGAGCGGCCTCGTCCTCCGCGACGTCGTCCCGATCCGCCATCGACACGTACCACTCGCGGAGCGGGACCGTCTCGCCGTCGATCTCGATGCGTTCCGGCATTCGCTCCCCCAGCGTCGAGGTCCCCCGATACACCTTCTCCAGCAGTTCGTCCCGCTCACGTTCGGTCAGCGTTCCGTCGGGAAGTGATTCGTCGGACATCGTCTCGGTACCGTGTCGACGGACGTTCCCTCCCCGGACGACGTATCGCCCGGGGGACGGAACCCGTCCACCGTGTGACAGAGTTGCCGCCGGCCGACACGTAAGCGTTCGGAGCAATTCGATACTCAAAGGACGCTGACACAAGCGTTACCGCATCCGGTGCACTGTGTCGGCCAATGACCGAGCCCCCGACCGAAGACGATGCGTTCTTCGACACCGTCAGCAACACCACTCGACGGGAAATCCTTCGAGGCCTGGCCGGCGCGTCCGGCGACGATCCGACGGATCCGTGGGTAGGGTACGCCGAACTCCGGGAGGCAGTCGGAATCCGGGACACGGGGAACTTCAACTACCACCTCGATCGGCTCGGTTCGCTGATCGAGAAGGGTGATCCGGGCTATCGGGTCACGCGAACCGGCATGGAAGCGATCGCGACCGTCGCGACCGGCGATCTCGATCCCGACTACGCGTGGGGTCCCGTCGAGGCGCCGGGCAGCTGTCACGTGTGCGGTGATCCGGTACGGCTCGTCTACGGGAGCGGCGTCCTCCGACTCACGTGCGGGGCAGAGGATCACGAGCGCCGATTCTCCATCTCGCCGGCACTGCTGGAGACGCACCCCGACGGGAGACTCGTCGAACACGTCGCGTTCGCGGTCAACCGGTTGGGTGCCCTGTTGCGACACGGAATCTGCTCGGAGTGTCAGGGCTACGTCGACGGGACGGTTGAACCACACCCACGGCACGTGGACCGGTACCACTACCATGGCCGGTGTGAGCGGTGCGAGTTTCGCCACGGCCAGTGGATCGGGGGGTACCTGATCAGCCACCCTGACGTCGTCTCCTTCTACCGGGACCACGACGTCGACGTCCGGTCGGTACCCCACTGGACGCTGGAGTTCTGTGATCCGGGTAGCGAAACCGTCGTCTCGACGGACCCGCTTCGGCTCCGAGTCGAGATCACGCACGAAGACACGACGTTCGACGTGACGGTCGACGGCGATGGATCCGTCACCCGAACGAATCCGCGCGCGCACTGAGAACCCACGGGACCGTCCCCGTCCGCCCGCGGGTGCTCCCCGGGGAGGACTCGTCGGGGACCACGGTGGCTCGGCAAGGAAGTTCGAGGCGGCCGCCTCGGGGGCGGTCGACCGTGGATACTGTCTCAGTTCCCCACGTCCATCGCCCGTTGGACGACGTCGGGGCCGTACATCTCCTCGAGTTCCGCGTGCTGGTCGGGTCGGTGCTCGTAGACGTCCTGGAACAGCGTGATCGGCGTCTGGGCCGCCTGGTAGGTCGCCTCGTCCCACATCCGATCCGTGCTGAACGCCACCTCGACGCCGTCGAGGACGAGCGTCGTGGACTGGGTCATGGCGATCGCGCCCCTGCCCGCCTCCTTTGCGGCCTCGAACTCCTCCATCGAGTCGACGATGTCGTCCATGCTCGGCACGTACGAGATGCGGTCGAGCAGTTCCTCGTGCAGGCCGTCGGCGTCCAGTTCGTGCTCGTCGCCGTCGACACCCAGGACGTACCCGTCGTCGGTCTCCGCCAGCGAGAGGTCCTCGCCGTCGTAGACGGCCCGGTCGCCCTCGGCGGGGAGGTCGACCTCGTCGTCCCCGACCGAGAGCAGCCAGCTTCCGGTTGTCGGCGGGAGCGGGTCGGTGTTCGCCACTTCGACCTGTGTGGGCGTCAGCGACCAGATGCCGGTCATCCCCTTGGCCCGATTGTCCCGCATCCGGTCGCGATAGCCCTCGACGTCGCGGATGTCGTCGTACGGGCCGTCCACGGCGATCAGGCCGGCGGCGCTGGCACCGCGGGAGGTGTTGTGCCGGAGTTCGGGCCAGGGCGGCAGTTCGCCGGTCGGCGTCATCGCCCGCATGTCCTTGGTGTAGTCGACCTCGCCGTCGACGAGCATGAACAGCCGTTCGAGATTGTTCGAGGGCTTGCCCATCTCCTCGCGGAGGTCGGCCATGGCGAGTTCGGCCTCGCCGCTCTCGACGATCACGGACATCGAGAGGCTCCCCTCCTCCAGTCCGTGCTCGGTCTCGACGATGGTGAGGAACTCGTCGGCCTTCTTCCAGTCGTCGACGTCACCCACTTCCGGAATGACGAACCCGTCGACGTGCTCGACCGCGCCGTTGTCGGGGTCGGCGATCTCCATGATCTGCTGGAACCCCGAGTGACGCGTGGTGGGGCTGTCGCGGTGCCAGACGACGCGGGGGTGGATCTCGCCGGGGAACTCGGCACCGTGCTCGGCGACGACCTCGACGATGTTCTCGACGCCCTCCTCACGCATGGCGGGCGCGGTCGCGTCCTCGTTGTCGGGGACCCAGACGTCGGGGGCCTGGAGCCCGCGGAGTCCGGCCGCGCTGCGGATCATCTTGGCGGAGTCGTCCTCCCCCTTCACCGCGGTCGGAGACGTGAAGAACGTTCGAACGAACTCGCGTTCGTACTGCCGTTGTGTACTCATGTCGGTCGTTTCGACCGTGGCTCGGAATCATCATAAACATTAATCATGGACACAGTTTTGCCCGACTGAACGACCGACCGGGAATCGGGGTGCGTCGGCGCCCGAACCCGCCCGGAATCGACTACTCCAGCGGCTCGACCAGTTCGACGACGTGGCCGTCCGGGTCCTTCAGAAACGCCGTTCGGGCCCCGGCCGCGTTGTTGTCGCCGGGCTCTTCCACCACGCCGTGGTCGTCTATCGCCGCGAACGCCTCGTCCACGTCGTCGACCCCGACCGCGAAGTGGTCCACGCCGGTCCCCTCGTGGAACTCGTCCTCGCCCTCGGTGTCGGAAAGCTGGAGTTCGACTCCGTCCTCGTCCGCGACGTAGACATTCCGCGTCCCGCCGCTCTCGAACTCCCAGCTATACCCGAACCCGAGGTTCTCGACGTACCAGTCGGCCGCGGCGTCGGCGTCGGCGACGTTCAAACAGACGTGCAGGAATCCCATCGTCGGCCACGACAGGCCCAGAACCCATACCCGTTCCGGCGGCGGCAACACCCCTTCCCCGCGTTCCCGCGAACGTCATCATCTACCAAAGGGTTTTGCGGCACGGAGGCAAGACCCGAGCATGGCAACCGAGCGGCGAGACGACCGGTGGGACACATCGGCGGAAGCGCTCGGCCACGAGCGCCCGGACGTCCCCGCCCACGCGGCGCTCGCGGACGACCTCCGCGAACGGGTTCGCGGCGAGGTACAGTTCGACGAGTACGCGCAGGTGCTGTACGCGACCGACGGGAGCGTCTACGGGGCCAGACCTGCCGGCGTCGTCTGTCCGAAGGACACCGACGACGTGCGCGAGGCGGCCAGGGTCGCCGCCGAGCACGACGTGCCGGTGCTCCCGCGGGGTGCCGGCTCCTCGCTCGCGGGGCAGGCCGTCGGCCCGGGCTGTGTCGTGCTGGACCTCTCCCGGCACATGGACGACGTTCTCGAGGTCGATCCGGGCGCGCGGCGGGCGACCGTCCAGCCCGGCGTCGTCCAGGACCACCTCGACGACCGCCTCGCCGAGGACGGCCTGAAGTTCGCCCCGGACCCTGCCTCGTCCGCAAGGGCGACCGTGGGTGGCGGGCTCGGCAACAACTCGACGGGCGCCCACTCGGTTCGATACGGCATCAGCGACGCCTACACGGAGGAGCTTCGCGTGGTACTCGCCGACGGCTCCCTCGTTCACGCCCGCGAGATCGTGCTCGACTCGCCCGAGTGGGAGGCGGTCGTCGGGAAGTTCGACCGCGAGGCGGACCTCTGCCGGACGGTTCGGGGGCTCGTCGAGGACAACGAGGCCGAGATCGAGGAGCGCTACCCGACGCTGAAACGCTCCGTGTCCGGGTACAACCTGCACAAGGTCATCTACGAGAACGACGACGGCGAGGAAGTCATCAACCTCTCGAAGCTGTTCGTCGGCGCCGAGGGAACGCTCGGCGTGATCGTCGAGGCGACCGTCTCGCTCGTCACGAGACCCGAGGAGACCGCCCTCGCGCTGTACTGCTTCGAGGACCTCGTCGACGCGATGCGGGCGGTTCCGGTGGCCCTGGAGTACCCCGTCTCCGCGGTGGAACTCATGGACGAGGAGGTGTTCAGGCTCGCCCGGGAGTCGACCGAGTACGCCCAGTACGCCGAGCCGATTCCGGACGGCACGGCCGCGGCGCTGATGCTGGAGTGGGACTCGGAGGTCGTCTCCCGCTCGCCCGGCGACGGGGGGCCGGACGAGACGCCGGATTTCGAATCGGCCTTCGCCGACGCGACCCGGGAGTTCGTCACCGACGGCGACGCGTTCGAGGTGCTGGAGGCGTACACCGACGAGGCGCAGTCGGACCTCTGGAAGCTCCGCAAGGCCGCCATCCCGCTGCTGATGAGCCTCCAGGGCGACCCGAAGCCGTACCCGTTCATCGAGGACGCATCCGTTCCACCCGACGAACTCGCGGAGTACGTCCAGCAGTTCGAGGCGGTGCTCGACGAACACGGCACCTCAGCCGCCTACTTCGCTCACGCGGGCGCCGGGACGCTCCACATCCGGCCCATCCTGTCGCTGAAGGAGGGGGAGGGCATCGAGACGATGCACTCGATCGCCGAGGACGTGACCGACCTCGTGCTCGAACACCACGGGTCGTTCTCGGGCGAGCACGGCGACGGCCTCGCGCGCACCGAGTTCAACCCGGAGATGTACGGGCCGGCGCTGTGGACCGCGTTCCAGGACCTCAAGTCGGCGTTCGACCCGGACTGGCGGATGAACCCCGGGAAGGTGGTTTACACCGACCCGGAGACGGCGAGCGAGCGCGGCTATCCGGACACCGCGGCGAACACGGACATGCGCGACGACCTCCGGTACGGCGCGGACTACCAGTCGATCGAACCCCGAACCGCACTGGACTTCTCGGAGGAGGGCGGGTTCTCACACCTCGTCGAACTCTGCAACGGCTGTGGCACCTGCCGGCAGACGCGCGGGGACGTCATGTGTCCGACGTACCGCGCCTCGAAGGAGGAGATCCAGACGACCCGTGGCCGGGCCAACATGCTCCGGGCGGCCATCTCGGGGGACCTCGACGAGAACGAGATTCACTCCGATCGGTTCCAGGAGGAGGTGCTGGGGCTCTGTGTCGGCTGCAAGGGCTGTCAGTCGGACTGTCCCACCGGCGTCGACCTGGCCAAACTGAAAGCGGAGGTGAAACACCAGCACCACGAGGAGGACGGCTCGAGCCTCCGGGAGCGACTGTTCGCCGACATCGACGCGGCGAGCCGGCTCGGCTCGACGCTCGCGCCGCTCTCGAACCTGGCGACATCCGTGCCCGGCGCGCGCTGGGCGATGGAGAAGACGCTCGGTATCGCGGCCGACAGGGAGCTCCCGTCGTTCACGCGGGCCACGTTCGTGGACCAGTTCCGTGCCCGGAGCGGCCCGGCGATCGCCGGAGACGACGCGGAAGCGACCGTGGTGCTGTTCCCGGACACGTACTCCAACTACAGCACCCCCGAGGTCGGGATGGCGGCCGTCGAGGTACTGGAGGCGGCTGGCTGCCGGGTCGAGGTTCCCGACGACCTCGCGCCGTCCGGACGGGCCGCGTTTTCGAGCGGCTTCCTCGACCGCGCCCGGGACCGCGCGGAACGAAACGTCGACGCGTTGCTCCCGCACGTCGAGTCCGGAGCGGCCGTCGTCTTCGTCGAACCGTCGGACGCGGTGATGTTCCAGGACGAGTACCGCGACCTGCTCGACGGGGAGGCGGTGGAGGCGGTTTCGGCGGCGAGCTACGGGGTGCTGGAGTACCTCGACGTCTCGCGGGCGGACGAGCGCGCGTCGTTCGACGCGCCCGGCGGCGCGTTCGCCTACCACGGCCACTGCAACCAGAAGGCGACGAACAAGGACCACCACGCGGTCGGCGTCCTCCGGCGGGCCGGCTACGAGGTGGACCCGCTGGACACGACCTGCTGTGGCATGGCGGGGAGTTTCGGCTACGAGGCCGAGCACTACGACCTCTCGAAGGCCATCGGGTCGCTGTTGTTCGACGCCGTGGACGGGAGCGACGCCCACCGCGTGACCGCGCCGGGAGCGTCGTGTCGGTCACAGCTTGGCGACAGGGAGGGGCGAGCGGAGCGACCCCCGCACCCGGTCGAACTGCTGCAAGCGGCGCTCGAACGATAGGATCAAAACAGTTCCCTCCCCCCGATCCGGACCGAATCCGTCCGACGCGGCCCGCGATCGACCCTTAGATCCAGCCTTCCGCCGCGAGCAGTTCGCCGTTGAGCACCGACGCGCCCGCGGCACCGCGGACGGTGTTGTGCGCGAGGCAGTTGTACTTCACGCCCTCGGCCGTGGTCCGGACGCCGCCGGCGACGATCTGCATGCCGTCGCCCCGCATCCGGTCCATCCGGGGCTGGGGGCGGTCGGGGTCCTCCGGGCCGAACACGTGGATGAGCGGGTCGGGCGAGGACGGGAGGTCCCCACCGGGGAGGGCGGCCATCGCGTCCCGTACCTCGTCCGGGTCGGGGTCGGCAGTCGTCTCGGCGAACACGTTCTCCAGGTGACCATCGAGCGTCGGGATGCGGTTACAGGAGGCGGCAACGTCCGCGTCGTGGAGCGATAGCTCCGCGCCGTCGAAGGAGCCGAGCAGCTTCCGGGATTCGGACTCCATCTTCTCCTCCTCGCCGCCGATGTGGGGGACCGCGTTGTCGATGATCTCCATCGAGGTGACACCCGAGTAGCCCGCGCCCGACACCGCCTGGAGCGTCGAGACGTGGACGCGTTCGAGGCCGAACTCGTCGAGCGCGGCCAGCGTCGGCACCATCGTGATGGTCGAGCAGTTCGGGTTCTTGATGAGCGCGCCGTCCCAGCCGCGCTCGTCCCGCTGAACCTCGATGAGGCCGAGGTGGTCCGGGTTGATCTCGGGGATGGTGAGCGGGACGTCCGCCGCCATCCGGTCGTTCGAGGAGTTCGAGGAGACGACGTAGCCCGCCTCACAGAGCCCGGGTTCCACCTCGGCGGCGACGCCGGAGGGGAGCGAGGAAAAGAGCAGGTCGACGTCGTCCGGGATCGCTTCGGGGCTCGTCTCGCGGACGATCAGATCCGCGACGTCGTCGGGGATTGGCGTGTCGACGCGCCACTTCGCCGCGTCGCCGTATGACTTGCCCGCGCTCTCGTCGCTCGCCGTCACGCAGGCGAGTTCGAACCCCTCGTGGTTTTCGAGTAGCTGGATGAACCGCTGGCCCACGGCGCCCGTCGCGCCGAGGATGCCGACTCGCGTGGTCATTGTGTGCCCCTGTGTCACACGAGCATAAGACGGTTCGGATTCGGGTGAGGGCGGCCAGATTTACCGTAACAGCGAGTCGTCATGGAACGGTCGCGCCCGGCGACGAATCGTCGAACTCGGGCGTGATCTGGCGACGGTTCGACGGTCGCCCGCGAGCCGCGACGATGGGGTGGACGTGGTCATGCGCGTTCGGACTTACAGTGCCGCGTCGAACGCGCGCTGGAGGTCCGACTTCATGTCGTCGACGTGCTCGACGCCGACCGAGACGCGGACGAGTCCGTCCGTGAGCCCCGCCGCGAGCCGCTCCTCGCGGGGGATGGCGGCGTGGGTCATCGAGGCCGGCTGCTCGATGAGGCTCTCGACGCCGCCGAGACTCTCGGCGAGCGTGAACACGTCCGTCTCCGAGACGACGGTGCTGGCCTGCTCCAGCGTCCCGTCGAACTCGAAGGAGAGCATCCCGCCGAAGTCGTCCATCTGTTCGGCCGCGAGGTCGTGTTGCGGGTGGGAGTCGAGGCCGGGATAGAACACCTCCGAGACGTGCTCGTGCTCGTCGAGCCAGCGTGCGAGTTCGGTCGCGTTCTCGCAGTGGCGGTCCATCCTGACGGGGAGCGTCTTCGTCCCGCGGAGCACGAGAAAGCAGTCGAACGGCGAGGGCGTCGCGCCGACGGAGTTCTGGTAGAAGCCGATGCGCTCGTCGAGCGTCTCGTCGTCGGTGACGAGCGCGCCGCCCACCACGTCCGAGTGGCCGCCGAGGTACTTCGTGAGCGAGTGTGAGACGACGTCCGCGCCGTGCTCCAGTGGCCGCTGGAGGTACGGCGTGGCGAACGTGTTGTCGACCGCACAGAGCGCGTCGAACTCGTGGGCCAGGTCGGCGAGCGCGCCGATGTCGTTGACGTTCATCCGGGGGTTGGTCGGCGTCTCGACCCAGAGGAGTTCAGTCGAATCGCCCATCGCGTCGCGCACGGCGTCGTGGTCGGTCGTGTCCACGAAGTCGAACGAGAGGTCGTACTCCTCGTACACCTGCGTGAAGATGCGGTGGGTGCCGCCGTACACGTCGTCGCCGGCGACGACGTGGTCGCCCGCCTCCAGCAGGTTCAGGACGGTGTTGATGGAGCCCATCCCCGAGGAGAACGCGCGGCCGAACTCGCCGCCCTCCAGGGCCGCGAGGTTCGCCTCCAGGTCGGTCCGCGTCGGGTTCCCGGTCCTGCTGTACTCGTAGCCGCGGTGGTCGCCCGGCGCGTCCTGCTCGTACGTGGAGTTGGCGTAGATGGGCGTCATCAGCGCGCCCGTCTCCTCGTCCGGGTCCTGTCCGGCGTGGACCGCGTTCGTCTCGATACGGAACGTCTCGGGTTCCTCGGTCATGTTCCCCGGTGTGCGGGCCCGCCGTGTCACTCTTGCCATCCGGGACGCGTCCCGTCCGCTCGGGCGGTCGGAGCGTCCCTCCCGCGCGCAGTCGTTTCGGGGGCGTTCGGAGCGCGGATTTAAAAGTCGTCACCGAATAGGAGGTGCATGGCCAAGTACTCCACCGGCAGCGGGGGCGGTGGCGACGGCGCGGACGCCTGCGAACTCTGCGGCCGCGAGGGCTCGTCGCTGACCCGCGCCAACGTCGCGGGCGCGGACCTGCTCGTCTGCTCGAACTGTGCGCCCCACGGCGAGAACCGCAGCCAGCGCCGGAAGAAGTCCGAGCAGGAGGGCGGCTCCCGCGACGACACCGAGACGAACCGGAAGAAGCGCGCCGCACAGAACACGGCCCGCGTGTACGACGCCTCCCGCGCGAACACCAAGCGCTGGGAGGAGGAGGGGACCGACTACGAGGAGGACCGCCTCCCGTACCTCGTCGACGAATACGGCGATCGCGCCGAGACGGCTCGACGGGACGAGGGACTGACCGTCGAGGAGCTCGCGGACGAGATCGCCGTCGACGAGGACGACCTGCACGCCGTCGAGGAGGGCCGGGCCTCCCGCGCGAACGTCGGCGGCTCGGTCATCGGCAAGCTCGAGGAGCGGCTCGGCGTCGAACTGGCCGACGAGTAACCCCGAGCGATTTTTCTCGCCCGCCGGACATCTCCCTCCATGAGCGGAACGCTCGCCCCAGAGGCGCCCGAGGTCCGCGAGTTCACGGCAACCGTCGAACGGGTCGACGGCGACGCGGTCGAACTCGACGAGACGTACTTCTACGCCGAGTCCGGCGGCCAGCCGGCCGACCGCGGCACGCTCGACGGCGTCGCCGTCGAGACTGTCCAGGTCGAGGACGGGACCGTGACCCACGAACTCGCGGAGTCCCCCGACTTCGCTGCCGGCGACGAGGTGGCTGGCGTCGTCGACGACGACTTCCGGACGTACTGCATGCGGGCCCACACGGCGAGCCACCTGCTGTACGGCGCGGGGCAACGCCTCCTCGACGACCTCGGGTACGGCGGCTTCGACATCTCCCCCGAGAAGGTCCGGGTCGACTTCACCACGACGACCGACATCGACGACGGGACGCTCGTGGAACTCGAACGGCTGGTCAACCGCGCCGTCTGGGACTCGCTCCCCGTCTCCTGGGCCGAACTGCCCGTCGGGGAGGCGCGCGCCCAGGCCGACGTCGCGTTCAACACGAAGACCGAGGAGGGGGTCATGGCGGACGCCGCGACCGTTCGCGTCGTCACCATCGAGGGGTGGGACCGGGCCGCCTGCGGCGGGACCCACGTCTCGAACACGGCCGAAATCGGCCCCGTCACGGTCCGGTCGCGCTCGAACCCCGGCGAGGGGATGACGAGAGTCGAGTTCTCGGTCGGGCCGCCCGCGGTCCGCGCGGCGGCCGAGCGCCACGGTGCCGCGCGCACGACGGCACGCGAACTCGATAGCTCGACGGCCGAGATGCCGACCGTCGCCGCCGCGCTCCGGGAGGAGCGGGACGAACTCGAAGCCGAACTGACCGAACTCCGGGGCGAAGTGGTCGAAACCGAACTCCGATCGTTCGAGCGGGTCGAGGCCGACGGCGCGACGTGGCTCCTCGGGAGCGTGTCGGGCTTCGACGCGAACACGGTGGGCGAGCGGGCGAAAGCCGTCGCGTCCGAGCGCGATCTGGTGGTGGCCGCGGTCGAGGCGGGCCCGTCCCCCTTCGTCGTCGTCGCCGCCGAGGGTGACGTTCACGCCGGCGACGTGGTCGAGGAACTGACTGACGTCTTCGGCGGCGGCGGCGGCGGTGGCCCGCCGTTCGCACAGGGGGGCGGCGTGAACGCGGACGCGTCGGAACTGCTGGACTGGCTCCGCACCTACGCGTCAGAGAAGTAATCGAGCGCGACGTAGAGGAGCCACATCAGCGCGAAGAAGCCGACGATGACGGGGCCGAGCTCCGGCGACCCGAGCGCCGCGGCGACGAGCCAGAGCAGGATCCCGACGGCCGCGAAGACGACCCCCGCGCCGAGTTCGTTCAGTTCGTCCTCGCCGCCGGGCGGGAGTCGACGTCGGATCCTGAGGTAGAGCCGTTCGGACTCGTCGTGTTCGTGGTCGGCCGACATGGGAATCGGTTCGCCGGACAGCCGGAAGTGTGTTCCCCGTTCCGGGCCGAGTCGGGAGTTTCGAGTCGGGTACGTTTAACCTCGGCCGCCCGAACGGGCGCACATGACGGACGCTTACGGCCACTCGGACTCGCTGCTCACCGAGGAGCAGCGGGCCATCCGCGAGGTGGTCCGCGAGTTCGCACTCGAGGAGATCCGCCCCGGCGCGCGGGAGGCCGACGAGACCGAGACGTTCCCGGAAGACGCGTGGGACGACCTCGCCGATCTCGACCTGACTGGACTTACCGTCCCCGCGGAGTACGGCGGGTTCGACGCCGACCGGCGGACGTACGCGCTGGTGAACGAGGAGCTCGCCTACGGCCAGCTCGCGGTCGCAACCGCGCTCTCGGTCCACAGTCTCGCCACCTCGTGCATCGCCGAGTTCGGAAGCGAGGCGGTCCGGGAGGAGTGGCTCCCCAAGATGGTCGAGGGCCGTCCGGTCGGCGCGTTCTGTCTCTCCGAGCCCCACGCGGGGTCGAACCCCGCGGAGATGTCGACGACCGCGGTCAGGGACGGTGACGAGTACGTCCTGAACGGCGACAAGCAGTGGATCACGAACGGCGAGCGCGCCGGCGTCTACGTCGTCTTCGCCAGGGCCGACCCGGAGGATCCGGGGTCGATCACGCAGTTCCTCGTCCCGGCCGACTACGACGGCGTCACCGTCGGCAGGAAGGAGGACAAACTCGGCCTCAGGGCGTCCGACACCACGGCGATGCAGTTCGACGACGTCCGGCTCCCGGAACGCTACCGTCTCACCGAGGAGGGGAAGGGGCTGAGCGCGGCGTTCCGCATCCTCACGGGCGGTCGCATCGCCATCGCGGCACAGGCGGTTGGCCTCGCGCAGGCGGCCATCGACGAGGCGGTCGAGTACGCGTGGGAGCGCGAGCAGTTCGACGGGCCGATCGCGGAGATTCAGAGCGTTCGCCACAAGGTCTCCGAGATGGCGACGAACGCGCAGGCCGCTCGGCTGCTCGTTCGTGAGGCCGCAAGACAGGCCGACGCGGGCGAGGACCCACGTCTCGTCGCGGCGATGGCGAAGTACTTCGCCAGCGAGACGGCCGTCGACGTGACGAACGAGGCGGTCCAGATCCACGGCGGCTACGGCTACATGTCCGAGTTCGACGTGGAGCGGTTCTACCGCGACGCGAAGATCACGACCATCTACGAGGGGACCACGGAGATCCAGAAGAAGATCATCGCGCGCGAGGTCCTGGGGTAACGCGTCGCCGTCCCGTGGGATACCACGCGTCGCGTCCGCGAACCTCCGGAGAAATCACGGCAGGCCGACCGTACGCTTTTATCGCCGTGGCGCATCCGACCGGGCGTGAACCGGGCCGACTTCCGCGAGTTCGACGCAGTCGTCTACGACCTCGACGGGACGCTGGTTCGACTCGCGGTCGACTGGGACGAGGCGACCCGGGACGTCGTGACGCTGTTCGAGCGGCACGGACACGAGACGAACGGGATGGGTCTCTGGGAGCTCCTCGAACGCGCCGACGACGTCGGCCTTCGAACCGAACTGGAGGAGATTCTCGCCGAACACGAGAGGGACGGGGCTCGCCTGTCGGAACGCCTCTCCCCGGCCGACGACCTCCCGCTGTCCGTGGCGACGGGGGTCTGCTCGCTGAACTGTGAGTCGGCCTGTCGCGTCGCGCTCGAGGGCCATCGCCTGAGCGACCACGTCGACGCGGTGGTCGGGCGGGACACGGTCGGGACGTACAAACCGGATCCCGAGCCGCTGCTCGCTACGCTCCGGATGCTCGAAACGCCGCCCGAGGAGGCACTGTTCGTCGGCGATTCCGAGCGGGACGAGCTGACCGCGGACCGGGCCGGCGTCGCGTTCGAGTGGGTCTGACGGGAGTCCGGGGCCGAGTTACCGGGTCCACCGGGCGTAAAAGTACACCGAGAGCGCCGTGAGGAACCAGATTACGGCACCGACGCGGACGGCGAACTCCGCGCGTGCTCCCCACGTCGGGAGGGTCGCGAACGTCGAGAGCCCGGTCACGACGGGCGCGCCGACGACGATGGTCACGACGAACGTCGTCTGCATGACCCAGGCGTAGTCGATCCCGTCGGGGTTCGTCGTCTCGACGCGCTGTGGCACGGATCGACGTTCGGGTCGCCGCGCTAAGTGGTGTCGGTTCGGAGCGTATGCCGGGACCAGTCCCCGAGAGACCGGGGTGGCGACGTTCCGGAACCGAGAGAGTTTATCACGTCACCCTCGAACACGCTCGCATGACCACGACGCGGACGGTCAGGGAGATGGCCGGCGAGGAGCCGATCACGATGCTCACGGCCTACGACGCGCCGACCGCCGAGGTGATAGAGGAAGCCGGCGTCGACGTGATCCTCGTCGGCGACAGCATGGGGAACGCCGTGCTCGGCTACGATTCGACCCTCCCCGTCACCGTCGATGAGGTTGCGAGTCGGACCGGCGCAGTCGCTCGCGCGACCGACGACGCGCTCGTCGTCGCCGACATGCCGTTCCTCTCGTTCGGCGTCGACGACGCCGAGAGCATCGAGAACGCCGGTCGGATGCTCAAGGAGGCGGATGCGGACGCTGTCAAGCTAGAGAGCGGGCCCCACACGGTCGAGTTGACGCGGCGGCTCACGGACCTCGGGATTCCCGTGATGGCACACCTCGGGTTGACTCCACAGCACGTCAATCAGCTCGGCGGATACACTCGGCAGGGGACCGAGCGCGACGCCGCCGAGGAGATCGTCGAGCTCGCACGTGACCACGAGGAAGCCGGCGCGTTCTCGCTCGTGCTCGAGCACGTCCCGTCGAACCTGGCCCGTCAGGTGACCGAGGCGCTCTCGATTCCCACGATCGGCATCGGTGCCGGACCGGACACCGACGGACAGGTGCTCGTCGTCACCGACGTGCTGGGTCTGGACGACTGGTCGCCGCCGTTTTCGAAGCAGTTCGGCGACGTGCGCGGGGAGATGCAGCGGGCCGTTTCCGAGTACAGACGAGCGGTCGAATCGGGAGAGTTTCCGGCCGAGGAGCACAGTCACGTCGAGCACGACGTCGACGACGTGTACTGAACCCGCTCGGTCCGCGGATGGGGGCGAACAGGTGGTTCCCGTCGATCGAGTCAGGGTCCCGAAGCGGTGAACCACGCGACTGCGGACGCTCCGGGGCGATCGGTCACGTCACACCGGCCGTGGTCCCGTTCCCGTATTTGAACGTTCGCCTCAGACGTCGTCGAGCCAGTCGGCCAGCGAGTCGTTGAACGCCTCCGGTCGTTCGAGCATGGCGAGGTGCGCGGCGTCCTTGAGGACGGCGAGCTCCCCGTTCGGGATCCGTTCGGCGAGATACTCGTGGTACGACAGCGGCGTCAGGTGGTCGTGTTCGCCAACGAGCGCCAGCGTGGGGACGTCGATCTCATCGAGCCGTTCGCGGACGTCGAACGTGTGGCAGGTCCGGAAGTCGCGTTCGACGACGGGGCGTCCGGTCTCGCGCATCGCCCGCCGCGAGAGGTCGAGGTGGCGCGCGTCGACGTCGTGGAAGAACCGGTCCTCCGCGTGAAGGAACTCGATCGCCCGGTCGAAATCGTCCGCGAGCCACGCGAGCAGGTCCTCGAGGACGGCGAGTTTGGCACCGGTCCCCGCGAGCACCAGTCCGTCGAGGTTGAGGTCGCGTTCGAGCGCCGCCCACATCGCCACCGCGCCGCCCAGCGAGTTGCCGACGAGAACGCTCGCGCCGGTCTCGTCCGCGATCGCGACGATGTCGTCGGCGTACGCCTCCAGCGCGTCCGGCCCCCCGGTCGCGCCCACGTCGTCGCTCTCCCCGTGGCCGCTGAGCTCCAGGGCCACGACGGGGTAGTCGTCGGCGAGCCTCGGCTGGGACTTCCAGACGTCGGCGGAACCGCCGCTCCCGTGAACGAACAGCAACCCGGGCCCGTCGCCCCCGCGGTCCGAGACCCGATACGCCGTCCCGCGACCGTGGTGCGTGACTCGGTTCATGGCCGTAGTCGGGGGCGCTGTTGCATAAAGCACGGTGCTCGTTTCCGCGTGAACCACAATTCCACCTTGGAACCCGCTGGACCACTACTGTACTGCGATTCGTTGGAGAAAGGCTTATATATTAATGCGTATTACCTTGAGTTAGGACATTCCATGAACCAGCCACAATACTCCGGCCGCGCCGAGCGGTTCGTTCGTCGGTACGACTACGACGATCGGACCGTCCTCGCGGCCGACACCGGCGCTGCCGACGACGCCCTCTCGGTCGACATCCTCGAGGAGACGGCGATCGTCGTCGTCGACCGTGACGGCGACGAGGAGGAGTTCGAACTCGACCTCCCCGGATCGGCCGCAACAGTTGACACCCAGAACGGCGTACTCACCATCACGATCCCCCAATGAAACTCACCGTCAAACCACTGAAGCAGAAGGACGCGGGCAGGCGGCTTGCGGCCATCGACCGCGTCGCGGCCGAGGAACTCGACCTCGCGGGAGGCGACTACATCCGGCTCGAAGGTGACTCGACGGCCATCGCGCGCGTCTGGCCGGGCTACCCCGAGGACGACGACACGGGCGTCGTCCGCATCGACGGCCAGCTTCGACAGGAGGCCGGCGCCGGGATCGACGACCGCGTGACCGTCGAGTCGGCGGACGTCGAACCCGCACAGCGCATCACCATCGCGCTGCCCCAGCAGTTCGGGATCCGCGGCAACGTCGGCTCGATCATCCGCGACAAGCTCTCGGGCCAGCCAGTCACGCAGGGCCAGACCATCCGGTTCCCGCTCGGGCTCGGACTGATGGGCGGCGGGTCGCAGGCCGTGCCGCTGAAGATCGCCTCGACCCAGCCGAGCGGGACGGTCGTCATCACCGACTCGACCGACGTGGACATCTCCGAGAAACCGGCAGAAGAGATCGCCGAGAGCGCCGCGACCGGCGCGGAGACGCCCGACGTCACCTACGAGGACATCGGCGGGCTCGACAACGAACTCGAGCAGGTCCGCGAGATGATCGAACTGCCGATGCGCCACCCGGAGCTGTTCAAGCGCCTCGGCATCGAACCGCCGAAGGGCGTGCTCCTCCACGGACCGCCCGGCACCGGGAAGACGCTCATCGCCAAGGCCGTCGCCAACGAGATCGACGCGCACTTCCAGACGCTCTCGGGCCCCGAGATCATGTCGAAGTACTACGGGGAGTCCGAAGAGCAGCTTCGCGAGGTGTTCGAGGAGGCAGAGGAGAACGCCCCCGCGATCATCTTCATGGACGAACTCGACTCCATCGCGGCCAAGCGCGAGGAGGCCGGCGGCGACGTCGAGCGCCGCGTCGTCGCACAGCTACTCTCGCTGATGGACGGGCTGGAGGACCGCGGCGAGGTCGTCGTCATCGGCGCGACGAACCGGGTCGACGCCATCGACCCCGCGCTCCGGCGCGGCGGGCGCTTCGACCGCGAGATCGAGATCGGCGTGCCCGACCGTGACGGCCGCAAGGAGATCCTGCAGGTCCACACGCGCAACATGCCGCTCACGGAAGATATCGACCTCGACGAGTACGCGGAGTCGACCCACGGCTTCGTGGGCGCGGACCTCGAATCGCTGGCGAAGGAGGCCGGGATGAACGCGCTCCGGCGCATCCGCCCGCAACTGGATCTCGACGCAGAGGAGATCGACGCCGAGGTGCTCGACTCCATCGAGGTCCGCGAGTCGGACGTGAAGGACGCGATGAAGGGCATCGAGCCCTCCGCGCTGCGGGAGGTGTTCGTCGAGGTACCGGACGTGACCTGGGCCGACGTCGGGGGCCTCGAGGACACGAAGGAGCGCCTCCGCGAGACGATCCAGTGGCCCCTCGAGTACCCCGAGGTGTTCGAGGCCATGGACATGCAGTCCGCGAAGGGCGTGATGATGTACGGCCCGCCGGGGACCGGCAAGACGCTGCTCGCGAAGGCCATCGCCAACGAGTCGGAGTCGAACTTCATCTCGGTGAAGGGGCCCGAACTGCTCAACAAGTTCGTCGGCGAGTCGGAGAAGGGCGTCCGCGAGGTGTTCAGCAAGGCGCGCGAGAACGCCCCGACGGTCATCTTCTTCGACGAGATCGACTCGCTCGCCACCGAGCGTGGCCGCAACACGGGCGACTCGGGCGTCTCCGAGCGGGTCGTCTCACAGCTCCTGACCGAACTGGACGGCCTGGAGACGCTGGAGGACGTAGTGGTCATCGCGACGACGAACCGCCCGGACCTCATCGACTCGGCGCTGCTGCGGCCGGGCCGCCTGGACCGCCACGTCCACGTGCCGGTGCCGGACGAGGAGGCCCGCAGGGCCATCTTCGGGGTCCACACCCAGCAGAAGCCGCTGGCCGACGACGTCGACCTCGATTCACTGGCTCGCCGGACGGACGGCTACGTCGGCGCCGACATCGAGGCCGTGACCCGCGAGGCGTCGATGAACGCCTCCCGGGAGTTCATCGAGTCGGTGGCCCCCGACGAGGTCGCCGACTCGGTCGGCAACGTCCGCATCACGATGGACCACTTCGAGACGGCCCTGGACGAGGTGAATCCCTCGGTCACCCCCGAGACCATCGAGCGCTACGACGAGATCGAGAAGCGGTTCCGGCAGGCCGAGACGGCCGAGCCCGAGGAAGGGGAACTGGGTCGGACGTTCCAGTAGACCGACCGCTTTTGACCGGGGTCCTCCTCGGTCGGCCGCGTTCGCCGCGCGTCCCTCGCTCGCGGTGCGGACGCTGCTGACGACTGCACCGGGCGTCTTCCGAGCGACCGACCAACGTTGCTTCGGATCGCGGACACGGTTGCCTCCTCGCGGATACTTATCGACGGTACCGACTTGCCAGATTTCGATGGTATATCAATCCACCTCCTCGGGTGGAGAACCGGAGCTATTCATAAAATGCACTGAATGTGGCCAAATACTAACCGGTCAGGAGACGGAGGACGGGTCCCTCCGGCCGATCGGAACCGACGGAACCTGTCCCTGCGGGAGTACGGAGTTCAGCTCGTTCAGCGAGCGCTGAGCGTCGTCGAACGGTTCGACCGACGAAATCGACGACCTGCTCCCGCTCGTTGCGGATCGTGGTCCCGCTCGCCTACTCCCGTTTCAACCCGCCGCGCTGTTTGATCTGCATGATGCGCCGCACGTTCAGGTAGATCTCCTCGGGCGAGGTGTCCTCCGCGGGGTCATAGAGGTCGGAGACGCGGTAGAGCAGCGCCGAGAGCTGTTTCGACTCGCTGGACTCGTCGCGGACGTCCTCCGCGATCGCCCGGATGAACTCCCGTCGCGTCTCGTCGGGGACGAACTCGGCGGCCGAATCCGGCGCGAGCGCCCAGTCCTCGTCGTCCTGACGGTCGGACGGGAGCTCGTCCGCGTCGGACACGGCGCCGGCTTCCGAACTCCCGTCGGAACCGTCGTCCGGGTCGGTCATGGGGGATTCGTGTTCCGCGGCCGCCTAAGCCCTTACTGAGTCGGGGCGTCGGTGGTCGAGTGACTGCTCACTTTCCGTCGCTGCACGACGCCGACGTTGTTGGCGACGTTCTCGGTGACGAGTTTGAACGCGTCCGCCGTCTCCGAGTCCTCGCGCAACACGATGGGCTCCCCGCCGTCGCCGCCCTTCCTGACCGCCGGGTCGAGCGGGACGCCGCCGAGGAACGGCAGGTCGTTGTCCGCGGCGAACGCCTTCCCGCCGCCCTTGCCGAACACCTCGTGCTCGCTGCCGCAGTCGGGACAGACGAACCCGCTCATGTTCTCGACGATGCCGAGCACGTTCGTCTCGTGCTTGCCGAACATCCGCAGGCCCTTGTTCGCGTCGTCGAGCGCGACGTCCTCGGGCGTCGTGGCGATGACCGCGCCCGTGAGCGGCATCGTCTGGAGGATGGTCAGCTGCGTGTCGCCCGTCCCCGGCGGCAGGTCGAGCACCATGTAGTCGAGGTGGCCCCACTCGACGTCCTCGACGAGCTGGGTGAGCACCTTGTGGACCATCGGCCCGCGCCAGATGACGGGGTCGTCCTCCCCGACGAGGAACGCCATGCTCATCAGGCGCATCCCGTACTTCTCGGGGGGCACGATCGTCTCCTCGCCCGTCGCCTTCGGTGCCTCGTCGGCGTCGACCATCCGCGGCACGTTCGGCCCGTACACGTCGGCGTCGAACAGGCCGACTCTCGCACCCAGTTTCGAGAGCCCGGCCGCGAGGTTCACCGCGACCGTCGACTTCCCGACCCCGCCCTTTCCGGACGCGACCGCGATGACGTTCGTCACGTTCGGCAACACCGCGTCCTCCCCCGCCACCTCGCCGGGGATGTTCGCCGAGAGGTCGACGTCGTAGCCGGTCCCGTCGAGTTCCTCCCGGACCCGGCCGGCCATCGCCGTCTCGTCGGGCGAGTACGGCGCGCCGAGCGCGAGCGAGACGCGAACCTCGCCCGCGTCGTCGTCCACCTCGACGGCGTTCACCAGCCCCAGCGAGACGATGTCGTCGCCGAGCGCGGGGTCCTCGACGGCCGTGAGTCGCTCACGAACCGTTGCTTCGTCCATGTCCCACCCTCGGCGAGCGCGGCGAATAAGGATTGTGAAGGGGTGACAGCGAGTTCGACGGTCGCGGCCCGTCGTAACTTCGATCGGTTACGTTTTCCTCCGAGTGTGCCACAGGTTCAAGTCCGTCCGCGCCGAGAATTCATCCCATGGAGACGCCCCTGGCGGACGACTTCGGGCGCGCCGTGACCGGGGTGCGCGTCTCGCTCACGGACCGGTGCAACTTCGACTGCGTCTACTGTCACAACGAGGGGCTGGGAGACACGCGCGGCCCGATGGACCCGCAGGACGACGAGATGTCGGCTGACGACGTCGTCCGCTTTCTGGAGGTCGCCGCCGAGTTCGGCGTCGACTCCGTGAAGTTCACGGGCGGCGAGCCGATGCTCCGCGATGACCTGGAGGAGATCGTCCGCCGCAC
This sequence comes from Halobaculum sp. XH14, assembly GCF_032116555.1. Taxonomy (NCBI): domain Archaea; kingdom Methanobacteriati; phylum Methanobacteriota; class Halobacteria; order Halobacteriales; family Haloferacaceae; genus Halorarum; species Halorarum halobium. Next base: position 1,655,161 of record NZ_CP134949.1, read on the forward strand.
GCCGGACTCGATGGAGACGTCCATGACGACGAACGGGACGTTCCTCCCGGGTCGCGCCGAGGGACTGGTCGACGCCGGCCTCGACCGCGTGAACGTCTCGCAGGACGCGCTCGACCCGGACGAGTTCGCCGAGATCACGAAGTCGGGCGCGTACGACAGGGTGATGGAAGGGGTCGAGGCCGCCCTGGACGCGGGGCTCGCCCCGCTGAAGCTGAACATGGTCGTGTTCGAGCACACCGCCGGCTACGTCGAGGGGATGGTCGAGCACGTCGCCGACAACAACGGCCTCCAGCTCCAGCTCATCGAGTACATGCCCGAACTCACGGGCCGGCCCGAGTGGAACGTCGACATCGGGCGCGTCCACGACTGGCTCGCCGACATCGCGGACCGCGTCGAGCACCGCGAGATGCACGACCGGCGGCGCTACTTCGTGGCCGGCGGGATGGTCGAGATCGTCGATCCCGTCGAGAACGAGACGTTCTGTGCCAACTGCGGGCGCGTCCGGGTCACCCACGAGGGCTACCTGAAGGGCTGTCTCAACCGCAACGACGACCTGAAGTCGATGGGCGAGATGACGAAGCCGGAGATCAGGGAGGCGTACCGCGAGGTCGTCGCCGACCGCGTCCCGTACTACGGCGAGTACCTCGTCGAGAACGACCGCGGCGAGTACGAGATCAACGAGGAGTACATCGGCGCGTAACCCGATCGCCGGTCCCGTCGACCACCCCGGTTTTTGGCGTCCTGGTCCGTTCCTGCTGGCATGGACCCGGCCGACGTCCCGGACGAGGGGACGACGATCAGCCACGAGCGCACGTTCCGCCGCGAGGACGTCAGGCAGTTCGCCGACGTCTCGGGCGACCGCGGCGTCCACCACGAGGAACCCGACGAACGGGGTCGACTCCTCGTCCATGGCCTGCTCACCGCGACGCTGCCGACGAAGATCGGCGGCGACCTCGACGTGCTCGCCCGGGAGATGGACTTCGAGTTCCACCGGCCGGTGTACACGGGCGAACGGATCGTCTGCGAGGTCGTGCTCGACTCGGTCGAGCGCGCCGACGCCGACGCGCGCGCTGACGTCGAGGCGAGCATCGAGTGTCGAAGGGGCGAGGAGGTGGTCCTGACCGGCGGGTTCGAGGGCGTCGTGTTGGCGTGATCGAGCGTCCGACACGTCTCGCTGCCCGAGCGTCCGTCGACTCACGTCGGCGACTCACGCCCGGTGACACCGACGTCACCGACGGCCACACCTAAGCGACCGGCGGGCCGATGACGCGTATGACCTGTCCACACCTGGAGTATCGCGACTCGCACGGCGAGAGGGAGTTCGAGACGGCGCGCGCGTTCTGCACCGTCACTGACACGTTCGTCCAGCCGGTGCGCGCGGACATCTGCAACGAGCGGTACGACCTCGACCCCGAGGCCGACTGCAAGTACTTCCGCGAGCACGCGGGGCTCGACTGGGACGAATGACCTACGAAGAGTACCTCGACGGCAAACCCGTCGTCATCACGGCGGCGCTGACGGGAGGTATCCAGGGGAAGGAGACGCATCCGGGGCTGCCGGAGACCCCCGACGAGATCGCGGCGGCGGCCGCTGCCTGCGAGGAGGCAGGCGCGGCGGTCGTCCACCTCCACGCGCGCAGAGAGAACGGCGAGCGCGCGTTCTCGACCGAGCGCTTCCAGGCGGTGACCGACGCCGTGCGCGAGGCGACCGGGAATCTCATCATCCAGCACTCGACCGGCGGGACGGCCGCGCCGGACGCGCTCCGCGCCGAACCCCTCCGGACTGACCCGGCACCTGAGATGGCGAGCCTCGACATGGGCCCGATGAACCGCGGGCGACGCCTGACGAGCGAGAACACCCGCGACACGATCGACGGCCTCCACGCCGAGATGCGCGAGCGGGGGATCAAGCCCGAACTGGAGGTGTTCAACAGCGGCCACCTCAACGAGTCGTTCCGCATCGTCGAGGAACTGGACGCTCCGCCGTACCTGAACCTCATCTTCGGCCCCGGGACGCTCTCGCCGCCGTCGCCGGCGAACGTCCAGAACATGGTCGACCAGCTCCCCGACGGCGCGGAGTTCAACGTCATCGGGTTCGGTCCCCACCAGCTCCCGCTGACGACCCAGTCGCTGCTGCTGGGCGGCCACGTCCGCGTCGGCCTCGAGGACAACAGCTACTACCGGAAAGGCGAGCGCGCGACGAACGAGCGACTCGTCGAGCGCGCGGCCCGGATCGCCGAGGAACTGGGCCGGCCCGTCGCCTCGCCCGCGGCGGCGCGCGACCTGCTCGGCATCTGACTCCGATCGACCGTCGCGCTCCGACCGGGGCCGACCATCGCGTCCGTGGATTCCGCCAGAACGTCTTTCCCCTCCCACCCACAGGCTCCGGTATGAACGAGGGACGGTGGGACGGGCCCGAGGCGGTGGCCCGTCGTCTCGCGGACCGCGCGCGGTCACTGTCCGGCGACGACACCCGCCCGGCGTTCCCCCCCGTCGAACCGGCTCGGCGGGTGGACCCCCACGACGCGTTCGCACGCGCCATCGAGACGCCCGAAGCGGTCGAGGGTCCCCTCGGGGACCTCGACGTCTCGACGAAGGACAACGTCGCGGTCCGGGGAGTCACCCACCGGGCGGGGACCGGCGGGCTGGCCTGGGAGCCGACCCACGACGCGACCGTCGTCGAGCGACTCCGGGCTGCCGGCGCCGACCTCGTGGGCACGACCCGGATGGACCCGTTCGCGCTCGGCGTGACCGGGGAGGCCTGCGTCGCGGGCAGGACGGAGAACCCGACCGTCCCCGGCGCGGTTCCGGGCGGCTCCTCGAGCGGGAGCGCGGCCACGGTGGCTACCGGTGCCGCCGACGCGTCACTCGGCACCGACACCGCCGGTAGCGTCCGCGTGCCGGCCGCGTTCTGTGGCGTCGTCGGCGTGAAACCGACGTTCGATCTCGTCCCGCGGACCGGCGTCCTCGACCTGGCGCCGACGCTCGATCACGTCGGCGTGCTGGCCGAGGACGTCGAGACTGCGAGCCGGGTGCTCGAGGTCGTCAGCGGCGGCGACCCGCTCAGGCCCGCGACGGCCCACGCCGAGCGCCTCTCGCTCGCCGAGTCGCTCGATTCCCGACTCGGCCGGGTCCGCGTCGGCGTCCCGGAGCCGTTCGTCGGCGCGGCCGGGACCGGCGTGCGGGCGACGTTCGAGGGGACGCTGGCGGAACTCTCGGGCCGCCCCGGCGTGACCGTCGAACGGGTCGCGTTCCCCGAGCACGACGACGCTCGGATCCTCAACCAGCTCCACACGCTGCGGGAGTTCGCCGAACTGCGCGAACGCGGCGGTCACCCGGTCGGTGACGGTCGCTTCCCGGAGATGCGTGCCGCACTGTCGACGAGCCTCGCGGAGGCTGACGTCCCGCCGCGCGTTCGCCGGCTCGCGGCGGCCGGCGAGCGGTTGCGGACCGAGGGGCGGGACGCGTACGGCGCGGCCTGGGACGCCCGTCGCCGGCAGGTCCGCCGGGTCGAGGCGTGCTTCGACCGGGTCGACGTACTCGCGACGCCGACGACGCCCGTGACGGCTCCGGCGTTCGGAACCGTCGGGGACCGCGCCGGACACGACGTCTCGCCCGCCGAGATCGTCTCGAACACCGCGCCGTTCAACAACACCGGTTCGCCCGCGGTCTCGGTCCCGTGCGGTCGGCACGCGGGCTCGCCGGTCGGTCTGCAGATCGCCGCGCCGCGCGGCGAGGACGCGCTCGCGCTCCGGGTCGCGCTCGCGGTCGAGCGCCTCGATTGACGCGTGTCCGTTGACGAGTATCAGTCGACGTGTCGCCGTCGAGGCGTTTCGGCAGGTGCCTCCGTCGACCAGTCTCAGTTGAGGAGCAGGACGAAGACGACGAACCCCACGAGCATCGAGAACGTCAGGAGGAACTGGGCCGCGGCGGAGGCGAGCAGCCCCACGATCGTCCATCCCGACGTCACGGCCGCCTCCTCGAACTCCTTTCCGGCGTACAGCTCCGAGCCGAGGACGACGGCGACGACGCCGAGCACCACCCCGAGCGGGCCGAAGACGAACAGGAGGGCGAACGACGCCACGGCGGCGAGAACCATCGTCTTCGTCTCGGCCCCGCCGGCCTTCGACGCCAGCGCGCCGCCGAAGTGGTCGACGGCCGCCGTGAGCAGCCCGACGACCGTGAACCCGAGCAGGAGCCAGAGTCCGAGGTCGTTCCCCCCGCCCGGTGCGTCGAAGACGTAGTAGACGTATACGCCCGCCAGCGAGGCGAGCCCCGCCGGGACGAGCGGGACCACGCTCCCGACGACGCCGGCGACGAGGAGGAGGAGGGCGACGACCGTGACGAGTTCGACCATGTCGTCGCGGACGCCGGCGAACGGCATGAACCCACGGGTCGGGCGGCGTCAGTCGAACCGTTCGCGTTCCGTTCGTGCCACCTCGCCGCCGTACTCGGTCACGAGGGCCCGATACGCCTCCCCCAGCGCCCGCATGCACTGTCTCGTCGAGACGAACTCGAGTTCCTCGGCGACCTGCTCCCACGAGTGAGCCTGCAACACCTTGCGGACGAGCAACCGTTCCGCTCTCGGTTCGAGCGGCACGCGGTCCTCCAGCAGGTGCGCGAGCGCGAGCCGACGGAACGGCCCCGGCGACGCGTCGTACAGCCCGGGGCCGAACGACGCGCCGACGGCGACGCGCCACTCGTACTCGGAGAGGTCCGGCAGCGGCGCGGCGTCGGCCGCACAGGCGCGGAGGACGGTCCGAACCACGTCCGGGTCGACCGCACGGAGCGCGTCCTGAAGGACGGCCACGAGCCGGTCGCGGAACCGTGCGGCGTTGCGGTCGTGGAGCGCCCGACCCGCTTCGGATTCGGGTCGGAGCATCACCGCCGAGTGTTCGCCGCTCGCCTCGTTTCGGGTGGTCGCCAGGTGGACCGGCCGGTAGCCGTTCCGCCGCCAGAACCGGAGGAGTTCGGGCGTCGCCCCGAAGCCGGTGCTGAGGTAGTCCACGTCGTCGCCGAACTCCTCGCGGATCTCTCCGAGGAGCAGCGAGCCCAGTCCCTCGGAGCGAACCGCGTGGTGGGTCGCGATCCGCATGACGCGGATGCCGACCGGCGCGGCCGCCCGGCGGTCCCTGAGCTGGCTCGTCAGCACGTCGGGGACCATGTTTCCCCGGACGCGGACGCCCTCGTACATCGACTCGCGCGTCTCGCGCTCGAGGCCGCCCTCCCGCGCGAGCAGCGCGACCGAAACCACGTTCCCCTCGTGGGTGAGTGCCCGGACGGAGACGTTCGGCGCGTCGAGCAGTCGCGCGAGGTCGTTCGGTTCGGTCCGGTAGTGGGCCAGCACGAGCAGCCCGAACGTTTCCCTCAGCAGCCGCTCGTCCGAACGCAGGGCCTCCCGTTCGAGCACGTCGTAGCGGGCGGAGCCCGGCGACGCGTCGGCGACGGCCTCGTCGACCGCCGGCCGCGCGTCGAGCAACAGCGCGCGGAACGCCCACGATTCGACCGGGTCGCCCCGGGCATACCGGATCGGGTCCTCCAGCCGGATCTCGGAGCCGTCGTGGCCGGACCGGCGCAGGCGGTCGCGGAACCGGACGGAGAACCCGCGGCCGGCACCCTCGTACCCGTGGACGGTCGTGACGAAGGCGGCCGACGGGGCGTCGAGGAAGCGTTCGAGCAGGCGGACCGGGAGCGCCGCCGCCTCGTCGACGATGGCCACGTCGGCGTCGGCCGCCTCGGCCGCGGCGTCGGCGGCGGGGTGGAATCGGACTGTCCCGCCGGTCGTCGTTCGGAGCCGCCGCTCCTCGCCCGACGCGAGGTTCCCCTCCTCGGACAGCAGCGCCCGCGCCCGGTCGAACAGCGCCGCCGCGCCGCCGAACTCGGGAGCCGTCACGAGCACGTCCCTGCCCTCGCCGGCGAGGCTCCCTGCGGCGAGGCCGGCCGCGCTGGACTTGCCGCGCCCGCGGTCCGCCTCGATCACGACCGCGCTGTCCGGCTCCGCGAGCCGTTCGAGTTCCCTGACGGCCCGCGACTGGTCGCGGGTGAGACAGGCTCCGTACGCACGCTCGGGGAACCGCGTCCCGGCCGGAACCCGCGGCTCTGGCTCCGAGGGCGGCGCTCCCCCGCCGGTCAGCCCGTCGCGTTCGAGGACCGCCGCGTCGGCGTCGTAGACGGCGACGCCGGGGTGCCCGCGGATCGTCTCGACGAGCCGCGTGCGGAACCGACCGGTCACGTCGTCGAGATCGAACGGCGGGACCGCAAGCGACTCGTCGAAGCCGTCCCGCCGGTCGGGCCACTCGTCCAGCGGCGGTGCGAGCAGCACGTAGAGCCCGCCGCCGTCGACGGCGCCGACGGACTGCCCCAGCGCGTTCGGCGAGAACTCCGCGAACGCGTCCACGACGACGGCCTCGCGCGTCGTGCCGAGCAGCCGGTCGGCGTGTTTCGGGCGCAGTCGCTCGTACCTGAACCCCTCCCGCGTCGTCAACAGCGTCGCGTCCTCGGCGTCGACGTCGGCCGAGTCGAGGACCGTGTAGGCGGCGTCGACGCAGCGGTCGCGGTCGCCGTGGACGACGAGCAGCCGTCGCTGGTCGGTCTCGCGGGCCTCCGCACGAATGGCCTCGACCGCCGCGTTCAGCGACATGGCTCCACCTTTCGCGGTGGGGAGGTTGGGTCTTTCCGTCCGGCCCGCGGCCGCGACCGACCCGGCCCGAACTGTCGGGGACTTTAATTACAGTGGGGCCCTTGCCGTTAGGTAGCAATGGCCATTGACCCGCGGTTCGAGGACAATCGGGAAGTCGCCGAGGAACACGACGGGCACAAGGTGTGGGGGCCGGTCGAGGAACCCGAGACGCTCGGCATCCACGGCACGCACGTCGCCGTGGACTTCGACATCTGTCTCGGCGACGGCGCCTGCGTCGACGACTGCCCCGTGGACGTGTTCGAGTGGGTCGACACGCCCGGTCACCCAGAGAGCGAACTCAAGGCCGACCCGGCACACGAGGACCAGTGTATCGACTGCATGATCTGTGTCGACGTCTGCCCGGTCGACGCCATCGACGTCGACGCGGGCCGGGCCGGCCGACTCTGAGGGTCGGGGACGAGCGGGACGACGAGTTCGCGCCGGGAACGTCCGGCCGCGTTCGCTCCGTGACGACGTCCGCCTAGCGGCCGTGCCGTGGCGAATTCGGCCGATTCGGCAGTTCACCGCAGCAACAGTTATTAATTTTCGTTAGGAAACGGGGGACGACGAGTGTTTCCAATGCACACGGTAGTTCTGACGAAAGGTGTTCCCGACTTCCGCGAGGGGGTGGTGTCGTTCGACGAGGACGGCCACCTCGAGCGCGGGAACACCCCCACGACGATGAATCCGAACGACGAACACGCCCTGCGCGCGGCGTTACAGACCCGCGTCCGCCACGGCGGGCAGGTGGACGTGATGAGCATGGGCCCGCCCGGCTACAAGGACGTCCTGCGCGAGGCGATGGAGTCGGTGTACGCCGACGACCTGTATCTCGTCTCCGACAAACAGTTCGCCGCCGCCGACACCTGGGCGACGGCGATCACCCTGGCGACCGCCATCCAGCACCGGGGCGAACCGGACCTGGTGTTCGCGGGGTTCAAGACCGCAGACGGGGAGACGGGCCACACCGGCCCCCAGACCTGCTGGTGTCTGGACGTGCCGATCATCACCCACGTCGTCGCGCTCGACGTGGATCAGGAGGAGGAGCGAGTGCGGGCAAAGCGGCTCGTCGAGGGCGACGTCTCCGAGATTGAGACGGTCGAGGCGCCGATGCCGGCCTTCATCGTCGCGGACCCGGAGTTCGAGCCGTCCTACCGCACCGCGCGGGACCGACTGGAGCGCAAGCGACTCCGCGCCGACGCCCGCGACCGGGCCGAGACCGCCGAGGAGCACGTGACGATGTGGGACCACTCGGAACTGAACCTCGACCCGGACTACGTCGGACTGGACGGCTCGCCGACCATCGTGAGTTCCGTCGACCCCATCCCGAAGGCACCCTCCGAGCGGGAGGCGACCGTCGTCGACCCCGACGACGCCGATGGGATGTCCGCGGTCGTGGACGAACTCGCGCCGTTCGCGGGGGGTGACTGACCGTGCCGTCGTTCGACCCGTCGGAGTTCGACGTCTCCGAACTCGGACCGAAGGTCCAGGGCATCGAGGACGTCGAGGAACTGGAGGAGCTGCTCGCGGCCGAGGAGGATGGCGAGAACCGAGCGGCCGTCCTGACGGTCATCGAGAGCCGAATCGAGTCGCTCTCGGCGGACGACGAGGAGGGGGACGCGGACCTCGACCTCGCGGAGATGAGCGCCGCCGACGTCGGCAACGCGCTGCAGGGCATCGACGACGTCGAGCGACTCCGGGACATGCTCGACCGCGAGGAGTCCGGCGAGGATCGCGACGCCGTGACGCGGCTGATCCGGCGACGCATCGACTCGCTGGAGGGCGGGGACGGGGAGGATGAGGAGGCCGGCGACGAGGAACCCGAGAGCCCCGAGGAGCGCCATCCCGATCTCGACCACCCGACCGCCGACAAGCGGTACGTCAAGGCCCTCGAGAGTGGCTCCTTCGGCGACATGTGGGTGTACTGTGAGACGCAGGCGGGCGAACTGCTCGACGTGACGCGCGAGATGCTCGGGCACGCTCGCACGATGATGGACGACTACAACGAGACGTACGTCGACGACGACGCCGAGGACGAGCGCGTCGTCGCGGTGCTCATCGGCGACGACCCGGCCCGACACGCCGACGACTGCATCGCGCTCGGCGCGGACGTCGTCGTCTACCACGAGGACGAGCGCCTCGACCGGTTCCGACACAAGCCCTACACCGAGATCTTCGCGGACATGGCCCGCTGGGGTGCCGACCCGCCGAACCGGGCGGGCTCGGAGGGCCACGGCGGCGAGACGGCCGACTGGCGCGACTACGACGAGCCGCGGTACACGCTCTACCCCGCCACGAACAACGGCCGTGACCTCTCCGCGCTCGCGCAGGCCGAACTCGACTCGGGGCTCGCCTCGGACTGTTCGGGGCTCTACATCGAGGAGACGGTCATCTCGAACCCGGTGAAGACCGGCAGCGCCGGCACGAACCGGACGTTCGAGCGCGTGCTCCACATGAAGCGCCCGGACTTCTCGGGCTTCGAGTACTCGACCATCCTCTGTCTCGACAACCCGAACCGCGAGTTCCACCCGCAGGGCGCCTCGGTCATCCCGGGGAGCTTCGACCTCCCGGACCCCGACGATGACCGCGAGGGGCTGGTGGTCGAACACGACGCGGACCTCGATGACGACTGGTTCCGCGTCGACGTGACTGAGTTCGACCGGCTGGAGGGTGGCGTCGACCTCACGGGCCACGACGTGGTCGTCGCCGTCGGCCGCGGCATCGGCGACGACCCGACGCGTGGCATCGAACTCGCGGTCGACCTGGCGGAGGCGTTCGAGGACGCCGACGTCGGCGTCTCGCGGGGCATCGTCACCGGGTCGTACAACTTCGACGGCCACGTCGAACGGTACACCGAGGAGGAGCGACAGATCGGCGAGACGGGGCAGGTGATCGAACCGGAGATCTACATCGCGGCGGGCATCTCCGGCGCCGTCCAGCACAAGGTCGGCTGTGACGAGTCGGACACCATCGTCGCGGTGAACACCGACCCGGACGCCCGCATCTTCGACTGGTCCGACTACTTCATCGAGGGCGACCTGTTCGAGGTGCTGCCGGAACTCACGGAGGCGGTGAAGGCCGGGGAACTGAGCGTGGCCGCCGACGGCGGAATCGTGCGGGGCGGAACCGACGACGATGCTGCCGAGGGGCGACGGGGTGATTCCGATGAGTGACACACGAGACGCCACGACGGACCGGGGAACCGACACCGTGACCGACGGGGGGACGGCGACTGCGGCCGGCTCCGCGGGGGCCGACGCGGCCGACGTGACCGACGCCGAGCAGTTCGAGGCGGTCGTCGTCGGGGCCGGGCCGGGCGGCGCGGCCGCCGCAGCGGTGCTGGCGAACAACGGCATCGAGACGCTGGTGCTGGAGCGGGGCGTCGAGGCCGGCTCGAAGAACGTCTCGGGCGGGCTCATCTACGCCGAACAGTCGGCCGCCTACACCGTCGACGACCTGTTCCCCGAGTTCCGCGAGGGCGCCAGCGAGCGCCCGGTCACGCGGAACCACATGGACAACATCGCGGGCGAGACGGTCCACACGGTGGACCTGAAGGGCGTCCACGAGCACGACACCGAGTGGTGTGACTCCGTGCTGCGCCGACCGATGGACGCCTGGCTCGCGGAGCGGGTTCACGAGATGACCGCGGAGACGGGCGGCGGGCTGCTCACGGACGTCCGGGTGAACGGCCTGCTGTGGGACGACGGCGAGATCGTCGGCGTCACCTGCGACGAACTCGACCCGATCCGCGCGGATCTGGTCGTCGCGGCCGACGGCGTCAACAGCGAACTGGCCCGCGCCGCGGGCCTCATGGACTGGGACGAACCCGACGAGTGGTTCCAGGGCGTGAAGGCCGTCGTGGACGTCGAGCCGGACGTCATCGACGAGCGGTTCGGCATCGACGAGGACGAGGGCGTCGCCCGGCTGTTCGGCGGCGACCTGTTCGACGGCGTGCGCGGGGGCGGCTTCCTCTACACGAACCGCGACTCGCTCTCGATCGGGACCGTCTTCCACCTCGACAGCCTCGCGGACGAGCGCGCGGAACCACACGAACTGCTCGACAACCTGCTCACTCACCCGCACCTCGGCCAGTGGCTCCCGGACGAGTACGAGGAGCGCGAGTACTCCGCGAAGCTCGTGCCGGACTCGAAGAAGGTCGCCCACGGCTCGCCCCACCGCGACAGGCTGCTGCTGGTCGGCGACGCCGCCGGCCAGATGCAGGCTCAGGGGCCGATCATCAAGGGGATGAACCACGCGGTCAACGCGGGCGGGCTGGCGGCCGAGGCGTACGTCGAGGCCAAGTCGCGCAACGCGCCCCACCGCGCGGGCGAGCGGTACGAGACCAAGCTCCGCGAGGAGGGCGTGATGGACAAGCTTCGCCCGACCAGGTACGAACTCTCCCGGCCGCTCAGCGAGTCCGGCGTCGTGACCGGCGCGCTCGACGGCCTCGCTCGCTCGGCCGTCGGTCGGTTCGGCGTCAGGGCCGTCGGGGGGCTCACGGAGCGGGTGTTCAACTCGCCGTTCGCGCTCGGGATGCTCCCCGATACGCACACGTCCTACGTCACCGTGCCGACCATCCTCGCCGAGGAACTCGGCGAGCCCGTCACCTCGGAGAACGACGCCGACCCTCCGACCCTGGAGGAGCGAATCGGGGAGCTCACCTACGACACCGACGTCGGGAACCCCCACATCGAACTGCGCGACAACTCCTACGAGGCCAGCGGCGTCGCCGTCACGGCCTGCCCGGTCAGCGCAGACGGGTTCGGCGGGGGCTGCTACCGCGAGGAGACCGTCAAGTCGAACGGGAGCGAGGAGCGCGTCGTCAGCCTCGACACCCAGCCCTGCGTCGAGTGCGGGACCTGCGCGGTCGTCGCCGACACGACCTGGACGCACCCGCGCGGCGGCAAGGGCGTCGAGTACGATCAAGGATGACGGGAACCGGGACGGGGTCGGACGCCGCCGGCGACGGGGACGGCGCCGACGGCCGTCGCTCGGACGCGCTCCCGTCCATCGAACGGCTCGCCGCCGACGCGCGCGAAGCGCGCGAGGCGGCGGACGCACCAACGGACCCGCCCGACTCCGAGGCGGCCCTCGTCGCGGCCCGGGACGGGCTCGGACCGGTCGTCGCCCGGTACATCGCGGCGCGGACGGGGGAGACGGAGCGACTCTCGGCGCGACAGCTCGACGGGCTCGATCGTGCGACGAACGACTGGCTCGCGGCGTACGCGCGCCACCACGGCGTCGAAACCGACCCGGACGTCACCGTTCGGACGGCCGCGGAACTCGTCATCGAGACGCATGACGTCGTGGCGACGGCACGGCTGCTGACCGACGTTCCCGACCGCTGAGCCGCCTCGCACCGGGTTCGGGCACGTACAGTTAAGTGATGTTAATTGTTATCATCGTTCATGGAGTTGACCGAGCGGCTGTCGTTCACCGACGACGACCGAAAGGACCTGTACCAGTACGTCGAGCAGCACGGGACGGTGCGCGAGGACGCGGCCCGGCGCGCGCTCAACATGGACCAGACGGCGTTCGGCCACCACGTCACGGTGCTCCAGCGGGACGGCTACGTCAGGCGCGTCGACGGCAAACTCACCGTGGCGTACGGCGAGGAGGAGTCCCGCGAGCATAGCGCGGGCGGCGTGGACTACGTCATCCGCCAGGCCGGGCAGGCCGACCTCTCCGGCCTCGTGGACGTCATCCGCCGGGTCGCGGGCGACGGCAGCTACATCGAGGCCGAAACGGTCGCCGACGTGGTCGAGTCCGAGGAGGTCGTCCTCCGGCACAACCAGCTCGGCTCCCGGCTGTTCTTCGTCGCCGTCGTCGACGACGCGGTCGTCGGCTGGGTCCACCTCGACCTGCCCGAGGCCAGGAAGCTCGCTCACACGGCCGTGTTGACGGTCGGCCTGCTCGCGGAGTATCGGGACAAGGGAATCGGGGAGCAACTCCTCGCCCGGGGCGAGGAGTGGGCCACGGAACAGGGGTTCGAGAAGCTGTACAACAGCGTCCCCTCCACGAACGAGAACGCCATCGCGTTCCTGGAAGCACACGGCTGGGAGACCGAGGCGGTCCGGGACGACCACTACCGGATCGACGACGAGTACGTCGACGAGGTGATGATGGCCAAACGGCTCGACTAGGGCCACTCCGAGTCGGTCCCCTCCAGCGGCTCCGCGACGACGCCGTCCTGCTGGACGAGCGCCCTGGCGTGGGCCGCACAGACGCTCCGGTCGGCGTCCCAGGGGACGTGGAGGCGGACGCTCGCGGCCGCCTCACAGTCGTCCTCGGTACACTCCGCCATCGCTCGGTCATTCTCCGCCGCCCGTTATCGGTCTGTCGCCCGTGGGAGCGGTGACTCCGACTGGACTCCGTGGTGTTTTGTGGGCTCGGCGTCTCCCGCTCGACGAATGGCGCTCCACGACCTCACGCGGCCCATCGAGGACGGCATGGCCACGTATCCGGACGACCCGTCCGTCGCCGTGTCGCCCCACGCGAGGATGGACGCTGACGGCTACCGGGTCAGTGAACTTCGGCTCGGAACCCACGCCGGGACGCACGTCGACGCGCCGAGCCACGTGCTCGCGGGCGGCGCGAGCCTGGGGGAGTTCGACCCCGAGGCGTTCCGGTTCGACGCGCACGTCGTCGACGTGAGCGACCTGGGCGCGCGGGCGGAGATTCCGGCCGAGGCGGTTCCCGCGACCACCGCCGACCTCGTCCTGTTCTACACCGGCTGGGCGGCGCACTGGGGAACCGACCGCTACCGGGCACACCCGTACCTCTCGCGGCGGGCCGCCGAGCGCTGTGCGGGGCGGGGACTCGCCGTCGGGCTGGACTGCTTCGGGCCGGACCCGACGCCGCTCGCTCCCGGATTCGTCGTCGAGACGGACCGCGACGACGACGCCGAACCGGACCTCGACGGGTACGGGACGCCCGCTCATCGAGCGCTCCTGGAGAAAGGCTGCCTGATCCTCGAGAACCTCGTCGAGCTCGACGGGCTCCCCGAGCGGTGCTCCGTCACCGCACACCCGCTCAGCGTCGACGCGGACGGGGCGCCCGCGCGGGTCGTCGCGGAGACCGGCGAATAGGGTCGGGAGCCGGCCCCCGGCGGCGATCTCGGGACCCCGGTGTGAGCCCGCCACGCCACCGTGTATCGACGTCACATGGACGGGATACTTTGAAAGCGTTTATACGGCAACCCGGCCTACCGATGGAGTACAACCTTCCCGGGGTCGTGACCCTCCCCGTCGTCAGGGATTTACAGCGGCGGGGAAGTCGAGCCGCCGGGAGGGAGGAGATCCACAAATGTCAGTCTACGTCGACTACGATGTACCCGCGGACCTCGCGGAGCGAAGCCTCGACGCGCTCGAGGTCGCCCGCGACACAGGCACCGTCAAGAAAGGAACCAACGAAACGACCAAAGCCGTCGAGCGCGGCAACGCCGACCTCGTCTACGTCGCCGAGGACGTCGAACCCGAGGAGATCGTGATGCACCTCCCCGAACTGTGCGAGGAGAAAGGCATCGCCTACGTCTTCATCGAGACCCAGGACGACGTCGGCCACGCCGCCGGCCTCGAAGTCGGCTCGGCCGCCGCCGCCGTTACGGACGCCGGCGACGCCGACGAGGACGTCGAGGACATCGCGGACAAGGTCGAGGAACTCCGGTAACCGACCATGTCGGCTGAAGAACAAGAGAGCGGCTCCACGCCCGCCGAGGTCATCGAGATCGTCGGCAAGACCGGGATGCACGGCGAGGCCATGCAGGTCAAGTGCCGGATCCGGGAGGGCGACAACCAGGGCCGCATCATCACGCGAAACGTCCTCGGTCCCGTGCGGGAGGGCGACGTCCTCCAGCTGCGCGAGACCCAGCGGGACGCGGACGCGATCGGAGGTCAGTAACCAATGCCACAGCATCGAAACTGCGACTACTGCGGCGCGGACATCGAACCCGGTACGGGCACGATGTTCGTCGGGACGGACGGGAGCATCACGCACTTCTGCTCCGCGAAGTGTGAGAAGAACGCTGATCTCGGGCGCGAGGCCCGGGATCTGGAGTGGACCGAGGCGGGGAGCGAATGAGCGACGCCGCGGAACGCACCTTCGTGATGGTGAAACCCGACGGCGTCCAGCGGGGGCTCATCGGGGAGATAGTCTCCCGATTCGAGCAGCGCGGCCTGAAGCTCGTCGGCGGGAAGTTCATGCAAATCGACGAGGAGCTAGCCCACGAACACTACGGCGAGCACGAGGGCAAGCCGTTCTTCGAGGGGCTCGTCGAGTTCATCACCTCCGGGCCCGTCTTCGCGATGGTCTGGGAGGGCGCGGACGCGACGCGGCAGGTCCGCAGCATGATGGGCGAGACGGACCCGGCCGAGTCTGCCCCGGGGACGATCCGTGGCGACCTCGGGCTCGACCTGGGTCACAACGTGATTCACGGTTCCGACCACGAGGACGAGGGCGCGAACGAGCGCGAGATCGCGCTGTTCTTCGACGACGAGGAGCTGGTCGACTGGGACCTCGACGCCGCGGAGTGGGTGTACGAGGACGCCGGCGGTCACTGAGTAGCTGCACTGACTTCTGCGGCACGTCACTCTCGAGCTCCGTGCGATACCGTCAACAGCATCGGTGCGACCGTTGTGACGACCGCGGAAGCCCCCGCGACTCTCGGCTCCCGCGACCACGCTGCGCTCCTCGCTCCCTCCGGTCGCTGTGGTGCTTGCGGGGTCGGGGTTCCCCGAGAGCCGCGGCCCCTTCCAAGTCCCACCCTGCCGGCTTTCCGGCCGAGCGTCGGTCCTCTGACCACCGGCTGCGCACGCCGGGGGTAGTCCAGCGTAACGCTGGCCGGCCGACGGTCGGTGGGATGCGGCCGGCGCACACGCGAGCGACCCGTGGGAGCGAGCCTGCGCCCGCGGGAGGCGTGGGGAGCATACGCGATGTAGCCCGACCTTCCACGGGACGGGACCGAAAGGGGCCGAGCGCTCGAACCGTCCCGGACGACGCAAGCACCGCAGCGACCGAGGGAGTGAGGAGCGCAGTGAGGCCCGGAGGGTCGAGCGCCCGGGGCTTTCGAGGTCACGGTATTGGTCCCCACGGTCTGCTCACCAACCTCCCAGCCACACGCACATGGCTCCGGTATCGCAAGGGTCCAAGTCCCCCCGGACCCACCGAACACCCATGGTCACGTTCCTCGCCGGCGGCACCGGCACGCCGAAGTTGCTGGAGGGTGCCGCCCCCGTCTTCGCCCCCGCGGACACGACGGTCGTCGGCAACACCGGCGACGACGTCGAACTCGGGGGGAACCTCGTCTGCCCCGACGTCGACACGGTGCTGTTCGCCGGCGGCGGCGTCCTCGACCGCGAGCGCTGGTGGGGAATCGCCGACGACACGACGGCGACCCACGACGAACTCGCGCGACTCGCGGAACGGGCCGACCTCGAACCGGGGCCACGATACCTGCCCGACGAGGCACAGACCGCCGGCCGCGACATCGCGCGCTGGCGCCGGTTCTCGGGCGTCGCGGAGTTCATGGAGATCGGCGACCGGGACCGCGCCGTCCACGTCACTCGCACCTCGCTGCTCGACGAGGGCCGCTCGCTCACGGAGGTCACCCGGACCCTTGCGGCCGCGTTCGAACTCGACGTCGACCTCGTGCCGATGAGCGACGACCCCGTGGCGAGCATCGTCCACACCCCCGAGGGGGAGATGCACTTTCAGGAGTTCTGGGTCGCGAGACGCGCCGAACCGACCGTCGAGAACGTGGAGTTCCGCGGGGCCGACGCGGCCGAACCCGCGGCCGCGGCCCTCGACGCGCTCGCCGACGACGTGGTCGTCGGCCCCTCGAACCCCGTGACGAGCATCGGGCCGATGCTCGCGGTTCCGGGCATCGAGGAGGCCCTGCGGGAAACCCGCGTCGTCGCCGTCTCCCCGTTCGTCGAGGACGAGGCGTTCTCGGGACCCGCCGCCGACCTCATGGAGGGGGTCGGGTACGAGTCGAGCACCGCCGGCGTCGCCGACGCCTACCCGTTCGTCGACGCGTTCGTGCTCGACGACTCGGACGGGACCGACCTCGACCGGCCGGTCGTCCGGACCGACACGCGGATGGACGAGGAGGCTGACGCGGAGCGGGTCGCCGGCGCCTGTGACACGGCGCTGGAGGCGGTCTGATGTCCGGCTCCGGGCGACCGTTCGACCCGCCAGTCGCGCTCGCGTCGCTATCGGGCGAGTCCGTCCACGAGTGGGCCGAACGCGGTGCGGAGTACGCCGGGGCGGCGTTCCTCGGGGGCATCGCGATCGACGAGGAAAGCCGGGAGGCGGCCCGGGCGATGGTTGCCGACCGCGACCGAACCGAGTTTCTGCCGGCGGACCCGCTGGCGTGGATCGACCGCCAGCTCTCGGCGCTCGCGGATGCCGACGTCCGGCCCGCCGTGAACGTTCGAAGCGCGACCGTCCCACCCGTTCGCGCCGCAGCCGAAGCCTGTGTAGCCCACGGCGCGATCCTCGAAATCAACGCGCACTGTCGCCAGGCGGAACTGTGCGCGGCGGGCTGTGGCGAGACGCTGCTTCGTGATGCCGACAGGCTCGCGGAGTACGTGAGGGCCGCGAGCGAGGCGGGCGCGACGGTTTCGGTCAAAGTGCGCGCCGAGGTGGCGGGCGTCGAACTGCGTGAGACGGCCGCCGCCGTCGAAGCCGCCGGCGCCGACTGTCTCCACGTCGACGCCATGGACTCGGAGGGCGTGGTCGCGTCGGTCGTCGAGGCCGTCCCCGACCTGTTCGTCGTCGCGAACAACGGGGTCAGGGACGCACGAACCGTCCGCGAGTATCTCACGTACGGTGCCGACGCCGTGAGCGTCGGCAGGCCGAGCGACGACCCGCGCGTGCTCCGGCGCGTTCACGACGCGACCGCCGAGTGGTTCACCGAGTCCGAGCAGAGACGGGAGGTCCAGCCGTGAGCGACCACGCCGCGAACGCCGAACTCGCGCTGCTGCTGGAGGTCGCCGGGACCCCGAAGCCGGGCAACGTGGACCGCCAGCGCGACCTGCCGAACCTCCGGTTCGAGCAGTTCCTCGCCGGGGCGGTCGGCGCGCGGGAGGGACTGGAACGCGCCGCCGCCGGTGAGCCGGTGGGAGAGGCGTTCGAGACGGCGGTCGCCGGGATGAGCGAGCGATCGGGCGACAACACGCAGTTCGGTTGTCTCCTCCTGCTGGTTCCCTTGGTTCGTGCAGCGGCTGCGGGCGATCTCTCGCGGGCGGGCGTTCGCGGGGTCCGTGCGGAAACCACCGTCGCGGACGCGGTCCGCTTCTACCGGGCGTTCGACCACGTCGACGTCGCGGTCGCGGACCCGCCGGAGGGGATGGACGAACTGGACGTACGCCGCGGGGGCGACGCGGCGGCGACGCTGCGCGACCGCGGACTCACGCTCGCGGACGTGATGGCCCGGTCGGAGGGGGACGCGAACGCACGCGAGTGGGCCGAGGGGTTCCCCCGGACGTTCCGCGCGGCCGAAGCCATCCTCGCTGACGAGGGGCCGGTCACCGACCGCGCCGCCCGCGCGTTCCTCGACCTGCTCGCGGAGTCCGAGGACACCCTCGTCCGGATCAATCACGGCGAGTCGGTGGCCACGGAGATCCGCGAAGGCGCCCGCGAAATCGGTTCGCTCGCCGAGGCGGAGGCCTGGGCCGACGAACTCGTCGAGCGGGGAATCAACCCGGGGACCACCGCCGACCTGACTGCGGCGGCGCTGTTCGTCGCGCTCGAACGGGGAGTCGAACCGTGACCGACGAGGACTCGATCCCGAGGGCGAACGGGACCGTCGAGTGGCCGGTGCGCCTCCGGGGCGTCACCGAGTCCGTCGTGGCGACGCTCGGGCCGAACGACCTCTGGAACCTCGCGGCACTGGGGCTCCACGCGCCCGAGGAGGACGGCCGTGACGCGGGCGACCCCGTCCGGGCGCGAACCTGGGGGCACACCAGAACCAGGCGGAACTTCGAGGCGCGTGGCGAGGGCGTCGTCCAGTTCGTGACCGATCCGCGGGAGTTCGTCGACGCCGCGGTGACCGTTCGGGAGGAGCCGGAACCGGTGCTCGACTCGGCCGAGGCCTGGGCCCGCGTCACGGTCGAACGAGTCGGTTCCGGGACGGAGGGTGACACGGAGTGGCTCGACTGGCACCTCGCCCCGGTCGAGACTGTTTCGCGGGAGCCCGAACCGACGACGATCGATCGCGGCTTCGCCGCCGTGATCGAGGCGACGGTCGTGGCCTCCCGGCTCGACGTTTCCGGATACGACACGGGGGAACTGCTCGACCGACTCGCGTACTTCGCGGACGTGGTCGATCGCTGTGGGGGACCGCGCGAGCGGGCGGCCTTCGAGACGCTCTCGACGGCGACCGAGTGGCGGAAGCGCCGGTGAGCGTTTCGAACGCTTTTAGTTCTCGTCAGGAGAACCGTTCCACATGGCGATCAAACCGAAGTACATCAAGCAGCTGGCGAACGTGCTGCTCGAGGAGTACCCCCAGTCGTTCAACCAGGACTTCGAGACGAACAAGGAGAGCGTGGAGACGCTGACGAACGTCGAATCCAAGGGCGTCCGGAACCGCATCGCGGGCTACATCACGCGCAAGAAGTCCGGCGCGGCCGCGAAGGCGGCGTAATCGGGTCACCGTTCTCGCTCGTACCGTCGACGGTCAGCGACGGCGTCGACCGGATCCGGCCACGGTGGAGGGCGGTCCGGCCCCGCGACCGCGTCGCGCTCGGGACCGACACCTTGAACGATGAGGCGGCCCCCGCTCCGCTATGTCACGACTCGCGGACAGGCTCGGAACCTCCACGCTCGGCGCGTATCTCCTCGCCGTCGGTGCCGGTGTCCTGGCGCTCGTCCTCGGTTCGTTGCTGTTCCCGCGGACGGTGTACGACGGCTTCGTCTGGCACTACTTCTGGGGGCCCGTTCAGGCGGACGCGAACAACGCCGTCTGTGCCGTGCGGGAGGCGGGAGAAACGGTGTATCTGGGGAGCGCGTCGGCCTGCGGGTCGGCGGCCGAGCCGGTCGCGTACCCCGGCTACACGCTCGTCTCCGAGGCCGGCTACGTCATCGTGTTGCTGGTCGCACTCTCGGGGCTCGTGTTGCTCCTCCGGGAACTGGATCTGGGGAGCAGGATCGACTTCTTCTACGCGCTCGTGCCCTTCTTCCTCTTCGGCGGCGCGCTCCGGGTGCTCGAGGACGCCGACAACGCGCTCGGCGACACGCTGTTCCCGTACCCCTGGGACACGCTGCTCATCTCGCCGATCATCTACTTCACCGTCTTCTTCATCACGCTCGCCACCATTCTGGTCGCGGTCGCGCTGGTCCAGCGCGACGTCGTCTCGGATCACAACCGGGTGGTCCTGTGGACCGGCATCGGCCTGAACGTCCTCACGGTCGGCGCGCTGTTCGTCCTCGGGCTCGGCGGCGTCGGACCCGCGACGTTCCACCCGCAGGTGCTGCTCGTCGCGCTCGGACTGACGGCGGTCTCGACCGCGGTGGCCTGGTACGGGACGAAGCGGTACGCGCCCTGGGTCCACCACGGCACGGGAACGGCCGGCGTCGTCGTCATCGCCGCTCACGCGCTCGACGGGGCCGCGAACGTCATCGGCCTGAACTGGATGTCCGCGCTCGTCTACGGCGGCGGGTTCGCCCCACGGCCGCCCAGCGTGAACGGGAACCTGATTCCGAAACACCCGGTGAACGCCGGCATCGTGAACTTCGCGCAGGCGAACTTCCCCGACGTGGTGCTCGCGACGCTGGGCGACGCCTGGCCGTTCCTGATCGTGAAACTCGTCGCCGCGGTCGCCGTCCTCGCCATCTTCGAGGAGGAGATGTTCGAGGAGTCACCCCGCTACGCGATCATGCTGCTGATCGCAGTGACGGCCGTCGGGATGGGGCCAGGATCGCGTGACCTGCTGCGGGCGACGTTCGGGGTCTGAGTCGACCGTTCTTTCACGCCGTCGGCACCACCCAGTTCCCGGGCGGAACCGCTTGCCTGAACCGTGGACGCCCGGCCGGGACGTGTCACTGAACCTACCTCCGTCAGTAGTGTTTTCATCGTTCTCGGGGTAGTCTCCCGACGATGAGTTCGTTTACCGACTCGGTCGTCGTGGTAACGGGTGCCGGATCCGGGATCGGCCGGACGACTGCGCTCGAGTTCGCGGATCGCGGCGCGAACGTGGTCGTCGCCGACGTCGATTCCGGCGGCGGCAGGGATACGGTCGAGGCGATCGGGGACGCCGGCGGTGAGGCGTCGTTCGTGGAGACCGACGTGACCGATCCCGCCGCTGTACAGGAGATGGTCGACGTCGCCGTCGCGGAGTACGGGCGGCTCGACTGCGCGTTCAACAACGCCGGAATCGGCAGCGAGCAGATTCCCGTCTCCGAGTACCCCGCCGAGCAGTGGGAGCACATCATCGACGTGAACCTTCTCGGGGTGTTCAACTGTATGAAGGCGGAGCTCGCTCGGATGAAACAGCAGGACACGAGCGACGCTATCGTGAACAATTCCTCGGTGCTCGGGAAGGTCGGCTTCGAAAAGTCGTCCGCGTACACTGCGGCCAAGCACGGTGTCCTCGGGCTCACAAAGTCTGCAGCCCTCGAAAACGGGGAAGCCGGTGTCAGGATTAACAGCGTGTGTCCGGCGTTCATCGACACTCCCCTCCTCGAAAAGGGGAACGTCGTGAACGACCCCGAGACGCTCGAGGAACTGAAGGGACTGCACGCGATGAACCGTCTCGGAACGCCCGCGGAGGTGGCGCAGGCGGTCGTCTGGCTGTGCAGTGACGAGGCATCGTTCATCACTGGTGAGGCACTCGGCGTCGAAGGGGGCTATCTCAGCCGGTAACCAGCGGCCGAAGACGTGGGGCGGTCCGGGCCGGCTTTCCGCCGCAGTTCGCTGGAGTCCGCACTCGGAGTCCGATACCAATTTCACCCCGCTTCCGTTCGCCGAATCCGAACGTCCGGTTCGGGAGCAGAGCCAGCGGCTCGTTCCATGCGCGTTTGTCGGACGACGGTCGGACCCGCGACGGTGACGACGTGACCATCGGGGACGATCTGACCGATCGCGGACGGTAACGGCGTACCCCGTCGTACGCCACCGGGAGAGTGCCGGACGCGTCCGATTTCGCCTACTCCAGCACGATGAGGGGGTCGCCCATGTCGACGCTGTCGCCCTCCGCGACGAGCACCTGACTCACTACGCCGCCGCGGTCGGCGACGACGTCGTTCTCCATCTTCATCGCCTCGAGCACGCAGACGACGTCGCCCGCGGCGACCTCGTCGCCCTCCGCCACGTCGACCGAGAGGATCGTCCCCTGCATCTCGGCCGCGACGGTCTCGCCGTCGCCCTCGATGGTGACCGACTCCTCCTCGGACTCCTCGGCCACGTCCGGGCGCTCCATCCGCCCCGACCCGCCACTCGACGGGGTCGGGATGGCGGGCGCGCCGCGTTCCTCGAGGCTCACCTCGAAGCGCTTCCCGTTCACCTCGACGGTGAAGTCGCGCTCGGTGACCTCCTCGTCGTCGGCAGCCTCGGCGTCGCCAGTGCCCCACTTCTCCTGGGCCTCGGCGAGGCGGTCGCGGTCGAGTTCGTCGTCGAGGTACTTCGTCGTGTGCTCGCCCGCCAGGAAGCGCTCGTCCTCCAGCATCAGGCGGTGGAACGGGACGATCGTGACCACGCCCTCGACGTCGTACTCGGCGAGCGCCCGTTTCGAGCGGTCGACACACTCGGCGCGGTCCTCGCCCCAGACGACGAGCTTCGCGATCATCGAGTCGTAGTCCGTCACGACCTCGTCGCCCTGGCGGAGGGCGTCGTCCATCCGGACGCCGATTCCGCCCGGCGGGTCGTACGTCTCCAGGCTGCCCGAGTTCGCGGGCGCGAACTCCCGTGCGGCGTTCTCCGCGTTGATGCGGAACTCCATCGCGTGGCCCTCCAGTTCGACATCCTCCTGTGAGAAGTCGAGTTGCTCGCCGGCGGCGACCCGGAGCTGACGCTTCACGATGTCGATGCCCGTCAGCTCCTCGGTGACGGTGTGTTCGACCTGGATGCGGGTGTTGACCTCGAGGAAGTAGAAGTTCGTGTCGCCGCCGAGCAGTTCCCCGTCGCGCTCGGGATCCTCCTCGACGAGGAACTCGACGGTGCCGGCGTTCGTGTAGTCGGCGGCGGCGACGCCCTGCCGGGCGGCCTCGCCGATGCGTTCGCGCAGGTCGTCGGTGAGCGCCGGGGAGGGCCCCTCCTCGATTACCTTCTGGTGGCGGCGCTGGAGCGAGCAGTCGCGCTCGCCGAGGTGCCGCACGTTGCCGTGGTGGTCGGCGATGATCTGGACCTCGATGTGGCGCGGGTTCTCCAGGTACCGCTCCAGGTAGACGGAGTCGTTCGAGAAGTACGCCTCGCCCTCACGCTTGGCTGACTCGAACTGCTCGTCCGCCTCGTCGGCCGACTCGACGACCTTCATCCCGCGGCCGCCGCCGCCTCCTTCCGCCTTGATGGCGACCGGGTAGCCGTGTTCGTCGCCGAACTCGCGGACCTCGTCGGCCGATTCGGCCGGGTCGGTCGTGCCGGGGACGATGGGGACGCCGGCCTCCTCCATCACCGTTCGCGCCTTCGTCTTCTCGCCGAGCGTCTCCATCGAGTCGCTGGCCGGGCCGACCCACGTGATGCCGTCGGTTCCCTCGACGCGCGCGGCGAAGTCGGCGTTCTCCGCGAGGAAGCCGTAGCCGGGGTGGATCGCGTCCGCGCCGGCCTGCTCGGCGGCGTCGATGACGGCCTCCTGGTCGAGGTAGGAGTCGGCCGCGCGGGCGGGACCGACGTTGTACGCCTCGTCGGCGTGCCGGACGTGTCCGGAGTGCTTGTCGGCCTCGGAGTAGACGCCCACGGTGTCGATACCAAGCTCCTCGCAGGCTCGCATCACGCGCACTGCGATTTCGCCGCGGTTCGCGACGAGCACCTTCTCGAACATTCTTGAGGGACCATTCCCGGGTACGCCTACTCAAACCGTCGGTTCGAATCCGGTCCAGCGCGGTGAGTGGCGAAGCGCCGAGCGAGCATGACCGGATTCGGGATGGGAAGGGGCTTGCCGGGACCGCGATATGAAGCCGTCCCGGTCAGCCGTCGCCGAGCGCCCGCCCCACCAGCGTTCGTTCGGCCTTCCGGAGGTGCGCGCTCGCCGTCGCCTCCGAGACGTCGAGGGCCGCAGCGACCTCAGCAAGCGAGCCCTCGCGGGGGACCTCGTAGTAGCCCGCGGCCATCGCCGTCCTGAGTGCCTCCCGCTGGCGACCCGTCAGATCCGTCCCGACCCCGCCGAGGCGGCGGTCCAGGCTGCCGACGTGGTGGACGGTCTTCCGGATCGACTCGGGCGTCTCCTCAAGCATCGCCCGGAGGTCGTCGGCTCGCCCCACGATGGTCATCCGCATCCGCGCCCGCTCGTCGTACACGATGGGGTGGGTGACGACGAGGTTCCGTTCGGCGAACGCCTGCCGCCACGCACGATCGGCTTCCCGCGTCCGCTGTTCCACGTAGGCGTAGAACCGGCCCCGGTCGACGACGGCGAGTTCCCAGTCGCGGATCGACTCGACCTCGTCGATCGCGTCCCGATAGGCGTCGACGTCGCCGTGGACGAAAAACAGCGCGTACTCGAGGCGCTCCGTGTCGTGGAGCTGCCAGGCGACCAGCTCCTCGCGCCGGACGTCGTCGGTGGACGCGAGGAACTGCTGCATCGGATGCCGCATCCACTCGGGCTGGTCGAAGGTGACCTCGAGCGAGCGCACGTGCAACAGTTTCGGATGCTATTTAAAGAAGCTAGTGGCTTCGTGAGAACGACGACGGGGGCGGCCCGCCGACGTCCGAGTATGGCCCAGTCAGATGCGACCACGGGCGGGGACGACTCCGGTCGCGACGACGCCGCCGCCACGGCGGACCTCGGCGAACTCCCTCCACCACCCGGGCCGGACGGGCTCCCGGTCGTCGGCAACACGTTCCAGTTCCTCGGGGACGTGTGGGCGTTCTACGACACGCTCGCCGACCACGGCGACGTGGTCTCCTACCGCGTCGCCGGCTACGACTTCGTGACGCTGCTCCACCCGGACCACGTCGAACGGGTTCTGGTCGGCGAACCGGACCGGTTCCGGAAGGGCGACGTCCAGCGTCAGTCCGGGATCGAACTCCTGGAACGGGGGCTCCTCCTCTCGGAGGGCGAGCAGTGGCGGCACCAGCGGGAGACGCTCCAGCCGATGTTCTACCGGAACCGCGTCGAGTCGTTCGGCGAAACGATGGTCGAGGAGGCCGTAAGGACCGTCGATTCGTGGGACGACGGGACCGTACTGGAACCTCGGTCGACGTTCTCGGAACTCACGCTCCGGATCCTCTCGCGCACGCTCGTCGGGGCAGACCTCGGCGACGAGGACGACGTCGTCCGCGAGGCCGCGAGGGCCATCCAGGCCAGATCCGACGCCGGCGCGCTCTCCTCGTTCCTGCCCCACTGGCTGCCGACGCCGCGGAACCGCCGGTTCAAACGCGCGACCGCCGAGTTCGACGACCTCGTCTCCGGGCTCATCGACGAACGGCGCGAGGAAGGGCCGGGCGAACACGAGGACCTGCTCTCCACGCTGGTTGCGGCCGGTGACGCACCGGAGGGACCGTCGGATCGGGAGATCCGCGACCAGTTGATGACGTTCCTGTTCGCCGGCCACGAGACGTCCTCGCTGGCGCTCACCTACGCCGTCTACGTGCTCACACAGCACCCGGACGTCACAGCGCGGCTCGAGACCGAAGTCGACGACGCGCTGGGCGAGTCACCCCCGACGGTCGCGGACGTTCCCCGGCTGGAGTACACCGAACGGGTGATCCGGGAGACGCTCCGGCTGTACCCGCCGGCGTACGTCCTCTTCCGCCGGACGACCGAGGACGTCGCCTTCGACGGCCACCGCGTCCCCGCCGGGACGGAACTGACGCTCCCCGCGTTCCGCCTCCACACCGACCCCCGATTCTGGGAGAACCCGGAGGCGTTCGACCCGTCGCGGTGGGCCGAGTCGGAGGGGAAGCGACCCGAGTACGCCTACTTCCCGTTCGGCGGCGGCCCGCGCCACTGCATCGGGATGCGGTTCGCGATGCTCGAACTGAAGATACTGCTGGCGACGTTCGTCCGGCGCGTCGGGTTCGAACTCGTCTCCGACCCGGACCTCTCGTTCGACGCCGCGGCGACGCTCCAGCCGAGCGATCCGCTCGAAGTCAGGGTGACCCGGCGTTAGAACCGGTCGGACCGCCCCGTCGCCGCCCAGGCGTCGGTCGGAGCGCCGTCCGGCACGCGCTCCGTGCGGCCCTGGAGCGACTCGGTTCGGCCCGCGAACGCCCACCGTTTGCCGTCCCAGGTCTCCGCTCCGTCGGCCGACTCCACGGCTGCGGCGGCTTCACGGTCGCGGAGGTGCGCGCTGACCGCGGCCGCGATGGCGGCGGCCTCGTGATCGTCGGCCGACTCCGGGATGGCGAGGTCGCGGGCGTCCATCAGATGGGGATGTTGCCGTGTTTCTTGTCCGGCAGCGAGTCGCGCTTGGATTTGAGCATCTCAAGGTCGCTGACGAGCCGCGGCCGGGTTTCGGGCGGTTCGAGCACATCGTCGATGAACCCCTTGTCGGCGGCGGTGTACGGGTTGGCGAACTCCTCGCGGTACTCCTCGATGAGGTCGTCCCGGCGCGCGTCCGGGTCATCGGCCTCGTCGAGTTCGTCCGAGTAGAGGATGTTCACCGCGCCCTGGGGCCCCATCACGGCGATTTCGGCCGAGGGCCACGCGTAGTTCACGTCGCCGCCGATGTGCTTGGAAGCCATCACGTCGTAGGCGCCGCCGTACGCCTTCCGTGTGATGACCGTCAGGAGCGGGACGGTCGCCTCGGAGTACGCGTACAGTAGCTTCGCGCCGTGGCGGATGATGCCGTCGTGCTCCTGGTCGGTGCCGGGCATGAAGCCGGGGACGTCGACGAACGTGAGGATGGGAACGTTGAACGCGTCACAGAAGCGGACGAAGCGCGCGCCCTTCTCGCTGGCTTCGATGTCGAGCGTGCCGGCGTTCACGCGGGGCTGGTTCGCCACGATGCCGACGCTGTGGCCGTCGAGGCGGCCGAACCCGGTGACGATGTTCTTCGCGAAGTCGGCGTGCGTCTCGAAGAATGAGCCCTCGTCGACGACGCGGTCGATCACGTTCGTCATGTCGTAGGGCTTCCGCGGCTGGTCGGGGACGATGCCGTTCAGTTCGTCGTCGGCGCGCTCGGGGTCGTCCCAGGGGTCGACGCGGGGCGGGTCCTCGACGTTGTTCTGCGGCAGGTACGAGAGCAGGCGGCGCATGTCGTCCAGGGCGTCCTCCTCGCTCTCCTCGGCGAAGTGGGCGACCCCGGAGGTCGAGCCGTGGGTCGTCGCGCCGCCCAGTTCCTCGAAGGTGACCTCCTCGCCCGTGACGGTCTTGATGACCTCCGGGCCGGTGATGAACATGTGGCTGGTGTCTTTCACCATGAAGACGAAGTCCGTGATCGCGGGCGAGTACACCGCGCCGCCGGCGCAGGGCCCCATGATGGCCGACAGTTGGGGGATGACGCCCGACGCCTCGGTGTTCCGGCGAAAGATCTCCGCGTAGCCCGCGAGCGAGCCGACGCCCTCCTGGATCCGCGCGCCCGCGGAGTCGTTGAGGCCGACGACGGGCGCGCCGACGTCCATCGCCTTGTCCATCACCTTGCAGACCTTCTCGGCGAACACCTCGCCGAGCGACCCGCCGAAGACGGTGAAGTCGTGGGCGAACACGAACGTCTTCCGGCCGTTCACCTCGCCGTAGCCGGTGACGACGCCGTCGCCGTAGATCCGCTTTTCCTCCATCCCGAACGTGTGCGTGTCGTGGGTCCGGAACTGGTCGAACTCGTGGAACGTGTCGTCGTCGAGGAAGTAGTCGATCCGCTCGCGTGCGGTCATCTTCCCCTTCTCGTGCTGGCTCTCGATTCGGTCCTCGCCGCCGCCGAGCAGCGCCTCCGCACGTTTCTCGCGGAGTTCCTCGATGCGTTCTTCCATCGTCATCGCGGACCACCGTTCCTGGACATTCGTTGCGGTGAGGTGTGGCCAGCCACAGGAAAAGGGTTCCGTAACAGGCGGCTTCTCCGGCCACCGTCGACCGGAGCCGTTCAGGCGGTCTGCTCGTCGATGAACGCCTCGACGGCGGCCCACGAGACGTCCGCCCGCGCGCCGACGCATCCGGACGCGATGGCGCCGCAGGCGTTCGCCACCGCGAGCGCGCCCTCGCCCGTCTCGCCCTCGGCTCTCGCCGCGAGAAAGCCCGACGCGAAGGCGTCGCCCGCGCCGGTCGTGTCGAGCGGGTCGATGTGGTAGCCGTCGTGGCTGACGGTCCGGCCGTCGCGCCGCAGGTCCGCGCCGTCGGCACCCCGCGTGATCACGAGGTCCGCGTCCGCCCGAACCGCGTCCATCCCGGCACCGTTGACGAGGGCGGTCGCCTCGCGCTCGTTGAGAAAGAGCAGGTCCGCGAGCGGCAGCGTCCCCGAGAAGTCCCGATCCGCGAACCGTCGGCCGGGGGAGAAACTGACCTCGACGCCCGCGGTCCGGCCACGCCGTGCGAGTTCGGCGGCGACCGCGGGCGGCTGGTTCGTGAGGTGGAGCAGGTCGACGTCGAGCGCGCCGTCCGGGAGGTCCGACGCGCGATACGCCTCGTTGGCCCCCTGGTTCGAGAGCATCATCACCTCGCCGCCGCCGTCGACGACGAGGTACTTGACCGCCGTCTCGCCGGCCGACTCGACGAGGTGCGTCTCGACGCCGGCCTCGGCCAGTTCCCTGCCCGCGAGCACGCCCGACTCGTCGCTCCCGACCGACCCGAACAGCGACGCCTCGTGATCGAGCCCTTCGAGGTTCACGGCGACGTTCGCCGCGCTGCCGCCGCCGGCCTGGTGGTGCTGCTCGATGGTCACCTCGCCGTCGGGCGCGGGGAGGCGGTCGACGCGGAGGGTGACGTCCCAGTTGACGTGACCCGCACAGAGCACCTGCATCTACGGGCGCTCCGCTCCCCCGTCCGGTTCGACGTCGGCCAGACCGGCCCGGTCGTCCGCGCTCGCGGCCGATTCCTGCACCTCCCACGGCCGGGTCGCGGACTCGCCGAACAGTTCGCGCATCAGCGTCACGACGCTCTCGGGCGGGAACTGGCCGCTCTCGGTGACGATCGCGTCGAGATATCTGGGCGGCGTCACGTCGAACGCCGGGTTCTCTACGGTCACCTCGCCGATCTCCGCGCGCTCCTCGGCCGAGATGACCTCCGCCTCGTCGCGCATCTCGATCTCGACCGTGTGGCCGGTGAGCGTGTCCGGGTGGAGCTTGATCGTCTGGGCGGCGACCATGATGGGGACGCCCCGTTCACGGGCGTTGACGGCCAGCCCCGAGGTGCCGATCTTGTTGATGACGCTCCCGTCGGCGGCGATGGCGTCCGCCCCGACGACGACGTGGTCGGTCTCGTCGAGGTACCGCCGTGCCGCCGAGTCGACGACGAGCGTCACGGGGACGCCCATCTCGCGGAGTTCCGACGCGGTGATGTGGCCCTGTCGGCGCGGGCGCGTCTCCTTCACGATGGCCGAGAGCTCCTTGCCCTGTTCGACGGCTGCTCGGACACACGAGAGCGCGTCCGTCGAGTGACAGTGGGTCAAAATGGTGTCGCCGTCGCGGAGGCGGTTCGCGCCGATCTCGCCGAGTTCGTCCTGGGCCGTGTCGAGCCGTTCGGCGAAGTCGGCCGCCGCGGTGGTCACTGCTGCCCTCACATCGTGGACGGTGTCGCCCTCCATCCGCCCGAGGACGTACCGGAGCGAGTTGGGGAGCGACACCGCGGTCGGGCGCGTGTCGTAGAGGCGCCTGCCCGCGGCGCGCATCGTCGCGCGGAACGCGTCGGGATCGTCGGCGTCGACGGCGCGGGCCTGGGCCGCGAGCGCGTCCGCGGCCGCGGCCGCGATCGTCGCCGCGCCGCGCGTCTCCATCGTGGCGATGTCCTCCGCCGTCTCCTCGACGGACTCGTGGAGGTCGGCATCTCCGGGCATGACCTCGGCGTAGGCGACGCCGGATAAAGAGTGTCCGGGTGACGGGCGCGGATCCGAACGGAGGGTGGTTTCATTGTCACGTCCCGGCTACGGGACGCCATGACGTGGCACGTCGAACTCGACTACCAGGACTACGAGACCGCCCGCGAGGAGTTCGAGTGGACCGTCCCGGCCGAGTACAACCTCGCACACGACCTCCTCCGAAAACACGAGGACGTCCACCGACCCGCACTCCACCAGTCGTACCCCGACGGCCGCGAGCGGACGTACTCGTTCCGCGAACTCGACGACCTGTCCGACCGGGTCGCCCGCGGGCTGGCGAACCGGGGCGTGGGGCGCGGGGACCGGGTCGGCGTCGTGCTCCCGCAGGTGCCCGCCAACCCGCTCACGCACCTCGCCTGCTGGAAACTCGGCGCGGTCTCGATTCCGCTCTCGGTGCTGTTCGGCCCGGACGGGCTCGAATCGAGGCTCGGGGACGCCGGCGCGGTCGCGGTGGTGGCCGACGAGGAGGTGCGCGACGCGGTGTCGACCGCCGTGGGGAACTGCCGGGGGCTCGACCGTCACGTCGAGGTCCGGTGGCGCGGTGAGGCGAGTGAGGACGCCCCGGCGTGGAACGCTGAAGACGGCGACGACGGCCCGGACGAGCGCTTCGCCACGCTCCTGGGGGAACCCGCCGGGTTCGACAGGGTCGAGACCGGGCCCGACACGCCCGCGGTCGTGCTCTACACGAGCGGCTCGACCGGCCCGCCGAAGGGCGTCCTCCACACTCACGACGTCTGGGTCGGCCACTGTCCGGCGTTCTTCATGTACGTCGAACGCGACGTCGAGGGGACGTACTGGACGCCGGCCGACTGGGCCTGGATCGGCGCGCTCGGCGACCTGCTGTTCCCCGCCTGGCACTACGGGCAGCCGGTCGTCGGCCACCCGATGGGCCCGTTCGACCCCGAAACGGCGGTCGAACTCATGGATGAATACGACGTCACCGACGCGTTCCTGCCGCCGACCGCGATCCGGATGCTGATGAGCCACGGGACGGGGTCGGTTGACCTCTCGCTGGAGACCGTCTGTTCGGGTGGCGAACCGCTCACGCCGGAAATCCTGGAGTGGGCCGACGACGAAATGGACGGCCTCGTCGTCAACGAGCTGTACGGCCAGACGGAGGCGAACCTGCTCGTGACGAACTGCCGGGACTGGTTTTCCGGGCGTGCCGGGAGCATGGGTAAACCCGTCCCCGGCCACGAGGTCGCCATCGTCGACACGGAGACCGGGGAACGAAAACCGCCCGGCGAGGTGGGAGCGATCGCCGTGCGTCGGGCCGACGACCCGGTCGTGTTCTCGGAGTACTGGAACGCCCCGGAACGGACCGCCGCGGCGACGCTCGACGGCTGGCATCTCACCGGCGACCTCGGTTCGCGCGACGAGGACGGCTACCTGTGGTTCAAATCCCGCGACGACGACGTCATCATCACCGCGGGCTACCGGGTCGGTCCCGGCGAGGTCGAGGGCGCGATCCTGAACCACGCCGACGTCGAACAGGCGGGCGTGATCGGCGTCCCCGACGACACCCGCGGGGAACTGATCAAGGCGTTCGTGGAACCGGCCGCGGGGGTCGACCCCGACGACGAACTCCGGGAGGAGATCCGTTCGCTCGTCCGCGACCGGCTCGCCAAACACGAGTACCCGCGCGAGATCGAGTTCCTCGCGGGGCTCCCGCAGACGACGACCGGAAAGATCCGTCGCCGGGCGCTCCGCGACCGGGAGGGGAGCGGCGACTGACTCGCGCTGTGGATGGGGCCGAAACCCGTCGGGTCAGTCGTCTGCCGGTGCCGTCGTCCCGTCGGCGGCCGGAACCTCGATCTCGCCGGCGTCGAGTTCCGCTTCGAGCTCCCGGGTCGCCCGCACGAGGTTCTCCATCTTGCCGTAGGCGATCTCGCGGGGGAGCAGTTTCAGCCCGCAGTCGGGCGAGACGGTGAGTTTCTCGGGCGGGACGACCTTCAGGCCCTCGCGGATGTTCGCCTTGATCTCCTCGACCGACTCGACCTCGGCGACGTGGGCGTCGACGACGCCGAGCGCGAGGTCGGGCGCGAACGCGCCGTCCGCGAAGACGTCGATCTGCTCGTAGTCGCCGTTACAGAGTTCGACGTCGAACTCGTCGATCGGGTAGTCGTTGATCTCGGGGTAGACGCGCGAGTAGTCGCCGTAGCAGACGTGGAGCCCGATTCGGACGTCCTCGGGGACGCCGGCCACGATACGGTCGAGACACTCGCCGACGATGGCGTGGTCGTCGGGCGTCGTCGCCAGCGCCGGCTCGTCAATCTGGACGTAGCGCGCGCCGGCCTCGACGAGCTTCTCGACCTCCTCGTTGACGAGGTCCGCCAGATCGTACGCGAGCGCCTCGTTGTCGTCGTACGCCTCGTTGAACGACCAGTTCGCCAGCGTGTACGGGCCGGTGATTGGGACCTTCACCGGGCGCGAGGCGACCGCGTCGGTGAACGCGAACTCGTCGACGAGCCACGGCTCGTCGTACTCGACCTCGTCCACCACGGAGGGCTTGTCGAAGTAGTTGTGGCCCCACACCTTCACGGGACCGTTGAACTCGTAGCCCTCGATGCGCTCGGCGAAGAACTCGACCATCTCCTCGCGGCGCATCTCGCCGTCGACGACGGTGTCGAGGCCAGCCCGCTCGTGTTCGTGTGTGATGACGCGGCAGGCGTCGTCGTGGGCCTCCGTGAGGTCCTCGGCGTCGAACTTAGAGTCCGAGTCCTCGGCGAGGTCGCTCGCGCGGTTCAGCCACTTGGGCTTCGGATACGAGCCGACGACCGTCGTGAGCAGGAAGTGCTCGTTCGGGTGGTCCTCGGGTCGGAACCCCTCGCGGTTCTCCGGGTTCCGGCTCACGCCTCCACCCCCTCGACGGCGGCGAGGCGAGCGCCCTCGGCGAGCGCGCCGAGCTTCTCCAGATGCCTGTTCGTCGGCAGGTAGAACGGCTCCGTGTTGTAGCTCACGTACGTCGTCTCGAACGTCTGGCCGGGTACCTGCTCGTGAACCCACTCGACGCGTTCCGCGACCGTTTCCGGCTCCTCGACGAGCGTGTTCTGGCCGTCGACGACGCCGAGCGCGACGTCGGATTTCGTCCCGAGTTCGTTGATGCATTCGAGGTTCCGCTCGCGGTCTGCGGCGACGAAGTCGAAGCCGATCGCGTCCACGTCGGCGTCCATGAGGTGCGCGTACGGCTTCTCCGCGAACGCCTCCCAGTACGTGTGGACGACGACCTCGGCGTCCGTGGCGGCCACGACCGTATCAATCGCCTCGCTCGCCCGCTCGTCCGCCCCGTCCGCCGGCGCGTTCGTGACGAAGGAGGGCTCCAGCAGGAACAGGGTCGCGTGGTCCGGGAACTCGGCGACCTCGCCGGCGAGGAACTCCGCGACGGCGGCGAGGAACTCGGCGTCGTCCCCGTAGTGCTCGTCGGTCGCCAGGTCGGCGAGCGTGTACGGGCCCGGCAGCACGGCCTGGAGCAGCGAGCCTGATTCGTCGCCGAGCAGGTCCGCGGCCGCGGCCAGTTCGGCGGCGACGTCGCCCGAGGGGGTCAGTTCGCCGACGACCCGCAGATCACGGTAGAAGTTGTTGTTGTCGTAGTAGCGAACGATGCCGCCCGTCTCGACGTTCCCGTGGACGGTCAGCGGGTGCGCGAGCATGTCGTCCCAGCGGCCCTGTCCCTCGACGATCCGGTCCAGCTCCGCGTCCCGCTGGTCGTCGACGAGTTCGGCGCGAACGCGGTCGTAGGCGGCCGCGATCTCGCCGCCCTCGCCGCCGGAGACGAGATCGCCCTTCTGGTGGCCCTTCAGCTCGGAGAGTTCGTCCTTCGACCGGTCGGGGAGCGGGTACAGCCCCGGCGTGGTCGAGACTACGTCGGTCATCACCTACCGATACCCGATACCGACGCATAATACTTCCTACTGAGGTTAATGCTCCATAGTTATCTCTCCTCGAGCGCGAGCACCGACAACGTTTCGTACGGGAACGACTCCTCGAGGACCGTCTCGGCGTCGAACCCGCGTTCGACGGCGTACGCGACGACGTCGGCAAAGCCCGCGAGCGAGGAAACCAGCAGGAGAACGGTTCCCGACGGTGCCAGTACGCGGGCGACGTCGTCGAGGAACGGCTCGATGAGCTCCCGGCCCGACTCGCCGCCCGAGAGCGCCGCCTCCTGCCAGTCGTCCCACTCGGCGTCCGGGTCGGTCGGGAGGTACGGCGGGTTGAACAGCACCGTGTCGAACGCGCCGTCCCGGAACGCGTCGAGGAGGTCCGTCCGGACGGCTTCGAGGCCGCGCTCGCGCGCCCGTCGACAGGCGTGCGGGTTCACGTCGCTGCCGATCACGCGGGAGACGTCCTCCAGGGCCGCCGTCCGCTCGGCGACCCACCCCGAACCCGTACCGACTTCCAGGGCGACGCCGTGGGCGCGCCGTTCGGCCGCCGTCGCGAGCAACCCGGAGTCCTCGGCGGGCGCGTACACCGGGTCGCCGAGCCCACGACGCGCGGCGAGTTCCTCCCGCGTCGTCCGCTCGGACCCCCCGTCGTCACTCGGCATCGTCGCTCCCCGTCGCCTGGTCGTCGCTCACCGCCTTACCGCTCCCGTCACTCCGTTCCCCCTCCTCGGGCGACCCGTTCGTCTCGGCCGCGTCGGCGCCGTTCGAGGCACCGTCGCGTCCCGGCGCCGCAGGCACGTCGAACCGCGAGTCCGCGCCGCGGGCCGACAGTTCGCGCTGCGGGAACGGGATGACGACGCCGCCCTCGGCGAACGCCGACTTGACGGCCGCGATGACGTTCGTGCGCGCACGCCACATCTTCCGGGCGCTCGGGTTGTCGATGTGGAAGCGGAGCCGCAACACGACCGCCGAGTCGTCGAACTCGGGGAGCACGACGTGCGGGGTCGGCTGGTCGAGTACGAGGTCCTGCTCGGCCATCGCGCCCTCGGCCAGGTCGATCGCCGTCTCGATGTCCGTTTCGTAGTCGACGCCGACGTCGACGTTGATCCGGAGCCGACCCTTCCTGGATCGGTTGAGGATCTCCTCGCTGGTCACCGTGTCGTTCGGGACCATCAGGAACTCGTCGTCGAACGTGCGGAGCTGCGTGTTGACGATGTTGATGTCGGTGACGACGCCCTCCTGGTCGCCGATCCGGACCCAGTCGCCGAGTTCGAACGGACGGGAGAACAGCACGACGAAGCCGGCGAGTACCGCGCCCAGCGTCTGTCGCGCCGCGAGCCCGAGGACGATGCCGGCGAACCCTGCCCCGACGAGGAGGCCGCCGACGTTGACGCCCCAGAGCCCGAGCACGAGCATCAGCGCGACCGAGTAGATGCTGACCTGGGCGATGTGGTGGCCGATCTGTCGCTGGTGTCGGGAGATCGTACCGCGGCGCTTCCCGGCGCGCTTGACCGCCCGCTTGGTGATCCGTGTGAACGTGTACGCCCCGGCCAGGATGACGACCGTGAACATCGCGCGGGCGACGTCTCCCTCCCGGAGGCGGAGCGTGCCGAACGCGTACTGGATGACCGTCGACCCGCGCCAGACGACGACGAAGAACACGCCGACGAACGCGGTGAAGACGGCCATCGTTCCCGCCTGTGCGGCCTCCACGGCGGTGTCGTTGAACCGCTCCTTCAGGGAACCGCCGGCGGACCTGATGAGCTCACCCAGGAACAGCAGGACGAGCGCCGCGATGAACGTCCCTGCCAGTTGCGCCTGGAGGGTCGGAAACGTCGCGTGGATCGGGTCGGTCAGCTCCGGGGGGAGCGGCGGAACGTCCACCGCCGTCTCGTTACCGGACGGGAACGGTGTCGACGTCGCGGTTCCGTTCGTCCCCCCGCTTCCGCTCTGACCAGTCACTGTCCATCACCGACGGCGCTTTCCTCGGTCGCCGTGCCCGCGAGCGCGGCGAACGTTTCGGGCGGGAGGTCGCCCGGTCGGCTCGAGAGCGTCTCCTCCGCGACCGCGTCGACGACGGCGTCGGGGTCCTCGAGTCCAGAGATGTGGGCCGTGTTCCGGATGGCGTTGCGAACCGTCTTCCGCCGCTGGGTGAACAGCGCCTTGACGAAACGGAGGAAGAACGCCTCGTCCGCGACCTCGTAGCCGGGCGCCCGTGGGGTGCATCGCACGACGGCGCTCTCCACGCGGGGTTGCGGGTCGAACGCCTCGCGCGGGACGGTCTCGACGAGTTCGACGTCGGCGTAGTGTCGAGCACTCACGGAGAGCCTGCCGTACTCGGCGGTGCCGGCCTCGGCGACCATCCGCTCGGCGAACTCGAGCTGGAACATCAATACGAGCGGGCGGCCCTCGGGGAGCAGTCGGAACGTGATCTCGGAGGAGACGCCGTACGGGAGGTTGGAGACGCAGGCGGAGAACTCCGGGAGGTCGAGCGAGAGCGCGTCGCCCTCCAGAACCGCCAGTCGGTCCTGGGCGACGGCCTCGGCGAACTCCTCGCGGAGGAACGCGGCGAGGTCGGGGTCCCGCTCGACGACGGTCACCCGGTCCCCGGCGGCGAGCAACCTGTCGGTGAGCGCGCCCGTTCCGCCGCCGATCTCGAGCAGGTGCGAGCGGTCAGTTCCGTCCGGGAGATGGCTCGGAACCCTGTCGAGAACCCTGTCGTCGACGAGGAAGTGCTGGTCCCGGTCCGGGTTCCCCCTGACCCCCGCGCGCCGGCGGAGACGGTCCGGGTCCCGAAACGTGGACTCGGACTCGAACTCGGTCATCGCCCCGGCGTTCGGAGGCGGCGGGTGTAAATCCGTCTATCCGACCAGCAGCGGGTCACCGATTCCCGATCGGCGTTCAGTCCTCCTCGCTCCGGCCGACGAACGTCTTGTACTTGAGGTCCTCGTCGCGCAGCTCCTCCATGATGCGCTCGACGAGCACCTCGCGCGGGTGGTGGAGCCCGGAGACGCGCTCGGAAAGCTCCTCGAACGACTCGAACGGACCGCGCTTGCGCTCGTCGAGGATGTTGTTCCTGAGCTTCTTGCCGATCCCGGGAAGGAGGTTCAGCTGGTGGAGCCGGAGGGTGATCGGCCCGGCGTCGTTGTAGAAGTCGACGAACCGCCGCTCGTTGCGCTCGATGAGCTCCTCGACGGCGTACTCCAGTTCGCCCTGTGCGTTCCGCGTGAGATCGTCGAACTCCACCTCCCGAATGCGGTCCACGACTGCCGGGTCGGGTTCCGGGTGGACCGCGAGCCTGTCGCCGATCGACACGTCCGCCTCGTCGGCGAGCCGGAACTCGAACAGGCGGAAGTCACGCTCGCCGAGCGCGTACGCGAGCGCGGGCTTCTGGTGGGGTGGTCGGTTGTCGTCGGGGTCCCCGTTCGGCAGGTGATCGAGCACGACCGCCTCCCCGGTCTGTTCGGCCGGGTCGGCGGGCGACTCCGCCTCGGACGCCGGCACGTCGGACTCGTCCGCGTCGGCCGAGGGATCCCCTGGTGACGACTCCTCGTCGGTCATACACACCGGTACACCGGGCAGGTCCTTAAAAGGTGGTCGCGGAACGGCTCGCCCTCAGGCGTACCGGGCGACGACGTTGAGGATCTCGTCGAGTTCCTCGCCCGAAAGAGCGTACCGCTCCTGGGCGTACACGGCCCGCAGCTCCGTGCGGTCGCGCGGCAGCAGGTCGGCGATCTTGTAAGCGGTCGCCTCGTTCACCTTCTCCAGCTCCTGCAGGTCCTCGACGAGTTCGAGCGACTCCTCGGCGTCGAGGACGGCGAACCGGTTGACGTGCTCGATGGCCCGCGCAAGCTCGTAGCGGAGTTCGCGGTCCTCCTCGGTCGCGCGCTCGGCCTCGACGTCCGCGAGCAGCTCTTTCGCCTCGGAGACGGTGAGGTACTCCTCGTCGAGCTTTTCTTTGAATATCGTCATGTGCTCAGTCGTTCTGCTGGGCGCGGAGGTGTGCGGGCTTGGCGATCAGCGTCTTGACGACGCTGCCGTCGGTGATCTCGACCTTGTACGCGCTGCCCTGTTCGCCCACGACGGTTCCGGTGCGGCCGTTGAAGCGCGGGTGGAACCTGCCGTCGGGCACCGACGGGTCGAGCGCGAGGTGGACGGTCTGGCCCTCGTCGAAGTCCGCGATCGCTCGCTGGGGTGGCGACGTTCCCCGGTCCCGGGGGTCGTTCGAGAGCTTGCCACGCGTGCCGTGAAGAGGTCCGTTGGAGCTCGGCATAATCCTACGAGGTGTTTTCGCCGGTTCGCTTATAAATGGTGCGTTCTGTTCCGCAGGTGTGAACCCTCCGCACGGCCCCGACACGGCACGGTCCGTCCGCGGTCAGCGGACGATCCGCTTCACGTCGGACGCGCCGGCCCGCCGGACGACCGCCCTGACGGGGTCACGGACGCCCGTCAGGTTGTCCGAGTCGCCGTCGAGGACGACGACCGGCCCCGGGCGGCCTTCCTCGATGAGGCCGCAGTCGAGGTCGGCGATCTCCGCGCCGTTCACCGTCGCCATCCGGAGCACCTCGACGGCGGTCGCATCGGTGAGCTTCGCGGCGAACTCCATCTCGCGGAACATCGACGGCGAGTTCAACATCACGTTGTCCGTGCCGAGCGCGACCGTCGTCCGGTCGAGCAGTTCGCGGAGCGGCGCGACCCCGACTCCGGTCACCAGGTTCGACCGCGGACAGACGACGACCGGAACCTCCGCATCCGAGAGCCTGTCGAGGTGAACCGGGTCCGGATGGACCATGTGGACGAGGACGTCGGGGTCGAGGTCCATCGCGGCGTTGATGTCGTCGGGGTCGCGCTCGCCGGCGTGGATGGCGAACAGCTTCCCGGCCCGTCTGGTCGCGTTCCGGGCGGCGTCGAAGTCGCCGTCGCGTGCCCCGCTCGCGCCGTAGCCGTCCGAGCTCGGGTGTTCCATGGCGTCGATGGATCCCCGACCCAGCACCACGCTCTCGATGGGGACGTCCGCCACGGCCTCCCCGATGGCTTCGACGCCGTCCACGTCGCCCTCGCGGAACTCGACGTGTGCGGCCGTCCCGGTCTCGGCCATGAACTGCAGGCTCCGACGCATCGCCTCGACGGTCTCATCGTGACTCGCGTCCCGAAGCAACCGGTGTTTGAGCCCGTCCGGCGGCGCGACCAGTTCGTCGAGCGAGAGGCCGCCGCCGGCCTCCTTGGCGATCGAGTCGCCGATGTGGGTGTGGGCGTTGACGAAGGCGGGGAGGATGACGTCGCTCGACCCGGTCGCGGCCGCCTCGACGGCAGTGACCGTCCCGTCCTCGACGACCACCCGACCCTCGACGGGGTCGAACTCCCGACCGACGAGCACGGTTCCCTCGAACGTTTCGGGCCCAGTCACGGCTTCCCTCCGTCGAACTCGTCGAGCGTCGCGGTCACGCCCGGGGTGACGTCCGCGACGAGCGCGCCCTCGATGTCGAGCCCCAGCCGTTCAGCCGCCGCCTTCCCCACTCGGTCGGTCGCGTCAGCCGTGGTGTAAACCCCCAGCCGCCACTGTTCGCGCTGGGCGGTCCGAAGGGCGGTCACGAGCGGCGACTGCTCGCCGAGCCGGCGGACGTCCCCGTTCACCAGGACTTCCGTGGTCGACTCCGTCATCGTCGGCTCGGCGGGAACGTCAACGATGACCTCCTCGGCCGAGAGCTCACAGCGCTCCGCGACGTCCGCCTCGACCGCCCGCAGTTCCTCGTGGTCGGCGGCGAGCACGGACTCGGGCACGTCGCCGTACTCGGCCCAGACGGCGCGCTTGTAGAGGTCCCGCGAGTCGTACCGCCTGGCGAACGCGGCCGTGTCGTCGGTCACCCGGAGCGCCGTCACGAGGTCGTAGTCGTCCATTCGCCTGACTTCCCCCGCGTCGATGTCGGGCTGGTCCAGCAGGCGCTCGGTCGCGTGCCGGAGCATCGCCTTGCTGATGCGGGCGACCGGGTGCGTGTAGACGGTCGGGTTCATCAGCGCGCGGGCGAGCAGCAGCGACTCGGCCGTCTGGACGTTTCCCTCGTCGAGCACCAGTTCGTCCCCGACGAACGTCAGTTCGCGGACGAGCCGTTCGTGGTCGATGGTGCCGTACGGGACGCCGGTGTGGTGGGCGTCCCGCACGAGGTAGTCCATCCGGTCCACGTCCAGTTCCCCCGAGACGAGTTGCCCGTACTTCCCCTCGCCGGCGATGAGGTCGGCCACGCGGGCCGGGTCGATGTCGTGGTCGGCGAGGACGTCGCCGACTTCGGTCCGGGCGATGAGCCGGTCCACGTCGTCGTGGTACAGTCCCGTGTGGCGGTGGAGCAGTTCCTCGACGTTGTGGCTGAACGGCGCGTGCCCGACGTCGTGGAGGATGGCTGCCGCGCGGATGCGTTCGGCCTGGATTCCCTCCACGGAGAGGTGTTCGAGCGCGCGCGAGGCGAGGTGGTAGACGCCGAGGCTGTGCTCGAACCGCGTGTGGTTCGCGGATGGGTAGACGAGCTTGACCGTGCCGAGCTGTGCGATGCGGCGGAGCCGCTGGACCTGCGGCGTGTCCAGCAGGTCCGCGGCGACGCCCTCGACCTCGATGTGGTCGTGGACCGAGTCCTTGATCGTCGTCATCGGTCGCCTCCGCGACGGTCGCCTCCACCGTCCCGCGCGAGCGGTGCGGACGCGGGAGGAGGAACGAGTCGGGTCATACCCCGCGTTTGGCCGCCATCAGTTAAAAACAGTTGCCGATCCGGGGCGTCGATACACCCGGCTACTCCGTTCGGTCCGCGGTCGAGCGCTCGTCGACCCGCGCCGCGACCGAGCGCAGTACCGAACACGTCCCCTCGTGCCCGGGACAGACGAACCCGACCGTCTCCCCCTCGCCGGGTTCGGTTCGGTGGTAGTCGAGTCGGCTCCGGCTCATGAGTTCCCAGGCGACGATGCCGTCGATGTCGGCTTCCAGCGCCGCGTCGTGCCACTCGGCGAACAGCTCGTTCCGCCGCTCGATCTGGCCGGCCGCGTCCGACTCCTGCAGGTTCACCCGCCACCCGTACTCGCCGAGATACACCGGTTTCCCCACGTCCTCGGTCCCTCGCCGCGTCCGGTCGGTGATGTACTCGACGCCGAACGACTTCGGGTTCGACATGTCCCAGTTCTGTGGCCAGAGGTGGATCGAACAGGCGTCGATCCCGTCGACCGCGTGGGCTCGCGTGTAGAACTCTCCGGGCGATTCCGTTCCGAGGAAGACGTCGCTGCCGGTCGAAACGAGATGGTCGTCGTCCAGTTCGTGGACGAAGGCGGCTGACTCCTCGAGCCACGAGAGGAGCAGTTCCCCGTCGGCCTGGACGCGCGGCTCGTTAGCGAGTTCCCACAGGAGTATCGTCGGGTCGCCCCGGTACTCGCGGCCGGTGATGGTGTTGGTCCGCGTGAGCAGGTGCTCGATGAACCCGCGGTAGAGTTCCTGTGCGCGGTCGAGCGCGTAGAAGTCGGCGTGCTCCCCGGCGTCCTCGACCCAGTCGACGTACTGGTTCATCCCCGTCGCGCCCCAGTTGTCCACGAGCGGCAGGATGACCCGGATCCCGCGTCTGCCCGCCTCCGCGACGATGTAATCCAGGTGGCGGAACGCCGACTCGTCGAACGTGCCGGGTTCGGGCTGGAAGCTGAGGTCACAGCCGTCGACCGACTCGGCACAGTTCGACTCCCCGCCGGCGGACCCGATCTTGAACCGGATGGCGTCGGCGTTCAGCGTACTCGCCGACTCCAGCACGTCGTCGACGCGGGATTTACTGGTGTACCCCTCCGCCAGACAGCAGTTGGCCACGCCGCTGAACACGTACCGCTCCCCGTCGACGACGAACTCGGTCCCGTCGCGTTCGACGAACGCGGTCGGCGTCTCGTCCCGTGGCGTCGGTTCGGGTTCGGCCGACTCCGTTCCCGTCGGCGTCGCGTCGGTCTCCGCGGGCGAGCCCGTTCCCCGGGGCGAACCGGTTGGGGCCGCAGTCGTCGGCCGATTCCCATCGCCCACGCAGGCGGCGAGCCAGCTCGTCAGGCCCGCACCGAGCGCGGCCAGTACCCGACGTCGTGGTGGCGAGCCGTCATTCATCGGCGGCTGTTACGAGGTTTCGTAGGTAAACCTTCCTGCCGCGTCACGGTCGACGTCCGTGTCGGATCCCGTCGAGTCGCTCTCACGGGTCCGCCACACGCACACCCAGCACCTGCTCGGCGGCCGCGGCGACCTCGTCGACGTGCTCTGCGGGCGCGTACACGCCCATCCGCCAGCCCGCGCGCTGGGCGGCGCGAAGCCCGGACACGAGTTCGGAGGCGTCCTCCAGCCGCTGCGGGACGCCGTTGACGACGACCCTGCTGCCCGCCTCCGTGAACGCCGGGCGGCCGGGGACGTCGACGACGACCTGGCGGTCCGCGACGTCCGCGAGGTCGGCGATCTCCCGCTCCGCGCGCCGCTCGGCCTCGTGGTCGAGTTCGACCACGTCGGTGGGAACGTCGGCCAGTTCGGCCCAGACGGCGCGCTTGTACAGGTTCCGGTACTCGATGCGGCGGCCGAGTTCGGGCACGTGCTCGCGGAGCGCGACGAGGAGGTCGTGGTCGGCCATCCGTCGGAACGTCTCGACGTCGGTTCCTTCGTCGATGAGCCGCTCGGAGGCGCGTTCGAGCATCGCGCCCGCGATTCTGGAGACGTGGTGTCTGTACACCGTCGCGTCCATCAGCGCGCGGGCGAGCAGCAGCGACTCGGCCGTCCGGACGTTCCCCTCCGCGAGGACGAGCGTCCCGTCGCTGTACCGGAGTTCGCGGACGAGCCGTTCGTGGTCGATGGTGCCGTACGGGACGCCGGTGTGGTGGGCGTCCCGCACGAGGTAGTCCATCCGGTCCACGTCCAGTTCCCCCGAGACGAGCTGGCCGAGTTCGCGCTCGCCCCGGACGAGCGCCGCGACGTACTCGGCGTCGAGTCCGTGGTCTGTGAGGACGTCGCCCACGTCGGTCCGCCCGAGCAGTTCGCCGACCTCGTCGTGGTGCTTGCCCGTGTGGCGCTCAATGACCTTCTCAGTCTGGTGGCCGTACGGCCCGTGGCCGACGTCGTGGATGAGCGCGGCCGCGCGGACGTGTCTGGCGCGGTCGTCCTCGACCCCGAGCGAGTCCAGGGAACGGGACGCGAGGTGGTAGACGCCGAGGCTGTGCTCGAACCGTGTGTGGTTCGCGGAGGGGTAGACGAGGCGGACGGTGGAGAGCTGTTTGATGTGGCGAAGCCGCTGGACGGCGTCGGTGTCCAGTAGGTCGACGGCGACGGGGTCGAGCGTGATATAGTCGTGGACGCTGTCCTTGATTGCCTTCATCGTCGCTACGGTCCGGTGCGTCCGTCGTGGTGAAACGTTATCGGTGACGGACCGAAGCCGCGGGTCGGGGTCGCCGCGGCGCGCGGAGCCCCGTTCTCACACGGGGACGCCCGTCTCCTCGTAGGCGGTGCCGAGGATGACCATCGTCTGTGACCGGTCGAACCCTTCCATGCCGGCGATCCGTCCGAACATCAGCTCCCGGAGGTCGTCGGTGCTCTCGGCGTAGACGCGCATCATCACGTCCCACTCGCCCGTCGTCAGGTGGACCTCACGGACGCCCTCCACGTCCCTGAGACGCGCGAGCGCCTCGTCCTCGTGTCCCTGCTGGACCCTGAGGCCGACGAGCGCCGAGACGCCGTACCCGAGCGAGCCCGGGTTCACGTCCGCGTGGTAGCCGCGGATGACGCCGGCGTCCTCCATGCGGGACACCCGGTCGTGGACCGTCGCGCTCGACATGTCGATGCGCCGTGCCACCTCGCTGAACGGCGTTCGCGCGTCCTCCTGGAGGATCTCGAGGATGGCCCGGTCCGTCTCGTCCAGTTCCATACGGGGGTTCGGGAGGGACGGTACTTCGACGTTGCGCTCGCCTCAGGGACCGTCACCTCCGGCTCGGTCCCGAACGTCGTCGACCGCGCGCGCCGCAGCCAGCACCTCGTCGTGGATCCGTCCGTTCGAGACGACGAGCCCCCGGGAGTCGTGGGTCCAGCGGTCGCCCTCCAGGTCGGTCACCGTTCCACCGGCCCGTCGGACCATGTGGACGCCGGCGACCGTGTCCCACGGGTTGCACTCGACGTTCGTGATCGTGCCGTCGAGCGAGCCGTCGGCGACCATCGAGAGGGTCACCTGCGCGGAGCCGAACCGGCGCATGTCCGCGAAGCGGTGGACGATCTCCGAGCACGCGGCCGCGTACTCGTCGCGTCGGTCGAACGACCACCAGATGGTCGGCGCGACGACTGCCCGTTCCGGGTCGGAGACGTCGCTCACGGTGACCCGCTCGCCGTCTCGGTACGTTCCGTCGGCGTCGGACGTGTACGCGTCGTCCATGGCGGGAAGGACGTTCGCGGCTGCGACCGGTTCCCCGTCGAAGACGGCAGCGACCGAGGTGGCGAACAGCCGGACGTCCCTGACGTAGTTGTTCGTCCCGTCGATGGGGTCGATGACCCAGGCGGGACCCTCCTCGGGGATCACCTTCAGCTCGTCCTCCTCCTCGCCCACGAAGGCGTCGTCGGGGAACGACTCTCGGACAGTCCCGATGACTCGCCGCTGTGCGGTCCGGTCGGCTTCGGTCACGACGTCAGTCTTCCCGCCCTTCGTCTCCACCGCGATGCCCCTGCGGAACTGCTCGTCCGCGACGCTCGCGCCGGCCCGGGCCGCGCGTTCGGCAACCTCGACGCGGTCCGTTCGTTCGCTCATACCCTCCTCGGACGGGGAGCCCACCGGAATATCCGTCGGTTCCGCGCGGGCGACTGGTGGATTTAGGTGCGTTCGTGGCGAACCCTCCCCCGTGAGCGACGAGGGGACCGATCACCCGCCGGGCGTCCACACCGCGCTGGGCCACCTGGTGGCCGACGCCCGCGAACACGCAGCCAGCGGCGAGACGGCCGCCATGCTGGACGCCCTCGACGTCCTGGGCGACGTTTGCCGGACCGAACTCCGCGAGGGATCGCTGCGGGACCGACTCCTCTTCGGCTGTTCGCGCGTCGAGTACCACGCCGACGCGGACCCCGAGGTCGCCGTCGAGTACCTCAGAGCCATGGGGCGACTGCTGGAGTGACCGACCCCGCCGTCTCGATTAACTCGATTCCGACTCAGCGTGAACTTAACTGGACGGACGTCCTAAGTTGGTTCATGCGCCCGAGGGAAGCGGTCCGACAGCTCGAATACGCCATCGACGCGACCACCACGGACGGCGGCCGGCGCTGTGCGGTCACGTACCGCCGCACGTTCGAGCGCGTGGCTGAC
This sequence comes from Halobaculum sp. XH14, assembly GCF_032116555.1. NCBI lineage: Archaea > Methanobacteriati > Methanobacteriota > Halobacteria > Halobacteriales > Haloferacaceae > Halorarum > Halorarum halobium. Next base: position 1,700,153 of record NZ_CP134949.1, read on the forward strand.
GACGGGACCGGCGCGGACGTCGCCGACCTCGCCGCGGCGCTCGGCACCGAGGTCCGGCAGGGTAACCGTCCCTCCCCCGTCGAGGCACGGCGGGAGGCCGATCGGGTGCTGGGCGTGGCAACGGACGGCGGTCGGTAAGGAACTGGTCGGTCCTCGTGGTGTCGTTTTTTCCGACGCTCGTTCGATACGCGGAGCCGTGGCTCGTTAGCGATCGTAGCGAGTGTTGCGAGGGAAGAGCGCCCCTGTGGCGCCTTCCGCACTGGGAGCAGTGCGAGGGATGCGATTTGAACGCATGGACCTCTACAGGAGCGGATCTTGAGTCCGCCGCCGTTTCCAGGCTTGGCTACCCTCGCACGCGTTCGCCAGTCCCACTCGGCCGATGTAAAACGTTCCGACTCCCCCGCTCACCGCGGTGCCGTCCCCGCCTGCCGGAGCGACATGTAGAACACGATGCCGAGCGACCCGAACTGCAGTCCGATCTCCAGCCGCGTCGGGTCGCCCCCGCCGCGAACGAGGAACGTCCCGAAACTCGCGGCCGCAAGCGCCATCGCGATCAGAAACAACAGCGCGGGGCGGACCCCGTCGTCGGTCAGGACCGCCCACGTTCGCTCGAGAAGCCGGCGGGGCATCGAGACGACGGCGGTACGGAGGGCGGCGAGCAGCGACAGGCCGCGGCGAACCGGGTTCACGGTCTGTAGTCCGCTCACGCGAACATAAATCCACCCCGACGCCGCCCCGTCGGTCACGATCCGTCTCCACGCCAGTCCTCTGCACCACCCACTCCCACACCAGTTACCCGGCACTACCCACTCTCACATCGGTCACCCGACGCGACCGCCGCGCTAATGTCCGTCGGACGACCACGTGTAGACATGGACGAGCACACCCGTGATCCCAGCGTCGCGCCGCCGCTCGGGAACCCGTCCGGCTGGCGTGCCGACGAACGGGTGTGGGAGCACGCGACCCTCCGGCGTGCGACCGAACACGGCGTCCGCCTGTTCAACGCGGACGAGTACCACGAGAGCCACGACTGCTTCGAGGACGAGTGGTACAACTACGGCTCGGGTTCGATCGAGAGCGCGTTCCTCCACGGGATGGTGCAGGTCGCGGCGGGCGCGTACAAGCACGAGGACTTCGGCGACGACGGCGGGATGCGGTCGCTGTTCACGACCGCGCTCGAGTACCTCCGCGGCGTCCCTGCCGACTTCTACGGCGTCGACGTGGTCGACGTGCGCGAGACGCTCGCCGCATCACTCGAGGAGCCGAGCGAACTCGACGGCTGGCGGCTCACGCTCGACGACGAGACGCCCGACGCCTACGAGGCCGACTACGCCTACGTCGAGTCGCTCGACCACTGAGGGGGGTGTCGACCCGCGACGGACGCCGTCGCTCGGGGAATCGTGGCGGGTAAATACCCCGGGGCCAACCGGTCGGTATGCGGATTCACCAGCTCGGTGACGGGGTTCCCGAGGTCGCCGTCGTCGGGGGGATCCACGGCGACGAGCCCTGCGGCCCGGCGGCCGTCGAACGGCTCGTCGCCGAGGCCCCGCCCGTCGAGCGCCCGGTGAAACTCGTCGTCGCAAACGAGGAGGCGCTCGCCCGCGACGAGCGGTTCCTGGACGAGGACCTGAATCGGGCGTTCCCCGGCGACGCCGACGCGGACGGCCACGAGGGGCGACTCGCTCACGACCTCGCTCGCGAACTCGAGGGCTGTACGACGCTCGCGCTCCACTCGACCCAGTCGTTCGCCGACCCGTTCGCGCTCTGTGACACGGTCGACGAGATCGCGCGCGCGGTGGTCCCGCATCTCCCGGTCGACACGCTCATCGAGACCGACCTGTTCACTGAAGGGCGGCTCATCGAACACCCCCACACCGTCGAGGTCGAGTGCGGGCTCCAGGGCAGCGACGACGCCGCGGACAACGCCTACCGGCTCGCGCGATCGTTTCTCGCGGCGACGGGCGCGCTGGACGCGCCGACCCCGGACGGGTCGAACCCCGAGGGGCCGACCGGCGGGGAGGACGCGACCGCGGACGACGTCGCCGTGTTCCGCCTGCTCCAGCCGGTCGGCAAGCCGCCGGCCGACGAGTACGAGGTGTTCGTCGACAACTTCGAGCGCGTGGAGACCGGCGAACGGTTCGCCGTCGCCGACGGGGAGACGTTCACCGCCGACGAGCCGTTCTATCCGGTGTTGATGTCCGCCGGAGGGTACGCCGACGTGTTCGGCTACGCCGCTGAGAAGGTCGGGTCCCTGGAGTAGCTCAGGCCGAGATCTCGTCCAAGTCCTCGAGTTCCTCGATGTCGTCCGACATCAGCTTGCGCGCGCCGAACGCGAGCAGTGCGAGCAGCACGAGCACCCCGAGGGCGGCGACGCGTGAGCCGCCCGACTCCGATTCCTCACCGGCGACGTCGCCCTCCTCGTTTTCGTCCTCGTCGGACGGGGACGCGCCGATGGAGCCGCGGGGACTGAAGTCGATGCCCTCGTCGATGTGGAGCTCTAACAGCGTGATGTCCATACACCGCGTACGGCGACGATCGGCTTATCCGTTGGGGCGGCCGATCCTGGCGCCGCGTGGTCCGTCAGGTCGGGGACGGATTCGTTCGATCCCGGGCCGGTGCCATTCACTCAGGTTCGGGGCTGCTGGGAGCCACTGCCCTCGAGACGGCGCGGCCGCTCGTGAACGAACGGTCGTCGTCCGGCGGTATCGGCTCACCGGAGAACTGTCACGTCAGGCCCGACGGACGATCACTCGATGTGACCTTCCTGGCGGAGCTGGTTCGCGTCCTCCTCGGAGTAGCGCCACTCGACGTTCGCCTTCTCGTCCTGCCAGTCCCACGGCTCCGCGATGACGACGTCGCCCTCGTTGATCCACGTCCGGTACTTCATCCGACCGGGGATCCGCCCCATCCGCGTCTCGCCGTCCACACAGCGGAGTCGAACGTGGTTTCCGCCGAGGTGCTCGGTCACGACCGCGAACACCTGATCGCCGTTGGGCATCCGGAGGTTCCGGCGCCCGGTTTCTTCATTCACGTGTGTAATTGGGGCGTTACACGGATAAGTCATTGGAGAGCCCCGCTAGCGTTTGTCACGGTGGCGTCTCGGACGAGTCGAGCGAACGGGCCGCGAGGGCGACGCTCCGACCGACGTCGGGAGTGTCGGCGACACGAGCCACCACTTCCACGGCGAACCGCTCACCAGCCGTCCGTAACTGGTCGTATCGAACTATCGTGTCTTCCCACGAACGGTTCCGTGACCTCCGTGAGCGGCGTTCGGGGCGAGCGCTCGCACCGCTCGGGGAGGTCGAGGAGGACGAAGATGGCAACCACATCCGGAGACGGGACGATCGAGGAGACGCGCCGGGACGTGGAGGAGACGCTCGGGTTCGTGCCGGGCTACTTCGACGCGCTCCACGACGAAGACCTGACGAACGAGTGGCCGACGTTCAAGCGGTACGCGTTCGAGGAGACCGAGATCCCGGCGAAGTACCGGGAGCTCATCGGCCTCGCCATCGCGGCGAACGTCAAGTGCCCCTACTGCCAGCACTTCCACCTGGAGTCGGCCAGGATGCACGGGGCGACGGACGCAGAACTCGCCGAGATCTCCTTCCTGGCGAGCTGGACGGCGCGCTACAGCGCGATGATCCACGCCCAGGACTACGACCTGGAGACGTTCGAGGACGAGTTCGACCGGATCGCCGAGCACCTTCGGGAAGGAACGGAAGCGGACTAGCGATCCCGGGTACCGGGTCCCGCCCCGAACCCGATTTACCGGACCCCGTCGTCGACGGAACGTTCGATCAGGCGCGATCGAGCCTGATCTCCTGTCCCTCGATGTCCTCCAGGGCGGCGACGAGCCCGCCGATCGAGACGCGGCCTCCGTCCGGGTCCTCGACCGTGATGGAAGCGACCTGTTCCGAGGCGTCGAACTCGTACTCCACGACCGGCCCTTCGACCCTGACGTCGGTTCCCGTCTCGACGTCCCTGCCGGTGATCGCCGCCCTGAAGTTCCCGTCGAGTTCGTGGACGTCCTTGACCGCCCGGCGGATGGAGGCGTACGTCCGAGGGAACGGTCGCCCCTCCCCGTCCGCGGCGATGCTGTCGGCTGTGCTCCACAGCACCGTCCCGAAGAAGCCCGAGACGAGGAAGCCGAGCGCGGAGCGATTGAAGATGACGCCGTAGCGGTCCCGATCGTCCCGCAGCGCGTCCTGGGTCGCGTACATCGAGTACTCGCCGTCTGCGACCGCGATGACGGGCGTGGTGATGCCGCGTCGCCCGCGGACCTCGGTGGCGACGGCCTCGTAGTCGAACTCCCCGGGCGAGGGCGCGCGCGAGGCGGGCGTCACGAGCAGTTCGATCGCGACGCCGTCGGCGATCCGTTCCGAGAGCGTCTCGCGGAACCGTCGCAGCAGGTCGGGCGTGAGCGACACGGCCAGTTCGTACTCCGCGCCCTCGATGACCTCCTCCAGGTAGCGCAGGATCGTCGAGCGCGACTTCACCAGCGAGACCGCCTCCGTGTCCCGCGTCGGCGCGGTGTATCTCGCCTCCAGTTCGTCGACCATCTCGGCGAGCGACGAGCGGATGTCGCCGAACGCCTCGTCGGGGTCGACCGCGACGATCTTCATCGGGCGCGACTCCCGGAGCTCCACCAGCCCGCGGTCCGAGAGGCTCCTGACGGTGTCGTACACCCTGGGCTGTGGGATGTCGGTCTCCGAGGCGATCTCGCTCGCGGTCAGTTCCCCCCGTTCGAGCACGGCGAGGTAGGCGTCGATCTCGTACTCCCCGAGGTTGAAGCGCTCCCCCACCCGCTCCATCGTCGAGCGCAGGTCGTCGGCCATACGAGCACCACCGTCCGAGGGTATATGGCATTTACTGACTCCCGAGTAGTACCCGCTTTCGAAAGCGGGTCACAGGCGGTCGCCGTCGGTGGTCACCGTCCCGCGTCGTCCGCTCGGCCGCCGTCACCTCGATCTAGCGTCACACCGGTCGACCGCGTCGGGCATCGGCAGTCCCACCCGCCCACCGACGTTCCGACGGTACCGTTCCGGTCACATGTACATCCGATCGAGCGGCTGATCCTCCTCGGCTGAGTCCTCCAGCCGTTCCGCGAGGCTCTGGTAGTGCTGGTGAACTTCGTCCGCGAACGCCCGGAGCGGGGCGGTGTCGACGCCGAGCCCGTACACGGCCTCGACGGCCTCCAGCAGCCTGATGGTCGCCTCGACGTCTGGCACCTCCGCGTGGACCGGCGTGACGTACACTGCGACGCCCAGCGAGGAGTCCATTCCGCGAGCCATCAGCGCGGCGTTCGTCCCGTCGAGGAACCCGTTCCCCATCGGCGGCACGTCCGGCGCGTCGGGGCCCGAGAGGTGGTCGTCGACGTAGTCGTCGCTTGCGACGTAGAACGTGCGGTGGTCCTCCGGACCGTGTGCGAACGGGACGCCGGACAGCACCGCGATCTCGTCGACGCCGTCCCGTTCGGTCCACTCCAGGACGGCCCGCGAGAACGGCTCCGCGGACGGCACCGGAACGAACAGTTCGCCGACGAGGACGGTCACGTCGAGCCCCGGCCGGGAGTAGAGCCGCGTCGGGTATCGCGGTCGACCGCCCTCGAACGGCGTGATGGTGGGGAGCCCTTCGGCGCGGATGTGTCCGCTCGATTCGAGTTCCAGGTGGTCGACGAGGTAGTCCACCGCCGTCAGTCCCACGAGCCCGAACCCCGAGAATCCGGCGAGGAGAGTGGTCGACTGGCTCGGATCGCCCTCGACGTGGAACGTGGGACCGGAGTCGGTGTGTGGGTTCGCCATCGCCGGAAGTAGGGCCCTCGCGGAGTTAGTGATACCGGCAACCTGCGATGGCTCGTCGGTTCCTGGGGCCGACCGCCGAGGGCAACGCTTTTTCACCGGGGAGTCCTCGCCGGGCGTATGCAGACCGGGACCTCGTCGCCGACGCCGACACGGACCCCGGTTCCGGGCGACGGTCTCGTCCGGTCGCTGCCCGGTTACTACGCCGACTTTCTCGCGTTCCCCGGTGCCCGCGCCGCCGTCGTCCTCCTGTTCATCGGGCTGGGCGCGCTCGTCTCGCGGTACGCCATCCGCCTCCTCGGCAGGCCGATCGCCCAGCGGTTCGTCAGACAGAGCGTCGCCCAGACCGTCCTCCGGGGGGTCCGGGTCGCCATCGTCCTGCTGTTCGGGTTCACTGGGATCGGCGCGGCGGGCATCGAGATCGGCAACATCGTCCTCTCGGTCACGGTGTTCTCGGCGGTCGTCGGGATCGTGCTCGCGCCGATCGTCGCCTCCATCGTCAACGGCCTGTTCGTGCTGGCGGACCAGCCGTTCGAGATCGGCGACATGGTGGAGTTCGGCGACGGAACCCGCGGGTTCGTGGACGACATCACCCTCCGGTACACGAAGGTGTTCACGCTGGACAACACGTTCGCCGTCGTCCCCAACTCCGTCGTCCGCGAGGACAAGGTGAAGAACTTCTCGGCCGAGGACGAGCGGACGCGACTCACCATCGACGTGACCGTCAGCTACGAGTCCGACGTCGGTCAGGCGCGTCGGCTCATCGAGCGCGCGGCGGCGGACTGTGAGGACGTCATCGAGGGCGGTCCCGACATCCGCATCGGCACGGCCCGCTACCCGGCGAGTCCGACCTGTTACATCGACAGGTTCGGCGACCACGGCGTCCACCTCAAGCTCCGGTACTGGGTGCGCCGACCGTACAAACTGCTGGCGCTCCGGTCGCTCGTCCAGACCGCCGTCTGGGACCAGTTGGCCGACGACGACGTGGACGTGACCATCCCGTACCCGCACCAGCACCACGTCTTCGACGAGACGAGCGGGACGGCCGACGTCCACGTCGAGCGCCACCGCCCGCCCCGCGAACGCGACCCGCGGCGGTCGGCGGACGGTTCGGACGGGAACTGACCGTCGCCGGACGGCTCCGGGACGACTGCGTGAGCAGCCTCGTCGTCGGGCGAGGCTCGACCCGCCCGCGTTCGGATCGGTTACTCCTCGAGTTCGAACGCCACCTCGACCTCGGACTGGTACTCACGGCCCTCCACGGACGCCACCTCCACGCCGAGCTCCTCGACCGTGATCCAGTGGACGTTGTCGAGCGTCTCCTCGGCCCTCTCGATCGCGTCGTCGGTCGCGTCGTCGAAACTCTCGGTACTCCGGCCGATCAGGGTGATCTTCTTGAACACCATCCCACACCCTCGTTCGTCCGCGGCGGGCAAAAAGCGGGCGGCGGTTCGCCCCGGCGCCAGACGATCAGTCGACGGTGTTGGCTCGGGGCCGGCGTGTCAGGTCCCGGAGCGCCGACGGTCGAGCCGTTCGGTGAGCGCCCCCGTGACGTCGGTGAGGTGGGCGGTTCCCCAGACCGCCACGACGACGCCGCCGAGGGTGTCGAACACGAGATCGAGCAACGTGTCCTCCAGCCCGTACTGCGTGAGGATCGAGGTCGTCCCCATCGCCGCGGCCGACTCGCCGATGGCGAACTCGATGACCTCCCAGAACACGCCGAAGGCCAGCACGAACAGCAGGATGAACACGAACATGAACCGGGGAGGCAGGTAGACGGCGTCGCTGTGCTCGTCGATCGCCCTCGTGACGGTGTAGCCCGTGGCCGCGACGACCGACGAGGAGAGCGCGTGCGTGAGGTGGTCCCACCACCAGACGTTCCGGTAGAGGTTCCCCTCCGCGCCCACGCCGGGAACGCCGACGGTGCCGATCGCGTGGAGGAACACGGCCGAGGTGATCCACAGCGTCAGGCCCGCGTCCATCGGCAGGTCGTACTCGCGCTCCATCACCGCCGGGAGGTAGGAGACGGCGAGGGCGACGCTCGCGTTCACCATGATGCCGGTGTTGCCCCGCTCCAACCCGACGAACAGCAGCCCGACGAGGACGAACTGCATCAGCCGCGAGGCGAGCCGCTGGTTCCGCTCGGAGATGCGGAGCCGGTCACGAACGTTCACGAGTCGGGCACCTCCACGGGAACGCGGATCTCCGCCCGGGAACGCCGTCTGAAGTAGAACTCGAACAGCAGCCCCGCGATCACCCCCGCGAGCGTCGCCGCGACGAAATCGAGCATGAGCGCGTGCTCCACCACGGCCTCCGGCCGACCGCCGAGCAGGAACTCGCTCCCGAGGAAGAGGTCGGACACGTACCGGAGCACCGCCCAGATTCCCGCGGCGGCCATCGTCGTGATGGTGACGAAAAAGACCGCGAACGTGTGGCTCATCCGGACCGGGGTGAACACGTCCATCTCGACGGCCACGATGAGCGCGACCGACGCGACGGCGAGGTAGGTGATCACGCGGCCGGTGAACGTGATTCCGGCGACAGTCTGGCCGGCCACGAACACCCGACCGACGGCCGGGAGGCCGGCGAACAGCACCACTTCCCAGGGGAGCATCGCGGTCGCGTCGCGGAACGCGGTCGGCGGGACGAGTGCGACGACGACGACGAGCAGGACGAACACCCCCCAGACCGCCTGCCCGGCGAACAGTTCGCCCAGCGCGACGGCCGAGATGAGGAGCAGGACGGACCAGCCGATCGCCGCGTTGAGTCGGCGGTCCTCGACGACGTTCCGGAGCCCGCTCGCTTCCATGGCCGGTACGTTGACACGGTGGTGTCAAAACGCTTCTGTCGGTCGACCGTCGCCGTCTTTCGATTCCTCACGACCGGACCGAACGACCGTGACCGGCCGATCCGATCAGCCGATCGTGACGAGATACACCACGGCGTACGCCAGCGCGGCCACCGTGATCGCCGTGAGCCCCGTGTAGACGGCTCGCTCGGGCCCAGGTCGCGAAAACTCGCGCGCCCGGAACCGGACCCGCGGGGCGATCCCCACCAATCCGACCGCGAGGACGCTGAAGACGAACGGATACGAGAGGTCGAGCGTCGGCGCGGGGATGAGGAACGCGAGCCCCGCGTACGCCGCGCCGGTCGCCGCCTTCGGGTCGATCCGGGGCACGCGCGGCCCCTCCCGCAACCGGATCCACACGAGCAGCGCAGCCCAGACCGTCGCCAGTTCGATGCCGAACGCGGCCAGCAGGTGCAGCGTCGGATCGGGGTGGAGCGTCACCGTCTCCAGCGGAAGGTCGGAGATCGGGTAGAACAGCGCCGGCGGCTCCCCCGTGAAGAAGTCACCGAACGGGTGGCTGACGAGTCCGACGAGCGCGAGCACGAACGTCGCTCCGGGGCCGAGGGTCGTCCGCGAGGCGACGACCGTCGCCAGCACGAGACACGCGGCTGCGAACGCGAACGTGACCGTGGCCGCGAGAGCACCCGTGAGAATCGTCGCGGCCGCGACCAGCACGGCGGCCAGGGCGACCGCGAGCAGCCGCGCGAGCGGCCGCCCGTCGACCCACGCGGCCGCGGCGAGGGCCGCGATGGGGGCGACGACCAGCGAGTGGGTGACCGCCCTGTGGACGACGTTTCCGGTCTCCCAGAACGTCGACGCGAGAGCCAGCGGGCCCGCGTCGAGTGCACCCGACCCGAGCGCCCCGCCGAGCCCGACGAGCGCGTAGCCGATGTCGACGTCGGGGACGGCGGCGAACGCGGCGGCCACCGCCCCGTAGGCGAGCGCCCGCCGCGGGTCCGTTACCCGGCCGGCCAGGCCGGCGACGAGGGCGAACGCGAACAGGGCGTGGCCGACGAACATGCGCCGGCGTTCGTGGCGCGGGAAGATAAGCCTCGTGCCCGCCGCGTCGCGTGGTTACACGGGACACCGTCCCACGGTCCCGGTCACCGTGTCGCCGTCCGGTCACGTCGTCCCGGCTCGGTCGTCCAGTTTCGTCCACTTCTTCTCGATCTCGGCGTTCCCGCGAACGACCGTGTCGTCCGCGACGGCGAGGCGCGTCTTGCGGAGTTCGATCGACCGGACCTCCCCGACGGTCCCGCCGATGTCGACGCGGTCACCCGGGTTGAAGTCCGGGTCCCGCAGGAGGTAGATGCCCGCCACGGCGTCGGCGATCATGTTCGAGGTGGCGTACGAGACGCCCAGCGCGAAGAAGCCGGCGGCGGTTCCGAGCGACTGTGCGATGCCCTCCAGGCCGACGACCGAGAGGAACGAGAGGCCGACCCCGAACCAGAGGAACACGGCGACGACGGTCGCGAGGAACTGTCGATACACCGGCGAATCGCCCGGAACCGACCGGCGGAGCAGCGCACGAACCGCGCTCATGACGAGTTTGACGGCGACGAATGCGACGGCGAGAAACAGCAGGCCCGCGAGAATCCGGGGGAGGGCGTTCTCGATCGACCGGAGCAACTCGACCAGCGCGACACGGACGACGCCCGAGACCGATTGCAGGAGCATGTCGGGGCGTGCTCACGGTCGACACTTAAACACCGACGAGCGTGAGCCGACGGGACCGTCCGCCGCTCACTCGTGGGCCGCGTCCCACTCCTCGGGTTTCCGGATGTTGCCACACTCGTTGCACTCGATGCGCCCCATCGCGTCCATCGCGTTGTTGACCGTCTCGCAGTTCCCGCAGAAGTAGCCCCAGCGCGTCTCGCCGTCCGGGTCGGCGTAGACGTGGAAGAACGGTGCCTCCGCGCCGCGCTCGCCGGCCGCGCGGTCGACGTACAGTTCGCCGGCCGGCGTCTCGACGACCTCCAGATTCATGCCAGTCGGTTCCGCGCCGTCGCGGAAAACCGTTCCGGGCCGGCACGGATGCTCCCGGGCCGTTTCGGACGCCGCCGGACCGGCTCCCGCGGCTCGGACGCTGCTGGACCTGCTCAGACGCTGCCGGCGGCGCGCCGCACGCCGGAGACGAACCGGCGGAGTTCGGCGTGTTTCACCAGGGCGAACCCGGCGAGGATGCAGGCGAAGCCGACGAACGTCCGCGGTCCGACGACCTCCCCCAGGACGGCCCAGGAGACGGCGGCGGCGACGAGCGGTTCGACGTAGCCGACGAGGTTCAGTTCGGTCGGCCCGACGGCCGCGAGCAGGTGGAAGTAGACGAGGAACGCCACCGCCCCCGCGAGGACGGTGAGATAGAGGAACGCGGCGATCGATCTCGGCGTCCAGACGACGGCCTCGAGCGACTCCCCACGGACGCCCGCCCAGACGTGAAGCAGTCCAGCGCCGCCGAGCATCGCCCAGCCCTGGGTGGTCCGGAGCGGGAGCGTCCCGGATTCGGGCGCGAGCACGGTGCCGAGCGCGAACGCCACCGCGCCGGCGAGCACGAGCAGCACGCCCGTCGCGCTCGTCCCGACGAACCCGGCGGGTCCGATTCCCGCGACGACGGCGACGCCGAGGAACCCCAGGAGGACGCCCCCCGTGCGCGCCCCGTCGAGGCCCTCCCCGCCGCGGAGCGCGGCCGCGAACCCGGCGGTCAGCACGGGCGTCAGCCCGATGAGGACGGCCGCGACCGCCCCGCTGACGTGCTCGATGCCGAGAAAGAGGAACCCGTGGTAGGCCGCGAAGACGAAGACGGCCGTCACCGCGACGGGGAGCCACTCCCTGCCGCGCGGTCGCCAGCGATCGACCGTCGCCGCCGAGTACGCCAGGACGAGCAGTCCAGCGACGTCGTAGCGGAGCGCCGCGAACGACAGCGGCGGGAAGTAGTCCAGTCCGACCTCGATCCAGACGAACGAGCCGCCCCAGAGGGCCGCGAGGACGGCGAACAGCGCCGCCGGATGGACGGCGCGAGGGTCGAAGTTCATACGAAAATCGAACGAGCTAGCTGTAGTTAAACTTGTCTACAATAGATTAGGGTATTGCTGTAGAGCATGCTCTCATATCGGATTTCTTCACGATTATTCTCTCAGTATGTCGTCCGCCTCGGCGCCCGTCACGGTGCCCGGAGCCGGAGGCTATTTGCCGTCGGCCCCGAGTCACTGCCCACGCGAATGGACGAGCGCGACGTCACCATCCTGAAGGCCATCGCGGACCTGGAGACTGGAAGCCCCGAGCGGCTGCACGAGGAAACCGGGATTCCGGTCTCAACGATCCACTACCGGCTGAACAAGCTCAGGGAGTCGGGCGTCATCGAGAACGACCTGTACGACGTGGACCTCGAGGCCGCCGGCCTCGGCGTGACCGTCGTGCTCGAGGTGCTGACCGACTACTCGGGCACCCACCACGAGGTCGGCGAGAAGCTGGCCGACATCGAGGGGGTGACGCAGGTGTACTTCACGATGGGCGAGACGGACTTCATGGTCATCGCCCACCTCTCGGGCAGGGAGATGGTCGAGCGGCTCATCACCGACTTCGAGCGGCTCGACGAGGTCGACCGGACGAACTCCACGTTCGTCGTCTCGACGGTCGCGGACACGAACTCGGCCCTGCAGAGCTACGGCCTGGAGACGCTCGTGGCGGAACTCGCCGACGAGTGAGCACCGGTCAAAAGTTCGAACCGAGGCGGCAGTCGGGCTACGTCCGGAACGACTCGCCGCAGCCGCACTCGCTCTCGATGTTCGGGTTCTCGACGTGGAAGCCGGCCGCTTGCAACCCGCTCTCGTAGTCCAGTTTCGAGCCGCCGACGTAGTTCAGCGACGAGGGGTCGATGAACACGCGAAGCCCGTGCTGTTCGGTCACGCGGTCGTCCTCCTCCGGCTCGGTGTCGAACCGCATCCCGTACGAGAGGCCGGCACAGCCGCCCTGCTGGACGAACAGGCGGAGCCCGCCCACGTCGGTGTCCATCCCCTCGCTCTCGAGCAGCGAGACGGCCTCGGCCGCCGCGTCGGGCGTCACCGTCACCGGCGCGGCCGCGGCATCCCCCTCGGACGCGTCAGTACTCATACGTCGTCCTCGTTCACGGACGGGGTTAACTGTGACGCCGCACCCGCGGGCCCCGACGGGCGGTCGATCCGCTCGTCCCCGCGCTGGGTTCGCACGACCCTGCGTTCGGGTCGCTCGGCCTACCGGTCGATCCGCTCGTCCACGCTCGCGGCGTGACCCTCCAGTCCCTCCGCGGTCGCCAGCGTCGTCACCGCGTCCGCGATCTCCGCGAGGCCGTCCTCCGATAGCCGCTGGACCGTGGACGACCGGAGGAACGTGTCGACCGAGAGGCCGCCGTGTGCCCTCGCTCCCCCGTTGGTGGGCAGCACGTGGTTCGTTCCGGACGCGTAATCGCCCGCGGCGACCGGCGTGAACGGGCCGAGAAACGCCGACCCGACGTTCGTGACCCGGTCCAGCAGCGCCTCGTCGTCGTCGGCCTGGATCGAGAGGTGCTCGGGCGCGTACTCCTCCGTGAACAGCACGGCCTCCGACATCGACCGCGCGACCAGAACGCCCGAGGCGTCGTTGCCGAGCGCGGTTGCGATGGTGTCGGACCGCTCGCGCGAGCCGAACTGTTCGTCGATCGACTCCGCGACAGCCTCCCCAACGGACTCGTCGTCAGTCACCGCGACGACGCTCGCGTCCGAGTCGTGTTCGGCCTGTGCGAGCAGGTCCGCGGCGACGAACTCGGGGTCGGCGGTCTCGTCGGCCAGCACCAGCACCTCGGAGGGACCGGCGACGAAGTCGATCTCGACGTCGCCCCGGACCTCGGCTTTCGCCGCGCTGACCCACTTGTTCCCCGGGCCGACGACCTTCCGGACGGGGTTGACCGTCTCGGTGCCGTACGCGAGCGCGGCGATCCCCTGTGCCCCGCCGACCGAGTACACCGCGTCCGCGCCGGCCTCGTGGACCGCCGCGAGCGTGACCGGGTTCAACTCCTCGGCCGGCGGCGTGGCGACGGCGACGTGATCGACGCCCGCGACCTTCGCGGGGACGATTCCCATGATGGCAGAGGAGGGGTACGCCGCGGCTCCGCCGGGGACGTAGACGCCGACCCTGTCGAGCGGTCGGAACCGACGGCCCAGCTCCCGACCGTCCGCGAACTCGCGGGTCCAGTCCTCGGGCACCTGCGCCTCGTGGAACTCGCGGACGTTCGAGAGCGCGGTCTCGATCGCTGCCATCGTCCCGTCGTCGACCGATTCCGCGGCACGCTCGGCCTCGTCGGTCACGTCGATGTTGGCGACTTCGACGCCGTCGAACTCGCGGGAGAACTCCCGGAGCGCGACGTCGCCCTCCCGGCGAACGCGGTCGACGATGTCGGCCACGTCGCCGCGAACGCCGGCGACGCCGGCGTCGCGCTCGAAGAACGCCCGGCGCTCCTCGGGCGAGAGATCCGCGACGGGGCGCGGTTCGACTGCTGGTGTCATGTCGTCGGCTCCGGCCCGGCCGGGAAAAGTCGTTCCGGTCGCGGGGACGGCTCGCGTGTGTTGGGCACGTCAGGCCCTGACGTCGCTCTCGACGACCTCCTCGCCGCCGTCGTCGGGCACGCTATCGTCGCCGTCGTCGGGCACGCTATCGTCGCCGTCGTCGGCCACGCTATCGTCGCCGTCGTCGGCCACGTCCTCGCCGGCCGCGCCGTCCTCGTCCACGTCGCGCCAGTAGAACCTCGGCCCGAGCGTCATGTACCCGAGCGCCAGGAACAGCAGGGCGAACGCGAACACGTCGCCGGGTCTGCCCCACAGGAGGATAGCGCCGGCCTGGACCCCGCCCATCACGAGCGCGTCGCGCCAGTGGAGATCAGGGTACTGGATCGGCGTCACCATCAGAACCGAGAGAACGGCACCAAGCCCGAGCAGGAGCGTCGGCGAGCCCATCCCCGCGAGCGTGCCGGCCGCGACGATGGTCGCCGCGAGCGTCGTCTGCACGCCGTGGGTCGTCTTCTCGCCCTCATCCTCGACGGTGTAGACGCCGAGTCGGACGACCGCCATGGCGACGTACAGCGCGGGGACGAGCGTCGAGGCGACGAACAGCGCGGGCGACCCCGCCCAGGTCCACTCGCCGGTGGCGACGACCGCGACGAGGAACGCCGGTGCGACGCCGAACGACGCCACGTCCGCGAGCGAGTCGAGGTGTGGGCCGACGGCAGTGCCGCCGTACTTCCTGGCGAGCACGCCGTCGAGGCCGTCGGCGACCGCGGCGAGGAGGATGAGTCGGGCGGCGACTGCCGGGTCGAACGTGGCCGCGAGCGCGGCCAGCGGCCCGAGCGCGGCGTTGCCGACGGTGACGACGTCGGCCGCGCCGAGCCGCGAGAGGAACCGGGGCCGCTTCGACATGGTCCCACGGTCGAACAGGCCGGATTTACGTCTTTACATCCCGCGACGCTCGTCGGCGATCGACGCGAACGAGCCGACGGCGACTCCCGACACGGATCCGAACCGGGGGCCATAAAGTCTCGCGCCACCGAGGTTCCGACCATGCGACGACGACGGTTCCTCGCGGCGGCCGGGTCGACCGCGGCGCTCTCCACGGCCGGCTGTCTCGGGCTCTCGGCCGGCGCGGACGACTGGGACGTGGGGATGACCGCCGAGGCGTTCCGCCCCTCCGAGTTCACGACGACCGTCGGCGAGGAGGTCGTCTGGGAGAACACCTCCTCGCGGGCCCACACGGTGACGGCCTACGAGGACACGCTCCCCGACGGCGCGGCGTTCTTCGCCACCGGCGACTTCGAGTCCGAGTCGGCCGCTCGCGACGCGT
This sequence comes from Halobaculum sp. XH14, assembly GCF_032116555.1. Lineage (NCBI taxonomy): Archaea > Methanobacteriati > Methanobacteriota > Halobacteria > Halobacteriales > Haloferacaceae > Halorarum > Halorarum halobium. Next base: position 1,715,639 of record NZ_CP134949.1, read on the forward strand.
GGGACGGCAGCCAGGGAGCCATCACGAGCGGCCAGCGGTTCTCGCACACGTTCGAGGTCGCGGGCGAGTACTCCTACTTCTGCGTTCCCCACGAGAAGGCGGGGATGGTCGGGACGGTCGTCGTCGAGGAGTAGCGTCTCACCGGACCGACCGGGGACGGGATCGAGTGACCGCATCGCTCCGGAGCCGAGCAACCCGTGAAAAGCTGGATCGCGTTCGTCGGTTCGAAGTCGCCTACTCCTCGTCGGCGTCGACGGCGACGTCCTCGTCGTCGACGTCGACCGCGGCCTCCTCCTCGGCGGCGACCTCCTCGGGTCGCGCCTCGAGCGAGAGCTTCTGGACCTCGACGCGGCGCAGCGGGTAGATCGTCTTCGCCTCGCCGTAGATGGCCGACGAGAGCCGGCCCTCGACGACGGAGTCGACGAGCTGTTCGAACGTCCGGTCCTGCGCGGCCTCCTCGACGATGTCGGTCATCACCGAGCGGATGGCGTGCTCCTGCGAGCGGTCGGCCTTCTTCGTCGTCAGCGCGACCGGCTGGAGTCGAACGCGGTAGTCGTCGGTCGTGCGGACCGTGCGGACCGCGTCGACCTTCGACGCGCCGCGGCGGACGAGCGAGCGCAGGTAGTCGCGCGCGAGCTCGTGCTCGATGAACTCGGTGTAGGCCGAGTCCGAGCCGACGTCCGTGATCTTGAACGTCAGCTTCGTGTTGTTCTGGCTCTGGTCGTCGGTCAGGTCGCCGAGGGTCGTCTCGACGGTCCGGCCGATCACCTGGTTCGGTTCCTCGGCGATGGTCTCGCCGAGCTCCGCCCTGTCGAACTGCTCGGGCGCGAGCACGGTGTACCACCGCTTGCCCTGTCGCTGTCGTGAGACTGATCGTTCACTCATGGGTGTCTGTTGTGTCGTGTGTCGTCGTGTCGTTCGCGTTCGTGTCGTTCTCGTCGTCGGTCGCGTCGTGGTCGTCCGCGCGTGCGTCGGTCGCCGTCGTCGCGTCCGTCGCCGGGTCGTCGGTCCGCGCGTCCGCGACCACCGCGTCCGCGACGGTCACGTTCACGAGGTAGTCGTCCGCGGAGGCGTGGAGGCCGCCGGTCGTCTCCCGCTCGATGCGCGTCCGGACGACGTCGCCGTCCGACGCGGTGTGCATCTGCGGGGTGTTGTCCGGCGCGAGCGCGTCCGCGACCGTCGCGGCGGCCACCGCGTCGGCGTGCCGCGTCTCGAACGTCGCGGTGCGCGACTCCTCCGTCATACCGTCCCCCTGAACGCCTCGATGAACTCCTCGCTCTCCACGTCGTCCGCGTCGAACCGGACGTCGCCCAGGTCCGCGTCGCCACAGACCGAGCCGTCCTCGGTCGGCGTCGCCGCGGTTTCCGCGACCGTGACGTCCGCGAGGGCCGCGCCCAGCGCGGCGGTGACGTCCACGTCGCCGGTCCCGGCCGCTGCCGCGGCGTCGTCAGTGACGACGAGCGCCACCGGCTCGGGCGACCGGAAGTCGCCGGCGAGCCTCGCGGCGGTCGAGAGCGCCGATGCCGACTCCGAGTCGGCGTCGGCCCGGAGGACGAAGACGCCGTCGTGGCGGCTCGTCTCCGGCCCGTCGAGGACGCCGTGGGCGGCGGTCGCGTGCGACCGCCAGGCGTCGAGCGCCGCCTCCCGGGCGACGTCGTTGCCGAGCGCGAGCGCGACCCCCAGTCCAGGAGCCTCGCGCGCCGTCGCCGAGAGGACGTCCGCGTACCCGCCGAGGGTCGCGAACGGCCCGTTCGGCGTCGCGTGCGGCTGAAGCGCGTGCCCGACCGACTCGGCCGCCCGCTCCGGGGCGTCGGCCGTCGCGTCGAGCGCGACGACGGAGGCGAGTTCCCGCCGGGCGTCCTCGTCCGGCTCCGCGGGGTAGTCGAGCTCCCCGAGGAGCGCCCGCGCCGCCTCCTCGTCGCCCGAGACGGGCGAGCGGAGCAGCGTCGAGTGTGCGAGCCCGTCGCTCGCGTCCGCGGTCGGGACGGCCACGCCGGGTCGCCGTTCGACGGCACCGAGCCGGTCGGCGGCGTCGAGCAGCGAGCCGCTGCCGGCCGCTCCGGGCGTCGTCCCGGCCGCGATGACGCCGGCGAGCCCGACGACCGGCTCGGGGTCGGGGCCGAGTTCCGCGACGACCTCGGCTGCCGCGACCGACACCGGCCGGTCGCCGGTCGGGATCGACGTCTCGTTCGCGGCGGTCCACCCGAGCGCGAACGGCGTGCCGTCGCCCTCGGGTACCGCGTCGAGCCGGGTCGTCCGGACCTGGAACGGCACGTTTGCGGCCCGAAGCGCCCGGGCCAGCAGGCCCGCCGCGGCGAGCGCGTCGCCGGTCGGGCGGGCGTAGAGGCGGACGAAGTCGGCCTCGCGCAGCGCCGTCGCTACTGCGTCCGGGGCGGGCGAGTCGGCTGCGCGTGCGGTCGACATCTGGAAGTCCTACTCGAGGAGCCGCCGTGCGGCCTCGTAGCTGTACGTGAAGTCCTCGTCGAGTTCGTCGCCGCGGTAGTAGTCCACCAGCCGGCGGATCTTCGACTCCGTGTTCTGGAGCGCGCGCTTGTTCTGTGCGTCCTGCGCGTTCTCCGCCATGTGATCGCGGAGGCGGATCGCGCGTTCGAAGAGGTTCCGGAGGTCCTCGGGGAGTTCGGGCGCCGCGTCGTTCTCCTCGAGGATCTCGGTGACCTTCTTGCCGGTCGCGAGTTTCACGTCGGGAACGGGCGTGCCCTTCACGCCCTCGTCGCGGAGCTTCAGGCCGATCTGGCTGGGGTCGTGCCCCTGCTCCGCGAGTTCGACGACGCGTTCCTCGACGTCCTCGGCGTCGACGTCGCTCCACTCCGGGGGTTCGTCTGCCACCGGGTGGTCCGAACCGGACGAACCGCGGCGGCGGGTGTGCATTCGTGCCATGTGTTCTGGTTGGAACGCACCACCGCAGAAGCGAGCCACCGCCGGCGTTCCACGCGTCGACGCGCGCCGCGTGGCGTCGCGTCGAGACGGCTGGCCGGCGGGGGCACCTCCGCAATCTCAAAGCCCGCGTGGGCAGGTCAGATTTGCGGCCGTGCTGTTCCCAACGTGAGGTGACTCCGGAACGGGTTAAACCGTTTCGGGTTGGGCTGGCCGGCGGCTCGGGGTCGTCCCCGCCCGGGTGGACGTCCCGAACGGTGCCGGGTCCCGATCCGTGGGCGTGCGCCGTCGGTCACGCGGAGTCCGGGGTCGAATCCCGCCAGCACGGTTTTGCTCGGGGGACCGAAAAATGCGGTCATGGCCACGACGCGACCGGTGGGGGTGCTTCGTGGGCGTCGACCCGGAGTCGCGTGGGCGGCGACGCTCGCTCTCGTCGCCGCCGCGTTCCGGCTCCTCTCGATCGGCGAACCGGACTGGGCGGCGTTCGTCGTGGTCGTGGTCGGGGTCGCGCTCCTCCCGCCGGTCATCGAACGCGATCCGAAGACGACGATGCCCGGGGAGCTCCTGGCGCTCGTCACGATTCCGGTCGTCCTGCGGGCGGTCGGCGTCGTGAGCGCGGCTTCGCCGTTCCTGGTCACGGCCGGGCTCGCGCTGCTGGTCGCCATCGCCCTCGGCGCGTACACGTCGCTCGCGCTGACCGCGCGGTTCGCCGTGGTCCTCGTCGTCGTCACCACGATGGCGTTCACGGCCGTCTGGGTCGTCGGAACCTGGGTGAGCGACGCGCTCCTCGGCACCGAGTTCGTCGCCGGACAGACCGAGTTGATGTGGGACGTCGCGGCCGCGACCGGGGCCGGCGTGCTCGCCGGCGTCGCGTTCGAACTGTACTTCCGGTTCTCGATCGACGCCGAGGGCTCGGGCGAGTCGGGCGCTTCCAGGGACGGTTCGGCGGGGTTTGACGACGACGCGCGACGGCGGGAGCGGACCGACCGCCGGGTGAACCTGCCGGGCGACGAGCGCCAGCAGCGCTTGGCGGTCAACGCAATGCGCGGCGTGCTGGCGTTCATCGCGGTCGTCGGACTCGTCCGGCTGAACGTTGGGCTGTTGCTCAACGGTGCGATCACGCTCGCGGTCACGTTCGTCCCCGCGTTCCTGCGACGCGAGTACCGATACCCGATGGACGTGGGGCTGACGATGTGGGTGACGGCGGCCGTCCTCCTCCACGCCGTCGGCGTGCTCGGCCCGTACCGGGAGTTCGCCTGGTACCACTCGGTGGCCCACGCGCTGTCGGCGACGCTGATCGCCGGCGTCGGGTACGCGCTCGCGCGTGCCGTGGAACTACACAGCGACGGCGTCGACTTTGAGGCTGGGTTCCGCGACGCCTTCGTCGTCCTGTTCGTCCTCGCCGCGGGCGTGGCCTGGGAACTTCTGGAGTTCGCGAGCGGCGGGGTCGCGTCGGTCATCGGCGGACGAGCCGCGCTGGTCCAGTACGGGACGAGCGACGTCGTGAACGACCTCGTGTTCAACGCCGTCGGCGGCGTGGTGATCGCGGCGCTCACCACCGGGCGCTTCGAGGCCATCGCGCGGTCGCTGGCGGACCGCGTCGGCGTCCTCACGGGGGAGCAGTAGCCGGGCGGACTTTCGGCAGCCGTTCGGGCGACCCGGCCGTCACTCGTTCGCGGACGGCGCCCCGAACCGAGGGATTTATGCCCGGACCTCGGCAAGTCGGAGGTGTGAGGGCTCGTAGATCAGTGGTAGATCACTCCCTTGGCATGGGAGAGGCCCCGGGTTCAAATCCCGGCGAGTCCACTCGGAATACAGTTCGTGTATAGTTACGAACGCGCAGCGACGAGTCCCATGACTCGATGGACGAGGACACTGTTCAAACGGGAGTTCACCTCGCCCGTCCTCCTTCAATAGTTTCCCTCACACCGCCGGTTTCGCCATCGATGGCCACCCCCACGGCGGCTCCGGCGGCTCGGCCTCCGATACCTGTGCCTCGACGAACCCGACCCTGACGACCACGTCCCTGCCCAGCTCCCTCGTCAGTTCGTCGTCCCAGCGCTGGGCGAGATCAGGCGGCGCGTCCCGCTCGCGGGGAAGTCCCACGAGCACGTTCACCTCGGGTTCGTCCCCAAGCACCATGTCGGCCGGATCGTACTCGACGGTCACCCGGACCAGTTCGACGCCCTCGACGTCGGCCTCCTCGAAGTCCGCTTCGAGGATGGACTGGGTCTGCTGTTCCAGCGACTGGCTCTGGAACGTCGTCCAGGTGACCGCGACCAGGACGAGCGACAGCACCGCGATGCCGACGGCGATGACCACGACGCGCGAGTACACCGACGCCCGCACTCCCTCGTACGTCCCGACGTCGAGGGGCTTGAACCCCGAGAGGTAGAAGAGGACGAGCGCCGAGAGGTTGATGGCCAGCAGGTTCACGACCACCAGGATGGCCGCGGCGATGGCGACGCCCGGGAGCCCCAACGTGACTCCGAGCCCGGAGATCGCGGCCGGCGGCACCAGCGCGACGGCGATGGCGACGCCGACGAGCGTCGAGCCGGAGCCGCGCATGATGCTCAGCGCACCCGCGAGCCCCGACCCGAGCGCGAGGAACAGCGACAACACGTTCGGGCTCGTGCGTTCCGCGACCTGCGGGATCGTCCGGATGTCGAGTCCCGGCGCGATCAGCACGGTCTGCTGGAGCACCCAGCCGAGCGCGGCGGCGGTCGCGATGGCCGCGAGGAGCCCGAGGACCTGGAGGGTGACGCCACGTGACGCCATCTCCGGTTCGTCCAGGATGGTGCCGACGCTCGCGGAGATGGCCGGCCCCATCAGCGGTGCCACGACCATCGCGCCGATGATCGTCGCCGCCGAATCGAGCAGGAGTCCGGTCGTGGCGATGACGGTGCTCAACACGAGGAACGCGAAGAACGTGGAGTTGGCCGGCGCGAGGTCCTGGGCGCGGGCGTACAGCTCCTCGCGCGAGATCCGCAGCCCCGGAAACCGTTCCTCCAGGGCCGAAAGCCGCTGTGAAACGACGGTCTCGGTCGCCATGACGATGGTGTAGGAGTCCTCCCTGATGCCGGCGGCGAACAGTTGCTCCATCACCGGCTCCACGCCGCTCGGCGGGACCGGGAACTGGACCATCGCCTCGAAGTCGCCGCGCCCGACCTGCTCGAACACCGCGTAGTCGATCCCCTGTCCGTCGAGCGCGTCGAGAACCGCTCCGCGAGTCCCGCTCGGAACCAGGACCTGAACGAGTCGCATGTGGTGATCGTGGGGCCGGTTATGCCAGTCGTTGGGGTCGGTCGTGTCAGTCGTCGTGCAGTCGCTTGCCGGCGGGGGTGAACCCCGTCCAGGACGTCGGTCGTCTCCGAACCTAGCCCGCGACCTCCTCGGCAGCGAACGCGTCCCGGAGCCGGGTCTCGTCTTCGGGCGAGAGGTTCGTCTCGATCAGTTCGAACTCCACACCCTCCAGTTCCCCCTCGATGCGCTCGAGCTGGGCGTCCCGAGCGAGGAGGAACAGCGCCGACTCGCCCGGCTCGACCGCGTCGGCCACCTCCTCGATGAACTCGTCGTCGATGCCGATGTCCGAGAACTTGCCCGAGAGCGCGCCGGTCACGGTCCCGATCGCCATCCCGAGCCACGGCATCCAGAAGATCATTCCGATGAGTAGCCCCCAGAATGAGCCGCCCAGCGCCCCCGCTCCGACGAGGCTGTGTGCCTGCTTGATCTTGACGTGGCCGTTCTCCTTGCGGACCGCGACGGCCGCGTCCTCCAGCGTGATGAGTTCACGCTTCTGAAAGTCGTACATCCGCTCTCTCATCTCTTCTGCCCCGTTCTGATCGTCGAACGCGAGCACCACGAGGGAACTCATACGCCCGACCCGACGACGTCCGGGCGCTTTGTTAGTAACGCACAAGACGCGGTAACGACGCCGAAAGGCGTCCACGGTCGGAACCTACTTTCGCGGTAAGCGATTGATACGGCGGGTACCGTGCCGACTGAGGGAAGAAAGGGTGGCTTTCGCGGTCCGTGAACGGATCGAATTTCGCCGGGTCGAAGCAGCAAAAACGGACCGGGGTCGTTCGGCGATCAGACGGCACCGGGGCCGGCGTTGGCGACGTCCCGCTCGACGCCGATCGCCTTCCGGCCGACCAGCGCCACCGAGATGAGCGAGAACCCGCTCGACAGCAGGCCGACGCCGACCAGGAGGCCGACCGCCCAGAGCGCGGTGCTGGGGAACCCGACCCAGAGCAGCACGGCGAGCAGCAGCGAGATCACGCCGCTACCGGCCACCCAGGCCCACCGGGACTCCGGCCGCATCCGGAGCCCCATGACGATCTCGACGACGCCGTCGACCGCGAAGTACGCGACGAGCAGCAGCGTCAGCGTGGCAAGCCCCAGCACCGGGTTCACCAGCAAGGAGACGCCGGCCAGGCCGTAGACGATGCCCAGCACGACCTGCCAGAGCGATCCGCTCCATCCCCTGGCCGAGAACGCGTTGACGAGGTGGACGAGGCCGCCGACGATCAGGATCGCCCCGAGCAGCAGCGAGAGCGTCACGCCGGTCACGAACGGCGTGAAGATCGCTAGCACACCTAGCGCGGCGAGGACGATGCCCCCGCCCAGCAGGTACCGCCAGTTGTCTTGCAGTTCCATCGGAACGCCCGTCGCTTTGGAAGTGGTTTCTGAACTCATGATTGTGAGGATAACTCCGCCTTCTAGGACGACTCAGACGGGGATAATCGTTGTTTACCGATGCTGACGGGTTCGTACGCGCATCGTGACGGAGCCGCCGGAACGCCACCCACCCGAGCGGTCGGAACCACGATCCCCGCGAGCGGAATCCGGGCCGAACGACTTCAGGGCCCGCCGACGTCTCTCCGCTCCAGTTCTTTGCTCCCGAACCGGTCCGCATCCGCGACGGTCGTCCTCGCATTGCACGCGGGCCCAGAACGCTCTTGGCCCCCACCGACGAGAGCCACCTACGTGCAGATCGCAATCCTCACCGTCGGCGAGGAACTCCTCGCCGGCGAGACCGAGAACACGAACGCCTCCTGGCTCGCCCGCGAACTCGCCGAGCGCGGCGCGACCGTGGCCCGCATCCTCGTCGTTCCCGACGATCCGGACACGATCGCCGAGCGCGTCCGGGACTGGTCGGCGACGTTCGACGCGGTCCTCGTCACGGGAGGGCTCGGCGGCACCCACGACGACGTGACGGTCGAGGGCGTCGCCGGCGCGCTCGACCGCGAGGTCGTCGTCGACCCGGCGGCACTCGACGCCGTGACCGAGTCGGCGCGCGCGTTCGCCGAGGCGAACCCCGACGTCGTCGACGAGTACGACCTCGAGATCGACCTGGAGGCGTGGGCGGAACTGCCGGCGGGGGCGCGGGTGCTCGACAATCCCGCGGGGCTGGCACCCGGCTGTTCGGTCGGGAACGTCTACGTGCTGCCCGGCGTCCCCGACGAGATGCGGGCGACGTTCGCGGGCGTCGCGGGCGAGTTCGACGGCGACGTCGTCTCCGAGACGGTGTACACCGACGCGCCGGAGGGGTCGATGGTGTCCACGCTCGGTGACCTGCGGGACCGGTTCGACGTCGTCGTGGGGAGCTACCCGGCGCCTCGCGGGGAGTCGAACCGGGTGAAAGTGAGCGGAACGGACAGGGAGGTCGTCCGGCGCGCGACCGCCTGGCTCCGGGACCGGATCGCGGTCGCCGACCCGGACGAGCGTAACCGCCGGGATGCCGATCGGTGACCGGCCGGGCCCAGCCTTATCGAAGTCCCAGCGACCCACGTGATCCACTCGTTGTCCGCCGGTTCGTCCATCCGGCCGGCGGCGATCGTGAGGGCGGGAACGGCGTGCGATTATCCGAACTGAGTATCGCGGCGGCACACATAACACGGAGAGGCACCGAGCGCGCACGATGATGGGGGACGCTCGGGACTCGGAGGGGAAGCGAGCCGTCTCCAACACCGTCGCGGTCGTCCTGCTCATGGGGATGATCGTGACGACCGGCGCCCTGGTGCTGTTTGTCGGCTCCTCGGTCGTCACCGACTATCAGGCCGATGCACGCGTGACGGCGACGGTCGACTCGTTCCGGGAAGTCGACGCCCGGATCAGCCAGGTCACGTTCGGCAACGACGAGATCCAGTCCGTCGAGTTCGCGGACAGGGAGGGGAGCAGCGTCTCGATCAGGGAGGGCTCGTACGTCAACATCACCGTCGACGAGAACCCGAACTGTCGCGTTCACGCGGAGATGGGCTCGATCGTGCGGGACTTCGACGACGACGGCGAGGTGGCATACGAGGGCGGGGGCGTCTGGCGCGAGACGGGCGGGACGACCTCGATGATCTCGCCGCCGGACTTCCAGTACCGCAACGGGACGATCGAGTTCCCGATCGTCAACGTCGGCGACAGCGGGGCCGGACGGATCGACCGGTTGGTCGTCGACAAGGACGTGGACGCCTCCCGCGAGGCGAACCGGAACATCTCCCGGATGCTGTCCGAACCGGCGTGTCGTGACCCCGAGAACGTCACGGTCACCGTCGCCAGCGAGTACTACGACGCCTGGGGCCAGTTCCTCGGGGAGACCACCGGGTCGAACGTGACCTACGACGACGCCGAGGGGAGCGCCTCGCTCACGCTCAGGGAGTTCGGCAGTTCCGTCACCGTCAACGACGACGCCATCTCGGCGTCCGACTTCGAGGCCGAGATCGAGGTGCTCTCGACGGGCGTCTCGGGCGGGTCCTCGAACATCGACAACGCCCCCACGACGTTCTTCATCAATCGCAGCGGCGAGATACTCACCCCGTGGACCGACGGCGACCCGACCGACTCGATCGACCCCGACCAGGACGACCTCGGCCCGCCCACCGCGAACCTGCCGGTGGCGACGACCATCTCGGACGACGAATCGACCTCGTTCGCCGTCGCGGCACAGTACTGGAACTGTCACGACTACGACGACACCGGCATCGACCGCACGGTCGACGGGACCACCTACGACGAGTACGGCTGCGATAACGCGGGCGGGCTCGTTCTGGAGGCCTCGCTCAACCAGAACCGCGAGAACCTCATCGCGCTGACCGACGGGCAGGTCGTGCCGGGCAACCCGGCGGGATACGAGTACCAGGCGTCCCTGAAGGACATCCTCCAGGGGAAGATCGACGACGACGGCCGCCTCCAGCTTCAGCCCAACCAGGTAGTCTACGTGTACGAGCTGACCGACGACCCCGCGGACGCGGACTGTGACGACGACGGCGTCCCCGGCTACGATGCCGACGGCGACGGCACCATCGACGACCCCGACGACGGCGAGGGATCGAGCTGTAGCGACTTCAACGATGCCGTCGTGCTCGTCACGCTGGAGGAGAACGACGGCATCTCGGCGGGCAACTTCGCCATCCACGTCTCGTTCAACCAGGTCGTGATCTCCGAGGAGTGAGGCGGTCGCGGTCGGTCGACGCGGGGCCGACCCTCGGGAGCGGACACGATCCCGCCGGGACGACCGACGCTCACGTCGAGAAGCCGACGTCGAGGACGAGCAGCCTGACGAAGACGCGGTCGGCGGTGCAGGTGTAGGTCGACCCGCTCTTCGTCCACCCGTTCCCCGTCAGGTACTCGCCCCACTCGTCGGCGTAGGGCGAGGAAGTCACCGCGAGTTCGACCGCGGTGGCGTTTGCCGCGCGCTGGTACGTGCCGCCGGTCGCGGTCGGAAACAGCAGGGAACTGTCCGACTCCGCCGAACTCACGACCACCGAGCCGTCGAACCCGACGGCCGTCACGTTGCCCGCCGGCGCGACCGCGATCAGCGAGACGACGGCACGATCCGGGTCACAAATCACGGACGGTTCGTGTGTCATCACGGCTCCGTCCTCGCGTCCCCGGAACACGGCCCCGCTCTGGTACTCGATCCGGCTGTCGTCGACGCCGATCCGGACCGAGCCGGTCGTGACCGTCGTCGCCGGCGGGTCCGGCCCGTCCGCGACCGCGACGTCGACCTCGAACGTGCTCCCCCCGGCGACGGCGATCTCCCCGCCGTTCAGGCGGATCTCGTTCGCGCGGTTCTCGCCGTCGCTCCGGCCGATCTGCTCGAACGTCACGGCGAGCGCCTCCATCGCGTCCTGTGCGCTGTTGACCTCCGCGTGTCCGGAGATATCCAGCAGCGCTCCCGAGCCGGCGGCGTACACCGTCCCGACCGAGAGCAGGATGACCGAGAACGTCAGGACGAACCCGACCGCCTCGCTCACCCCGCGGTCCGTCCCGCTGCCGTCGACGGGGCGCGACTTCGATCTCACGAGGACCCACCTCCTTCGATCGTCAACTGGCCGTCGAAGACGACCCGAACCGCCCCGCCGGACGCGCTTCCCGGCCCGACCGGCACGTCGCTGTCGAAGGGGATCGTCACCTCGACGGTCGGCTCGACGCTCCGAAGCGTCAGGCAGCCGTCCGCGTCGCCCGGACACGATGGGTCGGCTGCGAGGCTCACGGCGTAGCCGCTGCCGGCGACCTGCTCGACGTGGTTCGTCTCGAACGAGACGCGCACGTTCGACCCGGCGGCGGCGATCTGTTCTGCCCTGACGAGTTCCTCGACGAGCCGCTCGCCGATCGTTTCGAGCTGTCGATCGATCGAGTTCCCGCGCTGGTCCTCGACGAGCTGGCCGCCCGCGATGAGGATCCCCGAGATCAGCACCGTGGTGATCGCCGCCGTCAGCACGGTGGTGAGCGCGGACGTTGCGGCTCGATCCGTTCCGCCGAGCGGCCGGGTGGCGTCACCGGTCATGGTACCTCCCGTCCGACGACGACGACGCTGTCGACGTGCCACTCGTCGTTCCGGTGGTCCGCCTCGTTGCGAACCAGCCTGAGCGCGAAGTCGTCGTGGAACGCGTCCGGGTCGGTGATCGTCGCCGACACCGTGAACTCCTCGCCCTGCGAGTAGGAGTCGAACTCCCTGATCGCCTCCCAGGCGCCGCCGTCGTCGCGGTACTGGACGTAGAAGTACTCGCCGTCGTACTCCTCCGGGTGGTCGCTCCCGCCGCCGGCTTTCACCCACGCCTCGACGGTCACCTCGTCGTACGCGCTCGTGTCGTAACTGGCGGCGGTCCGGAGTCCGGACGCGTCGCCGTCGTCGCCGGCGATCGTCGCTGCCGCGCCCTGGTCGCTGTAGACTGACTGGGTGAACGTGTCGACTGACCCGATCTCCTGCCACGCGCCGAGGCCGCCCTCGAACCCGTCGTCGAGGAGCGTCGTGACCGTCGGCCCGTCGGCCGGCGCCAGCGGTTCCACGTCGTCGATCGTCGTCCGCACCGAGACGTCGGGCGTCTCGTACACGAGATCGACGGAGGCGGCGACGATCACCGTCTCGAGGGACGGCGAGTCGCTCCCGTCGGGGGAGAGGTTCCCGGTGGGAACGGAGCCGTTCACCGCGATCCGGTAGGTTCCCTGCGCGTGCTGTCCACCGTCGAAGGTCAGGGTGTAGGGACCCGAGACCCCGTCCGCGAACGCGTAGCTGCACCCGCCGCCGACGACGCCGGTTTCGTTGAGCGTCACCGGTATCGAGCCGACGGTGCAGGTCGACGCGCCGCCGTCGTCGGTCGTCGTCTCGACCACCACGTCGCCGCCGGCGTCCCGATACACCGCCAGCTCCCACCAGTCGTCGGTCGTCGTCGAACTGGCGTTGAGCTCGAACCGATCGGAGGCGTCGACCTGGTCGACGGTCATCCCGAACGACGTGACGTTCGTCGCGTTCGCGGCGTCGACGAGTGACCAGCCGGCGTCGCCGTCGACCGACCGGAAGTCCTCCGGAGCGTCCTGCACGATCAGTTGGTCGGTGTCGGAGTCGGTTTCGTTCAGGGACACCTGGATGTAGGCCGGTTTGCCGTCGGCGACGACCTCCTGGAGCCGCCTGTTGTACGTCGTCAGGTTCCCCCGGAGTTCGGCCGTCCCCACCGAGCCGTCGGTTCCCAGCACGCCCATCAGCCGCGCGGTGTCCTGACGGACGGCCTCGATGTAGCCCTCCGCGTCGTGGCTCGCGGCGATGGTACCGCGGTCCGGGACGCTCTCGGTGTAGATGGTGGCGTTGAACAGGACTGCTACCCCGAGCAGGGCGATGGCGACCGCGACCGCGCCGACCAGCAGGAGTTGGCCACGATCCTGCCGTGTTCGTGGCCCGCCGTCCTCCTCCGGGCCCGGTTCGGTCCCCGTTTTCCACGACCTCCGCGTCGGTTCGTCCGTCGACGTGCGGCCGCCGTCGGTCACCAGACGACCACCCTGATTCGGAGCACGTTGTAGATCGGCCCGTCGGGGTCGACGTCGGGCGCGTAGAAGTTCGACGCCGGGTCGCCGAGCTGGTACGCCTCCGGCCCGGTGAGCCGCATCCGGTCGTAGACGGTGATGACGAACGACGCCTCCACGGCGTTGCTGGTGGGGTAGCCGCGCCGGACGAGCACCTGCTGGTCCGTCTCCGCCGGATCGCTGCCCGTCCGGTACTCCACGAACAAGTTGTACGTGAACCCGCGCTGGGTGAACGTCTGGTTCAACATCGCGCCGAACACGCTCGGGGCCGACCGGGCGTCAGGCGGCGGGTTCGGACCGTAGCCGAACCGGTTGCTGACGTTGTACCCGACGTAGGGGTCCGCGAACAGGCCGCTGCTGGCGTTCCAGTACAGCGCCGTCGAGGTGAGCGAGCCGTTCGTCCGGGCGGCCGCGAGCGCGTCGTTCGCCTGGACGCGGAGCTGTGCGCGGGTGTCGGCGTCGACGGTCCCCGGGGTGGTGGGCGTCAGCGCGACCGACTGCACCGACAGCAGGAGCGCGAGCACGACCAGGATCGCCGCCGCCATCCCCTCGAGCGTGTACACCTGTCCGCGGTCGGTCCCGTCACTCATGGGTCACCACGTCCTCACGACGAGCCTGCAGCTCGGTTCGGTCGGCGTCGGCCGGCAGGCCGGGAGCCCGACCGTGATCCGCGTCGAGGCGGCGACCGGGTGGGAGCCGTAGGGGTCGCCGACGGTCCGCCAGTCCGCCTCGTCGGGCGTCTCGAGCGTGACGTTGATCCGTCTCCTGTCGGGCAGTTCGTACCGATCGCGGAGGCCGTCGCCGGTCGAAGTGAACTCGTCCGGCCCGGCGACGCCCCCGAACAGGTCGTCGACGAGCGTCTCGTTCAGTTCCGTCCGGGAGCCCTCGACGGTCACGTCGTGGAGAAGTTCCGTCGTCACGCGCTCGTTGGCGATGGTCGCCGAACGCTCCATCGAGGCCGAGTACGGCGTGAACAGCGTCGGGACGAACGCGAAGACGAACGCCGTGGCGAGCAGGAAGACGCTCACGCCGGCCGCGTAATCGAGGAGCAGTTGCCCCCGCTCGTCTCCCCGCCCTACGGAGCGGGATCGCACGGTTCGGCGGGGCGGACGGGTCACGTCGCCGTCGTCGCCGCTCATGCGACCACCACCCAGACGGCGAGCGCGAGCGTCATCAGGACGACGACGAACTTCACGCCCGAGACGATCTTCGCGTCCCGGATGTAGCCGCTGATGAACCCGGAGATGATGGCCTGAAGGGTGACCGCGTGGAAGAACAGCAGCGAGAGCATGTCGGGGTCGATGTTGCCCCCGAAGCTGAGCCCGCCGGCCTGCGCCCCGCCACCGTTCCCGCTGGCCTGGTCGGTGAGCCCCGCCATGACGTCGATGAACTGCGTCTGGAGGATGGCCATCACGCCGAGCAGGGTGACGTACGTCATCAGGATGATGGCGACCTGCATCCGCGCCCTCGACTTCCGCTCCCGGTCGATGTCGTCCTGGTTCTCGGACGCCTGCGCGGCCGTCGTCAGCACGTCGGTGATCTGGCTCGACGCCTCCTGTGCCTCCGAGATGAGCTTGATCGTCCGCGCCAGCCGGGGGATGTGGTACTCGTTGTTGAACTCGACGAGCGCCTCCCTGACGCTCGTGCCGTAGTTCACCTTCGCGTACATCACCTCGAACTCGTCGGCGAGCCGTCCCGAGGACGTCTCGGCGACCGTCTCCATCGACTCCAGCAGCGTCTGGCCGGTGTCGTTCGCCGAGGAGAGCTTCCGGAGGCTCTCGGAGAGCTTCCCCGTGATGCCGGCGCGCCGCCGGACGTTCCAGAAGTTGAACACGGCGAGGGGAAGACAGACGACGTACATCGGCAGGTAGACGAGCAGGAACGTTCCCCAGATCGGGTTGTCGATCAGGCGGTCGTACGACAGGGGTGCCCGACCGGACGCGACGCCGATTCCGACCAGCACGAGCGCGGCAGGCACGGTCAGCGCGAGCGTGTACGGCGGGTTGTCCCGGAAGAAGACGTGCGGGGCGGACAACAGCCGTTTCGTCCGGAAGTTGCCCTCGCGGCTCTTGATGCGGTCGAACAGTCCGTACGAGCCGACGAACGACTCGACGAGCCCGAGGTGGACCAGCCCGCCGCGCTGGCTCTGGGCGAACTGCTCGTCGACGCCGTCCGGGTCGAGGTAGCCGTCGCCGACCTCGTCCTGTTTGACCGTCGAGACCAGCACGAGAAAGCCCACGCCGATCAGCGGCGTGAGGAGATACACCGTCGCGTACAGCAGGCGGTCCTGGCTCTGGCCCAGCATCGACATGATGACGAGAATGATGATGAGCAGTAGCGGGAACAGCGAGAGCGTCATGTACATCTCGCCGAACAGTTCCAGCGTCTCCAGGGTCAGTTGCTGCTGCTGTTTCGCGGTTCGGAGGTGTTTCTCCTTCTTGTCCTTCAGGAACCGCTCCATGTCGCCCCCCGAGTTGATGATCGAGAGCATGTCCGTCAGGAACTGTGAGAGTTCGTCGCTCGGGGTTTCTGCGGCCTGCTCGCGGACCGCGTTCCGGTAGTCGGTCCCGAAGTACTCCGTCTCCTGGACGATGCTCTGGAACTCCTTTGCGACCTCGCCGTAGGTGTCCTCGGCCTGGGCCATCGACTCGAGGATCTCGAGCTGGTTGAGCCCGCCGACCGAGAGCGCGTACATGAACGACACCGAGTCCGAGAGCAGCATCTCGATCTCCCGCTCCCGGGCGCTCGCCCGCTGGTACGGGATCGCCAGCAGCGTCCCGAACCCGCTCACGAAGCCCAGCGTCCCGAAGAACAGGCCGCTCAACAGCACCCCTAGGGGCATCTTGAGGCTGTCGAGCAACGCGGCGTTTTCGGCCGAGGAGACGGGGATTCCGAGCCCGACGCTTTCGGCCGAGAGGACCCCGAACGCGAACAGCACCCAGCCCAGCAGCATGCCCACGATCCACAGCGCCAGACCGACGAGGACGCCGACACCGAGCGCGCGGGAGACGTACAGTTCGACCGGCCGGTTCATCCGGGCTTCGGTCAGCTTCTCCTCGATGCCGGCGACGAAGTCGCCGTGCTCGTCGAACAGCCGCCTGAACAGCGGGTAGAACGCGTCCGCGAACCCCCGCGCGTCGCCGAAGCCGTCGCCGGTGTCCAGGCTCATCTACCCATCCTCCGGGTTCTCGACCTCGCCGAACCCCCAGTCGTCGATCTCGTCGTCGGATACCCCGTCGACCTCGTCACTGCCGTCCCGGTCACCGTCGTCCTGATCGCTGCCGTCCTCGTCACCGTCGGCCGAGTCCGGTTCGTCCCCGTCCGGGTCGACCGGGTTCGAGTCCTCACCCGACTCGATCCCGTTCGGATCCTCACGCGATTCGACTTCCTTCGAGCCCCCGGAATCGACGTCGTCGTCGAACTGATCGACGGCGTCGAACGGATCCGCGGTCGACTCCGAAACCGTCCCGTCGCCGGACGGATCCCCGTCGTCCGGCTCGTCGTCGAACGCTGATGGCCGGGCAGTCGGGTCCGCGTCCACCGCATCGCTCGCGTCGATGTCCGGCTCCGGTCGCACGTCCCGCAGCGCCGAGAGCACGCTGTCCGGCTCCGCGCCCCGGTACTCCGCCAGGAGGTCCTCCGCGCGGTCGAGCACGTCCTCGGCCTCCGCGGCGGTCCGCTCGTCCGGCTCGGGGCGGGGGACCATCTCCTCCTTGTCGGCGTCGACGTCGATGAGCACCGACTCCATCTCGCGGAGGTCCTCCAGGCTCTCCTCGAGCCCCTCGTCGGCCATCAGCGCGAGGATCGTCTCGGGGTCGTTGATGAACGCCTGGAGCGTCGCCGCGACCTGCGTGTACGTGTTCAGGCCGCGGTCGATGAGGTACGCGAGCACCGCACGCCGCTGGAGGAGCTCCTCCTGAAGCGTCTCGTGGGACCAGCCCCGGTCGAAGGCGATCTCCTCGAGGGTGTTCGACTCGCCCATCTTCAGGAAGTTGTCCGTCTCGGCCTGCCACTGGTAGACGTCCTGGACGTTGATCTCGTCGTTCTCGGCGTCGTAGTGGTTGATCTCGGTGAGCGACTTGTTCCGGCGGACCTTCCGGCCCTGCACCCGGGTCGACGTCTGGATGGAGACGAGATCCAGCGCCGTGAACATCGTCTTCGAGACGTTGATCGGGTCCGTGGTGAACCGCTTCAGCACCTCGCCGACGCTGTCGGCGTGGAACGTGGTGTAGGTCGTGTGCCCGGTCGACATGACCTGAAACAGCGTCCGGCCCTCCTCGCCACGGATCTCGCCCATCACGATGTAGTCGGGGCGCTGGCGGAGCGCGGCCTCCAGCAGGTCGAACTCGTCGACGTCGCCCTTGTCGTCCTCGGAGAACGAGGGACGGGTGACCGACGCGATCCAGTTGCGCTGGGGCAGTTCGACCTCGCGGGTGTCCTCGATGGAGACGATCTTCGAGTTCGACGGGATGAACAGCGAGACGGCGTTCAGGCTCGTGGTCTTGCCGGACGCGGTGCCGCCGGCGAAGATCAGGCTCTTGTGGTTCTCGATGCAGAGCCAGAGGAACGCCATCTCGTCCAGCGAGAACGTCGTCCAGTTGATCAGGTCGATCGGCGTGAACGGGACGTCCTTGAACTGCCGGATGGTGTAGTTCGTCCCGTGATCGGACACCTCCTTGCCGAGCGTGAGCTGGGCGCGGGAGCCGTCCGGCAGCGTCGCGTCGACCTGCGGGCGCCGCTTCGAGATCCCCTTCCCCGAGCGCTGGGCGAGTTTGACGACGAAGTCGTCGAGTTCGGCCGTCCCGTGGTAGACGTTCGAGATGATCTGCTCGTAATCGGAGTGGTAGACGAAGACGGGGCTCTCGTAGCCGTCACAGGAGATGTCCTCGACGTTGATGTCGTGTTTGATGCCGTCGATGCGTTCGTAGCCGATGAAGTCGCGTTCGAGGTAGTAGAGGAGCTTTCGCACCGTGTACTCCGTGAGCGTCTCCGGGTCCTCCGCGATGACCGCCGGCTCGGGCCGCGCCGCGATCCCCTCGATCTCCCCCTCGGTGACCGGCTCATCGAACCCCAGCGCGCGGACGAGTCGCCCGGCGGCGCCGTCGTCCGGGTCGATGCCGAGCGCGTCGGCGAGTTTGTTCCCGAGCCCCTCGCTCTCCTCGCGTCGGTAGAGGTCGTACCTGTCGAGCAGGTCGTACGTCTCCTCGCGGATGACCTCCTTCCTGTGGGCCTCGTCGCTCGCAACGCCGCCCTCGTCGGCGTACTTGATCGCCGAGCGCAGTTTCCCCTCCAGGAACTCGGTGAGGTCGTCCTCGATGGGGTTGCGGTACGGCTCGACGACGTAGTACTTCTTCTCGTTCTCCTTGGTCGAGTGGAACAGGACGACGAACGAGTACGGCTCGTTCACCCAGTAGCGCTCCTCCTCGCGGAAGTGGGTCTTCTTCGCCATCGGGACGGCCTTCTCCAGGTCGTACCGGTTCGCGATCGTCGTCCGACCGTCGGCCCGCGAGAAGAACTCGTCCTCGTCGACGTCCTCGTTCACGTCGACCGTCCGCTCGTCGACCAGGTCGTCGAGTTCCGGCGCGCGCCCGCTCAGGTGTCCGAGCGTCTCCTCGATGGCGTCCGGGTCGAACCCGAGCGCGTCCGTCCTGTCCTCGTGGGTGAACGCGAGCGGTTCGCCCTCGTCGTCGGTCGGCGGCTCACCCTCCTCGTCCAGAAAGTACTCCTCGCGGTAGTCCTCCCAGGTGTAGAAGTCCTTGACGACGGGCGTGTCGTCGTAGCCGATGAGCGCGGACTGGTCGGTGATCCGGCCGGCGATCTCGGCCCCCGCCGCGAACCGACCCGGCAACGCGTCCGGATCGTCGCCGAGGAACTCGGCGGGGTCGAGCCCGACCGCGCGAACGTCGTCGGCGGTGATCGGCCGACGGTCCGGCTCCCGTTCGGAATCAGCGTCCCCGGTTCCATCGTCCGCCGCCCCACCGTCTCCGACGTCCTCCCGTTCGTCGGGGTCGATTCGTGCCCGCTCGTCCAGCCGGTCCGCCTCGGTCTCGTACCCCAGTTCCCGCAGTAGATCGGCCCAGGAGTAGCGTCCGGCGACGACCCGCGGTTCCCCCCGAAGCGACGCCGGCCCGCCGGATTCCTCGAATCCGGTCCCCGGCGTCGCGTCCGCGTCGTCGGTGGCCATACCACGCCTCACAATCGGAGGTGAAGTTAAATGCACCCCCGAAATATCGTTTTCGAGAACGGGAATATTGGACAGCTAACAGGACTCTCTCGTGAAATTTCGCCACCCCTTCTTTGGATACAAATTCGCCAGTTGGGGGCGGTCTCTCACCCGATTCTGCCGGTCGAGCCGACGTTGAAAGAATATCCGTCGGCCGAGTGCCGGTCACTGGAGGGGTGGGGAGCGACGTCCATCGACTTCGCTTCCCACACCACCTCCTCAGTACGAACGACGGCACGGCTCCTCGCACTCCGAGCGCCCCCGAGGTCTCGTCTACCTCGTAATCCCGTCACGCCGGTTCGCTCGCCGCTCCGTTCCTCGCTATCGGGCGTGACGGGATTCGAACCCGCGATCTAGAGGTTAGGAACCTCTCGCCGTATCCGCTTGGCCACACGCCCCGCTCGAAGCGTGCGGGTGGCCGGTAGAAAAACGGTGCGGAGCGGGCGGATGCCGATTCAGGCCGATTCCGTCTCGGTCGTCGACTCCGTGTCGTCCGCCGCGTCGGCCGCGCTGGCCTCGTCGGCCGTGTCGTCGACGCCGGTCGCTCCCTCCTGCATGTCCTGCAGTTCGTCCTCGATCTCCTCGCGGCCCTTCTTGAACTCGCCCATCGCCTGTCCCGTCGACCGGGCCAGTTTGGGGATCTTGTTCGCGCCGAACAGCAGGACGAGCACGAGGAGAATGATGAGCATCTCCGGCCCGCCGGGGATCGCACCGAACAGGGGTACTGTAGTCAGCATCTCTACCTCCGGCTAGCCCGGTGGCGACTATAGGCTTTTTGCTCCGCTCAGGTCGAGACGCCCGCGAGACGGCCGTCCGAATCACTGCCCCGAGTTTGCCGCCCGCGTCTCGGCGCACGGCCGCCCACGCCAGCCACCCAGAAGCCGAACCGTGGTGACTGGTTGGTTACCATCGCCGAGTAACCGGAGCGTACCGGGGGCAGTGAGCGGGGAGCGACACCCCGTCGCACGCGATCCGACCGCGACGTCCTGGATGACGAGACGACACCTGTCAACCGGTGGCACGACGGGCGAGCGTTTTTGCGCGACGGTCCCTACTGCCGAGGTATGAGCGACGATCAGGCCGCCGACCCCGTCGCGGGCGGTCGGCGCTACAGCCCCGACGCCGACCACGCGTTCCCGGACGAGAAGCTGAACGAGGTGCTCGCGGCGCTCCGCGACGACCCGGAGATCCACACCTACCTCCGCGCACAGAACGTCAACGCAGTCACCCGAAAGGGGTACAACGACCACGGCGCGAAACACATCGAGATCGTCCGCAACCACGCGCTCCGGCTGTACGACCTGCTGAAACGGGGTGGCGTCGAGTTCAACGGCGCCGCCGAGCAGGGGCTCGCGGAGGCCGACGAGGCCGTTATCATCGCGCTCGCCGCGACCCTCCACGACATCGGCCACGTCGTCCACCGCGACGAGCACGCCTACTACTCCATCCCGCTCGCGGCCGACGTGCTCGACAGGTTCCTCGCCGACTTCTACGACACCTCCGAGGCGGTGCGGATGAAGGGCGAGGTGCTCCACGCCATCCTCTGTCACCACACCGAGGAGGACCCCCTGACCCGCGAGGCCGGCGTCATCCGCGTCGCCGACGGACTCGACATGGAGCAGGGACGCTCGCGCATGCCCTACGAGAAGGGCGGGCGCGGCATCAACACGCTCTCCTCGCAGGCGATCCGTCGCGTCGAACTGAAACCGGGGTCGGCCGCCGGCGAGGACGCGCCGGTGCTCGTCGACATCGAGATGGTCAACGCCGCCGGCGTCTACCAGGTCGACAACCTCCTGAAGGCGAAGCTCCGGGACTCGCTCATCGACGAGTACGTCCGCATCGTCGCCATCAACAGCAAGGCGGACGACCAGCTCGTCGAGCGCATCGAACTCTAGGCGTCCCTCGCTGCCGACTTCGAGACGCTTTTGAACGCGGAAGCGGTGTTTCGAACCGAAAGGGGATAGCCTCAGGTGGCACGCTTTGGCAACTCCGTCGCGCTCCTCCGGGACAGGGAGTTCGCGGCGCTCGCGGGGACCGCGTTCGCGCGCAGTCAGGCGTACTCGACGATCCTCATCGCGCTCGCGCTGTACGCGGAAACGTTCGGCACGACGGGGTTCATCGAGGGGCTGTTCGGGACCGCGTTCGCGCTGGTCCAGCTCGCCATCGTGCTCCCGCTCGGGCGGAAGGTGGACACGGGCAACGCGAAGCGCTACCTGCTCGCCGGCTTTCTCGTCAACGTGGCGACGTTCCTCGGGTTCATGCTCGTCCAGAGCCCCGAGCACGTCATCCTCGTCCGGATGGTCCAGGGGCTCGGCGCGTCGATGCTCTGGATCACCGGCGCGACGATCATCGGCGAGATCAGCCCGGACGGGGAGCGGGGCCGCTGGCTCGGCTCGTACAACCAGTTCGCGTCGTTCTCGTCGCTCGCGGGCGACCTGCTCGGCGGCTACCTGCTGTACGCGTACGGCTTCACCGAGACGTACCTGGTCCTCACGCTCATCACGCTCGGAACGTTCGTCCTCGTCTACGCGTTCCTCCGCGACAACCCCGGCGGGCGAAAGGACCCGGAGGAGGCGGGCGGACTGGAGACGTTCCGCTCGCTCATCGACCTCGGCATGTTGCGCGCGCTCGTCACGTTCCGATTCACCTTCAGCGTCGGGAAGATGGCGGTGATCATCTTTCTCCCCATCTACGCGAGGACGGAGTTCGGCATCTCCGCGTTCGCCATCGGCTGGATCATGGCCGGCGGGAAGCTGACGAAGGCGCTCACCCAGGGGTTCGTCGGCAACCTCACCGACCGACTCGGGCGGAAACACTACTTCGTCGCCGTCGGCGCGCTGCTGTACGGGCTGGGAACGGCCGCCATCCCGCTCGCGAGCTACTTCGAGGGGTCGGTCGCGCCGGTCGAGATCTCGTATCTGGGCGACACGCAGGTGCTCGGCGGGGCCTTCTTCGCGCTGTTCGGGGCGTACTCGATCCTCGGCATCGCCGACTCCATCCGCCTACCCGCGAGCATGGCGCTGTTCGTCGAGGAGGGCGAACAGTACGACTCCGTGGCGAGCGCGATGTCGCTCCGCTCCATCTCCTGGAAGGTGGGCCAGGTGGTCGGCCCGGTCCTCGTGGGCACCGTGATGGACTTCGTCTCGACGGAGGCGGGGTTCCTGCTCGCCGCGGGGTTCATCGCGTTCGCCACCGCGTCGTTCGTCGTGCAGTCGCGGTTCGCTGCGCGTGCGGCGGCGGCCGAATCGGGACGGCCGGCCGCTGGCGACGACTGAACCACGTCTGTGTCACCGGGCACGAGGTGAGACGGTAACGGTATTGCATCGACGGCGAGCGCCGCGACATGGTCCGCGAGCACCGCGACCCGGTCCAGTACGGGCTGCTCCGGCAGGAGTGGCGTGAGGAGTTCACCGCCCCGACATCGCGAACGCACCCGGCTTCCACCGTTCAGAGCCGTCGCTCGTTGTGCTCGTCGTAGGCCGACAGGTTCCGGTCCGCGAGTTCCACGGTCCGCTGGATCCGGTGGTCCCTCGTTTCGTCCGTCTTCGCGTCGGTCACCAGCGCGATGAACGCGTGCTGGTCCGTGTTGGAGAACGCCTGGAAGTTCTCCCAGGCCTTCTCGTTGGCCTGCAGCGCGCGTTTCAGTTCGGGCGGAACCTCGTGGTCGTCGCCGAGCCGATACGCGTCCGCCCACGCTCCCGACTCCCTGGCCGCCTCGACCAGTTCCATCCCGGCCGGGGTCATCTTCCCGGCCTCGATCATCCGCTCGACGCGCTCCGTGTTGTTCTTCGACCACTTGCTGTCGGGCTTGCGGGGGGTGAACCGCCGTTTGTACGTCTCGTCGTCGATCCCGTTGACGAGGCCGTCGATCCAGCCGAAACAGATCGCCTCCTCGACCGATTCGCCGTAGCCGATGCCGCTCCGGTCGGCGTCCGCCTTGTAGTACCCGACCCACAGTTCGTCGGTCGAACCGTGGTTCGCTTCGAGCCAGTCGCGGAACTCCGTTCGGGAGCTGAAGAATACGGGGTCCATCGTCGGAGTACCGTATCGAACGGCCGGGTGATAATCGTGCGGGTCAGGGGAACGGATCACGTCGTCCGTGCGTCCCGTCGCTCCGCCGGTGGAGCATGATCGGGTTGTCGTCGGGGTCGGCGACCATCGCCATCGCGCACGTGGGGAACTCCTGTGGCTCCATCAGGACGGCCATCCCCTCGTCCCGAAGCCGTTCGACGGCCGACTCGACGTCGTCGACAGCCATCGAGACGCCGACGCCGCCCGCACCCGGAGACAGGGGAACCGCGGGGTTCACCTCGCCCAGCGCGAGCGTGGTCGGCGGCAGGGCGAACTCCGCCCAGCCCGACTCCTCGTCCAGCGATTCGAGGGCGAGTCCGAGCGTGTCCCGGTAGAACGAGACGGACTGCTCGATATCGCTGACGGTGTGAAACACGAAGTCCGCTGCTTTGGCGTTCATGCGACGTCCCTACGACGACCACTGCCCAGTTAATTTCTCACCCCGGAGCGAATGTAAACAGGTGTCGACTCGTACGGCCCGCCGGAACGAACTCGCCCGCGCGTCGTCAATCCCAGCGTTTCGAGGGTGTCAGCGCCGCCTGTCGTGACCGCCGCCACCACAACCCGGCGTTGAGGAGCACGCCGGCGAGGAGGAGCCCCCAGTTGAACCACGGGTCGTCGTACCAGACGAGGTCGATTCCGAGCGACTGCGAGTAGAGCGGCCAGAACGGCTCGACGGCCTGGGCGACGTCAGGTGCCGAGAGCATGTCCGCGAACAGGTGTGAGAGCCCGGGAATCCACACGACGAGGAACCAGAACGCGAACCCCGGCCATTCGGCGGGCTTCGAGGACTCGTCGACCGTGTCGGCGACCCGCCGGTACGCCAACGAGAGAACGGGCCCGAGAACCGCCGCCGCGACGGTGACGAACAGCACGGTGTGGAGGACGCCGTGGTGTTCGATCGTCCCGACGACGGTCTTGAGTGGCAGATCGACGTCCGGCAGCATCCCGAATAGGACGCCCACAGCGACGAACGTCCCGACCGGCGTCGACCGACCGGCGAGTAGCCACGCCGGCGCGAGCCACAGCAGCGCCATCCCGAGGTGTCCGGCAACGTCGACCACGGTGTCGGTTCCACGTCCGTCCCTAAACCGTTGCTGGCGGCTTCTCGTGTCCTGCCCGTTGCCGGTCGGCAGAACATGCGTCGGCCGGGATCTGGACCGAGCCGAGCCTGGCTACTCGCTTCGCTCGGAACTGCGACTCGTCGGGTTCAGAATCCCGACGAAGCGATCACGTCTCTCACAGGCGTTCGAGGCGACACTGCGCCGGCCGGGATTTGAACCCGGGTCGTTGGCTTGGAAGGCCAAAGTCATACCAGCTAGACCACCGGCGCGCCGTGGTAGTTGCTATCGGCAGCAGGAATAAGGGCCTTCCCCTTTCAGTCAGTCGTCGGCAGCCGCCTCCTCGTCGGGTTCCGCCGCTCGCGGTCCCGCCGCGTGGCCCTCGTGTGTGACCGCAGTCGCCAGCAACTCGGGCGAGATGGCGGGTACGTCGGCGGCCTCGACCGGACCCAGCGCGTCGACGTCCTCCGTCGAACGCGGGAACGGCCGCAGGTCCATGTGGATGGCGATGCCGGCTTTCGCGCCCTCTCCCATCGCGACCGGGATCTGGTTGTACCCCGGCGTGAGATCGCCGACGGCGTACACCCCGTCCCGACTCGTGCGCCCGTGGTCGTCGACGTCGACCGTGCCGTCGTCGGTGCGTTCCAGGTCGAGCGCGTCGGCGAGTTCCGCGTTGTAGTTCGAGCCGTACATCGGGAAGCCGCCGCGGTACTCGCGGGTCGTCCCGTCCGCGAACTCGAACGACTCCAGCCAGCCGTCCTCGTCCTTGTTCATGCCCGTGATCTCCTCGTGGATCACGTCTACGGGGTGGTTCTCCAACATCGTCGCCGTCGCCTCGCTCCACTCCGGGTTCGCGCCGCGGGTGAGCACGTCCACCTCGTCGGTGAAGTTGAGCATGATCATCCCGACGTGTGCCGCGGCGTCGCCGGCGCCCATCACGTACACCGGCTCGTCGACGAACATGTACGCGTCACAGTGGAGACAGTAGTGCAGTCCCCGACCGGTCGGCGGGAGGGGCGGATCGGGCCGCTCGTCGGAGAATCCGGTCGCCAGGACGAGCCGTCTGGTGGCGTACTCCTCCCCGCCGGCGACGAGTCGATAGCCGGTCGCGTCCTCCGACGCCTCCCCACCCGATTCCGAAGACGGCGGCCGGACGTCCTCCACGAACGTCCGCTCGTAGTCGGCACCGTAGGACTCGACTTGCTCCCGGGCCGTCCGGAGGAACTCGGCGCCGCTCGTCTCCTCGGTGACGCCGATGACGTTGTGCGTGTCCTGCATCATCGCCGCGCGGCCGCCGCCGCGGTCGAAGACCGCCGTCCCCAGCCCGAGTCGCGTCGTGTACAGCGCGGCCGTCAGCCCGGCCGGTCCGCCGCCGACGACCACCACGTCGTAGTCGAACTCGTCGCTCATGGGGAACCGTTCGGGTGCGCACAGTTAAAGTCGCCTTCCGGCTGTGCGCGGTCGACGACGGACCGACCCGCGCGGGAGCGGCAGGGATCGACTCGCTCCGGAGCGACCGGGAACGGTCCGCGCGGCCGACTCCCCGCCGGGAAGCGTTCGAGCGCGCGGAATCAGTCGGCCGCGACGACCGCGTAGCAGTTTCCGCTGGAGACGAACGCCTCCACCGTCCGCACGCCGCTCGCGTCCAGATCCGCGCGGAACTCGTCGGGGTCGTAGATGTGGTAGAAGCGCGGGACGGTCCGACCGCCCGGGAGGGTCCAGTCGACCTCGGTGTCGAACCCCTCCTCCGCGTCGAACCGGTCGCTCTCGGTGCTCCACGCGCTGACGAGCGCGCGGCCGCCGGGCGCTAGCGACCGACCGAGTTCGGAGAGGGACGCGACCCGGCGCGCGCGGGGGCGGAGGTGGTGGACGGCGGCGACGTACACCGCCACGTCGACGACGTCGTCCCGGACGGGCAGCGCCGCCGCGTCGCCGAGAACCGGGGCGAACGCGTCCCGATAGCCACGTTCTCCGGCCCGATCGACGGCCTCGCGGATGAGTTCCTCGCTCACGTCGACGCCGACCACCCGCTCGGCGCGTTCGGCGAGCGACTCGGAGTGGCGGCCGTTCCCACAGCCGACGTCGAGCGCGACCTGTCCCGATCGCCCGTCGAGGAACGACTCCACCTCGGGCCAGGCGTACCGCCTGGTTCGCGCGAAGTGGGACGCGATCCGATCGTACGTCTCGGCAACCTCCCGACGTTCAGCCGGTCGTGCGGGCTCGTCGCCGCGTCCCGATCGATCGCCCGTCATGTTCCGATGAACGCGAATGCGACGTACGTGGACAGCAGCATCAGGCTGGCGTGTTTGACGCCGTCCGCCATGCGACCCTCCCCGAGTTGGCCGGCGATGACGCCCGAACAGACCGCCTGAATCGCCGAGGCGTGATAGAACAGCAGGACGTACTTCTCGGTCGAAACGTCCCCGAAGCCGCCGAACACGCCCGAGACACCCGACACGCCGGTTCCGGAAACGCCGTCGTTCGTGCCGGCGATCGCCGCGTTCTCGATCGCCGGCACGAACGACACCGAGAGCGCGCCGACGATGCCGAGGAACACGGCGAAGGAGACGTAGATGACCAGCAGGTACGTCACCATCACCTGCCGTCGCTCGCGGCGGAGCCGCTGGGTCGCCCGCGTCTCGTCGGCGGCGATCTCGAGCACCGGCGCGACCTCCCCGCTGGCCGAGATCGCGTTCGTGACGAGCGCGACCGCCCGCGAGACCATCGGCGAGTCGACCCGGTCCTCCATCCGTTCGAGCGCCGTCGCCGCGTCCGCACCCCACCGGATGTCCCGCCAGGTGCGCTCGATCTCGGGCGTCAGCTTGCCCAGATCCGAGCGGGTGAGCCGGCGGATGCTCTCCACGACCGTCAGCCCGGCCTCGTTGATGCTCGCCATCCGATCGAGAAAGTCGGGCACGGCACGCTCGATGGCCCGCGTTCGGCGCTTGTCGAGTTCGTACACGAGCCCGTAGCCCACGAGCGCGAGCAGCGTCGCCTCGATGACGGGCGTGTCGAGCGCTCGGAGCGCCGGCAGCGGTGCGAGCGGGAACGCGTCGACCCGAAACCGGATCCACCAGAGTCCGGCGGGAACCGTGACGAGCATCGTCGCGGCCGGGCGGGCGAGGATCGCCCGACGTGGCCGCCTCAGCCAGCCCAGCAGTCGGTCGAACGTCTCGTACGCCGCGAGCCGTTCCCGGCTGGCCGCCCAGCGGTCCGACGCACCGCCGACGCCGCCGTCCGCGCGCGTGTCCTCCTCGGACGCGGTGCTGATCGCGGCGGCGCTCCGCCGTCGCGGGTCGGCCGCTATCCCGGTCCGCCGTGTCTCCTGGCTCGTGTTCGTGATGGAGTCGACGTAGACGGCGAACCCGGCGGTTCCGAGCGGGACGGCGACGTAGACGACCACTCGCAACAGCGCCGTCGTGTCCTGTAGCACCATCCCGATGACGACGAGGATGGTGATGAAAAACAGCGGCCCGGCGACGAGCACCGTCACGTACGCCTCCGCGAACGCCGAGAGGACCTCGAGATACTGCTCCTGCTGGGACTCGGCCTCCGCCTGATAGCGCTCGTACTGGCCCTTCAGGTACTCGGAGATGTTCTGCCCGCTGGCGAGCACCGAGGCGACGTTCTCGCCGAACTCGGCCATGTTCTCCGAGGGCGTCCGCCGGCCAAGTCGCTCCATCGCCGTCAGCACGTCCGTCCCGAAGTTGTTCATGTCGCGGACGCCGACGCCGAGTTCCCGCGCCGCCTCCCCGTACACGCCCTCGTTCTCGGTGAGCGTGTTCAACACGTTCGGGAACGCCATCCCGGACCGCGAGAGCGCGTAGACGAACGCGACCGTCCGGGGCAGCGTCGCCTCGATCTGTCCCGCGCGGGCGTTCGCGCGCTGGTCCAGAAGCTCCCACCGGATGGCGTACGTCGCCAGCGCCGCCCCCGCGCCGAGCGTCGCCGAGGACGCCAGCAGCAGCGGGAACAGGTCGCCGACCCCCAGTTCGCCGACGCGCGTGAGGTCGGCGAGAAACGAGAGCGCGGCCGGCAGCCGCGCCCGGAGCGTCTCGCCGTTCACCCGGAGCGCCGCCAGCAGGAACCCCATCCCGTACACCCCGAGGAGGCTGCCGGCGACGCCCGCGATCCCCGAGTACATGAGCGTCTTCGAGGCGTACACGCGGTGGGTCACGCCGAGGTGTGCGGCGCGGATCCGCGTCCGCTGGTTCCGCTTCCGTGGGTTCTCCTGGGCAACGTAGTCGCCGAAGAACACGAGCGCCGTCCGCGTCACCGCGAGGTTGACCCGACGGCTGAACGGGGCCGCCGCGACCGGCGCGAGCAACGCCACGAGCAGGAGGATCGAGACGAGTGCGACCCCGAGCATCGGCTACGGCTCCGCCCTTCCGGACCCGTCCCCCTCGTCGGGGACGGCGTCGTCCGCCGTGCCGTTCTCCGGTCCCTCGGCGTCTTGGGATCCGTGTTCGTCCGGTGACCCGTGCTCGTCCGGTGACCCGTGCTCGTCCGGTGATCCACGCTCGTCCGGTGATCCATCGTCGTCGGTCGGTCCCGTCGTCGATCGCGCCTCCGTCGTCGCCGCGATCCGGTCCATCACCCGGTCGGGGTTCGAGTAGTACTCGTTGACCAGCGCCGTGAACCGGCGGTAATCGGAGATCCCCCGTTCGCGGAGGTGTTCGAGGAACGTCCGCCTGTTCCGGAGCTCCGAGAGGAGTTCCGACCGCGACCAGCCGCGCTCCTCCTGGATCTCCTCGAGCAGGTCCGAGTCGCTCCGGCGGAACGAGTCGTCCTCCGGGTCCCACGAGAACGACGACGAGTAGTCGAGTTCGCCGGTCCGCTGGTCGATGCCGCCGATCTCGCCGACCGTCCGCGCGCGGCGAACCCGCTCGTTCCCGAATCGGGTGAGCGTCTGGATGGAGAGCAGATCGAGGCTCTGGACCATCGCGCGGGGCACGTTGATCGGCTCGTTCTCCAGCCGGTTGATCACCGTCTCGATGGAGTCGGCGTGCATCGTGGAGAACGTCGTGTGCCCGGTGTTCATCGCCTGGAACAGCGTCACCGCCTCCGCGCCGCGCACCTCGCCGACGATGATGTACTCCGGCCGGTGGCGCAGCGCCGACCGCAGCAGGTCGTACATGTCGATGTCCGTGCCCTCGTGGAGCCGCTCGCGCGTGACCGAGGAGAGCCAGTTGTCGTGATACAGCGACAGTTCGCGGGTGTCCTCGATGGTGAGCACCTTCGAGCGCGGGGGGATGAACATCGAGACGGCGTTCATCGAGGTGGTCTTGCCCGACGCCGTCCCGCCCGCGAAAATGAGGCTCTTGTTGTGCTCGATGCAGAGCCAGAAGTACGCCATCTGCTCGACGCTGAACGTGCCGTACTCGATCAGGTCGATGGGCGTGAACGGCTCGTCGGCGTACTGTCGGATGGTGAACGCCGAGCCGCGCGGGGTCACCTCCTCGCCGAGCGCGAGTTCGGCACGCGAGCCGTCGGGAAGCGTCGTCTCGACGATGGGGTCCCCGACCGAGATGTGCCGGCCGGACCGCTGGGCGAGCCTGATGACGTAGTCGTCCAGTTCGTCCCGCCCGAAGGCGACGTTCGTCTCGATGTCCGTGTACTCGTCGTGGTAGACGAACAGCGGGAGGTCGTAGCCGTCACACGAGACGTCCTCGATGTGGCGGTCGTTGAGCAGCGGGTCGACCTTGCCGTACCCCCGAAAGTCCCGCCTGAGGTAGTAGAACAGCGTGTGGTAGGTCGCCATGTCCGCGTCGACGCCGTACTGTTCGAGCAGCGTCTCCAGTTCCTCCCGGAGCGTCTCCTCGTCCGCCCGCTCCGAGTCGCTTCGGAACAGCAGCGGGTCCCTGATGTCGTCGACGACGCGTTCGAGGAGCGTTCGCTGGAACCCGTCGAGTTCGGGTTCGACGACATGGTACCGGCGTTCGCTCTCCTCGGGGTCGCGGCTGATGACGACGTAGGCGTAGGGGGCGTTCACCCAGTAGCGGTCGATCTCCTCGTGGCCGTCCGGGACCGAAAACGACGCCAGCGGGCCGTCCTCGCCGGGCCGGAACGGCCTCACCTCGAGATCCGTTCCACGGAGCATCTCGATGGTGCGGGCGATGCGGCGGCGGAGCGCCCCCAGCCGCCCATCAGCCCCCCCATCGGCGTCCGCGAGTTCCCCCGACATGCCGTGATCGTCGGTCGTTTGGCGCACCCGTACTTAAATCCGGCACCGCCGGTTAGCGGAATTGATACTCGCCGGCTCGGCGGTCTCGTGGGCCGACGGAGGCCTCCCCGACGTCGAACCGAGCGTCACTCCACACGGTCCGCCCGGAGCAACAGCACGCCGAAGGCGAGGTAGAACGGAACGCCGAGCGGGATCGAGGTCCCCGCCAGCCCGCCGCCGACGCCGAGGTCGACGCCGAAGAGCCCGCCCGTCAGCAGGACCGAGGCGACCCCGAAGACGACCCCCGTCGCGGTCAGCAGGCTGCCGAGCAGACGGACGGGATCGACCGACCAGGATTCGGCTCGCGCTTCCTCGCGGTAGTAGTGGACGGAGACCGCGACTGCGACGAGCAGCACCCCGGCCCCCACGAGCCACGCCGCGTACGCGCCGGCGACCGACTGGCCCGCCTGCAGCTGGTAGGCGGAGAGCGGATCCCGGAGGCTGGTCGCGCGTGCCAGCGGGACGCCGAACGCGTACTGGATCTCCAGCAGCGGGAAGCGGACGAGGAGGATGCTCCCGCCGCCGACGCTGCCGTGGAACACGTTCCACGGGATGAGCACGGAGAGCCACGTCGAGAGCACCGCCAGTTCGGGCGCGTACTCCGAGCGGACCCAGACCATACGCGGCGACCGGCACGGGACGACATAAAACCGAGTGAACTGGCCGTGGCCGTGAATCCGGTCGAGACTGGACCGAGCGGCGAGGCCCGAGAGCCGACGAGCCGGCCGATGCGACACGCAGACGCGACCGGCCGAGTTGGCCGAACCGCACCATCACTCTGCGTTACGTTCATACTCGTGTGCCACCACGGCTCCAGTACGGAATGAGGCGCGACTACTTCGAACTGGCCGTCGAGCAGATCGGATGGGTGGATTCTGACGGAGACCCGCGGAAACCACACGTGTACATCGATTTCCACGGACCGGACGGTCTGCTTCGAGAGCGCCTCACGGGCACCGAGGACGGCCTGCTGGACGGCGAGGAGATCGACGTCGCGTTCCGGCTCCAGACGTCCCACGAGGAGGACCCGGACGCGGCCGGCGTCGTCGGCGTCACGAACCGCATCACCGGCGACTTCGTGCTGGAACTGAACCAGGCCGCGGCCGACGTCCTCCAGTTCATCCGCGCGGCCCGCGAGTACGGCCAGCAGAACGACGGCGACGGGGGTTACCGCGTCGAGATCACGGTCGAAGGGGAGCCGCTCGTCTCCTACGAGAAGGAGACGTTCCTCGTCTACGACCCCGAGGGGAACCTCCTCCGGCGCGAGAGCCTCATCCCCTCGGGCGTCGAACTGTGAGGGCGAGTCTGCCTCAACCCCGACTCCGAACCATCTCGACCGGGCGCCCGAACCGGAACGTCCATGCCCCGGTCGGTCCCACCTGGTTCCAGTGAAGAACGTCACCGACCGCGTCTCGAACCCGTTCGGGATGGAGCCGGACTGTGACCGGTTCGTCCCCGGGTACGGCGACGCAAACGCCGACTTCCACGTCGTCGGCGACCACCCGGGCGTCCACGGCGGCGTCGACGCCGGCGTCCCGTTCACCGGCACTCCCGCGGCCGAGCGGTTCCAGGCCGCCCTGGTCGAAGCGGGCCTGCTGGAAGCGGCCGGGGATGCACCCGACGTGAACTCGACGTTCCTCTCGTATCTCCACATGTGCGTTCCCGACGGCGAGCCGTCGGCCGGCGAGTACGCCGACATGGAGCGGTTCTTCGACGCGGAACTGCGCGCCATCGCGGCCCACGTCCTGCTTCCGGTCGGTGCCCGCGCGACCGAGCACGTGCTGGAGACGTACACGGCCCAGGCCTGGAAGACCGAGATCGACATGCGGGGGCTCCACGGGGCTGAACTCCGGGGGTCAGGGTGGCTGGTCCTCCCGATCCTCGACCCGGTCGAGTGGGAGGAAGGAGACGCCGCCGACCTCGTCGAAGCCATCGAGACGATGCGCTCGACCGACTATCGCAGGGAGTCCGATCTGGGTCGGTTCATCGCTGGCGAGGACCCGTACCTCGTCCGCTGAGACGCCAAGTATTGACGGTCGACCCCGGTTTTTTGTGGGTTGGTAGCATCCGTGTCACCGGCGGCCATCCGAACGCGTCTGACTGTCAGACCGCACGCGTCTCGGCGACGTCCGCCGTCTATGATTGGTGCTCGCCGGCCGTGGCATGCGGCCGGCAACGCGCTTTCTCGCCGCGAACCGACCGCTCGACAGCGCGACGCTCGCCACCGGTGCGGCGCCGGCTCGTCGGACCGACGGGACCCTCCCGAGTTCGGGACCGACGGGAGCCTTCCGAGTTCGGGACCGATGGAACCTCCTGCGGCTTGACGGCCGATGGGAACTCTCTTGGGTCCCGACGGCCCACTCGGGTGCGTGAAGCGCATCCGCCTGCACAACACCGTCTTCGAGGGGTTGAACGACGTGTATCTCCTCGACGGCGAGGAGACGGTGCTCGTCGATACCGGCGTCGCCCTCCCCGAGGTGCGCTCGGAACTTGAGGAGGGCCTGTCGGCCCACGGCGTCGCGCTGGCCGACGTCGACCGCGTGTTCCTCACCCACTGGCACCTCGACCACGCCGGCCTCGCCGGCGAGATCCAGGCAGAATCCGGCGCGAGCGTCCACGTCCACGAGGCCGACGCGCCGCTCGTCTCCGGCGAGGAACCCTCCCTGCTCGAGGACCACCCCGGACAGCGCGAGACGTTCGCGGAGTGGGGCATTCCGCGCGGGAAGCGGACGGAACTCATGGCATTCCTCGAGGAGCAGATGGACCTGGGCGGCGACCCCGCCGACGTGACGCCCTTTGCTGACGGCGACACGTTCGACGTGAACGGCCGGACGCTGGAGGCGGTTCACCTGCCCGGCCACGCCGCCGGACTCTCGGCGTTCGCGGACGAGGCCGCCGGCGAGGCGTTCGTCGGCGACGCGATCCTCCCGAAGTACACGCCGAACGTGGGCGGCGCGGACGTCCGTGTCGACTCCCCCCTCGCCAGGTACGTCGACAGCCTCGTCGAGATCGTCGGGCGCGACTGGGACGTCGCGTGGCCGGGCCACCGCGACCGCATCGACGACCCGGCCGGCCGCGCGGCGACGATCCTCCAGCACCACCGCGACAGGACGGGGAACGTCGTCGACGTGCTCGACGCGCGCGGGGCGTCGACGCCGTGGGAGGTCAGCGCGGAACTGTTCGGCTCCCTCGAGGCGATCCACGTGCTCCACGGCCCCGGCGAGGCGTTCGCACACCTCGATCACCTCGCGGACGCCGGCGTCGTCGAGCGCGACGGCGGGCGCTACCGTCTCGTCGACCCTGCGGTCGACGTCGACGCGCTGTTCCCGGACGTGGGCATCGAGCGCGTGGTCGAGTTCGAGGAATGAGCGGCCGGATCCAGCCGGTCCACGGAGGGTTCGATCTTCAAGCACTGGCGCGCGGCGACGGCCGCGGGAGCCGACAGGCGGGGGCGTTCGGGGCGGCCGACGTGACGGCGAAACGGGGACCGTAGCCGACGGCCGTGGGGCTGTTACGGCCGCCACGGAACCGGAGAACGCGACCGGACGGACCGTTCCACGGCCCGCGACCGACGCGACGTCCGAAGACGCAGGAACACAACACTAAAACACGCCCTCGGCCAAGAATCCCCCATGGAACTCCGCGTTTTGGACAAGACGGACGAGGAACTCCGCATCGAGGTCGCGGGCGAGGACCACACGTTCATGAACGTGCTCAAGGGCGCACTGCTGGAGTCCGACGGCGTCACCGCGGCGACCTACGACATGAACCCCGAGCAGTCCGGCGGTCAGACCGAGCCGATCCTCTCGATCAAGACCGAGGCGGGCGTCGACCCGCTCGACGCGCTGGAGGACGCCTCCGACGCAGTGAGCGACCGGATGGGAACGCTGTACGAGGACATCGAGGACGCGTTCGCCTCGGCCGCCTGAACCGGACTCGAACGCCGGACGGATCGCTCGCGCCGACTCAGTTCTCACGGACTCGCTCGCCCGCCCGCACCGGAACGTCCAGCCAGTTCGCCGTCGGGATCAGCGGACACTCGTAGGCCCCCGAGTACGCGCAGTACGGGCTGTACGCGCCGTTGAAGTCGAGCACCCACTCGCCGTCGTCGGTGCGGTCGTCCGGGTCCTCCAGGTCGAGGTACCTGCCGGCCGGATACGTCTCCTCGCCGCTCGTCGCGTCGCGGAACGGCACCCAGAGGCGACCCTCGTCGCCCGGTGACCGGTAGGCCTGCAGCGTCACCGACTCGCCGGCCAGTTCGAACCGGAACTCGCCGACCGCGAGGTAGCGCCGCTCGCCGTCCTGCGTCGTCTCGACGGTGATCTCCTCCGGGTCGTCGTGCTCGTGCAGGGTCGTGACGATCCGGTAGTCGGGATCCGGGTCGAAGTAGTCGAGGCCATCGAACTCGTCGCGGTCCGCTTGCGGTATGGGGGACTGCGGGTGCTCCGCGAAGAACTCGTCCTTGTGTCGACGCTGCTCGCGGACCGCCTCGACGTACTCCTCCTCGGTGCTCATGGACGGTATTCGGTTCTCGAACGGGAAGAAGCTACGTCGCTCGTGTGCAACCCCGATCCGAGACGTTCCCGGAAACGTCGCAGGGGTGGGCCTCCGGTCGCGTCTCAGCGTCTGATCGGCAGGGCACGCTCGTCGAGGTACCGCTTCACCTCGTCGATGCCGTACTCCTCGAAGTGGAAGATCGACGCCGCGAGGCCCGCGTCCGCGCCGGCCTCGGTGAACACCTCGTACATGTCATCGGGACCGCCACAGCCCGACGAGGCGATGACGGGCGTCGAGACGGTCTCACAGACCGCCTTCGTGAGTGGGATGTCGTAGCCGTCCCTGGTCCCGTCGGCGTCGATGGAGTTGACGAACAGTTCGCCCGCGCCGCGCTCCTCGGCCTCCGCGGCCCACGCGATCACGTCGAGGCCGGTCCCCTCGCTTCCCCCCTTCACGGTACACTCGAACCAGCAGGACTCGCCGTCCACCTCGACGTAGTGCTCGCCGCGCTCGTCGAACCGGCGCTTCGCGTCGACCGAGATGACGATACACTGGCTGCCGAACGACTCGGCCCCCCTCGTGATGAGCTCCGGGTTCGCGATGGCTCCCGAGTTGATCGACACCTTGTCCGCGCCGGCCCGGAGCGTCTCCTTGATGTCCTCCCGAGTCCGGATGCCGCCCCCGACGGTCAGCGGGATGAAGCACTCGTCCGCGACCGCCGAGACCGTATCGAGCATCGTCTCGCGGCCGTCCGAGGTGGCGGTGATGTCGAGGAAGACGAACTCGTCGGCGCCCGCCTCGTTGTACTTTTTCGCCAGTTCGACCGGGTCGCCGGTGTACTGCAGGTCCTCGAAGTTGACCCCGGTGTAGACGGCCGCCTCCCCGTCGTCGTCGAGGGCAACGTCGATGCAGGGGATGATGCGTTTCGTGAGGGGCACTGTCCCGACGTTCGGTCCTGGGGCGTTTCACCGTTTCGACAGCGACAGTCGGAGCTCGGTCAGGACGATTAAGTACCGAGGCGTCGGAGGCTGGGGTATGGCCGACCACCACGAGCACGAACACTATCGGGAGTTCGACGACGAGCGGATCACCTCGCCGATGCAGTCGTTCGCGACGGGGCAGGTGCTCACGGGCGCGCTGATCGCGCTCGTCGGCATCGCGGTCGCGTTCGGCGTCCCGCTGCTTCTCGCCTGAACGGCCGGATCGGGTGCCGCATCGGCCGACCGATCGCTTCAGGTCGACCCGTCTTCGACGCTCACCGTCACCGTTCCAGCCCCCTGGCTGGCGTCCGCCGATTCGACGAACGACTCGTCGCCGAGGTACGCGACGACCGTCTCCGCGCCGACCCGCTCCGTCCTGATCGGTCCCTCGCCGGGTCGGGCCTTCCGCCACTCCGCGAACGCCGCCTCGAACTCCGTCGCGTTCGCCCGGTCCTCGAACGTCAGCGCCCAGGCGTAGCCGACGGTCCGGCCGCTCGCGGACGTGTCCCTGAACGCGACGCGGCGGTCGCCGGCCCAGCCGTCGGCGCCCCACGCGGCGACGGATTCGTTCATCGGGCTCCCGAGCACGACGCGGACGAACAGTTCGCCGAACGAATCCCGACTCCCCGGAACGACCTCCCAGCCGTCACCGTCCCTCGAGGCCACGTCCGGGTTCTCGACCGGCTCGCTGCCCGGCTCCGCGCCGTGGATCAGCTCCTCGGTCGTCCGGGGCGGATCGCGGTAGATCTCCCGGGTCTCCGCGGGCGAGTCGACGCGGCGGTCCGCGTAGCGAGCGCCGAAGTAGTAGGGAGCGAGGCCGAACCGAACCGCGCCGCTGCCGTTCCGGTAGCGCTCGCCCATCGTTCGGATCGGCATCGCGTTGTCGGAGCCGTACCGCTCGGCGTAGGCCGACTCCGTGTACGTGGCGATCCCCTCGGTGATGCTGCGCTGGACCAGCGAGTCGTCGGTCGTGGGCCGGCCCGCGAGGACGCCTTCGGACGTCCGTCGGAACGCCCCGGTCCGGTACTGGACGACGTGGACCGACTCGTGGGCGAGCGTCCGCTCGGTGTCGCCGGTCCGGTTGAGGATGAGCCGGTTCACCGTCACCGTCTCGGGGCCGGAAACGTAGGCGGCGGCCGTCAGTGCGCGGTCCCGGTCCTCGGGAATCCTGATGCCGAGGAGCCGGTAGAACTCGGGGTAGCGGCTCGTCCCGATCCCCATCCGCGCGTTCGGCTCGATCACCACTTCCTCGGGCGGGGCGGTGTCCGTCCGGTTCACCATGACCGTCACCCGCGCGTGGACGAGCGAGTAGTCCACCGGAAGCACACCGCCCTCAGTCTCGATGTCGTATGTGTCCGCGAGCGACCGGGGTGCCGGGGTCGCGTCCGGCTTCGTCGGCGTCGTCACCGTGGTCGCGTTCGGGGCTGGCGTTTCCGTCCGGTCGACGCCCGACGGGGCCCCGGCGCCGTCGGCGAGCGGTCCCGACGGACCGACCGAGCCGCCCGCGCCACAGCCCGCCAGGACGAGGAGAAGCGCGACGAGGACCGTGGTCGATCGCATACGAACCGATTGACGGCGAACTCCCTAAGCCTACTCCCGGCCCGTAACGGGGGTACTGCTGCTGGAGGGAGCTAGTCGAGTTCCCGCTCGATGACGCTCCGGAGTTCGCGTATCTCGTCGACGTCGTACTCGATTCGCTCGTCGCCGACCGTGAGCGAGAGCGTCGAGTCGCCGGTCGCGGTCCCGAGCCGTTCGACCGGCGCGAGTCCCTCGAACGCCGAGACGACAGCGTCGGCGTCGGTCGTCTCCACGACCGCGCGCCCCGGCGTCTCGTCGAACAGCGAGGGGGCGTCAGCGACGGTCGCCTCGACGCCCGCGTCCGCACCGACCAGTTCAGCGAGCGCGACCGCGAGGCCGCCGTGGCTCACGTCGTGGACCGCGAGCGTGGCTTCCCGTGTTGTGACGTCGGCCAGCGCCTCGAGGACGGCCGTCGGGTCGTCCGGCAGGGCCGGGAACCGGTCGGTCCCGCCCACCTGCGCGAGGTACTCCGAGCCGCCGAGCGCGTCGCCCGCCTCGCCGACGAGCAGCAGTTCGCCCTCGCCCGTGACCGACGCGGGCGGGGCCGAGTACTGGCCCGTCGTGCCGATCATCGCAAGCGTGGGCGTCGGCGGGATCGGGCCCGCAGCGGAGTCGTTGTACAGGGAGACGTTCCCCCCGACGACCGGGACCGACAGCTGTGAGCACATGTCCGCCAGCCCGTCGACCGCCTCCGCGAACGCGCCGTACACCTCCGGTTTCTCCGGGTTTCCGCCGTTCAGGCAGTCGACCGCCGCGAGCGGGCTCGCCCCCTTCGCGGTGAGGTTCGTGGCGTTTTCGAGCGCGACCGCCCGTGCGCCCTCGTACGGGGCCGCGTCGGTCCAGCGCGGCTCCGCGCCCGCCGAGAGCGCGACGCCTACGTCCGCCTCGCGGACGGCGATCACGGCCGCGTCGTCGCCCGGTCCGACGGCGGTTCGGGTCCCGACCTCGTGGTCGTACTGGCGGTACACCCAGCGCTTGCTCGCCGTGCTCGGGGTTCCGACGACCGCCTCGAACGCGTCGGCGA
The DNA here is from genome assembly GCF_032116555.1 of Halobaculum sp. XH14. NCBI lineage: Archaea > Methanobacteriati > Methanobacteriota > Halobacteria > Halobacteriales > Haloferacaceae > Halorarum > Halorarum halobium. The sequence goes on from NZ_CP134949.1 coordinate 1,754,484, forward strand.
GGTCGCTCGTCGGGAGGTCCCGATCCGGCTGGCTCGGCTCCGCTCGCGGGAGGTCGTTCATCGGCGCGCCGTCGGCGAGGTACTCGGCGGGAACGTCGACGACCGTCTCGCGGTCACCGTCCGGACCGTCCGAGGCGCTCCGTGCCCCGCTCCCGGCGAACGTGCAGACGTAGTTCCCGTCGGTCACCTCCCCGATGACCGAGCAGCCGAGGTCGAACCGGTCGGCGATCTCGCGGACGCGGTCGACGTCGCCGGGGCGAACCTCATAGCACATCCGCTCCTGGGACTCGGCGAGCAGGATCTCGAGCGCATTCATGTTCGGCTCCCGCTGGTGAACGGCGTCGAGGTCGATCCGGGCGCCGAGTTCACCCTTCGCCACCAGTTCCGAGGAGGCACCGCCCAGCCCGGCGGCACCGAGGTCGCGCGCGGAGACGAGCAGGCGCTCGTCGAGGAACGCCTCGTTCGCCTCGATGAGCCGCTTTTCGGCGTATGGATCGCCGACCTGCACCGCGGGTCGGTCCTCCGTCTCCGCGTCCTCCGCGAGGTCCTCGGAGGCGAACGACGCGCCGCCGAGGCCGTCCCTGCCGGTACCGTTGCCGACGAGGACGAGCTTGTTGCCAGGTTCCTGCGCCACCGCCGTCACGAGTCGGTCCGCGGAGGTGAGTCCGAGGCAGGCGACGTTGACGAGCGGGTTGCCCTCGTACCCCTCGTGGAAGGCGACGGAGCCGCCCACGGTCGGCACGCCGATGCAGTTGCCGTAGTGGCTGATTCCCTCGACGACGCCCTCGAACAGATAGCGGGAGTGCTCCCGGTCGAACGGGCCGAAGTAGAGCGAGTCGGTCAGCGCGATGGGGTACGCGCCCATGCTCATCGTGTCGCGCACGATGCCGCCGACGCCCGTGGCCGCGCCGTCGAACGGGTCGACGTAGGAGGGGTGGTTGTGGCTCTCGATGCCCAGCGTGACGTAGGTGTCCCCGTCAGTCGCGTCGCTGGCGGCATCGTCGTCGGCCGCCGTGTCGGCGTCGGGCGACGGCAGCGCGACGACCGCGGCGTCGTCGCCCGGGCCGACGACGACCTGCTCGCCCTCGCTCTCGAACGCGCCGAGCAGGGGGCGCGAGGAGCGGTACGCGCAGTGTTCGCTCCAGAGGTTCTCGAACAGCGCTGCCTCCGCAGGCGTGGGGTCGCGGCCGAGTTCCGCGGTCACGAGTTCGCGGTCCGCGTCGGGGAGACTCATCCACATGTACGGCTACCCTCGGCGGTCAAATGGCTTTTCATGTGCACGGACGTGCCCATTCGTCGCCGGAACGGTCGGACCGCGTATCTTTTTTACCGGCCGCCACAAGCGCCGGACGTGCTATCGGTCGAGCTGCACTGTCACTCGGAGCTCTCACACGACGGGCGCGACCCCGTCGACATGCTGCTCGAACAGGCGGCCGCCGTCGGGATGGACGCGCTGGCCGTCACGGACCACGACGAACTCGACGCGAGCCTGGAGGCCGCCGACCGGGCCGACGAGTACGGCCTCGTCGGCATCACCGGGATGGAGGTCACGAGCGCCGCCGGCCACGTGCTCGCGCTCGGCATCGAGGAGCCGATCCCGGCCGGGCTCCCGTTCGACGACACGCTCGACCGCATCGCGGACCAGGGCGGGCTCTCGGTCATCCCGCACCCGTTCCAGAAGTCCAGACACGGCGTCGAGCCGCACGTCACCGACGAACAGCTCGCCCGCGCCGACGCCATCGAGGTGTACAACTCCCGGCTGCTCACCGGCCGCGCGAACCGGAAGGCCGAGGCGTTCGCGCTCGACCACGGCGTGCCGATGACCGCCGGCAGCGACGCCCACATCGCGGAGATGGTCGGCCAGGCCGTCACCGAGGTCGGGGCCGACGACCGGACGCAAACGGCCGTGCTGGACGCGATCCGCGAGGGTCGGACCAGCGTCGTCGGCCAGCGAACGCCCTGGCACATCTCCTTCCGGCAGGCCGCCGGCGGGGCGAAGCGCCGCGTCCGGCGACGGATGGCCCAGTTCCTCTGACGTGACGCGGATCGACGGCGCTCCGGCGGAACTGGTCCGCGACGCGCTCGCCGACGGCGACCCGCTCCCGGGCGGGACGGGCTTTGCCGGCGAACTCGACGGCGCGCTCGTCCGGGACGTGCTCGGCCGCCGGCCGGTGTTTTCCGAAGCCGACGAGCCGGGAGCCTGGAGCTTCGACCCGACGACGCTTCGGGCGCCGACCCCGGTTCCCGCGGGCCACGTGCGGACGGAGGACGGCGACCGGCGAGTCTGGACGCTTCCGGACCCGGAGCCGACGGCCGGCCTCGAGGCGCAGCGGTCCGTCACCGACGCTGTCGTGGACTCCGCCACTGCGGTCGATCCGGACGGGCTCGCGGTGGCGTTCTCCGGCGGCGTCGACTCCGCGCTCGTGGCCGCCGGGGTTCCGGACGCGCCGCTGTACGTCGCGGGGTTCGAGGGGAGCCACGACGTCGCCGCCGCCCGGGACGCCGCCGACGAGACGGGCCGGGAGCTCACCGTGGTCGAACTGTCCCACGACGACCTTCGACGCGTCGTCCCCGAGATCGTCGCGGCGACGGGTCGGAGCAACCCGATGGACGTGGGGATCGCGCTCCCGCTGTACCTCGTCGCCGAGCGCGCGGCCGCGGACGGTCACGGTCGGCTCGCGGTCGGGCAGGGCGCGGACGAACTGTTCGGCGGCTACGCGAAGGTGGTCTCGCCCGGCTCCGACCACCGGGTCGAGGCCGACACGGTCCGGGGCGCGCGCCGCGAGACGGTGCTCACGCTCCCCGATCAGTTAGAACGCGACGTGCTCGCGCTCCGGGCCGCGGGGGTCGAGCCCGTCGCGCCGTTCCTCCGGGACTCGGTCGTCGAGGCGGCGCTTCGGCTTCCCGGCGACCGGATCGCCACGGGGGACGAACGGAAGGTCGCGCTCCGGGCGGCCGCGACGGATCTGGTCCCCGAGTCGGTACGGACCGCGGACAAGAAGGCCGTCCAGTACGGGACGTACGTCTCCCGGGAACTCGACCGGCTCGCCCGTCGGGCCGGGTTCAAGCGACGGATGGAGAACCACGTCGGGCGGTACATCGAGTCGCTGCTGGAGTGAGTAGCCAGAACAAGGGGGAGTCACGGCCACCCCGTCGGAGCCGCGTTCAGCGGAAGTCGGCCCGCCCCTCGGCCTCCAGCAGTTCGTGGTACCGGTTTCGGATGGTGACCTCCGAGATGTTCGCGACCTCGCTCACCTCGCCCTGTGTCACCTTCTCGTTCGTGAGCAGCGACGCGGCGTACACGGCCGCGGCGGCGAGCCCGACCGGCGACTTGCCCGAGTGGATGCCAGCTTCCTTCGCGCTCTGGAGCAGGGTTCGGGCGCGGCGCTCCGCCTCGTCCGAGAGCCCGAGATCGGAGGCGAACCGGGGGACGTAGCTCTCGGGGTCGGCCGGCTGGATCTCCAGTTTCAGCTCCCGGACGACGTAGCGGTAGGTGCGGGCGACCTCGTCCTTCTCGACGCGGGAAACGTTCGAGATCTCGTCGAGCGAGCGGGGGGTGCCGGCCTGGCGGGCGGCAGCGTAGAGGCTCGCGGTGGCGACGCCCTCGATCGACCGGCCGGGCAGGAGGTCGTCCGCGAGCGCGCGCCGGTAGATGACCGACGCCGTCTCGCGGACGTTCTCGGGCAGGCCGAGCGCGCTGGCCATCCGGTCGATCTCCCCCAGCGCCTGTTTGAGGTTCCGCTCCTTCGAATCCCGCGTCCGGAACCGCTCGTTCCACGTGCGCAGTCGCTGCATCTTCTCCCGCTGGCGACCCGAGAGCTGGTTGCCGTAGGCGTCCTTGTCCTGCCAGCCGATGTTCGTCGAGAGCCCCTTGTCGTGCATCATGTTCGTCGTCGGCGCGCCCACGCGGCTCTTCTCGTCCTTCTCGGCCGAGTCGAACGCACGCCACTCGGGCCCGCGGTCGATCTCGTCCTCCTCGACCACCAGCCCACAGTCCCGGCACACCGTCTCGCCCCGTTCGGAGTCGGCGACGAGGTCGCCGCCGCACTCGGGACACTGGAGGTCTTCACGCTCCCGTTCTGATTCGAGCTCGTCGGCCTCTCGCTGCTCGGAACGCTCGTCCGTGTAGTCGCGGACGTTTTCACTCATTATCTGGTGGGGTGGGACCGGGGAGATGGCTCTCCGAGTTGTTCAACGTAATATACTATTGGGCGTGAAGCGGGTTAAACGTGGTGGCGACGTACGGGCGTGTAGCGACCCGAACGCGCCCCGAGGATCCGGTTCGAGCGCCGAGTCGGGCGAGGGAGTACGTGCTATCGAAACCCTTACTCCCGGTCCGGGCCAGCCATCGACCATGACTGACACCTCCGACGCGGACGGGACCGCCGGCGCCGGGGACGGCGTCGACTCCGCCGAGGTCCGCCACGTGGCCGAACTCGCCAGGGTGGACCTGAGCGACGAGGAGGCCGCGTCGTTCGCGGCGCAGTTCTCGGACGTGCTCTCGTACTTCGAGGCGCTCGACGAGGTTCCTGCCGTCGAGGACGAACCGGAGCTCGTCAACGTGATGCGAACCGACGAGGCCCGCGAGGGACTCGACCAGGAGGCGGCGCTCTCGAACGCTCCCGAGTCGGAGGAAGGGTTCTTCAAGGGGCCGCGGGTGTCGTAGATGACCGACTACAACGCCATCGTCACCGAGGCGACCATCGAGGGAGCCGACGAGGGCCCGCTGGCCGAGAAAACCATCGCCGTCAAGGACAACATCTCGACGGAGGGCGTCCGGACGACGTGCGGATCCGCGATGCTCGAGGGGTACGTGCCGCCCTACGACGCGACGGTCGTCGAGCGCGTGCGGGACGCCGGCGCCACCGTCGTCGGCAAGGCGAACATGGACGAGTTCGGGATGGGCGGCACGACCGAGACGTCCGCCTGGGGCGCGACGAAGAACCCGGTCGACCCGGAGCGGGTCCCCGGCGGTTCCTCGGGCGGGTCAGCGGCGGCGGTCGCTGCCGGCCGGGCTGACCTCGCGCTCGGCTCCGACACCGGCGGCTCGGTCCGGAACCCCGCGGCGTTCTGTGGCGTCGTCGGCATCAAGCCGACGTACGGGCTGGTCTCGCGCTACGGCCTCGTCGCCTACGCGAACTCGCTCGAACAGATCGGTCCGCTCGCGCCGACGGTCGAGGAGGCCGCGGAGCTGTTGAGCGTCATCGCCGGCCCGGACGAGAACGACGGGACGACGAGGGACGCGGGCGCGGACGCCGACTACGCGGCGGCCGCCGACGGCGACGTCGACGGCCTCACGGTCGGCGTCCCGACGGAACTGGTCGAGGGTGCCCACGGGGCGGTCGTGACCGTGTTCGAGTCTGCGCTCGCGGACCTCGAATCGCGGGGCGTCGACACCGTCGAGGTGTCCCTGCCGTCGGTCGACCACGCGGTCCAGGCGTACTACGTCATCGCCATGTCGGAGGCGTCCTCGAACCTCGCGCGGTTCGACGGGGTTCGGTACGGCGTTTCCGGCGGCGAGGGCGACTGGAACGAGTCGTTCGCCCGCGCCCGCGAGGACGGATTCGGCCCCGAGGTGAAACGTCGGATCCTGCTGGGCACGTACGCGCTCTCCGCCGGCTATCACGACAAGTACTACAAGAAGGCGCAGGACGCCCGCGCCTGGGTGAAACGGGACTTCGACGAGGCGCTCGCGGAGGCCGACGTGCTCGCGACCCCGACGATGCCAGTCCTTCCCCCGAAACGCGGCGAGAGCCTCGAGGACCCGCTCTCGCTCTACCTGATGGACGCCAACACCGTCCCCGTCAACCTCGCGAACCTCCCGGCGATCTCCGTTCCCGCCGGCGAGGCCGACGGGCTCCCGGTGGGCATGCAGTTCGTCGGACCGAAGTTCGGCGAGGAGACGATCGTGCGGGCGGCGAGCGCGGTCGAGGAATAAGAGCCGACCGGCCAGTTCGACGCCATATGTCGGGCGATTTCCGGCTTCGTGATCGGAACGATGGCTTTTCGGAGTCCCCTCGTTCAGTCCGAGGACATGTACGTGGTCATCGTCGGTGCCGGCAACATCGGCACGCCGCTCATCGAACTCGCGGTCGACGGCGGGAACGAGGTCGTCGTCGTCGAACGGGACCAGGAAAAGGCGGAGGCCGCCGCCGCCGAGTTCGACTGTCTGGTCATCAACGACGACGCGACGACGCGGGACGTCCTCGAGGACGCGGGCGCGGAGCGTGCCGATGCGCTGGTCTCCACGACCGACCACGACGCTACGAACATCATGGTGTGCCTGCTCGGGAAGGAACTCGAGGTGCCCGAGATCGTCTCGGTCGTCCACGACGAACGACACATGGCGCTGTTCCGTCGGATCGGCGTGAACACCATGGAGAACCCGCAGCGACTCATCGCGGAGTACCTCTACCGGGCGGTCAAGCGTCCCTCCATCGTCGACTACATGCGGGTCGGACAGGAGGCCGAGGTGTTCGAGATCCGCGTGGCCGAGGACGCTCCGATCGCGGGCGAAACGATGGAGGAGGCCCGGGACGCCGGCCACATCACGGACGACATGCTCGTCGTCGCCATCGAGCGCGACGGCGGTGCAGATCCCATCACCCCCCGGGGAGGAACGAGGGCGCTTCCCGGCGACCTCTGTACGGTGTTCTCCGGACGGGGAGCCACCCCGGAGGTGACGGACGTGTTCGGCCACTTCGAGGCGAACGCCGATCGTGGCCCCAACGGCGGCGGGGCGACGTGAGATGAGTCGCCGTCGGACGGTCGCGGGAGTGCCGGCGGACCTCGCGATCGTCGCCAGGGACGTGGGCTCGCTGCTGGTGATGCAGGCGACGATGATGACGGTCACCGTCGTCCTGGCGCTCGCGTTCCGCGAGTTCTACCAGGCGTTCGCGTTCCTGCTGGCCGGCGGACTGACGGTCACCGTCGGGTTCGGGGCGCGCATGACCTTCGCCGACGCCCCGGCACCGCGGATGAAACACGGCATGGTCATCGCCGCCACGGGGTGGTTCTGTACGGCCCTGTTCGGCGCGCTCCCGTTCCTGCTTTCGGCGTTCGTCACGCCGTCGGCCGTCGCCGCGTCGTTCGTTCCCCAGGGGGCCCAGTACGCGGAGTCGAGCCTCCGCTACTTTCGAGACCCGCTCCACGCGCTGTTCGAGTCGATGTCGGGGTGGACGGGGTCCGGCCTCACGATGGCAATCCACGAACCGTCGCTCCCGCGGACGCTGCTCTGGTGGCGGTCGTTCATCCAGTGGGTCGGCGGCGTGGGCGTCATCGTCCTCACGGTGTCCGTCCTCGCTCGACCGGGGAGCGGGAGCTACGCGCTCTACAGGAGCGAGGCCCGCGAGAAGCGGATCCACCCGAGCATCATCTCGACCGTCAGGACGCTCTGGAAGATATTCCTCGGGTACACGTTCGTCTCGGTCCTCGCCCTGTTCGTCGCCATCAGGACGAGCGACTACGGCTCGTCGCTCCCCCTCGTCGAGGCGGCATGGCAGGCGCTCAACCACGCCATGACCGGGCTCTCCACCGGCGGCTTCTCCGTCACGGACGACTCCATCGCCACGTACGACTCCCCGCTCATCGAGGCCGTCCTGCTGCCGGTGATGACGGTCGGTGCAATCGCGTTTCCGGTCCACTACGGCGTCCTCCGGAACCGGGACCTCACCCGCCTGGCCGACGACCTACAGACTCGCTGGCTGTTCCTCCTGCTCGGAGCGGGATCGGCGCTCCTCGTCGCTCAAAACGTCTCGGCGCTCGAGTACGCGAGCGGGGCGTTCGGCGCGACCGACTGGCTCGGCATCGGGTCGCTGATCGGCCCGACCGCCGCGGACGCTGCCAGGGACAGCGCGTTCCAGTTCGTCAGCGCGCTCACCTGTACGGGGTTCCAGTCGTCTTCGATCGGCGAGTGGAGCGCTGGCGGCAAGCTCGTCGTCTCCTGTGCGATGGTCGTCGGCGGCGCGGCGGGGTCGACGGTCGGCGGCATCAAGATCATCCGCGCGTACACAATCGGCCGCGGCATCGTCTGGCAGTTCGGGCGCGTGTTCCTCCCCGCGAACGCGGTGGTCACCGCCGACATCGGTGACCGGACCCTCGACCGGAACGAGATGAACCGCGAGTTCGCCGAGGCGGCCATCGTCTCGCTCCTCTGGGTGATTCTGCTCGTCGTCTCGTCGTTCGTCCTGACGAACGTCGTTGGCCCCTCCTTCGGCTACGAGGACGCGCTGTTTGAGGTCGCCTCCGCGCAGGGGAACGTCGGCCTCTCGACGGGTATCACCGGTCCGGCGATGCCACCGCTCGCCGAAGCCATGTTCCTGTTGAACATGTGGGTCGGTCGCCTGGAGATCATCCCGGTGCTCGTGTTCGGGCGCTCGCTACTGTTCGGGATGGACCCGTAACCCGAACTGACTGGACGGTTTCACATCACTTATGTACTCCCGCTACCCGAAGTGAGAATAGTGTATAGAGAGTCGTTATTCGGTGTTTTCTGACTACATCCAGTTCGAGCGAAGTTTTCAATTTCATTCACCGTTCGAATTTACAGGAACATTTAGGTAAATATTCATCGCAATCGCACCGGGAATGAAACGTCATGTCCGACAACCCGGTCAAGACGTACCTCGCACAGCACCCGAAAGCCTGCGGCGCAGTGTTCATGATGACGATGCTGCTCGCCAGCGCCGGTAACGGCGCGGCGACCGCGGCGGCGATCAACGGTCCGTAATCAGAGTTCTTCGAAGTTCAGTTCGTCGGACCACACCAGTTCGAAATCGACCAGCAGCGGCGTCCGCTGTTGTGTGGTCGCCTCCTCGAGTCGCTCGCGTGAGATGGTCAGCGACGGCGGGACGCTTCCCGCGAGATAGTGGGTACCTTCGTCGGTGAAGAAGTCGACGAACAGGCTCCCGACCCCGTAGTTCCGCGTCGTGTAGGCCCGATGTACGATCCGGAACGAGTCGGCTCCGGGCTTTTCCCTGGACTTGAGTTCGACGAGCGTCGGCGTGCCGCTCCCTGCCTGACACAGCGTCACCCCCGCGTCGCCCACGACCGAGTACGCGCCGCCGACGACGTGGACCTTTCGTACCACGTCGAGCACGCCGTGGAGGTCGAAGCCGTAGTCGAGCAGGCGCGCCATCGTCCGGCCGGCGTTGGTCGCCATGATGTTCCCGACGTCGGTGGTCGTCACGAGCCCGCCGATGCTGCCCGCGCGGACGAGCTCCATCCCCTGTGCGTAGGAGGTGCAGGCGTTCAGGAGGAACGCCTTCACGCCCGTCGTCTCCAGGGTGTGGAGGTCGAGGTAGCCGTCCGCACACTTCATGCCGTCCGCGTCGACGTGGCCGACGAAGTGGAAGAAGTCGTGATCGTCCGCGAGCAGGGAGCGGAGCTGTTCGCGCGAGCGGTCGTAGGCGATGTCGATGTCGAACTCGAGGTAGTCGCGGAAGCCGTACAGCTGCTCGGTCTCCTCGCGCATCTCGTCCTCGTTGCAGACCACCTGAACGTCGATGACGTGTGACTCGGAGGCGGGCTGGTCGATGCGCCGTCGATACGAGCCCACCGTGGGCTTGGACGCCCCGACCGGATAGCCGTCCCCGACCCAGGTGTGACCGACCGTGTCGACCGGCTCCGGGGTGACGACCGTCTCGTCCTCGAACGCCGACGCCGGAGTCTCGCCGCCGCAGGAAGCCGCTTCGTTCTCGTCGGACCGGTAGAGCCCACCCAGCGATTCCGCGCCGTCCGCCCCGGCGGCCGACGCTGTCGCCGGGTCCCTGATCGCGGACAGGTCGTTGACCACGAACGGGAGCAGTTCGGCGCTCCCGGGCTCGGCGGCGACGTCGGCGGTCAGGTGCCAGTCGAGCACTCCCGAGAGCGGGTCGGTCGGGACATCGAAATACCGGGCGAGCCGCTCGTCGACCGGCAACTCGTACAGCGCGGCCGCGTCGATGTCGACCCGGGACTCGACCGTGGCGCGCTCGTGCAGGTCGACGTCGTAGAACCCTTCGGTGCGGACCGCACAGTCGAGGAGGAACACGTGTTCGAGGAGCGCCTGAGCGGCGTCGGCGAGCCGCCCGTCCGCAAGCGAGTGGGACGCCCCGGCCGCGGTGACCCGCGGCCGGTCGCCGGGCACCACGGTCGCACCGAGGTAGTAGGCCAGCGTCGACACGGTGTAGACCGACCCCCACTCCGCCGGCACCTCGATGGTGACGCCCGTGTCGGGCGGACCGGCGAACGAGGGGACCTCGCGCTCGTCGTCGAACGCGACCAGCGGCGGGTGGCCACGAAGCGTCGGGAACGACCGCTCCGGGGAGGTCGTCGCCAGCGCCGACCCGAACGTCGAAACCGCGTCCATCAGCCCGCGGGGGGATTCGGGGACGGTGACCGTGCCCGCCGGCCGGCCGTGGAACGAGCGCGCGCCGACCCGGACGGTCCGATGCTCCTCGAAGCGAAGGCTGGTCCTCCCGGCCTCGCTACCCACCTCGAACGGGCCGTCGAGCCGGAGGTACAGCTTCATCGGCGCGGAGGACACCTCTAGCTCGTACTCGCCCGCCCCCACCGACGTCTCCCCGCCCGGCGGACAGGAGTCGACGAGTTCGTCGTCGCGCCGGACGTAGACGGCGACCGGTTTCCGGAACGCGACGTGGTCGGTTCCGAAGGAGACGGCCGAATCGACCGGGAAGACGAACCCGTCGGTCCCGACGCCGTCGGTTGCCGCGCCCGCGGTGTCGACGCGAAACACGACGTCCTCGATGTCGTCACGAACGAGGAGGTCGTCCCCGTCGCGCGCGAATCGGATCACCCGCTCGGCTCCCCTTCCGCAGGGCACGTTCGGCCGGCGTCCGGAGAACCATCGTCCCCCCATCGTCGGTTCATTTTCGCGTCTTTCCCTTTCCGAGACCCGACTAAAGCATTACGTGCCAGCTATCAGACCGGGGAGTTCGCCGATTCTCCTCAGCGACGCCAGAACTCCGGGGTGAGACAGGCCAGCACCGGGATGATCTCGAGCCGACCGATCCACATCAACGCGACCATCAACACCTTCCCGAACTCCGAGAAGGACCGATAGCTTCCCATCGGCCCCAGGACGCCAAAGCCCGGCCCGACGTTGCCGAGCGTCGCGGCGACCGCGCTCATCGCCTCCAGCACCGTCAGCCCCTGCCCGACCCGGACGGTGTCGAAAAACAGCACTAGCGTCCCGACGAAGAACAGCACGACGTACAGCAGCGTGAACGAGAAGATGCCCCGGATCGCCCGCTCGTCGAGCGGCTGCCCGTTCAGCCGGACCGGCCTGACGGCTTGCGGGTGGGCGGTCGTGAACAGCTCACGGCGGACGGTCTTCAGGATGACGTACCAGCGGACGACCTTCACGGCCCCGCCGGTCGACCCCGCGGAGCCGCCGATGAACATCCCGAACAACAGCGTGTACTGGAGGGGCTGGCTCCAGGTGTTGAAGTCGATGCTCGCGTAGCCGGTCGTGGTGACGATGGAAACCACCTGAAACAGCGCGTGCCGGATCGCCGGTTCGACGCTGCCGTCGACGGTACCGACGGTGTTCTGCAGGTACGCCGCCCCGTAGGTGGCACTCGCCGGCGAGGTCCCGACGAAGCCGGCACCGGCGAACAGCAGTCCCGCGACGATCGCGGTCAGCGCACCCATGACGCCGAGGTAGACGTGCCACTCCTGGTCGTCGAGGAGTCGGTCGAAGTCGCCGGTCAGCGCGTGCCAGAACAGCGCGAAGTTCGTCCCCGCCGCGACCATGAACGGGATGATGACCCACTGGACCGCGGCCGAGAACGCCTCGATCGATCGCGCCTCCGGCGAGAACCCGCCGGTCGGCATCGTCGTGAGCCCGTGGGCGACGGCGTTGTACAGGCCCATGTTCGGCGCGAGGCCGGGGGTCCCGAATAGGGGGCCGGCAACGTGGAGCCCGTAGAGCAGACAGATCTCCAGCAGCGTGAACCCCATGTACGCGCCCCAGAGCGCCCGCGCGGTCTCGGCGATTCGCGGGGTCAGCTTCTCGATCCCCGGACCGGGCGCCTCCGCGTCCATCAGCTGTGCGCCGCCGACGGACAGTTCCGGGAGGATCGCCACCGCGAGCACGACGATGCCCATCCCGCCGAGCCACTGGGTCAGCTGCCGCCAGAGCATGATCCCGCGGGTGTGCGTCTCGAAGGAGATGTCGCCGAGGACGGTCGCACCGGTGGTGGTGAACCCGGACATCGACTCGAACAGCGCGTTCACCGGGTTGGCGAGCGTCGAGTCGGGGTTGATCGGCGCGACGAGCCCCGGGACGCCGTAGGCCTCCACGAGATACGGCACCGCGCCCACGACGGCGACCGTGAGCCAGGTGAGCGCGACCATCAACAGCCCCTCGCGCGCGCCGATGTCGGGGTCTGGGTCGAGCCGTTCGAGCGCCGTCCCGAGCGTCGCCGCGAGGAGAATCGTGACGACGAACGGCGCGACCGGCTCGTCGTAGTAGACCGAAACGAACAGCGGCACGAGCAGCGGGATCGAGAGGTAGCGGAGAACCGTGCCCAGGAGGCTCAGGCTGGCCCGGTACCGAACCGTGAGCGACCACCCGTTTCGGGACATACACGCTGGCACTCCAGTCGACCGTAAGAAGGCCTCGCTTTCGGGACAGCGGCCCCGTGTGTCCCGGTTTCCGTGCTCGAACCCGAACCAGTCGGCCGATCAGGACCGCCAGTACGCCGGCGTGAGCAGCACGAGCACCGGGACGATCTCCAGCCGGCCGACCCACATCAGGACCGTCATCAGCAGCTTCGACGACCGGGGGAACGGGGCGTAGCTGTCGAACGGGCCCGCCAGGCCGAACGCCGGCCCGATGTTGAGGAACGTCGAGGCGGCGGCACCGAGCGCCTCGAACTCCGAGAGCGCGAGGCCGACGCGGGCCGCGTCGACGACGAGCAGTACCGCCCCCAGGAAGAAGCCGACGATCACCAGCAGCGTGTACGCGTAGATGTCCTGGACGGCCTCCTCGTCGACCGGCCGCCCGCTCAGCCTGACCGGCCGGACCGCTTCCGGGTGGACGGTCGTGTAGAGGTCACGACGGAACGCGCGGAGGATGACGAGCCAGCGGAGCGCCTTCACCGAGCAGGTCGTGCTGCCGGCCATCCCGCCGACGAACATCAGCATGAAGAGGACGTGCTTGGCCGAGGCGGGCCAGACGGTGTAATCGAGCGTCGCGTAGCCGGTCGTGGTGACGATCGAGACCACCTGGAACGCGGAGTGGCGGAGCGTCTCCTCCCCGAGCGGGCCGTTCCCGGGCGTGACGAGCAGCAACGCGAACACCAGCGCTGACGCGCCCGCGAGCACGGCGACGTAGAAGCGGAACTCGTCGCTTCGTCGGATCCGGGAGCGGTCGCCACCGAGCAGGTGATACAGCAGGACGAAGTTCGTCGCACCGACGGTCATCACCAGCACGAACGCCCACTGGACGGCCGGCGAGAACGCGCCGGCGCTGTCGGGCCGCGGCGAGAACCCGCTGGTCGAGATGGAGGTGAACGCGTGTGCGACCGCGTCGTAGGGGGTCATCTCGGGTGCCAGCCCCGAGACCCGCAACGCGAGCAACAGCCCGACGGTACCGACGGTGAGCAGGACGTATAGCCCCCAGATGATGCGGGCGGTGTCGATGAGTCTCGGCGTGAGCTTGTTGACGTCCTCGAGCTGGGATTCGGTCTCCATGAGCTGTGCGCCGCCGACGCCGAGCGTCGCCAGCACCGCCGTCGCGAGCGCGAGGATGCCCAGCCCGCCGAGCCACTGGAGGAGCGAACGCCAGAGCAGCAGCGACCGCGGCTGTGCGCCGAAGTCGACGACGACCGTCGCGCCCGTCGTCGTGATGCCGCTCATCGACTCGAACAGCGCGTACTCGGGCCGTGCGATCGCTCCCGCGCCGCCGAGCACGAACGGGACCGCGCCGACCAGCGCGATGGCGAGCCACACGAGCGACACCGCGAGGTACGCCTCGCGGGGCCCGACGTTCTCCGCGTCCCAGCGACCGATTCGCTCCAGGGACAGCCCGACGGCGAGCGAAACGGCGGCGGCCGCGAGGAACGGCCCGAGCGCCTCGTCGTACCAGAGCGCCGCGACGACCGGAACGGCCAGCGCGAGCGTGAGCCAGCGGAGCACGCGGCCCAGGATGCCGGCGCTGACCCGCCAGTCGACGCGGAGACTCACAGCCGGGCGGTCAGCCCTTCGGCGACGTCCGCGGGGGCGAAGGCGACGACGTGGTCGCCCGCCTCGATGACGGTGTCACCGCGGGGGGTGACGAACGCCCCGTTTCGCGTGATCGCCCCGAACACCACCCGCTCGGGGAGGTCCGCGACCGAATCGAGGATCGTCCGTCCCGCGAGGGGGCTGTCCTCGCCCACCTCGATCTCGATGACCTCGGCCTTGTCCGACTCGATGAGCGCGACGTTCTCCGCGGTCCCCTCGCGGGTGAACCGCGTGATCTCCTCGGCGACGACCGCCCGCGGGCTGATGGCGACGTCGACGCCGACCGTCTCGAACAGGTCGATGTACGGGTCGCTGTCGACGATCGACACCGTTCGCCCGACGCCGAGTCGCTTCGAGAGCAGGCAGGCGAGCAGGTTCTTCTCGTCGGAGTCGAGGGTGCTGACGAGCACGTCGGCGTCCGCGATGTGCTCCCGTTCCAGAAAGTCCACGTCGGTCGCGTCCGACTGGAGCACGACCGCGTTCGGCAGGTCCTCGGCGAGTTCCCGCGCCCTGTCGGCGTCCTGCTCGATGTACCGGACCGAGACGTCCCGCTCCTCGAACAGCCGCGCGACGTGGTAGCCGACCTCCGAGCCCCCGACGACGACCACCTCGTTCACCTCGTCCTGCTCGTCGATGCTGGCGACCGTCGAGGCGAACTCGCGGACGCTTCCGGGGCTCCCGATGACGACGAGGCGGTCCTCGCCCTCGATCACCGTCTCGCCGGTCGGGATGATGACCGCGTCCTCACGCAACAGCGCCGCGAAGGTGAGCGAGTCGAAGCGGTCCGCCTCCGCGACCGTCTGGCCGGCGACGTCGCTGTCGGGCGCGACCTCGAACTCGGCCATCTGCACCTTCCCGCCCGCGAAGGGGTCGACGTCGAGCGCGCCCGGCAGGCCGACGACCCGGACGATCGACTGGGCCGTCAGCAGGTTCGTACAGACCATGAAGTCGATGCCGAACGCCGTGTTCGACCGCCGCCAGGTCTTCAGGTACTCGGTCTTCTTCACGCGCGCGATGGTGAACGCCTCGCTGATCGCTTTCACCGTCGAACAGGCGACGATGTTCGTCTCGTCGTCGTCGGTCGAGGCGATCACCATGTCCGCGTCGGCCACGCCCGCCTCCTCGAGCGTGTCGACGGAGGTGCCGTCCCCGTTGATGGTCAACACGTCGAGGCCGTAGGTGAGTTCCTCACAGCGCTCCGGGTCCTCCTCGACGACGATGACCTCGTTGGACTCGTCGAGATCAGCCGCGATGGACTCGCCGACCTGCCCCGCGCCGATGATGACGACCCGCACTAGGCGCACACCCCGTTCATTGTGTGGCCCCACAGTCGGGGGCGGTATGAGGGTTCCGACCGACCGCGTGCCCGTGTGGCCCTCACCCGGCCGGTCACGTCGCCCTCAGAACGCCTGCCCGTCGCTCCGCACGTCCAGTCGCACGTCGCGGTTACGTCCTTCGAGTTCGCGCACGGCCCGCTCGATGATGCGCTCTGCCTCCTCGCGGATGAGCGGCTTCACCCGATCGAGCACCCAGTCGAACGAGACGAACGCGGGGAGCGACACGGCGGAGGCGTCCGCCGAGTCCGCATCGAACCGAACCTCGAAGGTCACCCGACAGCCCTCGGTCGCGTCGGCAGGCGCCTCCTCGGGGAGTTCCTCGAACGGTTCGATCCGCCAGTGGCCGCGGGCGTCGATGTCCTTTCTCACCCGCCAGTCGATGCGCGTCGGCGGGTCGACGTCGGTGACCTCCGATCGTGCGGTGTAGGTGAGCTTCCACCAGGAGAAGCGAAGCGCGTAGCGGCTTCCCGCGCCGCCGTCGCCGTGGGTCCGCGAGACGCGGTCGAGGTACTCGGTGTAGCGCGAGTAGCCTTCGAAGTCCAGCAGGAACTCGTAGGCCGCCGCGGGCGGCACGTACACGTCGGTCGAGACGACGAGTTCGTCCACGCCCCATCCTGTCCGGGAGTTCAGGTAAGGGTTCCGGGGGACAGGACGGGTCAGGCGAGGCGTCCGAGGGTACCGGATGCCTCACGTCCAGGGCGCCGTGTGTGACCGTGGCTCGTTGTTAGGTCGGCCAAAAGATCGCAGGGCTTACTTACCTTTAGGCAAACCAAAAACCGATGCGACGACGAGACTTCATCGGCGCGGGTGCCGGTGCGCTCACGACGGGACTGGTCGGCTGTCTGAACTCGAACGATTCGGGGGCCGGAACGCCGACGGACGAAGCGACGGACGCGCCGACCGTAGAACCGACCGAGGAACCGACCGACGCCGCCACGCCGGAATCGGCGAGCTACACGGTGTCGATGGCTCCGGTCGGCGACGTGACGTTCGACGCGGTGCCCGAGACGTGGGTTGCCAACAACGGGAGTTGGGCCGACATGGGCATCGCGCTCGGCATGGAACCGCCGAAGGGCGTCTGGCTCACGGGCCGCTATCACACCCAGTACTACGACGGCATTGACGGCGTCTCCGTCGACAAGAGCGGGATGGTCGACCTGTCCCAGGACGGCGTCAGCAAGGAACTGTTCTACGAACTCGAGGGCGACTTCCACGCCATCGACCCGAACTTCCTGATGAACCGGTTCGACGGCTGGGAGCAGGCCGACATCGACGAGGTCGAGGCGAACATCGGGCCGTTCTTCGGCAACAGCATCTTCTCGCGTGGCTACACCTGGCACGAGGATTACCAGTACTACGGCCTCATGGAGGCGTTCGAGAAGCTCGCCCGGGTGTTCCAGCGGACGGATCGCTACGAGGCGTTCGCCTCGCTCCACGAGGAGTTTCAGGCGTCGATCTCCGAGATCGTCCCGCCGGAGGGCGAACGCCCCGCGGCCGCCGTCCTCTGGGCGGGCGGCGACCAGCCCGAGGCGTTCTTCCCGTACGTCATGAGCGAGGGAACGAGCTTCAAGCAGTGGAACGACCTCCGGGTCCGGGACGCACTTGCCGAGACGGACGTGAAGGACTTCCACAGCAACCGCGGCCAGATCGACTACGAGACGCTGCTCGAAGTCGACCCCGAAATCATCCTGCTCCGCGGTCAGGAGGCCAAGACCGGCGAGGAGTTCCGGAACACCGTCCTCTCCTTCATGGAGGACCACGACGTGGCGAGTTCGCTCACCGCGGTCCAGCGCGACGACGTCTACCGCGGCGGCCCGCTGTATCAGGGGCCGATCACGAACCTCGTCGTCACCGAACGCGCCGCCTCCCAGGTGTACGACGTCGAAGACGAACTGTTCGACCGGAGCCGAGTGGCCGACATCGTGAACGGCGACGCCTGAGACGGGCGACGACGACGGGCCACCCGTCGATACCTCCCCCGCGGGAGGGACGGACCGAAGGCCTTTTGCTGAATTAGGGCGGCCTAAATGACATGCACTGTCGGATCGGGGGCGGTCGGTGATGGCCGGCGAGACGCGGACCCCGCGCGTGGGTGGACTGCGGAGTCGGGTCTCGTGGATCGACGGGCCGCTCGTCACCGTCATCCTCGCGAGCCTCGGCGTGATCTTCGTCTCCGGCCTGATTCAGGTGAGCTTCGGCGATTACACGATGACGCTCCCGACGACGTGGCGGGCGGTGTTCGACCCGGTCGTCTGGACGAATCCGCAACTGTTCCTCCGCCTGTTTCTCGGTGAGGGGCTCGGGACCGACGTGGCTCGCACGCTCGGCATCTCGACCGCGGAGGTCTCGCTGTCACGCGAATCACTGGTCGTCTGGCGGATCAGGATGCCCCGCGTCATCGTCGCGATGTTCGTCGGCGCGAACCTCGCCGTCTCGGGGGCGGTCTTCCAGGCGGTCACGCGAAACGAACTCGCCTCCCCGTACATCCTCGGCGTCTCCTCGGGCGCGGGGCTGGCCATCCTGCTCACGCTCGTGGTGTACACCGGCCTCTCACAGCTCCTCCCCGTCATCGCCGCGCTCGGCGGCGCTGCCGCGTTCCTCCTCGTGTACGCGATCGCCTGGCAGGGAGGAACCAGCCCGGTCAGGCTCGTGCTCGCCGGCGTCATCGTCAGCACGGTGTTCCAGTCGCTCCAGACTGGGCTGTTCCTCGTCGCCGACGACCTCGGCGTCGTCCAGACTGCCATCGCGTGGACGACCGGCTCGCTGACCGGCGTCAACTGGGAGGAGGTCCGGACCGCGTTCCCGTGGACGATCCTCGCGCTGACCCTCTCGCTGATCGGGTCGCGGCAGTTGAACATCCTGCTGCTGGGTGAACGAACCGCCCGGTCGCTCGGGATGCGGGTCGAACGGACCAGGTTTCTCCTCTCGGGGGTCGCCATCCTGGCGGCCGCGACCGCCATCGCGGTCGGCGGCATCATCAGCTTCGCGGGACTCATCGTCCCGCACATGGTACGGCAGCTCGTCGGCAGCGACTACAAGCGCCTCATGGTCGGCTGCCTGTTCGTCGGGCCGGCGCTGTTGACCGTCGCGGACGTCGGTGCGAGGCTCGGCCTGCCGTCCGGACAGGTGCCGGTCGGCATCGTCACGGGGCTCATCGGCGGGCCGTACTTCCTGTATCTGATGCGCCGCAAGAGCGCGCTGGGGGACCTATGAGCTCGTTCGACGACGCGGAGCCGGACGCGACGTCCGGCGGAGCCGAGGAGACGAGCGACGTGGCGGCCGGTCGGGCCGGGGACTCGGCGGCCGGACCCGCCGACGACAGCCCGGAGCTGTTCGTGGACGACGTCGCGCTCTCCTACGGCGACGGCGAGCCCGTCGTCGAGGCCGAGACGCTGGTCGTCCCGGCCGGCGAGGTGACGGCGCTGGTCGGTCCCAACGGCAGCGGGAAGTCGACGCTGTTGCGCTCGATGGCCGCGGAGATGGGTCCCGACAGGGGCTCGGTGCTGCTCGACGGCACCGACGTCCAGTCGTACGACGCAAAGCAGCTCGCCAGGGAACTCGGAATGTTGTCCCAGGAGAACGTCGCGCCCGACTCGACGACGGTCCGCGAGCTGGCGATGCACGGTCGCTACCCGCACCGCGGGTTCTTCGAGCCCGTCGGCGACGAGGACAAGCGGGCGGTGGACCGCGCGCTGTCGCTCGTGGGCGTCGAGGACCTGGCCGGGCGGCCGGTCGGCGACCTCTCGGGCGGACAAAAGCAGCTCGCCTGGCTCTCGATGGTGCTCGCCCAGGAGACGGACGTGCTGTTGCTCGACGAGCCGACGACGTATCTCGACCTCCACCACCAGCTTCGGGTGCTCGACGCGGTCACGCAGCTCAACGCCGAACGAGGCGTGACCGTCGCGGTCGTGCTCCACGACATCGGCCAGGCGGCCCGCTTCGCGGACAACCTCGTCGCGCTCAAGGACGGCGAGCCGTTCGACTGGGGACCGCCCGACGAGGTGGTGACGGGCGAACTGGTTCGCGAGGTGTTCGGCGTCGAAGCCGACGTCGGCTTCGGCCCGGACGGCCCGACCGTGACGCCGCGGCGCGCGCTCGACGAGGAGTCGGACTGAGCGGTCGGAGGGCCTCCCTGCACGAGTGTCGAGTCACCGCTTCGACGATGAGGCTCGCGGACCGTTCGCCCGCCGGCGAACCCGAACCCGGGAGACATAAGGCGGTCCGTCGGGTTTCGATTCGTAACGAATGAGCGGAGCGGAGGAGAGCGTCTTCGACGTCTACCGGGACCGCGTCGAGCGGCCGCTCTACCGACTGTTTACGGAGTACGGCACGCGGGAGTGGCGCTGGCTGGTGCTCGGGATGACCGCGAACGTCATCGCTCGGGCGGCGAGCCTGCTCCCGCCGGTCGTGCTCGGCGCGGCCATCGACAGCGCGTTCGACGGCGACGCCCCCTACTCGTTGCCGCTGATCCCGGCCTCGCTGCTGCCGACGGCCGCGCCGGACCCGGTGCAGTTCCGGTTCTCCGCGGCGGTCATCGTCGGGGCGTTCGTCGTGACCGCGGTCCTGACGTGGGTGTACGGCGTTGCCGCGAACAACTTCGCCCACAGCGTGATGCACGCGGTCAGGACCGACTCGTACGCGAAGATGCAGGACCTGGACATGTGGTTCTTCGACGACAAGCAGACGGGCGAGGTGATGTCGGTGCTCAACAACGACGCGACGAACCTCGAGCGGTTCCTCGACGACGCGCTCCAGAACTCGGTCCGCATCGGCGTCATGCTGCTGGGCATCGGCGTCGTGCTGTTCCTCGAGAACGCACAGCTGGCGTTTCTCACCCTCGTCGCCGTCCCCGCAATGGTCGGCTTTACCTACTGGTTCATGAAAGCTGTCGAGCCGCGTTACGCCGCCCAGCGGGAGGCGGTCGCGGACCTGAACACCCGGCTGGAGAACGCGCTGGGCGGCATCCAGCTCGTGAAGACCTCGGGGACGGAGGAGTACGAGACGGGGCGGGTCCGGCGGACCTCCCACGCGTACTACCGGAAGACGCTCGCCATGCTCCGGCTCAACTACATCTACCGGCCGGGCATGGAGCTGCTCGCGGGCGTTTCTTTCGCCGTGACGTTCGTGGTCGGCGGGCTCTGGCTCATCGACGGCACCGCCCCCGGCCCGCTCACCGGCGAACTCTCCTCGGGGGCGTTCGTCACGTTCATCCTGCTCTCCCAGCGCTTCGTCACGCCGCTCTCGGAGGTCTCGAACATCGTCTCCCAGTACGAGAACGCGAAGGCCTCCTGCGAGCGCGTGTTCGGGCTCCAGGACATCCCCCGGCGGGTGACCGACGAGCCCGGCGCCATCGAACTCGACGACGTCGACGGCGCGGTCGAGTACGACGACGTCTCCTTCCGTTACGCCCAGGGCGACCCGGATGCCGCTGGGGGCGACGCGGACGGCGGTCACCCCGTCCCCGACTCCGCCAACCTGATCCTCGACGGGATCGACTTCTCCGTCGAGCCGGGCGAGACGGTCGCGCTCGTCGGCCCGACCGGCGCGGGCAAGTCCACGCTGCTGAAACTCCTGCTCAGGCTGTACGACGTGGACGAGGGGGCGGTCCGGATCGACGGCCACGACGTCCGCGAGGTGACCGCCAGGAGCCTCCGGCGGTCGATCGGCTACGTCAGCCAGGACACGGTCCTCTTCGACGGCACCGTCGCGGAGAACATCCGCTACGGGCGGTTCGACGTCGACGTGGCCCGAGGCGACGGGGGCGACGGCGACGACGAGGTACACGAGGACATCGTCGAGGCCGCCGAGGCCGCCGAGGCCCACGAGTTCATCACCAACCTCCCGGACGGCTACGGGACTGGCATCGGCGAGCGCGGCGTGAAGCTCTCGGGCGGGCAGCGCCAGCGGCTCTCCATCGCCCGCACGGTGCTCCAGGACCCCGACATCCTGGTGCTCGACGAGGCGACGTCGGCGGTCGACACGGAGACGGAGATGCTCATCCAGCGCTCGCTCGACAGGCTCGCGGCCGACCGCACGACGTTCCTCATCGCCCACCGGCTCTCGACGGTGAAGGACGCCGACGAGATCCTCGTGCTGGAGGGCGGCGAGGTCGTCGAGCGCGGCGGCCACGAGGAACTGCTCGAGGCTGACGGCCTGTACGCCAAGCTCTGGGGCGTCCAGGCCGGCGAGATCGAATCGCTGCCCGAGGAGTTCGTCGAGCGCGCCAGGCGGAGACAGGCCGAAACCGTGCTGTCCACGGAGGACGGCGAGTAGCCCGTTCCGACGGCCCACGACGAGCGCAGCGTGTGCCCCCGCGCTTTTCCTGTTTCCGGACGACCGATCCGACGTGACGGTCGCGCCTGACCCGTCGGAGATCTACGAGCGCGCGGTGGCGGAGGGCGACCGCCGACTCGGCCAGTCGACGCTCGAACTCGCGTCGACCGGGTTCATCGCCGGCTTCACGGTCGTCTTCGGCATCGTCGCGCTCGGCATCGTCGAGGGGATCCTCGAACCCGCCATCGGCGACGTCGCCACGATCGCCGGAGCGCTCGCCTTCGGTCCGGGGGTCGTGTTTCTGGTCGTCGGGCGCGCCGAACTGTTCAACGAGAACTTCTTCGACCCGGTCGCGAGCGCGGTCGAGGCGTCCGGGACATGGCTGGTCGGGCCGCTGGTCCGCCTCTGGACGGTGACGTTCGCGTTCAACCTCGCCGGCGGCGCGCTCGTGATCGGGGTGTTCTCCGTGGAGGGGGCGCTCCCGCCCGGGACCGGCGAGGCGTTCGTCCGGGCCGCCGAGGAGATCGTCCACCGTCGGACGCCGGCGAAGTTCGCGGACGCGTTCGCGGGCGGCGTCCTGGTGACCCTGCTCTCGTTCCTGCTGCACGCGGCCAACGCCGTCGGGACGCGAGCGTTCCTCGCGTACCTGGTCGGCTTCCTGCTGGCGCTGG
Organism: Halobaculum sp. XH14; assembly: GCF_032116555.1. Classification (NCBI taxonomy): domain Archaea; kingdom Methanobacteriati; phylum Methanobacteriota; class Halobacteria; order Halobacteriales; family Haloferacaceae; genus Halorarum; species Halorarum halobium. The sequence continues at coordinate 1,776,994 of NZ_CP134949.1, forward strand.
GAGCGTTCGACCACGTCGTGGTGACCATGCTCCACGTGCTGTTCGGGGTCGTCTTCGGGGCCGGGATCGGCCTCGCGGGCGTGGCGACGACGACCGCGGTCGTCACGTTCGGAAACCTCGTCGGGGGGCTCGGGCTGGTGACGCTCACCCACGTCGCGCAGGCGAAGGGGGCCGAGGACTCCGACGGTTGACTCAGACGTCCTCGACGATCTCGCCCATCCGCTCGACCGGGATGGCTCGCATCGTCTCCGTGTCCAGCCCGTGACGCTCGATGACGATCGCGATCTGCATGGCCGCGTCCTCGTCATCGACCTGGAACGTGACGAGGAAGTCGTAGCCACCCATGAGCGCGTAGCTCTCGAGCAGTTCCCCGCCGAGCCGTTCGACGTCCTCCCGGATCTCGCCCCAGATGCTCACCAGCTCCTGCGGGTTCTGGAACTCCCGTTCGTCGACGTTCGCGAGGACCGTGTACGTCGCCATGGCCCGACGTTCGGGTCCCGGTCCCAAATGCCTTCTTGCGCCCCGGTTCCGTCCACGACGCCGCTCGCGGGAACCACGACGCTCAAGCCGGAGGGGCGGGACTACCCCGCATGACGGAGACGGCACTCGAGACCGACGCGGAGTACGACGTGCTCGTCGCCGGCGGCGGCGTCGCGGGGCTGACCGCGGCGACGTACACGGCGCGGGCGGGCCTCCGAACGCTCGTCGTCGCCGACGGTGAGTCGATCCTCGGGCGCAACGCCCACCTGGAGAACGTCCCGGGTTTTCCCGCCGGCGTGAACCCGCGCCTCTTTGCCGACATGCTCCGCGAGCAGGCCGAGCGGAACGGCGCGGAGCGCGTGGCGGGCCGGGTCGAGGAACTAGCGGGCGTCGAGGACGAGTTCCGGGCCGATCTGGCGGACGGCGGGACGGTCACCGCCGCCCGCGTCGTCGCGGCGTCGTGGTCGGATGCCGACTACCTCGACGCGCTCGACGTGGCGGTCAGGGACGCCGGCAGCAAACGCTACGTCGAGGTGGACGACTCGGGGCGAACGTCGGTCTCCGGGGTCTACGCCGCCGGGCGGCTCGCCGAGAAATACCACCAGACGGCCGTCGCCGCGGGCCACGGTGCCGAAACCGCCATCACGCTGGTCCACGACGCGGACGTGCCGTTCTACCACGACTGGGTCGTGCCGGAGGGCTACTTCACCGACCGCGGGCGGGAGGTCCCGCCGGGCTGTGAGGAGATCGACGCGGGAGAGCAGGCCCGCCGACAGGCCGAATCCAGGGGGACGATGCGCGAGTACTTCGCGGAGCCCCACGCGGACCGCCAGCGCACCCACCCGAGCCTCGTCGACGACGACCGCGGCCGCGTCGACCCCGACTGGGAGTCGGACGACGACTGATCGTCCGCCCCACATCGTCGACCCATCCAACCGCCTCGGCGACGCACCGATCCCCCGACGGAACGCGCTCCACTGACCAACCGCCGGGCGACGCTTCTCCGGCCAACCGCTGGACGGCGATTGCCCGACTAGCCCTCGGGTGGGACTGAAAGGGGCCGCGGGGGCTTTCGCGGTCCGCACTACGATACCGACCACGCAGAAACCACCACCGACCTGGACTCGGTGGACAACAACGATTTATCACCCGGTCGGGAGAACACCGCACCATGACCGACCTCCTCGCGGACACGAACGTCGCGCTCGGCGTCTCCGGGAGCATCGCGGCGGTGCGCGTCGTGGAACTCGCCCACGAGCTCCGCCGGCACGGGGCCTCGGTCCGGGCGGTGATGTCCGAGGCGTCCCGCGGTATCCTCCACCCGTGGGCCGTCGAGTTCGCCACCGAGCACGAGGTGGTCACCGAGATCACTGGCGGGGTCGAACACGTCGAGCTCTGCGGCCGGGACGGCTGGGCGGACGTGCTGTTGCTCGCGCCGGCGACCGCGAACACCGTCGGGAAGGTGGCCGCCGCGGTCGACGACACGCCGGTCACGACCTGTGCGACGACCGCGCTGGGTGCCGGACTCCCGGTCGTCGTCGCGCCGGCGATGCACGAGCCGATGTACGACCATCCCGGCGTGCTCGAGGCCATCGAGCGCGTCGAATCGTGGGGCGCCGACTTCGTCGACCCCCGCGTCGAGGAGGGGAAGGCGAAGATCGCGACCGAGGAAGCGATCGTCACCCAGACGGCGCGCGCGGCCGGGAACCGGCCGCTGGCGGGCCGGCACGTCGTCGTCACCTCGGGGGCGACGACCGAGCAGGTGGACCCGATCCGCGTGCTGACGAACCGATCCTCGGGTCGGACCGGCCGCGCCGCCGCACGCGCCTGCTACGCCCGCGGCGCTGACGTGACCCTCGTCCACGACGGCGACGAGGTGCCGTACGTCGACGTGATCGCGGTCGAGACCGGCGAAGAGATGACCGACGCGACCGTCGCGGCCTGCGAGGACGCGGACGCGCTCGTCTCCGCCGCGGCCATCTCGGATTACACGGTCGAGGGGGTCGACGAGAAGATCCGGTCGGGAAAGGAGTCGCTCACGCTCGATCTGGTTCCCACGCCGAAGCTCATCGATGCCGTGCGCGAGACGTACCCCGACCTCGCCGTCGTCGGGTTCAAGGCGGAGTCCGAGGGCGACGACGACGCGCTGGTCGGGAGGGCACGGGAGCTCCTCGACCGCGCGATGCTGTCCTTCGTCGTCGCCAACGACGCCTCCGTGATGGGCGCGGACGCGACGCGGGCGCTCGTCGTTCGGGCGGACGAAGTCTCCGCGTTCGAGGGCTCGAAGCTCGGGCTCGGGCTCAGAATCGCCGACGAACTGGCGGAAGAGTTCGGGACCGTCGGCGAGTGACCCGTCTGTGAACGGACTCGGACTCGGACTCGTCGGGAGAAGGCTGCCGAGCGGGGACGGCTACTCGTTCTCGCCGGCCCGCTCCGTTTCCGCGCCCGTCCGGCTGGGCCACGTGACCCCCTCCTCGAACTCGACGCCCATCCGCTGGGCGGCCCGCGAGATCATGTGGCTGCCCGTCGGTGCGGTGAGGAACAGGAACAGGATCGTGACCAGCGCCTTCAGTCCCTGACCGGCCGGGCCGAAGTACACCCAGGCGGCCAGCGCGATGCCGGAGACGCCCAGCGTCGTCGCCTTCGTGGTGGCGTGGAGCCGGTTGTACACGTTCGGCAGGCGGAACAGGCCGACCGTCCCCACGACGAGGAAGAACGACCCCACGAGCACTAGCAGGACGACCAGCGCGGCCCCGACCGGTCCGACGGTCGTGCCGGCGGCGGATTCTGCGGCGATCATTCGATGATGTCCCCCTCGGTCACGTACCGTGCGACGGTGACCGTGCTGATGAATCCGATGATCGCGAGCACGATGCTCACGTCGAGGAAGAACCCCTGCGCGGACGCCATCGCGTACAGCAGCGCGATGGCGACGACGTTCGTCCCGATGACGTCGAGCGCGACGACCCTGTCTGGCGTCGTCGGCCCGGTGATGACGCGGTAGCCCACCGCGAGCGTCGCGGCCGCCGCGAGCGCGAGCGCACCCGAGAGGAACAGCGGCAGCAGATCGACGAGGGGGCTACTCATCGTCCACCCCGCCGTCGGTCGCCGGGTCGCCGGGGACCGGATCGCCCGGGGACAGGTCCTCCCGGAAGATGACCAGCGCGTAGTCCTCCCAGTTCCGGATCGGTCCGAGCACGTCGGCGGCGTCCTCGGCCGAGATGCTGTGCACGTACAGGGCGTTCGCGTCGGCGTCGTAATCCATCGTCAGGGTACCGGGCGTGAGCGTGATGCTGTTCGCGATCGTCGTCACCGCCGCGTCCGACTGAACGCGGAGGGGGACCTCCACGACGGCCGGTTCGATCGGCATCGACGGCGAGAGGACGACCCGCGCGACGGCCAGGTTCGCCACGAGCAGTTCCTTCAGGAACGTCAGCACGTAGAGGGCCGCGTACGGGAGGACCCGGAGCGTTCGGGCAGTCGGCGGTCCAGCGTAGAACCGCCGGAGGGCGAACGCGACGGGGAGGCTCACCGCGAGGCCGATCAGTCCCTCCTCCGCGATACGCGTCGCCTCGAGTGGCACCCCGCGCACGAACAGCCAGAGCACCGCGAACACGACCGCGTTCACCAGCCAGCGCCGCATCAGGACTCACCCCCCTGGGTCAGCACCGGCTCGGGCGCGACCGCGTCGACGTAGCCCGCGGTGTCCGTCGCGGCCTCGGCCGCGCGGGTCGCGGCCTCGACGACGAACTCCACGCCGACGCCGAAGCCGACCAGACACAGCGCCAGCGCGACGACGGCCGTCAGTTGCACGGCCAGCGATCCGACGATCACGTCCGTCGCACCCTCGCCCTGAGCGGCGCCGTCGGGGGCGCCGCCGTCCGCGGCCACTCCCGAGGACCGCTTGCTCCAGCGACTCGGCAGCGCCGCGAGCACCGTCTCGGTCGGCTCGCCCCAGAACACCTGGTTCCAGAGCCGCGTGACGTACGCGATTGTCAGCACCGCCCCGCCCAGCGCCGCGGCCAGCGCGAGCCCGCCCGCGAGGGGGGCTACCGCGAGGGCTTCGACGCCCGCACGGAACACGAGGAGCTTGCCGAAGAAGCCGACCAGCGGCGGGACGCCGACGAGCGAGAGCCCGCCGAGCAGGAACGCGCCTGCGAGCAGCGGCGCGCGCGAGGCCAGCCCGCCGAGCCGGTCGAAGTCGGTCGTGCCGACCGCGGAGTAGACGGTGCCCGACGCGAGGAACAGGAGCCCCTTGGCGAGCCCGTGGTTGAGCGCGTACACGAGCGCCGCCGCGACGCCGAGCGTCGCCAGCGTTCCCCCGGCGCCGGGGCCGCCGAAGTCGACCGCGAGCGCGGGCGCGGCCATCGCCACGGCGAGCGGGAGCACGATGAACCCGACCTGCGCGATCGAGGAGAACGCCAGCATGCCGTCGACGTCCTCGCGCCCGACCGCGGCAGCGCCGCCGTAGAGGATCGAGAGCACCGCACCCACGAACAGCGCCGGGCCGACGTAGGCGAACGTGCCGGTGTTCGCGTACGCGGCGCCGGCGAAGACGGTGAAGAACAGCCGAATGATCGCGTAGACCCCGACCTTCTTCACCACGCCCGCGAGCACGGCCGTCACCGGCGCGGGCGCGGCACGGTACGCCGACGGCACCCAGAAGTGGAACGGGACGAGTCCGGCCTTCAACGCGAACACCGAGAGCAGCAGCGAGGCCAGCCCCAGCGTGGGCGCGAGTTCGACGCCGTAGGCCGCCGGGTTCGCGAGCCTGCGGGCCATGTCCGCCATGTTGAGCGTGCCGACCGTGGCGTACAGCCCGCCGATGGCGACGAGCATCAGCGCGCTCGCCAGCAGGTTGAGGACGACGTATCCCAGCGCCGCGCGGGTGTGTTCGCGGCCCGAGTAGAACAGCACGAGGATGTAGCTCGCCATGAGCATCACCTCGAACCAGACGAAGAGATTGAACACGTCGGCCGTGAGGAACGCCCCCGTCACGCCGGCGAGCATGAAGTGGAACAGCGGCGTGAACGAGAGCCGCCGTGCGAACTCGTCGACGTAGACGGAGGCGAACGCGAGCGCGGGCAGGAAGACGACGGCCGCGAGCCCGAGCATGAACGCCGACAGCGAGTCCGCGACGAGCGTGATGCCGAACGGCGCGGGCCAGTTCGACACGTAGTACGGGACGACGCGGGGGCCGCCCGTCGCGAACACGACCGAATCGAACAGCGCCGCCACGGCACCGAGGTAGGCGACGCCGCCGAGCAGGCTGATCGCCCGCCGGAGGCGTCCGTCGAACCGGACGAGCAGCGTGAGGATGCCGGTCCCGAGCGCGACGAGCAACGGCGCGACGACGAGCGCCGACATCAGTCGTCACCCCCGTCGTCGAACCCGAAATCGTCGGCGGGACCACCATCGGCGGCGGCCCCGACCTCGCCCTCGATACCACCGTCCGTCGCGGCGGCCGCTGCGCCGCTCGCCGCGGCCCCGTCGTCGCCGGCCGCCGGTCGGGGGCCGTTCCGCCCGAGTTCGTACACGTCGATGGTGCCGTGCTCCTCGTACACCCGATAGGTGAGCACGAGCGCGAGCGCGGTCGTCCCGAACCCGATGACGATGGCGGTCAACACGAGCGCCTGCACGAGCGGGTCGGTCGGAAGCGCGGCGTCCTCGGCGACGAAGTTTCCGATGGGCGCGCCGCCCGCGAACCCGCCCATCGTGACGAGGTAGACGTTCGCGGCCTGTGCGATGATGGTGACGCCCCAGACGACCCGGACCACGTCGCGGCGGAGCACGAGGAACGTCCCGAGCGCGAACAGGGTTCCCAGCACGCCCGCGAGGATCCACTGGGTCATTCGCTCCCCGCCTCCCCGAGGACCGTGAGCAGGCCCCCCACGACCGTGAGGTAGACGCCGACGTCGAACGCGAGCGCCGACGCCACCTCGAGTTCGTGATACAGCGGGACCCCCTCCAGGAACAGGACGGCCTGGGTGAGAAACGGCAGGCCGAACAGCATCGGGACCAGCCCGCTGAGGAACGCGACCGCGAGTCCCCCAGTGAACAACAGCCGGTACAGGCCGATGGTTCGATCGGTCGCTTCGCCGCCCGAGCCCATCTCGAGCAGTTCCGACTGGAGGAACTCCATCCCGAACACGACGTAGACGAGCACGAACGCCGTCGTCGTGAGGACGCCGCCGATGAAGCCGCCGCCCGGCTGGTTGTGCCCCTGGAGCATGAACGCGAGCGCCGTGACGAGGATGATCGGGACGGTCACGCGAACGACGGTTCGCGCGATGACGGTCGTCCGATGTTCGTGCTCGATGCCGGGCGCGGCCGACCCGGCAGGTCGGGTGTCGGCGGCGTCCGCGCCGTCGGCGCCCTCGCCGGTGGAGAGGTCCGGTTCGGGGCCCGAAGCGTTCGTCACTGTGCCTCACCCCGTCCACGCATCCGAACGAGCGTCAACACCGAGAGCGCCGCCATGGCGACCACGGTAATCTCCCCGAGCGTGTCGATCGCGCGGAAGTCCACGAGCACGACGTTGACGACGTTGTAGCCGCCACCGTAGTCCGTGAACAGCGGCGGGTGCTCGGCCGGGACGCCTGCCAGCCGCGAGAGGTTCCCGCCGATGGCGTCCGGGCTGCCGGCGGTCGCGAACACGACCGTGAGAAACACCGTCGCGCCGACCAGCACCGAGAGCGCCCCGTCACGCACCGCGACCGAGAACCGGGGGCTGCCGTAGTAGGCGGGGAGCCTGTCGAGCACGAGCAGGAACAGCACCAGCACGAGCGTCTCGACGACGAGCTGGGTGAGCGCGAGGTCCGGCGCGTCCGCGAGGATGTAGAAGATGGCGACCATGAACCCCAGGATCGAGAGCGTGAGCACGCCGGCGACGTGTGACGGCGCGCCACCGACCGCCGCGGCGCCGACGAGCGCGACGAGGAGCACGAGCACCATCGCCGCGGTCATGCCGTCCGCGAGTTCGACCGCCGGGAAGCCGACGCCGGTCGCCAGGTACGCGCCGACGACGAGCACCGACGTCGCCGCGAACACCCACGTCGCGTACGTCCGCAGCAGGCCGGTCTGGACCCGGGAGACGAGGGTCTTCGAGCCGGCCGTCAGCCCGTCGACGCTGCCGTCGTACCACCAGTTCGCGCGGACCGGACCGTGAAGCAGGCCCCGGATTCCGTCGTGGAGACGGTCGTAGCGCGGCCACAGGAGCGCGCCGACGCCGATGGTGATCGCGCTCATCCACACCGGCGGGGTGAGGTGGGTCGGCAGGCCGACCGAGAACGAGTGCGCGTCGCCGGGCACCGTGCTCGCGTACACTTCCCCGACGAGCGTGTCGATCGCGAGCTGGGGGTCGACGCTGATGACCGCGACGAGCGCGCCGAGGATCACCGGCGGAACCAGCATCGGCAGGGGCGGCCGGTGGACGTCCCCGAGGTCGCCGTTCGGGTCGCCGAGGAACAGCGAGAGGAACTTCAGCGAGTAGAGGAACGTGAACACCGAGCCGAACACGGCGACGACCGGGAACAGCCAGGTCAGCCCGCCCGCGTCCTCGGCCAGCACGAACGTCGCCTCGAACAGGAGTTCCTTCGAGTAGAAGCCGTTGAACGGCGGGATGCCGGCCATCGACAGCGACGCCAGTCCGGCAACCAGCGCCGTCACCGGGAGGTCGTGTCGGAGCCCGCGGAGCTTCGATATCTTCCGCGTCCCCGCCTCGTGGGCGACGATTCCGGCGACGAGGAACAGCGCCGCCTTGAACGACGCGTGGTTGAGGATGTGGAACGCGCCCGTCTCGGCGCCGTAGGCGTTGGCCGCCCCGAACCCGGCGACGATGAGGCCGAGGTGGGAGGCCGTCGAGTAGGCGAGCAGCTCCTTGATGTCGGTCGCCGCGACGGCGAGGATCGCCGTGACGGTCATCGTGAGCAGGCCGAGCGTCACGAACAGGAGCGACCACTCGGGGAGGGACGTCGCCTCCGGGACCGCATCCAGGAAGAACGGCCGGAAGCGACCGACGAGATAGACGCCCGCCTTCACCATCGTCGCGGAGTGGAGGAACGCCGAGACCGGCGTGGGCGCCTCCATCGCGTTCGGCAGCCAGACGTGGAACGGGACCTGTGCGGACTTGGTCGCCGCACCGATAGCCAGCAGCAGCAGGCTGGGCAGGAACAGCCCGGCGCTCCGGAGCGTCGCCACGGTCTCGCCGGCGTTCGCCGTGAGCGACCCGGGCCCGACGATGAGGGTCGTGTCACCCGCCCACGCGAACACCAGGAAGCCGGCGAGCATGAACAGTCCGCCGGCCACGGTGATGAGCATGGACTTGCGTGCCGCGTACTGGGAGGACTTCTCGCCGGTGTAGTGGCCGATGAGGATGAACGACGAGAGGCTCGTCAGCTCCCAGAACGTGAACAGCGCGAACAGGTCCGCCGCGAGCGCGACGCCGAGCATCGAGCCCATGAACGCGAGCAGCGTCGCGTAGTACTTCGCCTGTCCCGGTTCGCCGTGCATGTACCCGCCCGAGTAGGTGAGGGTCAGCACGCCGACACCTGACGCGAGCAGGGAGATGAGCAGCGAGAGCCCGTCGACGTAGAACGCGAGCGAGATGCCCAGCGACGGGACCCACTCCGTCCCCACGAGGCCGTGTGTGCCTGTCACCGTGAGTCGGGCGACCAGCGCGAAACAGACCGCCGCGACCCCGGCCGCGTAGTAGGCGGTACGCTCGCCCGCCACCCGATGGACGAGCGGCGTGAGCGCCGCCCCCGCGAACGGGAGAAACACGACGGCGAGAACGATATCGAGCACACGCGTGGGGTGGGGTGAAGCCGACTTAGGTGTTATCAAACCGCTGGCAGCGTCGCCCGCGAGTTCCGGCGACGGTTCGCTCGGCCGTCCGAGCACGAACCCGACGAAGCGTCACCAGCGACGCCGAATCACGACGGCGAGGAATCGCGAACTCATCGCTGAACCACGATCGCCCCTGAATCTCAGTTCAGTGCCGTCGATTACTGAAATCGGCTTCCGGGAACGCCTTTTGGCCGTCCCCGAGAGCCGACGGTATGGTCTCGCTCGTCCGCCGGTACTACCTCTACCGTGCGACCCTCTCGAACGGCTTCTACATTCCCGTCTCCGTCATCTACATGGAGGCACAGGGACTCGGCCTCGCGGACATCGGCCTCGTACAGGGGGCGTTCCTGTTCGGGATGGTCACCTTCGAACTTCCCACCGGCTATCTGGGTGACCGGCTCGGACGTCGAACCGCGCTCGCCCTGGGAAACTGCATCCTCGTCGCGGTGATGGTCGGGTTCACCGTCGCCGACTCGACCGCCGGCTTCGCGGCCGTCTACGTCCTCTGGTCTGCGGGCTGGACGTTCCGAACCGGCACCGCCGACGCATGGCTCTACGAACTGCTCGCCGGACGCGACGCGGAGGACGAGTACGCCAGGATCGGCGGTCGGGCCGAGTCGACGCTGCTGCTCGTCTCCGGGGCCACGGCGCTCGTCGCGGGGCTGCTCTACACCGTCGACCCCGCCGTTCCGTTCCTCGCCAACGCCGGGCTGGCCGCGCTCGGGCTCCCGCTGTTGTTCACGCTGCCGAAAACGAAGCACGTCGAAGGTGGCAGTGATCGCGGTGCAGCCGATGACGGTGCGGCTCCCGACGACGTGAACGGCGACAGTGCGGGCAAGAAAGCCGACCGCGCGGAAGCGACCGGAGCCGAGCCGGCGATGGGCGTCCGTGAGGCAGCACGGGTGCTGTGGACGCAGCTCTCGCGCCCGGCGCTCCGCTGGATCGTCGTCTACGCGGCGCTGTTCAACCTCGCCTTCTCGGTGACGCGGGTGTTCGAACAGCCCGCGATGCGGGCGGTGGGCGTACCGATCGCCGGGCTCGGCGTCCTCTATGCCGGGTTCAAACTCGTGTCGGCGGTCGCGGCGAGCGCGACCGGTGCCATCCAGGACCGGCTCGGAACCGGGGGCGTCCTCCTGCTCCTCGTTCCCGTCGTCGGCGTCGCGTACGCCAGCTTCGCGGTGGTTCCGATCCTGCTGCTGCCGGCGCTGTTCTGTCGGCGCGCGCTACAGCAGATCACCCGACCCGTCCGTAACGAGTACGTCAACGACCGATTGGAGGACGTCGGCCGCGCGACGGTGCTCTCGGGGGTGTCGATGGCGCTCACGCTCGCGTCCGGCACCGCGAACGTCCTCGGCGGCCGGGTCGCGGCGGCGGTCGGTCCGCTGGCGTTCCTCTCGGTGACCGGCGTCACGGTGGCTCTCCTCGGGGGGTTGCTCTGGGTCGCCGCACGGCCCGTTCGGGACGCCACGGCCCGCGCCGCACCGTCGTGACGCGGCCGGCCGTCCCCCGCCGTTCCACCGTCGCCTGCCCACTAGGTCCCGTTCGACTCCCGTCGACCGCGACGCGCGGAATCCGCAGTCTTTTACAGCGCCCCTGAAGTACCGGCGACATGGACCAACTGCGGCAGTCCTTGCTCGACGCGCCCATCATCGAGAAGGGCGACTACCAGTACTTCGTCCACCCGATCAGCGACGGCGTCCCGATGCTGGAGCCGGAGCTGTTGCGCGAGATCGTCATCCGCATCATCCGCAAGGCGGAGATCGAGGACGTGGACAAGATCGTGACGCCCGCGGCGATGGGCATCCACATCTCGACGGCGCTGTCGCTGATGACGGACATCCCGCTCGTCGTCATTCGGAAGCGCGAGTACGGCCTCGACGGCGAGGTGTCGCTCTCCCAGGAGACGGGCTACTCGGAGTCGGAGATGTACATCAACGACGTGTACGAGGGCGACAAGGTGCTCGTGCTCGACGACGTGCTCTCGACCGGCGGCACGATGAAGGGGATCCTCGACGCGCTCGTCCACATCGACGCGAACATCGTCGACGTCGTCGCCGTCATCAAGAAGGCCGGCTCGAACAAGCTCGACGACACCGACTACGACGTGAAGACCCTGGTCAACGTCTCCGTGGAGGACGGCGAGGTCGTCATCGTCGACGAGTTCGGCGACAGCTGAGGCACCGACCGGCTCGCGCGACCGGGTCGACTCGTTGACTGCTCCCGACACGCCGGGGCCGACCGGGACGGTGACGAGGGACTTTTCACGTCGCCGGCCGGAGGTTCGGCAATGCCTTCGACGCGGTTCTACGGAACGGTCAGCACGGCGCTGCTCGTCGTCGGCGCGCTCGCCGTCGGCCAGGCGCTCCATCTGACCGTCGTGACCGGAGAGGTGTCCTACACCTCTCCCGCGTTCGTGATCTTGAGCCTCCTCGGGCTCGTGCTCATCGTGCTCGGCTACCGCGCACGTCGCCCGGTCGCCGAGGCGTGGGACCTCACGAGCGACGAGGGGGACGGCGGCACCGACGGCTCCGGCGGCGGCTCGTCGGGAGAGTCGTCGACCGCCTCCGTGACGGACGAGGCCGAGTTCGACCCCAGCATGAGCCCGCTGGGCGAGGCGGCTCCGGGCGATGCCGAACGGGACCGGGAGCGTGACGGGACCGGGGACGGATCCGGTTCGACCGCCGACCGGCGCGGGGATGGGCTGGAAGGCGACCGCTGAACGCGAACGGGAGATATATTACTCCGGCTGTCCGTGAATCCCACATAGATGTCCGTGGAACAGCGTATCCCGCAGCGGTTCATCGGCCCTCTGGGGGTCCTCTCGCTCTTCGTGGGACTCGCCAGCATCGTGATGGGCTTCATCTTCAGTGTCATCGGGTTGACCGTCTTCTTCGGCCTGAACGGCCTCCAGGGCGCGACCAGCACCGACGGCGTGATCGTCATGGTGACCGGGATCGCCCTCGTGGGCGTCTCGTATCTGGGGTACAAGGGCTTCATGCGGTTTGCAACCTGATGCCGGTCGACATTCGAGACCACCCCGACGCGCCGTCCCTCGAGGAGCTCCACGAGTTCACGCTCGTCCCCGTGGCGCGCTCGGAGATCGAATCCCGCATCGAGGCCGGCGAGGAGCTCCGGGAGCTGAACCTGCGCGAGGAGCGCAACGACGTGTTCGTCCAGTTGACGCCCGACCCCGAGGAGGGGGGCGGCGACGTCGACATCGGCATGGTGCTCTACCGGCTGGTTCAGCTGTTCGGGACGCCCGAGATGCCCGGCTACGAGGCCGGGACCGACATCAGCGATCGCGAGGACACGACGTTCAAGTACCTGTTCCGACTCGTCCGCGAGGGGGAACTCGAGGACGGCACGCTGCCCGAGGAGTGGCTCATCACGGTGTTCGACACCCACGTCGACTTCGGCGTCGGTCTCGCCGGCTGGAGCGGCGACGGCGTCGACCCGAGCGAGTACGACGACGACGTCGTGCTCGTCTCGCTGGCGCTGGCAACCAACGTGGTCACCGAACCGGTCACCTGCGAGTACAAGGACAAGTGGTACTGAAGCGCGGCGAGGACTGAATCCGGCATACGTCGAACGGACGGTTCCCACCTTCAGCGTCTCGAGGCGTTCCGCGTGAACCTCGGCCGGTCAGCGACCGGTGAGCACGTGCATCAGTGCGAACACGACCACGAGCGACGCGACGAGCAGCCCCGCGAACGCCGGAACGACGGTGGACTCGGGATACAGTCCCTGCCAGTAGCCGACGTACGCGAGCACGATGAACGTCGGCACCGAGAGAAGGAAGTAGAGCGAGGAGGCGTACGAGGCGAGCGTCGGGTCGTCGCCGTGTTTCGCGTACGTCCCCCGCTCGCGGACCGAGCCCTCCTCGGTCGGGAGATCCTTGGCCATACCGTCACCTGACACCCCGAACCCAAAAGGGCTACCGTCCGACCCCACCGGGCGTCCAAGCGCCGGAACCGGAGGGCCGCCGTCGCCGGCGGTCAGGCCGTCATTCCGTGATAGATGACGCCCAGGATGTAGCCGAGAAACTGAAGCGGGAACTGCTCGCCGACGTACGCGAGCGACGCTTGCGCGATGGGCTGGACGAGCGCATACCCTCCGATGGTGTCGATGTCGAGGAGGTAGTAGGGCGCGATTTCGAAGCCGACCGAGAAGCCGAGCCCAGCGAGACAGGCGACGATGATCGCGGCCGCGCTGGTCCGCATCTGCTCGGCGAGGAGCTTGGTCACGAGCCCGGTGACGACGACGAGCACGAACCCCGGCGTCCGCGACACCCAGGCCGGCGCGAGCGCCATGTGGAGCGTCGCGTAGTGGGCCATCGCCCCGATCAGGCCGGTGAGGACGCCGACGTACGCGACGACGAGGACCCGTTCGCGCGTCGACCCGTACGAGGCTTCCGCTGGGTCCGCCAGCGCCGTTCGGAGCGCGGACGCGTCACTCGACATCGACGGTGAACGGCTTTTCGATCATTGTCAGTTCGAGCAGTCCCTGCGTGTTCGCCGTTCCGTCCTCCAGTGCGGCCCGGAGGCGGTCCGCGTCTCCGGGCCGAACGTCCGCCCGAACACGCACGGAGACGGTCTCGCCGGCCGAAACCGTCACCCGGTCGATGCTCGCCGATCGGGGGACGCTCAGCCGGTCCTCCTGGTCGGGCGGTTTCGGCCCGTCGAACACCAGCAGGCGGACGCCGTTCACCTGGACCCGCCTGTCGAGCGGGTTTTCGACCGAGAGCGAGCCACGTACAGCGGGGCCGTCCTCGCTCGAGTTCGAGACGGTGAGGTCCGTCACGGTCGCGGAGACGGCGTCGCGCTCCTGCCACTCGAGTTGAGCGGCGAACGTGAGTCCGAACGCCGTGCCGGACGCGACCAACAGGCCCGCGAGTAGCAGCGGGAGGAGGGGCAGCGAGCGGGCGGACACGCCGCGATCAGTCCTCTGTCGCCATCGGACTGGTCGACGGTCCGGCGGCCGCGTCCGCGCCGTCGTCGCCGTACAGGTGGCACGCGACGTCCCTCGTTCCGGACGGCCGGCGGTCCGGGTGCTCCCGCTCACAGACCGTCGCGAGCACGTCGTCGAGGCCGTCGGCGGCAGCGACGGCGTCGCCGTCCATCGCGGTTTCCGCCGCCTCGAACATGGCGTCGCGGGCCGCCGTCGGGAGGTCGAGTTCCCGCAGCGAGACGTGGTGACCCCCCGTGCGTCGTTCGGTCTCCGTCTGGAACTCGTCCGGGACGTCCAGTGTCAGTCCGTGTTCGACGATCCGACGGGTCGGGTCGTCGGTCTCGGCCGCGAGCGTCTCCGCGTCGATGTCGCCACGGCGGAGCTTCAGCTTGAACTTGTGGGCCCGGCGGAACGCCTCCTGGCTGCCGGTCCAGTCGTCGGGCGGGATGACGTGTGCACACCGGGGGTTGTACCGGCAGGCGGACGGCGGGTTGCGGGGCGAGGGGACCTCGCCGGTCGCGTTCGCACGGCGGCGCTCGTCGCCGAGTTCCACGTCCGGGACGGCGTCGAACAGCGCCTCCGTGTACGGGTGTTTCGGGTCGTCGATGATGTCGTTCGTCGGCCCCTTCTCGACCATGTCGCCCAGATACATGATGCCGGCGCGGTCGCACATGTAGCGGATGAGCGAGAGGTCGTGGCTGATGAACAGGTAGGTGAGGTCGTACTCGTCCTGCAGTTCCTTCATCAGGTTCAGGACGCCGGCGCGGATCGAGACGTCGAGCATCGACACCGGCTCGTCACAGACGATGAACTCGGGGTCGACGACGAGCGCACGGGCGATGGCGACCCGCTGGCGCTCGCCGCCGGAAAGTTCGTCCGGGAATGCGTCGAGGTACACCTCCGCGGGCGCGAGCCCAACGTCGTTGAGCACGTTCCGTACCCGCTCGCGTCGCTCCTCGTAGTCGTCGATGGTCCCGTTGATCTTCAGCGGCTCGGCGACCGTGTCGAAGACGGACATCCGCGGGTTGAGCGACTCGAACGGGTCCTGAAAGATCATCTGGACGCGCTCGCGGAACTCGGACTCCTCCCGGTTCGACATCTCCGTGATGTCGGTCCCGTCGAACCTGATCGAGCCCTCGTTCGGTTCGTACAGCTTCACCAGCAGCTTGCCGAGCGTCGTCTTGCCACAGCCCGACTCGCCGGCGATGCCGACGACGTCGCCCCGGTTGATGGTGAACGACACGTTCTCGACCGCGCGAACCGGCCGTGGCTCGCGCCCCAGGATGGTGTCGACGACGCCCTGGGAGGTGTCGAACAGCTTGCTGACGTTCTCTACTTCGACTAGCGGCTCTCGATCTCCTGCTCGGTCCATGTGTTCTCCTGGGTGGCGTCGGTTCGGATCGTTTCGAGCTCGTCCACGCGGTAACACGCGGACCGGTGCGCGCGGTGGTCGGCCGCCTCGCGGCGGACGCCCTCCGAGGTCACCGACTCCACGTCGTACATCGGTGGGTGGCTCGTGTGACACTCCTCGACCGCGAACGGGCAGCGCTCCCGAAACCGACAGCCGTCTTCGGGGTCCCGCAGCGTCGGTGGCGTCCCCGGGATGGAGACGAGCGACTGGCTCTCCTCGGTGATCGTCGGGAACGAGTTCTTCAGCCCGAGCGTGTACGGGTTCGCGGTGTCGCCGAAGATGTCCGTCTTCGGCCCGCTCTCCATCACCTTCCCGCCGTACATGACCGCCATCCGGTCACAGATCTCGGCCATCACCGAGATGTCGTGGCTGATGACGAGGATCGAGACGCCGAACTCCTCCTGCAACTTTTCGAGTTCCTCCAGGATGCGGTCCTGGATGATGACGTCGAGGGCGGTCGTCGGCTCGTCGGCGATGAGCAGGTCGGGCTCGCAGGCCATCGCCATGGCGATGACCGCCCGCTGTTTCATGCCGCCCGAGAACTCGTGGGCGTAGTCGTCCGCGCGGTCCGGCTCGATGCCGACCCGTTCGAGCAGGTCGCGGGCCCGCTCGTCAGCCTCGCGTTTGGACGTCCCCGGCTCGTGTCGGAGGATGGCCTCGACGATCTGATCGCCGACCTTGTAGACGGGGTTCAACGCGTTCATCGCGCTCTGTGGGATGAGCGCGATGTCGCGCCAGCGGACGTTCCGGATCTGCTCGGTCGTGAGGGCGGCCAGGTCCGTCTTGCCGTCCGCACGGACCGGATAGTCGTCGTCGATGATTTCCTGGCGCGCGTCGCCGGACTCGTCCTCCCACGAGGGGAGGGTGCCGTCGAACCACACCTCGCCGTTCTCGATGTAGCCGTTCGAATCCAGCAGGTGGACGAGGCTCTTGGCGAGCGTCGTCTTGCCGCAGCCGGACTCGCCGACCAGCCCGTACGTTTCGCCACGTTCCACGGAGAAGGAGACCTCGTCGGCCGCGTGGACCGAGGAGTCCTCCTCCACCGCGTATCGGATCGAGAGATCGTTGACTTCCAGTAGTGTCATGAGTCACGCTGTGGGTTGGTTACGTCCTCCATCGAGAAGCCGACGAAGTAGAAGGCGGTCGCCAGCAGCGTGATGGCGAGCCCCGGCGGGATGAGCCACCACCACGCGTCGAAGACGTACCCTTCCGCCTGGATGTTCTGCAGCATGATCCCCCACGAGTCCGCGGTGAAGTCCGCGAGCCCGAGGTACGCCAGCGACGCCTGCGCGATCACCGCGCCGGCAGCGTCGGAGGCCAGATAGACGAACGACAGCGGCAGCACGCTCGGCATGATGTGTCTGAACATGATCCGGGTGTCGCTCGCGCCCGCAACCTTGGCCGACTCGACGAACGACCGCTCGCGGAGCGAGAGCGTCTCGCCGCGGATGACGATACAGTTGTTCAGCCACGACGTGACCGCGATGCCGATGATGATGTTCGTCGTGTTGATGCCCCGGACCGCGACCAGCACGATGAGGAACGGCAGGAACGGCAGGCCGTACATCACGTCGACGATGCGCTGGATCGTCTCGTCGATCCAGGTGTCGCCGTAGAAGCCGGAGATGAGCCCCAGCGGCACGCCGACGAGACTGGAGAGCAGTCCGGCGGCGAGGCCGATGTACATCGCGGTGCTCGCCGAATGGACGACGAGCGTGAGGATGCCCTCGCCCGCCTGGTTCGTCCCCAGCGGGGCGAAGAACGGGTCCCCGAACGCCGGCGGGTGGGGGAGCGACCTGATCTGTTCGCCGGTCAGTCGCGCGTTGTGGGGTGGTTCTCCGAGGTAGGCGACCCACTCCAGCGAGTGGGGCGCGAACACGCCCGGGATGATGGACCACACCGCGTAGACGACGAGGATGACGAGCCCGATGACGCCCATCTTGTGCTCGGTGAACCGATCCCAGCTCCGTCGAAACCGCTCGATTCGCGGCTCCCATCGTCGCTTGAACGAGTCGAGGTTCGAAGTGTCCTGATTGTCCGTCGCCATGTTAATTGTTCTCACCGAATTTGATCCGCGGGTCGAGGTACGTGTAGACGACGTCAGTGAGCAGGCGCATGACGACGACCAGTACCGCGATCATGAAGAACGCGGCCTGTGCGGTCGGGAAGTCCCGGCTCAACACCGCGCTGATGATGAGCGCTCCCATCCCCGGCCAGCTGAACACCTGCTCTACGATCACCGAGCCGTCGATGAGGAACGCCAGGCTGACGATCGCGCCGGTGACGACCGGGATGAGCGCGTTGCGTGCGGCGTGTTTGATCATCACCGTGCGCTCCGAGAGCCCCTTCGCGCGTGCGAGAAACACGTAGCCCTCGTCGGTCACATTGTTCATCGTCGGCCGCATCACGAGCATCGAGCCGACCCAGCCGATGAAGGTGAGACTCAACATCGGCAACGCCATGTGGTACAGCACGTCCCGCATGATCGTGAACGCCGTCCACTCGAACTCCGGATACTGCGTGAACATGAACGCGCTCGGGAGCCAGTCGAGTTCGTAGTTGAACACCCAGATGAACAGCCAGGAGATCCAGAACGCGGGCATGGAGTAGACGAACAGCGAGCTACTGAAGATGCCCTTGTCCTTGGTGCTCCCGCGCCACCAGCCGAGATACATCCCGACGAGCGGACCGATGACGAACCCGACGATGAACACCGAGCCGAACAGCACGATCGTCCGTGGCATGCGTCGGACGATGAGGCTCCACACCTCGGTGTTCTGGGTCGGGGACCGACCGAAGTTGCCGGTCTGGTAGTTGACCATGAAGTTGATGTACTGTTTCCAGAGAGGTTCGTTGAGGCCCCACTCCTGTCGGATTCGCTCGATCTGTTCGGCCGTCATCCCCGGCGTGATCATGCCCTGAATGAACGACCCGGGCATGCTCCGGAGCAGGACGAACAGCAGCGACATGATGACGAGGAGCGTCAGGTATGAGACGACGATCCGTTTCGCCAAGTACGTTCCACTGATTCTAGTCATGCATTGTCAGACCGCGAGTGTGCGCGAACATCACCATGGACCGAATATGAATCTGTTGAATCGATGCCTCGAAAAGTCGAAAACCGGCCGGAAGCGGGGCTGTGAGGCTACTCGGCCTGGTGGACCTGCTGGAACTGCCAGCCGAGGTACGTGGAGCCGGGACCGGGGATGTTGCCGACGAAGCCGCCCCAGTTCGCGGAGTTGACCGGCCACTTGGTCACGTTGTAGGTCGTGACCATCGTCGGGAAGTCGAGGTAGATCTTCTCGACGGCCTCCCGTGCCAGCTGGTTGCGCGTGTCGGCGTCCATCTCGCTGCGCGCCTCCTCGATGAGGTCGTCCGCGCCGGCGTCCTCGAACAGCCCGTAGCCCATCGGGTTGTTGAGCGACGTCTCGGAGTTACCCTCCGAGTGGTCGTCGGCCTGGGAGCTGTGGAACAGCCCGTACAGCGTGCTGACTGCGAACGGCGAGAGGTTGACCCAGCCCATCGGAAACAGGTCGAAGTCCTCCTCGACGTACACGCGCGTCAGCATCGTGTTGAACGTGTTGACCTCGCGCTGAACCGGAATCCCGATCTGCTGGAGCTGGTTGATGAAGTTCTCCATCATCTGGGCGGCCTGGGGCGCGTTGTCCGCCGGGTTGATGTAGAACACGAGCGGGTCGCCGCCGCGAAGTTCGGTCAGCGTCTGCCCGTCGACGCGGATCTCCTGTTCGGTCTCCGCGTCCGCGAGGATGTCGGACTCGACCGGCCCGAACGAGTAGTCGTATTTCGACTCCGTCTGGCTCGCCGAGACGTCGGACATGCTGCCGGGGTAGTCCTGGCCGACGAACGTGCCGGACTCGCCGGTGACAGCCTGCCCCTCGGTGAGGAACGAGCGAACGCCTTCGACGTCCACGACGCCTGGACCGGACTGACGGAAGGAGAACACCTCCGCGGCCGGGGAGTTGAGCACCTCGACGTCGTCGGCCCCGTCCGGGCGAACCTGCTTGTAGCCGGGCGGCATGACGAAGTCGCCCGCCTGCGCGTACCCCTGTGCGAGGCGGTCGACCGCGTACACCTCGTCGTACGCGAAGCCGAGCATCTGCCGGAACGTGATGTCATCGAGGGGGGCGTTCCGGAGGTTGAACGAGTAGTGGGAGTAGCCCGTGTCGTACCCGTCGACGAGGCTCAGTCCCTCCGCCTCCTCCACGTCCGGGATGCGGGAACTCGGCGAGATGCCCTCGTACATCGTGTCGAGTTCGCCGTTGAGGAACGCCTGGTTCAGCGCGCTCTGGCTCCCGTAGACGAAGATGCGGATGGCGTCGACGAACGGGCCGCCGTTGATGAGGCCGTTGACGTCCTCGCGCCAGTCGAGACTCGAGAGCGTGTAGTCGCCCTCCCGCTCGGCGTAGCTGATCTCGATGGTGGTGTCGGGCTCGTAGCGGGTGACGACGCCCGGGCCGAGGCCGAGGAGTTCGCCCTCGTTGCCGGGGCGAGGCTGGTACTGCTGGTAGTCGGAGACGTCGGACCATTCCTTCTCCGCCAGGATCGGAATGTTACCGAGCTGCGTCGAGTCGTAGGTCCCCAGCGGCTGGGCCAGCGTCATCTCGACGTCCCAGTCGCCGTCAGACTCCACGACCTCCGTGATCGGGTCGATGTAGGAGACGAACGCGCCCGGCTCCTGCTCCATGACGTAGTTGTACGAGAACACGACGTCCGAGACGGAGAGCTCGCTCCCGTCGTTGAACGTGAGTCCGTCCTGGACGTTGATGCGGACGAGGACGTTCGGCTGGTCGTTCTCGCCGGTTTCGTCGAGCTCCTCGAACTCCCACTCGGAGAAGACGTTGGGACGGACGGAGGTCGTGACCGGGTCCGTCGCGGTGCCATACTCGAACACCTGATTGAGGATGACGCTCGAATAGGCGGAGTTCGTGTTGAGCACGTTGAGCCCGGCCGGGGCCTGGGACATCCCGACGCGGAAGTTCCCGCCCGTGGTGATGTCGCTCTCGTCGACGTTACTGTCGGTCGGCGTCTGCTCCTCCGTCGGCGTCGGCTCGTCCGTCGGCGTGCTGTCGCCCCCCTGGCTGCACCCTGCGAGGCCCAGCGAGACGGCGGCTGCACCGGTTCCCTTGAGGAATCGGCGGCGGTTCGAATCGGTCTGACTGTCGGACATACGGAACTCCGTTATTGGATGTCATACTTAAGCTTGTGGATTCCACTCATGAGGAATCAATACATACACATCGCCGCGCAGTATGCCGGTATGTGACTGCTACCGTCGAAGATTCGGGGTTCATCGGTCGAACAAGGTTTCGTGAGTCCGGATTCCAAAATAAAGCGCCAGCGTGACCGCAGCCATCCCCCCGGAAAGGTAGGTCTTTGGCGGCGTCGTTCCGACCCCCTGCTGGGCCAGTGCCATGCCGAGAAACGCCCAGCCACCCGAAAACACGAACCCGATCGTGAAACAGAGGAGCCCCGATCCGGTCCGATCGTTCGCGTGGAGTCCGATCCCGAGCAGGAGGAACGTCCCCCCGATGAGGGCAAAGACCGTACGGGTCTCGAGTGCCATCCCGTCGGCGTACGTAACCCGGGGTTAAATCCTCCACGTATACACGTGACCGGCACCCCGGGGAACGCCGATCTCGGCCGAGGCCGTTTCGAGGGGGAAATCCGAATCAGTCGATGGTGAAGGTGGCGTCCGTGAGGCTCTCGCTCCGGCAGTCCGGACACCGGGACGGCGCGTTCGCCGGGTCATCGAACCCGGAGAACCCGCAGTCACGACACTCGGGGGGCGCGACCAGCAGTTCCTCCTCGTCCAGCGAGCGGGCGACGTGACGGACGTGATCGTACACCTGTGCCGTGGGAACGGCGAGGCGGGCCGACAGCTCCGGCGCCGTCAGCGCCTCCGCACGGAGGTCGTCGGCGATCCGCTCGCGCGTGGTCCGCTCGGGCATACGAGCGTGGTAGCCGTGGACGACCGTGACGCTTTCGACACCCGGCACGCGAGAGGAAAAAGACCTTAACCGGCCACGCGGACTTCCAAGTCATGAAGGCAGTGGTACTCGCCGGCGGCTACGCCACGCGTCTCTGGCCGATCACCCGCCATCGGCCCAAGATGTTCCTCCCGGTCGGTGAGGGTACGGTCATCGACCAGATCTTCGCGGACCTCGAGGCCGACGAGCGGATCGACGAGGTGTTCGTCTCGACCAACGAGCGCTTCGCCGAGCGCTTCGAGGAGTACCTCGCCGAGGCCACGTTCGAGAAGCCCACCCTCTCCATCGAGGACACCTCCGAGGAGTCCGAGAAGTTCGGCGTCGTCGGCGCGCTCGCCCAGCTCGTCGACCGAGAGGGCGTCGACGACGACCTGCTCGTCGTGGCCGGCGACAACCTGCTCTCGTTCGACGTCGCGGACTTCGTCGACTACTTCGAGCGGAAGGGCGAGCCGACGATCGCGGCCTACGACGTGGGCTCCCGCGAGCGCGCGAAGGAGTACGGACTCGTCGAACTCGACGACGACCGCGTCGTCGACTTCCAGGAGAAGCCCGACGACCCGAACAGCACGCTCGTCTCCATCGCCTGCTACGCCTACCCCCGGGAGACGCTGGACCTGCTCGAAACGTATCTCGCCGACGGCAACAACCCGGACGAGCCGGGGTGGTTCATCCAGTGGCTCCAGAACCGGACGGACGTGTACGCGTTCACCTTCGACGGCGCGTGGTTCGACATCGGCACGCCGGAGGCGTACCTCGACTCGGTCGCGTGGAAGCTCGGGGGCGAGAACTTCGTCCACGCCGACGCGACCGTGACGAACTCGACGCTCGGGGAGAACGTGTTCGTGATGGCTGACGCGGAGGTCGTCGACTCCTCGCTCGACGAGACCGTCGTGTTCCCCAACGCCACCATCGAGAACGCCGACATCCGCCGCTCCATCATCGACGAGGAGACGTCCGTGACCGGGCTCGACCTGGCCGGCGCGCTCATCGGCGCGCACTCACATCTCACAAACGGGATCTAGTCGAACGGCCGCGAAAACGGATCTCGACCGGGAGTTCTCCGATGCCGAACTCGCCGATCAGCGGAGCCTCGCGTCCGTCACACGGATCCGACCGCGGGTCCCGTCCCACTCCTCGTCGTAGGTCAACTCGATCGGGTTCCTCATGTGTGGACCGTCGGTCACGAACGTCTCGAACTCGCCCCCCTCGCCGAGCACGTGGACGCCGTACTCCTCGTTCAACTCCACGAGCTCCGCCAGCGCGTCGCCGTCGAGCGTCCGCCCGAGCCAGGACTCGTCGAGGCCCGCGGCAGCGACCTGCAGGATCGTGATCTCGAATCCCGCAGCCAGCATCGCCTCGCCGAGTTCCACGGGGTCCCGCTGCCAGAGCGGCGCGAAGAGGTCGATTCCCAGTCTTTCACACATCGCCTCGATCCGTGCGGTCTGAAACTCGCTCTCGACCGCCCCGGCCGTGACGCCGGCGAGCGGGAGCGACGAACGAAGTTCGAGCAGCGCCGCCTCCATCGGCTCCAGTTCGGCGTCGCCCTGTTCGCCGGCGTCGACGGCCTCGCCCGCCTCGAAGTCGTCCGGCTCGACCTCGACGAGCGGGATGCCGACGCTCTCGGCGGCCAGCCCGGCGAGCTTCGTCTCCGGGACGTGGTACATGTACGAATCGCCGTCCGGATGGACCGTCAGCAGTCGCTCGACGGGCAGGCCCCGCTCCAGCGCGCAGTACAGTGCCCACGAGGAGTCCTTCCCCCCGGAAAAGAGGCTCACCCACGCGCCGTCCGACGTCCCGGTCGAATCCTCGGGTTCCGAGTCGCGGCCCGGTTCGGTCATACGACGTCTACGGGGCGTTCGTGATTTACCGATGGCGGTTCCGGGACGCACCGACGCCGACTCCGAGGCTCGGGTTCGCTGGCGGCCCGGGGTACCGATACGATTTCACAGTGCTGGCCCGTAGGCTGTGTCATGGAAGGCCGGTCCGACGGACACCGCTTCCTGCTCGCGGTGGCGGGCGTCCTGACGCTGTTCGTCTCAGTGGCACTGGGGCTCGCTCTCTGGGTCGCGCTCCGGTACGTCTGGGCGAACCGGCCAGACCCGATCACCGCCCTCGCAGCGCTCGCCGCGATCACGCTCGTGTCGGGGTATCTGACCTACAGGTTCGGCACCGGAAGCGTCCTGTCGGGGCTGAACGCGCTGGCGCTCCCCCGCTCGCGCGCCCCGAGACTGCACGCGCTCTGTGACGGGCTCGCGGAGTCGATGGACGTGGAGACGCTGACCGTCTACGTCGCCCGACTCGGCGAGCCGAACGCGCTGGCGCTGGGCGGCCGCTCGCCCGCGCTGGTCGTCGACCGCTCGCTGTTCACGCTGCTGACCGAACCCGAGTTCGAGGCCGTGCTCGCACACGAGTTCGCCCATCTTGAGGCCGCTGACGGGCTGTCCCAGAGTCTCGCGTACAGCGTCGTCCACACGCTCGTGGGCGTCGTCGCGCTCGCGGTCGCGCTCCCGGCGTTCCTCCTCCGGGGGTTCGCGGCGGGGCTCGCACTGCTGTACGGCACCCCGACGAAGTGGAAGCGGACGGTCCCCTGGCGGCTCCGGACGACGCTCGAGGACGGAGTAGTCGTGCTGTTCGTTGCCCTCACGCTGCTCGTGCGTGCGTACGCCCGCCGCCGCGAGTTCGCCGCCGACGACCGCGCCATCGAGGTCACGGGCCGGCCGCTCGCGCTCGCCAGCGCGCTCCGGAAGATCGAGGGGTCGACGGGAGATCCCGGGCCGTTCGGCCGGCGTGTTCCGACGACCGAGGAGTCTCGCGCGCTCGCTCGACTGCTCTCGACGCACCCGTCGCTGGAGGAGAGGATCGAGCGACTAGGGTCGAAGGCCGACGGTCAGGACGGTGAGGGTGCCGACTGGACACGCGTTCCCGTCGAAGGCTAGTGGGACGTGCGTGTACGGCGCGACTCGCGATGAGAACGGGACCGTGATCGGAGCGGAACCGGGGCCTTCGAGCCGCTGTGGGCGTCGCCGGCCTACATGTAGCCCAGGTCGCGGAGGCGCTCCATGAGGTCCTCCTTGTCCTGGGCCCGGCCCGCGCGCTCGGTCGTGTTCTCGATGTCCTGGAGCCAGGCGGGGTTCTCCGCGGACTTCTCGGTGCTCACTTCGCTCCCGAGCGAGCGGAAGCCGGCGAAGTACTTGGGGGAGATCGGCACGTCGGCCTGGGTCATGCCGTCGGGGAGGTCGGTGTCGGACTGCGGGACGTGGCCCTCGGGGTAGCCCTCGACCGTCTCCGGGAGGACGAAGTGCCAGAATGCGTCCCACACGGAGCGCTCGTCGAAGTGGAGGATCGGCTGGATGCGGTCGTGGGGCGGGTAGATCTCGGGGTCGTGTCGCGGCGAGAAGAACGTCTCGTCCGCGCGGGCCTCCTGTTCGTCCCAGCGGACGCCCGAGAGGATGCCGTCGATCTCGTACTCCTCGAGCGCGTCGTTCAGCGCCACCGTCTTGAGCAGGTGGTTGCCGACGTACGTGTCGAGCAGGAACGGGAACGTGTCCTCCTCGTACTCGAGGATGTCGCGGACGTGGTGCCGGTTGTGCTCCGAGAGCTCGGAGACGGGGACGTCGTCGCCCGGTTCGAGCCCGTTCGCGTCGACGTAGTCGCCGACGTCCTCGTTGCGCGCGTAGATGACCTCGAGGTCCCACTCGTCGGCCCAGTGGTCGACGAAGTCGTGGATCTGCTCGAAGTGCTGGAAGTGGTCGATGAACACCGTCGGCGGCAGTTCGAGGTCGAACTGTTCACAGACCTCCTTGACGAAGTAGAGCGTCAACGTCGAGTCCTTGCCGCCGGTCCACATGACGGCGGGGTTCTCGTACTCCTCGAGACCCGTCTTCGTCACCTCGATCGCCTTCTCGATCTTGTGCTCCAGCGATGGGTAGTCCTCGGGACTTTCGCCGTCTCCGTCACCGTAATCGACGTTCAGGTAGTCGGGAAACTCCTGCGCCATGATAATGAGATGTAATTACACCGTGAAAGGTCTTGTGACCGACGACGGTGCCCTCCCCTTCGGCGTTCCCTCGGCGCGACCCCTCGGAGTTGCCGCCTCGAACCCCGAAACCGAACGCGGCGGGTCGAAACTGGTTCGGCCGGCCTGACGACGGCTACCGCCGCCGCCCCAGGAGCGGGGCGACCGCGACGAGCGCGATTCCGGCGACGAGCGGGAGTTCACGGTCCCCGTCGAGCGACGTTCCGACCGCCGGTTCGCCGTCCGTCGGGTCCGGCGTGGCAGTTTCGACGGGCGATTCGGTCGGTTCCGGGGTCGGTTGCTCGGTCGGCGTCGCCGCCGGGGTCGGTGATTCGGTCGGGGTCGGCGCTTCAGTCGGCGTCGGCGAGTCGGTTGGTGTCGGTGACTCGGTCGCCGTCGGCGAGTCGGTCGCGGTCGGCGTTCCGGGGGCGGTCGTCGTGGTCCCGGTTCCCGCCGGGGTTTCGACGGCTTCGATCGTCACAGTCGCTTCGGACTGGCCGTTCACGGGGACGCTCGTCCCGTCCTCCGTCTCGGCGGTGACCGTGTAATCGCCGGGCTGAAGGTCCGCAACCGTCCCGGTCGCGCCGGGTCCGACGGTGACCGTTCGGAGCTCCCCGTCGCCGTCGGTGACGGTCACGAGGACGGCCACGTCGTTCGGGTTCTCGAGTTCGACCGTCCCGTTGACCACCGTCGCGTCGACGCTTTCGAGCGGCTCGGCCGCCTCGACGGTGTACTCGACCGTCGCGGCGGTCAGTTCCGCGCCGGTGTCGGCGTCGACCACCGCGACGTCGACCGTCGCGTTCGCCTCGATCGGCGGATCGAGCGTGATGTTGCCCGCGAACGACTCGTTTGCCGGCAGTGAGTCCGTCTCTCCGAGGACCCGTCCGCCCTCGCTCGCGGTGACGACGTACTCGACCGTCGCGGTCGCGTTCCCCACGGTCAGCGCCGTCCCGTTCCCGACCTGATCGGCGACGACCAGCGTGGCGTTCGGTTCGGCTGCTGGCCGCGCGGTCGTTCCGAGCGGCGCGACGATTCCGGACGAGGTGACCGTCGCGGTCACGACGTTCGTCGATCCCTCGGACGCGTTTGGACCGGTCAGCGGCGTCCAGCCCGTCGCGTCCTGGTACTGCCAGAGCCGCAGGGACGCGGCCGTCAGGTTCGCCGTCTCCAGCGCGTCCTCCGAGTACTGCACCCGCAGCGCGACGCTGGCGTCGTCGTCGGTCGCGTTCACGGCGACGTACTCGCCGACGTTCGTCGCGTTCTCGGGGTCCTCGGGCGGCGATTCGACGGCGTCCAGCGCGACGTTCCGTCCCTCGTCGAAGCCGACCGTCGCGCTCGTGAGCGAGAGGTTCGAGACGCTCAGATCGCCCGACGAGATGGTCGCGGTCGAGAGGTCCGCCCCGCCGCTGTTCGAGACGCGGTTGTCGAGTAGCGCTCCCGCCACGGAGACGAGCGCGATCCCGTCGCCGTCGTTCCCCTCGATGACGTTCCCGGCGACCGTCAGGTCCGCGAGGTCCTGCCCGTCGATGCCGTGCTCGGCGTTGTCGCTCACGGTGTTGTCGCGGACGGTGACCCCGTCCGATTCGTCGAGGTCCAGGCCGTCGTCCGCGTTCCCGCTGATGTGATTGTCCGTGATCTCCAGGTCGTTCACGTCGTTGTTCGTGTCGATCCCGACTCCGGCGTTGTTCTCGATCAGGTTGCCCGTGACCTGGGCACCGGAGCCGCCCTCGAACAGCGTGAGTCCGCTCTCACCGTTCGACCGGATCACGTTGTCCGAGAGCACCGCGCTGGCCCCGAAATCCCGGAGAATGACGCCGTGGAACGCGTTCTCCCGGACGATCGAGTCTGAGACCGTCGCCCCGTTCGCGTCAGTGAGGTAGATGCCGTACTCGTTTTCGGACACCGTGGCGTCGACGACGCTGACGCCGACGAGGTTGCCGGACTCGAACTCGGGTTGGCCGATTCCGGTCCCCCAGTCGGTCGCGACGACATCCCGGACGGTGACGTTCTCGGTGTCCTCGCCGTCCGACTGGCGGATCCACACGCCGACGGACCCGTTCGTTCCGACGCCGTCGAGCGCGTGACCGTCCCCGTCGAGGACGACGTCGCTCGCGTTGATCGTGACGCAACTGGACGCCTCGCTGTCGGTCACGTTCGCCGTCAGCACGTAGCGACCCGGCTCGTCGATCACGCCACACGCGTCGAGTTCGGTGACGCCGGCCGCCGTTTCGTTCGGCGTCTCGACACCGTCCGTCTCGTTCGCGGCGGTCTCGTTATCGGCCGTCTCGGTGCCGAGGACGGTCACGAACGCCTCGTCCGTGACCGGCTCGCCGGCGTCGAGGTACGGGCCGTCGGCCGAATCGTTCGTCACCGGAACGTCGAGCGTCCCGTTCCCGTCGGCGTCCCGATACGCGACGGCGAGCAGCGAGCGATTCTCGGTGAGCGGATCCGTCAGTTCGACGCTGACGTTCCCGCTCGTCCCGGCGTCGAGGTACGCGGAGACGCCGATGATGAGCCCTGCTCCGTCGTCGCCACCGGTCGCGTCACGGATGGCGACGAACCCGCCGTCGGGGAGGGTCACCGAGTCCACGGTGACGGCCGTGCCGTTCGTCGTCTGGTTCCCGAACGAGACGGTCGCGTTCGGCTCCGCGTCGGTGGTCTCCGCGACCGTGTAGGAAATCGTCTCGGTGGCCAGTTCCGAGCCGTTCCCCGCGTCGACGACCGCCACCGTGAGCGTCGCGTTCCCCCCGAGCGGGGGGTCGAGGACCAGCGGCCCGGCGAACGTCCCGTTCGCCGCCACGGGTTCGGACTCGTTCAGCACGGTCCCGTTCCGATCGACCGTCACGGCGAACTCGGTCGTCGCCGACGCGTTCTCGACGGTGAGCGTCGTCCCGTCGTCCGTCTGGTTTCCGACCTCGAGCGATGCGTCGGCGGTCGCGTCCGTCGGCCCGTCGTCGGTCACGTTTTGGGTCTCGTTCGTGTCCGGCCCGAGCAACTCGACCTGCTCGAACACGGGCAGTTCGTCCTCGAGGTACGGCGCGTCGACCTCGCCGCCGCTGTCGACGTACTCGAACTCGCCGTCCCCGTCCGTGTCGCGGTACGCGACCGCGAACACGGTCGTCGATCCGTTCACCGACTCGTTCAACTCGACGGTGAGTTCACCGTCCGCTCCGGGCTCGACGTACTCGGAGACGCCGAGGATTCCGTCCCTGAGGGTTCCCGCCTCGACGTCCTCGGGCGAGAACTCGTCCGAGTGGATGGCGACGAAGCCGCCGGCCGAGAGGGTCGCGTCGTCGACGACGACCGTGTCGGCGGCGGGCTGGTC
Source organism: Halobaculum sp. XH14 (assembly GCF_032116555.1). Lineage (NCBI taxonomy): Archaea > Methanobacteriati > Methanobacteriota > Halobacteria > Halobacteriales > Haloferacaceae > Halorarum > Halorarum halobium. The sequence continues at coordinate 1,806,024 of NZ_CP134949.1, forward strand.
GGAGACGTTCAGTCTCGCGGTGAGGTTCGCCTGATCGATCGATATCTCCGCGTCGTCGCCGGCGGGCGCGCCGTCCTCGACGTAGGGTTCGTCAGCGTCGCCCGCGGACTCGACGTACGTGAACTCCTCGTCCCCGTCGGTGTCGAAGTGCGGGACCGCAGAGAGCGTTCGGTCCGCCGTCAGCGCGGACTCGTCGAACTCCCGTCCCGCGACGTCGAACAGTTCGACGGTGACGTTGTCGTGGGTTCCCGCCTCCAGGTACGACGAGACGCCGACGACGTCGAGCGGATCGCTCTCGTCGAGTTCGTCGTTGCGGACCGCGACGAACCCGCCCTCCGGGAGCGTCACGGAGTCGATCGTGACCGTCGTCCCGTCGGAGTCCTGATCCTCGAAGGAGACGTCCGCCTCGAACTCGTCCTCGGGGGCGGAGGCGTTGCTGCTCGCGCTTTCGGCGTTCCGCACGATCTGACTCACGTCGGTGATCCCCTCCGATGCCGCCGACTGGGCGGCGCCGGCCGATTCGAGCCAGCCGAGATACTGCGACTGCCGGATCGTGAGCTCCCCCGACTGGCGGAGGATGCCGCGACAGGCACCCTCGGCGGCGCCCCGGATCTGGACCGCGCTCGCGGTCACGCTCTGTGAAAGTGCACCCGAGGCCGCGCTCCGGGTCACGACCTGGATCTGCACGATCGTCACCTGCTGTATCTGGACCCCGCCGGCCGCCGCCCCGAGCGCGGCCGACTGTATCTGCTCGACCGAAACTTGCGTGTACTGGACGAGCGCGCCGCGTGCCGCGCCGCTCGCGGCCGCCTGTATCTGCACGATCGACACCCGTTGTACCTGCGTCAGCGAGCCTTCGGCCGCGCCGCTCGCTGCGGCCTGCAGTTGCTCGACCGTGACCTCGGTTCGCTGGGACGCGCTCGTCGCGGCGCCCGATGCCGCGCCGGACGCCGCCCGCTGGACCTGTTCGACGGTGACGCGCTGGACCTGCCGGAGCGCCCCGTCGGCCGCGCCGCTCGCGATGGACTGGGTCTGCTCGACGGTGATCCGCGTCCGTTGGGCCAGCGCACCCTCGGCCGCGCCGTGGGCCGCGTACTGGACCAGTTCCACGTCGACGGACTGGCGCTGAACAGCACGCCCGACCGCACCGTCCGCGGCACCGAACGCCGCGGCCTGTGCCTGCTTGAGTTCGACCGACTGCCGCTGGGCGAGGACGCCCGCGGAGGCGCCCCGAGCCGCGTACTGCACCTGCTCGACGGTGGCCGACTGGGCCTGCTGGAGCGCGCCGGTCGCGGCACCGCTGGCGGCCCGCTGAACCTGCCGCACGTCGGTGCGCTGGGTCGACACCGCACCGCGTGCCGCGCCGCGTGCAGCGAACTGCAGTTGCTCGACGGAGGCGGACTGGTACTGTTCGAGCGCGCCGCCCGCAGCGCCCCTGGCGGCGCGCTGTATCTGCGTGACGCTCACCGCCTGTGCCTGCGTGAGCGCGCCGTGTGCGGCACCCCTGGCGGCCGACTGGACCTGCTCGACGTCGACCACCTGCCGCCGGGCGGCCCGCTCGCAGGCACCCCTGGCGGCACCTTCGGCGGCGATCTGGATCTGCTCGACGGTCACCCGCTGGGCCTGGAACAGCGCGCCGGAGGCTCCGCCCATCGCGGCCGACTGGATCTGTTCGACGGTGACGCTCTGTCGCTGGCTCACCGCGCCCTTGAGCGCCCCCCGCGCCCCGCCGATGGCCGCGACCTGAACCTGCTTGAGGTCGGTTTCCTCGTGGCGGTCGAGCGCGCCGTGGGCACCGCCGTAGGCGGCGGCCTGGAGCTGCTCGACGGTCACCTGCTGGCGCTGGGAGATCGCGCCGTAGGCCGCGCCCTGTGCGGCCTCCTGGATCTGTCCGACGTCGGTGACCTGTTTCTGCGCCGCGCTTGCGGCCGCGCCGGACGCTGCACCGGCGGCCACGCTCTGCAGTTGCGCGGCCGTCACCTGCTGGCGCTGGGCCAGCGAGCCGTGTGCCGCGCCGTAGGCGGCGCTCCGGACCTGCGTGGCGGTCGCGTCCTGCTGCTGTTCGAGCGCCCCGCGCACGCTCCCGCCGACCACGGCCTGGATCTGCGTGGTCTCGGCCGTCTGTGCCTGCAAGAACGCCCCGTGTGCGGCGCCGGTCGCGGCGCTTCGGATCCGATCGGGGTTCGCGTCCGGATGCGCGGCGGCGGCCTCCGCGGCGGCCTCCGCGGCAGCATCGACCGCCGACTGGGAGACGTTTGCCCCGCGTTCGCGTGCCAGTTCGGCTCCGCGTTCGACGCCGGCAGTCGCCGCGTCCTGCTGTTGCACTGATGGCGCCCCGGCGCCGGTTCCCGCCCCGCCGGCCACCGCGACCGATTCGACGGAGCCGACCGCGAGCACCGTGAGAAGCGCGACGCCGACGAGAACGGCCACGAAGCGGGGAGCCCCCGCGAAATAATCGTTGCTAGCCATTACCTACCACACAACTCGACCCGTCAACGGTGCCCGGAAAGAGTGTACTTGCGGGATGTCGAGCCGTGGCGGCGGAGTGCCGACGGACGGCGAGCGAATGGCTCACGGACGGTTACGCCCAGGCGGGAAATGGTTGTGCGACTGCGGTCGACTGTCGGCACGTCGTGGTCCGGGTGGCGTTCGGAACTCGGGGCGCGTCGTCGGCCCGGCTGAGTTCGGGCGAACCGGGGACGACGCGAACGCGGACCGGAGACGGCGTAAGCGCCGATCGGAGACGACGTGACCCCGAATCGGAGACGGTGCGAACGCGAACCGGGGACGATAAGGCCCGGCGCGCGCGTCGGTACCCACGATGGAACTGACCTGGCTTCTCGCGGGCGGGGGAGCCCTCCTCGTGCTGCTGGTCGCCCTGCTGTTCCGACGGCTGGGGTCCTCCGACCGGCGGGAGTCGCGGCGGGCCCACGAGGCCGCACGTGAGCGCGACCCGCCCGTCGACATCGGGGACACCTGCGAGTTCGGCGTCACCGAGTTCACCGACCACCACTCCGGGTCCCGCGTCGCGGTCGGGAAGGTGGAAGGGTTCGTGCTGTTCACGGAGGACGTTCCCGACGGCGTGAGCGAGGGCGACGTGATCTCGGCGAAGGTGCTCTCGTTCAATCAGGGGCGGACGTCGGCTGACGCGACGTTCGTCGGGCGGCCGTAGCCTCACGGCAGAACCAGCGGAAACGGAGTTCGTCGGGGGAAACAGTCGGACGGTCGCGGACTGCGTTCCGTTCGTGACACAGGGCCCGGTCCGCGCCGGAAGATTCAGTCCGAGATGAACTTGTTGTCGCGCCAGTTCACGCCGCCGCCGTTGGCACCCTCGCCGCGGGGGCTCTCGACGACCTCGACGCTCGCGGGGCGCTCCTCGCCCTCGACGATCCGCGTCGCGCGGAGGTCGCCGTCCTTCTCGGTGATCGCCGTCAGCGTGCCCTTCTCCGAGAGCAGCGCGATGGTTCGCAGCACCTCGAACATCGGGTACTGGAGCGCGGTGTTCTGGAGCACCGTCTCGCGGTCGCCCTTGAAGCAGGCGAACTCGACGAGCTCGCTGGGAATCTCCTCTTCCTCCTCCTGCATCCAGCCGCCGCCGGTCTTGGGCGGCTCCTCCTCGTAGACGCGCGTCTCCGAGACGCTGGCCTTGAGCTGGGCGGTGGGAGTGTACTTGCTCAGGCTCTCGTCCTCGGCGACGGCCTTGATGATGAGCGTGTTGTTCCGTCGTGTGATGTCCACGTCCTCGACGCCCTCGGGCAGGTCGGGGTCGCCGTCGAAGTGGGCTTCCACGTCTTCGAGCGGCAGTTCGAGCGTCGAGTGAAGTCTGTATACGCGGCCTGTCATGGATTGGTTCGAGAGGTGGGGGTGTTCGCGGTGCGGCCCGTGGTCAGGAAACTGCTCGTCGGGAGATACGTGCTCCGTGCTTATAGGGTCTGCCCTCCGTGGCTGACCGCCGGGTCAGGTCGGCGGGTCACGGGGGGCAGTTCCGGTTACGCCTCGCCCGCGAGCGTGGCGCCCAGTTCGTCGCGCTCCTCGAGCTCCGCGAGGACGTCGCTCCCCCCGACGAACTCGCCCTCGACGTACGTCTGCGGGATGGTCTCCCACCCGCTGTGGGACTCAAGCGCCTCCCGGTACTCCGGCAGCGCCGGGAGGACGTCGACCGTCTCGAACTCCTCGACGTGCCCGGAGATGAGCTCGAGCGCCCGCTTCGAGTAGCCACACTGGGGCATCAGCCGGTTGCCCTTCATGAACAGGACGACGTCGTTGCCCGCGAGCGCGTCGTCGACGCGGTCGTTCGCCTCCTCGGTCGAGAGCTCGCTTTCCGGTTGGAACGTCATACCCGCAGTAGGAGGGACCGACTCAAAGACGTTGCGACGAGCGGGATGGTCGGACGCGATCAGTCCCGACCGACGCCGACCACCGTGATGAGCGAGTGGACCGGCACGCCGGCCACCTCGTCGAGCCCCTGCTTGTCGACGATGACGCCGCAAGCGACGGGGTCGCCGCCTTCCTCCTTCACCGCTTCGACGGTCTCGGTGAGCGTCGTGCCGCTGGTCACCGTGTCGTCGACGACGTAGCACTCGCGGTCCCGGATGCCGGCGAAGTTCCGCGAGAAGCCGCCGCCGCGCTCGTCGATGTCGCCCTCCTCCCACTGGTGTTTCGCCGGCGCGTAGGCGGCCAGATCCGTGTCGAGCTCCCGCGCGATGGTCGTCGCCAGCGGCGTCCCTGCCTTCTCGATGCCGACAGTGAGGTCGACGTCCTCGCCTCCCTTCTCGAGCAGGTCGGCCATCGCCCGGCCGACGTAGGTGAGCCGCTGGCTGTCGCGCCCGACCGTGCTCCAGTCGACGTGGATGTCGCTCGGCCCGCCCGCGGGCCGGCCCTCTTCCGGTTCGGTCATCCCGGTCCCGGTCGTCGTCGCGCCCGCTCGCTCGACCAGCCAGGACGCCGTCTCGCGCGAGACGTTGAGTTCGTCCGCGATCTCCCCCTTCGAGAGCCCTCGTTCGGCCAGCGTCGCCGCGTCCTCGATCAAGTCGTCGACGTTCTTCATCTCGTTCCGAATTCCACGGCCGTCTTGATAGTGGTGTCGTCGTCCGCGAATGCTCGCTCGAACTCGTCGACGCCGTGGACGCCCGTGACGAGGTCGTCGACGAACCACGCCGGCAGCTCCGTGAGCGTGTCGACCGCGCGCCGGAAGTGTCTCGCGTTCGAGTTCACCGACCCCACGAGCGCCTTGTTGTGGAGGACGAGTTCCCGGTGGATGCCACCGCCGTCGACCTCGAACGTCCAGTCCTCGGGTACCCCTAGCAGCGCAGCCACGCCGTTCGGCGCGAGCGCGTGGACCGACTCGAACGCGTGTTTCGCGTAGCCGGTCGCCTCGTACACCAGATCCATCCCCTCGTACTCGTCGGCGACCGCCGGGACGGGCGTTTCGCGCGAATCGACGTACGTTCCCTCGAGCGCCTCGATGAGCTCGATCGTCGGGTCGGGGCGGTCGCGCCGGCCGAGACAGTAGAGCCGGTCGAAGTCGTCGCGGAACATCGCGAGCGTGAGCAGGCCCAGGCTCCCGTTGCCCAGCACCATCGCGGACTCGGGCGACCACTCGAACGCCGACCGGGACGCTCGCGCGTGCTCGACTGCCTTCTCGGTGATCGAGATCGGTTCGACCAGAAAGCCCCACTCCGCGAGCCGGTCGGGCACCGAGACGAGCGCGTCCGCGGGGCTGGTGAAGTACTCGGCCATGAAGCCGTGCGCGCCGCTGATCCCCCGCTCGTGGTACTTGCCCGCCGGTGCCATGTCCGCCTCGCCGCGCGCGAAGTACTCGTTCTCGCCGTCGGGCGGCCGTCGAACGGTCGGCGTGACCACGGCTCCCCCCTCCAGGTCGGTCCCGTTCGGATCGACGACCACGCCGACCGCTTCGTGACCCAGCACGAGGTGGTCGGCGCCGTCCGGGAAGCTGCCGTGGCCGCCGGCGAGCACCTCGTGGTCGGTCCCGTCGACGCCGACTCTGAGGGTCCGCACCAGCGCCTCGCCGGGCCCGGGGTCGGGGCGTGGCTTCCGAACGAGCTCCGGGGTCGTCTCCCCTCGCCGAACCGCGATCGCTTTCATCAGTGACCGGGTTCGACCCCTGCCGTCAAAAGGTTTATTCTGTATCGAGTAAACAGTCGTCCGTCGGCGAGCGTCGTCGGAGGCGGCCGCGGACGCTACCTCACCTAGCTCCACATCGGCGTCGCTCGCCGTCTTCTCGAGTGGACGGGAGGACCGGCCCGACTGGCCGGTGTCGATCCGAGCCGCTCACTCGACCCGATAGAACATCCCCTTCGAGGCCGGCCGCGTCTCCTCGAACCCGAACCGCTCGTAGAAACCGTCGACGTCGGCCATCAGGTTCACGTACGCGCCGGGCGGGGCGTCCGCCTCGACGAACGTCATCACCGCGTCCATCAGTCTCGCCCCGAGCCCCCGCCGCTGGTGGTCCGGGTGGACGGCCATGTCGCAGACGTGGTACACCGACCCGCCGTCGCCGACGACGCGCGCCATCCCGACCACGTCGTCCTGCCGGTCCATCTCGTCTCCCCGGTCCCCTCCCTCACGCCGATCTGCATCGTCGTTCTCGCCCCTCTCCTCGCCGCCGTCTCCGTCCTCCTTCCCGGGACCCTCACTCCCGTCACGGCTGGACACGACCCGGACCGCGAACACGCTCTTCGACAGGCCGCGCTCGACGCCGGCGCGTGGCCGATCCGACATCCCCGCCGCCGCCCGGAGCCGCTGGAAGTCGTCGACGGAGGGTGGCCCCTCGCGGAGTTCGTACGTCATACCCACGGCTACGGGTTCCGTGACCTGAAGCCACCGGTCGGAAAACGGCCGCCAACGAACCCGACGTGGGGGAAGCTGTTTACTCGGACTCCTCGCCGTCCGCGACGTCCTCCTCGTCGGCCTCCTCGGCCTCCTCGGCCGTCAACAGGTCGAACTCCGCGAGGTAGCTCTCGACGCTCTCGGCGTCGTACTCGACGTACTGCGGGTCGGCGGCCTCGATCGTCGCCAGCCCGACGCCGTCGGGTTCGAGCCCCTCGTCGTTCGACTTCCCGAGCGCGCCGAGTGCGAGCTCGATGCCGTCCTCCAGCGTCAGATCGTCCTCGTACCCTTCCTCCAGGTAGTCCCGGACGTCGGTCCGGTTCGCGCCGATGGAGAGCGCCTTCCACTCGTAGGGCGTTCCCGAGGGGTCCGTCTCGAACAGGCGCGGCTCGCCGTTCTCGATGCCGCCGACGATGAGCGCGACGCCGAACGGACGTGCGCCCCCGACCTGCGTGTACTGCTGGATGTGGTCGGTGACGGTCTTGGTGAGCGTCTCGATGCCCATCGGCTCGCCGTAGCGCAGGCGGTTGACCTGCGCCTGCCGGCGGGCGAAGTCGATGAGCTGACGGGCGTCGGCGACGTGGCCGGCCGAGGCGATGCCGACGTGGTCGTCGGCCTTGTGCAGCTTCTCGACGGAGGCCGGCTCCATCATCGGCGACCGCGACCGCTTGTCCGCCGCGAGCACGACGCCCTCGTCCGTCCTGACGCCGATGCTCGCCGTGCCGCGCTTGACCGCCTCGCGCGCGTACTCGACCTGGTAGAGGCGACCGTCCGGGGAGAAGATGGTGATGCCCCGATCGTACGCCTGCTGTTGGGGTTGTCCCTGCATGGTAGTTAGCGTGAGACGTCCTCGTCGGTCGCGCCCACGAACCCGTCGGGCGTCTCCACGTCGACCGCGCCGTCCCGTGAATACGCCCGCCGCGACTCGCTCTCGAACGCGACGTCTCTCTCGTCACGAACTCCGGCCGCGCGTCCTAAATACCTTTCCTCACACGCCCGGATCGTCCCGGAGACGCCGCGGACGCGGAGGCCGATCGCCTCGCCGTCGACGTCGGCGACGCAGGCCAGCGCCGCGCGTGCGGCGTCCACCTCGCCGCGACGGGCGCGAACGATCGCCTCGCCGGCGCCGTCACCGAACTCGTAGGTCACCACCGTCAGGTCGGCGTCCGCGCTGCCGGGGTCGCCGAGCAGGTTCTGGGCCGCGTACCACAGCGACCGCTGGAACGCGCCCCGCGGGATCGAGGCGTCCGGCCACGTCTCGATGCCGACCGCGAGGTAGCGCCACCGAGGCCGAAGGTGTTTCGGCAGGTGTTTCACGCGCCGTGCCCCCTTCGGTCCCGCGTCATCTCACGCGTCCTCGACGGCCACGACCCGCTCGGCCGTGATGACACCGACCTGGTCGTGGACCCTGTCGACCTTCGTCACCGCGTAGCCGACGTCCGTGAACATCTCGACGAGTGATCCGACCGTGGACGGCTCGTCCACCTCGGGGCTGTAGAACGGTTCCTCGGGGTCCGGCTCCCCGAAGAACATCACGTCACCGAGCACGATCCGTCGTGGCTCACCCGGGTCGGCCGCGCCGGCCGACGACTGCGACCCGCCGCCCAGCGTCGCCATCGCCTCGATCGCGTCCCGCTTTTCGGCCTCGCCAAGGTGGTGCAGCGCGAAGTTGGTGGTGACGACGTCGGCCGGGCCGTCGTAGTTCGGGTCGCGGAACTCGCCGTAGTCCGCCGTGAAGTCGTCCACGCCACGCTCGTCGGCTTTCCGGCGGGCCTCCTCCAGCATGCCCTCGCTGATGTCGCGGCCGACGACCTGACCGGCATCCTCGGCGAGCGCGAGCGCGATCGCCCCGGTGCCACAGCCGAGGTCCACGACCGTGTCGGTCGCGCCGGGTCGCGCCTGGTCGATGACGAGCCCCGCACAGGCCTCGTACTCGGGCGTCTTGTCGTCGTCGTACTCGGCCGCGATCTCCGAGAAGCGGTCAGCGTGCTCCTCGATCGTCTCCTTCATACCGACCACGTTCGACCCCCGGGGAAATGAACTCCTCGGAGCGGCGCCGCCGGTTCCGCGCGGCGAGTTGCCCCCACTCGGCCAGCCCGGCGCGAACCTGTCCGGAGGAGAACCCGATCTCCTCGCCCACGGCGACCAGTTCCCGTGGCGAACGGAGTTCGAGGTGCGAACGCGGCCGGGCGCTCGCGACGAACGGCGCGTCGTACTGGGTCACGAGTTCCCGGAGTTTGCGGAGGTCCTGAATCGCCCTGACCCTGCTCCCGCCCGACTCGCGCAACGCCGGCCCGAGGTCGAACTCGACGCGCGTCCCGTGCTCCGCGGCCGCCTTCGCCAGCACGTGGTTGAGGTCGCCGTCGCCGGCCATCGGCCGCGCGAGCACGTCCACGCGGTCCTGCTCGACCGCGAACCGGTTGAGCGCGTTCGTCCCGCCCCTGACGATCACGAGGGGGTAGTCCGGCCGAAAGTTGCCGACGCTCCCGCTCGCGGACGGCGGGTCGTCCGCGACGATCTCGACGGCCGGAACGACGTCGATCCCGGTCGCGTCGGCCACGGCCTCCGGGTCGAACTCGGCCGTCCGGGTCCGCACGACGACGCCGCCGAAGCCGTGCTCGCGCGCCGTGCGGGCGTAGCGCGAGACGGTGGCGTCGCCGTCCGGGCGGGCGAACACGGCCTCGTACGGGGGAGCTTCCGTGGCGGCGTTCCCCGACCCGGCGGCGACCCCGGACTGGTCGTCGCTCACGGTTCCGAGCCCCCCGACCCACCCGACCCGCCCGAGCGCCCCGACCTGCCCGATCCCCCCGTCTCCGCCGGCTCGGCCGATGACGCCCGCCGTTCGAATCCGTCCGGGTCGCTCGCGGCTTCGGCGACGCGGACCGCCCGGACGTTCTCCGCGGCGTCGTGGACGCGGACGATGTCCGCGCCGTTTGCCGCCGCGAGCGCGGTCCCGGCGACCGTCTCGGAGCCGGCATCGCCAGCCGTCCCGCCGACGAGTTCGAACATCGACTTGTGGGAGTGGCCGATCAACACCGGGCAGCCGAGCGCGTGGAGTTCGTCCACGCGCCCGAGGAGTTCGAAGTTCTCCCGCTTCGACTTGCCGAACCCGAGACCGGGGTCGACGACGACGTTCTCTCGGGGGATGCCCGCCTTCTCCGCGAGCAGGACGCGCTCGTTCAACTGGTCGATCACGTCCTCGACGACGTCGTCGTACTCGACGGTCGTGGTCGGATCGACCGGCGCGTCGATGCTGTGCATCACGATGACGGGCACGTCGCGCTCGGCCGCGAGAAAGCGCATTTCGGGGTCCTCGAGGCCGGTGACGTCGTTGAGCACGTCGGCCCCGGCGTCGAGTGCCGCCTCCGCGACCGCGGCCTTCCGGGTGTCCACCGAGACGAGCGCGTCCGCGCCGGCGACCGCCTCGATGACCGGGACGATGCGGTCGATCTCTTTCCCGACCGGGACGGTCTCGGCGCCCGGTCGCGTGCTCTCGCCGCCCACGTCGATGATGTCGACGCCAGCGTCGACGAGTTCGGTCGCCCGCTCCAGCGCGTCCTCGGCGTCGAAGAACTCGCCGCCGTCGTGGAACGAGTCCGGGGTCACGTTCAACACGCCCATGACCGCGGTGCCGTGCTCCCACGGGTAGCTCCGGGAGTCGGCCGAGCAGTCGTCCGCGGAACCGGTCGTGTCGTCACCACCGGGACCGGACAGGCCCTCACCACCGGAATCGATCGCCTCGACTCCCGCCGCCGCCCGGATGTCCCCGGCGACGTCGGGCAGGCCCAGTCCCTGCCCTTCGAGCGATTCGACGAGCGACCGGAACTGCGCGAGCGTCCCCGTCAGGACGACCTCGTGGAGTTCGCCGGCCCCCTCGATTCCCGACGTCGCGCACGCGCCGCCGACCGCGAGCAGCTCCCGCTGGAGGGCGTCCGCCTGCCGTGCCGGGACGCGGATCTTGATGACGCGGTGGACCGCCCTCCCGCGCACGTCCTCCGCGTCCGTCGGCGTGACGTTCGCCCCGCGGAGGGTCGCCTCCGCCGCGGTGACGCCGTCCACCTCCTTGTCGATCCCGACTCTGGTCCACGCCGTTCGCGCCTCGGCGACACAGAACAGCGAGCCGGTGAGCAGGACGCAGTCTGCCTCGTCCGCCCGCTCGCGCGCCGCCGAGAGCGCGGCGGCGACCGACGACTCCGTCGTGACCGCGGCGTCGGTGCCCCGACGGAACACCTCGGCCAGCACCTCGGGGTCCTCCGCCCGATCCAGGGTCGGCGCGCACGTCCGGACGGTCTCCGTCGCCGGGAGCGCGGCGACCATCTCGTCGTGGTCCTTGTCGTGCATCGCGCCGAAGACGAGGTGGAGATCGTCGTACTCCAGTTCCCCGAGCGTCTCCGAGAGCGTCGCGCACGCGCCGGGGTTGTGTGCTCCGTCGAGGACGACGAACGGGTCCGTCCCCATCACCTCGAAGCGGCCCGGCCAGTGGGCGTTCCTGAGTCCGCGGGCCAGCGTCCCGTCGTCGGTGAGCCCGAGCTGCCGGGCGAGCGTGACCGCGATGCCGGCGTTGGTCGCCTGGTGGGCACCCAGCAACGGAATCCGTCCCTCGACCGTCCAGCCGTCGCCCCCGACCGAGACGGCGGATTCCTGGTGGGAGACGGCACCCTCGTACGTCGCGGTCACGTCGGCGTCGGCGCCCGAACGGTCGGTCGCGGTCGCGTCCCCGACCGTCACCGCGTCGCCAGCGACCGCCCGAATCGTTTCCAGTGCCGTCCCGCTCGCTCCCGTGACGAGCGGCGCGTCCCCGGGCGCGACCGTCGCCTTCTTCTCGGCGATCTCCTCGACCGTGTCGCCGAGGACGCTCGTGTGTTCGAGCGCGACGTTCGTGACGCAGGCGGCGACCGGATCGACGACGCTCGTCGCGTCGAGCTCCCCGCCCATCCCGACCTCCAGGACCGCGACGTCGACGTCGGCGCGGCCGAACCGCCAGATCCCCATCGCGGTGACGACCTCGAAGAACGTCAGCGGCTCGCCGTCGGCGGCCCTCTCGATCAGCCACGGCTTCGCCTCCTCGACGAACTCGGCGACGGCCGACTCGGGGATCTTCCGGCCGTCGACGCGGATCCGCTCGCGGAGGTCCTCGAAGTGCGGGGACGTGTAGAGCCCGACCGTCCGGCCGTCCTCGCGGAGGGTGGACGCGAGCATCCGGGCGACGCTGCCCTTCCCGTTCGACCCCGCGACCTGCACGAACGCCACGCCCTCGTGCGGGTCGCCCAGTTGCGCCAGCAGGTCGCGCACCGACTCGGTGCCCGGCTTGACCTGGAAGCGACGGAGGTCGAACAGGAAGTTCGCCGCCTCGTAGTACTCCATACTCCGTGGGACCCGCGGGGGCCGCTTTAGGCTAACGGGTGAGCGTGAACTCGAAGCGCGATCCGCCAGCGTCGCTTTCGGTCACCGTCACCGACCAGCCGTGTGCGTCGGCCACGTCGCGGACGATCGCGAGCCCGAACCCCGTCCCCTCCTCCGTCGTCGTGTAGCCGCGCTCGAAGATTTCCTCGCGCTCGTCGGGACGGATCCCGGGACCGTCGTCACAGACGGCGAACCCGCCACCGTCGAGCGGTTCGACGCGGATCGAGACGGCCGGACCGCAGTGGTCGACGGCGTTCCGGAAGCAGTTCTCGAGCAGCGTGCGGAGCCGTTCGCGGTCGGCCTCGACCACCGCGTCGCCCGCCACAGTGAAACTCGCGTCGGGCGCGTCGACCGACGACCACGCGCTCGCGCTGATCTCCGAGAGCCCGATCGGTTCGGTCTCCTCGACGACGCGCCCCTCCCGTGCCAGCGTGAGCACCGAGTCGATGAGCCCGTCCATCCGGTCCAGCGCGTCGCTCGCGGCGTCGAGCCGGTCCAGGTCACCCGTCTCCCGAGCCAGGTCGACGTTCCCGGCGGCGACGTTCAGCGGGTTCCGGAGGTCGTGGCTGACGATCGAGGCGAACCCGTCGAGCCGTTCGTTCTGTCGTTCCAGTCTGGCGGTCCGGGCGGCCAGCGTCGCCCGTCGCTCCGCCCGGTTCATCGCCGCCTCGACGTTCGCGGCCAGCACGCGGGCGAGTTCCACGTCCGCGGGGTCGATGTCGGCGGTCCGGACCGACCCGAGCGTGAGCACCCCGTGCTCGGCCAGCGGCGCGACGAGCATGCTCCCCTCGCCGGTCCTGGGCACGTCGTCGTCGATCTCGGTGATGTCCTGGAACGTGAGCAGTTCGTCGCCGTCGAACGCGTCCCACTGGACTGTCTCGCCGCGCTCGTACGCGCGACGGTCGCCGGCGAGTTCCTCGACGGCCGGCGACACCGCGGTCGGCAGGAGTCGTTCGGGCGACTCCTCGTGGAGCCGGACGGTGTTGAGCGAGAAGCCGAGCACGTCCGTCGCGGCCGTGGCCGCGATTCCTGCGACCTCCTCGCTCGACTCCGCGAGCATCATCTCGCGCGTCGCGGCGTGGAGGTTTGCGAGCTTCTCGGCGGTTCCCCGTTCCGTCCCCTCACCCCGGCCATCCACTGTCATGTCGTCGGTGCCGCGTTCGTCGTGAACTGTGAGGGAGTCTGATAAGTAACGTCGCATCCGTTCCGCGTGTTTTCCGATGAATAAAACGTATGAGTACTGTTTGCAGGGGAGAACCGAGCAGTTTTCGAAACGGTTCGATTCGTGGCGGACGCGTTCAGTCGTCCCCGGACGACTGCGACCCGAGGGACGCCACCCAACTGTCGTCCACGTCGTCGTCTCGTCGTTTCCCGCACTCCATGACCAGCGGGGCAGTCAGGGCTACCTTGTCAGTCGTGGGGGACGACACAGACTGGCTGCTGGGGGTTGCCGACTTCGGCTCATCGAACGGAGTTCGTTCCCATCAGCTCTCGTCCCGATACCCCGCCTCCAGGGTGTACTCGGTCCCGGCGTGGGTCCGACTCGTGATCGTTGAGTCGGCATCGGTTCCGTGTGTCGTAATGGAATAAAAGAGGATCCCGAGACCGACGGCCATGAGGAGCGTCTCGCCGGACTGCAACAACAGGAGTTCGTCCCGGGTGAGCACGTAATCGCCGCGCGCCGAGAGTTGGTAGACCGGCTCCACCAGCCCCCCGAAGACGACGAACCCGAACCCGATCGTCGAGAGCCGGTAGGACCGCCGCCCACGGTTCCGGCGGTACGCGAGATAGCTGAGCAGCGCCAGGGTGCTGCCGACGAGGAACAGCCCGACGTTGGCGAGGATGAACGCCCACAGTTCGGGGGACCTAACCATGGTGAGGGTTCCCCCAGGTATCGGTGCCGTCGGTCCGGTCGGCCCGGTCACCGGCCTCGCGTGTCACTCGATCGACCGACGCCTCCATTCCGTCCATGAACCCCTCGAACCCGTCGGCCAGGTCGCCGGCGACCGAGACGGTGACCGCGAGCTTTCCGTCCTCGATCCCGAACGTGATCCCGTCGACGGCGGCCTCGAACACGCGGTAGTGGTGCCCGTCCCGGTCGGTCCGGACGGCCTCGTGGACGAGGTCGTAGCGTCCGAGCCGTTTCACGCGCCGATAGACGGTCGTCCGGGAGACGGCGAACCGGTCGGACAGCTCCTCGGCCGACAGCGGCGTCTCGCTGGTCGAAAGCAGGATCCCCCGGGTGAGTTCGTCGCCGAACAGCCCGAGCAGTTCGTCGACGGACCGCTCGTCGTCGCTCATGGCACCCGTCCCCCGTCTCGACCGTCGGCCGGTCGCGTGGGTCGGGTCCGAGCGTGGGCTGGTCGGGCGCGCCGTCCGCGACCCGTTTGCCCGCCGAGGTCGGTCCCCCGTCCGTCTCCGGGTCGCCGGCACGAGCCGGAGCGATGACGCCCCATCACTGGGTTCGGTCGACGAGCCCCTGCGACTCGATGAGCTCCCAGACCTTGCTCCCCTGATCGATGATCCCGTAGACCCGCCCCTTCGCGCGCTCCTCGGAGACGTGCAGCGTGACCAGCCGTCGTTCCCGAAGCCCCTTGAGGGCCCGTGAAACGTGGGTCACGGCGATGTCCGCGTTGTCCGCGATCTGTGACGGCGTCGCGGGTCCGTCCGCGAGCCGCCCGAGCACGCTCGTCCGGTAGTCGGAACTGATCACGTAGCCGGCCATGTCCCACTCGTCCCGCATCGGTGCCCCAAACCCGTCACCGACGTGTTCGTTGGACATTCAACTCGCCACAGTACGGGCCGGTACATAATCCATACGCCACGTCCTCAGCAGCTGAGGACGGCGATTTTGTGGGTTTGGGAACCAGTCGTGATCCGGTACGATCGGTGTGGTGCGTCGAACGGCGGGTCGCGGGTCAGTCGTGCCGGAACGACCGCGATCCGGTGAACGCCATCGCCATGCCGTGCGCGTCCGCCGCCTCGATGACGTCGTCGTCGTTGACCGAGCCGCCGGGCTGGATTACCGCCTCGATGCCCGCCTCGGCCGCCTCCTCGATGGCGTCCGGGAACGGGAAGAACGCGTCCGAGGCCATCACGGCTCCGTCGGCCGACTTGCCCTCGGCGTCCGACTCGGCCTTCATCGCGGCGAGCGTGACGGCGTCGACCCTCGACACCTGCCCCATCCCCACGCCGACCGTCTCGGTGCCCTCGGCGAACAGGATGCCGTTCGACTTGACGTGTTTGAGCACTTTCCACGCGAACAGCATCGTCTCGACCTCCTCGTCGGTCGGCTCCCGCTCGGTGACGAACTCCAGATCCGCCCCCGTCGGCGACTGGAGGTCGCGTTCCTGAACGAGGCGACCCCCGAGGATCGGTTTCTCGGTCAGGGTCTCGCCCGTCCGGCCGGGCGCACCGAGGTCGCCGACGTCGAGCACGCGGAGGTTCTCCGTCCCGGTCAACACGTCGAGCGCGTCGGACTCGTAGCCCGGCGCGACGACGACCTCCTTGAACGAGTCGACGATCAGTTCCGCGGTCGCGGCGTCGCACTCGCGGTTGAGCGCGACGATGCCGCCGAACGCGGACTTCGCGTCCGTCGAGAGCGCGTCGGCGTACGCCTCGGCGAGCGTGTCCGCGGTCGCACAGCCGGCGGGGTTGGTATGCTTGATGACGGCGGCGGCCGGCTCGTCGAACTCCGTCACGAGGTTCAGCGCGCCGTCGGCGTCGTTGTAGTTGTTGTACGAGAGCGCCTTCGCTCCCTCGTTCAGCTGGTCGGCCGCGACGACGTTCGCCTCCTCGCAGGTCGTGTCGGCGTACAGCGCGGCGTCCTGGTGGGGGTTCTCGCCGTAGCGGAGTTCGCGGACGCGGTCGTCGCTGACGAGCCGACGGGACGGGAACCCGCCGTCGTCGCCCGCGTCGTCGCCGTCGACGGTGACCGTGCCGGCGTCCGGGTCCACCTCGACGCGCCCCTCCGCGAACCACTTCACCGCCCGCGGGTAGGCGGCGTACTCCGCCTCGGTCAGCACACGCTCCTTCAGGTCGGCGGCGTCGTCGCTCTCGAACACGGCCACCGGCTCCTGCGTGACGATCGGGCCGCCGTCCACCTCCTCGGTGACGACGTGGACCGTACAGCCCGTGGTCCGGACACCCGCCTCGAGCACCTGCTCGTGTGCGTCGGTGCCCGGGAACGCGGGAAGCAGCGACGGGTGGACGTTCAGCGTCGTCGGCGCGGACCGGAGGAACTCGGCGGTCAGCACGCGCATGTAGCCGTCGAGACAGACGAGGTCGAACTCGTGTTCGGCCAGCGCGTCGAGCACCCGACGCTCGTGGGACTCGCGGGCCTCGTCCGGGTCGCGTTCGACGACTTCGGTGGCGATCCCGCGCTCGGCAGCCGCGTCGAGCACCGGCGCGTCGGCGTCGTTCGTGAGTACGACCGAGAGGGTCGCCCCGCCGGGCGCCAGGTCCGCGATCCGTCGAAGGTTTCGTCCGCGGTTGCTCGCCATGCCGGCAATCTTCATGTGGGAACGGTCAGGCGCGGGGAGAAAAACGGTTGCGGTCCAGATCGGGTAAGTATACAGTCCCATGCACAATACGTCGGCTAATTCGGACTCCGAAGCCTGTACATATGCACAGTCGTGGTTCCAGGGACCGGAACGCCTTTGCCCGCGGCGACGGCACGGAGGCGTATGGACATCCCCCGCGAGGACCCGCTGGCGGCCGTCTCACCGCTGGACGGTCGGTACGCCGGCCGGACCGCTCCGCTCGTGCCGTACGCGAGCGAGGCCGGACTGATCCGGGCCCGCGTTCGCGTCGAAGTCGAGTACCTGCTCGCGCTCGCCGCGGAGCCGGCGGTCGGCGTGTCGCTCTCGGCGGCCGAACGCGACGCGCTCCGCTCGGTCGTGGGCGAGTTCGACGCCGAGGACGCCAGGCTCGTCAAGCGGCTCGAGACGGATGGCGCCGAGGGCTACGCCGCGACGAACCACGACGTGAAAGCCGTCGAGTACTTCCTGCGGACCGAGACGCCAGAGCGCGTCCACCCGTGGATCCACTTCGGGCTGACCAGCGAGGACGTGAACAACCTCGCCCACCGGCTGCTCGTGGAGCCGGCCGTCGAGGACGTGCTCGTGCCGGCCCTGCGCGACGTCCGGGACGATCTGACGGCCATGGCACGGGAGCACCGCGACCTACCGATGCTCGCGCGGACGCACGGCCAGCCGGCCACGCCGACGACGTTCGGGAAGGAGTTGGCCGTCTACGCCGCGCGTCTCGGGAAGTCGCTCGGACGGATCGCCGATGCAAGGGAGGGGCTGTCTGGCAAACTCGCCGGCGCGTCGGGGACGTACGCCGCACACCGGGCCGCCTACCCCGACGTCGACTGGCGGACGTTCTCCCGCGAGTTCGTCACGTCGCTCGGCCTCGACCACGCCCCGCTGGCGACGCAGGTGAACCCCTGCGACGACCTCGCGGCGCTGTTCGACGCGCTCCGTGGCGCGAACGACGTCCTGCTCGATCTCGACCGCGACATGTGGCTCTACGTGTCGGACCGCTACCTCGGCCAGGAGGCCGCCGCCGGGGAGACGGGCTCGTCGACGATGCCCCATAAGGTGAACCCCATCGACTTCGAGAACTCGGAGGGGAACCTCTCGAAGGCGAACTCTGACCTCACGTTCCTGGCGGACTACGTCACCACCTCGCGGCTCCAGCGGGACCTCTCGGACTCGACGGTGAAACGCAACGTCGGCGCGGCGTTCGCTCACTGCCTGATCGGCTACACGAAGACGAAGGCCGGGCTGGAGAAGGTCACGCCGAACGAGCAGGTCATGCGGGAGGACCTGGAGGCAAACCCCGAGGTGATCGGCGAGGCGGTCCAGACCATCCTGCGACGGGAGGGCGACACCGGCGCCTACGAGCGCGTCAAGGAGCTCACGCGCGGCAGCCGAACGACCCTCGAGGCGTTCCACGGGCTCTTCGATGATCTCGACGTGGACGAGTCGACCCGCGAGGAACTAGGCGCGCTCGCGCCCACGATCTACGTCGGCTACGGCGGCGACCTCGTCGACGAACTGGACGGCCGACTCGACGACGATAGCTGACCGGCCGACCGCGACGATTTCTGGCGTCTCGTCGGGCAACGTCTGCCGACCAGCGGCGAGCGACGGCGACCGAGAAATTGCCGACTGACCCCCCCTCCCGACCGGCAACGGGCGGGACTGGAAGGGGCCGCGGAGGCTTCCGAGGTGTTGCCGGTCGGGGCGTGCGAGCTATGGAGCGGAAAGGGACGAAACGAAAACCGGAGACTTCCGGTCAGTACTCCTCGTACGCGAGGTTCATCAGCCACTGCGTGAACGCGTCGCCGTTCGGGTCGATCTCCTCCTCGCCGATGAACGGCGAGAGCAGGTCGCCGGCCATGAGCAGCGAGAAGTCGAGGTCGGCGGCCGTGGGCTCCAGATAGTAGGTGTTGTGACCGTCGTAGACGGCGTCCTCGCGCTCGATGAGGTCGAGCTCAGAGAGCTTCTCCGCGATCCGGCTCCCCTTGCGCGAGGAGACGTCGAGTTCCTTCCAGAAGTCGCTCTGGTGGATCCCGCCCGACTCGCGGACGAGCTGGAGCCCTGCGTACTCGTCATCCGAGAGGTCAGCTTCGGCGTCGGCGACGCTCATACCCAGTCTCAGGGTGCGGCCCCCGTTTAACTTTGGCCTTCGCCGGCGTCGGCCGCGGTCGTCTCGATCAGCGGCTCGTAGGCCGTCTCGCAGGGGGGTCCGTCCGCGAAGTCGTACCGTCTGCTGCCGTCGTCGCCGACGATGACGAGCGAGGAGGAGCGCGTCCCGTACCCGCCGCCGGACTCGTCCGACGTGCCGTCCGACGCCGTTCCGGAGTCTGACACGTCGCCGTGGATGCAGACGCCGAACTCGTGGTCGCCGAGCGCCTCGCCGGCACGTTCGAGCCACTCCTCGGCCGTCTCGTCCGGGAACGGGCCGAGTTCCGCCGCCAGTTTCCGCGCGTTCCTGGCCTGCCGTTCGGCGATATCGGCCCTGTCCGGCGGTTCGTAGTACGTCCCGTCGAACCCGACGTTGCCGACGACGTGGATTCCCTCGCCCAGTTCAGTGACGCCGAGGGTGCCGTCCCACTCCAAGAGCAGCGCGTCGTCCCGGTCGGCGAGCACGAGGTTGAACCCGTCGTAGTCGTGTTCGACGCAGGACTCCTCGACCAGGCTCGCCGCCCCGTCGGCCGACGCCTCGCGCAGGCAGTCGCGGACGAGCAGCCCACGCGACCGACTCGAGCCCAGCCCGTCGACCCAGCGGTTCGTGACGCCGACGAACAGGCCGTCGTCGTTGTAGCCGATCCAGGTCCCGCCGGCCTCGGCGTCGCGGGGACCGACGACGCCAGGTTCGAGTTCGCGCGGCGGCTCCGAGGGACGATTCAGCGCCTCGTCGCGGTTTGCCGCCACCACGACCGAGGCCTCCGGGAAGGACCGCCACGCGAGGGTGAGCGTACACATACCCGTTCGTACGACGGGGAGGAAGAAAAGCGGCGGCGGTCAGCCGACGAGGCCGCTCACGGCACGGGTCAACGCCGCCGCGGCGGTCCGCACCCGGTCCAGTCGCACGTACTCCCGCTCGGCGTGGGCGACCGCACCCGCCTCGTCCGCGAGGTGGCCGGGGCCGAACACGACCGTCGGCGTGGGTGCGAAGTACGACGCCTCGGTCGCCGCGCCGAACGGCCGGACGGAGCCGTCTCCGTCCGCGCCGGCGGTCCGTGCTGCGGCCGCGAGCGTCCCGACGAGGTCGTGGTCCGGGTCGGTGTCGAACGCTTCGAGGAACGGCGTCGGCCGCTCGGTGAACGAGAACTCGACGCCGACCTCGGGGGCGACCGCCTCCCGGACCGCCGAGAGCAACTCAGTTCGGAACCCCGACGTGGTCTCGGGGGGAACGGACCGCCTGTCCAGCGTGAGTCGCGCCTCCGCGGGCACCTGGTTCGTCGCCTCGCCGCCGTCGACGCCCGTTGCGGTGAGCGTCGGCGAGCCGAGCCGCGGGTGCGGCTCCCGGCCCTCGTCGAACCGCCGAACCGCGCCCAGCGCGTCCTCCAGCGCGGCGACCGCGTCGACGCCCGACTCCGGTTCGGCCGCGTGTGCCGCGCTCCCGGAGAGGGTGAGCGTCCCCTCGAACCGGCCGCGTGCGGCCGTGCAGACGTCACAGTCGGTCGGTTCGCCGACGACGAACAGGTCGCCATCGAGCGGGTCGAGGGCTGCCGTCCGTTCGTCGTCGCCGTCGCCGTCGTCACCGCCGTCAGCGCCGACCCCGTACTCGCCCGTGACCAGCGCGTGGGCACCCGTCGAGAGCGTCTCCTCGTCGGGCGTGATCGCCAGCGTGAGGCGGCCGGCCGACGGCTCGACCGAGAGGAACGCGGCCAGCAACGCCGCCAGCGGTCCCTTCGCGTCACAGGATCCGCGCCCCCGGAGTACGTCGCCGTCCCGCTCGACCGGCAGTCCCGGCGGGACCGTGTCGACGTGCGTGTTCAACACGACGTGGGGTTCGCCCACGCCCTTCGTCGCCCGGACGTTCCCGGCGGCGTCGACGACCGGACTCGCGTCGGCCCGGTCGAGCGTCTCGACCAGGAACGAGCGCATCTCGTCGACGGATCCGTGGGAGTCAATCCGGACGGCCGCGTCCAGAAATTCGACCGGATCGAACGCCGCACTCACGGCTCGGCCTCCAGCGATCCGGTCGCCTCGCGCTCGGTGGGGCCGGCGAGCGTCGCCGAACCTTCGGCGGGCACCGTAACGCGCAGGTCGCCGCCCGGCGGAGCCACCACCGACGATTCTCGGTCGGTTCGGCCGGTTCGGCGCGCCGCCGCGAGGATCGCCACCGCGCCGGTCCCGCAGGCGCGCGTCTCGTCCTCGACCCCGCGCTCGAACGTCCGCTGTAGGAAGTCCGCGCCGCCGTCCGGGGTCGGTTCCGCGAGGGTGACGTTCGCGCCCTCGGGGAACGCGTCGGCGCTCCGAACGGGCGGCGCGACCGCGTCGAGGTCCACCGCGTCAACGTCCTCGACGAACGCGACCGCGTGCGGGACGCCGGTGTCGACCGCGGTCACGGTCAGCCCCTCGACCGACTCCTCGACCAGCGGTCCGCCCCACGTCGTCGGAACGGCCGCGGGTTCGAACGTCGGTCTGCCCATCTCGACCTCGACGGCGTTCGTGGCCGTCCGGACGACCGCCCGTCGGTCGCCAGCGGGCGTCTCGACGACGAACTCCCTCGCACCGGTCCGCTCGCCGGCCCAGGAGGCGACACACCGCGCGCCGTTCCCGCACATCTCCGCGACCGAGCCGTCGGGCTGGACGAGCGTCATCCCGACGCGAACCGGGACGGCCTCCGGGTTCAGATCGAGGAACAGGACGCCGTCCGCGCCCCGGCGAGCGCCCGCCTCGACACCCGTCTCCCGATCACAGTGGACGACGGCGAACCGGACGCGGTCGGGTACCGGTTCGTCGGCGTCGATGACGAGGAAGTCGTTGCCAGTGCCGTGGTACTTCACGAACGGGACGGTCGTCATCGTTCCAGCACCGTCAGGTCGGCGAGCGACTCGCGCCGCCTGAGCACGTCACCCTCCGGCGAGACGTCGGCCGGTCTGGGGCGGGAGTTGTACGTCGACGCCATCTCGTAGCCGTAGGCGCCCGCGTTACCGAGCGCGAGGAGGTCCCCCCGTTCGGGGGCGGGGAGCGGGCGACCCTCACAGAAGGTGTCGCCGCTCTCGCAGATGGGACCGGCGACCGTCACGGGTCGTTCCTCCCGTTCGTCGGCGCCCGGGTCCAGCAGGCGGATCGCGTGGAACGCGTCGTACATCGCCGGCCGAAGCAGGTCGGTCATGCCGGCGTCGACGCCCGCGACGACCTCCCCCGCCGACGGCTTGACTGTGTTCACGCGCGTCACCAGCACGGCCGCGTCGGCGACGAGATAGCGACCGGGTTCGAGCGCCACGGCCGCATCGAGCGCCGACAGTTCCTCGCGCACCGCCGTCGCGACCGCGTCGAGGTCGAGCGGGGATTCGGTCTCGCGGTACGGGACGCCGACGCCGCCGCCGACGTTCACGTACTCGAGGTCGCCGACCTCGGCCGCCAGTTCCGCGACGCTCGCCAGGAACTCGCGGTGGGCAGCCAGATCCGCCTCGTCGTGGATGCCGGAGCCGGCGTGGGCGTGCAGGCCGACGAACTCGAAGTCGGCACGCGCGTCAGCGACGACCTCGTCGACCCGCTCGGCGGGCACGCCGAACTTCGCCGCCGCCCCGGTCCGCACCTTCTCGTGGTGGCCCGCGCCGACGCCGGGGTTCACTCGGACGCAGAGTCGGCCGTCGTACCCCCGCTCGCGCAGGCGGTCGAGCGTGTCCGCGGCGCCGACGGTGACCGTCAGATCCGCGCCGTCGCGCCACCAGTCGACCACGGCGTCGAGGTCACGGGCGGGCGGGTTGACCGCGGTGTAGTCGACGTCGTCGCCGCCGAAGCCGGCCTCCAGCGCGCGACCGACTTCGCCGGCCGACGCACACTCCGCGCCGAACCCCGCCTCCCGGACGGTTTCGAGGACCGCGCGCCCTGCGTTCGCCTTCACCGCGTACCGGAGCGACGCGTCGGGGAACGCGGCCCGGAACCGCGCGCAGTTCTGGGCGACGCGGTCGAGGTCGGTGACGTACAGCGGCGTCCCGTGCTCGGCAGCGAGTTCGCGCAGGCGCGCCTCGTTCCAGTCGGCGAGCCGGCGGGCCCCCGGCGAGCCCGTTCCGTCGGTCGGTTCGTCGGCGTCGGGTTCGCTCATTCGCGGAGCGCGTCCTCCCGCCGCGTCGCCTCCAGCGTCTCCTCTTCGATGTGGGTCGCCACGACGGCCGGCTTGTAGGCCCCGCCCTCGAAGAGGTCGTGCTCGGAGACGCTCGACTCGACGAACCGCGCGAACGCCCGCCGATCCTCGGGCAGGTGGCCGTAGACGACCTCCTCCTCGACGAGGTCGTACACCGGAATCCTCGGCGTGAGGAGCGTGTTCTCGCCGACGACCGAGTTCGCGCCGACGCGGAACCCAGAAGTGACCCGACAGCCCGCGCCCAGTGAGACGCCGTCCTCGACGATCACCGGGGCGTCCTCGACCGGTTCGAGCACGCCGCCGATCAGCGTGTTCGCGCCGAGCTTCACGCCCTCGCCGAGTTGCGCGCACGAGCCGACCGTGTCACAGGAGTCGACGAGCGTGCCCGCGCCGACCGACGCGCCGATGTTGACGAACGACGGGCTCATCATGATGGCGTCGTCGCCGAGGTGTGCGCCCCGCCGGAGGACCGTGCCGTCCGGCGTGTTTCGGGCGCCGCCGGCTTCGAGGCTCTCGGTCTCCCGCAGCGGGAGCACGTCGTAGTAGCCCACGCCGCCGTACTCGCGGCGCTCGGTCTCGCGCAGGCCGAAGTTGAGCAGGACGCCGCGCTTCACCCACTCGTTCGCCTCCCACGAGGTGACCGAGTCGCCGGTCTTCTCGGCCGCCCGGATTTCGCCGGACTCGAGGGCGTCGAGGAACGCGTCCAGCGTCGCCCGATCGTCGTCGGTCAGGTCGGACGGCGTCAGGCCGTCGTCGTAGCGGTGCCACAGGTCGTCGATCTCGGGTTCCAGCGTCATTCGAGTACCTCCGTGAAGTCGTATTCGCCCGCCTCGCGTCCGGCGACCCACGCCGCTGCGTCGAGCGCGCCGGCGGCGAAGATTCGCCGCGAACCGGCGCGATGGGTCAGTTCCAGCGTCTCGTCGTCCCCAGCGAGCAGGACCTCGTGTTCGCCGGCGACGTCCCCGGCCCGGCGCGCGTGGACGCCGATCTCCTCGGGGGAGCGTGGCGCGTCGCCCTCCCGGCCGTGTCGTCGCGCCGTGAGGTCCGGGCGCTCGCGTTCGACGTCCCCGACGAGCGTGAGCGCGGTCCCGCTCGGCGCGTCCCGCTTGCCGTCGTGGTGCGTCTCCGTCACCTCGACGTCGTACCCGGGAAGCGTTCCGACCGCCTCTCTGACCGCCCCCCGGAGCGCGGCGATCCCCCGAGAGAAGTTCGACGCGCGGAGCACCGGGACGGTCTCGGCCGCGGCGGTCAGCGCCTCGGCCCCCTCGTCGGTGAACCCGGTGGTTCCGACGACGGCCGGGACGCCGGCCTCCGCGCACGCCGAGACGTACTCGACGCTCGACTCGGGGCCGGTGAAGTCGATCAGCGCGTCCGGGTCGCGGTCGGCAAGCAGTGCGGGGAGGTCGGCCGCGTCGTGAACCTCGCTGCCGGCGACGGGGCCGGTGGCCGAGCGATTGACGGCGAACGCGACCGAGACGTCCTCGCGGTCGGCCGCCGCCTCGATCAGTTCCCGGCCCATCCGACCGCCCGCGCCCGTCACCGCGACCCGGACGCTCACGCCGTCTCCACCTCCGAACCGTCGGCGTCGGCCGTCGCCTCCAGGTCGGCGAGGACGTCGGCCAGCACGGCTCGCGTCTCCTCGCTCGCGCGGGTGAGCGGCAGGCGGAGGTCGGCCGGGCCGTAGCCGCGGATCTCCATCGCCTCCTTCACCGGAATGGGGTTCGTCTCGCGGAACAGTTCGCGGAACAGCGGCGACAGGTCGTGGTGGACGTCGCGGGCGCGCGCAACGTCCCCGTCGAGCGCCGCGTGGACCAGTTCGGTCGTCCGCTCGGGTTCGACGTTTGCGGCGACGCTGATGGTGCCGGTGCCGCCGACCGCGATGGTCGGAAGGGTCAGGCCGTCGTCGCCCGAGAGCACGTCGAACGCCTCCCCGCGGGTCCGCTCGACGATCTCCGAGATGCGGTTCAGATCGCCCGAGGCGGCCTTGTACCCCCGAACGTTCGGGTGTTCGGCCAGCTCGACGACCGTGTCGAGATCGAGGCTCCGGCCCGTTCGGGAGGGGACGTTGTAGACGACTTGCGGGAGGTCGACGGCGTCCGCGACCGCCGTGAAATGTTCGTACTGGCCGCGCGGCTCGGGCTTGTTGTAGTACGGCGAGATGAGCAACAGCGCGTCCGCGCCCGCCGCCGCGGCGCGCTCGGAGAGGTCGACGGCCTCGTGGGTCGAGTTCGAGCCGGTGCCCGCGACGACGGGCACGTCGACGGCTTCGACGACGGTCTCGACGACCTCGCCGTGCTCGTCGTGGGTGAGCGTCGCCGACTCGCCCGTGGAGCCGACGGGGACGAGCCCGTCGACGCCGGCGGCTTCGAGCCGTCGGGCGTCGGCGGCGAGCTGTTCGTGGTCGACGTCGTTGCTGTCCGTGAACGGCGTTGTCATCGCCGGGTAGACGCCGGCGAACGTGTCGTGGTGTGTCGTCATTCGTGTGGGTCGGTGGTGATCGGTCGCAGGGTAGTCGTCAGCGCGCGTCGGTCGTCCGCGGTCGCCCGGGACGGGGGTGCCACTCCCGCCGCGAGCAGGTCACGCGCGTTTGGGTTTCCGACCCGAGAAGGCGGCCGACACGCCGCGCTGGTGGGGAACGGCCCCGGCGCGACGCGACGTGTCTCGCATGAGTGTACCCCGGTGGTGGGGCTACTAATGCGTTGCGCCAGCGTCCGATGTTGCTCGTCATCCGAACGTGTCCGGTGTGTCGCATTCGGTCCTGTTCCGGTGTCGCTTTCGAGATCGTCCCCCATCCAGCGAGAAACCAGCACTCGGAAGGAAAAGATCAGACTCCCAGATCATACCCGCGAACACACCTATAAACCCTTTTACCGAGCCCCCCGTCACACCAAACGCAATGAGCGACCTCCCGGACGATTTCGACTGCACCATCACAAACTGGGAGTACATATACGACCTCTGCAGACAGGTGGCAGACGAGGTGAAGGCGGCCGACTTCGAGCCCGACGTGGTGGTCGCGCTCGCCCGCGGCGGCTGGTTCGCCGGCCGCTGCATCTGTGACTTCCTCGGCATGGATGACCTCACGAGCCTGAAGATGGAACACTACGTCGGCACGGCCGAGAAGTCCGGCGAGCCGACGGTCCGCTACCCGATGCCGGAGGGGAGCGTCCAGGGCAAGGACGTGCTCATCATCGACGACATCGCCGACACCGGCGGCTCCATCAAGCGCGCCCAGGAGTACGTCGAGGAGCGCGACGGCGGCGAGATCAGGACGGCCACGCTCCAGTTGCTTCAGAGCTCCACGTTCGAACCCGACTTCATCGCCGAGCGCCTTGAGGAGTGGACCTGGATGGTGTACCCCTGGAACTTCATCGAGGACATGGTCGATCTCATCTCCGGCGTGATGGAGCGTGCCGATCGGGAGCGGTTCAGCAAGGAGGACGTCCGCCACTACCTCGCCGAGTTCCACGACGTCGACCGCATCGGCATGGAGATCGCCCAGCCCGGCCGTCTCGACGAGGTCATGTCCGAGATGGTCCGTCGGGACGTGGTCCGCGAGGTCGACGGCGGCTACCGCCTGCTCGACGCCGAGTAACCGGGATCCGGTCGACACCGTTCTCTCCGCTTCCGAACGCCTCTTGTCGGCCCCCTCCGTGGTCGCGGGCGTGGCGCTGCTCGACATCTTCCTCGGCGCCGTCCTCCCCATCGTCGCCATCGCGGGCGTGGGCTTCCTACTGGGGCGGTTCCGCGAGATCGACCCGGGACCGCTGAACACCGCCGTCGTCTACGTGCTGGCGCCCGCGCTCGTCCTCCACAGCCTCGCGACGGCGTCGTTCTCCGGGGAGACCATCGTGAAGCTGACGCTCGCGGTGACGGCCTACATCGTCGGCATGGTGCTCGTCGGGGAGGCGGCGGGTCGGCTGCTTGGCGAGTCGGAACCCCGCCTGTCGGCGCTCGTGCTCGCGGCGACGTTCCCGAACTGCGGCAACTACGGCATTCCGCTCTCGGACTTCGCGTTCCCCGGCGGGGGGCGGGCGACCGCCGTGCTGTATCTCGCCATCCAGTCGGTCCTCGTCTACACCGTCGGCGTCTACGTCGCCTCCCGGGCCGGGGGCGGCGGCGGACGCTCCGCCGTCAAGCGCGTGCTGTACATCCCGCTCGTCTGGGCCGTCCCGGTCGCGCTGGGCGCCCGCTGGCTCGACGTCGTCCCCGCGGCCGACGGCGCGGCGATGACTACCCTACAGCTCGTCGGCGACTCGTCCATCCCGGTCATGCTGCTCATCCTCGGCGTCCAGCTCGCGCGGACGGACTACGGGGCCGCGCTCTCGCAGGTTGGCGTTCCGACCGTCCTGAAGATGGGCGTCGCGCCGGCGCTGGCCGTCGGCGTCGCCCTCGTCGTCGGCTTCTCGGACCCGACGGTCGCGCGCGTATTCGTCCTCGAGTCCGCGATGCCCGCCGCGGTCACGCCCGTCATCCTCGTCACCGAGTTCGCGAGCGGGAGGGACGTCGGGGGCGTCTCCATCCCTGAGTACGTGAGCACCATCGTCCTCGTGACGACGCTGCTGTCGCTCCCGGTGTTGACAGGTCTCATCGCGCTGTTGCAGAGCGGGATGGTGGTGTAGCACCGTCCGCGTGGTCCGTCCGGACACGCGAAGCCGTGGTCGGGTTCGGTCAGTCGTCCGTCGGGGCTCCACCGCCCGTGTCCACGACGGCCGTGGTCCACGTCCCGCGGAGCAGCCACGCGACGACGATCACTGCGCCGACGACGTCGCCGAAGACGACCGCCCACCAGATGCCGGTCGTCCCCCAGCCCCCCTCGAACACGAGATAGTAGGTCGCTGGGACGCGCACGCCCCACAGCGCGATCAGCGAGAACACCAGCGCGGTCGTCGTCCGGCCGGCGCCACGGAACGCGCCGCGACCGACCTCAAACACGCCCGTGAACGCGAACATCAGCGCCGCGGTCCGGAGGTACGTCGCCGCGAACTCGATGGTCGTGCCGGCGTCGGGCGCGTCCGGTGGGAGGAACACCGTGACGATGACCTCGGGGAACAGCGAGGCGAACAGCGTCACCGGGAGCATCACCACCACCACGACGCTCAGCGCGGCCCGGACGGCCCGCCACGCGCGATCCGCGCGCTCGGCGCCGAGGTTCTGGCCGACGACCGTGTTCACCGCCTGCGAGAGTCCCATCGCGGGCAGGAACACGAGCGAGATGAGCCGGTTCCCGAGGCCGTAGGCGGCGACGACGGCCGGCGGGAACGTCGCGACCATCGCGGTCAGGACGACGAACGCGAACGCGGTGCCGGACTGTTCGAGCGCCGACGGCGTGCCGAGTTTCACGACGTCCCTCACGATGCCGAGGTCGGGAACCAGGTCGGGGGGTCGGACGTCGGGCCCCGCTGAAGTACCGAACAGGACGTACCAGCCGATGACGGTGGCGACAGCGCGGGAGAGCAGCGTCGCCCACGCGGCGCCCTGGATGCCGTACGCGTCGATGGGCCCCCAGCCGAAGATGAGTACGGGGTCGAGGACGACGTTCAGCGCGACCGAGATCGCCATCACGCGGAGCGGGCCGCGGGTGTCGCCGTACCCCCGCATGAGCGCGACGAACACGAAGAAGCCGAAGAGGAACGGCGTCGCCAGGAAGAACACCTGCATGTACGCGGCTGCGAGCGGAACGACGTCCGTTGCTGTCGCGGCGTTCGCGGGCAGGAGCGCCAGCATCGGCTCGACCGAGAGGTAGCCGAGCGCGCCGATGACGAGCGAGACGAGCATGACGAACCCGAGCGTCGTCCCCGCCACGCGGCCGGCGGCGCGGTCGGGAGCCACGGAGAATCCGGGGTCCGTCTCCCCGTCTTCGCCAGCCCTGGCGTTGCTCGCGCCGGTGTGCTGGGCGACGAGGATCGCGCCTGCGGCGGTGAAGCCGCCGCCGACGCTGATGAACAGGAACACGAGCGGGAACGCGAGTGAGAGCGCGCCGACCGCGTCCGCCGAGAGCCGGCCGAGCCAGAACGTGTCGGCGACGTTGTACATCACCTGGAGCAGCTGGATGACGACCAGCGGCCAGGCGACCCGCAGCATCGGGCGAAGGAGCGCGCCCTCCGTGAGGTCGTCCGCACGGCTCGAAGACGGAGGGCCGGCCATACCGATCGGACGAATGGACCGCTCTTAAGCGCTCGTAACGGGTGGTAGCGTGTCACAACCCGAGAGTCCGAGCCGGTAGACTCAACGTACACAGCCTTCCGCCGCCTCCGACCGACACACCGTCCCCGCTCAGGCGGCGGGAACGTCGAACTCCCGTGCGCGCTCGCGGACGCCGCTCGCGTCGCCGGTCAGCAGGTCGCCGTCGCGGTAGACGACCTCGCCGTCGACCATCGTGAACTCGACGTCGTCGCCATGCGCGCCGAACACGAGGTGCGAGAGCGGGTCGTGCAGGGGGGTCGCGCGGGTCACCCCGGTCGTGAGGCCGACGACGTCGGCCTTCCAGCCCTCCCGCAGTTTCCCGACGCGCTCGAATCCCGCGGCGCGCGCACCGTTGACCGTCGCCATCTCGAAGACGAGTTCCGCGGGCGTCGTCGTCGCGTCGAGCGCGTCGACCTTCTGGAGGAGGCTGGCCTGGCGCATCTCGGTGAACGGGTCGAGCGTGTTGTTGCAGGGCGGGCCGTCGTTGCCGAGCGCGACGTTGATGCCGCGACGGTGGTAGTCGGGGATGGGTGCGATGCCCGAGGCGAGTTTCATGTTGGAAGAGG
Organism: Halobaculum sp. XH14; assembly: GCF_032116555.1. Classification (NCBI taxonomy): domain Archaea; kingdom Methanobacteriati; phylum Methanobacteriota; class Halobacteria; order Halobacteriales; family Haloferacaceae; genus Halorarum; species Halorarum halobium. The sequence goes on from NZ_CP134949.1 coordinate 1,835,864, forward strand.
GGCAGTAGGTGACGTGGGTCCCCGTCTCGGCGAGCACCTCACGCTCGGACTCGTCGGTGTGGACGCAGTGGGCGAGCACGACGTCCTCGCCGGTGAGGCCGACCTCGTCGAGCCAGTGGACGTTGCGCATTCCGGTGTCCGCCTCGACGGCGGCGATCTCGTCCCGGTTCTCGCTCGCGTGGGTGTGGATCCGGACGCCGTCGTGCGCGTCAGCGAGGTCCCGCGCTCCGCGCAAGCACTCCTCGGTGCAGGAGACGGCAAAGCGGGGCGTGACCGCGTACCGGATTCGGCCGTCGTCCGCGCCGTGGTACCGCCGGATGAGGTCCTCGGACTCGGCCAGGGCCGCGTCGGCCTCCTCCTGCAAGCCGTCGGGCGCGTCGCGGTCCATCAGCACCTTGCCGATGCGGCCGCGGATGCCGATGTCGCTGGCGGCCTCGAACGCCTCCGCGGCGTGGTTGACCGAGAGGTGGTCGACGACGGTGGTGACGCCCGATTCCAGACATTCGAGGTAGCCGAGTTCCGCGCCGAGGCGCATTCCCTCGGCGTCGAGGCCGGCCTCCATCGGGAGGACGTGCTCGGAGAGCCACTCCAGCAGCGGGGCGTCGTCGGCGATGCCGCGCCCGAGCGACTGGACGGAGTGGACGTGCCCGCCGACGACGCCGGGCGTCACGAGGTCGTACTCGGCGCGCTCGTGGTCGGGGTACTCCTCGACGAGCACGTCCCGCCCGCCGACTGCGGCGATGCGATCGCCCTCGACCACGACCGCGCCGTCCTCGATGATCGTCCCCGAATCGGCGATGACCGTCCCCGCGAGTAGCATACCGCACGTTCGTCCGCCTGCGCCACCGAAATACCTGTTCATTCCACCGGCGCGCATGTATCCGATTTTCGCTCGACGACGTTGTTCGACGTTCCCATCGCCGACGATTGCTCCTACATGATCGAACGGCCGACACCCCACGGCCGGACGGGCGGGTGTCCGTCTCGCTGCGCCCGGCCCGACCGACCACGGGGTGGGACTGAAAGAGGCCGAGAATCGCGGGGGGTTTCGCGGTCGTGCCGTCAGTCGTCCACGTCCGTCGAAACTGGGTTGTGGAAGTGTGCCAGCGGGGTAGAACCAATCGCCTCACTAATCAGCGAAGCCAGCTTTATTTTGCCAGATTCCGAACAGTATGTCGTGGTGAACGACGATACCGGGTACGAACAGCACGCCCAGTCCAGCCATCGGGGTGAACAGCTCCAAACTGGCGACGGGAGCGGAAACCGGCGCTACCTCTTTCTCCTTCTCGTGGTGACAGCGGTCTCCGTCGCTCTACTTATCCTGTGGATTTGACCGGGTGAACAGGAGTACAACTCCAAGTCTCGTCGGGGAGAACCGGCAACTCCACTGACGACCGCCAAACCACACCCTTTAGCAACGAACGACCGAACGAGGCGGACGAACCATGACCATCGGCTTCATCGGCGGCAGCGGCATCTACGAGGCGCTCCCGCTGGAAAACACCCGAACCGAGGACGTCACGACACCCTTCGGCGACCCCTCCGCGCCGCTCGAGATCGGCGAGTTCGGCGACACCGGCCGGGAGGTCGTCTTCCTCCCGCGCCACGGCCCCGACCACCAGCGCTCGCCGACCGACCTGCCGTACAAGGCGAACGTCTACGCACTGAAGGAGGCCGGCGTCGAGTACGTTCTCGCCAGCAACGCGGTCGGGTCGCTCCGCGAGGAGCTGCCGCCACAGACGCTCGTCGTCCCCACGCAGATCTACGACCGGACGAAGCTCCGGGACCTCTCGTACTTCGGCGACGGCGTCGTCGTCCACCAGCCGTTCGCTCGCCCGTACTCGCCGGAACTCGTCGAACATCTGGCCGAGTCGGCACGCGAGGCGACCGACGCCGAGGTCGCCGAGGGCGGCACGTACGTCTGCATCGAGGGGCCCCAGTACTCCACGAAAGCCGAGTCCGAGTTCTACCGCGACCAGGGCTGGGAGATCGTCGGGATGACCGCGATCCCGGAGGCGAAGCTGGCCCGCGAAGCCGAGATGGCGTACGCCACGCTCGCGGGCGTGACCGACTACGACGTCTGGAACGAGGAGAGCGAGGTCACACTGGAGGAGGTCCTGAAGAACGCCGCGAAGAACGAGGACGCGATCAAGGAGACGGTCGAGCACGCGATCCGGACGTTCCCCGAGGACCTGGAGTGTGAGGCGCACGGCTCGCTGGCGGGAACGATCAACACGCCCGCCGAGGCGATTCCGGCCGAGACGCGCGAGAAACTCGCGCCCTTCATCGAGGAGCATCTCGACGACTGAGGACGACGGCGCCCGCACTACGGCCGGGTCGAACCCGGACGTTCAGTCCGCGGCCGCCTCGTCGGCGGCCCCCGCCGTCGTCGCGTCCTTCACCCAGAGGTCGCCGAAGAGGTCGTCCTGCTGGAGGGTGAGCGTTCCGCGGTGTGCGAGAAACAGCAGCGCGAGATACGTCATCACCGGCGTCTCGTCGGACTCGCCGCCGCGGAGTTCACGGAACAGCACCTCCCCCCGTCCGCGCTCGTAGTGGGGGCGCAGGCGGTTCCGGACGTCCTCGATGACGGTCTCGATGTCCTCCTCGTGGGTCGCGCCGGTGACGTCGCCCTCGCCGGGTTCACCCTCGCGGCGGAAGTCGTCCTCGCCGTGGTACTCCAGCGTCTGCGTGCCCCGCGAGAAGCCGCGCGGCGACTCGCTCGTGTCGTACTCGCGCGACTCCTTCCACCACGACCCGCGCTCGGCGTCGCGGAGTTCGTGGACCAGTTCGTCCAGCGTCTCGGGCGACCCCCGGGTGGACTTGCGATCGATGCGGCGCTCCATCTCGTCCTCCAGGGCGTCAACCGGGTCGAAGCCGTCGAACCCCTCGCCTTCGGCCCCCGCCTCCATCGGGCCGCCCTCGAAGGCGGCCTCCCACGGTTCGACCTCCTCGGCCTCCTCCTCCTCGTCCTCTGCGAGCATCGCGTCGGACTTCATCCGGAGGAGGACCGAGGCGTAAAACAGCGCGCGGCCGCCCGTCCGGAGGTCGGCCGCGTCGAGGCGGTCGAGAAACGCGTCGGTCACCTCGACCACGTCGATGTCCCACGGGTCGATCTCGCCCTCCTCGGCGAGCTGGACGAGCAGTTCGACCGGCTCGACCTCGTCGTCGTCGGTCTCCGGCCCGCCCTTCCCGTCGTCCGGGAGCACCTCGTGGGGCGACTCAATCATCCGCGCTCACCTCGGCGCCGGCGACCTCGCCGTCCTCGCCGAGCTGGATGCCCGTGACCGCCGAGACGTTGTCGTCCTGCATCGTCACGCCGATCGCGCGCTCGGAGCGTTCGAGCAGCGCCGAGCGGTGGCTGACGACGACGAACTGGGCGTCGCCGGCGAGTTCGTCGACCATCTCCCCGACGCGGTCGGCGTTGACGGCGTCGAGGAACGCGTCGACCTCGTCCAGCGCGTAGAACGGCGCGGGGTTGTGCCGCTGGATGGCGAAGATGAACGCGAGCGCGGTCAGCGACTTCTCCCCGCCCGACATCGCGTCGAGCCGCTGGACGGGCTTGTCGGCGGGCTGGGCCTTCATCGTCAGGCCGCCCTCGAACGGGTCCGCCTCGTCCTCGAGGACGAGTTCGCCGGTCCCGGCCGAGAGGCGCTGGAAGATGTCGCGGAACTGCTCGTCGATGGCCTCGAAGGCGTCCATGAACGTCCCCTTCTTCTCGGCCTCGAACCGCTCGATGCGCTCCTCGATCGCGTCGCGCTCGTCGGCGAGCACGCCGCGACGTTCCTGCATGTCCTCGAGGTCCGCCTCCACGTCGTCGTACTCCTCGATGGCGAGCATGTTCACCGGTTCGAGCGCCTCCATCTCGCCCTGCAGCCGCTCGATCTCGACCTCGACGGTGTCGTGGTCCGGAACGTCCTCGGGGTCGTAGTCGCCGACGGTGTCCTCGAGTTCGTCGATCTCCCACTCGAGGCGTTCGGCGGTCTCGCGCAGCGAGTCGAGCTTCGACTCGACGCGCTCGACGTCGGCCTCCTGCTCGTCGCGGGACTCCTTCGCCTCGCGGAGGTCGGCCTTGATCTCCTCGCGGTCCTCCTTGAGATCCGCCAGCTCCTCCTCCAGTTCCGCGATGGCCTCGCGCTTCGCCTCCAGCCCCGACTCGCGCTCCTCGATCTCCTCCTCGAACCCCGCGATTCGCTCCTCCGCGTCGGCCTTCTTGTTCTGTGCCTCCTCGACGGCGTCGTGGAGGTCGTCGATGGCGTCCTCGGCGTACTGCTTTTGCAACTGGAGTTCGTTGAGGTCGCCGTCGAGCTCGTCCATCCGTCCCTCGAGTTCGTCGATCTCCTCGTCGATCTCGTCGGCGCGCGCGGAGAGTTCGGGAATCTTCGAGTCGGCGAGTTCGGCCTCGAGGTCGGCGATGTCGGCCTCGACCGACTCGATCTTCCCGTCGCGCTCGTCGATCTTCCCGTCGAGTTCGGTCATCTCCTCGTCGACGGACTCGCGCTCCTCGCGGAGCTCCTCCAGCCTGTCCTCGAGTTCCTCGACCCGCTCCTCCTTCGCGGAGACGTTCTGTTTCGCGAGTTCGAGGTCGCCCTCCACGTCCCGGACCTTGTCCGCGGCGTCGGCGGCGCGCGACCGGGCGTCCTCCAGGTCGTCCTCCACGTCCTCGATCTCGGACTTGAGCTCCTGCCGGTCGTCCTCCAGTGAGTGGATCTCCTCCGCGACGCGCTCCAGTTTCCCCTTGCCGGACTTCGAGAAGGAGTAGCGCGACCCGCCGCCCGAGCCGCCGGTCATCGCCCCCGACTTCTCGACGAGGTCGCCGTCGAGCGTCACCATCCGGTACTCGCCCATCAGGTCGCGCGCGGTGTCCATGTCCTCGACGACGAGCGTCGAACCGAGCACGTACGAGAAGACGCCCTCGTACCGGGACTCGTAGTCGACGAGGTTGCGCGCGAAGTCGACGACGCCCGGGTGGCTCGGCATGCTCGGCAGGCCGCGGTCGTCCATCTCGGTGATGGGGAGGAACGTCGCGCGGCCCGCGTTGCGCTGTTTCAGGTAGTCGATGCAGTCGGAGCCGACGCCGTCGTCGTCGACGACGACGTTCGCCAGCCTGCCGCCCGCGGCCGTCTCACACGCCTTCGCGTACTGTGAGTCGACCGACGCGAGCCTGCCGACCGGTCCGTGGACGCCCGAGAAGTCGGCGTTCGTGACGGTCGTGACCGAGCGCGGCCACGAGGAGTCGCCCGAGTCGCCGGCTCGCGCCTCGAGCTTCGAGTACTCCTGCTGCTTCTCGCGGATGTCCTCCTCGACCTCGCTCAGGTCCCACTGGAGCTCCTTCTTCTCGGATTTGAGCTCCTCGATCGCGTCGTCGGCGGTCCCCTTGTTCTTCTCGGCCTTGTCGAGTTCCGAGTGGAGATCCGAGACGCGACGCTTCAGGTCGGGAAGCTCCGATTCGGCCTCCTCGATCTCGGTTTCGATCTCGGAGATCTCGTTCGAGCGGCGGCGCGCGTCGTCGAGCAGTCGGTCCTTCTCGCGCTGGAGCTCGTTCTTCGCGGCCTTCAGCTCCTCCAGTTCCCCCTTGCGCTCGGTGAGGTCGTCCTTCAACTCGTCGAACGCGGTGTCCGCGTTCTCGATCTCGGCTTCGACCTCCGCGAGCTCCGTCTCCTTCGAGGAGAGCGTGGACTTGAGGTTCGCCTTTTCGACTTTCACCTCGCGAATGTCCGCCTCCAGCTCCTCGACCTCCTCGCCCTTGCGGTCGATGTCGATGAACGCGCCGCGCCGTTCGTTCTCGGCCTCCTCGACGCGCTCCTCCTGGTTCTCGATCTTGCCTTCGAGCCGCGAGACCTCGCCCTTGATCTCCTCGATCTCGGCCTTGATGGCGAGCTGTTCGTCCTCTCCCTTGCGTTCGATCTCGCGGTTCAGCGCCTCGAGGTCGTCCTGGAGGTCGTCGACGACCGCCTGCCGCTCGTCGAGTTCCTCGCGGAGCCCCGCGAGTTTCTCCTCGTTCGTGTCGATGCGGGATCTGGTCGAGTCGAGGTCGGCGCGCTTGTCCTCAAGTTCGGCGGCCTTCAGATAGCCCTCGTACTCCTCCTTCTCCTCGCGGAGGTCCTTGTACTGGAGCGCGGTCTCCCGCTCGTCCGAGAGCTGTTCGAGCCGGTCCTCCTTCTCCTCGATGCGGAGGTCCGCCTCGTCGATGCGCTCCTCGACGGTCTCGAGTTCCGCGAACGCGTCCTCCTTTTTCGCGTCGAACTCCGCGACGCCGGCGATCTCGTCGATGATCTCGCGCCGCTGGAACGGCGTCATGTTGATGATCTCGGTGACGTCGCCCTGCATGACGACGTTGTACCCCTCGGGCGTGACGCCGGCCTGGGCGAGCAGGTCGCGGATGTCCGAGAGGTTCACCGAGCGGTCGTTCAGGTAGTAGTACGAGTAGTAGTTGTCGTCGGTCTCTTTCACCCGACGTCGGATGCTGATCTCGTCGACCTCGCCGACCTTCTCGGTGCCGGCGGCGTTGACGACCTGCGTCCGATCGACGCTCCGGTCGCCGTTGTCGAGGATCACCTCGACGCTGGCTTCCCGCTCGCCGCCGGTCCGTTCCTCACCCTCGTGGCCCGGATTGTAGATGAGGTCGGTGAGCTTCTCCGCGCGGATGCCCCGCGTCCGTGCGAGGCCGAGCGCGAACAGGACGCCGTCGATGATGTTGGATTTGCCCGAGCCGTTCGGCCCGGTGATGACGGTGAAGTCCTCGTAGAACGGGATTCGGGTCTTCCGCCCGAAGCTCTTGAAATCGTCCAGAACGAGTTCTTTGATGTGCATGAAACGTGTGGTGGACCCGTGTGGTGTGTTCGTGAGGGACGGGTAGCCCGGCCTCGGCGGCGGTCGACTACGCGACGATGATGTCGTCGCTCTCCTCGGCGTCGTCGCCCTCGACGGATTCCTCGTCGTCGGGAGCGTCCGTTTCCGCGGTCGATTCGGAGGGCTGCTCGGTCGAATCGGACGCTGCCTCCGCAGCTTCGGTCGCCGACGCGTTCGGAACGAACTCGGCGTGGGAGTCGGCGCCGGACTCCTCGGCCGGGACGTCAGCGGCCGATTCGAGCTGGCTGATCCGCTCTTTCGTCTCGACGAGCTCCTCGGTCAGTCCGTCGACTGCCGCCTGCAGTTCCGCGACCTGCGTTTCGAGGTCTTCCACCCTGTTTCCCATGTACGGGCTGGGTGCTCCCGGACGTATAAACCTGTGTCAGACACAGCGATGACGGGACCGTGGTCCGAAACCGCCGAATCCGGCCGATTCGGGGCTCGATTCGACCGGTCGCGGATTCCAGTAGTAAAGTGTTACTCGCTATATGGAACGCCATCTGCCGCTCTCAAGCGCCGACACGCCCCTCGTTCTGCGGATCCGGGGCCGTCGGCACCGATACTGGCCGCTCCGGTCCGTGTCGGTCCCCAGCGGGGAGCACCAGACTGTTGCCCAGTCGGACGCGTCCCGAGTCACCGGACACGCTCCCGGAGGAGACACCCCAGCCACTGGAATGCGGCCGGCCACAGTGCCGTTCGGGGTCGCGTACGCGCGAAGAACCACAACCCCCAAACCCCGCCGCTTCGAACCGCCGACGATGAACACTCGCCGCGTGCGTGGCGTCGCCATCGCCGGGCTCGTCTTCCTCGTCGTCCAGGTCGGCGCGGTATCGCTGGTTCCCGCCTTCGAGTCCGCCAACTACCAGGCGACGGAGAACCCGCAGGACCCGACCAACAGCGTCGTCTACCTGGGGGCGATTCTCGTCGTCACCGCGCTCATGCTCGCCGCGTTCCGCTACGACCTCGACCAGCTCATCCGGGGCGTGATCGTCCTCTCCTCGGGCCTGCTCGCGTGGTACGTCTTCTCGGTCGCGCTCCCGCCCAACGCCGCCGTCGTCGCGGCGGCGCTCGTCGCGGTCGCGCTCTGGGTGTACCCCGAATGGTACGTCATCGACACGGCGGGCGCGTTGATGGGCGCCGGAGCCGCCGGCCTGTTCGGGATCAGTTTCGGATTGCTCCCCGCCATCGTCCTCCTGACGGCGCTCGCCGTCTACGACGCGATCTCGGTGTACGGCACCGAGCACATGCTCGATCTCGCTGAGGGCGTGATGGCGCTCAAGATTCCGGTCGTGCTGGTCATCCCGCTCACCTGGTCCTACTCGCTGCTCGACGCCGAGTTCGCCGACGAGGACGACGCGGACACGACGGACGGACCGGACGTGGACGGCCCCGAGACCGCCGACGGCGGCGTCTCCGAACGGGAGTCCGGCCCCGAACGACACGCTCACGGTGGGGAGGATGACGAACGAGACGTGTTCTTCATCGGACTCGGCGACGCCGTGATGCCCGCCGTGATGGTCGCCTCCGCCGCGTTCTGGTCTCCGGCGACGCCGCTCGGAATCCCTGGTCTGCCGGCGATGGGGCTGCCCGCGCTGCTCTCGATGGTCGGCACGTTCCTGGGACTGGGTCTCCTCCTCCGGATGGTGATGAAGGGCCGAGCCCACGCGGGGCTCCCGCTGTTGAACGGCGGCGCGATCGGCGGCTACCTGCTCGGGTCGCTCGTCGCCGGCGTGCCCCTCGTCACCGCGCTCGGGCTCGGGACGTACCTGTGACCGACGCCCGGCTTCGGGGTGCGGTCGGCACCGGGGGACTGTTCCTCGCGGTGCAACTGCTCGCGCTCGCCGTCGCGCCGCGACTGGCGACCGACGGCGTCAGCTACGGGAGCGGCGGCGACGCGCTCGTCCCACTCGTCCTGGGACTCGTCGTGGGCACCATCCTCTCGCTCGCGGTGGTTCGCTACCGGCGGAGCCGACGCCTCGTGCGCGCGATGATGCTCGTTTCGCTCGGCGTCGCCGTCTCGCTCGCGCCGTACGCCTTCTTCGGTCCCCTCGCCGGATTACTCGCGGGGACAGTCGCCGTGGTGCTCGCCTGGCGGGTCCCGCGCTGGGAGGTGCGAAACCTCGTGGCGGTCGTCGGCGTCGCCGGTGCGGCGGGGCTGTTCGGCGCGAGCCTCTCGCCGCCGTACGCGCTCGCGGCGCTCGCGCTGGCCGCCGTCTACGACGCCTACGCCGTGTACGTCTCGGGCCACATGAAGACGCTCGCGGTCGCCAGCGAACGGATGGACCTCCCGTCGATGTTCGTCGTGCCGGCCGGCGAGGGGCCCCGCGGTGGCCGACTCGACCTCGACGCGACGGCCGACCGTGACATGGAGCGGCGGGGTGAGCCGGCCGCGACCGTGCTCGGGGCAGGTGATGCGCTGTTTCCCGCGATGCTGGCCGCCAGCGCCGCGGTACACGGCGCGGCGGGTGGCTGGTTCGGCTCCGCCGCGTCGGTCGCCTTCGGCCTCGTCCCCACGGCGCTGGGCGCGCTCGTCGGTTCGGTCGTCGGGTTCGCGGCGCTCCAGGTCCTCGTCCAGCGGCGGGGCGGCATGTACGCCGGGCTCCCGTTCATCAACGGGGGCGCGATGCTCGGATTCCTCGTCGCCGCGCTCGCAAGCGGCATCCCGTTCTGAGGAAACTATCAGCGGACCATGTCACCCCCCTATCAGCGGACCGGGTCCTCACCCCGCCCAATTTCCCCGGCCGTCGAATCGAAGCCGTCGTCCCGACAGATCACTCCGACCCGGCACCGTCGCGGACCTTGACGGCCATCCCGGCGTCGAAATCGAGCATCCCTTCGGCCGACAGTTCCGCCCGGCCGACGCCGAGCAGGTCGCCGTCCTCGTGGACGACCGCCACCTCGTCGTGCGGCCTGACGGCCGGGTCGACCTCGGCGACGAACTTCGCGAACACGTTCTTCCCCTCGCGCACGAACGGCGCGCTCTCGTCGCCGACGACGACGCTGTAGGCCGGGTGGTCGAGCGCCGCACGGAGCCGCCTGCCGCCCTCCAGTCCCAGCGTGAACCGGCCGTCGGTCCGGTAGGAGACGACCCGGCCGCCGTCGGCGACGACCTGCCGCGGGCGGCCGCTCGTCGAGCGCCGCACCTCGACGTCGTCGTCCGGAAAGAGCGCCTCGCCGGCGGTCGCACCGAACTGGTAGTCCGCGACGGTCCGCAGGTCCGCGATCGTGGGGATCGAACTCACAGCAGGAACGTCTCCTCTCGCTCGCCCATGTCGAGGAACGCGTCGGCCGACTCGATCAGTTCGGTCGCGGTCGAGGAACCGAAGCTCATCACCTCGACGCGGACGCCCTCGTGCCGGAGATGCGAGCAGAGCCTGGCGAAGTCGCCGTCGCCCGAACAGAGGACGACCGTGTCCACGTGGTCGGCCAGCGAGACCGCGTCGAGGCTCATGCCGAGGTCCCAGTCGGCCTTCTTCGAGCCGTCGCCGAACGTCTTGATGTCCTTGATCTTCGTCTCGAAGCCGATGTCCCGCAGCGCCTCGAAGAACGACTCCTCCTCGGGGGAGTCCGCGCGGATGACGTAGGCGATCGCCCTCGTGAGAACCCTGTCCTGCACAGCCTTCTCCAGCATCGTCGAGTAGTCGATGTTCCGCGAGTAGACGCTCTGTGCGGAGTGATAGAGGTTCTGCGAGTCGGCGAGCACCGCCACCCGCTGGCCGCCGTGAATCTCGGTCATCGGGTTCGAGATGTGGGACCGGCGGTTTAGTCGTGTCGGGGTCCGCTCGACCACGTACCACGGAGTTCAGCCACACCGGGTCGGCTCGGTTTCGTCATCGGGGTGGCCGTCCACGGACACGTAGCGTTTTATCCGATGGCGCCACAGGTGGACGCATGACCGACCCGGACCGGCGCGAGGCGTGTCTCGTGGACGCGTTCACGAGCGAACCGCTCGAGGGCAACGCTGCCGGCGTCCTCACCGACGCCGCCGGCCTGAGCGAAACGCAGATGCGTGCGGTCGCGCGCGAACTCGCCGTCAGCGAGACGGCGTTTCTCACGCCCTCCGAGGCGGCCGACCGGAAGGTTCGCTACTTCTCGCCCGCCGCGGAGGTCGACCTCTGTGGCCACGCGACCGTCGCCGCCCACGCGCGCCTGTTCGAGACCGGCGAGATCGACGCCGGGAGCCACACGCTGGAGACGAACGTCGGCGTCATCGACGTCGAGGTGACCGAGGACGGGGTCGTCAGGATGACCCAGAACGAGCCCACGGTCGTCGAGGTCGACGAGTCCTACGAGCGGGTCGGCGAGGCGCTGGGCTGTGATCCGAACGTGTTCCGCGACGTTGGTGCCGAACTCCCCGTCGCCTACGCCAGCACCGGCCTCCCGTTCCTCGTCGTCCCGACGAACTTCCTCGAACAGCTTGGCGACATGGATCCCGACCCGGAGGCGGTCGCGGCGCTCGCGGACGAGCACGACGCCGCCGGCGTCTACGCGTTCACCTTCGACACTCTCGACGCGGACGCGACGGTCCACGGCCGCTGTTTCGCGCCGGGAATCGGCATCCTCGAGGACCCCGTGACCGGTACCGCGTCGGGCGCGTGCGGCGCGTACCTCGACCACTTCGCCGCGTTCACTGGCGGGTCGAACGAGATTTCCGAGCGGGCGAGCGGGGACGATCCGGAGTCCGGGACGCCCGAGGAGATGCTGTTCGAGCAGGGCCACTACGTCGACCGACCCGGGACGGTCAGCGTCCGCGCGGCCGGCGGGGGCCCACCGTCGATCGGCGGCGACGCGGTCACGTCGTTCACGGGGCAACTCCGGGTTCCCCCGAGCGACGACGACGACATCATCGAGGCGTAGCTCCGATTCGGGCCGCCGTCGTTCGGTTTCGGTGACGTCCTCCCGTCGAGTTCGTCGCCGAGTCGTCCAGGTAGTCGATCCCTACCCGGACTGACCGTACACTCGCCTCCGAGTAGTTTTTTCTGCACCGTTGCGCGGGTCGGAACCTTCTTTAGCGAGTCGGCGGACCCCACGAACACGAAATGGCTGTACTTTGGCTGGACGACGTGTCGGCCGGCGACCTGGAGACGGTCGGCGGCAAGGCGGCCTCGCTGGGCGAACTCACCGGCGCGGGCCTCCCGGTCCCGCCGGGCTTCGTCGTCACCGCCGGAACGTACCGCACCTTCATCGAGGAGGCGGGCATCGACGAGGAGCTGTTCGCCGCGATGGAGATCGACCCCGAGGACAGCGCCGAGCTGAAGGCCGCCGCTGAGACCGCACACGACCTCATTCTGGGAACCGACCTCCCCGACTCCGTCGCCGACGAGATCCTTGAGGCCTATCGGACGATGGGCGAGGGGGCCGAGGCGTTCGTCGCCGTCCGCTCCTCGGCGACCGCCGAGGACCTCCCGGACGCCTCGTTCGCGGGCCAGCAGGAGACATTCCTCAACGTCCGCGAGGACGCGCTCATTCAGCGCGTGAAGGAGTGCTGGGCGTCGCTGTTCTCCCAGCGCGCCATCTACTACCGCCAGCAGAAGGGGTTCCCGCACGACGAGGTCGACATCGCGGTCGTCGTCCAGCGGATGGTCGACGCCGACGAGTCGGGCGTCATGTTCACCAGCCACCCCTCCACCGGCGAGCCGCAGATCATCATCGAGGCCGCATGGGGGCTCGGCGAGGCGGTCGTCTCCGGCTCGGTCTCGCCCGACAACTACGTCGTCGACCGCGAGACCGCCGACGTCGAGGAGGTCACCGTCGCGGACAAGAAGCTGATGATGGAAAAAGACGCAGAGACGGGCGAGACCGTCGAGCGCGAGGTGCCGGACGACAGGCGCGAGCAGCGCGTCCTCTCGGACGGGGAGATCGAGCGCCTCGTCGAGCTCGGCCGGAAAGTCGAGGACCACTACGGCGACCCCCAGGACGTCGAGTGGGCGATCTACGACGGCGACGTCTACATGCTCCAGTCGCGGCCCATCACGACCATCTCGGACCCGGCCGGCGTCGACGACCGCGACCGCCAGGGCGATCCGGCCGGCGAGGCGGCGTCGACCCCCTCGACCGCCGCCGCGGCCGCGGGTGGCGCGAACGGCACGGGTGCGACCGACGGCGGCGCCGGCGGCTCGGGCGACGACGAGGTGTTGCTCCGCGGGCTGGGCGCCTCGCCGGGCATCGTCTCGGGCGCGGTCCGGATCGTCACGAAGCTCGACCACCTCGACCAGGTCGCCGAGGGCGACGTCATCGTGACCGAGATGACGATGCCCGACATGGTGCCCGCGATGAAGCGCGCGGACGGCATCGTCACCGACGAGGGCGGGATGACCTCCCACGCGGCCATCGTCTCCCGTGAACTCGGCGTCCCGGCGGTCGTCGGGACGGGCTCTGCCACGCGGACCCTCCAGGACGGCCAGACGGTGACCATCGACGGCGACAAGGGGACGATCCGGAGGGGTTCCGCCGCGGAGCGCGGCGTCGAGGAGCACGAACCCGTCGAGGCGATGCGCCCCGAGACGCCGGTCAAGCCGATGACCGCGACGGAGGTGAAGGTGAACGTCTCCATCCCGGAGGCCGCGGAGCGCGCCGCCGCGACGGGCGCGGACGGGGTCGGCCTGCTCCGTATCGAGCACATGGTGCTCTCGCTCGGCAAGACGCCCGCGAAGGTCATCGCGGACAGGGGCGCGGACGCGTACGTCCAGGAACTCGTCGACGGCATCCGGACGGTCGCCGAGGAGTTCTACCCGCGACCGGTGCGAGCCCGGACGCTCGACGCGCCGACCGACGAGTTCCGCGACCTCGAGGGCGGCGAGGACGAGCCCGACGAACACAACCCGATGCTCGGCTGGCGTGGCGTCCGGCGGTCGCTCGACAAGACGGACGTGTTCGAGAAGGAACTGCGGGCGTTCCAGGAGCTGTGGGAGATGGGGTACGACAACCTCGAACTGATGCTCCCGCTCGTCAACGACGCCGAGGACGTCCGGGGGGCAAAGTCGATCATGCGCGACGTGGGCATCGACGTGGACAAGCAGCGCTGGGGCGTGATGATCGAGACGCCCGCCTCCGCGCTCTCCATCGAGGAGATGGCCGCGGAGGGCATCGACTTCGCGTCATTCGGCACGAACGACCTCACCCAGTACACGCTCGCGGTCGACCGCAACAACAGCAACGTCGCGGACCGGTTCGACGAGCTTCACCCGGCCGTGCTCGAACTGATCGCGGAGGTCGTCGGCACCTGCCGGGAACTCGACGTCGACACCAGCATCTGCGGGCAGGCCGCGTCCAAGCCCGCGATGGTCGACTTCCTCGTCGAGGAGGGTATCACCTCCATCTCGGCGAACATCGACGCCGTGCGCGACGTCCAGCACGAGGTGAAACGCACCGAACAGAAGCTCGTCCTCGACTCCGTTCGCTGAGGACGAAGTGAGCCGACCTTGATCAACGGCGGCCGGCCGGTGGGCCGCTCGGGCCGAAACGGAACCGCTATACGGCAACGAACCGTCCGGATTTCGTATGCAGCAGCCGGTCGGCGAGGCGCGCCCGCAGTCGTTCGATCGCGTCCTCTCGTCGATGTGTACCGACCCGCACCCCGCCGCCCGTGCGGCGGCCGAACGGTTTCTCGCGTCGAACCCCGGCGACCCCGGAACGTACGGCACCGTCGCGGACCTGGAATCCGACGCCGTCGTCGCCCTCGGCGAACTGGCGGGGCTCGCCGACCCGAACGGCTACGTGACCAGCGGCGGCACCGAGGCCAACGTCCAGGCCCTCCACGCGGCCCGGAACCTCGCGGACGCGACGGACCCCAACGTCGTCGCACCGGAGTCCGCACACTTCAGCTTCACCAAGGCCGCCGAACTGCTGGGCGTCGAACTCCGAACCGTTCCCACCGACGAGGACCACCGCGCGGACGTCGACGCCGTCGCGGCCGCCGTCGACGACGACACCGCGCTCGTCGTCGGCGTCGCCGGAAGCACGGAGTACGGCCGGGTGGACCCGATTCCCGCGCTCGCCGACGTCGCCGCCGACGCCGGTGCCCGCCTCCACGTCGACGCCGCCTGGGGCGGCTTCTACCTTCCGTTTACCGACGCAGTCTGGGACTTTTCCGTCGAGGCAGTCGACACGCTCACCATCGATCCGCACAAGGTCGGCCGGGCTGTCGTGCCCGCGGGCGGCCTCCTGGCGCGGGAGACCGAGACGCTGGACGCGCTCGCGATCTCCACGCCGTACCTCGAAACGCCCTCGCAGGCGAGCCTGACGGGCACGCGTTCGGGAGCGGGCGTGGCTTCCGCCGCCGCGGCACTCCGGGAACTCTGGCCCGACGGCTACCGGGTCGAGTACGAGCGCGCCGCCGGGCTCGCCGACTGGCTCGCCGACGAGCTTTCCGACCGGGGTCACGCCGTCGTCGAGCCGGAACTCCCGCTGGTCGCGGTCGACCTCCCGGACGAGGCGTTCGGGGCGCTTCGGGACGCCGGCTGGAAGCTCGCTCGGACGGGGTCCGGCGAGGCCAGGATCGTACTCATGCCACACGTCAGCCGGTCGATGCTGACCGAGTTCCTGGCCGATCTGGACCGGCTGGCCTGAACCGTCGGAGTTTACTGTCGGCGCGCGTCAGGGACGCGTACTACACGTGTCCCCGTTTCTCACCTCCCTCGCGGAACTGCACGTTGCGACCGGAGGGGTCCACCTCCCGCTCGCGTCCGTCCTGCCGGACTTCGGCCTCGAATCGGTCGTGGAGTCCGCGACGGGCTGGGGCGGACTCGGCATCATCTTCGTCTACTCGTTCCTGATCGCCTTCGCCCTGCCGGGGGTGAGCGAGATCGTCCTGCTCGCGCCGATCGACCTCGGGCTGGGACGGGTCGGACGGCTCTCGGCCATCATCCTGGTCTCGGGAGTGGGAAAGGCCGCGGGCTCGGTGTTCGCCTTCCACATCGGCCAGGAGGCCAAGGATTCGGGGCCGGTCATCCGCTGGCTCCGGAACTCCCGGTTCGACGTCATCGAGTGGTCCGAGTCCCGGACCGTCGAGATATCACGGAAGTACGGCTACGCCGGCCTCGCGCTCGCGCTCTGCGTGCCGTTCTTCCCGGACACCGTCTCCATCTACGCCTTCGCGGTCCTGGAGCGTGACTACCGGAAGTTCGCGCTGGCGACGTTCGTCGGCAGCGTCGGCCGTCTGCTGGTGACGCTGGGCATCTGGCGCGTCGGCACCGACGCGATCGCGCTCATCGAAGCGCTCATCGCGTGAAACCAGTCGCCGGCGCGGTCGCCGTCTCGGACTCGACCGGGCGGACTCATCCTCGTCGAACCTCGCCGGATCGACCGCCGGGTCGGAACCGAAGTGAGTCTCCGGTTCGCACTCCAGTACTGCGATTCATTCGGCGAATCTTTCAGGACAGTTCTCCTCCTACCGGATCGTACGCCCGGGTCCGACGGAGCACGCCGGTGAAATCGGGGCCGCTTCGGAAAGAACCGCCGGACTGCGAGTCGAATCGGAGACTCACGGCTCGGTCAGCGGGACGTGTGAGACGCGGAACCCGCCGGGAACGGGCCGTACCTCGTCGACGTCGTAGAGGCGAATCGACCGCTCCCCCTTCGTGACGACCCCGAAATCGTAGTGGGTCGACTCGTACCCGGGCGTGTCATCCCGGCCGCCGAGGAACTCGCGGTGCTCCGAAAGTCGCCGCCGTCCCCGAGTTCGTGCGCGCTCCGGCAGCCCGTCGAGCCGGTTCACGAACGCCGGCGGGAACCCCGGGTCGCGTTCGATGCCGACCGAGTTTCGGGCCGTCGCCATCGCCGCGAGCGTCGTCGTTCCGGTCCCCCAGAACGGGTCGAGGACGGTGTCGCCGTAGACGGAGAACATCGACACGAGGCGGTAGGGGAGTTCGAACGGGTACGCCGCGGCCCGTTCGCGGGGCGCCGCCTCGCCGAGCGCCTGGCCGGTGCCACGGAGGTCCTCCCAGACGTCGGAGAACCACCGGTTGCGCTCCTCCCAGAAGTACGCCGCGCCGTAACGGTCGGCGTCGTGCGGCGGGAAGCCGCGGCGGTCACCCTTCCGGAACACGAGCACGTGTTCGTGTTCGAGCGTCACGTACGCGTTCGGCGGCAGCGTCCCCGACCCCATGAACTTCGTCGGCGAGTTGGTCGGTTTTCGCCAGAGGACCCCGGGGAGCTGGTCGAACCCCAGCTCCGCGAACGCCTCGGTGATCCGGGCGTGATTCGGGAACAGGCGGAACCGGTCCGCGAGCGAGCGGGTCGCGTCACCGACGTTGACGCAGACGACGCCGCCGGGTTCGACGACCCGGTCCAGTTCCGCCCACGCCCCGTCGAGGATCTCGTGCATCCGCTCGAACGCGTCGTCTGCCTCGCCCGCCGCCAGCGCGTCGCCGATGGCGGGATCGAGCGCGGCGAACGTCCCGTCCCACTGCTCGATCATCGGGTAGGGCGGGGAGGTGACGGCGAGTTGCACGCTGTCGGCCCGGAGCGGGAGCGACCGGGCGTCGCCGACGCTCGTGACGTGGCTCGTCCGTCTCCGATCGGGTTGCTCCGGGGCGGTCATCGACCCGAAACGGTCGCCCCCTGCGGATAAATCCGGCTATCCCCCGTTCGACGCCGCGTCCGTCACTGCTTGCAGGCGTCGAGCCACTCGTAGGCCCAGTCCTCGATCTCGTCGAGCACCGGCCGCAGGGACTCCCCCTTGTCCGTCAGCGAGTAGAACGTGGCGACCGGCGCGTCGGGTTCCATCCGTCGCGCGACGAAGCCGAGTTCCTGGAGGTCGTCGAGCACCCGCGAGAGCGTCCGTGCGCTCGCGTCGGTCGAACGTTTCAGCTCGTTGAACCGCTTTTCGCCCTCCTGCAGGTCGTGCAGGACGACGAGTCGCCACTGGGAGCCGAGCTGTTCGAGCGCGTCGATGACGGCACACGGGCCGGTCTCGTCTCCCTCGAGGAACTCGCTATCGGCAGCCATGCGAGCGGCTATGCCGTGGGGCTACATAGGGGTTCGGTTGCGAACCGGGTATCAGCGCGACACTACTCCCGCTTCGTGTCCCAGTTCTTCAGCGCGTCCCGAACGGCAGCCAGGTCCTCCGGTTCGCCGGCTTCACGGCGATCGACGACGGTCCAGCCGTCCCGATCGTCGTAGGCGAGGCCGTAGATCGTTCCGCCGATCTGCATCGCGAACGCCCCGATTTCGCCATCTGCTACCCCGAGCAGCGCGGCCTCGACGACGCCGTCGGCGTCCCTGAGCGCGTCCAGTTCCGCGGCGCGAAGCGGACGGGTCGGAAGCGATTTGATATAGCGCAATGTGATTTATGCACTGCCGAAGGCGTCGACGGGGGTCGGATCCGCGAGACGCTCCAGTTCGTCCGGTTTCAGGGGGAAGACGGCCTCCGGCGTCCCCGCCGCGGCCCAGACCTGGTCGTGAGCGAGCAACGACTCGTCGAGATACACCGGCACGCGCTCCTCGTGGAGGAACGGGGGGACGCCGCCGATGCTCCAGCCGGTCGCGGCCTTGACCTCGTCCGGGTTCGCGGTCCGGACGTCGTCGGAATCGAGTTCCGACGCCAGCCGTTCCTCCGAGACCCGGTTGTCGCCGGCGGTCAACACGACCACGACGTCGTCGTCGGCCACGAACACGAGGCTCTTGACGATCTGTCCCACGTCACAGTCGATGGCGGCCGCCGCGTCGGCGGCGGTCTTCGTGCCCTCGGGGAACTCCTCGACCCGTACGTCGAACCCGAGTTCGTCGCTCGCCCGACTGGTGAATCGATCTGCGGTCGGATGCATGGTCGGTGGAGGTCGTTTCGTGCCGAAATACCCGGCGGACACGGCAGGTACCGACCGCGGGGTTTAGGTTCCTCCTTCACCTTTCGTTACTCGATGAACTGCTCCCCGACGCTTCCCATGCGTATGCGAACGCACCCCTTCTAGCGCCGAGCGGAGCGTCCGACCCCGACCGATCCCGACCGGATCCGACGGGTGAGTCGTGAACGCCGGCGTCCACGCACCGACGACCGACCGACGGGCGAGGGGTTCGCCCGATTCGGCGGGCTTTAGGCCCGCATCCACGACACACGACCATGAGCCACGAGGAGTTCCCGACGGACACGCCGGCGGTGGTTACCTGCGGGTTGCCGTACGCGAACGGCGACCTGCACATCGGCCACCTCCGCACGTACGTGGGCGGCGACGTCTACTCGCGCGCCCTCGAATCGCTCGGCCAGCGAACCACGTTCGTCTCGGGGTCCGACATGCACGGCACGCCCGTCGCGGTCAACGCCGAGAAGGCGGGCACGGATCCCGAGTCGTTCGCCCTGGACTGGCACGAGCAGTACGAGGAAACGTTCCCCCGCTTCGACGTCGAGTTCGACAACTACGGGCACACCCACGACGCGACGAACACCGACCTCACGCGCGAGTTCGTGCGGACCCTCGAGGAGAACGGCCACGTCTACGAGAAGGAGATCAAGGTCGCCTACGACCCGGAGGCCGACCAGTCGCTTCCGGACCGCTACGTCGAGGGAACGTGCCCGTACTGCGGGGCGAAGGCGCGAGGCGACGAGTGCGACGAGGGCTGCGGCCGGCACCTCGAACCCGGCGAGGTCGAGAACCCACGTTCGACGGTCACCGGCAACCCCGCGGAGTACCGCGACCAGACCCACAAGTTCTTCCGCGTCTCGGCGTTCAAGGAGTACCTCTCGGGCTTTCTTGACCGGCTCGAAGGGACCTCGAACGCGCGAAATCAGCCCCGCGAGTGGGTCGAGGGCGAGCTCCGGGACTGGTGTATCACCCGTGACATGGACTGGGGCATCGACTACCCCGAGATCGAGGGCGAGGAGCCGACCGATCTGGTTCTCTACGTCTGGGTCGACGCGCCCATCGAGTACGTCTCCTCGACGAAGCAGTACTCCGAGCGCGTCGGCGCCGACGAGTACGACTGGGTCGAGGCCTGGCAGGAGGACGGCGAGATCGTCCACGTCATCGGGCGGGACATCATCCAGCACCACACCGTGTTCTGGCCCGCGATGTTGCACGGCGTCGACTACGACGAGCCGCGCGCCGTGATGGCCTCCGGGTTCATGACGCTCGACGGCGACGGGTTCTCCACGTCCCGGAACCGCGCGGTCTGGGCCCGCGAGTACCTCGAGGAGGGGTTCCACCCGGACCTGCTGCGCTACTACCTCGCCACGAACGGCGGGTTCCAGCAGGACGTCGACTTCTCGTGGGAGAAGTTCCGCGACCGCGTGAACAACGAACTCGTCGGGACGGTGGGTAACTTCCTCTACCGCTCGCTGCTGTTTGCACACCGCAACTTCGACGGGACGCCCGACGCCGACGTGTCGCCCGAGGTCGAATCCCGCATCGAGGAAGCCGTCGACGAGTTCGCGGCCGGCGTCAACGACTACTCCGTGCGCGCGGTCGGCAACGCGACCGTCGAGCTCGCTCGCTTCGGCAACGAGTACATCCAGCGCGAGGAGCCCTGGAACCTCGTCGGTGAGGACGAGGAGGCCGCCGCCCAAGTGATCCGCGACTGCGTGCAGCTCGCCAGGGCGGTGGCGGTGCTGTTCGAGCCTGTCGCTCCCGGGAAGAGCCAGGAACTGTGGGAAAAGCTCGGCGAGGACGGCAGCGTTCACGAGGTTCCCGCGGACGCGGCCCTCGAGGCTCCGCCACGCGAGTTCGGCCACCCGGAGGAGCTGTACGAGAAGATCGAGGACGACCGCGTCGAGGAGCTGAACGAGAAGCTGGAGCGACGGGTCGCCGAAGCGGCGGGCGACGACGATGACGCCGAAAGCGACGGGGACGACGACGCCGGAACCGAAACCGATGAGGTGACCGCGTCCGGCGAAGCTGACGTGAGCGAGTTCGAACCGATCGAGTCCGACCGGATCAGCTTCGAGGAGTTCCAGGAGCTCGACCTCCGTGTCGGCGAGATCGTGAGCGCGGAGCCGATCCCCGACGCCGACAAGCTGGTCGCCCTTGCGGTCGACATCGGCGTCGAGACGCGGAACATCGTCGCGGGCCTCAAGCAACTCCACGACGTCGAGGCGCTGGCGGGGACGCCGGTCGTCGTCGTCGCCAACCTGGAGAAGGCGGAGCTGTTCGGCCACGAGTCGAACGGCATGGTGCTCGCGGCGGGCGAGGACGCCGACCTCCTCACCACCCACGAGGACAGCGAACCGGGTACCCGCGTCCGATAGGGCTCCGATTCCCGGTCCCCGCTTGCGGTTACTCCGGCAGTTTCCCGGTCCGGCTGAGCAGGACGAGGACGGCGAGCAGGAGTCCGACCCCGACCCCGCCGGCCGAGAACACGGCGTCGAACGCGAACCCCAGGTCCCGCAGTTCCCCGACCACCCAGGAGCCGCCGGCCTGTACGAACATCATCGTCCCGCTGTACACCGCGTACGCGGAGCCGCGCGTCTCGTCGGGGAGCGTGTCGAGCATGTACGTGTCCATCGCCGGGAACAGCGAGTGGACGACGTAGCCGAGCACCGCGGACGCGAGGAGCACCTGCACGATCCCCTCCGAGACGATGAGTCCGAACAGCGCGAGGACGAAGCCGGCGACGATGCTCAACAGGTACGGGACGTGCGGGAACCGGTCGGCGAGCCGTCCCGAGACGAGAAACGCCGGGACGCCCGCGGCGAAGATGACCGTCAGCAGGTTGCGTTCGAGCACCGGCGGCACCGACTTCGTCCCCATGTACAGCTCGTAGAAGTTGAACACCCCCTGCCAGAGCAATCCGACCCCGCCGAGGATGGCGACGCCCGTGAGGATCGTCCGCCACTCGGCCCGTGCGGCCCCCAGCAGGTCCCGATCCGCGGCACCGGCGTCCGGGAGCGTCGCGGACCGGGCGCTGAAAAAGAGGACGACCGTCACCGTCGCCGCCGCCAGCGCCATCCCGACGAACACGACGCGCCACCGGTCGGCCCCGAACAGCCGCCAGTTCGTCGCCAGCACGACCGTGACCAGCGGCGCGGCGGCGACCGCGGCGAGCTGGCTCGCCGTCCCGTGGATCCCGAGCAGTCGCCCGACGCGGTTGGGAAACAGTTCCGAAACGAGCGGGTTGGCGGCGACGAAGTACGCGCCCGAGGCCAGTCCCATGCCGACGGCACCGACCATCAGCATCGCCAGCGAGTTCGCCGCGGCGATGAACGAGGCGGCGACGGTCAACAGCGCGCCCGCGCCGAGGACGACGTAGTGGCGCGGCCAGCGCGTCAGCAGCCAGCCGGTTGGCACCCGAAGCGCGGCGCTCCCGACCCACGCCATCGTCGCGAGCAGCCCCGCCGTTCCCGCGGTGAGGTCGAACACGGCGATGAACTCCGAGAGGAGCGGCGCGAACACGACCCTCGCCATGTTGACGAGGAAGACCGCGCCACAGAGCGTTCCGAACAGTCGCCCCCTTGACACGGGCGGCCGTTCGACACCCGGTAGGTCAAAGCTTCCGACTCGCCAGTGCGGGCGAAAATCGTGCGCCGTCTTTTTGCCCCTCCCCCCGAAAAGGCCGTTTATGAAGTCGACTCGCAAGGGGCTCCGGGATGGCGACCTCGAGAAGGACAACTACGAGCGGCTGCTGTGTGCCGACTGCGGGGAGTCCCTCAAGACGGAGAACTCCCCGGACGAGGTGTTCTCCGTTCGGATCTGCGCCGAGTGTGGCCGCGAGTGGAAGGAGCTCCGGTAAGCGGCCGCCGAAACGCGAACGGCGCTACTCGAAGATCGCATCGAACGCCGACGCACCCATCGGATCGAAGGTCCCTGCGGCGACGTTCTCGCGGACGTGTTCGACGGTACTCATCCCGACCAGTGCGCCGGTCACCGCCGGCGCGGAGCGGGCGAAGTTCAGCGCGCGCTGTGCCGACGTCTCACCGGCCAGTTCGGCGGCGATCTCCGGGGGGAGCCCCCCGGCAAGCGCCCCCTGGCCGAGGCTGGCGCTGGCGAACACGCCGAGTCCCTCCCGGTTGGCGAACTCCAGCGCGCTCACTCGCTCGTCACCGTGCGTGTGTGACGCGACGTTGAACGCGTCGGCCATTCCGACGTTGAACGGGAGCTGGATCGCCCGCAGGCCGTGGGAATCGACGCCGACGGTCTCGGTCGCGCTTGCCGCCAGTTTCAGCACCCTACCCAGGTCGAGGAACGACTCGTGCTCGCGGCCGACGCGGAACGCCTCCCAGGAGGCGACGCCATAACGGCCGACCTCGCCCGCCGCGCGACGGCGTTCGAGCGCCCGGAAGGCATCTCCTAACTGCTCGTACACGGCCTCGCGGTCCCGCACCGAGAGCTGGGTTTCCGGGTTGTGAACGTAGTAGCAGTCGACAGTCTCGAGGCCGAGGTTCGAGAGCGACCGGTCGAGCAGTTCCTCGAGAAACGCCGGCGCGATGCTGTGGCTCCCGCGTGCGAGGTCCCCGGGGTCGACCAGTCCGGGCTCGACGAACTCCTCGCGGACGTACGCTCCCGGGTCGTCGGGACGCTCGCCGTCGAACGGGACGAACCCGCCCTTCGTCGTCACGACGACTTCCTCCCGCTCGGCCGCGGACTCCCGGACCGCATCTCCGATCACGCGCTCGCTCCGCTGGCAGCGGTAGTTGATGGCCGTATCCACGAGGTTCACGCCCGCGTCGAGCGCGCTCCGAATCGTCTCGCAGTACCGCGAATCGACCGCGTCCGTCGGCTCGCCGAGATACGTGCCCAGGCCGACGCTCGACACGACTCCCCGCCCGAACCGGCGGAAGTAGGTCCGGCCGAACCGGTCGCCGAACCTGTCGCGATAGCTCCACGTTCCCGCTGCAGTCGCCATGGTCTGAAACAGTACGCGACGGGGAAAAGCGCTCCCGATCCGTCGGGCGTCGAACCCGAACCTACACGTCGCCGCTCATCGAGTCGAACAGCCTGTCGAGCAGCGCGTCGCCCCGGGGG
Organism: Halobaculum sp. XH14; assembly: GCF_032116555.1. NCBI lineage: Archaea > Methanobacteriati > Methanobacteriota > Halobacteria > Halobacteriales > Haloferacaceae > Halorarum > Halorarum halobium. The sequence goes on from NZ_CP134949.1 coordinate 1,859,602, forward strand.
GAGGACACCTCGCGCGTGCCGTCGGCCTGGACGGCCGGCGGGATCTGGCCGCCGCCCATCCGGGCGTGACCGCCCGCGCTCGCGTTGGCGAGGTCGCCGACGGCGGCCGCGAGCGTCCGGCCCATGTGGACGCGGTCGTCGCGCGAGCGACCCGACATGTGGACCGTCCCGTCGCGCTCGCCGAGGACGACGACCGCCGTTACCCCCTCGAGGCCGACGAGTTCGTCCGCCGCCTGCGGGATCGCGTCGACGTTCGACACCGCGCCGACGTCGCTGACGGCGAACGAGCCGCGGACCTCGCGTCCGGCGATGGCACGCGCCTTCACTTCCAGCGTCTCCGTGCTGACCTCCGGGTCGGCGATGCGGGTGAGCAGGTCCTCGTCGACGCCGGGATGGAGGAAGCTGGCGGCCTCGAAGTCGGCCGGCGACGCGCCGCGGGTCAGCCGGTTCGTGTCGGAGAGGATGCCGTACAGCAGGCCGGTGGCCGTCCGGGTCGGGAGCGCCTCCCCGTCGACCTCGCTGTCGTGTCGGTCCGGCGGCACCGGCGTCGCGCCCGCGGCCCGGAGATACTCGGTCAGGATGCTCGAACACGCGCCGTACTCCGTGCGTACGTCGGTGAACTCCTGACCCGCGCCGCCGCCGGGGTGGTGGTCGATGACGCACGCCGGGAGGACGCCGTCCGCGCCGGTGAAGCCGCGCGGTTCGTTGTGGTCGACGAGCACGACCGCCTCCGATTCGATCTCGGAGACGTGTTCGAGCTTCTCCATCTCGACGTCGAGCACCGTGCGGAACGCCCTATTCTCCTGTCTGCGGATCTGCCCGGGGAACTGGAGCGCCGCCTCGGTGTCGACGGTCTCGGCCATGCGAGCGACGCCGAGCGCCGAGGCCATCGCGTCGGCGTCCGGGTTCGGGTGCAACAGCACGGCGACCTCCTCGTGCTCGGCGAGCACGGCCGCGAACCGTTTCCCCGCCGGCCGTTTCAGCCAGCGATAGACCAGTCCGCCGGCCACGAGGAGGAGAATCCCGCCGACCACGGCAGCGACCACCTGCTGGTCGACCTGTGAAAGGCCCTCGATGCCGCGGACGAGTTGGCCCCTCACGTCCTGTATCATGTTCGGGGGCTGGAACTGGGATACCAAGAAAGTACTAGACGGTTTCCGCGTGCAACGGACGTTAGTCGGACGACGTCTCGGAGGTTGCTTCGACGGCGCTCCGGTACCCCTCCCGGTAGGTCGGGTACGTCAGGTCGTAGCCCAGGTCGTGCAGCTTCGCGTTCCGACAGCGTTTGCTCGTCCGAACGCGTCGTTCGGCGGCCGGCGAGAGGTCGCCCGCCTCGATTCGCTCCGCCTTCGCCCGTTTTTCCGGACGGGCCACGCGGGCTTCGTCCGCGAGCCAGTCCGCGAAGGCCCACTTGTCGGCGGGTTCGTCGTCCGCGACGAGCACGACTTCCCCGCGGGCCCCGTCAGTTTCGATGAGATGCGCGACGGCCCCGGCCGCGTCCTCGCGGTGGATCATGTTCAGGTAGCCGGCAGTTACCGGGCCCTCGAGATACCGATCGAGCCGGAAGCGGTCGGGGCCGTACAGTCCCGCGAACCGGACGACCGTCCCGTCGATTCCGTGGTCTGCCGCCGACTCCAGTACTAGCCGCTCGGCCTCGACCAGCACCTCGGTCTTTTCGGTCGTCGGGTCCAGCGGCGTCTCCTCGTCGACCCAGTCGCCGCCGTGGTCGCCGTACACGCCGGTACTCGACGTGTAGATCACGCGCTCGGGCGGATCGGTCCGTGAGCCGTACTCCGCGAGCACGTTCGAGAGCCCCTCGACGTACACCTCCCGTGCCGCGTCCGCCCCGCGACCGCCCGTGCTCGCTGCGAACACGAGGACGTCCCCGTCGGGGAGCGATCCGAGCGACGCCGGTTCGGTGACGTCCGCCTCGACGGCGTCCGCTCCGGCTTCGCTGACTGCAGCCAGGCCGGCCGCCGACCTTCGGACGCCCGTCACGTCGTGTCCGTCGGCCAGCAACTGTCGCGCGAGTTCGAGCCCCACGTAGCCACACCCCAGGACGACGACACGCATCTCAGCGCTTGCGCTCGAGGACGAGCGCGTGGATCGACGCCAGTTCGGCGAGCGTGAGTCGCGCTCTGCCTTCCAGCGCCTGCTGGACCTCCTGACCCGTGAGATCCTGGTCGATGTTCGCCGCGATGGTGTCGACGTCGAGGATGGCGGTCACCATCTCCATCATCAGGTGATCGCGCACCTCGAACGCGAGGTCCTCGGCGGGTGCATCCTCCAGGAGCGCCAGCAGCGTCGCAGCCTCGGCGAGTCTGATATCGGCGACGTCGCCGGCCGCGACGGCTTCGACGGTCGCCTCGTCGAGCCCGGTCGCCTCGGCGGTTTCGTCGGGGCCGTACTCCGCCACGACGGCGGCCAGTTCCTCGGCGTAGGCCGCGAGGAGTTCCGCCTCGGTCGCCCCCTCGGGTTCGCCGTGGGCGTCATAGAGCATACCGACCTCTCCCCGCCGCGCGGCCAAAACGGTTGTCACTACGAGGGACATCGTCATGGCGGTCGAGCGGGAACGCGAAGGGAGGCCGTCACGTTGCCACATCGCACCCGGAAACGCCGTCATCCGGGCACGGCCAACCGGCCGAGCGTTCGTCCGCGTTGCCATCGACGTCGCCGACGCCGCCCGCACCGGTCGGAACGGCGACCAGAACGACGGTCTCGGTTCGGAACGAGACCCGCTCGTTTCGTCCGACCAGTTCGGGTTCCCCGTCGCCGTCGGCGTCGAACCGGACGGCGTCGCCGTCACGGACGTATCGGAGAACCGAGCCCGTCCCGTCGGGCGGACCCGTTCGCGCCTCGACGGTGAACCGGGGGTAGTAGCCACGGACTTCGACGCCCCAGACGTTCACGGTCGCGTACCAGTAGCCGGGGACGGGTGCGACCGGCAGTCCTGCCACCACCGGCCCGACCGTCTCGTTCGCGTAGCGATCCCGAATCCGCCGTGCGGCACGGTCCGTCCCGGCCGCGACCGCCTCCCGGACGAGTTCCCTGGCCACCCGTCGTTCCGTCCCGACGGTTTCGTTCGTGAGACTCCGATCCACCGCCACGTTCGAGCTTTTCGCTACGTTCGTCGTGGCGATCCGGAGGCGGAGCGCGAGCCGGTCCCGTTCGTTCGGCGTCATCCGGCTCCGTCGACCGGCCGCGCGTGCGACGGCGTCCGCGTACGTCCCGTTCGTCGCCGCGACCGCTCTCGCCCCGGTCCCGGCGAACTCCGCGTCGGCTTCCCGGAGAACCATTCCCCGGTCACTGGCAGACAGACGTCCCCCGCCTTCGGCTTCGAGCACCTGATTCGCCCGCGCCCGGACCCGTGACATCGACCCGGCCACGGCCGTCGCCAGTTCGTCGCGCTGCCGACGCAACGTTCGGTTCTGCCGCGCGTCCAGCGTGCGATTGGCCCTGATGAGCGCGAGCCCGCCAGTCCGAAGCGACGCGGTCTCTCCCTCGGAAAAGACCGTCTCGGTCACCGCGTCCGCGGCGTCGCCGCTCGGAACGGTGAAGACGTTCGTGTTCCGCGCCGCGAGCGGGTAGACACGGCTCCCGTCCTCGACCCCGTCCAGTCGACTCCCCTCCACCGCGGTCACCGTGAGATAGCTGGGCTCCGTATCGGGCGTCAGGACGACCGGCCCCGCGAGCCGTCCGCCGACCGGTCGGGGCTCCGGCGTGAGGCGATCGGCCGTGACCGAGGCTACGTCGTCGAGGTTCCCGGCGAGTGGGACGCCGCTACCATCGAGCACCTGCCGGAACTCGTCGTTTCTATCGCTCACCCCACCGGCACGCTGGTCGAGTCGAGCGAGCACCCGGTCGACGTACGCCGCCCGTGCCGCGACACGTGCGTTGTCGGCGACGCCGTCGTAGCTGGATGGTGGGGAAACGAGCGACGAACGTCGCTCCCGAATCTCCGCGACGAGTGCGGCAGGGGCGTTGGCGTCGCCGGCCGCGACCGCCTCCCGGTCGACCGTGACCGTCACGTTTCGGATCTCCTCCCGGAGGAAGGCGACGTCGGCGTACACCCACTCGTCCAGTTCGGCCGGTCGGTCCCCCGACAGCGTCACGGTCGTCGTGTCGTCGCGCCCGTGAACGGCCGACCGTGCAAGTTGCTCGATGGTGTTAGAGCCCGCAAGCCGGCCGAGTGCCTCGCCCCTGACGTCCGCGAGGTTCGGCCCGTCGAGCGCACCACCGCGGACGAACGCGGGCGACACGTTCCGGTCCGGCGCGGCGGCCGGCGGGAGATGAGCCGCCTCGATCCGGATTCTGACCTCGTGATCGTCGCGCCAGTGAACGCGGGTCGTCTCGATCCCGGCCGGAGTCCGCCAGGTTCGGACGGCCGTGTGTGTCACCTGGACGGCCACCGTCGTGTCGAGATACTCCCGTGGCGCCTTCGTGGCCGCCCCAGTTCTACCGAGCACCGTCGTCATCGAGTCCCGCCGCTCGTCGAGCAGCGTCACGTTCGGCCCCGGCGGTGACGGCGGCGGCCGGCGACCACGATCCGACGACGTGACGCGTGCCGTTCTGGTGACCTCCGCACGGTAGGCTCGGTCGATCTGGCGACCCATCTTCGAATCGATGAACCCCGCGAAGGCGACGTCTGCGGTGTGGTTCACCCCGACGGCGATCTGAGCATCCGTCGACGAGTTCGCGGGGTGTGGAATCCCGTCGTCCGATCCGCTCCCGCCGGCCGACGCCGCCGACAGCACCGTCTCCGTCCACACGGGCCCCTGTCGTGTGGCGGGGCCGACGAGGTCGGTCATCCCGACCCTGGCGGTCGCTCCGAGGACGCCAGCGCGACCTTCCGGGTCCGCTCGGCCGAACGCCGCACGCTGTTCGCGGAGCGCCGCGGCGTTGGTCGACAGTTCCACGTGCCTGTTTGCGAGCACGTTCTGCACCGGAGCGCCGCCGTACTGTGCAAGCCCTCTCGCCTGCGCGACCGCCGTGAGTCGCCACGTCAACTGTCTCCCGAGCCCCGGACCCTCCAGCGGACTCGCGTTCAGCCGTCGTTCGTACCGCCGTGTCCGTTCGTGCATCGCAAGCACCGGCACCGCGACCGTGACGACGTACGAGGTCCGCTCCGTCGCGACGACCCCGCCGTCGTTGCGGGCGGTCAACGTCACGTTTCGCACCGTGACGGTCATCGCGGTGCCGTCGTCGACGGACCGAACCCGGATGCGGCGTTTCGCCTCGTGGAGGTCCGCAGTCGAGTCGACTGCCGGGAGGCTCGCGGTGGCGACCGTCCGCCCGTCGTCGACCCGCGTCGTGGAGAGCGCTCGGGCGACCGACCCGTGGATCCGGAGTTTCAGGGCGTCCCGAAACGGGTCAGTTCGGTTGAGCGACCGGCCTACTGGGGTATCAGCAGGTTCGATCACCGGGTTCATCGCGGCCTCCCGTGCGGCGGCCGTCGCCGCCGCGCGGACGGCGGGTCGTGCCGAGGACTCGGCCCGCTCCAGCGTCTCGCTCGCCGCCGCGGTGCCGCCGACCGGCCCCGAGAGCGCGAGCGTGTTCGCGTAGGCGACGCTCCCGAGGAGGAGCACGACGCCGACCAGCGCGAACGGGACCCGCGCGCGATCGCTCGACCCAGCCGTCATGGAGCCCACGTCCTGACGACGATGACGACGCGACGGGACCGCTCGATCGACGTCGCGGATCGACCATCACTGGAACCCTCCCGACGGTCGGCATGGATCCGGTCGGCGACGGCCGGCCGGAGTCGGTCGTTCGCGGCGGCCGGACCGCCCGCTCGAAGGGCGTCGAGGGTGTCGATTCCGTAGAGCCGTCCCGCCCGACGATACCGGTGCTCGACGAGCCCCGGAAGGGGCGAGTCGTCCTGCAGAGCGAATCGCAGCTGTTCGGGCGGAAAGAGCGCCCGAACGAGAAACCCCGCGAGCCGGTCCTCCCGATCCGTCGCGCCGACGGTGTCGGTCGTCGTTCCGCCGGCGGCGGACGGCTGCACGCGGACGGGGACGGTCAATCGCGCCGCGTCTACCGCGCGGTCGCCAGGGGGTGCGGGGCCGACGGCGACCCCGCCGTGAACGTGTGACCCGGGGTACGGTTCCCACCTCGCGTCCACGCGCGTCCGAGCCGGCAGCGAGTTCAGCACGGCGCGGTGAACCGCGCGCCGGAACCCGCCGGACGCGTTCGTCAACGACTCACCGTCGATTCGAACGGACCGGAACGCCGCACGAGCGAGCAGTTCCGCGAGCGTCCCGTGGGCGACGCGGTCGAGTTCCCCGCTCGCGGCCGACGACGATGCCGTGTCCCCCGACCCGGGCTGGAGGGTGTAGGAGACGTTCGCGGTGGTCACCGAGAGCGTCTCCGCCGCGGCATCGGCACGGCCCTCCGGTACCGGCGGGTCACGAGCACCGACGACCGTGAGCGCGGCCGCGCTCACGAGGAGGAGACACAGCCCCGCGTCGAGCGCTGTCGCCGTCACGGCCACACCCCCACCTGCAACGTGGCCGATCGGACGGTTCCGGGACGGAGTCGTACGCCGACGGACGTCGAATCCGTGTCCGCGGTTCGTGGCGGTTCGGGCCCGGCCGTCCACCGGTGGTCATCGGACGTGAGCGTCACGTTCACCGAACGTCCGGACGGACCGGCCGTCGGTGCTCGTTCCACTCTCGACGGCTCCGCGATTCCGCCGGTCGTGAGGTGGTCCTCGACGCGCTCCAGCGTCGGCCCCGCGAGGTCGCGGTCGCCGTTCGGGACCGAGTCAGCGAGCACCAGCGCGTAGGCCGTCAGGCCGAACACGATGGCGAGTACGGCGGCCAGCGTCACCGTCGGCTCGGCCTGAGCCCTACCGGACGAGCACGAGCGTCGCATCCTCACCTCCCCAAGCGACGCGTCGAACGATCAGTCGCTTGGCTCCCCGCCAGCCCGGCGGGTCCGTCCGCTCCCCGTCGAGCGCCCGCTCGAACGAGGCCCGGTCGGCGAACACCGCGCTCGGCTCGGACCCGGTGGCGACGGCAGCCAGCGCGCTTCCGGGTGGAGTCGGGACGACCGGACCGAACGCGAACCCTGCGTGGGCGACGCCGGCGTCCGACCGGAGCGTGAGGCCGGTGGACTCGACCATGACCGCGTCCGCGGCGAGCCGGTACTCGACGCTCGCGGGCGGGTCGTGTGCGGCGACCGAATCCACGGCGTTGGCCGCGGCGGTCGCGTCCGGCGGCGGTGCCGTCGGAAGACCGAAGGCCGTGCCGAGGACCGTCGTGGCCACGGCCGCGGTGCCGAGCCAGGCGTACCAGGCGTCCAGCGGGACGTCGAACATGGGGGTGCTGGCCGCGCTTTCGGTGATAAAGTTACAGCAGGAGGCCGGCACCGACGACGCCCGCGAGAAACGAGCCAACGGCCGTCAGCAGCGCGATCCCCGTCCGGTACGCGACGAGCCACCCGTCGAGTCCTCGCTCCAGCCCCGTGGCGAGCGACGTGAGGATGACGGCCAGCAGGAGCACGTACCAGCCGACCGCGGTCCCGACGAGATCCGGAGGTAGCATCGTGCCCGCTTGCCCCGCCGTGAGTCGAGCGTCAGCCTCCGCCAGGCGACGGGCGAGTGCCACGGTCGCACCGCCGACGAGCGGACCGAACAGCGCGGCGGTGTGTGAGAGCGTCCGCGTGACCGTGGCCAGCGCCCGCCGCCCCGTCCGTTCGTGTTCGAGGAGTTCGTCGAGCCTGTCCGCGTAGGTGCGGAGCGCATCCCCGGCCGGCCTCCCCTCGCGGGCCGCAGCGACCAGAAGCGCGACCGCGCCGCGCGAGCGGGTTCCGCCCCGAGTCGCCATCGGACCGTGCGTTCCCAGAAACGCCCTCCCGAGCCGGACGCCGAGCAGTTCACGACGGCGTGCCGCCCCCTCGAACGCCTCGCTCACGGGTCCCGACGTTATCGCTCCGGCGCGTTCCACCGCGTTCTCCACCGCAGTGCCCTCGCTGACGGCCCTCCCGACGACCGAGAGCGCGTCGGAGAGGCCGCGTTCGAGTTCACGGACCCGTCGCCGTTCCCGCACGATCGGTCGGGAGACGACGACCAGCACGGCACCGGACCCGGCCCCCACCGCGGCGATGTGACCGGCCCACCCACCGACCAGGGTCGTTCCGACGACCCATCCGACGCCGACCCCGCCGAACCCTGCGGCGACGCCGAGAACGATCCGTCGTCGCCGTTTCGCACCCGACGGGCTCACCGTCGGAGGCGGGAACGCGACGGGGCGCGCGGCCAGCAGCTTCACGCCCGCGACGGCGACGGAGCCGGGAAGCAGCACGTCGTAGCCGAGCACGAACACGGCTGGCGTGATCGGGATCCCGGCAGCCGTCGCCGCCGGGAGCGTCCCGACGAGCGCGAGCGGCAGGAGGACGCCGAACGCGTAGAGGCCGGTCACGGGCCCGTGGAGTTCGTTCGCGAACGCCTGGACGCGCTCGGAGAGCGCCCTGTCGACGGTGTCGACCGCGCGGTCGAGGACCCGGTCGCGGCGATCCGGATCGGCCTCGGCCGCGGCTTCCAGGTTCGAAACCGCCCGTGCCAGCGCGGGGAACCACGGTTCCCACTCCCGGCCGAACCCCTGGAGTCCCGTCCGCGGCGTCCCGACGCTGCGTCCGACCCAGTCTCGGAGGCTCCTCGCGAGCAGCCCGTCCCCGGTCCGCGCCGTGAACCGCGCGGCGCGCTCGGGAACCGGCGTCAACCGAAGCTGCAACGCCAGCAGTCCCACCAGTTCGACCGCGTCGCCGAGCGCGCGGGTCCGTCTGAACGTGGCGAGCACCCGCGGCAGCCTCGGGACGGCAGAGACGAGTCCGAGTCCGCACGCCGCCCCGAGCAGGACGGCCGGGAGGACGCCGCCGATCAGGGTGGCGGCTCCCGCCACCCCGAGGCCAGCCCCGGTCGAAAGCACGTAGCCGGCTTCGAGGACCTGTTCCGCGTCGCGGTCGACGCCAAGGAGCCCGAGCGACTGCCGAAACTCTCGTCCCGGGCGGACGGAAATCGGCCACAGGCCCGCGAGTTCGCTCAGCATTTCGACGGGCTGGCGGCCTCGGATCGCTCCGTCGTCCCCGATCGGACGGTCGCGCTCGAGGCGATTCGACCGTCCGCCACGAGGTCGGAGACGACGTCCGCCCGCGAGTCGACCGCCGCCAGAACGTCACCGTACGACTCCGCGGGCGCGGCGATCGAGTTCACCGCGCGGCTCCCTCCCCGGTCGATGATGCCGGTGGGGGTCGAGCCACTGCCGTCCCGTTCGAACAGCGGGACGAACCTCGTTCCGTCGGTCGTGCGACGGAGTTCCTCGATCGCGTTCAGTCGCCTGTCCGGGCCGAGCGAGACGACCAGATCCGTCGCGGCGAACGACGATTCGGGGACCCCCAGGTCGGAGACGACGCGTTCGCGGACCGCGGCCCCGTCGGAGCCGTGAATGGTTCCAAGCACCGCGTCGGCCGCCGCGCCGACGCGCATGGCCTCGTACAGCGCCGTCGCCTCCGTCCCGCGAACCTCGCCCACGACGAGTGCGCCATCGCCGAGGCGGAGCGCGCTCCTGACGGCTTCCGTCGGTGTGAGCGCGGCGTCGGCGTCGGTCCCGACGCGGAGCGCTTGCACGTCGCGATCGGCGTCCCGGAGCGACGCGACGGGGAGTTCCGGTGTGTCCTCCACGAGAACCGTCCGGACGGCCGCCGGAAGCTCCCAGAGCAACGCGCCGAGCAGCGTGGTCTTGCCAGCACCTCTCGGTCCCGCAATCAGTCCCGTGACGCCGCGTTCGACCGCCAGCGAGAGGAACCCGGCCGCCCGAGGCGGAAGCGACCCGGCCGCGACGAGTCGCGCGAGCGTCCAGGACTCGTCGTCCTGCCGGCGGAAGGCGAACGCCGGTCCGTCGCTGGCCGGGTCGGTGACGCCGGCGACGCGGACGCCGGCGAGCGACGCGTCCACGATCGGCGAGGCGCGCGAGAACGCCCGGCCGCCGGCGGCGCGGACCCGCGAGGCGAACGCCGCGACGTCCTCGCGGGAGAATCGGACGTTCGTGCGGACTGGATCGCCGTCCACGACGGCCCGAACTGGCGTCTTCGCCGCGGGGGCGGTCAGGAAGGCGTCCGAGAGTCGCGGGTCGGCGAACAGATCGTCGAGTAACCCGTTTCCCCGCGTGTGCTTCTCGAGGATCGCGGCGAGCAGCTCGACCGGATCGTCCTCGCCCGCGACCCGCCGCACCGCGCGTCCCGCCGCCCGCTCGCCGCCGCGGACGGTCCCGTCCGCGAGGGCGGTCGCCGCGGCGGCGAGCGTATCGAACGCCCCGGGATCGAGCGTCTCGCTCGGTGGCGTGAGCCGGTACTCGTCGCGCGGCCCGTCGGTCTCGTACCGTCTGACCACGGCCCCAGTGTCGAGTTCGTGCGCGTTCAGGAGTACCGCATCGTCCGGGGGGCCGGCAGTGGTCCGCCCCCGTGCGACGGCCGGGGCCACCGTCGGCGCGAGGACTTCGTCGTACTCGGCCACGCCCTCCGCACACGCGGCGAGGCCGGTTTCGGCAGCGACCCTGGCGACCGGCCCGGCGCGTCCGGTCGCAGTTCGTGCGGCGGCGAGCGGGTCCGTCCGGGCGCGAACGGCGAGCTCCGCGTCGTGGTGGGCGACCCGTTCGACGAACCGGCCGGCGGCGACCAGGAACGCCGACGCTCGGCCGTCGTACGTCCGTTCGATTCCCCCGGCGGTCGTCCGGACCGGTTTCGCGTCACGTTCCGAGAGCGCGTCGACGACCGTGGCCCGACAGCCCGGGGACCCGGCCAGAACGCCGTCCTCGGGACAGTCGTCGCTGTCGACGTCGAGGCTCACTCGAGCGTCGCTCGAACCGGCCGGGGTCCGGACGGACGGTCGACACTGGCAGGTCCGTGCGTCGCCCGGTCGGAGTCGGTCGAGGAGTCGCATGCGGCCGTTGGTTCCGTTCCGGTATTTGAACTCTCGGGGGTCGTCGCCGCGACGACCGGGACGCCCTCAAGCCTCGTGAACCGCAGTTCGACGCGGTGGGCACCGGCTTCGACGAACCGGATCGGACCGTCCGGGAGCCGGAGACCGGCATCGAGCCACCGCGTCACTACCGAGCCGCTTCCGACGCCGTACCTGAGCGCAGTCCGGCCGTCCGCGAGCGTGCAGAGTTCGACGAAGCGAACCGGGGCCGCCGTGAGCGATGCACGCGGCAGCGAGAGCTCCACGACCTCGCGTCCGCCCGGGAGCGTCGCGCCGACGGGATCGGACTCGGATCGCAGCTCGGCGGCCGCGCGGTCGAGCCGTTCCCCGAACCGGTCGAGGGTGCTCGCGGTCCGCTCCGCGCCCGCCGCCTGTATCGGTGGGAGCGAGACGCCGAGGAGCGCGACGGCCAGGACCGTCGCGAGCACGTACCGGATCACAGCGCGTCCCTGAGCCGTGCCGCGATGCCGTCCGAACGCGTCGGCTCCGTACCCTCCTCCGGAGCGTCTTGGTCGGGACTCCGGGTCGGAGTTCGGGCCGAACCGTCGGCGTCGCCCCGGAGAGTCTCCTCGTGCGTCGGCGGACGGTCAGTCCGCCGAGGTTCCGCCTCGCAGTCGAGGGTGGAAGCGACCCGCTCCGCGGTCGCCAGCGCCGCGTCGGCGCGCCGCTCGACGTCCCTGTTCACGGCGCGGACGCCGCCGACGTACCCGCGGAGCGCCTGCGTCGCGGCCTCGATCTCGCCGACCCGTTCGTCCAGGTCGGCGAGCCCGTCCTCGACCGCAGTCACCCGGTCGGCGAGTCGTGCGCGTTCGGTGGCGGTGTCGGCCTGGAGCGGGTCGTCGCGCTCGCCGAGGGCGCGCTCGACCGCGGCGAGTCGAGCCGAGAGGGAGTCGCGGTCGACTCCCTCGCCGGCGGATGGACGTCGGTCGCTCCGCTTTGCCGCCTCGTCCGGTGGTTCGGTCACAGGGCGGGTGGTTCCCCTCTCGCATTTGAACTTGTGGGAAGATTCAAGCGGGCGGGCTGACTGGCTTGTGTCATGAAGACGGTCCTCATCGGGGTCGGACAGGCCGGCGGGAAGGTGGCGTCGGCGCTCGTCGACTTCGACCACGAAATGGGGTTCGACTCTGTGATCGGCGCACTGGGCGTCAACACGGCGAAGGCGGACCTCCAGTCCCTCCAGTTCGACACCGTGCTCATCGGGCAAGACCGCGTCCGCGGGCACGGCGTCGGCGGCGACAACGAGCTCGGTGCCGAAGTGATGCAGAGCGACGTGCGCGAGGTCATGGGCGAACTGGACGGCCGCATCACGGCGGAGGCCGAGGCGATCATGGTCGTCGCCGGCCTCGGCGGCGGAACCGGGTCGGGCGGCGCGCCCGTCCTCACGAAGCGACTGAAGCGGGTGTACGACGTGCCGGTGTACGGGCTCGGCGTCCTACCGGGACGTGGCGAGGGCGCGATGTACCAGGTGAACGCCGGGCGGTCGCTCAAGACGCTCGCTCGCGAGGCCGACTCGGTGCTGCTCATCGACAACGACGCCTGGCACAGCTCCGGCGAGAGCATGGAGGAGGGGTTCGACTCCATCAACGCGAACATCGCTCGCCGGGTCGGCCTGCTGCTCGCGGCCGGCGAGGCGGTCGAGGGGGTCGGCGAGAGCGTCGTCGACACCAGCGAGGTGATCAACACGCTCCGCTCGGGTGGCATCTCGGCGCTCGGCTACGCGAGCGCCGAGGCGAGCGAGAGCGCGGACGAGAACATCAACGTCGTGACGAGCGTGACGCGGAACGCGCTCCTCACCGGGACGAGCCTCCCGAACGCGGTCGACGCCGATTCGGCGCTGCTCGTGGTCGCCGGCAACCCCGAGCACATCTCACGGAAGGGCGTCGAACGCGCCCGAAAGTGGCTCGAGGAGGAGACCGGGAGCATGCAGGTCCGCGGCGGCGACTTCCCGCTCGAATCCGAACGGCTCGCGTCGCTGGTGCTGCTCGGCGGCGTCGAGCGGAGCGGGCGCGTCCAGGAGTTCATGGAGCGTGCCGCCGCGGCCGTCGAGGAGGCGGAAGCGCGGGAGGAAGAGGCGAACCCCGAGGAGAAGCTGTTCCAGAACGAGGACCTGGACAGCCTCATCTGAGCCGACGGTTTCGAGGGCACGTCCCGACTGACCGTGCTCCAGTTGGAACTGGGACCGGCCGAGGTGGACACCGATAAGTAGCGTCGCCGTCGACATCCACCGATGACTCGCGTCCCTGCCTGGCTCACCTTCCGGCGGTACGCAGCGTTCGTCACCGGCATGACGCTCACGCTCGTCATGCTCGGCATCTACACGGCCGCGTCCGGTTCCGGGCTCGCGTGCGCCCAGCAGTGGCCGCTGTGTGACGGCGGCGTCCTCCCCCGGACGATCCCCTCGTTCATCGAGTGGTTCCACCGGCTCTGGGCGATGATCACGGGGTTCCTCATCCTCGGCGTCGCCGCCTGGGCGTGGCGCGCCGGGCAGTCCCCGCGGACGAGGTGGGCCGCGACGGTCGCGACCGTGCTCACGCCGATGCAGGCCGTTCTCGGCGCCGTCACGGTGACGTTCAACGGCCGGCTTCCGGGCGGCTACTCCGCGCCGGTCCACGCGGCGCACTTTCTCGTCGGGTTCGCCATCTTCGTCGGCCTGGCCGACGCGACGCTGACGGCGTACGAGGGACGCTACCGCCGGAACAGGGTCGAGCGGACGCGGCTCGCCCTGGACGTCGCGCTCGGCGGCCTGCTCGCCGGCACCGTGCTCTCTCGGCTCCCGCCGCTGCTCGCGTACGATCCGTGGGCGCAGGCGCTGTTCTACGGAGTGTCGCTCGCGGCGTTCGGGGCGCTGCTGGGCGCGGTCAGGTGGCTCGGCGGTCGGGATGGTGGCGGACCGGGACGGGCGGGCCGGGGCCGGCTCCGATGGGCCGTCGGCGTCGCCGCGGGGCTCCTCTTCGTGGCGATGGTGCTCGGGCGTGACCTCGTCTTCTACACGGCGACCGTGGGGCTCGTGAACGCGGCCGTCGTCGTCGCGGCGCTCGCGCTCGTCGCCGGCGCACGGTGGCGGCTTCGGGACGACGGCGCGGCGTCCGATTCGACCGCCAGCGTCTCTGATTGACACGTCCGCCGGGGATCGACGGGACCACTACCGGGGACGCCGGTGACCGAAGCTGCCTTATATACTCCCGAACAATCAGTTCACGTCATGCAGAGACGAACTTACCTGAAGTCGACCGGAGCCGCGGCCGCGGGCCTCTCGATGGCCGGCTGTCTCGGGTTCGGCGGCGGCGGTTCCGAAACGGTCACGATCGGCTCCGACATCCCGTACCGACCGTTCGAGTACGAGACGACCGAGGGGGAGCTGACCGGCTTCGACGTCGACATCGCGGAGGCGATCTTCGTGGGCCAGCTCGACATGGAGTACGAGTTCATCCAGACCTCCTTCGACACGATCATCCCGTCGCTGAACAACGGGAACTTCCGCGTCGTCATGTCCGCGATGACGATCAACGACGAGCGGGCCGAACAGGTCGACTTCTCGGACCCGTACTTCACCGCCTACCAGACCATCGTCGTCCGGCAGGACTCCGACATCAGTTCGACCGAGGACATGCAGGGCGTCCGCGTGGGCGTCCAGCGCGGGACGACCGGCGAGGGCGCGGCCGTGGAGCTCCAGGAGGAACTGGACGGCGACCTCGAGATCAACCGCTACGACCAGATTCCCGACGCGTTCAGCGCGCTGTTGAACGGGCAGGTCGACGCCGTCATCAACGACAACACCGTCAGCGCGGAGTTCGTCAACGGCGAGGGCGAGGGCGAGGTTCGCTTCGTCGAGGGCGAGGGCGCGGCCGCGGAATCGGGCGAGAACGCCCCGCCGTACCTCACGCTCACCGTCGAGAACTACGGGATCGCCTTCCGGCAGGACGACGACGAGTTCCGCGAGGAGGTCAACGGCGCGCTCGCCGCGATCCGCGAGGACGGGACGTACGACGAGATCTACAGCGAGTACTTCGCCGGGTAACCGTCGATGGCGACCGACACCGAGCGCGCGGCCGAGCGGGACCGCGGCTTCCTCGAACAGCTGAACGACCGAACCTTCCGTCGGCTCGGCGTCGTCGGGACGACGGTGTTCGCGCTCGGCGTCGCGGCGTTCATCGGCTACATCCTGCTCGTGCGGGTCGACTACTCGCTCCTCGTCGAGATCATCTACCCGCAGTTCACGTTCGCGTTCCTCCGGGTGATCGGGCTCGTCGTGATCTCCAGCGTGCTCTCGGTCATCGCGGGGGTGCTGGTCGGGCTGGCCCGGGTGTCGCGGACGGGCGTGACGAGTTCGATCGCCAAGAGCTACATCGAGTTCTTCCGCGGGACGCCGCTGCTGTTCCAGCTGTTCGTCATCTACCTCGGCGTGCCACAGCTGTGGCCGCCCGGACAGTTCCCCGTCGACCAGTTCAACTACTACGCCGCGGTCATCGGCCTGACGCTGAACCACGCGGCCTACGTCGGCGAGGCGATCCGGGGCGGCATTGAGTCGATCCCCGACGGGCAGATGGAGGCCGCGCGCTCGCTCGGCATGTCGTACATCCAGTCGATGCGGGAGGTCGTCCTCCCGCAGGCGTGGCGAAACTCGCTGGCCGCCATCGGCAACGACCAGGTGATCCTCGTGAAGGACACCTCGCTGCTGACGGTTCTCGCCATCCCGGAACTGCTGAGCGCGTTTCGCCAGATCAACTCCGCGACGTTCGACGCGTGGACGCCCATCGTGCTCGTCGCGGTCGCGTACCTCATGATCACCATCCCGCTCGGGAAGGTGATCCGGACCCTGGAGGAGCGTGCCGATCCGGCAGCCGCCGGGGGTGATCACTGATGTCGCTGCTCGAGTTCGAGCAGGTGAACAAGTACTTCGGCGACGCGCACGTCCTGAAGGACATCGACCTCGAGGTGGACGAACGGGAGGTCGCCGTCGTCATCGGCCCCTCCGGCTCCGGGAAATCGACGCTGCTCCGGTGTACGAACCGCCTCGAGGAGATCCAGTCGGGCGAGATTCGGCTGGACGGCGTCCCGTTGACCGACCCGGACGCGGACATCAACCGCCTCCGGCAACGCATCGGGATGGTGTTCCAGTCGTTCAACCTGTTCCCGCACAAGACGGCCCTGGAGAACGTCGCGCTCGCGCCGATCAAGGTTCGGGGGCTCCGGGAGGGGGAGGCCCACGAACGGGCCAACCAGCTTCTCGAGCGCGTCGGGCTGGGGAACCAGACGGCGTCGTACCCGTCACAGCTCTCGGGCGGCCAGCAGCAGCGGGTCGCCATCGCCCGCGCGCTGGCGATGGACCCCGAGGTGATGCTGTTCGACGAGGTGACGAGCGCGCTCGACCCGGAACTCGTCGGCGAGGTGCTGGAGGTGATGCGGGATCTCGCGGACGAGGGCATGACGATGATGGTCGTCACCCACGAGATGGGCTTCGCCCGCGAGGTGGCCGACAGCATCACGCTGATGGCCGAGGGCGAGATCGTCGAGCGCACGCCGCCCGAGCAGTTCTTCGACGAGCCGACGACCGACCGCGGTCGGCAGTTCCTCTCGAAGCTGTTGTAGGCTGGCGCTGGGCCGAAAACCACTTTTCGAGCGTCCGAGTCGGCGAGTCAGAACGTCAATACCTCCACGCCGTCAGTCTCGTACTCCGTCATCGCCGCCAGCCTGTCCGGGACCTCCGAAAGCGACACTTCGCGCCCGACTAAACTGCCCGGGTCCAGATCCCCCGCGTCCAGCAGGCCGAGCAGTTCGTCGTACCGGGTCGGCGGCATGCCCCGCGAGCCGTGGAAGTCGACCTCCCAGCGCGTCATCTCGTCGGTCGGCAGCGACACCTCGCCCTTCTCGGCCTCGGTGGTCAGCCCCACCTGGACGTGACGGCCCCGCTGCCGGAGACAGCCGACCGAGTTGCGGCACGTCTCCGCGCGACCCAGCGCGTCCATCGACACGTCCGCGCCGCCGTCCGTGAGCGCCTCGATCCCGACGACCGGGTCGTTCTCCATCCCGTCGACGACCGCGTCCGCCCCGGCCTCGCGTGCGCGATCGAGTTTGTCGTCGGCCACGTCGACCGCGACGACCCGCGCGCCGAGCGCGTCGGCGACGTGGACTGCCGAGAGGCCGACGCCGCCACAGCCGTGGACGGCGACCCACTCGCCGGCCTCGAGGTCCGCGCGGTGGGCGAGCGCGTGGAACGCCGTCATGAACCGACAGCCGAGCGCCGCGACGTCGCGCGGGGCGACGCCCTCGGGCAGCGGCATGGCGTTGTAGTCGGCGTGGGGGACGTGCACCCGTTCGGCGAACGCGCCTGGCGCAGCGCGCTCGAACCCCAGCGCGCGGCCGTCGAGACAGGTGTTGCCGTGGCCGTTCAGACACTCGCCACAGGCGCCACAGCCGAGGTTGAACGGGACGGCGACGCGGTCCCCCTCGGCCACCGATTCGACGCGCTCGCCCACGGCGACGACCGCGCCCGCCGGCTCGTGACCGAGCACGAAGTCGGTCGGCACCTGATCGTCGGCCCACTCGCCGTGGCCCTGCCAGGCGTGCCAGTCGGACCGGCAGATGCCGCAGGCCTCGACGGCGACGACGACGCCGTGGGGTTCGAGTTCCGGCTCCGGCACGTCGGTCACGTCGAGCGGCTCCCCGTACTCGCGGAGGACGGCTGCGTCCATGGCTCCCGCTTGGGCCGAGTCCTAAAAAGCGTCCGTCTCCCCCACTGGGTGATCGAGCCGCTAGACGAAATCCGAGAGCCCGGACTGGTCGTCGTCCTCCTCCGGGTCGTCCTCGGCGGGCTCGTCACCGGATTCCGGCGACCCGGCGGCCTCGTTCGAGGAACTGCCGCCCAGCGTCGTCTGTCCGTCGCCGTCGTCGGAGTTCCCGGCCGCCCCGGACGCGTCAGGCGAATCGGCCGCTTCCTCGTCGCCGTCCCGTCCGTCCTCCCCGCCGTGGTTCGCGCTCGGCGTGCCGGCGAACGCGCCGCCCGAGTGGTCCTCCATCAGTTCCGCCCGCAGCTCCTCGGCGTCCTCGACGATCGACTGCACCTTGTTCGTCGTCTCACCGGAGCCGGTGACGAACGAGACGTGAGCCGCCTCGAAGTCGTACGCCGCGGCCATGCGGACCGTGAGGTCCCGGGGCTTGCAGTGGTGGGTCATCGCTGCCAGGAACGGCAACACGTCGCGGCGGACCGTGTTCATCGAGAAGCCGCCGTCGGTGGCGATCCGGCGAATCACGTGCTCGGCCGTGTCCGAGGACGACCGGTAGAACTGCGGTCGCCCCCAGCGCGTCCAGCCGCCCTTGGTTCCCTCGCGGGCCGCCGCGACGCCGGCCGAGAGGTTGTCGCCCGCGTAGCGCCAGTAGGAGTAGTTCTGGCTCGCGCGGACGCGACCGAGCCACACGTCGGCGTCCGCGAGGTGGTCGTACGCCCGGACCGCCTCGTCCGGGTCATACACCTTCAGCATGTTGTCCTCGATCCACCGCGTCAGGTCGTCCGGCGTCTCGTCGACGTCGTACGAGGAGCCGAGCGCCTCCCGCGCGGACTCGCCCTCCTTCAACACGAGATCGAGGAACGGGAAGATGCCCATCGAGCTGTCGCGGTCGCCGGTCACCACGTCCTCGACGGTGAGGTGTTCCTTTCCGTCCGCGACCGCCTGGAGGTCGTTGACCGCGCCGCGCAGGTCCCCGGAGTTCCGCTCGGCGATGCGTTCGAGCGCGTCCGAGTCGAACTCGATCCCCTCCTTCCGACAGATGTCGCGCAGGACGGGGACGATCGAGCGCTTCGAGACGTCGCGGAACTCGATCTCGCGGGTGGCGTTCCGGAGCCCCCGCGACATGTCGTAGTAGTCGTTGGCGATGAGGACGATGGGCTGGCCGGCGGACTTCACGAGCTTCGTGATCGCGCCGGCGCCGCCGCGGTCGTAGTTGCCGTGGACGTTGTCCGCCTCGTCGAGGATCACGAGCTGTCGGCCCCCGGTGTCGTCGGCGCCGCTGGCGCCCGCGAGGGTCGCGTTGTTCGCCGCGCGTCCGGCGTAGCGCTCGATGACGTCGGCCGTCCGCTTGTCCGAGGCGTTGAGTTCGACCGTCTCCCACCCCATGTCCGACGCGAGCGCGTGGGCGGCCGAGGTCTTCCCGATGCCGGGCGAGCCGTGGAGGACCACCGCCTCCCCGTGGTCGTCCCACGACGTCGCCCACTCGCGGAACGCGTCGACCGCCTTGTCGTTGCCCCGGAGCTCCGAGAGCGAGCGCGGGCGGTACGTCTCCGTCCAGTCGACCATTCTCGGTCGAACCTCGGGGAGGTTCGCGCTTAGTGGTTGCGACTGGTCGCTCGAGGACTCGACCGAGCCGTCCGCTCGCGTTCGGCCGCAGCTCCGGTCCGCACGCGAGCCCGCACAGTCTTCCCCGCACCGTTATCACCGCGCCGGCCCTGCTGCCGACAACGGATGAGCGAGGACCTCGGCACCCCGGTACTGGACGATCACATGCACCTCGACCCCGACCACGGGCGCGGGCTCGACGCGGTCCGCGACTTCGCCCGGCTCGGCGGCACCCACCTGATCGTGGTGAACAAGCCGTCCTGGCACCTCGGCGTCGAGGCCGACGCACCCCAGGAGTTCCGCCCGGTGTTCGAGCGGACCGTCGAGATCGTGCGGGAGGCGAGTGAACTGCTCGAGGGCCGCGCCTGGGCAGTCCTCGGCGTCCACCCGGGGCTCGTCTCGCGGCTCGTCGACGAGCGCGGGTTCGACGCCGACGGGGCGCGCGAACTGATGCGGGGCGGGCTCGACGTCGCCGCCGAGTTCGTCGACGACGGGCACGCGCTCGGACTCAAGTCCGGGCGTCCACACTACGAGGTCACCGACGCTGTGTGGGACGCCTCGAACGCGGTGATGCGCCACGCGTTCGCGCTCGGTGCCGACCACGACTGTCCCGTCCAGTTACACACCGAGGCCTCGGAGGACCTGACCGAAACCGCGGAGTGGGCCGAGGAAGCCGGAATGGCCCGCGAGCGAGTCGTCAAACACTACGCCGGCGGCCGCCTCGCCGGGCCGACGCCGAGCGTGATGAGCGAGCGGGACCGGCTCCGCGTCGCCGCCGAGGCGGGCGAGCCGTTCCTGATGGAGACCGACTTCGTGGACGACCCCGACAGGCCGGGCGCGGTGATGGGCCCGAAGACGGTCCCCCGGCGGGTTCGATGGATGCTGGAGGAAGGGTACGAGGACGCGGTTCGAACCGCACACGTCGGGACGCCGAGGCGGGTGTACGACGTCGACACCCTAGCGGACGTCGAGTGAACGGCGAACCGGGTCCCGGTGCCGAGCCGGTCTCGACGTCGAGCCAGTCTCTCGAGCCGAGTCGGCCTCGATGCCAGGACGGCTGCGACGTCCGGGCCGTCCTCCTCGCGGGCGCTTGCAAACGCAGGGCCGAACGGGTCGCGTGACGCGTCACCACCAGTAAAGAAAGGCATATCAACGCGGACCCGGACCGTGTGAGTATGAGCGAACCCGAGGAGACGTTCTACACCGAGGAGCGGTGGCAGAACTGGCTCGACCGCGTCGAGGAGGAGAGCCTCGACCCGGAGGACGAAGACTCCGCTCGACTACTGTTGAACCTGCAGGACGACGCCGCCATCGCGGTGGCCAAGATCGTCGCCGCCTACGACGACGACGACCTCACCCGGGAGGAGGCCGGCGAGGAGATCGCCGGCATCCGCGAGGTCGTGCTCGCTGAGGTCGACTTCGAGAGCGAGGAGAAGGCGATGTTGATCGACGGCGTCCAGACGAGCCTCGTCTGCGTGTTCTACGCCGCCGAGGAGTACGTCGTCGGCGGCGCGGCCGAGGAGGGCTCGGTCGGCGAGTACGTCGAGGCCGCGGTCGACGCCGAGGCGAACGACGACGTCGACGCCGCGCTCGGCTACCTCGTGCAGGCCGGGACGCGCATCATCGACGGCGACGAACTCCCGATGGACGTCGTCGAGGACCTGGAGTACGGGCTCGTCTCCGAGTGGGTCAACGGGCTGGACTCGCTCCAGTCGGCGATGTCAGACCCCGAAGTGGTCGAGGAAGAGGACTGACGGCGAACGAACCGCGAGAACGGTCTCCGGCGGGGTCCGTCGGAACTGCCGGAACGCGTCCGACGGTGCGGCACGCTTTTAGGACGGGACTCGGTTGAGGGGATATGCGACTCGGGGGGGATCGCCGCGCACAGTCCGTGCAGATCGGCGCGATCATCCTGTTCGGCTTTCTCGTCGTCGCGCTGTCGACCTACCAGGCGGCGGTCGTCCCCCAGGAGAACGCGGCCGTCGAGTTCCGACACAGCCAGGCGGCCCAGGACGACCTCGTCGGCCTCGGGAACAGCATCGATTCGACCGGCAGAACCGGCGAGGCCGCGCCGGCCGCGGTGAAGCTCGGGACGCGCTACCCGACGCGTGTGTTCGCCGTGAACCCGCCGCCGGCCGCCGGCTCGCTCCGGACGGCCCCCGGCGACAACGTCACCGTCAGCGGGGTGGAGGTCGTCTCCACGTCCGGCGGGGAGGCGAACGACTACTGGTCGACCGAGCGGAACTTCTCGACGAACGCCCTCGTCTACCGGCCGGGCTATCACGAGTACGACGAGTCGCCGGTGACCCGCTACGAGGCGACCGGCCTCGTCAACGAGTTCGACGGCGGGACGCTGCTCGTGGACGAGCCGACCGTCGTCCGGGGGAACCGGATCACGCTCGTCACCCTCCGGGGGACGCTCTCGGAGGAGGGGGTGGGGCTCGTCTCGGTCGATCCGTCCGCGGTGAGCGCCATCGACCGACGGGAGACGGTCACGGGCGACGTCGCGCTCACCGTGCCCAGCACGCTCGGGGCTGACGCGTGGCGAACCGAGGTACTCGCCGACGAGCTCGCGGCCGGCTGGGTGAACGAGACGACCCAGGCCGGCCCGAACCGGATCCGGATCGAGCTCAACGCGAGCCGGACCTACTCGCTTGGCCTGGCGGCGGTCGGCGTCGGGACCGACGCGTCGGCCACGTCGGAACCGGCGTACATCGACGTGGAGCGAGCGCCCGGAGCCGCGAGCACCGGCTCGGTGCGGGAGGTCGTCGTCGAGGTCCGCGACGAGTACGGCAACCCCGTCGGGAACCAGCAGGTTTCGGGTGCCACGACGGGCGGGTCCGGGTCGCTGGTCGACACGACGGTCACGACGGACGACGCCGGACGAGCCGTCTTCGAGTACCGGGCGACCGGAACCGGCACGGCGACGCTCCGAGCGAGCTACGACGGGCTCTCCGGATTCGACGCGGACGCCCCCGCAGACGCGACGACGTCGTTCCCGGTGAGCGGCGGCGGAACCGGAGTCGGAAACGGCACCTACGACCTCGTCTGGGACGTCGACCGCATCGACGACGCGACCGGGGTGGAGTACGTCGCCTCGAACGACACCGTCGTGATCGACGCCACGGTCGCCAGTTCGCCGGTTGACGTGACGGTTCGCGCATCGAACCGGGCGGGCGAGCCGATCGAGGGCGCGACGGTCGATTACGCCACGTCGAACGCGACGGTCGCACGCTTCCCCGCGGGCAGTTCGACCGGGGAGACCGGATCGGACGGCCGCGCAACCGTTCAGCTGTCGATCGGCGACGGCGACGGGGAGGTGTACGCCTCGGTCGGCGGGACGAGCGACTCCCTCGGCGTCCGCGTCGTCGGCGGGGCGGGCGGCGATCCGCTCCCGAGTGGCGCGGTGGCCTACGACGACGCGAACGGGAACGGCGCGTACGACGAGGGGGAGTTGGCGTACACGGCGTCACAGCTCCGGAGCTTCCAGCAGCCGTCGGTCGACCTCGTCGTCGAACGGGACGCGGAGGCGAACGGGTTCGACGTGACCGCCGGGTCGATCACGGTCGAACCGGGCGCGACGATGACCGTGGAGAGCTTCGGTTCGACGACGTTGCGGGCCGAGAACGGGGACGTCAGGCTCGCCGGCACGGTGGACGGCCGGAACGCCGGGGGCTCGGAGGTCAGGCTGATCGGCGACGGCGTGGACGCGAGCGGCGGCACCATCCTCGCTGCGGGGTCGGTCACGGTTACCGGCCAGACTGGTGCCGTCGCGCTCGATGCGGCGAGCATCGATACGAGCGGGGGCAACGGCCGGAGCGTCACCGTCACTGCGGACACGGACGTCTCCGCCCGGAACGCCGCGATCGTCTCGACCGAACAGTTACGAATCGAGGCGGACGGCGGGCCCCTCGACGCGAACGGTGCGAGCCTGGACACCTCCCCGGGGAATCAGGCCGGCGTGACCCTGGGGTCCAACGGCGACATGACGCTCACCGACGCGGAACTCGTCGGGGACGAGTTCAGCACGTTCACGGCGGATCTCACGGTCGCCTCGGCGACCCTCTTCGTCGACGGCTCGGAGATCAAACGCGGAAACGGCGACGGAAAGGAGCTGACCTACGACCCCGACGGAGCCACGGTGGGTGGGTCACCGGCGGTCGGGACGGTGTCGGCGGACTGACCCGACGTTCGACAGTCGACGTAATCCCCATCGACAGACCAATATGCCAGTTTCCCGAATCGGGGGACACATGACTGCCGTCGGCATCGACGCCATCGAGATCTGGACGGGGAAGCTTCAGCTTGACCTGCCGAACACCTTCGCGCCCGCCAAGAACGAGGACCCGGGCAAGTACACGAAGGGGCTCGGCCTGGAGACGTCGTCGTTCCCGGACACGTACGAGGACATCGTGACGATGGGCGCGAACGCCGCCAAGCGCCTGATGGACCGCAAGGACCTCGACCCCGCGGACATCGGCCGCATCGACGTCGCCACCGAGTCGGCGTTCGACAACTCCAAGCCCATCTCGACGTACATCGCGGGCTGTCTCGAACAGGTGTACGACGGCGACTTCCACCACGCGAACAAGGGCGAGCGCAAGTTCGCCTGCGTCTCGGGCACCCAGTCCATCGACGACGCCTACAACTGGATCCGCGCGGGCCGCAACCGCGGGCGCTCGGCGCTCGTCGTCGCCACCGACACGGCGCTGTACGCCCGCGGCGACCCCGGCGAGGCGACCCAGGGCGCCGGCGCGGTGGCGATGCTCATCTCCGAGGACCCGAGCGTCCTCGCGCTCTCGGACGAGCAGGGCTACGGCTCCGCGGACGAGACTGACTTTCTCAAGCCGAACCAGCAGTTCCCGAGCGTCGACGGCAAGCGCTCGATGCAGGTGTATCTCGCCCGCATGCGCGAGGCCGTGGAGGACTTCGAGTCGGTGGCGTGGGACATGCACCCCGAGGACTTCGCGTACATCCCGTTCCACACGCCGTTCCCGGGGATGGTCCGCAAGGCCGGCCTACTCGGCTACCGGCACACCATCCGCGACACGGAGATCGAGGACGAACTGGCCGGCGAGATCGGTCGCCAGCCCCGCGAGTCGGAGTACGACGACTGGGACGACTACGAGGAGGCGATCCGCGGCTACATGGACCGGCTGAAGGACACCGACGCGTACCGCGACTGGTACGGCCGCGTCATCGAGCCGGCGCTCAACATCTCACGGCGCGTCGGCAACTGGTACACCGGCTCGGTCCACGTCGCCCGCGCCTCGGCGCTCAAACACGCCGCCGAGACCGGCCGCGACCTGGAGGGCGAGAAGCTGCTCATCGGCTCGTACGGCTCGGGCGCACAGGCCGAAATCCACGCCGAGACCGTCCGGGAGGGCTGGCTGGAGGAGATCGAGGCGCTCTCGATCGACGAACAGCTCGAGAGCCGCTACGACATCTCCTACGACGAGTACGAGACGGTCCACGACGCGCACAACCACGACAAGGAGGCCGAGGTCGAGGAGTTCACCACGCCGGAGGGCGAGTTCGTCCACGTCGGCTGGGGTCGGATGAACGAGCGCAAGTACGAGTACGTGGAGTAGTAGCCCGGTCGAACGTTTTCGGTCTCCGGAGTTGGTTTTCCTGATTTCGTTGACGAGGTTACGTGAGTGACTACCTCGAAAGCCCCCGCGGCGCTCGGCTTGCACATCGATCCGTTCGACGGATCGACTGCCTCGAAAGCCCCCGGCTGGCTCCGCTCCCGCGGCACGCTCTGTGCTCCTCGGCTCGCTCCGCTCGCCTGCGGTGCTTGAGGCGCCGGGGTTCGCGGAGCCAGCCGACCCCTTTCAATCCCACCCGACCGCGACCGCACGGCACGGCCACACGCCTCCCTTACCTCGGAGCACGCTCCTCGGAACTCACCCTCGCTTCGCTCGCGTGAACAGCCGATTCGCTCGGCTCGCTCCCTGCGGTCGCTCCCCTCACTCATCCCTCGCGCGATTCGGCCGCCCACGAGGGGCGGCCGCCGCGCGCCGACGGCATCAGCCCGGTCCAAAGCAACTGAAAAGCTACAACCCCCGCAGTTCCTCCAGCGACTCCTCCAGGGGTGCGGTCGAGACGGCCAGCGAGAAGCCGTCCACGGCGGCGAGGTCGGCCGCGTGGTCCCACAGCGCCTCCTCGTCGAGGCCGTGGAGCACCACCGCGTTCGGCGTCGGGGTGACGACCCGGAGCGCCACGAGCGGCGACTCGCCGCGCGTGACGCCGGTGAACACGAGCGCGCGGTCGGTCGACTGGCCGTACAGCCGGTAGAACTCCTCGCTGGAGAGCGACGTGATCGCCTGGATGCTGTTGATGACCGTGTGGCCGTTGACGGTGTCGCGCTCGCCGGCGACGATCTCGGTCGCGTCGAGCGCGTCGTACACCCGCCCCGTCGGGAGCGCGGTCGGGTACTCCCGGATGTCGCGCACGATGTCGGACTCGAAGCCGGCAGAGACCACCCGGGCGTACTGGCGGATGCGGCTCCCGCCGCGGCCCTCGTCGATGTCCAGCAGCGCGTTGACGACCCGGGAGACGAGGCCGATGCCGGGCGATTCCCGGCGGCCGCTCTCGTAGTCCGAGACGACCGACGAGGAGACGTCCATCGCGTCCGCGAGCGCCGTCTGTGAGACGTCGAAGTCGGTCCGCCACTTGCGAAGCGTCGCGCCCGGATCCGACGAGAGCGCGATCTCGCCGGCGATGCGGCGGGCGAGTTCGGCCCGCGGGCCGTCGCCATCGCCGGCTCCCGGATTCATGCTCCCCCGTCCGGTCACCTGCCCGATAAGCGTGTCGGAGGCGGGGAAAACGCCTTGCCCGACGGGAACCAAGATGGGGTGTGCCGTCCACGCTCGTCCACGTCGCGCTCGCCGGCCTCCTCGCCGCGGCGCTGCTGCCAGACCGGTACGCGACGCGCGGCGCGATGCTCGCCGTCCTGCTCGCCGCCGCGCTGCCGGACCTCGACTCGCTCGTCTCGCCGGTGCTCGCGGGCGCACACCGATCGCTCGGGCACAACGTCCTCCTGCCGGCCCTCGTCACCGTCGCGCTCGGATACGACCTCCGCGTCCGGGACTCCTCGCGGCTCCGCGACCGGTTCGGGACCGCCGCGAGTCCCGTCGCCTGGACCTGCCTCGCCGCGTTCCTGCTCGCGGGCGTCGGCCTCGATTACGTGAGTAACGGCGTGAACCTGTTCTGGCCGGTCCACGATCGGTTCTACTCGCTGAACGGCGAC
Source organism: Halobaculum sp. XH14 (assembly GCF_032116555.1). Classification (NCBI taxonomy): domain Archaea; kingdom Methanobacteriati; phylum Methanobacteriota; class Halobacteria; order Halobacteriales; family Haloferacaceae; genus Halorarum; species Halorarum halobium. The sequence goes on from NZ_CP134949.1 coordinate 1,886,159, forward strand.
CTGCTCCTGTCCAGTCGGCGCGGCGTCGTCCAGAGCTTCGTGGACCTCTCGCCCCCGACCGAGTCCGAACCGGTACGGACGACCGAGAACCTCCACTACAGCACGGGCGTCGACCCGTCCCCGGGGGTCGAATCCGGCACCGTCGACCGCGTGTTTCCGGTCGTGAGCGCCGGCTGGCAGCTCCTGCTGGTCGCGGTCGGAGCCCTCGCCGTCGCGCTCAAACTCCGACGGGGGCCCACGGTTCGTGACTGACCGACGGCTCCGTCGCTCCCGACGGTCGCGGCCCGCCGACACCGGCGGATTGAACCCGGGCCACCTCGACCGTCCCGCATGGACGTGCGACCGTTCGAGGACGGCGACGGCGACGCGCTCTGGGAACTGAAGCGCGGGTTCGAGACCGGCCTCGGCGAGGGCACCGGCGGCCCCGACAAGGCGGCGACATACGAGGAAAAGCTGACCGACGAGTACCGGGTTCGCTGGCTCTCGTGGGTGAAACGCTGCGTCGCCGAGGACGCCCGGACGGTGTCGGTGGCCGCGGCCGGGGACGGGGCGGAACTTGTCGGGTACGCGTTCCTGCTCCCGGAGTCGCTCGCGTTCGTCTGGGACGCCGCGGTGCTGAACGAGATCTACGTGCTCCCCGAACACCGCGGGACGGGCGTCGCGGACGACCTGATGGACGCAGCGCTCGACGCCGCGAGCGCCCAGGACCTGCCGCTCGACCGGCTAGTGCTCGACGTGGATCGGACGAACGAACGGGCGCGGGCGTTCTACGAGCGGTACGGCTTCACCCACTGGGGCGAGATAGTCGCCCGCGACCTCTGAACCGCGGCTACTCCAGCAACGAACCGATCGCCCCGCCGGCGGCCCCGAACACCGCGGGGTAGACGATCCCCGCGAGCAGGACCCCCGTAACGTAGTCGGGGTGGACGCTGCTTCCGTCGCCCGTCCCGTACGCGAAGAGGAACGTCCCGACGAGCGCGAGCAGCGCGTACGCCGGGACGACCGCGAGCCCGGCAACCGCGCCCCCGCCCGCGTCGCCCGCGTTCGCGTACGCCGAGGCCGCGAACCCCGCGAGCAGCAGTGCGAGCGGCGGCAGCACGTACAGCAGCGTGAGCGACCCGCCGTCGGCGCTGGCGATGAAGTTCTCCGCCCGCCGGCCGCCAAAGCCCGGGATCAACACGTCGACGAAGTGGGCGTTGTAGAAGTACCAGCCTACCCCGGTCCAGACCGGGATCGGATCGCCCCCGAACAGGTCCACCAGCGCGTTGATCCCGCTCAGTCGCTCCCTGACCGACCCGGACTGCCAGACGTACGTGACCAGGTAGCCGAGGACGTACGCCCCCAGGCCGGCCGCCGTGCCTATCGCAAACGGTACGCGATCGCTAATCCCCCCTGAACGTGCCATGCCACCTCCTGGTCGGCACCGGGACAAATTCTTTCTGGCAGCTGTCACTGAATGATAACGAGTCGCAACCGTCTTGGTGGCCACGCCCACAGCATCGGGTATGCTCCTCCGGGAACTCACGCTGGTCGACGGAGACGGCAGCAGACGGGGGGACCTCCGGGTCGCGGACGGCGAACTCGTCGCCGTCGGCGACCTCGAAGCGCGTGACGACGAGAGCGTCGTCGACCTTCCCGACGTCGTCGCCCTGCCGGGGCTCGTGGACGCACACGTCCACTTTTCCCTGTCGGGCGAACGGACCGTGGACGAGGTCGCGGCGATGGGCGACGCCGAACTCGCGCTGGTCGAGGCCCGAAACGCGCGGGCGACGCTCGAATCCGGCGTCACGGGCGTCCGAGCGATGGGCGCGCGGGACGTGGACGTCCGGGTGCGCGACCGCATCGACGACGGCGACGTGCCGGGCCCACGCACGGTCGCCAACTGCCGCTCGATCACCGCCACGGGCGGTCACGGCCACCACCTCGGGCGGGAGATCACCGGCCCGACCGACGCCCGCCGCGCGGTCCGCGAGCAGTCGAAGCTCGGCGCGGAGTTCATCAAGTTCATGGTCACCGGTGGGGTGACGACCCCCGGAACGGATCCGGACGCCGTCGCGCTCACCGACGCCGAACTCGACGCGCTCGTCGACGAGGCGAACCGGCACGGGATGCACACCGCGACCCACGCTCACGGCGCCGCCGGCGTGAAAGCCGCGGTGGGGGCGGGGGTCGACACGGTCGAACACGGGACGTTCCTCGACGGGGAGGCGATCGACCTCATGCTGGCCGGGGACGTGACGCTCGTCCCGACGCTTTCGGCACCGTATCACATCGTCCGGAACGTCGAGGCCGCGACCGAGGACGTCCGGCGAAAGACCGAGCACGTGTACGAGCGCCACATCGACTCGTTCCGCCGGGCCGTGGAGGCCGGCGTCCGAATCGCGGGCGGGACCGACGCGGGGACGCCGTTCAACATGCACGGCGGCAACGCGGCGGAGGTCGCGTTCATGAGCGAGTACGGAATGACGACGTCGGAGGCCATCGAGGCGATGACGGCCACGGCCGCCGACGTGATCGGTCTCGACGGACAGGGGACGCTCGAACCGGGAACGGACGCGGACCTCCTGCTCTGTTCGACCGATCCCGTCGAGGACCCGACGGCGCTCAACGACCCGAGCGTCGTCATACAGGGCGGGGAAGTCGTCGCCGGCGGCGACCCGGAACTGCGTCGCGCCGTCGCCGACGCAGTCCGGGGCGAGGCCGACTCGGACCGGGAGCCCGTGACGACGCGACCCTAGTCGGGCACGGCGGTCCCGCCGTCGGTGGCGTCGAGCCATTCGTCCCGCAAGGGGAGCATCCTTCCTCCTCCGAAACCGACCCGTCTTCCTCCGTGAGCCGGTTCCGGTAGCGGCTCTCGCGTACGCCGCCGAGTCGCTCGAGTAGTTCGTGATCGCCCGTTCGCTCCTTCCGTTCTCGGGGTCGTGGCCGACGGTGACGACGTCGGGGGCGAGCCGGTCGAACTCGCTGTTCGACCAGGGCGGTCGCACGTTCGCCGGGGGAGCCCCGGCTTCCGAACCGCTTCCTGAGCCAGCGGTCCAAACAGACACGGTACGGTGCGGCGAGGTCGACGGAGTCGGGCGACCGGTGCTCGGACCTGAGCCGCTCCGTCTCGATGGCCGCCGGGAACGGGCTACTCGTCGAGGTTCTCGACGAACCGCGCGACCGCCCCGTCGCCGACGGAATCGCGCCACTCTGCCTGCGACACCGAAAAGCGGAGGACGTCGCGAGGGTCCTCGCCGTCCGGGACGATCTCGTTCCGGAGGCGCCCCTCGCGGCGACCGCCCATCCGGTCGACGTACTTCTCGATGGCCCTCACCGACTGCTCGTTCTCCGGGAACACCGAGACGGCGAGCAGTTCGAGGTCGAGTCGGGCGAACGCGAGTTCGGCCAGCGCGAGCGCCCGTTCGCCCGAGTAGCCCCGACCCCAGAACGGCTTGCGGAGCCAGATGCCGAGCGTCCCGGTTCGTTTCTCCCAGTCGAGGTGGAGCCCGGTGTTGCCCGCGTACTCGCCCGCGCCGGCCTCGCCCTCGCGCGGGAACACGGCGTAGGCCGCGCTCTCGCGCTCCTCCCAGCCCTCCCGGAACCCCTCGAGCACGTCGTGTGACTCCTTCGGGTGCCGATGTGGCTGCCACGAGAGGAACTCGCACTCCTCGGCGACGGTGCCGCTCCGTCCCGCTCCGGCGTGTTCGTAGAACGCCAGCGGGTTGACGGCGGCGTCGTGGCGGTCGAGGCGGAGGCGATCGGTGAGGATGCGCTCGGGGAACATACCGGGGTGGTCACGTCCGGGGACAAAAGACCTTCCTCGGGTGTGTCACGACGGGGCGCGGCGGGGGAGCAGTTATCCGACGCCGCGTCGCCTCGGCGGTCCCGACACACGACCGCTCCGAGGTTTAAGTGTCATCACCCCCTACGCGACGGTGACGCATGTCCGACATCACGCTGTACGAACTCGAAGGGTGCCCGTACTGTGCGAAGGTGAAGAACAAGCTCGCCGAACTCGACATCGACTACGACTCCGAGATGGTCCCCCGTTCACACGCCGAACGGACTGAAGTGGAGGAGGTGAGCGGGCAGACCGGCGTGCCCGTCATCGTCGACGAGGAACACGACGTGGACGGGATGGCCGAATCGGACGACATCGTCCGGTACCTCGAGGAGACATACGGGTCGGGTGCGGCGTAGCGCGGAAACCGAAACCCGGGGCTCAGGCTTCCTGCGGTTCCTCTGAGCGCTCCCGGATGAGTTCGCGGACGCGCTCGGGGTCGTCCGTCTCGGCGAGTTCCTCGACGGAAACGATCGCGGTGCCGTCGAGCGACTCCCGCTTCGAGCGTTCCTCGGTGAAGTAGACCGCCCGCGTGCGGGTGACCCGCCCGAGCGAGGCCATCAGCCTGGCGCGCTTGGCGGCCGTCTTGGTGAACGACGAGTGGCCGGTGAGCAGCGTGAACGGGACCTCCGGCCGGTCGTCCTCCTCGGCGTTTTCGCTCACCGCCTTGAACGGCGCGCGCTGGGTGGGGTGGACGACGAAGCCCGCGCGCGAGAGCACGGCGTGGACGTGTTCGTCGTCGGGGTCGACCGCCGGCGGCTCCGGGGTCGGGTCCGCCTCGCGGACCTCCTCTGCGCCCTCCATGACGTTCACCGGGTCCGAGAACGGGCGGTCGAACAGCTCCTCAAGCTGGACTGCGACCTCGACGGAGGCGTTCATCCCGTCCTCGTACTTGGCGACCGTGCGCCGGGAGACGCCGAGTTCGTCGGCCAGGCGGCCGAGGCTCCAGTCGCGCTCCTTTCGCTCGTCCGCGACGAGGCTGCCGTCGATGTTGACGTAGAGGCCCCCTGGCGCGGCGTAGATGAGCGGCGGCACCTCCTCGACGAGCAGGTCGTACAGCGTGTCGGGGTGGATGGCCGGCACGCCGTGTCGGAAGTACACGACGCCCGGATTGATGTCCTCGTCGCGGGTCCGGAGCCCGACCACCATCGGCGTCGCCGAGAGGTAGCTGCCGAGCCGACGCATCTCCGCGCCGGTCGGGCCGTCGAAGGCGTCGACGTTGCCGAGCACTTTCAGGAGGAGCAGGTCCTCGCCGCGACGGGCCGCCAGGTCGAAGCTCTTGGGTCGAACCGAACAGCGCTCGCTGACGAGGAACCCAGCGTCGCTGAGCATGGCCGTGACGTTGCCGACCACCGCCGTTCGGGACATGATGTATGGTAAGTCAACGCGCCCATATATGCGTTGTGCCGCGCTGGTCCCACCTGTTCCCGACGCCGTCCTGCCTTCGCGGCGTTCCGTCGGCGGTACGACTAAATACGAGTAATCGACGCGAAAGCCCCATGCCCGACCGCCGTCTCACTCCGTCCGTGACGGTCATCGGCCTCGACGACACGGACTCCCGTACGGCGGGGATGTGCACCACGTACCTCGCCGCGCTCGTCGCCGAAGCCATCGCTGACGCGGGCGGCGCAGTCGAGCGCCGCGTCCTCGTCCGCCTGAACCCCGCCGTCGAGCACAAGACCCGCGGCAACGCCGCCCTCGCGGTTCACGCCGACGTCGCCGCCGACCGCGCGTTCGAGATCGCGGCCGACCTCGTCGACGAGTACGCCGTCGCCGAGGACGCACGGACCAGTCCGGGTCTCGTCGTCGCCGACGCGGACCCCGAGTCGATCCCCGACCGAGTCGCCGAGTTCTCGCGGGCGGCGGTTCGGCGACGTCACGACCTGCCCGACGCGCTCGAACTGGCTGACGACGCCGGCTTCCGCCACCGCGGCTGGGGAGCGAAGACCGGAGACGGGACGCCGGGGCGCGGCCGGATCGGCGCCCTCGCGGCCGTCGGTGCCTGGCCGGCCATCGCCGACCGAACGGTCGAGCACATCAGCTACCGCGAGTTCGACCGCTGCGGGACGCCACGCGACGTCGACGTCGATTCCGCGTTCGCGGCCGCCGACCGGGAGTATCCGGACGCCTGGGACACCGTGGACCGCGGGACCGACGAAGCCGTCTGCGTGCCGAACGCGCCCGGCCCGATCCTCTTCGGCGTCCGCGGGGACGACGACGACGCTGTACGACGGGTCGCGGACGGCATCGACGCCGAACCCGTCGAGCGGACCGCGCTGTTCCACACGAACCAGGGAACCGACGCCCACCTCGCCGACGCCGGCCTCCACGAGGTCCGGGACGGACGGGGCTACCGAGTGACGGGCGAGGTCGTCGAGGCGCCGGAGACGCGACGGGGCGGCCACGTGTTTCTCACGCTCGGCAGCGGCCGTCCCGCCGGCGCGTCCGACGGCGATGACGGGGGGGACACCGTCGAACTCGACTGCGTCGCGTTCGCGCCGACCGGTCGGTTCCGCTGGCACGTTCGGAAGCTGATCGAGGGCGATCGCGTCACCGCCTGCGGGGAGGTCGACGAGGGGACGCTGAAACTGGAGAAGTTCGCGGTCCGCTCGCTCGTCGAAACGGAGCGGGTCGTCCCGTCGTGTCCCGACTGCGACCTCTCGATGGAGTCAGCGGGCGCGGACCAGGGCTACCGATGTCAGGACTGCGGGACGGCGCGCGCGGGGAAGGTGGAACGGGACCGGCCCCGCGAACTCGAACTCGGCTGGTACGAGGTCCCGCCGACCGCACGACGACACGTTTCGAAACCCCTGATCCGCGGCGGCTTCGACGCGCCGACCCACCCCGAGCGATGACGGCACCGCCGCCGGCGAGCGTCAGTCGAAGTGGCCGCTCGCCTCCCACAGCAGGTCGCCGTCGAGCGGGGCGACGCCACTCTCCGTCCCGACGAACCAGTCCGGTACGGCAAAGCGCGCGTCGCTCACTTCCCGGCCGGCGGTCGGGTCGCCCTCCGTGTCCGACCGGCGGACGACGTACCTGATCGCCACGACGCCCGTGCCGCCGCGTTCGACGTGGTCGGTGCGGAGCAGTTCCAGGTCCTCGACGTCGACGCTGACGCCCGTCTCCTCCCGGAGTTCCCGGGCCGCGCCGACGGCCGGCGGCTCGTCGTACTCAATGTTGCCGCCCGGGATCCCCCAGGTCCCGAAGTCGGGCTCGGTCGCGCGCTCGACGAGGAGCACGCGCTCGCCGTCGGCGACCGCGACGCCGGCGACGGGCTTGCTGTTCTGCCAGACGACGCGGTCGCAGTCGGGACAGTGCCGGCGGTCGCGGTTCTCGACGCGCACCCGGTCGAGTTCCGTCCCGCAGACCGGACAGTGGTCCCCGGGGACCGTGATCACGAGTCGTCACCCGAGGCCCGGCGCATACCATCCCCTGACGGTCGGAGCGAGCGGCTCATCAGCGGTCCCGTCGGGTGCCGCCGCCGAAAAGGCTACTTCTTCAGGCCGCTCCCGGTGAGCGGCACGACCACGTCGTCCCCGCGGTCGAGGACCCCGCGGTCGCGGTACTCGGCCAGGGCCGCGGGCGCGACCGCCGACGTCGGCTCCACGTAGAAGCCCGCCGAACGCAACCGGTCGAGTTCGCGTTCGACGGGGCCGGAACCGAGCGCGATGGCGTCGCCGTCGGTGTCCTCGATGGCGTCCAGGATCTGCCCCTTCCGAACCGGGTCGTCGATCCGGATGCCGTCGGCCGCGTCGTTCTCGCCGGCGACCGCGTCGGTCCCGTGGAGTTCCGCCGCGATGGGTGCGTGACCCGCCGCCTGCGCGCCGAACAGCCGCGGCATCGAGTCGGTCCAGCCGGCGTCCCGCAGCGCCCGGAACCCGCGATACGCGCCGAGGAACAGCGTGCCGTGCCCGAGCGGGAGCACCACGGCGTCGGGGACTGCCCAGTCGCGCTGGAGCGCCGTCTCGTATGCGAACGTCGCGGTACCCGCGAAGAACGCGGGGTTCCAGGCGTGGCTGGCGTACCAGCCGTCGCCCGCTTCCACCGCCTCGATGCAGGCCTCGGTCGTCGCCCGCCGCGGCCCCTCGGTCTTCACCGGCCTCGCGCCCGCACGGCGGATGGCGCGCAGTTTCGCGTCGGTCACCGACGCCGGGACGTAGATGTCGGCGTCGATTCCGGCCCTCGCCGCGTAGGTGGCGATGGCGGCACCGGCGTTCCCCGAGGAGTCCTCGACGAGCGTGTCGACCCCGAGCGCGGCCGCGCGCGAGACGGTCACGGTCGCGCCGCGGTCCTTGAACGACCCCGACGGGAACACGTACTCCAGCTTGAATCCCGCGTCCCAGTCCGTGGCGTCGACGAGGGGGGTCATCCCTTCACCCAGCGTCGCCGCCGGCGACTCGGGGATGAACGCCGAGAAGGACCAGAGCCCGTCGCGGGCGTCGAACGACGCCGGGTCCGGCGCGGGGCCGTCGGGGAGCGGTCGGTCGGCGTACTCCAGCGGCTGGCCGCACTCGCAGCGCCAGCGGTCGGCGTACTCGGTGCCGCAGGCGGGACAGCGGAGCGGCGGAGCGGTCATGGCGGTGGCTCGTGTCGGAGCGAACCAGTAGGTGACGGTTCAGGCTCGGGCAGCCGAATCCGGCATTCGACGAGCGACCGAGTCGGTTCTCCGTGAACGAGGCGTGGCGAAGCCACGCCGAGCGACCGAGCGGCATTTTGCACGGACGGTGGTTGGGGGGTCCGGCCGCAGCGCGTCGACTCCGCCGACGCGCGAGGAGATGGCCCCGAAAGGAGGTTCCCGCGAGCGGTCCGTTCAGAACTGGTCGACGTCGGTCCCGACCGAGCAGACGTACTCGCCGGTCGCGACCTGGGGCAGGCGACGCGTCCGCCAGAACACGCCGTCGCTGTCGGCGGTGACGCGACCCTTGACGGTGCCGAACGGGTCGCTCACCTCGAACAGGCTGTCGCCCGACTCGACGCGCTCGCCCAGTTCCGCCTCGAAGGTGACCAGTCCCCCGGAGGGCGACCCGTACTGGTCGAAGCCGTGTGCGCGGGTCTGCTTCGAGAGGGACACGTCGCCGTCGAGGAAGCCGTAGAACCGGAGGACGCGGAACATCCCCTCGACGCCGCGCTGGATGCTGGACTCGTCCCAGCCGACCGCGCCGCCGAGTTCGGGGTCGATGGTGGGAATGCCCTCGTCGGGAGCGACGCGGGCGAGCTGGCCGTCCGGGCCCTTCTGGTCGAGGACGTGGCCGACGCCGAACGCCTTGGCGAGTTCGAGACACTCGCGGTGGAGGCCGTGGCGGGGGCCACACCGGACCCTGACCTCGTCGATCATCCGGCTGGTCGACCCCTGGTGGAGGTCGACGACGAGGTCCGCGCGCCCTGCGACCTCGAACGTCGCGGCGGCGATGCGCTCGGAGGAGGTCCCGTTCGCGTCGCCGGGGTACGCCCGGTTCATCTTCGTGTCGTCGATGGGGTTGCGGTGCTCGGCGACCTGGAACGCGTGGTAGTTGACGATGCCGACGACGAGGATCTCGCCCGCGAGTTCCGTCGGGTCGACCCCCGGCACGAACCGGTTGAGGACGCCGAGGCCGTTGAGTTCGTCGCCGTCGCTGACCGCCTGCACGTACAGCGTCTTGCCGTCCGCGGCGCCGTTGAGCACCGCGACGGGGAGCCCGACCGTCGAGCCGTCCCGGGTCTCGCCGACCTCGAGCCGGCCCGTGTCGAACTCCCCGGGGGCCGCGCTCGCGGTCCCGAGCGTGGTTGCCATTACACGCGTTCTCACACCGGCCCGCCTTGAGGGGTTCGGTCCGCGAACGGGGTCGCCCGAGGGAAGCCCACTCCGCGGGTCAGCCGCCCGCGTGATCCTGGCGTCGGGCAGTCCCGATCGACCGCCGGGATTCAAGCCGACGGCGACGCCAGTTCGACCCGATGGTCGACATCGACGACCGCGAGATGCGGCTCGACCGGTACCTCGAATCCGACGGCTACGACGCGGTCTGGTTCGCGCGCCCGAACGCGTTCGCCTGGGCGACCGGCGGGCGTAACTGGGTCGACGCGGCGGCGGACGTGGGCGACGCGGCGGTCGGCTACCTCGGTGACGGCGAGTGGACGGTCGTCACGAACAACATCGAGGCCGAACGCATCGCCGCCGAGGAGCTCCCCGCGGAGCTGTCGATGAGCGTCGCGGCCGACGACTGGTACGAGGCGGGGCTGGCCGACTCCGTCGCCGCCCGCTCGCCGACGCCCGCGGCCGCCGACTTCGACGTGCCCGGCCTCGACACGGTGAACTCCATGCGCCTTCGGCTCCGCCTCGCCGCGGAGGACCTCCGCCGGTACCGGGAACTCGGACGCGAGGCCGCGCTCGCGCTGGAAACCGTCTGCCGGGAACTCGAACCGGGAGACACCGAGCACGAGGTGGCCGCGGGGCTCCGCATCTCGCTCGCGTCACGGAACATCGACGCGCCGGTCGTCCTCGTCGGCGGCGGCGAGCGCGCACCCGAGTACCGGCACCCGACGCCGACCGACGCCGCGCTCGGCGACTACGCGGTCGTCATCGTCACCGCCCGGCGCGCGGGGCTCCACGCGTCGCTGACCCGGACGGTCGCGTTCGATCCGCCCGAGTGGTTGGCCGAGCGCCACGTCGCCGCCCAGCGCGTCGAGGCGAGTGCGCTGGCTGCGACCCGGGCGGCCGCACGGAGGGGGGGAACCGCCGGCGACGTGTTCGCGGAGATCCGGGACGCCTACGCCGACGAGGGGTTCGAGGGCGAGTGGCGGCGCCACCATCAGGGCGGCGCGACCGGCTACGCGGGGCGCGAGTGGTTCGCGTCCCCCGGAAGCGACGCGCCGGTCGTCCCCGGGGCGGCCTACGCCTGGAACCCCACGGTACGGGGGGCAAAGAGCGAGGACACCGCGTACGTGACCGCCGACGAAGTCGAGGTGCTGACCGACACGGGGCGCTGGCCCACGGACACGGTCGAGGTCGACGGCCTGACGCTCGAACGGCCCTCGGTGCTTGAACCGTAGCCGGACCGCGAGCGGCGTGGCAGCGTTCGAAGGGGTCCGTTTCGACCGGGAATCGCGTCCCCACGGCGCGAGGGGAAGCTTCATTGTGCCGTGGTGAACGTCTGTAAACATGTCGTGGTACGCAATCGACGCCATCGACGACTCCCTGGACGCCACGCGGGCGTTCCTGTTCCCGTTCTCGCTCGGGCGCTGGGCCCGGCTCGCCCTCATCACGCTGCTGATCGGCGGCGGCGGAGCAGGGGTACAGAACGTGTCCCAATCCGCGAACTCCGTCGGCCAGTTCGCCGGCTCCGGCACCGGGCCGGGAGGCCCGGGCGGCAGTTCCTTCGCGCTCGCGACGCTGTTCGGCGGCGCATCGCCGGGCGGCGGCCCGCTCGGAGCGAACGCGCTCGCGCAGGTCGGCCAGCCCGTCTCCGGCGCGTTACCGGCCGCGGTCGGCATCGTCGGACTGCTCGTCATCGCGGCGGTCGTGTTGCTGGCGATACTCGTCGCGATCGCCTCGCCGGTGCTCGAGTTCGTGTTCGTCCACGCCATCGCGCGGGACGAGGTGCGGATCCGCGGCCCGTTCAAGCGGCACTTCTGGAAGGGGATCCGGCTGCTGTTGTTCCGAATCGGACTCACGATCCTGTTCGCGCTCCCGTTCGTCATCGCGGGCGCGGTGTACTACTTCGGGTTCCACGGGACGCCCCCGCTCGGGCTCGGCCCGATCCTCGGCATCGTCTTCCTGGTAGTCCTCTGGTTCCTGCTGTTCGCGCTCGTGATGGGGTTCACGACCCAGTTCGTCGTCCCGGTCATGTACGTCGACGACTCGGGCGTGCTGGCAGGCTGGTCGGAGGTCTGGTCGCTGCTGGGCGGCGAGAAGGTCCAGACGGTCGTCTACCTGTTCATGCACCTGCTGGTGGGAATCGGCGTCGCGATCGTCCGCGGTCTGCTCACGCTGCTCGGACTGATCCCCGTCGGCATCATCTCGGTGATCGTCGGACTCGCTGCGGGGACGGTTGTCGGCGGGACGGTCGCGCCGGACCTCGGCATCGGCATCGGGTTCCTGGCGGGACTGGCCGTCGGGGTCCCGCTGTACTTCGTGTTCGTCTTCCTCCCGCTGAACGTGTTGACCCAGACGTACATCCGCACGTTCGAGCTAGCCTCCCTCGCCGGCTTCTCGTCCCGATACGACACGCTGGGTCGGTACCGGGACGGCTCGAGCGACGACGAAGGCGGATCGAACGACGACGGTGACGGGTCCGACGGCGACGGCGGAACCGCCGCCACCGGTCGGCCCGACGACGAGGACGACTTCGACGAGTTCGTCGCCGCCGAGGACCTCGTGGACGACGAGGGGGAGTCCGACGGCGTGCGGGATAGTGGAACGACCCCCGCTGCGTGAAGTCCGCTCGGTAGCTTTTTCCGCGGTCCGGCGGTCCCTCGACCCATGGGACTGGACGACGACGCACGGGAGTACCATCGCGAGGACCCGCCGGGGAAGATAGAGATCTCGACGACGAAACCGACGAACACGCAGCGTGACCTCTCACTGGCCTACTCGCCCGGCGTCGCCGCGCCGTGTCTCGACATCGCCGAGGATCCCGAGGCGGCCTACGAGTACACCGCCAAGGGGAACCTCGTCGGCGTCGTCTCCAACGGTTCTGCGGTGCTCGGCCTCGGCGACATCGGCGCGCAGGCCTCGAAACCCGTCATGGAGGGGAAGGGCGTCCTGTTCAAGCGCTTCGCCGACATCGACGTGTTCGACATCGAACTCGACCAGCAGGACCCCGAGGACATCATCACCTCCGTCGCGGCGATGGAGCCGACGTTCGGCGGCATCAACCTCGAAGACATCACCGCGCCCGAGTGCTTCGAGATCGAATCGCGCCTGCGCGAGGAGATGGACGTGCCCGTGTTCCACGACGACCAGCACGGCACCGCGATCATCTCCGGTGCCGCGCTCATCAACGCCGCCGACATCGCGGACAAGGCGCTCTCGGAGCTGAAGATCGTCTTCTCGGGCGCCGGCGCGTCGGCGATCGCGACCGCGCGGTTCTACGTCTCGCTCGGGGCCGACCCGGACAACGTCCTCATGTGTGACTCCTCGGGCATCATCACCGAGTCGCGCGCCGATGAGGTCAACGAGTTCAAGCGGGAGTTCGCCCGCGACGTCCCGGAGGGCGACCTCGCCACGGCGATGGAGGGCGCGGACGTGTTCGTCGGGCTCTCGGTGGGTGGCATCGTGGACGGGGAGATGGTGCGTTCGATGGCCGCGGACCCGATCATCTTCGCCATGGCGAACCCAGACCCGGAGATCGCCTACGAGGACGCGAAGGACGCACGCGAGGACACGGTCATCATGGCGACCGGCCGCTCGGACTACCCCAATCAGGTGAACAACGTGCTCGGCTTCCCGTTCATCTTCCGGGGCGCGCTCGACGCGCGGGCGACCGACATCAACGAGGAGATGAAACGCGCGGCCGCCGAGGCGCTCGCCGACCTCGCCCGACAGGACGTCCCCGACGCGGTCGTGAAGGCCTACGGCGACCAGCCGCTCCAGTTCGGCGCGGACTACGTCATCCCGAAGCCGCTCGACCCGCGCGTGCTGTTCCAGGTCGCCCCCGCCGTCGCGGAGGCGGCGATGGACTCGGGCGTCGCGCGGAGCGAACTCGACGCCGACGAGTACGCCGAGCGGCTCGAAGCGCGGCTGGGCAAGAGCCGCGAGATGATGCGCGTCGTGCTCAACAAGGCCCGGTCGGAGCCGAAACGCGTCGCGCTCGCGGAGGGGACCGACGAGAAGATGATCCGTGCGGCCTACCAGCTACGAGAGCAGGGCATCGCGGAGCCGGTGCTGCTCGGCGATCAGGATAGCATCGAGGCGACGACCGAGGAACTGGGGCTCGGGTTCGACCCCGAGGTCGTCGACCCCGACGCGGACGGGATGGCCGACCGCTACGCGGACCGCCTGCACGAACTCCGCAAGCGGAAGGGCATCACCCGAACCGAGGCGGGCGAACTCGTCCGCCGTGACACTAACTACTTCGGGAGCGTCATGGTCGAGGAGGGCGACGCGGACGCGCTCCTGACGGGGCTCACCCACCATTACCCGTCGGCGCTCCGCCCGCCGCTGCAGGTCATCGGCACCGCCGAGGACGCCGACTACGCGGCCGGCGTGTACATGCTGACGTTCAAGAACCGGGTCGTGTTCTGTGCGGACGCGACGGTGAACCAGGAGCCCGACGAGGAGGTACTCGCCGAGGTGACCAAACACACGGCCGAACTCGCGCGGAGCTTCAACGTGGAGCCGCGCGCGGCGATGCTCTCGTACTCGAACTTCGGCTCCGTCGAGAACGAGGGGACGGCGAAGCCGCGCCGCGCGGTCGATCTGCTCCACGGCGACGCCGCCGTCGACTTCCCCGTCGACGGCGAGATGCAGGCCGACACGGCAGTCGTCGAGGACATCCTCGAGGAGACGTACGACTTCTCGGAGCTCGACGGGCCGGCGAACGTGCTGGTGTTCCCGAACCTCGAAGCCGGGAACATCGGCTACAAGCTGCTCCAGCGGCTCGGCGGCGCGGAGGCGATCGGCCCGATGCTCGTCGGCATGGACAAGCCGGTCCACGTCCTCCAGCGCGGCGACGAAGTGAAGGACATCGTCAACCTCGCCGGCGTCGCCGTCGTCGACGCACAGAACGAGTAGGCCGGGCGTCGAACGCTCGGCCGGGCGGCCCCGGAAATTTATTTCATGATTTTTCGTTCTGAATCAGCAAGCGGCTGCCACGACGCCGGGAGAACCCCCTCACTGGTGGCCGATATCGGCGGACGAACATACCCAAGTATATAAGTCACCGTCCCACTACTTGCCACCCATGTCCGACAGTGACACGACGAGGCGACGGTTCCTGACCGCTGCGGGTTCGGCTGCCGCGGCAGTATCGCTCGCCGGCTGTTCCGAGGGCGGCGACACGACGCCGACGCCGGGCGACGACGGGACGCCCGAGCCGACCGCGACCGACTCGCCGGAGGGGACGCCGACCGAGCGCCCGGAGCCCGAGACCCGCGAGGGCTACCTCCAGCGGGCGAACCGACTGATCCACGACGAGGCACCGTGGGTGTTCCTCAACCGCCAGTACTCGGTGTACGGCCAGTCCACGGACATCGAGTGGTCGCCCCGGCGCGACGAGCGCGTGGCGGCGTACGCCATCTCGCCCGCGAACGACGATGGGGAGGACGTCGTGATGACCCAGTCCCAGATGGACTCGGGAGTCGACCCGCAGGATCACCGCGAGACGCCGACCGACAACATCGTCCTGCAGGCCTACGAGGGGCTCCTGGAGCGTGACGCCGAGGGTGCCATCGTCCAGAAGCTCGCGACCGACTACACCCGACTCGACGAGACGACCGTCCAGTTCACGGTTCGGGACGACGTCTCGTTCCACAGCGGCGACTCGCTGACGCCCGAGGACGTCTCGTTCTCGATCAACCGCATCGTCGACGACGAGGTCGGCATCGTCAGCCCCCAGTCCGACCAGCTCATCGGCGTCACCGGCGCCGAGGTCTCGAGCGAGAGCGACCGCACCGTCGACGTCTCGCTCAGCGGACTGAACCCGATCGTCTTCCAGTCGTTCGCCACGTACTGTGACGTCATGAACAGGTCGTGGGTCGAGGAGAACGAGAACGCCTACGTGAACCAGAACATGGACGGGACCGGCCCGTTCGCCATGACCAACTACGAGCAGGGCGTCGAGGTCTCCTTCGAGCGCTACGAGGACTACTGGGACGAGCCGGCGGCCATCTCGACGTTCACGATCAACTCCGCGGGCGAGTCGTCGACGCGCGTCAACCGGCTCATCAGCGGCGAGAGCGACATCGCGGTGAACGTCCCGCCCCAGGAGGTCTCCCGCGTCGACGGCAACGACGGCACGGCCGTCTCGGCGGTGCCGTCCACCCGCGTGCTGTTCAACGGGATGCGCTACGACCTGGAGCCGTTCAGCTCCCCCGAGTTCCGGCAGGCGATCAACTACGCGATCGACCTCGACTCGATCATCCAGAACGTCCTGCAGACGTTCGGCGACCCGACCGGTCAGCCGACCCTCGAGGGGTTCTTCGGCTACAACGGCGATCTGGACCCGTACCCACAGGACCAGGAGATGGCCGAACAGCTCATCGAGGAGTCCGGTCACGCCGGCGCGGAGATCGAACTCGTGACGCCCATCGGCCGCTACCTCCGCGACGTCGAGATCGCACAGGCCGTCGGCGGGCAGGTCGACGAGCTCTCGAACGTCAGCGCAACCGTGCGGCAGGTGGAGTTCTCCACGCTCGTCAGCCAGGTGACCACGGGCAACATCGAGGACAAGCCCCCGTGGTACCTGCTCGGCTGGGGGAACGCGACGTTCGACGCGATCCAGACGATCCAGCCGCTCCTCGCGTCCGACGGCTCGCTGACCTCATACAGCAACGAGGAACTCGACCGGCTCCTTGAGGAAGCACAGAGCCTCCCGAGCGAGAGCAACTGAGTTGGCCATGGCGTACGGCCGATTTTTACTGAAACGCGGACTGCAGGGTATCGGCGTCGTCTGGGGAGTCGTGACCGTCGTGTTCATGCTGCGGTTCATCACGCCGGGGAGCCCGGTGGACACGGTCGCGCCGCTGGACGCCGACCAGGAGACCCGACGGCGGATCGCGGAGGATCTCGGGCTGAACGAGCCGCTGTACGTCCAGTACGGCAACTACATCTGGGACCTGCTGCACGGCGACATGGGCTACTCGTACATCTCGAGCATCCCCGCGAGCGCCCAGGTGTTCAGTAAGCTCCCGGCCACGATCGAGCTCGCGGTCGCGGCGAGCGTCGTCGCCATCGTCATCTCGATCCCGCTGGGCGTCGTCAGCGCGACCCGCCGGCACCAGCCCGCCGACTACGGCGCGACGACGTTCTCGCTCGTCGGCATCTCGACGCCGAACTTCTGGCTCGGCATCATGCTCGTGCTGGTGTTCGCGGTCGAGTTGAACGTGTTCCCGACCAGCGGACGGGCCTACGGGTTCGCCGACTCGGTCGCCGCGATCTACGGCCCCGCGCCGTTCTTCGAGGTGGCCACGGCGTGGCTCGCGTCGCTGTTCCTCCCGGCGATCACCCTCGGGACGTACTTCACCGCGCTCATCACGCGGCTCACCCGCTCGGGGATGCTCGACGAGCTCGGGAAGGGCTACGTCACGGCCACCCGGGCGAAGGGGCTGCCCGAGTCGCTCGTCAAGTACAAACACGTGCTTCGGAACACGCTCGTGCCCGTCATCACGGTGCTCGGGCTCCAGCTTGGCACCCTCATCGGCGGGGCAGTCATCACGGAGGCCGTGTTCGCGTGGCCCGGACTCGGCACGGAGATCATCCAGGCCATCAACGCGCGTGACTGGCCGATCCTCCAGGGGAGCCTCATCGTCATCGGCACGGCGTTTGTCGTGGTGAACATCGCGGTCGACGCGCTGTACGCGTACCTCGACCCGCGGGTGGTCGCATAATGAAGCTCGGACCGCTCTCGATCTCGCCGCGGACGATCCGGAACCTTCGCGGTGAACTGCGATCGAGCGCGCTGGCGAAGGTGGGGATCGTCCTCATCGTCGGCATCATCCTCGTCGCCGCGCTCGCGCCGTTCGTCGCGCCACACAACCCCCGAACACAGGACCTTGAGAACGCAAGCACGCCGCCGCTCGGCTTCACGTCGACCGAACAGCGGACGACCTCACAGATGGTGAACGGAAGCGTGGAGATCGTCAACGAGTCGGTGACCGTCAACGCGACCGCCGAGCACCCGCTGGGGACGAACTCGCTCGGACAGGACATCCTCTCGCGTGCCATCTACGGCGCGCGGACCTCGCTGCTCGTGGGGCTGCTCGGGACGATTCTGGCCAGCGTGCTCGGGGTCACCGTCGGGCTGACCGCGGGCTACTACCGCGGACGGACCGACGACCTGCTGATGCGGCTCGCCGACGTCTCGCTCGCGTTCCCGTCGCTCGTGCTCGCCATCGCGCTCATCGGACTGTTCAGCCGGTTCCAGGCGGCGGTGGCCGTGAGCTTGGGTGATCCGTTCGTGACCTCCGGGCTCGCCGCGTCGTTCCGCGAGGCGGTCGGCTTGCCGACGCCGATGCCCGGCAGCGTGACGCTCCCGACGGTCGTCATCCTCGTCGTCGGCTTCGTCAGCTGGGTGTGGTTCGCACGGATCGCGCGGGGGGAGGCGCTCTCCATCCGCGAGGAGGAGTACGTGAAGGCCGCACGCGCGCTCGGTGCCAGCGACGCGCGAATCGTCTTCCGGCACGTCCTCCCGAACGCGATCACGCCCATTTTGGTGCTGGCGACGATCCAGATCGCGTCGATCATCCTGCTGGAGTCGTCGCTCTCGTTCCTCGGCTTCTCGGGAACGACGCTCTCGTGGGGCTTCGACATCGCGCAGGGGCGCGACTACCTCTCGTCCTCGTGGTGGATCGCAACCGTCCCCGGCGTGGCCATCGTGCTGGCCGTGGTCGGCATCAACCTCGTCGGCGACTGGCTCCGCGATGCGCTCGACCCCGGCATCGAGGGCGAGGGGGGGATGTAGATGTCCGCCGATCGAAACCACGGCGGACACGTCGACGGTCACCCGGACGACGTGCTCCGCGTCAGGAACCTCTCGACCCGATTTTTCACCAGCGACGGGCAGGTGAACGCGGTCGAGTCCGTCGACTTCGACGTCCGCGACGGCGAGGTGTTCGGCATCGTCGGCGAGTCCGGCTCGGGCAAGTCCGTCACCGCGCTCTCGGTCGTCGACCTCGTCGACTCGCCCGGGCGGATCACCCAGGGCGAGGTGTGGTACCGCGACGCCGACCTCGCGGCGGCGTTCGAGGACGACCGGTCCGAAGCGGTCGACGGCGAGTTCGTCGACGTCCGGCGGCTGCCCGAGGGCGCGCGTCGCTCCCTGCGGGGGCCGTCGTTCTCGATGATCTTCCAGGACCCGATGTCGTCGCTGAACCCGTCGCTGACCGTCGGCGAGCAGATCGCCGAGGCGGTCGAGGTCCAGCGCCGGGCGAACGCGAACCCCCGGCGCACCCGGTCGCGCACCCAGGGGTACGGCATGGCCCGGTTCCTCACCGACGCGCTGCTCCCGAGCCGGAGCTACGCGAGCACGGCGAGCCACGAGCGAGCCGTCGAACTGCTCGACCAGGTCGGCATTCCCGACCCCGCGGAGCGAGCCGAGGAGTACCCGCACCAGTTCTCCGGCGGGATGCTCCAGCGTGCGATGATCGCGCAGGCGCTCGCCGGCGAGCCGGACGTGCTCGTCGCCGACGAGCCGACGACCGCCCTCGACGTCACCATCCAGGCGCAGATCCTCGACCTGCTCCGCGAGCTTCAGGAGGAAGAGGACATGTCCGTCGTGCTCATCACGCACGATCTCGGCGTCATCGCGCGGATGTGCAACCGCGTCGGCGTGATGTACGCCGGCGAGATCGTCGAGCGCGGCACGCTCTCGGACGTGTTCGAGTCGCCGATCCACCCGTACACGCGGGGGCTGCTGGGTTCCATCCCGGACCTCGAGGACCCCGCGCCGCGGCTCCAGCCCATCGAGGGGAACGTCCCCTCGCTGCTGGATTCCGAGATGGGAGAGCGGTGTTACTTCGCGGACCGCTGTCCGAAGGCCATGTACGACTGCCTCGACCCGGTTCCCGAGTACGACGTCGACCGCGGGAGCGACGAACACGCCGCTCGCTGTGTCCTCGCCGAGCGCGAGTTCGACGAGGCGGACGCGCTGCCCGCGGACCACTTCGCCGCGGCAGGCAGCGTCGCGGAGACGGAGGAAAGCCCGGCCGACGGGTCCGCCGGCGCGGCCGAGGAGGGGGTGTCCGTCGATGACTGAGCCCGATCCGCTGCTTCGGGTCCGGGGCCTCCGGAAGTACTACTTCGAGGACGACACGCTGCTCGACCGGCTGATGGGCCGGGATCCGACCAGCGTGAAGGCCGTCGACGGCGTCGACCTCACGGTCGAGAAGGGCGAGACGCTCGGGCTGGTCGGCGAGTCCGGCTGCGGTAAATCGACCACGGGCGAGACGCTGTTGCGCCTGCGCGATGCGACCGAGGGTGAGATCGAGTTCGACGGCGAGGACGTGCTCGGGATGTCCAGCGGCGAACTCCGCGAGTTCCGACAGCGCGCCCAGATCGTCTTCCAGGACCCGTTCTCCAGTCTCGACCCGCGGCTGACGGTCGGACAGATCATCTCGGAGGGGCTCTCGATCCACGGGCTACCCGAGGAGTCGCCCGACGACGGCCGCTCCAAGCGGGAGTGGCGGCGCGACCGGGCGACCGAACTGCTCGAGCGGGTCGGCCTCTCCGCCGGGCAGATCGACCGCTACCCGCACGAGTTCTCGGGCGGGCAGCGCCAGCGGGTCGGCATCGCCCGCGCGCTCGCGCTCGACCCCGAGTTCGTCGTGCTCGACGAACCGGTCTCGGCACTGGACGTGAGCGTCCAGGCGCAGATCCTCAACCTGCTCGACGACCTGCAGGAGGAGTACGGGCTGACGTACCTGTTCATCGCCCACGACCTCTCGGTGGTGCGTCACATCTGCGACCGCGTCGCGGTGATGTATCTGGGCGAGGTCGTCGAGAGCGGCCCGACCGACTCCATCTTCGAGGAGCCGAAACACCCGTACACGAACGCGCTGCTGGAGTCGGTCCCGCGCGCGGACGTGAGCGAGCAGGGCCGGCGCGTCGACCCGCTCTCGGGCGACGTCCCGTCGCCGCGCGACCCGCCCTCCGGCTGTCATTTCCGGACGCGCTGTCCGGAGATCATTCCCCCGGCTGGCGTCGAAATCGACCAGTCGGACTACCGGAGCGTGATGGACCTGCGTGAGCGCCTCGAACGCGGCGACTACGATGCCGAGACCGTCCGGGAGCGGATGGACGACCCGGACGCGAACGCCGCGGCGTTCAAGGAGGCGGTCCGGGCGGAGTTCGGGCTCGACTCGATCTCCGGCGCGAACATGGACACCGTCGAGGACGCACTGGAGATCCTGGCGAACGACCGGGCCGAGGAGGCCGCCGACCGCCTCCGCGACCGGTTCGAATCGGTCTGCGAGACGCAGGCGCCAACCCTCCCCGACGGGGAACACCCGGCTGCCTGCCATCGGTTCCGCGAGGGGGTCGCCGATCACCTCGACGACGGGGACGATGCCGACGACGGCCCGGTGACCGAGCCGGACATCGGCGGGCCGGCCGGGATGGCGATGGGTCCGACCGGCGCCGACGACGCGGCGGTCGACATCGATCGGGCCGAAGAGTCCGCCGACCGGGGACGCTGAGCGGATCAGTACGGCCGCGCAGTCGTCCACCTCCGGTGACCGGAACCGTAACCCTCACCGTCGCCGGCGGGTACCTCACGACGTGACCCGCCATCGAACCCTCCCGCTGTTCCTGTTTCTCGCCGCCATCTGGGGCTCGGCGTTCATGGCCATCAAGGCCGGCCTGGGCACCCCGAGCGCTCCCGGCGGCTTCTTCGAGACGCCGGTCCTCTTCGCGGCGATCCGCTACGACGTCGCGGGGGTCCTAATGTTCGGGTACGCAGCCTACGCCCTCGAGGATCCCGTCCCTCGGGGTCGCGCGGAGTGGGCGACCGTCGGCGTGGGAGCGACGCTGCTCATCGCGGCGTATCACGCCTTCCTCTTCGTCGGCGAGACCGACCCGGCGGTCACGAGCGCAGCGGCCGCAGTCATCGTCTCGTTATCGCCCGCGCTCACGACGGGGTTCGCGCGGGCGATGCTCCCCGACGAATCGCTCACCGCGGTCGGACTCGCGGGACTGGTCCTCGGGCTCGTCGGCGTCGTGGTCCTCACGGATCCCGATCCCGCGAACCTGCTCTCCGGGGGCGCGCTCGCGAAGTCGTTCGTGTTCCTCGCGGCCGCGTCGTTCGCGCTGGGCTCGGTTCTCACCCGTCGCATCGACGCCGGCATGCCGGTCGAATCGATGGAGGCGTGGTCGATGCTCGGCGGCGCACTCCTCATGCACGGCGTCGCCGTCGGCCGCGGCGAGCGGCTCGCACAGGTCGCGTGGACGACAGACGCGCTGGTCGCGCTCGCGTACCTCTCGGTCGTCGCCTCGGCGCTGGGGTTTCTCGTCTACTTCGACCTGCTGGACCGGCTCGGCGCGGTCGAGATCAACCTCGTCTCCTACGTCGCCCCGCTGTTCGCGGCGCTGTCCGGCTGGGCGTTCCTCTCGGAGACGCCGACGTCGACGACCGGCCTCGGCTTCCTGCTCGTCTTCGCCGGCTTCCTCCTGCTGAAGCGGAAGGCCGTCCGGGCGAAACTCTCGCGGGTACGTGGAGCACCTGGCGGGTAGGTAACCCCGGGCAGTTAATCGGACCCCGGTCCCGGCGCCCCCATCAGTGGTCGAGCGGGGCGGGCGAGTCGAACACGTCGTCCGGATCGACCCCGCCCGCGAGCGCGAGACGGAGCGCGACTCTGGCTTTCGAGACCGACAGGTCGCCCGCGAAGCGGACGCCTGCCTCGGCGAGCGTGACCGCGCCGCCGGCGGTCCCGTACACCGGTTCGGTCGGACCCGCGTGACAGCGCGTCCCGACCACCACCGGGACCCGGCTCGTTGCCTCGGCCAGCGCCCCACCGAGCGCCCCGGTGACGTTTCCGAGTCCGGTGCCCTCGACGACGATGCCGTCCGCGTCGGTCGCGAGGGCCCGTTCGACCGGTTCCGAGCCCACGCCGGTCCCGGAGTGCACGACCGGCACGGAGACGTCGTCGGCAGCCGCGGACAGCGGCAGGGACACGGCGGACTCGCGCGGCTCGCGGTGGATGGCGATGCCGCCGCGGGTGACCGTCGCCGTCGGTCCCTTTCCGGGCGATCCGAACGTCGAGAGCGCGTTCGTGTGGCGCTTGACCGCGTCCCGTGCGGGGTGCAGTTCGTCGTCGAACGCGACGTGAACTCCCGGCTCGAACCGGTCGTCGGTGGCCGCCCTGACCGCTGTCAGGAGGTTGGCGGGCGCGTCGGTCCCGGGCTCGTCGAACCGCCGCTGGGAGCCGGTCACGACGAGCGGGACCTCGAGGTCACAGCCGAGCGAGAGCGCGAACGCCGTGTCCGCCAGCGTGTCCGTGCCGTGTGTCACGACGAGTCCGTCCGCGCCGTCCGCGACCGCTCGCTCGGCGGCCTCCGCCAGGTCGGTGACGCTGGCAAAGTCCATGTCGAACCCCGGCCGCGACGCGACGTTTTCGGCCGAGACGTCCGCGTAGGGGGCGAGTTCGGGGACGCGCTCGACCAGTTCGTCCCCCGCCTTGGCCGGTGTGGCCCCACCCTCGCCCGGCTCGGACGCGATGGTTCCGCCGGCCGCGAGGACGCGAACTCGGAAGTCGGCCACTACCGACCACGCTCCAGGCGGAGGTCCTCACACATGTTCGCCGTTAGCTTCCGGTCGGATCCGTCGGGTCGCCCCCTAACTCGAGTCATGGATCCGATATCGAGACGGCGAACGAAAGCCCTTCGCTCGGCTGTGACCGCCATCCGAGTCGCGGGTCACTGCTGAACGGGACGAAATCGGCTAACTACCGGAGAATTATACCACGGATGGAATCGGGAGAAGAAGAGTTAACTCTCGGCATGAACGGTATCGGAGGCTCTCGTGCCGTCGTGAAACGAGATATGAACACGGTATCGACCGTGAAACGTCCGAAACGTGGCGAACGCTCAACCCCCTATATGCCCCCGGCAGCCCTTGGGGGGAACAGATACCCGGCCAATGACGCCCTCCACTCCACTCCGCGAGTTCGTTCGGCTTACCAGAACCGTGCAGGACCGGAACGCGGTCGCATCGATCCGTGCCGTCGCGTTCTACTCGGCCATCGCGCTCCCGCTGCTCTATCTCCCGTTGCTCGTCGACGGACTCAGCGTTCAGGAAGGCCCGCTGTTCGCGGCGCTGGTCTGTGCCAACTTCGGCGCGCTGCTTGCCGGCCACGGCTACCAGGAACGGTAGGGCCGGCGTTCTCGGGACGAGATCGGATCCGCCAGCGAGGGTTCTCGACGGTCACGGCCGTCGTCGGGTTTCGGTTCTGTCCCACCGGCCTCGCACCTGGCACCAGCAACTAGTCGCTGAACCGGTACACGTCGACCTGGATTCGACCGTGTTCGGAGCAGGTGACCCTCGTCCGGTACGGTTCCGCCTGCTCGTCCAGCTCGCTCCCACAGAGCGGACAGTGCGTCGCGTACGTTGTTTCGCCCATCCACGCGTCCCCTCGTGGTACTCGGTATTCATTTTTCCCCCGCGACCCCGATCGACCGCCATGGAAACCGACCGACGACGAGACCCCCAACGCGGTCTTCGCCCCGGATGGGCCTGTTCGACGGGCGGTCCCGACCACGCGGAGTTGAGGCGCCCGAGCAGTCGGCTGATCGGGATCGGTAGCACCGCTCCGCCGAGGCGGGGAACTGCGTCGGACGTCGATTTCGCCGAAAACGCGAGTGGGTTGGGGCAGATTTGAACTGCCGGCCTCCTCCATGTCAAGGAGGTGTCATAACCAGACTAGACCACCAACCCGTCCGGCTTTCCTTCGCGTCCCAACGTATCGCAGGTACGTAATTGAACCTTTCGACTCGGCACTCGACCGCCACGCCGTCCCACACTATCCGCCGCTGACGGGGGGAAACAGCGCGAGTTCGTCGCCGGAGGCCACGGGCGTCTCGAGGCCCGTCTCACGCACCGGTTCGCCGTTCCGCAGGACGTTCACGTGGTCACGGAGTTCGCCCTCCTCGTCGAGCACTCTGTCGGCGAGCGCGGGATGGGTATCGAGCAGCACGTCGAGCGCCCCGGCGAGCGTCTCGGCGTCGCCGAGGTCGACGTCGGGTTCGCGCGTCCCGGCCGCCTCGGCGAGGTCGGCGAACAGCTTCCAGCCCATGCCGACTACTCCAGACCCGCCGGTCAAGAGCGTTCCGCCCCGACGGGGTCCGTCTCCGCCCCGGCCCGGTTCGCCCGCCGCTCTATCGCGCGGAGTTCCTCCGGTCGGGCGAGCACGTAGAGCGTCTCGCCGGCGGCGAGTCGACGCGAGTGCCCCGGAATCGTCTCAACTGGGCCTTCGACCGGCCGGACCGCGACGACGGTGCTCCCGACGGCTTCGATCGTGCCGCCGGCCAGTTCGCTCCCCTCGTCGAGGGCCACGACGTTCATCGTCTCGTCCGCGGCCCGCAGGAGGGACGCGAACTCGCGGTCCGCCCGCGGGTCCGCCGGCAACGTGACGAGCCGGTAGGACCGGGCCGGGTCGAACGACCCCGCCTCCGACTCGTCGACGGCCAGCGTCACCACGTCGCCGGCGGTCCCGCGGAGTTCGGCGCTGCCGACGCGTTCCGGCTCCGGGCCCTCCGTCCAGACCTGGACGCTCTCGCCGGGCGTCGCGCCGTTGGGCGGGTCGGCCCGCACGGCCACGGCGCACGTTCCGGGGCCCAGCGTCGGCCCGAGTCCCGCGACGCGTGCGCCGACGGCGAGCCTCGTGACGGTCTCGCCGTCCATCTCCACGTCGACGTGGCCGACGCCGTACTCCTCCTTGAGCCGATCGAGGAGGCGGTCACGGAGCGTCCCCGCTCCCCCGCGACGGGGGAACAGCAGCGTCGTCCCGGCGAAGCGGTCGACGGTCGCGGCCGGGACCGGGTCGTAGCCGTCGATGGTCCCGACGTCCTCGGGCAGTTCGACCGCCGTGACCCGGCCCAGGATCCGGACGACGCGGCCGACCTCGCCCTCGACCCGCTCTGCACCCGCGACCGCCACCGTGTCGGTGATCGCCCGGTCGGTGATCCGACGGCCGACGGGCGCGGCCAGCACCGCCGCGAAGAGGCTCACCACGTTCACGAGCACCGTCCGCGTGGCGAACGGGTCCGTCCCGCTCGTCCCGCCGATGACTTCGCCGAACAGCCCGACCGTGTTGAGATAGAACGCGACGACGGCGACGCCGACCAGCGTCGCCAGCCCCCGCGGGATGGGCTCGCGGACGTACCACCGATAGACGACCGAGACGACGGACGCGGCGAGCAACGAGACCGCCGCGAAGCCGACGATCCGGCCGAGTTCGACCGCTGTGAGTGCGGCCGGCGCGCCGGCAGCTTGCAGGGGAAGGAGGACGCTCATCCCGCCACCTCCGTCGTGAACTCCGCGAGTCGGGCGGGCGGGCCGACGACGATGAGGTCGCTGCCCGCGTCGAGTCGGGCGTCGCCGTCGGGCGCGACGGTCCACCCCCCGTTCCGCCGGGTCGCAAGGACCGCGACGCCGTACGTGTCTCGCACCGAGGCCTCCCCGAGCGAGCTGCCGTCGAGCACGCTCCCCTCGCCGACGGTGAGGCGGCGGAACTGATCGCCGGCCCGCCGGAGCACCGAGACGAGTTCGAACTCCCGCCGCGTCCCCCGTGACCTGACGATCAACCGTCTCGGCTCGGAACGGAGCACTGCGGTCGCGGACTGTCGGTCGAGCGCGACCGTCACCCGGCCGACCCCGCCGGTCGTCGTCGGCGATGCGGGAGGGGAACCCGACGGGGCCGTCCCGGTTTCTCCGTCGTCGGTGCCGCCGTCGGTCGCAGGAGTCCCGTCCCCGACCCCGTCGCTCCTGCTCCCGTTCACCCGATGGCCGGCGGCGGCGCTCGTGTCGCCCTCGGGCGAGGAGCGGGCGGCGACGACGGAGCCCCGGTACTCGCCGCCGTCGGTCACGACCGTGACGGCCTCGCCCCGGGCCATCCCGGTCGGCACGAGTCCCGAGAACGACACGGCCCGTTTCCCCGGGGGGACGCGCTTCGAGACGCTCCCGACCGGCGGGGCGGCGGCGACGGTCGCGCGACCCCGCTCGTCGAGGCGAACGGTCGCGTCCGCGAGGTCGAACTCGGTGCGGAGTCGCGCGGTCACCCTCGATTCGAGTTCGACTACCGGCAGTTCCGCCGGGAACGTGTCGGCGAACTCGCCGATCGACGCCCGGAGATCGGTCGGAAGCGAAGGGTAGCCCTCCATGTCGGCCACCTCGCCCGCGACGGTGACGCGAACCTGCCCGCGACCGCCGACCAGTTCGACGACGTCCGTGGAGATGGTCCGCTCGGTGAGCGCTCGCAAGGAGAGCCGCTTTGGCACCGACGCGCCCATCGCGTCGCCCTTCGCGTGGGCGTACAGCGACAGCATCAGGATGACGACGATGCCGACCAGCAGCGCCGTCTCGTTCGCTGAACTGGCGACGCTCTCGTCGGTGAGCGCGAGCAACCCGCCGTTGACCCCGGCGATGGCGAGCGCGAGGACCACCACGCCAAACCCCGGGATCGTCACCCCGGTGAAGTACTTGAACGTGAACCCGAGCCCCCACGCGACGAGCGCCGGGATGATCCCCGTGAGCAGGCCGAGATAGACGCCCAGAAGGACCTGCACGGGGAACGATGGTGCCGGCATACTCGGGGGTGTTCGCGGGGGACCAAATCCCTACCGACACTCCGATCGCCTCCCGACCGGGGAGGCGGTGTCGCCGCCGGCCCCGCCGTTCCGAAGGGGCGAGGTTTAAAGCGTCGGCACCGGTCCATCGGGACATGGCGGAGTGGCGGGACCGGCTCGGCGGGCACGTGACGGTGATGCTCACCGGCGTGACGGCGCTGCTGTCGGTCGGCATCGGCATCCTGAACATCACGACCCAGCCGAGCGGACCGCTCGTGGACGTGCTCCCGCCGACGGTCGTCCAGACGGCCGGCTTCACCGGCGCGCTGACCGGCTTTCTCCTGCTCGGGTCGGCGTACGGACTCCGTCGGGGCTACCGCGGCGCGTGGTACTCGACGATCCTGCTGTTGCCGCTCTCGGCGGCCCAGGGACTCTTGCAGGCGAGCGCGTACTCGTACCCGCTCGTCGGCCTCTCGCTGCTTTCGCTTCCGATCGTCGGGCTCAACCGTCGACTGTTCGAGCGGGACGTCGACCTGAGCCTCACCCAGTGGGCGTCGCTCTCGGCGCTCGTCGGCGCGCTGGGCTACAGCACCGCCGGGACGTTCGCGCTACGCGAGCAGTTCAACGGCGTGGACACGCTCCTCGACGCGCTGTACTTCTCCATCGTGACGGCGACGACGGTCGGCTACGGCGACGTGACCCCGGCCTCGGGGGCGGAGGGGCAACTCGCGAAGTGGTTCGCGCTCTCGGCGCTCGTGCTCAACGTCGCCGCCTTCGCCGTCGCGCTGGGGGTCCTCATCACGCCGGCCATCGAGGCACGACTCGCGACCGCACTCGGACGCATGACAGAGACAGACATCGACATCCTCGAACGGCACGTCCTCGTGCTCGGCCACGGGGAACTGACGGAACCGATCGTCGAAGAACTCACCGAGGCGAACGTCGACTTCCTCGTCATCACGCCCGACGAGGACGTCGCGCGCGGCCTCCGCGAGCGCGAGTTGAACGTGTTGACCGCCGACCCCTCAGACGAGGGGACGCTCGAACGCGCGAAGGTCGGGGAGGCCCGCGCCGTGGTGACCGCGACGAACAACGACGCCGAGGACGCGCTCTCGATCCTGACGGCTCGACAGCTCAACCCCGAAGTCGCCATCGTCGCCGCCGCGAGCGACCGGGAGAACGTCAACAAGCTGAAGCGGGCCGGCGCGAACACGGTCATCTCGCCCGCGAGCATCGGGGGACACCTGCTCGTCGAGTCGGCGCTCCAGCGCGGCGACTCGGAGGCGCTGGCGCGTGAACTCCTGGACCAACCGGACGAAGCGACCGAGGGTCCGGGCGGCGACGACGGGGAGTAGGACGACCGCGGTGAGCGGGACGGCGGAACCGACTGCTACAGGCTAGCGACTGCCTCCAGCGTGAGCGCGATGGCGCGGCCCACGTTGTTCCTCGCCTTCTCCGGGAGTTCCTCGTCCGAGTCGGCCCCCTTCTGGGTGCCGGCGACGAGGTTGCCGTCCGCGGTACAGATCGCGCCGGCGTCCATCCCGCGGCGGCGTGCGAGCGAGAAGACCGCCGCCGCCTCCATCTCGATGGCGAGCAGGCCGGCCGCCTCCCAGTCCTCGACGTACTCGTCGGACTCGTTGTAGAACGCGTCGTCGGAGACGATCGGGCCGACGTGTACCTCCTCGCCGCTGGCCTCCGCGGCGTCGACGAGCGCGGTCAGCGTGTCGTAATCGGGGACGGCCGGGTAGGTCGCGGACTCGTAGCGCTTGCTCGTTCCCTCCTCCTTTGCCGCGCCGGTGGCGACGACCATGTCGCCGACCTCGACGTCCGTCTGGAGGCCGCCGCAGGTGCCGACGCGAATGACCGTCTCGACGCCGACGTTGGCGAGTTCCTCGATGGCGATCGCGGCGGACGGACAGCCGATGCCGGTCGAGCAGATCGTGAGCGGCCGGCCGTCGTACTCGGCGTTGACGATGCGGTACTCGCGGTTCTCCGAGACGAGCTCCGCGTTCTCACACTGGTCCGCGATGCGGTCGACGCGGTCGGGGTTCCCCGGGATGAGCGCGACGTCGTGGACGTCGCCCTCCTCGACGAGGAGATGGGGCTGTTTTGCCATACCGACAGGTCCGGCGGTCGGGGCAAAAAGACCGCGGATGGCCGGCGAGTGACGCGAGCAAACTCGGAAATCGGCAGGAGGGAGCAGCTCGTTACAGGTCGCCCGGCTCGGTGAACACGTCGTCCAGGTCGACCTGCGGGTCGCGGCGTCCGTCGGCCTTCGCCGGCTGGGAGTCGGGCTCGGGGGCTGCCGCCCGTGCCCGTTCCTTCAGCCGCTCGTGGGTGTCGACCGTCGGAGCGTCCGCGCGCGGCTCGATCTGGACGTAGCTCCCGTCGGGACACATCGCCCAGCGCCGGCGGTTGTCGCCGAGCATCGTGCCGAGGACGGTCGCCAGTTCGGCCCGGACCTCGTGATCCTCGACGGGGACGACCGCCTCGACGCGCCGGTCGAGGTTCCGGGTCATCGCGTCGGCCGAGCCGAGGAAGTACGCCGGCTCGCCCTCCCCGTCGCCGTTGGCG
Organism: Halobaculum sp. XH14; assembly: GCF_032116555.1. Lineage (NCBI taxonomy): Archaea > Methanobacteriati > Methanobacteriota > Halobacteria > Halobacteriales > Haloferacaceae > Halorarum > Halorarum halobium. Next base: position 1,915,963 of record NZ_CP134949.1, read on the forward strand.
AAGTAGAGGATCCGCGAGTGTTCGAGGAACCGGCCGACGACGCTGTGGACGCGGACCGTCTCCGAGAGGCCCTCGACGCCCGGCCGGAGCCGACAGATGCCCCGGACGATCAGGTCGATTTCGACCCCGGCGCGCGAGGCCTCGTACAGTTCGCGGACGATTCCGGGGTCCTCGAGCGCGTTCATCTTCATGACGATCCGTGCGTCGCCGCCCTCGGCCGCGACGGCGGCTTCGGTCCTGATCAGGTCCGTCAGACCGTCACGGAGGTTCTCGGGCGCGACCAGCAGCCGGTCGTACTCGCGTTGCCGCGCGTGGCTGGTGAAGGAGTTGAACAGCTTGACGAGGTCGCCGCCGATCTGCTCGTCGGCGGTCAACAGCCCGAGATCGACGTACTCCTTGGCCGTCTCGGAGTGGTAGTTACCCGTGCCGACGTGCGAGTACGTCTCCACCTCGCCCGACTCCTCCCGCACGACGAGCGCGACCTTCGAGTGGGTCTTCAGTCCGATCGTGCCGTACGCGACGTGGATGCCCTCCTCCTCGAGGCGCTTGACCCAGCGGAGGTTGTTCTCCTCGTCGAAGCGCGCCTTCAGTTCGACCATCACCGCGACCTGCTTGCCGTTCTTGGCCGCGTCGATGAGGCTCGCCACGACCTTCGAGTCCGGCGCGGTGCGATAGATCGCGGCCTTGATCGCGAGCACGCTCGGGTCGTGGGCGGCGGCGTCGAGGAACGTCTGGACCGTGCCCGAGAACGAGTGGTACGGGTGGTGGACGAGGATGTCGTCGTCGGTCACGGTCCGGAACAGGTCCTCCGGGTGGTCGGCGTCGATGCCCTCGAACCGGGGATGTCGCTGGGGCGTCCAGGGGTCACGCTTCAGCGCCGACCGATCGAGGTCCTGGAGCGCGCCGAACCCGTCCAGCGCGAACGGTTCCGGGCGCTCGAACGTCTCCCGCTCGCCCACGTCGAGATGCTCCACCAGGAGCTCCCGGACCGTCTCGGGCGTGTCCGCCGCGACCTCGACCCTGACCACCGTCGCGAACCGGCGCTGGCGGAGCACGTCCTCGATCATCTCGATGAGCCCCTCCGCGACCTCCTCGTTCCGGCGGACCTCGGCGTTTCGCGTGACGCGGAACGTGGAGCTGTGGAGGACTTCCACCTCGGGGAACAGCGTGTCGAGGTTCGCCTCGATCAGCCGCTCCAGCGGGAGGAACCGTGCCGTCCCGTCGTCGACGGCGGACTCGTCGCTGGTGGTCGAGGACCCGTCTGTGTCGCCCCCGTCGCTCGCGCCCACGGTGACCTGATCCACGCGGATCAGCCGCGGCCGGTTCTGGGGCACCTTGATCCGTGAGAACCGCTCCTCGCCCTCCTCGTCCCTGGTTACCACGGCCACGGACAGCGAGAGGTTCGAGATGAACGGGAACGGGTGTGCCGGATCGAACGTCAGCGGCGTCAGCGTCGGCATCACCTGTCGCTCGAAGTGGTCCCGGAGTGCCCCGCGCTCGTCGTCGGTCAGGTCCGCCCAGGACTCGATCTCGATGCCCGCCTCGCGCAGCGCCGGCCCGACCTGGTTTTGGTAGCAGCGCGACTGCCGCTCGAAGATGTCGCGCGCGTGTTCGAGCACCGCCTCCCACTGCTCCCGGGGGGTCCGACCGTCGGGGGTCGACTCGGTGACGCCGGCGGCGAGTTGCTGTTTCAGCCCGCCGACCCGCTTCATGAAGAACTCGTCCAGGTTCCGGGTCGTGATCCCGAGAAAGCGCATCCGATCGAGCAGCGGGGTTCGCTCGTCCTCGGCCTCGTGGAGGACGCGCCGCTGGAAGGAGAGCTCGCTCAGTTCGCGGCTCAACTGGAACGCCGGATCGGTCGGGTCAGGCTCGGCCTCCCCAGCGCCGTCGACGATGATCGGCGGGGTCTCCGCGCCGAACCGCCCCCAGAGGACGGATGGCTCCCCCGGCGACGACGGCGCCGGTACCCAGGGTCTCGGCGGGCCGTTTCCGTCGGGTTCCGGGTCGAACGACTCGACCGACTCCGACCGCCCGGCCGACGAACGGTCCTCTCGGCCCTCGCCGTCGCCATCCCGATCGACGCCGTCGTCGCCATGCCCGGGCGGCGCATCGGCCGCCCCCGACGAACGATCGGCCGCCGCGGTGGACTCGTGGGGCGCCTCCTCGGCCACGACGGTCTCGTCACCGTCCGTCATCGTGGGTCACCGCCCGGCTCAGTCCGCATGCGTTCTCCGGGCCGGCGGCCCCGGGGTCGTCGACGGGCGGTGAGAGCACCTTCGCGTCGGCGCGCGCCCGGGCTGGCTCGTCCGAGTCGACCGAGACGAAGCGGTCGCGCCGGAGGTCGTAGGCGGTCAGCTCCCCGCCGTAGACGCAGCCGGTGTCGAGCCCCACGGCGTGCTCGCGGACGACGGGTCGATCCAGGACGGTGTGACCGAAGAAGACGCGCCGGGGGCCCTCGTACCGTTCCCACCAGTAGGGGCGGTCGCCGTAGCTCCCGTCCGGGACGAGCGAGCGGGTCGTCTGGAGAGTCTCGACGGCGTGCTCGGCGAGCGTGATCCGGGGGTCGACGCCGCCGTGAACGACGAGGCCGGCCCGGACCTCCCCGGTCGCTTCCCACGAGATCGCGACCGGGAGGGAGGCGAGCCAGTCGAGGTCGTCGTCCGCGAGGTCCGGGAGCGATTCCTCGCCCCGCACCAGCTTCTCCTCGTTGTTGCCCCGGACCGACAGCACGTTGTCGGCCGCGCGGACCCGATCGACCACGCCTTCGCTGTCGGGACCCTTGCGGACGAGGTCGCCGACGACGATGACGAGGTCGTCGTCGGTGACACCCAACTCGGCGAGCAGCCGGTCGAACGCCCCGGGACAGCCGTGGACGTCGCCGACGACGTACACGCCGGCCCAGTCGTCGAGCGCCACGCGGCGATGCGGCGGGTCGAGTTCGGACCCCGGCGTCGGCGCTGTCATCGGAGGGAGCAAGACCCTACCGCCGGAAAAGGGGTGCTATGGGGACTATTGTGTGATCGATTGACATGGCTTCGGGGCTATGACCCGAGCGGTTCCCCCGACGGGCGGGCCACGAGCGCAACCCCTTTGCCGAGGTCGGCCGAACGCGCCGACATGAGCGCGCTGGCCGACGACGAACTCGAGAAGTACCGCGAGGCGGGCGAGATACTCACGACGGTGATGACCGAAACGAGGGAGCTGGTCGAACCCGGCGCGACCCACCTCGAGGTGGCCGAGTACGCGGAAGAGCGCATCCGGGAGGAGGGCGCGGGCATCGCCTTCCCGGTCAACATCTCCGTGAACGAGGAGGCCAGCCACGCGACGCCGAGCCGCGACGACGGGACGGAGTTCGGCGAGGACGTCGTCTGTCTCGACGTCGGCGTCCACGTCGACGGTTACATCGCCGATTCGGCGGTGACGGTGGACCTCGCGGGCGAGGTCGAGTTGGTCGAGGCCGCCGAGGAGGCGCTCGCGGCCGCAGTCGAGGCCGCCGGGCCGGGCGTTCCGGTCGGCGAGATCGGCGAGGAGATCGAATCCGTGATCGACGCGTACGGCTACACGCCGGTCTACAACCTGTCCGGCCACGGCGTCCAGCGGTTCGACGCACACACCGGCCCGAACGTTCCGAACCGGGGCGTCGACCGCTCCGTGGAACTCGAACCCGGACAGGTCGTCGCCATCGAGCCGTTCGCCACGGACGGCCGCGGGAAGGTCGGCGAGGGCAACGAGGAGGAAATCTTCGAGCTGACGAACGACCGGTCCGTGCGGAACCGCGCCGCGCGGCAGACGCTGGAGGAGGTCCGCGAGTTCGACGGCCTCCCCTTCGCCGCGCGCTGGCTGGAGTCCTCGCGCTCGGAGATGGCGCTTCGCCGCCTGAAGACGAACGGCGTCGTGAAGGGGTACCCGGTGCTGAAAGAGGAGGACGGAAAGCTCGTCAGCCAGGCCGAACACACCCTCGTCGTCACCGAGGACGGCATCGAGGTCACGACCGCTGGGCTGTTCGAGTAGCCCGGCCGTTCGACCGATACCCGGATCCCTCGATCCGACCCGAGGTGGCGGAAAACGGGTACCTCGTCACCGGAGCGCGGGGGTTGAAGACCCGCGCTCCCCTCGCCGGTCGTATGGATCAGGTGTTCGCCCCCTGGCGCATCGACTGGGTCGAACGCGAGGACCGCGACGGCGGCATCGACGGCTGCCCGTTCTGCGTGCTGCCCGAGCGGGACGCGGACCGGGAGTCGCGCATCGTCGCCCGCTCGTCCCGGTCGTTCGTCATCCTCAACAACTACCCGTACAACCCCGGCCACGCGATGGTCATCCCGTACGACCACGAGGGCGACTACGCCGGACTCGGCGAGGCCGACCTGCTCGATCACGCCTGCATGAAACAGCGGACGTTCGAGGCGCTCCGCGTCGCGCTCGGTCCGGACGGCTTCAACGCCGGGATGAACCACGGCGGCGCGGCCGCGGGCGGGTCCATCGACGACCACGTCCACACCCACGTCGTCCCGCGCTGGGGCGGCGACACGAACTTCATGCCGGTCGTCTCGGACACGAAGGTGATCGTCGAGGCGCTCGATGACACCTGGGAGCGCGTGCACGACGCCTTCGCGGAACTCGAGGGGGCGACCGTCGAGGGCGAGGACGACGCGGTTCGCTTCGCCGACTGAGCCCGGCACGCCCGTCTCGGACGCCGAGCCGCTGGGATCCGGGGCCGGGGAGCCCAACGATTTTACCGTCCGACGAGAAAGCCCCGCCCATGAGCACTCCCGCCGAGGACGCCCCCGATGCCGTCGAGGAGGCCGGCCTCACCCCCGCCGAGGCGTTCGCCCTGCTCGGAAACGAGACGCGCATCGACATCCTCCAGGCGCTCCACGAGGCGACGGTCGAATCCGGCCACGAGGCCGTCCCGTTCTCGGAACTGTACGAGCGCATCGACCTCGAGGACAGCGCCCACTTCAACTACCACCTGAAGCAACTGCTCGAACACTTCGTCCGCAAGACCGACGACGGCTACGCGTTCCGGACGGCGGGCTGGAAGGTGGTCCGCTCCGTCTTCGCCGGGACGTTCACTGGTCGGGCCGAGGTCGGGCCGTTCGACGCGCCGGGCGACTGCTACGCCTGCGGCGGCGACCTCTCGGCGAGGTACGGCAACGAGGTGCTGACCATCACCTGCGACGACTGCGGCCGGACGGCGGTCGACTACCCGTTCCCGCCGGGCGGCCTCGACGACCGCACGGCCGAGGAGTTCCTCGACGCCTTCCACCACCACGTTCGTCACCACTACTGTCTGGCCGCCGACGGCGTCTGCCCCGAGTGCATGGGTCGGATGGAGACGACGCTCGACGCCGAGACGAACGTGCCGGGCCGCGAGCTCGAAGTCCACCACGTCTGCGAGCGCTGTGACAACCGGCTCAACTCCGCGGTCGGCCTGAACCTGCTGGATACCGCGCCGGTGTTGAACTTCTTCTCCGAGCGCGGCCACGACCTGACGACCGAGCCGTTCTGGACGTTCGACTGGTGTGTGAGCGACGCCCGCACGACGGTGCTCGCCGAGGACCCGCTCCGCATCCGGCTGGACCTGCCGGCCGACTGTGACACGCTCTCGGTGACGCTCGACGGGACGCTCTCGGTGCTGGACGTCTGCAAGCAGGAAGCGGGGGCGGACGTGGAAGCGGAGGCCGGCACCTGACGGGACGGGGCTCCGACACCTACCGGCCGTCGTACACCAGTTCCCCGCCGACCGCCGTGAACGCGACGTCGATGTCCTCGATCCCGTCCTCGTTCTCCCAGGGCGACGAGCCGAGCGCGACGAAGTCGGCCCGCTTTCCGGGTTCCAGCGTTCCCAGCCGGTGCTCGTCGAAGCCGGCGTAGGCGGCCCCGCTCGTGTAGGCCCGGAGCGCGTCAGTGACGCCGACCGCCTGCCCGTCGCTCGGCGCGTTGACCGCCTGGTGGACGCCGAGCAGCGGGTCGAGCGGCATGCAGTCCGAGCCGAAGGCGAGCGGCGCGCCCGCGTCGAGATACGCCGGAAGCCGGTTCGCGTCGGTCCGCCGGTCGCCGAGTCTGGCGTCGTACAGCCCTCCCTCGTGGCCCCACTTGTGGAAGTTCGGCTGCATCGACGCGACGACGCCGAGGTCGGCGAACCGCCGGACGGCATCCTCGCCGGCGAGTTCACAGTGCTCGACGCGGTGGCGCATTCCGCCGGGGTCCTCGGTCTCGGCGTAGGCGTCGAGCGCGAGGTCGACCGCCTCGTCGCCGATGGCGTGCAGCGTCACCTGGAAGCCGGCGTCGTCGGCGCGGGAGACCAGGTCGTGGACCTCCTCCGGCGGGACGACCCACTGGCCCGTCTCCCCCTCGTCGGTGCCGTCCGCGGCGTCGGTGCCGTCCGCGGCGTCGGCATAGGGCGAGGAGAGCTTCGCCGTCCGTCCGCCGAGGCTGCCGTCGGTGAACGACTTCACCGCCCCCACCCGTACCATCTCGCTCCCGTGGTTCGTGCGCAGGCCGAGATCGATCAGTTCCGCAAGGTGGTCCGACCAGTAGTTGAGTCGCACCCGGAGCGTGAGCTCGCCCGCGAGGTCCAGTTCCCGGTACACTTCCGGTGCCTTCGACTGCCGGACCATGTCGTGGACCATCGTCACCCCGCGCGCGTTCGCCTCGCGCTGGGCGGCCTCGGCGAGTTCCCGCGCCTCGGCCGCGTCCGGCTCGATCGCGTCGTACACCGGATCGACGGCCGTCTCGACGAGCACGCCGGTCGGCTCGCCGCCGTCGGTCGCGTTCCCCGTGTCGGTCCGGACGTCCTCGTCGGGCATGGCGTCGCGGTAGCGGTCGAGCACGACCCGATTCACCGAGGCGACGTGCATGTCCTCGCGGAACGCGGCGACCGGTGCGGTCTCCGAGACGGCGGCGAGGTCCGCCGCGGTCAGGTAGCGCGACTCGGCCCAGGTCGACTCGTCGTAGCCGAACCCCAGCACCCACTCGCCGTCCTCGACCGCGGCGGCGCGCTCGCGGAGCAGCGAGACGGCCTCGTCGGGTCCATCGGCGGCCGAGAGGTCGGCGTGGACCAGCGACCGGCCGACCGCGAGCAGGTGGGTGTGGGCGTCGATGAACCCGGGAAGGACGACGCGGCCGCCGGCGTCGACGACGTCGGTGTCCGCGCCGGCCAGGAACTCCACGTCGTAGGCCGCGCCGGTGCGGACCACGTCGCCGTCGCGCACCGCGACCGCCTCGACCGTCTCGTCGGGGTCGGCGAGCGTGTGGACCTCGGCGTTCGTGACGACCAGGTCGGCGGCTTCGGTCATGCGTTCGACGGGGTGTGGGAGGGGGAAAACGGTTCGGGAAGCCGAACGAGGTCGGGGGCGACGCCGGGAACGAACCGAACCCCGGGAGGCGGCGAACGGTCGGTGAAATCGACGCTACCGTTTCGCCAAGGTACTTGCCGGCCCCTCCGGAACGCCCCACCATGGTCCCCGAACGCACGACGCGACGAGCGGCGCTCGCGCTCGCCGGCGGTGGAAGACCGAGTGGCCCGGCAACGCCGTCGTCCGGCCGCCGGTCGCCGACGGGGTCGCGTACGTCGCGGGACTCACCGGCCACGTCGCCGCCTTCGACCTCGCGGACGGCGGCGAGCGGCTGTGGCACGAACGCCTCACACCGGAACGGTACGCGCAGGGGACCGTAGCCACCGTGACCGAGCGGGCCGTCCACGTCCTCCGCGTCGACGCCGACGCCCGCGAGGTCCGGGCCGTCGCGCTCGACCGGGCGGACGGGGCGATACTGTGGGATCTCCAAACGGCCGGCACGCGTGCACGCGGCGTCGTCCCCGCCGGGGGAACGTACCTGTTCACGTCTGAGTCAACGCCCGAGGAGCAGCGCCGGGAGTCGACGCTGGGTGCGGGACAGGACACGACCGCGACGCTGTGGGCGTACGAACCCCGGTGACGCCCGACCCGGACGCCGATCGCCCGGGATCCGTCCGGAACGGACCGTCCGAACCGACACGACTTAGCGGACGCCACCACCAGGTCGACCCATGACCGACACGGACCCCGAGACGCTCGCCGGCCGGGTTCGGGACGGCGACCTCCGACTGTACGAACTCGAGGACCACGCCGACGCCGACACCGCGGTCGCGGCGCGTCGGCTCCTCGTGGAGGAACAGTCGGGTGCGGAACTGGACGCGACCGGCGAGTACACCCTCCCCGCCGGGCAGGCGACCGACACGAACATCGAGAACATGACCGGCGCGGTGCAGATTCCCGTCGGCGTCGCCGGCCCGGTCCAGATCGACGGCGGCGCCGTCTCGGGCGAACGTTACCTGCCGATGGCGACGACCGAGGGCGCGCTGCTGGCCTCCGTCAACCGCGGCTGTGCGGCGCTGAACTCGGCCGGCGGCGCTGGCGCGCGGGTGCTGAAGAACCGGATGACGCGCGCGCCGGCCTTCCGCGTCGCGGGCGTGGCAGAAGCCGAGGCGCTCGCCTCGTGGGCCCGGGACAACGTCCCGGCGCTGCGGGACGCGGCCGAGTCGACGACGAGCCACGGCGAACTCCGCGAGGTGACACCGTACGTCGTCGGCAACAACGTCTACCTGCGGTTCGCCTACGACACCAAGGACGCGATGGGGATGAACATGGCCACCATCGCGACCGAGGCGGCCTGCGAGGTCGTGGAGGCGGAGACCGCGGCCAGTCTGGTCGCGCTCTCGGGCAACCTCTGTTCGGACAAGAAACCCGCCGCGATCAACGCGGTCGAGGGGCGCGGCCGGACGGTCGCGGCCGACGTGACAGTCCCGCGCGAAATCGTCGCGGAGACGCTGAAGACGAGCCCCGAGGCCGTCGCCGAGGTGAACACCCGGAAGAACCTCGTGGGCAGCGCGAAGGCCGGCGGCCTCGGGTTCAACGCCCACGTGGCAAACGCGGTCGCCGCGATGTTCCTCGCGACGGGCCAGGACGCGGCGCAAGTCGTGGAGGGCGCCAACGCCATCACGACCGCGGAAGTCGACGACGAGGGCGACCTGTACGTCTCGGTGACGCTCGCCTCGCTCGAAGTGGGCACGGTCGGCGGCGGAACCAAGCTGCCGACCCAGGCCGAGGGCCTCGACGTGCTCGGCGTCCGTGGCGGGGGCGACCCGGCCGGGAGCAACGCCGACGCGCTCGCGGAGGCGGTCGCGGTCGCGGCGCTGGCAGGGGAACTCTCGCTGCTCTCGGCGCTCGCGTCGCGGAACCTCTCCTCTGCGCACGCCGATCTGGGTCGGTAACGCGGGTCGGCGATCCGTCGGTCGGCGAGCCGCACTGCCCGCTCAGGAATCCGCTCCCGCCCGCTCGGCCACCGCTCCCACGAGCCGGCGAGTTCGCGGCCAGAGGCGGAGCGGATCGCCCCAGAGGCGGGCCGCGAGCGGGAACTGGAACGCGGCCGCGAGAAAGAAGAACCCGCCCAGCACCGGCTCGACGTACACCCACGTCACCACGCCCGCACCGCCCTCCCAGAGCAGGAGCGTGTACGCGGCGGCACCGTGGTTAGCGAGGATGAACCCGGCCAGCGCGAGGAACGTCGCCAGGAACAGCAGTCCCCGGTAGTCGGTCGCGCCGGGCTCGGCGCGAAGCTGGAGGACCGAAAGCTCGATGGCGAGCCCCAGCGTCGTCCCGGCGGTCGTCGGCGACACGCGCCCACCTGTCGCGGGAACCAGAATAAACCCATCGGGCGGCGAGCGGGACGAATCTCGCTACAGGAGGCGATACTCGCCGCGCGACTCGCTCACCTCTCCGCGTCTCGTGAGCCGTTCGAGCAGGTCCCTCGCGGCCGCCGCGGGCACGCCGTGTTCCGTGGCGTACTCGACCACGCTCGACTCCGTCGTGTTTCCCTCCCGGAGCGCGTCCCGGACCACCTGATCGCGTGACCGGGACCCGGACGACCCGCTGTCCTCGGTCGCGGCCGCGACCTCGTCCGCGTCGAGGCCCGAACCCTCCAGGTACTCCCGATCCGAAACCATCCGATCGGCGTCCTCGACGGCGCGCTCGTGGTCAGCCGCTGTGCCGACCGCGTCGAACGCGTCCGCGTCCCCCCGCTTCTCGGCGAGCAACTGGGCGCGAGCCCCGACGGCCGCCGACCGGTCCTCGGATTCGAAGAAGCGTCTGAGCCGCTTCGTCCGGTGGACGGTGCCACACCGGGTGCACGTCGCCGACTTCTGCTCGTCGGGGTCCGAGAGCAGCCAGTAGGCTCCACAGTCCGTACAGCCGACGACCGCGTACATGGTCGCGCTTCCGCGCTATCGGCCTTGAACCTGTCCCCCGAGGCCGCGGGAGCAGGACGGACGGGGACGGCAGCCCCCGTAGATGTAAGTACCGAGCCGACGCGAGTGGTCCCATGGAGCACGTTCCACACGGCCCGGACGAGGACGTCGAAGCGGTCGCTGGCGTCCACCTGTCGCAACTGGCCGCGGGCGAGGAGATGAACGTCCAGCACTTCACGATCGACCCCGGCGCGGAGGTGCCGTCACACAGCCACCCCCACGAGCAATCGGGCATCATCACCGCCGGCACGCTGACGTTCAGACTCGACGACGGCGAGACCGTCACCTGTGAGGCGGGCGACTCCTACGTGCTCGCGGGCGGCGAGACCCACGGCGTCGTCAACGACGGCGAGGAACCCGTCACCGGAGTCGACGTGTTCTCGCCGCCGCGGACCGACCCGGACTGGGCGGACTCGTAGCCGGACCGGGTGAACCCGCAGCCGGGCGGGAAAGCGGTCGTCCGGCTCGGTTTCGACGCGGGCCGGGACTCACTCGACGGCGAAGCCGCGCTCGCCCAGCAAGTCTCCCACCCGGTCGCGGTGGTCGCCCTGCAGTTCGATCGCGCCGTCGTCGACGGTGCCTCCGGTGCCGAGCGAGCGCTTCAGGTCCGAGGCGACCTCCTTCAGGTCGACGGCCGTCTCGTCGAACCCCTCGACGATGGTGACGGGCTTGTTGTACGTTCGACGCTCGACGCGGACGGTCAGCCGTTGTTCGGCGCGCGCGAGGTCCTCGGTCGGGTCGTCCGGCAGGTCGGCGAACGGGTCGTCGTCGCTCATGGGAGCCGTACGTGCCGCGCGCTGAAAAAGTGGGAGGCGAGTCCGGCGGGTCGGAGCGGGTCGGCGGCGACCCGTCCCGGTCAGTCGGCCGACGTGCCGCGTCGTCTACGCCAGGTCGTGGATCCGCTCGACGACCTCGTCGGCGAACTCGGAGGTGGCGAGCTTCGTGGCGCCCTCGCGCTGGCGTTCGAGGTCGTAGGTGACGCGACCCTCGGAGATCTGTGCCTCGACGGCGTCGCGGACGAGGTCCGCGGCGTCGGTCCAGCCGAGGTACTCCAGCATCTCGCGGCCCGAGAGGATCATCGCGGTCGGGTTCACCTTGTCCTCGCCGGCGTACTTGGGCGCGGAGCCGTGGACCGGTTCGGCGAGCGCCTTGCCGTGGCCGTAGTTGACGCCCGGCGCGATGCCGAGCCCGCCGATCTGTGCGCCGGCGGCGTCGGACATGTAGTCGCCGTTCAGGTTCATCGTCGCGATGACCGAGTAGTCGCTCGTCCGCGTGAGCAGCTGCTGGAGCATGTTGTCGGCGATGCGATCCTTCACGACGACGGTGCCGTCGGGCTGCTCGCCGTCGTGCTCCTCCCAGAGCTCGTCCTCGGTGATGACGTCCTCGCCGTACTCCTCGGCCGCGACCTCGTAGCCCCAGTCGCGGAAGGCGGCCTCGGTGAACTTCATGATGTTCCCCTTGTGGACCAGCGTGACCGAGTCCCGGCCGTTCTTGATCGCGTAGTCGATCGCCTCGCGGATGAGCCGCTTCGAACCGAACTCGGTGATCGGCTTGATGCCGATGCCGACCGGGCCGTCGTGGATGACGCCGTCCGCGCCCATCTCGTCCTCGACGAACTCGCGGACGCGCTCGACGTCGTCGGTGCCGGCCTCCCACTCGATGCCGGCGTACACGTCCTCGGTGTTCTCGCGGAACGTGACCATGTCCATCTCCTCGGGGCTCTTGACGGGCGACGGGACGCCCTCGAGGTGGTAGGTCGGGCGGACGTTCGCGTAGAGGTCGAGCCGCTTTCGGAGCGCCACGTTGAGCGATCGGAAGCCCGCGCCGACGGGCGTCGTCAACGGGCCCTTGATGGCGACGCGGTGCTCGCGGATGGCGTCGACGGTCTCCTGCGGGAGGTTCTCGTCGTAGCGGTCGCGCGCGCTCTGGCCGGCGTAGACGCGCATCCAGGCGATGGAGCGTCCGGTGGCCTCGGCTGCCGCGTCGAGTACCTTCTGGGCGGCCGGGCCGACGTCGGTCCCGATGCCGTCCCCGTGAATGATGGGGATGATCGGATTGTCCGGCACCGTGAGCTCGCCGGTGTCCTCGTCGGCGACCGTGATCCGTTCCCCGTCCGCGGGAACCTCGGTAATATCGTAACTCATTGGCGTGTCCCCGAGTTCCGACGGCGCAGTAAAATGCCTGCCGTTCTCCGGTGAACGCCCGCGGACCGCGACGAACGCGCCGAATCGCAGGGCGGCGGAACGACCAGTCGACAAACGGATGTCGACTGCACCCGTCCCCCCGTTCAGCATCGCGGGAGCGTGACGCCGTTCCCGCCGGGCAGTGCGCCACTGTTCACGCGCTCGGTAGCGCGCCAGGCGTCCCGGCGTGCCCGACCGATTCCCGGACGCTTTTCCCCCGACCGGCGAACTCACCGACGATGCGCATCATCTGTCACGGCGGTGCCGGCGGCACGCCCGAGGAACCCGAGCCCAGACGGGCGGTCCTCGACGAGGCCGCCGAAACCGGAACTAGGGAGGCGAGCGTCGTCGACGCGGTCGTCTCCGCGGTCGCGGTGCTGGAGGAATCGCCCCGGTTCAACGCCGGCTTCGGCGGCGCGGTCCAGTCGGACGGGATAGTGCGGACCGACGCCGGAATCATGACCGACGGGCGCGAGGCCGGCGCGGTCGCCTCGATGCCCGGCGTCGAACACGCCGCCGCCGCGGCCCGCGTCGTCATGGAGGAGACGCCCCACGTGTTCGTCTCTGGCGTTCACGCGGTCGACCTGGCCGACGACTTCGGGATCGACGTCGAGCGCGACCTGCTCACGGCGGAGACCCGGGAGCGGTACGAGGACGTCGATCCGCCCGACGGAGCTCCCGCCGAGCACCTCGCGTGGATCGAGGAGCGGTTCGGCGGCCACGACACGGTCGGCGCGGTCGCCCACGACCCGGACTCGGACGCCTTCGCCGCCTGTACCTCGACGGGCGGGCGGACGTTCGCGCTCGCGGGCCGCGTCGGCGACGTGCCCCAGATCGGCTCGGGCTTCTTCTGTGGGCCGGCGGGCGGCGCCAGCGCGACGGGCGCCGGCGAGGACATCGCGAAGGCGACGCTGACGCGCCGTGCGGTCCGCCACCTGGAGGACGGGCTGGACGCGCAGGCGGCGGCCGACCGCGCGATCGCCGAGTTCGGCGAGCTGACCGACTCGTCCGCGGGAATCATCGTGCTGGACGGGGCGGGGGCCGGGTCGGCGTTCAACTCCGAGGGGATGCAGACCAGCGTCGCGACGACGGAGTAAGCCGTCGCCGAAACCGGATTCCCGTGACGACTCTCGGCCGCCGGTTCGCGTCTCGACGGCGGCAACGTACGGCAGCGACACCGACCGTTCAGGGCGCGACGACCGCAAACAGCAGCGCGTTGTGGACGCCGGGGCCGAGCCCGACTGCCGTCACGAGCGCGAGGAGCGCGTTCCCCTCCGTCGGCTCCTCGCGAACGGTCGGCGCGATGGCGGCGACGACGAGGACGCCGACGGCGAGTTTCACGAGGACGAACAGCCAGCCGCCACCGAGGACGGCCGCGGTGGGAAGTCCGTGTGCGAACTCGATGATGAGCCGGGAAAGCGGCGTGCGCTCGCCGAAGCCGAGGAGGTCGACGCCGACGGCCGTCGTCACGCCGTCGATGCCGTGGGCGGCGACGGCGACGAGCCCGGCGGAACCGGCGGCGGTCGCGGGGCTGTACGCGCGGTAGAGGAGGAGCGCGAGGCCGACGCCGAGCCCCGCGCCGACGACGAGTCCGGCGGCCGGGAGCCAGGGGGAGAACGTGCCGGCGCCGGCACCGTACTCGAGCGTGCGGCCGACGCCGACGAGCAGCGCGAGCGTTCCCGCCGCACCGAGCACCCGCCGGTCGTCCGCGTCGCTCGCCAGCGCCGCGAGCCAGCAGGCGCCGGCGAGGGCGGCGGTCGTGAGGTAGGCCGACGGCGTTCCGAACAGCGGGTCGAGGGCGTCCGGGAGGACGCCGAGGACGAACAGGACGTGCCCGGCCGCGCCCGCACACATCCACGGGACGAGCGCGATGACGTGGCCCGTCGTGAACGCTGGCCTGCGCTCGGAGAGCCCGTACGCCACCCCGCCGAGCGCCAGCGCCAGCACGAGCAGGTACGGGAGAGGCGGGAGCGCGAACCCCTCCGGGAGAATCGTCATGTCCGGGACTCCGCCGTCGCGGGCAAAGATGTACCGAATCAGGCGAGGAGTCGGGGCGAACGGGACCGGGATCGAACGGTCGAAAGCGTGTTGACGGTGGGGGTGCGTCTCCGGGTATGGACCGAAGCGACCTCGCCGCGCGCATCGACCACACCGTGCTCGGCCCGGAGACGACGCTCGCGGGCGTGGAGACCGTCCTCGATGATGCGGCGCAGTACGGCATGAACGTCTGTATCCCGCCGTGTTACCTGACCGAAGCCGCCGAGTACGAGCCCGACGTGACGCTGGCGACGGTCGTCGGCTTCCCCCACGGGCAGAACGCGACCGCGGCCAAGCGCGAGGAGGCGGTGTGCGCCTGGGAGGACGGCGCGGACGAGCTCGACATGGTCATCAACGTCGGTCGCCTGAAGGCCGGCGACGACGACGCCGTGGAGGAGGACGTCGCCGCGGTCGTCGCCGCCGTTCCGGTCCCGGTGAAGGTGATCATCGAGACGGCGCTGCTGTCCGCGGACGAGAAACGCCGCGCCTGCGAGGCCGCCGCTGGCGCCGACGCCGCGATGGTGAAGACCTCGACGGGCTTTGCCGACGGCGGCGCGACCGTCGAGGACGTGGAGCTGATGGCCGAGTACCTGCCGGTGAAAGCCAGCGGCGGCGTCGGCAGCTACGAGGAGGCGCTCGCCATGTTCGAGGCGGGAGCCGAGCGGATCGGTGCCTCCTCGGGCGTCGACATCGTCGAAGGCGCACCCGAGTAACCCCGGCCGGACGGCCCGGGAGAGCGGGTCCCGGTTCCCTACTCCAGCGCGACGACGGTGGCCTCGTCGTCGAGGTCATCACACGCCGCGATCACGGCCCCGTCGGCCACCGCGGCGGCGCTGACGCTCGCCTCGTAGCTCCAGCGTTCGCTCCCGAACGAGAGTCCCTCGACGCCGGTTCCGCCGCCGAGCGCGAGCGCGCGGAGGGCCCCGTCGACGCCGACGTAGAGCGTGTCCCCCGCCGCTGCGGGCGCCGAGGGCTTCGAGGGAGCATCGACGGTCCGGCTCCAGTCGATTCCCCCGTCGCCCGCATCGACCGCGGTCGTCCGCTCGGCGTCGACGGTGAACGCCGCGTTCCCGGTCGCAACGATCGACTCGCTCGCCGTCGCCGCCCGCCGGGCGTGCCACTCCGTCCGCCCAGTCGCCGCGCCGCGCGCGAGTTTGAACAGTCCGCCGCCGAACGTGGAGGCGTACACGGCGTTGCCGTCGACGGCGAGGGCACGGACTGTCCCCGGGAGCTTGCGCCGCCAGAGCGGGGTGGCGTCCGCGCGGGGGGCGTGAAGCTGGTACGCCTCGCCGCCGGTGGTGCCGACGAACAGCGAGTCCTGGTCGGTCGCGAGCGAGTAGACCCCGGTGAAGGCGTCGAACCGCCACAGTTCCTCCCCCTCCCGAGTGCCGTACGCGGCGACGACGCCGCCGGTATCGCCGACGTACACGCGGTCCCCGGCTGGCGCGACGAGCGGTGCGGCACCGAACGACGATCCGTTCGAAACGCGCCAGCGTTCGGTGCCGTCCACGACGTCCCGCGCGACCGTCGCCGGCTCGTTCCGGAGCGTCGCGTACACCGTCCCCTCATGGACACAGACGCCGTACGTGTCTCCGCCCCCCGACCACCGTTGCTCCCCGGTCCGCAGATCGATCGCCACCAGTCCGTCGCCGGTCGGCACCAGCACGGTGCCGTCCGCGACGACGGGCCGTCCGGTCGCGGGGCCGACGGGCTCCCGCCACCGTTCGATCGGGGGCGTTCGGGGGGCGGCGGCGTCGGCGACGTAGCTCGTCGCCTCGGGGGTCGCGGCGGGTGCCGGCCACTCCGTGCCGCCGTCGCTGCCGGGCGAGAAGCTGTTCCCCGTACAGCCCGCGAGCGCGACGGTCCCGACGGCCGCCAGCCCGGACAGCAGGTCTCGTCGGGTTCCCATCGCCGGAGGGTGTTCCCGGCCGGGTTTAGCCGTTTCCCTCGGCCATTGGCGGTTCGGACGCTCCCGATCGCTCGGTCCGCGTGGCCCCACCGATCCGGAACCGGTCCCACGGGGCAGGCTCGCCCGCGACCGTACCCCTTAACCGCCCCTGCGAGTAACTCGGAGCAACCGCATGGCGACGTACCACATCGAGACGTACGGCTGTACGTCGAACCGGGGTGAGAGCCGCGAGATCGAGCGCCGCCTGCGCGACGGCGGTCACCGCCCCGCCGACGGCCCGGCCGACGCGGACGTCGCCATCCTGAACACCTGCACGGTCGTCGAGAAGACCGAGCGGAACATGCTCCGCCGCGCCGAGGAACTGGCCGCGGAGACGGCGGACCTCGTCGTCACGGGCTGCATGGCGCTCGCCCAGGGCGAGCAGTTCCGGGAAGCCGACGTCGACGCGCGGGTGCTCCACTGGGAGGAGGTGCCGACCGCCGTGCTGAACGGCGAGTGCCCGACGCCGACGGCCGACACCGAACCCGTCCTCGACGGCGAGGTCGGCATCCTCCCGATCGCTCGCGGCTGTATGAGCAACTGCTCGTACTGCATCACGAAGTTCGCCACGGGCCGGATCGACTCCCCGCCCGTCGCGGAGAACGTCGAGAAGGCCCGCGCGCTCGTCCACGCCGGCGCGAGCGAGATCCGGGTCACCGGCCAGGACACGGGCGTCTACGGCTGGGACGCGAGCGAGCGGAAGCTGCCGGAGCTGCTCGAACGGGTCTGTGCTATCGATGGCGAGTTCCGGGTCCGCGTCGGGATGGCGAACCCGGGCGGCATCCACGGCATCCACGAGGAACTCGCCGAGGTGTTCGCCGAGAACGAGAAGCTGTACAACTTCATCCACCTCCCGGTCCAGTCGGGCAGCGACGACGTGCTCGCGGAGATGCGCCGCCAGCACCGGGTCGGCAAGTTCCGCGAGATCGTCGAGACGTTCGACGAGCGGCTCGACCACTGGACGCTCTCGACCGACTTCATCGTCGGCTTCCCCACCGAGACCGACGCGGACCACGAGCGGTCGATGGCGCTGTTGCGCGAGGTACGGCCCGAGAAGGTGAACGTGACGCGCTTCTCGAAGCGCCCCGGCACCGACGCGGCCGAGATGAAGGGGCTCGGCGGCACGGTGAAGAAGGAGCGTTCGAAGGAGATGAGCGAGGCGAAGCGGGCGATCGTCGGCGCGGCCTACGAGTCGATGGTCGGCGAGATCCACGAGGTCCTGGTCGTCGAGCAGGGGACCGGTGACTCGGTGAAGTGTCGCGACGAGGCGTACCGACAGATCATCCTCCAGCACGCCGACGAGCACGGCGTCGAACCGGGCGACGTGCTCGAACTCGAGATCACCGGCCAGAACACGATGTACGCGTTCGGGGAGCCGGTCCGGACGGGCCGGCGGACCGCCGGAGCCGTGTCGTCGTAAACGGGCCGATCGGCCGACGGCTCCGGCGCTCGTTTTCACGTATATCACTCGTTTAACCGGCCGAAACGGTCGGAACGTCCGTCCCGATTGATACGTCCTCCGCGAGGAGACGCGCCCATGGTGAGTCCTGGGTGGGACGTGCCGGCGGACCTGGAGGACGTGAGGACGAGGACCACGCTGCGGGACACGCTCCACGAGCTTCCGATCGACGCGATCGTCCCGGACGGGTGGCGGGTCGGGACCACGGTCGTCTCGTTCCGCGACGAGCTCCCCGCGGACGGCGTGACCGTCTCGCACCCCGCGTCGGCCCGGGAGCTCCTCCTCACGGACGCCGGGACGGAAGGGGAGACGCTCGGCGTGTACGAGCGCGACCGGCGGACGGGCCGACGCGTCCGGGTGGCGTCGGTGGCCGGACGCGAGGACGACCCCGGCGCGGTGCGCGCGGGGCTGGAGGAGACGGCCGAGCGGGCAGCACGTATCGAGCCGGACGTCTGAGTCGGCCTGGTCACGACCGGTCCCGTTCGGATGCCCGACGTCGGCGGCGGCTACGTGCTCGACATGCCGCCGTCCACGACGAGCGACTCGCCGTTGACGTAGGAACTCATGTCGCTCGCCAGGTAGACGGCCGCGTCGGCGACGTCGCCGGGCGTGCCGAACCGGCGGCTCGGGATTCCCCGCTTCATCCGCTCGCCCTGCTCGGTGCCGACGACGTGGACGTCGTCGGTCGTCATCGCCGTCTCGACGAAGCCCGGGTGGATCGCGTTCACGCGCACGCCGTCGGGTCCGAGCGCGTCCGCGAGCGAGTAGGTGAGCAGGCGGACCGCCCCCTTCGAGTGCGAGTAGGTGACGAGCCTGCCGCTCCCCCGGATGCCGGCCGCGCTCGACATGTTGATGATGACGCCGCCGTCGGCCTCGACCATGCGCTTTGCCGCCGCCTGCGCCCCGAAGTAGACGCCCTTGGCGTTCACGTCCATGAGCCGGTCGTACTCCTCCTCCGTGACCTCGAGGAAGCTGTCGGGCTGGAGGATGCCAGCGTTGTTCACCATCACGTCGACCCCGCCGAACGACTCGGCCGCGGCGACGGCTCGCTCCAGCGCCTCGGGGTCGCTCACGTCACAGTCCACGAAGGTCGCCTCGCGGTCCGTTTCCCCGGCGATCCGCTCGTGGGTGGGGACGCCGCCCTCGCGCGGTTCCTCGCGGACGTCCGCGACGACCACGTCGGCCCCCTCCTCGGCGAACCGGACGGCGATCTCGCGCCCGTTCCCGCTCGCCGCGCCGGTCACGACGGCCGTGTCGTCCAGCAACAGTTCGGACATCACCCGCCCGCTCGTGCGGGGCTCGAAAAAGCGTTACTCGGCTGCAGGCGTCACTCCGGCGTGTCGTCGGGCGTCGTGACGCGCTCGTCCTCGGGCTTCCACTCGCCGAGTTCCTTCGGGTCGACGTGGACGAACACGTCGTCGACCGCCGGGAGCGCCCTGATCGACTCGACGACGTCGGTCTCGATGTCGTGGGCCCGGTTCAGCGACATCTCGCCCTCGACCTCGATGTGGATGCTCACGTCGACCTCGGGGCCGACGTAGTGGGCGACGACGTCGTGGGCGGCCCGCACCTCAGGGTGGTCGAGCGCGCGCGCGAGGATCTCCTCCCGGAGGTCCTCCGGCGGCGCTGCGCCGACGAGGTACGCGACGTTGTCCCGGACGATGTCCACGCCCGTGTAGAGGATGCCCACCGCGACGACCCCGGCCGCGAGCGGATCGAGCAGCGGATAACCCGCGGCCGCACCCAGCACGCCCACGAGCGCCGCGCCCGCGGTCAACACGTCGTTTCTGTTGTCCAGCGCGGTGGCGACGATCGCGGGCGAGTCCTCGCGGCGTCCCACGCGGAGGCAGTAGCGATACAGCGTGTACTTGACGAGGCCGGCGACGACGAGGATGGCGACCGAGAGCGTTCCGCCGGTCGTCGGCCGGACCGGCCCCGGGGCGAGCACCGCCGAGCCCGCGCTGAAGATCACCGCACCGCCCGCCGCGAACACGCCCGCGGCGACGAACAGCGACACGAACGGCTCGATGCGCTCGTGGCCGTGCGGGTGTTCGAAGTCCGGCGGCTGGGTGGTGACGTACAGCCCCGCGAGCACGACCGCGGAGTAGGCGGTGTCCGCGAGCGAGTTGACCGCCTCCGACCCGACCGCGAGGCTGCCGGTCGTCCGCCAGACGGCCGCCTTTCCGAGCGCGAGCGCCAGGTTGGCGGCCAGCAGCAGGACGCCGACGCGACGGACCGCGCTGCGGCGGCTCATGGCGACCGTGCGTGAACGACCGGGAAAATCGTGTCGGCTCGGATCAGGACTGCTGGCGATCCTGGTAGGCCGCGCCGAGTTCGCGTGCGGCGGGGACGAGCACCCAGAAGGTGAGCCCGCCCAGGATGGCCGTCCAGAAGAACACGTCGTTCAGGAAGATGCCGACGGCGCCGAACGTCGTCGACGGCTCCGGCGGCGGGGCGATCAGCTGGTTGCTGCTCTCGAACGACTCGGTGCGGTACCAGCTCGCCAGCACCATCCAGGCGAGCCCCGCGCCGGTGAAGAGTCCGAGGCCCTTGATGAACTCGTCAGCCATTGGTTGACTCTTCGGCGTCGTCGTCTTGAGCGTTTCCCATTCCCTCGGCCCGGAATCGGGTTCCGACGACGTAGACGCCGGCTCCGAAGGCGATGATCGCCAGCCCCAGCAGCGCGAACGTCACGGTGAGCGCTCCCGGGCCGGGCGAGAGACCGACGACCCCGATGAGGTCGACGAGGAGATCCCGGACGAGCGAGACCTGCAGCGTGGCCGCGTCCAGCAGCGCGAACCCGACGACGACGCAGCCGACGGCGATGAGCGTCGAGAAGACGGTGACCGTCTTGTAGAGGCGGAGCGGGACGACGACGTCGCGGCTCCCGCGCGTGTCGGTGGTCACGCGGACCCGACGGTCGTTCGCCCCGGCCCCCGAAGTGCTCCCCCCGTCGCCGGACTCCGTCGCGGGTTTCGGGCCTTCGTCCTCCCCCGCGGGTCCCGGAGCTTCGCCACCGTCCTCTGTCATGTCGGACGAATGGTGCCGGACCGACAACTATCCTGCGAAGGAGCATCGCCGGCGACGGTGCTGGAGGCCGTGCGTGAGACGGGTCGGTCGAAAGGAGACGGGACGACGAGCGGCGAACGAACGAAATCGGGTGTCGCCGGTTACTTCGGCGGGCGAAGCCGGTAGTAGCGCCGGTTGAGGTCATACATGTACCCCTCGCGCATCGTCTTGAGCACGGCGTAGGCGATACAGCCGGTGACGAACGGCGCGAGGAACGTCAGGTCCTGGAGGACCCGCAGGTCCATCGGGACGAGGTTCTGCACCGACAGCACCGAGATGGTCAGCGCGAACGTGATGCCGGCGATGCCGACCGCGCCCCAGAACGGCTGCTCGACGGGGCGTCGCGCGCTCCCCTTGTTGAGGAACGGCACCATCGCGATGAAGCCGACGACGACGACGTTCGCGAGCACCCCGTACGTCCGGTCGGCCATCAGCTTCTCGCCGCCGAGGATGGCCAGTTCGGGGTTGAGATAGCCCAGCTTCAACAGGCCGAACGACCAGTAGAGGTACCAGTCGGGGAGGATGACCGACGGCGTGACGTTCGGGTTCGCCGGGCTCCCGATGTGGGGCGGAAGCGTCGCCGAGAGGAAGATGATCATCCCGACGAAGAAGGAACTGATCGCCAGGTTTCGCACGATCTCGTGGGGCCAGGACGGGAAGCCGAGCACGTCGCGCTCGACGTAGTCCGACTCCCGGCGGAGGTCCTCGTCCTCGCGGCGGGCCCGCTCGAAGTACTCGTAGGTCAGCCGGGAGAGCCCCGTGGTGCGCTCCTTCCGCTCGCGCCACGTCGGCGTCTCGTCGTCCGGCGCGACGATGCCCGTTCCGCCGCCGTCCGTCCTGGTGGTGTTGTCGTCACTCATTGGCTTAGTGGGGTTCCGCGATGCCCTGCACCCAGACGATGCCGATGTGGAGCGCGATGAGCGCCGTCACGACGAACGGGAGCAGGAACACGTGCAGGATGTACATCCGTTGTAGCGTCGACTGGCTGAGCGAGAAGCCGCCGAAGATGAGCTGTGCGACCCACTCGCCCGCGAGCGGGATGGACAGCGCCATCTCGACGCCGATCTGGCCGGCCCAGAACGCGAGCTGGTCCCACGGGAGCAGGTACCCCGTGTACCCGAACACCATCGTCAGCGAGATGAGGACGATGCCCAGCAGCCAGTTCAGTTCGCGCGGCTCCTTGTAGCCGCCGGTGAAGTAGACGCGGAGCATGTGCAGGAACACCGCGGCCGTCATCACCTGTGCGGACCACCGGTGGATCGACCGCAGCATGAATCCGAACTGGAGGTCCTGCATGATGTACGCGATGGAGTTGTACGCGACCGACGCCTCGCCGGGGGCCGCCCCGGCGGACGCGGGACTGTAGTAGAAGCCGAGTAGCGCGCCCGAGACCGCCGCGACGAGGTACGCCAGGGTGCTGAAAAAGCCCAGCGTGTACAGCGGGTACCAGTACCAGAACTTGTTGTCCAGGTCGTACTGCTCGGTGTGGGACTTCGGCATCTGGAGGTTGACGCGGTAGTACAGCGTCTCGAGCAGCTCCAAGTAGTCGACGATGCGGAACCGCTGGTCCAGCCAGACGAGCGAGACGAGGAAGCCCCGTTCGACCGCCGTGAGATCCTTGTTCTGGAGCCAGGCGTCGTGGTCGTGGTCGTCTCGTTTTTGCAGGCTCATGCTATCTCTTGTAGTAGGGGTAGACGGCGCGTTTGACCTGTTCCCACGCGTCGACGCCGAACTCCGCGCCGTCGGCGTCCTCCTCGCGGACGTAGAGGTCCTCCCACTTGCGCCGCCGCTTCTTGACGATCATCACGTCGGGGAGGAACTCCTTGCGGTACAACACGAGGATGAAGGCGAGGTCGACGAACACCACAGCGAGAATGGCGCCCAGGAACATGTTCCCCGTGTCCGAGAGCCCCCAGCCGTTCACGAGTCCGTACGTGAACATGAATACGAACACGACCTCGATGACGGTGAGCAGCACGATGGCGAGCGTCGCCGCCGTGCTCTCGCGGGCCGGTTCGTACCGGTGGATGTCGCCGTAGGTGGAGCCGGAACTGGACATGGTCAGCGCCCCCTCCCGGTGTTGGCCGATTCACCGTACTTCAGCACGTAGAACGTGAAGATGATGCTGACGATGATGCCGAGCACCGTCGCCGAGCCGACCCAGTGGGCCTGAATCGGCACGCCGAGTTCGTGGAGCTCCTTCGGCCCGCCGCCGCCGGTCGACACCGTGGGGACGTCCTCGCCGACGGCGATGCCGCCGACCATCCCCGACTGGAGGTGCGGCTGGCAGTAGTACTCGTAGATGCCGCCGGTGTCGAACGTGACGGAGAACGAGAACCCTTCGCTCTCCAGCGGTTCGTGGCCGCTCACGCTCGCGTCCGAGGGCGCCGACTCGAACAGGACGTTGTGGCCGCCCGAGACCCACTCGAACGTCACCGTCGTCCCGCTGTCGATCCAGACTTCCGTCGGAATGAACGCGAGGCCGTCCCCGCCGCCGACGTCGATGGTGACCTCGGACTCGCCACGGAGGTCCTGGTAAGTGCCTCCCTTGGCGCCGTCGGTCCACCCGGCGAAGTCGGGTTTCTGCCCCCCGCCACCCCCTTCCTGTGCGGCGGCGGTGCCGGCGCTAGCGGACGCGCCGGCCCCGAGGGCGGCGGTCGCTCCGCCGGCGTTTCGAATAAAGTCCCGCCTCTTCATCTGTACTGTGGAGTCGGGGGTCGCTCTGCTTAAAGCCACCGACCTTTCCCGCCCGTCCGAACCACCAGCATCGAACCGCTATCCCTCGGTTTCGGCAGGTCCGTCGGCGTCCCCTCCGAGCCCGGAAGTCGTCCGGTCCTCGGCGCGGCTCTGGCGCTCTCGTGCCTCGGCAAGCGCCTCCTCCGCTACCTCCTCGAAGGACGCGAACTCGGGGCCGTCGCCGTCGGTGATCCCCGCCGCCCGCAGCCGATCGCGGTACTCCTCGGATCGGAAGCGATCCGAGAGCCGGGCGTTGGCGACGACCGCGAACAGGAACACGCCGACGACGAGGAAGAACGTCGCCATCACGGGTGCCACGATGGTCGTGAGGGAGAACTCCGGGAGGAACGGAATGAAAGCCAGTGGGCTGCCGGGCAGCAGGCTGACCAGCCACGCCGCCGCCAGCCCGAGGCCGGCGAGGATCTGGCCGGCCGCGACCGCCTGGAGCATCCGGTTCCCGAACTCGCCCGTTCCCGACTCCACCTCATCGGGCGTCGGCAGTTCGTACTCCTCGGGCGGCTCCCGGACCTCGTAGGAGTCCATCGAACAGAGGGCGACGGACGGCTTGACGTCCCTGAGGACCGTCCCCTCGCCCTCGACGCTGCCGTCGGGGTAGACGATCGCGTACCCCTCGTCGGAGTAGGCGACGATCGATTCGGGGTCACGTCGCCGCTCCAGCACGGCGAACACCGTCCGATCCGCGATTCGCAACTGGAGGTCCTTCTCGACGCGGTCGAGCAGGTCGCGCCCGGTGATCCACGAGTCCGCGTCGAACGCGGCCTCCCACTCCGCGCCCGTCATCTCGGCCATGTCGGCCGGGGAGAAGTCGTCGAAGTCGTACTTCTCCTCCACCTCGGCGCGAAGCGCGTCGAGGTCGGGGTCGGCGGTTGCTGCCGCGCCGCCCTGCTCGTCCCGGACCGCCGGGGATGCCGACCGCTCATCGCGGTCCTCGGCCGGCGCGTCGGCGGGGTCGCTCATCGTCCGACGGTAGCTCTCGTGGCCGGATATGCGTTCCGACACTCGTTCGGGGTGAACGGGTTTGCGATGGGTTGACGGTTCGAACGTCATGTGATGGGTCCGAAAACCCTCCAGGCCACGACGCTCCGTCAATTTGTTCGGGCGTCGACAGCCCCGCGGCTGTCGGCTCCGGGGCCCCGCTGCGCTCCTCGGCCTGCGGCCTGCGGTGCTCGTCCCTCGCACGCGTCCGCTCGCACTCCTCGGGGTTCACCGTCACGCGCGCCACCTCGACCGGGTTCGACCGATCGGAGCCGACACACGGGGCATCGCCGTATCGGGGGGCTTTACCACCGACCGGCCGTAGCGGGCGGCGATGGTCGCAGACTGGGTCGTGGCCACCGTCGCGCTGCTGCTGGTCACGGCGAGTTTCCCGTTCTACCTCTACGGCGCGTGGATCCTGCTCGACCGTGACCAGGACAACGTGACCTGGGAACTGCTGGTTCGCCACCTCTCCGTTATCCTTCCCGGGCTGGTTCTCACGACGATTCCGGTCGCGCTCTGGATGGCACCGCGCCTGCCCGGCCAGCTCGGCGGGCTGTCGGCCGTGCACGCCTTCCTCGGCCTCCAGGCGTACGCGCTGCTCGTGTTCGGGCTCACGGGAATCGTGCGCATCTTCCAGGTGAAACGCGAGGCCGACCTCTACCGGGACCCGGGCCCCGACGTGAACCTGAACGACCTCCACGAGCACATGGGCGCCTGGCGCGGCCGGTTGCGCCTCGGCGTGTTCGGCTACACGCTCTTCTGGCTCTTGGCGTACCTCGTCGGCCTGTATCGGTACTACCTCCGGTACGTCGCCTGAGGCTGCCGCGGGGGCGTCGCGTTCGCCGAACCCCGACCCGTGGCCTCAGGACTGGTACGGCTCCTCGTCGCGGTGGGCGTCCGGGTTCTCCTGTTCTGCCGCGTCGCCCTCGCGCATCTCGCCGTCGGCGTCCTCGCGCGTCTCGCCGTCGGCGTCCTCGCGGCCGACCTCCTGATCGGGCGTCGGGTCCTCCCCCTCGGGTTCGGGCCCGTCGTCGTCCTGCACGTCGACGTCGGTGTGCTCGTCGACGTCGATGCCGTGCTCGTCCCCCCCATCCGACTCGTCACGTGCCATGCCCCGAGGTACGTGCTCGCGCCGAGTAAGTTCGCTGGCCACCTCGCGTTCGACTGGTTACCCGCCGCCTCGCCGGGCGCGTCGTCCGTCTACCACGCCTCGCCGTTCGCCAGGTCGACCGCCGAATCGCCGCGCTCGGACGGACAGATGTCCGCGAGCACGCAGTCCTCGCAGTCCGGGTTCCGCGCCGTACAGGTCGCCCGGCCGTGGCTGATGAGCAGATGGGTGAACATCCGCCAGTCCTCCTTCGGGACGACGTCGACCAGGTCACGCTCGATCGCGTCGGGTCGCTCCTCCCCCGTGATGGCGAGCCGCCGCGAGAGCCGCTGGACGTGCGTGTCGACGACGATTCCCTCGACGACGTCGTGGGCGTGCTGGAGGACGACGTTCGCCGTCTTGCGACCCACGCCCGGCAGGTCCGTGAGCGCCGACATGGTGTCCGGCACCTCGCCGTCGTGCTCCTTGGTCAGGATCTCGCCGATCCCCTTCAGGTAGCCAGCCTTGCTGTTGTGGAACGTGATGCCGTAGATGTCGTCGGCCAGTTCCTGCTCGTCGGCCGCGGCGTAGTCGGCGGCGGTCGGATACTTGTCGAACAGTTCCGGCGTCGTCTCGTTCACCCGTTCGTCGGTACACTGGGCCGAGAGGACGACCGCGACGAGCAGTTCGAGCCGCGTCGAGAAGTCGAGCGAGATGTCCGTGTCGGGGTACGCCTCGTAGAGCCTGTCGAGCAGTTCGGCGACCTGGTCCTCGCGCGAGTCGAGCGCCGTTCCCATGGCCCGGCCATCGGCGTGGCCGGTGTTGAGTGGTCCGGTCTCACCCGGCGGCGAGCAGGGGAGCCGGTCGGAAGGCAAGCGTGGGAGTAAGCCGGAAAGCGAGCGGGAGATCCGGACGGAGGGCAACGGTTTTGTCCCGGCAGGCGGATCTGATCGTATGAACCTCGAACACGAGTCGTTCCGCGCCGCGCTCGGCACCGCGGCGGGCTACGGGCTCATCCTGGCGCTCATGACGGTCCTGCTGTTCGGCGTTCCGTACCTCATCTTCTCGCTGTAGGCGATCGGCGTCGGGTGGGCCGAAAAGGGAACGAACGACGAGTTACGCGAACGCGAGCGAGTCGCCGCCGGAACTCTCCTCGGTCCGGGAGATCTTCTCCCAGGCCTCGCGGAAGTCGGCCATCCTGACCTCGGTCCGATCCTCGCGGATGGCGAACATCCCGGCCTCGGTACAGACCGCCTTCACGTCCGCGCCGGAGGCCTCCGAGGCCATCTCGGCGAGCCGCTCGAAGTCCACGTCGTCGGCGACGTTCATGTCGCGGGTGTGGATCTTGAAAATGATCTCGCGGCCCTCGTAGTTCGGCTTGGGCACCTCGATGAGGCGGTCGAAGCGGCCGGGGCGGAGGATGGCCGGGTCGAGCATGTCGAACCGGTTCGTCGCCGCGATGATGCGCACCTCGCCGCGCTCGTCGAACCCGTCCATCTCCGAGAGCAGCTGCATCATCGTGCGCTGGACCTCGGCGTCGCCGGACGTCTTCGAGTCCGTCCGCTTCGAGGCGATGGCGTCGATCTCGTCGATGAACAGGACGGCGGGCTCGTTCTCGCGCGCGACCTCGAACAGGTCCCGCACGAGCTTCGCGCCCTCGCCGATGAACTTGTGGACGAGTTCGGAGCCGGCCATCTTGATGAACGTCGCGTCCGTCTGGTTGGCGACCGCCTTCGCCAGCAGGGTCTTGCCCGTGCCGGGCGGGCCGTGGAGCAGGACGCCGCTCGGCGGCTGGATGCCGACGTCGGTGAACATGTCGGGGTTCTTGAGCGGCATCTCGACCGTCTCGCGCACCTCGTTCATCTGCTCCTCGAGGCCGCCGATGTCCTGGTAGGTGACGTCCGGCGAGTGCTCGACCTGCATCACGCGGGCCCGCACGTCGGTCTCCTTCTCCAGCTTCTTCACGACCGAGAGGGAGTTGTTGACCGCGACGCGGTCGTCCGGGTCGAGGTCCTCGCGCATCTCGTCGGTGACCTCGGTGAGTGCCTCCTGGTTGTTGCCGTGCTGTTTGATCACGACGCCGTCGTCGTTCAGTTCCTGGACCGTCGCCACGAATAGCGGCGACTGCTTGAGCTTCTTGTTCTCGTGGGTCAGCCGCTCCAGTTTCTGTTGGTACTTGTTGTTCTCCGCGTTCGCATCCAGGAGCTTGTCGCGCATCTCCTCGTTCTGGTCCTCGAGGACTTCGAGCCGTTCCTCGAGTGCCTCGATCTGCTCCTGACGCGACGTCGACTCCTCGTCGAACGGCAGGTCGACGTCGTCAACCGTGTCGGTCATCGACGGTGGTAGGGCAGACGGTAATAAGAGGCTTCGGGTGGGGGCGACCAGCCGGTAGATTCCCTGCAGTAATGATTTGAGATGAGAAGTATTATCTAACAGCATCCCATTGCCCGAACTACGATGGGTGTTTCCGACACGGAGGCCGTGACGACCGGCGAGGGCGAGGGAGTCGGCTGGGAGGCGGTCGAGGAGCTTCCCCCCAGCGCGAAGCTCGTGGCAAAGGTGCTCGAGTACGAGGACACGCTGACCCAGAGTCAGCTCGCAGAGGAGACGCTGTTGCCGCCCCGGACGGTGCGATACGCGCTCTCCCGGCTCGAGGACGCCGGCGTTGTCGAGTCCCGCTTCTCGTTCTCGGACGCGCGCAAGCGCCTCTACACGCTGAAGCTCTGAACCAGGCACGCCGTTCTCGCCACCGCTACTGACTCGGTGAACGGTCGCTCCGAGCGGCGATTCCGGACCAGCCACGGGAAGGTTTTTTCCGTGATACCGCACCAGACGTCCCGTGAGCGATGACGTCGAGGCGGTGAAACGAGCTCTCAGAGCGCTCGTCGACGACAACGAGCGGCAATCTACCGGGGAGTTCGACGAACTGGTCCTGCGAGCCGAACGGGCCCTCGAAGACGTACGTGCGGCCGCCGAGTTCGCCGACGCCGACGGGTTCGCCGCGCTCGAATCCGCAACATCGGAGGTGGGGCCTGTCGGCGACCCGGAGACGACCGACCGAGCGCGCGCGGTTCTGGACGCCGTCGGCGAGTACAGGGCGACCGCGGCCGACCACTTTCACGCCGGTCACGAGGGGCTTATGCCGGGTGACCCAGTATCCTCCGACGAGACTACATGACGCGGGTCATCCACACCGGCGACACCCACATCGGCTACCGGCAGTACCACTCGCCGGAGCGTCGTCGGGAC
The DNA here is from genome assembly GCF_032116555.1 of Halobaculum sp. XH14. Classification (NCBI taxonomy): domain Archaea; kingdom Methanobacteriati; phylum Methanobacteriota; class Halobacteria; order Halobacteriales; family Haloferacaceae; genus Halorarum; species Halorarum halobium. Next base: position 1,945,015 of record NZ_CP134949.1, read on the forward strand.
TTCCTCCGTTCGTTCGAGCAGGTCGTCGCCGACGCGGTGGAAGAGGAGGTCGACGCGGTGATCCACGCGGGCGACCTGTTCCACGACCGTCGTCCGGAACTGCCGGACCTGCTCGGCACGCTCTCCGCGCTCCGCGACCTCGACGACGCGGGCGTCCCGTTCCTCGCCATCGTCGGCAACCACGAGTCGACGCGTGGCGGCCAGTGGCTCGACCTGTACGAGTCGCTCGGGCTGGCGACGCGACTCGGCTCGGAGCCGATTACGGTGGGGAACACGGCGTTCTACGGCCTCGACCACGTCCCCGAATCGCGACGCGACCGGCTGGAATACGAGTTCGAGCCACACGAGGCGGACCACGCCGCGCTCGTCGGCCACGGCCTGTTCGAACCGTTCGCGCACGGAAACTGGGATACGGAGACCGTCCTGACCGAGGCGACCGTCGACTTCGATGCGATGCTGCTGGGGGACAACCACGCCCCGGACACGGCGGAGGTCCTCGACGCCCGGGTCACCTACTGCGGGTCGACCGAGCGCGCGAGCGCGACGGAACGCGACGGTCGGGGGTACAACCTCGTCGAGTTCGAGGCCGGCGAGGTGGACGTCCGCCGGCGCGCGCTCGACACGCGGCCGTTCGTGTTCGTCACGGCCGGACTGGGGCCGAGCGAGGGCGTGAGCCGCGTCAGGGACCGCGTGCGCGAGCACGACGTCGAAGACGCGGTCGTCGTCGTCGAAATCACGGGCGAGGGTGAGCCGGTCGCGCCCGCGGCCGTCGAGGAGTTCGCCGACGAGCGGGGCGCGCTCGTCGCCCGGGTGAAGGACCGACGCGAGATCGACACCGAGACGGAAGTGTCGGTGAGCTTCGCGGACCCGGACGCGGCGGTGCGCGAGCGGGTGAGCGAACTCGGCCTCTCGACGGTGGCCCGCGACATCGACGACGTGGTACGCGGGGAGGCGGCCGACTCGAACGTTCGCGCCGACGTGAAACGTCGCGTCGCGGAACGGTTCGAGGGCGACGAGTTCGAGGCTGCCGTCGAACGGGCAGAGCCCGACGACGGGGACGACGGCGACGACGGCCCCGCCGAACCGGACGCCGACGGCGACGCCAGCACGGCCGCCGAGGACGACGAGCCGACGACCGACTCCGACACGGACCGGCAGGTCACCATGGAGGACTACTGATGCGCTTCGACCGTATCCGGCTCCGGAACTTCAAGCCGTACGCCGACACGGACCTGCGGCTCTCGGACGGCGTGACGGTCATCCACGGGCTGAACGGGAGCGGGAAGTCCTCGCTGCTCGAGGCGTGTTTCTTCGCCCTCTACGGGTCGAAGGGATTGGACGGGACCCTGGAGGACGTGGTGACGAACGGAGCCGAGGAGGCCGAAGTCGAACTCTCGTTCTCCCACAAGGGGGACGCCTACCACATCCGCAGGGATCTGAAGCGATACGGCGACCAGATCCAGACGACGGCCTGCACGCTCGAAGCGGAGGACGGCGACCTCGCGCGCGACGGTGCGACCGAGGTCCGCGCGTTCGTGACGGACCTGCTGCGGATGGACGCGGAGGCGTTCGTCAACTGCGCGTACGTCCGGCAGGGCGAGGTGAACAAGCTCATCAACGCCACGCCGACCGGTCGGCAGGACATGATCGACGACCTGCTTCAGCTCGGCCGGCTCGAGGAGTACCGCGAACGCGCCGCTGACGCGCGGCTGGGGGTCGAGGACGTGCTCGGCGAGAAACGCGGCGCGCTCTCGTCGGTCGCGGAGCAACTGGACGAGAAGGAGGAAAAGGACCTCCACGAGCGGCTGAACGGACTTCAGTCGGAGCTGCGCGAACTCGACGAGAAGGTCGAGAACTACGAGGAGCAGCGAGCGAAGGCCGAATCGACCCGCGACGACGCCCGCGAGATTCTGGAGGAGTTCGAGGAGCGACGCGATGAACTGGAGTCGATCGAGGCCGACATCGACGAGCTGGAATCCGACGTCCGGGAGGCCGAATCCGAGCGCGAGGAGTTCGGCACGCAGGTGGCGGAAACGCGCGACGAACTCTCGAATCTGCGGGAGAGGCTGGACGAACGGCTCGCGGAGATGGAGCTCGATGGGGCGTCCGCCGACGAGATCGAGGCCAGGCGGTGCGCCCTCGACGACCGGGAGGGCGAACTCCGGGAGGAGCGCGACGAGGTCCGGAGCGAAACCACCGCGTTCGAGAACCAGTCGGAGAACCTCGAATCGAGCGCCGACGAGTACGCCGAGCGCGCCGAAACGAACCGCAAGACGGCGGCCGATCTGGAAGTGGAGATCGAGTCCGCACGCGAGACGCTCGCCGACCGGGAGGACTCGCTGACCGAACTCGAAGCGGAGCGGGCGGAACGCGAAGCCGAGTTCGAGGACGCGCCGGTTTCGGTCGGGGAGGCGGCCGCCCACCGGGACGACCTCCGGGAGCGACTCGAAGCCCTCAGGGACGAGAAGACGGAGCTGACGGCCGAACTCTCGACCGTCCGTGCGAGCGTCGAGGAGGCCGAAGCGCTGCTCGACGAGGGGAAGTGCCCGGAGTGTGGACAGCCCGTCGAGGACTCTCCCCACGTCGACACGCTCGCGGCGGACCGCGAACGGGTGGCGGAACTCGAGGACGAACTCGCTGAGCTTCGGGAACGGGAAGACGAGCGGGAGGACGACCTCGACCGCGCCGAGGCGCTCCTGACCGCCCAGAACCGGCTCGACGAACTCGAGAGCACCCGGAGCCTGGTCGAGGACGGGATCGACGAGAAGCGGAGCGAAATCGAGGCGAAGGAGGGGCGGATCGAGTCGCTCCGCGAGGAAGCCGAAGAACTCGAGCAGGAGGCGGCAGAGAAACGCGAGATCGCGGAGCGGAAGGCCGAACAGGCGGGAGAGGCACGCGAGCGGGCCGAGGAGATCGAGTCGGGCCTCGCGGAACTGGACGAAGCCCGCGACCGGATCGACGCGGTCGAATCGACCGCCGAGGCGATCGAGGACGCCGAAACGAGGATCGAACGACTGGAGGAGCGTCGCTCCGACCTCGCCGAGAGGAACGACGAACGCCGCGAGTTCCTGAGCGAGAAACGCGACCGGCGCGACGAACTCCGCGACGCGTTCGACGAGGAGCAGGTCGAAACCGCGCGCCAACGGCACTCGAACGCCGAGGAGTACGTCGAACAGGTGTCGGAGACGCTGGCGTCGCTCGCGGAGGAACGGGACGAACTCACCAGCGCGATCGGCGCGACGGAACGGGAGCTCGAAGAACTGGAGGAGTTGCGGGACCGACACGAGCACCTGTCGGCCCGCGTCGAGGCGCTCGAATCCGTCCACGAGGAATCGGAGGAACTGGAGACGATGTACGGCGACCTCCGCGCTGAGCTCCGGCGGCGGAACGTCGAGAGCCTCGAACGGATGTTGAACGAGACGTTCGAGCTGATCTACGCCAACGACGCGTACTCGCACATCGAACTCGACGGCGAGTACGCGCTGACGGTTTACCAGAAGGACGGCGAACCGCTCGACCCCGAACAGCTCTCCGGCGGCGAGCGCGCGCTGTTCAACCTCTCGCTCCGGTGTGCGATCTACCGCCTGCTCGCCGAAGGGATCGAGGGGGCCGCACCGACGCCGCCGCTCATCCTCGACGAGCCGACCGTGTTCCTGGACTCGGGCCACGTCTCCCGACTGGTCGATCTGGTCGGCGAGATGCGTGGGTTCGGCGTCAGACAGATCCTCATCGTGAGCCACGACGACGAACTCGTCGGCGCCGCCGACGACCTCGTTCGCGTGGAGAAGAACCCCACGACGAACCGGTCGTCGGTCGAGCGGACCGACGCGGCCTCGCTCGCCGATCTCGACGCGTTCGCGGACGACTGACCCGCTCGGAAACGGCCCCGCGAGCCGATCGCTTACCCCCGAAGATGCCCGACCGCGTTCCGTGCCGCATCCGTCGGTTCGTACCCCCGTTCGCCCGCAACCTCGGCCTCCTCGATGAACCCCGCCGCCCGGAACTCGGCGAGGAGTCCGTGGAGGTCGGACTCACAGAGGTCGTAGCCGTCGAGGAGTGCACGGACCGACAGCGGGCCGCGGTCGACGAACTCGACCAGCAGTCCGAGCGAGCGCTCGTCCCGACACGCCAGCACCGCGCGACGGACGTCCTCCGGGAGTCCCCCAGCGGCGACCGCGAGCGGGGAGTCCCCCTCGGGCGTGAGTCGCTCGTTCGGCAGGTACCGCTCCTCGCCCGTCTCCGGGTCGCGGACGCGGCTCGACCCCGAAGAGCGCTTCAGGCGGATGTACCGGGTCCCGTCCTCGTCGCGGACTGACTGCACGGTCGGAACGAGGCGGGTCGGGCAAAAAGCGGTGTCGGTCAGGGAGCGATGTTGGTCAGGGAGCGGTGTCGATTTCGGCGTCCTCGCCCTCCGCTTCGACGCGCTCGTCGGTGTCGGAACCGGCGTTGGGTTCGTCGTCACCGTCGCCGTCCTCCCCGCCCGTGTCGCGCCGTTTGAACGCCCTGTGAGTCTGATAGACCCGGACCCCTGCGAGCAGGCCGACGAGTATCGCCGCCCCGCCCCAGCGCCACTGGGCGCGGAAGCCGATCAGCATGAGGCCGAACGAGACGCCGAACAGGGCGACGTTCGCGTAGAGCACCGCCGTCCAGAACGCCGTGAGCACGTCGGCGTCGACGTCGGCCGGGTCGGTGAGGTCATCCGCGGGGTTCCGGACCGTCGGGGGGTCGACCTCCCGGGTCCGCACGCTCGGCGGGTCCACCTCCGGGATGTCGACGTACTCCTCGGCGGGGTTCGGTCCGGACTCCTCGAGACCGAACCCGACCTCCTCGTCGTCGTCGTGCGGCACGGGACTGGATACGGACATCGCGTTCAAAAGGGTTCGTTCCCGACCCGCTCAGACCTGTTCGGAGACCGGGACGGCGAGGCTCGCCTCGACCCAGGCCAGCGGGTTCGCCGCGTCGTACAGTACCACCCGGCCGTCGTCCTCGTACGCCTCGACCGTGTCGACGGCCTCGTCCGAGCGCGCGTCCGCGCTCGTGCTGTCCCACGATGAGTCGGTTGGGTGGCTCATGGGGTATCCCGTGGTATACTTTCACATGGTATAGGCCTTTCCGTCGCGGCGGTCGTCGCCGGGCCGGACCCCCGACCTCGGCCGTTCGGACCGTCGGGGGGCGAACGGTTGGCTTTTTAGCCGGCACCGCCGAAGCCGCGACCATGACAAACGCGAGCCTCACGGACTTCGGTTCGGGTGACGCCGACGGGGGGGACGGCGACCGGCCGGACGAGGAGGCCGCCCACGTGGCCGGCGACGGGACGGGCCACGTCAGCGAGGTCGTCGACGCCCAGGACATCCGCGTTCCCGACTCGACCGGGACGCTGGAGCTGATGGTGACGGCCGTCGATTACACTGTCGAGGGGAACGGCGCGACCGAGTACCCCGTCGTCAACGTGTTCGGCAGGACGAGCGATGACGAGACCGAACACGTCCGGGTGCTCGGGACCGAGCCGTACTTCTACGTCCCGACGGCCGACCTGGAAGGTCGGGACCTCGCCGACGAGTACGACGTCGTCGTCAGCACGCGCGAGCATCCCCGGGGTGGCGGTGATGATGCCGGGGTCGAGAACGGCGAGCCGGGGGACGAGACCGGCGGGTTCGAGAGCATCCGCGGCGAGGACGTCACGAAGGTCATCGCGAGGACGCCCCGCGACGTGGGGCAGATCCGCGACGACTTCGAGCGAACGTACGAGGCCGACATCCTGTTCCCGAACCGCTTTCTCATCGACAACGGCGTCAGCTCCGGGATCCGCGTCGAGGAGCGCCGCCTCGACGACGGCCGTCTCCAGGTGTTCCCCGGCCACCTCGAAGCCGCGGACGTGGACGCGAACCTCCGGGTAAACACGTTCGACATCGAGGTCGACGACCGGCGCGGGTTCCCCGAGGACGGCGAGGAGCCCATCGTCTGTCTCACCAGCCACGACTCCTACCGCGACGAGTACGTCGCCTGGCTCTACGAGTCTCCCGACGCGGAGGTCGACTCCCCCGAAGAGCTCAGGGGGTACGAGCCGTACCGCGACGGTCCGGACCTCGACGTCAGGACGTTCGCCGCGGAGGACGCGATGCTCGACGCGTTCCTCGCGTACGTCAGCGAGACGGACCCCGACGTGCTCACCGGCTGGAACTTCGAGGACTTCGACGCGCCGTACTTCCTCGACCGCTGTGAGGAACTCGACCGCAAGAGCGAGTACGACCTCTCGCCGGACCGCCTCTCGCGGGTGAACGAGACGTGGCGCTCCGGGTGGGGCGGCCCGGACGTGAAGGGCCGGGTCGTCTTCGACCTGCTGTACGCCTACCAGCGCACCCAGCGCTCGGAACTGGACTCCTACCGGCTCGACGCGGTCGGCGAACTCGAACTCGACGTTGGCAAGGAGCGCTACTCGGGCGACATCGGCGACCTCTGGGAGCAGGACCCCGAACGGCTCCTCGAGTACAACGTCCGCGACGTGGAACTGTGCGTCGAGATCGACAGGAAGCAGGACGTCGTCACGTTCTGGGACGAGTCCCGGAAACTCGTCGGGTGTCAACTGGAGGACGCGACGACGCCCGGGGACGCCGTGGACATGTACGTCCTCCACAAGGCGTTCGGCGAGTTCGTGCTCCCGACGAAGGGCCAGCAGGAGGGCGAGGAGTTCGAGGGCGGCGCGGTGTTCGAGCCGATCACGGGCGTCCGGGAGAACGTCACCGTGCTCGACCTGAAGTCGCTGTACCCGATGTGTATGGTGACGATCAACGCCTCGCCGGAGACGATCGTCGAGGACCCCGACGCCTACGACGGCGAGACGTACCGCGCGCCGAACGGCACCCGGTTTCGGAAGGAGCCGGACGGGATGATGCGCGAGATGGTCGACGAACTGCTCGCGGAACGCGACCAGAAGAAGGCCGCCCGCGACGAGCACGACCCCGGCTCGGACGCCTACGAACAGTACGACCGCCAGCAGGCGGCCGTGAAGGTCATCATGAACTCGCTGTACGGCGTCTCCGGCTGGGAGCGGTTCCGCCTGTACGACAAGGAGAACGCCGCGGCCATCACCGCGATGGGCCGGCGCGTTATCGAGTTCACCGAGGAGGCCGCCAACGAGATCGACCACGAGGTCGCTTACGGGGACACCGACTCGGTGATGCTCGAACTCGGCCCCGACGTCTCGACCGGGGAGGCGATCGAGCAGTCGTTCGCCATCGAGGAGCACATCAACGGCCGGTACGACGACTTCGCCGCGGAGGAACTCGACGCCGAGCAACACCGCTTCCAGATCGAGTTCGAGAAGCTCTACCGCCGGTTCTTCCAGGCGGGCAAGAAGAAGCGCTACGCCGGACACATCGTCTGGAAGGAGGGGAAGGAGGTCGACGACGTCGACATCACCGGCTTCGAGTACAAGCGCTCCGACATCGCGCCCGTCACGAAGCGGGTCCAGAAGGAGGTCATCGAGAAGATCGTTCACGGGGAGGACACCGGGGCCGTCAAGGAGTACCTCCACGGCGAGATCGCCCGCTTTTCCGACGGCGAGGTCGACCTCGAGGAGGTGGGCATCCCGGGCGGCATCGGCAAACGGCTCGACGCCTACGACACCGACACCGCGCAGGTCCGGGGCGCGAAGTACGCGAACATGCTGCTCGGGACGAACTTCCAGCGCGGGTCGAAGCCGAAGCGGCTCTACCTTGAGAAGGTCCATCCCGACTTCTTCCGACGGATGGAGACCGAGGAGGGGTTCGACCCGGCGGCCGACGACCTCTACCGGGAGTTCAAGCGGACGCCCGACGTCATCTGCTTCGAGTACGCCGACGAGATTCCCGACGAGTTCGCGGTCGACTGGGCCAAGATGCTCGACAAGACGCTGAAGGGACCCATCGCCCGCGTCATCGAGGCGCTGGGCATGTCCTGGGACGAGGTGAAGACGGGTCAAGAGCAGACGGGACTTGGCTCGTTCATGTGAACCGACGCGACGTCGAGCCGACCGGGTTTCCCGAATCGGAAAGAAATTTTGGTGTGGGACGACCTCTCACGCGCGCATGCGAAAGGATTAACCCCCGAAGTCCCCCATTCCCGCGCACGAGGAATTCATACGATGGCAACACTCGAACTTCGCAATCTCAAGGCCGAGGTCGCCGAGACGGGGGAAGGGATCCTTCACGGCGTCGACCTCAAGGTTGAAAGCGGCGAGATCCACGCGCTGATGGGACCGAACGGCTCGGGCAAGTCCACGACCGCGAAGGTCATCGCGGGCCACCCGGCCTACGAGGTCACGGGCGGCGAGGTGCTGCTCCACCTCGAGGACGCCGACGTCTCGGACCTCGACGTCGACCTCGACGACGAGGACTACACGTGGGACCTGCTCGATCTGGAGCCGAACGAGCGCGCCGCGCTCGGCATCTTCCTCGGCTTCCAGTACCCGGCCGAGATCGAGGGTGTCACGATGACGAACTTCCTCCGCCAGGCACTCAACGCCAAGCTCGAGGAGCGCGAGGAGCTGTTCGAGGACGAGGAGGAGGCCGAGGCCGACGACGAGGACGACGCGGGCTACGACACCTCGCCGATGGAGGGCAACGTCGATGAGGGCGAGGTCGGCGTCGCCGAGTTCCAGCAGCTCCTGAAGGAGAAGATGGAGCTGCTCGACATGGACGAGAAGTTCGCCTCGCGCTATCTCAACGCCGGCTTCTCCGGCGGGGAGAAGAAGCAGAACGAGGTGCTCCAGGCCGCGATCCTCGAGCCTTCCATCGCCGTGCTCGACGAGATCGACTCCGGGCTGGACATCGACCGCCTGCAGGACGTCTCGGAGGGCATCAACGCGCTGCGCGACGAGCAGGGCACGGGCATCCTGCAGATCACCCACTACCAGCGCATCCTGGAGTACGTCGAGCCGGACCACGTCCACATCATGCTCGACGGCGAGATCGCAAAGAGCGGCGACGCCTCCCTCGCGCGCGAGCTCGAGGACGAGGGGTACGACTGGGTCCGCGAGGAAGCGTACGGCACCGCGTAATCGGATTCGGGTACTGAACAGCCTAATAACCGTTCGACGGTAATCAACAGACAAGAACATGAGTTCGGATCAAGACCACCTGAAGCAGACGGACACCGAGGACCGCTTCGACTTCAAGAAGGAGGAGAAGTCGGCGTTCCGGAGCGAGAAGGGCCTGAACGAGGAGACGATCAGGGCCATCTCGGAGGACAAGGACGAACCGGAGTGGATGCTCGAGCGGCGCCTGCGCGCGCTCGAGCAGTACCACGCGATGCCCATGCCGACCGACTGGCCGGGCCAGCCCGACCTCTCGGAGATCGACGTGGACGAGATCGTCCCGTACATCCGGCCGGACGTCGACACCCGCGGCGGCGTCGACGACTGGACGGAGCTCCCCGACGAGATCAAGGACACGTTCGACAAGTTGGGCATCCCGGAGGCCGAGAAGAACGCGCTCTCGGGCGTCGGCGCCCAGTACGAGTCCGAGGTCGTCTACCAGAACATGCAGGAGCGCTGGGAGGAGAAGGGCGTCGTCTTCTGCAACATGGACGAGGCCGTGCGCGAGCACGAGGAGCTCGTCCGCGAGCACTTCATGACGACCTGCGTCCCGCCCAGCGACAACAAGTTCGCGGCGCTGCACGGCGCGGTGTGGTCCGGCGGGTCGTTCGTCTACGTCCCGGAGGACACGACCGTCGACATGCCCGTCCAGGCGTACTTCCGCATGAACTCCGAGGGGATGGGCCAGTTCGAGCACACGCTCATCATCGCCGAGGAGAACTCGGAGGTCCACTACATCGAGGGCTGCTCGGCCCCGAAGTACTCGGCGTTCAACCTCCACTCGGGCGGCGTCGAGGTGTTCGTCGGCGAGGACGCACACGTCCAGTACTCGACGGTGCAAAACTGGTCGAAGAACACGTACAACCTGAACACGAAGCGCGCGCTCGCGGAGAAAGGCGGCCGCATGGAGTGGATCTCGGGGTCGATGGGGTCGAAGGCGACGATGCTGTACCCCTCGACGATCCTCAAGGGCCGCGGCGCGAGCGACAACCACATCACCATCGCGTTCGCCGGCGAGGGCCAGAACATCGACACCGGGGCGAAGGTGTACCACAACGCCCCGAACACGAAGTCGACCATCGAGTCGAAGTCCATCTCGAAGGACGGCGGCCGCACGAACTACCGGGGGCTCGTCCACATCGCGGACGGCGCGGAGGACTCCTCGACCGCGGTCGAGTGTGACGCGCTGATGTTCGACAACGAGTCGACCTCCGACACGATGCCGTACATGGAGATCAACGAGTCGAAGGTCGACGTCGCCCACGAGGCGACCGTCGGCAAGATCGGCGACGAGGACGTGTTCTACCTCCAGTCGCGCGGTCTCGACGACGACGACGCGAAGCAGATGATCGTCTCTGGCTTCATCGAGCCGATCACGGAGGAACTGCCCATCGAGTACGCGGTCGAACTGAACCGGCTCGTGGAACTGGAGATGGAGGGGTCGCTCGGATGAGCACGCAGGTGCCACTGAGCATCTCCGAGGACACCATCCACACCATCTCGGAGGAACGAGGCGAGCCCGAGTGGCTGCTCGAACGCCGCCTCGAAGCGTTCCGCGCGCTCGAGGAGCTCGACCTGCCGGACGTCATCCAGACGCCGGGCCGCCGGTGGACGAACCTCGAGGACCTCGCGTTCGAGGAGTTCGTCGACCCGCTCGACCAGCGCGACGAGACCGAGCGCGTCACCGCCGAGGGCGCGGAGGTGCTCCCGTTCACCGACGCGCTCGACGAGCACGAGGAGCTCGTCCGCGAGCGCTTCGGCTCGGTCGTCGACCCGGAGACGAACTACCTGACCGCGCTCTCGGCCGCGCTGTTCACCACCGGCACGGTGATCCACGTCCCCGACGGCGTCGACGCCGAGGACGTGAAGATCCGCGCCGAGATGAACAGCGGCTCGCTGTTCAGCCACACGCTCGTCGTCGCCGGGAGCAACGCCTCCGCGACGATCCTCGAGCGCGTCTCGAACGGCGAGGACACTCCCGCCGACGGCGACGACCGCCGCTACTTCAGCAACGTCGTCGAGGTCGCGACCGACGAGAACTCGTACGTCCAGTACGGCTCGCTCCAGAACCTCGACGAGGACGTCTACACCTACTCGCTGAAGCGCGGCGACGCCGCCCGCTACGCGACGATCAGCTGGATCGAGGGCAACCTCGGCTCCCGCCTCACCCGCTCGGACATCGAGACGGAACTGGACGGCGACTCCTCGGAGACGAAGATCGTCGGCGCCTTCTTCGGCCACGACGACCAGCACTTCGACGTCAACGCCCGCGTCTGGCACAACGGCGAGCACACGACCGCCGACCTGGTGACACGCGGCGTGCTCGACGACGAGGCGCGCTCGGTGTACGAGGGCGTCCAGGACGTCGGCCGCGAGGCCTGGGACACCTCGAGCTACCAGCGCGAGAACACGCTGATGCTCTCGGACGAGTCCGAGGCCGACGCCTCCCCGAAGCTCATCATCCACAACCACGACACCGAGGCGTCCCACTCGGCCACCGTCGGCCAGGTCGACCGCGAGGACCTGTTCTACATGACCTCGCGTTCGATCCCGCCGCGGACCGCCCGGAACATGCTCGTGGAGGGCTTCTTCGTGCCGGTGCTGGAGGAGGTCGAGGTCGACGAGCTTCGGGATGACATCCAGGAGCTCATCGCGCAACGGCTGGACTGACGCGGGCGAATTTTCGTTTTCCGGGTTACGAGCTTCGGTTTGGTTGAGACGGTGCAACGTTACGGCCGCTGTTCAATCAGCGCCCTCGAAAGCCCCCTGCCGTGCATGGTTCAGTGGGCGGTGCTGGAGTCGCTGCGACTGCCTCGAAACCCCCCGCGGGGTTCGGCTCCCGCGAACCGCGATGCGCGCATCGGCTCACTACGTTCGCCTACGGTGCTTGCGGGTTCGGGGTTCGCCGAGCCCCGCGGCCCCTATCAGTCCCACCCAGACCGCACCGCACAGCCACACGCCTCCCTTACGTCGGAGCACGCTCCTCGGAACTCACCCTCGCTTCGCTCGCGTGAACAGCCGATTCGCTCGGTCGGCTCGCTCCGCTCGCCAGCTCTCACTCATCCCTCGCGCGATTCGGCCGCCCACGAGGGGCGGCCGCCGCGCGCCACTGCAACCGATCGGTCGAAGAAGCGTCAGTCCCCGGAGCCGAACACCGCGGTCCTCCCCGTCCGACGACCCAGCCTGAGCAGCGCCGGCAGCGTCGCCAGCGCGACGAGCATCTCCAGCCCGCCCGCGACGCCGAACGCCGCGAGGTAGCCGTACGTCGCCGCGACGCCGCCGCCGACGAGCGACCCTGCCAGGAACCCGAGGCTGCCCGCGGCGTTGAAGCCGGCGACGGCCAGGCCGCGTTCGGTGTCGCCCGCGAGGTCGACCACGAGCGCCAGCGTCGCCGGGGCCATCAGCGCGCCGAGCACGCCGACCACGACCATGGCGACCGCCGCCCACGCCGCCGACGGCGCGAGCCCGACCGCGACCACGGCGACCCCGAACGTGAGCGAGCCGGCCGACACCGGGACGATACGGCCGACCCGATCCGAGAGCACGCCGAACGGGTACTGGAGGAGCGCGAACGGGGCGAAGAAGGCCGCGAGCATGAGCCCCGTCGCGGCCGGCCCGAGTCCGAACGCCTCCCGGAAGTAGAGCGTGCCGACGAGCGCGAAGAAGCCGGCCGTGAGCCGGTCGACGAACGCGAACGCGTACGGAACGGCGAGCTCCCGGCGCTCGCGGACGCCGCGGACGAGCGCCGAGAGGCCGCCCTCGTCGCTCTCTGCGGGCACCTGATCGGGGACGAGCAGCGCGAGCACGCCGGCGACCGCGAGCAGGCCGGTGGCGAGATACAGCGGCGCGAACACGTCGTACTCGTACAGCCGTCCGCCGACCGGCGCGCCGATGGCCGTCCCGAGACCGATTGCGATGCCCGCCGCGCCCATGTTTCTCCCGTTCCCGCCCTCCAGGTCCGCGAGCGCACTCATGGCGAGCGAGAACGCACCGACCGTGAGCGCCCCCTGGACCCCGCGGACGGCGAGCGCGCCGACGAACGAGAGGTCGACGAGGCTCGGCAGGACGGCGAGCGAGAGGTAGCCCGCCGCGCCGCCGAGCGCGCCGACCACGATGAGCGGGCGTCGCCGGCCGGTCGAGTCGCTGAGCGCGCCCCAGCCCCCGACGAAAAGGACGAACGCCGCGAACTCGACCGAGAGGAACAGCGTCGGCGCAGAGACGCCCGAGCCACCGAGCTCGGCCGCCAGGAGGTCGACGCCGGGGTAGACGAGCGTCTGGGCCAGCATGACTGCGAACACCACGGCCGTGAGCGCGACCCGGTCGGCCCTGTCGGTCATCAGCGACGGTTGGCGGTCCCCGGGCTTGAGGGTTGGCGATTCGGCACGCGAGGGAACCGCTTAAGTCGCAGGTCCCCCGAGAAATCCCTAATGGATCACGCATCGAGACGGGAAAACCGAACGGCGCGCGGCCCGGGCCGATGAGCGTCGGGCAGCGGGTCACCTCCGACCACCAGCTCGCCCGGCTGCTCCAGATCGGGGTGGTGCTGGAGGAGGTCGTCGAGGCGCGGGCGACCCAGCACTACCGCGAGATGGACGCGGCGTTCGACGACGAGATCGTCGAGCTCCTCGACCACGCGGCCGAGGAGTCGGCCGAGCACCGCGACCGCCTGGAGGAACTCATCGAGGAACTCGACGCGGAGTCGGTGTCCTACGAGGAGATCGAGGCGCTCGTCGAGGCCCAGTACGGGCAGACGAAGCCCGAGGACTTCGACGGCGTGCTGTACGACCAGCTGTGCAACGAGGAGACGGCCTACAAGTTCTACGACGACCTCATCCGCGCGGTCGAGGGGAGCGACGCGACGTACTCGATCGGGCGCGACCGCCTGCTCTCGACGCTGCGGGCGATCCGCGAGGAGGAGGCTGACGGCGTCGAGGACGTGACCGACGTGATGGAGCGACGAGCATGAACACGGCAGATCAGTACCTCAAGGCGATCTACCTGGTGCAGGAGATGGAAGACGGCCCGGCTTCGACCGGCGCCGTCGCGGACGCGCTGGACATCAGCCCCGCGAGCGCGAACGAGATGATTGGCAAGCTGGAGGATCGGGGCCTCGCGGAGCACGAGAAGTACAAGGGCGTGAGCCTCACCGAGGACGGTATCGTCCGCGCGCGCGACGCGATCCAGAACTACTGCATCATCGAGCGCTTCCTGGCCAACGTGCTCGAGGTCGAGGAGTTCCGCGCGGAGGCACACTCGCTGGAGGCCGTCATCGACGACACGGTAGCGGAACGGCTCGACACCATCATCGACCGCTCGTCGGAGTGCCCCGACTGCTTCGACGCCGGCACCGACGCCTGCCGCTATCTCGAAGTCGAACAGGAGAACATCGCCGACTGACGCCGACCGAAACGACCCACGGGAGTTAAGAGGTGGGACCGTTTCGGGCTACCCGTTCTACATGGGTGGGAGTGTAACGAAACGTCTTCGGCGGTTCGTCGGACTGGGTGCGGATTCGGCGGCCGCCTTCGAGTGCCAATCGTGTGGCGAGGGGTTCGAGATGGACAGACAGCAGTGTCCAGAGTGTGATGGGTTCGACATCCGTCGCGGGTGAGGCCGTTCCGGAACCGCTTAGTTTCGCGCGCCGAGACGGTTTCCCGTGGCAAGCAGTCCCGTGGTGTAGCGGCCAATCATAATGGCCTTTGGAGCCATTGACGGCGGTTCGAATCCGCCCGGGACTATGATTCTCCGAGACGCTCGGCGCGCTCACCGGCGAAGCTCACTAGCGAATTCGTCCGAACCGTCCTCGGCCACGGTTACGAACCGACGCGCGTCGGAAGCGGCGACCGCTCCAACCGCGACGAACCGGTACACAGGTCCTCGAAGGCCCGCCGGTGTTCGGCGACGCGTGCCGAGACCGCAGCCTCGGGGAGCCCCTCCGTCTCGGTCGTCAGATGGCGGGCGAGTCGCATCCTGGCGAGCAGTTCACAGCAGTGCCACCGCTCGGAGTCCGCGTCCGGGGGGTCGCCGTACCCCTCCCAGAACGCCGTCCGGTAGGACCGCCCGGCGTCCGCGTCGACTCCGTACCCCTGCGTGAGCAACGCGAGCGTCGTCACCGCGTCCCAGAGCGGGTCGCCCGCGGTCGGTAGTTCCCAGTCGAGGACGGCCGCGGTCACTCGCGACCCCTCGGGGTCGAGACGGAGGTTGTCGAGTCGGTAGTCGCCGTGGACGAACACCGGGTCGACGGCGTCGAGGTCGGCGCCGTCGAGCAGGTCGGATCCGAGGCCCCGAAGCCGATCACACCGGTCCGCGAACGGGGAGTCCCGGAGGTCACCGACCTGGCGATCGAGCGATCCGCGAAGCATCCGTTCGTACTTCCGCTCTTCGGCCACCGTCAGTTCGCCGTCCCGAACAGCGACGCGACCGAACGCGGGCAGGTCGAGCCGATGGAGGTCCGCGAGGTTGGACCCCGCCTCCCGGCAGAGCCGCTCGGCGGTCCGACGCGGGAGGTCTCGTATCCGGCCGTGGCCCGAGCCAGCGACGAACTCGGACACGGCGAACGGGTAGCCGAGCGGCGCCTGGCCGGTCGCGTGGACCGCCGGAACGGGGACGTCGGTCTCGCGGCCGACGACCCGCATCGTAGCCGGTTCGGCGTCGAAGCGGTCCGGAAAGCGCGTCCCGACCTTGAGGAACCGTCGCTCGCCGTCCCGCGTCGTGATCCGATACGCGTGGTTCTTTCCGGCCTCGACGACGGTGGTCGTCCGAATCGAGTCGCCAGTCGCACGGGCGAACGCCCGACCGAGCGCAGTCCGAGTGAACATTGGGATCAGGTGGAAACCGCGTCGCACCGGTCCGTCCGGCTCACGGCTCGGGAGTCGGGACCCGCCGGGAAAAGTCGGACTGTTCGCCGCGAACGGTCGCGGGGCGGTTCCGGAGGACGGACGGGGAGAGATGGATGGCTCTCCTCACCCTGATCGCTCACAAAAATGAACCGGTCAGCGGCCCGCGGGCCGCCCGGCGTCCATCTCGCTCGGCTCCTCAGCCGACCGCTTCGCCATCGCGCCGACCCAGCCGCCGATGGCCCCCGGAATCGCGTAGAGACCGAGCAGCAGGAGGGAGACGAGCAGCAGTTCGAGGCCGATGGCGGCCGCGAGGAACGACCCGGCGGCACCCAGCACGACGAGCACCGCGAGCGCGCCGATTGTCGTGGCGAGCGCCCCGTGGGCCGCGCCGGTTCTCCGCCCGGCGTCGGCGACGTAGCCCGCCGCCGCACCACCGAGGATGCCGGCGACCACCCAGCTCGCCCCGGAGAGCGAGAGGTCGGCCACCGGGACGGTGAAGCCGGCCACCACGCCCGCGAGGAGTGTGACGACGAATCCGATGCCTACCGCACGCCAGTTGATTGTCATGGTTGCAGCCGTACGGACGACGTGTGAGATATTAATCTAGTATTGCTGAATTACTGCCCGTTCGTTGTCGACGTGCTCGTGTGAGCCAACACGTCCGTGGCTCGGGCGCACGATTACCGGTGTATCGTGGGGTCCGGGGTCGTCGTTCCCCGGCAGTCGCTCCCGACCGGCGAGCCACGGCCGCAAGCCGACTCACACCGACAGCCCCACATGGGTCGATCCTACGGCATCGGGGAGTCGACGATACCCAGCTGGTTCAGCATCCCGAACATGTCGGGCTGGACCCATCGCTCGACGATCTTCCCGTCCTCGATCCGCGTGAACACCGTGTTCTGGATCTCGAAGCTCCGATTCGTCGGCTCCACCCCCATGAAGAGGCCCTCGTGGGTGCCGCGTATCGTGACGCGCATGGCGACCCTGTCGCCCTCCGTGACGACGTCCTCGACGGTCGCCGTAACGTCGGGGAACCCCTCCAGGAACTGCTCGAAACTCCGACGGATCGCGTCGCGGCCGCGGTGGTCGCCCACCGGGTCGTGTTCGACCGCGTCCTCGGCGTACAGTTCCTCGACGAGGTCGAGGTCCCGCTCGGTCGCCAGTTCCTCGGGGATGCGCCGTGCCAGTCGTTCGTTCTCCCGTGAGTGTGTAGTGGCCATCGTTCTCCTCGAGGCCCTCGACCGTCCGGTTCCGTCGGTGGGCGGGAGAGCCTCGTCCGGGAGTTCGCCATCCGTCTCGGTAGCCGTTGTCACACATTGGTTGCCAGATTGGGGTGGCGCCCACCGGGGGTCCGTCCGGCGTGGTCGAGGCGCGCGGGATAGCCGCGCTTTTGGTGCCCGACGCGGACCCTCCACGCATGACTCTCGAGGCGGCGGTCGCCGTCCCGTTCCGCGGGGCGGGCGCCGACAGGATGGGCGAGGGCGAGTTCGTCGTCGCCCTCTCGCTCGACCGCGACTGGTTCTCGCCCGACCAGGCGAAGCGGCTCGTCGACGTCGCGACCGGACGCGGACTCATCGCGCAGGACGACGGCGACCTCGTCGCGCGGTTCGACCCCGCCGAGGTGTCGGTCCCGGCGGACTTCGTCCCCG
Source organism: Halobaculum sp. XH14 (assembly GCF_032116555.1). Lineage (NCBI taxonomy): Archaea > Methanobacteriati > Methanobacteriota > Halobacteria > Halobacteriales > Haloferacaceae > Halorarum > Halorarum halobium. The sequence goes on from NZ_CP134949.1 coordinate 1,962,576, forward strand.
ACGAGTCGGTGCTGCGCGAACAGTCCACCTTCGAACAGGTGGTGGACGCACTCGTCGCCGGCGGCGTCGAGAAGCGCGAGGCCGTCGCCGCGGCGAACGAGCGCCAGCGGGACCTGGGTGTGACGCTCGAAGCCGCTGCCGTGCTCGTCGCCCGCGAACGCGGCGTCGACGTCGACGGCCCGGCTGCCGCCGCGCGCGCCGACCTGCTCGCGGGAGGGGAGGACCGATGAGCCTCCCCCAGCAGCCTGACCGGGGCGAGTGAACGATGGTCGAGGAGCGCACGACCGACGGCGTCCGCATCGCGCAGCTGCTCGCCTCCGAACTGACCGGCGGGGGCGGGCACCTCGCGGACGTGACCGTCGCGGACGCCGACCCCGACGTGGCGCCCGCCCCGGACGGCGCGCTGGCGTACCGGGTGCGTCCGGGAACGGACGACGAACCGCTCGCGGACGCGTTCGTCCATCCGGACCGCGCCCGCGTCGAGTTCCGCGTCGCGCCCGACGTCGCAGCCGAGGAGGCGACCGAGGCCGGACTCAGGGTGCGACCGAAGGCGGTCAGGCCGCCCCGGACCGTCGTCTTCCTCGAGGACGGCGCGGAGGTAAAGCGGGTGCTCCCGGCGTTCGGAGCGGTCGTCCGTGCCGTCGCCGGCGACGCCGGCGATCGAGGTCCGGACGACGGGTAGGGAGACCTGCCGGACCATCCCGCCGGTAGGGACCGCACAGTTTTTGCACCGGCCGGGTAGTGACCCGATAGTGACGCTCGACCCCATCCACGTCGACACCATCGCGTATCTGGCCTCGGCCATCGCGGACGGGGTCGACGACGGGGATCACGACGACCTCGCGGGCACCGTCTGGACCGACTGGCTCGACCCGCTCCGGGACGACGGCAGACCGGTCATCGAACCGGTGGGCGAACACGAACTCCGGCGGGCGAGCGTCGAGGACGCCGCGCTCGCCGAACGACCGTTCCCAACCACCCACGGCGTCGACTCCGGGACGCTGAACCCGACGGCGTTCAAGAACGGGCTGGTGCTCGACGTCGCACACGCCGCGATGGGGACCGAGCCGACGGACCTCGACGTCCACCAGTCGCGCTCGATCGTCGTCACCGTCCACGCCACCGACGCCACCGTCCACCTCCCGGACGGCTGGAGCCGGTACGACGGCAGCAACAGCGAGCGACGGGTCCTGACGGTCCCTCGCACCCGCCGGTTCGCCGACGAGACGGTCCACGAACTCGCGCTCTCGCTCGCGGAGTCCCATCACGCGCTCCAGCACAGCCACGTCGTCGACGACCTGCTCGTGCTCGACGGGCCGCTCTACCCGAAGCAGCTGCTCAACTGGGCGACGAGGGACCGCGAACTCCGGGACCTGGCGTACGGCGACGCGGTGACGGAGGCCGTCGAGAACTACGTCCGCCTCGTCGAGCGGCACGTCGAGCGCGAGGTCCCGCTGCTCGGGTTCGTGAAGAACTCGACGTCGCGGTATCTCACCCGGACGCTGGACGCGAAGGGGGTGGAGGCGCCGTGGCCGGACGACGCGGCGATGTTCACCCGGCTGCTCGAACGGCGGGCCGACGGGGAGCGGGTCACGGACGAACTCACGTTCACGTCCTGGCTGCACTCCCGGGGCGGGTCGGACGAACCCCTCTCGGCCTCCGGCGACGCGCTCGGCGTGGAGCGGAACTTAGACCCGGCGCTGTACGAGGTGACGTTCATGTTCGTCTACGACCCCCGGGGGGACCTGCTGTTCAAGGTCGAGTCGCCCGCGGCGTTCACCGAGGACGAGGCGGTCCGGTCGGCGCTGACGACCCAGGTCGTCTCGGAGGTGGCAGCCGAACGCGGCCCGCCGCGGGCGGTGGACAAGGCCGACGAACTCGCGGCCATCGGCGTCGGCGAGAAGGAGTCGCTCCGCCGGAAGTTCGAGGAGCGGTTCGGCAGCGAGTTCCTCCACACGTACGACGACGTCCGGTGGGGCGAGGAGTAGGCGACCGCCCCGGTTCGTTCGGTGGGGGAGCCGGCAGTCGGGGCCCTGCTCACTCGGGGTCCGCCTTCTCCACCGCGACGTCGACTTCGTCGGCCGCGACGCCGACTCGCGCGAACTGCGTCCTGATGTGCTCTTTTGCCGCCTCCACCGCCTGGTCGCGCGTGTCGAACCCCCGGGGCATCGGCGACTCGAAGGCGACCTGGATGGTTCGACCGCCGAGTTCGAGGCTCGACCCGCCGCTCTCCACCTCGTAGAACTCGTCACAGACCCAGACGTACGCCGCGTCCTCCTCGGGCGCGCCCCTGAATCGGGGCGCGTCCTCCCCCCGCTCGTACACCGAGCCGGTCAGCTCGGTGCCCCAGGCTTCACCGCGGATGAGCAACATACCGACGGTAGGGTTCGGAGCCGGAAAAGTCGCCTCCTCCCGGCGCGGCCCCCGAGCAGGTGAGCGGTCTTTTTGGTGGGCCCCGCCGTGGCCCGGGACATGGCCGACTCCGGCGACTCAGAGCTCGGGGACTTCCAGGACGTTTCCTCGTCCGTCGACGGCGGCTCCGACCACGACGGGTCCGGCGACGCGCACGGGAGCGGTGGGACGGACGAGCCCTCCGAGGGGTCCACCGATTCGGGGTCCGACGACGGGGGATCCGGCTCAGTCGAGGGGGGCGCTGGCTCCGTCGACGAGGGATCAGGCTCCGTCGGCGACGACGATGAGGCGGCCGACGGGTTCGCCCAGTACGCGATGGACGCCGCCGCCGGTCCCGCGGCGACCGGCATCGGGACCCTCTCGGTCGCACAGGGGCTGTGCGTCTCCGAGGACGGCGAGGAGACGAGCCTGAAGGCGTTCGTCACCACCGGGAACCGCGAGGGGATCAGGCTCGGCACGTACCTGCTCGTGCCGTATCCGGACGGCGAGACGATGTTCTCGCGAATCACCGCGCTGGAGTACGCCCAGGAGTTCCACACGGACGACGCGACCGAACTCACCGCGCGCCGTCGCCTCCAGGGCAACGGCGACGCGTTCAGCGAGGCCGACTACAAGTTCGTCGCGGACCTCGACCCGACCGCCGTCCTGTTCTCCGATGACGGCGGCACCGCCGGCGACGGCGAGGGCCCCGACGACGACCTCAAGCGGCGGATGGTCGACCGCGTTCCGAAACCGGGCGCGCCGATCAGGCAGGCGACCGACGCCGAGCAGATCAAGACCGGCCTCGCCATCCCGGAGGAGGGCGTGTTCCTCGGCCACCTCTCCGTTGGCGGCGAGAAGGTTCGGACCGCGGCCGAACCGCCGACGGTGGACTACCGGCTGAAGGACGACTACGCCGACGGCGACCCGCTGGTGTTCCGCCACACGCTCGTCGCCGGGGGCACCGGGTCGGGCAAGACCCACGGCGCGAAGAACGTCCTCCGGCAGTACCTCGGGCGCAGCTACGAGATGGACGACGGCAGGGACGCGAAAGCGGCCGTCGTCATGTTCGACCCGCAGGACGAGTACGCCCAGATGCACGACGACAACCCCGCGTTCGACGGCGACTGGGCGAGGCGGCTGGATCGGGAAGGCATCGAACACGGTGGCCACGATGACACCGTCGCGCTCGTCCCGAAGGAGGCCGGCACGAGCTATCCCGGCGTGGGCCACCGCGCGGAACAGGTCGAGTTCACCGTCCCGTTCAGCATCGTCGACGAGTACGACATGCCGTGGCTCGTCGCCGGCGCGTCGCTGAACGACAACCAGTACCCGGCGCTCCTGACGCTGCTGAACCGGTTCTTCCGCAACTACGACGACGGCACCTACGAGCAGTTCCTCTCGTTCCTCGACGACCCGGCGCTGAAGGAGGAACTCCACGAGTCCGGCCGGGTCCACGAGGCGACCTACGACGCCGTGAAGCGTCGGGTTCGGGGCATCCCCTCCGGCGTGTTCGATCAGGACGCGAAACCGATCACGGAACTGGACACGACGCTCGTCCGCTCGGGCGGGCTGACGGTCATCCCGACGTACCACCTCTCCTCGGCCCGCGCGAAGGAGATGTTCGTGCTCGCCGTCTCCGCGATGCTCGTGGACGACAAGCTCTCGAACGACCCGAACAGCGCGCGCGTCGACGAGACGCCGCTCGTGCTCGGGATGGACGAGGCGCACAACTTCCTCGCGGACGCCGAGAACGTGCAGGCCCAGAAGGTCGTCCAGAAGTTCACCGAGGCCGCAAAGCAGGGCCGGAAGGAACGGCTCGGCCTGTTCCTCGTCACGCAGGACCCCCAGGACGTCGCGGATCCGGTGTTCAAGCAGGTGAACACGCGGCTCGTCCTCAACCTCGGCGACGAGGACGCGATCCGGAGCGTGAACATCCCGCCGGAGCTGACCGGGAAGGTGCCGTACATGGAGAAGGGCCAGATGGTCGTCTACTCGCCCGACAACTCGGAGCCGGTGGAGGTAACCGGCCTGCCGGTGTGTGTGACCAGACACGGCGAGTGACGACCGGGTCCCCCGACCGAACTTCGGGTGACTGCGGGGGACCGGTTCGCCGTCAGCATTTTGCGGTCGCATATGCTACCATTCCGCATGAAAAAGCGGATCCTCGTCGCCTTCGACGGCACCGAACAGTCGGCCGCCGCCCTAGAGTACGCGGCCGAGGAGTGGCCCGACGCGGAGCTGGTCCTCCTCACCGTCATCGACCCCTCGGAGGGCTCGTTCAGCGCCGGTCGGGGCGTCCCCAGCGGGTCCGAGGAGTGGTACGAGACGATGAAAACCAGGGCGGAGGGGACCCTGGCCGACGGCGCGGCGCTCGTGGACCGGGACGTCGAGACCGTGACCGAGGTCGGCGGACCCGCCGGGGCGATCGTCGACTACGCCGAGGAGGCCGACGTGGACGTCGTCGTGGTTGGGAGCCACGGCCGACGGGGCATCTCGCGGATGGTCCTCGGCAGCGTCGCGGAGCAGGTCGTCCGCACCTCGCCGGTCCCGGTGCTGGTCGTCCGGTAGCGTACCGAGTCCCACGCCGTACCGCCTTCCGGTGACCGCCCCGAACCCGATCCGTCACGGCCCGCGCCACGACCGTTTTCAACGCCGATAGACGGGGCGAAGCGTTTAGGGTGGGCCACCCGCCCGACCAGAGTATGGGAGCGAGGAGCGGAACGCTGGCGGTGCTGGTCGTGGTGCTCGTGGCCGCGCTCGCGGCGGGGTCGGTCGCGGGGGCCGAGGACACCCCGTGCGAGGCGGACGGGGAGAAGAAGTTCTGTCTCACCGAGGTCAGCCTCTCGACGGAGAGCATGACCGCCGGACAGTCGGCGACGCTCGACGTGACGGTGCGAAACGAGGGGAACGCGACGGCGAACGCGACGGTCGTGTTGAACACCGTCGACCCGAACAACGTCACCCAGTCGTACAACCTGCGGGAGCAGCGACTCGAACCGGGCGAGGAGGTGAGCCTCTCACAGCAACTCGACGCGACGACGCCGGGGATGCACGGGATGCAGGTGCTCGTGTTCGGCGACTCCATTGGGCACCGCTACGACGCCTCCGCGGCGAAGACGCTCTCGGTCGAGGAACAGACGCCCGGGCTGGGCGGTCCGCTCGACCGCGCGGAGTTCGCGCTCGTCGCGCTGCTGGGCTCCATCGGCGTGCTGGGGTTCATGACCTACCGGACCGACTGACACGGCTTCGCCGGGGTTCGACGAGCGAGCGAACGAAGTGAGCGAGCGAGGAGGACCCCGGTCAAAAGAGGTTCCCTAGAAGATGTTCGCCTGCCGGTAGACCGAGATTCCTTCGCCGGTGATCTCGTAGGGCTTCGTCTCGCGGGAGTGGTTCGCGTCGCGGATCTTCTGGATCTCAACCGCCAGCCGCGTCTCACGGAAGTCCGAGGGGCGGACGTACTGGAGGATGAACACCGCGTCCGTGAGATACTCCACGATGCCGTGCCGGGAGGCGTAGGCGTTCTCCTCGCTCGCCTCGGAGGTCAGCATCGTCGTCACGCCGGCGTCCTTTAGCGACCGCGCGAAGTCGAACACCTCAGAGCGCCGCTTCGACGGGTGGTCGTACATCATCTCCAGCAGGGAGACCGAGTCCAGGACGAGCCTGTCGGCGTCGAACTCCTCGACGAGCCGCGAGATGTCGTCCCGGATGGAGTCGAGCGAGTTCGCCATCTCGATCGGATCCATCGACACGACCGCGAGCCTGTCCTCCTCGACGTACTCGCGGTACGACCAGCCCTTCTCCTCGGCCGTCGAGAGGATCGCATCCCGGCACTCCTCGAGGGTGATGTAGACGGCCTTGCCGTCGCTCGTCAGCGCCTCGTTGAGGAACTGGAGCCCGAACGTCGTCTTCCCGGTGCCGGCGCTCCCGATGACCGTCATCAGCGACCGCCGGGGGACGCCCCCGAGGATCATCTCGTCGAGGCCGCCGATGCCGACGTCGATCCGCTCGATGTCGGAGTCGAACGCCTCCTCGTCGAACTCGACCCCGCCGCCGCCGAACCCGCCACCCTCCCCGGCCGTGCCGACGCCGCCGTCTCCGGTGCCCATGCCGAAGTCGTCGCTGCCCCCGGTTCCGAAGCCGCCGCCCCCGCCGAACCCGTCTCGCTCGCCGCCCGGGGAGGGGGCACCGCCCATCGCGTCGGCGAAGTCCTGTCCGAACGGGTCCGCCCCGTCGGACTCGGTTCCCTCGGCGTCCGCCGCACCGAACCCCGCGTCGGCTCCGGGTCCGTCGGGGCTACCGAACTCGCCGTCAGCCGCACCCGCGTCGAACCCGTCGGAGTCGTCACCGAACCCGTCGTCGGTTCGGCCACGCTCGGCCGCATCCGGACCGGCGGCGGAGCCGTCCTCGTCGTCGGCCGAATCGCCGTCCACGTCCTCCTCGTCGTCCTCGCGGAGCGCCCGCTCGAACCAGTCGTCCCCGTCCTCGTCGCTCACGCGGGCCACCCCGGCAGGCGTGTCGCGGACGACCGACCGGCGTCGCGCGCCTTCATCACGGTGCAAGAGCGTGCCGGACGCCATGAATGTTCCCCAGCGGTTCGGGGTCGGCGGGGTTTTTGTCGGGGGCAGCCAACCTCGGGGCATGGACGTCGGCATCGTCGCCCAGAAGGGGAACACCCGGGCAACGTACCTCGCGTCGGACGTGGCCGACCGCCTGGCGGCGGTCGACGTTCGCGTCCGCCTCGACGAGGTGACCGCCGACGCGCTCGACGCGTCCGGGATTTCGATGGACGAGATGGACGCGACGGACCTGGTCGTCTCCATCGGCGGCGACGGCACCTTCCTCTTCGCGGCGCGCGCGGCCGGCGGGACGCCGGTGCTCGGGGTGAACCTCGGGGAGGTCGGCTTCCTCAACGCGGTCCCGCCGGCCGAGGCGGTCGACGCGATCCTCGCCGAGGTCGAAGCGTTCCGGGACGGCGAGATGACGATCCGGGAGGCCCCCCGACTCGCGGCGACCTGCCGTGACTGGGAGAGCGCACACGCGGCCAACGAGATCGCCGTGCAGGGATCACGGCGGGGCCACGGCGGCGGCGTCGGCATCGAGGTGCGCGTCGACGGCTCGCTCTACTCGGGCGGGCACGCCGACGGCGTCCTCGTGGCAACCCCGACGGGGTCGACGGCGTATAACCTCTCCGAGCGCGGCCCGCTCGTCCATCCGAGCGTCGACGGCCTCGTCGTCAACGAGATGTGTGCGACCGGCGGAATGCCGCCGCTGGTCGTCGCGCCGGACGTCACCGTGAGCGTCACGCTCACCGACGCGGACGGAGCGGTCGTCATCAGCGACGGCCGACGGCCTCACACGGTGGAGGTCCCGACGGAGGTCGTCGTCGAGCGCGCCGGCCCGCCGGTCCGGGTCGCCGGGCCGTCCTCGGACTTCTTCGAGGCGCTGAAGAAACTGGAGTGAGGTCGGTCCGGTTCAGTCGAAGCGAACCGTCGCGGCCTCCGGATCGAGCGTCGCGGTCGCACCGAGCGGGAGCGGGAAGATCGGCGAGGTGTGCCCGAAGTCGACGTCGAAGGCGGCGGTCGCGTCCTCGCAGTACCGATCCAGTTCCCGGTTCACCGCTGCCCGGACGTTCGCACGATACTCGTCGAACTCGCGCGAGTAGTCCAGCGTGGGGTTGTTCGCCTGCGGGCGGGCCACGAGTACGCCCGCGAACCGCTCCAACCAGCCGCGCTCGCCGAGCGAGCGGAGCAGGTAGCCGACCTCGTCGGGGTCGGGCAGCGTTTCGGACGTCTCCAGGGCCAACACGGCGCCGTCCAGGTGCTCGGGCTCCGGCAGGTAGCGCTCCGTTTGGAGGTGCCATCCGACGATGGCGAGACAGCCGCCCCAGGTCGGCCCGGAAACCGTGCCGCGGTCGCGCCAGGTCCAGTCCGGGGCGTCGTGCCAGTCCCTGGACTCACCCGACTCGAAGTCGTACCAGTCGTCGGTCCACTCGGCCGCCGGCTCGACCGGGCCGAGCGCGTCGTCGAACAGCGCGCGGTCGAGGTACCGCGCGGTGTAGGGGTGCAACTCGGGGTCCACGACGAGGTCCGGCAGCGCGGTCGCGCCCCAGGACACCTGCCCCAGCGTCCAGAGCAGCAGCCGCAGGTTGTCGTTGTCCGAGTAGCCGAGGAATCGGGTCGGATTCGATCGGAGCCGCTCAGGGTCGAGATGCTTGAGGACGCGAAGCTGGTCGTCGCCGCCGGTCGCCGCGAGCACCGCGCCCACGTCGGGGTCCTCGAACGCGCCCATCAGCTCCTCGGCGCGCTCCGCCGGCGGTGCCGGGCCGTCCGCCGGGTCGCGGTCGGCGGTCGGGTAGCTGACCACGTCGAGGTCGAACCGGCCCGCGAGGCGACGCTCCGCGACGTCGATCAGTTCGTCCGGAATCGGCCGGGACGGCGCGAGGATCGCCACCGTGTCGCCCGACGAGAGGGCGGGAGGGCGCGTGTGCTCCATGTATCCGGCAAAAGCGGCGGTGCGGACCAAAGGTCCATCGACGGTGTGTGAACCGTTGGCTTGCGAATTTCGCAAACTCGCTACGAATATCGAGGCGCTTCGCCGAGCTTATTACGATACGCGAACTCGTCCCGACAATGAGTGGAGACGGCCGCACCATCCTCCTCATCGGCAGCGGACCGATTCAGATCGGGCAGGCCGCGGAGTTCGACTACTCCGGGGCGCAGGCCTGCCGCGCGCTTCGTGAGGAAGGGGCCCGAGTCGTGCTCGTGAACTCCAACCCCGCGACGATCATGACCGACCCCGAGATGGCGGACCGGGTGTACATCGAACCGATCACGACCGACGCCATCGCGGAGATCATCCGGACGGAGCAGCCGGACGGCGTCATCGCCGGGCTGGGCGGACAGACGGGGCTGAACGTCACCGCCGAACTCGCGGAGGAAGGCGTGCTGGAGGAACACGACGTGGAGATCATGGGCACGCCGCTCGATACCATCTACGCGACGGAGGACCGGGATCTGTTCCGCCAGCGGATGGAGGACATCGGCCAGCCCGTCCCACGCTCGACGACCATCTCGCTCGACGAGGGCGAGTCGGTGACGGAGTTGACCGAGGACTCGATCCGCGAGCGCGTCGAAGCGGCCGCCGACGGCGTCGGCGGCCTGCCGGTCATCGCCCGGACGACCTACACGCTCGGCGGCTCCGGCTCCGGCGTCGTCGGCGAGATGGACGAGCTGATCGAGCGGGTCCGGACCGGCCTGCGTCTCTCGCGCAACAGCGAGGTGCTCGTCACCGAATCCATCTCGGGCTGGGTCGAACTCGAGTACGAGGTGATGCGCGACGCCGACGACTCGTGTATCATCATCTGCAACATGGAGAACCTCGACCCGATGGGCATCCACACGGGCGAGTCGACGGTCGTGACCCCCAGCCAGGTCATCCCCGACGACGGCCACCAGGAGATGCGCGACGCGGCGCTCGGGGTCATCCGCGAACTCGGCATCCAGGGCGGCTGTAACATCCAGTTCGCCTGGCGCGACGACGGCACGCCGGGCGGCGAGTACCGTGTGGTCGAGGTGAACCCGCGCGTCTCCCGCTCCTCGGCGCTGGCCTCGAAGGCGACCGGCTACCCCATCGCACGCGTCACCGCGAAGGTCGCGCTCGGCAAGCGCCTCCACGAGATCGACAACGAGATCACCGGCGAGACGACCGCGGCGTTCGAGCCGGCGATCGACTACGTCGTGACGAAGGTGCCGCGCTGGCCCCAGGACAAGTTCGAGGACACGGACTTCACGCTCGGCACGGCGATGAAGTCCACCGGCGAGGCGATGGCGATCGGCCGCACGTTCGAGGAGAGCCTCCTCAAGTCGCTCCGTTCCTCCGAGTACGACCCGGCCGTCGAGTTCGGCGCGCTCGAGGACGAGGAGCTGACCGAGGAGTACCTCGAACGCCCGAGCCCCGACCGCCCGTACGCGATGTTCGAGGCGTTCGAGCGCGGGTTCTCCGTCGAGGAGGTGGTCGAGGCGACCGGCATCTACGAGTGGTACGTCGAGCGCTTCGCCCGCATCGTCGAGGCGAGCAAGGAGGTCGTCGACGGCGAGTTCACGCCCGCCGCCACGGCCGGGTTCACGAACGCCGAAATCGCCGCCCTCGCGGGCAACGAGTTCGAGGACAGCAGCCTCACCTGGCTGCCCGAGACCCGGGGTGCCTGGCGGACCGCGGAGGCGACCGAGGCGGTTGCGGGGGACGCGACCGGATCCACCGACGGCGAGGACCTCCCGGTCTCCGCGGCCCGCGCGGGCGTCGGCGAGGTGGAGGCCGCGGTGCCCGGCCGGACGTACAAGCAGGTCGACACCTGCGCGGGGGAGTTCGAGGCGTCGACGCCGTACTACTACTCCTCGCGCAAGCCGGAGTGGTTCAGCGGCCCCTACGAGGGGGACGCGGCCGCGGGCGAACTGCAGGTCGACCGCGACGTCGAGTCCGTGGTGGTGGTCGGCGGTGGCCCGATCCGCATCGGGCAGGGCGTCGAGTTCGACTACTGTGCGGTCCACGCGGTGCGCGCGCTCCGGGAGGTCGGCATCGAGGCCCACGTCGTCAACAACAACCCCGAGACGGTCTCGACCGACTACGACACCTCCGACGGGCTGTTCTTCGAGCCCATCACCGCCGAGGAGGTCGCCGACGCCGTCGAGGCGACCGGTGCGGACGGCGTGATGGTCCAGTTCGGCGGCCAGACGTCGGTCGACGTCGGCGAACCGCTGAAGGACGAGTTCGAGCGCAGGGGGCTCGACTGCGAGATCATGGGCACGACCGTCGAGGCGATGGACCTCGCGGAGGACCGCGACCGGTTCAACCGCCTGATGGACGACGTCGGCGTCGCTCAGCCGGAGGGCGACTCGGCGACGAGCGAGGCCGAGGCGCTCGAACTCGCCCGCGACATCGGCTACCCGGTGCTCGTGCGCCCGAGCTACGTGCTCGGCGGGCGCGCGATGCGGGTCGTCCACGACGACGACGAACTGCGGGAGTACATCACGGAGGCGGTCCGCGTCTCGCCGGACAAGCCGATCCTCGTCGACGAGTTCCTCACGGGCGCGGTCGAATTCGACGTGGACGCCGTCTCGGACGGCGAGGACGTGCTGATCGGCGGCGTGATGGAGCACGTCGAGTCGGCGGGGGTCCACTCGGGCGACTCGGCCTGCGTCATCCCGCCGCGCTCGCTGAGCGACGAGACGATGGCCCGCGTGCGCGAGGTGACGGCCGACATCGCCCGCGCGCTGGACACCGTCGGGCTGTTGAACGTCCAGCTCGCGGTCCGGGAGGGCGACGGTCCGGACGCGGACGTGTACGTGCTGGAGGCGAACCCGCGCTCCTCGCGCACGGTGCCGTTCGTCTCGAAGGCGACGGGCGTCCCCATCGCGAAGCTCGCGGCCCAGGTGATGACGGGACGGTCGCTCGCGGACCTGGACGCGTCGGAGGCGATCCCCGAACACTTCAGCGTGAAGGAGGTCGTCCTCCCGTTCGACCGCCTGCCGGAGTCGGATCCGCGGCTCGGTCCCGAGATGAAGTCGACCGGCGAGGTGATGGGCACCGCGACCAGCTTCGGGAAGGCGTACGGAAAAGCGCTCGAGGCTGCCGGCCAGGGACTGCCCGAATCGGGGACGGTCACGTTCGCGTTCGTCGGCGACGCGCTACCGGACGCCGGGAGCGGGGCGGCAGCAAAACTCCGCGACGGCTTCACGGAGTACTACGACGCGACCGAGTTCGAGGACATCCCGGCCGCGCTGCGCGAGGGCAAAATCGACCTGCTGGTCACCGACGAGCGGGACGCGCTCCGCGCCGCGGTGGACGAGGACGTGCCGTACGTCTCGACCGAGGCGGCCGCCCGCGCGTCGCTGGCGGCGCTGGCGAGCCGCGGGGACGACCCCGACATCCAGGCAGTCTCCGACCGGCCACACCGGGCGGCCGAGTGGGGTCGCTGAACCGAACTTCCGTCCTGACTTTTGAACCGGACTTCCGGACCGACCTTCCGAACCGAACTCGCAGCCCGGGCCGACCAGCGAACCGCTGAACGCTTTTCACCCAGCCGTCCGTCGCGTCGGTCGATGACCGACACGGGACCCGCCGACCTCGCGGAGACGTTTCCGGCACTGGAGGACGTCACGAACCGCACGCTCCGCGATGGTGTTCGGGACGCCTGGGCCACCGCGCTCGCCGAGACCGAGTGGGACGACCTCGATTCCGTTCCCTGGCTCCCCGACGAGCAGGAGCGACTCGGGCTGCCGGACGAGACGCTCGTCGCGCACGTGAACGACGTGGTCGAACTCTCGCGGGCGCTGACCGAAACGCTGCGCGAACGTCGCGGCGACGTCGTCTCGACGGACCTCGTCGTCGCCGGCGCGCTGATCCACGACGTGAGTAAGCTGTACGAGTTCGCCCCGGACTCGCCGGGTGGAACGAAACGCTACGACCTGCTCGGGCATCCCTACGTCGGCGTCCACGTCTGCGAGGCGGCCGGCCTCCCGGTCGAACTCGCCCACGTCGTGCTCTCACACACCCACCGGACGGCCGTCGACCCGGCGACGCTGGAAGCAACTCTGATCGCTCGCGCGGACCAGGTCGCCGCGGCCGCCATCCGCTCGCGGGCGCTCGACGACCTCCGGGACGCCTGAAACCGACCCGAACAGACGCCGAACCGTGGAACCGGGGAGACCGGAAAATCAGACGTACACGTCGTCGGCGTCCAGGTCGCGCTCGGCCCGGTACTGCTCGACGAACTCGCCCACGTCGAACTCGAGCATCTGCTCCTCGAACTCCGTCATCGCGCCCTCGTCGTCGCTGTGTGAGACGGCGTGCTCCATCAGCTCCACGACGAGTTCGACGATGACCTCGTGGAGTCGTCGGGAGTCGAAGTCGGTCACCCACAGCATCGTGTAGCCGACGTCCTGGTCCTCGCTCACGTCCTCGGCGGCGACCGACTCGGGGAACTCCTCCAGCACGATGCCCATCAGGTGGGGCGTGCCGAACTCGGGCATCTCGTCGCTCGTCGTCTCGACGGCCTCACGGAGCAGCGAGACGAGGAACTCCGGGAGGAAGCGGTCCGGCGGGTTGACGTCGGTGACGACCGCGTGGGTCGCGCCGCAGTCGCACTCGAACTCCCGCATCCCCATGTCGAACTCGCGGACGCGGACGGTCTCCCCGCACGGGAGGTCGAACGCCTCGCCCCCGCCGCCGGGGACGCGCGGTTGTGCCATACCGGGGGGTAGTGGTCGGGGTCGGTTAAAAAGCGCGTTCGACGCCGACGGCGCCGACGGACCCGACAGGTGTTACTCGAAGTCCTCGTACTCCGGCTCCTCGCCCTCGGGAACCGCGTCGGTCTCGCCGGTCGGCTGGTCGAGGTTCTCCGCCTCGCTGCCGGCGTCCTCGTCCTCCTCCCAGCCGTCTGCGTCGTCTTCAGGGCCCCATTCGTCCGCTTCGGATTCGTCCGCTTCGTGTCCCTCCCCACCGTGTCGCTCCACCTCGACTTCGACCTCGATCCCGACGCCGTCGACCTCGAGTTCGGCCTCCGCCTCCGTGACGTCGCCGACCTCGATCTCGAGTTCGTCCTCGTCCACTTCGACCTCGACTTCCACGTCGACGCTGAGTTCCGCTTCCGACATGGATGCGAGTACGTGTTCATCACGCTTCAGCGTTTTCGCCGTGATTGGATTCAGGCGCCGGTGTAGGCTGTCGCTGTCGTCCTCACGGTAGTCGGGTTTCGTGTCCGTTCGGTCTCTGTGTCAATCGTCTCGAAAGCCCCCGCGGTTCTCGGCTTACGTGTTTGATCGCGGTCGGTTCGGCCACCTCGAAAGCCCCCGCGGCGCTCGACTCGGTGCGGCCGCTGTCGTTCGAAAATCGAAGAGTTTCGTGATGACGAAAGGCGCTCGCGCCTTTCGAACCACGCTCCTCGTCACTCGGCTCGCTGCGCTCGCCTGCGGTGGTTGTCGGTCCGCGCCTGCGCCGACTTACGGGAGAGCACGCTCTCCTGAATTCACGGGCGCAAGCACCCGTGAACGCCGCGGCCCCTTTCAGTCCCACCCGCCGCACAGCACCTCACCCTCCCTTCCCTCGGAGCACGCTCCTCGGAACTCACCCTCGTGGTTCGAAAGACGCCAGGGCGTCTTTCGTCAGTACGGGAAACCGACGGTTCCCCGTCAGCGGTCGGATTCCGTCGGAATCCGACGGCATCACGAAACTCTTCGATTTTCGAACGACTCCGCTCGCGTGAGCAGCCTCCTGCGCGTCTCGACCTCCGGCCTGCGGTGCTCGTCCCTCGCACGAGCGGCCGCGCTCCGCGCGAACGTCGCGCGCCAGGTGGTTTAGTCGGGAAGAGGCGCGGGAATTCGGAGAGGTCAGGCCGGCGATTCGGATGGAAAGCCTCTGGCCGCCGTCCGGTGCAGGCGAGTGACCGCCACCGTTCCGGTACCCGGAGATACAAGCGTCCTGGCCGCCGTTCCTCGGAACATGTACCGACGCGACATGCGCGACACGAGCGCGGACGACCTGCTCGCGGCGATGGCGAGCGCCGACGCGGTCGTCCAGGCGGCCCCCTCGCCCGACGGCGACTCGGTGGCCTACGCGAAGTCCCGCGAGGGGCGGATCGACCTCTGGTGCTGGGACGGCGAGACCGACACGCGACTGACGAGCGAGGGGATCACGGCCCAGCGCTACGGCCGCGGCGACCCCGCGTGGTTCGACTGGCACCCCGACGGCGGCGAGGTCGCGTTCGTCGACGCCGACGGGTCGCTCTCGACGGTCGACGTCGACACCGGCGAGGTAACCGCGCTCACGACGGCCGACGAACCGGACCTCGGCCTCGCGTACGGCCCCGACGGCGAGGAACTCGCGGTCGTGACGAACCGGTTCTCGCGCGCCTCGCTCGCGCTCGTCGCGGCCGACGGCTCCCGCGTCGAGGCGCTCGCGGACGACGAGTTCCTCTATCAGGACCCCCGATTCGCCGAGGACGGCACCGTCTACGCAGTGCGAGCGCGCCACCGGGACCTGTTCGACTACGAGGCGGCGCTGGTCCGCGCGGACCGCGACGGCGTGACGGAACTGTTCGGCCCCGATGGCGTCCGCGTCCAGAACGTCCGCCCGCGACCCGGGAGCGACGAGGTGGCGTTCGTCCACGACGCATCGGGATTCGACGCGGTCGCGGTACTTGACGGTGAGAGCGCGGCCCGCGACGGCGGCAGCGACGACGACGGCGACGATATCGACGATGGCGACGGAAGGGTGGAGCCGGAGGAACTGTACGCGGTCGAGGGTGCGGAGGTCGCCGACCCCGCCTGGAGCCCGTCCGGGAAGTCGCTCGCGGTCACCGTCACCGAGGACGCCGCCGCGAACGTCCACGTGCTCGACCGCGACGGCTTCAGCGACGTCCTCACCGACGAGCGCGCGTTCCACACCGCGCCCCGGTGGCTCGACGGCGACGTGATCACGGTCCGCGACACGCCACACCGGCCGCCGACCGTCCGGAACGCGAGCGCGGGCGAGCGGGTGACCCCGACAGCCGCGCCCGACTTCGGCGCTCGAATCCCGACCCCGGAGACCATCACCTACCAGTCGGGCGACCGGGACGTCCAGGCGGTCGTCTACCCGCCGGGTCCCGAGTCCGGGGACGACTCCGTCCCGGTGCTCGTGAAGGCCCACGGAGGACCGACCTCCTTCGACCGCTTCCGCTTCGACCACCGCGCTGCGTACTTCGCCGCGCTCGGCTACTGCGTCGTCCTCCCGAACTACCGCGGCAGCGACGCGTACGGCCGCGAGTTCCGGATGGCGAACGACCGCGACTGGGGCGGGGGCGACCTCGAGGACGTGATCGGTGCCGCGGACGCGGCCGCGGCGGCCTACGACGCGGCCGATGGCGACCGCGCGGGCATCTACGGCGGCTCCGGCGGCGGGCTGATGACGGTGAACGCGCTCGGCAACTCGGACCGGTTCCGCGCGGGCGCAGCGTTCTACGGCGTCTACGACTACGAGACGTTCGTCGACGACACCGACGACGTCGGCTGGCAGCTGATGAAGCGCGAACTCGGCGACCTCTCGACCGACGTCGAAAACTACCGCGACGCCTCGCCCATCCGCACGGTCCCGGACATCGAGGACCCGCTGCTCGTCCTCCACGGCGAGGACGACGCCCGCGTTCCGATCAGCCAGTCCGAACAGCTCTGCGATGAACTCGACAAGCACGGCAAGCGGTACGAGTTCCGCCGCTACGACGGCGAGCCGCACGGCTTCGGCGACCGGGAGAACGTCGTCGACGCCTACACGCGGGTCGCGGACCTGTTCGCGAAGTACCTCGCCGTCGACCCCGACGACGGCTCCAGCAGCCCGCACGAGCCCGAGGAGCCGGACCGGTCGTCGAGCTAGGTTTCGGCGTCGAGCGCCTGTGCGATCCGGCGGTCCGCCTGTGCCACGCGGCGTTCCACGAGCGTCCCGAAGTTTCCGGGCAGATCATCGCCAGTTCGTTCGACGGCGTCCAGAACGGCAGAGAGCGCCGACCGAAGCTCGCGGAGCTGCCGGTCGGCCTCCTCCCCGTCGCCGTTCTCCGCCGCCGCGGCGGCGCGGGCCGCACGTGTGGTTGCCTCCCGGAGCGCGCCGAGCAGGTCCACGAAACCGCCGAACGGACCGCCTCCGGCGTCGCTACCGCCGTCCTCGGTTCCGTCACTCCCGCCGTCCTCGGTTCCGTCACTCCCGTCGTTTTCGGTTCCGTCACTCCCGTCGCCACCGTCTCCGGTGCTCGTCGTTCCGGTGCCCGGACTCGTTTCGGTCTCGGATCCGTCGGTCGGGGTGTCCTCCCGGAACGGACCGTCCTCGCCCCGGTAGTTCAGGTCGTCGAGCACGCCGCCGTCGCTCTCCGTCCCGTTGAGCAAACTCTCGGCCGTCCCTTCGGCGGTCGTCTCTCCGGCGGTCGTCTCTTCTGCGGTTCGAACGACGTCCTCGCCCGCGTCCGAGACGCTCGTCACGACGTCGCTCGTGTCGGTCGTCACCGCCTCGGTCGCGTCTGCGACGTCCGTCCCGTCGACCGCGTCGTCGGTCGTTCCGTTCAGGAGTTCGTCGCCGTCGGTGTCGTTCGGAAGATCGTCGCCGTCCGTCCCGTTGAGGATCCCGTCGTCCTCCGTCCCGTTGAGCAAATCGTCGCCGTCGGTCTCGTTCAGCAGGTCGTCGCCGTCCGTGTCGTTCGACACGCCGTCACCGCCGACGGTCCCGTTCGTCAGCATCTCGACCGTCGAGAGCGCGCCCTCGACGGCGTCGGTGGCCGCCTCGGTCGTCCGCTCGGCGGTGTCGTCGGGCGCCGCGGCCCCGTCGATGGCGTCGATGCCGTCCTCCGCGACCGCGACCGCCTGCACCAGCGTCTCCGAGAGGAGCGTGTCGAGAAAGTCGACGAGCGCCGCCTTGCCGGTCCGCAGGTCCTCGACCGTGGCGGTCGCCTGGTCCGCGTCCGGGTTCACCCGGAACGCGCCGACGTCGCCGTTCCGGTCGGTCACCTCCGCCGTGAACGCGCCGGCCCGGTGGACGTACAGGCCGAAGCCGCCGTCCTCGTCTTTCGGCGGGCTGCCGGCGTAGACGGCCCCGGCGAAGTCGTCCTCGACGGTGACCGCCGCAACGGTGGGGTCGCCGGACCCGCCGCCGGCCCGTACCTTCACCGCGTCCTCGTTGGGGGCGAGGACGAGCGCGCCGTCGGCACCCGCGGCCGTCGTTCCGCCCTCGTCCCCGCGTTCGAACGTCTCTGCGTAGGGCGCGACGCCGGGCGCGTTCACCGTGAGCCGGTGGTCGCCGGCCGGGACGTCCCGGAACGCGGCCACGCCGCCCCAGGTCGGGACGGCGACCGGATCCGACTCAAGCCGCGCGACGCCCTCCGTGCGCGGGCTCCGGGTGTCGACGCCGTTGCTGCCGGGCGCTTGCGTCGACTCGGTCGCCTCGCGGACGGCGCCGACGACGTTCCCGAGCGTCCCGGTGAGATCGAGATCGTAGCGCTCGGTGAGCGCGTCCCTGTGGATCGGGTCGGTCACGTCCGCCGCCGGGTTCTCGAACCGCGGCTGGGTCCACGGCGTACCCACCGAGGTGAGGTGTGAGGCGACGGCGTCCTCGGCGAACCCCGGGACGGCGAACTGGAAGCTCAACTGTGGGCCGGTGAACGCCTCGACGTGGCTCACCTCCCCGACGTGGACGAGGGCGTAGGTGCCGTCCGCGGCGTCGGCCTCCGGGTGGCGTTCGGGGCGGAGGTGCAGGCCGTCCTCGCGGGTCGGGAGCTCCGAGGGCGGCGAGTCGTACTCGTCGAACGAGTCGACGGTCAACTCGCCGGGAACCAGGTGCTCGCGCGTGACGTTCGGCAGCTCCGGCAGGTCGTACACCGGGGTCCCGTCGAGCTCCGGGACGGCGTACGGGAGCGGGATGCCCTCGTCGCGGGGCAGGCCGTAGGCCGCCGGGATGTCCACCAGGTCGAGCACGCTGTTCGTGATGTCGGCGATGCCGCCGTCGAGCGGGAAGCGCTGGAACGTCTCCCTGTCCGCGTTCACCCCCAGCGCGCTGGAGTGGCTGCCGACCTCCGAGATGATCGCCGGCCGGTCGAGGTCGGGGTCGAGGAACTCGTTGTTGGGCACCTTCCGCGAGTGGGAGCTCGCGACGAACAGGACGGGCTCGTCGCGTTCCAGGTCGAAGAAGACGTGGAGCACCTCCCAGTCGTGCCAGTGGAAGTTCACCGAGAACTGGTCGAACGCCGAGTAGAACCAGAACTGCACGACGCCGAGGTCGGTTCCGGCGTACGTCCGGCCCTGATAGAACGACGTCGGTGCCGGCGGCGACCCGGATTCGGAGAGCTCCCTCGCGTAGCCGTCGAACGCGTCGAACCCGGTGACGACGGTCCGGCCGTCGTCGGTCTCGGACGCGTAGCGTCGCGGATCCGTCGGGTACCACGCCTCGCCCGCGCCGAAGTGCAGGTCGGGCGCGAACCGGTCGGCAAGCCGGCGCTCCCGCTCGGCGTCCATCGCCTCCGTCTCGGGCGCCTCGGACGTGCCCGTTCCCGAGAGCAGCACGCCGGCGCCGATGGCCGCCGCTCCCGCCGTTCCCCCCACCAGCAGCTTCCGTCGCGTAAGTTCCACGGTCGGCTCCCCCCTGAGGTACCCGCTCGATTTCCGCTCCCGGATGAAAGGTCCATCGGCGTGGCGCGGCGACGAACCGGAGCCGGGCGATGGCGGCAACCGACGGAGTGATGGGCGACGGGAAGCAGTTGGTTCCCATGAAGGCCGCGCTCGTGATCCTCGACGGCTGGGGCCTCTCCGCCGAGGAGTCCCCCCAGCACCGCGACGCCGTTCGCACCGCCGAGACGCCCACCTTCGACCGGCTCAGGGAGACCGGCGCGTTCGGAACCCTCACCGCGTACGGCCGGGACGTCGGCCTGCCGGACGACCAGATGGGCAACAGCGAGGTCGGTCACGTCAACGTCGGGGCGGGGCGGACCGTCTACCAGGAGTACACGCGGATCAACGACGCCATCGAGTCCGGCGCGTTCGCCGAGAACGAGGCCATCGCGGCCGCGCTCGACCACGCCGCCGACGCCGGCGGCCGCGTCCACTTCACGGGGCTAGTCAGCGACGGCGGGGTCCACTCCGATCGGGCACACCTCGCCGCGCTGATCGAGGCCGCCGCCGAGCGCGGCGTCGATGCCGTCACCCACGCGTTCACCGACGGGCGCGACACCGCGCCGAAGTCGAGCGCGGGCTTTCTCGCCGACCTCGAACCGGTCGTCGCTCAGCACGGAACCGGCGACGTCGCCACCGTGTCGGGCCGCTACTACGCGATGGATCGCGATCGGAACTGGGAGCGGACGAAGCGGGCCTACGACGCCATCGTGAACCGCGAGGCCGACCACGAGACTCCCACCGCCGTCGGGGGGGTGGAGGAGAGCTACGAGCGCGGCGACACGGACGAGTTCCTGGAGCCGACGCTCGTCGCGGGCGGGCCGGCGCTCGCCGACGGGGACGCGGTCGTGTTCTTCAACTTCCGGGCGGACCGCGCCAGACAGCTCACCCGGATGCTCGCCGACATCCGCCCGGCGGACTGGGAAGCCGACGGCGTGGCGACCGACCCGCCGGACGTCCACGTCACGACGATGACCGAGTACGACGCGACGTTCGGGCTGTCGGTCGCCTTCCCGCCCCAGCAGCCCGAGGACACGCTGGGGGAAGTGCTCTCGGAGGCCGGGCTCACCCAACTTCGCATCGCGGAGTCCGAGAAGTACGCCCACGTCACCTACTTCCTCAACGGCGGGCGCGAGGTGGAGTTCCCGGGCGAGCGCCGCGAGATCGTCGAGTCGCCGGACGTGCCGACCTACGACATGCGCCCCGAGATGAGCGCCGTCGAGGTGACCGACACGGCGCTGTCGGTGATAGAACGCGACGACCCGGACGTGCTCGTGCTCAACTACGCGAACCCGGACATGGTCGGACACACCGGCGACTTCGACGCGGCGGTCGAGGCCGTCGAGGCGGTCGACCGCGAACTCGGTCGGCTCGTCGAGGGCGTCCGCGCGGCTGGCGGTCACTTGCTCGTCACCGCCGACCACGGCAACGCAGACGACATGGGGACCCCGGAGAACCCACACACCGCACACACGTTCGCGCCGGTGCCGTTCGTCCACGTCGCGCCCGATTCCGCGCGTTCGGACGGACCGGCCCGGCGGGTCCGCCAGGGTGGGTCGCTCGTCGACATCGCGCCGACGCTGCTCGAACTGGTCGGCGTGGAGAAACCGGCCGCGATGACCGGAACGTCGTTGCTAGAGTGAGTCCGGTCCCGAACTACTGCAACAGCGCGTCGGCGGTGAGCACCCGGACCGACGTCGGGCGCTTCACGTACTCGCCCTCGCTCTCCGCGACGATCCGTTCGACTCCCCGCTGGGCAGCCACGTCGAGCACTCGCTGGGTGAGTTCGCCGTCGAGCACGAGCGTCACCGGCCGCTCGTCGGCGTCCGAGAGCGCGTCGAACGCCTCAGCCGCGGGGACTTCCGCCACGACGCCGTACTCACCGTCGAGCACGCGAGCCCGGTTCGAGCCGTCGCCGATCACCTCCCGCACGTGGTCCTTGAGCGTCCGCGGCGTGTCGTCGGTCGGGCCCGCGTCGGCCGTCGCCGCGCTCGACGCCGCACCGTCGGGTGTCGATTCCGGGTCCGGGTCCGCCGCCGGCTCCGGTTCCCCTCCCTGCTCCGACTCCGGATCCGACGCTGACTCCGGCTCCGGTTCCGCTCCCGACGTTTGCGGGGGGTCTGGACCGTCGGGCCCCCTCGTCGTCTCTGGACTCTCCGTCCCGGCCCTCGTGGAGTCCGTGTCGGGGGCGGGGTGGGCGCTCCCGTCGGTCGCGGCCACCGAGTTCGACTCCGACCCGGAGCTCCGGTCCGTGCCCGGACTGACGGTCGAGTCCGGTTCGGACGGCAGGTCGCCCGTCGTGGGATCGAAGCGGTACTCCTCCAGGTCGACCGTGTCGAACGGGACCTTCTCCCTGAGCGCGGCCATCACGTCGCGGCGCGGCAGGTCCTCGACCGACCGGCCTGCCGGGGCGAACGCGACGTAGTCCACGTCCCCGACCTGGGCCAGTTCGCGGAGGATGAGCTTCCCGCCGCGGTCGCCGTCGAGAAACGCCGTGACGGTTCGTTCTGCCGAGAGGTCCGCCACCGCGTCGGGGACGTTCGTCCCCTCGACCGCGACCGCGTTCTTGATGCCGAACTGCAGGAGCGTGAGCACGTCGGAACGGCCCTCGACGACGATGATGGCGTCGGAGTCACGGACGCGGGGACCGGCCGGCAGCCCCTCGTACTCGTCGATGCGTTCGACCCGCTGGGCCTCCCGCACCTCCTCGAGAATTTCGGCCGAGTCCATGATCGACTCGTCGAAGGAGTCGGCGAGCAGTTCCTTGGCCCGGTCGACGACCTCGCGGCGCTTTGCCGCGCGCATGTCCTCGATGGTCCGCACCTCGATTCGGGCCTCGCAGGGCCCGACGCGGGTGATCGATTCGAGGCTCGCGGCGAGGATGGCGGTCTCGACCCTGTCGAGGCTCGAGGAGATGGTGATCTGTCCGAAGCTCTGACCGTTCTCGGAGCCGACGTGGACGTCGATGCGACCGACCTTGGAGGACTGCTGGAGGTCCCGGAGATCGAGTTCGTCCCCGAGCAGGCCCTCCGTCTGGCCGAACACCGCGCCGACGACGTCGCTCCGTTCGACGACGCCGTCCGCGGTGATTCGCGCGTGGATGAGGTATTTGGCTGAATCGTCCATGTGAATCCCCTCCCGGGGGTGATGTATGTGGTGAGACGGTGACGGTGGTCACCAGTTGATATATAAGCGTTCCACCGTGGAAATACCTGTCGTACCACGCGGCCGACGCGTGTACACGTGGGGGCCACCGAGCACGTTCCCGACCGAAGTGAAACGCCGCCTCGTCCCCCTCCAAAGTGGATGAACGGTCGGTCCCGCGACCCGTGCGAAAGACACATCGTACCCGGAACGTATCGGACAGTATGAACGAACCGGGGCTGTCGTCGCTGCTCGACCAGTCGACGATGGCCGAGCGCGTCGTGCGGTCCGGGTCGCCGGCGTGGGCCCGTCGGCACTTCGAGACGTTCACCGACGGGCTGACCGGCGAACGAAACGGGTCCCCGTTCCCGTGTCACTTCGGCACGAACGCGGTCCAGCGCGGCGACCTGCTGTTCACCGCGGTCCCGTCGCTCACGGCCCCCGATGCGCTGTTCGACCTCCGGGACGCGATGCTGGAGTACCTCGACGCGTACGACGAGCACGCCGACCTCGCGCCGCTGGTGGCGTTCTTCGCGCCGCCAGAGGGGGCGTTCGCTGAGGCGGACTGGCACGAGGCGCTCTGGCACGTCCTGCAGTTCCTCCACGTCAACGACCCGGAGCCGTGGCCCGACGACATCCCGACCGACCCCGACGACGCGCGCTGGGAGTTCTGCTTCGGCGGGGAGCCGCTGTTCCCGACCTCGCGCGCGCCGTTCTACGACGAGCGTATGAGCCGATTCTCGCCGGTCGGCCTCGAGATCACGTTCCAGCCGCGCTCGCTGTTCGACGGACTGACACATGACACCGAGGCGGGCCGGCACGCGCGGGAGGTCATCCAGGGACGGCTCGGCGAGTACGACGGCGTCTGCCCCCACGCGGACCTGGGCGACTGGGGCGTGGAGGGCGACCGCGAGTGGCGGCAGTACCTCTTTTTCGACGACGAGTCCCAGTTCCCCGAGGAGTGTCCGCTGACGGTGACTCCCGAGGTGACCGCGATGGACGACCCGCGCGTGGCGACCGACGGGGGCCGGCCGTGACCGCGCTGCCTGCCCTGCTGTTGATCGACTTTCAGGTCGGCTTCGACGAACCGGGCTGGGGCGAGCGAAACAACCCCGACGCGGAGGCGAACGCCCGCCGACTGCTCGACGCCTGGCGCGAGCGCGGCGGCGGCGTGTTCCACGTCCGGCACGACTCGACGGAGCCGGACTCGCCGCTCCGGGGCGACGACGACGGCTTCGCGTTCAAACCCGACCTGGCACCGGAAGACGGCGAGCGCGAGTTCGTCAAGCACGTCAACTCGGGGTTCATCGGCACCGACCTCGAAGCCGAACTCCGCGGGGCCGGCCACGGGGAACTGGTCGTCGTCGGCCTGACGACGGACCACTGCGTCTCGACGACGACCCGGATGGCCGAGAACCTGGGCTTCGCCCCCACGGTCGTCTCGGACGCGACCGCCGCGCACGAACGCTCGCTCGACGGCGAACGCTTCGACGCCGACACCGTCCACAGAACGGCGCTGGCCCACCTCGCCGGCGAGTTCGCCGACGTGGCCACGACCGACGACGTGCTCGCCCGTCTCCCGGACGGAGCGTAGGTCGGAGTTCCGACGGCGACGAACGGTCGTCATCCGCCAAACGAACGACCGATCGACACCCCGGCGTGGTCCCGGCGGGTGTCCAGTAGCGGCGCGGGCCCGACCATCCGCCGGGTGGGACTTTCCAGCCGTTAGGTGTGGTGTTGACGGTCGGAGCGAAGCCGCCACCACACGCGGATGCGCAGAATTCACTCGGTTTCGACTCCCATCGTCGCACCTTTATCAACCGTCCCGCAAAGGGGCTAGAACATGACCATGCGCCGCGCCAAGATCGTCTGCACGCTCGGCCCGGCCTCCGACGACCGCGGGACGGTGCGGGCGCTCGCCGACGCCGGGATGTCGGTTGCGCGTCTCAACGCCAGCCACGGCACTACCGCCGACCGGGGGAACCTCATCGACACCATCCGCGCGGTCGACGACGCGACCGCGGACCCGCTCGCCGCGATGCTCGACCTCCAGGGTCCCGAGGTCCGGACCGCCGAACTCGACGAACCGATCCGGCTGGAGACCGGTTCCCGGATCCGGTTCGTCGAAGGTGAGGACGCGACGCCCGAGGAGGTCGGACTCAGCTACTCCATCACGGCCGTCGAGGCCGGGGACACCGTGCTGCTCGATGACGGTCGCATCGAGACGACCGTCGAGGGGATCGACGACGACGGGGCGGTCGAGGCGACGGTCGTGTCGGGCGGCGAACTCGCCTCCCGAAAGGGCGTCAACGTTCCCGGCGTGGAACTGGGACTCGACACCATCACCGAACGGGACGAGGCCGAACTCGATCTCGCCGCCGAGAAGGAGGTCGACTTCGTCGCCGCGTCGTTCGTCCGTGACGGGGAGGACGTCTACACGGTGAGCGAGGCGCTGGAGGAGCGCGGCGCGGAGGACGTTCCCATCGTGGCGAAGATCGAGCGGGCCGGCGCGGTCGAGAACCTCGAGGGCATCATCGACCCCGCCTACGGCGTGATGGTCGCCCGCGGCGACCTCGGGGTCGAGTGCCCGCTCGAGGACGTTCCGATGATTCAAAAGCGCATCATCCGGGGCTGCGTCGAGTCGGGCACTCCCGTCATCACCGCGACCGAGATGCTCGACTCGATGGTCCACTCGCGGCGACCGACACGGGCGGAGGCTTCCGACGTCGCGAACGCCGTGCTCGACGGTACCGACGCCGTGATGCTTTCCGGGGAGACCGCCATCGGCGACCACCCCGTTCGGGTCGTGGAGACGATGGACCGCATCGTCCGCCAGGTGGAACGCAGCGACGAGTACGCCGAGACCCGGGAGGGGCGCGTGCCGCTGGCGGACGCCGACTCCCGGACCGAGGCGCTCGCTCGCTCGGCGCGGTATCTCGCCCGCGACACGGAGGCCGCCGCGGTCGTCGCGGCTTCCGAGTCGGGCTACACCGCGCGCAAGACCGCCAAGTTCCGCCCCGGCGTGCCGGTCGTGGCGACGACGCCGAGCGACAGGGTCCGCCGGCAACTCGCGCTCTCGTGGGGCGTCCGGGCGATGTACGCCGACTACTCGGGCGGCATCGACGCCGTCATGGACTCGGCGGTGTCGGCCGCGCTCGACGCCGAGGCGGCCGAATCGGGCGACACGCTCGTCGTGCTCTCGGGGATGATGACCGAACTGGAGGGGACGAACACGACGAACACGCTGAAGCTCCACGTCGCCGCCGAGACCGTCGCGGCCGGGCGGGCCGTCGTCAGCGGCCGCGTCGCGGGACCGGTCCGGCGCGTCGGCGACGGCGACCTCTCCGCGTTCCCGGAGGGCGGTATCGCCGTCCTCCCCTCGGAGTTCGACGCCGAGTTCGAGGGCGACACCGGGAAACTCGGCGGCATCGTCGACGCCCGCCCGGGAATGACCGGCTATCCGGCGCTCGTCGCCCGCGAGCGTGGGATCCCGATGATCTCGGGCGCGCAGCTTCCCCCGGACGTCGACGACGGAACCACCGTGACGCTCGACGCCGAGCGCGGCGTCGTCTACGAGGGCAACGTCATCGCACACGCGAGGCGACGCTGACGCAGGCGGCCGGTGACGCAGGGAGCCGGTGACGCAGGGAGCCGGTGACGCAGGGAGCCGGACGGGGTCGGAGCGACGTCTCCGTCGGGCGAGCAATACTCGAGTCCGAACCGAGTCCGGAGGTCGCAGGTCCCGTTACCCATTTACCGCCCCGCCACGAACTGGTCCGCATGAGCGACGAGTTCGGTGACGACGGCGAGGCCGACGACGAGGGGTGGCGCTTCGCGCTCGATGACGTCGACGAGGACGGCATCGTCGGCCCCGAAACCGACCCGATCGAACCCGAACACGTGTCCGTCGAGAACGCGCTGTTCGTCACGGTGGGCGTCCTCGGGACGCTGCTCGTGTTCGTCGCGGCCACGCTTTAGTACCCGCCCCCTAACACCCGGGTATGGTCCTGCAGTTAGACGTCCTGGGGCCCGACACCCTGCCGCTGTTGCTCGTCGCCTCGGGACTCGTCATCTCCATCCTCGAAGCGCTCGCGCCGGGCGCACACCTCATCGTCGTCGGCGTCGCCCTGCTCGCCGCCGGACTGGTCGGCCTGCTCCTTGGCCCGTTCGCAACCGTCCTGGCCAGCCCGTTCGTCCTCGGCCTGCTCGTCATCCTCTTCGGCTCGCTCGCGTTCTACGGCTACCGCGAACTCGACATCTACGGCGGGAAGGGTCAACAGCAGACGTCCGACTCCGACTCGCTCCGCGGCTCTACCGGCCGCGTGACCGAGACGGTGACGCCGACCGGCGGGGAGATCAAGCTCGACGGCGGCGGCTTCAGCCCGTACTACTCCGCGCGATCGGTCGAGGGCGAGATTCCGGAAGGCACCGAGGTGATGGTGGTCGACCCCGGCGGCGGCAACGTCGTCACCGTCGAGTCGCTGGCGGGCGGGATGGACGACATCGACCGCGAACTCGCGCGGGGTCGAGAGCACCAGCGCGAGTCCGCGGACGTCGAGGGCGGAACGAACGGCGGTTCCGGGGGGGACGAGGGTGGCGCAGTCGGCGGCGAGGAAAACCACGAGATCGAGCCGGAACGGGAGCGGGAACGGGAGTAGGGAGCCGAACGCTTAAGCCGCGAGGCGAGAAGCCTCCGACATGGTCCCGCTTCCCTTACAGTTCGCCGGGCTGACCGCGGCGTTCCTCGGGCTGTTGTTCCTGCTCGTGGTCGTCGTGGCGCTGTATCAGGCGATCGTCATCGTCGACGCCTACGAGAAGCAGGCGCTCACGGTGTTCGGCGAGTACCGACAGCTGCTCGAACCGGGAATCAACGTCGTCCCGCCGTTCGTCTCGCGGACGTACACCTTCGACATGCGGACACAGACGCTCGACGTGCCGCGCCAGGAGGCGATCACCCGCGACAACTCGCCGGTCACCGCCGACGCGGTCGTCTACATCAAGGTGATGGACGCGAAGAAGGCGTTCCTCGAGGTCGAGGACTACAAGACGGCCGTCTCCAACCTCGCGCAGACGACGCTGCGCGCGGTGCTGGGCGACATGGAGCTCGACGACACGCTCAACAAGCGCCAGGAGATCAACGCGCGCATCCGGAAGGAGCTCGACGAGCCCACCGACGAGTGGGGGATCCGCGTCGAGTCCGTCGAGGTCCGCGAGGTCAACCCCTCGAAGGACGTCCAGCAGGCGATGGAGCAGCAGACCTCCGCCGAGCG
This sequence comes from Halobaculum sp. XH14, assembly GCF_032116555.1. Lineage (NCBI taxonomy): Archaea > Methanobacteriati > Methanobacteriota > Halobacteria > Halobacteriales > Haloferacaceae > Halorarum > Halorarum halobium. Next base: position 1,990,558 of record NZ_CP134949.1, read on the forward strand.
TCGCCGCCGCGCCATGATCCTCGAGGCGCAGGGTGAGCGGCGCTCCGCCGTCGAGTCCGCGGAGGGTGAAAAGCAGTCGAACATCATCCGCGCGCAGGGTGAAAAGCAGAGCCAGATCCTCGAGGCGCAGGGCGACGCCATCTCGACGGTACTTCGCGCGAAGTCCGCCGAGTCGATGGGCGAGCGCGCCATCATCGACAAGGGGATGGAAGCGCTCGTCGACATCGGCCAGGGCGACTCCACGACGTTCGTGCTCCCCCAGGAGCTCACCTCGCTCGTCGGCCGCTACGGCAAGCAGCTGACCGGCTCCGACGTGCAGGACTCGGCCGGGCTCGACTCGCTGGAGTTCGACGAGGAGACCCGCGAGATGCTCGGGCTCGACGACATCGAGGAGATCCTCGGCCAGATCGACGAGGCCGCCGAGATGGACACCGAGGCGCTCGAACAGGAGGCCGAGGCCGTGAAGTCCGGCGACATCGACGACAGCATCAAGTCCGCCGACGAGATCATCTCGAACGCGAACGCGGACGACTCCGTGCAGTCGGCCGATCAGGCCGTCGACGAGGGTGACGGCGCCGCCGACGCCGAAACCGAGTCGGAGACCGAGTAGTTACCGGTCGCGGCCGGCTACTGACCCGGCCGTCGCGGCGACGACATCCTTTTGCGGACACCCCGAGAACGTGGAGGCGTGACGCGCGAGGTCGACGCGAACAAGCGGGCCACGCTCCGGCGGTTCGCCGCGCTCGGAGCGGCGACGCCGCTGGTCGCGAGCGGCTCTGCCGCCGCCGAGGAGGACACCTCCGCGGTCCGGGACGCCATCCGCGGCTACCTCACGCGAACCCCCGGCGCGCACTTCTCGAAGCTCCGCGACGACCTCCGACTCGGAACCGGCGAGACCCAGCACCACCTCCGGCGGCTCGAAACCGACGGCGAGGTGACGTCGCTGAAGGACGGCGACTACAGACGGTACTACCCGGCCGAGCGCTTCTCGACGTTCGAGATGGTCGCGCTCGGCTACCTCCGCCGGCCGACGCCGCGCGGGATGCTCGTCGAACTGCTCAGGGAGCCCGACGCGACCGGCGCGGACCTGGCCCGCGCGCTCGACGTCTCGCGGGCGACGGTGAGCAACTACGCGGGCGAACTGGAAACCGCCGACCTGCTCGACCGGTCGGACGGCTACGCGGTCGCGGACCCCGAAACCGTCATCGCGCTGCTCGTCCGCTACGCCGACTCGTTCGGCCCGGACGCCGTCGCGTTCGCCGACGAGGCGGCGCGGTTCATCAGCTACGACGGGTAGGTACCGTCGAACGAATCGTCACGGTCGAACTGCAGTCGCAGGAAAACTGGTCCTCGGAGGGCCTCACGCCGTGACCATCCACGTCGTGCCCGAACTGTAGCCCCACTTCTCGACGTCGAGGTCGAACTCGCCCTCACAGATCGGGGGCATGTTCGCGCCGACCTCCTTCGCGCTCATGTCCAGTTCCTCGGCGATGAGCCGCGACTTGAAGTACGTCCGGCTGTCGGCGTGCTCGCGGAGGTAGCCGAGAATTCGAAGCTGTTTGTCGGTCAGGTCGGTCACCGCGGGGGCCGCCGCCGTCTCGGTCGTCCCGGTGGCGCTCATACACGTCCGTGGGTCCGCTCCGGACATAGGGGATTTGGTACGGTGGCTTAACACGCCGCCGTACCGCGATCAGAGTCGGACACGTTCGGGTGGGACTACCGACGGCACCCTCCCTCGGTACGGTCGTCAAACGTGAGCCTACCGTCGCGGCTCTCCCTCCGCCGAGCGCCGGAAGCCAGGCCGGTCGAGTCGATGGTCACCGGGAGGTGGGCGGACGACGGGGAGTTCCAGCGCGGACGGGACCGAGGACAGAAGGTTCTTACCCGGGCGAGGGCGACCTGTGGGGTAATGAGCCGACCCGGCGGCGACGCGGTCACGCCGGGGGACTCGTCCCCCCGACCCGTCGAGGTGAGCGTCGTCCTCCCCGCCTACGACGAGGAGCGGACCATCGAGTCCACGGTGCGGACGACCGTCGAGACGCTCTCGGCGTTCCTCCCGGCGAACGCCTTCGAGGTCATCGTCGCCGAGGACGGCTGCTCGGACCGGACGCCCCAGATCGCCGACCGCCTCGCGGCCGAGGACGAGCGCGTCCGCCACTTCCACAGCGAGCAGCGCCTCGGTCGGGGCGGCGCGCTGGAGTTCGCGTTCGAGCGGGCCGCGGGGGACACGCTGGTCTACTTCGACACCGACCTCGCCACGGACATGCGCCACCTCGAGGAGCTCGTGGCGACCGTCCGGTCGGGCGAGGCCGACGTGGCGACGGGGTCCCGTTGGATGCCCGGACGGGAGGCAGATCGCCCCCCAGAGCGTGGCGTGCCGTCCCGCGGGTTCAACCTCCTCGTACGAACCGTCCTGCGGTCGGACCTCCGGGACCACCAGTGCGGGTTCAAGGCGCTCTCGCGGGAGGCGTTCGACCGCCTGCAGGGCGACGTCGAGGACGAGCACTGGTTCTGGGACACGGAACTGCTCGTGCGCGCCCAGCGGAGCGGCCTGGCGGTCGCGGAGTTCCCCGTGGACTGGGAGCCGAAAGGTGACTCGAAGGTCGATCTCGTCCGCGACGTGTTCGGCATGGGGAGCCAGATCCTCCGGCTCTGGTGGCAGCTCTCGGTCACCCCGCGCATCACCCGCGGCCGGACGGTCGGTGCCGGCGTCCTGCTCACGCTCGTCGCGCTCGCGCTGATGACGCTGTACCTCGACCCGACAGCCGTGTTCGACGCCTTCGGGCGAGCCGACCTGACCCTGGTCGCGGCGGCGGCCGCCGTCTACGTGCTGTCCTGGCCGCTCCGGGGGCTGCGCTACCGCGACATCCTCTCGGAACTGGGCTACCGGGAGACGCTGGGCTTTCTCACCGGCGCGGTGTTCATCAGCCAGACCGGCAACCTCGTGTTCCCCGCACGCGCGGGCGACGCGGTCCGGGCGTACGTCGTGAAAGCCCGTCGCGGAATCCCGTACCCGACCGGCTTCGCATCGCTCGCGGCGGAACGCGTGTTCGACCTGCTGACGATCACCGCGATGGCCGGCGCGGTGCTGCTCGGACTGCTGGCGACCGGCAGCACGGGTGATCTCGCCGCGGCGGTCTCGGGCAACGTCTCGGGCGACGTGGTCACCGCGGGCGCGATCAGGACCGCAGTCCGCGTCGCGGCAGCCGTGGGCGTCGCCGCCGCCGTCGGGATGTTCGTCATCATCGCCTCGACCCGGACCGAGCGCAACTACGTCCGGGAGGTCGTCGGCCGGTTCTCCTCGGACTCGTACGTCGACTACGTCGCGGGCGTCATCGAGGAGTTCGTCGAGGGCGTCCAGACCGTCGCCGGCCGGCGGGGCTCGTTCCTGCGCGTGAGCGGCGAGTCGGTCGCCATCTGGTCGCTCGACGTCGTCACCGCGCTGCTGGTGCTGGCCGCGTTCCCGGACGCCGCCGCGTCGATGGGCACCGGCCAGCTGGTCGCGGTCGGCTTCTTCGCCGTCTCGGTCGGCAACCTCGCGAAGGTACTCCCGCTCTCGCCGGGCGGGATCGGCCTCTACGAGGCGGCGTTCACGGCGTTCGTCGTCGCGCTCGGCGGCGTCGCCGCGCCGGTCGCCTTCGCCGCGGCGGTGCTCGACCACGCGGTCAAGAACGCCGTCACGGTGGTCGGCGGCGTCGGCTCGATGCTCGGGCTGAACGTCTCGCTCACGGCCGCGGTCGAGGAGACGGAGGAACTCGACTCCGACGATGACGTGGACGCGGAGGTCGACGGTGACCCGGACGTCGAGAGCGACGTGGACGTCACCGACGACTGACGGCGGAACGGGGCGGGAAGAACGCGCGGCTCAGTCGTCCGCCGGCGACGCGCTCCCGAGGCGACCTCCACGGTCGTGATCGCCGGTCGCCGCCACGTACGCCATGAGCAGCATCGAGACGAGCAGGCAGAGGCCCCAGAGGAACGACGTCGGGATAAGCATCGTCACGCCGGCACCCTCGCCGACCCAGATCGTCACCGGGAGCAGCCACTGGCCGGCGACGAACAGCCCCGTCACCGCGCTCCGGAGGCGTCCGGTGACGCCGAGCGCGGGCACCGCGAAGCCGAGGACGACGGCGAGGATCGAGAGCACGCCCATGTGTGCGTGGCCGCCGACGAGCCAGCCCGGGACGCCCTGCCCGGACGCGAGGAGCATGTTCTGATACAGTCCGATCGTCATCATCGTGGCGAGTCCGAGGAACCCGGACGTCTTGAGAATTCGTGTCATCACTCGTCGGGAGGTGACAACGACAACTGATAAATGTGAGTGAATTTCTGCAGGGCGGCGACGGTGAAACCGAACGTCGCTCAGTAGAGTGAGCTTACGAACGGGCCGAGCGCGCCGGCGACCGCGGTGGTGAGCGCTCCCGTCCGGTCGATGCGACCGCCCGTGAGCGCGCCCGCTGCCCCCTGCCGTCTCGCCACGTCGTCCTCGCCGAGCGTTTCGTCCATCACCGGGCCGAGTTCCTCGCCCTCGCGGACGCGGCTGGCGATGTCATCCGGGAGGACGAGGCTCGGTCCCGCGCCGTCCCCCCGGCGGTCGCCGTCCGTGACGGCGGCCCACATGACGAGCAGGAGGTCGCCCTCGGGGCCAGGCGCGACGCCGCCCTCGATGCCGACTGCGAGGTCGTACCCCTCGGCGAGGACCGCCTCCGCGCGGTTTCTCGCGCCGGTACGCGTCTCGCCGTGCCCGGACGGCTGCTCGGGCACGCCCGAGGGGACCGGACACGCTTCGACTGCCGCGTCGGTCCCGAACGCGTCGGCCTCGCTCGTCAGTACCGCCCTCGTCGCCTCGATCTTGACCGGGTTCCCCGACCCGACGCCGACTCGCATCGAGTGTGAGACGGGAGTGCGGGGAGGTGTGTGTTACGGTCGCGGCCCCGGCGCGTCCGTCGGGGACGCCGGCCCTCAGTCGTCGTCCCCCTCGTCGACGTCGACCCCGTGGAGTCGTTCGGCGAGCCCCTCGATGCCGTCGACGAGTCGGGGGCTCGGCTGGTTCAACAGGTCGTCGTCGACGACGTGGACCTCGGCGTCGAGCTCCCAGTCGCGCTCCTCGAGGACGGACGGGTCCGACCGATCGCCGGAGCCGCAGACGTGGAGGACGACGTGGTCGGGGTCGGCGTCGGGGACCTTCTCCGGGCCGACCTCGTGCGAGCGGTCGCCCGGTTCGGTGAACGGGTAGCGGCCGCCGGCCGCGACGACGGCGTCCGGGACCCAGTTGCCGGCCGCCATCGGCGGGTCGGACCACTCCTCGCAGTAGACGACGGGTCGGTCGCGCCCGGCGACGGCGTCCCGGACGCGACGGACTCGCGTCCGACACTCCCGGACGAGCCGGTCGCCGTCCCCGGGGCGACCGACCGCCTCGCCGACGGCCGCGATGGACTCAAACACGTCCGCGAGCGTCGACGGCTCACGGTGGTGAACGTCGAGCCCCCGCCCCCGGAGTTCGTCCCGGAGCTCACGCTGGAGCGGGTCGTTCGTCAGGACGACGTCCGGGTCCAGCGCGGCGACTCGGTCCGGGTCGGCGTTCAACCAGCCCCCGAGCGACGCGGCCTCGTCGTACCCGCAGTGAGCAGTCACCCCCACGAGCGACTCGGCCGCGCCCATCTCGACCAGGGTCGCGGTCGCGCTCGGGGCGAGCGAGACGGTCCGAGTCGCCGGGTCGCACATACCGACTGGTAACGAGGTGGGTTGAAATAGGTCACGTTACGTGATGACACGACCCGTAGACGGCGGGGTGCTCTCGCGCTCGAAACCGTTTGGTTTATACGTCTGTCTTTCCTCCTTTACTTACAGAATTTGCCCGGGCCTTTTTCAGCAGTTACCCGGGAGCATTCGCGCCACCAAATGAGCGAGAAAACATACGCCCGACGGGAGACGACCGAGCGGGAGACGGCGACGGAGGAAACGGCCGACGAGACGCTCGCGTGTCCGGAGTGTAGCGGCAACGTCATCCAGGACGAGGAGCACGGCGAGACGGTCTGTGCGGAGTGTGGACTCGTCATCGAGGAGGACTCGGTCGACCGCGGGCCCGAGTGGCGCGCGTTCGACGCCGCCGAGAAGGACAAGAAGAGCCGCGTCGGCGCCCCGACGACGAACACGATGCACGACAAGGGGCTCTCGACGAACATCGACTGGCGCGACCAGGACGCCTACGGCCGGTCGCTCGGCTCCCGGCAGCGCCAGAAGATGCGTCGGCTCCGCAAGTGGAACGAGCGCTTCCGCACCCGCGACTCGAAGGAGCGGAACCTGAAGCAGGCGCTCGGCGAGATCGACCGGATGGCGAGCGCCCAAGGGCTCCCGGACAACGTCCGCGAGACCGCGTCAGTCATTTACCGCCGCGCGCTCGAGGAGGACCTGCTTCCCGGCCGCTCCATCGAGGGCGTCTCCACCGCGTGTACGTACGCCGCCGCCCGGATGGCCGGCGTGCCGCGCTCGCTCGACGAGATCTCGGACGTCTCCCGCGTCGAGAAGGACGAGGTCGCCCGCACCTACCGCTACGTCGTCCGCGAGCTGAAGCTGGAGGTCAAGCCCGCGGACCCCGAGCAGTACGTCCCCCGGTTCGCGTCCGCGCTGGGTCTCTCGGAGGAGGCCGAGCGCCGCGCGAAACAGCTCCTGAAGAACGCCAAGGAGAAGGGCGTCCACTCGGGCAAGTCGCCCGTCGGGCTCGCGGCCGCCGCGGTGTACGCCGCCGCGCTGCTCACCAACGAGAAGACGACGCAGGCGGCCGTCTCGGAGGTCGCCGACATCTCCGAGGTCACCATCCGGAACCGCTACCACGAGCTGCTCGAGGCCGAGGAAGGCCTCGTCGCGTAACGTCCGCGACCCCGGTTCGAACTGGTTCGCGGGAAACCGTTTTGCGCCGCCGTCCCGAGGCCCCGGTATGACCCTCGACTCGTTTCACCTCGCGGCGGCAACCGCCGACCTCGCCGAGGAGCCGGCGGCCCGCGAGCACGCCGACTGGCTGGAGTTCAGGATGGATCTGGCCGAGGAGCCGCTCGAATCGCTCGCCGACTACGACGGCGAACTGCCGCTGGTCATCACCAACCGGGCGACGTGGGAGGGCGGCGACGCCCCGCCGTACGAGCGGCTTGACGCCCTGGTGCGCGCCGTCGAGCACGAGTCGGTCGCGGCCGTCGACGTCGAACTGGCGACCCTCCTGGGTCGTCCGACCGGGACGAACGACGCGACCGCCGCCGACCTCGTCGGCGACGCGCGCAACCGCGGCGTGACCGTCGTCGCCTCGGTCCACGACTTCGACGGAACGCCCGACCCCCGGACGCTGGATTCGCTCCTCTCGGCCGCGGCCGCCGCGGGGGACGTGGGAAAACTGGCGACGAGAGCGGGGAATCGGGCGGACTCGCTCGCGCTGCTCTCCGCGACCCACCGCGCTACCGAACGCGGCGAGACGGTGGCGACGATGGCGATGGGCGAGGCGGGAAAACACACCAGGGCGGTCGCGCCGGTGTACGGATCACGCATCGGCTACGCGCCGGTCCGCGCCGAGGCCGCGACCGCGCCCGGCCAGTACGACCTGGCGACGTTGCGGAAGCTCGTCGATCGACTGCAGTGACCGGCGGGCTCGGTCGATGACGGCTACGGGAGGAGATCAGGCCGGGACGGAGGTTCGAAGCAGTCCGGCGAGCGTGTCGCCCTCGCGGGTCAGCACGTAACCCCCTTCGCGCTTTTCGACGAGGCGACCGCGGAGGCGACCGAGGTGGTAGTTGAATCGACCGGTGTCGCTCACCCCGAGGCGGTCACAGAGGACGCTGAACGGGACCGGATCGGAGTCACCCCCGGCTAGCTCGCGGACGATCCGCAAGCGAGTCTCGTCGCTGAGCAGGTCGAACGTCGACGCCAGCGCCGGCTCGTCCCCTTCACTCGTCGGCATCGAGCACCACCTCCGGAACGTCGACCTCGTCCACGGTCGGTCGGCCGTCCTCGCCGCGCGTCCAGGACAGGACGGGGCGGACGCGGTAGGACTCCGCGCCGTCGGCGAAGGACAGCACCGCCGCGTCGCCGGCGGCGAGGCGGGTGTTCACGCGCTGTCTGTCCCCGGCGTCGAAACTGTTCGCCTCCGCCACGCCCTTTCCTCGCCTGAGGGCGACGACCTCGATCGAGAGGCCGTCCGGCCCAGTCTCCAGCGCGACGCGGAGCGGAACCGTGGCGGACCCCTCGTCGTCGAGGAACGGAAACGCCAGCGTCGCGTCCTCGGCACTGGCGAGCGATTCCACCTCGTCGTCGAGCCCCCCTGGCGCGTCGGCGGCGTCCGGCCGCGGCGGCACGTCGATGCCGGCCGATCCGAACGACGACGCGAGCGTGTCGTACACCTTGTTCTGAATCTCGCGCTCGAGGCCGCTCGCAAAGCGGTCCCACCGGTCGCCCCGTTCCTCGCGGTGCTCGCCGTCCCTCGGGCCCGCCGGCCCGGGCTCGCCGACCGGTCCGCCGGCACGTTCTCCCGGGGAATCGTTCGGCGGCGACTGGCCCCCCGCTTCGCGGCGCGTTAATCCCCTGTAGAGCACCTCCTCCCAGGAGAGATCGAGCTCCCGCTTCCGGCGCTTCATCCGCTCGAACACCTCGTCGTCGTCGACGGTGATCCGTACCTCGCGGGCCATTATGTGAGTCCCCATCATATAAACATATAAATCTTTCGTCTAGAACTCACATGGGACTCACAACGAGGGGCGTTTCGCCGTTCCCCGACTGTGGGGTCGGGTCAGGTGCGCTCGACGACCTTCGTGCCGAACGATCGAGCCGCGGCTGGACGGGGGAGACGTCGGAGAATCGAGTTGTCGGGGAGGAACCGTCCGGGGCGTGTTACTGCTCGATGATGCTCTCCTCGACTTCCTCGCCGAAGTGGCGCGCGACGTCCTCGTAGTAGACGAGCACCTCGTCGCCCTCGGCGAGATCGGTGATGGGGACCCGGCCGCCCGCGGTGGCGACTTTCACCGTCTCGGCGTTCTGGATCAGCGTCTCGATCACGTCCACGCCGTCCTCGGTCTCGATCTCGGCCTGGACGCGGAACATCGGTCGTTTCTCGATCTTCACGCGCCCGACGATGGCCTCGCGCGTGTTGCCGTTCGTGTCGGCGACCTGCACCGTGTCGCCGCTGCGGAGTTCGGAGAGGTACTTCGTTCCGCCATCGGGCGTCCGGACGTAGGCGTGGACCGCGCCGGCGTTGACGCGGAACGGCCGGGAGGCGACGTACGGCGAGTCGGCCGTCTCGGCGTGGACGAAGAACAGCCCGCGGGACATCGAGCCGACGAGCATCCCCTCGTCATCCTCGAGGATGCTCCCGGTGTCGACACAGACCCGGTCGGCAGAGCCCATCTGCTCGACGGCCGTGACGGTCGCGTGCTGGAGGTCGAGCGTCTCCTGTTCGGCCTCGTCGCGCACCTCGACCGTCCGTCTGATCTCGTCGGGGTCCGCCGTGTCGAGCAGGACGCCCTCCGCGCCGAGTTCGAGCGTCTCGAACGCCGTCCGGGCCTCCTCGGCGGACGTCACGCCCGCGATGAGCGTCGTGTCGTCGCCGACCCGGGAGATGAGGTTCTCCAGCGGGATGATCTTCCAGTCCTCGCCGACGACCACGAGGAACTCGGCGTCCAGTGCCGCCTCCTCGGCGAACGTCTCGTACTCGGTGTCGAGGATGCGGACGTACGCGCCCTGCGCCCGGTTGTCCGAGCGGCGGAGCGTCGTGAGGTCGGCCGAGCCGGAGAGGTCCGAGGGCAGATCGACCGTGCCGTCGCCCTCGCCGTCCTTGCCGACGACGTAGGCGTCCGCGACGGCCTCGTCGTCACCCTCCGCGTCGTCGATGACGTCCACGTCGGCGTCCGAGCGGAACGCGGCGACGTTGACCGCGCCGAGTTCGCGCACCTTCGCCACGTCGCGCTCGTCCACGAGCACCCAGTCGACGCCCGCTTCCAGCCCGGCGGTGATGCGGTGTTTCCGTCGCTCCCAGTCGCCCACGCCGTCGTCGGCACGAAGCCAGACGCTCCGCTTTCCTGTCATTGGGTGTGCCTCACATCCGGGGCGCTTCAACTTGGCGGATGTTCGGTCGCGTACGACGGCTCGACTGTGGCTCGGCTTCCTAAGGGGCACGTTCACAGCGGGGACGACCTCGAAAGCCCCCGTGCGCTGGAGTCGGTGCGGCCGCTGCGCGAGCCGAGAGCCGGGGGGCTTCCGCGGTCTGCACCACGGTAGCTGCGGTCCGATACGCGTCACACCTTGCCACGTCTAAACCGACTCGGAATCAACAGCAGGCTTATCCCACTCACCAGCCTCCCACCAACCAGAAGTGACGGTCCTGTTCGACCTGGACGGCACGCTCTGTGTGAGCAACCAGTCCACCGACGCCCTCCTCGATGCGGCCTTCGAAACGGCCGGCGTCGAGCGGTACTGCGGCCCGAGTGACCTGAGAAGCGCCTCGGAGGTCATCGACCCCGCCGAGTCCGACGTGGCGTTCTACGAGCGCTGTCTCCGCGTCGCCGCCGAACGCGCCGACGCCGAGCACGCGAACCCGGCCGACGCCCACGCCGTCGCGCGGGCCTACGACGACGCGATCGACCACCGGTCCGTGTCGTTCCGCGACGGGGCCGCGACGGCCCTCGATGCCGCCATCGACTCCGACCGACGGATCGGGCTGGTGACCAACGGGGCGCGGGAGACCCAGCGGCTGAAGCTCGACTCGCTCGGCATCGCCGACCGGTTCGAGACCCACGTGTACGCCGACCCCGAACTGGGACTCAAGCCCGACCCGTACCCGTTCGAACTGGCGCTCTCGGACCTGGAGGCGGAGCCCGCGGGGACGACGTACGTCGGAAACTCGCTCCGGGCGGACGTCGGCGGCGCGAACGCGCTCGGCATGGAGACCGTGTGGACGCCCGTCGGTGACGACGACCGCGACCCGGACGATCCGACGCCCGACCACACGCTGTCGTCGCTCGCCGGACTGGCGACGCTGTTGTAACACGAGGACCGCTCGACGGGAAGACGAAAAACTGATTCCCGATCCGTTTTGCGCGACCGCCATCGGCCCGACTGCCGACGGTCCGACCGACTGCCGCTTTCCCGGCCGACTACAGTCCCGCGGCCGAGAGCGCGTTCTCCACGTCGGCGTCCTCGTGGACGACAGCCGAGACTGCCGAGGTGATCGCTTCGGGGTCGTCGTGCTGGAAGATGGAGCGGCCCATCGAGACGCCGGCCGCGCCCCCGTCCATCGCGCCCCGGACCATCTCCACCGTCTCGCGGTCGGTGCCCTTGCTCCCGCCGGCGATGACGACCGGCAGGCGCGTCGACTCGACGACGTGCCGGAAGCCGTCGCCGTCGCCCGAGTAGCCCGTCTTCACCACGTCGGCGTCGAGTTCCTCGGCCAGTCGGACCGCGTGGCCCAGCGCCTCCGGGTCGTCCCCCTCGACGCCCGGGCCGCGGGCGTACGCCATCGCCAGCACCGGCATCCCGTAGTCGGCCGCGTCCTCCGTGAGCCGTGCGAGGTGTTCGATCTGACCGGGTTCGTACGTCGAACCGACGTTGATGTGCATCGAGACGGCGTCCGCGCCGGCGCGGATGGCCCCCTTCACGGTGCCCGTCGGTCGCTTGTCGTTCTCGTCGGGGCCGATGGTCGTCGAGGCGTTCAGGTGGGCGATGTAGCCCGCACCGTTCGTGTTGCCGTGGACGCGCTCGGCGATGCCACGCTGGGTGAGCACCGCGTCCGCGCCCCCGCGGGTCACCCCGTCGATGGTCGCTTCGATGTCCTTGAGCCCCTTCACGGCACCCATCGTGATGCCGTGGTCCATCGGAACGATGAGGAACCGATCCGCCGTCGAAATCCTGTCGAGTCGTGCGTCGAGTCCCGGGAACGTCATCTGAGTGTGCTATCCTCTTCCAAGGGCGCGTAAATCGTTTGCGAACGGGTCATTCTGATTCGCCTTCCGGTTCCGGCGCTCTTTGCTCGAAGCCTCGCTCGGCTCCGGCCGACAGCTCCGCGGCGAGCGATTCGAGCCGGTCGGCCACCGCGCCGGTCGGGTCGTCGTTCTCGACCCCCTCGGCGACGATATCGACGAGCGCGGAGCCGACGATGACGCCGTCCGCGCCCGCCTCGACGACCGTCGCCGCCTGCTCGCCCGAGGAGATACCGAACCCGACTGCCTTGGGCAGATCGACGTCCGAGAGCCTGTCGATCGACGCCGCGGTCTGCCCGGATACGGACGCCTGAGCGCCGGTGACGCCGAGCCGCGCCTGGACGTAGAGGTAGCCCGAGGAGACGGACACCAGTTTCTCCAGCCGGTCCTCGTCGGTCGTCGGCGCGACGATCGCGATCAGGTCGAGGCCGAACTCGTCGCACGCCGCCCGCAGCGGCCCGGCCTCCTCGGCCGGGAGGTCCGGCACCACGAACCCTGAGAGGCCAACCTCGGCCGCCCGCTCGACGAACGGGCGCGGTCCCTGTTCGGTCCCGTACTGGTACACCAGATTGTAGTACGTCATACAGACGAGCGGCACGTCCACGTCGAGGTCCGCGACGAACTCGAAGAACCGGTCGGGCGTCATGCCCGCCTCGAGCGAGCGGACGACCGCCTCCTGGATCGTCGGCCCCTCCGCGATCGGCTCCGAGAACGGCAGGCCGAGTTCGATGGCGTCGGCACCGCCGCGTTCCAGCGCCTCGACGTGTGTCAGCGACGACTCGTAGTCCGGGTCGCCGACCGCGAGGTACGGGACGAACGCCGGGCCGTCGGCGAACGCCGAGGAGAGGTCACCGTCGGACACGGTCACAGTCCCCCCTCGAACACGCTCATGTCCGGCGCGTTCGGCACGTCCCGCTCTGCGGTCTCCTCGATGACCGACTCGAGGTCCTTGTCGCCGCGCCCGGAGACGTTCACGATCACCACCCCACCGAGGTCCGCGTGGTGCTCGTGCAGGTAGCCGAACGCGTGGGCGGTCTCCAGGGCGGGGATGATGCCCTCCTCCTGGGAGAGGCGGTGGAACGCCTCGAGGGCCGCGTCGTCGTCGACGCTGACCGGCGTGACCCTGCCCTCGTCGACGAGGTGGGCGAGTTCCGGACCGACGCCGGCGTAATCGAGCCCCGAGGAGATGGAGTGGGACTCGACGATCTGGCCGTGTCGGTCCTGCAGGAGCTTGGTGCGCGCGCCGTGGAGCACGCCCTCCGACCCGATCGAGAGCGACGCCGAGTTGGGCGCGACGCCCGCCGCCTCGTCCACGTCGAGCGAGGACCCGCCGGCCTCGACGGCGTACATATCCACCCCGTCGTCGCCGACGAAGCGGTGGAACGCGCCCATCGTGTTCGAGCCGCCACCGGCGCAGGCGAGGACGGCGTCCGGGAGCCCTCCTGCCCCTTCCCGGACCTGCGCGCGCGCCTCCTCGGAGATGACCGCCTGGAAGTCCCGGACCATGCTCGGGAACGGGTGGGGGCCGACGACCGAGCCGATGACGTAGTGGGTGTCTTCGACGTTGCTCGCCCAGTCGCGCATCGTCTCGGAGATGGCCTCCTTCAGCGTCCCGCGGCCGGTCGTGACCGGCGTCACCTCCGCGTCGTTGAGCTTCATCCGGAACACGTTCGGCCGCTGCCGGTTGATGTCTCGCTCGCCCATGTACACCTCGCAGGGCATCCCGAGGTGGGCGGCCGCCATCGCCGTCGCGGTGCCGTGCTGGCCCGCGCCCGTCTCCGCGACGATTCGCTCCTTGCCCATGTACTTCGCCAGCAGCACCTGCCCGAGCGCGTTGTTCAACTTGTGCGCCCCGCCGTGGACGAGGTCCTCGCGCTTGAGATACACCTCGGTGTCGTACCGCTCGGAGAGCCGTTCGGCGCGCTGGAGCGGCGTCGGCCTGCCGCCGAAGTCCCGGAGTCGACGCCGGAACTCGTCCAGAAACCCGTCCTCGTTCCCCAGGACGTACCGCTCGTACGCGTCGGTCAACTCCTCGATGGCCGGCATCAGCGCCTCGGGGACGTACTGACCGCCGTACCCCCCGAAACTGCCGTCGCCCGAACGGGATTCGCTCCCCGTCATGGCTCCCCCTCGGCTTCCGCACGGGTAAAGCGGCGGGTGTTCTCGCGGACGTCCGCGGTCCCCTCGCTCGGGCGCTCCCCCTTCCCGTCGTCGTCGCTCGCCTCATCGTCCCCGAACTCGCCGGCCGCGTCCACGATGGCCGACCCGACGAGCAGACCGTCCGCGCCAGCCGCGCGCATCCGCCGGGCGTCCGAGGGCGTGGTGATGCCCGACTCCGCGACGAGCGTCACGTCGTCGGGGACGTCGGGCGCGACCGACTCGAACGTCGAGAGGTCGACTTCGAGGGCCGCGAGGTCGCGGTTGTTGACGCCGATCAGGTCGGCGTCGGCCTCCAGGGCCAGGGCGAGTTCGTCGGCGTCGTGGACCTCCACGAGCGGCCGGAACCCGCGCTCGCGGGCCGCCGAGACGAGGTCGGGCAGGTCCGCACCGACGAAGCGCGCGATGAGGAGGACGACGTCCGCCGCCACGGCGTCGAGGTGGGCCTCCTCGAGGAGAAAGTCCTTCCGCAGGATGGGGACGTCCACGGCGTTCCGAACCCGTTCGAGCGTCACCGTGCTCCCCCCGAAGTGCTCGGGTTCCGTGAGAACCGACACGGCGGCCGCGCCGCCCGCGACCATCGCCTCGGCGAGTTCGACCGGGTCGTCGGTCCGCTCGCCGTCGGTCGTCGGGCTTGTCGGCTTCACCTCGGCGATGACCGGGACGCGGCCGTCGGCCTCGGCGGCGGCGAACGCGTCCTCGAGCGGGCGCGCCTCGACCGCCAGGCGCTCGTTGCCGCCCGAGCGCTCGGCGGCGGTCGCGAGGATGGACCGCACCGCCGGCGCGAGCCCGTCGTTCGTAGTGTTCATCTATGTACACCGATGGATGTATTCGTACATAAGGATTGCGTCGCGCGGCCGCGACGTGCGTCGTCGGCGGTCGCCGCCCACTCTCTCACTGAGGTCGTCGGTCGCTACGGTGCCACTGGATTGAAACGCCGCCGAATCGACGGTCACGTATGGACGACACCGACACCGGCGTGTACGCACGCGAGTCGGACCGGCTGGGCCGGGCGGTCGAACTCGGCGTGGCCGGCGGACGGGCCCTCTCGGTCTCGTTTCCCGAATCCCTGCCGCCGGACGCCGGCTCGGACCATCCGACGCTCGACCGGCTGTTCGCGTACCTCGATGGCGAGGAGGACTCGTTCTCGGACGTGACGCTCGCCATCACCGTCCCCACCGAGCAGCGCCGCGTGCTCGACGCCGTGGGGAACGTCCCCTACGGCGACACGGTCACGCTCGAGCTCGTCGTTCGGATGACGTCGGGGCTGGACCACGAGGCCGATGCCGACCTGGAGACGGCGCGGGAGGCGCTCCGGGCGAACCCGGTTCCGATCTTCGTACCGGACCACCGGGTGACGGACGCGACGGGGGCGACGCCGCCGGACGTGGCGGAGACGCTCCGCGGGATCGAGTCCTGACCGACGAGCAGCGCCGATCGCCGGTTCGGAATCGGCGACCGGGAGGCGGGCCAGTCGCTACGAGTAGTCCGCCTGTTCGACCTCGGTCGTCTCGAAGCCGGACTCCTGCCAGGCCGTGAATCCGCCCTCGACGTGGGCGACGTCCTCGAACCCCATCTCGTCCAGCACTTTCGCCGCGAGCGCCGAGCGACCGCCCTCGTTGCAGTAACAGACGAACCGGCGGTCCGTCTCGAAGTAGTCCCGGTAGTACTCCGTCTCCGGATCGGCCCAGAACTCCAGCATCCCGCGCGGCGCGTGGGTGTCCCCCGGGACTGCGCCCTCCAGCCAGCGCTCCCGGACGTCGCGCACGTCGAGGAAGATGGTCCGCCCGTCCTCGTCCCACTCCTCCCGCGCGTCTTCGACGGCGAGCACCTCCACGTCACCGTCGGCCTCGGCCTCGGCTGCCATGTCCCAGGCGTGCTTGCGAACGTCTCCCATGCGCGAACCGAACGGGGCGCCGGCAAAATAGCTACCGGCGGTGGGGTCGGGACGGACGGTCATTCCAGCGGCGCGCCCCGGCGACGACGAACCCCGCCGCCAGCACGGCACCGCCGGCCGTCGTCAGCGCCGGGACGCCCACGGGGCCGGCCGCGATCCCGAGCGCGGCCGCGACGACGAACAGCGTCGCGGCAACCTGGTCCGCGTCGATCACGAGAAACACCGCCGCGAGCGCGAGCGCGAGCCACGGGAGCGCGCTGGCGAACGCCGCGCTCGTGAGGCTGACCTCGTCGGTCACCGCGACCGCGACCGCGAAGAGGACGCCCATCGCGGCGAACAGCACCGTCCGCCGGTCCGGCGCAATCCGTGTGGCCATTGCCACCCCCACACTGGACCGTCACAAAAGCGTTTGGAGCGCGTCAGACGCCCGGCGTCCGTCCCTCGTGGACGAGGAACTCCAGCGCGTTCACGAGGTAGTGTGCGACGACCACGACGAGGAGGCTCCCGGTCGCCACGAACGCGACCGCGAGAACGGCTCCCAGCGTCCCCGTCACGAGCATCCCGGCCCGCCCCTGCGCGCCGTGCCCGACCGCGAACGCGACCGACGAGCCGGCGATCAGGAGCCAGGCCGGGAGACCGAACCCCGCGCCGAGCACCCCGACGAGCGCGGCCCGGAACAGGAACTCCTCGAACAGCGCGACGAGCGGCAGCACGCCCGCCAGCAACAGCACCCACCCGCCGGGCGTGTCCGGGGCGAGCAGTTCCCGGAGCCGTTCGCCGCCGTCGACGCCGAACCGTGCGCCGACGCGACCCGCGAGTTCGTTCGCGACCCACAACAGGAGCCCGAGACCGAGGCCGATCCCGAGCAGTTTCGGCGTCGCGACCGGATCGAGTCCGAGCGCGGAGAGGGGGATCTCTGCCCACCAGGCGCCGATGACGAGGACGAGTCCGAACAGCCCCTGCGAGAGCGCGACGTTGGCCAGCAACGCCGGCTGCGGGAGGTCGGCGAGTTCTGGCCGGGTCGGGCCCGGGGGGTGACTCGTGTCCTCACTGCCGGGCGCGTCGAGGACGTTTTGCGCGTCTGCCGACCGCGGTCCGGCGGGACCACTCTGCTCCTCGGACGGCCGTGACTCCCGCGTGACCGCCCTCTCGTCGGGGCCCCATCGCCACTCCTCGGCGAAGAAGTCCGATTTCGGGTTCCGGTTCCGGTTCGAGTCGGGAGCCGATCCTGTCGAGTGCGCGTCGCCGGACCGATCCGACCCGACGTCGGCGGTCCCGCCGCCGACCGCTTCCTGGGTGAGTCGCGCGAGAACGAGTAACAGCAGGAGGACGACGCCCGTCAGCCCCGCGAACGTCGTCCACTCGGGCACCGCTCGTTACTGCGGGCTGGGACTGGACGGGCCGCGGGTGCCCTGCCCTTCGCCGGCCTTCTCCAGCGCGGAGCCGGTGATGTTCTTCAGGCGGTCGACGAGCGAGTCCTTCTCGGGTTCGCCCTCCAGGGCGACCTCGAGCACCTCGGAGATGTGCGAGACCGGGATGATCTCGACCATCTCCTCGTACTCCTCCTCGATCATCACGTCCTGCTCGTTCGCCTTCGGGATGATGACCGTGTCACAGCCGGACTTGGCGGCCGCCTCGATCTTGTGGGTCACGCCGCCGACCGGGAGCACGTCGCCCCGGACCGACAGCGAGCCCGTCATGGCGAGGCTCTGGTCGACGCCGACGTTCTCCAGCGCGGAGATGACCGCGGTGGCGACCGTGATCGACGCGGAGTCACCGTCGACGCCCTGCTGGCCGGTCTGGACGAACTGGATGTGGATGTCCTTCTCGGTGATGTCCTCGTCGGAGAACTTCTTGATGATCGCCGAGACGTTCTGGACGGCCTCCTCGGCCATGTCCTGGAGCTGCCCGGTGGCGATGACCTGGCCGGGCCCCTGCGAGGGGGTCACCTCGGCCATGACGGGGAGCATGATACCCGAGTCCTCGCCCATGACGGCGAGTCCGTTGACCCGGCCGATCTGGAACCCCTCGGAGACCTGCAGTTCGTAGTCCTTCCGGCGCTCGATGTAGTCGTCCGCGAGCTGCTGTTCGATGGAGCGGCTGCGCCCCTTCGCCTGCAGCACGTGCTCGCGGGTGACGACGTCGGCGTCCTCGCCGCGGGCGATGTCGCCCGAGACGCGGACGAGGCCGCCGAGGTTCCGCATCTTCAGCGTGAGGTGGTCCTTCCGGCCGGCGCGGCGACGCGCCTCCAGGATGACCTCCTCGACGGCCTCCCGGTCGAACTCCGGCAGGCGGCCGTCCTTGGCGACCTCCTGGGCCACGAAGCGGGCGTACTTCCGGCGCATCTCCGGGGTGTCCTCGATGGTGTCGTCCATGTACACCTCGTAGCCGTACCCCTTGATGCGCGAGCGGAGCGCGGGGTGCATGTTCTCCATCGCGTCGAGGTTGCCCGCCGCGACCATGACGAAGTCCGTCGGGACGGGTTCGGTCTGGACCATGGCGCCCGAGGAGCGCTCGGACTGGCCCGTGATGGAGAACGCGCCCTCCTGGATCGCGGTCATCAGCTTCTGCTGGGACCGGATGTCGAGGGTGTTGATCTCGTCGACGAACAGCACGCCCTTGTTCGACTTGTGGATGGCGCCGGCCTCGACGCGGTCGTGGCTCGGCGTCTCCATCCCGCCCGACTGGAACGGGTCGTGGCGGACGTCGCCCAGCAGCGCGCCGGCGTGGGCGCCGGTCGCGTCCTCGAAGGGCGCGGTCTTCGTGTCCGCGTTGTTCACCAGCAGGTTCGGGATCATCGCGTCGGAGCCGCGCGAACTGTAGCGGAACGCGAGGTAGATGATCCCGGCGGCGATGATGCCGATGAGGATGTTCCCGATGGCCAGCAGCGCGTAGCCGAGCACCACCGCGATGATGATCCACATGAGGAACGTCCGCATCTGGTTTCGCTTGCGGGCCTCCTCCTTGTGGGCCTCCACGATCTGTTCACCTTTGCCCGCCGGGACCGTCCGGACCTTCGGGTTGTTCCCGTCGTCCGGGTTGTGGTAGACGAGGACGTCCTGGAGCTCCTCGGGCGGGAGGAGTTCCGACATCGCCTTGGCCAGCATCGACTTGCCCGTCCCGGGCGAGCCGATCATCATCACGTGCCGACGCTGTTTGGCCGCTTTCATCACCACGTCGCGGGCGTGTTCCTGCCCGATGACCTGGTCCACGAGACGGTCGGGGACTCTGATCTCGCCGGTCGAGTCGATGACGAGGCCGCCCAGCAGGTCGTCCTCGGACTCCTCGTCGATCTCGGCTTCGATCTCGACGTCGCTGCCGAGGTCCTCGATGGATCCCTCCTCCTCGGAGGGCCGGTCGGGATCCTCGAACGGCCCGTCACCCGTCGTCCCGTTAGACCCGGGATCGTCGACGACTGGCGCGTCCTCCGCGGGCACGCCGCCGCGACTGTCGTTCGAATCGTTACTCATAGAATCGTTGCTACCCGATTCGAGGGCCCGTGAACTGATATACTTTCTCCCCTTACGTGACGTCAGCAACCGGAGCCAGACGCACCGTAGTCGGCTCGATACGGCCGTTTTCCTGATTCGAGGCGTCTCGCCGGGCTTATAAACTCAGCGGGAGATACCGACTCGTATGCGGGGGTTCTACATCGGCCGGTTCCAGCCGTTCCACGACGGCCACCACCACATGGTCGAGGAGATCGCGGACGAGGTCGACGAACTCGTCCTCGGAATCGGTTCGGCCGGCGACTCCCACACGATGCGGAACCCCTTCACGGCCGGCGAGCGCATCATGATGGTGAGCAAGTCGGTCGACGAACTCGACCTGCGAACGTACCCCGTGCCGATCGAGGACCTCGACCGCAACTCGGTCTGGGTGAGCCACGTCCAGTCGATGTCGCCGAAGTTCGACGTGGCCTACTCGAACAACCCGCTCGTCGTCCAGCTGTTCCGGGAGGCGGGCGTCGAGGTCCGCTCCTCGCCGATGTTCCGCCGCGAGGTGCTGGAGGGCGCGGAACTCCGCGACCGGATGGTGCGCGGGGACGGCTGGAAGACGCTCGTCCCCGACGCGGTCGTCGACGTCATCGAGGAGATCGACGGCGTGGAACGGCTCCGCCGCGTCGCCGACACGGACGCGAACGGCGACGACAGCGCCGACCCCGAGTAGATGTTCACCCTGGCCTCCGACTTCGGCTCCCCGTACCCGGCGGCGATGAGGGGCGTCCTCCTCTCGGAAACCGACGGCGAACCGCGGCTGGTCGACGTCGCCCACGACCTGCCCCGACAGGACGTGCGCGCCGCCGCGTTCTGGCTGCGGTTCGTGCTTCCCGAGTTCCCGCCGGCCGTCCACCTCGCTGTCGTCGACCCCGGCGTCGGCACCGACCGCGACGCGCTGGTCGTCAGGGCCGGCGAGCACGCGCTCGTCGGGCCGGACAACGGCTCGTTGCTGCCGCCGGCGCGGGCACTCGTGGCCGAGTCGGCGAGTGATACCGACGGCAGTGCTCCGGCTGCGGGGGTCGACGCTGACGTCGAGGTCGAAGCGTTCGCGGTCGACGTCGAGAGCCCGGCCAGCAGCACCTTCCACGGCCGGGACGTGTTCGCGCCGACCGCGGCGGCCGTCCACGACGCCGGGGTGGCGGACCTCCGCGCGCTCGACGCGCTGACGCCGACCGACGACGCCGTCGACCTGCGACTCCCCGGGGCGGACGTGGACGACGACCGCGCCGCGGGCGAGGCGCTCGTCGTCGACGACTTCGGCAACGTCGTCACGAACGTCCCCGGCTCGTTTCTCGAGGGCCTCGTCGGAACCGAACTGCTGGTCGAGACGCCGCACGGCTCGATGCGGGTCCCGGTCGTGGAGACGTTCGCCGGCGTCGACTCGGGCGACCCGCTCGTGACCGTCGGGAGCCACGGCTACGTCGAGTGCGACGTGAACCAGGGGCGCGGGGACGACGCCTTCGGGCTCGCACCCGGCGACGAACTCGCGTTCTCCCCGCAGCCGGAGTAGGCCGATCAGCCCCGAATGGACCGTCAGAGCGTGTCGAGCGCCCGCTCCTCCAGCGTCTCGACCTCCTCCTCCAGGACGTCACGCTCGAAATACAGCAGTTCGACGGTCACCACTGCCGCGGCGAGCAGGAGCATCAGGTAGAACGTGCTCGGCGTCGACGTGTAGAGGTGATACGACAGGAGGACGAGGAAGCCGGCGGCCCCGACCGTCCCGACGACGGCTGGCGCGGGGTGGACGTCCGCGTGGTCGCGGTGACGGAACGCGAGGAAGCTCATCGCGCCGAAGACGACGATGAACGAGACGGACGCGAAGTTGGTGATGACGCCCAGGCTGCCGACCGCGCTGAACGCCGCCGTGATCGCGCCGAGCACGAGCAACGTCCGGCGCGGGACGCCGCTCGCGCTCGAATCGCCGACCCGATCGGGCAGCAGGTCCTTCGAGAGCATCCCCTTCGCGAAGTAGCCCGCCGAGAACAGCGTCGCGTTGATCGCGCTGCCCGTCGAGAACAGCGCCGACAGCGAGACGAGCAGCGCGCCCGCGCCGGCGAGTCCGACCACGCCCCCGACGCGGGCCGCGGCGTCCGTCAGCGCCGTGTGAGGGTTCGACTGGATCGCCTCCGGGGCCAGGTTGAACGTCACGACGCCGACGAGCACGTAAACGAGGACGGCGGCGGGGATCGAGACGTACACCGCCTTCCTGATCGTCGGCCGGGCGTCCTCGATTCCCTCCTGGTCGTAGAAGAGCAACTGCCACCCCTGGAACGCGACGAACGAGACGGCCGCGGCCATCACCGGTCCGAACGAGGTGAGCCCCGAGAAGCCGTACCGGGTCGGCTCCGGGGAGACGGCGTAGCCGTAAGCCAGCCCCGCGAGGCCGAACGCGACGAGGATGGCGACCTTCAGCCCGACGAGGACGTTCTCCGCGGACCCGGTCGCCCGCGCGCCCAGCAGGTTCAGGCCGACGAACGCGGCGACGACGAGGACGGAGACGACCGGCCGCAGCGGGAGGCCGGCGACCGAGTCGGGGACGCCAGGCAGCGTCAGGCCGAACTCGGCGAACGCGAACGCGTACATCGCCATCGAGCCGACGTAGCCGAACAGCAGCGTCCAGCCGACCATCCCGGCGAGCGTCGAGTTGCCGGTGAAGTGCTGGACGAACGTTACCGAGCCGCCGTTCTGGTCGGCCATCTCGTTGAGTTTGACGTACGAGTAGCCCGCACAGAGGGCGACGACGCCGGCGAGGAGGAACGCGAACCACGTCGTCGCGCCGGTGATCCCGGTGACGACGCCGAGCACGGCGTAGATGCCGCCGCCGATCATCCCGCCGAGCGCCATCGACACCGCCTCGGTCAGTCCGAGCCCGGACCTGCCCGACATGGGCGTCCGTTCGGCGTCGACGTCCAAAGGGCACACGGCCGATTCGGGACCGCGCCGGGTGGGCCTACTTCGCCGCGATGACGTCGTCGATGCGGAGGATCATCGTCGCCGCCTCGGTCGCGGATTCGAGCGCCTCGCGCTTGACCGCGGCGGGGTCGTAGACGCCCGCGTCGGCCGGGTCGCCGACGCGGCCGGACTGGCCCTCGGCGATGATGCCCGCGATCCCGTCGCGGTCGAACGTCGCGCGCAGTTCCACGAGCGCGTCGATGGGGTCCATCCCGACGTTCTCCGCGAGCGTGCGCGGGATCGCCTCGACGGCGTCCGCGAACGCCTCGACCGCGAGCTGCTTGCGGCCGGTGACGGCGTTGGCGCCCGCGCGGACGTGGTCGCCGACGGCGATCTCGGTGGCGCCGGCGCCGGGGACGACCGCCCCGTCGGCGATGGCGGCCGACACCGCGCCGACGGCGTCGGCCATCGCGCGTTCGAGTTCGTCGACGACGTGCTCGGTGCCGCCGCGGACGAACAGGGTGACGGTCCGGGAGCCCTCGGTTCCCTCGACGAACGCGAGGTCGTCCTCGCCGACCCGCTCGACGCGGACCTCGCGGGCCGTGCCCAGATCCGACGCCTCGAGGTCCGCTACCGAGCCGAGCCGGACCGCCCCGGTCGCCCGGGCGAACGCGCGGGCCTCGGAGCGCTTCACGTTCGAGAAGGCGAGGACGCCGGCGTCGGCGAGGTGGGCCGCGACCCGGTCTTCGATCTTCTTCGAGCAGACGACCACGTCGACGCCGGCGTCGGCGAGCGTCGCGGCGATGGCGCGTCGCTCGCCGTCCTCGGCCGAGAGCGCGGCGTCGAACTGGTCGGCCGACGTGATGGTGTACTCGGAGTCGATCTCGCCGGTCCGCACGTCGAGCTTCGTGTCCAGAACGGCGACCGACGCGTCCGTGACGTGCCGCGGCATGGCGTCGTTCGCGGGCTCCTCCTCGAGGACGACGCCCTGGACGAGCTCCGTCGCGGCCGCCGAGCCCCCGGTGTGGGTGAACGTCCGGACGTCGTCGTCCTCGACCCGGCCGTCGACGGCGACCTGGGTCACCGCGGAGACGACGAGTTCGGCGAGCCGGTCGGCCGTCACGTCGCCGGTCCCCTTGCCCGTCATGGCCGACTCCGCGACCGCCCGGAGCAGGTCGTCGTCGACCGGTTCGTCGGTCACCATCCCGTCGACGGCGTCCAGTCCGAGCCGGAGCGCCTCGGCGTACCCCTCGACGATGGCCGTCGGGTGGACGCCGTCCTCCAGCAGTTCCTCGGCGCGGGCCAGCAGTTCGCCGGCGAGCACCGCCGCCATCGTCGTCCCGTCGCCGACCTCCTCCTCCTGGGCCTCGGCGACCTCGACGAGCATCTGTGCGGTCGGATGCTCGATGTCCATCTCCGTGAGGATCGTCGCGCCGTCGTTCGTGATGACCACGTCGCCCGAGGAGTCGACGAGCATCTTGTCCATGCCGCGGGGACCGAGCGTCGTTCGGACCGCGCTGGCGACCGCACGACCCGCGGCGATGTTGGACGTCTGAGCGTCGCCGCCGCTGGTGCGCTGGCTGCCCTCCGCGAGGATGTACAGTGGTTGTTGCATGTATGACATGAGACTCGAAGTTGATTGGTCGCGGTTCGATATGAAGTTTTCGAGTTATTCATCGCGGAATTTGGACGAGTGCGACGTGGTTGTGCTGAGCACGCGGGAGGACCGTCGGGGCACACGTACTATCTGTAACAACTAAGGGGTGGCCTCCCCTTCCCCCGCTGGATGCTCGAACTGGAGCACGGGTTCCGCGTGGTCGACGTGCACGCGCAACTCGACCCCGATGAGGAGGCCGTCGCCACGCACGGCCGGGAGATCACCCCGGAACGGCTCCAGCGCGAGATGCACCAGGCGGGCGTCGTTCGGACCGCGGTGTCGCCGGGCCCCCGTCCGCGGGGGGAGGGCTACCTCAGGGCGAACAACGCCGTCGCACGCCTCTCGGTCGAACGACCGTTCGTCGCCATGGCTCGGCTCAACGGCCCGCGCGACGCCGGCAACGGGGCGCTCTCACAGCTCCGAAACCTCACCGCGGCACCGGCCGAGCACCACGCCGAACCGGGCGACGTCGAGCAGTACGCCTACGACGACCGGTTCCACGGGTTCGTCCTCGACCCGACGCGGGACGGCCTCCCGACCGAGGCCGTCCTGGAGGAGATCGCCGCGACCGAGTCGCCGGTGCTGTTCTACAGTTCGCCACAGATCCCGCCGAGCGCGGTCGCCGAGGCCGTCCTCGAGTACGACTTCCCCGTCGTTCTCACGAGCTTCGGCGGCTTCCCGCTGGACCGTGAGCGCATGGCGGAAGCGCTCTCGATGCTCGATACCTACGACGACCTCTACCTGGACACCAGTTTCGTCCGCTACCGGACGGTCCTCGAACGCGGTCTCCTCGAACACCCGGACAGAGTCCTCTTCGGCTCGGGCGCGCCCGACACGCATCCCGACGTCGGGGTGATGGAGGTGCTGACGCTGGACGTGCCCGAGGACCTGATGACGCGCGCGTTCACGAAGAATCCCGGCCGCCTGTTCCCGGGACTCACCGCCGGCGCGGCGGACTGATTCCGCTCGTCGGAACGGCCTCGTTCGGCTACTCGCGCCAGTCGTACTTCGCGACCGCCCGGTCGGCCCTCGCGGTCAACCCGTTCGGGTTCCGGGTGTCCGATCGGTCCTTCGCCCGGGCGACGATGCCGTCCGAGGCCCCGGTCGCCATCCCGCCGACCACGTCCCGTCCGTTGCCGACCCATCCCGAGGGGGTCGCCTCGCCCCGCACGACTTCGGTGAGCGTCCGTCGGGCGTCGCTCGCGGCGTGAGACAGCGTTCTCCGGACGACGGTCGGGCGGGGACCGTAGTTCTTCGTCAGTCGGTAGGCGAGCGCGCGGTACTTCCAGCCCCAGTCGCGCGCCTCGCGGCCGCCGTCCGCCGCCGTCGGCTCCTGTCGCCGCACACCCATCTCGGGGCGCCAGACGACCTCGACGTTCATCCCGCCGAGCCGGTGTGAGGCGTCCCGCGACCCGCCCGTCTCCAGATACTCGTCGAAGCCGTCGAGGTCCTCGAGCACGTCGGCCCGGAAGGCGACGTTTCGCCCGTTGAGGTACGTCACGCTCCGATCAGCGATGTTTCGGCGTTCGGCCTCGGCGCTCGTCGCACCGCCCTTCACCGTCCGTCGAAGCGGCCCCGTCACCACGTCGGCGCCGGTCGAGACCGCGTCGCGAACCGTCGTCTGCCAGTCGGCCTCGATCAGGTGATCGTAGCCGAGCATCGCCACGACGTCGCCGTCGGCCACCTCGATGCCGGCGTTCCGGGCGACGTTGACGTTTCTCGCCGAAATCTCGACGAGCACGTCCACGTCGTCCCGGTCGCGTACCATCCCGGTGGTGCCGTCAGCGGAGGGGCCGTTGACCACGACCACCTCCGCGTCGGACGCGTGTGCGGCGAGCGAGTCGAGGCTCGCCGCGAGGCGGTCCCGACCGTTGAGGGTCGGGACGACCACCGAGAGCTCCATACCCTCCATGTTTCCGTTCAGCGACTTAAAAGGGAGGCTTCGAACCGGGTCGGAACTGACAACCCGGCGTCGTGTCTCCACCGTTCGGGGTGGTTCGCCGACGTTTCGGCGCTCGGGGAGCCGGGAGGAGTCGAGACCGGGTTCGCTACGTGTTGAGGAAGTAGACCTGCTTGCGCGCGTCCTTGAAGGAGTAGCGCGATCCGACGAGATCACACTCCTCGAGCCTGTTCAGCGCGTAGCGCACGGTCCGGTCGGGCAGCAGCGACTCGTCCGCGAGCTGCCCCTGCGAGAGGGGCGTTTCACCCTCCAGGACCTTCGCAACCAGCTTGGCGCTGGGGGGGAGCTCACGGAGCCTGTCGCGGTACTCTGCCTTCGAGAGACGGTCGCTGCCATCCACGTCCGCGGTACTGGTGCTCATACATCGAGCGAATCCGAGGGGAATGGTAAAGGTTACCTCAATATGACTGGAAAGGGTCCGTATTCCTAATATCCCTTATATCATCTCAGCGGCGGGCTCAAGTGTCGGTTCGTCCAACCGCGACCGTGATTCCCGAGTCCCACCGCGACGTGTTCGAGAAGGAGTCGTTCGCACACCTCTCGACGGTGATGCCCGACGGCACTCCCCAGTCGACGCCGGTCTGGGTCGATCACGACGGGGGCGAGGCCGTCCTGCTCAACACGGCACGCGGACGACAGAAGACCCGTAACATCGAGCGGAACCCGAAGGTCGGCGTCTCGGTGCTCGACCCCGACGATCCGTACCGCTACGTCTCGGTTCGCGGCGAGGCCGAACTGATCGACGAGGGGGCCGACGACCACATCGACGAACTGGCGCGGGCGTACTTCGACGTCGACGAGTACCCCCATCACGGCGAGGAGTCGGGCGCGCGGGTGATCGTCCGGGTCCCGGCGGAAAACGTCGTGACGAGCGGCTGAGCCGGACGAGAACGCCGCAGTGCCGTCCCGAGGGGCCGACCGACGGGTGGCGAACGCCGCCACGAGAATCGGACGCAGACGCGACAATCAGTACGGTTTTACCACTCGGGTGTTCACGCCGTCATAGCGTGAAAGGGCAGGAGTGGTACCAAGCCGACTCGGTGGCCGAGGAGTACGACGCCAAGCGGTTCTCGCGGGGCGGCCGACTCATCGACCGGCGGGAGAAGGAGGCGGTGCTCGAGGCGGTCGCGCCCGTCGAGGACCAGCGGGTCCTCGAAATCGCCTGTGGCACCGGCCGGTTCACCGCCATGCTCGCCGAGCGGGGCGCGGACATCGTCGGCCTCGACATCTCGGACGCGATGCTCTCACAGGGGCGCGAGAAGGCCAGGCGCGCTGGCGTGAGCGATCACATCGAGTTCATGCGCGGCGACGCCGCCCGCCTCCCGTTCCCCGACGACCACTTCGACACCGTGTTCGCCATGCGCTTTTTCCACCTGGCGGACACGCCAGCGAAGTTCCTCGCGGAGATGGCCCGCGTCTCGAAGCGGCGCGTCTTCTTCGACACGTTCAACGGAGCCTCGCTCCGGGTGCTGTACAACTGGGCGCTCCCGATGGGCTCTCGACTCTACTCGGCGGGCGAGGTCGACCGCCTGCTCACCGACGCGGGTCTCCACCTCGCGGACGAGTCACACGACTTCCTGCTCCCGTACGGCTTCTACCGGAAGGTCCCGAACGCGGTCGCGGACCCCTTCAGAACGGTCGACACGAGGATGGGCGCGACCCCGGTGGGCGACGCGCTCGCGTCGGTCTCCTACTGGACGGCGGAAGTCTGAAAACTGGCGGCGGCCGCGGTCCGGCGACGACCCCGATTTACTCCTCGATGACCTCGCCGACGGCGAAGTTCGACTTCACCTCGCTCACCTCGATCTTCACGCGCTCGCCGACCTCGGCGCCGGGGACGATGATGACGTAGCCCCGTTCGACGCGGGCGATCCCGTCGCCCTGTTTTCCCAGATCCTCGATCTCGACGTAGCGGATCTCGCCGGTCTCGACCGGCGGCTGTGGGCCCTCCCGGGAGGCGTCCTCGCCAGTCTCGGCGTCGGTCTCGCCGCCCTGACCCCCCGCCGTTCGGGAGATGAGCGCGACGCGGTACACCTCCCCGGGAGTCACGCTTCCGGTCTCAACCTCGCGGCGCGGTACTTCGAGCACGTAGCCGTCGTCGTCCTCGCGGACCTCGGCACTGAACAGACAGAGTAGTTCGTCGGAGATTTTCACGATACGGACCTCCGTTGCAACCTACGGGCGGCGTGACAAATACCTACCGCCGCCGCCGGCTCGCCGGTCGGGCGTCCGGACCCCGCGAACCCGTCGGTCCCCACGCTCCGGCCTCAGCCGTCGAGGGGCGTCCCGTCCGGGCGCTTCGCGCCCTCCGAGTCGTGGACGACGACCTCGCCGCCGGCGGTCTCGACCGGCTCGTAGTTGTCACGTACCCCGATCGCCTCCTCGAGTTCCCTGACCGCTCGCTCCTTGAGCGCCGCCGCGAGCTCCTCGGCGTCCGACCGCGAGATGTCCCGGCCGAGCCCCTCGCACTCGTGCGCGCGAACCATCCCCTCCGTATCGACCGCCTCGCCCATCGGCTGGGAGGTACCGCCGAGCGCGACGCTGAACGGGTACGTCCTGCAGATGAGCGGCCGGTCCTCGTGGACCGTACAGGCACCGACCCCCTCGTCAGGTCCGACGGCGTCGCCGTCGCCCGGAGCCGTCTCCGACGGCTCACGGTAGAACGTGCAGTCCCCGCAGGCGTCGGTCCCGAGGGCCCACTCGAACGTCTCGCCGCTCGGGCCGTCCGAGCCGTCCGGATCGTCGGTCAGCCCGTACGGCATCGGCCTGGCGACGTCGCGGAAGTCGTACTCGGCATCGCGGTCGGGGGTGGCCACGGCCGAATCACCGTCCGCCTCGGAACCGCCGTCAGCCTCGGAACTACCCTCCACAGCGGCATCGCCCGTCACCTCCTGGAGCCGCCGGATCTCGTCGGGGAACACCGTCGCCGTATGCGGGTCGGCATCGTCGGCCTTACAGCACGCGCCACAGCGCGTACACTCGAAGCCGATGGACTCGATGGCGTCGGCCAGCGCACCCACCTCGAGCGCGCGGGCCCCCTCGAGTTCGGATTCGAGCGACTCCATAGGTCAGCCTCCGTCCGCCCGGGGGAAAACAGCGTCGGGTGGACGCTCCGGACGGCTCAATAGCCCCCCGAACACCTCTTAGCGGGCCTTAAGTGTCGTCCCCCGGGACCAGTCGGTGATGGCCGCCACTGCCGACGACGACGCACGCGTCGCGGAGTCCGACCCGCGGTTCGCGGCTCCGGCGGGTCTCGAACTCGCGCTGGTCCGGTACGAGGACGCGCCGGACCGGTGTACGCTCTCGCCGCGGGACGTCGACGAGGAGGAGGTCCTCACCCACTGGCTCTCGGTCGACGCCTCGCTCGCCGTCCCGTTATCAGCGATGCGGTAAGGAGGACAACGTTTTAGCCGCTGTACGGAGAGCGCCGCTCCGTGTCCTGGGTTCCGACGGTGTACTCGGTGCCGCCCCTGCTGGCCGCGGTCATCGCGCTCGGCGTCTTCGCCGGCGCCTGGCGACACCGCACGGAGCCCGCAGCGAGGCCGTTCATCGCCGTCATCGGGATCCTCTTCGCCTGGTCGGTCGCCTACGCCATCCAGATCGGGTACACGGGCGTCCGGACGCAGCTGTTCTGGCAACAGGTGTCGTTCACGATCAGTGCCCTCATCGCCCCCCTCTGGTTCGTCTTCGCCGCCCGGTACGCCGGGTTCGACGAGGTGCTCCGCCGGCCGGTGATCGGCTTCCTCGCGCTCGAACCCGTCGCGTTCGCGCTCGTCGTCTGGACGTCCCCCGCCGGCCTCATCTGGTCGAACCCGCAGCCGTCACCCCTGGGTGCCGCGCCCATCGTGCAGTTCGTGATCGGACCGGCGTACCTGGTCCACATCACGTACGTGTACCTCCTCATCGCGGCGGGCATCGGCCTCCTCGTGTGGGTCGCCGTCTCCGGGTCGCGGCTCCACAGCAAGCAGGCCGCGCTCATCACCGCGGCCGCCCTCGTGCCGTTCGGGGCCAACGTCGTGTTCACGCTCGGCATGAGCCCGGTGCCGAACCTGGACCTGACGACGTTCACCTTCGCGATAACCGGCGCCGCGATCGCGATCGCGCTGTTCCGGTACGATTTCCTCGACCTCGCTCCGGTCGCCCACCGGCGACTGGTCGAGGCGCTCGGCGACGGGCTCGTGGTGGTCGACGACGAGGAGCGGGTCACCGAGGTCGACGGCGTGGCGCGGGACGTGCTCGATCCGCCGCCGGTCGTTGGGGAGGAGGTCGGCACGTCGCTCCCGGGCGAAACGGTCCCCGCGGCGGACGGCGCGGTTCTGGAGGCGACCGTCGACGGCGAACACCGGTACTACGACGTCTCGGTCGGGCCGATGGCGGACCGGTACGGCCGCCGGGTGGCCCACCTCGTCGGCCTCCGGGACGTCACCGAGCGCGAGGAGTACCAGCGGCGCATCGGCGTCGCCGACCGCGTCCTCCGCCACAACGTCAGGAACGAGGCGAACGTCGCGCTCGGAACCCTCTCGGACGTCTCCGAGGACGATGCGGTTTCCCCTCCGGAGGCGGCCGACCGGACGAGGACGGCCGCCGAGCGGGTGGAGCGGATCGTCGACCTGACCGAGCGCGTCCGCAAGGTGACGACCGCGCTGGACCGCAGCGACACGCGCGATCGATCGGTCGACGTCCGTCGCGTCGTGGCCGGGGTCGTCGATTCCTGTCGGGACCCCGGGGCGGTCGACGTGTCGTGTCCACCGGAGGCGACGGTCGCCGCGCCCGGCGACCTGCTCGTCGAGCGCGCCGTCGCGAACGTCGTGAGCAACGCGCTCGAACACGGTCCGGACGGGGCGACGGTTGACCTGACGGTCGCGGTCGACGCCGACGCCGTCCGCGTCGTCGTCGCCGACGAGGGCCCGGGGATTCCCGAGCAGGAACGGGTCCCGTTCGACGCCCGGGAGGAGACGCCGCTCTCACACGGGAGCGGCCTCGGGCTCTGGATGGTGAAGTGGGCGATGGAGGCGGCGGGGGGCGACGTCTCCCTGGCCGAGAACGAGCCGACCGGCTCCGTCGTGACGCTCACCTTCCGGCGGGCGGGGCCGGAGACCCCGACCGTCGCGGTCGCCGCGGACGACGATTAGGCGGGTCCCACGTCGCCGGTCTCGGGGTCGTACCTGACCCGCCCCGAGCGGGACAGTTTCTCGAGGTGCGCCCGCACCGTCGCCCGCGCGAGGTCACGCACGCCGGAGAGGTCCTTCTCGTAGGCAGCAGACAGCACCGCGTCGACGTCGCCGGCACCGTCCAGCGCCGCCGCCTCGACTGCCGTCTCGCGGGCGAGTCGATGGGCGATGAGCCGACCGCACGCGGCACGTGGCTCCTCGATGACCGGACCGTGGCCCGGGTAGAGCGTCGAAGGATTTCGGGCGTGGAGCCGGCGGAGCGCGACCAGATAGGCCCGCACGTCGCCCTCGGGTGCGCCCACGACGACGCTCCCCTCGGCGACGGCGACGTCCCCCGAAACGATCCCGAGCGGCGTCTCGAAGGCGGCGTGGTCGGGCGCGTGCCCCTGCGTGTCGAGGACGGCCGCCGGGCCGACGCGGTCGCCCTCCGCGAACGTTCGGTCCGGTTCGACCCCGGTCGCGGCCGCGAAGCGCTCCGTCCGTCCGACCCGCGCCCAGACGGTCGCTCCCGTCTCCCGCGCGTAGTCGGCGACCGCGCCGACGTGGTCCGGGTGGGTGTGGGTGACCGCGACGTGGTCGACGGCCGTCTCGCGCACCGCGACGTCGAGGTTCTCGGTTCTCCCCGCCGGGTCGACCAGCAGCCGTTCTGTCCCGTCGGCCGGTCCGGGGCCAGCGACGAGGTAGGCGTTCGTCCGCCCGGTCGGCGCGCGCGTCTCGACGGGGACCGAGAAGCGGTCGACGTGCATCGGCCCGTCAGTCGGCCCCCTTCTCCCCGCGCTCGGGCGCTGCAGCGGCGGCGAACCGCGAGAGGTCGACGTCGGCGGCGGCGACCGCGTCGCTGGCCTCCTCGGGCGAGTCGTACGGGCGGTTCACGACGATGTCGCCCGCGGTCCCCTTCCCGACGCCGGGGATGGCCGTGAGTTCGTCCATCGACGCGCCGTTCAGATCGAGCGGGTACGGCACCGCCGTCACGGAGCGATGGCCCCAGTCGACGACCGCGACGTCGACCGTGCGGCCGAGTTCGCGCTCGCCGGGAACGCCGACGAGGATCGGGTAGGTGCCCAGCTGCCGGCCGAACGTGGTGCCACGCTCGTGGTACTCGAGGTGGACGTCGGGCAGGACCGTCCCGGGCGGCATCACCCGTTCGAGCATCGGGCGGTCGACCGTCTCCCGGACCTTCGTCTTGTACCGCTGGAACTGCTTCTTGTGGTCGCGGGCGAGTTGCGCGCCGGTCTCGGCCATCTCGGTGCCCTCGAACGCCATCAGCTGCCGGATGTTCACGCGGCGGAGCATGAGCCCCTCGTCCATCACGTCCCGGAGGAAGCGCCGGTTGTGCTCGAACGTCTCCTCGGTCTCCCCCTCGAGTCCGTGGACCAGGTTGATGCCGGGGAGCAGTTTCGGCAGGCGCGTCCCGCGCTCGTCGTCGGGTCGCCAGCCGGCCGCCTCGTTGACGACGCGGACGGCGTCGAGACACTCCTCCGCGGAGACGAGGAGGTTGTTCGCCTCGCGAACCTCGGGGTCGGCCGATTCCAGGCCGAACGCCGCGGTGTCGCCGGGCGTGTTGTGCTCGGCGATGATCCGGATTCCCTCCCGCGAGGCCTCCGGGTAGTCGGTGATCGTCACGGGGTTCATGTTGTCGAGGTGGAGCGTCTCCAGGTCGGGTGCGACCTCGCGGATGCCGCCGTACAGTTGGCGGAGCGCGTCGGGGTTGGGGGCCTCGCCGTCGCCGCCGAACGCGAGGATGTCCGCCTGTCGGCCGATCCGGAAGTGGGCGACGCCGTGGTCCGAGAGCGCGTCGACCTCCGAGACGACGTCCGGGGCAGACCGGAAGTCCGGGTCGCCGTACAGCGGCTCGGTGCAAAACGAGCAGCGGTACGCACAGCCCCGGGAGGTCTCGAGTTCGGCGATGAGGTAGTCGGGGTGGTTGGGGTGCTGCTCGACGACGAACGCGCCCATGCTCGACCAGCGCGTCACCTCGTCGTAGTCGCGGATACGGTTGCCGAATCCCTCCAGGCCGGCCTCCACGAGGTCGAAGGCGGCCGCCTCCACGTCGCCCATCGCGACGAAGTCGTAGTCGAGGTCGTCCCGCTCCATCTCCTGTGCGCCGGCGTTCTCGTCGCCGACGCCGAAGCGGACCGGGCCGCCCAGCAGCGTGACGCCGTCGGCGGTCCAGGCGAGTTCCCGGACCTCGTCGGGTTCCGCGGGGGTGCCGCCGACGTACTTCCCGGGGACGGTCATCCCGCCGACGTAGATCATGAGGTCGGCGTCGGCGACGTCGGCCCACTTCCGGCGGTTCTCGCGGAGTTCGTCGATGGTGTGGTAGGTGATCCCCGACTCGGGGACGCCGGCGTCGACGAGCGCACCGGCGGTAAAACGGGGGTAGGTGGAGATGTAGGGAGGGACGCCGAAGTGCGCCGGCTCGTCCACGTAGCCGTCGACGATGGTGACCGAGAGGTCGGCGGGAGCGGGCGCGGTCATGTGGCGACGTGGGGCGTCGAGCGGCTAAAACCGTGCGGTCTGGTCGATCGGTGTCCGTCGTCATCGAGACCGAACACTCCACCCAGCACACATGCCCGAAAGGGCACTCGTTAAGTGTGCGCCCTCGTACCATCAGGTATGACCGAGACGGACCTCGAAGACCTCAAGCGCGGGACCGACCTCGTCAAGCGGGGGTTCGCGCGGATGCAGAAGGGCGGCGTCATCATGGACGTCGTCGACCCCGAACAGGCGCGCATCGCGGAGGACGCCGGCGCAGTCGCCGTCATGTCGCTGGAAGCCGTACCGGCGGACATCCGGAAGCGGGGTGGCGTGGCACGGATGGCCGACCCTGGAAAGCTGGAGGAGATCATCGATGAGGTGTCGATCCCGGTGATGGGCAAGTGCCGAATCGGCCACACGGCCGAGGCACAGATCCTCGAGGCGACCGGCGCGGACATGGTCGACGAGTCCGAGGTGCTCACCACCGCGGACGAGCGCTACCACATCGACAAGCGCGAGTTCACCGCGCCGTTCGTCTGTGGCGCGCGGAACCTCGGCGAGGCGCTCCGTCGGATCGACGAGGGCGCGGCGATGATCCGGACGAAGGGCGAGGCAGGGACGGGCGACGTGAACCAGGCCGTGACCCACCAGCGCTCCATCCAGCGCTCCATCCGGAAGCTCTCGGGCATGAGCTTCGAGGAGCGCGACGAGTGGGCCCGGAAGAACGAGGCGCCGCGCGACCTCGTCCACGAGACCGCCGAGATGGGTCGACTCCCGGTCGTCAACTTCGCCGCCGGCGGCATCGCCACGCCCGCGGACGCCGCGCTGATGATGCAGCACGGCTGTGACGGCATCTTCGTCGGCTCGGGCATCTTCGGCGCCGAGGACCCCACGAAGATGGGAACCGCCATCGTCCGCGCCGTCAACAACTACGACGACCCGGAGACGCTGAAGGAGATCGCCAAAGGGCTCGGCAAGGGGATGAAGGGCCAGGCGAACGAGACGATGCCCGAGGAGGAGAAGCTCCAGGGCCGCGGCGTCTGACCGCCCGTCTCCTCGGGCCGCCCCGCACCGTTGGATTGCCCGCACCGTCAGTTCCCCGCCGTTCGTCGACCGCTTGTAATCACCCGGCGAGCACCGGCCCCGCGGTTATGACGGGCAGGTGCAATGGTACGCGCGGACGGTGGGGCGTTCGATCCCACCGGTTCCACCAGCGATGGACAGGAGCACCATCCGGACGGTCTGTGTCGTCGCGCTCATCGTCTGTGGGTTCGGTGCCGGCCCCGCGGCCGCCGGCGGATCCGACGCCACGCAGGTCACGCGAACACAGCCAGCCGCGTC
The DNA here is from genome assembly GCF_032116555.1 of Halobaculum sp. XH14. NCBI lineage: Archaea > Methanobacteriati > Methanobacteriota > Halobacteria > Halobacteriales > Haloferacaceae > Halorarum > Halorarum halobium. The sequence goes on from NZ_CP134949.1 coordinate 2,025,562, forward strand.
CGCGAACGTCGCGGGCTCGGGCACTGGAGGGGTCCAGCCCGGACTCACGAACCGCGCGCCACAGGCGAACGGGTCGAACGGCCCGTTCGACCTCTCGATCAGGAACCTCACGCGGTGTGGAGTGAACTGTCGGCAGGTCACCGTGACCCTGTCGAACGCGGGCGACGTCACCGCCGAGAACGTCACCGTCACCAGCACGGTCCTGGCCGGCGACCGGACCGTCGTCGTGCGGCGGACGCGCATCGACCGGCTCCCGCCCAACGAGAGCGTCACCAGGACCATCACCGTCTCGGTCGGCCTCCTCGACGTGCAGGCGATCCAGCGGAACGGGGGGCGCATCACGGTCCGAACCGTGGTCTCGTCCGATCAGCACACCCAGCGGTTCGTCTCGAGTCGAAAGGTCCTCTGAGAGGGGTCAGGAGCCAGGAAGCCACGCCGTCGAGCGGACGACCCTTTTATCGGATGACGGGTCCAGTGACCCCGTGACCTGAACGCCGCCGTGGAGGGGTTCGCAGGTGTGCGGCACGCCGCTCCACGTCCACCCGGTACATTGGGCTCGACGCGCCGAAACTGCCGCGCCGGAACCGCCGCGTCGACGCCGCCGCCTGTCAGCCAGATTCATCCGCGAGCGCTGCGTAGCGCCGTCGATGAGCGACGAGGGAGACGACGGCGGCGACACGGGGGTCGACGACACCGAGGGAGGTCCGCTCGCCGACCTCGACGCAGCCGAAAACCCGGTCCTCCTGTTCGACGGCGTCTGTAACCTCTGTAACGGTATCGTTCGGTTCGTCGTCCGGTTCGACGCCGCCGGGACGTTCCGGTTCGCGCCGCTCCAGTCCACCGTCGGGCGGGCGTTGCTGGAGCGACACGACGTCGCACGCGACGGGGGCGACGGCTTCGACTCGGTCGTGCTGATAGACGGCGACGAGGCGTACCGGAAGTCGGCCGCGGCGCTCCGCGTCGCCCGCGAACTCGACGGCCCGTGGCCCCTCCTGTGGCCGCTCGTCTACCTCCCCGAGCGGCTGCGCGACCGCGTCTACGACCTCGTCGCCGAGCATCGCTACCGGGTGTTCGGTCGGACCGACGACTGCCAGGTCCCGTCGCCGACGGTCCGGGAGCGGTTCGCCGGCCGCGCGCTCGACGATGTGGACGTCCAGGAGTAGCTACAGGAGGCTCGCACCGCTTCCGACGCCGGTCTGGTAGGCGCGCGACCCGACCCCCGCATCCGAGAAGGCCTCGACCATCGCGCCGGCGACGCCGCGCCGCTTCTCCAGGTGACAGACCGCCAGCAGCGAGGGCCCCGCGCCGCTCACCGTCACGCCGGTCGCACCCGCATCGAGCGCCGCATCGCGCACCGCGTCGTATCCGGTGATGAGCTCCGCCCTCGCCGGCGTCACGACGGGGTCGTCCATCCCGGCGCCGACGAGCGACGGGTCAGATCGGCACATCCCAGCGGTGAGCGACGCGGCGTTGCCGACCGTCTCGACGTGGTCCGCCATCGAGAGCGAGTCGGGGACGACCTCCCGCGCGTCACGGGTCGACACGGCGACTTCGGGGAGACACGCCACCAGCGGGACGTCGGCGTCGATTCTGGTGACCTCCTCGCCCCGGACGATCGTGAAGCCGCCGAGCAGCGACGGTGCGACGTTGTCCGCGTGGGCCGTCCCGGAGACGACCGCCTCCCCCTTCGCCGCGATCGAGACGAGTTCCTCGCGGCTGCGACCGCGGTCGTAGAGTTCGTTCAGCGCGACCGCCGCGGCCGCCGCCGACGCGGCGGACGAGCCGAGCCCGGAGGCCGGCCGGACGCCCTTGTCGATGCTGATGTGGGCCGGCGCGTCGAGCGCCTCCGCGACCGCGCCGACCGTGTTCCCCTGCGGGTCCTCCGGGATGTACTGGGCGCCGGCTCCCGTCACCTCGATGGACGTTTCGCTCGCCCGTTCGACGCTGACCGTGTCGGCCGGGCGTTCGAGCGCGACGCCGAACGTGTCGAACCCGCTTCCCAGGTTGGCGCTCGTGGCTGGTGCGCGGGCGGTGACCATGGGAGACCGGTGTGATGGGGTGGCCAAAAGGGTTCGCGTTCGACTGAACTGGTCCTACGAGTCGGCCGTCACGTACAGCAGCGGCCCGACGACGACGAGCACGATGCCAAGGAAGAGGTAGTGTACCGGCACCAGCGTCTGTGGCGTGAGCAGGAAGATGACGCCAAAGAGGATCGTGTTCAGTGCGAGCACCTGTCGGGAGAGCGGCAGCGTCGCCACCGTCGCCAGAACGAACCCGAGCAGGAGCGCCTGCCCCACGTTATAATCGAGCAGGAAACTGTCGACGAGCTGTAGCGGCAGCATTCTTACCCCGATTTGACTCCGGGGCCCGCATTAACGTTCCGTTCTTTCGTCCGGGCTCGACCCCCGGATCGACGACGAGCGAGCGGTCTCACTCCCGGGGCCTTGCGCCGGTCACTCGTCGCGGTCGTCACCGCGTTCGGCCGTCGGACCGGTGATGTCCAGCGGTCTGATCCACCCGTACCAGACGAGAAAGACCGTCCCGCCGTACCCCAGGATGAACACGAGCCGACCGAACTCGTTGTAGCCCATCACGCCGAGCTGGCGGCGGATGATTCCGGTTCCGGCGATGCCGACCAGCAGCACGACCGCGAGGAGGAGATGGTCGCGCGGGAGCAGCGTCCGCCAGTCGCTCTCGGAGTCGCCCATGCGCCAGCCTGGGAGCCCCTCGCAGGTGAACCCCTCGGTTCGGCCCGGGCGACGGTCCCGACGGCGACCGGAGCCGATCGCCGAACTGACTGTCGCGAGTGGACCGTGTCACCGGCTCCCGAGCCGACGGAAGGGCTATACGCCGCGGGTTTCGAGCGGTCCCATGGACTACGCCACGGTCCCCGACGACCACGAGGAGACGTATGGCAGGGTCCTCTCGTACGCGTTCTCCCCCGAGCGCGGCCCCGACCCCGACGTGGAGGGTCCGGACCGGCCCGAATCGTTCCACCGGCGCGGCGTGTACGACGTTCCCGACGGCTCGTCCCCGGCGGAGCACGAGGCGACCGATCTGGCCGCCGTCTGTGGCTACTACGACTTTTCGGGGCGAATTCGCGGCGCCTTTCGCCGGGTGGGCGGGGTGTCCGCCGTCGCTTCGCCGCCGGAACGTCGGCGGGGCGGCACCGTCCGCGAGATGCTCGGGGAACTGCACGCGGAGTTCAGGTCCGAGGGCATCGACTTCGCCGCGCTCTGGCCGTTCAAGTACTCCTTCTACCGACGGCTCGGGTACGCGCGGGTGAACGACTACGCCCGGCTGACCCTGCCGCCCGACGAACTCGACGGCGCGGTTCCGCGACCGGCGGGGGCGTTCGTCCGACTCGCGCCCGACGACTGGGAGCGGCTCGATGCCGTCCACGCTGCCGCAGCCACCGAGCCGCTCGGGCTCGACCGGACCGAGGGCTGGTGGAGACGGCGGGTCTTTCGGTCCTGGCGGACCGACCCGTTCGTCTACGGCTGGGAGCGAAACGGGGAGCTCCGCGGCTACGTCGTCTACACGGTCGAGGAGGGAGACGACGACGGGAAGACGTTCCTGGCGCAGGAGCTGGTCGGCGTCGACGAACGAGCGCGTCGCCACCTCCTGCGCTTCGCCCGGAACCACGACTCCCAGGTCGAGCGAATCAGGTTCACGGCGCGGGCCGACACGCGCCTGTTCGATCGCCTTGAGGACCCCGGGTCGGTCGAGACGGAGATCAAGCCGGGACCGATGTTCAGACTCGTGGACGTCGCGGCGGGCCTGTCCGCGGTCTCGTATCCGGCTCACGTCGCCGGCGAGGCGGTTCTGGACGTGACCGACGACCACTGCGACTGGAACGACGACACCTTCCGCCTCTCGCTGGCCGACGGTTCCGCGACCTGCGAGCGGGTGGCCGGCGGAGCCGACGCCGACGTCTCGCTTGGGGTCGGTGCGCTCTCCAGGCTGGCGGTCGGCTCGCACTCGCTCGACCGACTGGTCGAACTCGACTCGATCGCGGTCGAACCCGGCGGCGAGGACGCTCGCGTGACGCTCGAGGCGGCGTTCCCCGGGACGGAGCCGTTCCTCCGTGAAGGGTTCTGAAGGGCCCTCGGGTCGGTCACTCCCCGCGCCGGGGTTCGCGGATCAGCGAGTCCTCGTCGACCCAGTAGACGACGTTCGCGTCCGACCAGTCCGCGTGGACGACGGTCGCGGTCGCGCTCCCCGTCGACTCGCCGCCGGTGTTCGAGTGGCCGGTACAGGACACGACGACGCGCCAGCCGACGCTCGTGTTCGCCGCGCCATCGATCTCACACGCCAGGCTGACGTCGCTGTGCTCGTTCGTCCACAGCTGGTTGTACGCGTAGCGGTACTCGTGGGTCCTGACGAACTCGCGGGCGGACTCGGCCGTCAACTCCTCGGGACGCTCGGGACGGTCCTTCGGGCCGGCCGGGAACGCGACGGTTCGGTCGGGCAGCGGGGTGGGCCGGCCGTCAGTGGTCGTCGACGGCTCGTCCGCGGGGGAGCCGTCAGTGACCGACGTCGGAGTCGGCGTCGGCCGATCAGTCGGCGCCGGTTCACCACCAGGCACGGAGCCGAGGCAGCCGGCGGTCACGAGCAACGTCGCCGCGAGCGCGGCGAGGAGGGCACGTCGTCGCATCGGACGTCGGGACGACGAGAAGGGAGCGGTAAACGCTTTGTCCCGATCCGTTCGGTCGGCCGTCCCGGATCGTCGGTCCACACCGGCGGCACAAACCGGCGGATCACTCGGTCGTCGTGAGGAAGAACGACGTCGCGGTGGCAGCCAGGACCGTGCCGATCGGCGCGGCGACGAGCGCGGCCAGCAGGACTCCAGAGATCCCGACCGCGTACGCGAGGCCGCTCACGACGGGCGAGCAGACGAGAACCAGCACCGCGTAACCGAGGGTGAACAGCGCGTAGGGCGCAGAGCCCGCGAGCGAGACGCTCCGCGAGAGCGCGTCGCCGAAGCCGCAGTTCCGGGCGACTGCGACGAACGGCGTCCCGTAGATCGCGTAGAGGACGGGGAGCGCGAGCAGGATGCCGACGAGGACGACCGCCGCGGATCCACCCGACGCGAGCGTCACCAGCGCGAGCAACAGCACGCCGAGCACGACGAGCACCTCGTAGGCGAGAACCGGCACGAAGTGCCGGCTGACCGCGGTCGTGAACGCCGGTGGCTCGCCGTCGGCGATGATCCCGGCCAGCACGCCGAGCAGTCCCGCACCGAGTACGGCGCGCACGAGCGTTCCGACGAGCAGCGTAGCGATTTCCGGCGCGCCGACGGTCCCGACGGCACCCCCCGTCACGCCCACCGCGGGCGTCGCGTTCAGGAACGCCCAGAGGTCGGGAACGGGCGAGGGAAGTCCGAGCGTGAACGAGATGACCTGGGTACTCGCCAGGAGGTCGTCGAGCCTGCCGAAGCCAAGGAGCGTCGAGACGAGCGGGACGAGGACGAGAAAGGGCGCTTCCGCGACGGCGTCGACGCCGCGTGAGAGGTGGTGAGGGAAGTCGTCACGGTCCTCGTCGGGGGCAGTCGCGGTACCGGTGGAGGGCGACATGAACGACCCCACACCGAGGGGCCCCGTAAGTATCACGGAGTGGCGAGGTCGCCGGATCCGATCCCTACGCTAGCGTTCGAACGGCACGGTCGACGATGGCTCGTTCGAAGGTCCAGAACCCGGAGAACGTTCCCGCCTCGCGCTCCTCGGCGACGAGCGCGAACGACCACTCGTCCTCGTCGGTATCGTCCTCGTCGGTATCGTCCTCGCTGGCATCGAACAACAGGAACCAGTATCGGCCGATCTGCTCCGCCGGTTCGGTGTGGAACGTAGCGGGCCACACCGGGAGGTCGTCGGTCGGCGCGTCGGGGACCGCGTACACGTGGACGTCGAGGTCGGTCTCGTCGGCCAGGCGGCGATACGTCGGCTCCTGTTCCCGGAACGCCACGACGGACTGGAAGCCGACCCGAAGCGTTCCGCGACCGCGCCGGTAGGCCTGTCCCTCGAGTTCCCGGGAGGCCGCCAGCAGCTGTCGCCTGTTCAGCGAGCCGAACACGGTGTCGTCGAGGAGTTCGAACAGGCTCCGGTACTCGGGCGGGAGCAGGTCGAGGTCCCAGGGCGCGCGGATCGGCGGGGAGAGGAAGCCGTCGAGTCGCTCGCGCCCGATGGCACACCGGAACCGATCCCCGTCGCGGAGAACGACGAACTCTTCGTCGATCACCTCCGGCAACGGCCGTCGCTCCACGGTGACGTTTCGCGTTTCGAACTGCCCGAGCAGCGCCGAGTCCACGGCCCCGTAGACGGTCAGCGACGGCCTGCGCTCCTCGGCCTCGGACAACAGGTCGCCGAGCGTCGGGTCGCTCATCTCCCGCCACCGATCGGGCACGGTTCGGTCGCCCGCCGTCCGCCCGTCATCCCGACCGGACCGACTCGAGGAACGATTCGTACTCCACGGCCGCCCGGATGATCTCCCGAACCGGGGCGGCGACCGGGACGAGTCGTACGTCGTCCGCGTCCGCGTCGTGGACGACGAGCCCCGCGTCCTCAAGCATCGGGATGTGCCCGTGATGGAGTCGGATGCTGACGTCCTCGTGTTCGGCAGGTCCGACGGGAGCGCCGGAACTCGTCGCCCGCCAGCCGCTCAACACGTCGGCGAGTTCCCCGGTCGAGACGGTCCCGCCGTGCAGGAGGTACCACAGCGTTCGCCGCCTGGTCTCGTCGCTCAGGGCCCTGTAGAGGTCGTCGGCCGCCGGCGACGCGACGGGGCCGTTCGGCTCAGCCGGGTCGTTCTCGCTCCGGTGCTCCGGTGGGGTATCGTCCCGGTTCATCGGTGATCCGGCCCGTCCGATGGTGAACGGACGGGAGCGAGTTCAATAGTGGTTCCGACCGATTAGTCATCTGATATGCGGGCTGCCGGACGTCGATCGATAGGTAGGACGATGGGAGACCGGTCCGTCTTCTCGCTCGCTGTCCCGGTCCGTGCGAGGGTCTGTGGCCGTGCTCGCCACCGAACAGGGCCGGGTTTCCGCGGGTGACGTGCGCGCCGCAGTTCCGGCCTCGGACGCGGTGTGCGCGGCCCCCGGCCGGACGGTGCTCCCGCGGACTACCCCGTTTCGGCCAAGGATGATCGCGTGACTGCTTCGGGGGTATGAACAACGCACCCGAGATTAGCCGCAGACTCTGCGTCTCGGTTCCGTTAGAACGCGGAAATTGGGTGGCTGGGGAGCCGACGGCCCCAATTCCTCCCGACCGGAGACCAGTCGGGACGGATATGGGCCAACACGGATTTGAACCGTGGACCTCCCGGTTATCAGCCGAGCGCTCAACCTGACTGAGCTATTGGCCCAGGTGAGCGCATTCAACGATTGCCGGGGGACTCGTTTAAGCGTTTCCGTTCGGCAACGGCCTCACGTCATGCGTTCTCATCCCTTCTCGACCGAGTAGTCGTCGGGGTCGACGTCGACCACGTCTTCGCCCGATTCGTCGCGTTCGCTGCCGGCCGAACCGGCCACGTCGCCGGCCCCGCCGCGGCCGCTGCCCGGACCGGAACTCCCGCCGCCGGGGCCGTCCGATCCACCACCGGTACCACCGACGCCGCCGACTCCGCCACCCGACCCGGCGTCCCCGGGGAAGCCGCTCGTCCAGACGGCGCCGGTGGCGAAGCCGTCGGTCCGGCTGTCGATGTACGGCGTGAGCACGTAGCGGTCGAGCAGTTCCCGGATCGGATATCGCGTCGGCGGCACCGCGAGCAGGAAGCCGATGGCGTCGGTGACGAGCCCAGGCGTGAGCAGGAACGCGCCGGCCGCGATGAGCAGCGCGCCGTCGAGCAGTTCCGTCGTCGGGAGCTGTCCGCTCGCCAGCTTGCGTTGCAGGCTGCGAACGGTGTGTCTCCCCTCGGCCCGCACGAGGAGCATCCCGAACAGCCCGGTCAGCACCACCAGCGCCACCGTCGCCACCGGGCCGATTTCGCCGGCGACGACGACGAGGAACGCGGCGTCCGCGAGCGGGATGAGCAGCAACAGCGCGATGACGTAGCGGGCGCGGATGCGCATACCGGGCGTTTCCGAGGACCGCCTATATCCCTTGCGGGTAGGGCGACCGAAACGCCGGATCGACGGAACGTGTTTTATCACTGCGGCCGTGGTGGCGGTCGTATGACCGAGACGAAAGTCGCGATCGTGACGGCGGCGGGAAGCGGGATCGGCGAAGCCTGCGCCCGGCAACTGGCCGAGGACGGGTACACGCCGGTCCTGCTGTCCCGGTCGGGCAGCGCCGTCGAAGTCGCCGGGGACCTCGGCGGGGACGGGTTCGAAGGCTCGGTGACCGACCCCGACGACCTGGCGGCGCTCGTCGAGACGACCGCCGAACGCTACGGGCGCATCGACGCGGTGGTGAACAACACGGGCCACCCGGCGACCGGCGACCTCCTCGAAATCTCCGACGAGGAGTGGCACGAGGGGCTGGACCTCGTCCTGTTGAACGCCGTCCGGATGGCCCGGCTCGTCACGCCCGTCATGGAGGAGCAGGGTCACGGCTCGATCGTGAACGTCTCGACGTTCTCGGCGTTCGAACCGTCGAGTTCGTTCCCCGTCTCGTCGGTGCTCCGGGCCGGGCTCGGGAGCTTCACCAAACTCTACGCGGACCAGTACGCGGCCGAGGGGATCCGGATGAACACGGTTCAGCCCGGGTTCGCCGATAGTTATGAGGTGGACGCGGAGACGAGAGCGGAGATCCCGATGGGCCGACCGGCACGGACCGGAGAGATCGCGGACGCCGTGGCGTACCTGCTCTCGCCGGCGTCGAGCTACGTCACCGGCCAGAACCTCCGGGTCGACGGCGGGCTCACGGAGTCCGTGTAGTCGACCGGGGCGCGCAAACGCCGACTTTACCCGCTCGCGCCGCCGAGTCGACGTATGACCGACGAGAGCCGCGTCGAGTGGCGCGAGTGGGGTGCCGACGCGTTCGACGCCGCCGCGCGGCGGGGGACGCCGGTGCTGCTCTGGCTCACGGCGACGTGGTGTGACGACTGCCACGAGATGGCCGTCGAGACGTTCGGGGACCCGCGGGTCGCGGCCAACGTCAACGACGGCTTCGTCCCCGTCCGCGTCGACGTCGACCGGCACCCGCGGGTCCGCGAGCGCTACAACATGGGCGGATTCCCCTCGACCGTGTTCACGACGCCCTCCGGGGAACTCCTGACCGGCGCGACGTATCTCGGCCCGACGGGGCTCAGACAGGCGCTCGACGGCGTCCGGGAGACGTGGGACGCGAAGGGCGAGTCCGCGGGCCGAATCCCGCGCGCGCTCGCCGACGACCCCACCCCGGTCGGCCCGGTGGACGAGCGAATCGAGGAGCACCTCGCCGGACAGCTCGAGGCCCAGTGGGACGCGGAGTTCGCCGGCTGGGGGACGGACGCGAAGTTCCCCCTCCCCCGGACCGTCGAGTTCGCGCTGAAGCGCGACCAGTTTCGGGCGACCCGGACGCTCGACGCGGTCGAGCGGAACCTGCGCGACGAGGACGGCGGCCTCTTCCGCTACGCGGGTGCCCGCGACTGGAGCGACCCTCACCGGGAGAAACTGCTCACCACCAACGCCGCGCTCCTGCGCGCGTACGCCAACGGCTACCTCTACACCGGCGAGGAGTCGTACCGCGACGTCGCGGACGGCGTCGCCGCGTTCCTCCGCGACCGCCTCTGGTCCGGCTTCGCGTTCGGCGGCAGCGTCGACCCGACGGGGGACCGACGGGACCTCACCGCCTACGCCGACGGCAACGCGCTCGCCGCGGACGCGCTCTTGACCCTGTTCGCCTACACTGACGACGACGACGCCCGCGAGTCGGCCGAGGGCGCGCTCGAGTACCTCCGGTCGGACCTCGTGGACGAAGACGGCCGCATCGTCCACTTCGTCGACGGGGACGAGACGGGCGAGCGGGACTTGCTGGCGGACGCCGCCGCCGTCGCCGGCGCGTTCGCCACGTCGGCACAGGTGCTCGGCGACGGCGCGGACCTCGCCCGCCGGGTCGCGGACCGCGCGCTCGACGTGCTCGGCGACGGCTCGGCGTTCCTCGATGGTCCCGAAACCGGTCCGGGACTGCTCGACAGGCCGCTCCGACCCATCGACGACACGGTGGCGCTCGCGAACGCCCTCTGTGACCTGGCGGCGCTCACGGGCGAGGACGACTACCGGGAGCGGGCCCGCGAGGCCGTCGGCGCGTTCGCCGGCGCCGCCGACCGGATGGGCCCGCAGGTCGCGGGCTACGGGGGCGTCGCCGCCCGGCTGACCCGTGACCCGCTCGTCGTCGCCGTGGGGGACTCCCCCGGGTCGGACCTCCATCGCGCGGCGCTTCGCGTCGCTGACCACGAGAAAGTCGTCGTTCCCGACGCGGACGACGCCCCGGAGGGGACCGCGCACCTCCGCGGCCGTGACCGCCAGCCGGCGGAAACCCCGGCGGAGCTGATGCGGCGCGTCGCGGCGACCGCGGAGGAATAAACTGTCGACGCGTTTTTGGTAGGGGGACACTAGCGATGCCGCATGGCCGATCTCCGCGACCTCGGGCTCTCCGAGTACGAGGCCCGCGCCTACCGCGCGCTGCTCGACGCCGGGCCCGCAACTGCAAAGGAGTTGTCAGATTCGAGCGGCGTGCCCATGGGTCGGGTCTACGACGTGCTCAACAGCCTGGAGCGCCACCGGCTCGCCCGGAGTCAGGCGGCGAGCCGTCCCAAGAAGTACGTCGCGGTCGAACCCGACGCGGCGCTGGACCGCCTGCTCGAGGAGAAGAGGCGGGAACTCGACGAGACCGCCCAGCAGTACGAGCGCGTCGTCGAGGAGCTCTCGACGGAACTGGAGGCGGGCGAGCCGCCCGACGAGCAGTTCTGGACCGCGGCCGTCGGCGCGGCCGAGACCGGTGACCTGCTGCTCGAACGCATCTCCGCGGCCGACGACCGCGTCGCCATGATCGCCTCGGCACCCGCGTCGGGGCTCGATCTGGGGGAGATCGGCGAGTCGGTGATGGAGGAACTGGAGGCGGCCCTGGAGCGCGGCGTCGACGTGTCGCTGCTGATGGAACGGGCGCTCCCCCCGCGGCTCCCGGAGAGCGTCGGCCGGCAGTACGCCGACCGGCTGGCGGAACACCCGAACTTCGACGTGCGGACCGCCGAGGGCGTCCGCGGCACGTTCACCCTCGTCGACGACGCGGAGGTGTGTCTGGAGGTTCCCAGTCCCGTCGACCCTGAGACGTCGTTCGCGATGATCGACCTCAAGGACCCCGAGTTCGCGGGCGACGCCCGCGAGCGGTTCCAGTCCCGCTGGTCCGAGGCGGAGCCGCTCCAGTTCTGATCCGGTGAAAATCGCGTTATCGTCGTCTCAGGCGATATCGTCGTCTCAGGCGAGCTCCTCGCGGAGCAGCCCCATCGGGACCTCGCGTTCGGCGTGGGCGTTGTGCTGGTGGATGGACTCGTCGTTCGACTGTTTCATGCGGACGGTCACGTCGTCCGGGAGGTGATCGAACTCCTCGACCACGTCCTCGGCCATGGTCCGCACGCAGTCCTCGACGAACTTCGCGTTCATGTGGGCGTGGTAGGTCATGTGGTCCTCGTCGGGGCGTTTCGCGTAGTTGTAGATGCGGGCGCTCATCGCGTCGCGCGCGGTGTCGATGACCTCGAGCAGGTCAACCTCCGGGGCGCCCTCGGCGGTGAACGTGAGCGTGGCGTGACCGCGCTGTGAGTGGCCCGGCTGGGGGACCGCGTCCAGGAACTCCTCGACCGTGCCGTCGTCGACGCCCAGTTCGGCGAGCTTGTCCCGGGCGCGCGACTCCGACATGCCCTGCGAGCACGGACAGACGGTCATGCCGGTCACTTCCGCGCCGATCTCCTCGCGGGTCCCCTCCTCGGTGGCGGTGGCAGAAGCGATGACGTCGACGGTGCTCTGTGTCCGGTGGTCGCTCGCGGGCGTCTCCTCGCGCCGGACGAGTTCCGCGGTCATCTCGACGACCGCCGTCGAGGTGTAGTCGTGCTTCTCGAGCAGGCGCTCGGCGGCGTCGCCACAGACGTCCTCGACGCGGTAGGCCTCCTCGCGGGTCGCCGACTCCAGCACCTCGTCGATGACCTCCATGTTCCGGCTCATGTCGATGCCCTTCCGCTCGCCGGGCAGGTCGACGAACACGGAGAAGTCGGCCATCAGCACCCACGGTCGCTTCCCGTTCCGGCTGATCTTCACCAGCTTCTCCACCCCGGTCACCCCGACCTGGCTGAGCCCGACCGTCACGTCCGGCCGGCTCGCCTGCACGTCGGGCAGGTTGTGACTCATTGGCCCGAATCAGGGGCGGGCGGCGATTATGGCTTTCGAAAGGGGTAGTTCGGCTTCGTTCGCGCGCACAAAACTACCGTGGGGCAAATCTCGAAGTTCCCGTCCGCGAAACCGAACGATCCCGCGACACCCGCCAAAATCCGACGGACCGAGCGACCCCGACCTACGGCCAGTCGTCGCGCCCCTCGCCGGCGAACTGGTCCTCGGCTTCCTCCCCGTCGGTCAGTTGCCAGCCCGCCGCCTCGGCGGCCGCTTCCAGCGGGAGGAACTCCCAGCCCGCGGTGCCCGCGGTCGCCTCGTCCTCGTCGGTCGTCCCGACGAACACGTGCCGGTCGGTCTCGAACTGCCCCTTGACGTTCTCCAGGGACTCCTGGACGCCGCGGGGTCCCGAGAAGAAGTCCTGGCGAACCCGGTGTTTTCGGGTGAAGTTCGTCACGACGTACGTCGGTTTCTCGGAGACCACGCCGACGTACTCGGTCCATCCGCGGGCGTCGTTGAACACCGCGTTCGGGTCCGCGAGGCGCTTGAGCGCCCCCAGTTCGAACGCGAGCGTCATGTCGGAAGAGCCGCCGCCGTCCATGTCCGGAGATGGGAGCGAGCCGCCGAAAACGGTGTCGGTCGGCCGCCGTTACCGGCGACCGTTCGTCGTCACGTGCGGTCCGTCGTCAGCGGCGGCCCGCCGTGGGCCTGCCGCCGTCCGTCGCCGCACCGGCTTCCTCCGATTCGATCCGCCCGCCGATCCGCTCTGCCCGCTCGGCTCGAACGACCCGGTAGTAGCGGACCGAGACGACGACCTCGCCCGGTTCGAGCCCCGGCGCTCGCCGGGGCTCGCCTCCCGCCATCGACGCCAGCGCCTCCCGCGCGCCGTCGGAGAGCTGATCCACGTGTCGGACCGTCGCCCCCGGCCGAACCGGTCCGGCACGGCGGACCGACAGTTTCGGGGCCGTTCGTGACACACGATAGCATATAACATGGTACACCTTAAACGTTGCTCCAGTGTGTCAGGACGAACAAGGAGGGTCCGTGAACGGTCGTCCATCCGGGGCGGCCGTGAGAACGTCGGCTACGGAACGTCGGCTGCGAAACCGCCGACTGGAGGATATCGGACGGAACGGAGTATCAGCTTGAAAACCGTCCGTGATCGGGCGGTCTACTCGCCCGCGGCCGCTTCCTGTTCGAGATCCTCGACCGAGAACTCCCGTTTCATCAGCGTCTCCTTGTGCGCACCGACGTCCACCTGCTCGCGCATGAGCTGTTTGTACGCGGACTGGGGAGCGAGGTCCCCGATGAGCACGCCGCCGACGATCTTGCCGTCCTTCAGCGCGAGGCGACGCCACTCGTCGTCGCCGAACTTGCGCTCGACCTCGTCGTCGCCCAGCGTCGGGTGGCCGAAGGAGAGGAACGGGAAGTCGAAGTGGGTGATCGAGTACGAGGAGACCCACTTGAACCCCTCAGACTCGTGCTCGAGCATGTTCTTGGCGGCGATGGTGCCCTGCTCCTTCGCCGAGCCCCAGGCGCCGTTCTGGGCGCGCTCGCCGAGGATGACGTCGTGGAACTGGGTGATGTCGCCCGCCGCGTACACGTCCTCGAGGTTCGTCCGCATGTACTCGTCGACGACGATGCCGTCGTCCGTCTCGATGGGGGTGTCCTCGACGAGTTCGGTGTTGAAGTTCAACCCGATGGCGACGCCGGCGAAGTCCGCGGGGTAGCGCTCGCCGTTCGGGTCGACGGCCGCCTCGACGTGGCCGTCCTCGTCCACCTCGAAGTGGTCGACGCCCGAGTCGAACACCGGTTCGACGCCGCGCTCGCGCATCGCCTCGTGCATGATCTCGGCCCCGTCCTCCGAGAGCGCGTAGCGCCACCAGCACTCGCCGCGCATCAGGTACTTCGCCTCGACCTCCTGCTCGCCACAGATGGCCGCGAAGTCGATTCCCAGCAGGCCCGCGCCGACGATGACGCCGCCGTCCGCGCCCTCGATTCCGTTCTTGATCGCCCGGGCGTCCTGGAACGTCCAGAAGTGGTGAATGCCGTCGGCGTCGGAGTTGTCGACCGGGAGCTGCTGGGGCGTCCCGCCGATCGAGAGGAGGAGCTTGTCGTACTCGTACACCTCGCCCTCGTGGGTCTCCACCTCGTGGTCGTCGGTGCGGAGGTCGACGACGTGGGTGTTGAGCTGGAGGTCGATGTCGCGCTCCTCGTACCACGCTTCGTCGTGGATGGAGATGGGTGCCTCGGGGAGCTTCCCCTTGGCGAACTCCTTGATCAGAATCCGGTTGTAGAGGGCCTCGCCCTCGTCCGTGAGCACGGTGATGTCGGCGTCTGGCTCCTCCTCCCGGAGGGTCTCGGCGGCGGACGACCCCGCGACTCCGTCGCCGATGATGACGAACGACTCGGTCATACCCGCCGGTTCGGCTTCGGGGTTAATGTGGGTTGCTATCCGCGCATCTCCCGGACCGGACGGGAAAGCGACGGACTCCGCCGCGATTCGGGCGCGCTCGGGGGCGTCCTCGTGGCCGACCGTTTATGTCCCACCGGTGCCAACCAGACCCCGATGAAGCTCCGCCAGAACCCTCGCCACTGGGCCGCAAAACGTGCGCTCACGACGCCGGGCGTCAAGAGCGTCGCCACCTACGGGCTCGTGAAGCTCCACACCAGAATCTTCCTCGGGAAGGCCGACGAGGCTCGCCGGGAGGAGCGCCGCGACCACCTCGACGACTTCTTCGCGGCGACGATGGACGCGTACGTCGCCGCGCTCGACGCCGGCTTCTCGGAGGCCGAGGCCCGCGAGATCACCCACGCGCAGGGCAACTTCGACTTCTTCAACCACGGCTGGACGGAGATGATGGAGGTCCCGGCCGAGGAACTGGAGCCCCACTACCGCCGCTACGGCGAGTTCTTCTCGGCCCACGGCATCACCATCGACGACCCGCTCGGTGAGTTCCGGCCCGCCGCCGGCATCGCCGAGGCGCCGGCCACGCCGGAGAAACTCGACGAGGGCGAGTACGCCAACGCGGTCGCCGGCTTCGCGGACGACGTGTACGTCGAGGACGAGGCCGGCGAGGTGTCGGCCGGTGGCGGCGAGGAGCCCGATGACGTGGACGTGTCCGAGGTACCTGGTGTCGACGACGGCGTGAACGCGGATTAGGTGGGTTTCTCTGACTCGGGCAGAGTGGACCTTCTCGCTCGTTGCTGGGAACTGGTGGGCTCGAAAGCCCCCGCGGCTGTCGGCTCTTCCGTCAATCCGATGGTCGCTTCGACCGCCTCGAAAGCTCCCCCACTTCTCGCTCCCTCCGGTCGCTGTCGTTCGAAAGGCGCTCCGCGCCTTTCGTGATGACGAGACCCCTTCGGCGTCTCGAACCACGATGCTCGTCCCTCGCGCGCGTCCGCTCGCTTCGCTCGCCGTCACGCGCGACAGCCGGCTGACTCCAATTGCTGACCCGACCGAACCTCAAGCATCTACCCACGAACATCGTACGATCCCAGCGTCGCGTCGCGCTCGGCCGACAGCTCCCGGTCCAGCCGGTCACGATCCCAGCCCAGCGGCGACACCACGCTCACGGCAGCCCGGAGCAGCAGTTCGCGGTAGTACGCCCCGTCGTACCTCTCGGGCACCTCGAACGGGAGCCGAACCCGGCCGCGCCCGCGGGCGTCGTCCTCGACCACGACGTACCGGACCGACTGGCCGGGCCAGCGCTCGACGCCGGCGTCCGAGAAGCGGTCGAGCGCGGCCGCGGTGAGGGTGTCCCCGTCGTACTCCTCGGCAGCCTTCGTCGCGCGCGTGGTGACGAGCAGGTCCGCGGGGTCGACGTCGCCGCGGTCGAGCTGCCCGAGGTGGACCGCCAGGCGGTCACGGACGGCCCCGGGCGACCGCTCGGCGTCGAACGTCTCGACGAGGTCGCGCTGGGCCTCGGCGACGAACGCGGGCGTGCTGCGCTGGCGACACTCGATTCCGCGGAACTTGTACGACCCGTCCCGCTTCCGGCCGAAGTACTTCGTCAGCGCGCCCGCGCCGGAGCCACGCTTCGGGACGAAACATACCCAGTCGTACGTCCCGTCGAGTTCCAGCGGGACGTCCGCGTCAGCCTCCACCGCCTCCGCCAGGCGGCGGGGCGGGGTCGCGTCCGGGTCCCGTCGCTCGACCCAGATGCTGTCCACGATGGCGTGGAGCACGTTCCAGCCGCCCGCCTCAAGCGTCTCCTTCGCGTCGAGCAGGGTGTCGCGGGCGAAGGCGTTGATCGCCTCGTGGCACTCGATGCGGCCGAACTTCGCGTTGCGATACCCCTGGTAGCCGAAACAGGAGACCAGCACCCACTTGATCGCGTCCGACCTGGCCGCGGCCGCGTCGTCGCCCCCGGCCGCGTCCTTCTTGAAGTCCGCGCGGTCCCGCAGAAGCTGGCCGAGCACCTCCGGAAGGAACCCCTGGCGATCACAGATGCTGTAGCCGAGTTCCGGCACGTCGCCCCGATCACAGCAGTCACACCGCACCGTCTCGGCGCTGATGTTGTGCTCACAGATGATCGACGGGTACAGCGACGCGAAGTCGAGTTCCACGACGTCCTCGTGGTAGCCGACGGCCGGGGAGAGCGTGAGCCCGCCGCGGTCGGCGTCGTGGAGCGTCCGCACCGGCTTGAACTGCTCGGGCTCCCACGGTCGCCAGGGCGCCGGAACGTCCCGCACCCTGGCGTGTCTGATCTGCATCGACGTGAGGATGCTCCCGATGCTCGCCCAGCCGGCCTCCTGGATGGGTCGCCACGACCGCTTCACGAGGTATCGTAGCCCGTCGAGCCCCGCCTTGCTCCACATGAAGCTGTTCGAGCGGTCGAGGACCGCCCGGCCGGGGACCGAGTACCGCGCCGGCGAGTGGCCGACCCGACCGTAGCTCTCGTACGTGTTGGCCCCCGCGAGTCGCCGCCAGTCGCCCTCGGCGTCCGATTCACTCCCACCGAGGTCGCGCCCCCACGAGAACGGCACGTCCAGCTCCTCGGCCCGCCGCGTCACGACCGGGATGGCGTCCGCGCTGGCCATCACCATCACGTCCGGGTCGGCCGTCCGCAGGCGCGCCGACAGCGCCTCGATGGCGTCCCGCTCCTCGTCCCCGAGCCGCTCCCCGCCGACGCGAAGGGCGCTCGCGTCCCCCGCCGAGAGCGCCGGTTCGGGAAGGTCGACCCGGAGCGTCACGAGGTCGCCGTGCGGGGACGGGTTCCGCCGGGTGTCGAGGTGGAACCGGAACCCCGGCGAGAGGTCCACGTCGTACAGTCGGAGCGTTCCCGGCGGATGGGACGCCGCCTCGAACTCCCGCCGAACGCGACGTGCGACTCGACCGGCGGCCTCCGGGTGATTCAGATCGACCCGGAGCATGAGCGTCGGTTCCCGCGCCGCGAGCAGCCGATACCGTTCGACCGTTCCGGTCCCGACGACGCTGTCGTCGCCGCGGAGCCAGGTCGAGAGGTGGTCCCGGACGTCCGCGGGCCCGGCGACGAACAGCGACGGCTCATAGTCGGCAACTCGCTCTCGCGATACCCCCTCGCTCGTTCGCGTCCAGACGATGGCGTCGCCGTCGCGGAAGTCGACCGTGACGGTCACGCCGTCCCGACCTCGTCTTCGAGGGCCGCCACCCGCTCGCGCAGCCGCCGGAGTTCGGTCTCGTGTGCGACCAGCAGCGAGAGGACGAGCGCCTCGGTCGGGTCCGGCGGGTTTCGCATGCCGGCTGCTGCCGCGTGGTCGGCCGCCCGCTCGAACAGCCGGTCGAAGTCCGCCCGGTGCTGCCGTCGGAGCGCGCGGCGGTACGGTGCCCACTCGGCCTCGTAGGCCTCCAGAAAGTTCCGGTAGGTGGGGTTCGTTCGGCCCATCAGCGGCCCTCCCGCCGAACCTGTGTCCCGTCCGCCCGAACGAGCCGAGCCGCTCCCGGGAGTCGACTCACGCGTTCACCCCGGGCGTCACCCCTGGTTCGCGCGGGACGATCCGACCGAGCAGGTCCACCCAGTAGGGGATGGTCGTCTGCCAGTAGCCGTCACGGTGGAAGCCCGAGGACGTGAAGCCGGGCGCGTCGTACGCCAGGCCGAGCCGGGTCCGTTCACAGTCGACGACCGTGTCGGCGGCGTCGACGACGCGCTCGGCGTGCGCGTCCTCGCCCGTCGTCGTGAGCAACACCGGGCAGTCGAACGCGGCGGCCAGTTCCGTCAGCACGGAGAGGCTCGCCTCGAGCAGGCGGTCGGCTTCGGCCCCCGGCACGTCGCCGTCGCGGTAAAGCGAGGCGGCGTTGGGGACGACGACGAGCCGCGTGCCCGGCCGGGCGGTCCCGGGGAGCCCCCGGACGAGTTCGTGGTGCTGGTAGGCGGTGAACGCCCGGGCCGCCATCAGCCCGGCGAGCATCCGTCGGGCGGGAACGTGATCGTACAGCAGTTGCGTCATCACCGCGTTGCGCGCGTCGATCCAGTAGGCCGGCCCGGACTCGTCCAGCAGCGTGTCGGCGACGAGCCGGTGGAGCGCCGGCGAGCGCGGGACGGGCGGGCGCAACACCGTCACCCCCGGGTCCAGCGTCGGCAGGTCGCTCGTCGGCTCGGGCCGGGTCGGTGTCCGGTCGAACATGTCCACTCCTCGAACTGCCTGCCCCAAAACCCCGAGCCGGACCACCACGACGGAAGTGAAACCCAGTTGACGAGGGGCGCCAGTTCGACGTACTGCGGTTTTCCGTCCGGGAACCGTCGACTCGCCGGGCGAAACTAAACGTCGGTATCGGTCCCCATCGGGTCAGTATCGTGATCGCACGGACCATCGCTCGTGTCCGGTCGCTCACTCGCCCGACGACTCACTCGCGCGTCGCGTCGATGCGCGCCGCGACCTCGTCGCCGGCGACGACGCCGCCGTTGAGGCTCCGTTCCGGGTACTGCGCGCGGGAGGCCATGCCGGCGTAGTAGAGCCCGTCGGCCACCTCCTCGCCCAGATCGTACGGGACGACGAGGTCGAGGTACCCCCGCTCGTAGACGGGGGCCGCACGCGGCGCGCGAGCGAGGCGGAACTCGCTCACTGCGTCGGGGTCGAACTGCGGGAACAGGTCGGCGATGCCGTCCAGCCAGCGCTCCTCGATCTCGTCGTCGGTCGCGTCCCAGAGCCACTCGTCGGGCGACTGGACGTAACTGGCGACGTAGAGCAGGTGGTCGCCGCCGTAGCGCTCGGGCGGGACGAAGTTCGTGTGCTCGATGAGCGCGCCGAAGGGGGCTTCGTCGGCGACGTTGAGCCAGTACGTGTCGGTCAGCGACTCGTCCATCGTCACGACCGCACAGACCGCGCCCTGGAACTCCACGTCGCAGGCGTAGCCGGTGAGGTCCTCCAGCACGTTCGGCATCGTCGCGACGACGACGTCCTCGACCGCCTCGACGCGGGTTTCGGTCCCGCCGTCCGGGACTCCCTCGACGCCGGCTCTGGCCGCCGATTCGACCGTGATCTCCGAGACCGCGCCGTCCTCGGTGGCGAGTTCGGTGACGCGGGCGTTCGTCTCGATGTTGTCGCGCCCGACGGCGTCGACGAGCGCGTCGAGCAGCACGCGGAAGCCGCCGTCGAAGTAGCCCAGGACCTCCCCGCGCAGGAGGTCGCGCTCGCCGCGGAACTTGATGCGCCCGAGCAGCCACGCGGCGCTCACCTCGTCCTTCCGGGAGCCGAACTTCGCGTCCAGCAGCGGGTCGAAGAACGTCTCGTACACGTTCTCGGTCGTGTGCTCCTTCGCGAACTCGACGGCCGACTGGTGCTCGAACTCCTCGAGGGTCTCGTAGGTGTCGAAGGAGGGGATTCCGCCCCGTACGTCGACGTCGAGGGTGAGCATCCCGAGCCGGAACTTGTCGTAGATGCTCCAGTGCGGAAACGCGAGGATCTCCCAGGGCGTGTCCATCGGGTGGACGACGCCGTCGACGTAGTAGGCGTTCTTCCCGACGAGCCACTCCAGGTCGTCGCCGACGCCCAGTTCATCCGCGAGTTCGACGATGGTCTCCTCGGACTTCGAGAGGTGGTGGTAGAACTGTTCGAGGTCGTCGCCGGCGGTCGGGTAGGTGCGCGCCAGGCCCCCGAGCGCCTCCGGGCCGCCGGCCTCGAACACGCGGACCTCGTGGCCGCGCTCGCGGAGCCGGTAGGCGGCCGTCAGCCCCGCGATGCCGCCCCCGACGATGGCAATCATGCCACGGAGTCGGCGCGGGCGGGCTAAGTCGCTTGTGGATGCTGCTCGGACAGGGCGTGGTGGTCCGTGCTCTCGACTACGGTCCTCGTTCGACCGTCGCTTCCACCGCCTCGAAAGCCCCCGCGGCCGTCGGCTCGGTGCGGCCGCTGTCGTTCGAAAATCGAAGAGTTTCGTGATGCTGTCGGATTCCGACGGAATCCGACCGCTGACGGGAAACCGTCGGTTTCCCGTACTGACGAACGGCGCTCGCGCCCTGCGGTGCTTGACGGTCCGCGCCAAATAGCTCAACCGTCCAATGCGGTCGGCGCGTGCCGACGGGCCTCCGTTCACGCGAGCGAGCCTGCGAGCGAGGGTGATCTCACGAGACCGCAGGTCTCGGGGAGTGCCCGCCGGATGCGCGCGAGGGATGAGTCGGGGAGACGAGCGAAGCGAGTCGATCGAGCGAATCGGCTGGGGAGCCGAGCGCCGCGGGAGGGTTTCGAAGGGTGCGGCACGATAGAGCGCCTGAACCAGAAGCCGAGAGCCGCTGGAACTTCCGGGATCACGGCACCCGAACGGAAACTGACCACCTCGGATCCGAACCATGATCGCGGCACGCTTTTCCCACCCCGAGCGAAACCACGAAGCAGTAAATGCAGACCCACGTCGTCCCGGTCGGCTTCGATTACGACCGGCTCATCGCGCCGCTCGTCCGCGACCAGCTCGACGTGGATCGGGTCGTCCTCCTCGAGGGCGCGGTCGGCAGCGAGGCGAACGTCGAGTACTCGCGGAACCTCACCAGAAAGCTGGAGAACGACTTCGGCAACCTGCTGGGCGCGGAGACCGAGCGCGTCACCGTCGCCGACGTGTACGACTACGACGCGGCGTTCGAACAGGCCTACGACCTCATCAACGCCGAACTCGACGCGGGCGCGGAGGTCTGGGTGAACGTCTCCGCGATGCCCCGGCCCGTCTCGTTCGCGTTCGCCACGGCCGCCCACTCGGTCACGCTCGAACGCCAGGAGGACCGCGACCGCATCCACACCTACTACACGGCCCCCGAGAAGTACCTCGAAACCGAGCTCGCCGAGGAGCTCCGCGCCGACCGGGACCTCCTCGCCGACCTGCAGGACGGCGGCGACGTGGACGACGAGCGCGTCGCAGAGCGGCTCCGTGGCGCGAGCGACCTGCTGGAGGAGTTCGACGAGCGCGGCGTGACCATCGGCGCGAAGGAGATCGACGGGAGCCACATCGTCGAGTTGCCGGTCGCCTCGTTCTCGAACGTGAAGCCGTTCGAGGAGCTAATCCTGTTCAAGCTCGGCGAGCACGGCGCGTTCGACTCCGTGAGCGACCTGGCGAAGTCGCTCGCGGCGGAGCTGAACGAGGAGTACACCGACGCGTTCCGCTCGAAGGTCATCTACAACGTCGACCGGCTCGGCCCCGGCGGGAAGGGGTACGTCGAGCAGGAGTCGGGCGGGAAGTCGTACCGGACGACGCTCTCGCGCATCGGGGAGCTCTGGGTTCGGGCACACCACGAGGACGACGGAAACGACTGAGGGTCGACCCGATGCTCGCCCGACGCTCAGAAGTCCAGCCCGCGCGGCG
Source organism: Halobaculum sp. XH14 (assembly GCF_032116555.1). Lineage (NCBI taxonomy): Archaea > Methanobacteriati > Methanobacteriota > Halobacteria > Halobacteriales > Haloferacaceae > Halorarum > Halorarum halobium. The sequence continues at coordinate 2,047,629 of NZ_CP134949.1, forward strand.
CGGCCGACGGCGCGAGCGGGCTGGCAGGCAGCCGAGCGGGCACGTCGGGATCGTTGTACGCGCCCGGCGCGACGTCGTTCGGGCCCTCGGGGTAGAACAGCGACGCGAGCAGGTGGAGGTGCGACCGGCCGACGCCGAGTTCGAACTGGCCGCCGCCGTACAGCGAGACGTCCCGCTCCGCCGCCCACTCCAGCGTCTCGAACAGCGACTCGATCGACCCGAACCGTGATGGTTTGACGTTCAGCCACCGCGGCTCGAACGGCAGCGACTCGACGCTGTCGACGCCCGTGATGGGGTAGTCCCACGAGACGCGGCCCTCCTCGCCCTCGAAGACCGGGCGCGTCTCGTCGGTGAGGTTCGGGTCCTCCAGGACGGCGTCCGGGAACGCCTCGGCGACGCGCCGGTAGAACCCCGCGTCGGGCTCCTGATCCACCTCCGTCCCCTCGTACAGACCCTTCAGGTCGAGAATCTTCACCCGCTCTGCGGGCAACCCCTCGAACACCTCGTCGGGCCAGTCGCTCGTCGGGTCGAGCTTGAACTCGATGCCCGGCACGCGCTCCGAGAGCTCCCTCACACGGTCGACCGTCGGCGGGTCGCCAAGCCGCGTCGAAGCGACGAACCGGACCGGGTCGCGCTCGCGGCCGAGCGCGCTCGCGAGGTCGGTGTCGGCCTGCCGCAACGCCAGGTCGAGCGCCGCGCTCTCGACGGCCCAGCGACGGTACGGCTTCGCCGTCTTCCGCTCGGGGTCGCCCCGCGGGAACAGCGCGACCGAGTCGAGGTGCTCCGAGAACGACGAGACCGTCCACTCGCCGAGGAGCGCCGAGAAGTCGGCCGCCGCGTCGCCGGCGGCGGGCACCGCCGTTCCGGTCGCGGCCGCCGGGTCGTCGTACAGGGCGTCGTGGTCGGGCGCGTCGTAGCCGACGTCCTCGCCCCGACCGAGTTCCCCGTTCCCGCGGAGCCGGAACGTGGTCGAGACGCGCTCGAACCCGGACGAGGTGTCGCGGGCGCGGCGGAACAGGGCGACCGAGTCGATGGCGACCGGGAGGTCGGCGATCGCGTCGTACAGCGTCATACCGGCCCCAGGTTCGCCTCCCCCTTAATCGGGTCCCCCGATCCGTGATGGCGACGCCGGCCGACCCACGCTCAGTCCAGTTCGCCGGCCCGCCTCTTCGCGCGCCACGTCGCCAGCGCGAGCGCCGTCCCGGTTACGGTGAGCGCGACCGCGCCGGCGGCCGCGACGAGGTGGATCTCCGGCGGGTGGGTGTAGCCGCCGAGCGCGGCGTCGTACGTCTGGCCGGGGATGAACGTGTGGTGTGGCGTGCCGACGATGGGGACGAAGTAGTCGACCAGGTCATTGAGTCCGTACCAGACGACCGCGACGGCGATGGGCCCGATCGGGAACTCCGAGACGCGGTGGAGGAGGAACGCCTGCACCACCATCGCCAGGTGTGAGAAGAACAGGAACAGGTACATCGGGACCGTGGTCCCGGCCAGGAAGCCGTCCGAGAACGCGAGCAGGACGAACGGCGTCCAGAACCCCAGCTTCCAGCAGCCGAAGAAGGCGAGCACGTTCCAGTACTCGCTCGGCCTGCCGAGCCACCACAGCCCCAGCGCGACGGCGATGAACAGCGTCGCCACCGGGCTGTCGGGCACGAACGCCCACATGACGGTCGGCGTCGCGGCGAACTGTCCGGTAAAGAGCGGGTCCGAGAGCGGGACCGGGTGGAAGCCGTAGTACCAGAAGCCGAACGCGGTCCCCACGAGGTTGACGAGCGCGATGACGCCGGCGAGCCGGAGCCCGAAGTTCTCCAGCCAGCGCGGGAGCGGGGCGACGTACCACGGCAGGTCGTCCGGTTCGGGCAACCCGTCCGCGTCGAACAGCGACCGGACGTCGGCGGTGGAGACCATGCGGAGTCAGCGTGAGCGAGGGCCCGACCCGACATAGCGGTGGCGGTCCCCGGCCGATCGGCCGCTCGCAGGGCCGACGAGGACGAGTCGAGGAAAGCCAGCCCAACCGGGAGGGCTATCCCACCCCCGTCCGAACCGGCGGGCGTGCCACCGGAGGAGTCGTCGGACGGGGAGCGATCGAGGGGGCCGATCCCGCGAAAGCTGGCCGAGTTCTACCTCACGACGCCGTGGACGGTCGTGCTGTTGCTCGTCGCGAACGCGTTCGCGTTCCTGATCGGCGTCCGGTACTACGTCGAGACGATGACGCCGGTCCCGACGTACGCGTGGCCGCTGTACGGCGACTCTCCCACTGCCATCGCGCTCGGGACGCTCGTGCTCGCCGCCGTGGTGCCGTTCGCGGGCCGCCGTCTGGTCGACGTGCCCCGAAACTACCTGCTCGACGGCCTCGTCACGCTCGCGGTCGTCTGGCTTCTCAAGATGGGACTGTGGACGTTCCTCGCGCTGAACGTCCCGCTCGTCCGTCCGGACCTCCCGGTCGACCTCTACGTCGGGTTCGGGCCGGACTCGCTGTGGGCCTACTGGGGCATCCTCCTCACCCACTTCGCGTTCCTGCTCTGGGCCGGCGTGCTCGCGCACGTCGGTCGGACCAGCAGGCGGACGCTCGCCGCCGCCCTCGTGCTCGCGCTCGTGAACGACGTCTTCGACTACGGTTTCCTGCTGGGCCTCCCGCTCTCGAACTACCCGCCAGTCCGGTACGAGCCCGGCTGGCTGCTCGCGGCCGCGACGGTGGGCATCTCGTTCCTCTCGGTCGCCGTCGCGGCGCGGCTGCTCCCGCGCGTCGAGCCGTAGTTCTCGGTGCGGAGTCGTAGTCCTCCGGCGGACTCGGAGGGCAAACGTGCGGTCGACCGGCGTCCGTGCGGACGAACGCCTTTTATGTACCCGGTCGCTTACCTCACGTGTATGGACTCCGCGGTACTTCTGGATCTCCTCGGCAACGAGAACCGCCGGCGCATCCTCCGGCTGCTCTCGCACAAATCCTGCTACGTGACCGAGATATCCGAGTACCTCAGCGTCTCGCCGAAGGCCGTCATCGACCACCTGCGGAAGCTGGAGGAGGCCGGCCTCGTCGAGAGCCACACCGACGACCGCCGACGGAAGTACTTCCACATCGCCCGCGACATCCGGCTCGAAGTGAGCGTCTCACGTCACGGCTTCGGGGCCAAGAGCGCCTACCCCGCGAACCCGAGCCTCGACATCACCGGTCGCTGTCCCCACATGCGGATCGACGACGACGTGCCGGGCGAACCGCCGACCGAGAACGACGACCTCGCGGAGCTCGCGGCCGAGTTCGACCGGCTCCAGCAGCTCGAAAACGAGCTCTCGCTCGCACAGCGCTGGGTCCACGGCCGGATCGCGGAGACGCTCGACCGGGTGAACGACCGGCTGGGCGTCGAGGCCGACTCGCGCTTCTTCGCCGAGTTGCTCGCGGCGGTGGTGGCGACGGACGGCTCGAAGGCAGCCGTCGCCGACGAGGTGAGCGCCGACGAGGAGACGGTCGAGGAGGGACTGCGACAGCTGACCGAGGGCGGACTGTTGCAAAACAGCGGCGGCTCCTGGGCGCTCGCCTGAGTTCGCCCGGGTCCGGGCTAGACGTCCCGCGTCAGCCCGTCGCGCAGGTCACGGCCGAAGTAGTAGCCGGTGAGCGACAGCAGCAGGCCGACACCGACGCCGACGCCCACCCCGGCCGCCGCGCCGGTGAGGCCGAGTTCCGCGACGAGGTTCGTGCCGAGCAGCAGGCTGCCGCTCGTGAAGAGGCTGAGCAGGAACACGCCCGTCGCCGAGAGCGCCCCGGCCAGGCCGACCTCCAGATACGCGCGGCGCGACCTGAGCAGCCCCAGGCCGAACGTGGCGACCACGAGCCCGAGATAGCGCGTCAGCCCGCCCACCAGCGGCACCGCGCCCCCGACGACGAGGCCGCCGACACAGACGACCAGCGAGAGGAGGAACCCGCGGAGCGAGACCGGCGAGCGGCCGAGCAGCCCCCCGCGGCCTCGTGAGGAGTCCGCGGCCGTCGAGGAGGCGTTCTCGTCGCTCGTGTCGCCTCTCTCGCCCGCGTCGTCGCCGGCGTCCCCGTCGCCGACGTCACGTTCGGCGAGGTCCTGGAGTTCCTCGACGCTCTTTCCCATGGTCGCGTGTGGGTCGGCTGGGGGCATGATTCTTGTGTCGGGCTTGTCGGTGGTGTGTCGGTGAGGGTTTTGGGTCGTCCTGGCTGTTGGCTTCCGTGTTGGGTGAACCGTCCCTTCCATGCCTCGAAAGCCGAGACAAGACCGAACACGATGCTGGAGACGATCCCAAGCGTAACAGCCGAGCCGGTCGCGCCGTTCGATCCGTCGACACGGACCCGCCACGCCGTTTATACCCCATCCGCCCCTATCGCCGGGCATGCCCGCCACGAAGGAAGTCAAGTGTACCAGCGGCGACTGCGAACTCGACATGTTCGAGAACCACTACACGTACGACGTCGCCGAGGACCACTCCGTCTCGGACCTGTCGTGCCCCCTCTGTGGCGAGACGGACTCGCTCGAGGTCATCGAACTATGAGCGAGCAGACCGACCGAGCGCGCGACCTGAAGGAGGTCGGAAAGTCCGCCGTCAGCACCGTCCTCGACCGCGTCGGGCGGGGCGTGGGCAAGGTGCAAGAACGGACGCCGCTGCCCTACGACCTGCTCGAATCCGAGGACGCCTACCTCGTGGTGTTCGACGCGCCCGGCGCCACGCGGAGCGACATCCAGGTGCGGTTCAACGAGGGCGCAGTCGAGGTGCGCGTGGACCGCTTCCGCGACTTCCACGAGGGGTTCGAAATGCGCTTCCCCGGTCGGGGGCTGGCGCTCGACGGTCGGGCGACGCTCCCCGCCCACGCGTCGGTCGACGCCCGCGGTGCCGAGGCGACGCTGACCGACGAGGGGACGCTCCAGGTCCGAGTGCCCAAGACGGAACTGGAGTCGGCGACGAGCGTCACCATCGACGACGAGGAATCCGAGGCCGAGGACGTCGCCTCGGAACCCGATGAAGCCGCTTCGGAACCTGAAGAATTCGAAGCGGGGACGGAAGACGAGGAAGCTTCGAACGAGGCCGGACTCGCGGACGACGGAGACGCGGGCGGCGGAGACGCTGACGACGAGGAGTAGTTACGACCCGTCCCGCTCGACGGCCATTCCTTCCCGAATCTCGAACTCCTCCCCGCCGGAGAACCGGCCGGGATCGAACGCCGGGACCCCGTCCGAGTCGCCGAGCACCTGTGCGGCGATTTCTTCGCCCGTGGCCGGCGCGCGCATGAAGCCGTGGCCCTGCCAGCCGGCGGCGACGTAGAGGTCCTCGCGGAGTTCACCGAGCAGCGGATCGCCGTCCGGCGTCGCGGTGCAGAGTCCCGCCCAGGCGCGCTCGACCTCCTGGTCGTACCCGGCCCGGGTGCGGAGCGCATCCCCGAGGTCCTCGAGGAACCAGCCGTCCGCGTCCCGGTCCCACTCCGCCGGGTCGGACTCCACGGGCACCGTCCCGTCGCCGCCGAGCAGCCCCGTCGGGTGCGGCCGAAAGTAGACGCCGGCGGTCGCGTCGTAGCACATCGGCCCGTCGTACGCGACCGACGAGGTGAGCGCCTGCACGCGATACGGTTTCACCGGGACGTCGACGTCCGCGTCGGCGAGGACCCGCTTGGTGTGCGCGCCGGTGGCGACGAGCACGGCGTCGTAGTCGGTACACGCGCCGTCCTCGGCCTCGATTCCCGGCCCGTCCGGATCGACCGCGACCGGCTCGTTCGCGCGGAGTTCGACCCCCGCCCCCGTGGCCCGGTCCGTCATCATCCCCACGTAGGACGCGGGGTCCGTCCAGCCGGCGTTCCCCGCGACCGCCGCGGCGGCGACGTCGTCGGTCCGGAGCGCGGGGAACCGCTCGGCGAGTTCGTCGGGCGCGACGGCGTCGACCGGCCGACCGTGGGCACGCATCCGGGCGGCGCTCCTGGGGATCGCATCCGCGACCTCGTCGTCACCCTCCCGCGCGAGGAACACGTACGGACACTCGTGGAACTCGAATCCGCCGGTGCCCGAGAACTCCCGAAAGCGCTCCATCGAGCGCGCGCCCAGTTCGGCGTCGACGTCCTCCGCGTAGGCGTCGTACAGCACGCCGGCGGCCCGGCCCGACGACCCCGAACCCGGTTCGTCGCGGTCGTACAGCGTCACCGACGCGCCGGCCGCGGCGAGGTCGTGGGCGGCCGTGACGCCCACCGCGCCGGCGCCGACGACGGCGACGTTCACCGTCCCGTCCTCCGACCCGGCGTGTCCGGCCGACTCATCGGTGCGGTTCGGGCAACAGCGCGTCGAACGGTCGTTCCGCGAGCCAGCCGACGAGCGCGTCCAGTTCGCTCACGGACTGCTCGTACAGCTTCCGGCCCTTCTCGGCGGTGCCCTCGGTCGGGCGACCGACCGCGCCCGACTCGGTGAAGTCCGCGGCGTCGAAGCCGACCCGCGCGCCGTGGACCGTCTCCCCCCACGAGTCCGCAGCGCCCTCCTCGGCGTCCCGAAGCGCCGACTCCCGGACGAGCTCCTCGGCCAGGTGGGCGATCATCGCGGTCTCCATCGCGTCGGCGTGGCCGATGCCCGACTGGTCGAACAGCTCCTCGTCGAGGCCGTCGAGGCTCGACCACCAGTTCCAGGGCGCGGCGAACGCGACGCGCTCGTCACGGAGCCGGCGGGCCGCACGCGAGAGCGCGTCCGCGTTGCCGCCGTGGCCGTTGGCGACGACGAGCTTTCGGACGCCGTGGCTCGCGACGGAGGCGAGGATCTCGCCGACGTAGTCCTCGAACGTCTCGGGTTCGGCCCAGAGCGTCCCGTCGAACTGCCGGTGGTGGGCCGAGACGCCGACCGGAACCGTCGGGAGGACGACGGCGTCCTCGCGGTCGAGCCCGCGCGCGACGGCCTCCGCGGCGAGGAAGTCGGTGCCCAGCGGGAGCGCGGGGCCGTGCTGTTCGACCGAGCCGGTGGGGAGGACGGCGACCTCGACCTCGTCCTCGAACAGGTCGCCCGCCTCCGTGGTCGTCCGCTCGTGCAGGAGTCGCATGTCCGAGCCTCCGCGGGGAGCCACTTAGCCGGTCGGGTGGTGGTTGGTCGCGGTGGTGGTTGGTCGCGGTGGTGGTTGGTCGCGGGAGAACCGACCGGCCGGCCGCGGCGAGCGCGCGCGAAGAGTACGGGATAGTTTCCCGAGCGAGCCTGCGAGTGAAGGTGCGTACCGAGGAACCGCCCGAGTGAAGGGTGAAGCCGCGGTTCGTCGTCGGACGGGACCGAACGGGGCTGCCGTGTCGTGTCGGCGTCCGCGGGGACTACCTCCGCCCGCACTCGTCCGAGGGGTAGCGATCAGTCCCGCCCGACGAGCACGTACAGCAGCGCCACCGCCGGCGCGCCGACGATCCACGCGAACAGGCCGGCGATCACCGTCGCGATCGCCCAGACGATCGCGCTGTCGTTGCCACGCGCCGTCGCGTCCTGATACACCCAGTAGGCGACGCCGATCGGGATGAGGAGCCCGAAGACGCCGAACATGAGGAAGATGATGAGCAGTTCCGGGCCGCCGGGGATCGCACCGAAGAGGGGAACCATGTCAGGACCGTGCCACGGCCTCCCCATCAACGTTACCGTTCGATCCCGTCCTCGTCCCGACCGCCCACGGCCGGCGACGACGTGGAGAGTTCCGACCACGAACCCGGAGAGGATCGAGCCGAGTCCGGCGACGCGGACAGCCGGGACGAGCCTGAACGGCAACTCGGTCGCGAGCGTTCCGCCGCCGAGCAGCGCGCCGAAGAGCGGGACCACGGTCGCTCGCCCCGCCGACCGGACGAAATCGGGCGGTGGGCTACCGCCTGACGACGACGAGGTAGTAGATCACGTACGCGACGAGGAACCCGACGAGCGAGAGCAGCAGCGACGCGACGGCCATGCCCACCGCCCACAGCGCCGCGTTGTCGGTCCGCCTGCTCGCGTCGCGGTAGATGAAGTAGCCGACGACGAGCGCGATGACCACGTTGAACACGAGCAACTCCACGCCGCCGGGAATCTGCAGCATCGCGCCGGTGAGCATGGTCGTGTCCTCGGCCGGCCGACGGAAATAGTCGGTGGCCGAGGGGACCGCGTCGGGCCGGCTTAGCCGGTCTCAGTCCAGGACCGTCGCGGGGTCGGTCAGGTCGGCGCTCATCACGAAGTCCGGTTCCCCCGAGACGGGGAAGCGGGCGGCGGCGACGTCGCTCACCCAGCGGGCACCCTCCGGGATCAGGACGCGGGTGTTGTCCAGGCCCGCCTCGCCCGCGTCGCGTGCGACCGCCCGGAGGATCGCCCCGGCCGCCGCGGGCGTCTCCCACGCGCCGACGCCGTAGATTCCCCAGGTCTCGACCTCGCCGTCGTCGGTCTCGCGTTCGTAGTCGTACGCGCGGTAGCTGAACCCGCGCGTGCCGCCCTCGTCCCGCGCGACGAACAGTCGGTCGTCCTCGGCCGCCGCGCGGAGTTGCTCGCGGCGCAGTTCCGAGCAGGCCCAGGACTCGTTCGCGTCCATCGCCAGCCCGCGGAGGTGCGTGCGGGCGTCGCTGTCGGTCCACCAGGCCCACGCGGCCGCGGGGTCCGCAGTCACCTCGACGTCGGGCGTTCCGCCTCCCTTGGGGGTCGCGTCCGGGTCGGGGTCCGGCTGTGCCCAGCGGAACTCGGTCGCCGGCCTGAAGCCGACCGCGCGCGACTGGCCGAGGCCGGCGACGTTCCACGAGAACACCATGTTCCGGCAGACCGCCGCGCCCCGCTCGCGCGCCCAGTCCATGAGCGCGGCCGAGAGCGACGGGGAGAGCCCCTCGCCGCGGTAGTCCGGGTTGACGCGCATCCCCTGGGCCCACGCCTCGGTGTCGGTGAGCATGGCGCCCTGGATGACGCCGGCGACGTCGTCGCCGTCGTCGACGTCGATGACGAACGTGCGCTGGTCGGGGCCGTCGGTCTCCACCCAGTGGCCGAACACGTCCGGGAGGTAGTCGCCGTGCCGGTCGCCCCAGGTGTCCCGCGTGAACGAGACGACCGCGGCCTCGTCGTCGGCCCTGGCCTGCCGGACGACGAACTCGCGGTTCGGCGTCCGGTCGCTCACGCCCATGGCTTCGACTCCTCGGTCAGTTCGCCGGCGAGGTTCCGCCCCATCGCCTCGGCGGGGTTCTCGACGTTGGCGAGCGCCCACATCAGCTTCACCTTCGCCGTCCCCGGGAGGGTGTCACCCGCCTCCACGACGCCAGCGTCCAGCAGGTCCCGACCGGTGTCGTACACGCGGACACAGACCCGGCCCTCGAGACACTGGCTCGTCATGGCGACCGTCGCGCCCCCGTCGACGAGTTCGGCGAGCCGCGGGATGCGATCGGTGTGGACGTGGCCGAGGCCGGTGCCCTCGATCACGATGCCGGCCTTGCCGTCGAGGTAGTCGAAGGCGGCGGGGTCCATGCCGGGCGTGAACTTCACGAGTTCCACCGCGGGCTCGAGGTCGGGCGCGATGTGGAGGGCGCGCTCGCCGCGCTCCGCGTACGTCTTCCCGTCGGCGATGGTGACCGTCTCCGACTCGTAGTCGACGCGGCCGAGCGGTTCCGCCCCGACCGTCTCGAACGCGTCCCGGCGCGAGGTGTGGTTCTTCCGGACGCGCGTGCCGCGGTGGAGCGCACAGTGGTCGTCCGAGGGGGTCCCGTGCATGCAGACCATCACCTCGGCGCAGTCGGCCTTGGCGGCCTCGACCGCACAGACCGCGTTCATCACGTTGTCCGAGGAGGGCCGGTCCGCGGAGCGCTGGCTCCCGGTGAACACGACGGGAACGGGCGTGTCGAGCATGAACGACAGGGCGGAGGCCGAGTACTGCATCGTGTCGGTGCCGTGCATCACGACGACGCCGTCCGCGCCGGCCTCGATCTCCTCGTGGACCGCGCGAGCGAGGTCCGTCCAGATCCCGGGGTCCATGTTCTCCGAGAGGATGTTGGCGACGACGCGCCCGCGGTAGTTCGCCCGGCCGGCAAGGTCCGGGACGGCCCGGAGCACGTCCTCGGCGTCGAACTGGGCGGTGACCGCGCCGGTGCGGTAGTCGACCGTCGAGGCGATGGTGCCGCCCGTCGAGATGAGCGAGACGGTCGGCAGGTCCTCGTCGAAGGCGATCTCGGAGGCGTCGCCATCGTCCTCCTCCTCGTCGCCGACGGCGTGTGCGTCGCGTTCGAGTACGTCGACCGTCGCGTCAGCGCGGGCGATGCCGACGTTGTAGCCGCCCTCGAGCTTCACGACCAGGTGTTCCGCGTCCGAGGAGGGCATGAGGACGCCCTCGTCCGTCACGTCCGCGTGCGCGACGCGGACGCGGTCTCCGGGGCTCGGTGTCATGTCCGGGAGTGGTGCGGCGTCGGACTTCAAACTGCCCTTGTGGGTGTTCGGGGTCGGACCTGTTCGGGCGACCCGGCTTCATCGGCCGCGTTCGACTGACCGACGGTCGCGGTGGCGCGCGGCGGCCGCCCCTCGTGGGCGGCCAACTCGCGCGAGGGACGAGAAGCGCAGCGAACGAGCGAAGCGAGTGAGTGAGCATCGCAGGAGGCTGGGGAGGGCGAGGTGCGGTGCCGTGCGGTCGCGGTGCGGCCCGGGTGGGACTGAAAGGGGCCGCGGCTCTCGACGGGGGCGCGGACCGACGAGCACCGCAGGAAGGAGGTCGGAGGCCGAGTGACGAGGAGCACAGCGGCCGCACCGAGTCGAGAGCCGCGGGGGCTTTCGAGGCAGCCGAAGTGACAACTCAACCATCACGGACGCAGAGTACCGCGGGGGGCTTTCTAGGGATGCGGCACTGTAGCGGAACCAGCCAACTTGTCGACAGCCGCGGGGGCATTCGAGGCGATCGAAGCGAGGATCGAGCCTCGGCACCCAAGACACCGAGGCATTCGAGGCGTGCGTCACAACGACCGAACCGAAAACACGACCACTGAGGACCAGCCCTAATCCGCGGAGACGCCGAACTTCGCGGCGTTCTCCTCGGCTGCCGGGGAACTGACCAGCGAGACGCCGACCGTCAACAGGAGGCCGAAGAGCATGCACCAGAGCGCGTAGTCCCACGTGAGATACGTCGCGGGGAGCGGGAGGAACACGTGGAGGAGGTAGAGGACATGCCCGCCGACGACGCCCGACGCGATCCCCCAGCGGGTCACCCCGCCCCAGTAGAGCGCGAGCAGCACGGGCAGCGTCAGTTGCGCGTAGCCGCCAAAGGCCGTGTCGCCGAGCGCGACGAGGAAGTTCAGCCCGGTGCCCGCACCGACGAACAGCGAGGCGAGGAACGTCAGCGCCGCGAACGCCGCGACGCCGACGCGGCCGATCCAGCCCTCGCGGGCGTCCGAGGCGTCGGGCGCCACGAACGGCCGGTAGAGGTCGCGGGTGAAGTACGACGAGCCCGAGAGCAGCATCGAGTCCGAGGAGGACATCATCGCGGCCATCGCGCCCGCGATCACGAGCGCGGCGAACCAGACCGGAGTGTACTCGGTCAGCAGCGCCGGGATGACGTTGCCGCCCTCGGGAACCTGCACGCCGAGGCCCGCCGCCCACGTCCCGAGCAGGAACGTCGGCACGAACAGCAGCAGGACGAGCACCGGCCAGAGCGCGAACGAGCGCTTCAGCGTCGCCGAGTCCCGGGCGATGAAGAACCGCTGGTTCACCTGCGGGAACATCGTCACGCCGAACGCGATGACGACGGCCGTCGAGATGACGTACTGGGGGGAGTAGAGCCCGCCGCCCAGCGCGAGGAACTCGGGCCGGTTCGTCGCCAGCGCCGAGGAGACCGAACCCAGCCCGCCGGCCGCCGAGAGCACCCAGGCGACCGCGACCCAGACGACCCCGAGCATGAACAGCCCCTGGATCGTGTCGGTCCAGGCGACCCCGCGCATCCCCGCGAGCCCGACGTACAGCACCATGAACACGGTGATGAGCGCCGCGCCCGCCCAGTAGGGGACCGCGCCGTTCGTGAGCCCCGCGATGGCCTGGCCGGCGCCGACCTGCTGGAGCATCACGTACGGGAACAGCCACAGGAGGCCGACGACGGCGACCAGCCCGCGAAGCGACTGCGAGCCGAACCGGTCGCCGAGCATCTCGCCCAGCGTCACGTAGCCGTGTTCCTGCCCGACGAGCCACTGCTTGTAGCCGATGACGTACCAGAGGATCGCGAACAGCACGCCGTCCATCAGCCCCATCACGAGGATCCACTCGGGCCCCGCCGAGAACGCGACGTTGGGCCCGCCGAAGAACGTGAACGCCGAGAGCAGCGTGGCGAACGTCGTGAACAGCAGCACGACCGTCCCGACCGAGCGGCTGGCGAGGTAGTAGTCCTCCGCCGTGCGCTCGGTGAGCCGGTAGGCCAGCAGGCCGATGGCGAGCGCGACGAGCAGGTAGCCGATGACGATCCCCAGCGAGACCGCCAGGTCAGCCACGGTCCACCTCGAGGTCGACGCCGCGGTCCCACGCGCCGCGGGTGAAGCCGTAGAACGTCACCGACGCCACCGCCATCCAGCCGACGTGCCACCAGAGCCAGACGGGAAGCCCGGCGACGGTCGTCGCGTCGCCCCACAGGAACCAGGGCACCGCGAGCGCCACCAGCACCGCGAACGCGAGTACCCACAGGAAGTCCGTTCGATTACGGGTCATCGAAGCGTGATTGCCGCGTCCACCCCCTAAGTGTTACCCTTCGTTCTCCGTATGCCGGTATCGAAGACAAATTTTCTTCAACCTGGCGAGTGTGGTGGAACACTGGCTTTATGCGGCGAACGGCCGGACGTGGGCGTGATGGAGTACGTGCAGGAGCGCGTCGCGACGCTCCACGAGTTCGACGCGGGGGCCGGGACGGGCCGGGGCTCGGGGGCCGGCGGCGGATCGACGACGGGGGGTTCGGCGACCCCGGCGGGCACGACCGCGGGCGGGAAGTCGTGGTCGCTGCCGACCGGGCGAACCGCCGTCGTCGTCCCGATGACCGAGCAGGAGTACCCCGGACTCGCCGCCGAGCGAGTGCTCGGGGAACTGGAGTCGCTCGACCTCGGGCGGGTCGTGGTCCCGCTGCGCGCCTCGCCCGACCGCGTCGGTGCCGTGCGCGACTGGCTCGACGGCTTCGACCTGCCGCTGGAGCTCCTCTGGTGTGACGGCCCGCGCCTCGGCGACCTGCTGGCCGACGCCGGCGTCGACGGCGACCGCGGGAAGGGGCGCGACGTCTGGCTCGCGCTCGGGCGCGCGCTCGCCGAGGACTACGTGGTCGTCCACGACGCGGACACCACCTCCTACTCGCGCGAGTACGTCCGCCGCCTGCTGTTCCCGCTCGCCCACGGCTACGACTTCTCGAAGGGGTACTACGCCCGCATCGAGGAGGGGAAGCTGTACGGCCGCCTGTTCCGGCTCTTCTACGCACCGCTGGTTCGCGCGCTCCGGGACGAACACGACGACGCGCTGCTCGCGTACCTCGACTCGTTCCGCTACGCGCTCGCCGGCGAGTTCGCGGCGACGGCCGAGGTGGCGGCCGCCATGCGCGTCCAGCGAACGTGGGGACTGGAGGTCGGAACCCTCGCGGACGCGTTCGCCACGGCGGGGTTCGACGGGTCGGCACAGGTCGACCTGGGGAGCTACGCGCACGACCACCGCGCGGTCTCCGGGCCGACCGGGCTCTCCGACATGAGCGAGTCCGTCGGCGCGGCGCTGCTGCGCGCGGTCGAGGAGCGGGGCGTCACCCCCGACTACGGGACGCTGCGCGCACGATACCGCTCGGTCGCCGACTCGTTCGTCCGGGCGTACGGCGCGGACGCGGCGTTCAACGGGTTCGAGTACGACGCGGCGGGGGAACGTGAACAGATCGAGACGTACGCCGAGGCGGTCGGTCCGCCCCGGGAGGACGCCCGCCTCCCGCCCTGGACCGACGCGCCCGTCGACCCCGACGACGTGCTGGCGGCCGCGGCCGAGGACGTCGCCGCGGTCACGACCTGACGCCGTTCCCTCTGAGACTCGTGCCGGTCGCGTGCCGAGAGGCGCGGCCCCGACTGCAACGTTGAAGGGCCACGGTCGCACACTGGGTGCATGGACCTGGACGGGGTCGCCCGCCACTCGCCGGTGACGGTCGCCGACGCCGAGGAGCGAGCGGCCGTGCTGGCCGCGGTCATCCACCGGAGCGGGGAGCCACACGTCCTGTTCACCAAGCGGGCCGAACACCTCAGCAGCCACCCGGGCCAGATGAGTTTCCCCGGCGGCGGCGTCGAGTCGGTGGACGAGGACCTCGAGGCCACGGCGCTCAGGGAGGCCCGCGAGGAGATCGGCCTCGAGGCGCGCGAGGTCGACGTCGTCGGTCGGCTCGACGACGTGCCGACCGTCTCGGAGTTCGCGGTCACGCCGTTCGTCGGCACCGCACCCGACCGCGAGTACCGGCCCAACGACGGGGAGGTCGCGGAGATCGCGCTGCTCGCCGTCTCGGACCTGATCGACCCGGCGAACTACGAGTCCGAGCGGCGCGACCACAGCCACTACGGGCCCGTCCGCATCCACTTCTTCCACGTCGACGGCTACACGGTCTGGGGCGCGACCGGCCGGATGCTCGTCCAGTTGCTCGAACTCACCACGGACTGGCGGATGCCCGCGGAGGTCGACCGCGTCGTCGATCCGGACGCAGACCTGCCGCGGTGACGGGCAAGCCCGTTCGAAGACGAAGCTCAGACGTAGCTCACGACCACGAGCGCGCCGAAGAACAGGACGAGAAAGCCGACCAGCACGAGGACCGTCTTGAGCCGGTCGGACTCCACGTAGCCGTCGCCGGGGCGAGCGCCGCCCTCTCCCCCGTCACCCAGGATGCCGCCGCCGATGTCCATGGACGACCTCCCGACTCGCCGGGTAAATAGCTTCTTCCGTTACAGGTAGCTGAGGGCGACGAGGAGGAGGAAGAACGCCGCGAGCGCGCCGAACAGCACGAGGATGGAGACGACCCGGCCGGACTGGAGGACGTCGCGGCCGCCGTGCTCGGCGGCGGTGAGCCGGTCGCCGAGGAGGTTGCTGATGTCCACATCGCCTGGTCGTCGTTCGTTGCCAAATAGCCGTCGTCCGTGCCCGGTCGTCCCGACCGCCCGCACGGCCACGTCGAATCTGACGCGGACGCCACGCTTATTGCGGTGACGCGAGTCGACTCTGACATGGCCGCACAGGCGATGGATCGCGTTCCGCGATCGTTCTGACCGTTCTCACTCGATGAGTCACGCACAGCACCCCGACAGCGTCGCGTCCGCCGTCGGCGGCGCGGTCGTCGCTCGCGCCGCCAGCGGCGCGGTCGGCGTTCGCACAGCCGGTGGCCTCAGTGCCGCCCGCGGAGGTCGCCGATGAGGTCCCGCACCGAGCACGGCGACCGTCGCTCCGCCCGGCTGGGACTCGACGGCGTCGCGCTGAAACCGACCGAGTGCGACGTCTCGGTCGCGCCGGAGCTCCCGTACGACCTCGTCTGTCTCGACTACGAGGGGCGGGAGTCGCTGCCGGCGTTCGACCTGCTCGCGGAACTGGCGCGGGGAACCGACCTCATGCTGACGATGCCGGTCCGCGCGGACGGCTTCGACCCGCGCGGCGACGACTCGCTGGCCCGGGCGCTCCCCGAGGGCGTCGGTCGCGTGCTCGTCGCCGGTCACCCCGCGTACCTCTCGGACGAGGAGAAGCGCCGCGCGGTCGCGCCCCGACTCGGGGACGCCGTCCGCGCGACCGCCGATCCCTGGGTCGGAACCGAGGGAGTCGAGCGTGTCGCGCTCGCCGCGGGCGGGGTCCAGTACGAACTCCTCTCGCGGACCACCGAGCGCGACCTCCGCGCCCTCCGGGCCGCCGGCTTCGGCGGCGGCCTCGCGGTGTACGCGCCGACGGTTCCGACCGACGACGAGGACGCGATCCTCGACGCGGTCGGTGCCTACGCGGCCCGCCGGAAGCCGGTCCGGCGAGCGCTGCCCGAGAACGCGGCGACCGACTCGACCGCGACCGGTCGCGCCCGGGAGGTGCTCTCGAAGGCGGTCCGCGACTTCGCGCTGGTCGGCACGCCCGCGCGGGTCGGTGACCGGGTGGCGGCGCTGAAGGACGCCGGAGCCGACTACGTCGTCGGCTACCCCGCCGCCGGCGTCGAGACGCTTCGATAGGCGTTTGGGGAACCGGGGAGTTTCGAACGTCGCTGCTCGCGTGAGCCTGTCCGCCCGGCCGCGCGCGGCTGCCAGGAGTCGAGGCCGACGCCGGCCAACCCGGCTCAGACCTGCACGACCCACGCCCGGTAGTCCGCCGGCCGCTCGTACACCTCGCGGAACGCCCGGTCGAGGAAGTCGGCGAGCCGGTTTGCATCCGAGCGCGCCGAGACGCGAACGTTCGTCCCCTCGGCCTCCTGGGGCGACTCCAGTTCGTCGATCCGGAACTCGGGATACGCGTCGAGCAGGTCGTTCAGCCGCTCCAGTTCCGCGTCGGTGCAGTCGAGGTTGAACGTCTGCTCGGCGAACTGGATCCACGGCGGGACGCGTGGCTCCCCGTCGGCGTCCTCGGACCCGGCTCCGTCGTCGCCGCTCGCTTCACCGTCCTCACCCGCCGCGTCGGCCTCGAACCCGGCCACCTGTTCGGGTTCCCGCACCTCGACCGTGAGGAACGCGCTGCCGCGCGTCCGGTGGGCGGTCACGGCGTCCGCGAACAGCTTTCGCCTGTCGGTCGGGTCGTCCGCGTCGAAGCGAGTCATGGCTCGACGTACGGTGAAGCGGGGTAAAAACCGGACGCTCCGCGGGGCGGCGGTCGGACCATCGCCCCGCCGTTCCGCCGCTCCGTCCGGGCAAGCCGGGCGGGATTCAGCACGCCTTTTACCGTGGCGGCGGACGCTGTGTCCATGAGCGATCACCGAATCCTGTTGCTGGGCCCGCCGGGTGCCGGCAAGGGGACCCAGAGCACGCGCCTCACGGACGAGTACGACCTCGATCACATCACGACCGGCGACGCGCTCCGGGCGAACAAGGAGATGGAGACGGAGTACGGCACGCCCGGCGAGTACATGGACGCCGGCGAACTCGTCCCCGATCCGGTGGTCAACGAGATCGTCGTGACGGCCCTCGAGGACGCAGACGGCTTCGTCCTCGACGGCTACCCCCGGAACATCGAGCAGGCGGAGTACCTCTCCGAGCAGACCGACCTCGACGTCGTCGTCTTCCTCGACGTTCCCGGGGAGGAGCTCGTGGATCGGCTCACGGGTCGTCGCGTCTGTGACGACTGCGGCGCGACCTACCACGTCCGCTTCGACCCGCCCGAGGAGGAGGGCGTCTGTGACGAGTGTGGCGGCGAACTCGTCCAGCGCGAGGACGACACCGAGGACACCGTCCGCGAGCGCCTGCGCGTCTACCGCGAGAACACCGAACCGGTCGTGGAGCACTACCGGGAGAAGGGCTCGCTCGTCGAGGTCGACGGCGAAGGCTCGCCCGACGAGGTGTTCGATCGCATCCGCGACGTGATCGAGGGCTGACCCAGGCCGTTTTTGGCAAACCTAAACTATCAAGTACGGGGCCACCTACCGGCAGGTATGAACACGAACGCGGCAACCGAGGCCGGTTCCCGGACCGGGGCCGGACACGGAGACGACGTCGACGCGACCGGTCCCGTCGAGGGAACGCCCCGAGTCGACGGGGCGACCGGCGGCGACGAGTACACGTTCGACGACCTGAGCGTGGTCATGGGCACCTACAACGAGGAGGCGGCCATCGAGCACGTGCTGGACGACGTCGACGCCGTCACCGACGGCCGGGCCGAGGTCGTCTGCGTCGACGGCTCCGACGACCGGACGCCCGACATCGCCCGCGAGCACGGCGCACGGGTCATCGAGCAGGAGCCGCGGGGCTACGGCGTCGCGGTCGAGGCGGCGCTCTCGGCCGCCGAGCGACCGGTCGTCGTCACCACCGACTGCGACGACACGTACCCGATGGAGGAACTTCCGTCGTTCCTCGCCGCGATCAACGACGGAGCGGACGTCGTCAGCGGCGACCGCCTCTACTGGGGGGCAGCCGAGATGCCGGCGCTGAACCGGCTCGGCAACCACGCGTTCGCCGCGCTGGCGAGCGTCCTCGCCGGCGAGCGCGTCCACGACACCACCACCGGCATGCGAGCCTACCGCCGCGAGGTGATCGAGGCCATCGACTGGACCGAGAACACGGGGCTCTCGGCGGAACTGCTCGTCCGGCCGCTGATGCGCGGCTACGAGGTGACCGAGCGACCGATCCCCTACGACGAGCGCCGCGGCGAGACGAAACTGGATCCGTTCGCCGGCGGCGCGGCCATCGGGAAGTCCATCCTGACGGTGTGTCTCGAGGAGCGACTCCGACGGTTCTGAGTCGGCAGCCCGGGGGAACCAGCTTCGTTCTACGACAGTTCCGCGTCCAGATCGTCCGCGACCCGGAGCGCCAGCGCCGCGATGGTGAGCGTCGGGTTCATCGCGCCGCTCGTGACGAACGCGCCCGAGGACGGGAGCCAGCAGTTCTCCAGGTCGTGAGTCCTGAGCCGCGGCGTCACCACGCTCCCGTCGGGGTCGGTTCCCATCCGCGTCGTCCCCATGTGGTGGAACGCGGGACCGGTGCTGTCGGGGCCGACGGTCCACCGGACGTCGACCCCGAGTTCCGACAGGACGGCGTGCTGGATCTCGTTGGCCCGTTCGAGCGTCCGCCTCGTTCGGTCGTCGAGCGACCAGCGTATCTTCGGCACCGGGTTGCCGTGGTCGTCGGTCCGCGAGGGGTCGAGCTCGATCCGGTTCTCCGCGCGCGGAAGCTGTCCGACCAGCCCGCCCATGGCGACGTGGGTGCCGTACGAATCGCGGAGGGTCCCCAGCAGGTCGTCGCCCCACTCCTCGGCCGAGAGCGCCATCTCGACGGGCGAGGGGCCGGCGTAGTTCAGGAACTCCAGCTTGATGGGGCCCAGATCACCGTCGGCGGGTGGAATCGAGCCGGCCGTCCCGGACGCGCCGGCCCCCGGTCGGTCGTAGAACTGGTGGGACTCGCTGGTGAGAAAGCCGACGTGGTTCTGCCGGGTCGGCTCGTCGAGCACCCCGCCGGCGCCCGCGAACAGGTGGTCCATGAAGTAGCGGCCGACCAGCCCCGAGGAGTTCGCCAGGCCGTCCGGATGCCGGGCCGACTCCGAGAGCAACAGCAGTCGCGCCGTCTCCACCCCGCCGCAGGCGACGACGAACTGGCGGGCCTCCTGCCGATGCTCCGTCCCGTCCGGCGTCGCGTACACCGCCGCTTCGACGCGGTCGCCGGACTCGTCGTGTTCGAGCCGCTGGACGGGCACCCGGGTCAGCAACCGCGCGCCGGCCTCCTCCGCCCGCTCGACGTGGCGCTCGGCGCTGTACTTCGCCCCCGAGGGACAGACCGGTTTGCAGGTTCCGTAGCCGACGCAGGCCGAGTCGTCCCCCCGCGACTCGGAGAGCCGGGCGTTCGGCACCGAGTGTGTCGCCACCCCCAGCCGCTCGCACGCCTCGGCGAACAGCGAGTCGCTGTAGGACGGCGGGAACGCGGGCAGGTCGTACGGCTCCTCGCGCGGCGGCGCGAACGGGTTGTCGGCCGCGCCCGAGACGCCGAGCGCCCCCTCCGCGGCCGCGTAGTACGGCCGCAGGTCCTCGTAGTCGATGGGCCAGTCGGCGGCGACGCCGTCGCGCGTCCGCCGTCTGAAGTCCGACTCGTGGAGCCGCATCACCATCCCCTGCCAGTGGAGCGTCGACCCGCCGACGCCCTTCACCCGGGCGGCGTTCAGCGGGTAGTGCCGGTCCCCGCCGGTCGTGTACGCGTCGCGCTCGCCGCCCATCTCCCAGACGGAGTCGGGTCCGTACGCCGGCCTGATGTCGCGCTCCATCCGCTCGGTTCTGTCGCCATCGAATCGTTCGCCGGCCTCGAGCACGACGACGTCGTGGCCCGCCCCGGTGAGCCGGTGTGCGACGAGCGCGCCCGCGGGGCCGCTGCCGACGACGCAGACGTCCACGCGCCCGCTCGGCGTCCGGTCGGCGTCGGCGGACGCGGCCGGGTCGTCACCGTCCGTTGACTCACGCATCGTCGGTCCCCGCGGGCGTCCTCGTGCCGGGGTCCGATCCGGTCGTGTCGTCGGTCCCACCGCCGGTGTCGGCGGCGGCGTCCCCGTTCGTCGGCGGTTGCCGGTAGCTCACCGTCCCGCCGGGGAACCCCTGCGGGTTCTCGATACCGACGAGCTCGCCGCCGGTCGGCGTGGTGTAGAGCGCGTACAGCAGTTCGTTGACGAGGAAGTGCCGGACGCGTTCGGGGTCGTCGCCGTCCGGAACCGGGTCGGCCGTGTCGACGGCCATCTCTCGGAGGTGGGCGTCGCGGGCCGCCGGGTCGAGGTCGGCGAAGCGCGCGTCGCGCCACGCCTCGGCGTACTCGTCCAGCGTCTCGACCGCGTCGGCGACGCCCTCGCGGTGGTTCGGTCGGTCCCGGACCCTGCCGACGCAGTACGTCTCCACGAACTCGGGCACCCCCGATACCGTACTCGGGTAGACCGTGCGTGCGACCGCCACGAGCGCCTCCCGCTCCGCGGGCGTGAACCGTCCCTCCGTCGCCTCGCCGTCTCCCCACTCGAGCCCCGCACAGCCCCCGGCGACCGCCGCACCACCGGCGGCCAGCGCCGCGAGCGCGTCACGACGGCTCAGCTGCATGGCCGACGGGTTAGGGTAGCCTAAACAAATGGCTTGTCATCCGGACGAGGGCGGCGCCGGTCGGCGGGCCCGTCAGCCGGTCCGGTCCGGGGCCGTCCGGTCCGACGCCGTCGGGTCCGACGCAGCGGAGTTCGAGGCCGTCCCGTTCGGCGCCGTCCCGTCGATCGTCGTCCCGTTCGACGCGGACAGGGCAAGTTCGACGGAGACGCCGTCGGCCGCCGCCTCGGGGACGTAGGCCGCCTCGCCGCCACAGAGTCGCGGCGTGGTGCAGACCTCCGCGTACGGCGTCAGCGCCCGGACCTCCTCGTCGTCGAGGAGGACGGGCACGTCGAGCCGGTAGCTGAACGCGCCAGTCCCGCCCGTGCTGACGTACACCACGAGTTCGAGCGTCTCGCGGCCGGTGACCGGAACTGCGGTGTCGTTACCGACGGGGGCGACCGCCCCGTCCACGGTCGCGCGCCCCGCGGCGACCGTCAGCGACAGCGGGAGCGAGGACGGCGTGCAGTTCGCCGCGTACAGCGCGCTCCCTTCCTCGCTCCGGAGCCGGAGCGACACCGACTGCGCGTTCGCCGGGACCCCGAGCGTCGCGTTGAGCCGAACTTTCCCGCCCGAGACGTGCCGGACCCGCTGGATGCGCGGCTCGACGGTCACGCCGGCGGTCGGGGCCCAGTCGCCGCGGTAGGTGTACCGATGCACGGTCCGCTCCGGGAAGGCATCGACGACGGCGAACTGCTTCTCCCGGAGCGCGTACACCGCGTCGCCGTCGTAGTCGGGGTCGTTCCGCAGCGCCTGGAACGGGTGGTTGAGCCAGTCGCCGTAGGGGGTGGGGAGGAACACGAGCGCGTCCTCGAACGACCGGTCCACGAACGGTTCGTACGCCTCCTCGTAGGCGGCGGTGACCTCGGCGTTGCGGTCGATCGGCCCGCCCAGGGCCGTCGCCGCCGGAACCGCGAACGCCGCCGCGCTGAGCACCGTGACGGCGGCGAGGACGGCGGCCGCGCGCGACTCGGAGGACGCCCGGTCGCGCACGTACCCCGGGAGCCGTCGACCGAGGATGACCAGCGCGTGGGCGGCGAACAGCCCGGTCGGGACGAGCAGGTCGAAGTGGTAGTACGGTCCGAGCCCCGCGATCAGCCCGTCGCCCGGCGCGGTCAGGTTCCCGAGGACGTTGAAGTTCCCCCAGAAGAAGACGTTTCCGAGCGGGACGGAGACGGCGAGCCCCGCGAGCGCGACCTGTCGAGAATCGACGCGGTCGATGCCGGTTCCGCCTGCGATCCGGGCACCCAGGTCACTGCCGGCGGCGGAGCCGACCGCACGCGCGCCGAACAGACCCAGTCCGATCGCGGCGAGCAGCGTTCCCGCACGACCCCCGGCGACCCAGTCGGTGAGGAACGCGGCGAGCACGCGCGCGTTCGCCTCCAGCGCGAGTTCCGGCGTGTACTGAACCTCGTGGCCGAGGATCTCTCGGTGCCCGAAGCCCAGGCCGTCCGCGGGAGCGAACGCGACGTACGGGAACACCAGCGGGTCGCCCGTGAGGACGGCGTTGTACGCGAGCGCGGCCGCGACGCCGCCACAGCCGAGCGCCGCGGTGACGAGGTTCCGGGAGAGCGCGCCCCGGTCGAGTTCGCTGACGAACTCCCCGCGGTCGAACCCGTCCGCGGCGAGGCCCCGAACCGTCGACCCCGAACCGAGGATGCGCCACCCGGCGTGGGCGACGAACGGCGCGGCGAACAGCGTCGCCGTGTACGGCCGGGAGAAGAACGCGACGCCGACGGCGACGCCGGCGAGCGCGGCCCACCACGCGCTCCCGGTTCGGTCGGCCCGGAGGTACGCCAACGCGAACAGCAGGTTCCAGAGCGTCGTCGCGGCGTACGGGAGGAACACGCCCGACTGGACGACGAACAGCGGGGAGGCCAGAACGAACGCGGCCGCGAGGACCCCGTGGCGGGCGTCGAACGCCTCCCGCACCGTCAGGTGGGTCAGGCCGACGACCGCCGCGGCGATGCCGACGAGCGCGACCTGCGGCCCGCCGAGCAGCGTGCCGCCGGCGAACATCGCGGCCGGGACTGGCGCGTACTTCGGGTACAGCGTCGCCGCGTCGGTCTCGACGAAGAACCACGGCCGGAACGGGTCGACGACCGGCGGGTCGAGGACGAGTTGCCCCTCGAGCAGCATCGCCGCCTGCTGGAGGTAGACGGCCTCGTCGTGGTTCGACGAGTGGTACGGAAACAGGCCGGTCGCGACGAGCGCGGCGACCAGTGCCCCGGCAACCATCAGGAGAACGGCGACCGCGTCGGCCCGCGTCGCCCCCTCCACCGCCCGGCGGCGCGCCGTTCGGAGGCGCCGTCGGACCGCGTACACGAAGCCACCCGTCATTCCGCAACGCCGTCGGCGGCCGGATACCAGGCGAGCGTGTGATCGGCCACGAGCTCGACGGTCACCCGCCGGTCCAACGCGAACTCGGTCGCGTGGTTGTGTTCACACCTGACGACCCGACCGCCGTCGAGTTCGACGTCGTAGACGAACGACGGGCCCGTGTACGTCCGGCCGACGATGACGCCGTCGCCGTCGCCCCCGGCCGGGACCGCCTCGAGGTCGTCGGGACGAACGAGCACGTCGACGTCGGCCCCGTCGTAGTCGGGGGTGAGTCCCTGAAGCAGCTCCTCGTCGAGCGTGCCCAGCGCGGTCTCGACGCTTCCGCCCTCGAAGCGGCCGGGCAGGAAGCTGGCCTGACCGATGAACTCCGCGACGAACCGCGACTCGGGGTGTTCGAACACGGCTTCGGGCCGCCCAACCTGCTGGAGCGTCCCGTCGTGCATGACGGCGACGCGGTCGGAGATGCTCAGCGCCTCCTCCTGGTCGTGGGTCACCGAGACGGCCGTGACGCCCGCCTCCTTCAGGATCCGTCGCACGTCCTCGCGCATCCGCACCCTGAGCCGCACGTCGAGGTTGGAGAACGGCTCGTCGAGCAGCAGCACGTCGGGTTCGGGCGCGAGCGAGCGCGCCAGCGCGACGCGCTGGCGCTGGCCGCCCGAGAGCGTGTCGGGCGACTGGTCCGCGTACTCGGTCAGGCCGACGAGCTCGAGCAGATCGGCGACCCGCGCTTCGGTCTCGCCGTCGTCGGCGTCCTGCAGGCCGAAGGCGACGTTCTCGGCGACCGAGAGGTGGGGGAACAGCGCGAACTCCTGGAACACCATGCCGACGTCGCGGTCCTCGGGGTCGGTCACGACGCCCTCGCCCGCGACCGTCTCGTCGGCCACGACGACCACGCCGTCGGTCGGGGCCGCCAGCCCGGCGATCATGCGGAGCGTCGTCGTCTTTCCGCAGCCGGACGGCCCCAGCAGGGTGAGCAGTTCGCCGTCCCTGACGGTCAGGTTCAGCCCGTCGACGGCCGTCTCCGTGCCGTACTCCTTCCGGACGCCCTCCAGCCGGAGCACCGGCTCGGCGTCGTCGTACGGTCCCCGCGGGGGGTCCTCGGCCGTTTCCGAGCCGCCCGCGGCGCCGGCGGGTGGTCCCTCGCCCGATCCGGCGTCCGCGTCGTCGTGGCCATCGCTGGTCCCCGTCGTCCCGCCCGCCGTCACCTCGTCGAGCGTCCTTTCAGCCATCGGTCCCCTCCTGGCGCAACAGGAGCACCATCGACAGGCCGGAGACGGCCACCAGCACGAGCGCCGGCAGCGCGGCCCGGCCGTAGTAGCCGGCCTCCTGAACTCGCCAGATGTACGTCACGAGCGTTGTAAATCCTGTCGGATGGAGGATGAGCGTCGCCGGCAGCTCCTTCATCGTGGTGAGAAACACCAGCGCGGCCCCCGCGACGAGCCCCGGCGTGATCAGCGGCAGCGTCACGCGGCGGAACGCGCCGCGCGGCGGCTCGCCGAGCGTCCGCGCCGCACCCAGAAGGTCCCCGTCGACGCCGAGCACCGACGAGCGGGTGGTGCCGACCGCCTGCGGGAGAAAGCGGACGACGTACGCGAACACGAGCAGCGGGAGCGTCTGGTAGAGCCCCGGCGCGTAGCTGGTTCCGAAAAACACCAGCGCGAGCGCGAGCACGACGCCCGGCATCGCGTAACCGACGTACGTCGAGCGCTCCGAGAGCCGTGCGGCGAGCGAGTCCGAGCGTCCGGCGTAGTAGGCGATCGGCAGCGCCAGCACCACGGTCACGAGGGCCGCGAGCAGCGACGCCGACACCGAGTTCAGCCCGAACGCCCAGTCGAACGCGATGCCGCCGCCGGCGTAGCCCGGGCCGCTCCGGAGCAGCCACATCGCCAGGATGCCGACCGGGAGCGCGAGCGTGAAGGTCGCAACCGTCGCGGGGAACAGCATCGCGGGCCAGCGGAGCCGACCCAGTTCGATGACAGTCGAGGACGACGCGGCCGACCCGTAGCCGTCGGACTCCTCGGGGCCGATCCGGGATTCGAGCGCGAGGACGAACGCGGTGACACAGAGCAGTTCCAGCGCGAGCACCGTCGCCCGCGCCTGCCCGAACGCGCCGAGTTCGACGTAGATGACGCGCGTGAACACGTCGTACTGCATGATCGCCGGCGTCCCGAAGTCCGAGAGCGCGTACAGCGCGACCAGCAGCGCCCCCGCGGTCACTCCCGGGGCGATCTGTGGCAACACCACGCGACGGAACGCCGAGCGGTAGCGGTGGTTCAGCGTCCGTGCCGCCTCGAGTTGCGTCGTGTCGAACGACAGCAGCGACGCCCGCGTCGTGAGGAACACGTAGGGGTAGACGAACAGCGTGAGGACCAGCACCGCTCCCTCGAGCCCGTAGATGGTCGGAATCCGGACGCCCAGCGGCGCGAGCAGGTCCGCGAGCGCCCCGCGCGGGCCGAACGCCGAGACGTACGCGAACGCTCCGAGGTAGCTCGGCACGACGAGGGGGAGCGCGGCGACGACGGTCCAGAACCGGCCGAACGGCAGGTCAGTCTGGACCGTGAGGACCGCCAGCGGGACCCCCAGCGCGAGCGACCCGCCGGTGACGAGCGCGACGACCAGCAGGCTGTTCACCAGCACCTCGACCGCGGTGGGTGACGTCGCCAGACCGACGGCCTCGACGAGCCCCACGTCGGCGGCCCTGAGAACGAGCCAGAGCACCGGCGAGACGACGGCGGCCGCGACCGCGACGGCCGCGGCGGCGAGGAGGAGGCCGGCGGCGTCGCCGTCCGCAGCCTCCCGGGCTCGCCGGGTCAGGGTCCCCCCGACCCCCGCCGCATCGTCGCCCCCGGAGGCCATCAGAGCACGCCGGTCTCGCGGAGCAGTTCCAGCGTCGGCTGGACGTCCGAGAGTTCGGTCAGGTCCAGGTCCGGCGGGTTCAGTTCGTCGATGGTCGGGAGCCCGCCGACCGGCGGGATCCCCGGAATCATCGGGTAGCCGTACGTCCGTGTGGCGAAGAACTCCTGGGCCTCCGCCGAGAGCAGGTGGCGGATGAACGTTTGCGCCAGGTCACCGTTGTCGCTCGGCGCGAGCTGTGCGGCGCCGGCGACGTTGATGAGCGCGCCAGCGTCGCCGCTCGTGAACGCGAGGTCGAGCGGTGCGTCCGGCCTGCTCGCCCGCACCCGGAGCGCGTAGTAGTGGTTCGCGAAGCCGGCGGCGATCTCGCCCTCCGCGACCGCGTTCGAGACGAGGAACTCGTCCGGGTACTCCGTGATCCCGGCGTCGAGCATCCCGTTCAGCCACTCGCGCGTCGGCTCCTCGCCCTCGATGACCCGCATCGCGGTGACGAACGCCTGGAAGGCGCCGTAGGTCGGCCCCCAGCCCATCGCGTCCTGCAGCGGCGACGCGCCCGGGAAGTCCATGACCGTCTCCGGGATGTCGTCGGACGAGAGCGCATCCGTGTTGTACGGCACCGCGCGTGCGCGGCCGGCCGTGCCGACCCACTGGCCGTTCGGGTGGAACGTCTCCGGAACGGGCTCGACGACCTCCGAGGGGAGTTCCGCGGTGAGGCCCTCGTCGGCGACCGCGCCGAGCGAGCCGGCGTCGACCGACCAGAACACGTCGGCGGGCGTCGACTCGCCCTCGGTGATGATCGTGTTCGCGCCCTCCGCCGCGCCGTAGCCGCGGATCCGCCCGGTGAAGTCTGGGTAGATGTTCTCCAGCAGCGTCACGAGGTCGCGGTAGAGGCCGCCCTCGCCCCCGCCGAGGTAGATGTCGAGTTCGCCGCTCAGCTCCGGCAGGTCGGAGAGTCGCGTTCCCTCCAGCGGCGGGCGCGACTCGACGAGCGGGCCGGAGCCGCGGAAGTCCGAGAAGGCGACGTTCCGCGAGGGCGTCCGCGAACTGCCGAACTGACAGCCCGCCAGCCCCGCGGTGCCGGCGGCCCCCACCGCCGCGAGGAAGCGCCGCCTGCTCCGTGATCCGTCGGTGTCGGTCATCGTCGAATTTGGTTCGCCTAAAGCCGTTAACTCCTGCGGTTCGCTGCCGTCCGCACGGCCGGAGGGGTCAGTCATCGGCGGTCACCACCCGCGTCCGCTCGACGGTCGAGAGCGCGTCCAGGCAGTCGAGCCAGTCGCGCATGTACTCGCCACAGTGGTTCAGGAACGCGCCGTTGGCGTACTCGCTCCAGTCGCCGGTCGCCAGGCGGTCGGCCATCGCATCGAAGACGGCCGCGTACTCGTCGGCGTCGGCGACAGCGTCGGCCCGTCCCTCGCTCGCGTCGACTCCCGCGGGGGAGACGTCGTCGACGATCTCCCAGAGGTGCTCGTTCAGTTCGAGCCCCGGCACCTCGTCGTTGAGGTCGTCGAACGTCGGTCGCGGCGCCTTGTTGTGCTCACAGAGCGGGCCGCCGGTGACGACGTCGTCCCCGAGCAGGTCCGCCGCGCGCTTGAGGAACACGCCCGACCAGATGTCGTCGAACCGGCCGACGTCCCACTCGTTGTCGTCCATCGGGAGCTGGTAGAACGCCGGGACGACCTCCCGGCGGAACGCGAGGTTCATCGAGCAGACCGTGAGGTACTGACCCGGCGCGGCGACGAAGTCCGCCTCGAAGTCCTCGGCGGTCGTCCTGGTCTCGGCCTGTCCCCGCAGGTCGCCGTCCATCAGGATGCGGACCGCGTCGAGGTCGGGCACGTTGGTCCACAGGCCCTGCGAGGCGACGACGCTATCGACCTGGGCTGTGCCCGTCTCGACCGTCTCGTCCATCGCTGCGTAGGGGTAGCCGCGCGGGTAGAGCCCGTGTTCGTCGGCGTTCTCGTGGAGCACGTTGACCCAGTTCTCGTCCGAGCGGACCTCGGTGAGTTCGCCCTCGTACTCGAGGGTCGCCAGGTGCTCGCCGAAGAAGTCCTGGTCGGAGTGGGGGAGCGTGTCGTCGTCGATGAAGACGCCGAGGTCGAACTCGTTCGCCCAGAGGTACAGCAGGCCGAAGGAGGTCTGGGCGTGGCTGGCGGCCGGGACGAGGTGCTCGAACTCGTCCACGTCGTGGTCGGCGAGCCACTGTTCGCGGCCGTTGCCGTCGAACACCGCGCCCGAGACGCCTTCCTCCCGGAGCATCGCCCGCATCTCGTCAACGTCACAGAAGTCCTCGGTGACGAGGACGACGTGCAGGCGGTCGAGGTCGAAGCCGTGCTCGCGGGCGTTCTCGAAGTAGGCTCGCATGCACTCGTACTCGCGGATCGTCGGGACGACGACGCAGACGTCCGGTCGCTCGCCGCCGGGCGCTTCCGTCGATTCGGTCGTCTCGGTAACCATGTGTCGTTCTCGGAAATCGTTTAGGTTGTCCTAAAGTCTGTCGTTTATTAGGTAGTCCTAAACCGAATCGAGGCGTCGACGTTCGCCCGCGGTCCGCGGTCGAAGAGTACAACCTTCATACGTGCCGGTCGCATACCGGGTCTCAATGGCACGTATCGAATCGCGCGTCCGGGACCTCGCGGAGGACCCGGAGATGCGCGAGGCCATCGAACTCGTCCTCGAGCGCGCGGAGGACGGGGAGGTGCAGTGGGTGGACGTGCGCGATGAGATCTCCAGCGGCGAGTGGGGTCGGCTGATCGAACGCGGCATCCTGGAGGACGGCGAGGCGGGCTTCGCGCTCGCGGACCGGGAGGCCATCGAGGCGGGGCTCGAATCCGAGGGCGGCGACTCCGACATCCCCGAGGTCCCCGACGCCGAGGGGTCGTCCTGGAGCAAGTGGGACAAGGGCGCGGCCGGCGTCACCGTCCTGTTCTTCATCGGCTACTCCTACGGGCCGGTCAGGGACATCATCGGGGGCGGCATGGACGTCCTCCTCGGGCCGCTCCAGGAATCGCTCCCGCTGTACGCGGTCATCATGGTCATCGCGACGCTGACGGGGCTCTACTCGACGCTCCTGCGTGCGAACCTGATGGACATGGACCGCATGGCGGCCTACCAGGAGCGGATGCAGGACATCCAGAGCCGGATGAAGGACGCCCGCAGCCGCGGTGACGACGACGCGGTCGACCGCATCCAGGAGGAGCAGATGGACGCGATGGGCGACCAGCTCGGCATGTTCAAGGAGCAGTTCCGCCCGATGGTCTGGATCATGGTGTTCACCATTCCGTTCTTCCTCTGGCTCTACTGGAAGGTCGGCTTCCGCGGCGCGAGCGGCGACCCGACGGCGGAGTTCGCCAACGTGGTCCTCCCGCTCGCGGGCGAGGTGGCATGGACGGACAGCCTGCTCATCATGCCGACCTGGATCATCTGGTACTTCCTCTGCTCGATGGCGTTCACGCAGATCATCCAGAAGGGGCTGAACATCCAGATGAGCCCGACTACTTCCTAGGGGTTCGATTGGAGCGGGTTTTCTGATCGGTTCGGTTTATCACCGGTCACAAAGCTGTTTGGACGGTTGTGAGTCCTTCTCGAAAGTTCCCGTGGCGCTCTCGTCTGGCGGCTTCTCTGTTGTCGTGACGCACGCCTCGAAAGCCCCCGCGGCGCTCGACTCGGTGCGACTGTTGCGCTCCTCGGCTCGCTGCGCTCGTCTGCGGTGCTTGACAGTCGCGCCGTCGTCCAGCGCCGCGGCCCCTTTCAGTCCCACCCGACCGCCCCGCACAGCCACACGCCTCCCCAACCGATTCGCTCGGTCGGCTCGCTTCGCTCGCCTTCCTTACTCATCCCTCGCGCGCGTGCCGGCGGGCCTCCGTGCCCGCCGGCACGCGCCGACCGCATCTGATGGACGAGCCACGTGGCGCGCGGCGGTCGTGCTGACGCGCGACCGCTCGTGCGAGGGACGAGCACCGCAGCCGAAGGCGAGGAGCGCAGGAGGCTGGGGCGGGCGAGGTGCGGTGCCGTCCAGGTGGGACTGAAAGGGGCCACGGGTCTCGGCGAACCCCGACGACGCAAGCACTGCAGCGCGACCGAAGGGAGCGCGAAGCGCGCAGCGAGGCGCGGGAGTCGAGACCCGCGGGGGCTTTCGCGGGTTGCACTACGATTCTCTCGATTGCGAGCCGGTCGAGCCGATCGTCGGCTACCTTTGGGGAACCAGTCGACTTACGCCCGCCACCTCGTCATGCTACCCACCTTTATACAACCCGGCTCCGTAGGACGGTTTCATGCGAGACCAACGCGACCTCTCGTCCGTCGCAGGGGACGACGTGGTCGTGGTCGGGGGCGGCTTCGGCGGCCTCTCGACCGCCTGCTACCTCGCGGACGCCGGCG
Source organism: Halobaculum sp. XH14 (assembly GCF_032116555.1). NCBI lineage: Archaea > Methanobacteriati > Methanobacteriota > Halobacteria > Halobacteriales > Haloferacaceae > Halorarum > Halorarum halobium. Next base: position 2,077,869 of record NZ_CP134949.1, read on the forward strand.
CGAACGTGACCGTCCTGGAGAAGAACGAACAGCTCGGCGGCCGAGCGTCGGTGCTGGAGGCCGAGGGGTTCCGGTTCGACATGGGCCCGTCGTGGTACCTGATGCCCGACGTGTTCGAGACGTTCTTCGGCCACTTCGACCGGACGCCCGCGGACTACTACGAACTGGCGCGGCTCGACCCCCACTACCGCATCTTCTTCAAGGACGGCGACCGGATCGACATGGTTCCCGACCGCGAGACGAACCGCGAGACGTTCGAGTCCTACGAGGAGGGCGCCGGCGAGGCGTTCGAGAGCTACCTCGAAAAGTCGAAGGAGAACTACGAGGTGGGGATGGAGCACTTCGTGTACGAACACCGCGACCGCCTGCGGGACTTCGTGGACCTCGACGTGCTCCGCCATGCCCGGGGGCTCTCGCTGCTCGGGACGATGCAGGGCCACGTCGAGGAGTACTTCGAGCACCCCAAGCTCCAGCAGTTGATGCAGTACACGCTCGTGTTCCTCGGCGGGTCGCCCCACAACACGCCGGCGCTCTACAACCTGATGAGCCACGTCGACTTCAACCTCGGCGTCTACTACCCCGAGGGCGGCATCGGCGCGGTCGTCGACGGCATCGCCGACCTCGGCACCGAACTCGGCGTCGAGTACGTCACAGACGCGCCCGTGAACTCGATCAGGGGCTCCCGCGGCGGCTTCGCGGTCACGACGCAGGACGGCCGAACGTTCCTCGCCGACCGGGTCGTCTCGGACGCCGACTACGCCCACACCGAGCAGGACCTGCTCGCCCCGAAGAAACGCCAGTACGACGCCGACTACTGGGAGTCACGGACGTACGCGCCCTCCGCGTACCTGCTGTACATGGGCGTCGAGGGCGACCTCGACCCGCTGGCCCATCACACGCTCGTCCTGCCGACCGACTGGGACGACCACTTCGCGGACATCTTCGAGGACCCGGCGTGGCCCGACGACCCCGCCTACTACCTCTGTGCGCCCTCCGCGACCGACGATTCGGTCGCCCCGGAGGGCCACAGCGCCCTGTTCGCGCTCGTCCCCGTCGCCGCCGGACTGGACGACACCCCCGAGCAGCGGGAGCGCTATCGGCGCCTCGTACTCGACGACGTCGCCGAGAACGCCGGCGTCGACCTCCGCGACCGCATCGTCTTCGAGGAGTCGTTCAGCGTCGACGACTTCGCCGACCGCTACAACTCGGTGCGTGGCACCGCGCTCGGGATGGCCCACACCCTGAGACAGACCGCGCCGTTCCGGCCGAACCGCCGCTCTTCCGCGGTCGACGGGCTCTACTTCACCGGCTCGTACACCACCCCGGGCATCGGCGTGCCGATGTGTCTCATCAGCGGCCTGCTCACCGCCGAAGTCGTGGGGCGGGAGTGACCGCCGGATGAGCGCACCGACGACCGTGGACGAGGTCGGCAATCGACTGCGGTACCTCCTCGTCCTCTCACGCCCCCGGTTCTGGCTCTACCTCGCGGGACCCGTGCTTGTCGGCGTCGCCTACGGCGCGGGAAGCGTCGACGACCTGGTGACGACCGGATCGGTGCTCCTGTTCGCCTACTTCCTCGTCCCCGCGAACCTGCTGCTGTACGGCGTGAACGACGTGTTCGACCGCGAGGTCGACGCCGACAACCCGAAGAAGGAGGGGCGGGAGGCGCGCTACGGCGGCGGCCGACTCGTGCCGACGGTCGTCGTCGGCTCGTTCCTGCTCGGCCTCGCGCCGTTCCCCGCCACGCCGCGGGTCGCCTGGCCGTACCTCGCGGGGTTCCTCCTGCTGGGCGTCGAGTACAGCGCCCCGCCGTTCAGGTTCAAGACGACCCCGCCCCTCGACTCCGTCTCGAACGGGCTGTACGTGCTCCCGGGCGCCGCCGCCTACGCGGCCCTCGCAGGCGCTCACCCGCCGCTCGCGGCGCTGGTCGGCGGGTGGCTCTGGGCGATGGCGATGCACACGTTCTCGGCGATTCCCGACGTCGAACCCGACCGCGAGGCCGGAATCCGGACGACCGCAACGGTGCTCGGCGAGGGACGGACGCTCGCCTACTGTGCCGCCTGCTGGCTGCTGGCCGCGGCCGCGTTCGCGCTCGTCGACCCGCGGCTCGGCGGCCTGCTGCTGGTCTACCCGGTTCTCGTCGCCGGCATCCGTCGGGCAAACGTCGACGTGGCGCGGGCTTACTGGTGGTACCCGGCGATCAACGGCGTCGTCGGGTTCCTGCTCACCGTGGGCGGGCTCTCGCGGCTCGTCTCGCCGGGGGCGGTGTTGCCGTGAGCACCGCCGCGTCGACTGTGCGGGACTGGTGGCCGGGCGACAGGGCCGAACTGGAGTCCCGGCTGGACGCGCTCGTCAGGGAGAACCGGTTCACCATCTCCGTGTTCTTCCCGCTGAACGGGATCGTCCTCCTGCTCGCGAGCGCCACCGTCGCGGCGGTTCCCGACTGGCTGGCGTTCACCGGGACGCTCATCCTGCTCGGGACGGTCGTGATGCGCTCGCCGCTCGTCGCCGGCCTCGCGCCCCTGGTCGACCGGCGGGCGGCGACGGGGATCGGCCTGCTCGCGCTGTACGCGTACGCCATCGAGTACGTCGGCGTCCACACCGGCTGGCCGTACGGCCCGTTCGAGTACGGCGTCTCGCTCGGGCCGATGGTGTCGGGCGTGCCGCTGGGGCTTCCGGTGTTCTTCCTCCCGCTCGTGGCGAACGCCTACCTGCTCTGTCTCCTGCTTCTGGGCGACCGGGCCGAGCGTGGCCCGCTCCGGCTCGCCGCCGTCGTCGCGCTCGTCCTGCTGCTCGACGTCGTGCTCGACCCCGGCGCGGTCGCGCTGGGGTTCTGGAACTACGAGGGCGTCACGACCGAAGGAGCCCTCGCGGTCCTCGCCGGCGGCGGCTTCTACGGCGTGCCGCTCTCCAACTACGCGGGATGGGTGCTCTCGGCCACCGTCGCGGTGGTGACGCTCGATCTCGCGTTCGACCGCGCGGCACTGGTCCGGCGGCTGGCCGAGTGCGAGTTCATGCTCGACGACATGGTGAGCTTCGTCATCCTCTGGGGCGGCGTGAACGCGCTCTTTGGCAACCTCGTGCCCGCGCTCGTCGCCGCCGGGATCGGGGTGGGGCTGGTCCGCGCTGACCGCTTCGACGCGTCGCTGCTCCGGCCCTGACCGTGACCCCGACGGGTCGTGAGAGTGGTTCCGAGGGGTCGTGAGAATGGCCCGACGAGTCCTGGGAACCGTCGGGGCTGAAACCCGTGGAGCGCGTCGAACCGTCGGTTCCCGTCGGTCCCGGATTCAGCGGACCGGAAGACAGCCGCCCAGCCTGGTGTGCTCCCTGTCGGTTCCGTCATACTCGACCGCACTCACCGCCCGGAAGACGGCGACCGGGTCCTTCGTGTGCGCCCACGCCAGCCGGGTGCGAGCGAACAGCCAGACCTTTCGGAGCGTCCCCAGCGACGGGGTCGCGGTGAGCGTGTCGTACTCGCGGCGGCGGATGAGCCGGTGGTGGTCCGCGTACAGGACCGTCGCGAGCAGCACGGCGAACTGGCAGTCCCGCGGGAGGTACTTGATCCCCTTCACGCCCTCCTCGTACAGCGACTCCGCGCGGCCGAGTTCGTGGCGGATCGCCGCGGCGAAGTTCCCGTCGAACTCGAGCCGGCGGAGCTGCGTCTCGGTCACGCCGTGGGTTCGCAGCGTCTCCTGCGGGAGATACACCCTGTCGCGTTCGAGGACGTCCTCGCGGACGTCGCGAAGGAAGTTCGTGAGCTGGAACGCCTCGCCGAGCGCAGTCGCGTGCGGGAGCGCCGCGTCCGGGTCGTCCGGCTCCATCACGGCCGTCATCATTCGCCCGACTGCGGAGGCCGAGCCGTCCATGTACGCCTCCAGCTCCTCGTACGTCTCGTACCGATCCACGGAGACGTCCGAGGCCATCGCGTCGATGAACGTCTCCACGTCCGACTCGGCGATGTCGTACGTCTCGCGGATGTCCGCAAACGCCTCCAGCACCGGGTCGTCGGTCTCGGTTCGGCCGAGCGCGGCGTCGCGCAGTCGGTCGAGTTCCGCGCGCTGCTCGGCCGGCGGGGCCGTCTCGGCGGCGTCGACGACCTCGTCGGCGACGCGGAAGAACGCGTACATGACGTACGTCGGGTGGCGGACCCGCTCGGGCAGGACGCGGGTCGCAAAGTGGAACGTCTTGCCGGTGCGCTGCTGGATCCGCTTGCTCCGCGCGACCGGGTCCTCGGCTACCATGACTGTGCGAGTCGGCGGGTGCCTGGCTGACAGCGGGTCCCTCCGCACATAGTAAGTGTACGACGTAAGGGACGGCGAGACCATAACAGTTTGTGGCCGATTCGGGTGCCGTGGCCCCCGACGCCCGACTTAGCGGTGGAAGAACGTGTCCGCACAGTCCATCACGACGCCGTGTTCGGGACAGACGTACTTGCAGTGGCGGTGGGTCATCGACGAGCCGCAGAACGGACAGGGTCGCGTTCGGACCGTCTCGACGTCGTCCGGCGTCTCGACGTCGTCCGACCCGTTCATACCTGTCGATGCGGGCGAGATCGCTTCAGTGTTCGGTCCACGCGGATCCGCGGTAGCCCTTTCAGAGATGGGGCCCAAGCGTCCCCGATGAACCGACCGACGGGCCGACGACTGCTGGTATCGCTCGCGGCCGGTGCCGGCGTCCTCGCCGGCACGTTCCTCGTCGCGGGGTTCACGCCGCGGTGGGTCGTTCTCGCGCTCGCACGGACCGCCTTCTTCCTCGCGCCCGATGCGTTCGTCACGTTCGGCATCCAGCGGCTCGGCGACCTGGCACGGCCGCTGCTCGTCGTCGGCACCGCGCTCGCGTCGCTGCTGCTGTTCGGCGGGCTGGCGCTCGCCGCGACGCTGGTGGCCGGCGCGCTCGGCCGGGAGCGTGCCGAGGTCGTGTTCGCGGTCGGAGTCGTCGAGACGCTTGCGGCGTTCGCGCTCACGGTCGCCCCCGTCCCCGCGCTCGTCGGCGGTGCGGTCGGCGCGGCGGTGGTCGGACTCGGCGGCCCGGGCAGCGGCGGCGACGTCGACGTCGCCCGGCGCGACCTGCTCCGGTCGGTCGCCACCGCGGCCGCAGCGGTCGGGCTCGCCGGCGCGCTCGGTGCCCGACGAGCGATGGGGAGCGGCACCGACGGCGCGGACGGACGAACGATCAGCGAGGTGGAGGACCCGCTCGTTCGGGAGCTCCTCTCGACCGCCGCGGAGCGGTCGCTCCCGCTCGATGGCGTCGACCCGCTCGTCTCCGAGCGGTTCTACGAGGTCGACGTCAATTCGGCCGACCCCGACGTCGACCCGGAGTCGTGGACCCTCTCGGTCGGCGGCGAACTGGGCGAGTCACGCGAGTACGACCTGGCGGACCTGCGGAACCGGCCCGCACGGCACCGGTTCGTCTCGCTCCGGTGTGTCGGCGACTCGCTCAACGGGAGCAAACTCGACACGGCGCTGTGGACCGGCGTCCCGGTGATGGACCTCCTCGAGGAACTTGGCGTTTCCGACGAGGAGCCCTGCTGTGTGTACGTCCGGGCCGACGACGACTACTATCAGGAGTTCCCGCTCGACGCGCTCGAATCCGCGTTCCTCGCGTACGGGACGAACGGGCGGCCGCTCCCGACGGGCCACGGCTTCCCCGTTCGACTGCTCGTCCCCGGCCACTGGGGCGAGATCAACCTGAAGTGGATCACCGACATCGAACTCGGCCGCGAGGAGCGGACGGGTTACTGGGAGAAGCGGGGCTGGCACGGCACCGGCCCGGTGAACACGGTGGCGAAACTCCACGGCGTCGACGTCGACGGCGGAACGGTCACGGTCGGCGGCCACGCCCACGCGGGCACCCGCGGAATCTCGGCCGTCGAGGTGTCCACCGACGGCGGCGACACCTGGACGGAGGCCGTGCTCTCGGACCCGCTCCCCGCCGCGGTTGCTGCCGACGCGGAGCCGTCGGACCCGTCCGTCGGCGACGGCGAGGCGGCCGACGCCTGGCGGATGTGGCGCCACGAGTACGAGGCGAGCGAGCCACACGAGGTCATCGCGCGCGCGACCGACGGCGATGGCGACCTGCAGGAGCGCGAGGAATCGGAGGCGTTCCCGAGCGGGGCGTCCGGGTGGGTGTCCCGACGGGTCTCCCCCTGAACCGCAGGCATTATTAACTGTAGATCCCGATTTGCTAATCGATGGGAGCCACACTCGACGGCGACGGGGGGAGACGGCACGGGCGGGCCGCACTGCTCGGCGCGCTCAGCACGGCCGCGCTGGTCGGTGCGTCCGCGCTCACGCTCGCCGCCGGTCACGAGAAACTGTTCGCCATCGCGTGGGTCGCCTTCCTCGGGATGGCGCTCGCGGGCTGGCTCGGCACGCGCGCGTCCGGGGGGAACACGGGCGCGCTCGTCTGGGGGTACGGGCTTGCGAGCGGCGCGATGGTGACGAGCGCGGCGGTGTTCCTGCTCCCGCAGGCGATGGGTCAGCATCTCACCTACGGGGGGTTCGGCGTCGCGCTCGGCCTGCTGGCCGGCTTCGGGGCGCACACGCTCGGCCACCGGCTCGCGCACATGGATCTCCCGCTCGACCGGACGATGGCGGAGCTGACCGCCCACGCCGTGGCCGCCGGGGCGATCATCGGCATCGTTTACGGCAACATGCCGGAGCTTGGTCCCGTGCTCGGCCTGGCGATCGTCTCGCACAAGGGTCCGGCGGGCTACGCCGCGGTGACCCGCTACGCCCGTCGGGGCGGCGACTGGCGCGCGATCTTGCTCCCCGCGGCGGGCGTCGGCGTCGCCGCCGCCGCGTCCTCGGTTCTCGCGTTGCCCGCGTCGGCCCCCGTCCGCGGGGTCGTCTTCGGCTTCGCGACCGGGGTGTTCCTCCACGTCGCCATGGACTTTCTCCCCGAGTGTGAGATCGGGAGCGAGGTCCACGAATCGCTCTCCCGCGAGGGCGACGCCCACGCGATGCTCGACCGGATGCGCACCCACGCCGTCGCGAGCACGCTGCTTGGCGGACTGGTCGTGTTCCTCGCGTGGCTCGTCGTCGCCTGAGTTCTCACCGGCCGATTCGTCCTCGTCCGGCTCGACCTCGCCGGACTGCCTACACCGGTGGTACCCGTCGCACGCTCCGGGAGGCCGGAGCGAGCGGGAGCGGGCCGATGTGGGACCGAATCACGCGGAAGCGCCACCGTTTTCCCGACCCGCCGGCAGCGGTGAGCCATGCCAGGACCCGTCTTCCTGCGGGGCGACAGCGTCACCCTCCGCCCGGCCGAGGAGGAGGACCTCGCGTTCATCCGGCGGTGCATGAACGACCCTCGCGTCTGGCGACCGGCGCTCGACGTGAACCCGATGAACCGCGAGCAAGGAACCGAGTTCCTCGAGCGGGTCGTCTCCGACGAGGACGGGGTCCAGTGTCTCGTCTGTGACGGCGACGAGCCGCTGGGCTTCGTTTCGCTGACCGGGAGCCGGTACGGCCCGGACGAGACGTCCCGGTCGCGCTCGGCGGAACTCGCCTACTGGCTCGCTCCCGAGCGCCACGGACAGGGCTACGGCTCCGACGCGGCGGCCCGGATGGTCCGGTACGCGTTCGAGGACCGGAACCTGCGCCGCGTCGGCGCCCGCCTCGGGAGCTTCAACGACGCCTCGGCCGCGCTGCTGGAGTCGCTCGGGTTCGAGCACGAGGGCACGCTGCGGGAGGCCGCGTGGTTCCGCGGCGAGTACCACGACGTGCTCCGGTACGGGCTGCTCCGCGAGGACTGGCGCGACCGACGGTAGCGCCCGGGACCGACCTCCTGGTCACCGAAGTCGGCGCACCTGCACCGAGATGCCGTATCCCGCGAGCAGCAGCAGCGCGAGGTTGAACACGGCGTGGAACAGCGACCGGTACTCGCGGACCACCCAGCGGTCGATGGTGGTCGACGCGGCGAGGTAGAACCGGAGGCCGGCGACGAGCGCGAGCAGGACGAGCCCCGCCAGCGCGAGCCGGTTGAGCAGGTACCGGAGGTCGCGGCCGCCGCTCGCCTCGTCGTCCTCGTCCGTCGGGCGGTTCTCCGTCGGTTCCGTCGAGGTGGATGAGTGGGTGTCAGTCATCGGGATTCCTCCGTGCGAGCAGCGCGGCGGCCAGCAGCGCGAACACCGCCAGGCCGGCCGTGAAGCCGGGCGTCTGGGTGGCGGTCGCGCGGGCGGGCTGTTCGGTTACGCGGTCCCCGGCCCCGTCGTCGGCGAAGTCGCCGACGCGGAACTCGACCTCGCGCTCGGTCTCGTTGGCAGAGATGGTCTCGCGCGGGTCCAGGTTGGCGACCGAGCGGGCCGAGTCGACGAGGACGCCGTCCTTGTACAGCGCGGCGTCGACGTAGTAGTTGTACTCGGTCGGCACCGTCAGCGTCGCCGCCTCGTCGGCCGTCCGACCGGGGCGGATGGAGCCGACCTCGATCTCCGTCCGGTCGGCGACGAGGTTCGAGTCGGCCTGCCGGAGGATGAGCTCCACGCGCAGGTCCTCGCTCGCCTCGTCGCCGGCGTTCGTCAGCGAGGCGGCGACGCGGAGCGTCGTCCGGTTGCCCGTCGCGGAATCGACCGAGACGGCCAGCGGCGGAACGACGTCGCTCTCGGTGAACCGGACGTCCGTCTCGGCGTAGGCCGGGACGAGCGCCCGCATCCCCTGCACCTCGGTGGTCGACCGATCGACGAGTTCCCCGTCCCGGAAGATCGTGGTCTCCAGCCGGTAGCCGCCCTCGCGTTCGACGCGGAGGCTGGCGTTCACCGGCACGGAGCCGTCGCCCCGCAGGGTGCTCATCTCGACGGTTTGCTCGTCGGCGAGCAGTCCCGACTCGGCGTCGTAGGCCCGGAACCGAACGGTGACGTTCCCGGTCGGGTTGCCGTCGTGGTCGATGCGTGCGTGGAGGCGGAGTTCCGCCGTCGCGCCGCCCACGTCGCCCGGTGCGACGGCGACTTCCTCGACGCCGACGGGGCCCGGCCGGATCGGGTCGTCAGCGGCGGGGGAGGCGAGGACCCCCGGTCCGAGCATGGCTCCGAGGAGGGCGAGCGCGAGCAGGACGGCGGCAGATCCCGCCAGATACCTCTCGCGTGACACGGGAGCGGCTTCTCGAACTCGGGGTATATGCTTTGTGCACTGACCTGTTGGGCGGGGCTCGGGCGGGCGTCGGCGCTTTCGGACGCGAGCCGCCGGTACCGTTATCGGCCCCGCGAGCCGTCTTCCGTCCATGCTGTTCGTGCTTGCCACCGACTCGGTCTCGACGAGCGCCGTCGTCTGTTCGTACCTGCGGGACCGCCTGCGCGCGGACGACGAAGTTCACGCGGTGAACTCGAAGGAGGGCGGGGGTGCCACGGCCGCCGACGAGATGCGGGCCGGGGAGGACGCCCTGGAGGCCGTCGTGGACGAGCTCGGCGACGACGTGACCGTCGAGACCCACCAGTACGTCCGCGGGAACGAGCCGGCCGAGGACGTGCTGGCACACGCGGAGAAGGTCGACGCGGACGAACTCGTCATGGGGATTCGCAAGCGGAACCCGACCTCGAAGATCGTCTTCGGGAGCGTCGCCCAGGATCTGCTGCTGGAGTCGAACCTGCCGATGCGCGTGGTCCCCCGGGAATCGGTGTGATCGGCGTTCGAGTCGTTCGGAACGGTCGGGCCACGTTGGAACTGCATTCGCGTGAGGACCGCCTCGAAAGCTCCCGCGGTGCCCGACTCGGTGCGCCTGCTGTGCTCCTCAGTCGCTCACTTCGTTCGCTCGTGAACGCCGCGCGCCGCGCGGGCTGATGGGCTGTTGGGGTCCGTGCGTGCCACCGCGGCTCCGTCCGCGCCGGCACGCGCCACCCCACTGGGACGGTCGAACGGCCGAACCGAATCCGAAAGTCCGTCGGCAGCACCACTCGACCGCGCGGAACCGGCCTACCGAACCAGTTCCTCGGCGAGCGTCGGCACGAACATCCCGACGTCGGTCACCATCCCCACCGCCTGCGCCGAACCCCTGTCGAGCAACTGCGTGACGGTTGCCGGGTTGATGTCGACGCAGACGACCCGGGTCGTCGAGGGGAGACAGTTCCCCACGGCGACCGAGTGGAGCAGCGACGAGAGCATGAGCACGAGGTCCGCATCGTGGGCTTGCTCCCTGATGGCGTTCTGTGCCTCCACCGCGTCGGTGATGGTGTCGGGCAGCGGCCCGTCGTCACGGATCGAGCCGGCGAGCACGAACTCGCGGTCGTTCGTGACGCACTCGTACATCACGCCCTCGTCGACGAGCCCCTCCTCCACCGCCGCCTCGATGCCGCCCGCCCGCGCGACCTGGCTGATGGTGTAGATGTGGTGCTTGTGGCCCTTCCGGGGGTGCTCCATCGTCTCCACGTCCATCCCGAGCGAGGTGCCGTACATCGAGCGCTCCATGTCGTGGACGGCGAAGCCGTTGCCGGCGGAGACGGCGTCGACGTAGCCCTCGCGCACCAGTTCGGCGAGCGCGGGGCCGGCGCCCGAGTGGATGACCGCCGGGCCGGCGACGACGAGCACGTCACCGCCCTCCGCCTTCGTCTCCGCGATGGATTCGGCGACCCGGCGGATGGTCGACTCGGACGGGCGCTCGGCCGAGACGCCGCCGCGCATGAACCCGAACGGGCCGGACGACCCCCGCGGTCGCTCGGGCGGCTTGACCCTGATACCGGCATCGCCCGTGACGACGTGGTCGCCCGCTTCGATGGCGTTGAGCACCTTCGTTCGTGCCCGCGTCGGTTCGCCCTCGTCCTCGACGACCACCGCACAGTCCATCTCAATGTTCCCGACCGGCACCCACTCGCCGTCGACGCGCACGTCGGTCGGGTGGTTCGTCGTCGAGTAGAACCCGTCCGGGACGACGCGGTCGGCCGGAGCCGGCTGCAGGGTCGCGTCCGTCGGCGCAGCCAGGGTCGCGCCCGACTGGTGGAGTTCGTGCAGGATCGGATGCAGGCCGGCCTCGTCGGCGGCGAACACTCTGAGCCGACAGTAGGACGCCTCGTCGCTGTGTTTCCCGACCCGGAACTCCTCGACCTCGAACTCCCCGCCCATGTCCATCACGACGGTGAACGCCCGCTCCATCAGCCCGGAGTCGATGATGTGACCCTCGAGTTCGACCACCTCGCTCGTGCTCATGACTGGTTCTGGGAGGCGGGCCGTTGAAAAGGTAGCTTCGACGGCGAGTACGGCCCGGCGCTATCGAGCCCGCTCCCCCTCGTCGAACGTTGCCCGCAGGAAGGCGAGCTGGTGGTCGAACAGTTCGGGGAACGCCCCGTGAGAGGCGTCGAAGTGGCCCATCCGCTTGGAGACGAGCGTCGCGTCCGGGAGCGTCTCGACCAGGCTCTCGACCGCGCCGTACGGGTGGAGTTCGTCCTCGGTGCCGGCGATCACGAGCGTCGGCGCGGTCACGTCCGCAGCGACCGCGATGGGACGGTAGCGCGGAAGCGCGAGCAGCGTCCGGGCACGCGTTCGGTTCCGCCAGCGCGACTCCCGCGGGATGAGTCGGACGTACGCGTCCTTCGCGCCCGGTTCGTTCAACAGCGCGAACTCGTCGGGGTCGCCGTACACCTTCACCTCGTGCGTTCGGCCGAACCGTCCGCCGAGCCGGTCACGGAGCCCCGACGCCAGCGCGCGGAGAACGTACCGGGGGGACTTCGCCCGGAGGAGTTTCCGGCCGTCCAGCAGCGGAACCTGCGTGACCACCGCGTCCACGTCGCTCCGCTCGGCCGCGAGCGTCAGCACGTAGCCGCCCGAGAGCCCGGTCCCCCAGAGTGCCCGTGCGTCGCCGACGCCCCGAAATCCCGCCGCGGCACGGTCGAGCGCGGCCCGCCAGTCCTCGAGCTGGCCGTCGGGAAGCACCAGTGGCTCCCCCGCCGAGCCGTCGAAGCCGCGGTAGTCGAACGTGAACGCGGCGATGCCGGCCGCGGCGAACCGCTCCGCGTAGCGCGGGAGCCCGAAGTTCGCCTCGGCGGCCAGCCCGTTGGCCATGACGACGAGCGGCGGGTCGGTCCCCTCCGCTGGGAGATACAGCGTCCCCGTACAGGAGTCACCGTCCGAGTCGAACGCGACCCGCCGGGTGGCGAACGACTCGCGGGAGGGTTCCCGTTCCAGGCGGTCACCGGCCATACCGTACGGTATCACGTCGGGCGACTTACCGGTTCCGGGCAGTAGCGGTCACGCGCGGTTCCGGTCGGCAGAACGGACGGCGAGGTCTGGCGGACGGGGGGATGACATGTCAGAGGCACACGTGTCCGCCGGACCAATCGCCACCGAAGTGGGAACGCCGGCTGACTTAATTGCTCGGTGAAATCAGGTTCACACGACTTCGGCTGCCGGTCCGGATCGCCGCCACCCGCTCGGAATTCGGCGACCTCGGGAGTCCGCTCACCGTCCGAGGACGGATCGACGGATGCCGGTCGACATCTCGCCGCCGCGGGGTCTCACCGGCTCTCGTCCGCCCGCGGGAGACTGACCACGGGGACCGGCGATTCCGTGACGAGTCGGAGGGCGACGTCGCCCGAGAGGTACCGAACCAGCCGACCGCCCTCACGCGGGGAGAACACGACCGCGGTCGAACCGGTCGCCGCCGCGGTTTCCAGGATGCCGTCGACGACGTCCTCGTCGAACACGCGACGGGACTCGACGGTCGGGCCGTCGAGCACGGCCTCGAACGCGGCGTGTGACTCGTCGATGACGCCCTCTCCCCCCTCGCCGCCAGCATCGGCCGGCGTGCCGTCGGCCCTCTCGACGACGTGGACGACCGTGACGCGGTCGACGTCGGCGGCGTATCGGTCGAGCGCCCGCGCCGTCATTCGGGCGTCGTCCGGCGACACGACGGGGACGAGGACCGACCGTAGGAGCTCGGTACTCACGCGCGCTCACCCGCAAGGGGGTCCCGGCACCGGGAAGTCCTGATCTGGTTCACGGCCGGCAGGTCGGTCCCGGCTCGTTTAATGATGGCCCTCCACGACCGCTACTTCGTGGCGGTCGATCGGCTAGGTCGAAACTCGACGGAAAACCGGATCGGCGAGTCGGTCGAACGCGTCTCAGCGAACGTCCGACAGCGACACGGCGTCCTCACAGCCCGCGGTCAGCCAGGCTGTCTCCAGCGCGTCGGGCGAGTAGACGGTTACCGAACTGGGGTGGTCGCCGTCGTCGAGGAGGTAGCTGAGGTCGAACTCCGGCAGCTCGTCCAGCGTGCGGTCCGTCCCGTTCGGTAGCCCGTCCGTCGCGCTCATCAGCCGTACGGGCGAACTCGCCGTATATACCTCTTGTTCGCCGCGTATCAGGGTTGAGAGATTGCGTCGCCGGGAGAGCCGAACGCCCGTTTCTGTTCGCTGTCGCGTGGGGGTCTCCGACCCCACGTCCCCTGGTATGATATGGAACCAACACTTGGTCCCCGATGATCCATGGGCCACCAGCGTGAGACCGGAGTCAGTGCCGAACCCGACGATGTGGAGGCGGAACTCCGCCTCATACGCGAGGACATCCGGGAGTCCTCACGTCACCTCGAGGAGCAGAGCCAGCGGAAACGAGCCGAGAACATCCACGTCCTCGTGGCGGTGTCGGTCCTGGGCGGCTACGCCACGATCTATCAGTCGGTCTCGATCGAACCGGCGATCTGGTCGGCGGTGCTGCGGACGTTCGTCGGCCTGTCCGCGATATTTCTCCTCGCGAAGCTCACGACGATCACGTTTCGCCCGGTGTCGGATCGGGAACTCGTCACCTACGTCGACGAGATCATCGAACCGATCGTCTACATCCTCTCGTTGTACGGCATCATCTCGGCGAGCATCGTGATTCACCTCCTCGAGACGTTCGACCTGCGTCAGAACGCGCTCGTCAACGCGCTCGGAGCCGGCTTCGTCGCCGCCTCGCTGCTGGTAGCAACGACGTACTACGTTCGGCTCACGGTCGGTACCATGTACGAGGAGCGGTACGGGCGCGCCGAGGACGTGTACGAGAACATCGACGACATCCTGACCGGGCTCGTCCGGCAATCCGCGATGGCACCGACGCAGGCGCGCGCGTTCCGCGCCCGTCTCGACGAACTGCTCGTTCCCGACGGCGAAGCAACCGTCCTCGACGAACTGCGGGTTCTCGTTCCCTGGAGCGGACACGAACCGGTCGGGGAAGCCGCACAACTGATGCTGTTGAACAAGTTTCGGAACCTCCAGAACATGCGGCGGATCCCACCCGAGGAGCTCGAAGCGATCGATGAGTATCTCCAGGAACTCGAAACGGACACCTGAGGTCCCTATTCGACGTTGACGGACTTTGCCAGGTTTCGCGGTTTGTCGATTGGCCGACCGAGTTCGCGGGCGACGTGATAGCTCAGGAGCTGGAGTTGCACGTTGGCCATGAGCGGCGCGAGTTCCGGATGGGTCTCCTGGACCTCGAGCACCTCCCGAGCGATTTCGTCGACCCATTCGTGGGCACCGTCCGAGATGGCGATGATCGGTGCGCCCCGCGAGCGAATCTCTCGGAGCTGTGATCGAAAGTCCCGCTTTTCCGTCTCGCCGCCGGTCACGAGGGCGACGACCGGCGTCTCGGACGTGACGAGCGCGAGCGGGCCGTGTTTCAACTCGCTTCCCCGGTAGCCGTACGTGTCGACGTAGGAGACCTCGCGCAGTTTGAGCGAGCCCTCACGGGCGGCCGGATAGTTGAGCCCCTTTCCGAGGACGAAGAACCGTTCGGAGCCCGCGAACTCGGCTGCGACGCTCGCCGCCGTCGACGAGGCGACGTCCTGGCGAACGTAGCCGTCCAGGTTTCGCAGGGCATCGAAGTACGGGTGGAAGTCGCGGTCGGACTCCAGGGCTCCCGTCAACACTTTGTGCAGGAGGTTCAGCGTGATCGCCTGGCCGGTGAACGTCTTGGTCGCTGCGACGCCGATTTCGGGGCCCGCACGGACGTACACCGTGTGATCACACTCGCGCGAGAGCGACGAGCCGAAGACGTTCGTGACCGCGATCGATTCGACGGCCCCCATCTCCCGGGCGACGTCGAGGACGTCCGAACTCTCCCCGCTCTGTGAGACGAAGATTGCCAGCCCCTCGTCGGCCTCACGTTCCGCGTCGTGATGCTCGCCCGGCGAGACGGCGGTCGCTGGAACCCCTGAGCCCCGGAGGAGCGACGCCGCGTACAGACACGCGTGATACGACGTCCCGGCACCGACCAGTTCGATCCCGTCGAAATCGGACGCCGAGACGTCGATGCCGACGTCGACGTCGTTCCGTAGTTCGTCGATCCGACCGTCGAGACAGCCCCGGACGGCCTCCGGCTGCTCGTGTATCTCCTTGAGCATGTAATGCTCGAAGCCACCTTTCCCGGCCTCCTCGGCCTCCCAACTGATCGTTTCCGTCTTTCGCTCGGCCAGGTTGCCGTTCGAGTCCCTGATCTCCACGTCGTCGGGCGCGATCTCCGCGACGTCACCGTCCTCGAGGTAGACGACGTCCTCCGTGTGATCGAGGATGGCCGGAACGTCGCTCGCGACGAAGTTCACGTCATCGCCGGTTCCGAGCACGATCGGTGACCCGTTCCGGGCGGCGTACAGCTTTCCGAACCCCCTCACGGCCATCAGTACCGAAAACGACCCCGTCAGCTTCAGCGTCGCGCTCCGGAGCGCCGTCAGCGGCGTGTAGCCGTCGGCGAGATACTCTTCGACGAGATGCGGCACGATCTCCGAATCCGTCCCGCTCGTGAACTCGTGACCGTCGGCCACGAGTTCCTCCGTGACCGATTCGTGGTTTCCGATGATTCCGTTGTGGACCACGGCGACCCGACCGTCGCAGTCCACGTGCGGGTGCGCGTTGTCGTCGGTCGGCGGGCCGTGGGTCGACCACCGAGTGTGGCCGATGCCCGCCTGGAACCGTCGACCGCGATGGTCGTCCAGTTCCTCGTCGAGGCGGGCGAGTTCGCCGGTCCGTTTTTCGATCACGAGATCGTCCTGAAGGAGACCGACGCCGGCCGAATCGTACCCCCTGTATTCGAGATTTTCCAGACAATCGACCACGACGTCCACGTCGATCGAGTTCGGTTCCCCCACACAGCCGATGATTCCACACATAGTGTTGACTCGTACGTCCGCCGTCGGTTCGACCGACGGGGCCCGACTTCAGTCCGGTAGCTGACAGCACGGACGGACCAGGGGGATATAATGGTTTCATCGGTGACTCGTTCAGCCGGCGATCGACCGACGCGGCCGGCACTCCGAGCGGGTGAGTCGCGTCGTGAAAAATCGAACCGCGGAGTCGAGCCTACTCCGAACCGAACATCGAGCGCATCATCGGATGCATCTCCATGAGCTGCTCCTCGGCGATCTCCTCGTACAGCTTGTACGTGATGGAGACCGTGAGCAGCAGGCCCGTCCCGGAGACGCCACCGAGGGTGCCGAGCATGTTCGCCAGCACGGCGAGCAGGCCCACGAGCGCGCCGCCGATGACTGTCACCTGCGGGATGTAGCGCTCCATGACCTTCTCGATGACCTGCGGGTTACGCCGGAAGCCGGGGATCTGCATCCCCGAGTTCTGGATCTGCTGGGCGGTCGACTTGGGCCCCATGCCCGTCGTCTCGACCCAGAAGATGGCGAAGATCGCCGACCCGACGACCGTCACGACGAGGTCGACGAGCACGCGCAACGCGATCTCGGCCGGTTCGGCGGCCGGCGCGTAGACGAACCACATCCAGTCCTGTCGGGACTGGATCGGGGCCAGGTAGTAGAACAGCCCGCCGACGACCTGCCCGTCGGCGTACTGGCCGATCCAGGCCGGCATCGACGCCAGCTGCTGGTTGAGGATCTGGCCGAGGAACTGGACGTTCGCCTGCAGCGCGCGGATGAGGATCATCGGCAGGACGCTCGCGTAGATGAGCTTGACCGGGAAGCGTCCCCGGGCGCCCTTCACGCGGGCGTGGCTCAGCGGGATCTCGATGCGAACGCTCTCCGCGTAGACGACGATGGCGAAGATGAGCACCGTCGTGAACAGCGCGAGGATGTTCCCCGGCTCGAAGAGGATCGCCTCGATGAGCGACCCCTCGAGCTGGACGCCGCCGGTCACGATGCCGAACCACGCCGGGAAGAAGCCGGTGACGTTCCCGAGCGCCTGCGTGGAGAACAGCCCGGCGACGAGCTGCTGGCTCACCGACGCGATGATGAACAGCCCGATCCCGGAGCCGACGCCCCACTTCGAGATGACCTCGTCCATGAACAGGATGAGCACCCCGCCGACGAACATCTGTGCGAAGATGAGCGTCTGGACGCCGGTGGTCGCCCCCGCCGAGCCGAACAGCGTCTGGGCGACCTGCGGGTCGGCCGGCAGGTAGTTGCTGGCGAACACCATCGGGAGCCCCGTCAGACAGATCATCACGACGACGAGCAGCTTCTGGAGGCCCTGATACAGCACCTGGTCGCGCGGGTCGTCGGTGTCGAGCCCGAGCAGGTCCGCGCCGCCGAGCAGCTGTAGCACGATCGACGCCGTGACGATCGGGCCGATCCCGAGCTGCATGATCGACCCCGACTGGCCGGCGAGGATCGACCGGAACTGTCCGTAGAAGTCGCCGCTCGCGGTCTGGGTCGCCAGCCCGAACAGCGTCACGTTCGTCAGGAAAAAGTACATCACGAGGACGCCCGCGGTCCAGGCCAGCTTCCGCTTGAAGGGCACGTGGCCCTCCGGCCTGGTGACCGTGGGCATCCGCGTGAGTACCGGTTCCGCGGCCTCCTTCCAACTCATGGCTTACGCCTCTTCCTCGTCCTTTTGAGTATCTTCCGCTTCCGCCTCGGCCTCCTCGGCGCGGTCGGTGAGCGAGGCGGAGCCGCCCGCCTCCTCGATGAGCGTCCGCGCCTCGCCGGTGAACGCGTCGGCGGTGACGTGCAGTTCGCCGCGCACGGAGCCGTTCCCGAGCACCTTCACGACGTCCGCCTCGTGGCCGTCCTCGGCCACGTCGCGGGCGTCGATGGCGTAGCCGTCGCCCCGCTCCTCGGCGAGGCCCTCCGCGGCCAGCAGCGCCGCGTCCTCGTCGAGCTTCTGGGCGGTGACCTCGACGACGTCCTCCTGCACGGAGGGCGGTCGCTTGAAGCCGTGCTTGCCGAGCGGCCCGTAGAGGTTCCGCTCGTGCTTCTTCCGGCCGGCCGCGCCCCGGCCGCCGCGGTGACCGGCGCCGCGCCGGTTCTTGTGGCTGCCGCCGCCGTGCGTGCGCGAGCCGCGCTGTCGCCTCTTCTTGTTCGACATTATCGCATCGCCTCCAGGAGCGCGTCGATGTCCTCGTGACGGCCGAGTTCGCCGCCGTTCTTCTCGGCGTGCTTGATGCCGCGGTGGCCCTTGCGCGGGGGGTGGAGCCGGATGGCCGGGGAGAGCCCCTGCTCGCGCAGGGTCGTCTCCTCGGCGACGAGCGCCTCGGCGAGCGCGCCGACGTCGTCGTAGTCGGTGTGCTCGTCGACCCACTCGTCGTCGACGTCCGCGTCGCCCTCGAGCGCCTCGCCGCGGCGCTCGATGAGCTCGGCGACGGTCTCGGCCGAGGGCTCGCCGAAGGCGACGTAGTCGTTCACCTTGGCGATCATCCCGCGGTAGGTGTCCTCCTCGGGCACCAGCGTCGCGTGGTTCACGGCGTGGAGGTTCAGCATCTGCAGGGTGTCACGCTGTGCGGCCGAGGTGTCGACCTCGCCGCGAAGCTGGACGACCGCCTGCATCACTGGGCCCCCTCGCCGGCCTCCCGCTGGACGCGCCGTGCCCGGTCGGGCGTGCGCGCCTGCGACGCGTTCGTCAGCGCGTTGAACGTCGCCTTCGCGAGGTTGACCGTCGTTCGCGTGTTGCCGTCGGAGCTGGTCCAGGCGTCCTGCACGCCGGCCAGCTCGAGGATGTTGCGCACCGTCTCCGCGGCCGCCAACCCGAGCCCCTGCGGGGCCGGGCGGATCTCGACCGTGACGGAGCCGGCCTTGCCGGTCGCCGTCCGGGTGAGCGAGTTGACCCCGCCGGCGGAGTCCTCCCAGCTACCCGAGCCGCGGTCGACCTTGATGATGTTCAGCTTGGCGACCTCGATCGCCTTCTGGATCGCGCCGCCGACCTGGTCGTCGCGGGCCTCGGCGTAGCCGAGGTAGCCGTCGCGGTTCCCGATCGCACAGACGCAGCGGAACTTGACCCGGCGACCCGAGTCGGTCATCCGCTGGACCATGTTGATGTCGAGGACCTCGTCGTCCAGGCTCCCGAGGAGCTGGTCGACGATCTCCGGCTCCTTCAGCGGGAGGCCGGTGGCGAGCGCCTCGTCCATCGAGGTGACGTCGCCGTCCTGTACCTTGCGGCCGAGCCGCGTTCGCGGCTCCCAGCCGTCGTTGTTTCTGCTCATTTACTCGAAGTCCTCCGTTAGCGCCTCACGGACCTCGTCGAAGTGGTCCGGGAGATCCGCGGCGTCGAACTCCCCCGAGTAGAGCGGCTCGTCGAGCGACTCCGCGTAGGCGGCGATGTCCTCGCCGCGGTTGCGCGGCCACTCGGCCAGCACGTCCTCGCTGTGGGGGATTTCGAGCCCCGCGTCGATTGCACCTTCCTGTACTGCGAACGTCTTGTTGCCGGGGGTCGCCGTGTTGAGCCCGATGTCGAGCACGGCCTCGTCGAGGCCGGCGTCGACCGCGCGCAGGCCCGCGAGATAGCCCGTCAGGTACGCGCTGGGGATGTTGCCCGTGGGGGCTTCCCAGCCGTACTCCGACAGGTCCTCGCTGGACGCTGCGGCGTGGGTCTCGTCTCCGCTCGGACCGGGGGTGACCAGCTGCGCCCTGACGTGCCTGTTCGACACGCGCGCGACGAGTCGCGGCTTGCCGGATTTCAGCAGGCGCAACCTCTGGTGGTAGTCGGTCCGAACCTCGCGGCGGCGCCGCATCGGCACCTTGTATCGTGGTCCGGTTGCCATTAGTCGTCCTCCAGTGTCACGTCGTAGTTGTTCACGACGTACGATTCGAGCCGGCGCACGTCCTCGAACTCCCCGCCGGAGGCCTTGTCGTACAGCTCGCGGTACTGCGAGCGGTCGAGCGGGCCGTCGTCGCGGAGCTCCTTCAGGCGTGCACGCTGTGCGCGGATGCGGGCGATCCAGTCGGTCTTCTCGCTCTGCCGGCCGCCGGCCTTCCCTCGTCGGGAGCCGGCGCCCTTGCGGTGACCGTACGCGCGCTTCTCGTCGCGCTCGCGGGCGCGGCCGCGGGAGTTCGCCTTCGCGTCCTCCGCGCGGATGTTGCCCTGCTGGATCTGCTCGCGGATGTCCTCGCGCGTGATCGAATCCGCCAGCTCGGACTGTGCTTCGGGGTTGAACCAGACGCGGCTCTTGCCGACGTCGAGGACGTCGGCGGCGAGCCGTCGCTGGGCGCTCAGATCACTCATCGTCGACCTCCACTTCGATGTACGTCGGGTTGAGGACGCGGATCTCGCGGTCCTCGCAGACGTCCTCGATGTTCTCGCGCTTGCGGTCGCCGACCTTCGAGGCGATGCGCACCGCCTCGGTGTCGGCGTCGACGCCCTCGAGGTCGTCCGTGTTGTGGACGCGGACCTCCTCGAAGCCGCTCGGGTGCAGGCCGCGTGCGCCCTTCGGCGTTCGGTAGCCGGCGGCGACCTTCGGGCCCTTGCCCTTGATGCCGCGGCGCTGTTTCGAGAGCCCGCCGCGCGGGCGTCGCCACGAGGTCGGCGTCCGTTTCTTCTTGTGGTAGTCCTGTCGGTTGAACTGGGGCATGCCCTCGCGGTGCTTCTGTGCGAGCGCACGCGCCGTCTCGTCGTCGAGGTCGGGGGTCTTGTCGACGTGGCCGCGCGGCTGCAGCTCCGTCTCGACCGCCTCGTCCTCCTCGGCCTCCTCGGCCTCGGGTTCCTCCTCCTCGATCTCGGCTTCGGTCTCGTCCTCCGACTCGACCTCGAGCCCGCCGACGTCGGCCTTGATGCGGGCCGCGAGGGCGTTCCCGACGCCCTCGATGTCGGCGAGTTCCGACTGGGACGCGGCCTTCACGTCCTCGACGGTCTCGTAGCCGGCCTCGCGGATCGCGTCCGCCTTCGAGGGGCCGACCCCGGAGATGTCCTCTAGCGACTCGACGTCCTCGGTCGTCTCGGCGTCGTCGTCAGCCATGGATCAGGCACCTCCGGTCGGTTTCTCGGTGATGTACACGCCGTCCTGGAAGACGCGCGTGTCCTTGTCGGTCACGCGGGTGAGCTGCTCGATGTTGGCGGCCGTCTGGCCGACGTCCTCCTTCGAGGGACCCGTGAGGGTGAGCTCCTCCCCGTCGATCTGTACGTCCGTGTCGCCGCGGATCGCCGCGCGGCGCGGAGCCTTCTCCCCGAGGAAGTTCGTGATGACGACGTCCTCGCCCTCCACGGAGACGTCCATCGGGAAGTGGGCGTAGAAGACTTCCATCTTGTACTCCCACTCGTCGGTGACGCCGTGGATCATGTTTCCGACGTGGCTGCGGAAGGTGCCGACCGTCGCGGTCGTCTTCCGGTCCGCGTCGTCGTCGTGTTCGATGGCCACCAGGCCATCCTCGACGGAGACGCTCACGTTCGGGTACCACAGGCGACGCGTCGTCGAGCCGTTCGGCCCCTCGATCGTGAGATCGAGGTGGTCGAGCTCGGCCGACACGTCCTCGGGTAGTTCGATTTCTGTTCGTGCCATTGTCAGTAGACGTATGCGATTACCTGGCCACCGATGCCCTGTTCGCGGGCCTCGTAGTGGCTCATGACGCCGTGGGAGGTGGTCACGATGAGCGAGCCGTAGTCGCGGGCGGGGAGGTAGCGCTTCTCCCAGCGCTCGTAGTCTTCCGCGCCCACGGAGTATCGGGGCTTCACCGCGCCACACTCGTTGATGGCGCCCTTCAGTTCGACCTCGAACAGGCCGGCTTTCCCGTCCTCGACGTACTCGAAGCCGTCGACGTAGCCGCGGTCGTACAGCACTTCGAGGATGGAGCCGACGATGTTCGAGGCGGGCTGGACCGTGTACTCCAGATGGCCGACGCTCTCGGCGTTGTCGAGTCCGCCGAGCGCGTCGGAGAGTGGATCGTTACCTGCCATTGTTATCGGTACTTACGGAAGCCCATGTCCCGGGCGACCTCGCGGAAGCACTGGCGACAGAGGTTGATGTCGTACTTGCCGACGAGCCCCTGCTTGCGCTGACACCGGCGGCACTCGTGGCGCTGGCCGGTGCGTTTCTCCGCGTGCTCGCCCGTGGATTCGGGCCCCTTCTGTTCGATGTCTGCGTCGCTCATTCGTTCACCTCGACCTCGAACTCGCGTTCGAGGAACGTCGTCGCGTCCTCGACGGACATCCGGTGCTTGGTCGGCAGCGACCGGGTGACCTTGTCCCGCTTGGAGACGCGGTAGCCCGGGCGCGTGAGCGCGACGGTGACGTCGAGCCCGTAGATGCCGATGCTCGGGTCGTACTCCTGGCTGGGGAACTCGGTGTGTTCCTCGACGCCGAAGCTGAAGTTGCCGTTGTCGTCGAACTGGTCGGCCGAGAGGTCGACCAGTTCCAGCGCCGTGTCGAGGAACGCGAGGGCGTCCTCGCCGCGGAGGGTGACCTTCGCGCCGATGGGGTCGCCGGGACGGATGTCGAACTCGCCGATGGCCCGCTTGGCCGTCGTGCGAACCGACTCCTGTCCGGTGACCTCCTCGAGGATCTCCTCGGCGTTCGCGAGTTCGCGCCCGCCCTGGCCGACGCCCATGTGGACGACGACCTTGTCGATGCGCGGTGCGCGCATCTCGTGGAACTCCGATTCGGCCTCGCTCATTCCTCATCACCCGTGAAGTTCTCGTCGATGACGACGACGTACTCCTCGACGGTCTCGAAGTCCTCGTCGTCCTCCCGTGCCACGGTGACGCCGTTCGCGCCCGAGCCGGGGGTGACGGTGATCTCCTCGACGGTTCCGATCTCGCCGGAGTGGGTCCCGTCGACGACGGTGACGAGCGCGCCCTCCTCGTAGGGGAAGTGCGCCACGATCTCCTTCGACTCGTTGTCGACGACCAGCGAGTCCTTGCCCGCGTACTCGCCGTCCTCGGTCTGGAGCGTCGTGCCGTCGTGGAGCGTGTACTGGAACGTGCCGCCGGCGACCTGCGTCTTGCCGGCCACCTTCCCGAGCCGCGAGGAGGCGGACTCCTCGTCGATTGGGGTCAGCGCGAGCCGACCGCCTTCGCCCGGGAACACGCGGAAGTACTCCTCGCGCTCGCGGAACGCCAGGATGTCGAACATCCCGACCGGGCGGGCCTCGTCCGAGACCGCCACGCCGTTGACGAGCACGGAGTCGTTGTCGAGCGCGTAGCGCGCCTCCTTCTTCGAGTCGACGTAGCCCAGCACGTCCCGGAGGACGATGAGCAGGGGCACGCCGGCCTCGCCGTGCGGGCCCGCGCCCGCCTTGACCGTGAACGTCCCTTCCTTGCGTTCGACCGGCCAGGCGTTCGGGGCCGACAGTCGCTTCTGGTGGTTGCTCATCTATGCTGCCTCCTCGTCCGATTCGAGACGCGCCTCGCGGCGGTCGTCCTCGAGGTCGAGCTCCGTGACGCGGACGTTCGACGTGTCGAGCGGGCGGGGAACCTCCTCCCCGTCCGCCGACTCGATAGTGACGTCCTCGACGTGGATCGTCGCGTCGCGGAGGTCGACCGCCAGGACCTCGCCCTCCTCGCCGGCGAAGTCGCCGCGCATGACCTCGACGGTGTCGCCCGCGTTGACGCGGACGTTCCGCTGGTCGTACTCCTCCCGGAGCTCCTCCGAGAGGGTCGCGCGGACCTGCTTGTGTCGCTCGTGAAGGGGCGCGTCCCGCTGTCGGGTGCGCTGTTTGTGCGGTTGCGTGGTCATACGATCTGTGTCGCCGTTGATGCGATGCTCCCGAAGCGTTCGGCGACCTCGCGCGCGATGGGACCCTTGATCTCGGTCCCGCGCGGCTCGCTCATGTCGTCGATGACGACTGCAGCGTTGTCCGCGAACTTCACGCGCGTGCCGTCGGGGCGACGGATGGGCTTCCGTTGACGCACGACGACGGCCTCGAGGACCTGTCGGCGCATCTCGGGCGTGCCCTTGGTGACCGAGACGGTCACCTTGTCGCCCACTCCCGCTTTGGGGTGTCTGTTCTTGGTCCCGGTGTAGCCGGAGACGCTGATCACTTTCAGCTCACGCGCGCCGGTGTTGTCGGCACACGTGACGAGCGACCCCTTCTCGAGTCCCTGCGTGACGTCGGCCTTGAGGGCTTCCATCAGGAATCACCCTCCTGGATCTCGACGACCACGTGGGATTTCGTCTTCGAGAGCGGTCGCGTCTCGGCGATGCGCACCTCGTCGCCCTCCTCGACGTCGAGGCAGGGCGAGCAGTGCGCGGGGACGCGGCTCCGTCGTTTCATGTAGCGGTCGTACTTCGGTACGAAGACGTCGTACTCCCGCTCCACGACGACGGTCTTGTCCATCGCTGTGGAGGCGACCGTCCCCTCGAGCGTCTGCCCGCGCACGGATAGCGTCCCGTGGTACGGACAGTTCTCGTCGGAGCAGGCCTCCTCCGGTTCGTCTGTGTTCAGTCCTATTGCCATGTCGAATCACCCGCACGTTCCGTGCGGAAGGCGGGTCGTGAGAGCAGTCTGTCCCCATCCACCGTAACGTAGACCGTACCCTCGCAACCGCCCGACTGACCGGCTGTGACCCCGGCAGTATCGTCCTGCCCGCGCCCGACGGACAGCGTGTCGGGCGCGGACGACGGAAGTTCGGATACGGACCCCGGGGGCTTGCGCGCCCCGGCGGCTTCATATGTGGGCTCGCCCGCCGCGGTCGGATCCGCGGGAGCGAATTGGACGGAATCGTCCTCCGAGGGGAGCGCGAACTCGAACGTCGCGCCCCGTTTGGGTACACGCCTGTCCCCCGAGGCTCCGGCGGCGTCGCCGTCATCAGAACCGCACAGCGGTTCTGATTGGCTCACGAGAGCTTTGCTCTCGTGAACGCCTCGCCGAGACGCCTGCGGCGTCTCGCGGATAGATATGGTCCGCTGGCTCTCGGACACGACGCGCCCGGCGATGCCGACGTGGGCGTCGCTGGGCGCGGCGGCCACCCGAACGGGCAGCCCGATGAGTTCGTGTCGCGTGAGCGTTTCGGGGGTCAGTGGCATATTACTCCTCGGCGTCGTCGATGTCGCCTTCCTCGCGCCGGATCGTCTTGATCCGCGCGATCGTCGTTCGCAGTTCGCCGACGCGGCCGGGGTTCTCCGGCGCGCCGCCCGCGGCCTGGACGGCCTTGGCGTTGAGCAGTTCCGTCTCGAGTTCCTCGAGCTCGGCCTCCCGCTCCGCGGGCGTCATGTCGCGAATCTCCTCGACGTGAAGGATCGCCATGATCAGGCCTCCTCCTCGTCGCCCTCGTCCGCCTCGTCGGCGGCCTCGGTTTCGCTTTCGCTCGATTCGTCCTCGGACTCGTCGGCGTCGGCTTCCGCCTCCTCGGCGTCAGCGTCGTCGGCGGATTCCTCCTCCTCCGACTCCATCTCGGCCACGAGCTCCTCGGCCTCGGCTTCGACGTCCTCGTCGAGCTCCTCGAGCTCCTCGGTCGGCTCCTCGTCCGGCTCGCCGGTGTCGGCGGCGCCGTCGCCGTCCTCGGTCTCGTCCGCCTCGATGACCTCCTCGACGATCTCCTCGTCGATGACGTCCTCGGGCTCGTCGGTCGGCACGTCGACGTCCTCCTCCTCGTTGGACGCGTCGGGAACCTCCTCGGGTTCCTCCTCAAGCAGGGACTCGACGCCCGCCTCCTCGACCTCCTGGTCGACCTCGGGGGCCTCGGCGTCCTCGTCGAGTTCGAAGTCGTCGGGGAGCTTCGCGCCCGGCGGGATGATCTTCACCGTGACGCCGATGGTGCCGAGCTTCATCACCGCGACGCCCTGGCCCTCGTCGACGACATCCTTCGCGGGTTCGCCGTTGTGCTTGACGTAGCCGCGGTTGAACTTCTCGACGCGCGAGCGCGCGCCGGTGACCTTCCCGCTCAGGACGATCTCGGCGCCCAGCGCGCCCGCGTCCATGATGCGGTCGATCGTCGTGTGGCCGGCCTTCCGGAAGTACCAGCCGCGCTCGAGCGCGTTCGCCAGCCGGTCCGCGACGATCTTCGCGTTGAGGTCGGGTTCGTCGACCTCCTGTACGTCGATCTGGGGGTCGTCCATGTCGAACCGGTTCTCCAGTTCGGTGGTGACCTTGCGGATGTTCTTCCCGCCCTTGCCGATGACCATGCCGGGCTTTTCGGCCTTCAGGACGATCTGGGTCCCCATCGGGGTCTTGGCGACGTCCATGCCGCCGTAGCCCGCGCGGCCCAGTTCCTCCTCGAAGAACTCGTTGATCTGGCTCCGCTGGAGCCCGTCCTCGATGAACTGGTGCTCGTCCGCCATTATTCGGCCTCCTCCGGTTCTGTCAGTATCATCTCGATGTCCACCTGCGTGGAGTTCCAGGGCGACGCGCGACCCATCGCTCGGGGCTTGCGACCCTGCTGTTCGCCGACCTTGTGGGCCGCGACGTGGTCGATGACCATCTCGTCGGGCTCGAAGCCGGCGCGGTCGGCGTTGTTCTTGACGTTCTCGAGGAGCTTCTGCAGGTCCTCGGTCGCCTTCTCGGGGTAGCGACCCGCGTCCCACCCGTCGATGTCCGAGCGGTGGCCGACGCCGGTGTTGTGCTGTCGGAACGGGACGGAGCGGTCGCCGGCGAGCACCGCGTCGAGGTACTCCTCGGCGTCCGCGACCGTCTCGCCCTTGATGGCACGGGCGACGGCCTTGCTGTGCTTCAGGCTGAGTTGCCGCTCCCGGAGCATCCCCTTCGCGGAGGCGTCCGGGTCGGCGTCGACGCTGTAGTTGATTCCCATGGTTACTTGAGGGGCACGAACTTCGAGGACCGGGTCGCGCCGAGACCGGCCTGACCGTGTTCGACGGAGTTCCGCGTGAGGTGGAACTCGCCCAGGTAGTGCCCGATCATCTCGGGCTCGATCCGGACGCGTTCGAACTCGTGTCCGTCGTAGACCGCGAACGTCAGCCCCACGAACTCCGGCACGATGGGCATGTCCCGAACGTGGGTCCGGAGCGGGTCGTTCGCCGTCTCCTCCTCGGTCGATTCCCGGGCGTCCTCGAGCAGTTTCAGCTGCTCGGTGCCCAGTCCTCGGGTGATGGTTCGCCGCTGTCGAGCGGGCAGCAGTTCCGCGACGTCCTCCAGCTCCATCTCCTGCAGTTCGTCGAGCGTGTGGCCGCGGTAGGTGAACTCACCCTCGCGGCCGGTTCTGTACTCGGAGCTCATGGTTCAGTTGTCCCCTCCACGGCCAGTGCGCTTGGAGGCGATGTCGCCCACTTTCCGTCCCGGCGGTGCGTTCCGCGAGACGGACTTGGGCTGGCCAGGGTGCTGTCGGCCGCCGCCACCGAACGGGTGGTCGACGGCGTTCATGGCGACCCCGCGAACGCGCGGGTACTTCGTGCCGCGCGATTTCATCTTGTGGTGCTTGTTGCCGGCCTTCACGAACGGCTTCTCGGTCCGACCGCCGCCGGCGACCACGCCGATGGTGGCGCGGGCCTCCGGGTTGAGTCGCTTGACCTCGCCGCTCGGCAGCTGGACGACCGCGACCGTGCGGTCGTGGGTGAGCAGCGTCGCGTTGACGCCCGAGGCGCGGGCGAACTTGCCCCCGTCGCCGGGCTTGGACTCGACGTTGCACACCGGAACCCCCTCGGGGATCTCCGCGAGCGGGAGCGTGTTGCCGGGCTTGATCTCGGCGGAGACGCCGACCTGGATCTCCTCGCCGACCGTGACGCCCTCGGGGGCGAGCACGAGGCGGCGGTCGTCGTCCTCGAACTCCACGTCGGCGAGCGGCGCCGAGCGGGCCGGGTCGTGCTCGATGCCGACCACGGTGCCCGAGATCGTGGCGTCGTCCTCCTCGAGTTTCTTGTGGTGCTTGTCCGACTTGTAGCGGTGCGACGGCGCACGGAACGTGGAGCCGCCGCGACCGCGTCGTTGTCCCTGAATTCTTCGTCCCATTCTCAGAACACCCCGATCCGCGAGGCCACTTCCTGGGCGTCGTCGTCCTCGCCGAGCGCGACGGTGGCCTTCTTTCGCCCCTTCGGCGTGACCTGCGTGTTCACGTCGGCGACGGTCACGTCGAACTGCGACTCGACCGCCTCGATCACGTCGGGCTTGGCGGCGTCGATGTCCACGATGAACTGCAGCTTGTTGCCGAAGTCCATCTCGTCCATCGCCTTCTCGGTGACGAGCGGGTGTTTGATAGTCTTCATCGCTCCGCCACCTCCTCGAGCGCGCTCTCGGTAAAGAGCGTGAGTCGGCCGGCGTGCGTGCCGGGCGCGAGGTCCTCAGCGTTCACTTCCGCGGCGGTCGTCACGTCGGCGCCCGCGAGGTTGCGGGCGGCCTTGGACGGCTCGCCGGCGGTCACGAACAGCAGCGACTTCGGCTGCTGGTACTTGCGACCGCGGGCCTTGCCCTGGCCCGAGCGAACCGAGCGTCCGTTCTCGGCGCGCTCGACGTCCGCGTGGACGCCGAGCGATTCGAGGAGGTCGACGACCTCCTTCGTCTTGACGAGGTCGTCGAACTCGTCCGAGACGACGAGCGGGAGCGTCGCGTCCTCGTCGAACGCGTGGCCGCGTTCGGCGACGAGTTCGGCGTCCGCGGTGGCCGCGAGGGCCGAGCGGACGGCGAGTTTGCGCTCCTTGTCGTTCACCTTCTTCGACTGGTCCTTCTCGGCCTTCGGCGGGTGCGCCTTGCGCCCCTTCACCGTCTGGGGCACGCGCCGGCCCTGCCCGTTCTGTCGGGGCACGTGGGCCATCCCGCGGCCGGAGCCGAACGACTCGGCGGGCGTGCGGAGCCCGGCGAACTCGTCGGCCCCGTAGGCCTGCTTCCTGTTTGCCTGCGCGGCGACGACGGCCCGCCGGATCAGGTCCGGTCGGAACTGGGTGTCGAAGACCTCGGGGAGGTCGACCTCACCCGTCTCGTCGCCGTTCAGGTCGTGTACTGTTGCCTTCATGGGTTAGCCCTGGTTCGATGCGGTGGAGACGTAGCGCACCTCGGGGTCGAGGCGCGGCTGGTCGTTCGGCCGGATGGCCGGGCGGAACCGCAGGAGGCGCTTGTCGGGGCCCGGCAGCGAGCCCTTGACGAGCGCGTAGTGACCGTCCACCTCGCCGTAGTTCGGGAAGCCGCCATCGACCGAGGCGTCGTCTCCCTCGCCGAAGTCGATGAGCCGCTTGTTGAGTTCGGTCCGCTGGTGGTAGCCGGTCTGTCCCTGCTGGGGAACGGTCGAGCGCACGCGCGAGGGGTTCCACGGGCCGAGGTTGCCGATCCGGCGCCGCCAGCCCTGGCGTGCGTGCTTGCCCTTCCGCTTCTGGACGCCCCAGCGCTTGACGGGGCCCTGGGTGCCCTTCCCCTTCGTGACGCCCGAGACGTCCATGTACTCGCCCGCGCGGAACACGTCGCCGAACTCGTGCTCGCCGCCGTCCTCGACGAGGTCGAGGGCGTACTCGAGCCGGTCCGACAGCGCGTCGCCGCCGACGCGAGTCTCCATGACGTCGGGCTTCTTCTTCGGGACGTTCGCCATCGACGCCGGCTCCGTGTGGGTGATGAAGCGCAGGTCGTCGACGACGCCGTCGTCCACGAGTTCGCGGAGTTCGGTCGCGTCGTCCTCGAAGGTGTCCTCCGCCGGCAGGTCGAGCGTCCGGTCGAGTTCGTCGTGGAACTCGGGAGCCCAGACCTCGGTCACCGGCTTCTGTCCGTACGGCGTGTCCTCGTATGCTCGCAGGGCGACCGCCCGCATGGGGGGCACCTCCACGACCGTCACGGGAACGGACTCCTCCATCCCCTCGCGCGGGGAGTCGGATTCGTCGTTCACCATGACGACGTGGGTCATGCCCGCCTTGTAGCCCGCGAAGCCCTGGACGCCGGCGGCGCCGTCGTCCTCGGGCCACGAGCGGATGCGGGGGACTTCGCTGTTCGCGCGCGTACGCGGACCGAAGCCCATCGAGCCCTTGCGTGGTCTGCTTGGTTGTGGCATGTGTGTTGGCTTACTCCGTGAGCGTGAGGGGCGAGAGCGTGGTGAAGACCGCCTCTTCGGTCCGCACGACCTCGCTCCCCTGTCGCGGAATCGTATTCAGCCAGAGGTCGAACCCCGAGTCGTCCTGTACCCCGGGTTCGACCGGCACCTCCTCGGGGTCGACCCCGAGGATGGCCGGAAGCCCTCGGCCCGGCGCGCCGAACGCGACGGCGACACGCTTGTCGCGCAGTCGCGCGCGGAGGTCGCCCAGTCCTGACACGGACAGCGGTCGTCCGTGCCGTGACGTGGCGACCCCCACGTCGGCGGCGGCGAGGGCGTCCGAGATGTCCTCGCCCGCGACGCGGAACCCCGGCGAGGGGCCCTCGACGACGCGGGCGCGGACGGGTTCTCGCGAAGAGACCCTGACGGTGACGCGCTCCCCCTCCGTCGCCTCCCGTTCGGGAGGCAGGCGAAGGGAGATCGGGTGTTGCAGTCCGCAATTGACCCGAACGCGGCCTTCAGGTCCGACCTCGGTCACGATTCCGTCTCGCAACTCCGACCCGTCGGGGCCGGAGGTGTCGGGCCGCATGGGTGGAAGCACGCCGACGTGCCGGAGCTCGTCGCGCATCCCCCAGACCTCCTTCCGGAGGTAGGGGGGCGTCGCGCAGTACTCCAGCACCGTGGTGACGTACTCGCCGCCCCAGCGGCGTTCGCCTTCCCCGTCGGGGAAGACGACCAACCGGTCGGCCCGGAAGATCGTCGCCGCGCGGGCGACGTAACCGAGTTTTCGCGTGGCCTCGCGGCCGTCCTCGGCCTCCCGGACGAGCGACGACGGCACGAGGACGTCGAGTCTCGTGTCGTCCATGTCGCTCACACCGGACTGTATCGTACATCTCCTCAGCCACGCCCTAAAAGAACATCGGAACGCTGTGGGCGAGTGACGGCCTCTCACACCCGATTACGGGCGATTTGCATGTGAGGTGGTGTCGTGGGCCAGTGGCGGCCGTGTGTGAGAAACCCCCACGCCCGCGTGCGGTTATTCGGATTCCATCCGACAGCGTTAAGTTGGTCCCTCGGGAATCGTTGGGTGTAGCAGGGCGCTGGTAGTGTAGTGGTATCACGTGACCTTGCCATGGTCACAACCTGGGTTCAAATCCCAGCCAGCGCAGTTCTGTCGCGTCCAATTCGGGAGCCGAGCGTCACTCCATATCCTCTCCCGAGTCGCCGCCGTATCCGACCGCGTTCTCCGTCTCGACCGTCTTCAGCCCGTCCAGCTCACAGAACTGGTCGACGGCAGTCTGGGGAAGCCGGAGCCGGTAGGAGTCGAACCGGAGCTCCGCCTCGACCTCGCCGTTCAGGTCAGCCACTGCGTCCCGGAGGTCGTCCGCAGAGAGCGACCCCAGTTCGACGACCAGCACGACGTCCTCCTCGGGGTGCGGGTCCGTTCGGAGCCGTCGGACCGGATGACTCAGGTACATACTCTAGGGGTCGGGTGGACGACCAAGCCCGTTTCGACTCCGCTACTGAGTCGGTGGAACGCTAGCGAGTCGTGTGTGCCAGCTCGGTGGGACGACCCCGAGAGCCCCGCCGACGTTCGATTCGATATCGGCTCGGCCGTCGGGGCCCAGTCCTCGAAAGCCCCCGCGGCCCCGTTCAGTCCCACCCACACCGCAACCACACGGCAAACCGCAGTCCCACGCCTCTCTTCCCTCGGAGCACATTCCTCGGAACTCTCCCTCGCATCGCTCGCGTGAGCAGCCGATTCGGTCGGCTCGCTCCCTTCGGTCGCTCCCCCACTCATCCCTCGCGCGACGGGTGGCCGCACACGAGGCGCGGCCGCCGCGCGCCTGAGAACGGGGTTCGCAGTTGATTTGCGACGGTTCGAAACGCAGCGAGCGCCCGCACCGAGGACCACGCGCCCGCGAACCTACGGGCCCCACAGTTAGGTGGCCGCGCGCCGAAACGGCAGCCATGACAGTCATCGCGCTCTTGAGCGTCGCACCGGTCACCGAGGGAAGCATGGCCGGCGAAGTCGCCAGGGCCGTCGCCGCGCTCGACGATTTCGAGGTGGGCTACGAGACGAACCCGATGGGGACCGTGATCGAGGCCGACTCCATCGAGGAACTGATGGCCGCCGCCACCGCCGCCCACCAGGCCGTCGACGGCGACCGCGTGAGCACGGTGCTGAAGATCGACGACAAGCGGACCAGCGACCAGCACGCGAACGAGAAGGTCGACGCCGTCGAACGGGAACTCGGCCGCCCGGCCAGAAGCGAGGGGGATGACGCGGTCGGCGACGACGACTGAACCACCACGAGGCGGTCGCCACCGACACCCCACAGCGGAACGAGCGGGTGTCGAGGTAGCGACGACCGACCTACCGCCACGGGTGGGACTGAAAGGCGCCGCGGGGGCTTTCGCGGTCATCACGGTGGAATCGAATTCCGCTGTCGCGTTGTGCCGTGTACACCCAACACATCGAACTCGCGAACTGACAAACTCTTTCCGTGGAACCGCCCAACCCCTCCGCATGGACAGCCTCAATCGCATGGCGGTCGAACTCGTCGACGAGGCGCTCGACTTCGCCGACGAGTTGAACCTGGCCGCCTACGAACTGGACTCGGGTGCGACCGTCATCGACTTCGGCGTCGAGGCGGACGGCGGCCTGGAGGCGGGCCTGCTGCTCGCCGAGATCCAGACCGCCGGGCTGGCGACCGTCCAGTCGCGGATGGACCGGGTCGCCGGCGCGCCGGTCCCGCACGTCGAACTGACGACCGACCACCCGGGCATCGCGCTGCTCTGCTCGCAGAAGGCCGGCTGGGAGCTCGACATGGACGGCTTCGACGGCCTCGGCTCCGGCCCGGCCCGCGCCATCGTCGGGGAGGAGTCCGAGTTCGAGGCGGTCGGCTACTACGACGAGTTCGACCTCACCGTCCTGGGCGTCGAGAGCGTCGAACTCCCGGGCGACGCGGTCGCCGAACACGTCGCCGAACGGACCGGCGTGAACGAGACCGCCGTCTACCTCCCGACCTGCGCGCTCGGCTCGACTGCCGGCAGCGTGACGACCGCGGCCCGCGCCGCGGAACTCGCCGTCTTCCGACTCTTCGAACTCGGCTACGATCCCCTGGACGTGCTCTCGGTCGCGGGCTCCGCCCCGGTCGCCCCCGTCAGCTACGACGAGACGGTGGCGATGGGGCGGACTAACGACGCGCTCGCGTACGGCGGCGAGGTCCACCTGACGGTCGCCGAGGACTTCGACCGGTTCGAGGAACTCCCCTCCAGCGCGGCCGACGAGTACGGCACCCCCTTCGCAGACATCTTCGCCCAGGCCGACTACGACTTCTACGAGGTGGACGAGTCCGTGTTTGCGCCCGCGTCCGTGACGGTGGACGTGGCGGACGGCCCGACGTACGCGCTCGGGGAGACGCGCGAGGACCTGCTCGCCGAGTCGTTCGGCCTCGCGTGAGTCCGTGAAGTTCAAACTCGTCCCGGAGCCGCCCTCGCCGACGGCAAACGGAGCGGATCCGGGTGAGGAGACCGGCGACGCCGGCGACGTGGAGTCGGTTCTCGCGGAGATGCAGGCCGCGGTGCCGCTCGTTCCGGGGAGCGAGGACGACTGCTGTGCCCGGCTGATGCGCCGCCGCGACCTGCCCTCCCGGGACGTCGCCCGGACGTGGCTCACCTTCCTCCGGGCGCTCGGGCTGGCCGAGGAGACGCCCTCGGGGTTCAGACGCGTCCGCGAGTCCGCGAGCCTGGCGGACCTCCGGCGCGCGTTCATCGAGAGCGTGTACGGGGCCGACGTGGTCGCGGAGACGCTCGCTCAGGCGGACAGCGAAAACCCGCTGAGGGTCGAGGACGCGTTCGACGCGCTCCGCGACCGCGTGCCGACCTGGGAACGGAACCGGACCGACGACTGGGAGTCGGTGTGGCGCGAACGCGCCCGACGCCACCTCGACTGGTTCGTGTCCCTGGGCCTCGCCGAGCGACGCGGCGGGGGGTACGTGCCGACCGACGCGCTCGCCCCGGAGGAAGTGTGACGCCGAACGCAGTCACGTTCGACCTCGACGGCACGCTCCTGGACTACCGTCGGTCGCCCGGGGAGATCCTCGCCGTCGCCTTCGACTCGGCGGGCGTCGACCCGCTGTTCCCGGTGACCGCCTACTTCGACCGGTTCGACGAGTTCAACGACCGGACGGACAGGATGGGTGAGCTACGCGCCGAGTGCTTCGCCGCGCTGGCCGAGGATCGCGGCCACGACCCCGACATCGGCAGGGCCGTCGCGGCCGCCTTCGCCGACGCGCGCGATCACGCGAACGTCGAGTGGTGTCCCGGCGCAGAGCCGCTCCTCGACGCCCTGGACCGCGGGGGCGTCCCCTGGGCCGTCGTCACCAACGGCCCGCGGGACGCACAGTCCGAAAAGCTGTCCGCGGTGGGGCTCGACCGCCGTGCCGACGCCGTGGTGTACGCGGGCCACGACACGCCCGCGAAGCCCGACCGCGAACCGTTCGTTCGCGCGCTCGAGGCGCTCGGAGCCGACCCCGCGGACGCCGCTCACGTCGGGGACTCCCACGGGACGGACGTCGTCGGCGCGCGGGCGGTCGGGATGGGAGCCGTCCACGTCCGCGACGGCACCGCGGACGGGAGCGAGCCCGCTCCGGACCTGCGGGTCGAGACGCTGGAACAGGTGATCGAGGAGGGCTGGCCGGCTCCATCGTCCGACCGCGACCCCGACTACTCGTCCGCGTAGGTCACGTCGCTCACCGTGCCGACGCCCTTGCTGCGGCCCTCGCGGAACACGAACCGCTGGCCCTCCTCGACGAGGTACGGCCGGAACTTGAACTCGACCGTCGTCTCGCCGGTGTCGCCGGGCAGCAGCCTCCCGCCCTCGGGGTGGAACACCGCAGCCTCGCTCACGGTTTCGAGGTGGATGACCGGCTCGTACCCCTCCTGGATCCGGGTCGGGTGGTTGAGCACCATCACCTCCGCCTCGAACGACCTGACTGGTCGGACGTCGGCGGTCCGGGGGACGAGCGCCATGCCGCGCTGGATCTCGGCCTCGCGGACGCCCTTCAGCGCGATGCCGACGATGCGGCCCGCCCTGGCCCTGTCGACCCGGTGGTAGTGCATCTCGATGGAGCGGACCTCCACCTCGCGGAACGAGCCGTCGGGCATCGGCCCGAGCAGGAGTTCGTCGCCCGCCTCGACCGTTCCGGCCTGGATGGTGCCCGAGGCGACCGCGCCGACGCCCTTCACGTCGTACGTCCGGTCGACGTACATCCGGAACGCCGCGTCGGCGTCGCTGGTGCGCTTCGGGAGCGCCTCCAGCAGGTCGTCGAGGTCGTCCAGTCCCTCGCGGGTGACCGCCGAGGTGGCGAACACCGGGACGACGCCGTCGCCGACCTCCTCGACGGCCGTCGGGACGCCGTGGCGCTCGGCCCGGAGCGGCGTCTGGTTGACGTCCCGGAGCATCGACTCGACCTCGTGTTCGACCTCGGCGGCGCGCTCGGCGGGGACGGCGTCGACCTTCGTCACCGCGACGAGCGTCGGGAGGTCCATCGCGAGCAGGATGCCGAGGTGCTCGCGCGTCGTCTTCGTCGGGCCGTCGTCGGCGGCGACGACGAGCAGTCCGTAGTCCAGTTTCTGCCCGACCAGCCCGCGGATGGTCGTCCGGAGCCACGGCTCGTGACCGACGGTGTCGACGAACGAGACGAGTCGGTCGGACTCCTGGACCACGCGGGCGCGGTCGGACTTGCGGTGCGGGTTGTCCATGCGGACCTGGCCGTCGTCGTCGAAGCCGTAGACGGCATACGAGAGGTCCGCCGAGAGGCCGCGTTCGACCTCGTGAGGCTGGACGTCGAGGAACGACCGGGTGCCGCCCTCGCCGTCGTCGGCCTCGCCCGTGACGAGCGAGCCGACGAGCGTCGACTTCCCGTGGTCGACGTGGCCGGCGGTGCCGACGACGATGTGCTCGTCGTCGGTTTCGAGCATCGCGCCCTCGCGGACGGTCGCAAGCCCGACCAGCCCCTCCTCGTCCGCGGGACCGGAACCGGCGCTCCAGGTCTCGACGTCGTGGATGTGCGCCTCCGCCTCCTCGGCCAGAAGCGACAGCACGTCCATGCTCTCGGAGAACTCGGCCGGCGAGATGCCGGCGACGCCGCCGTCGTCCCGGACGCCGACGACGTACAGGGCCTCGCCCTCGCCGGAGAGGACGCGGTGGCGAAGTTGTGCGGCGAGACTCTCCAGGCGGCCGTCCGCGAGGTGGACGTCCCTGGAGAGGCGGGTCTTGAACTCGATGTGCCCGCCCTCCTCCTCGCCACGCTCGATTGCCCGTTCGAGCGCGGCGCGGTCAGCGCTCATGCCTCCGGGTCAGTATCGGGCGAGTATAACGTTTTTCACGGTAGGGAGACCCAACCACGCGTACGTTTCACACGGTGAGCGCGGGGAATCGGCGGGTTCGACGACACCACGTCCCGGCAGGAAACACCCACGATGTGACGCGGTGTCCGTCAAGATGCCGGCCCACTACTGCCCGGAAGTCGACCACGGTTCTCGAGCGGTCCGGGCCCCGATCTCACTCCCTGAGAACGTCGTACGCGCGGTTCACGCGCTTGAACGCCTCCTCGTCGCCGCCCGAGTCGGGGTGGGTCTCCTTGACCCGCTCGCGGTACGCGTCCTTCACGTCCGCCTGCGACGCGCCGGGTGACAGGTCGAGTTCCCGGTAGGCGTCCGCCGGCGGCATCCCGGTCCGCATCGTCGGGGAGCCGGTCGGCCCGCCGCTCCCGCCCGGCCCGCGCGCACGTCCCGATCGGGCACCGTTCGCGCGTGCGTCACCCGATTCCGCCCACGCGCCGCCCGCCTCCGCCCGTTCCCGCGCCTCCCGGGCGAACCGTGACCGGGGATCACGGGGACCCCGGTTCGCTCCGAATCCCGGTTCCCGCCGGGCGTCGCTCTCGCGCATCCGTCGGGCCAGCCTGCCCGTCGCGTGCTCCCAGAGGATCCACGACATGATGCCGAACGGGAGCGCCACGACTAGCAGGAACGGCGAGGAGGTGAACGCCAGCACGCCCATGAGGACGGCGATGCCGGCGAACACGGCGGCCACCCCCAGCAGCAGCGGATCGCGGTCCACGCCGGGAACTGGGCGTCCCGCGACCGTAAACCTCCCGTCGCGTGACCGTCACCGGCCGCGCTGCGGTGCCGATCATCGACCGAACTGAAGTGCCGTCACCAGCAAGAGTGGGGTGGCTGTCGTTTTCCCGTGTGGCGAGCCGACACGGACGGGTCGTCGCACGCCTGCAGTGCCCTGAAGGGGGCGCGCGCCGAACCCGAACCCGGGAGTTCACATGAGTGTCAGCGGCCTCTGCCAGATCTGCGAGGCGAAGGAGGGTCGGTTCACCTGTGACAACTGTGGCGCGTTCGTGTGTGAGGACCACTACGACAGGACGGAGGGGCTCTGTGCCGACTGTCTGCGTCTCGTCCGCGGCGGCGACGAGGACCGACCGGGTGGCCGCGACGGGCCGGACACGGCGGACGGCGAGGACGACGTCGGCGACGGCGACCCCGGACCAGTCTCCGACTAATCGGTCCCGACCGTCTCGTTGGAGGCGGGAAGTCGAAGCTCCACCGCGGTCCCTCGCGGTTCCCGATCGGCGAAGGTCAGCGTCGCCCCGAGCGCGCGGGCAGCCCACTGGACCAGCCACAGTCCCAGCCCGCTGCCGTGTGAGAGCGCCGTCTCCCGCCCGGCGCTCAGCGCCTCCAGTTCGGCCTCCGGGATGCCGGGGCCGTCGTCCTCCACCCGGAGAACGACCTCGTCGCCCTCGGGTTCGGCCGTGAGCGTTATCGACGTGGTCTCCCGGTCGGCGTGCTCGACGGCGTTTTCCGCGAGGTTCTCCATCGCCGCCCGCACGACCGCCGGTCGCGTGGTGACGACGAGCGACTCGGGGGCGTCCACGGCGACCGCGACTGCCGTCCCGTCGTCGAGTGCCGCCGCGAGTTCGCGGACCAGCGCCGCCAGGTCGGCATCCCGCCGTTCGCGTCGCTCGCCCCCATCGCTGGTGACGAGGTCCTCGACGTCCCGGGCCTTCTCGCCGAGTTCCTGGAGGTCCCTGCCGCGCTCAACGACCGCGCTCGCCCAGTCGCTCTCGGGGCCCTCCAGCCGGTCTTCCAGCATCTCCGCGCGGCCGACGACGACGGTCATCCCGTTCCGGAGGTTGTGTCTGAGCACCCGGTTGAGCACCTCGAGGCGCTGTCTTCGCCCTTCCCGCTCGGTGACGTCGGTGAACGTCACCGTGTTGCCGACGACCCTGTCGTGGTGGTCCTCGATGCTCGAGACCGTCACCTCGTAGGTCCGGTAGCCGTCGGCGTCCGCGAACTCGAGGAGCTGACCGCCGTCCGCGTCCAGGTCGACGTCCGGTGCGATGTCGTCGAGCCGGTCACGCACGACCGTCCCCGCGGACTCGCCGAACACCGCCGCGGCCGCGCTGTTCAGTTCGATGATCCGGCCGTCCGCGTCCACCACGACGACGCCCACGCCGACGTCCTCGATGGCCGCGCGCCTGCCGAGCGCCTGCGTCGCCGGAACGAGCCCGAGCAGTTCGAAGCGGAACAGCGCGAACGCGAACGCGACCCCCGTCAGCGCCAGCGCGAGCGGCGTCGGGTCGAGCGCGGGCGCCGGCGGGAGGAAGAACACCGACTTGACGTGCGCGGCGAAGCTGACGACCGCACCAGCCAGCAGCGCGAGCCCCTGGTCACGGTAGAGCGCGCCGTAGGAGACGACCGTCTCGAGCAGCAGCAACAGTCCCGCGCCGATGATCGCCCAGCCGTACGCGGCGTGGACGTAGTGCCAGATCTCGGGGTCGTACAGCACCGTCGCCGCGCCGAACGTCGGGGCGATCCGGTAGTTCGTCCACAGGAGGTCGTGCGAGCCGGTCGTCGCAACCAGCACGAGCGTCGCGGCGGGGACGAGACAGGTGGCGACGACGACCCTGCGGGTGACGTACTCGCCCCGCCCGGTGTACCCCAGCGCGAAGAACAGCCAGGCGGGCGCGACGATGGCCTTGCCCACCTCCAGGGGAACCTCCATCGCCTCGCGCAGCAACGGGTCGAAGGTGACGAGCGCGACCGCGTACGAGAGCGACCAGACGGCGACGCCGACCATCAACAACACGAACGACGGCGCGCCGGGTTCCGCGCGTTCGCGCCAGGTGTAGCTTCCCACGGCGACGGCCGTGCCGGCGGCCACCAGGGCGAAAAACACCAGCACGGAGCCGGTCAACATCACCGGACCGATGGAGGCCAGGGGCTTAAATCGCCACCAAGGAGCCGGAGCCGGCCCGGTTCAGCCGTCGTCCCGTTTCCGGTGCTCGTTCAGGCGGTCACGGAGCCGCTTTGCGGCCTGGCCGGCGACCGTGGCGAACTCCTCGCCAGCCTCGGAGCCGGCGAAGATGATGCCCCGCGAGGAGTTCACCAGCCCGACCCCGTCCGCGAGGCCGTACTCGACGGCTGCCTCGGCGTCACCGCCCTGCGCGCCGACACCCGGGACGAGGAACGGCAGGTCCGGCACCGCCTCGCGGACGTCCGCGAGTTCGTCTGGCGTCGTCGCGCCGACCACCAGCCCGACGTTGCCGGCCTCGTTCCACAGGTCCGCCAGCGCGGCGACCCGCCTGTACAGCGGTTCCCCGGAGTCGAGTTCGAGGTCCTGGAGGTCCGCGCCGCCCGGGTTGGAGGTGCGACAGAGGACGAACACGCCCTTCTCGTGCCGGGAGAGGAACGGGGAGAGCGAGTCGCGCCCGAGATAGGGGTTCACGGTGATGGCGTCGGCGTGATCGAGCAGTTCCGCGTACTTGCGCGCGGTGTTTCCGATGTCGGCCCGCTTGGCGTCGAGCAGCACCGGCACGTCCTTCCCGTGCGCGTACGCGATGGTTTCCCGGAGCGACCGCCACCCGTCGGCGTCCTCGTAGAAGGCGACGTTCGGCTTGTAGCAGGCGGCGTACTCGTGGGTCGCGTCGATGATGCGTCGGTTGAACGCCCAGCGCGGGAGATCTCTGTCGTGGAGGTGCTCGGGGAGTTTGTCGAGGTCGGCGTCCAGGCCGACCGAGACGACGGTGTTCTTGGCGTGGATTCTGTCGGCGAGGTCGGAGAAGAAGGGGTTGAACTCGGGCATTCTTGAGTGGTGTGGGTGGTCGGGTGGGGCTAAGTGTTCCTGTTTTTCTTCTCGGGCGGTGTTGGATCGGTCCTGGTGTCGAACAGCTGGAAAGCCCCCTCGACCATCGGTTCAGGGGCTAGCTTCAATCCCCTGACGCACGCCTCGAAAGCCCCCCCGGCTGTCGGCTCGGTGCGGCCGCTGCGCTCCTCAGTCGCTCACTGCGTTCGCTCCTCATCGGTCGGCCTCCGGCCTCCCTCTTGCGGTGCTTGTCGGTCCGCGCCGTCGCCGACAGCCGCGGCCCCTTTCAGTCCCACCCGGACGGCACCGCAACCGCACCGCACCCTCCCCAGCCTCCTGCGGTGCTCGGAACTCACCCTCGCTGCGCTCGCGTGAGCCACGCACGAGCGGCCGCGCTTCGCTTGGCCGCCGCGCGCCATTCGGCTAGTTCCGTTCGTGAATCACGCGCGAAAACAAGAAACTGCGAATCCGAACTCACCTAGTCGTCGCCCGAGACCGCGCCGCGCTCGAAGCCCGGAACCGCGTCGCCGCCCGCCACCGGCTCCGGCAGTTCGTCGCGCACGTCGTCGCCGCGGCCCTCCGCGATGACTTCCGCGTAGGCGTCGGGCAGCACGCGGACGAACTCGCCGACGGCCTCCGACCAGTTCTCCAGCAGGGCGGCCGCGCGCTCGCTGTCGGTCCGGGCGAGGTGGTTCTCGACCAGGCGGCGCAGCATCGCCTCGTCGGCATCGGTCAGTTCCTGGGAGAGCGACACCATCCCGCGGTTCACCTTCGCCGGGAACTCGTCGTCCGGGTCGAACACGTACGCGACGCCGCCGGACATCCCCGCGCCGAAGTTCCGGCCCGTCTCGCCCAGCACCGCGACGGCGCCGCCGGTCATGTACTCACAGCCGTGGTCGCCCAGCCCCTCGACGACCGCCTTCGCGCCCGAGTTGCGGACCGCGAAGCGCTCGCCCGCGACGCCGTTGACGTACGCCTCGCCGCTCGTCGCGCCGTAGAGCGCGACGTTGCCGACGACGATGTTCTCGCTCGGGTCGAACGACGCGTCCGCGGGCGTCTCGACGGCGAGCGTGCCGCCCGAGAGCCCCTTGCCGACGTAGTCGTTCGCCGCGCCGGTGAGGTGGCTGCTCACGCCGGGCGCGAGGAACGCGCCGAACGACTGGCCCGCGGTGCCGTCGAACTCCAGGCTGACCGTGTCCCGGGGGAGCCCTTCGCCGCCGTGTTCGGAGGCGACGCGGTTCGAGAGCGTCGCGCCGACTGCCCGGTCCGTGTTCCCGAGCGTCCGCGAGACGGCGACCGGTTCGCCCGACGAGAGCGCCTCGTCCGCCGCCTCGATGAGCTCCCGGTCGATGCCGTCCGCGACGTCGGCGTGGTCCTGCTCGCGCACCTTCGTCCGCGCGCCGGGCGCGGGGTCGGCGAGCACCGTCGAGAGGTCGAGTTTCGCGGCCTTCCCCTCCAGGTCGTCGCGCTGGGTGAGCACGTCGGGCCGGCCGATCATCTCCTCGACCGTGCGGAAGCCGAGGTCGGCCATGATCTCGCGGAGCTCCCGTGCGATGAACGTCATGTAGTTGATGACGTGCTCGGGCTCGCCGGGGAAGCGCTCGCGGAGGTCCTCCCGCTGGGTGGCGACGCCGACCGGGCAGGTGTTCTGGTGGCACTGCCGGGCCATCACACAGCCCGAGGAGACGAGCGAGGCGGTGCCGAAGGCGAACTCCTCGCCGCCCAGCAGCGCGCCGACCGCGACGTCGCGGCCGGTCTTCATCCCGCCGTCGACGGCGACGCGGATGCGGTCGCGCAGCCCCGTCGCGCGGAGCATCTGGTTCGTCTCCGCGAGGCCGAGTTCCCACGGGAGGCCGGCGTTCTTGATGCTCGTCTTCGGCGACGCGCCCGTCCCGCCCGAGTGGCCCGAGACGTGGACGACGTCGGCCTCGGCCTTCGCGACGCCGGCCGCGATGGTGCCGATGCCGGCCTCCGAGACCAGCTTCACGTTGACGTCGGCCTCCGGGTTCGCGGACTTCAGGTCGTGAATGAGCTGTTTCAGGTCCTCGATGGAGTAGATGTCGTGTTGCGGGGGCGGCGAGATGAGGCCCACGCCCGGCGTCGAACACCGGACGTGCGCGATGTACTCGTTCACCTTCGCGCCGGGGAGATGACCGCCCTCGCCGGGCTTGGAGCCCTGCGCCATCTTGATCTGGAGTTCGTCCGCGCTCGCGAGGTACTCCGCGGTGACGCCGAAGCGGCCCGAAGCGACCTGTTTCACGTCGCACTCGCGCTCGGTGCCGAACCGCTCGGGCGGCTCGCCGCCCTCGCCGGTGTTCGACTTGCCGCCGAGCCGCCGCATCGCGATGGAGTTGTTCTCGTGGGCCTCCGGCGAGAGGCTGCCGAGGCTCATCGCTGCCGTGGTGAAGCGCGTGGCGATCTCCGAGACCGGCTCGACCTCCTCGACCGGGATCGGGTCGCGGTCGGAATCGAACTCAAGGAGGTTCCGGAGTTCGGCCGGTTCGTCGGCGTCGTTCACCTGTTCTGCGAACGAGTCCCACGACTCGCGGTCGTCCCCACGGACGGCGGCGTGGAGGTCCCGCACCGAGTGGGGGTTCCAGCCGTGGTGGAGCCCCGACGAGCGGTTCTCGTACTCGCCGTGGGTCTCCAGTTCGGGGTCGTCGCCGAAGCCGACCGCGTGGCGCTCGCGGACGTCGGCCGCGAGTTCGTCGACGCCGATGCCCTCCGTGCGGATCTCGGTCCCCTCGAAGTACTCGCGGACGAACGCGGAGTCGAGCCCCACCGCCTCGAAG
This sequence comes from Halobaculum sp. XH14, assembly GCF_032116555.1. Classification (NCBI taxonomy): domain Archaea; kingdom Methanobacteriati; phylum Methanobacteriota; class Halobacteria; order Halobacteriales; family Haloferacaceae; genus Halorarum; species Halorarum halobium. Next base: position 2,120,775 of record NZ_CP134949.1, read on the forward strand.
ATCTGTGCGCCGCGGTAGGACTCGGCCGTCGAGATGCCCATCTTCGCCATCGTCTTGAGGAGCCCCTGTTCGAGCGCCGCGCGGTAGGTGGCGAGCGCCTCCACCTCGTCCGCGCCGTCGGGGCCGGCGACGAGGTCCCGGACCGTCTCGTACGCGAGGTACGGACAGACCGCGCCCGCGCCGTAGCCGACGAGCGTGGCGACGTGGTGGACCTCGCGCGGGTCGCCCGACTCGACCACGAGGCCACAGCGGGCGCGCAGGCCCTCGCGGACGAGCGCGTGGTGGACCGCCGCGGTGGCGAGCAGGCTCGGGATGGGCGCGCGGTCGGCGTCGACCGCGCGGTCCGAGAGAACGAGCACGTCGGCGCCGTCGCGGACGGCCGCGACCGCCTCCTCGCGGAGGGCCTCGACCGCGGCCTCCATGTCGCCCTCGGGGTCCCAGGTCGTCTCCAGCGTCGTCGACGTCAGGTCGCCGTCGGTCCGGCCCGCGAGGTCGCGGAGCCCGGCCGTCTCGGCCTCGGTGAGGATCGGCGAGTCGCAGACGACCTGCCGGGCGTGTTCGGGCGACTCGTCGAGCAGGTTCCGCTGGGGGCCGAGTCTGGCCTCGAGCGAGGTGACGAGTTCCTCGCGGATGTAGTCGATCGGCGGGTTCGACACCTGCGCGAACAGTTGCTTGAAGTAGGTGAACAGCGGCCGGTTGTACTCCGAGAGCACCGACAGCGGCGTGTCGTCGCCCATCGAACCGACGGGGTCCTTCCCGTCGTGGGTCATCGGCTCGATCATGTGGTTCAGCTGGTCGGTCGTGTAGCCGAACGTCGCCTGGAGCCCGCGGAGGTTCTCGGGAGCCTCGCCGGCGTTCGGAACCGTCCTCACCGCGTCGGCGTCACCCGGCCGGCCGTCCGCGTCCGTCTCGACCGCCACGGCGTCGAGTTCGCGCTGCTCGGCGTCGACGAACTCACCGTACCTGTCGTCGACGAGGTCCGCGAAGACGGCCTCGTCGGGGACGACCTCGCCGGCCTCGCGGTCCGCGACGAACACCTCGCCGGGCTGGAGCCGGCCGCGCTCGGCGACCGCGCTCGGCTCGTGGTCGAGCGCGCCGACCTCGCTGGCCATCACGAGCCGGTTGTCGGTCGTCACGTCGTATCGGCACGGACGCAGGCCGTTCCGGTCGAGCACGCCCGCGACGCGCTCGCCGTCGAAGCCGATGACCAGTGCGGGGCCGTCCCACGGCTCCACGAGCGAGGCGTGGAAGTCGTAGAACTCCCGGCGCTCCTCGCTCATCGCGTCGTCCCCGCGGTACGCTTCGGGGATGAGCATCCGGAGCGCGTGCGGGAGCTCGCGGCCGCCCCGGAGCAGCAAGTCGAGCGTCTCGTCGACTGAGGCGGTGTCGGACTGGTCCGGATCGGAGATGACCGGCGTCACCGTCTCCAGTTCCGCGTCGGTGAAGCCGCCGTCCGCGAGGTCGGCCTCGCGGGCGCGCATCCAGTTCACGTTCCCCCGGATGGTGTTGAACTCGCCGTTGTGGACGATGTTCCGGTACGGGTGCGCGAGGTGCCACGCGCCGAGCGTGTTCGTCGAGAAGCGCGCGTGGACGAGCGCGACGCCGGATTCGAGCCGGTCGTCGCGAAGGTCCGGGAAGTACGTCCCGAGCTGGCTCGCCTTCAGAAGGCCCTTGTAGACGAGGCGCTCGCGGTCGAGCGAGCAGACGTAGAATCGCCCCGCACCCTCCACGTCCGCGGCCGCCTTCTCCAGTTCGCGCCGGCCGACGTACAGTCGCCGGTCGAAGTCGTCGGTCGAGAGTTCCCCGTCGGGCGCGACGAACGCCTGCCAGACGGACGGCTCCGAGTCCAGCGCAGTCTCGCCCAGGTCCGCCGCATCCGCGTCCGTGGGAACCTCCCGCCACGCGACCGTCTCGACCCCGTAGGAGGCGAACGTCGTCTCGAACAGGTCCCGGAGCTCCGCCCGTACCCCCTCGTCGGTCGGCATGAACAGCGATCCGACCGCGTAGGTGTCCGGGAGGTCGCCGACGACCGCCTCGAAGAAGCCGTCCGGCCGCTGGAGCATGACGCCCGCCCCGTCGCCCGTGTTCGGTTCCGCGCCCGTCGCACCCCGGTGTTCGAGGTTCTCCAGGAGTTCGATGCCATCCTCGATTACTGCGTGTGACCGACCGCCGTCGAGGTCGACGACGGCACCTACACCGCAGTTCGAACGCTCGTCCGCGGGGTCCGCCAGGCCCGCGGCCGGGCGCTCGCGCGCGTCCGGCTGAGTCATGTGGGAGGGTGCGCGTGACCCACATAAAGCCGTGACCCTGAAGGACTAAGGGCGTACCAATACCATACAAGGGAATAATAGGTCAAGGATGTACGGAATCGAGTAGTCAATTGACGATCAGCGTCCGATTACGACTCGGATAGTCGTGATAGCTGCAAATTTTCCTCTGATCGTCCAGCCCGAAAATCGTTCGGAATTTCGGTGGACGTTCGTCCAGTTCCAATCGGCGGTTCCCGTCCGATCGGACCCCCCGAGTTCGGACGGCGCGGTCAGTAGGACTTCGCGAAGTACGCGGTTCGTTCCGCGCGCTCCCCACAGACCGCACACGTCTCCTCGTCCTCGCCGCCGACGAGGTCGTCCTCGTCCTCGAACGGGACCATGACGATCTCGGCGGCGATCTGCTCTTTGATCTCGTCCTCGCAGCCCTCCTCGCCACACCACGGCGCATTGACGTAGCCGCCGTGCTGGCCGATGGTGCCCAGGATCTCCGCGCGATCCGACGCCTCGCGCACCTCGCCCTCGAGGTTCTCCTCGGCGGCGGCGTACAGCTTTGCGAACACCTCGTCGAGGTGGACCCGCGCGGCGTCCGCGATGCCCTCGCGCTCGGCGGTCGCCTCCTCGCCGTCCGGGCGGTGGACGACCGTCACCTCGTCGTCCTCGACCTCGTGGGGGCCGATCTCGAACCGGACGGGGACGCCGTTGAGTTCGTGCTCGTTGAACTTGAAGCCGGGATTGCGCGTGTCGCGGTCGTCGAGTTCGACGCGGATGCCCGCCTCCTCGAGTTCCTCTGCGATGCCCTGGGCGTACGAGAGCACGTCCTCCTTCGTGTCGGCCTGCCAGATGGGGACGATGACGACCTGCTCGGGCGCGACCGTCGGGGGGAGCACGAGCCCCTGATCGTCCGAGTGGGTCATGATGAGCGCGCCGAGCGCGCGCCAGGAGAGCCCCCAGGAGGTGGTGTGGGCGACCTGCTCCTCCTCGTCCTCGTCCGAGTAGTGGATGTCGAACGCCTCGGCGAACGAGGTGCCGAGGTGGTGGGACGTCCCGCCCTGGACGGACTTGCCGTCGGGCATCAGCGCCTCGACGGTCGTCGTGGTGTCCGCGCCGGGGAACTTGTCGTGGTCGGGCTTCTGGCCGCGGAGGACGGGCATCGCGAAGAACTCCTCGTACACCGACTCGTACTGATCGAGCCGGCGCATCGTCTCGTCCCAGGCGTCCTCGTGGGTGGCGTGGGCCGTGTGGCCCTCCTGCCAGAGGAACTCCTTCGTGCGGAAGAACGGCTTCGTCTCCGTCGCCTCCCAGCGCACGACCGAGCACCACTGGTTGACGCGCAGCGGCAGGTCGCGGTGGCTCCGCACCCAGCGGGCGATGTACGGGGTGATGATGGACTCGGAGGTGGGCCGCACGGCGAGCCGTTCCTCGAGTTCGTCGTTGCCCGCGTGGGTCACCCACGCCACCTCGGGGTCGAACCCCTCGACGATGTCCTTCTCGCGCTCGAGGTACGACTCGGGGATGAACATGGGGAAGTAGGCGTTCCGGACGCCCGTCTCCTTGAACTTCGAGTCGAGGAACGCCTGCATGCGCTCCCAGAGCTCGTAGCCGCGGGGCCGGGTCACGATGAACCCGGACATGTTCTCGGGGCCGTAGTTCGCCAGGCCCGCCTTCTGGACTACCTCGGCGTACCACTCGCCGGTCTCATACTCCTTGGATTTCGTGACGCCGAGGTCCTGCTCGGCGCCGTCGTCGTCGTTCATACTCGTTGGTTTCGGACTGCGGTCTTAAACGCGGTGCGTTTCGGTCGCGCCGGGAGAAGTGATGGTGGGTGGCCTAGGCGCCACCCGGCGGGAGCGGGACTGGGACGGCGCGCTGGGCGGACTCACGTGCGTGACCCCGGCGCCGTGTCATGGTCGCCACTGGGATCGGCCCCCACAAGAACGTACCGGGGGGTCGTCACCGGCTGGCACGAACGACCAACGGTTATGCCCCTCCCAGCACAGCCGCGACGCATGGACGCAGCCGACCTGGACGTGGTCGACCTCGACCGGAGCGACGCCGAGGAACTGCTGTCGCGCTACCGCGAGTACGGCTGGTGGGACGAGCGCGAACGCGAGGCGGTGGCCGAGGCGCTGGCACACACGGACCTCGCGATCGGACTCCGGGACGGGACGACCCTCGTCGCCTCGGCACGGGTGATCACCGACTTCGTCTACTACGCCCGGGTGTACGACGTCATCGTCGCCGCGGACCGGCGCGGCGAGGGGCTCGGCCGAAAACTCCTCTCGGCCATTCTCGCGGACGACCGACTCGCCGACGTGAACCCCGTTCTGCTGTGCCGGGACGGGCTCGTTCCGTTCTACGAGTCGGTGGGCTTCGAGCCGTACCCGGAGACGGTCGATGCGCCCGAGGGCGAGGACGTCGAACTCCGGCAGCTGATCCACGTCGACGGTGAACTGGAGGACGCCGGGGGCGAGTGAAGAGCCGTGAGTCAGTCGAGGGCGACGTCGCGCTCGACCTCGACCAGTCGGGGTTCGCCGTCGTGGTAGACGAACCGGCCGCGGAACGTCCCGCCCGCGAGCACCGTGGGGAGCCAGTCGCGGTCCGTCTGCCACATCTCCGCGAGCGGAAGGTCCCTGACCGGGAACCACTCCGGGACGGCCTCCTCGCTTTCGGTCGGTTCGCCGTCGTACGCGGTCGCGCGGTAGACGTGGACGAGCGCGTTCCAGTCCTCGGAGTAGTACTCGAACTCGCCGAGCTTTTCGGGGTCGCGCACCTCGATGCCGACCTCCTCCCGGACCTCGCGGACGACGCACTCGCGGGGCGTCTCGCCCGGTTCGACCTTGCCGCCGGGGCCGACGTACTGGTCGCTGCCCACGCCGCGCTTCTTGTGGATGAGTAGCGTCCGGTCGTCGTCGGTGACGAGGTGACACAGCGTCGCGTCGCGCATCTCGTTGGGTTCCGGTTGGCCGGTGGTGAGTAAACGATGTCGGCCTCTCTGCTAGTTCGGTCGTCGCCTGGAACTGGTCGGTCGTCGCTTCGACCGCCTCGAAAGCTTTCGTGGCGGTCGACTCGGTGCGGCCGCTGTCGTTCGAAAATCGAAGAGTTTCGTGATGTGGTCGGATTCCGCCGGAATCCGACCGCGGACGGGAAACCGACGGTTTCCCGTACTGACGAACGACGCGAGCGCCTTTCGAACCACGCTCCTCGCTCCCTCCGGTCGCGCTGTGGTGCTCGTCGGTCCGCGCCGTTCACGAGAGGCACGGCGTCTCGTGAACGCCGCGCGCTACGTGGATTGACTGGTCAAATGCGGTCGGCGCGCGGCTGGCGGACCTCCGTGTCCGCCGCCGGCGCGCGAGGGATGAGACAGCGACGGCGAGCGCAGCGAGCCGAGCGAACGAATCGGCTGCTCACACGAGCGGAGCGAGGGTGATTCCGAGGAGCGTGCTCCGAGGTAAGGGAGGCTTGTGGCTGCCGTGCGGTGCGGGGCGGTGGGTGGGACTGAAAGGGGCCGCGGCGGTCGGCGAACCCCGAACTCGCAAGCACCACAGCGCGACCGCAGGGAGCGCGAGGAGCGCAGCGCGGTTCGCGGGAGCCGAGCGCCGCGGGGGCTTTCGAGCCGTTAGCACCAGTGAACGCCCCCCAGTTCCGGAAAAGGACTACTCGAAACCCTACTCCGACGAAGCCCGAGCACGACGGCGATACTCCCCGTACGGGTCCTCGGGCGAGAACGGCGCGGGCGCGGAGTTCACCGCCTCTGCCCCGCACTCGGGACACGTCGAAGCGAGCGTGTACACCGGGCGCTCGTGACGCCCCTTCCACGCCGAACACTCCTTGATGTCCGATTTCATGAATTTCTCCTCCGGCTCCCGGCCAGCGAGATCGGCCCTACTCGTCCTCGGTCTCGCGCTCGCGGTGGAACGCCCCCACGCCGCCCGCGGTCTCGATGGACTGCCGGGCGCGGTCGGCCGACGCCTCCAGTTCGTTCTCGGCGGTCTTGTAGTCGGGCGCGCGGACGCGGATGCGGTACTCGGGCGCGCCGACGTACGAGACCTCCAGTTCGACCTCCTCGGGCACCTCGCCGTTGCCCTCGGCGGCCTCCAGGGCTGCCTTCACGTCGTCGACGCCGTCGGCCTCCGCGGACTCGAGGTCAACGTAGCCCGTGACGTTGACGTACGGGACCGAGACGTTCTCGCGGGCGGCCTCCACGATGGCGTCGATCTCGTCGTCGTCGAGGTCCGTGTCCGAAAGCGCCTCCTCGCCGTGGATGGCCGCCTCCTCGAAGCCGTCGTACATCGAGCCGAACGCCGAGTAGAGCGCCTCCGCGACGCGGGTGTACTGCTCGTCGCTCACGTCCTCGCCGAACGCGATGGTCATCCAGTTGTCCGCCTTGCGCTCGTTCTTCCACTCCTGGATCTTGTCCGAGCGCTGGTGGTCGTTGACGTCCTTGATCGAGAGGTCGATCTGCTGGGACGACTCGTCGACGTCGAGCACCTTCGCCACGACGCGCTCGCCGACGCTCACGTGGTCCCGGATGTTCTTGATCCACCCGCTCGCGACCTCGCTGACGTGGGTCAGGCCGCGCTTGTCCTCGTACTCGTCCAGGTCCACGAACACGCCGAAGTCGGTGATCTCGTCGACCTCGCCGACGACGAGTTCGCCCTTCTCGGGCCAGCCGCTGAATTTCATGGTCGGGGATAACGGGCGGAGCGTAATACGGTTTCCCTCTCGGGGCGGCGGAGCGGTGGCCGTGGACGACGCTGCTGCTCGGTCGTGACCCGGCTGGACGGAAAAACGGGAGGGGCGGACCGGTTCAGGCGCGCTGCTCGACGGTCTCGACGACCTCGCCGGCGAACGCGGCGTCGCCGCCGGTCGGCGACGCGAGCGTCGTCCCGCAGACCGCACAGTTCACCACGGAGGACGCCTTGCCGAAGACGACCTGCTCGTTCTCACAGTCCGGACACCGGACGCGGTAGAAGGCTCCTGCCATCCTTACTCCTGGAAGGTGAGTCGGCCGGCGCGCCAGCCCTCGCGCATGTGGGCCTTGCCGCACTCGCCACAGCGGTACTTCAGGTGGGTCTTCTTCGTCGGCTTGTCGCCGCCGGGCACCTTCGAGAACTTGCCGGCGTTCCCGATGACCGACGTGCCGCGGGCCTGCTGGCGGTCGGTCCACTTCATGCCGGTCTCGCGGCCCTTCCGGACCTTCTCGACCTCGACCTCGTGGTGTTCGTTACAGTGCGGACAGTACGTGTTCATGCGTCGTGGCATCTCCATGGCGAGATCTCCTCTTGGCCACGACTACTGGTCGGGTGCTTAAAACGCATTTGGTCCGGCGACGCCGTGCGGGAGCGTCACGCGCGGCCCGCCCGGGTGTGGTCGGTCGCCCCGGCGCGTCCGGGTCCCCGTGAAACGACGCTCAGGCCAGCGGGGTCCGCTCGACGACCGTGCCGTCGTAGGTGGGGTACTGCTCGACGAGTTCCCCGTCCTGTAGGTCCCCCTCCTCGACCATCTCCTCGAGCAGCCACCAGGCCACCTCGACGTGGTCCGCCTTGACGGTGTAGAACTCCTCGGGGACGCCGAGGTCGACGAGGCGCGCGGCGTCGGCGTACGTCTTCCCGTACACCAGGGTCCCGTCCTCGGTCACGTCGTCGAACGGCCGGCGGACGTTCTTCGCCATTCGCTTCAGCCGGTTCCGGTGCTGGGCGGCGTCCTTGAACACGCTCGTACAGAAGTAGACGCGCTCGTGGTCGCCCATCGCGTCGAGGATCTCCGCCTTCGAGCCGTCGACCGCCGACATGTGGCCCTCCTGGAGTTCGAACCCCTCCTGTTGCATCCGGCGGTAGTTCCCCTGGCTCATCTCGAACTCGTTGACGTTACAGAAGTCCGCGGCACCCTCGTCGAGGAACTCGAGGAACTCCTCCTCGGCGCGGATGCCCGGAATCTCGAACGCGGGCGTGAGCCCCTCCTCGCGCGCGACGTGGAGGATCTCCTCCCACTCCGTGCCGTGCATCTCGCCCCACAGCTCGTAGGGCGGGTGGAAGCGAATCTCGTCGAGCCCCGCCTCGGAGAGCCGTCGCATGTTCTCCCGGCCGCCGGTGATGCCGGTGTACAGGTGCGTGTGGTGGTCCTCGCCGAACTCGTCTTTCAGCAGCGAGAGGTAGCGGCAGGTTCGGTCCATCGCCTCCTGTGGTTCTCCGCCGGTGATGGAGGTGCCCAGCGCGTCCATCCGGTGGGCCTCCTCCAGGACGTCCTCCTCGCAGGTGACCTCGCGCTCGTTGGCGTACACCGTGTTCACGTTCTTCCGGTTCTCGCCGAGCGGGCAGTAAAAGCAGTCGCGCTGGTCGCAGTAGCCGTAGACGAAGAGCACCATCTTGCCCCCCATCGCGCACTGTTCACAGCCCTTCGAGATCATTTCGGTACCCGACGTTCGCCGCGGAACGGCAAAAACGCCCCGACTCGCACCCGCGCACGTGGGTCACAGCCACGGTCACGGCGAGTGGACCCGTGAACGGGGAGTGCGTCCCGCGAAGACGCCGGGTCGAGCCGCACACACCACGAAACTCATTACGTTCGACCGCATCCGGTCACCAACATGAACAGACGAACGGTCCTTCGGACGGCCGGCATGATCGGCGTCGCCAGCGCGAGCGCGGGCTGTCTCGGCGTTCTTACCGGATCGCAGCCTGCCGAGTTCGCCTCGGGCACCGCGACCGTCTCCGGGTCGGCCCTCGAGGAGACCGGCTACGAGTCGGTCGGCGTGGAGTCGCTGGAGGTCGATCGGACGATCTCGGTCGCGGGCCAGGAGCGGCGGGTGATCGTGACGAACCGGCTGGCACAGTACGACAAGAGCGTCGATCTGCCGACGGGCGACAGCTACCGCGGCGCGCTGTTCGCCCTGCTGGCGACGCCGGCGGTCGAGGTGCTGGGCCGGTCAGTGAACCCGGTGGCCGAACTCGGCACCGGCGAACTCGCCCGTCGCGTCCTGTCCCAGTACGAGGGCTTCGGCAGCCTCGACGAGGAGGGGACCGAGACGGTCTCCATCCTCGGGACGGACACGGAAGTCGGGCTGTTTCTCACCGAGGCCGAAGTCACCTCCGACGTGACGACCGAGGTCCGCATTCACGTCGCGGAGGCGGTTCGCGTCGAGGACGACTTCGTCGTCGCCGTCGGCGCGTACCCGACGCTCATGTCCGAGGAGGGCGACGCGGTGGGGACGCTGATGGAGTCCGTCGAACACGAACCCAACTGAGCCGCACGAGCGCCCAAACGGCCCGCGTGACACGAACTGAACCGCACCGAACCCGTCCGCCCGGGCGCGACGACTGCGACCCGTCCCCGAAAACAGATATACCCGGAACGTCCTAGCGCACCACGATGCTGCTGGTCCTCCCAGTCGACCTCGACGACGACCTCGGTCGCAAGACCGGGCGGTCAACGCCCGTCATCGGGCGTGACGAGGTCGAGGACGCCGCAGTCGCGCTGGCGACGGCCGACCCGGAGGACTCCGACGTGAACGTGCTCTTCCAGGCGGTCCACACGTACGACGAACTCGTCGCGGACGAGTCCGTCGAGGAGGAAGTCGCCGTCGCCGCGGTGACGGGCGTCGACGGGGGGGACGTCCAGGCCAACCGCGCCGTCGGCGACGAGGTCGACACGGTGCTCGCGGCGCTGGCGACCGGCGAGGACGTGCGCGCCATCGTCATCACGGACGGCGCCCAGGACGAGTCGGTGCTGCCGGTCATCCGTTCTCGCGTCCCGCTCGACGGCGTCCGGCGCGTCGTCGTCCGGCAGGCACAGGACCTCGAATCGATCTACTACACGATGAAGCAGGTGCTCGCGGACCCGGAGACGCGGGGGACCGTGCTCGTGCCGCTGGGCGTGCTGTTGCTCATCTACCCGTTCTCGGTCATCGCCGGCATCCTCGACATTCCCGGTGCGGTCGTGCTGGGGCTCGTCTCGGCGCTGCTCGGGCTCTACACCCTCTTTCGGGGGCTCGGCCTGGAGCGCGCCGTGGACTCGACGGTCGAGCAGGTGCGCAACAGCCTCTACGCCGGGCGGGTGACGTTCATCACGTACGTCGTCGCGCTGGCGCTGCTGGTCGTCGGCAGCGTGCAGGGGTTCGAGACGCTGTCGAGGGTCGAATCGGCGACCGGACCGCTCCGGCTCGAGACCGAGGTCGCGGTGTTCGTCCATGCGGCGGTCCAGTGGGCCGCGGCAGCGGGGATCACCTCGTCGCTCGGCCAGGTGACCGACGAGTACCTGAACGACAGCTTCCACTGGCGCTACCTCAACGCGCCGTTCTACGTCGCCGCCATCGCCATCGTCCTGTACGGCCTCTCGGGCTACTTCGCACCCCCGGGTGCCGGCGACGTCCTCGTGCGCCTCACGCTACAGGAGCTGGCGATGGCGCTGACGGTCGGCACGCTGCTCGGGGTGCTCTCGACGCTCACGTTCGCCATCGCCGAGTCGCGCGAGGAGGGGGAAGAGGAGACGGCAAAGCCCGCATGAGGACCCATCGCGGTCGCGGCGAAGGGGTCCGGGAGGACGACTCACTCCCCCAGCGTGACGCTCTCGTCTGCCGCGTTCCGGAGGGCGTCCGAACGGCCGTACGTCCCGGGCGCGATGGCGAGCGTCCGAAGGCCGCGCTCGTTAGCGACCTCCAGTGCAGGCTTGAAGTCCGTGTCGCGGGACGCGACCGCGACGGTGCCGGCGCGGCCGGTGACCGCGAACGTGGCGACGTCGACCGCGAGCTTCACGTCGACGTCGCCACTCGTCACGACGACCTGGAAGCCGCGGGCCTCCGCGGCCTGGATGAGTCCCGGCGTCGCGTGCTCGTCGAGGTAGAGCCGGGCCGTGACCAGGTCGCCGGCGTCGGCCGCGGCCGCCCGAATGTCGTCGAGGTCGACGTCGAACTCCTCCCGGAGGACGTTGGGGCCGTCGACGAACAGCGCGACGCCGCCATCGGCGCCGACGCTTCCGCCGAGTCGGTCCCGAAGCCGCTCCAGCAGTTCCATGGCCGGAGGTCCGCTCGTGACCCGATACGCCTTCCGGTTCGAGGCTCCACACGGCTCTGCTGGCCGCGACAGCGCAGTGCTGGGACGGGGCGACGGTGGCAACTGACGGCACACGGCGGGACACGGTCCACGTTCGGCGGTGGCGTGAGAGGGAAATTGACATACCCCAGGCCCACCATCGGTCGGGTATGAGCGACTGGACCGACGCGATCGTCGGCGACAGGATGGCCGTGGACCGCGAGTTCACCGAGCGGGTCCGTGAATCCCGGTTCTCGAACCAGGAGTGGGGACTCATCATGACCGCCACGGAGTTCGAGATCGAGGACTCGGACGACCCGGAATCGGCACGCATCGTCGCCGATACGAGCGATCTGCCGGGCATCATCCCGGAGCTGGACAACATCTCGAACCAGATGAACGCGATGGCGGGCGGCGGGTCGTCGGACGGCGGCGTGTTCGGCGGCATCCTCGAGGACATCAGGAGCCTCTTCGACGGCGCCTCCGGCGGCGGCGGCGTCGACCGGGAGAAGCTCCAGGCAGCGGAGCGACTCACGGGCGAGTACGCCGACGAACTGCAGCGGCACCTCGAATCGAAGGGCACCTGGGAACAGGTCAGGATCGCCTACCAGGAGTAGCCGTTCCCGGACGGGTCGGCTCCGGGAGGCGACCGGGATCGGACGGCCGTGCTCACGGCACGTCGCCCGAGTGGAACATCGTCAGCTCCTCGGCCTCGTAGATGTTGATGAGCTCCTCGACCAGTTCGTCGTAGCTTTCGCCGTTCTCGCGGAGACCCTTCAGCCGTTCGAGCGTCTCCTCGCTCACCTCGATCTGGGGCATGTCGGGTGAAGTTCGACTCGCAGGCGTAAAAACTACAGGCGAGCCAGCACCGCGTCGGTCACCTCGTCGGTGCCGGCGTCGCCGCCCAGGTCCGGCGTCCGCGGGCCCTCCGAGAGCACGACCTCGACCGCCTCGCGGACCGATTCCCCCGCCGCGTCGTACCCGAGCGACTCCAGGAGCATCGCGGCCGAGAGGATCGTCGCCGCGGGGTTGGCGACGCCCTCGCCGGCGATGTCGGGCGCGGTGCCGTGGACCGGCTCGAACACGCCGCGATCGGGGCCGACGTTCGCCGACGGGAGCAGGCCGAGCCCGCCGACCAGTCCCGCCGCGAGATCCGAGAGCACGTCCCCGGCGAGGTTCGGACAGACGACGACGTCGAACTGCGCGGGGTCGAGACACACCTTCGTCGCGAACGCGTCCATCAGCACCTCCTCGGCCGCGACGCCGCGCTCGTCGGCGACGCCGACGACGGCGTCGCGGAACCGGCCGTCCGTCTCGCGCATCACGTTCGCCTTGTGCGCGACGTGGAACCCGCCCGTCCCGCGCTCGGCGACGAACTCGCAGGCGAACTCGGCCAGCCGTTCGGACGCCGACGTGGTGACGACGCGCGTCAGCGTCGAGAGGTCCTCCGAAAGTCGGTCCTCGTGGCCCGAATACACGCCCTCGGTGTTCTCGCGGAGGAACACGAGGTCCGTCTCCGGCCGGACCGCGTCGACGCCGGGGTAGGCCCGCGCGGGCCGCACGTTGACGAACGAGTCAACGGCCTCTCGCAGCGGGAGGATAACGTCAGCCGCGGTCTCGCCGGCCGCGCCGAACAGCGTCGCGTCCGCGGACGCGACGCGGTCGTACGTCTCCGCCGGCAACGCTTCGCCGGTTTCCTCGGCCACCGCGTCGCCCGCGTCGGCCTCGACGAACTCGAACTCGCCGACGTGATCGAGCACACGTCGCGCCGCCGGGACGACCTCCGTCCCGATGCCGTCGCCCGGAATCACGACGATCTCCTCGCCCGCCATCTCAGTCGCTTGCCTCCGGAAGCTGGTCGTCGCACACGTACGGGAGCGACGCCGCGGTCTCGCGGACCGCGCCCGCGTTCGCGCCCATCAGCGCGGTCGTGTCCCACTCGCCCTCGACGAGCGCGCGCCGCTGGGCCTCGTCCACGGTGGCGTCGACGGTCGTACCGCCGTACGTTACCGTCTCGGCGGCGACGTCGACGTCGATCTCGCCGTCGGGATGCTCGTCGATCCAGTCCTGCAGGGCCGTGAGCTCCTCGTGGCTCGCGGTCAGCGTCGGGACGCCGAGCGCGAGGCAGTTGCCCGCGAAGATCTCCGCGAACGACTCGCCGACGACCGCGTCGATCCCCCAGCGCATCAGCGCCTGCGGGGCGTGCTCGCGCGAGGAGCCGCAGCCGAAGTTCGCGTTCACCGCGAGCACGCTCGCCTCCCGGAACCGGTCCTCGTTGAACGGGTGATCCTTCTCCTCGTCGTCCTCGTCGAACCGCAGGTCGAAGAACGCGAACTGTCCGAGGCCGTCGAACGTGACCACCTTCATGAAGCGCGCGGGGATGATCTGGTCGGTGTCGACGTCGTTCCCGCGCACCGGGACGCCGGTGCCCGAGACGGACGTCACCGTCTCGGCGGGCCCGCCGCCGCCGTCGCCGTCGCTCCGTGGGGCGTCGCCGTTCGCGTTCGAACTCACGCCTCCACCTCCGGACGCTCCTCCAGGTCGCGCACGTCGGTCACCTCGCCCGTGACGGCCGCGGCTGCGACCATCCGGGGGTTCATCAGCACGGTGCGGCCGTCCTTCGAGCCCTGCCGGCCGACGAAGTTCCGATTCGAGGAGGACGCACACGCCTCGTCGCCCTCGAGCTGGTCCTCGTTCATTCCGAGACACATCGAACAGCCCGCGTTGCGCCACTGGAAGCCGGCCTCGCGGAAGGTGTCGGCCAGGCCCTCCTCCTCGGCGGCCCGCTGGACGCGCTGGCTGCCCGGGACGACGAGCGCCCGGACGTCCTCGTGGACTTCGCGGCCGCGCACGACCGCGGCGGCCCGCCGCAGGTCCGGCAGGCGCGCGTTCGTACACGAGCCGAGGAACGCCACGTCCACCCGATAGCCCGCCATCGTGTCGCCGGGGTCGACGCGCATATGTTCCTGTGCGCGTCGCGCGGAGTCCTGCTTGTCCGGGTCGAGATCCTCTGGGGCCGGAATCGGCTCCGTGATGCCGACGCCCTGGCCCGGCGTCGTCCCCCAGGTGACCGTCGGTTCGAGCGCGTCGCCGTCGATCGTGACGACGTCGTCGTACTCGGCGTCCCCGTCGGAGGCGACCGACTCCCAGTACGGCTTCAGCCGCTCGAACTCCTCGGGGTCGTCGACGAACGCCTGCGCGTCGGCGAGCCACTCGAAGGTGGTCTCGTCGGGGTTGACGTAGCCGGCGCGCGCGCCGCCCTCGATCGACATGTTGCAGATGGACATCCGCCCCTCCATGTCGAGCGACTCGACCGCCTCGCCCCCGTACTCGTACACGTAGCCGACGCCGCCGTCGGTGCCGAGCTTCCGGATGATCTGGAGGATGACGTCCTTCGCCTCGACGCCCTCGCCGAGTTCGCCCGTCACCTCGATGCGGCGGACGTCCTTCTTCTCCATGGCGATACAGCCGGTCGCTAGCACGTCCCGGATCTGCGAGGTGCCGATGCCGAACGCCAGCGCGCCGAACGCGCCGTGGGTCGAGGTGTGCGAGTCGCCACAGACGACGGTCTTTCCTGGCTGGGTCAGGCCCTGCTCGGGGCCGACGACGTGGACGATGCCCTGGTCGCCCGAGGACGGGTCCGAAAAGTCGATGCCCGCCTCGCGGACGTTCCGCTCCAGCTCGCTCATCATCTCCTCGGCCGCGTCGTCGCCGTAGGGGCGCGATTGGTCGGCCGTCGGGAGGATGTGGTCCACCGTCGCGTGGGTCAGGCCGGGGTAGGCGACCTCGACGTCGCGCTCGCGGAGCATCCCGAACGCCTGCGGACTCGTCACCTCGTGGACGAGGTGGAGCCCGACGAACAGCTGGTCCTGCCCGGTCGGCAGCGTCGTCACCCGGTGTCGGTCCCACACCTTGTCGTACAGGGTTCCCTCGCTCATCCGTCGGCTCCCCCGTCGCCGGACCCTTCGTCGCCGGACCACTCGTCACTCGACCCTCCGTCGCCGGACCACTCGTCACTCGACCCTCCGTCGCCTGGCCGTTCGACGCCGCGCGTCCAGACGCGGTTCGTCTCCTCGTAGGGCGGGTCGTGGCTCACGTCCGCGAGGGTCCCGTCGGCCGCCGTCCCGCGCCCGCCGCCCGCCCCGCCGCGTCCGTCCTCACCCGTCCCGGCCGTCGACGCCGACGAGGTACCGTTCCGCCGGGCTCGTCGCTCCCCGCCGTCGGCCATCGCCGGCCCGCGGCGGTAGACGTCCCAGAACGTCTCGCTCGTCTCCGGGTGGACGTGGCTCACGTCCGCCAGCGTGTCGCTGCCGTCGGTCATTCTCGCATCCCTACCTTCGATTTGTCGTCGTCCTCGCGCTCCGTGTTCTCGGCGTCGTCCCAGGCGAACAGGCTCCGGAGCTCCGCGCCGACGGCCTCGATGTCGTGGTTCTTCTCCGCGGTACGCAGCTGCGTGTAGGAGGGACGGCCGGCCTGGTTCTCGGCGATCCACTCGCGGGCGAACGTGCCCTCCTGGACCTCGGCAAGCACCTCCTCCATCCTGGCGCGTGCCTCCTCGTTCACCACGTCGTCGCCGCGGGTGAGCCCGCCGTACTCGGCCGTGTCAGACACCGAGTCCCACATGCCGCCGAGCCCGCCCTCGTACATCAGGTCGACGATGAGTTTCAGCTCGTTCAGGCACTCGAAGTACGCCATCTCGCGGCTGTAGCCGGCGTCGACGAGCGTCTCGTACGCCTGCTTCACCAGGGCGGTGACGCCGCCACACAGCACAGCCTGCTCGCCGAACAGGTCCGTCTCGGTCTCCTCGCGGAACGTCGTCTCGATGACGCCCGCGCGGGTACAGCCGATCGCCTGGGCGTAGGCGAGGCCCTCCTCCCGTGCGCGACCGCTCTCGTCCTGATAGATCGCGAGCAGGCCGGGAGTGCCCTCGCCCGCCTCGTAGTTGCGGCGGACGAGGTGGCCCGGCGACTTGGGCGCGACCATCGTGACGTCGACGCCCTCGGGGGGCTGGATCTGGTTGTAGTGGATGTTGAACCCGTGGGCGAACTGGAGCGTGTCGCCCTCGTCGAGTTCCTCCCGGATCGCCTCGAACACGTCCGGCTGGACGGTGTCGGGCACGAGCATCGAGACGATGTCGGCCGCGGCGGCCGCCTCGACCGGCGTCGCCACGTTGAGCCCGTCGGCTTCGGCGGCCGCACGCGAAGAGGAGCCCTCGCGCAGACCCACGACCACGTCGACCCCGCTGTCCGCGAGGTTCTGGGCGTGGGCGTGGCCCTGGCTGCCGTAGCCGAGCACGGCGACCGTCTTGTTGTCGATGTAGCTTCGGTTCGCGTCGTCGTCGTAGTATACCGGGGAGTCGAAGGTGTCGTCGTCAGTCATCGTAGTTGGGTGTGGATTCGTCGGTTGTCGTCTCGTCGTCGGTCGGTTCGTCGGTCGCGGAGCCGCCGGCCGAGTGGCCGGGCTCCTCGCCGGGCGTCGTCGGGGAGTCGCCGCGTTCGAGCGCCGTCTGGCCGGTCCGGGCGATCTCGATGATGCCGAACTGCCGGAACGCGTCGACCGCGTCGTCGATCTTCCGCTCGTCGCCCGTGATCTGGACGGTGATGGTTCGCGGCCCGGCGTCGAGCGTCCGGCCCTCGTACATCTCGGTGATGGCGTGGACCTTGTCCGGCTCGGTTCCGCGGACCTTCAGCAGCACCAGTTCCGCACGCACCGCGTCGGACTCGAGTTCGCCGACCGCGATGACGGGCGTGAGCTTCAGGAGCTGTTTTTTCGCCTGGTCGATGCCCGGATCCGTCTCCTCGACGACCAGCGTGATTCGGGCGTGTCCCTCGACGGTCGTCGGGCCGACCGTCAGGCTCTCGATGTTGAACTGCCGCCGGGAGAACAGCCCGGAGACGCGCGAGAGCACGCCGGGTTCGTGTTCGACGAGCGCGGAGATGACGGCCGTCCGTCGGCGGTGTTCGGCCCCCGCGTCGGGGTCGACCTTGATTCCCTGCGCGTTGCGCCGGGCGGTCGGCTGCGGGCGCTCGTCGGGCCGGGGGCCGGCCATCCCGCGCCGGGGAACCGGCCCGCCGTCGTCGCTCGGGGTGGCGTGTTCGGCCGCGGGCGCGTCCGCCGGGTGGGCGTCGAACGTCGCGCCGCCCGCGTCGCCGCGGCCGGTTCCGTCCGTGGACGCCTCGCTTCCGGTGCCGTCCGCGTCGCTCATAGCTGGTCCTCCGTGAGCGCGAACTCCCCGTTCGCGCCGCCGCTCGACACCATCGGGTAGACGTTCTCGCGCGGGTCGACGTGGACGTCGACGACCGAGGGGCCGTCGTACGCCAGCGACTCCGCGACGACGTCCGCGACCTCGTCGTACTCGTCGACCCGGAAGCCGCGCGCGCCGAACGCCTCGGCGAGCTTGTCGAACTCCGGCATCCAGTCGTACTCCGAGGCCATGTGCCGGCCCTCGAAGAACGCGTCCTGCCACTGGCGGACCATCCCGATGTACTCGTTGTTGAGCACGACGACCGTGACGTCGAGGTTCTCGCGGACGGCGACCGAGAGCTCCTGGATCGTCATCAGGAACGAGCCGTCGCCGTCGAAACAGACCACGTCGCGGTCGTCGTCGGCCGCCAGGCGCGCGCCGATGGCTCCGGGCAGGCCGTAGCCCATCGTGCCGAGGCCGTGTGAGGAGACGAACGTCCGCGGCTCGGTGTACGTCCAGTACTGGGCGGCCCACATCTGGTGCTGGCCGACGCCCGTCGTCACGATCGCGTCGTCGTCGGTGGCGGCGTCGTACGCCTCCACGACGAACTGTGGCTTCACCGGTTCGTCCGGGTCGACCGCGTAGTCCATCGGGTACTGGTCGCGCCAGGTCGTACACTGCTCGCGCCACTCGCCGGCGTCGGGCGAACGGTCCAGAGCCGCGTCGATCTGGTCCAGGACCGTCCCCGCGTCGCCGACGACCGGGTAGTCCGCCTGGACGTTCTTCGAGATCTCCGCGGGGTCGATGTCGACGTGGACGACGTCCGCGCCGGGCGCGAACGTCTCGACGCCGCCGGTCAGGCGGTCGTCGAACCGCGTCCCGACCGCGATCAGGCAGTCGGTGTGGCTGATCGCCATGTTCGCGTAGCCGGTGCCGTGCATGCCCGCCCACGAGAGACAGAGGTCGTCGTCCTCGGGGAACGAGCCGATTCCCGGCATCGTCGTCACCACGGGAATCCCGTGTTCGCGGGCGAACGCCCGCGCCTCGTCGGTCGCGTTCCCCTTGATGACGCCGCCGCCGAACAGGCAGAGCGGCTTTTCCGCGCGCGCGATGGTCCGGGCGGCCGCATCGACCGACTCGGGGTCGGCCTCGGGATCCGGCTTCGAACGCGCCGGGGGTTCGGGCGGCTTCGGCGCGCGATCGGTCTCGCCGAAGGAGACGTCCTTCGGGAGGTCGACGAGCGTCGGGCCGGGACGACCGGTCTCCGAGAGTGCGAACGCCTCGCCGACGACGTCGCCGACGGTCGTCGAGTCGCTCGCGAAGTAGTTGTGCTTCGTGATGGGCGCGGTGACGCCGGTCGTGTCGGTCTCCTGGAACGCGTCGGAGCCGACCATGTCGCTGGGCACCTGGCCCGTCAGGGCGAGCATCGCGTCCGAGTCCATCGAGGCGTCGGCGATGCCGGTGACGAGGTTCGTCGCGCCCGGCCCCGAGGTGGCGAGACAGACGCCGGGCGTGCCGGTCACGACGCCGTACGCGTCGGCGGCGTGGGCCGCGCCCTGCTCGTGGGCCATGGTCACGTGATCGATGCTGGAACCGTACAGCGCGTCGTAGACGGGCATGATCGCGCCCCCCTGGACGCCGAAGGCCGTCTCGACGCCCGCGGATTCGAGGGCGGCGACGACGGCTGCCGCGCCGTTTTCGGGGATCGCCGCGGCGGTCGCGGCCCCCGCTTCCCCGGTCGCGTCCGGGTCGGGGTCGACCTCCTCATCGGTCGCGTCGACGGCGGGTTCGGCTGACTCGCTCATCCGTCCGCTCCATGCTGGTGTCGTGTCATTTCTGGTGTGCTGGCTGGGTCGCTGTCGGGTGAACTGTCGGGCGTCGATACGGTCGAACCGGGTCGTGAGAACGGTGTGGTGTAGGGGTGGCTAGACCCCTACAATGATCGAGACGGCGGGCGCTACGCCGGGACCGCCGACGCGAGCGACCGGAGCTGTCTTCATCTCGACCGACCGTATCGGGGCCACGTATAAAATCCTGTCCCGGACGGCAACGGTTGCATCCGGGAGACCTGTCGCGGCCGCGATTCACCCGTCGCTGGCCGCGGGTGGCCGACGCGGCGGGCGTCATTTCAGCGTTGCCTCCCGCTCGCGGTTCCGGTCGTCCTCCGGCCGCTCCACCCCGGCATCCTCGGCGAACCGGCGCACGTCGGCCATCGTCACGCGCTGGGACGCGCCGTACTCTTTCACCTCGCGCGTGACCGCGCGAACCTGCTCGTCGGTGGGGTCGAACCCGTCCTCGCGCAGGCGCTGGCGGACCGAGTGGGTGCCCGTGTGCTTGCCCATCACGAACGAGCGCTCCGCGCCGACCATCTCGGGGGTCATGACGCCCGGCTCGAACGTGTCGCTGTTCTCGATGACGCCCGCGGCGTGGATGCCCGACTCGTGGGAGAACGCGTTGCGCCCCACGACGGGCTTGTTCGCGGGCACGGGCATGTCGCTCGCGCCCTCGACGAGCCGCGACAGCTCGGTGATTCGGGTCGTCTCGATGCCGGTATCGGCACCGTACACCGATTCGGCGGCCATCACGACCTCCTCCAGCGCGGCGTTGCCGGCGCGCTCGCCGATGCCGTTCACGGACACCTGCATCTGGTCCGCGCCGGCCTCGATGCCGGCCAGCGCGTTCGCCGCCGCCAGCCCGAAGTCGTCGTGCGTGTGCACGTCGATGCGCGCGTCCGTGTGCTCGCCCACGACCTCGATGAGGTCGGCGAAGCGGGACGGCGTGGCGACCCCGCACGTGTCGGGGACGTTGATCCAGTCGACGCCGACGTCGTCGACGGCCTCGATCACCTCGACGAGGAACGACTCGTCGGTGCGGGTCGCGTCCATCGGCGAGAACATCACCTCGACGCCCGCCTCGCGGACGCGCTCGACCGACTCGACGGCGCGTTCGACGACCTCCTCGCGGGTCGCGTGCATCGAGTCCTCGATCTGCACGTCGCTCGTGGAGACGAACGTGTGGACCGTGTCGACGCCCGAGTCGAGCGCCGCCTCGACGTCGCCCTCGACCACGCGGGCGAGCCCGCAGGTCGTGGCGTCGGTGGCCGCGGCGATGTCCGAGACCGCCTCGAACTCCGCCTCGGAGTTGACCGGGAACCCCGCCTCGACGACGTGGACCCCCATCTCCGAGAGCACCGCGGCTATCTCGCGTTTCTGTTCGTAATCGAACGACGTGCGTGGCGACTGTTCGCCGTCGCGCAGCGTCGTATCGAAAATCCTGACCGTCTCGAACTCGTCAGTTGCACTCAGCGTGCCCTGGAAGAACTCGTTCCGCCGGACTGGATACCGACGAGTCCTGATTATGGGACATCGACTGGAGCAAGAGCGGAACTCCTTGTAAAGCGTTGTGGTCGGACAGTTCACCCGATCGGTCGTCCCGTCGACCCCGGACGTAACGACCCGAAAACCGCAGGAGGGCGTCGACTATCATCCGGACGTAACACCTTATACAGAATAATACTCTTGTCAGGGTCCGGTTCGTGTTCGTCCAGTTTTCGGTTCCCCGGGCGCTCGTTTGCGGCCGACGGCCGGTTCCGTGCGGAGCGGATCCGACGAACTCGTCCGACAGGCGTCGACAGACGCGCGTCGGACGGAGTACCGAACCCTTTTGCCCGGTCACTCCGAGTGACGCCGTATGACCGACTTCGGCCTCGACCTCCAGGACGCCGAGGAACTGCTGGACGAGGAGGTCGCGGGCGAGGTCGTGCTCGGGCTCCTCGACGGGAGCACGGATCCGACCGAGTGGATCCGCACGGTCGAGTACGGCAACGTGCTGATCCTCTCGGTCGAGGGCGACCTGAACGAGCTGGCGGCCGGGTTCGCACGAGAGATCAACGACATGGGCGGGGAGCTCTCGCACTTCCGTGGGTTTCTGATCGTCTCCCCGCCGAACGTCCCGATCAACACGGACCGGCTCGGCGACTGACGGCGAGCCTCCACCCGTCGACGGCTGGACGGTCACGTCCGTCGCGGCGACGCCGGTGAGAGAACGAGGTGGTGACCGTCGGGGTCGTACAGTTCGACGCTGCCGTCCTCGCGTTCCAGAATCCGGACCGAGGGCAGGTCGCCGAACGCGCGCTCGGCCGCCGCGAGCGGCTCCGCGAGCCTGATTCCGAAATCGACGTGGACGCCGCCGCGTGCGCCCGCGAGACCGAGCTGTGGCTCCCAGAGTTCCAGGTCGAACGGGAGGGGGGCGTCCGGCCGTGAGTCGGCGGCGGCCCGCTCCCCGCCCTCGTCGTCCGGGACCGGCCCGCGAAGTCGCACCCGCCGGCGCTCGATGCCGCGGTCGACTTCCACGAAGCCGAGTTCCCGATACGCCCGCTCGGCCGCATCGACGTTCGCCACCTCCAGGACGACCTCGAAGACGCCCACGAGCCCCCGGCCGCCGTCCGCGAGGCCGGCGATCTCCGGGCAGTGGCCGTCCCCGTCGAACGGGTACACCGAGCGGAACGAGTCGAACGCCACTTCCTCGGCGTCGGGGAAGCGAGCCCGCCAGGCATCGTACTCCCCGCCGGTCGTCTCGAACGCGAAGTGGACGTGGAGCCCGCCGCGCGGGACCGATTCCGGGCGACGACACACGAGTTCGGTGCCGCCCACGTCGAACGCGAGCTCCGTTTCGCTCCGCCGTCCGGGGACGAGGCCGAGCCGGTCGGCGTAGAAGCCGGCGGCCCGGTCGAGGTCCTCCACCTCCAGGGCGAGATGGGCGAGCGCGGGGGTCCGTGTCACGTCCGAGGCTGCGCGTCGCCGGCACTTAAGCCCGCGGCGTTCCTCGGTCCGAGCATGTCGATGAAAGGGTCCGACGGGACCGACCTGCAGGAGATCGACGAGTTCGACGGCGGCGTCGGCTGGCTCGCGTACCCGGCCGAAAGCATGCGACGAGCGAGCCACGCGCTGTCGGTCGACGGGGAAATCTGGGTGCTCGACCCGGTGGACGCGCCCGGCGTCGACGAACTGCTCGCGGACCTCGAGGGCGACGTCGCCGGCACGGTCGTCTGTCTCGACCGGCACGGGCGTGACGCGGCCGCCGTCGCGCGACGCCACGACGTCCCGGTCCACGTCCCCGACTGGATGACCGGCGTCGCGTCGGAACTCGACGCGCCGGTCGAGCGGTTCGGGAGCGAACTGGGCGGGCTGACGGCGATCCGCGTCCGTGACTCGTCGATCCCGCCGTGGCAGGAGGTCGCGCTCGCCGACGAGGATCGCGGGACCCTGTACGTTCCCGAGGCCCTGGGGACGGGATCCTACTTCCTGGCGAACGACGAACGGCTCGGCGTACACCCGATGTTGCGTCTCATCCCCCCACGCCGTGCACTCGGGGGACGGTCGCCCGAGCGCGTCCTCGTCGGGCACGGTGCGGGCGTCCACGAGCGGGCGAGCGAGGCCCTGGAGACGGCGCTCCGTCGGTCGCGGGGGAACGCCCCACGGCTGTACCTGGGGACCATCGCGTCGCTGATACGCTGAGTCCCCGCGAACTGTCGTCTCGCTACACGCCGAGTCGCGCCCGCTCGAACTGCTTCCCGCCGCGGCGAGGGAGCGTTTCGCCGGCTCGTCCGCGGGTTTTTGGTCGGTGAACCCCACGTAATACCCGTGGTACTGCTCACGCGCGGCCTCGTCACGGTGTTGCTCGAACGCGCCAGCGAGGCCGAACCGGGTGGGGTGAACGTGCTGCTCGATACGACGCCGGCCGGCGAACTCGCCGGAGAAACGGCCGGCATCGACCCGGACTCGCCCGTGCTCACGCACTTTTACTTTCCCGAGGCCGGCGGGTCGGTCAGGGCCGTCTTCGGGATGGACATCGGGACCCCGGCCGGTCGGGCACGGTTCCTCTCGCACCCCGACGGCGACTCGACGTTGCGACAGACGGACGACCTCGCCGGCGTCGTGCTCGTCGCGGTGCCGCCGTTCGGGGAGTCGGACGTGTCGGCGTACGACCGGCGGGGACGCGAACTGGACCTGCAGGTCCTCGACGCCGAGCCGCCGGAAGAACACATCGGGGAAGCTCGGACCGACGAGTGATCGGGGAGGCGGGCGATCGGGCGCTATCGTCCCGAATCCTCCCCCGTGCCCGGTGACTCCCGAGCCTGCTACTCCAGATAGCCCAGGTCGCGCAACTGGTCGGTGATCTCGCCGAACTCCGCCTCCGTCAGTTCGCCCTGTTTCTGGTGCTGGATGACGATGCTGCGCAGGAGGAACCTGACGAGGTCGCTCGTCGAGGAGAAGCTCGTCCCCTCGATGGTCTCTTCGACCCGTTCGGCGAGGTCCTTGGGGATGGAGACGGTGGTGTACTCGGTCACGGTTCCCGATGTGGCCGACACGGGGATAAACGCGACGCCTCCGCGGGTCGAATCCCACGTCGAGCCAGCTCCCACCGCCCGGCCTCGTGTGCTCCCCCGTGTTTTAGGAGCCGGGGGAGTAACGAACCTCTCATGGCCATCAGACCGCCACGAGGGGACTCCGGGGAGCGCGAGTCCGTCGAGTTCGGCATCGCGGCGCTGAACGCCCGGCTCGACGACGCGGGGGTGGCGTTCCCGGCGACGACCGACGAGATCCTCGCGGCGCTCGGGGAGACCGAGGTTCCCTACGACGCCGCCGGTCACACGCTCGACCTGCGTGACGTACTCCACGACGCCGAGACGGACAGCTTCGAGACCGAGACGGAACTGCTCGACGCGCTGTATCCCGCCTTCGAAGCGCGCCGCCAGGGGCGGGCCGACACGCTGTTCAACCGGATCCGATCCCTTCTCCCGGTGTAACTGGTCCCGTCGGGCTCAGCTCCCTACTCGTCCCGCTCGATCCGGTCGAGCGTCTCCGCGTGGAGCGTGACGATGAGATCCGAGAGCACGCCGAAGATGAGCAGCTGGACGCCGAGGATGAGCGCGACGCCCGCGACGACGGCGAGTACGTTGTGGGAGATCCCCCTGATGAACCACTCGTACGCGACGTAGGCGGCGATCATCACGCCGACCAGTCCCGAGAGGCCGCCCGCGCTCCCGAAGTAAAAGAGCGGGTTGGACGTCTTCGCCTGCCGGTAGATCGCCATGAGGATGATGCCCCCGTCCTTCACCGGATGGAGGTTCGTGTTCGACCCGTCGGGACGCGGGAGGTACGTCACCGGGACGACCGCCGTGGGGACGCCGTGGCGAGCACACTCGACCGAGAGCTCGGTCTCGATGCCGAACCCGTCGGCCGAGAGGGTGAGCCGCCGGAAGGAGTCCCGCGAGAAGGCTCGATAGCCCGAGAGGATGTCGCCGAAGTCCTCGCGGTGGATGAGATCGAACAGCCAGTTGAAGGCGCGGTTTCCGACCCTGTTGAACCCCGTCATCGCCCCCTCGCGCATGTCGGCGAACCGATCGCCGACGACGTGCTCGGCCCCGCCGTCGAACAGCGGTTCGAGCATGGCCTCGGCGTCTTCCGCGCGGTAGGTCCCGTCCGCGTCGGCCATCAGCACGTACTCGGTCTCGATGTGGTCACGGACGGCCTCGCGGATGGCCTGGCCCTTGCCGGTTCCCGTCTGGGTGACGACGCGCGCACCGGCGGCTTCGGCGAGTTCCCGCGTGTCGTCGGTGGAGTTGCCGTCGATGACGAGGACGTTCGAGAAGCCGTGGTCTCGAAAGTCGGTGACGACGTCCGCGACCGTCTCGGACTCGTCGTAGGTCGGAAGGAGTACGCAGACGGCGTCCCTGTTCATTACAGGGTTGGTTATATGGGTGGGGGATAAACGGTTCGGGACCGCGCCACGTGGGACGCCTGGTTCGCCGGGGAAACTACACTGACGACCGATCACGTTCTGTTCGACGCCGGCGGCTAGCTGCACGGGACGGTCCCGTGACCCGGTCGCTCGAGGGCGACGGTCGAGCCGTATTCAACCTGGACGGCGTCCTCTGCGAGCAGCAAGTTGCCGTCGAGTCGACGTACGAGAACGCGCCGGTGCCGGCGACGACGTGCGCGCTGGCGTGGATGCCCAGCGCGGACTCCAGCATGCATTTGACCATCAGTTCCAGGTTGGCCGCCTCGGCGATGGCGGCGATCTCCACGGCGGCGAGCGGCCCGGACTTGCTGAGCTTCATATTGGGAACGTCGGCCATGTACACCTGCACGACCGCCAGCGCGTCAGCCGGGGTCAACACCGCCTCGTCGACAGCCACCGGGACCGTCACCTCGTCACAGACTCGCGCTAGGCCGGCGAGGTCGTCGGCACGCACGGGCTGTTCGAGCAGCACCAGGTAGACGCCGCGCTTCCGGACCGCACGTGCGAACTGGATCGGCTCGTGTACCGTCCACTTCTGTTGGCGTCGACCTTGACCACGGCGTCCAAGGTGATCTCGACGACGGCGACGACACGGTCCACGTCGCTCCCGGCCTTTTACCTTCTGGTGCTCGAACCCTGCCGCGGCGGCCGCTTGAGTCGTCTCTGCGGCCTCGTCAGGCGAGACGATTGGGACGGTGAGGTCGGTCTCCATCAGCGTGGAGGGACAGCCGAACAGGTCGCTCAGCGCGAAGTCCTCGGCCCCAGCAGTAGGAGTCGAGCAGCGTCGTCTCGACCGTGAACGGCGCCGACATCACATGGCGAACCGCCTCGGCCGCAGCATCGACCGCCCGCGCAACCTCGCCAAGAGCGTCACCGTCGAATGAGTTCGTCCAGGAGGTCAGATTCTCGATTATTTGGTTTGAACAGTTCCGGTCAAACTCCGAACACGACTCGCTGCTTCGAGTTTGTCTATCTGGGGAGTGGGTGTCATCGAACTTCTCGAACCTCCGCTACACAGACAGTCACAGTTCCAAACTCGGTACGAGGCCATCCAAACCGGCTGGAGGTCTTCTCAAGCGGTTTCAGGGACTCACTTGGCTTCCAAAATCACTGTTCTCGTCCGCAAGGATAGCCGTGTGCCACTTTGGGAACGAACTTCGGAACTGGAAGATGGACGTCGACAGCTTGAATGGAAACCATGTATCGCCCGAACGAACGCGTCTCGGGCCATCTTTCACCACTTGAGGTTCGTTCTGACTCGCGGGGACCTGTCCCATTTCGCATTCGAAGTTCCAAAATCGGTTCCCTGCGTGCGGTTCCCCTCGTCAGTCCAGGGATGAAGTGAGGAGGGTCTATACCCTGAACTGGCATACGATGGAAACCGATCCACTCCCGCGTTGCTTCTGGAAGGTGAGTCGATGTTCAGGATTCGAGCGCGCCTGATTGTCCCGAACCCGTGGCGAACCGCGATCCTTGCGGAACTAAGGACAAACTTGGATAGCCTGTCACTGATTCTCCGACCAGCAGATGTCGTCTCGTCCCCTCTGTGCTAGTCAGACCGGTTTTGGATTTGGACGGATCTTGGCCCGGAGTACTGATATAACGCGCTTGAAACGGTGCGTCACACCCTTCACACAGTTCATCCGGGATCTGGGCGCTCCATCCTCGAAGGAACTTCGACTTGGAGATTGACAGTAGTTCCGATCCCTGTGTCTATCCATTCGGAAGACCCTGCTACCAGCAGAGTCCCTCGTACACGTCCAGTGCCCCGGTATCGACGTCGACACGGCGACCGTCGATAACCACCGAGCGGTCCATTCCGTCGAACGAGAGACCGTCGAACTCCGGCCATTCGGTCGTGAGCAGTGCCGCGTCAGCCCCTGACAGGGCCCCGGACACCGAGTCAGCATACTCGATGTCGACCTCCAGTGCGGTTCGTGCGTTCTCGGCCGCCACGGGATCGTAGGCGACGACGTCGGCACCTGCATCGTCGAGCTGTTCGATCACGTCGAGCGCGCGGGAGTTTCGAACGTCGTCGGTTCCGGGTTTGAACGCGAGCCCCAGGACGGCGACGCGAGCGCCGTCGGGATCGACGTGTTCGCGGAGAAGTCCGACCATCCGTTCGGGCTGGCGGTCGTTCACGTCGACGGCGGCGTCGAGGAGTTCGGGGGGGTACTCTTGCTGGCGGGCGAACGCTCGCAGTGCGTCGACGTCTTTCGGGAAGCAAGAGCCGCCCCAGCCAAGTCCGGATCGCATGAACGCCGCACAGATACGGTCGTCGAGGCCGAGTGCGTCCGCAACCTCGTAGGAGTCGATGTCGGCCCGTTTGCAGACGTTCCCCAGTTCGTTCACGAGCGACACCTTCGCGGCGAGGAACGCGTTGTTCGCGTACTTGATCATCTCGCCGGTCCGGACGTCCGTCTCCACGACCGGGACGTCCGCGAGTCGCTCGTCCGCGTGGTAGAGATCGCGCACGGTTGCTGCCGCTGACGGCTCGCTCGTGCCGACGACGATCTTGTCCGCGTTCCAGAAGTCCGAGACAGCGGTCCCTTCGCTCAGGAACTCCGGGTTGGCGACGAATCCGATCTCCTCCGTCCCGGTTCGTTCGGCGGCCCCGCGTACCGCCGGGACGACGACGTCCTCGATCGTACCGGGCAACACGGTGCTCTTGACCGCGACGACGTGTGCGTCCGTTTTGCCTCCGAGTGCCTCGCCCGTCATCTCAGCGGCGGCCTCCACGTACGAGTAGTCGAGGCTTCCGTCTTCCCGGGACGGTGTCTGAACGGTGATGAACGTCACGTCCGTCTCCGGGACGGCGTCGTAGGATGTCGTCGCCCGCAGGTTGTCACCGGCGTGTTCGGCGACGAGTTCCGGGAGACCCTCCTCGTGTATGGGGGATTCGCCCGCGTTGATGGCGGCGACGACGTCTTCGTCGATGTCGACGTTCACCACGTCGTGGCCGACCGCCGCGAGACAGGCCGCGAGCGTCGTGCCGACGTAGCCGCTACCCACGACTGAGACGTTCATTCGTACACCGTCCCCGGGAGGCGGCCACTCTCGAAGGCGAGTTCTACGGTTACTGTGAGCGAGGGCATGAGATAACCATGTTCAGCGTCGAATTTGTCGGTTCTGGTCGTCACTCGGAGTCCGCTGGTTGAGCCGTCCCCGCGAGTCGCTCCTCCGCACGGTCCCGATCCTCGGGGAAGCCGATGTCCATTCGCCATCCGTCGATCGGGATGGCGTCGATGGTCCGACCACTTTCGATCAGCAGTCCAACCGCGTCCGATATTTCGTACTCGTTTCGATTGGACGGCTGAACCAGATGACACGCATGGAAGATAGCCGGTGTGAACGTGTAGAATCCGGTCATTACTAGATTCGACGGGGGATCCCCCGGTTTCTCGATGACGTCGACGATTTCCCCGTAGTCGTTCGTATCACAAACGCCGTATCTCGATGCCTCATCCCAGGGGACTTCCTCCACGAGGAACGCAGCGTCCGCACGATCTTCTTGCTGACGCTGAACTACGTCCTCGAGGTTCGCCGCAAAGATGTTGTCCCCCAGGATGAGCATGAAGTCGTCGTCAATGTGGTCTTCAACGGTGAGTAGTGCATGGGCTAGCCCCTTTTGTTCACGTTGGTGTGCATAGGTGATGGGGACGCCTTCGTACTCGTCACCGTAATGTTCGATGATGTCTTGCTTTTTGTAGCCGACGACGACGATGAGTTCGGTCGCACCGAGTTCGATTAGTTCGTCGAAACACCGGGTGAGAATCGGTGCGCCTGCCACTTCGACCATCCCTTTCGGTTTATCGTCGGTAAGTGGTCGCAGTCTTGTTCCCTGCCCAGCTGCGAGGACAACCGCTTTCATAGATACGCAACTCGATGATGGATACTAAAGCCTACGTATCGCTCATCAGTGATCCTGAGCAAGTTTACTCAGGAGAGAGTTACCGAATCCCTCCGGTGTGTCACTATGAATGCAGAGGCATCCAAAGGGTAAAGATGCGATCATGGGGCCTCGATGAACGAGTTCTACTGCACCCTGTGATCCAGATCGGTCTACTGAACCGGAATGTTCTCGGTTACCTTCAACCTGAACCTTCCCGAGATCAAGAAGAGGAGACCGAAATATACCGTAGCACCGAAGGTCACCGCCGGGATGACGATCCTGACCTCGAACGGACTTGCTCCGATAGTCTTAGAGGAGTACAGTACGGCCTTTACCAGCAATCCCATGATGATTGCGGCGACCACTTGCTTCCGAATCTCTTTCCAGGGAATAGTGAAGGTGAGAATCCTCCCGAGGAGGAAGTAGGCGAAAACGAACCCACAAACCACCGAGACGAGGGTTGCTACAGCAGCACCAAGCCATCCAAAGTAGAAGACTAAGAGGAAGTTCAACACGATGTTCGACCCGACGAAGAGGATGTTCGCCTGGAAGGAAAGGTCCGGTCTGTCGAGGGCATCAATCGTGCTAACTACCTGTCGGTAGTAACTGTGAACGAGAATGGATGCGACCAGCAACACCAAAATGGCGTACCCTTGCCTGAATTCGCTGCCATACAGGTTCAGAACCCCTTCACCAACGACTACCGATCCGACGAAACCGGGGATCACGAACAGTCCGGAAAAAGCGAGGGTGTCATCGAGGTAGTTGACGATCCTCGGCCGGCCGGCTTCACCCGATAGCCTGCTCATTTCGGGGAAGAACGTACTGCTCAACGATTTCGAAAAGATCCCCATGACCGTCGCGATATTCCAGCAGATCGAATATATCCCGATCAGACTGGATGAGACGAAAAACCCAAGCACTAATTTGTCCATTAAGCTATATGTTCCGCCCTTCGCCCGCTCCAACCAGGAATACTTCGCAAAGTTAGTGATACTAGAAAAATGGCTCCTATCCGGCACTGTCATACCCAATGAACGGCCGAAAAGAGTGGGGAGGAGGATGATCGCGGCCAACCCGACCGAAATAAAACTCACAATTTCGCCGCCGAGTAACGCAAAGATCGAAAGACCAGCGGCTACACCTGCAACCTGAAGTGTGATACGAGATACGCTCTGAGAGATTCCAAGCGCAGCTTCTATGTGAACGAGGTGGTCGCCTCGGAACACGGCCATCACCACGGAGAAACCGATCCGCCCAAAAAGCAGTAAGATCACCACCCAATACAGCGGTGCCCCCAGATATTGGTTGATCTGACCGCGAAACAGGAAGATTCCAGTCGACGTCGCCGAGGTAAGAGCGAGGATCAAAACCGCTCCGGCGACGATGTGTTGACTCTTATCGACGCCTTCGCTCACACGTTTCGTGATGGACTTGGTGATCCCTGCCTTTGCGACGATGGTCAACCAACCGACGACGGCAAGCACGAGAAAGTAGTCACCGAGTATTGCTGATCCGAGTTCACGTGCGAAATAGACCGTCGCAAAGAACCCCAGTACTGAGGAACCGATCTTCGAGGCGAAGAATATCGCAGACTTTTGACCGAGTCGCACGGTTTAGCGGGCGCCCGGCGAACACATATCCTTTTCTGTCTACACGGGGACCGAGCCAGAATCCAGCCCGCGATCGGGGCAACCGACCGAAAGTATCAATCCCTTGGAATCATTCGAGTCGTTCACCCATCTCGCTCATCTGCTGGCGACGATGTGGTGCGTGTTGAGTTCATCGAGCTTCCGTCCTGGCCAGCTCTGCTGGTAATGTTCTCGGATCCGTGTCACATTATATCCATAGTCCTGAAATAGATCTTCGATTTCTTCGGGGGAGCGACCTTCTGCCGCCTGCACGTCCACGTCGTGGTGAAGCTCTATGATCCACGTGCAGTCAGTGTTCAGCAATTCCTCCGAGGACGGCAGCACTTCATACTCCCAGCCATCGATATCCATCAGGACTACGTTCGGAGTACCGAACTGGTCGACGTAGTCGTCGAGGGACAGGACCGATTCCTCGACGATCGAAATGTTGTCGAAGTCGTTCCGGTCAATCGACCTGCGAAGAAGCTCTGTCCGCGACTCATCCGGGTCGAACGCAACCGCTCTGTTTATCGATTCGCTCAGTAAAAGAGAATGATAACCCCACCCTGCACCGACTTCCCAGAAGTCGTCTTGCTCGTCCAGATTCGCGATCAGTTCTTCAACTACCTCCGTTTCGTACTCGCCAAGCACTCGGTGATGAATGTGGGGCGAATCAAGTTCGTACCAGAAACTGAACGCGGGAGTATTCTCGATGACGGGCGAGACGTTATACAGCGCGGTATATCCGATCGCCAAGGGCGATGAAACCATCCGCCCAGCATACCAGTCAGCGAATTTGTAATAAACGAGTTGAAGCTCTTTGAGAAGGAAGATCAAAGCACGAACGACGAGCCGAGAGAACCCTTTATCGCGGCGGATCCGACGAGCTTCCCTTGTTAATGAGAGTTCGGTGTCCATGGGTCGAACGGACAATCGAAGATTGATAAAATCCCGCCCCCGGAAATCAGGATTGAGAACCAGGCCATCGAGAACTATAAGGATGATTCTGCATGTGATTTTGAAGTTATACTCGTTCGTTCTTTTCAGTCTTAGTCGTGGCGCTGGCCGGTGGGATGTACTAGGTCCGGAAGAGCTAACCGTATTTTTAAGCATATGGGCGGACTGCTGCAGTTCAATGGCCCGTCATTACACACTCTCCAATCTGTCTCGTGTGCTGCAGGACCCAAGTCTGCTCCAAAACGAGTTTCGCCGAATCAATCGAAAACTCAACTCCACGTTGTTTCGAAACCGACAACAGAACGGTTTCGACGTGTTGAGCGCGGACTGGGACAACCTGATAATTCTTGACGGGTGCCGCTACGAGGTTTTCGAGGACCATCATACGTTCTCGGGAGATCTTTCTCCCATCTATTCGCAAGGGGCTCATAGCAACGAGTTCATGCAGGCAACGTTCGCTGATCGACAACTCCACGATACGATTTACATCACGTCCAACCCGTGGTCGGAACAACTCAGTGATGACACGTTCTTTCTCACGAGGACAACATACACGGAGAGCGAACAGGGTGGCGAGGCGAGACTTCCCGAGGACGTTGCCAAACTAACACTTGAGACGTTTGAGGAGTACCCGAACAAGCGGTACATCATCCACTTCATGCAACCGAACAACCCGTACGTTGGACCGATTGCGGAGGAACTTCGGGAGAAATTATTGACGAGGAACGGCGTCCTCTGTACTGAACTTGGCCTGACGAGTGCGAACACAACTACGACCATAACCGATGAAGTCCCCCACCTCAGGCGTGCGCTCAGGAAAGGATACATCACTCGACAGCAGATGCTTGAAGTGTATACTGAAAACTTGAAGGAAGTCACTCGACACTCGAAGCGCGTCATCAACGAATTGGGTGGGAAAACAACACTAACGAGTGACCATGGAGACATGTTCGGAGAACGCCTCCCCCCGCTCTATCTGAAGGACTACTCTCACTGGGAAGGGGTCCACAGCGACGTGTTACGGCGTGTCCCATGGTTCGAAATGGACTCACAGAATCGCCGGGACATCGAGGGCGGTGAGCCGATTCGAGAGGAACGAATCGGGGCGAGTGGTGTCGAAGAACACTTGAAGAGCATGGGATATCTCGCGGATTGATTGTGATCAACAAGACGATCGTAGTGAAACAAGAGAGACCAGCCAGAGAAGACCCATGAGAAGAACTAAATCGACCATCGAGACGACCACGGAGAGTCACATCGGGAGAGTACAACAGCGAAGTGCGATCCGGCATCATTCCAGTGCTCAGAAATGTTAGACATCCGTAGCCAGCTGGCGAAATCCGATCTGATCAAGCGAACATTCGAAGGGAGCCGGGAGAAAGTATCTCAACTCTATCGAGCTCTACACGAGAGCGATAGTATGGAAGAGTACAGATCACTTCGCACCGAGTCTAGCATTGGACTGAAACCGTTAGAATCCGAGGAAGGAGTATTCCGGAAAGGAGCTAATTTGAAGCCACACCCTGACGCTCCGAATCCAGTGTTGACCAAGGATGACGTTGACGACGTCCTCACTCGGTTCGTCGCCGATCCATTCATTGTTTATGAAAGTGGCGTGTACAATCTCTTTTTCGAAATAAAATCAATTGGTGGAAACGTCTTTATCGGTCACGCCTTCAGCGAAGACGGACTCGAGTACACTTACAATCAAGTCGTTATTGAACCCGAGTTTGCTCAGCACACCTACCCATATGTCTTTAAGTTGGATGGGCAGTGGATGATGGTTCCGTCCCCAGGAGCCAACGTCAATGGTCAGTTTCGCGTCTACGAAGCAGTCGATTTTCCCATTGAATGGCGACTGAGAGCCGTACCAATTCAAGAACGTGTGCGACAGGATCCCACACCGATCTTCCACGACGACAGATGGTTCCTTATATACCAAGATACAGACACATGGGACGTCGAACTGAAGCATTCCGATTCCCTTTTTGCGGACGAATGGAACACCCATCCGGCCAGTCCAATATTCGAAAACGACCCAAAGGAGATAGCAAACTGTTCAATCGGTGGTGCCGAGATGGTTCCTTCGGGGCGACCGATTTACAACGGCGATTCCGTCGATCTATTTTACAGATCCCACATCAATCGAGAGGTCTACCACTACCGGATTACAGCGCTAACTGAGGACACGTTCGAGCAGCACCGGTTCTCCGACTCGACCGTTTTTGAAGGCTTGAAAACGAACGAGTGGAACCGACGGTTCATGCACACGGTGAATCCAGTTTACCCGTGGATGTCTGATGAGCCCAGAGTTGCCGTCGACGGGCTCAAAGCCGATAGCTACGAGTGGAGCATCGGGATATATACCATCGATTGACTTCGGGAACGATTGGCAGTGAATCTGTAATGTACTGACCTTGAACCATGACGCAGGCCCAATACTGAGAAAGGATTAAATCCTAACGAGCACGGGCCTTTGCATAGACATGGTTGGCCAAATTGAATTTCTCAACGGGAACGAACCCTACATAATAGCGGAGGTCGGCGGAAACCACGGCGGCAGCGTAGACAAGGCGAAAGACTATGCAACTGCCGCTGCGGAGGCCGGTGTCGATTCGGTCAAGTTTCAGCTCTATCAGGCAGAGAACTTGATAACGAAGGATGAACCTCCGCTTCCACTTGCCGGTGACGAGTACGAGTCGCAGTACGAACGGTTCAAAGAACTGGAGTTGACGCGGTCGGAATGGCGGGACGTTATCGATCACTGTTACTCCCTCGGGGTCGATTTTTCCGCTAGCGTCTTCGATGCCGAAATGCTCGAATTTGCGATAGACGATATGCCGTTTATTAAAATCGCATCGGGTGACCTCACAAATCTTCCGCTCCTACGAAAGGTACAAGAAACTGGGAAGCCGATCGTGCTCTCTACCGGATTTTCGACCTTCGAAGAGATTCGGCGAACGATGACCCTCCTTTCCGACGCCAGCGTCGTCCTCCTCCACTGTATGGGGTCGTACCCGACATCCGATGAGGACGCGAACCTCATGATGGTTGAAGCCCTCCAGAATGAGTTCGACACACCGACCGGATATTCCGATCATACGGTGGGGATACTTGCCCCGATCGCTGCCGTAGCTAGGGGGGCGCAAGTCGTTGAGAAACATTTCACACTGGATAAATCCAAGAAGGTAGGTGACCACCGCCTATCGGCAACACCTGAACAGATGGAGGAACTGGTGGACGAAAGTCGGCGCGTTGCCAGGATGAGCGGTCGGGCACGCGATAATGAGGTATATCTCCCGGAAAAGGAGATACGTAACGATATGCGTCGGAGCCTGGCGACGAAAAAATCAATTAAAGAAGGAAAAACGATCACTGAGGAGGACTTGACAGCGTTGCGCCCTTCCGACGGCGTCTCACCGATGCGTCTGGATGAGGTCATCGGTACTTCCGCGACGAGGAACATCAACGCCAATCAGATCCTCCAAGAGTCCGATTTCGGGGGCTAACTCGGTTAGAACGGACGGAACACAGTTCCAGAACAAAAGCACGATATAAATACTCAATGACAGGTACAAAGGTCAGCGTCATCATCACTGCACACAACTATGCAGAATATCTGGAAGAGTCGATAGATAGCGTCATAAACCAAACATACGACGAATTCGAATTAGTAGTCGTTGATGACGGTTCTACGGACGAGACACCACAGATACTCCGAGAATACACTTTTGAATACCCCGAGAAGATCAAGGTAGTTACATTAGGTGGGGAGGGCCTCCCGACTGCCTGTAATCGAGGTATCGAGGCTGCGGATGGAGACTACATTATCCGGCTCGACGCAGACGATTACTTCGACGAAAACGTACTGACTGTTGAGGCATCGTACCTCGATGCCAACCCCGACGTCGATCTGGTCTACCCTGATTACTACACGGTCGACGAAACCGGCGATCTCATCGATCACGTAAGACTTCCTAAAGTTGGTGACGAAGTGAAACTGCTCGACAGATCACCGCTGGCAGCAGGTGCGATGTATCGCCGCGAATCCTGGGAGAAACTCGGAGGATACAATGAATCACTCAGTTATCAAGAGGATTACGATTTTTGGATTAAATTCGTAACAGAGTTTGAAGTCCGTAACGTCAACTTGCCACTCATGTACTATCGCCAACACGGCGAGAGTATGTCGACAAATTTCGCCGAACGGATGAACGCTCGTCGGAACGTCAAGCGTGATTTCGTCGAGGAAAACGTCGACTATGGTGACATCGAAGTGTTAGCGATGATTCCAGCAAGAAGGGAGAAACGAGTCGATTTACCTGACGGAGGGACAGATTCGCTCGCCCTGAAAGAATTGGCTGGACGGCGATTGATCGAGTATACCATAAAGGAAGCACAGAGTTCGAACCACATAGATCGCTTGATCGTCTCCACCGAGGACGAGGAGATAGCAAGCGTAGCGAAAGCAATAGGTTCAGAGGTTCCATTCCTTCGTGACTCTGAGCTAAGCTCACCAACTACACAGCTCTCAGAAGTCACCGCTTCACTTCTCGAGAGACTACGACGTGAGGAAGGATATGATCCCGACGTTATTGTCGTTCTTCCGTACGTTTCTCCACTTCGGTCCACAGACCACATCGACGAAGCAGTTGACACTAAGGTTATGTTTTCAGTGGATTCAGTTATCAGTGTTTACGAGAATAACGAGTTCCTCTGGCGACCCGGAAAGTACGGATTGGAGCCTCTGTTCGAGGAACGCCTCCTCCGGCGGGAGCGGGAGACAACTTACCATGAAAACGGTGCCATCTACGTTACGACACCGAACGTTGTCCTCAACCAAGACGACCTGATCGGCCGACACGTGGGACACGTCCTCATGCAAGAAAGCGTCTCGGTTCACATCGACTCCGTGTTCGATTATCGTACATGTGAGAATATTATAATGTCCGGCGAGATGACCACGTTCTCGAATACCGAACTCGACGGATCCGGTGAGGACTCCTAATCCATATTGTGCTCACCTAACTCAGTATTATCTACGTATGTAACTGCATCCGTGATGTCCAAGAGACCGTCGTAGTCGACGTTGGCATACACTTCTTCGAACAGTTGGAAGTCATCGGGAGTATCAAGAGTGAAACGGAGATCAGTCCTATTTTGCATATATCTCTCGTCAAACACCTGATCGGAGGACACGTTCGATGTTGTGAACGAATCGGAGGACCGGTAGTATGGCGTGACGTGCTCCCGCTCGTGTGGAGTTTTAGCTTCCTTGTTGACACGTTTGAAACTCTCGTACGTGAACACCTCCACGTCCAGACCCGCAGGAAACGTTCGTTCGATCTTGTTCGAAACATAGTCCACTTGGTCCTCGCGTGCCAATTGGATGGCGACATCGAGCACTTCGGGCGATAGTAGTGGGTTATCCGCCGTTATCCGCACGATCAGATCCGCTTCGTTCACCGTCGCTGACTCGAAAACACGGCCAAGAACGTCCGTTTCCTCTCCCCGATACACTTTCACCTCTTCTCTACGTGCGTGGCGTGCCACGATGTCGTCACGACTATTGTTTGACGTCGCGACGACGACATCGTCGACATCGCTTGCACTGGTCCGCCGAATCACGTGCTGAATGATCGGAAGACAATTCAGCGAGATCATGACCTTTCCGGGGAGTCGTGAGGAGCCCATTCGGGCCTGTATAACGGCAACGACGTTCATTGTGGGTAACGAAAACTCACACCACCTACGTCTTATAACCGTCCTCTCGCGCTTCCCCGAGATCGTTGATAGACTTAACGAAGTCTCCAGGAGATTTGCTCGCAAAGAAGTAATCGGTCTCAAAGGAGTTGACATTCGTCTCCTGCCTGGTAGCGTAGTCTGCTGGGTCCGAGATCAGTTTTGCACAGCCAAGTTCCAGAAGTGGACCCAGATATTCGTGCCCCGGCAGGTCCAGTACGTACGTGTCCAGATCGAAATAGAGACCTTCGAACAGAGCCGTGGAGTACACACCGATTTGGGCGGACGATTCGGAGAGGAGTTGATAGAGCGGAACTTCGTCACTCACTACCTCTACGTCCGCGGTTTGAAGCCAGGGGTACTCCTTGGTCCACGTGTCATACTCCTTCGGGTGGAGTTTATAGACGATGTGCTGGTGATGGTCGTCCCGGTCGGCCAAGGCAACTGCAAATCGCGAGAGCTCCTCCGCGATCACCGATTGGGAGATGAAGACGACCTGTTCCGTTTCACGTTCGTCGGCATACTCCTTGGCCCTCTGTTCGAGGAAGGGGTATCCAACCGAGTGAATGCGTCCGTCCGGCAACGGAAAGTCGACCGTCTCCCTCCAGAAATCACCGAAGGCGAAAAAGTAGTCGGGGAAGACGCGCTTCGTCCCTCCAGGGTAAGAGTACCCGAGGTGGTACTTTGTTATCACGCCGTGCTGCAGTTCGACGACGGGGATATCCTCAAGGTGACAAGCTTCGACGAACGTTTCCCGCCCATTGTAGCTGGTTACGAGAAATGCGATTTCTGGCGAAAGGCGGCCAAGCAGTTGGCGGAACATTGGGAGACGCACACGTCGTCGAGACAAGTCGCGTCTCACTAGATTCGTCAGCGGGATTTCGACGCCAAATCGGGAGTCAATCTCTGCTGCGATGTCTGCCAGGAAGGTGGAGTCCTCACGAGATAGCAACACCGTACCGACCCCTAGTTTCTCACACAGTGTTCCAGTGTACTCTATGAGATCCGTGTATCGGAGGTTCTCGGTCTTGGCTGGTTTTCGGTGAGATATTTGATAGGGGCGTTCCAGGCACTCGTAGCTCTTATCAACGCGTTCAATGATGGGGTCCAGATAGATGTCCCACCAGAGCCCATCGTCCAGCTGCTTTCGACGTCCAGTCCCGTAGAAGACTAATTCCGTATCGGCCCCGAGGTACGGGTTTCTGAACAATGCGTTCCTGAGGAGAAGACCGGCACCCGAGAGGTACTCGTCGATTCCATCACCCGAGTCACCGCCTCCCTCGTTGGGGTGGAGTTTCTCGACCAATCGTTGATGGATTCTGAACCGGACTCGTTCCCAAAAGTACACGCCACATATCTTCCTGTCCAAAAGCTCCTTCTCGTCTTCCAGACGGATGAACTCCTCATAGAGATTCCCGAAGCTCTGTCCGCTCATTGTCGTCGGATGGACGATCGTATGCTCATATTTCGCTCTGACGATCCTGTAGCCTGATCGTACATTTGACGGATCCTTTGGGGAGTTCGTTACCGCACTGTCCTCAGATGCTGCCGACAACACTTATAACTCCCCGATAACGAACCATATCACCAACTCCAAACTCAGATGATATCGAAGCTCCTTGCGGACTCATACGATGTATTCTACACGATCCGAACGTGGTTGGAGAGAGAATATTACACGTTCAAACTCACTCAACAAGCTCAGGAAGTCGGGGACGATTTTATCGTGAACGGCCCCAGCCGACTCTCCCCGAACTCGGTGATCGGAACCAACGTGAAGTTCAACGGAATGGAAGTACGTGGTGACGGCTACCTGAAAATCGGCGATAACTTTCGGTCAGCTCCAGGGTGTAAGATCGTCACCAGAAATCACGACTACGATGACAGCGATGCCGTTCCCTATGACCATTCCTACGTGCGGAAGGACGTGGAAATCGGAGACAACGTCTGGTTCGGTGTCAACGTCATCGTGGTTCCGGGAGTGGAAATCGGGGAAGGTGCGATCATCCAGGCGGGGTCAGTGGTAACTCAGGACGTTCCAAAGGGAGCAATCGCGGGTGGCCACCCTGCTGAAGTTTTCTCTTACAGGGACATGGAGCATTACGAACGGCTGAAAGAGGAAGGGAAGTTCGTTCCACCTTCCGCATAACCCGACCTACAGATACCCCAGCGCTTCGAGCCTGGAAACGTCTTCCTCGGACATCGGTCCGTCCCCGTCCCGGTCCCGCAGTTCGGACAAGTGTTGCTCCGCGGTCTCGGTCAGCAGGTCCGGTGCATCGGCGTAGGGTCGTTCCTCCCGGGCAGTACCGGCCCAGCGTGCACCGGTCGATTCAGCGATCACCTTCCACGAGGCGTCGTACGTGACCACGGAGTGTTCCGCGACCCGGTGATCGATCGTCTCCTCAGCGACGTCCGGGTGCCGTTCGTAGAACTTCTGTCCACCCGTCGCTGGATAGTGACTCTCCGTCACCCCTTCGAACGGCAACAGGCCAGGGATCACGGAGCCGCCCGTCCCGATCAGTTCCGAGGTTCCCGTCAGGAACAGGTGGTAGAGATCCTTCAGTGACACCGGCTCGGAGACGGTCCGTTGTTCGAGCGAAGGGTGAGCAAGGAGCAGCGGGACGTGGAGAACGGCGTCGCTCACGGACGCCTCGTGTCCCATCCGTCGCCACCCCCGCTCGTCAGTCTCGCCGAGGTTCTCGCCGTGGTCGCTCGTCACGACGACGAGCGTGTCTTCGAGAACGCCCGCCTCATCGAGCGAGTCTCGAACCCGCTTCAACTGTTCGTCGGCGGTTTCGACCTCGCCGGCGTACAGGCCGCGGACTGTTTCGACGTCCTCCTCGTCGATCGACCCGTTCTGTAGTTCGTCCGCGAATTCCCAGGGATACGCGACGTGTTCGTTCAACCGGCGAATCTCCGAGAACGAGAGTCGTCTTCCGAGATGTTTTTCCTGCAGTTCCGGACGGGGCTTGTACGGCCTGTGGGTGTCCATGAAGTTCATGAACACGAAGAACGGGGAGTCGCCGTGTCGATCCAGCACGGTCCGCAACCGACGAGTGTTTCGTTCGGGCGAGTAACAGTACCCGCTATCGGGCGAAACGATCGGATGGGGGATGCGCTGAACGACGTCGAACTCGGTAGCGACCTCGCCGATACCGACCGAGAGGAGGTTCGCGGCGCTCCGGAACGGGCGTCGATGGTCGGCGATCGCTTTGAGCGTGTCGACCAGAACGTCAACCCTGGAGTTGTCGGCGGAGTCGAGCTGTCGTTGGGCGAACCCGGAGACGTCCATCCCGTCGGCGTACAACTCCCGACCACCCGTGTAGTAGAACTCGTCGAAACCCTCATGGAACCCCGTGCGCTGGCTCGCGAAGCCGTTCGCCGAGATTCCGTACGTGCTGAATCCGCGTTCTGAAAGCTCGACGGCGAGCCTGGCGTCGATCGTTCCATCTAGTCGATGACAGCCGTGCTCGTGGGGATACTGGCCGGTGAACAGGGACGCGTGGGACGGCAACGACCAGGGACTCGGCGCGATCGCCCGTTCGAACCAGACGTTCTCGGACGCGAGTTCGCGGAGTTCGGACGCGTGTTCGCGGGCGTAGTCGAACCGGCACGCGTCCAGGGTAACCAGAACGATGTTAGGTGGAGATTCGCTGCTGGAGTTCACGCACCGGAGAGTGCAGACGAGAAGACTATGAACCCTTCGCTCCCGCCCTCGAGAGCCGGCGTGGAGGAACTCGGAGGGCGCTCACTTGTACCCCAGATCCTCCAGTCGCTGCTGGGTTTCGTCGTCGATCGCCACCTCCGCGACCGACCTGTCAGTTTCTTCCAGGGTCCGCTTGTGGGCCAGCACGGCGTCCCGGAACTCGCTCGCCCGCCCCGGAACCGCCTCGACGACGTTTTCTCGTTCTTCAGGGTCCTCGACGAGATCGTACAGCTCCTCCTCGGGCTTTGCGTCCGCCCGTTTGTGGTCCCCACCCCGGATGTACTTCCAGGAGTCGGTTCGGTACGCACAGCGGAACTCCTCGTCCGCGAGGGTCCCCGATTCGGCGATCACCGCGTCCTTGTTCCAGTCGCCGTGCTCCACCAACGAAACCAGGCTGTCACCGACGAACGTCTCGGGAACGTCCACGCCGGCGTAGTCGAGGAGGGTCGGTGCGAGATCCAGCAAGCTCACGAGTTCGTCGTATCGACCGCTTCCGTCCGCGTCGATCACCAGCGGAACGTGAAGGAGTTCGTCGTAGAACGTGTCGTAGTGTGCGAACCCGTGGTGATCGTTGAACTCGTCGCCGTGGTCGGAGGTGATGGCGACGACCGTCTCCCCCGACAGGGAAGCCCTCGTCTCCCGGATGAGCCTGTCCATCTGCTCGTCGAAGAACCTGACCTCCCCGTCGTAGATGTCCAGGATCGTCTGCAGTTCCCCGTCCGTGATCTCGTCGGGGGCCTCGAGCATTTTCCGGCGGAGTTTCACCGACTCACGCTTCGAGACTACCGAGTCCCTGAACTCGAGCTGATGTTCCGCCGGCGGGTGGTACGGGTGATGAACGTCCATGTAGTGGACCCAGAGGAACGCGGGCTCGCTGACGTCACTGACCCATTCGAGCGCCTTGTCGGTCTTCACGTCGGCGGGGACCGACGATTCTCCGGGGTTGTAGCCCAGCGCCCGTTCGCTGAAATCGAACGCCGACTTGAGAAGCTGGAACGCGGCGCCATCCTCGTCGAACGACTGTTTCACGAACTGGCGGAGCTTCGACGTCGAGGACGCCTCGGCGTTCGAACCGAAGTAGTGGTCGTAGCCACGCCCGTACCCGAACTCCGCCAGGAGGAACGGGTTCGACTGGAACCCGCCGGTCTCGTATCCTTGTTCGGCAAGCGCTTCGGAGATCAACGTCCGGTCCTCGGTGATCCGTTCGAATCCGCCGTGCATGAGCGGGTACGTCGAGGACAGGATCGAGGGGAACGACCGGCGTGTACTACATCCGTTGGAGAACGCGTTCGAGAAGACGTGGGCGGACTCGGCCCGTCGATCAAGGTTCGGCGTCGTGTCACGGTCGTACCCGTGATAGCCGACGTGGTCGGCCCGCAGGGAGTCGACGGTGACGAGAAGGACGTTCTTCATTACGGCAAGGTCCCAACCGTCACCGAATATTCTTTTCGACCTCGCACCGGCCCACGTTCGTCGCTCCGCACCCGGACCCGGCGGTGGCTGACCCGGTTTCGGCGGTGGAATGGTGTCGTAACGGCAACTGGCGTCTCGTGCGTCCCAGCAGTTAATGTGGCGCGTCGTGGGCACGAGAACCTCCGTACCTGCGAGAAATGTCCGAGAATAGCTCGTCGTACCCGTCCGCGATCTCCGCCCAGCTCCAGCGCCGCGCGATCGACTCGCCGGCGTTTGCGTACGATTCCCGCAACTCCTCGTCGTCCTCGAGGCGAGAGAGCGCGTCCGCGATCGCGTCCGGTTCGGGCTCGACGAAGAGCAGTTCGTCGGACCCGTACCACTTCGAGAGGTTCCCGGGGCGGACGATGATCGGGAGCCCGGCCGCCCCGTACTCCTTGAGTTTCAACGGCTGTTCCCCGTCCTTGAAACAGAAGCCGACGTCGGCGTGCGCGAGGAACCCCGGCATCAACTCGTACTCGAACGCCCCGGGATAGTACACGTTCTCGTGCGTGTCCGCGGCACGGCGGACTTGGTCCTCGAGTTCCCCCTCTCCGACGAAGAGGAACTCCCACCCGGGAGCGGCGTCAGCGGTGGCGAGTATCTCCTCGATCTCGTATCTCGATGAGAAGACGCCGATGTAGATGGCGACGGGCCCGTCCAGCGTGACTCCCTCGCGTTCGAGGACCTGCCGGGACTCCCGAACGGCGTCCTCGTCCGGCTCCGCGAAGAACTCGTAGTTCACCGCGTTCGGCAACCGCGCTGCCTCCTCGATCCCGCGTTCCATCGCCTCCTCGTGTGAGGATTCGTAGACGAACACGGTCGCGTCTGCTCGACGCAGAACCTGCCATTCGTACCACTCGAAGAACCGAAACAGCGGTCCGGACAGGTAGTCGATGTCGGAGATGGGGTCGCTCACGTCGCCGAGAAACGGCTTTCCGAGCAGTTTGGAGAGCGGGTACCCTATGTAGAGGCCGATCCTCACGTTGCCCGCGATGACGTCGTACTCGCCGGTGATCGCCCGCCGAACGGCCCGGAGGGCATCGAGTCCGCTGGCGTCCTGAATGTCGATCTCGTACCCCGCAGCTTCGAGTTCCTCGGCGATGCGTTCACGACGAACGCTGATGTTGTCCCCCTTCGAGGGTCGGAGCCACAGTATTCTCATCCTCTCACACCCCAGTTTTCCGGAGACTCCCTTCAATGCCGATGATGGGCTCCCCCGCGGTTCGCCCCGTCGCTGCCGTGGCGCGTGGACCGGTCCGGAACAGACTCCGGTCGTCCCGATGGTTACGGACTGGCCGCCGTGCCGCCGCGCGAAGCTCCCCCGTCCTCCGCATGATCGAACCGATAACGGAAAGTGCGAAACGGGGGAGCGATGGCGGCGCACGCGTGGGAATCACGACCGATCACCACCGGGGGTGGCTCCCGGCGTAAACGTCCACTTACACAGCCCGTAGACGTAGCCGAGCCCGACAGCGCCGGTAAAGACGAAGATCGCGGCGAGCCTCCCGGCACTCGTCGGCGAGCGGGCCTCG
Source organism: Halobaculum sp. XH14 (assembly GCF_032116555.1). Classification (NCBI taxonomy): domain Archaea; kingdom Methanobacteriati; phylum Methanobacteriota; class Halobacteria; order Halobacteriales; family Haloferacaceae; genus Halorarum; species Halorarum halobium. The sequence continues at coordinate 2,164,970 of NZ_CP134949.1, forward strand.
ACGAGATCGTTCACCCTGGCAGGGACGGCATCCGAAGCGAGCGTCCCCAGATACGACGCCTCCTCGTCGCCCCCGGCACCCGACACCAGTTTCTCGAAGAGGAGCTTCGAGTACCCCTGCCAGAACGCCCGATCCAGCAACCACCAGAACCCGGTCCGGTACTCGAACACCTTGTGTTCCACCTCCGCTTCCGGCACGTACCACACGCCCTGTCCGTACTCCTCGCGCACGCGAACGGCGAGCTCAGTCTCGCCGCCCTGCATGTTCACGTCGCCCTTTCGGCCGCCGATCTCGACGTCGAACCCACCGAGCTCCAGAAAGACGTCCCGCCGGAACGAGATGTTCGACCCGAAGGTGTTGCGAACCTCACCTTCACCATCGGCGAAACCGCGGTGGGTCACTCCCACCAGCCAGTCGAACTCGGCGGGCAGGTACGCCGGCCGGCCCGCGACCCAGCGGCCGGTCATCTTCCCGCCGACGGCCACACGGTCGTGCTCCTCGTACGCCCCGACCAGCAGTTCCACCCAGTCCGGGGCCGGCACCGCGTCGTCGTCGATGAACGCGACGACGTCGCCAGTCGAAAGCTCCCCACCGGTGTTTCGGCTCTCCAGCAGCCCGACGTTCTCGTCGTTACAGTGGAGCACGACGTCTTCCCGGTCGCCGTAGTCGTCCCGGACCCGCTCGAACACCGCCTCCGTCCCGTCGACCACAACCACCAGCTCCACGTCGTCGTACGTCTGGTCGAGGACGGCGTCCGCGGCCTCGCGGAAGTCGTCGTACATCGACTCGGCGTACGTACAGAGGACGACGGAGACGCGCATGCTCCGGGTATGAGATGCGACGGTCATACCTGTTTCCGTCTCGCCCGAGTGCCGACCGCCGAGTCACACTTCACAAGGCTTATTCACGCTTTCCGAATCCTACACCGTAATGAGTAACGGCAGCGATAGTGACGCGAGCGCCGGGGACGTCCCCTCCCGCCTCGGCCTCGACTACGACTTCGAGGGGAAGTCGGTCCTCGACGTCGCCCGGGACGTCTACCACGTCCCGGCGCTCCTCGTCGTCGTCGCCACGATGCTGTGGATCCGCCTCCAGTCGTACGATCGCTTCACCCGGGGCGGCGAGATCTACTTCAACGGCAACGACGCCTGGTACCACCTCCGCGAGACGACCTACGCCGTCCAGCACTGGCCGTTCACGATGCCGTTCGACCCCTGGACCGGGTTCCCGCTGGGGAACGCCTCGGGCGGCCAGTTCGGGAGCCTGTTCGACCAGCTCGTCGCGCTCGCCGCGCTCGTGCTCGGCCTCGGTAACCCGTCGCCGGAGCTGATCACGCGAACGCTGCTCGTCTCGCCGGCCGTCTTCGGCGCGCTGACGGCGATCCCGGTGTACCTGCTCGGGAAGCGACTCGGCGGCCGCATCGGCGGCGTGTTCGCGGCGGTCGTCCTGATGCTGCTCCCGGGGACGTTCCTGCGGCGCACGCTCGTCGGGTTCGCCGACCACAACGGCGCGGAGCCGTTCTTCCAGGCGTTCGCCGTCGTGGCAATCATGATCGCGCTGGCGGTTGCCCAGCGCGACCGACCCATCTGGGAACTCGTCGAGGCACGCGAGTGGGACGCGCTCCGGTCGTCCGCGAAGTGGAGCGCGCTGGCCGGCGTCGCACTCGGCCTCTACCTCTGGGTGTGGCCGCCGGGCATCCTCCTGATCGGCGTGTTCGCGGTGTACCTCACCCTCCAGTCGGTGAGCGACTACGTCGGCGGCCGGTCCCCCGACCACGTCGCCTTCGTCGCGGCCGTCTCGATGGCGGTCACGCTGCTGTTTGCCGTCGTCGGCTTCGACGGCGCATCGTTCAGCCCCTCCCGTATCAGCCTCCTCCATCTCACGTTCATTCCGGGCGTCGCGCTCGGGGCCGCCGGGCTGGCCTGGCTCGCGCGCCAGTTCGACGCGCGCGACTTCTCGGACGACCGACTCGATTCCCACGGGTTCCCGCTCGCGGTCGTCGGGCTGGGATCGTTGGCGGTTCTCGCCGTGATCTTCGTCGACGCGGAGCCGTTCTCGACGATCAGTTCGAACCTGCTCCGCTTCATCGGCTTCTCGGCGAACGCACAGGCACGGACCATCGGCGAAGCCCAGCCGTTCCTCCAGTCCGCGCTCGCCCAGTACTACTCCGCCACGGGCGTCGTGCTGGCCGAGTACGGGTTCGCGTTCGTCACCGCGCTCGTCGGCGCCGTCTGGCTGCTGGCCAAGCCGCTCTGGCAGCGCGGCGAGGACGACGACTACCTGCTGCTTGGCGGTAGCGCGTTCGTGATCCTGTTCATGTTCCTCGGCAGGGGCATCTACAACGGCTTCGCGGGCGCGATCGGCGTCGACCCGCAGCTTCTCGGGCTTGCCATCGTCGCCGTGCTCGTGTTCCTCGCGGTCGTCCGGGTCCGCTACGAGGCCGAGTACCTGTTCGCGTTCGTCTGGGTCGCGTTCATCACGAGCGCGGCGTTCACCCAGGTCCGCTTCAACTACTACCTCGCGGTCGGGGTGGCGGCGTTCAACGCCTACTTCCTCCGCGAGGTGCTCCGCGCGCTCGACGTGAACCTCTCCCGGGAGACGGTTCCCGACGTGGAGACGTACCAGCTGATCGCGGTTGCGATGGCCATGATGGTCGTGCTCGTCCCGGTCCTGATGCTCCCGCTGTCGCTTGGCAACACCGGAAACCAGGGGATCGATCAGACGAGCACCGCCTGGCAGACCGGCAACAACACTGGCCCGGGCGCGGTCGTCCAGTGGGACGGGAGCCTGGACTGGATGTCGGACAACACGCCCCCACAGGGGACGCTCGGCGGCGCGAACAACGCCGATGAACTCGAGTACTACGGAACGTACGACCGACCGCCCGAAGCCGACTACGACTACCCGAGCGGCGCGTACGGGACGATGTCCTGGTGGGACTACGGCCACTGGATCACCGTCCAGGGCGAGCGCATCCCGAACGCCAACCCGTTCCAGCAGAACGCCCGCGACGCGGCGAACTACCTCCTCGCGCCGAACGCCTCGCAGGCCGACGCCGTTCTCGAGGAGAACAGCGAGGACGACGCCTCCACCCGCTACGTGATGGTCGACTGGGAGATGGTGACGCCGGGCGCGAAGCTGAGCGCCCCGGCCGTATTCTACTCCGAGGGCAACGTCTCCGCCGAGGACCTGTACGCGCGGAACCACCCCGTCCTGCAGCAGACCGAGCAGGGGTACTCGTTCGCCTTCTACGAGCACCCGCAGCGGTACTACGACAGCCAGATGATCCGGCTGTATCTCCACCACGGGAGCCGGGCCGACCCGACCATCAACACCGTGTTCGGCGAGCGAGTCGTCGTGTTCGACTACGAAGCGGTCCCGCAGGCGCCCGACTACAAGGCCCTGCCGACGGGACAGAACGCCACCGCGGTCCGGACGTTCGCGAACATGAGCGCCGCCGAGCAGTTCGTGGAGGAGGACGGCACCGCCCAGATCGGCGGCATCGGGGCGTTCCCGCGCGAACCCGTGCCGGCGCTCCAGCACTACCGCCTCGTGCAGGCGAGCCAGTCGTCCGCGTACAGTTCGAGCCAGTACGCACAGTCCGTGCTCCGTGAGTCGCGCGCCCTGGGGGTCTCCCCGCAGGTGCTCCAGCGGAACTCGCCGCGCTGGGTGAAGACGTTCGAGCGCGTGCCGGGCGCGACCGTGAGCGGGTCGGGCGCGGACCCGAACGAGACGGTCACCGCGACCGTTCGGATGGAGATGCCGGTCGATGGCGGCAACGCGTCGACGTTCACCTACGAACAGCAGACGACCGCCGACGCGAGCGGGAACTTCGAGTTCGTGCTCCCGTACTCGACGACGGGCTACGACGAGTACGGCCCCGAGAACGGGTACACGAACGTCAGCGTCCGGGCGTCCGGTCCCTACCGGATCACCGGCGAGGCGGAGTCGAACGAGAGCGCTTACGTCCTCCGGAACCAGGCGACGCTGAACGTGGCGGAGGGTGACGTCAACGGGGACGGTGACGGGACGACCTCGGTCACCCTGGAAGAGCAGGTGATCCAGCAGCCGGAGGGCGCGAACGAGTCCGGCGGCGACGAGACCGCCGGAAACGAATCAGCCGGCAACGGAACGACAGGAAACGAAAGCGGGGCCATCATCGGCACGGGCATCCAGTCCGCGACGGACGGTGGAGCCTCCGGTGACGCGTCGGCGCTCGGTTCTACCGAAGCCGCGCCGGCGGTCCGCGCCAGCGACGGCCGCTACGTGACGCCGTAGATGGTGACCGACCCGGCCGACGGCACCGACGCGGGCGAGGAAACCGACTCGGCTACCGCCGGCGATAGCGTCGGTCCGAGCGCGACCGCCGACGGAACCGGAACGGGTAGCGCTGTCGCCGACGGGGACCACGTCACGTCGCTCGGCGTCTTTCTCCGCGGGCTCTGCATGGGGACGGCAGACGCCGTGCCGGGCGTCTCGGGCGGCACCATCGCGCTCATCACGGGAATTTACGATCGGCTGATCGCGGCGGTGACGTCGCTGGACGTCGATCTCGCCCGGCGGGCGCTGGGCGGACTTGCGGGCGACCGCGAGGAGATACGGGACGCCTGGCGCGACGCGGATCTGACGTTCCTGCTGGTGCTGGGCGTCGGCATCTTCGCCGCGGTGCTCACGGTGACGCGGGTGCTCCACGTCGCCATCGAGACCAGACCGGCCCCGACGTTCGGCTTCTTCTTCGGGCTCATCGCGGCCTCGGCGCTCGTCCTCCGGGGGGAGCTCCACCTCGACTCCCGCCGGCGAATCGTGGCGGGGCTCGGCGGCGTCGTTCTCGCGTTCGTCGTCTCCGGCGAGGCGTCCGCGGTGTTGCCGGGCACCCCCCTGACGACCGCGTTCGCGGGTGCCTTCGCCGTGAGCGCGATGATCCTGCCCGGGATATCGGGCTCGCTGGTGCTCGTCATCCTCGGCCAGTACGAGCGGATGTCGGGCGCGCTCTCGGCGTTCCAGGACGCGCTCGTCGGCGTCGCCGGCGGCGCGGACCCCGCATCGGTCGTCGGCCCGGGCGTGACGGTCGTCTCGTTCATCGCGGGCGGCGTCGTCGGGCTGTTGACGGTCGCCCACCTGGTCCGGCGCGCGCTGACCAGGGACCGCGAGACGACGATGACGTTCCTCGTCGGGCTCATCGTCGGGGCGCTGCGCGCGCCGGTCGTGAGCACCGGGCAGCGGCTCGCGGAACTCGGACGCGGCTGGACGCCGGAGGCGCTCGCGCTGTTCGGCGTGGCGGCGCTGGTCGGCGGGTTCGCCGTGCTTGCGCTCGACCGCGCTGCCGGCGGCATCGAGCTGTAAGACCCGAGATGGCACCGTTCACCATCGAGGTGTGAGACCCGAGACGCCGCGATGGGCAGGCGGCGATCGGCGGGGCTTTCCCGGCCACCGCCGTTGGTCAGGTCGTGACGCTGGAAGAGGTCGTCCGGGCGCGGGGTCACGAGCACGTGCGCGCCGAGCACGCGAGCACGTTCGAACTGACGACCGACGGCTGGCTCACGCCGGCTGGCGACTGCATCCTCGCGGTCGAGGCCGATAGCACGCCGGCGGAGTTCGACGACGAGTTCGTGGCCGCCTGCCGCGACGCGGAGGCGACGATCACGGCGACGTTCGAGGCGGCAGGCGTCGAGGACGTGGTGACCGGGCGCGGCCACCCTGAGCTGACGTTCACGGGCGACCGGAGCCTGGTCGGCCGGACGAGCGAGTACGTCGACGGGCGGACCGTGATGGTCGATGCGGACGGGGCGGCCGCGGACCTCGACCGGAAGCTGGTGACCGCGCTCTCGCGGGGCGCGCCGCTGACGGCCACGTTCCGGGTGGAGTGAACCGCCACGACGCTTGACGACCCAATCGTGGTGCGGTGGCGGCGTGACGCGAGCCCCCTCGTGGGGCTCGCTCTCGCGCGCGAGGGATGAGCACCGGAGCGAGCCTGCGAGCGAGGAGCGCAATCGGTTGGGGAGGCTCGTGGGCTATACTCACCGCCAGCAGCAGCGGATACGTCCTATTCGGCCAGTCGGCCGAAGCATCGTGGTCAGTCATTCGTGACATCCGAATCGGTCGTCCGTACAGCGACGCGATCGACAGACACCCCCCGACCCCGACGGTTCTTGTAGCAAGCCGACCGAAGCGAACCCATGAGCGACGACGAGCCGGACGTGAACATCAGCGGCGGCGCGGACGGCGGCGGCTCGGTCGCCGAGTTCGCGACCGACGAGGCCGACACACGCGCGGAGGCGGTCGTCGACGAGCTCGGCGAGCTGTACTGGCGGAAGGCGTACGGCGGCCAGGACGCGTTCGAGTGTCTCGTCCGGACGATCCTCTCACAGAACACGAGCGACGTCGCCAGCCAGCCCGCACACGACGAGCTGATGGCGCGGTTCGGGCCGGGCGGCACCGCACCGGACGCCGGACCGGACCTGGCCGCGACGCTCGCGGACGCCGCGCAGGACGAGGTGGCCGAGACCATCTCGTCGGCGGGACTGTACAACCGGAAGTCCGAGACGATCGTCCGCCTCGCCGGGCGAGTCCGCGAGGAGTACGGCGGCGCGGCCGGGTTCGACGAGTTCGTCACACGGAAGGAGCCGGCGGCCGTCCGGGACGCGCTGCTCGAGATGAACGGCGTCGGGCCGAAGACCGCCGACTGCGTGCTGCTGTTCGCCGGCGGCCGCAGCGGGGTGTTCCCCGTCGATACGCACGTCCACCGGATCGCGCGCCGGCTGGGAATCGCACCCCCGGACGCCGATCACGAGACGGTGCGCGAGTGGATCGAGGCAGCCGTCCCCCCGGAAAAGTGCGGCTTCGGTCACACCGCGATGATCCAGTTCGGACGGGAGTACTGCACCGCTCGCGAGCCGAAGTGTCTCGACGGTCCGGAGGCCTGCCCGCTGTACGACCTGTGTGACCGCGTCGGCGTCGACGAACTCGCCGGGGAGTTCGTGGACCCCGCCGAAACCGTCGAGTGAGGGTCAGTCGACCGAACAGTTCGCCTCGGGGACGCCATCGACCGGCGGATCGGACTGCTCGTAGGTGACGTCCTCGCCCAGCGCCGCGCTCACCATCGGCAGCGTGAACCGGTAGTCGAACGCGAGGCCGAAGCGCGAGAACGGATCCGCGAGGAACTCGCTCGCGTCGCCGACGCCGGCGAAGACGACCCCGGTCCGGAGCGTGATGATCCGGTGTTCACCCGTCGAGCCGACGAGCGAGACGCCGAACGTCCCCTCGCCGGGGATGTTCGTGAACAGCGACGTGTACAGCGTCACGTCGATGGTGGGCCCCTCGCTGCCGATGTCGAGCTCCTCGCCCGAACCGAAGCAGTCGGCCGGATCCGCGGCGGCGGGCGCGACCGGGACGGTGATCGTGGCGACGAGGAGGAGGGACGCGAGTGCGAGCGACCGGGCGGGACCGAGCATCGTACCGAGAGGTCGCGCGGCCTCGTATAGTTCTGCTGGCTCCGGTTATCGCGTCTGAGTTTCGAACGGATCGTCGCTCGCAGGGTCGGCCGTGATCGGCGGAAAACCAGTCTCGCTCGTGTGCCCCCTCCGCCCGACTACTTGAACCGGAACGTCTCGAGGTTCTTGGGCGCGAACGTCCGCATGTTGTAGTCGTGGTACAGCGCCGAGGAGAGGTCCTGCACGGAGCGCTCGTCGCCGTGGACACACAGCACCTTCTCCGGACGGGGGTTCATCGTCTTCACGAAGTTCTCGAGGCCCTGACGGTCCGCGTGCCCGGAGAAGCCGTCGACCGTTTCGACGTTCATCTTCAGGGTGAGCGTGTTCGTCCGACCCGAGCCGTTGCGGTCCTGGACGGGGATCTCCTCCCAGCCGTTCTGGATGCGGCGGCCGAGCGTCCCCTGGGCCTGGTAGCCGACGAAGGTGAGCGTCGACTCCTCCTCGCCGCCGAGGTGGCGCAGCCAGGACATGATCGGACCGCCCGTGACCATCCCCGACGTCGAGAGGATGATGCAGGGGCCGCCGTCGGCGACCTCCTGGCGCTCCTCCTCGCCGCCGTCGATGTGGTTAAACTGGTCGGCGAGGAACGGGTTCTCGTCCTCGTGGAAGATGCGGTCCCTGAGGTCGTCGCGCAGGTACTCGGGGTAGGTGGTGTGGATCGCCGTCGCCTCCCAGATCATCCCGTCGAGGTGGACCGGCATCTCCGGAATCTTGCCAGAGCGCATCGCCTCCTCGATGACGAGCATCATCTCCTGTGACCGGCCGACCGCGAACGCCGGGATGAGCACCTTCCCGTCCCGGTCGTGTGCCTCGTTGATGACCTCGATGAGCCGCTCCTCGGAGTCCTCCTGATCGGTCTGGTAGTCGTTTCGCCCGCCGTAGGTCGACTCCATGACGAGCGTCTCCACCCGCGGGAAGTCGTTGACCGCGCCGTTGAACAGGCGCGTGTCGTCGTAGTGGATGTCGCCCGAGAAGCAGACGTTGTAGAGGCCGTCGCCGATGTGGAAGTGCGAGACCGCCGAGCCCAGGATGTGGCCCGCGTTGTGAAACGTCAGCTTCACGTCCGGCGCGATGTCGGTGACGTCGCCGTACTCCAGCGGGATGGTGTGTTTGATCGCCTCGCGCACCTGCTCGGACTCGTAGGGCGGCGTGCGCCCCTCCTTGTTTGCCACGTCGAGGTAGTCGAGCGTCAGCAGGCCCATCAGGTCCCGCGTCGGCTCGGTGGTGTAGATCGGACCGTCGTAGCCGTACTTGAAGAGCAGCGGGAGCAGCGCCGAGTGGTCGAGGTGGGCGTGGGTGAGCACCACGGCGTCGAGGTTCTGTGCGCCCGCGCCGAGCGCCTCGGGGATCTGGAGGTACGGCACCTCCCCCTCCGCGCCGGGCTTGTCGCCGCAGTCGACGAGGATCCGCGTCTCGGCGGTGTTGAGGATGAACGAGGCGCGCCCGACCTCGCGGCAGCAGCCGAGGGTCGTGATGCGCACCCACTGGTCGTCGGCCATCTCCTCGCGGTGGATCTGGCGGCCGACGCGTTCGAGGATGTCGCGGCGCTCGTCGCGCTCCTGTTTCAGGAAGTTCCGGACGTTCGAGACCGTGGAGGACTCGATCGGCGGCGTCCGGACGACCTCGGGCGTCCAGCCGACCTCCTGGGTGATCTCCCGCAGCGTCGAGCCGTGCCGGCCGATGACCATGCCCGGCTTCTCGGCTTCGATGACGACCTCGCCGGTGTCCTGGTGGAAGTCCAGGTCCTCGACGCCCGCCTCGTCGGGGATGACGTTGAGGATGCGCCCTTCCGCCTCGGTCGGGTCCGAGAGCACGTCGGGATGCGGGCGGATGGTGATGCGCTTTCGCAGCGTCGACGCCAGCCGCCGGACGAGGTCGCCGTTCTGGGCGAACTCCTTCGGGTGGCGGGTGTAGACGACGAGCTCCGGCCCCTCGTACTTCACGTCGGTGACGGAGATGTCGTCGGGGATCTCTGATTCGATCTGTGCCTTCGTCTCTTCGAGTTGCGTGTCGACTTGACTCATAGCTGCAGGGAGGTTGTGCGGGGTGCACCGCTCCGAACCCGGGCGGTGCCGTCGGTCCGACTGAACGTGAAAGATCGCATGATACGGGACTCTCGGGTCGATGTTCGGCCCCTCGTGGGGTAACGAAAACCCGCTTGGTTCGTCGTATCGGTTCGGGTTATAAAAGCCTTCGCAAAGTGGAAGGACCGCGCGTCCGACGGCTTCACCATGCATTTCGGCCCCGAGGAGGTCCACGGAGAACGCGATCGCGTCCGCGGGCGCGCCGGAGAGATCGTCCCCATCATCAACGACACCCGGGACGCGCTCGGCGAACTGTTCGGAACCGAGGTTGGGTCGGTGTCGCCGGAGCGGTACCGGGCCGAGGTGGATACCGTCTTCGCGGACGGCGACCGCGCGGTCAACGTCGCCGCGCTGGCCGGGCTGCTCCGCGAACTGGACGTCGAGGGCGACTACCCGGGGTTCGTCGTCGACGAACTGCTCGGCCGGCAACTCGCGGCGACCATCGCGGGCGAGCAGCCGCTCGCGCTGCTCGCGGAGGCGACGTTCCACTTCGCGGACGTCCACACCCACGGTGATGAGCGAGTCGACGCCGCGGGTCGGGACGACCTCGACGCCGCGCTCGCCGCGGGGTTCCAGACGAGGCTGCCGGGGTGGACCTGGCGGGACGGGGAGAGCCCGTTCGCGGTGGAGCCGACGCGCGAATGAGTGACCGACGGCGTCCCGAAACGGAACTAAGCCGGGCGTGTGCGGCCGCGGTCCGGTTTCCGACCCGGAGTCCGAGCGAACACTCGCGTGTGACCCGGCGAAAGGACGTTCCCATCCCACCCGACGAATGGACGCCACCACCCGACGCGGCGGAGGAACGCGCCCGTCGGAACCGACGAGCGCCCGCGACGCCGAGCCGACGACCCTTTATGAAGGCCAACCCAGTGTCACGACCATGGACCAGGTCGACATCGAGGTCGTCGCGGACCCCGAGCTCTCGGATCCCACCTTCATCGAGGGGCTGCCGGGCGTCGGGCACGTCGGCAAACTCGTCGCCGAGCACCTCGTCGAGGAGTTCGACGGGACGCTCATCCGGCGAGCCTACACCACCGAGTTCCCGCCGCAGGTAACCGTCGACGACGAGGGCGTCACCGAGCTCACACACGCCGAGTTCCACCACGTGGACGCCGACGGCGTCGACATCATCACGCTCACGGGCGACCACCAGGCCGCGAGCAACGAGGGCCACTACACGCTCACCGACGCGTTCCTCGACGTCGCCGAGGAATTCGGCTGCGAGCGCGCGTACGCGCTCGGGGGCGTCCCCACCGGCGAACTCATCGAGGACGACGAGTACGGCGTCCTCGGCGCGGTGAACGACGCGGACGCGAAGGACGAACTGGCGGCGGCCGGCGTGGAGTTCCGGGCGGACGAACCGGCCGGCGGCATCGTCGGCGTCTCCGGACTCGTCCTCGGGCTGGGGAAACGACGCGGCCTCGAGGCGGCCTGCCTGATGGGCGAGACGTCCGGCTACCTCGTCGATCCCAAGAGCGCGCAGGCGGTCCTCGAGGTGCTCCAGGAGACGCTCGGCTTCGAGGTCGACTTCGCCGATCTGGAGGAGCGCGCCGACGAGATGGAGGAGGTCGTGGGCAAGATCCAGGAAATGCAGGGCGGCGGCGGGATGCCCAGCGACGACGAGCTCCGGTACATCGGCTAGGCCGACCACGGAGGTCGGAAATCGAGGAGACTATCGGTGACTGGTCGCGGACGGTCCACCGGAAGCCACCGGCCCGGACGCGAACCGCTACCAACCCCCAAACCGGCAGTTCGGCCGCCTGTAACAACCTATTTCCCCGTCAGGGCCGTCCGTCCGACGATGACAGGCCAGCAGCCGCGTTCCCACGAGGACACGCCACACGCCGACGAGATGCCGATGCTCGGACTCGGCACGTGGCAGAACGACGACCCCGAGGAGTGCCGGACGGCCGTCGAGACGGCGCTGAACGCGGGCTATCGGCACGTCGACACCGCGCAGGTGTACGGCAACGAGGCCGAGGTCGGTGAGGGAATCGAGCGCGCGAACGTCGACCGCGAGGACGTGTTCCTGGCGACGAAAGTCTGGATCGAGAACCTCGCGCCCGAGGACGTCCACGAGACGGCCCGCGCCAGCCTCGACCGGCTCGGCGTCGACTCGGTCGACCTCCTGTACGTCCACTGGCCGGCCCACGAGTACGAGCCGGAGCCGACGCTCGACGCGTTCAACGAGCTGTACGACGACGGGCTCGTCGACCGAATCGGCGTCTCGAACTTCCAGCCCGACCAGCTCGCCGAGGCCGTCGACGTCTCCGCGGCCCCGGTCTTCGCGAACCAGTTCGAGTGCCACCCGCTGCTCCAGCAGCGGGACCTCCGCGACGCGTGTGCCGAACACGACGTCGAGGTGGTGGCCTACTCGCCGCTCGCCCGCGGCGAGGTGTTCCGGATCGAGGAGCTGACCGACATCGCCGACAAACACGACGCGAGCGCGGCGCAGGTGAGCCTCGCGTGGCTGCGCGAGAAGGGCGTCACGACCATCCCGAAGGCGACGAGTGAGGCGCACGTCCTGGACAACCTGAAGTCGCTCGCGCTCGATCTCGACGACGAGGACGTCGCCGCCATCGACGCCATCGACAGGGCCAACCGCCGGGTCGACCCCGACTTCGGGCCCTGGAACAGGTGAGGCCGACCGACCGGTGAGAGCGCGGACGGCCGCTCCCCCGAGTCGTAACCTTCAATCGGGTCCCCTTGTTCTACATCGCCGATGGAACGACGCGCTTCGCCGGGACTCCTTGGTGCCCTGCGCATCGACCTCGAGCGGCTGCACGCGACCTGGATGGAACTGGTGTTCCCGCGACAGCTCGACCCCGGTCGCGTCGTCGGGAAGTGGTCGCCCGAGACCGACCTGCAGAAGGCTGCCTACTACCTCTGGACCGCGCTCGGCATCCCGCTCGTCGCGGTCGGCTACCCCCTGTTGCTCGTCGGCTTCGGCGCGCGCTTCTATGCGAGCCGGGTCAACACCGCGGTCGCCCGCGTCGGCATCCTCGGCGTCGTCGCCGTCTCGCTGCTCGTCTGGGGCTCGCTCACCGCGGCCGCGTGGGTGAGCCAGTTCTCGTTCCGCGGGTTCGTCGCGGTCGCCGTGGCGAGCCTCGTCGCCACCGTCTGTGCCGCGCTCGCCGTCATCTTCTCCCGCCTCGGCGGGCGGCTCACGAGCGTCGTGTTCGCCTACCCCGCGGGAATGACGGCCTTCTTTCTCCCGCCGGTCGTGGCGGCGCTCTACTCGCCCGCGCTCGCCGGCGTCGTGTTCTCGAACAGCCAGACGATCGCGATCTGGCTGCTCGAGAACGTCCTCACGGTCGGCGGCATCGACCAGTTCCTCCGCTCGCGGTTCCAGCTTCGGGGCGTGGCGTACGTGCTGATGTGGTTCGCCATCGCCGTCCCGCTGGGCTGGCTCCTCGGCGTCACCGTCGCGCTCGCGGACGTGATCCGGCCCACGTCCGAGTGAGTCCCGCCGACGGTCGACCGAACACCCTCGACGGTCACCGGTTCTCGCTGCCGCCGCCCACGCCGTCGTCGATGACCTCGTCGAGCGTCTCGTCCGACACGGTGGCGGCCACCCGGACGCCCACCAGCGCGAGCACGATGCTGCCGACGATGAACAGGGCCAGCCGCTCGGTCGGGGCGAGCGGGACGCCGAACAGTTCCAGGGGCCCGCGGCCGGCCTCGCGTTCGAGGAACCAGCCGGCGAACCCACGGACGACGAGTCCGAGCGCGACGACGCCGAACGGGAGGTTCAGGTACGGCGTCCGGACGCCCTCGTCGCGGAGGAGTTCGTCGAGCAGCCGCCCGAACGAGGCGGTGAGCGCGGCGAGCGCCAGCCACGGGACGGCGCTGTAGCTGAACTGCATGGCCGCGACGAACTCCCCGCCCGCGACGGGTGAGGCCGCCAGCACGCCGAGGAACGCACCGATCAGCGTCAGCCCGACGGCGACGACGTAGGTGACGACCGACACCTGACCGGAGTAGAGCGCCTCGCGTGCGCGCTCGGGGCTCCGTTCGACGAAGTCGTCGATGCCGAGCCCGTAGTACAGCAGCGTCGCGCCGAGCAGCGAGGCGAGGCCGGCGACGGCCACGGCCGTCGAGAACTGCACGAGCAGCACCGGGAGGATGAGGAGACCGACGCCGAGCGGGACGAGCACCGTCTCGCGCAGTTCCTCGTCGGCCATGAACTGCTTGAGGAGGTAGTAGGTGGACTCGAGGTCGCGCGCCTGCCTGACGACGACCCTGTCGACCGAGTCGACAGGGAGCCGCGACTCGACGATGGGGACCGCGCGTTCGTCGGCGGCGCTGTCGATGACAACGATCGCCGAGTCCACGTCGTGGTCGCCGAGCACCTCGTCGAGTTGCGCGGCCAGCGCGCGGTCGGCCCCGACCGCCGAGTCGCCGGCACCCGCAAGGACCGCGACGACGGCGTCCTCGCCGCCGTCCTGCAGGTCGCGGGCGACGCGGAGCGATTCGAGGATCGAGTTGACGCCCGCGTCCTCCGGGTCGGAGAGCCCGAGGTCGGTCACGAGCGACCGGACCGCCTCCCAGCCGACGACCGGGGTCCTGACGCCCGCCTTCCGGCCGACGTCGTTCGAGCGGTCCACACAGAGGACCAGCGTCGTCACGGTCGGTGGTGGGAACTGGGGGATGAAAAACCCCGCACATGAGTCGACCGGTGGGGTTTACCCCGGCCGACGACGACGCGACCGCATGGATCGAGAACGCGTCTCGACGGGGACCGAGTGGGAATCGACGGTCGGCTACTCGCGGGCGGTACGGGTCGGCGACAGGATCGAGGTGGCCGGCACCACGGCGACCGACGAGTCCGGCGCGGTCGTCGCGCCCGGCGACGCGTTCGAACAGACGCGCGTCGCCATCGAGACCATCGAGTCGGCGCTGACCGAGGTCGACGGCGGCCTCGCGGACGTCGTCCGCACCCGGATGTTCGTCACGGACGTCGACGACTGGCAGGACGTCGGGCGTGCCCACGGCGAGGCGTTCGGGGACGTTCGCCCGGCGACGACGCTGGTCGAGGTGTCGGGGCTCGTCGACCCGGAGATGCTCGTCGAAGTCGAGGCGGTCGCCGTGGTCGACGACTGACGGGGTGAGGGGGAGTCAGTGGCGCCGTCGCGACCGGTCCGAACTCACAGTTCCAGCCCGCCCTCCTCGCCGGCGACCGCCGCGGCCGCGCCCGCGCCGAGCGCGTAGGCGACCGACGCCGCGCCCACCCCGAACCGCTCGGAGAGCCCGCGCTGGGGTTCGAACTCCTCGCGGACCGGCTCGACGTCGATGAGTTCGCCGACGCGGTCCTCGGCGTCCTCGTCGGTGCCGAGCGCGGTCACCAGCCCCATGTCGACGGCGTCCTCGCCGAGGAAGACGCGTGCCTCGGTGTCGCGGACCGCCTCCTCGTCGAGCTCGAACGACTCGGCGACGCGCTCGACGAAGTTGTCGTACCACGAGTCCGAGAGCCCCTGGAGGTACTCGCGCTCGCGGGGTTCGAGCTCCTTGAACGGCGCGCCCAGCGAGTCCTTGTACTCGCCCGAGACGATGCGCTCGTAGGAGATGCCGTACCGGTCCGCGAACTCGGCAAAGCGGGTCTGCGTGAACCGCACGCCGATGCTGCCGACGAGCGAGGCGTCCCGGGCCCAGAGTTCGTCACAGCCGGAAGCGATCCACATGCCGCCCGACGCGCACAGATCGGTGGCGTACGCGACCGTCGGGCCGTCGAACTCCATGGCGGCCATGCGGATGTCGTCGCTGGGGACGACCTCCCCGCCGGGCGTGTTGAGCTTCAACATCAGCGCCTCGACGTTGTCGTCCCCGTCGGCGCGTTCGATCTGCTCGACGATCTCGTCGGCGTCGGGCGTCGTCGGCGAGCGCGGGAGCGGTCCCCCGCCGCCGTCGCGCGTGATGGGGCCCGAGACCTCGACCTCCGCGACGGTGTAGTCCGCGAAGTACCCGCCGAGGGCGCCGGACGCGAATCTGATCGCCACGAGAACCAGCCCTGCCGTGAGCAGCACGCCCAGCAGTTCGGCGAGGTCGCCGGGGAGCCAGTACAGGAACACGAACCCGAGCGCCGCGGCCGCGAGGCCGACGACGACGAGCACGAGCGCTCGGACGCCGTTCTGACTTGAATCTGCCATACCCGGAGCAGACGCGCCGGCGACGTAAAAACAGGGGACGGATTTCGAGCAGGTGACCGGCCAACCGGCGGCGGTGGCGCGCGTGACTCGAACCCCCTTGTGGGGTGAACAGACGCGCGCGAGGGATGGGTGAGGGAGGCGAGCGAAGCGAGCCGACCGAGCGAATCGGCTGCTCACGCGAGCGATGCGAGGGTGAGTTCCGAGGAGCGTGCTCCGAGGTAAGGGAGGCGTGTGGCTGCCGTGCGGTTGCGGTGCGGCTGGGTGGGACTGAAAGGGAGCGCGGCGTTCGCGGGCGCTTGCGCTCGTGAATTCGGGAGAGCGTGCTCTCCCGTACGTCGGCGAACCCCGGTCCCGCAAGCACCGCAGTGCGACCGGAGGGAGCACGAGGAGCGTAGCGTGGGCCGCGAGAGCCGAGAGCCGCGGGGGCTTTCGAGAACTGGCTCCCGACGGATCAGTGAACGTAGAATCCAAGCGCCGCGGGGACTTCCGCGTCACCAGCCCGTTACACACGGGGCGTACCAAACTGCCGAAGCGAAAGCTACCCAACCAACGACAGCCGACCGAAAACGCGAAAATCCGACCGTCCGTCTAGAGCAGCCCCGTCTTCTGGAGCTTCATCAGGTCCTCGGTGTCGAGAGTTTCGCCTTCCTTGAACTTCTGGTAGATCTCCTCGGCCTCCTCGCGTTCCTCCTCCTTCTTCTCCTCGCGCTCGGCCTTGCG
The DNA here is from genome assembly GCF_032116555.1 of Halobaculum sp. XH14. Classification (NCBI taxonomy): domain Archaea; kingdom Methanobacteriati; phylum Methanobacteriota; class Halobacteria; order Halobacteriales; family Haloferacaceae; genus Halorarum; species Halorarum halobium. The sequence goes on from NZ_CP134949.1 coordinate 2,181,410, forward strand.
CTCCTGCTCCTCCTCCTTGTCCAGTTCGCGCAGGCGCTTCTGGACGCTGACGAAGTCCTCGTGGTGGCGGTCGGCCGCCTCCTGGGCCTCGACGAACAGCTCGTGCATCTCGTCGGCCTCGTCGCGGATCTCGTCGGCCTCGCGGTAGGCCTCGATCATCTGGTTGTGGTGCTCCTGGGCCTCGTCCGCGAGCTCGGTCACCTTCTGGTGGTGAGTCGACGCCTCGCTACGGACCTCCTCGGCCTCCTCGATGAGCTCCTCCAGGTCGCCGCTCTGCTCGACCTTGCCCTTCTTCTCGGCGAGCTGCTCGCGCTTCTCCTCTATCTTCTCGATGAGTTCGCGCTCGTCCTCGGTCGAGAGCACCTCCGTCTGCTGTTTGAACTCGAGGTCCTCGATCTCCTCCTTGAGCTCCTCGATGGATTTGCCCGAGCCGAGTTCGAGGTCCTGTTTCCGCTGCTCGACCTCGTCGAACAGCTCGTTGGCCTCGGCGTTCATCTCGTTGCGCGACTCCTTGTGCTCTTGAACCTTCTCGTTGAGCTCGTCCCGCTTCTCGCGGTGCTCCTGGGCCTCGTCGACCTTCTCGCGCGTCTTGGCGTTCAGGTCGTCGCGCTTGGACGCGCGCTCGGAGGCCATCTGGTTCAGATCGTTACGTCGGTCGCGCAGTTGACCGGCGAGTTTGATCAGCGACCCTTTCGAGCCGCTCTCGAGCTTTTCGTCGTCGAGCTCGACGTTCTGTGATTCCGCAAGCTGGTCAAGTCCGTACTCTTCGAGAACTTCCTCTTTCGTTACCATGATTCGTTACCTCGACACCATACTGCTCCGGGTGTGGCGGTCGCTCGGGGAGTGCTGTCGGTCCGGTGTGTGAGAACCCCGTATCATTCAGCGTGCTGTGCCACGACGCCCCGAAGGCGTTCTGGTACTCACGACTACACGGCTGGCGTACATAAACCCACCGGTAATTCGGCGGGTGAAAACGGGTAGCACACGGCGTGAAACCCTCGGAAACGCGTGATAACGAGTACCGTGGTTTCCTCACACGGCCCGGTAGGCACCCAGCCGAGTCCCGTCCAGCAGGTACGCCTCGCCCCCCTCGAGCCCGTCGGGCAGGAACGGCGAGAGGAACGACTGGCCCGCGACGTTCACCCACGTGCCCCCGGAGCGCTCGTTGAACGCGGGGAAGACGACCAACTCGGGGTCGCCCCACTCGTCGATCTCGACCCGATCCGCGAACGCCGCACGCGAGAGCGGGCCGCGGAGCCACGCCCGTTCGACCCGCGTCCCGCCGACCTCGTCGGCGAGCCTGACAGCCGCGTGTTCGTGGCCCATACACACCACGTCGGCACCGAGGACCGCCGGCGACGGCCAGGTGTGGCCGTGGAGGACGCCCACGTCGCCGATGCGGCCCCCGTTTGACGGCGTCACCTCGATCCGGTCGTCGAACGCCTCGGCGACGCCGGGGTCGTGGTTCCCGAGCGCGAGCGTCACCGGAACCGCGACCGCGTCGAGCAGGTCCCCGATCTCCTCGCGCTCGATCCCCTCGGTCTCGCCGATCCGATGACCGAGGTCGCCGAGCACGACCAGTCGGTCGGCGTCCGTCCCGGCCAGCAGTCCCAGCAGTCGCTCGCGTCGCTGCTGGGCGGCGCTCTGGAGCTCCACGCCGCGTTCGTATCGGAGGCCGATCTCGATGCCCGCGTGGTAGTCGGCGACGACGAGTGCCGTCTCGTCGCCCAGATCGGCGGTCGCCGCCGGCGCGCCCGGAACCGGCTCGACGAGCGACTCGGTCGCCATTCAGATGGACTTCAGCGTCCCCTCGCTGGGCTCGTAGCACTTGCCGCTCATGAGCGCGTCCTGCACGGCGTCGTCCGCCTCGTCCTCGCTCACGCCGAATCGGTCGGCGGCGGTCGCCACGACCTCGGCGCGGTCCGCGCCGTCGCCGTCGTCGAGTTCGTCCATCAGGTCGAGAACGGCGTCCTCGACGTCGACGTCCCCGGCCGCCTCGCCCGCGTCGGTCGTTCCATCCTCGCTCGACTCGGTCGCATCTCCGTCGGTCGCCGCCTCCGCCTCGTCGTCGCCTTCGGCCGGCTCGGCACCGGCTTCGGGCGCTTTCGCACCGGTCTCCGGTTCGGGCGTCTCGATGCCGGCCTCGCCCGCGTCGGGGACGTCGCTTCCCGAGGAGAACTCGACGCCGTGCTCCTCCTCGACCTCGCGGCGTTCCTCGTCGGAGACCGCGTCCTCGAAGTCGCCCAGGTCCTCGTCGTCGAAGTCGCCCAGCGCGGCGTCCTCGTCCGTGTCAGCGTCGACGTCGGGTTCAGCGGCCGACCCCTCGGACTGCTCGGCCGCATCCGCGGTCGGTTCCTCGGGATCGGGATCGGGGTCGGGGTCGGTTTCGGGCTCCGGACCGGCGTCTCCTCCGACGTCCGTCCCCGACCCGGTGTTCGCGTCGGCAGCGTCGCCGGTGGTCGCAGTCGAACTGGCGGCGTCGGCACCGCCGGTCGTCGCGGCCGCCCCCGCCGGCTCCGCGGCTTCGTCCGCTCCCGCGTCGGGCTCGGAGTCGGCCTCGGCAGCCGGTTCGTCCGGCGCGTCCGTCGGTTCGGCCTCGGCGGGCTCCGCTTCCGCCGGCTCCGACTCCGACGGTTCCGCCTCGCTCGCCCGCCCGGGAGCCGCGGAGAGGTCGAGCCCGTGATCCGGAAGCGGGCCGACCTCGGCCGGGCCCGAGGCGTCCGGTTCGGTCGACAGCGCGCGGGCCTCCTCGCGCTCATCGGCGACCACTTCGAGCGCGTCGACCGCGAGTCGGCGGACCGCCTCGACGTACGCCGGCGTCGTGCCGTAGTGCTCCAGCGCGCGCGGAATCCCGGTCGCGAGCTGTTCGGGCGCGCCGGCGGCCTCGAGCCGCGTCTCCAGCGCGTCGCCGCGCTCGTCGAGTTCCAGCGCGGCCGCGAGCACCGCCAGCCTGTCGAGCGTCGCCTCCGCGGTCGAGACCGTCCAGCGGTCGCGCGTGTCCGCGTCGACCTCGCTCACGCTCTCCGGGCGGACCGACGTGTAGACGACGTCCGCGTCGTCGGGTTCGAAGGTGCGGGCCTTCCCGGTGAGCGCGACGAACGCCGGCGGCGTGGTGCGCTCGAGGAACGCGAGTTCCTCCGGCTGGTACTGGCCGGCGTAGGTGACGAACGCGCCGGTCGGGTCGACGACCCGCCCGCGGACCGTCTCCTCGTTCACCGACTCGACCTCGGTGAGCACGCCGACCGCGAACAGGCGATTCACCCGGAGGCCGGTCGGGGTGACGACGTAGTTCGGGGCGCGCTCCTCGTCGCTCTCGGAGTACTCCAGCGAGGCGTCGTCGAACTCGGCGGCGAACAGCCGGTGGGCGACCTCGCGGGTTCCGGGGCCGGAGTCGTCGTCACCGCCGTCGTCGTTCGAACTCACGTTCTCACCTCCCCGGAGTCATCCGGGCCGGGTCGGGCACCCACCCCTTCGAGCGCGGCCTTCGCACGTTCGGCCGGGTCGTCCCCGCTCGATTCGAACTCGCTCGCGTCGAGGTTCGCGCCGTACTCGTCGACCGAGAGGTGGCCGCGGACGCGGTACTCGCGCCCGACGAGTTTCCCCCGCACGTCCTCGGCGACGACCTCGCGGCTCATCGCCTCACGCGCGGCCTCGAGGGCGTCCTCGAGGGTGCCGCCGTACACGTCCTCGGTGATGTCGCGGTCGAGGATGGCGGTGACGGTGGCGGTGCCGTCGTCGAGGATGGCCTTCACGCGGAGGTCGTCCTCCGGGTCGACCTGCCCGTGGCTGCGGCACTGTCCGTTCTGGACGAGTCGCCCGCAGTCGGGACAGCGTTCGATGAGCCCCGAGCCGTCACGGACCTCGAGCACGTTGCCGGTCACCTCGACGTCGTACATCCCGCCCGAGCCGATCGCCTCGCCGATGGCGACGCGTGGCGCCTCGTCGGTCACCTCGACCGAGGCCCCGGCGACGGTCGTGAACTCGGTGAGGTTGATGGAGGGGACGCCGCGGAACTCGCGGACGTACACGTCCTCGATGCGGAGTTCCGCGCCCTCCTCGACCGCCGGCGTCGGGTCCCAGTCGGTGAACGGGAGCCGGGCGGTCTCGTCGCCGAGCACGCCCGAGAGGATGGTGGTCTCGCCGTCCCGGCCGTCGATGACGCGCTCCTCGACCTCCATCACGCGCGCCTCGACGGTCAGGCCGCGGTCGCCCGCCTCGACGTCGATGAGGTCGCGCTCGCCGCCGACGTCGTACGGGACCTCGAGCGGCTCCGACTCGAGCGCGACGGAGGAGGACTGGCCCATGTTGAGTTCGGGCCGACCCTCCCACTCGCGCACGCCGGCGTTGCCGACGGTGACGGTGTCGCCCGGTTCGAAGCCGAAGTCCTGCCAGGCGGTGTAGCTGATCGTCCCCGTATCGTCGGCGAGTCTCCCCTCACGGATGGTCGTGTCGTCGCCCTGGTAGCGGATGCTCCGTGTCCCGACGGTCAGCACGCGCGCCGTGACGCTCACGTTGCCCGAGTCGGTCGTGACGTCCGCGACGTCGACCGACGTGGGCGAGGCGTCGCCGCCGCCACCGCCGCCGTACTTCCGGCGGACCGACTGCTTCGCCTCGTCGATGGGGACGCTGTACTCCAGTAGGTTCTGCAAGTCCTGCTTGACCTCCGTTTTGTCTTCGCCGAGAGCGGAGGCGAGCTCCTCGGCGTGTTTGTCGACGTCCATCGCTCCGAGCTAGTTCGGGACGGCTGTTAAACTCTCCGTGCCGTTTCGGCGGTGCCTGGGGTGAACGGTGGTCGGCTACAGGAGCCGATGTCGGTGTCACGGCACCACCGACGTTCTCGATGGTCGCCCCGCGCCACGGAGTCGTCCACGGAGACAGTCGGAACGGTCTGGCGGGCGACCGTCACCGCCAGCGGGTTCCGGGACGGTTTCGCCGTCGCAGCCACCAGGACGCCGACGTCGACCGGCTCGCCCGACCGTACGTTTACGTCACCTCCCGCAGACCCTCGTCCATGTCCATCGAGGAACGGTTCTCCGTCGACGGAACCACGGCAATCGTCACCGGCGCGTCGAGCGGCATCGGGAAGGCCATCGCCGAGACGTTCGCGGCCGACGGCGCGGACGTCGTGGTCTGCTCGCGCGAGCAGGGGAACGTCGACCCGGTCGCCGACGCGATCAACGACCGGGACGGCGGCCGGTGTCTCGCCGTCGAGTGCGACGTGACCGACGCCGGGGCGGTCGGCGCGCTCGTGGACGCGACCGTCGAGGAGTTCGGCGGGCTGGACTGTCTCGTCAACAACGCGGGCGCGTCGTTCATGGCGCCCGTCGAGGACGTCTCCGAGAACGGCTGGAAGACCATCGTCGACATCAACCTCCACGGCGCGTACCACTGCGTCCGGGCCGCCGCGGATCACCTCGCGGACGGCGGCGGCACAGTCATCAACGTCGCGTCGGTCGCCGGCCAGCGCGCCGCGCCGTACATGAGCCACTACGGCGCGGCGAAGGCGGGCCTGGAGAACTTCACGAAGACGCTCGCCGTCGAGTGGGCGGGCCGCGACGTGCGCGCGAACTGTCTCGCGCCGGGCTACGTGGCGACGCCGGGCGTCGAGTCACAGATGGGCGTCTCCGCCGAGAACGTCGAGCGGAGCGAGGTCGACCGCCGGATCGGCACGAGCCAGGAGATCGCCGACGTCGCGCGCTTTCTCGCGGCCGACGCCTCCTCGTATCTCACCGGCCAGACCGTGACCGCCGAGGGCGTCCCGCCGGGCGAGGAGTTGCCCGAGGCCTAAACCGCGATGCTCGCCAGGACCATCGCGGCCATCGCCGTCACGGTGAGGACGGTGAGGGACGCGAGCCCCAGGCGAACGCGGGCGGTCGTCGTCGCGCTCATGGACGAGCGGTTCCGCCGATCCCTTAAAAATCCGCGCCGCCAGTTATCGCGTCTGAGTTCCGGACGCGCCGATCACGACCCCTCGACGAGCCGTTCGAGGTGTGACGGCGGCACGGCACCCCGGGCCGTGCGTCCGTCGGCGACGAACGTCGGGACGCCCGTGACGCCACGCTGGCGGGTCTCCTCGAACCGCGACCGGAGCTCGGCTGCCAGTTCTTCGTCCTCGGTCGCGGCGCGGATCGGGTCGGGGTCGAGCCCCGCGTCGGCCGCGAGATCCGCGAGCACGTCGACGTCACCGATCTCCCGCCCCTCGGTCCAGTAGGCGTCGATGACGGCGTCGTAGAACGCCCGGAACGTCGCGGCGTCGTGCTCGCGTTTCACGAACAGGGCCGCCTGCTGGGCGTCCCAGGAGTCCACGTCGGGCGTCCCGTCGAGGTCGAGCATCTCCTCGGCACCGTACTCCTCCCTGAGTCGGGCGACGTTCTCGCGGACCTGCTCGAAGTACGCCTCGTCCTTGCCGTCGTCGACCGAGTCGTCGATCTCGCCGTCCGGGCCGCGTTTTTGCGCCCGCAGGTCGAAGAATCGCCAGTCGACCTCGAGGTCCGCCTCCCGACCGTCGCGATAGCGGTTCAACGACGCGCGCCCGAGATAGCAGAACGGGCAGACGAAGTCGGCGTAGACGGCCACGGTCTCGGACTGGTTCGTGCTCATCACCGGACGCTCGGTCCCCCGGCCGGGAAAAGCCCGCCCGCTCGTGGGCCCGCGGCGCACGGGCGTCTTCCGTGACCGACGGTCTTTTGCCACCTGACCGTTCAGTCAGGGTCATGGGCGAGACACGTTCCCCGAAGCGCCCGTGGCTGGCGGCCGTGCTCGCGCTCGCGGTGACGGGCCTCGGCCACGCCTACCTCCGGCGCTGGGGCCGCGCGTTCGGCTGGCTGGCGCTGGTGTACGCCGCGCTCGCGCTGTTCGTCCCGCCGGAGGCCGTGACGGCCGCGTCCGAGGGGTTGCGTGGCGGGTCGATGACGCTCCCGGCGTCGGTCGACCCGCTCGTGTTCCTCCCGCCGCTCATCGCGGCGCTGGGGAGCGTCGCGGACGCGTACCTGCTCGCGCGGGCCGACCGGGACGCCGCGCTCCGCGCGAACGACGCCGAGGATCACCGAACCTGTCCGAACTGCGGTCGGGAGGTCGACGAGGCGATCGACTTCTGCCAGTGGTGTACGACGCGGCTCGTCGATCCGGCCGGGGAGGCCGACGAGGACGAGCCCGGCCAGCGGGGGCGCGCGGAGTGACGGGGTCGGAACCGACCACCGACGGGCCCTCGGAGACGGAGCGACAGATCATGGAGGCGACGTTCCGCGCCCTCTGTGAACACGGCTACGCCGACCTCTCGATCGCGAAGATCGCCGAGAAGTTCGACAAGAGCAAGTCGCTGCTGTACTATCACTACGACTCGAAGGACGACCTGCTGGCGGCGTTTCTCGGCTTCGCGATCGACCACGTCCTCGCCGACCTGGAGGCGGAAGCCGGCGAGGACCCGATGGCGTCGCTCCACGCGCTGGTCGACACGGCGTTGCCGCCGGAACCGCCCGGGGACGCTGCCCAGGGCCAGCGCGCGCTGACGGAGCTCCGGATGCAGGCCGTCACCGACGAGGCGTTCCGGGAACGGATGACCAGGCAGGACGAACGGCTCGTGACCCACGTGCACGAGTTGCTCACGCAGGCGGCGGACGCCGGACTCGTCGAGGACACTGACCTCGACCGCGCGGCCGAACACGTGCAGGCGACCCTCGCGGGCGGGATGTTCGGCCGCGCGACCACCGACCGGCCCGAGGCGGCTGCCGCGATCCGGGAGTCGCTCCACGACTACCTCGACGGGCTGTGCGTTCCCGCTGAGGACGACTGAGCGGCGTCCCCGGGACGGAACCGCGGACGCCGACCCCCCACCGAACTCCTTCCGATTGCTGGGATGTCGTCGCTCGCGCCGGCCCAACAGTTATCGCCGACGCTCCGGTGTGCTCTCACATGAAGCCGACGCGACGCGGAACCGCGGCGTCGACGAGGGCGGCCGCGGCCCTCCTGCTCCTGCTTGCCGGCTCCGCCGTCGGCGTCCGGTTCGGCTGGCAGTACGCGGTCTCGGCGGCGGTCGTCGTCGGTCTCGCCGCCGCAGCCGTGTCGGCGGTGCGTGGTTCCCGATCCGACGACGGGGGCGACTCCGGCACCGTCTGGGACGCGATCCCCTCCTGGCAGTACTCGGGCCGGCACGCCGAGTCGGGCGGGCTGACCCGTGACGAGCAGGAGAGCGCGCTCCGGGACGTCCAGGAGGAGGCCGACAGGCGCGAGCGTCGCCGGTAGCCGGACGCGACGACGCGGCTCCCGCGTCAGTCCTCCTCGGTTCCGGAGGTCGTCCGCCGTCGCCGTTCCGCCAGTCGCTCCTCGAACCAGGCCCACTCGCGGCTGAACTGCCCGGTCTCCTTCAGGTCCCACGGGTCGCCCGTCGTCACCGGCGTGCCCACCCGGGCCGACTGTGCCACGTTGAACAGCCAGAGCGTGACGCTGATGCCGATGATCGCCGCGCCGCCGGTCGCCGTCCAGTGGAGCACCGGCCAGGTCGGGTGGACGCCGAGCGCGGACGCGTACTCCGCCCACCGGCGGGGGTGGCCGCCCATCCCCAGCAGCAGCATCGGGAAGAACGTCACGAAGACGCCGATGATCAGGGTGTACGCCTGCACGCGTGCCATGCGGCGGTCGTACATCCGCCTCGTGAGCAGCGGGAACCAGTAGTAGGAGGCCGCGAACACCATCATCGCGATCACCCCCATGACGATGAAGTGGAAGTGGCCGACGACGTAGTAGGTGCCGTGGAGCACCCGGTCGACGGGGATGGACGCGAGCACGACGCCCGTCACCCCGCCGACGACGAACAGGCCGACGCCGCCGATACAGAGGATCATCGGCGCGGTCAGTCGGATCTTTCCGTTCCACAGCGTCGTGATCCAGTTGAACGTCTTCACCGCCGACGGGACCGCGATCGCGAGCGTGACCGCCATGAACGACGACTGGAGCCGCGGGTCGATGCCCGTGGCGAACATGTGGTGGGCCCAGACGCCGAAGGAGAGCACGCCGATGGCGAGCGTCGAGTAGACGATGAACTTGAAGCCGAACAGCGTCCGCCCGGCGAACTTCGGCAGGATGAGACTCACCAGCCCGAACGCCGGCAGCACGAGGATGTACACCTCCGGGTGGCCGAAGAACCAGAACAGGTGCTGCCAGAGGATCGGGCCGCCACCCTCGACGAGGAAGAACGTCGTCCCGAAGTTCCGGTCCATCACCAGCATCACCAGCGCGCTCCCGAGCACCGGGAACGCGAACAGGATGATGCCCGCGGTGGTGAACAGCGTCCACGAGAGGATGTCGATGGTCGCCCAGGTCACCTCGGGGTCGCGGTCGACGAGCACGGTGACGATGATGTTCACCGCGCCGAGGATCGTTGCGACGCCCGAGAGGTGCAACCCGAGCAGCATGAGATCGACCTGCGGGTTCGCCTGCATGATCGAGAGCGGCGCGTACATCGTCCACCCGGTCGTCGGCGGCTCCAGCAGGAACAGCACCTCAAGTCGCGGGCCGAGCGCGGCGACGGCCTTCCCGAACACCTCCGTGACGAGCCCCGCGCGAACGAGCAGCAGCGACGGCGGGAGCAGCCAGAACGCGAGCGCGTTCACCCGCGGGAACGCCATCTCGTCGGCGCCGACGAACAGCGGGAGGAAGTAGTTCGCCACGCCGGTGAATGCGGGCGTCACGAAGAAGAACAGCATCGTCAGCCCGTGGGTCGTGAACAGCGCGTTGTACGTCTGCTCGTCCCAGACGGTCGTGCCGGGCGTGAGCAGTTCCGTCCGGATCATCAACGCGTCCGTCCCGCCCCACAGCGCCGCCACCAGCGCGAACGCGAAGTAGAGCGTCCCGACGTCCCGGTGGTTCACGGTCGTCAGCCACCTGATCGGGTCGTACGGGAGCCGCGCCCGCAGCCGCGTGAGCCGAGACGCTCGCGTCCCGCCGTCGGACCGGCTCGCATCCCCGGCCCGGTTCCGACCGTTCGCCCGCGACCCGGCTCGCCCTCGAGCGCCGCCCCGCCCGTCCGACCGGATCGTCCGCGAGAGCCAGCCTGCACCGAAGAGCAGAGCCCCGACGACGAGGATCGCCGCGATCGACTCGGCGAGCGTGGCCTGGAGGGCAGGAAACATGCCCCAGGCTTCGTCGGCACCCGACTTATGGGTGGGGATGTTCGACCGCGTCGCCGGCGATCACTCCTCGTCCGGATACGCCGGCATCGGTCGCCGGGCCTCCGTCTCGCCCGACAGCCTGCCGTAGACGGCTCCGAGCGTGAAGCCGTACGCGACGTGAGCGAACAGCGTCAGCACGCCGAAGACGATCAAGATCGCACCCGAGAGTTCCCCCCGCCCGAGCAGGACGAACGCGACCCACAGCGGCAGCGCGAACCCGACGCCCCTGATGGCGGGGTCCGGACCGAGCGGCAGGTACGCCTCCAGCGCGACGAACACGAGCGGCCACGCGATCGTGCCCGCGGCGACGAACAGCAGGAACCCGAGCGCCTGGTTGCCGGGAACGCCCACGAACCGCGCGACGACGGCGAACAGCCCGATGCGCGAGCGCGTCTCCACCTCGATGAGCAACAGCGCGACCGAGAGCACCGACACGCCGGCCGCGCCGCCCACGATCGCGCTCGTCGGCTTGTTCATGGCCGTCGGTTGGCCGCTCGCCGGGAAAAATCCACGCGATGTTGAGGGCGGGGGTGGGGTGGTGTTCTCGTCGACGGCGGCCGTTGCCCTGATCTCGAAAGCCCTCGTGGCGCTGGAGCCGGTGCGACCGCCGCGTTCGCGTGAGCCTCGAACGAGCGGCCCCGCGGTGTGCGGCCGCCGCGCGCCCGATGGAACGGATCCCAGCACATCGATGCGATCGCTGGGCGGTCCCGCGCTCCGTCCGCTGTGTAGCACCCCGTGGTCGTGGACAAGGTACTTACGGCGCGCTCGTGAGCACCCGCCCATGCCGCCCTCCGCCGGACGCCGACGGATCGCCGACGTCGCAACCGCGCTCCTGCTCGTCGCATCGCTCCTCGCGGTCCCCGCGGCGGTCGACGCCCGCGGGCCGCCACGACCCGCCTGCGGGGTCTGTACCGACGCGCTCGAGGACGCCGCGGCCGACCGTGACGTCGCGGTCGAACGCGCGGACTCCGAGCTGACGGTCCGGGTCGCCGAGAACGGCTCGTCCCGCTGGACGGCCCGGGTGACCCTCTCCGAGGGGGCCGCGGCCCTCGAAAACGACTCGCTCCGGGAGGCCGTCGTGGCCGACGCGCGACACCGGGCGGTCACCGACCCCGAGTCGGTCACGAGCCGGATGGAGGGAGACACGCTCGTCGTCTCCTACCGGACCGACGCCGCGACCCGATGTGAGGCCGGCGTCGTGCTGTTCACCGCGTTCCGGGCGACCGGCCCGTCGATGCCGTTCGCCATGGGCGGTGAGGGGCCGGCGTATCTCGGCGCCGAGGAACTCACGCTCCGCGGCCCCGACGACCGCGTCGCGGCGGGCGAGTACCCGGAAGCGAACGCGTCCGGCGGGCGGATCCGGTGGACCGGGTCGGAAACCTCGTTCGGCGGCTCGGCGGTCGTTCCGTTCGTGCCCGAGGACGCCGCGTTCCCGGGGGTCCGGGCCGGGGTCGCACGGCTGCTCCTCCGCTTTTGAACCCGGAGCCCCGCGCTCGTCCGCCCCGGCGTCCGGTCGTCGCTCCGCGGGCTCCCGTCGCGGCGACGTCGGCCGGAGCGTAACCTAAAAGGAACCGCATCGCCCCGGGTTGACCGTCGTACGGTCGGGCAGCCGTCGGGTAGGGGCCCCTGCTCGTCCGTGCGGCGGTCGTCACTGAACCGACAGCGGCGCCGCTCCGACGGTTCGAACCCCACGAGCCGGCTCACCCGCACCACGTATTTTCCGTCTCGCGGCCGTAAACCCCCCATGGACCCTGCGACCGGCAGGCGGGAGGTACTCGGCGCACTGTTCGCTGGCGGCCTGGCTGGGCTGGCGGGCTGTAGCGGAACGACCGGCCAGGGGACGGAGACCGGCGGCGGCGGATCCCCGACACCGTCCGAGTCCACGCCCTCCGGGACCGACGGAACGTCCGCGGCGAGCCCGCCCGAGACGGTCGGACTCGAAACGCTCGCGTCGGGGCTGCAGGCGCCAGTCGACATCGCCTTCGCGCCGGACGCCGACAGGCGCTACGTCACCGACCAGAACGGGCGCGTCTTCGTTCACGAGTCCGGCGGTCTGCGCGGGGAGCCGTTCCTCGACCTCCGCGAGTCGGTCGAGGTCGGCGGCGAGAAGGGGTTGCTCGGGCTCGCGTTACACCCCGAGTTCGCGGACAACAGGCGGCTGTTCGTCCGCTACAGCGCCCCCTCCCGGTCCGGAACGCCCGACTCGTACAGCCACACGTTCGTCCTCTCGGAGTTCACGGCGAACGCCGACGGGACCGCCGTGGCCCGCGACTCCGAACGCGTCGTGCTGGAGATTCCCGAACCGCAGGCGAACCACAACGCCGGCTCCCTCGCGTTCGGCCCCGACGGCCTCCTGTTCGTCGGCGTCGGCGACGGCGGCGGGGGCGGCGACCAGGGGACCGGCCACGTCGAGGACTGGTACGACGCGGTCGAGGGAGGGAACGGCCAGGACGTGACCGAGAACCTGCTGGGGAGCATTCTTCGGATCGACGTCGACGGCCAGTCCGGAGGGAACCCGTACGCCGTCCCCGAGGACAACCCGCTCGTCGGGCAAGCCGGGCTCGACGAGCAGTACGCCTGGGGGTTCCGGAACCCGTGGCGGTTCTCCTTCGACGGCGCGGACCTCTACGTCGGTGACGTCGGGCAGAACCGCTTCGAGGAGGTCGACCTCGTGGAGCGTGGCGGCAACTACGGCTGGAACGTCAAGGAGGCGACCCACTGCTACGACGCCGACGAGTGCCCCGACGCGACGCCCGCGAGCGTCCGCGGCGGCGAACCCCTCATCGACCCCATCACCGAGTACCCGCACTCGGGCGAAGGAGTAACCGGAATCTCGGTCATCGGCGGAACCGTCTACCGCGGCTCCGCGCTGCCGGGGCTGGCGGGACGGTACGTCTTCGGCGACCTCCAGGCGGGCGGCCGGCTGTTCCTCGCGTCCCCGTCCGAGGGCGGCGGCCGCTGGTCGACGTCCGTCCTCCCGGTCGCCGACGACGACGCCGGAAAACTGGAGCGGATCCTCTCGTTCGGCCGCGACGCCGAGGGCGAGGTGTACGTGCTCGGTACCGGCGCGGACGGCGGCGGCGTCCACCGCGTCGTCCCCGCCGGGTAACCCGTAGCGTTTTACGGACCCCCGGCCCCACTCACGACCATGTCGAACGAGGCGGGCGGCATCGTGGGCGAGTTCCTCTCGCTGAAGGCCGACACCGAGGCCGACGTGCTCGCGATGCAGTGTGGCGACTTCTACGAGTTCTTCGCCGACGACGCCGAACTCGTCGCGGACGTTCTCGACCTCAAGGTGTCACAGAAGTCCTCGCACGGCTCCTCGTACCCGATGGCGGGCGTCCCGCTCTCGGAGCTCACCCCCTACCTCAACGCGCTCGTCGAGCGCGGCTACCGCGTCGCCGTCGCCGAGCAGTACGAGACCGACGAGGGCCACGCACGACGGGTCGAGCGCGTCGTCTCGCCGGGCACCGTCGTCGACCCCGACGACTCGGCCGCGCGCTACCTCGCGGCGGTCGAGGAGGCAGACGGCGAGTACGGCGTCGCGTTCGCCGAGGTGACGACCGGCCGGTTCCGCGCCGCGTCGGTCTATTCGGCGGAGGACGTGCGCGCGGAACTTCACCGGTTCGCGCCCGTCGAGATCCTCCCCGGCCCGGGCGTCCGCGAGGACGACGCCCTGCTCGCCACGCTCCGGGAGGACACCGACGCGCGGCTCACCCTCCACGAGGTCGACGCGTTCGCGCCCGGCCGCGCCCGTCATCGCCTGCGCGAGCAGTTCGGCGACGAGACGCTGGACGCGGTCGGCCTCGAGGCCGACGCCCCGGTCGGAGCCGCCGGCGCGGTGTTGCACTACGTCTCCGAGACGGGCGTCGGCGTGCTCGCGGCGATGACGCGACTCGGGGCGCTCGACCCCGGCGGCCGCGTCGCGCTCGACGCGACGACCCAGCGCAACCTGGAACTGACCGAGACGATGCAGGGCGAGCGGGACGGCACCCTGCTCTCGACGCTTGACCACACCGAGACGGCGGCCGGGTCGCGCCTGCTCCGCGAGTGGGTCACCCGACCCCGCCGGGACCGCCCGGAACTCGAGCGTCGCCAGGACGCCGTCGCCGCGTTCGCCTCGGCGGCGCTCGCCCGCGACCGCCTGCTCGAGGAACTCGACGGGACGGCCGACCTCGAACGCCTCGCCTCGCGGGCGACGAGCGGGAGCGCGGATCCCCGCGACCTGGCGGCCGTCCGCGACGCGCTCGCCCGCCTCCCGCGACTCGCGTCGGCCATCGAGGGAACCGAACTCGCCGAGTCGCCGGTCGCGGACGTCCTCGCCCGCCCGGACCAGGCCGCCGCCCGCGCGCTCCACGACGATCTGGGCGACGCGCTCGCGGCCGACCCGCCCGGCACCGTCACCGAGGGCGACATCTTCGCCCGCGGCTACGACGGGGAACTCGACGAACTGCTCGACGAGTACGAGGAGGCCGAGCGCTGGCTCGACACGCTCGCCGAACGCGAGAAGCGCCAGCACGGGCTCTCACACGTCACGGTCGACCGCAACACGACCGACGGCTACTACGTCCAGGTCGGCCGCTCGGTCGCCGACGAGGTGCCCGAGCACTACCGCGAGATCAAGACGCTGAAGAACTCGAAGCGGTTCGTCACCGACGAACTCGAGGACAGGGAGCGCACCATCCTGCGCCTGGAGGAGGCGCGCGGCGAGCTGGAGTACGACCTGTTCCGGGAACTCCGGGGGCGCGTCGCCGAGCACGCGGAACTCCTCCAGGACGTCGGCCGCGCGCTCGCGGAACTCGACGCGCTCGCCTCGCTGGCCGAACACGCGGCGGCGAACGACTGGGTCCGGCCCCACCTCGTTGGCGGCGCGGACGGTGATGCGACCGCGAACGGTGCGGGCGACGACCACGACGACGAACTCCGCATCGACGCGGGCCGCCACCCGGTCGTCGAGCGGACGACCGACTTCGTGCCGAACGACCTTCGACTCGACCGCGAGCGCGGCTTTCTCATCGTCACCGGGCCGAACATGAGCGGGAAGTCCACCTACATGCGCCAGTGCGCGCTCGTCGTTCTGCTCGCCCAGATGGGCAGTTTCGTCCCCGCGGACTCCGCCCGCGTGCCCCTCGTCGACGGCGTGTTCACGAGGGTCGGCGCGCTCGACGAACTCGCGCAGGGGCGCTCGACGTTCATGGTCGAGATGCAGGAGCTCTCGAACATCCTCCACTCGGCGACCGAGGACTCGCTGGTCATCCTGGACGAGGTGGGTCGCGGCACCGCCACCTACGACGGCATCTCCATCGCCTGGGCGGCCACGGAGTACCTCCACAACGAGGTGCGCGCGAGGACGCTGTTCGCGACCCACTACCACGAACTCACGGCGCTCGCCGACCACCTCCCGCGGGTCGAGAACGTCCACGTCGCGGCCGAGGAGCGGGACGGCGACGTGACGTTCCTCCGCCGGGTCCGCGAGGGGCCGACCGACCGTTCCTACGGCGTCCACGTCGCGGACCTGGCGGGCGTGCCCGACCCGGTCGTCGACCGTTCGGCCGACGTGCTCGACCGCCTCCGCGAGGAGAAGGCCATCGAGGCGCGCGGGTCGGCCGGCGACGGTGACGGCGATGGCGCCGACGTGCCGTCGACACAGACCGTGTTCGACCTCGGGAGCGGGCAGTTCCGGGGATCGGCGAGCGCCGATGGAGGCGATTCCGAGCCCCTCGACCCCGTCACGGAGTCGGTGCTGGAGGAGCTAAGGGCGACCGACGTGAACGAGGTGCCGCCGGTCGAGCTGATGGCGAAAGTGCAGGAGTGGCGCGAGCGGCTGGACGACTGATCGCGGCCGAGGATCGGTGCCGGTTCTGTGCCGCGGATCGCCTCGCGGCGACCTCACGTCGATCCCGACGAGTTCCCGGTCGGAAGCTGGGGGATGAGCCACGCGAGGAACGAGTCCTGGCTGCGCGTCTGGAGCCACACGTGCCCCTCGCCGCTGAACTCCGCGACGAGCCCCTCGCCGCTGAGCAGCGTCGACTTCAGGCCGCCGACCCGCCGGACGGCGAAGTCGGCGGTGTCCTCGAAGGCGACGATGTGACCCGTGTCGATGGTGTACGTCTCGTCGGGATCGAGGTCGACCTCCTCGATGGCCCCGTAACTGGACATGAACAGCGGCCCGCTTCCCTCGATCCGCAACAGGAACAGTCCCTCGCTCCCGAAGAACGTCTTCGCGCCCCCGAACTCGGTGTCGACCTCCAGCGCCGTGTCCGAGGCGATGTACGACCCGGACTGGACGTAGACGGTGTCCGCGTCGAGTTCGTGGTGGACGACGTCGCCCGGGAGCGGCGGCGCGAACGTGACCGAACCGGCCTCGCTCGCGGTGAACGTGTTCTGGAAGAAGCTCTCGCCGCCGAACAGTCCACGCTGGAGCGACTTCAGGAACCCGCCCGTGGCGTTCGTCTCCATCTCGATGCCGTCGCCGTAACTCACCATCGCGCCCGACTCGGCCAGCACCTCCTCGCCCGCCTCCAGCGAGATCTCGGCCGTGGCGAACGAGGGACGGTGGGCTATCTCGTGGTCCATACCTCCCGTACGGGGAGAAACGGAATAACGCTACTCCACCCCCGCCCCCGGCCGGGCGTTCGCCTAACTATCTCCCGCACGCGCCGGCACACAGTTAACGACCGCCGGTGAACTCTGACCACGGCCCGGAGATGTGTCCCAGTAGTTAGGTATATTGGTAATCGGTTAACTTATGTGGCGTCCCCGCCGAGGCCAGGTTAGCCATGGACCCGGCGGAGTTTACGGACGGCCCGGGCAGCATCGACGACCACGACGGGCTGCCGTGCTACCGGCCGCCGAGCCTTCCGCCGGATCTGGAGTACAGCGACGACCTGCTCCGGGTGTACGGCGACGCCCAGTACGCGCTCGGCCGACTGACGACCCTGCACCGGGACCTGGACAACCCGAACCTCCTCATCGCGCCGTTCGTCCACCGCGAGGCGGCGATGAGCTCACAGGTCGAGGGGACGAACGTCACCATCTCGGACATCTACCAGCACGAGGTCGGCTCCACGCCCGCCAGGTCGGCCGCGGAGGGGACCGACGTCCGCGAGGCGTACAACTACGTCGACGCGGTGAAACAGGGGTTCGCCAGGCTGGACGACGGCGAGCCCATCGACCTCGACCTCGTTCGGGACCTTCACGAGGTGCTGCTGGGCGGCGTCCGGGGCGAGGAGGACCGGCCGGGCGAGCTCCGCGACGTTCCGGTGTACATCGGCGCGCGGGGGGACGACCCGTCGACGGCGACGTTCATCCCCGCGCGGCCGGATCTGGTGGAACTGCTGCTCGAACAGCTGTTCTCGTACGCCCGGCGCGGGGAGTACCCGCCGCTGGTCGACGCGGCGCTGTGTCACTACCAGTTCGAGGCGGTCCACCCGTTCCGGGACGGCAACGGCCGGCTCGGCCGGCTGCTCATCATGCTCCAGCTGTACGACGCGGGGCTGCTGCCGGGGCCGTACCTCTACCTCAGCGCGTCCTTCAAGCAGTTCGGCCAGCAGTACCGCGACAAGCTGCTCGCGGTGAGCACCGGGGGCGCGTGGGACGACTGGATCACGTTCGTACTGAACGCCATCGCCGAGCAGGCCATCGACGGTTACGACTGCGGCGTCCGGCTGAAGGAGCTCCGGGAAGGGTACCGCGAGCGGTTCCCGAGTTCGGTGACGACGCGGGAGCTGGTCGATTACCTGTTCGAGCAGCCGTACCTGACGGGGCCGCGTGCGGTGGAGGCGACCGGCCGGTCGAAGCCGTCAGTGTACGAGGCGATCGATACGCTGGAATCGGCGGGCATCATCGTGGAGACGACGGGGAAGCAGCGGAACAAGGTGTACGAGGCGCCCGAGATTCTGTCCGTGTTGAGTTCGTGATCGGTTTGCTGGTGTGTTGAATTTCGACACGCTCTCAGTGTGAACAGCACGACTCGGGTTCGGACCACTTCGGAAGTCACCGGGACGCTCTCCATCAGGACTTGTTTGGGTGTCGCTTCGGCTGCCTCGAAAGCCCCCGCGGCTCCCGACGAACCCCGGACCCGTAAGCACCATAACGCGACCGCAGGGAGCGTGAGGAGCGCGGCGTGGTCCGCGGGAGTCGAGAGCCGCGGGGGCTTTCGAGCCGTTCTCAACCACCACAAACCACCCACAATAATCCAAATCCAATCCGAAAAGCAACACTGGATTCATAGGGACCACCCGCCACATCCGACCCAATGAGTAGTCGCGGTCGGACCCAACCCAAAGTAAAAGGAGCCGACCCATGAGCGACCGCACCGACCCGACCACGACCGAGATCAGATCGCTCGACGACCGAACCGTCCGCGAGATCGCCGCCGGCGAGGTCGTCGAACGCCCCGCGTCCGTCGTGAAGGAACTCGTCGAGAACGCGCTCGACGCCGGCGCGGGGCGCGTCTCGGTCGCCGTCGAGAACGGCGGCATCGACGGCATCCGGGTCCGGGACGACGGCGAGGGGATGGCCCCCGACCAGCTCCCCGGGGCCGTCGCCAAACACGCCACGAGCAAGCTGGGCGGCATCGACGACCTCGACTCGGGCGTCGCCACGCTGGGCTTCCGCGGCGAGGCGCTCCACACCGTCGGCGCGGTCGCGGAGTTGACCGTCCGCTCGCGCCCGCCCGCCGCCGACACCGGCGCCGAACTGGCCGTCGACCACGGCGACGAGGGCGACGTCGAGCCGGCGGGCTGTCCGGTCGGCACGACCGTCGAGGTCCGGGACCTGTTCGGCGAGACGCCCGCGCGCCGGAAGTTCCTCAAGACGCCCGCGACCGAGTTCGACCGGATCAACGGCGTCGTCTCAGCGTACGCGCTCGCCAACCCCGACGTGGCCGTCTCGCTGGAGCACGACGGCCGCGAGGTGTTCGCCTCGAACGGCGACGGGAACCTTCGCTCTGCGGTCCTGGCGGTGTACGGCCGGACGGTCGCGGAGTCGATGGTGGACGTCGACCGCGGCGGCGATGAAACGGAAGCAGGCCGGAGCGACGGCGGCGAGGGAACCGGCGTCTCCGTCTCGGGGCTCGTCTCGCACCCGGAGACGACCCGAGCTGGCAGGGAGTACCTCACGACGTTCGTGAACGGCCGCTGGGTGCGCGACGGCGACCTCCGCGGCGCGGTCGTGGACGCCTACGGCGGGCAACTCGCGCCGGACCGCTACCCGTTCGCCGCCCTGTTCGTCGACGTGCCCGCCGACGCCGTGGACGTGAACGTCCACCCGCGCAAGACGGAGGTCCGGTTCGACGACGACGTGGACGTGACGGGGACGGTCCGGGACGCGGTCCGGAACGGCCTGCTCGAGCACGGACTGATCCGCAGTTCCGCGCCGCGCGGGAAGTCGGCCCCCGAGGAGGCCGCCGTCGACCCCGAGGTCGTCGGCGGGGCCGGCACCGACCACGAGCGCGCCGCGGCCGACGCCCGGGCCGACGAGGACGGAGACGCGGACGATGGCGACACCGCGGACGAAGCGGGGGCCGGGACGACCTCGTCGGTGCTCGACGCCTGGGGCGGCTCCCCGGCCGCGGACCCCGAGGCTCCGGGCGCCGACTCCGGCTCCGGGACGGTTCGGAAACCGGAGGACGAAAAGACGGCGGATGACGAATCGGCGGTCGAGGGGACGGCGGGGGACGTGGACGAAGTGACGACCGACGCCGCGACCGGAGCGGCCGACCGACCGACCGACCACCCGGTCCGACGGCCGCACCACGACGAACCGTGGAGCGACCGCCCGTCACCGCGCCGGTGGCAGGCCGAGGACTCGCCGGACGGGGGACCGTCGACTGACGACCGATCGGGTGACGATCCCCGACCGACCGACGATCCGACCCGGCAGGCCCCCCGACAGTCGACGCTCGCCGGCGGCACCACCGACGAGCGGACGGAGCACGACTCGCTGCCCGCGATGCGCGTGCTCGGCCAGTACGACGGGACGTACGTCGTCTGCGAGACCGACGAGGGACTGGTGCTGGTCGACCAACACGCCGCCGACGAGCGGGTGAACTACGAACGGCTCCGCGCGGCCGCCACCGAGGACGCGCCGGCACAGACGCTCGCCGAGCCGGTCGAACTCGAACTCACCGCCCGCGAGGTCGAACTGTTCGAGACGTTCCGCGACGCGCTGCTGTCGGTCGGGTTCGCGGCCGAGCGCGCGGGCGACCGGACCGTCGCCGTGACGGCGGTGCCGGCCGTGTTCGACGCAACGCTCGACCCGGACCTCCTGCGGGACGTGCTCGCGGCGTTCGCCGACGAGGTCGCCGCGGGGGACCGGCCGGTGGCCGAAGTCGCGGACGCGCTGCTCTCGGACCTGGCGTGTTACCCCTCGGTCACCGGCAACACGTCGCTCACCGAGGGCTCGGTCGCGGACCTGCTCTCGGCGCTCGACGACTGCGAGAACCCCTACGCCTGCCCGCACGGCCGGCCCGTGCTCGTGGAGTTCGGGCGCGGCGAGATCGAAGCGCGGTTCGAGCGTGACTACCCCGGCCACGCCGGCCGGCGCGAGGAGTAGCCGCCGGTCGGGCCCGGGTCCGACCGGTCGCGCTCGCGGCCGGCATTCCCACGGGTTCATGTGTCCCGGCTCCGACCTCCCGCCCATGACCGACCTCGTCACGTTCGGGGAGACGATGCTCCGGCTCTCGCCGCCGGAGGGGGTCAGGCTGGAGACCGCCCGCGAGTTCGACGTGCGCGTCGGCGGCGCGGAGAGCAACGTCGCCGTCGCGGCTGCGTCGCTGGGGCTGGAGTCGGCGTGGCTCTCGAAGCTCCCGGACTCGCCGCTCGGCAGACGGATCGTCCACGAACTGCGCGGCTACGGCGTCGAGACCGACGTCGCGTGGGACGGCCGCGAGGACGCGCGCCTGGGCACCTACTACCTCGAACCGGGCGGGGAACCGCGCGGGACCGACGTCGTGTACGACCGCGCCGACGCCGCCATCACGACCGTCTCGGCCGACGAACTCCCGACCGAGTCGCTCCGGGACGCCGAGTACGTGTACACGAGCGGCATCACGCCGGCGCTCTCCCAGCAAGCCGCCGAGACGTCGATCCAGCTCCTGAACGCCGCGCGGGAGGCGGGGGCGACGACCGCGTTCGACCTCAACTATCGGAGCAAACTGTGGGACCCTGCTTCGGCCCGCGAGGGGTTCCGGGCGCTGTTCCCCCACGTCGACGTGCTCGTCGCGGCGCGGCGAGACGCGGCGGAAGTGCTCGGCCGCGACGGTGATCCGGTCGAGGTCGCACACGGGCTCGCGACCGACCACGGGTTCGAGACGGTCGTCATCACGCGCGGGGACCGCGGGTCGCTTGCGCTCCACGACGGGGAGATCCACGAACAGCCGATCTACGAGGCCGAGACGCTCGACCCCATCGGCACCGGCGACTCGTTCGTCGGCGGCTTCCTGGCCAGGCGCGCACGCGGCGGGAGCGTCCCGTCGGCCCTGGAGTGGGGCGCGGCGACGGCGTCGCTCAAGCGGACGGTCGCCGGCGATCTGGCGGCCGTCACGCCCGCGGAGGTCGAGCGCGTCGTGGCCGAGGGCGACGGCGGCATCTCGCGGTAGCCCGATTCGCATGGGAGGGGAGTCGCCGTATCCGGTCGTCGAAGCGCCCCGGAGCGGGAAGCGCGTCCGCTACCTCGAAACCGCCGAGGACACCGACGGTGCCGCCGCCCGGTTCGAGATGTGGCTCGCGCCCCCGCCCGACTCTCACGGCCCGATGCGACACGTCCACCCCGAGCAGGACGAGATCCTCGAAGTCCGCGATGGCAGCCTCGGAGTCTGGCACGACGGACGGACCCTGGAGCTCTCGCCCGGCGAGCGCGTGACGATTCCGGCGGGCGACCCGCACCGGTTCTGGAACGCTGGCGAGGGGGAACTCCACCTCGTCGGCGAGGTGCGACCGGGACGCTCGACGGAGGCGTTCATGTACGTGACCTACGGGATGGGGGGCGACTACGCGACGACGCCGTCGGGCATGCCGCTCAACCCGCTCCGGCTCGCACCGGTTCTCGAGCGGTACGATGACCTGCTGTATCTCGCGCTCGTTCCGATCTGGCTCCAGAAGTTCGGCATTCGGCTCCTCGCCCCGCTTGGCCGGTTGTTCGGCTTCTCGGGGGAGTACCCGGAGTACGTGCCCCCGGGGCGGGAGGAGTGTCTTCGGCGGTCGTGAGTCCCGGCGGTCGGGACCGGACCAGCACCGCCGACCCGGGTGCAACGGACGGACGAGTCAGCCGTTCTCGACGTGGTTCAGCGCGGTCGCGTACGCCTCCCTGACCCGCGTGAACGCCTCGCGGCTGCCGCCGCGGTCCGGATGCGACTCCTTGACCCGCTCGCGGTAGGCCGACTCGACGGCGTCCTCGTCGGCTCCCCGGGGGAGTCCGAGCGTCTCGAACGCGGCTCGGACCGGGTCGCGGTCGGATCCGTCGTCGAGGTCCGGCACGCCGAACGGGAGGCGACGGCCGAGCTGATGGCCGGGCATCTCGTGTTCACAGAGCACGACGTGGCGACCGTCCTCGGCGTCGCGGAGCCGGAAGTACGCCTGCGCGTCGAAGGTGATGACGACGTCCCGTTCGGGGAGGTAGAACGCCACTTCCCGTCCGTCGAGGACGTACCGCTCGTGGAACCGCTCGTCGATGGCCGCGAGGTACTGGCGGATCTCCGCGCGGCGGCGGAGCGAGCCGCGTGACTCGCTCGCGGTCCGGGCTGGCGGGTCGGGGAACCACCGGTTCGCCGCGAGAAACACCGCAGCGACGAGCGTCGAGGCCGCGGCGCCGACCCCGACGCCCAGCATCAGCCACGCGGGCAGCATCCCGAGCCACTGGTCGAGCACAGTCGTGGTTGGCGGCCGGCGAAGTTGAACCTCCCGGAACGCGCAGTCGCCCGAAGAAAACTGGATCGGTGCGCGGCGCGAAGCGCCGCGACGGGGTCCGGCTCAGAGCATGTCTTCGGCCTTCAGCCCCTCGATGACGTCGTCGACGAGCGACTCGACGTCGTCGTAGGGGAACTCCTGGTGGGAGCCGAGCTTGGCGGCCATCTCCATCGCGGTGAAGGAGGTGTCGCCGGCCTCGAAGCGCGTGCCCGGGCCGCTCGGGAGCGCGGGGACGAGGTCCATCTGGTTCGAGACGGGGTAGTCGGCCCCCTCGAACGCCTCGGTCAGCTGCGAGCGGAGTTCCGCCTCTGTGTCACTCATGCCCGCATCCGGGGCCGTTGCGACAAAAAGCGTTCCGGAACCACTGAAAACTCCGGGAGAGTTCCAACTCCCGGCCGGCCGGGCCGGAACTCGTGGCTTTAGGAGCCTCGACGCGCCAGCAGCACGCATGTCGTTCGAGTTCGAGTTCGACCTGCTACGCGAACTGACGGAGACGAGCGGGGTGCCGGGGTACGAGGATCGGGTGCGCGAGGTGGCCGAGCGCGAACTGGCCGAACGGACCGACGAGGTCCGGACCGACGCGATGGGGAACGTCGTCGGGACGGTCCACGGCGCCGACGGCGGCGACTACGAGGTGGCGGTCGCGGCCCACATGGACGAGATCGGGTTCATGGTCAAACACGTCACCGAGGACGGCTTCCTGAAACTCGACGCGCTCGGCGGGTGGGACGCGCGCGTGCTCCGCGCCCAGCGCGTCCGGGTCCACACAGACGACGGCGACCTGACGGGGGTCATCGGCTCGGTTCCCCCGCACACGCTCGACGAGGAGGAGGCGGAGGCGGACGACACCGTCGAGGGTGCGGTCGTCGACCTCGGAATGGACGGCGACGCCGTCGCCGAGTCGGTCTCGGTCGGCGATCTGGTGACGATGGAGCAGTCGACCGTCGAACTGGGCGACTGCGTGACGGGCAAGGCGCTCGACGACCGGGTCTGCCTGTTCGCGATGCTCGAGGCCGCAGAGCGGGTCGAGAACCCGGACGTGACGATCCACTTCTGTGCCACCGTGCAGGAGGAGGTCGGCCTCCGCGGCGCGAGGGCGCTCGGCGTCGACGTCGACCCGGATCTGGCGGTCGCGCTCGACGTCACCGTCGCCAGCGACGTCCCGGGCGTCAGCGAGGACAAGCGGGTGACGGAACTCGGCGAGGGGACCGCGATCAAGCTGAAGGACTCCTCGGTCATCACGACGCCGAAGGTCCACCGCCGGCTCCGCGCGGTCGCCGAGGACGAGGGGATCGACCACCAGCTCGAGGTGCTCCCCGCGGGCGGGACCGACACCGCCGGCTTCCAGAACACGAACGGCGCGAAACCGGTCGGCGCGATCTCGATTCCCACGCGCTATCTCCACACGGTGACCGAGACGGCAAACGGCGACGACGTCGCCGACACGGTCGACCTGCTGACGGCGTTCCTCGACACCGAGACGGGCGAGCACGACTACTCGCTGTAGCTCCGGAAGTCCGGCGTTTCAGCGCGTGTTAGGTCGAGGATTGTTCTGTTCCAGCAAGATTCGTGGTCCCTCTGCGGTACCACTCCGCTACCTACCGTGAGGGAGGGAGGCGTGGCGAAGCCACGCCGAACGAGCGAGCGGCATTTTGTCATCGACGGGGTTTGCGGGGGGTCTGGCCGCAGCGTGTCGGCTTCGCCGACACGCGAGGACATGCCCCCCGACAAAAGCGGTCGAATCGACGGATTCACCTTGGGGAGGCGCAAACCCGCATCCATGAGCGAGCAGATGAGCCGCCGGAACTTCATCCGGGGCGCCGCGGGCGCGACCGCCCTCTCGGCCGGCGTCGGCAGCGCGGCCGCACAGGAGGGAACCGGCACTGGTACCGGGACCGGTGAGGGGACCGGAACGGCTGGCGGCACCGGAACGGCGACGGGCGGCGGTGGCGGTGGCGGCGGCAGCGCCACGGTCGCCGTCGGTCCCGACGGTGACTTCGTGTTCACGCCGGGGACCGACGAACCGCTCTACGTCACGCCCGGGACGACGGTGACCTTCGTCTGGGAGTCAGACAACCACAACGTCGTCGTGGACACTCAGCCCTCGGACGCGAGCTGGTCCGGCCACGAGACGATCGAGAACACGGGCTTCGAGTTCTCGTACACGTTCGACGTGCTCGGCACGTACGAGTACTTCTGCCAGCCCCACCAGCAGCAGGGGATGG
The DNA here is from genome assembly GCF_032116555.1 of Halobaculum sp. XH14. NCBI lineage: Archaea > Methanobacteriati > Methanobacteriota > Halobacteria > Halobacteriales > Haloferacaceae > Halorarum > Halorarum halobium. Next base: position 2,206,709 of record NZ_CP134949.1, read on the forward strand.
TCGGCACCATCGAGGTCGTCGAGAGCACGCCGACCGCGACGCCCGCGCCGGCCGGCCCGCCCGAGGTGCCCGAGTCGGCCAAGAGCCTCGGCGTCGCCGCCTTCATCGCGATGTGCTCGACGCTCGGGCTGGCGTTCTTCTTCACGAAGTACGGCGGCGACTACGAGCCGCCCGAGGAGTAGCGGAGCGACGACGGTCGCCGATTCTCGCGGATCGGTGAGATGCGGACGAGCGCTCAGTCGAGCACCAGCCACGGCACGTCGACGAGCGGCGGGATGTGCGTCTCCACGTGGTGTTCCCACACGTCCTGCTCGCCGAACGCCTCGCCGTGGTCCGAGGTGACGACGATCCGACCCTCGAGGTCCGCGGCCAGGTCCGCCGCCGCTTCGAGCGCGAGCCGGAGGTTCTCCTCGTAGTAGGTCTCGATCGTCTCGCGGAGCCCCCGGCTGCCGACGTCGAACACGCTCGCCGGGTCGAGTTCCACGAGCATCCCGATCATCATGGCGAGCTGGCTCCGGCCGAGCCGGCGTTCGACACGCTGGCGGAGGTCGCCGAGCACCGGGAGCCCGTCGTCGGTCGGCTCCGTCCCGCCGGGTTCGATGATCCCGCTGCGGATGTGTTTCAGCTTGCGCCCGCGCCCCCTCCGGAGGTACGGCGCGTGCGGCTGGAGGTAGTGGACCACCATGCCGTCCTCGCCGTGCTCCTCGTCGATCCGGTCGCGTGCGGCCGCCGTCACCGCGCCGGGGACCACCGCGCCGAGGTCGTCGTCCCAGGCGTCCCGCCAGAGGTCGACGACCTCGGTGATGTGGTCGGCGGCGGCCCACTCGTAGTCGCAGGAGGCACCCCACTTCAGCTCGTTCAGCGGGATGCCGAGGCTGTTGATGAATGGGTTCGCGGAGAGGTACGTCAGGTCGGCGGTGCCGGTGAACGTCTTGGCGGCCCATTCGGGGGTGGCCGACCCGGGACTCCGTCGCTTCTCGAGTCGCCCGTCGAAGTACTCGCCGTGGAGTTCCTCGAAGAAGTCGTATCGACAGGCGTCGAGCACGATGAGATAGTCCCACTCCTCCTCGACGACGTTCTGGTCGGGGAGCGTGGTAGGCATCGGTTCAGTATTCATACACTGCGGGATATTTGTAGTGATTCGTTCCGCGCGGTCGCCGACTCGACCGTCGTCCGGCGTGGGCTCGGCCGCCTCGACGGCGCTGTGGGTTCCCGGTCATGAGAACAGTCCGTACTCGGCCACGACGGCCTCGTACCGGGTCTCGTACTCGCCGAGCACCGCGTCGTGGTCGAAGCCGGCGAACGTCTCGTTGACCGCCCGCGCCTCGAGGCTCCCGCAGGCGACGAACTCGTCGGCCAGTTCCTGCGGGCTGGTGACGAGCCGCCCCCGGTCGAGCCCCTCGACGAGTTCGTGTGCGCTCGAGCCGGCCTGGTACTCGACGAGCCCGACACAGCCGCACGCGAGCGCCCACAGCAGGTTCGTGGCGAACGGCTCGTAGGTCGCGGTCTGGGCGAACACGTGGGTCCCTTTCAGGACGGGGACGAACTCCGCCGGCGGGAGGTCGCCGACGAACGTCACGCGGTCGTCGATCCGCAGGTCGCGGGCGGTCCGCTCTGCGGCCGCCCGCTCCGGGCCGTCCCCGACGACGGCCGCGCGCCAGTCGCGGTCCCGAAGCTCGGCCAGCGCGAGCAGAAACGTTCCCACGTTCGCGTCGCCGTCGAGGTCCCGGGCGTACACGATGTCGAAGCTGTCGTCGACTGGCGACTTCCGGACCAGATCGAAGTCGATGCCCTCCGGAATCACGGTCACGTCCTCTGCGGCCGCACCGTACTCCCGAACCCCGGTCCGAACCGTCTCCGACGGCGTCACCACCGCGTCGGGCTTGCTCACCACCTTGCGGTACTGGTTTCGGGAACCGATCTCCGGGTCGCGCTCCCACCAGTCGACGACGACCGGCGTCCGGAGCAGTCGGCCGGCGGTCTTCGCGGTCGCCGCGTGGGCCGGCGGTACGTTCACCGCGTGGATGACCTCGGGTGCCGCCCGGCGCAGCGCGAACGGGAGCTTCGATCGGAACGACCCGGCGCTGGTCGTCTCGGTGACGGCTCGGTAGTCGACGCCGTCCTGCTCGAAGTGGTCGATCTCGCCCTCCCACCACTGCGCGCCGAGCCAGGTCACGTCGTGACCGCGAGCCGCGAGCCCCTCGGCGATGCGTCGCGCTCGCCGGAACGCGGGGGCGTCCCGGTGCTCGGTCGTGAACATCGAGACGAACGCGACGCGCATTCTCATCCGGTCGCTTGCCACGTGGCGATAAAAATCCGTGTGGTCCGAATTTCGGGTTCGCGTGGGGGGTCGGCGTCGTTCGGTTGGTGGTTCGGGACACGTCGGACCCGATACCGTGGCGACGACCACGAAAGCCCCCGCGGACGGCCGGGAATCGTCGGTCGGTCGAGCACGAAGCCCCACGAGTCGCTGCCACCCGAACGCTTTCCGTCGATGCGGGCATATCACGCGACATGAACGATGCGCCCGCATCCCACGGCTCCGACGAGGGGTACGACATCGAGCGGTACCTCAACATCAGGAGCGCCCACGGCGCCGACTTCGCGCCCGACGGCACCCTGGCGTTCCTCATGGACACGACGGGCACGCCGCAGGTCTGGACGCTGGCGGAACCCGGCGGCTGGCCGGTCCAGCACACGTTCTTCGACGAGCGCGTCACGTTCGTCGACTGGTCGCCCGAGCGGCGCGAACTCGTGTTCGGCATGGACGAGGGCGGCAACGAGCGCGTCCAGCTCCACCGGCTCACCCCCGACACCGGCCGGATCGTGAACCTCACCCAGCGCCCCGGCGCGAAACACCGCTGGGGCGGCTGGCGCTCCGACGGCGAACAGTTCGCGTTCGCCTCGAACCGGCGCGACGAGGCGGTGTTCGACGTGTACGTGCAGAGCCGCGACCGGACCGGCGGCGGCGCCGAACGCGTCTTCGAGGGCGACGGCTGGCTCTCAGTGGTCGACTGGGGCCCCGAGGACGACCGGCTGTTGCTCCACGAGGCCCGCTCCAGCTTCGACCACGACCTCCACGTGCTCGACCTCGAATCCGGCGAGCGGCTCCACCTCACGCCCCACGACGGGAACGCGCGGTTCACCAGCCCGGAGTGGGGTCCCGACGGCGACGCGGTGTACTGCTGTACGGACCACGCGAGCGACACGCTCCGGCTCGAACGCCTCTCGGTCGACACCGGCGACCGCTCGGTGCTCGCCGACGGCGACGGCTGGAACGTCGACGGCGTCGCGCTGGACGAGGACTCCCGACGGCTCGTCTACTCGCGGAACGTCGACGGGTACACGGAGCTCTCGGCCGCGGAACTCGTCGGGACCGACGAACTCGAACCGCTGCCGGACCCGGACCACCCCCGCGGCGTCGCCGGCGGCGTCTCGTTCACGGATGGGGGCGACGCGTACGCGCTCACGGTCACCGGGAGCACCGTCAACACGAACGTCTACGTCGCCGACGCGGCCGGCGGCGACGCGGAGCGCTGGACGTACGCCGCGACGGCCGGCATCCCCGAGGACAGCTTCGTCGAACCGGAGCTCGTCCACTACCCGACGTTCGACGGCCGAGACATCCCCGCGTTCTTCTCTACTCCCTCCACCCCCCACGATGAGGGCTCGGAACACCGCGACACGCCGGTCATCGTCGACATCCACGGCGGCCCGGAGAGCCAGCGGAGGCCCTCGTTCAACGGCGTGAAGCAGTACTTCCTCTCGCAGGGGTACGCCGTGTTCGAGCCGAACGTCCGCGGCTCGTCGGGGTACGGGAAGGCCTACACCCACCTCGACGACGTGGAAAAGCGGATGGACTCGGTGGCCGACGTCAAGGCGGGCGTCGAGTGGCTCCACGACCACCCGGACGTCGAGCCGGACCGCATCGTCGCCATGGGCGGCTCCTACGGCGGCTTCATGACGCTCGCGGCGCTCACCGAGCACCCCGACCTCTGGGCGGCCGGGGTCGACATCGTCGGCATCGCCAACTTCGTCACGTTCCTCGAGAACACCGGCGACTGGCGGCGCGAACTCCGGGAGGCCGAGTACGGCAGCCTCGCGGAGGACCGGGAGTTCCTCGAGTCCGTCTCGCCCACGACGAACATCGACGCCATCGAGGCGCCGCTGTTCGTCCTCCACGGCGAGAACGACCCGCGCGTCCCCGTGGGCGAAGCCGAACAGATCGTCGAGCGGGCCCGCGAGCAGGGCGTCCCCGTGCGAAAGCTGGTCTTCGAGGACGAGGGTCACGGGTTCACGAAGCTGGAGAACCGCATCGAGGCGTACCGCGCCATCGCGGAGTTCCTCGCGGAACACGTCTGAGGTCACGTGCACGCGCCGGGCCGAACTCGGTGCCGCCGGATGCCCGTCCGGCCCCGGCGACACGTGTCGTCCCGGCGACGAATGAATTATACAGGTCGACTCGCGTGGTGGTCATATGTCCCGGGCTCCCATCGACGCGCGGGTTCTGGTCGCCGTCTCCGATTCCAGACCGGACGTCGATGCGGGGCCCGGCGAGGCGACGGCAGCCGCGCTCGCCGAGGAACTGGGCGTCGAGACCGTCACCAAGCGAGGGAGGATGGCCGTCGAGTACCTGCGCGAACTCGCCCCGACCGTGGAGTGTATCGTCTGCATGAGCGAGTGTGCCGACTGCGTCGGAAACCTCACCGACGTCGCTCCCTCGGTCCCGCTCGTCGTCTACGGCGACGAGGCACCGGCGACACCCGTCGACGGGATCGTGGCTCGGGACGGCGGGCGGGGGGTGCTCGCCGATCGCGTCGCGGACCAGATCCGCCGCGGGAGAGAGCGCGATCGCCTCGACGAGGCGAACACCAAACTGACCGCGCTCAACACGTACACCCGTGGGATCACGGCCTGCGAGACGGTCGAGGAGGTGGCCGACACCGTGGTCGCGGCCGTGACGGAGCCGCTGGCGTACGGCGAGTGCGTGCTCGCGCTGGTCGAGGACGACAAGTTCGTGCCGTACGGCGACACGCTACCGTTCGACCCGGAGGTCACGCTGACGGTCGACGAGGGCGTCGCGGGTCGAACGTACCGTCGCCAGGAGTCCCAACTCGTCGACGACTACCGGGCGGACGACGATCGGAACCCGCAGGTCCCGCTGGACGGGTCCGTCGCGAGCATCCCGATCGGCGATCACGGCGTCCTGCAGGTCTCGACCGATCGACAGGAGGCGTTCGACGGACGCGACGTCGAGTTCCTGGAGATCGTCGCCTCACACACGAACGAGGCGCTCTCGCGGCTCCGCCGGGAGACGGACCTCAGGGTCGAGCGCGACCGGCTGCACGCGTTCTTCGAGGGGCTCCCGGCGCCGACAGTGTACGTCGAGACGGAGCCTGACGGGACGCCGGTCCTGCGCGAGGCCAACGCCGCGTACGAGGCGGCGTTCCCCTCGGTCGCCGTCGGGGAGCCCGTCGAATCCGCGTTCCCGACGGCGACCGAACGGCGGCTGTTCGCCGACGCGATCCGGGCCGAAGAGGTCGTCACCGAGTCGATCGAACGGGACACCGTCACCGAGGGGAACCGGCGGCTGGATCTGACGATCGTTCCGGTGAGGACGACGGGGCTCGACGCCGCCGGCTTCGGCGTCTACGTCGCCGACGTGACGCTTCCGTAGTCGGCCCCGTCGTCAGCGCTCGTCGCAGCACCGCCCCCGATCGGCCAGGTGTCGTTCTCCGCGTCGCTTCCCTCGTCGTGCCGCTCGTCGGGGACCCGCCCGACCAGCCGCCTGGCCCGGCATATTTATCCGACGGCTATCAGTAGCCGGATGCGATGTCCAACGACGACGATCCAGTCGAGACGGCCGAGGACGCGGGGTCGGGTGCCGGGTCCGGGACCGGGGCGGAACGGGAACCGGAGGCCGAAGGCGGAGCCGGGTCGGGATCGGAAGCCGAAGGCGGTGCCGAGCCGGGGTCGGAAGCCGGAGGCGGTGCCGAGCCGGGGTCGGAAGCCGGAGGCGAAGCCGAGTCGGGGTCCGAAGCCGGAGGCGTGGGGGAGACTGCACACGACGAGGTGTACTGTTCGAGCTGTGGCGAGCCGATCAAGCGCGATGCGGAAGTGTGTCCACACTGCGGCGTTCGCCAGCGGGGCGCGGGCGACTCCCCCGAGTTGAACCCGGGAATCTCCGCGATCGCCTCGCTCGTCATTCCGGGCGCCGGACAGCTCTACAACGGGCAGATGGGCCGCGGTGCCGTCGCGTTCCTCGGCGCCATCGTCGCGGACACGCTCATCACGGTGCTCGCGCTCCTGCTCACGTTCATCCTCATCGGACCGCTGTTCTTCTTTCTCATCCCGGTCGTCCACATCGGGATCGCCTACGACGCGTACAACCAGGCCGAGCGGATCAACGCGGGCGAGATCACCGTCTGAACCGGGTCGTCCGGCGGCGGCTCCCCGGCGTTTCCTCGAGTCCGAAAGTCCGTTAGAGTCAAACGCGACGCCTCCGATACTGCGCCCATGAGCACCCAGGAACAGGAGGAGCGGACCATCCGCTGTCTCATCGCCAAGGTCGGCCTCGACGGCCACGACCGCGGGGCCCACGTCATCTCCCGGGCGTTCCGCGACGCGGGCTTCGAGGTCATCTACTCGGGGCTCCACCGGGCGCCCGACGAGATCGTGCAGGCCGCCGTGCAGGAGGACGTCGACGTGCTCGGCATCTCGATCCTGTCGGGCGCACACAACACGCTCGTACCGAAGATCATCGCGGGACTCGAGGAGTACGACGCGTTCGAGGACACGCTGATCCTCGTCGGCGGCATCGTCCCCGACGACGACCGCGAGGAGCTGCTGGAGATGGGCGTCTCGGCCGTGTTCGGTCCCGGTACGCCGATGGAGGAGACGATCGAGTTCGTCCGGGAGAACGTCCACGACCGGACATGAACCGCGCCGAATCGGACGGCCAGTCGGCCGAGGGGTCGGACGCGGGGCGGGCGGGATCCGACGCCGGACGGGACGAGCCGGGCACCGGTCCCGACGGCTCCGGGACCGAGTCGGAACTCGTCGCCGACCTGCTGGAGGGCAAGCACCGGGCGCTCGCCCGCGTCATCTCCAAGATCGAGGACCGCTCGCCGGGCTATCGGGACATCGTCTCGGAGCTCCACCGGCACACCGGCGAGGCGGAGGTCATCGGCGTCACCGGCTCGCCCGGCGCCGGGAAGTCGACGCTCGTCGACAAGCTGGCGAAGACGTACCGCGACGACGGGCAGACGGTCGGCGTCATCGCCGTCGACCCGTCCTCGCCCTACACCGGCGGCGCGGTGCTGGGCGACCGCATCCGGATGGCCTCGAACGTCGGCGACATGGACGTGTTCTTCCGGTCGATGTCCGCCCGCGGCACGCTCGGCGGGCTCTCGACGGCCACCTCGGACGCCGTGAAGGCGCTCGACGCGTTCGGCAAGGACAAGGTGATCATCGAGACGGTCGGCGCGGGGCAGAACGAGGTCGACGTCGTCCGGACCGCGGACACGGTCTGCGTGCTCGTCCAGCCGGGGTCGGGCGACGATGTGCAGATGCTGAAGGCGGGCATCCTCGAGATCGGCGACGTGTTCGTCGTCAACAAGGCCGACATGGACGGCGCGTCGCGGACCGTCGCCGAACTGGAGGAGATGATCCACATGCGCGAGAGCCCGGCGAAGAACCTCGACACGGGCCACCACGGCCCGGTGGACGAGGCGGAGATGGCCGAGGTCGCCATCGACGACGCCGACGAGGAGGCGTGGGAACCCGACGTGATCGAGACGGTGGCGACCAGCGGCGACGGCATCGCGGACCTCGTCGAGGCGCTCGCGGCCCATCGCACCTGGCTGGAGGAGAGCGGCGCGCTCGCCGAGAAGGCCCGGACGCGCTACGCCGAGGAGATCAGACAGCTCCTCCGCTCGGACACCGGGCGGCTGCTCGAGGAGGAACTGGCCGAACGCGGCGGCGTGAACGCGCTCGCGGACCGGGTGCTGGAACGCGAAACCGATCCGTACTCCATCGCCGACGAGGTGATGGGTCCGATCGCCGATTGTGTTCGGGACCGGCGGGAGTAGCGAGGATATCGGTTCTTTTCGTGGATTTGTGGTATCAGTGGTGCTCGTTGGATTGCCCCTTTAGCCCTCAGTCCACGGGGCAGTTCGGTCGTCGTGGAGCACGTTTCGAAAGCCCCCGGCTGGCTACGCTCCCGCGGACCGCGCTGTGCTCCTCGGCTCGCTACGCTCGCCTGCGGTGCTCGTCTTATCTCGGAGCGAGCTCCTCGGAACTCACCCTCGCTGCGCTCGCGTGAGCCACGCACGAGCGGCCGCGCTTCGCTTGGCCGTTCACGAGACGCACTGCGTCTCGTGAGCTCACGAGAGCAAAGCTCTCGTGAACGCCGCGCGCCACACACCTCGTCCAGCAGAGCGGTCGGCGCGTGCCGGCGGGCCTCCGTGCCCGCCGGATGCGCGCGAGGGATGAGAGAGCGACGGCGAGCGCAGCGAGCCGAGCGAACGAATCGGCTGGGGAGGCATGTGGTTGCCATGCTGTGCGGTGGGTGGGACTGAAAGGGGCCGCGGCTGTCGACGACGGCGCGGACCGACAAGCACCGCAAGAGGGAGGCCGGAGGCCGACTGATGAGGAGCGCAGCGGCCGCACCGAGTCGACAGCCGCGGGGGCTTTCGAGGCAGTCGAAGCACCGAACGAGTCACTGCCCGCACAGTGAGCCTCAGCTACTTTCGAGACAGTCGAATCGACGACCGACTCAGCCAACTAACGAACAACCCATCGAATCGCCGCCCGAACTAAGTCTCTCGCGGCCGAATACCACCCCATGAGCCTCCGTTCGAAACTCTCGACCGCCGCGAAACTTACCCTGCTGGGCGCGGGCGCGACCGTGGCGACGACCCGAACGCTGCGCCGGCGCGCGGGCGAACTGGAGCCGCCGCTCACCGGCCGGCAGGGGGAGTTCCGCTGGCGCGGGATCGACGTCGCCTACACCGAGGCGGGCGATCCCGCCGACGAGACGGTCGTGCTGTTCCACGGGATCAGCGCCGCGGGCACCGCCGGCGAGTGGCGCGAGGCGTTCCCGCTGCTGGCCGAGGAGTACCACGTCGTCGCGCCCGACCTCCCGGGGTTCGGCTGTTCCGACCGGCCGCCGCTGCGCTACTCCGCCGCGCTGTACGAGGACTTCGTCCGGGACTTCCTGGCGGAGTTCGAGACGCCCCGCGTCGTCGCCTCCTCGCTGACCGGGGCGTACGTCGCCGCGGTGGCGGGCGACTCCGACCTGACGGACCTGACGCTGGTCTGTCCGACCGCCACGGCGGGGCCGGAATCGCCGAAGCCGTGGCTCCGGTCGCTCGTCCGCGCGCCGGTGCTGGGCGAGGCCGCCTTCGGCCTCCTCACGACGAAGGCGTCGATCCGCTACTTCAACGCCGACCACGGCTACTGGGACCCCGACGCGGTCGACCGTGAGTGGACCGACTACGAGTGGCGGACGGCCCACCAGCGGAACGCGCGCTTCGCCCCCGCCGCGTTCGTCGCGGGCGAACTCAACAGCGAGATCGATCTGGGCGCGGCGCTCGCCGACCTCGACGTCCCCGTGACCGTCATCTGGGGGCGGGAGGCGGACCTGCCGCCGCTCTCGGAGGGGCGCGCCCTCGCCGAACGAGCCGACGCGGAACTGGTCGTCTTCGACGACGCGATGGTGCTCCCGCACGTCGAGTTCCCGCGCGAGTTCGCCGCGACGGTCGCGGGTGATCGCCCCGAAACTGGGACTCACATTCATCCGAGCGAGTGAATCGACCGGAGAGGGACCGGACCCGCTAGCGGGAGCGACGAGCCGGAGAGCAGAACTGGATCGAACCGATCAGGCGGGACGGAACACGACCAGCGGGTCGCCGCCCGGTCCGTCGAGTTCGACGTCGGGAGCCACGGCGTCGCCGATGGCGACCGCCTCGGGCTCGACGTCGCGCAGGACGCCGGTGAGCCGGACCGGACCGAAGTCGACGACCGCCGAGACGTACGGCGCCTCGTCGGCGAAGGCGGGCGCGGCGACGTGGACCTCCGAGAACGTCGCCACGGTCCCGGCCGGCGGCAGGTCGACCCGCGACAGGTCGGTGTCGCCACACTCCGGGCAGACGCGACGCGGCGGGAGCGACCCGTGGCCGTTCGGGCACTCGAGATGGAAGCCGCCTTCGGCGAGCCCGGCGATCCACTCGTCGTAGCCGCCTTCCCGTGGTTCCGCCGTGGCCGTGTCGGGCCCGTCGGCGTCGTCCGTCATTCCGCCACCTCCAGGACGTGGACGACGGCGCTGGCGACCGTGCCGCCCGCGTTGTGGGTCAACCCGACAGTGGCGTCCGGCACGGCGTCGCTGTTCGGGTGGTCCCCCCGCAGGATGCGGGTCAGCTCGGCCATCTGTGACCCGCCGGTCGCGCCGACCGGGTGCCCCTTCGCCTTCAGCCCGCCGGAGAGGTTCACGGGGAGGCGGCCGTCCCGCGTCGTCTCGCCGCGCCGGGCCGCGCCGACCCCCTCGCCGGGTTCGTAGAAACCGAGCGCCTCGAGCGCGGCCACCTCGGCGATGGTGAAACAGTCGTGGACCTCGGCGACGTCGACGTCGCCCGGAGTCACGCCGGCGTCGTCGTAGGCCTCGTCGGCCGCGTCGGCCGCGGCCGGGGTCCGAGCCACGTCCGCGCGGTCCTGGAGCGCTGCGCGGTCGCCGCCCTGTCCGGTGCCGGTGACCGCGACGGGCGCCTCGAGGTCGTGCTCGGCGGCGTACTCGTCCGAGACGAGCACGAGCGCCGACGCGCCGTCGGTGATGGGACAGGCGTCGAGCAGGCCGAGCGGCGAGGCGACCGTCGGCGCGTCCAGCGCCTCCTCGACGCTGATCTCGCGCTGGTACTGGGCGAACTCGTTGTTCACGGCGTTCGCGTGGTTCTTCGAGGCGACGTGCGCGAGGTCCTCGCGGTCGCCGCCGTACTCGTCGAAGTAGGCGCGGGCCATCAGCGCGTACGCGCCGGGGAACGTGACGCCGGCCCGGACCTCGAACAGTTCGTCCGCCGCGACCGCGAGCGACTCGGTCACGTCGGCCGTCGAGAGGTTCGTCATCCGCTCCATCCCGCCGGCCAGCAGCACGTCGGCCTCGCCGGACCTGACCGCCCGGACCGCCTCGCGGATGGCGACCCCTGCGGACGCGCAGGCCTCCTCGTACCGGGTGCCGGCACACTGCAGGCCGGCGGCCTCGACCATCAAGGGGGCCTGGTGGCCCTGGCGCTCGGCGAACGCGCCCATGAAGTTGCCGTAGTTGAGGTGTTCGACGTCGTGGGGGTCGACGTCCGCGTCGGCGAGCGCGGCGAGCGATGCCTCGGCGAACAGGTCCCTGCCCTCGCGTCCCTCGTGACTGCCGAACGGGGTGAGACCGACGCCGGCGATTCGGACTCCAGTCATGGATGAACTAGCGGCTGGCCCGGCTAAAGGCCTGCCGGAGTCGACACCGCTCGCGCCGATTTTCGCTGGATCCGTACTCGGATCCGGATACCCGTTTTTCCGCGGTGGGGCCGCCTCCGGTGCCCGACGATCGCTCCCGGCCGAACGTACCGGCCCTTCTCGGATCGGACACTCCGCTCGTCCGGACGGTGGACCGACCTCTCAGGTGAGTCCCGTGCCGCCGATGAACAGAAACAGCACTCCCAACCCCCGATACAGTCGGACGGGCGCGTCGGATCCGTCAGGTCGGCCGGGGGAGGAACGACGGAGGAACTCGAACCCGAACCCGTGAACCCTTCCCGGCAGGAACACGTAGACGAGGCCGAGGATTACGGCAGTGACGTATCCGATCTGCCACAGAGTGCTCATGTTTCGTGTTCGAACGGTGCTGGTATATCCGTAACGGACGGGACGCGTCCAGCCGTCGGCCGAACCCGGAGGAGCCGATAACTGACTTCCGCACGACTACCCGGCACGAACTGCCGTCGAAAACCGCAGGAAAACCCGAACTACCGGACGAGCAGGTCCTCGCCGCGCTCGACGACGATGCTGCACGGCGGCGACATCTTGTTGTACGCGCGACGGAACGCCTCCTTCACCGCGTCGGCGTCCTCGGGTTCCACGTAGGCCGTGAACACCGCCTCGTTCACGCTGATGCGGGCGGCGGTGCCCACGGGCTTGCCGAACGACTGGCGCATGCCGTCGGAGACGCGGTCCGCGCCGGCGCCGGTCGCCTGCTTGTTCTCCCGGAGCACCTGGTGGGGGAACTTGCGGAGCACCATCTTGTACCCCTCCTCGCCGATCTCGGTGAGGAGGTGGCGGTTCGCCGAGAGGCGCGCGGACTCGAGCGAGCCGTGGCGGATCTGCACGTCCTCGTCGACACACAGCGAGATCTGGACCGGGTAGTCCTCGGGGCCGGTCTTCAGGTTCCCCATGTTGTGCTGTGCGATCTTCGAACCCGGAATCCCGGTGATGTACTCCCGTCGCGTGTAGGACGGTTTCTCGATCTTCCGGTACATCGAGGCGGGTTTGTCTGACATGGTTACTTGGCCGGAACGACGGCGCTCCCGCGAATAAAGCCTTCGAACCGCGGTCCGGAATGTGCCGCCCCGACACGGCGTCTCACGGCCGTCCCGCCCCGCCGGTCACTCGTCGCACTCGGCGTTCCCGTCGGTCCGGCCCCGACCGGCGGTTCCGTCGGCCTCGCCGGAGTCGACGTTTCCGTCCCCGGCCGCATCCCGGACTCCGTCGCCGGCCGCGTCACCTGTCGATCCGTCGCCGGGGACGAGTCGTTCCACGGCGACGAAGTCGAGTCCCTCCTCCGCGAGCAGTTCGGCCGCACGGTCGGTGACGGAGGGCGCGACGAGCACGCCCTCGACCGGGGTTCCGTCCGGTTCCTCCCGCTCGATGGCGCTCACGTAGCGGGCGAGTTGCCCGACGGCGTCGGGGCCGACGCGCCGCCGCTTCAGTTCGACCACGAGCGGGGTGCCGTCCTCGTCGGTCCCGAACACGTCGATTGGTCCGGCGTCGGTCTCCCGTTCGGTCGCCAGGGGTTCGAACCCGTCGGCGACGAGGTCCGGCCGCTCGAGCACCCGGGCCTTCAGGTCTGCCTCGCTCCCGGTCACCTCGACGCTCCGGCCTCCCGTGACCGCGTACGCGGCGAGATGTTCGACCGCCGAGAACCGGACCTCGAGCCGCTCCGAGGGGCTGGTCCGCACGCAGTTCACCCGGAGCGTCCCGTCCCGGACGGCCGCCCGGTGTTCGCTTCCCGGCGGCTGCCAGTTCACGGGCGTCCGGCCCTCGTCGGTGTGGACCAGCGCGGTACCGTCCGGTTTGAGCACGAGCAGTCGAGCGCCGGGGCCGAGCGAGGACGCGGCCCGGCCGTCGTATTCGACGGTACACTCGCCGAACACGGACACCGTGTCGCCCCGCCGGAACGCCGCTTCCAGCTCCCAGAGCGTCTCGCGGTGGCTCGGCCGGTGGAGGCTGACGACGCTCACTCGCTCCACCACCCGGGAGGACGCGGCCGATGCCACCGACGGTTCCGATTCACTGTCCGGGGGTTCGCGCTCGGGGGCGAAAAGCGGCGCGTTTGCGGGACCGTCGGGTTCGCCGCGGCCGAACGGCGTCGCCGCCGGGTCGACTGGCTACCCGCCGTTCGGCGTTGGCTCGAAAGAAGTGGTTCTCGGTGCCCGGTGGGGCGTCGGTGCCGAGTTACAGGCGCTCGAGGTTCGTCGCGCGGGGGCCCTTGGGGGCCTGCTCGATCTCGAACTCGACCTCCTGGCCCTCCTCGAGGTCCGGGCCGCCGATGTCTTCCATGTGGAAGAACACGTCGTCGTCCGCGTCTTCGGTGCTGATGAATCCGTAACCGCCGGTGTCGTTGAAGAAGTCGACCTCTCCACTTGCCATACCGGCCAGAGTCGCCCGGAGTGTTTAACCCTTCCGAGATGTCGTTCCCGCGACGGCTCGGGCCGGATCGATGGCCGATCGAAGGTCGATCAGGGGTCGCCGGGCGTATCACGGCCGACGGTGAGACTGGGCGTCGAGGAGCCGAGCGCTGATGGGGTGGGACTCGTCGAAAAACGCGGTGTCCGCCGATCGCCGTGTGGCGACGGGGTTCTTTACAGGCGCTCGAGGTTCGTGGCGCGCGGGCCCTTGGGGGCCTGCTCGATGTCGAACTCGACTTCCTGTCCTTCTTCGAGGTCGTCGCCGCCGATGTCTTCCATGTGGAAGAACACGTCGTCGTCAGCGTCCTCAGTCGAAATGAAACCGTAACCGCCCGTGTCGTTGAAGAAATCAACCTTGCCTTTCGCCATTGCGTCCGTTCTGAACCTGTCTGAACGGATAAAACTTGGTATCTCGTTCGGACCGGCGCGCCGCGGCCGGACGAACCGGAGCGAGCGCCGCGGAACGCGATCGAACGTGATCCCTGTCGCGGGGCGGAGCCGCTCGTATGGGCCCTCGACCGCGGTCGGACGCTGTCCGCGCGGGTCCCGGCCCGCCGTCGATTTTCACTCGTGGCTCGGTCCGGAGTCGGTCGGGTCCGTCGTCCGAATCGGGGGTGCCGCAGGTACGATCACCGTACGTGTGGACGCCGGTCCGCGGACGTGATCCGGGGGACGTCCGTCCCGGCTTGCGGTGGGATCACCATACCAGGCCGTAACTAACCGTTAGGTCGGCGTTCTACGCGGATGCTAAACATGACAGATTGGAAACTATCATCGTGGCGAACTCGGACGGTCGGCGGAGTGAACAACGAAACGGCGTCGATCCGGTACGGTCGCGTTTCATCGCTGAAGCGACCAATAACGAAACCGTCCCGAGTCGATGTCCGGAACGCGATGCTCGAATCTCACACCACGCGGAGACGAGTCGTACAGGGCGCCGGCGTCATCGGCGTCGCAGGTCTCGCCGGGGGGTCAGTCGTGACCGCCCAGGAGGGCGGCGGGGACGACGGCGGCGATCAGGCGGCGATCCGGGTGGCCCACGCGTCGCCGGACGCGCCGAACGTCGACGTCACGCTCTCCCCGGCAGGCGGCGCGACCGGGGGAGGCGTGGGAACCGGGAACGACACTGCCGGCGCGGACGGCGGGAACGAGACGGAGGGGACACCGGCGGGCGACGGGGAGGCCGCCGGCGTCGAACTGACGGGCCTCGGGTTCGGTGAGGTGAGTTCCTACGCCGAGGTCGCCCCCGACACGTATCAGGTCCGGATCGCCACCGCCGAGGCGGGACTGCTCGGCGGGATCCTGGGCGATCTCTTCGGCGGCGACGACGCCGAGGACGGGACGGTCGTGTACGACGGCGAGATCGAGGTCGACGCGGGAACGACGTACACCGCCGTGGCCTTCGGTCAGGTCTCCGAGGGGCCGGCGTCGACGGACACCGGGATGGCCAACGAGACGGCGACGGGGAACGAGACCGGAGACGGCGTCGGCAACGAGACCGGAGACGGCGTCGGCAACGAGACCGACACCGGGGCCGAGGGGACGGACGAGCCGGGATCCACGATGGAGGGCTTCCGCGTCGAGGTCCTCGAGGACGACCTCTCCGCGCCCGCCGAGGGAGCGGCGCGGGTGCGCGTCTTCCACGCCGTGCCCGACGCGGGCCCGGTCAGCATCTCCGCTGCCGGCGGCGGCGACGCGGACGGCGCGGGGGCCGGTAACGAAACCGAAGCCGCTGGGATGGGCAACGAAACGGACGTCGGCGGAACCGACAACGAAACCGACGGGGTGGGGACGGAAACGGGGACCGAATCGGCGACGGGTGGTGAAGCCGGCGGCCAGACGCTCGTGGAGGAACTGGAGTACGGCGCAACCGAGACGTTCGAGGCCCCGGCCGGCGACTACACGGTACAGATCAGCCCGACCGGCGGGATGACGGGCGACGGCATGGGCGGCGACGACGCCGCGGTCGGCAACGAAACCGACGCCGGCGACGACGCTGGCGAGGAGGCCACGGGTCCGATCGAAGCCGACGTCACCCTGGAGGCCGGGACGGTGTACAGCGGGTTCGCGATGGGCTATCTCGATCCCGAGGCCGCCGACGTCGGCGGGATGGCCGGCAACGAAACGGCCGGCGACGCGGGCAACGAAACCGATGCCGGCGTGGGCACCGAGACGGGCAACGAAACCGGCGTCGGAAACGAGACGGACGGCGCGGGGACCGACGGAACGGGCCAGGACGGCGAGCTTCCCGGGTTCCAACTGGTCGTCGTCCAGACCTCGCAGGACGGCGAGCGCTCCGAGGGCGGCACGGACGGACTGCTCAGCGTCGGGGCGGTGTTCGGCGCGTAGTCGGGCCGTCGAACGTGGCCCGAGCGACCGGGCGAACGCACCGGTCGCCGGACCCACGCGACGATTTTTCACTGCGGGTCTCACGCCCGGTCGGAGTCAGTCGGTCTCGTCCGGCATCGGGTGGGTGTACCACCACGCCCAGCAGGGCAGGACGCCCTGGAGCGGGAGGCGCGCCCACGTCGCCGCGTCGGGAGGTTCCCTGGCCCAGCCGGGGACCCCCGCGATCGACACGTCGCCGGTCGCCATGTGGACGTTCGCCGGGAAGACGGCGAGCAGCAGCAGCACGAGCCCCCAGGCCGAGTGCCGTCGCGTCCGTGGAACAAGCACGCCGACGCCGAGGAGGATTTCTGCGACTCCGGAGAGGTGACGAGCTCGACCGGCCGCGGGAACGCGGGCGGGACGACCTGGGCGTACACCCGCGGCGCGACGAAGTGCATCAGGCCGGCGAGCACGTAGAAGGCACCCATGACGTACAGGAGCGGTCCCTTGTACCGGGCGAGGCGGCCGTCGGTCGCGTGGGTCACTCACCTAGGTGTCGAGGTGACGGGGGAAAGCTGTATCCCCGTCCGGTCGTTCGCTCGGCTCACGACGGTGAATTCGGAAAATGCCGCCTCCCCGATTTGAACGGGGGACAGCTCGATCTTCAGTCGAGTGCTCTCCCAGTCTGAGCTAAGGCGGCCCGTTCGAATCGACTCCGGCGACCGGAAAAAGGGTTTCGAAACGCCCGCCGTCAGGCGACCTGCCGGCGCTCACTGAACGTGAGCGTCACGTCCTCCGACCGGACGGTCGTCCGGATGGTGACCCAGCCGTCGTTCTGCCGGACCCGGTATCCCTCGGCGTACGTGAGCTTGACGCGCTTGGTCGCCGTCGTGGTCGCCCCGGCGTCCATCTCCCCGACGTCCTCCTTGCCCTGCCAGATCCGGTCTCCCGAGTCGGTGCTGTTCCCGGCGAACATGCGCACGTACACGGTGATGCCGGTCGCGGTCTCCTCCCGGTTGTTCGTCAGTTCGACGGTGACGTCGCGGCACGTCCGCCCGCACGTCTCGGTGTCGGTCACCTGGAAGTAGTACGCCGGGAGGCTCTGGCCCGAGCCATCGCCGCTCCCGCCGGCACCGCCGCTCCCCCCGCTCTCGACCGGCGTCCCGGTCGGGAACTCGCCCAGGTCCTCGCTGTCGCCGCTCGGTGCGAACGGCCCGACGCCGACGAAGAACGCCGCCGCGGCTCCGACCGCCACCAGCAACACCACGACGGCGACTGCTGCGACTCGTTTCCCGTTCATCGCCGTCTCCCCCACCTGTGGTCCCGCATCGCCGCCGCGTTTGTAACGGGGGGTGAAAGCTCTGATGACCGCCTCGCTGACGCTTCCCGACCGAACGTTCGGTCGAGACCACGCCGTCTCGGAAACGGCCGTCCGAACCCCGATCAGTTCAGACCCGTTCATCCGCCTCGCAGCCGTCCTCGCTCCTCGCTACGCTCGTCGCGGTGGCGTCGGCAGAAGTGGCTTCGGGCGGAGTTGAACCGCGGAACCGCGAGGCGGTTCCTATGGTATCCCCGCTTCCCGTGGGGAAGGCGGGGAACCACCGATCTCTTCAGAGCATCTGTAACGTCGTGCCTCCCCATGCAGGAGCGTGGCGTGCCGCACTCAGGAGCCAATAATGTCCGAACTGCAATCGATGAACCCTGAGGAAGCGGTAGAAATGTACATTGAAACACGCAAAGGCGACACGGCAGACGCCACAGTACAGAAGCACAGGTACAGGCTACAGAAGTTCCTTGAGTGGTGTGGAGAAGCAGATGTAGACGATACCACGCAATTGAACGGAAGGAACCTCCACAAATTCCGTCTCTGGCGGAAGGAGGACGGTGAACTGGCGAAGGTATCCCTCCGTAGCCAACTCAGCAGCATTCGAACATTCATCCGTTTCTGCGAGAATGTAGACGCTGTAGAGCAGGACCTGCACAAGAAGATAGAGTTACCAGATGTTTCGCCTGAGGAGAGTAGTCGTGATACAGTCCTTGAGCCTGAACGTGCCGAGAAGATTCAGACCTTCTTACAGCGATTCCGCTATGCAACCCGTGAACATGCACTGTTTGAATTGCTCTGGCGGACGGGGGTCCGAATTGGAACAGCACGATCTCTTGATCTTGAGGACTTTGAGGAGGAAGAGGAACGTCTGAGGATAAGACACCGTGCTGAGTCAGGCACCCCGCTAAAGAACGCGGAACGGGCTGAGCGGTACATTGCGATAAGTACCGACCTGACGGCTATACTCTCGGATTGGATCGCACAGAATCGGCCTGAGGTGACCGATGACCACGGACGGGAACCGCTATTCGCTTCATCCCGTGGAAGGTGCTCAAAGAGTACCCTGCGTCGTACAGTCTATCGCGTTTCTCAGCCCTGCTATTATGGAGACAGTTGCCCGCACGACCGCGAGCCGTCTGACTGTGCTGCAGAGGGCTACGCGGGCGGACAGAAGTGTCCGAGCAGTGTTGACCCCCACACGATTAGGAGGGGGGCTATCACGCACTTCCTATCCGAAGACGTGCCTGAGAAAGTCGTGAGTGACCGTATGAATGTGAGCGGAAAGGTCCTTGAACGACATTACGACAAACGATCTGAAGAGCGCAAGACCGAGCAGAGGCGACAATTTCTCAGTAACGTATAGTCTTCAAGCGTTTCTACTGTGATTTCTCTTCTTGTCTCTCGCGCAAGACATGGCCGTCTGCCTGCAGAGTAGCGCTGGCTGGGGGTGAACGCGTTTATCACTGCACGCCACACCCCATCTCTGAGCGGGATGGGATATAGTATTAGATTCTTTATAAGATCACACGTATTATACATTTAGTGTGGGGAGACGTATACAGAAGGACGCAGACCGATTATTCGGTAAATAGGCACTTCAACGCCTCTAACCGCTAATCGGTCTATTAGCGTCTATCTCTTTATAAGGCTCACTCGCACTACATATTCACCTGTAGAGGTGGCAAGATTATGGCAAATCGTGAGACTACGGTACGAGTTTCTGAGGCAGAGCTTGATGAACTGAAGGCGGTGAAAGAAGTGATGTGGGGGCGTCACGCGGACGACGTTGCTCACGGAGCGGTGATTTCAGAACTGTGTGAGCGGTTCCTGGCAGACGACTAATTGCTGACTTTCTATGGTAACTAAGCAAAGCGGCGGGCGAACGCTGTGGGTTGAACAGGACGATCCGACAGACACGGGGGTAGAAATTGACGCTGACTATTGCCGTGTAGATACGCGAGACGAACCTGCGACTGACGCGTATGTCGGGGGGTCGGTAGCGATCACGGACGGGGGGCAGCCACTTGACGCCCGCACAGACGCGGCGGCGACGGACACAAAGAGCGAAGATTCTGACGACCTTGACGGGAAGCCACTCGAATCTTCCTGGGCGAATACGGGCGTACAGCGGACGACGTTGTACGCGGACGACACTGACGCGAACGGGAATCCGCTTCCACAGTACGGTCTTGACGGCACGGATCTCGGAGCACGTCGAAAGCGCATGTGGGGGTACAACAGTGGCTTCGGGTGGTCCGACCGCAGCGAAACAGGTCGTGTAGACATGGAGGCGCGTGAGACGCGGGAAATGACTGAAGCGGTCGCCTCACAGTGCGGTCTCACGGACAGGCAGCAAGAGGCGGCTGTACAGATCGCACTCAGTATGGACGGGCGGCGATGGAGTTGGGCGGGTGGACGGCCCGCTATGGCCCTCGGAGCGGTCGCATGTACCGTCGCAGAGACGGCTGCAGACGCTGCGAAGCATGCCGCTGTACAATCAGACGCATTCGAAGAGGTGGCGGACAAGGCGTGTCATGTGGACGCTGAGCGGCTTGTGCGATTCGCGTTCGAGGAATGAAGCGGTGCTAAGCATGTCAAAAAGTGTCAAGGTTAGCACCGACGTGAGAGAACAGTTGAAATCGATTCGTCTAGGGGAAACCCATACACGGACAATCGGCTATCTGGCAGGTCTCTGGCAGCGACGGCAGACGGGAATAGATACGGTAGAGCATGGACCGCTTGATTCGAAAGTCACGGTTTCAGGTGACTGCCACGCAGTGCTAAGCATGTTACAGCATAGCATGGGTGTGGACAGTCTCGGCAAAGTTGTTGCCGTGCTTGTGCGGAATCACAGTAGGGAATAGGGTTCTGCCAGTGACTGCGTAACTCGGGGGCGGGGGTGGGCCGCAGGCGGCGACTTTTCCCCGACCCTTGTTATTGACAGTACATGATTCCCTCAGAGAATGAACCGAAAAGAGCACACAGAGAGGGAAACAGTATCCAGTAGACAATAATAAACGCGAGAATGAGCGCCAGGACTACAGCGAATATCCAGGAAGCTGCTTGAGCCCTCGTGTTCATGTCATAGTATTATCAAAGTGTGGAATAAGTCTTCTGTCTCCCCTATTTTACATACCTGATTCACCAACCTCGCAGATCCCCTCGGAAGGGTAATTGTCTGGCATTATTGATGCCCCTACCCCCGCCAAGCCTTCCCGCTCGGGTTTGGCGAGTTGCACTCGCAACTGGCCGAACTGCGGGGGCACTCCGCCAAGTTTGAAGGATACAATCGGCGTTTCCGAGCGGCTGTTTCAGATTTTCTCTGAGTCGGTATATTCTACCCGATATACGCGATTTTCAGGAACTACAACCTGCTGTATGTTGGTTCCAACATCAGAAATATTTCCCGAGCCGCCTCTGCCAAGGTCTACCAGCCATGCCGCTCTACTCTCATCATATGAGATATCAACGGCGTTAATCGTATTCTCTCCGCCTGGCGTTTCGTAAGTGATTCTCGCCATATCGCAGTTTATTCCCGATTACTCAAAAACCTCCGTCAACGCCAGACTCGTGGCGGCAGATGCATGTGGTGCGTTATTATGGCGATACGCGTGGCTGAAAGGGATGTGAATAACGGACGGGGAACACTCCCCGCCCGTAGGCAACTAAGCCGAGACTGCGGAGCGGATTTTCACCGCGACAGACGGGCAGTCGAAATCAACTTTGACGACCTGCAGAGGCGTGATGCCTCTGCATGAACACATATTCCATTTGACCCCGAACAGCCTCGATCACACATGCGCATAGAGGAGAGGTGCGTCAACAATGCACACGCTGGTACGACAAACTCACGGCTCAAGAGTGAGGCACAGGTGCATCATTCAGCACCTGTACAACCAGATTATTCCATCACAGATTCAATGAAGAATCTATAATAAAATAGTTTATACAATCCACCTCCCTTCACTAACACCTATTGTATTTGACCCCCCTTGATCCTCTACCTGTTGCTGAGATTCTATCTACTACTGGCAAATGGTATATGTGTTAGTGAACAATGAAGACAACAATCCGAACACTGGCAGAGGGAGACACGGTAGAACTTGGTGACGTGGAGGCGTCTACAGTCGAACGAACCCGTCACGGCAAACTACAGCTGTTAGCTGTACACAGTGGCGAGTCTCAGGAATATGTTGTAATCACTACGCACTTCGAGGACGGCGAAAAGATCCAGGTGTCAGAGGGAGGACAGATTCTTGCCGCTACAGACGGAGGCGGTCGTGCAAATCCTGTCGCCTGGATGCTTGTACCCGCAGATTCCTACGGAGGTGCAGCATGAATCTGAGTAGCCGCAGCATCATGGAATGCCGTGAGAGGGACGGGGCTGCTGCAGACGACAGGCCCGAGTACGTAGAGGATGCTCTACAGCAAAGGCGTCGGGTTGGTTGGCGTTCAGGAAAGCCTCTCGTACAGCATCCTGAGGGGGTAGACGAAGATCTTGTACTCGGGGAGGATGTTAGCGAAGCGTACAGCCACTATGTCCGTGGCAGTGACCTGTACTTGCCTGAAGCAGGGGAGTTCTTGGCAAAACTATTCGACGCAGTGGATTCTGTGGAGGATGCTGCCGAGGAACTGAATTCTGACGGGTCCACTGTTCGGAAGGCTGCAGATCTCCACGGACTTGAGATTCCTGAAGGGGGTGAATCCGCAGACGAGGGTACAGAAGATAAAATTAAGCTCCCTTCTGGAGAGTGCATCCCCCTTGAAGTGTGCTGCAGACCCGTCCATTCAGACCCCCGTGTTCTGACGCAGCTACTCGCCACGGAGGGCATGGGGGTCGAAGAGGCGGCACGCTGGTTCAGCGAAACTGTAGGCGAACAGGTCTCGCCTCAGGACGTTCGTGAGGCGGCTCAAGACTGCAACCTCCTACGCGGTGGAGGGGATTCCAGCAGCCCAATCCCTGATAGGCGGCGAACGGTGACGGCTGAGGACAGGGATGTAGTCAGCACACCGTGGTGAGGGATGGCTGTAGCGACGAATGGCGCGGAAAGCGATTCGCCAGCTGAGGTGCTTCGGGAGGCGGCACCTCTGTCCCGCGAATCGCTGTATAGTGAAGAGGTAGTGACGGCCCTATGGGAAGAGGCGGAACAGAACCCACGGACAGGTGCCGCTTCCGTCTACGAGTGCGCAGAGGTGTATCGGGCTTTCGAGCACAGCCCTGCTCACACGTACGAGATTGCGACGGCACTGAATTACCACGACCTGTGCAGCGTGCCGAGTAAACGAACTAGTACCGCGTTTCGGGCGGAATTAGAACACAACGCCCCTTGTTAGATAATCCCGATCCTCAGGATTCCTCTGCGTGCTCAATTATCGCCTCAATCTTTCTCAAGTCGTCTTCATCGTACTCCCCATATTTGTCCCGTCGTTCGATTCTCTCAAGAATATTCAGCAGCAGTGAGCGGTCACTGCGGGTGAGGGAAGTGAAATTGTCGGCATCCATCATCATCATACTGCCAAGCCAGAACCAGTGTGGTTCTCTCTGGCTGTCTTTATCCAGTAGCGCCTCAAGTCGCTCAATTAGGACTTGTTTCTTCTGAGATTCCAATACATCCCCCTCTTCTAACATTTCGAGTGCCTTCGGAAATTCCTCACGTAGCCGCTCTTCCTGACTGTGGAGAATCTGTTTTTGCTTTCTTCCCGTCCATGTGAATAGGATGAACATGAAGGGAATCATGGACGACATAAATGCCGACACTACAGTCTCCGAACTAATGCTTTGAACCGAAACCTCAAATTGTTCAGCAGCGACGATGAAGATAGCCACGACCCCGAAGCCAACAATAGAGAACAGATAGAGGCTTGAGAATATTCTATCAACCCTGTCAGAGGTTATCACATCGCCGTTTGCGACATGAGAATTGAGTATGAGCTTGTACAGTAGGAATATAAAGACAATCGCGGCAAGTATCGTAGTTGCGACATTCAGCGCGAAATTGTCAAAGAGATCGTTGAAGAAGGCCGTGATATATCCTGCAAACAGGGAGAGGGCTACGAGGATTTGGATTCTCTCTTGGTGCTGTTCTTCCCGCTCTTTTGACTGACGCCTTAGTTCCTCAAGTAGAATCCCTGAGTCAGACGAATCTTTGTCAGCCATATGAGTACCAAAATACGACAGGATGTAAAATATACCGTCACCACAGTGTAAGTGAAAAGTCTCCCGAGTTCTCGCGTATTTATCGTCCACTAATCGGATTTGACCCCACCCTCTAAAGACCTAAAGAAGCCACCGTGGGGGTGGAGTTTATTGTGATCCCATACGGTTTGCCGAGCGGAGATTCAAATGAGCGTCCCGAAGGACTACGAAGTAGATTTTGATGCAAAGCAAATCCCTGTTTGGTTCATCGATGAAGGCGAGACCATCGCCTATCACCTGTATCCAGACTGTGGACACATTGAGCATCGGAAGGACAGGGAGCTTTCGAAGCGGACGATTAGTTGGGATCGAGACAAGTTTGTCGGGATTGAGGATTTCAAAGAGCAAATTAGAAGCGGACGCCATATGTGCGGTCACTGTTTGCCTCGGTTCCGAGACGCGTGGTTTGCACACGATATGAAATAGAGTGACGGCGCTCGCGCCTTTATCCCCCACCACGGTGGAGTAGAGGGACCTGCTCACTCAGCCTAATATAGCCACGTGTGGGGTTTCAGACCCTGTTCGAACCGATAACGACGTAACATTCTACCGCTTAGATGGATGGAATTCATTCAATTCCGTCCAACACTCTGCTGTAGGTCCCAAAGTAACCCCTCCGACAGAGTGCACGGCTTCCCGTACGCGCATCTAATAGAAAATTGTGGCAGGGAAAACGTCTAATGGTTGTCCTGAATGGCATGATCATATGCCAGTCGTTGACTTCAACAGTGCCATAGATGAGGTTGTGATAGCTGCTTACGAATTTCTGGAATGCGAATCAAAGTTTTGCGATCAATACAGCGTTTCAGATTCTGAGGAAGGCAAAGAGATTACGTTCCATGACAGTTCCGATATGGAGGGTATCTACAGCGTTTCAGATGAGAATGGTGGAGTAACTGTAGTTTGGACAGTCTTAGAGGAAGCCGATGAAAGAACTCCCAAACCAGGTTCAATTGATAGCGCCTTTGACGACTTTGATGTGGCCCTAAGAGAAACATCAGCAACGAAGGTGCAAGTTCGTAGGGAAGCAGAGAAGAGGGGGATTGCAGTTGGGGACAACTAGTCACAACACAGGGGAAAGAACTAGGTTATTGGCGATTTGACTACCCTCTGAGTGCGGTACGGCACATAGGCACGTCCACAAGATGACTGGATTCCATGACGCTCCACGGGCTCAAGTATATCAAGCACGCGGAGCAGCCTGGATGCCCCCTTGCGAATATGAGGCGTCCATTCCCTGGATGGGCTCGGGCGGAGTTGAACCACCGATCTCTTCCTTGTAAGGGAAGCGTCATGACCACTAGACCACGAGCCCGCACGCGAACGAAACCCATCGATTCGAATAACGCTTGCCCTTCCCGCCGACGGGTGCGACACGCTTTCACCGCCGGGACACGAGAGCCGCGACGTGGATCGCCGCCGCCTCGCCGTCCCCGCGTTGCTTGCACTCGGCGTCGGAATCGCGGTCGTCCTCGCGTTCGCGCCCGGCCTGCTCACCGGCCTCGAGTACGACCGGACGACCGTCACGGCCGTTGACGCGAACGGCACGGAACTCGACACGATCGACGTCCGCGTGGCCGACACCTACTGGAAGCGCTACACCGGCCTGAGTGACGCCGACCGACTCCCCGACGGCGAGGGGATGTTGTTCGTCCACCCCGGCGGCGGCGAGCACGCCTACGTGATGCGCGGGATGGCGTTCCCGCTGGACATCGTCTTCGTCGCCGCCGACGGCACCGTCACGCGCGTCCATCACGCGGAGCTCCCGCCGGCCGGCACGAGCGGCGGCGACCTCACGCGCTATCGCGGCACGGGAACGTACGTTCTCGAGGTGCCGTACGGCTACACGAACGAGACGGGCATCGACGCCGGCGACCGCATCGTCATCGGGGGCGAGTACTGAGCCCGAAGCCGGCCCGTTTCGATTCGAAGCGAACCCTTTAGGGCGGCGGCTTCTT
Organism: Halobaculum sp. XH14; assembly: GCF_032116555.1. Lineage (NCBI taxonomy): Archaea > Methanobacteriati > Methanobacteriota > Halobacteria > Halobacteriales > Haloferacaceae > Halorarum > Halorarum halobium. The sequence goes on from NZ_CP134949.1 coordinate 2,232,461, forward strand.
CCAGTCTGACCAATGAGTCACCCCGCCGAGGAGGACGACCCCTTCGAGGACGTCCGTGAGCGCACGGACAACGCGATGCGCCGCCTCTTCCAGGAGTACGGACGGGAAAACTGGTACCAGTTCACCGTCGGGCTCGTCGCCAGCGTCTTCGCCCGGGTGCTCGACCTCTTCCCGCCGCTCGTGCTCGGCGTCGCCATCGACGCGCTGTTCAACCCCGAGACGGACATCTCCTACGCGGAGGCCACCGCCGACCTGCTCCCCGGAATCACGCCGGCGATGCTCGCCGGGGTCATTCCGGCCGGCAGGCAGGGCCAGTTCGAACTCTCCATCGCGCTCATCGCGCTCGGCTTCTTCGGCGGGGCGGCGTTCCACTGGTCGCGCAACTGGGGGTGGAACTCGTTCGCCCAGAACATCCAGCACAGCATCCGCGTCGACACGTACAACAAGATGCAGCGGCTGAACATGGACTTCTTCGCCGACAAGCAGACCGGCGAGATGATGTCGATCCTCTCGAACGACGTGAACCGGCTCGAACGGTTCCTCAACGACGGGATGAACTCCTTCTTCCGGCTCTCGGTGATGGTCGTCGCCATCGCGGTCATCCTCTTCTCGCTCAACTGGCAGCTGGCCCTGGTCGCGCTCGTCCCGGTCCCGCTCATCGCCTTCTTCACCTGGAAGTTCATCGAGACCATCCAGCCGAAGTACGCCGACGTCCGCTCGTCGGTCGGCGCGATGAACTCCCGGCTGGAGAACAACCTCGGCGGCATCCAGGTCATCAAGACGTTCAACACGGAGAACTTCGAGTCCGACCGCGTCGACGACGTGTCGATGGACTACTTCGACGCGAACTGGGACGCCATCGAGACGCGCATCAAGTTCTTCCCGGGCCTGCGGGTCATCGCCGGCATCGGCTTCGTGCTGACGTTCCTCGTCGGCGGCCTCTGGGTGTTCTCGGGCCCGCCATGGTTCTTCACGGGCACGCTCGAACTCGGCCAGTTCGTCATCTTCATCACGCTCACCCAGCGGTTCATCTGGCCGATGGCGCAGTTCGGGCAGATCATCAACATGTACCAGCGGGCCCGCGCGTCCTCCTCGCGCATCTTCGGGCTGATGGACGAGCCCTCCCGCATCACCGAGGATCCCGACGCCGAGGAACTGGTCGTCGGGGACGGCGACGTCGTCTACGACGACGTCACGTTCGGCTACGACGAGGCCGAGACCATCATCGAGGACGTGAGCTTCGACGTCGAGGGCGGCGAGACGCTCGCGCTCGTCGGTCCGACCGGCGCGGGCAAGTCCACGGTCCTGAAGCTCCTCCTCCGGATGTACGACGTGAACGAGGGCTCGATCACCATCGACGGGCAGGACCTCCGGGACGTCACCATCCCGAGCCTCCGCCGGCAGGTCGGCTACGTGAGCCAGGAGACGTTCATGTTCTACGGCACGGTGAAGGACAACATCGCCTACGGCACGTTCGACGCCGACGACGAGGCGATCGTCGAGGCAGCGAAGGCCGCCGAGGCCCACGAGTTCATCCGGAACCTGCCCGACGGTTACGACACCGAGATCGGCGAGCGCGGCGTGAAGCTCTCGGGCGGCCAGCGCCAGCGGCTCTCCATCGCCCGCGCGGTCCTGAAGGACCCCGAAATCCTCATCCTCGACGAGGCGACCTCCGACGTCGACACGGAGACGGAGATGCTCATCCAGCGCTCGCTCGACCAGCTCACCGAGGATCGGACGACGTTCGCCATCGCACACCGGCTCTCCACCATCCGTGACGCCGAGCAGATCCTGGTGCTGGAGGACGGTCGCGTCGCCGAGCGCGGGCGACACGAGGAACTGCTCGAGGCTGACGGTCTCTACGCCCACCTCTGGGGCGTCCAGGCCGGCGAGATCGACGAGCTCCCACAGGAGTTCATCGACCGCGCGGCCCGCCGCGCCTCCCGCACGGAGGCCGGCGGGGAGGCCAACGACGACTGACCCCGCGAAGCCTTTTATTCGAAGACGGTGCCAGCGCCCGCAATGTGCTGACAGCCACGGCGCGTCGGGAAGCGGTTGCGCGGCCCGACGACGCGCCACGTCAGCCGAGAGCGCGGCCGCCTGTTCGCAACGAGGGAATCCGCGATAGCGTCCGCTCCGGGTTCCGGACCTTCTAAGTCTCGGTCCGCCGTCGATCCACGCGATGGTCGACTTCCGCACGCTCGATGACCTCCCCGCCGAGCAGCGCGTCCTCGCCCGCCTCGACCTCAACTCCCCGGTCGAGGACGGGCGAGTGCAGGGCAATCGCCGGTTCGACCGCCACGCGACCACCGTCGCCGAACTCGCCGATGCCGGCCACCGCGTGGCGCTCATGGCCCACCAGGGGCGTCCGGGGAGGGACACGTTCGTCTCACTCGAACGACACGCCGAGATCCTCGCCGAGCACGCCGGCGTCGACGTCGACTTCGTCCCGGACACGTTCGGGGACGAGGCGCTCGCGGCCGTCCGCGAGATCGAGGGGGGCGACGTGCTCCTCCTCGAGAACGTCAGGATGGCCGACGACGAACTTCCGGAGAAGGAGCCCGAGGAACACGCCGCGAGCGAGTTCGTCGAGACGCTCGCGCCGGCGTTCGATGCCTACGTGAACGACGCCTACTCGGCGGCCCACCGGAAGCACGCATCGCTGGTCGGCTTCCCGCTCCGCCTGCCCAGCTACGCGGGGCGGGTGATGGAGACCGAGTACGAGGCGAACACCGCCATCGCCGAGCGGGAATTCGACGGCGACGTGACGATGGTCGTCGGCGGGACGAAGGCGACCGACGTGATCGGCGTGATGGAGGCGCTCGACGAAACGGTCGACACGTTCTGTCTCGGCGGGGTCGCCGGCGAACTGTTCCTGCGCGCGGCCGGCTACCCGGTCGGGACCGACGTTGAGACGGACCTGTTCGGCGAGCAGTGGGCCGAAAACGAGGACACGGTCCACGAGGTGCTCGACGAGCGGAGCGAACAGATCCGGCTGGCCTCTGATCTCGCGTACGAGGGCGATGACGGCGAACGCGTCGAGGCCGCCGTCGAGGACATCGACGAGAAGACACGCGCGTTCCTCGACGTCGGCTCGGAAACGGTGGCGACGTACGACTCGATCGTCCGCGACTCGGCGGCCGTGTTCGTGAAGGGTGCGCTCGGCGTCTTCGAGGACGAGCGCTTCAGCGACGGCACCGTCGGGGTCCTCCGCGCCATCGCCGAGACTGACTGCTTCTCGGTCGTCGGCGGGGGCGACACCTCCCGGGCCATCGGGATGTACGGGCTGGACGAGGCCGACTTCTCGCACGTCTCGATCGCCGGCGGCGCGTACATCCGCGCGCTGACCGGCGAACCCTTACCGGCCGTTGAGCTACTGGAACGGAACGCGGCCGGCGAGTTCGACGGCTGATCGGGTCGGCGTCACGCGGCTTCTTGTGCGTGGGAACCGAACGCCGGGACATGAAGGTCGGCGTCGTCTCCGACACGCACGACAACGCTCGCTACGTCGAGTCGGCGGTGCAACTGTTCGAGGGTACGGCCGACGCCGTCGTCCACTGTGGCGACGTGATCGCTCCGTTCTCGGCGACGCCGTTCGACGCCGGCTTCGAGTTTCACGCCGTCCGCGGCAACAACGACGGCGAGTGGGCGCTCGCGGACGCGATCGACTCGTTCGGCACGTACTTGGGCGAGATGGGCGAGCTGACGTTCGACGGGGTCGAATTCGCCGTCCATCACGGAACGAGCGAGCCGATCGTCGACGCCCTGATCGACTGCGGTCGCTACGACTACGTGGTGCGCGGTCACACCCACGAGCGCGTCCACGAGGAGCGGGACGGGACCGTCCACCTCAACCCGGGCGGCGTCCCGATCCCGGGGAGCGAGGAGGAACCGGCAGGGGTCCTCGTCAACACCGGAACTGGAGACGTCAGGTTCGAAGAACTGGGGTAGCGTCCCCGAACGATCAGCCGCTCCGCATCCGGGACTCAGTCGTCGGCCTCGCGGGGCACGACGCGCCGCCGCGCGCCGCGAAACAGCGACTCCAGACCGACGCCGAGCGTCTCGTCGGTCGTCGCCACGCTCGTCTCCCGGTCCTCGCGGCCGAGCAGCGCCCGGACCGCGTCGATGTTCTCGGGGATGACGTCCGACTCCTGGTGGATCGACTGGAACAGGTAGAGGTCGCTCCCCTCCGTCGAGACGGACTCCTCCCAGATGCAGTTCTCCCAGAGGTCCCCCCGCGGACGGCCGGTGTCCTGGGCGAACTCCTTCAGCTTGCCCGTGCCGTCGATGCCGGCCTCCTCGGGCACGAGGAACAGGCGCGACTCGTCCGAGAGGAGGTTCCGGACGTCCGCCGCGGAGGGCTCGGCGTCGAGGGTGACGTTCACGGAGTGGAGGTGCATCAGGGTCGCGGGCACCTTCACGCCGAGCGTGTCGATGTCGACATCGGGGAAGATGGTGTTCACGTCGGGGCCGTGGTGGGAGGGGACGGTGACCGGGTCCGGGAGGATGTCGTTGATGGGGCCGCGGGAGGTCTGTCCGGGGTCTCCCCCACGTCGGACGAGCGTGACGCGCGCCTTCTCGACGCCGTACGCCTCCCTGAGCGGGGCGAGCAGCCGGGAGAGCCCGGTCGTGTTGCAGGAGACGACGCGAACGTACTCGACCTCGTCGGCGGCCGCGGCCTCGTAGTTGGCGCGCGCGACGAAGCTGGCGTCGGCGACGTCCGGGTCCTCGCCGCCCTGGAACGTCGCGGGCGTGTCGTAGCGCTCGTACAGTTCTCGGTTCTGTTCGCCGACGCCGGAGGGCGTCGTGTCGACCACCACGTCGGCCTTCATCACCATGTCCTCCACCTCGCCGGCCAGGTCGATGCCGGCATCGTGAAAGCGGTCCGCGCGGTCGGGGATGGCGGCGTAGAGCGGGTACCCCTTCCGAACCGCGGTCTCGGCCTCGTAGTTCGGGCGGGTCTTGGCGACCCCTGCGAGTTCCATGTCGGGTTGGGCGGCTACCGCGTCGGCGACGCGCTTGCCGATGGTGCCGTAGCCGTTGACGCCCACCTGAATCATCGTCCGAACATCCCCCGTCGCCGGGGTTAATCGTTACGGAGGCAACCCCAAGAAAACAACTACAGAGCGAGTAAGACGGCCGATTATCCGGTCGCTTCCGTCCGCGTCCGTCGGACGCTCGACCGGCCTCCGCGTCGTCGCCTTTGGCAAGACCTAACGTCGGGCCAACCGACGTTCCGGCCATGGACGAGGACCTTCGCGCGGCGGCGGAAACGGCCATCCACCAGTGTCTCGCGCTCGGGAGCGACGAGTCGCTCGCGGTCGTCACCGACGACCGGCGCGAGGCGATCGGCGAGGCGCTGTACGAGGTCGGCAGCGAGGTGACCGACGACGCGAGCGTCGTGCGGTATCCGCCCGGCGAACAGCACGGCGCGGAGCCGCCCGCGCCCGTGGCTGCGGCGATGCGCGACGCGGACTCGTTCCTCGCGCCGACGACGAAGAGCCTGAGCCACACCCGCGCGCGCGGCGCGGCAACGGACGCCGGCGCGCGCGGCGCGACGCTGCCGGGCATCACGCGCGAGGTGTTCCTCACCGGACTCGACGCCGATTACGACGACATCGCGGCCCACTGTGCCGACGTGCGCGAGCAGGTCGAGGACGCCGACGAGGTTCGCGTCATGACGGCGGCCGGCACGGACATCACGTTCGAGCCCGGCTCCCGCGAGTGGCGCTCGGACACCGGCGACGTGAGCGCGGCCGGATCGTTCTCGAACCTCCCCGCGGGCGAGGTGTTCGTCAGCCCGGAGACCGCGAACGGGACGTACGTGGTCGACGGGACGATGATGCCGTACGGGCTGCTGGAGGAGGGACGGGAACTCCGCTTCGAGGTCGAGGACGGCCTCGTCACCGACATCTCGGACGACGAGGTTCGCGGCCAGGTCGAGGCGGCAGCCGAGGAGGTCGGCGAGGACGCGTACAACCTCGCCGAACTCGGGGTCGGGACGAACGTCGGCGTGACCGAGCTGGTGGGATCGGTCCTGCTCGACGAGAAGGCGGCCGGGACCGTCCACATCGCCATCGGGGACGACGCCGGCATCGGGGGCGACGTCGAGGCGCCGCTCCACCTCGACGGCATCGTCCGGGATCCGACCGTCCGCGCCGACGGCGAGGTGGTCGACCTCCCTCGGCCGTAGCGTCGGGGAGCCACCCGTCGAACCCCGGAAGAACTGTCGAGTCTCAGCCAGCCGTCGAGTGGCGACGTTCGAGCGCTCCCACGAACACGAGTTTCAGCGCCGTCGAAACCGCCGCGGCGACGATCGCTCTGCCCGGCCGCCGCCGGTAGGCGGACAGGAGCGCGTAGCCGAACGCCGCGGAGTTGAGTGCGTTGAGCCGCGTCCACCCGCCGGGATCGATCCCCTCGCGGAGCCACGCCCGTTCGGCGTCGACGACGCGGGTCATCCACGCGAGGTCGGCGTCCCGATCCACCGGCGGGAACGCGACCAGATTGACGAGCGTGAAGCCGAGCGCCAGCGCGAGCAGGCGGCGGTCGCGCGCGTAGACCGCCCAGAGCAGCAACGGGGTCGCGAGGAAGCGCGACCAGCCGCTCAGCGGGTTCGCGTGGCGCTCCCAGAACCAGTCGGCGTCGGCGAGGCGGCCGGCGAGGGACATACGCGGGCTACGTATCCCGCACCTATCTCAGTTGCGCGCCGGCGAGCCATCTGGTGGGGGAACGTCGACCGGACAGCCCCGAATCTCGCCGCCGCGGAGCCCCTCCGCGAGCCAGTAGAGCGAGAGGCCGAGCGGGACGAGCGCGAGCAGGGTGAACTCCAGCCCCTCCAGCGGGAAGAACAGGAGCAGCCCCGACCCGCCCGCCAGCGACAGGACGCCGACCAGGACGGCCGACCCGCACGCGGCACAGCCGGCGCCGAGCGCGCCGAGCAGGACCCCCACGGTCCCGCCGGCGCTTCCGGCACCTCCCTCTCGCAGCGAGAGCCCGTGTTCCCGGAGGTGGTAGGCGACGACGGCGACGGCGACGCCGACGAGCACGGCGACCGCGAGGAGGAACAGCCCCGCGACCGGACCGTAGCCGGTGCTGACGAACGGGTACTGCTCGGCCAGGATGGTGAGCCGCGCGTCGAGCGGGAGCGACCCGCCGAGTACGGTGTCCCGGATCAGCGCGACGTTCTGGGAGAGCACGAACCCGGAGAGCGCGAGCGCCGCCGCGACGAGCGCGCCGACCGCGTAGGTGGGGATGCCGAGGACGAGCCTGACGGTCCGTGCGACCAGCCTGGCGTCCCGGCGCGAGCGCGGCAGTCGGGGGAGGAGGCGGCGGACGCTCACAGCTCCAGGGCGGCGGCGACGGTGTCGTAGCTCACGACGCCGGACGCGACGGTGTGGTACGTCCCGTCGCGGAACATGTATAGCGTCGGCGTGCGGTCCGCGCCGGCGGCCTCGCCCGCGTCCAGGTCGGCCTGCACGGCGTCGTCGTACGCCTCGGCCTCCGCGTCGGCGACGACCGCGTCGGCGTCGAGGTCGGTGTTGGCGTCGAGCCAGTCGCGCGTCCGGTCGAGGACGTTGTCGCCGTCGAAGTCGTCCTGCCGGGCGAAGTAGTGGTCGAACAGCCCCCAGAAGGCGTCGGCCTCTCGGGCGTACGTCGCCTCCAGCGCCTGTGTCGCCGGTTCTCCCCACGGGTAGATGATCGGGTAGGTGCGGACGACGAAGCGGAGCCGGCCGTCCGCGAGCGGGCCGTCGCGGAGCCGACTGCCGGTCTGGCGTTCGAAGCGCCGGCAGGTCGGACAGGAGGGGTCCTCGAAGGCCACGACGGTCGCCGACGCGTCGGACCCGCCGAGGGAGGGCTGCTCGGCGAGCCCCCGGCTCGCCGGGTGGGTGTCGAGCGACCGTGGCGTCTCGGTGGCGTCGCCTTCCCGACCCCGTTCCGCGTCCCGCCGCCCACGCTCCCGAGACAGCCCACAGTCGTCGCACTCGCACCGAGCGCCGCGAGCACGTCCCGGCGCGTCCTCGTCATACCGTCGACGACGGGACGTGGTGGCAGGGGGTTTTCGCGGTCGGGCGCGATTCGCGCACGGTCGTTCGTTGACTCGTTTCGGTGGCCCTCCGGCACCGCCGTCAAAACGCCAAAGTCCCACGTCTCGAACGGGTACGCATGACCGACGGCATCCGACAGGGGTTCATGGTCGGCAACGGCGCGGACCCGGAGCGGTGTTTCCGCCTGGCCGACGAGGTCGGGTTCGACTTCTTGGAACTGAACACCGACCACCAGTTCGACCGGTCGCGCGTGGACGCGGGCGAACTCCGAACGCTCGCGGACGACCACGGCCTCGACCTGGTCTGTCACCTGCCGTACCGGCTCGACGCCTGCTCGCCGCGCGAGCACGTTCGAACGGGCGGCGTCCGGGAACTGGAGGCCGCGGTCGACCACGCCGCCGCGATGGGTGCCGAGACGGGCGTGTTCCACCTCCAGACGCTCGTGAACGACGGGAAGTGGACGGCTGAGGAGGTTCGACCCGCGATGTACGAGACGGCCGCCCACCTGACCGCCCATGGACGGGATCGAGGGGTCGAGGTCGTCGCGGAGAACCTGAAGTCGGCCTTCTTCGACGCGGGCGACTTTCCCGACCTGTTCGTCGAAACCGATGCGTCGGCGTGTCTCGACACGGGCCACGCGTTCGTCACGGGGCATGACGGCGCCGAGCAGGCGGCCCTGATCCGCGAGCACGGCGACCGGATCAGTCACGTGCATCTCAACGACACCCGCATCGAGGAGGACGACGAGCACCTGCCGGTCGGGATGGGGCGGATCGATTTCGGGGCGATCGCGGACGCGATGCGTGACTCCGGCTGGACGGGGACCTGCACGCACGAGCTGTTCACGTTCGACCGGTCGTACGCCGTCGCCGGGAAGGAGCGGTTCGATTCGATGCTATCCGGCGTCTGACCGGCGAGATGCCGGGCCCCGTTTCAGTGGCGGGTCCCCGGACGTTCGCGTACCGATCCGTTCACACGGCGTTGCGTCGTGTGGCGTCCGCCTCGAAAGTCCCGCCGTGCTCGGCGCTCGGGCCGTCACGCCGACCGGAGGCGACCGGGTCCCGAGGACCGATCGGGACCCGGACCCTCCTCACCCGAGGTGATCGACGAGCTGATCGCAGTACGCCGCCGACCGGTCGTGGGTGACCCAGTGGTACGCATCCGCCAGGGCCACGACCGCTCCGTCGCCGGAAGTCGCCTCGACCAGCCGCTCGGCCTGCGACACCGGCTGGAGCACGTCGTCGCCGCCCCAGAGACACAGCAGGTCCGCGGTGATCTCCCCGTAGTCGATCTCGGTCGTGTGGTTCGTGTTGGTCGAGACCGCCGCGCGGGCGAGCGCGCGCCGGCCGCCCTCCCGCTCCCACGGGGCCTTCATCCCCGCGAGCCACTCGGGGTCGGCCTCGTCGTAGGCGCCGTCGGCGAACAGGAACTCGAGCTGCTCGTCCAGCTCCTCGTCGTCCCAGCCCTCCACCGTGCCCGGGACGCCCAGCGAGTTGATGAACTCGACCGGCCAGGAGTCGAAGCAGGCGGCGTTCGAGAGCACCAGCTTCCCCACCGAATTTGGCCGGGCGGCCGCGTAGCGGAGCGCCACCGCGCCGCCGACGTCGTGGGCGACGAAGTCGACGTCCTCGACGCCGCGTTCGGCGAGAAAGTCCGCCAGCGCGACCGTCTGTGCGCGCACCGAGCGGTCGAAGCCGTCCCGGTTGGCCGAGTTGCCGTAGCCCACGAGGTCCGGCGCGATGACCCGGCGGTGCTCGGCCAGCGCCGGGGCGGCGTCCCGCCAGAGGAACGACCACGTCGGGATGCCGTGGAGGAACACGACCGGCGGGCCGTCGTGTTCGGAGCCGTCCTCGTAGACGGCGTACCGGAGGTCGTGCCCGTCGACCGTGACGGTCGTCTCCCGCTGCGTCTCGGTCCAGTCGTGATGGTCCATATCGAACCATCAGGGGCACGGGGCTTTAGCCCGGCGCCGCTCGGCGTTCAGCCGTCGTACCGGGTGACGTTCTCCAGTTCCGAGGGGTCGACGTCCTCGAACGCCTCGCGGGCGATGACGCGCCTGTGGACCTCGTCGGCCCCGTCGACCAGCCGGAACTGCCGGACCGCCTCGTAGAAGTCCGAGACCGGGAGGTCCTTCCCGATGCCGTTCGCGCCGCACGTCTGGAGGCAGGTGTCGATCACGTCCTGGACGACGTTCGCCGCGAACGTCTTGCTCATCGACACCTGCACGCGGGCCTCCTCGCCCGCGGCGATTCGGTCGGCCGCGTCCCGGACCGTTGTCCGAACCGCGTGGAGCCGCGTCTCCGCGTCGGCGATCTCGTACCGGAGCGACTGCTTCTCCGAGAGCGGTTCGCCGAACCCCTCGCGCTCGCTGGCGTACGCCGTCGCCACGTCGAGCGCGCGCTCGGCCATCCCCGAGTAGCGCATGCAGTGGGTGAGCCGCGCGGGGCCGAGCCGCTGCTGTGCGTGCCGGAACCCCTCGTTCAGTTCGCCGAGCAGGTTCTCCTCGGGCACGCGCACCCCCTCGAACGTGATCTCCGCGTGGCCGAGGCCGTCGACGCCGCCGCCGAGGTGGGGGATGTCGCGCTCGACCGTCACGCCCGCCGTATCGGCGTCGACGAGGAACAGCGAACAGCCGGCGTAGGGGTGTGCGTCGGGGTCGGTGCGGGCCATGACGATGAGGAACTCGGCCTCCGACCCGCCCGTCGTCCACCACTTGTGGCCGTCGATGACCCACTCGTCGCCCTCCTTTTTCGCGCTGGTCTTCAGCATCTTCGGGTCCGAGCCGCCGCCCTGCATCGGCTCGGTCATCGAGAAGCCCGAGGAGACGTCGCCGGCGACGAGCGGCCGGAGGTACTCCTCCTGCTGGGCGTCGGTGCCGAGCAGTTCCAGCGTGTGCATGTTGCCCTCGTCCGGCGCGTCGACGCGGCACGCGGCCGGGCCGAGCAGCGAGCGCCCCGCCACCTCGAACATCGGCAGCGCGTCCCGGAAGTCGACGCCCATGCCGCCGAACTCCTCGGCGATCTGCGGGCAGTAGACGTCGTACTCGCGTGCCGCCCCGCGGAGCTCCGCCACCTGCTCGTCGCTCACCGGGTCCCCGCCCAGCACCTCGCGCTCGACGGGGATCACCTCCTCGTCGAGGAACTCCCGCGCCCGCCCCGCGAGGTCCCGTGCCGCCTCGCTGTCGTCGTAGCTGACGTTCACAGGAGGGTGTCGGACGGACCCGACAAAACGATGTCCCCGAACGGGGCGCGGGGTCCCACCCCCTCCGTTTTTGCGCCCACCACCGGTACGCCATCACATGACCGACGACGCGACCGGCACGGGTGAGGCCGACGAGCGGAGCGCGGACGCCGGCGACGGAGGCGCGGGCGGCGACGGCCGGAGCGCGGGCGGTGACGGCGGGACGGACGGCACGGACGACGAGTACACCGCCCGCCTCGTCGACCCCGAACGCCTCCGGGCCCACCTCGACGCGGAACTCGGCCCCGCCGACGAGTTCGCCGTGGAGCGCCACCAGGCGGGCCACTCGAACGAGACGCTGTTCGTGACCCACGGCGACCGCGAACTCGTCGTCCGCAGGCCGCCGCCCGGCGCGACAGCCGAGACGGCACACGACGTGCTCCGGGAGTACCGGGTGATGGACGCGCTCCAGGACACGCCGGTCCCGCTCCCGACCACCGTCCTCGCCTGCGAGGACGAGTCGGTGCTCGGCGCGGAGTTCTTCGTGATGGACCGGACCGCGGGCGACGTGCTGCGCGCCGAGGAGCCGGAGCGCTTTGCCGCGCCCGAGCCCCGCCGACGGATCGGCGAGGAACTGGTGGACACGCTCTCGGCGATCCACTCCGTTGACCCCGCGGCGGTGGGGCTCGCGGAGTTCGGCAGACCGGCGGGGTTCACCCAGCGGCAGGTCGACCGCTGGGCGAAGCAGTACGAGTGGGCGTTCGCGGTGACCGCCGACGAGCGCGAGGTGCCCGCCATCCACGAGACGACGGCGTGGCTCCGGGAGCACGTCCCCGAGTCACACCCCGAGACGCTGGTTCACGGGGACTACAAGCTGGACAACGTGATGTTCGGTCCCGGGACGCCGCCGGACCTCGTCGGCGTGTTCGACTGGGAGCTGTCGACGCTGGGCGACCCGCTGACTGACCTTGGCTGGATGCTGTCGTTCTGGCGCGAGGCGCGGGACCCCGAGCCCGCGGTGCCGGAGCTTCAGGCGACGTTCATGGCCCGGGAGGGGTATCCGAGCCGACGGGAGCTGGTGGAGCGCTACGAGGCCGCCACGGGCCTCGAGTACGAGCACGACCGCTTCTACCGGACGCTCGCGGTGTACAAGCTGGGCGCGCTCGGCGAGATGTTCTTCCGGCGACACCTGGAGGGGAACAGCGACGACCCGCTGTACCCGCTGATGGAGGACGGCGTGCCGGCACTTGGCGAGCGCTGTCTTCGTATTATCGGCGGTGAAGAGGAGTTGTAAGTAGGCTTCTCCGTTCGGTGTTTTCGAAGTTCGGTTCGTTTCATCGGTTCCTGGTTGGTTCGATACGCAACTACTGCTTGATCGGCCGAGTAGACCACTACTGCTTGATCTAGGAGGGCCTCGCCCTCCCCAACCGCTTGCGATGCTCGCTCGCAGGCTCGCTGCGATGCTCACCCCCCACGCGCGTCGACTCACCCCACAGGGGGGTTCGAGTCACGCGCGCCAAGCCAACCACCAGCAGGCGCAGACCGCACCCCTGCTGCCGACGCACCCGCCAGTTGACCGGGAGAACGCTCCGGTGGACTACCTACGGCGTGCTCGTTCGGTAGTCGGGGGCGCGTCGCTCGGCCGACTTTCCGCAGGGTGGGACTGAAAGGGGCCGCGGCGCTCGTGGTGCCCCGACGACGCAAGCACCGCAGGAACGAGGCCGCAGGCCGAGTGACGAGGAGCGCAGCGAGGCGCGGCCCACGAGCGCCGCGGGGGCTTTCGAGGCCACTCCGACGCTCACCTGATACTGGTTGAACCGAAGACCGCTAAAGATCCCCGAGAAGAACCCTAAACGTACGCGAACCACTCCTCGTGGTCGTCCGTCCGCCGCTCCACGAGGTCGAAGAACGCCTGCTGGAGTTCCTCGGTGACGGGTCCACGCGAGCCGTTGCCAATCTCGACGTTGTCCACCTGGCGGATCGGGGTCACTTCCGCGGCCGAGCCGGTGAAGAACAGTTCGTCGGCCGTGTTGAGTTCGCCCCGCGAGATGCTCACGTTGTCGTGCACCTCGTAGCCGCGCTCCTCCGCGAGCGTGATGACCGTGTCTCGGGTGATGCCGTCGAGGATCGACTCGCTCAGGCCCGGCGTGTAGAGCTCGTCGTCCCTGACGAGGAAGATGTTCTCGCCCGGCCCCTCCGCGACGTTCCCCTCCTTGTTCAGCACGATGGCCTCAGCGAAGCCGTTGCGGCGGGCCTCCTCGCCCGCGAGCAGCGAGTTGACGTACAGGCCGGTCGTCTTCGCGTTCGTCGGAATCTGGCTGGAGGCGTGCTTGCGCCAGGAGGAGATCTTCACCTTGATGCCGTTCTCCAGGGCCTCCTCGCCGAGGTACGCGCCCCAGGGCCAGGCGGCGACGACGACGTCCGTCGGGCACTCGCCCGGCGAGACGCCGAGACTGTGGTAGCCGTAGTACGCGAGGGGGCGGACGTACGCCGAGTCGAGGTCGTTCCGCCGGATCGCACCCATCGTCGCCTCGGTGAGCTCCTCGCGCGAGTAGTCGATCTCCATGTCGTACGGCTTTGCCGACTCGTAGAAGCGGTCGAGGTGCTCCTCCCAGCGGAAGACCGCCGTGCCCCGCTCGGTGTCGTACGCGCGGACACCCTCGAAGATGCCCGTACCGTAGTGGAGCCCGTGGGTGAGCACGTGGGTCGTCGCGTCCGCCCAGTCGACGAACTCGCCGTTCTGCCAGATGACCCCGCCGTCCGCCATCTCCTCGAAGGCCGTCATGCGAGACTCGAGGTATCGCCCGGACTTAAAATCATGAGAACCGCCCGCGTTCGACGCGAACGTTGCCGGAGAACCGAGCGGGAACGGTGCAGGTTAGCCGAGCGCGTCGACCAGGTCCGCGCCCTCGACGTACGGGAAGCCGTGGCGCCGGGCGTACTCGCGGGCCGCTTCCGGCGCGAGCGCCGCGCCCGACTCGTCGTCGAGCATCTCACAGACCACGACCGCGGGCGCGCACCCGGCCTCCGCGGCGAGCGCGAGACCGAGTTCCGTGTGGCCGACGCGGTCGGCCAGTCCGCCGGGCGCGCCGCGCAACACGTCGACGTGGCCCGGCGAGCGGAACTCCGCCGCGAACTCCTCGGCGCCGTAGTCGTGGCCCGCGGCCACCGTCTCGGCCATCGAGGCGAGTTCGGTGATGGTGCGCGCCCGGTCGTCGTCGGTGACGCCGGTGAACGTGTCGCGGTGGTTCACCGGCAGCGAGAACGACGAACGGTCGTCGTACGCGAGGTCGTGGCCGCCCGCGGCCGGGTGGTCGAGCGCGTCCTCCAGGAACGGGAGGTCGACCGCGTCGGCGACGTCGTCCGGGACGGCGACACAGATCAGCCCGCCCGCGTCGTTCCGCATCCGGGCCACGTCGGCCGGCGTCACCGACTCGGCTGGCGTGACGACGTCAGTCTCGCCCTCCCGGTCGGCGAAGTCGTGGACACACACCGGGTCGCCCGCGCGGAACGCCTCCAGCGCGCGGTCGAACGCGGCCGCCTGCTTGCGGCTCATTCGGTCGCCTCCGTCCCGCCCGCAGGCTCCTCGTCGGCGTCCGCGTCCCCGGCTGTGGGGCCGTCCGCCCGCACCGCGTCCTCGACGCTCACGGTGAGTTCGTCGCCGTCGTCCAGCCCCAGTTCGTCGCGGAGCTTCGCGGGCGCGATGACCTCGAGCTGCTCCTCGTCGTGGTGGGTCCGCTCGGGGACGATGACGTGTGCCGGCTCGAACGAGCCGCCGGTCGCCTCGACGCGCGCCGCGTAACACGTCGCCGGGCCGAACGTCCGCTCGTCGTCCTCCCAGCCGTCGATGGGGACGCCGTCCACCGAGTCCATGCCCGCACGCGCCCGGACGGACGCCTCCGTGAGTGCGACGTTCAGCGTCCCCAGGAACGGCTCGTAGCCGAGCCGCTCGCGGAACTGCGCCATGTACCCCGACAGCGAGATGTAGTGGCGTCCCTCGCCCATGCCGCCGGTGACGGTGCCCGAGAGCGTCAGGCCGGTTCCGTCCTCGAACACGCGCCGGTAGTCGGCGTACTCGGCGCGGAGGCGGCGCTCGCCCTCGTCCGTGACCGACACCCACTGGCCGTCGCTCACCACGTCCCGGTCGAGCAGCCCCGCCTCCTCCAGCCGCTGGAGGCGGCGAGAGGCGGTCTGGCTCGACGCGTCGAGACGGTCGCCGAGCGCGGAACAGGAGACTTTGACGGGCTCGCGGAGCCCGCCGCGGAGGGCGACCGTCTTCAGCGCGGCCACCTCGTCGTGGCCGACGGTCCTCGCAGTCGTTGCCATTGGCCACAGTACCGGGGCGACCGGCAAAAGCGTATCGAAGGTGAGGTGCGTCCCGAATTCGTTATGGAGGGCGTACGATCCGGATCTCGTGAGTTAACGCGGGAGCGACACGCTGAAAAATCGTCGGATCCCGGCGTCCATCGACGGTGACCGCGCCGAGGACCGCGTGGCGTGGCCGGGCGCTTCGGAAACCCCTTTATCGGCGGCGGGGGAAGCCTCGCCCATGTTCAGACAGTTCCGGTCGGCCGTCGCGGCGGCGCTCGCCGAGGCGCTCGCCGAGCGCGGGTACCCGACCGACGACCTCGGCATCGAGGAGCCGCCCGGCGACGTGGCGGCGACGCTGGCGTCGAGCGTCGCCTTCCGGCTGGCCGGCGAGGCGGGGGCCCCGCCGCCCGAGGTGGCAGCGGAGGTCGCCGACGGAATCGACGTCGACGCGACCGAGTACCTCTCCCGGGTCGAGACGAGCGGGCCGTACCTCAACTTCTTCACCGACGACGCGTACCTCGCGGGCACCCTCGAGGCGGCCCGGGCGGACGGCTACGGCTCGCTGCCCGAGCGCGGGGAGTCGGTCGTCGTCGAGC
The DNA here is from genome assembly GCF_032116555.1 of Halobaculum sp. XH14. Classification (NCBI taxonomy): domain Archaea; kingdom Methanobacteriati; phylum Methanobacteriota; class Halobacteria; order Halobacteriales; family Haloferacaceae; genus Halorarum; species Halorarum halobium. The sequence goes on from NZ_CP134949.1 coordinate 2,248,593, forward strand.
ACACCTCCGCGAACCCGACCGGCCCGGTCCACGTCGGCCGCGCGCGCAACCCGATCGTCGGCGACGCGGTTGCGAACACCCTCGCGTACGCCGGCTACGACGTGGAGCGTCACTACTACGTCAACGACGCGGGCCGTCAGATGGCCGTGTTCACCTGGGCGTTCGAGACGTTCGACGAGTCGGAGCTTCCCGAACCGGACCGCGAGAAACCCGACTACGACCTCGTGCGGTACTACCGGAAGGGGAACAGCTTCCTCGAGGCGGGGGACCCCGACGAGGTCGCGGACGCGGAAGCCGAGATCGAGTCGATCATGCGGGGGCTCGAATCCGGCGACGAGGCGACCTACGAGCGCGTGAGCGAGGTGGTCGACACGGTGCTCTCGGGCATGCAGGAGACGCTCTCGCGGCTCCCCGCCGGCTTCGACGAGTTCGTCAAGGAGACGCGGTTCATCCGCGACGGCAGCGCGGCCGAGGCGGTCGACCGCCTGAAGGACAGCGAGTACGCCGAGACGGACGACGGCGCGTGGGTGCTCAACCTGGGGGAGTGGGGCATCGACAAGGAGTTCGTGTTCCTGCGCTCGGACGGCACCTCGCTGTACACGACCCGCGACCTGGCCCACCACGAGTGGAAGTTCGAGAACTACGACCGCGCGGTGACGGTGCTGGGCGAGGACCAGCGCCTCCACGCGAGCCAGCTCGAGGCCGCCCTGGAGGTGCTGGGCAACGACACCGACCAGCTCACCTCGATGTTCTACTCGTGGGTGAACCTCCCCGGCGGCGAGGGGATGAGCACCAGGGAGGGCACCGGCGTCGACCTGGACGACCTGCTGGACGAGGCGATCGACCGCGCCCGCGAGGAGGTCGAGACGCGGATGGACGACCGCATCCGCGACGACGACCTCACCTACGCGGACGTCGAGCGCATCGCCGAGCAGGTCGGCGTCGGGGCGGTCCGCTACGACATCGTCTCCAAGCAGCCGACGAAGACGATCACGTTCGAGTGGGATCACGCGCTCGACTTCGAGGCCCAGTCGGCGCCGTACGTCCAGTACGTCCACGCGCGCTGCTGTGGCATCATCGACGAGGCGGCCGCCGGGGGGACGACCCCCGCGGCCGACGTCGACGCCGAGGCGCTCTCGACGTCCGAGGAGCGCGCCCTGCTGGCGAGCATCGCACGGCTGCCGGCCGTGATCGAGGAGGCCGCCGAGGATCTCGAACCCCACCGCGTCGCCACCTACACCCGCGAGTTCGCGGAGACGTTCAACGCGTTCTACCGCGAGTGTCCGGTGCTGACGGCGGAGGACGAACCGACCCGCGAGGCCCGTCTCGCGCTCGTCGCCGCCTCGCGCACCACGGTCGCGAACGCGCTCGACGTGCTCGGCGTCGCGGCTCCCGAGTCGATGTAGGCGGTCGGAGAACTGTCGGGGCTCGATCCTTCGACGGCCTCAGGCGACGAGCGTGCCGCCCGAGGTGGTGACGGCGTACGCGCCCAGTCCGAGCGCGAGCACGACGAAGACGATGACCCACCACAGCGGGACGCGACCGCTCTCTGCTTGACTCATACGTTGGGGTCGCGTTCGCGGCCCAATGAACTTCGCGGTTCGCCCCGGGCGAGCGAACGTCAGCGGAACAGTCTGCTGAGGATTCCACCGCCGGCGTCGTCCCCGTCGCCCTCCTCGTCGTCCGTCTCGTCCGCGTCCGCGGCGGCGGCCGCGGACGTGCCCTCGTCGTCGCGCTCGGCGAAGGGGATCGCCTCGTCGTCGATCGCATCGCCCTCCGCCGCCTCGTCCCCCGCGGAACCGTCCTCCGTGAACTCCTCGTACTCCTCCCGGCCGAGGACGGTCCCCCGTGCTGCCGCGGCCGCCCCGTCCTCCCCGCCGTCGTCCTCGATGATGACTGCGTCGTCCGAGACCGACTCCTCGTCGCCGGCCGACTCCTCGTCCGCGATCGACTCGTCTCCCTCGGCGACGTCCGGGTCGGCATCGTCGGCGTCGCCGGCCGGCTCCGCCGTCACGTCGGAACCGTCGGCGTCCCCGGCGGAGTCCGGTTCGTCTTCGCTATCGGGCGCTCGCTCCGCGTCTGCCGGTTCCCTCCGGTCGCCGTCGGGGTCCGTGTCCGCACCAGCGTCACCCTCGCCGTCCGAATCGACATCCACGCCGTCGTCCCCGTCTCCGTCCACCTCACCGTCGGGGTCCGCGTCCCCGTCGGAGTCCGCGTCGGTCCCCGGATCCGTGCCGGCGACGGCGGCATCACCCGGCATCGTCGGGTCCTGTTCGCCCTCCTCCACCTCGTAGGAGAGGGGCGGACGGATCGGTTCGCCCGTGAGCGAGGACGCGAGCGATCGGTAGCTCGCGGCCGCGTCGCCGCCGGGATCGTGCTGGGAAATCGGCTCCCGTGCCGCGATCGCGTCGGCGATGACCGACTCCTCCTCGATCCGCCCGAGCACCGGTGCCTCGAACGCCCCGGGGTCGACGTCGGCGGCCGCGAGCGCGGACTCGAGCGTGTCGTCGGGGCCGACGCGGTTGAGCGCGATGCCGACGATCGTCCCGCCGAGCCGTTCAGTCAGGTCGATCGTCTTGCCCGTGTCGACGATGCCGTCCCGTGTCGGCGTCGAGACGAGCAACACCCCGTCCGCGAGCGAGAGCGGGAGCGCGCTCTCGTGGGTGAGCCCCGCGCCGGTGTCGACGACGACGTAGTCGGCAGCCGTGATCGACCCGAGCACCTCGCGGATCCGCGAGGGGTCGGCCGTCCGGAACGCCGACAGCGACTGGTCGCCCGGGACCACCGAGAGCCCGTGGGGGCCCTCGTAGGTCGCGTCCGCCGGGTCGGCCTCGCCGGCGAGCACGTCGTGGAGCGTCGCCCCGTCTTCCGGTACCTCGAGGCCGAGCGCCGGCGCGAGGTTGGCGGTCCCGATGTCGCCGTCGACCGCCACCGTCTCGAACCCGGCGGCCGCGAGCGTCGCCGCCAGGTTGGCGGCGGTCGTCGTCTTCCCGACTCCCCCCTTCGCGCTGGCGACGGCGTAGATAGTCGGCATTTGGGAGGAATCGGAGGCACGGTGATATAAAGGTGGGTCCCAGCGTCCGACACCGCTGCCGCGAGTCTCGACCGGGCAGAGCCGCCATCGGCGGGTTCGGCGGCCGCCGGGCGGACGACGGATGTGGACGTATCGCAGTATTCAACAGTTACTTACACGCACGCCGGCGACTAGGACCAATGAGTAGCGACGCGGCGGACGGGGCGGACGAGCCCTCCGAGGACCGACGGAAGTACGAGTTCCGCAAGGTCCTCGAGGAGCTCGACGAGTACGAGGGCTCGGGCACCCAGCTCGTCACCATCTACATCCCCGAGGACAAACAGATCTCCGACGTGGTCGCCCACGTCACCCAGGAACACAGCGAGGCGTCCAACATCAAGTCCAAGCAGACGCGGACGAACGTCCAGGACGCGCTCACCTCCATCAAGGACCGGCTCCGGTACTACGACATCTACCCGCCGGGCAACGGGATGGTCATCTTCTCGGGCGCGGTGAACGCTGGCGGCGGCCAGACCGACATGGTGACGGAGGTGCTCGAGTCGCCGCCCGAACCCGTCGAGTCGTTCCGCTACCACTGCGATTCGGACTTCCTGACCGAGCCGCTCGAGCACATGATGGCCGACAAGGGCCTGTTCGGGCTCGTCGTCCTCGACCGACGGGAAGCGAACGTCGGCTGGCTGAAGGGGAAACGCGTCGAGCCGGTGAAGTCGGCGTCCTCGCTCGTGCCGGGCAAGCAGCGGAAGGGCGGCCAGTCCGCCCAGCGGTTCGCCCGCCTGCGGCTGGAGGCGATCGACAACTTCTACCAGGAGGTCGCGGGGATGGCCAACGACCTGTTCGTCGCCAAGCGCCACGAACTGGACGGCATCCTCGTCGGCGGCCCCTCGCCGACGAAGGACGAGTTCCTCGACGGCGACTACCTCCACCACGAGATCCAGGACAACGTGCTCGGCAAGTTCGACGTCGCCTACACCGACGAGTCCGGGCTGTACGACCTGGTCGACGCCGCCCAGGAGGTGCTCGCAGACCAGGAGGTCGTCAAGGACAAGCGACAGATGGAGGAGTTCTTCGAGAACCTCCACACCGGCGACGAGGCGACCTACGGGTTCGCCGAGACGCGCCGGAACCTCGTGATGGGCGCGGTCGACCGCCTGCTGCTCTCGGAGGACCTCCACCACGACGTCGTCCCGTTCGAGTGTCCGAACGGCCACGAGGAGTACGAGATCGTCGAGCGCCGCCACTCGACGCCCGAGCACACCTGTTCGAGTTGCGGCGAGGAGGCGGAGCCGGGCGAGCGCGAGGACGTCGTCGAGCACCTGATGAACATCGCCGAACAGCGCGGCACGGAAACGAAGTTCATCTCCACCGACTTCGAGAAGGGCGAGCAGCTCATGGACGCGTTCGGCGGCGTCGCCGGCATCCTCCGCTATCGGACCGGCGTGTAAGCCGGCGATCAGGGTCCCGGTAACCGGTTCTCGGGGGCGTGTGTGTCGGTACCACGCCACCAGCCGATTCAAGAGGGGGAACCGAGAACCGACGGTCGAATGAATCCGCTCGCAGCCGTCGACACGGACGTGATCCTCTCGGGCCGGAGCGACTGGATCGGTCCGGACCTCGCCGAGACGCTCTCACACCACCCGTTGGCGTCGATCGAGACCGAGTTCCCCCACCACGTCCGCTCGATGGAGTCGCCCGAGAGGAACGAGCGCCCCAGGGAGCGGCACCCGGTGTTTTACGGCTGCTACGACTGGCACTCGGCGGTCCACAGCCACTGGGCGCTGGTTCGACAGCTCCGACTGTTCGACGAACACCCCCGGGAGTCCGAGATTGTCGGGAGCTTCGACTCGCGGTTCACCGAGGAAAACGTCGAACGGGAGGTCGAACGGTTCGCGGAGACCGAGTCCTTCGAGAAGCCGTACGGCTGGGCGTGGCTCCTGCATCTCGCCTCGGAGCTCTCGCTGTGGGACGACCGGCGCGCGGACGGGTGGGGAGAACTGCTCGAACCGCTGGAGGAGACCATCGTCGACCTCGTCGAGTCGTCGTTCCTGACCGGGGAGCGGCCGTTCCGGGTCGGGACCCACGGGAACACGGCGTTCGCCCTCCACTGCGTCCTCGATTACGCGCGGACCACGTCGAACGACTCGCTGGAGTCCGCGGCTTCGGCGACTGCGCGGAAGTTCTACGCGGACGACCGCGACTACCCGGTCGCGTACGAACCGCTCGGCTGGGACTTCCTCTCTCCGGCGCTGACCGAGGCGGATCTCATGCGGCGCGTCTACGATCGGGACGAGTTCGTGACGTGGCTCGACGGCTTTCTCCCGGAGCTTTCCGCTTCGCCCCACGAGTCGATCCTCGACCCGGTGCGGGTCGACGCTGCCCCCGACGAGGGTGTCGCGCTCCACCTCGTCGGACTGAACGTCTCGCGCGCGTGGTGTCTGGCGGGCCTCGCGGACGCACTCGACGGGCACCGGTACGGCGACCCGTTCGAGCGGAGCGCCCGGCGGCACGCCGAGCGGGGTCTGGAGGGGGCGTTCACCGACGATTACGCCGGGTCACACTGGCTCTCGTCGTTCGTGCTCTATCTGCTGACCCGAACCGAGGGCGGCATCGCGCCGGAGTGACCCCGGACCGTTCCCGCCGTCAGACGCACGGGAACGGCAGCCGCTCGGCCGGCCGCGCGGGCCCAGTTTTACGGTAACGGGGTGAGACGTCCCAGCAGCGATGACCTCGCCAGCGGTTTACGACCACTTCCGCCCCGCCGACGCCGACCATCCGGACGGGGTCTACCGCGTCGTCGGGGCCGGCGAACGCGGCGTGACGCTCCTCCGCGTCGGCGACGCCCGGGGACGACGCGTCAACACCGGCGAGCTACTCCGCCTCGACGCCCTCGACGGGTTCGAATCCGCGGAAAACCCGGACGGGAACCGGCGGGCCGGGGACGTCGTCGCGTCGACGGTGAAGACGGCCTACTGGTCGGTTCGCGCGTTCGTTCAGCAACTCGTCGCCAACCCGCTCCCGGCGACCGCCGCGCTCGCGTTCGTCGTCGTCGGAGCGGCGGGCGAAGGGATCGTCCCCCTCCCCGACGTCGCGTTCGGCGGCCTGATCGTCGTCGGGAGCCTCGGACTCGCGTACGTCGGCAGCGGCCGCCTGTAGTGCCCCGGGCGACCGATCCACGGGAGCCGCTCACTCCCTGGCCGTCTGAATCAGGACCACGCCGCTCAGGATGAGTCCGGCACCCACGAGCATCACCGGCGTCACCGCCTCGTCGAGGAACGCCGCGCCCAGCACCACCGCGACGGCCGGCTCGACGGTCGAGATCACGCCCGCGCGGCTCGCGCCGACCCGCTTCAACCCCGCGAAGAACGCGAAGATGGCCAGCGCCGTGGCGACGGTGCCGAGCGCGAGGATCACCGCCCAGCCGACCCGGGTCGTCGGGAGCGAGAGCGATCCCGTGGCGGCTCCGACGAGGCCCATCGAGGCGGCGGCCGCGGGCGCGACGTAGGCAGTCAGCACCCGCTCGTCGGCGGTCCGGAGCGCGACCCGCGAGGTGGTGATGTAACCGGCGTACAGCACGGCCGCGGCGAGCGTCGCCGCCGCCCCGACCGCGTCGAACGTGGCCGCGCCGGTCCACGAGACGAGACCGACGCCCGCAAGCGTGAGCACCGCCGCGGCGACGGTTCGGCCCCCCACACGCTCGTCGAGGACCGTCGCCGCGAGCGCGACGACGAACAGCGGGTAGGTGTACAGCAGCACCGCGGCGAGCCCCGCCGAGGTCCGTTCGACGCCGACGAAGAAGCCGTAGCTGACGCCCGCGTAGCCGACCGCGCCCAGCGCCACCGCGACCGCCGCGTCCCGCGTCGGCAGGCGGAGGACGGGCGAGGTGTCGGGGACGAGGAGGCGGTGGACGCCGAGTCCCGCCCAGACGACGGCCCCGCCGACCAGAAATCGGAGCGTCAGCGCGGCCGGCACCGACAGCCCCGCGCGGAACGCGAGTTCGCCGAGGACGCCGAGCGTCCCGAAGCAGGCCGCCGAGAGGAGGACGAACAGCGTGCCGACGGTTCGGCTGTCGAGACGACCCATCCGTCGGCGGCGACGGGGGCATCGCGTAAATCCCTCGCGGTCCGCGTCGGCCGACCCGTGCGGGACGTGGTCGACGCTCCTCCCGTCGGCTCACTCGAGTAGGGAATCGAGTTGACTGGTTCGCCGTTCCAGGTCGAACTGCGGGTTCGGATCCGCACCGATCAGCCGGTCGAGCGTCAGCGCGACGTCGACGCCGGCGGCCTCCGCGTGCTCGCGGAGGGTCGCGATCGCGTCCTTCTCCAGGGCCAGGCTCGGGAGTTTCCCCAGGAGGAGCGCGAACGCGACGCCGCCCTCGCCGCCTGGAAACGAGTCGTCGATCCGTCCGAAGTCGGGCGTTTCGTCCGAGATAACACCGGCGTCGGCGGCGGCTTCCTCGGCGTCGACCGGACTCACGCGGAGACAACGCGGGCAGATGGCGGCCGTCGACGCGCCCTCGGGGGCGTGTTCCCGGAGCGTCTCGGGAACGGCGAAGGCGACCGGCGGAACCTCGCAGTCGGGGCAGGTCGGCATACCGGATGCTGGCGAGCGAACGACGAAAAAGCGCCGGTGGCCGGTGCCGTGGGGACGGGCGTGGACGCGTCGGTCAGTCGTCGGCGTTGACCGTGCCGGGTTCCAGAACCTCCTCGGGATCGCGGGCGGCCTCCTCCTCGGCTTCCTTCTCCTCCTTTTTCGCCTTGATCTTCTTCAGCCGGAAGATCTCCTCCCGCTCCTGCTCCTCGAGCTTCTGCTCGATGAACTCCTGGTTCTCGCGCAGGGTCGGCAGGAGCGTGAACTCCAGGGCGTTGACGCGGCGCTTGGTCGTCTCGATCTCGGTGAGCATCTTCTTCATCGCCGTCTCGACCTCGGCGGCGAGGATGATGCTCTCGATGAGCTCCTCGTAGTCGTCCGCGGCCTCATCGATGCGCGCCGAGGAGCCCAGCAGGCCGTAGCCCCGCTCGTCGAGGCTCTTTCGCACCTTCGAGGACTCGATCTGCGGGACGACGACGCCCATGATGTTCTTCGACTGCGTGGTGATCTCGGGGTGTTCCTGCAGCGCCGCCGCGGCACCGCGGACGGCAACGTCGCCCTCCATCGCGCGAGCCTTGTTGATGGTGTCCTGGGCGGACTCGTAGTCGTCCTCCAGTTTCGAGCGGACGTCCTGGGCCTGATCGAGGATGTCCATGAACTCCATGATGAGCCCGTCACGCTTCTGTTCGAGCGTGTCGTGGCCGCGCTCGGAGAGTTCGATGCGGTCCTCGATCTCCATCAGGTTCTTGCGAGTCGGTTTGACGTCCTCGGCCATGGCTGTTGGTGGTGGCTTGCCGGCGGAGGGTGTTAATGCTTGTTAGTCTGCCCGCGATTCTCGGGAGCAGGCGTCACGACCGTAGTCAGTACTCGGCTGGTGACGACCTCGAAAGCCCCCGGACGCTCGACCGTCGGCCCTCGGCCGCCGGTAGTCGTGCGGTGGCCCGAGTGCGGTGGCTTTTCGGCCCGACCACGAGACGTCGGTCCCATGACCCCTCCACCCCGCCTGGTTCACCTCTCGGACCTGGAGACGATCTACGACCGACCCGAGGACGCCGGCCGGCTAGCCGGTGCCGTCGAGGCGTTGCGGGACGAGCGAACGATCGTCGTCACCACCGGCGACACGACCGCCCTCGGGTCGCTCGCGCTCGCGACCGACGAGGGTCGGCGCCACGGACTGCCGTTCATGCGTGCTGTCGCCCCGGTCGCGAGCACCTTCGGGAACCACGACCTCGACGAGGGGCCGGGCTGGGCCGCCGAGTGGGCGCGCGACGTGCCCGGCACCCACCTCGCGGCGAACCTCGACGGCCTCGCCGCCGACGCGTTCGAACCCGGCCTCCTCACGGAGGTGGACGAAGCGCGCGTCGGCCTCGTCGGCGTCGTCAACCCCCGCACGCCGGAGATGTGTCACGCCGTCGAGTCGCTGACGTTCACCGACCCGGTCGAGGCGGTCCGCAGGGAGGCCGCCGCCCTCCGCGACAGGGGTGCCGAGTTCGTCGTCGTCCTCTCCCACTGCGCGAGCGTCGACGCGGACATCGCGGGCGGGACCGACGTCGACGCGGTGCTCGGCGCGCACGACCACGAGCAGGTCGAGGAGCGTGTCGACGGGACGCTCGTCGCGCGCACCCGCGGCGGACAGGCGAACGAGTACGAGGTCGTGACGCTCGGCGAGGACCCGGCGGCCGACGTCCGGGACCTGACTGACGCGCCGGTGGACGGGCCGGTCGCCGCCGAGTACCGCGAGCGCCGCGCGGCCGCGGGCATCGACGAGGAAGTGTGCTCGTTCCCCGAACCGCTCCCGGAGGCCGAAACCGGGTGGGCCGTCGCCGAGACGTACCGCGTCCGAGGCGAGGCGGACATCGGCGTCGTCGTCGCCGGATCGGTCCGGGGCGGCTTGCCCGCGACCATCACGGTCGGCGACCTGCTCGGCGTCGTCCCGTTTTCGTCACACCTCCACACGCTCGCCGTCGGCGGCGAGGACCTCGCGAACGCGATTCGGCTCGGTCGCGACGAGCCCGACGACACCCACGGCCGCATGTACGTCGCGGGCGCGTCCGTACGCGAGGACGGGCCGGTCGTCGTCGACGACGACCCGATTTCCCCCGACGCCACCTACCGTGTCGCCTGCACGAGCTATCTCACCGAGGTCGCCCCGCTCCCGGGGTTCGAGCCGGATGCGCTCGTCGCGGACCACGGGCTCCAGTACGAGCACATCATCGCGCAGGCACGGGCCGGGGAGTTCGGTCGCGACGTGGAGTGAGTGCAGAGAGGCGACAGTCCCCGACTACCGACCGCGGGGACGAGCGGTAGTTCCGATGAAACGCGAGCCCGACCGACCGACAGGGCGGGAATGGAAGGGGCCGCGGGTCTCGGGGAAGGCGCGGACCGTCAAGCACCACAGGCGAGCGACCGGAGGGAGCGAGACGAGGAGCGCAGCGGCCGCACCGAGCCGAGACCCGCGGGGGCTTCCGCGGTCGTCACTTCGCAACCCACGATGCGATCCGTTACACTGCAATGGAACGAAATCTAACAGAAAATTCCGAAGGGAACTCAGTCCGCCGAGACTTCCTCGGCCGACTCGTCGCCGCCCGTGATGTCCTCGCGGTAGTGCTCCTCGATGAGGTCCTCGCCGACGCGGTTGAGTTCCTCCCTCGGCAGCGTCGAGAGGAGGTCCCAGCCGATCTCGAGCGTCTCGTCGATGGTGCGGTCCGTGTCGTACCCTTGCTCGACGAACTCCTCCTCGAAGCGGTCCGCGAAGTCGAGGTACTTGTTGTCGCGCTCGGAGAGCGCCTCCCGACCGACGATGTTCACGAGGTCGCGCAGGTCCTCGCCCTCCGCGTACGCCGCGTACATCTGGTCGGAGACGTCGCCGTGGTCCTCGCGGGTGAGCCCCTCGCCGATGCCGTCGTCCATCAGGCGCGAGAGGCTCGGCAGCACCTGCACCGGGGGCTGGATGCCCTGGCTGTGCAGGTCGCGGTCGACGTAGATCTGCCCCTCCGTGATGTAGCCGGTCAGGTCCGGGATCGGGTGGGTGTCGTCGTCGCCCGGCATCGTGAGGATCGGAATCTGGGTCACCGAGCCGTCACGACCCTCGATCCGGCCCGCGCGCTCGTACAGCTGCGCCAGGTCGGTGTACATGTAACCGGGGTAGCCACGCCGCCCCGGGACCTCCTCGCGGGCCGCCCCGATCTCGCGGAGCGCCTCGCAGTAGTTGGTCATGTCCGTCAGGATGACGAGCACGTGGTAGTCCTTGTCGAACGCGAGATACTCCGCGGTCGTCAGCGCCATCCGCGGGGTGACCGTCCGCTCGACCGCGGGGTCGTCCGCGAGGTTCATGAAGACGACCGAGCGCTCCAGCGCGCCGGTGCGCTCGAAGTCCTCCATGAACTCGTTGGCCTCCTCCTGGGTGATGCCCATCGCGCCGAAGATCACCGCGAACTCCGAGCCCTCGTCGTCCTCGGACGCCTCGTCCTCCTCGGGCACGGTCGCCTGGCGTGCGATCTGCAGCGCCAGGTCGTTGTGGGGCAGCCCCGAGGCCGAGAAGATCGGGAGCTTCTGGCCCCGGACCAGCGTGTTCATGCCGTCGATCGAGGACACGCCGGTCTGGATGAACTCCTCGGGGTACTCCCGGGAGACGGGGTTGATGGCGGCGCCGACGATGTCGCGCCGCTCGTCCGGGACGATGTCCGGGCCGCCGTCGATCGGCTGGCCCGAGCCGTCCAGCACCCGCCCGAGGAGGTCCTCGGTGACGGGCATCTTCAGCGTCTCGCCCAGGAAGCGGACGGACGCGTTGCGGTCGATGCCGGTGGTCCCCTCGAACACCTGGATGGCGACGAGGCCGTCCTCGCTCTCGAGGACCTGGCCGCGCTTCGTGTCGCCGCCGGGCGTCTCGATCTCGACGATCTCGTCGTAGCCGACGGGCTCGTCGACCTCGGCGTACACGAGGGGGCCACTGATCTCCGTGATTGTCTGGTACTCTTTCATTGGTCTAGTAGAGCGAGCGAAGCTCCTCCGTGATCTCCGCCTTCAGTTCCTCGACGTACTCCTCCCAGTCCCCCTGGGTTGCGATGCGGTTGAGCCGCGGCGCGGCGTCGATGCTCTGGATGTCCTCGACCGGGACGCCGGCGTCGAGCGCGTCGAACGCCTCGTCGTTGAACGTCTGGATGGCCGTGAGGATCTCGTAGGTCTTCTCGGGCGGACAGTACATGTCCTCGTCGACGAACGCGTTCTGCTGCAGGTAGCCCTCGCGGAGGTAGCGCGCCACCTCGAGGGTGAGCTGCTGGTCCTCCGGCAGGGCGTCCTTGCCGACGAGCTGGACGATCTCCTGCAGTTCGCCCTCCTCGTCGAGCGTGTCGACTGCCCACTGGCGCTTGTCGGGCCAGTCCTCGGCGACCTCCTCCTGGAACCACGGGTCGAGCTGGTCCTGGTACAGCGAGTAGGACTCGTTCCAGTTGATCGCCGGGAAGTGCCGCCGTTCGGCCAGGTCGGCGTCGAGCGCCCAGAACGTCTTCACGATGCGCAGCGTGTTCTGGGTGACCGGCTCCGAGAAGTCGCCGCCGGGCGGGGAGACCGCCCCGATGACCGAGACGGATCCCTCGCTCCCGTTGATGTTCTCGAAGTAGCCGGCGCGCTCGTAGAACTCCGCCAGCCGGGCGGCCAGGTACGCGGGGTACCCCTCCTCGCCGGGCATCTCCTCGAGCCGCGAGGAGATCTCGCGCATCGCCTCGGCCCACCGCGAGGTGGAGTCGGCCATGAGCGCGACGTCGTAGCCCATGTCGCGGTAGTACTCCGCGATGGTGATGCCGGTGTACACGCAGGATTCGCGCGCCGCGACCGGCATGTTCGACGTGTTGGCGATGAGGCTCGTCCGGGCCATCAGCGGGTTCCCGTTCGCCGGGTCCTCCAGTTCGGGGAAGTCCTCGATGACCTCGGTCATCTCGTTGCCGCGCTCGCCACAGCCGACGTAGACGATGATGTCCGCGTCGGCGAACTTGGCGAGGCTGTGCTGGGTGACCGTCTTCCCGGAGCCGAACGGCCCCGGAATCGCGGCCGTCCCGCCCTTGGCGATGGGGAAGAGCCCGTCCAGGATGCGCTGGCCCGACACCAGCGGGGTGCGCGGGGTGCGCTTCTCGACGGTCGGCCGCTGCTCGCGCACCGGCCACTCCTGGTGCATCGAGACCTCCTCGCCGTTCTCGAGCGTGACGACCGCCTCGTCGACGGTGAACTCGCCGGTCTCGGCGCTCTCGACGGTCCCGCCCTCGTAGTCGGGCGGCACCATCACCTTGTGGTCGATGGTGACTGTCTCGGGGACGATCCCGACGACGTCGCCGGGTTCGACCTCGTCGCCGGCCTCGACCTCGGGAGTGAACTCCCACTCCTTGTCGAGGTCGATGCCCGGCGCGTCGACCCCGCGGTCGAGGAACGCGCTGTCCATCTTCGTCTCCAGCACGTCGAGGGGGCGCTGCACGCCGTCGTAGATGGCGTCCAGCATGCCCGGGCCGAGGTCGACCGAGAGTGGTTCGCCGGTGTTCTCGACCGGTTCGCCGGGGCCGACCCCCGAGGTCTCCTCGTACACTTGGATGGTCGTGACGTCGCCCTCGATCTCGATGACCTCGCCCATCAGCCCTTCGTCGCCGACGTAGACGACGTCGTTCATCCGGGCGTCGAGATCGACGGCCGTCACGACCGGACCACTCACGCTGTCGATGCGTCCGGTCCCGTCCGTGACTTCCGCGTCTGTTGCTTGACTCATGGTTTTACTCGTTGTCGTCGTCTTCGGCCATCAGGTCGATCCCGATGGCGCGTTTGATCTGTTCGCGCAGGCCGCTCCCGGCGCCGCCGCCGAGCGTGACGAGCACGGGCTCCACGCTCCCCTCGGCGGACCGGCGGACGGTCCGCGAGAGGTGATCGAGGTCCTCGTCGCGCATGACGACGATGCCGACCTCGTCGTCGGCGAGCGTGCGCTCGACGGCGTCGTCGAGCCGCTCGTCCTTCTCGTCGTCCGCGACGTTCTCGCACTTGCGGACCCCCGCCAGTCGAAAGCCCGTCGTGAACTCGGGGCTGCCGATGACCGCGATTTCCTGACTCATAGGATCACCAGTTCCTCCTCGATCTCCTCCTCGGAGAGGCCGGCCTCCTTCCCGCGGGCGATGGCCCGGATGTTGTCAACCTCGCGCTCCTTGGCGAGGATGTACGACACCACGGGCGTCACCGACAGCGGGTAGACGTGCCCGAGCGAGTCCGCGTACTCCAGCAGCGCCGCCTCCAGCGCGCGCTCGAACCCGATGAGGCTCTCCGCGGCCTCCAGGTCGGCCAGCGCGTCCGAGAGGTCCTCGCCGTACCGACTGTCGCGGACCCGCTGGACGAGCTCGTCGGGGTTCTGTGCCAGCGCGCGGAGCTCCTCGGCCGAGAACAGGACGCCGCCCTCGATGTAGTACTCCGAGGGGTCGACGTCGGCGCCCGACCGGGCGAGCCGCAGCGCGTTGATCGCGTTCCGGAAGTCGATCTCGGACTCCAGGAACTCGCGGTACTCGGCGAGCGCCTCGCCGGAGAGGTCGCTCGTCGAGAGCAGTTCGTAGTACGCGCGGTCGACCGCGTTCTCCAACGGGACCAGCACGCCGCTGGCCTCGTAGTCGCCGTACGCCTCCTCGAGCCCCGGACCGAACGGGGTGTCGGAGAGCACTTCGACGACCTCCTCGATGGACCCTGCATCGAGCAGCCGCCCGATGCGGGCGTCGTCGAACTCGCCGGCGCGGATGAAGTCGGCCTCGACCGACTCGCGCTCGGCGTCCGCGTACTGCCCGCGGAGCGCGGTTTTGACGTTCCACGCGTCGAACTTGCGGAGGTAGCGGGCCACCTGGTCGTACAGCCGACCCTCACACCAGTCGAGGACGTCCTCGAACTGCTCCGCGAGGTTCCCGTTCAGCGCGTACTCGATGAGGTCGACGCCGGAGAACCGCGAGCCGAGCTCGTTCACCTGCTCCTCGTAGGCCGATTCCTCCATGAAGCGGGCGATCTCGGCCGGGCTCATCCGGACGAGCTTCCGGTAGTCGTCGGTGTCGTACAGCGCGCCGCGTCGGGAGCTGACGCGGGCGTTCACGTACTCCGGGTTCGACGTGCCGGCGCTCTTACTCATCGTCGAACAGTCGGTCGCTCAGCTCCTTGAGGTTGTCCTCCCAGACGTCCTCGAGGACCGAGTCGAACGTGTTGTTGACCCGGACGCGGGAGCCCTCGCTCTCGACGAACACGCCGCCGAGACAGTCGCGGGACCCCGCGTACGACCAGCCCTCGTACTCCGAGAGCACGTCGGTCAGCAGTTCCTCGTCGCCCGCGCGGCCGTAAACGGAGACGGTCTCCGCGTCGTCGAACTCCTCGGCCGCCTGGTCGAGCAGCAGTCGGGTCAGCTCCTCGCGCCGCTCGCCCTCCAGGTCCGCGATGGCCGCCTCGACTTCCGCCCGGACCGTCTCCAGGGCGTCGCGGCGGGCCTCGAGTCGCTCCTGCTTGGCTTCGAGCTTCGCGCTGGAGAGCGCCTGTTCGCGCTCCTGGTCGATCTGTCGTTCGACGGCCGCCTCGCGCTCCTCGCGGACGCGCTCGGCCTCGGCTTCCGCCTCGGCGACGATCTCGTCCGCGCGTTCCTCACCGTCTTCGCGGATTTCCTCCGCACGCGCGCGGGCTTCCTCTCGAATGTCCTCGGCGACAGTGTCCAAACTCATGGTGAAGAGAGGGGGTGGTTACACCAGGAAGAAGGTGACCAGCGCGAGAATGACGAGGGTCTCCGGCAGGACCGTGAAGATCAGGCCCGTGACGAAGAGGTCCTCGTCCTCCGCGACCGCGCCGACGGCGGCCGACCCGATGCCGCGCTCGGCGTAGCCCGAGCCGAACGCCGCGAGGCCGACCGCGAGCGCCGCCGCCGCGTTGGGCGGAATGGCCGCCGTGCCGCTACCATCCTGCAATACAACGTCTGCCAGTTGAGGGAGTGTGTCGATCATGGTTTTCGGTGGCTGGTTGCCAGTCTCCGGACAGTCGGTGGTTGCACCCAGAGGAGACATAAACCTTCCCAAAGAAACCGGCCGAGGGCCCCGAATCCGAGGGGTACGGGCTCGGAGCTATTCGCGTCTCGGGTTGAAAAACGCGCCGAAGTCGGTCGAGCTACTCGTCGGTGGTGTGAGTCCGCTCGTGGCCGAACGGCGTGTACTCCGTGCCGCCGCCGTCGAAGAACTTCGAGAAGAACTCGTAGTACTCCAGCCGGACGGCCTGCAGGCCGGCGGAGGTGACCCCCAGCGCGAGCACCAGCAGGTGCCCGAACAGGAGGACGAGGATGCCGCCGACGAGCGCCGCGACGCCGCCGTGCATCAGTCCGCCGAACATGATCTCGGTCACCTCGTGCCCGTGGTACGTCGAGCCGACCTCGGGCATCCCCGAGAGCGCGAAGTGCCACTGGGCCTCCTCGCCGTGCCCGGTGACGTAGACGCCGAAGAACAGGAGGTTGACGACGAACGCCATCCCCGCCTTCGCCAGCAGCACCGCGGCGAGCCGGATGTACGAGAGCCCGTTGACGAGCGACAGCAGGAACAGGGCCTCGATGGCCTCGCCGTAGTCGCCCGACGCCCAGATGAGCACGAGCCCGAGGAAGAACGCGCCGAGGCCGATCTGCCCCACGAGCGGGGAGAACCCGGCGAAGCCGAGCGGGAGCGGCTCCCCGTTGAACACGTAGAACAGGAACTCCGGCTTCTTCCCGGCCAGGAAGTTGCTCAGCACGAACACCCACAGCCCGTTGAGCATCAGGATCCACGAGCCGCTCTCGAGGATCGCGTCCTTCAGGCCGTGGAACTCGTAGTCCTCGAGGAAGCTGAACACGTAGCCCACGTCGAGGTGGACCACGCCCGCGAGCACTGCGACGACGAGCCACGTCTCAGCCCAGTTGGAGTAGTACGGCTGGAGCCCCTTGTGGAGCGGCGCGCTCCCGAAGCCGAGGAGGCCCTCCCAGAAGTGCGTCGCGATCAGGTGCAGCCCGAACAGTTCGCCGTAGAGCACGCCGAACAGCATCGTGAACAGCCCCGCCGCGATGGTGACGCCGCCCATGCTCTTGAACGCCGGCGACTCGAAGTTGCTGTAGAGGAAGTAGCCGATGAGCGAGTAGAGGATCCCGTAGCCGAGGTCGCCGATCATGAACCCGAAGAACGCCGGGAACGTCAGGAAGAGGATCACGGTCGGGTCGAACTCGGTGTACTTCGGACGACCGACCGCCTTCACCAGCACCTCGAACGGGTTGACGATGCCGGGGTTGTTCTGCACGACCGGCGGCTGGTCGTCGCGCATGACGACCGGGCCGCCGGAGCCGTCCGCGACCGCGCGCTTGGGCTCTTCTTCCGCGGCCTCCGACTCGTCGTCCTCCCCGTCGACCGTCTCCCGCTCCGAGACGCCCGCCGGGACGTCCTCGCGGAGCTTCACCTCGCCGTTGGAGCCGAACGCCGCGCGTTCGAGCTCCTCGACCTCGGCGTGGCTGCCCACCGCGTCCTGGATCACGCTCGCGAACTCGGTGTAGCGGTCGCTCGGGATCCAGCCCTCGGCGACGAAGGCGTTGTCGGTCGTCGCGAACGAGAGCGGCGCTTCCGTCTTCTGGACCTCGATGGACAGCCGCTCCTCGGCGGCCAGCAGGAACGCCGCGGCGTCCTGCTTTTCGGCCTCGAGGTCGTCCTCGACCTGGTCGAGCTCCGATTCGAGCTCCCGTTTCCGGGCCTCGAGGTCGTCGAGGTGTGCGGTCGGGCTGACGCGGTCCCCCTCGACGGTCGGCACCTCGACGGCGGTGAACTCCGCGCTCACCAGCGCGTCCGTCAGCGCGTCCTCGTCGCCGGAGGGCTCGGGGCGAGCCAGGACGGCGAGCGTCCCGTCCTCGCCCTCGTAGAGCTCGTACTCGCCGAGCGTGTCGGCGTCGAGCAGGGCGCGCTCGACCGCCTCACGGTCGCCCTCGCCGACGGCGACCTGCAGCGTGTCGTACCCCTGCAGCAGGTCGAGGTCGATGTCGAGGTCGGCGAACGGGCCCACCGCGTCGATCCGCTCCTCGAGGTCGCGGATCTCGCCGCGGAGGTCGTCGCGCCGGTCGTCGAGCGCGTTCACGCGCTCGCGGATCGATTCGAGTTCCGCCTCGAGTTCGTCGTCGTCGAGCACCCGGGCGGGACCGCCGTCGTCCTCGTCCACGTCGAGCATCGACTCGATGGAGCGGACGGTGACGAGTTTGTCCGCGGCGTCCTCGGCCCCCTCGGTGGGCGTGCCCGGCCGGAACCCCGACCAGGAGTCGTCGTAGTCGGTGACGTGCAGGAGGTTCAGGTCGTGGACCGCCTCGACGACGGACTCCATGACGCCCTTGGAGCCCGTCACCGAGACCTTGCTCATTCGTTCAGGTCTGAGCATGTACCGCCTCCTCGAACCGTGTCACCGCGAACTCGACCGCCTCCTCGGTGCGCTCCTCGGCCTCCTCGACGAGCCGCCGCCGCTCGTCGCGGCCCTCATCGAGGACGTCCTCGCGCTCCTGTTCGATCTCCTCGCGGGCGGCCGCCAGCCGGTCTTCCTCCAGCTCGGCGGCCTCCTGCTCGGCCTCGGAGACGATCTCGTCGGCCCGCTCCCGGGCCGCCGTGAGTCGCTCCTCCCGATCCGCCTCCGCCTCGGCCACGATATCCTCGGCGTCGGCTTCGGCCTCTTTTACGCGTTCGAGAACTTCGGGTCTCGGCATGGGTAATCGTCGGTTGGGACTTGTACGACCTCCGTATAAGGCGTTTGCGGAACCGCGTTGCGGCGGCCCGAACCCTGGGCTCGGTCAGCGGTCGGTTTCGGGGGCGCTCGGCTCCTGGATTAATTCGGTCGTCGCGTCGACCGAACTAGTACGCGAGTCCAGACCCGCACCGAATCTCGAGGACAGTGCCGCGAGGAGTCCGAACACGCCCGATGGAAACCGAAGCAACAAAACGCAGTTGCGGAGACAGGTCGACCATGCTCGAACTCGTCGCGGGCGCGCTCTGGGCGATGCTGCCCGCGTACGTCCCCAACAACGCCGCCGTGCTCGCGGGCGGGGGGCGACCCATCGACGGGGGCCGGACGTGGGGCGGCCGCCGGCTGCTCGGCGACGGGAAGACGTGGCGCGGCACCGCCGTCGGCGTCGTCGCCGGCGTCGCGCTCGCGCTCGTGCTCGACGCGATCGTCGCGCCCGTCGGCGACGCGCTGGGCATCACGCTCCCGGGGTTCCCGCTCGCTGCGGCCGTCGGGCTCGCGCTCGGCGCGATGCTCGGCGACGTCGCCGCGTCGTTCCTCAAGCGCCGGACCGGCCGCGACCGGGGGGCCTCGTTCCCGATGCTCGACCAGCTCGACTTCGTCGTCGGGGCGCTCGCGCTCGCCGCGCTCGTCGCTCCCGCGTGGTTCGGCGCGACGTTCTCGCCCGCGCGCATCGCGGTGGTCGTCGTCGTGACGCCGCTGCTCCACGTCGGCACGAACGCGATCGCGTACGCGGCGGGGCTGAAAGCCGAGCCGTGGTGAGACGCGAACGCGCCGGACGACCGGGCGCGTAGTGCGCCGACGGGACGGCCGCCACCCCGTTCTCAGCGCTGATTTTCGGGCCGACGAGTTTTAGCCTCCGCCCGGACCCCGTCCGCACATGGTATCGGTGAGCCGATCCCCCGAAGCGGAGGACGACGACACGGAGGGTCGCACGCTCCGCGGCAGGACGCGTGCCAACCTCCCGATCCTCGCGCTCGGGTTCATGCTCGCCTCGGCGGTCAGCGTGGCCGCCATCGGGGGCGCGGTCGCGACGGGCGTCGGCGAGTCCTCGTTCGACGGCCCGACGGGGTTCACCTTCTCGGTCGACCGGAGCGGCGACACGCCCGCGATCGTCATCAGTCACGACAACGGGACGGTCCCCCACTCCGACCGCGTCTACGTCGTCGACGAAGCCGGAACCGAAGTGCCCTGGACCGACCTCCGACGCGACGCCGGGAGCGCGAAGGTGACCGGCGACAGCGCGCTCGCCTGCCCGCGACAGGGAGCGACGCTCACGGTCGTCTTCCACAACAAGCGGACCGTGGAGACGATCGACAGCTACGAGGTGTCCGCTCCGATTCCCGCGAGCGTCGTGGAGCGGTGTGAGGCGGCGGGCTGAACTGACGCGACGGCGGGAACGGCGATCGGACGTCGGGAAGCGCTCCGCTGCCGTCGTTCTCGGTGATTCGTCCGAACGGGTCGCGGTCGAGACCGGCACCTTTTCGCCCGTCCCAGCCCCCGATTTCCCCATGACGACCACCGACACGTCGGCCCTGCTCGCCGCGCTGCGGGACGCCGACGCGGTGCTGTTCGGCAAGTTCGAACTCTCCCACGGCGGCACCAGCGACTACTACGTGGACAAGTACCGGTTCGAGACCGACCCCGCGTGTCTCGAACGCATCGCTCGGGCGTTCGCCGAACGCGTCGAGGGGACGAAACTCGCGGGCGTCGCACTCGGGGGCGTCCCGCTGGCGGCGGCGACGGCCGTCGAGACCGGGCTCCCGTACGTCATCGCGCGCAAGGCCACGAAGGAGTACGGCACCGGCAACCGCATCGAGGGCGAACTGGCCGAGGGCGAGGAGGTCGTCGTCGTCGAGGACATCGCCACGACCGGCCGGTCGGCGGTGGACGCCGTCGAGGCGCTCCGCGAGGCGGGCGCGACGGTGAACCGCGTGCTCGTCGTCGTCGACCGCGAGGAGGACGCGACCGAACTGCTCGCGGACCACGGCGTCGAACTCGACGCACTGCTCACCGCGTCCGAACTGCTTGCTGACGCGGACGAGTAGCAGGGCGCGTTCAGGCACCGGCTCGGTGCCAGCCGCCGCGTTCGCCGTCGACGGATCGATGCCGGACAGCGCGTCTTCTTCCGGTCGATTCCCGGCCCGGCCGTTCGTCGCTCGAACCGTCGCTGCCGGGTCGAGGGTCGTCGTCGCACCGCCGCC
Source organism: Halobaculum sp. XH14 (assembly GCF_032116555.1). NCBI lineage: Archaea > Methanobacteriati > Methanobacteriota > Halobacteria > Halobacteriales > Haloferacaceae > Halorarum > Halorarum halobium. The sequence goes on from NZ_CP134949.1 coordinate 2,269,176, forward strand.
CCGGACCGGCCGGATACGCCCTCGTGGGCATCACCCTCGTGATCATGTACCACCATCCGCGATTCGAAGTGTTCATACTTGCACGAACGAGCATACATGCATGAACCGAGCCGAGAAGGCCGCCCTGCAGTTGCAGGCGGTCACCGTCCTGCGGACGCTGAAGGAGACGCGGACCTACGAGCAGCTCGCCGAGGTGACGGGCCTCCCCGCCGGCGACCTGAACCGCTACGTCAACGGACACGTCCTGCCGGGCGCCGAACGGGCACAGGAGGTCGTGGGCGGCATCGGGCACGAGACGCTCGCCGAGGAGCTTGAAACCCGCGTGAGCTTCGACGACGAGGGGTACGTGGACAACTCCGCGGTCGTCTTCGACCAGCCGTTCCTCGACCTGGTGGCGCCGGTCGCCGCGGAGTCGCTGTCGTTCGAGACGCCCGACGTCGTCCTCACCGCCGCGACCGACGGCATCACCCTCGGCGCGGCGATGGCCTCCCACTTCGACGCCCGCCTCGCGTACGCGAAGAAGTCGAAGGAGACCGCGGTCGAGGAGTTCATCGAGTCCCGCCAGCGGCTCGCCTCCGGCATCGAACTCACCTACTACCTGCCGGCGGGCGCGCTCGACGCCGGCGAGCGGGTGCTCGTCGTCGACGACCTCATCCGCTCGGGCGAGACGCAGGAACTCCTCCTCGACATCGCGGCGCAGGCGGACGCCGACGTGACGGGCGTCTTCGCGCTCATCGCCGTCGGCGAGGAGGGGACCGACCGGGCCGCCGCGATGACCGACGCGCCGGTCGGCGCGCTCACGACGTTCGAGTGAGTCCGATCCCGTCCGGTTGACGCGAGGCGCGGTCCGGCTCGGCGAATTGTATGCACGAAGGTGCCTTCTCTTACCGATTTCTCCCGTTATGGCCTCCCGAATTATCCACTACTGTGCATGGGTGGGTACAATATTCCTAAACGTTTAAGATGGGTGTGCACAAGCGTGCGGTATGGGGTTAACTGACTCGCTGTCGCAGTACTTCGAGTTCGGGGAGCACGACACCGACCTCCGCACCGAGGTCGTGGCCGGGATAACGACGTTCCTGACGATGAGCTACATCGTGGTCGTGAACCCGAGCATTCTCGCGGGGGCCATCTCGGTCCAGGGGCGGACGGCAGACCAGACCGTCCAGATGCTCGCCGTGGTGACGCTCATCTCGGCGGCAGTGGCCACGTTCGTCATGGCGCTGTACGCGAACCGGCCGTTCGGACAGGCTCCCGGGCTCGGCCTCAACGCGTTCTTCGCGTTCACGGTCGTGCTCGGGCTCGGCATCCCGTGGCAGACGGCGCTCGCGGCCGTGGTCGTCGAGGGGATCGTCTTCATGATCCTCACGGCCGCGGGGGCCAGAGAGTACATCATCAGGCTGTTCCCGGAGCCGGTGAAGTTCGCGGTCGGCGGCGGGATCGGCCTGTTCCTCGCCATCATCGGCCTCGAGGCGATGCGGGTCACCGTCGACGACCCGGCGACGTACATCCAGTTCTCGCCGGTGTTCGCACAGGACCCGGTCGCGGTCGTCTCGGTCGTCGGGCTGTTCGTCACGTTCATGCTGTACGCCCGGGGCGTGCCCGGCAGCATCATCATCGGCATCGTCGGGACGAGCGCCCTCGGCGGACTCGTCTCGATGCTCGGCTACTCGCCGTATCCGGCGGGCGAACTCCCCGACGGGAGCATCCTCCCCGCTGCGTCGCTCGCGCCGTCGCTCGACTCGCTCACCTACTCGGCGGCGGGCTACGACATCACGCCGCTGGCGGGCGCGTTCGTCTCCGGACTGACGAACGTCGACGCGTTCGCGTTCTCGCTCATCGTGTTCACGTTCTTCTTCGTGGACTTCTTCGACACGGCGGGCACGCTCACGGGCGTCTCGCAGGTCGCCGGCTTCCTCGACGAGGACGGCAACCTCCCCGACATCGACCGGCCGCTGATGGCCGACGCCATCGGCACGACCGTCGGGGGGATGCTCGGCACCTCGACGGTGACGACGTACATCGAGTCCGCGTCCGGCGTCGAGGAGGGCGGCCGGACGGGAATGACCGCGCTGGTCGTGGCGATCCTGTTCGTCGCCTCGCTCGCGGTCGTCCCGCTCGCGGCCGCGATTCCCCAGTACGCCAGCCACATCGCGCTGGTCGTCATCGCGGTGCTGATGCTCCGCAACCTGGTCGACATCGACTGGGCGGACTACACCAACGCGGTCCCGGCCGGCCTCACCGTGCTCGTCATGCCGTTCACCTACTCCATCGCGTACGGCATCGCCGCGGGCATCATCGCGTACCCGCTCGTGAAGCTCGCGGCGGGACGAACCGACGAGGTGCGGGCGGGCCACTGGGTGCTCGCGGGCGCGTTCGTCCTGTACTTCTTCGTCCGGACCGGCGGCGTCCTCGCGTCCGCGGTCTGATCGTCGCCCGGCCGACGGCCCCCCGTCCACCACAGCGCTCGTTCGACCGCGATCCACCGCCGGCCGGCCGGCAAGCACAAGAGTTTCATCCGGCGACGGTCCTTCGAAAAACGATGGACATCTCGTCGGTCCCTCGTCGCCGCGTCGTGCGTTCTCTCGCCCTCCTCTGTGTTCTCGCGCTGTTCGTCCCGGCACTCGGACAGGCGCTCGTGCCACAGGAGACGGGGACGCCCGGAACCGTCGGCCTCGAGAACGGCACCATCCAGTCGCCCGCCAACGGCTCGACCGTCGTCGGCATCCAGGGGTTCCACTTCCGCGGCCAGGGCTCGACGAAAAAGCCCGCCCGCGTCGTCTCGGTCGGCCCGAACGGCTCGACCGAGTGGGTGTACGGCGGGAGCAGTCGCGGGGCGACCTGGTTCTACGACGTCGACCCGCTGGCGAACGGAAACCTCCTGATCGTCTCGACCGACGCCGACGGCACCACCGTGTTCGAGATGGACCCGGAGACGCGGGACCGGGTCTGGGAGGAGCGCTTCGACATCCACGACACCCACGACGTCCAGAAGCTCCCGAACGGCGACCTGCTCGTCGCCAACATGCGACAGTGGAACGAGTCGACCGGCCGCTCGGACGACCGCGTGTTCGTCTACAACCGCTCGACCGACGAGATCGACTGGGAGTGGACGTTCCGGAACCACTACCCCGAATCGACCGACGGCGGCTACAGCCAGGACTGGACGCACGTCAACGACGTGGAGCGCATCGCCGAGGGACAGTACCTCGTCTCGCCGCGCAACTTCGACCAGGCGATCGTCATCAACCGCTCAACGAAGGAGATCGACTACCGGCTGGGCTCGGACGGCGACCACGACACCCTGAACGAGCAGCACAACCCCGACTGGCTCGTCAGCGAGGACGGCAACCCCGTCATCCTCGTGGCCGACTCCGAGAACGACCGCGTCGTCGAGTACGAGAGGCGCGACGGCGAGTGGGAACTCGTCTGGGAGCTGGGCACCGATCAACTCTCCTGGCCGCGCGACGCCGACAGGCTCCCGAACGGGAACACGCTCATCACCGACTCGCTGAACCACCGCGTCATCGAGGTGACGCCGCGCGGGGAGATCGTCTGGGAGTACTACGCCACCTGGGGGCCCTACGACGCCGAGCGGGTCGCCCACGGCGGCGGGTCGAACGGCCCGACGATGTCCGACCAGGGCGTCGCCGGGAGCTATCGCATCTACGGCAGCGCGGGGCTCATCGCCGGCACGGGCGACTCGATGACGTTCGCGGCGACGGTCCAGAACACGTTCGCCGGCACGCCGCTCTCGGGGGTCGCCACCGAGTTCGCGAACCTGTGGGCGGGCGTGACCCCCTGGATTCGACCGGTGTGGATGGGTCCCTGGGCGTTCGCCTGGGCCGTGCTGGGCGTGCTGACGTTGCTCGGCTGGGGGCTCGCGGAACTCGTGTTCGCCCGGGAGCGGGTGGTTGCGACCGTTCGCCGTGTCGGCGGGCGCGTCGCCGAGTTGTCCTGAAAACCGTAGGGCATCCGGCGAGCGCTTCCGGGTGCGACCCGGTTCCGTCGTTGCGTCGACTACTTCGAAACGGGGGCGGGACTGGTCCTGACGCCAAGGATGGACGGACTTCCGGGGAGCCTCCGCTCGGGACACGGCCACTTACGACCAGAAATCCACGGCCGAACCGACTACCCCACCTGACTCACACCAGCGAAGCGCCGTCGAACTCCGTCCGGGCGTAGTCGACCCCCATCAGGTCGAGGATCGTCGGCGCGATGTCGAGCAGGTCGGCGTCGGCGATCGTCGCCTCCCGGTCGTCGACGAACAGCGTCGCGTTCTCGAAGCTGTGCATCCCGTTTCGCGGTCCCGTCGAGAACACGCCGTCGTCGTGGGCCTTGAACTTCGACTTGAGGTCGAAGCCGTGGTTCGGGATGACGACGAGATCAGGGGCGATGTCGTCGTGCTCGCCGCGGAACGCCGCCTCCTTCTCGACGACGCGGGCGGCGACCTTCGTGCCGTCCGGCCCCTCGAGCGACTCGATGTCCGCCTTCAGTTCGTCGCGCACGTCCTCGTAGTCGGACTGGGGCACCGAGCCGCGCGGTTCGCGCCCCTCCAGGTTGATGTAGAACCGGCCGGGGATGAGCGAGTAGGCCCGCGCGTCGTCCGCGATGTCGTCGAGGCTGTCGTGGTCGTCGTCCTCGAAGGAGAGCCACCCCTCGTCCTGGAGCCACCGGTTGAGTTCGACCTCGTAGTTCTGGACCGTGAACCCGTGGTCTGAGGCGACGACGAGCGTCACGTCGTCGGCCAGTTGCTCGCGGATCTTCCCGATATAGTCGTCGATCTTCCGGTAGAACTCCACGAACTCGTCGTGGTAGCGCCCGTCCTCCGCGTAGTCATTGAACAGGAAGTGGTTCACGCGGTCGGTCGTCATGAACACGCCGAAGAACAGGTCCCAGTCGTCCTCCTCGATGAAGTGGGAGAACGCCTCGTACCGCGCGTCGACGGTCTCGTGGGCGTTCTCGATGAACTCGGACTTGTCCTCCTTGTGCCCGAGCTTGGGGTTCGTGTCGATGCGGTAGTCGGTGCCCTCGAGGTACTCCCGGAGCTCGTCGGGGTAGGACGCCTTGTCGACGTCCGGCGAGAGGAAGCCCGAGACCATCCGCTGGACGTTGCGCTGGGGCGGGAACGTCACGGGCACGTTCATCACCGTGGCGTCGAGTCCCTCCTCCGCGACCCGGTCCCAGAGGCGAGTGGCCTGCACGTCCCGACCCATCGGGACGTACGTGTCGTACGAGCCGACCTCGCGGTCCTGGAAGCCGTACACGCCCGTCTCACCGGGGTTGACCCCGGTCGTCAGTGCTGGCCAGCAGGCGGACGACTCCGGCGGCACGATGGAGTCGATGTCGCCGCCGGCACCCTCCCTCGCCAGCGCGGCGAAGTTGGGAAACTCCTCCGGGTGGTCATCGAGCAGCGAGTACGGCACCCCGTCGATGCCGATGAACGCGACGCGCGGGTTGTCGTCCCCCCGCAGCCGGTCGAACAGTCCCATACTCCCCGCGTCACCCCCGACGAATAAAGTCCTTCAGGTTCGATGCGAAGTTAGACGCCGTATAGTACTGTTGAACCCCCTGGCCGGCGAACCGAACCGGCTGGTACCCCCAACCGTTTAGCGACCCGAGTGCGACCCGCCGACCATGGCCGGGGAATCCGAAACGGGGGGAGAATCGGACACCAACGGGCGGGTGGGAGCCGGGGCGGAACCCTCGCCCGAGCCGGACCCGCTCGACGCGTTCCGCCAGTTCGTCTCGCTCCCGGGCGACGTGCTCGTCCTCTCGCTCGCCATGTTCGCGTTCAGCCTCGGCTTCCAGATGACGGGGCGGTACCTCCCGGAGTACCTCTCGGTGCTGGGGGCGGGCAGCGTCGTCATCGGGCTGTACGGCAGCGTCGGCAACCTGATCTCGGCCGTGTTCCCGTATCCGGGCGGCGCACTCTCGGACCGGATCGGCTCCCGCTCGGCGCTCACGCTGTTCGGGGTCGCCTCGACGCTCGGGTTCGTGGTCTGGTGGGCCGCGGACCCGCTCCGAACGGTGACGCTCGGCCCGACGAACCTGGCCGTGATCGTCGTGTTCCTCGGACTGTTCCTCTCGCAGGCGTGGAAGTCGTTCGGCCTGGGCGCGACGTTCGCGGTCGTGAAGCAGTCGGTGCCCGACGGAAGCCTCGCCTCGGGCTTTGCCGCAACCGAGACGTTCCGCCGGACGGCGTTCCTGCTCGGCCCGCTGCTCGCCGCGGGCGTCCTCTCGCTGTTCTCGTTCACCGAGGGGTTTCGGATCCTGCTGCTCGTCGCGGCCGCGGCCGGCGGCCTCGCCACGGTCGCCCAGCGCTCGCTTTATGACGCCTCGAAGGACTCGCTCGGGAAGTCGTTCGAGGGGCTCGACTCCGTCGTCGAGGACCTCCGGTCGCTGCCCGACCCGCTCCGCCCGCTGCTCGTCGCCGACACGCTGGTCCGCTTCGCCAACGGGATGGTGTACGTGTTCTTCGTCATCGTCGTCGTCGACTTCCTCTCCGTGGGTGCGACGCTGCCGGTCGTGGGGCGGCTCTCCCCCGAGGCGTTCTTCGGCGTGCTGCTGGCCGTCGAGATGGCGGTCGCCTTGCTCACGATGGTGCCCGTCGCACGGCTGGCCCGGCGCGTCGGGCTGAAGCCGGTCGTCGCCGTCGGGTTCGCCGTATACGCGGTGTTTCCGGTGCTGCTCATCAGCGCTCCCGGCGAGGCGGTCGCGGCCACCGTTCCGGTTCTCGGGACGGTGACCGTCCCGCCGGCGGCCATGCTCGCCATCCTGTTCGCGTTCTCCGGGCTCCGGTTCGCGGGGCTGCCCGCCCACAAGGCGCTCATCGTCGGCCCCGCCGAGCGGGACGCCGGCGGCCGCGTCACGGGGTCGTACTACCTCGTTCGCAACGCGATCACCATCCCGAGCGCGGCCGCGGGCGGGCTCATCTACGGGGCCTCGCCGGCGGCGGCGTTCGGGACCGCGACGGTCGTCGGCCTCCTCGGAACCGGCTACTTCCTCCTGCGCGGCGAGGAGTTCGCGGCGTACGCCTGAACGGGGCCGATTCCGTCGGAAGCGGGCCGGGCGGCGACGCCGTGCGATGGTGCTTTGAGCGTCCCCCGCCAACGGCCGCTGTGACACGAGACGGCTCGGACGCGGGGACCGGTGCCGAGGCGGGGGCCGGGACGGGCGAGCGCGCGACTGGAGCCCCCGGCGTCGATCCGAGCGGGTCGGGCGATCCGAGCGGGCCGGGGGATCCGAACGACGTGGGCGACCCGACGGACGACCGCGCCCCCGACCGACCGCCCCGGGCCGCGATGCTGGAGGCGCTGTCGGTCCGCCGGAACGTGCTCGCGGGGCTCGCGGCCGGCGTCGCGCTCGCGCTCCTCGTCTACCTCGTCCGGACGTTCGAACTCCTCGGGCCGAACCTGGAGACGCGACAGTACCCGCTGCTCGGCCCGGAGGGCTACTTCCTGCTGCTCGGCTTCGTGCTGGCGAGCGCGACGGCCATCCTCGTCGCCACCGCGCTCACCGTCGTCTCCGTCGTGCGACTCGCCAGGGAGGAAGTGTAGGTTCGGAACCGGACGCACCGGCCGGTACCCGTCCGCGTTCGCACCCGCTCAGTCCTCGAACTCGCGCGGGTCACCGACGAGCCGCGAGAGCCGCTCCGCGCCCGCCCTGGTTCCCTTCGCGAGCACCACGTCGCCGGCTCGGAGCGCCGTCCCGCTCCCGGGCGAGACGACCCACTCGCCGTCGCCATCGGCGCCGGCCGGCCGGCGGACGGCGATGACGCGCATCCCCGTCTCCTGTTTCACCGTCCGCTCGCCGAGCGTCGCGTCGGCGAGTTCCGACCCCGACGCGACCGACAGGCGCACGATGACCTCGTCGGAGGCTTCGACGGCCTCGGCGACGACGGGGTGGGCGTCGAGCCCACGGAGGACGCCCTCGCTGATCTCCAGGGCCGCGTCGCTGATCACCTCCGTCGCCGACGCGAGGTGGACGAGTCCACGGAGCGAGACGGGGTCCTCGACCCGGGCCGCCGCGCGGAGCGTCCAGGCCTCGAATCGTGACTTGAGCGCGTCGACCTCCGCCTCCAGTTCCGCGACCTCGCCCGCGACCGCCTCGCTGTTGAACAGCACCGAGCCGTACGCCAGGTCGACGGCGAGTTCGCTCATGTTCTTCATCAGCACGACCGAGTCGACGGCGCGCTCGAGGTCCTCGACTCCCGCGGTGGGGGCGTCCGGTTGAACGTAGGACTCCCCCGTGGCGGCCTCATAGACCGTCCGGAGCCCCTCCTCGCCCCCGCGGAGGAACAGCGTGTCGCCGGGCTCGATGGTGGTCTCGGCGTCCGGGTTGAGCAGCCACTCCGTGCCGCGCCGCAGGGCGATGACACGGACCCCCGTCTCGGTTTCGACGTTCGCGTCGGCGAGCGTCCGCCCGGCGTAGGCCGAGTCGTCCGCGAGTTCCGCCCGGACTAGCGTCTCGACCGCCTCGGGCAACGCGGCGCGGATCGCGTCGGGGAGCCCCACCTCCTCCAACACGACCTTCGCGATGTCGCCCGCCGCGTCGCTGATCTTCTCGGCCGCGCCGATGACGCCCAGCACGGGCGCGAGTTCCTCGGCGTCCTCCGGCGAGCGCGCGGCCATCATCACGCTCATCCGGGCCTGTAACTGCAGCTGGTCCATGCGGGACTCCAGTTCGAGCACCTCCCCCGCGAGGTCGGCGCTCCCGTGGAGCACCGCGGAGTACGAGAGGTCGATGAGCAGCTCCGCGGTGTCCTTCATCTCCGCGAGCACTGCCTTCACGGAGGTCGGCTCGTACGCGACGCGGTCCTCGGGGGTCATCCGTCGTGGGCGGCTTCGACGGGCCGGCGGAAAAGGGTTGCTCGCACGGGACCGTGCGGTTCCCGCCCGGCTCAGGCCGCTTCGGTCTCCAGTGACGGCTCAGGCCGCTTCGGTCTCCAGTGACGGCTCCGGCGTGGAAGCGCCCTCCGGTGCCGCCCGTTCGAGCAGTTCGATCACGAACTCCGTCCCCGCCGGACCCGTGCTGTGCAGTTCGAGCCTCCCCCCGTACAGTTCGACGAGGTTCCGCGTCAGGAACAGCCCGTAGCCGTGATCGCCCGACCTCGGCGGTTCGAAGAGTCGCTCGCGCTCGGTTCGCGGGATTCCACGACCGTCGTCGCTGACGCGAACCGAGACGCGCTCCCCGTCGGCTTCGACCGAGAGCGTGATGGTGACCCCGGCCTCGTTGTGCTCGACCGCGTTCTCGATCAGGTTGACGAGCACCCGGTCGAGGAGGTCGCCGGCCAGCACGAACGCCGAGTCCGGGGCCTCGAGCACGAGTTCCGCCTCCGGATGGGAGCGCCCGATCCAGTCGAGTTCCGTTTCGATGACCGAGACCACGTCGAGCACTTCGAGCTCCGGGTCGTGGTCCGTCGTATCCAGGATGTCCCGGATCGAGTCGATGAACAGGGCGATGTCCTCGCTGCTGTGGCGGATGATGTCGAGATAGCCGGCCGTCGCCTCGGTCTGTTCGCCCCGTTCGGCGAGCAGGCCGGCGTAGCCGTTGATCTTCGCGACCTCGTTCAACACCTCGTGTCTGAGGTAGTTGTTCAGGTGTTCGAGCTGTTCGCGCTCCCGCTTGCGGCGTCGCGCGACCAGCCGCGATCGGTTCCGCTCGCGTTCGCTCTGTTTCGATCTGACGCCCATGATTCCGATGACCGACCCGGAGGAGGCGCCGAACCCGGTCGACAGCAGGAGGATCAGCCAGCGCTCGCCGGGGTCGAACGTCGTCTCGATGACGAACAGCGCCGCGTACATCGCCACGACGAACAGCAGCGCGCTCCCGGCCGTCCAGCCGATCACCGGCGGCCGGAGTTCGGGGTCGGTGTCCGACTCGTGGAGCCACATCGCCGCCGCGAGCAGGACGACCGACGGGATCGCGAGCAGGATGACCTCGAGGTAGCCGTCGAGGCTCGAGTCGGCGATCTCGCGTGCGTCCTGAAACACGTAGAAGAAGGACACGTACGCGACGGTGAACCCGACCCACAGGAACGCCATGATTCGCGTCGTGGTGAGGCACCGTCCGGTTCCGAGGGGAGGTCCCATCGCCTACGCAGTCCGCCAATCGGCATACAGCGTTTACTATGATGACTCAATACTGCCCACTATTCGGACGGAGGGCTACTAGAAGCAGTTATTCTCGGGTGCCGCCGTTCGCCGGCCGTGTCACGAGGAACCGGCGGGTCGACCGGGGTCGGCGACGCGATCGGGCGGGACCCACGCTGGGAACGCACGGTCCTCGCTCTCGGACTCCTCAGCGCGCTGCTGTTCGGACTCGGGCTACAGGTGACCGAGGCGGCCGGCGAGTTCGCGGTCGACGTGGACCTCAAGCCGTTCTTCATCCCGTACCTGCTCGTCGGCCTGGCCAGGTTCGGCATCCCGACTCTGTCGGTCGGGCTCGGGGCCGCGCTCGGCGAGGGCGTCCTCGACGTGTTCGAGGGGTACGAACTGGACGACCCGATCGGGTTCATCGGCTACGTCGTCGGCTTCGTCGTGTTCGGCTGGTATCTCGACCAGCGAACCGCGGACCCGACGTCGTCCCGGTCGCTCGTCGTCGCGGCCGTCCTCGGCGCGCTCGCCCAGGCCGTGTTCGAGGGATCGGCGTTCCTCATCTTCGACCCGAGCGCCGGCCCCCTCGCCGCGACGCTCAGCGTCCTGGGGAACACGGTCACCCACGGAGTCCTGCTGGGCGCGATTCCGCTCGTGCTGCTCCACGACCCGGTTCGGCGGCGGTTCGGCGCGTACGTGCCGTGACTGGAGGGCCGAGCCGCCGGGGGACTGACGGGACCCCCCGCGACCGGTTCATCGCCCGTCCGACTCGTTCACGGAACGGCCGCTCACTCCCGAAACAGCCGATAGGAAGTCCGCCCGACCGCGACGTCCTTCTGCTCGCCGTCCGGGTCGACGCTCGAGACGACCGTGTCGGTGTAGCCCATCGAGCCGCCCGTCCGGAGCACCTCGGCTTCGACGCGGAGGTCGTCAGTCGCGGGCCGGAGGTAGGTGACGTTCAGGTCGGTCGTCGCCAGCGACCCGGTCGTCGGGTCGTCGAACGTCGAGCGGAGCGCGAACCCGGACGCGGTGTCCACGAGCGTCGCCGCGATGCCGCCGTGGATGGAGCCGACGGGCGAGCCGGGGTTCACCAGCTTCTCGTCGTACGGGACGGACATGACGATGCGGCCGCGATCGAGCTCCTCGACGCGCAGGTTCAGCCACGAGAGGAAGCCGTGGCTCTCGATGAACGACTGGAGCAGTTCGACGTGGTCGGCGTCGAGGTCCGGGAACAGTTCGTCGTCCTCGCTCATGGGAGAAGGGGGCCGCCGCGGTACTTCACCGTTCGGAAGTCGCCGGGCGGTAGCCGCCGCCTCGGGTCAGTACCGAACCCGCGTCCCCGTCCGAGTCAGTCCTCGCCGTCGGCGACGACGCTCTCGCCCGTGTCGTCACGCTCGTCGGTACCGTCGTCCCCGGCGGCGCTCTGTCGACCCTCGGCGGCGCTCACCGGCCCGCCGTCGCCCTCGCCGAAGCCGGCCGAGAGGACGCGGGTGAGCGCCTCCTCGACCCGCTCGTCCGTCTCGGTGATGTCGGCCGACTCCACCTCCAGCACGAACCCGGTGGTGATGTTCGGCGCTGTCGGCATGAACAGCACCTCGCGGTCGTCGCTCGTTCGCTTGCCGGTCTTGAACGCCGTCATCCGCATCCCCTCCCAGGGCTCGATGCGGACGGGCTTCTGGAGTTCGTCGGTCCCGGTGAGCGCCGTCTCGACCGCGAGCTTCGACGCGTTGTACAGCACCCGAATCACCGGGAGGCGGTTGATGGCGGCGTCGAGAAATCCCTCCGCGAACCGCCCCGCGGTCGTCCGCATCATGTACCCGGCCGCGAACACGACGAGGACGAACACCGTCAGGACGATGACGACCTGCAGGAGGTTGACGACGAACGCGACGAGCCAGTCGGCCATCCCCGGCGGCGGCGACTCCCAGACCACCGTCGGGACGAACGGGAGTTCGAGGAGCTGGGTGTAGAGCCAGTTGGCGACGAACAGGATGACGAGCAGCGGGATCACGACCACGAGCCCGCTTGCGAAGTCCCGCTTCCACGTGGACATTGTTGTGCTACTTCACGTTCGGGGACGAGGGGTTATCAGCGCTTCTACACGCGCGAGGCTCGCCCTCGGAGGCGAACGAGCCGGACGGACCTCCGGGGGAACTCGGTCCGTTCAGACGCCAACGACCGCCCGCAGCGCGAACAACAGGTTCTCCTTGCGCTCGCGCACGCGGCGGTAGAAGTACGAGAGCCACTTGTCGCCGTAGGGCGCGTACTGCCACACCTCCACGCCCTCGGCGGCGAGTTCGCGCTGGGCGTCCGGGCGCACGCCCATGAGCATCTGGACCTCGAACCCGGCGCCGTGTTCCGCGTGGAGCTCCTTCGCGTACGAGATCATCGCGGGGTCGTGGCTCCCGACCGCGATGCCGCCCTCCCGGCGCGAGAACAGCAGTTCCAGCCCCTCGCGGTACGCCTCGTTCACGTCGGCCTTGTCGGTGTACGCGATTTCGGGGTCCTCGTCGTAGGCCCCCTTCACGAGCCGGAGTTTGCCGGGGACGTCGGCGAGCCGGTCGAGGTCCTCCCGCGTGCGCCGGAGGTTCGCCTGCACGCAGAGGCCGACGCCGCCGTCGTGTTCGCGCGCCAGCTCCTCGAAGGCGTCGAGCGTCGCGCCCGTCGTGGTTGCGTCCTCCATGTCACACCAGACGAACACGTCGTGCTCCCGGCCCGCCTCGACGACCCGGCCGAAGTTCTCGCGGAACACGCCCTCGCCGACGTCGAGGCCGAGTTGTGACGGCTTGACCGAGACGCAGGCGTCGAGGTCGGTGCCGCCGATGTCGGCGACGAGCGACTCGTAGGTCGCGGCGTCCTCGTCGGCCGGGGCGCGCTCGTGGTAGTGTTCGCCCAGGAGGTTGAGGATGACCTTGACGTCGTCCTCGTTCTCCCGGCGGGCGTGTTCGAACGCCGCCGCGGGCGTCTCGCCCGCGACGAACCGGCTCGCGATGGGAGGAATCATCTGGTCGCACGCTTGCCACCCCCCCGTCTTGAGTGTTGTCGGTTCTGCTCCGCGGTGTCCGGGCGGAGTGGTATCTTTCGCGGTGTTCTCCGGATTTTTGTCGCGTGCGTGTTCTGACCGGTCGTCGTCGCAGGGGTGACGCTGGTGACGACCGCGGAAGCCCCGCGGCTCTGTCATTCCCGTCCACCGGTTTTCCTATCAAGCGTCGTTCCCCTGACTACCGAACGTGCACGCCGTGGGCAGTCCACCGTGACGCCGCCCGGCTGACGGTCGACGGGATGTGGCGGGCGCGACCGCGAGCGACCCGTGGGAGCGAGCCGCGCCCGCCGGGGAGGCGTGGGGAGCCCACGCGACGACCCGACCGTCCCACGGGGCGGGACTGAACGGGATCGGATCGGGCGTCCGGGGGCTTTCAACGTAGTCGTCAGGCGGGCGATCGAAACGGCAGGAGTACTGGCTCCGTTCAGGACGGCTAGCCGAAACTCTCGATCTTCGCGTCGTCCACGTCGGCACCCGCCGCCGCCAGCGCTTCCGAGGCGTCCTCGACGAACCCGGCGAACCCGTAGACGAACGCGCGCTCGCCCTCTGCTCCCGTCACCGCGTCCGCCACCGGGTCCGCTATGTCGCCCTCGGTCACGACGACGCTCGCGCCGCGCTCGCGGATGTCGTCCAGGCGGTCGACGTGGGCCGGTCGGTCGTCCCGGTACACGACCGCCGCATCGTTGCCCGTTTCGAGGGCGGCCTCAGCGATGGCGACCGCCGGGCCGATGCCGGGCCCGCCCGCGAGGACGACCGCGCGGGACTCGCCCTCGTAGTACTCGTCGCCGAAGGGGCCCGACAGTTCGACCGTGTCACCCGGGTCGAGCGCGGCGAGTTCGGCCGAAAAGTCGCCGCCGTCGAGGCCGACGGTCGTCTCGAACGTGCCGTCGGCGTCGGGCGAGGAGACGGTGTAGAATCGCGATTCGGGCTCGCCGTCCACCTCCGCCGTCAGGCGGGCGAACTGGCCGGGCTTCGCGTCGAACGCGGCGGGGGAGTCGAACGCGACCGCGACGGTGTCCGGGCCGACCTCGGTGACCGACCTGACCGTGATCGTAGCGTCCATGCCCGTCGTTTTGAACGGGGGGTACGGGAAGGTGTCGTTCCCCCGACGGGCGAGCACGCTCGGCAGCGGCGGACGAACGTCCGGTTTTCGTCCGTCGTTGGGTGGCCGGTTCGACAGATGACGGCGAATCCGCCGGATCGCCGGCCGAACGGCAAGCACGTGAAGTCTCCCCCTTTCAGAAGGCTTTTCCTCCGACCACGGGAACCACCGACTAGTATGCCAGCGGACTTCAACTGGGCCATCGGCGGCGAAGCCGGCGATGGGATCGACTCCACCGGGAAAATCTTCGCGCAAGCGCTCTCCCGCGCGGGTCGACACGTCTTCACCTCGAAGGACTTCGCCTCCCGAATTCGGGGCGGCTACACCGCCTACAAGGTGCGAACGTCCGTCGACAAGGTGCAGTCGGTCGTCGACAGGCTCGACGTGCTCATCGCGCTCACCCCCCGGACCATCGACGAGAACCTCGACGAGCTGCACGACGGCTCGGTGATCATCTACGACGGCGAACGCACCACGATGCAGGACGTCGAGATTCCGGGCGAGATGATCGGCCTGAACGTCCCGCTGAAGGCGCTGGCCGAGGAAGCCGGCGGCGCGATCATGCGGAACGTCGTCGCGCTGGGGGCCGCGTGTGCGGTCACCTCCTTTCCCATCGAGAACCTCGACTCCTCGCTGAAGAAGCGCTTCGGCGACAAGGGCCAGGCGATCGTCGAGAACAACAAGGAGGCCGCCCGGAAGGGGCTCGAGTACGTCCGCGAGGAGTACGACGAGGAGGACCTGGAGTACGACCTCGACACGACCGACAACGACTACGTCCTGTTGAACGGCGACGAGGCCATCGGGATGGGCGCCATCGCCGCCGGCTGCAAGTTCTACGCCGGCTACCCCATCACACCCGCGACGGACGTGATGACCTACCTGACGGGTCGCATCGAGCAGTTCGGCGGGCACGTCGTGCAGGCCGAGGACGAGCTCGCGGCGATCAACCTCGCGCTGGGCGCCGCTCGCTCGGGCGCGCGCTCGATGACCGCGACCTCCGGCCCCGGCATCGACCTGATGACCGAGACGTTCGGGCTCGTGGCGACCTCCGAGACGCCGCTGGTCATCTGTGACGTGATGCGTTCGGGCCCCTCGACGGGGATGCCGACCAAGCAGGAGCAGGGCGACCTCAACATGCTGCTGTACGGCGGGCACGGCGAGATTCCCCGCTTCGTCCTCGCGCCGACGACGGTCGCCGAGTGCTTCTGGAAGACCGTCGAGGCGTTCAACCTCGCCGAGCAGTATCAGACTCCCGTCTATCTCACCTCCGACCTCTCGCTCGCGGTCACCGAGCAGACGTTCGAGCCGGACGCCTTCGACATGGACGCCGTCGAGATCGACCGCGGCAAGGTCGTCGACGACGACTCCATCGGCGACCACCGGACCGAGCAGGGACAGTTCAAACCCCACGAGCTCACCGACGACGGCGTCAGCCCGCGCGCGTTCCCGGGCACCGCCGGCGGCGCGCACATGTCCACCGGCCTGGAACACGACGAGCTCGGGCGACGGACCGAGGACACGGAGATGCGCGTGAAGCAGGTCGAGAAGCGCGACCGGAAGGTCGAGACCGCGCGGGCCGAGGAGGACTGGAGCCCGCGGGAGTTCGGCGACCCCGAGGCTGAGAACCTCGTCGTCTCGTGGGGCTCGAACGAGGGCGCGCTCGTCGAGGCGCTCGACCTCCTCGAGGAGGAGGACGTCGAGGTCCGCGTGCTTTCGGTGCCGTACATCTTCCCCCGACCCGGCCTCTCCGAGGCGTTCGAGTCGGCCGAGGAGGTCGTCGTCGTCGAGTGTAACGCGACCGGACAGTTCGCGGACGTGCTCGAACACGACACCCTTACCCGCGTGAAACGTGTGAACAAGTACAACGGCGTCCGCTTCAAGGCGGACGAACTCGCGGCGGACATCAAGGAGACACTGGAGGCCTAACATGAGCTCGCAGGTCAAATTCACCGACTTCAAGTCCGACAAGCAGCCGACGTGGTGCCCCGGGTGCGGGGACTTCGGCACGATGAACGGCATGATGAAGGGGCTGGCGGAGACGGGGAACGACCCCGACAACACCTTCGTCGTCGCCGGCATCGGCTGTTCGGGCAAGATCGGCACGTACATGCACAGCTACGCCATTCACGGCGTCCACGGCCGGGCGCTCCCGGTCGGCGCCGGCGTGAAGATGGCGAACCCGGAACTGGAAGTGATGGTCGCCGGCGGCGACGGCGACGGCTACTCCATCGGCGCGGGCCACTTCGTCCACGCGGTCCGGCGCAACGTGGACATGAGCTACGTCGTGATGGACAACCGCATCTACGGGCTCACCAAGGGCCAGGCCTCGCCCACCTCGCGCGAGGACTTCGAGACGGCGACGACGCCCGAAGGGCCGAAACAGCCCCCGGTCAACCCGCTCGCGCTCGCGCTCGCCTCCGGCGCGACGTTCATCGCCCAGTCGTTCTCCAGCGACGCCCTGCGTCACCAGGAGATCGTCCAGCAGGCGATCGAGCACGACGGGTTCGGCTTCGTCAACGTGTTCTCGCCCTGTGTGACGTTCAACGACGTGGACACGTACGACTACTTCCGCGACTCGCTGGTCGATCTGGCCGACACCGACTACGACGCCACGGACCGCGAGGCGGCAAAGGAGAAGGTCCTCGACGCGGACAAGGAGTACATGGGCGTCCTCTACCAGGACGAGGACTCCGTGCCGTACGAGGCCCAGCACGGGCTCGACTCGCCGATGCACGAGGTCGACGACGGCGCGCCCGAGGGCGCGATGGACCTCGTTCGGGAGTTCTACTGAAGGAACCTCTTTTCCGGAGGTCCTCCTCGCTCGCGCGCCGGAGGCGCGCTCGCTCGTCGAACCCCCGCAAAACCCGTTCATGCCAAAAGGCCGCGAGCAACGGTCGGCGCGGCTTCGCCGCGCCTCCCTCGCTCGCGGTGGGTACCGGAATGACTGATCCCCTGATCGGGTTCGTCGCTCACCAGTTGTCTTCCTGCTATCTCCTCGGCCGGAGAACTGAACGTTTGCACTAGACACCCTTGCTTTTGTACCCCGTTCACGGAGAAGCTGCCGTGGCGTACGACGGCCGATGAGCATCCATCGCTACGATAGCAGGACCCCCAATGTCGCACCAGTAGTTGTACCGTGAGAGAGGGAGGCCGGAGGCCGACCGAGCGAGCGGCTCTTTGGCATGAACGGGTTTTGCGGGGGTCTGGCCGCAGCGCTCGACGAAGTCGAGCGCGAGGACATGCCCCCGCAAAAGAGGTTCGTTTACCGTTCCCGAACCACGACGAACTCGGCGAGGTCCCGCAGGTAGCCCGACGCCTCGGAGTCCTCGATGGTCGCCGTCTCCAGGGCCTCCAGCGCGCGGGTCGGCCTCCTCGCGTGCCCGCTCGTCGGCCTCCTCGGGCGTCAGGTCCGTCACCTGGAGCAGCGACGGCCGGTCCACCGCCTCGTCCTGGCCGGTCGGCTTGCCGAGGTCCGCCGCGTCCGCGGTCGCGTCGAGCACGTCGTCGCGGATCTGGAAGGCGACCCCGACGCGCTCGGCGTACTCGCCGAACGACTCGACCGTGAACCCGTCGGCGCCCGCCGCGACCGCGCCGAGTTCCGCTGACGCGCGGAACAGCGCGCCGGTCTTCCGGCGGGCCAGTTCCATGTACTCCGCCTCGTTCGTCGGCCGGGCGACGAGTTCGGTCGCCTCGCCCTCGCCGAGTTCGACCATCGCCTCCGCGACGATCTGCATCGCCCGCTCGTCCCGCGAGAAGAGGCCGAACGCCTCGCCGAGCAGGCCGTCGGAGGCGACGATGGCGGGGCCGTAGCCGAACTCCGCCCAGGCGCTCGGCGTCCCCCGGCGCACCTCCGACCGGTCGATGATGTCGTCGACGACGAGCGAGGCGTTGTGGACGAGCTCCGCGCCGACCGCGAAGTCGACCGCCTCCGTCGGGTCGCCCCCGGCCGTCTCGCAGACGAGGAGCGTCACCGTCGGGCGGACGCGCTTGCCGCCGGCGAGCGCGACGTGCTCCAGCTCCGCGGCGAGTGCGTCGGGCTCGACCGACTCGGCAACCTCGCCCAGCCGGTCGTTCACCATCACGACCCGGCGCTCCAGGTACTCCATTGCCCATGCTTCCGGGATGGCCCGGCAAGTACGTGACGGAACGTCCGGGCGGACTCGGACGAGCGGCCGCGGGCGACCGGAACGAGCGACGAGAAGCTGAGCGAAACCAGGCGTAGGTTCATGTCCGAAGCCGTGGCCACGCCACCCCATGACCTGACCGACGCCGCGGGTCGGGCGAGGCCGGTGTACGGCGTCCCGCCCGCGGACCGTCTCGCCGTCTGTCAGCCCTCAACGGAGCGTCGCGCGGAGACACAGGGACGTCGGCTCCCGCGACACGCGCTCGTACGTCTCCGGGGATTTCTCGCGGAACCCCCCGGTCGGCGTCGCCTCGGAGACGCGGTCAAGCCGAAAGCCCGCTTCGAGCAGTGGGTTTAGCGCCGTCTCCAGCGGTCGGCGGTACGTCGGCACCTCGACCGGGTCGCCAAAGTCCTCCCAGACGGCGCTCACCGCCTCGACCGCGAAGTAGTCCTCCGGGTCGAAGAACGTCGCGTCCGCGAACGGGTGTCCGACCGAACAGACGAGAGTTCCGTCTGCCCGAAGTATCCGCGCGAGCTCCCCGAACAGCGGCGTCCAGTCCCGGACGTAGTCGAACGCCAGGGAGCCGTGGACGACGTCGAACGAACCGTCAGGAAACGGGAGGGGGCCGCCGAGGTCCGCACGGAGCAGCGACGCGTCCCCGTCGATGCGGCCCCAGGCGTGCCGGAGCATCGCCGGACTCACGTCGAGACCGACTACCTCGGTGCCGGCCGCCAGCAGTTCGGCGGTCGTGATGCCGGGACCACAGCCGGCATCGAGAACTCGTTTCCCGTCCAGATCCGGGAGTAGCTCCCGCGTTTCCGGGCGTTCGAGGTCGGCGTTGAACGGCTTCGTCGGCGCGCGTTCGGCGTAGGCGTCCGCGAGCCGCTCGTAGGCTTCGAGCGCCCGCGGTCGCTCCTCGTCAGTCATGACTTCCCTGCGCGATCGGGGATGAAAACGGCGTCGGGCGACGAGCCCGACGGATCGCGGCGGGGTCGGTGGGCGACGCTCGGTTCCGCGGTCGGCGACGGTCGACGCCCGCCCCCGGCTACTCGAACTGTTCGATGAGCGCCGGTACCACGTCGAACAGGTCGCCGACGACGCCGTAGTCGGCGATGTCGAAGATGGGCGCGTTCGGGTCCGTGTTCACCGCGACGATGGTCTCGGCCCCCTTCATCCCGGCGACGTGCTGGACGGCCCCGGAGATGCCGATCGCCAGGTAGACGTCCGGCGTCACCTGCTTGCCGGACTGGCCGACCTGCCGATTCTTCGGGAGCCAGCCGTTGTCGACGATGGGCCGCGACGAGGACAGCGTCGCGCCCGTGGCGTCGACGAGGTCGCGGATGAGATCGAGGTTCTCCTCCTCCTCGATGCCGCGGCCGATGGAGACGAGGAAGTCCGCGTCCGCGATGTCGACGTCGCCGCCGCCGACCTCCTCGAACCCGGTCACGCGCGAGCCCGCCGCGTCGGCGTCGAACTCGTAGTCGAACGGTTCGACCGCCGCCTCGCCCGTCCCCTCCGTCGGTGCCCACTCGCCGCCGCGGACGGTGACGGCGAACTGCTCGGCGTCGACCGTGACGGTCGTCTCGACCTTCGAACCGTACATCTCGCGGGTCGCCTCGAGGCCGCCGTCGTAGGCGAAGTCGATGGCGTCGGAGACGTACGGCAGTTCCAGCGCGTTCGCGACCGCCGGCGCGTAGTCGAGGCCGTTCACCGAGTTCGGCATGAGCAGCGCAGTCGGGTCGATCTCGGCGAACAGCGCCTCGAGCGCCCCGGCGTAGAGGTCGTGGTTGAACTCCGCGCCGTCGTCGACGGTGTCAATCGTGTCCACGCCGTCCAGGTTCAGCGTCTCCGCGAAGCCGTCCACGTCGCCGGCGATGACGGCGAGGTGGAGGTCGCCACCCATCTCGGCGGCGAGTTCGCGGCCCGCGGTGACGACCTCGAAGGTCACGTCCCGGAGCTCCCCGCGCCGGTG
Organism: Halobaculum sp. XH14; assembly: GCF_032116555.1. NCBI lineage: Archaea > Methanobacteriati > Methanobacteriota > Halobacteria > Halobacteriales > Haloferacaceae > Halorarum > Halorarum halobium. The sequence goes on from NZ_CP134949.1 coordinate 2,289,514, forward strand.
CTCAGCGACGGCGAGCACGTCGGAACTCATTCGCCGACCACCCCCTTCTCGCGGAGCATGTCGGCGAGTTGGCTGGCCTGGTCACCGGCGTCGCCCTCGAAGTAGGTCGCGTCTGACTCGGTCTCGGGCTCGTACATGCTCGTCCGTTCGATGGGCGAGGCGACCGCGTCGGTGTCGAGACCCAGGTCATCGAGCGTCATCGGCGCGATTTCCTTCGACTGGGCCTGCCGGATGCCGCGCAGGCTGGCGTAGCGCGGCTCGTTCAGGCCGGTCTGAATCGTGAGCACCGCGGGGAGGTCGACGTCGGTCAGCTCCTCGACGCCGCCTTCCAGTTCGCGGTGGACGCTGGCCGTCGAGAAGTCCTCCGACATGTCGAGCGCGTTGACGACCGCCGCCCACTCGAAACCGAGCTCGTCCGCGAGGGCGACGCCGGTCGCGCCGAAGCCGTCGTCGTTGGCCTGCACCCCCGAGAGGATCAGGTCCGGGTCCTCCTCGTCGGCGACCGCGGCGAGCAGTCGTGCCTTCGCGGCGACGTCGAGGTCGGCGGCCGCGACATCGTCGTCCCAGACGCGAACGGCCCGGTCTGCACCCTTCGCCAGCGCCATCCTGATGGTCTCTTCGCTCCGCTCGGGGCCGATCGTCACGGAGACGACCTCGACGTCGTCGAACGCCTCCGAGAGCTGCACGCCGGCCTCGATGGCGTAATCGTCCCACTCGTTGAGGTCGTACTCGAGGTACTGCTCCCCGACGTCGAGCCCGTCGATCTCGAAGTCGTCGGCCGCCTCCGCGACTTCCTTGACGGTGACGAGAACTTTCATCGTCCGTCGATTGCTCCGGTCGGCGCTAAATCCTTTCGAAACCCCGCACACGCCGTTCCGGATTGTCGGGGGAACCGTCGAACGGATCGGCCAGCCTACCGGGGACGATTCGACCGTCCTCGACGACCCGGATCGCCTCCCGCTTCCATCACGACCGACCGACGCCGACGGCTCAGACGCCGTTACCGCGCGGACCCTCGTCCTCGTCGCCGTCCGGGAGCGAGATGAGGTTCTCGCGGCCGAGCCTGAGTTTCTCGACGTCGCCGTCATCGGCCATCGTCGAGAGCAACTGCGACACCTTCGCGTCCGACCAGCCGGTCTCCGAGACGATGTCAGCCTGTCGCATCCGCCCGCCGTTCCTGTCGAGCAGCCGTTCGACCCGTTCCTCGTCGGAGAGGAGTTCCGGGTCGGGCTCCGGGTTCGACGCGGCCGCACCGCCCCCCTCTGCAGCGACGGCGTCCTCGGTTCCGCCGTTCGTCGCGTCGCCCCCGACCGCGGCCACGCCGTCACCGTCCACCGACCCGGCCGGCGGATCGCCGGCGGTCGTCCGCTCGTCCGCGGTCCCGGCCGTTCCCGGCCGGCGGCGCGAAAGGAGATACGCCCCGACGACGAGCACCCCGAGCAGGAGCGCCGAACCGATCAGGAACTGCGTGTCCTGCCAGAACGGTGCCTCCTCCTCGGAGCCGGTGAACGTGACCGAGATGTCGCCCGCGGCGAACGTGTACGGCTCGGTGACGACGATGTTTCGGCTCACGAGGCGGTAGTTCGCCTCGATCGAGATGTCCGGTGCGGTGTACCCGGGTGGCGGCTGGATGACCAGCCGCTGACCCGACTGGAGCGTCCGGAACCAGGTCTCCTCGGGACCCGTGACGAACACGTCGCCGAGAACGAGGGTCCCGTTCTCGGTCCGTTCGAGGAAGTTCGTCCACGTGAACCGGAGGCGGAGCACGCCGGTCGTCTCGTTTCGCAGCCCCGCCGTGTAGTTCACGTTCCGAATCCGCATCTCCCGGCCCGTGTGTTCGGCCGCAACCACGGCCGCGTTCCGGAACACGTCGGTCGACGGGCCCGTCTCCGACCCGTCGTCACGGTACCCGTCGGCGTACGCCTCGAACGCCTCCCGCGATTCCGGGTCCTCGAGTCGGTACTCGACCCCGACCGTCCAGCGTGCGTTTCCGTTCTCCCGCAGCGAGATGTTGAACGTCGTCGTGCTGTCGTCGAACGGGGTGGCCGTGTCGCCGAACTGGGACGGGGCCGTCACCCGTCCCGGGTCGCTTGCGGCCCCGGGACCGGCGTCCGCCGGGAGCGTCGCGGCGGCCGGCACTGGTGCGAGGAGGCACAGAACCGCGAGGAGGAGGGCAACGTGCCGCATTCATCGCCTGAGTCACGGCCGCGCACCTAAACGCTTTCCATGCGGGAGTCGGGCTCACGCTCGGTTCGCTCGGTTTTTTAGTGTTGGCGGCGAAAGCCGCGCTCGATGAGAACAGCCCCCGTCGTTCTTACCCTCCTCCTGGTCTGTGCCGCCGCCGCGGGCGCCGCCGGGACCGGCGGCCCCGGGGCCGTCGAGGCGACCACACCGACCGCCGAGCAGGCCCCCCCGGAGCCGGTGCCGACCGCAGTGACCGCCGTGGCGAACGGGACGGACGTGACGAACCGGACCCACGTGCTCTCGATCCCGAGCGAGAACGTCACGAACGCCCGCATCGACGAGGCCCGCATCGACGCCGGCCTGGCGGTCGGGGTCGAGGTGAACACCTCCGCCGAGCGGATGGAAACCATCGCCCTCCGGCAACGCATCACCGCCGCGGAAACCAACGACGAGCGCCAGCGGCGCGTCCTCGACGGGATGAACGAGCTGGAAAAACGGGTCGTCACCCTCCGAACGGAGCACCGAACCGCCATCGAAGGCTACGCGAGCGGGGAGCTCGGCACCCGCGAACTCCTCGCCGAACTCGCCCGAATCAAGGCCGAGTCCGACGCGCTCGAACGGCGACTGGCGGTTCTCGAGGAACTGGCCAGCGAGACCGAGGGGAGCACGCTCGACAGCGACCGCATCCCGGCGCTCGCCTTCCAGCTTCGTGCCTTCGACGGCCCGGTCCGGGATCGGGCGCTCCAAGCCAGTAGCGGCGAGGCTCCGCCGACGCGCATCTACGTCGCGGCGAGCGAGGACGGCGTCGTACTCTCGACGGTCATCGACGGCCAGTACGTCCGAGAGGTGTATCGCGGTGACCTCCGGAGCCTGCAGAGTGGAACCGTGGCCATGGCGGAGAACGTCACCGCCAGAAGCTACCCCGCGATCTGGGCGGCCTCTACCAACCCGAGCGGAACCGGTTCCGGTTCGACGCACATCGTCGACGTGCCGTACGCCACCGGGAACCTCACGGCGTTCGTCGACGGCGGGAGCGAACGCGTGTTCAAGGAGTACCAGCGGATCCGGCTGGCGAACGTGACCGGCGGCGAGGTCCGGGAGCGAACGATCGACCTGACCGTTCGCGTCAACCGGACGTACGCCGGCGGGCCGCTCCGGATCGAAGTGCTCGACCCCGGGACCGGCGATCCGATCGACGCGTCCGTGCGGATCGCGGCCGGCAACGAGGGGAGCGTCGACGTCGGCACGACCGGGGAGGACGGCGTCCTCTGGACGGTCGCGCCCCGCGGGACGTTCGTGGTCACCGCCATTCAGGAGGGGTCGAACGACCTCTCGACGGTCGAGATCACCTCGACCGAACCCGTGTCCGTGGCGGAGGCGTACGGATCGAACGACAGCGGCGACGACTGAACCGGGCGAACGCTTTTGGCCGATGACGGGACCAGCCTGCCCGTGTCGTCACGCGCATCCGCACCGGCGGTCGGCATCGCGCTGCTCCTGCTGGTCGCCGTCGGGCTCTCCGCGACGGTCGGCGCGGCGGCCTTCGGCGTCGCCGGGACGCCGGCCGACCCCGCACCGGTCGCCAGCCTCTCGCTTGCGATCGACGACGGGGCGCTGGTGTTCGAGCACGGCGGCGGCGACACGCTCGACGTCCGGACCCTCCACCTCCGCGTCTCGGTGGCGAACGAGGAACTCACCCACCAGCCGCCGATTCCGTTCTTCGCCGCACGGGGGTTCGTGTCCGGTCCGACCGGCCCGTTCAACGTCGCGGATGATCCCCGCTGGAGCGCCGGCGAGCGTGCCCGAGTCGAGCCGGCGGGGACGAACGAACCGGCCATCAGACCCGGCGTGACGGTCACGGTTGACGTGTACGTCGACGCCCACAGGCTCGTCCGACTTACCGCCATCGCGTGACCGGTGCACGGATCCGGGGGAGAAGAGTCGAGCGGTGGCCGCCAGTCAGTCGCCCGCCGACGCGTCGATCCGATCGGCCTCCGCGTCGCTCGCCCGCGCCGCCACGTCGCCATCGGGGACGGTTGCGACGGTCGTGATCGCGCGCGGAGCGCCGACGTGTCGCTGCTGGATGTAGTGGTTCATCTCCGAAAAGCCCGCCCCACGGAACATGCGTTCCGCCTCCTCGGCGTCGTAGAACAGCATGATCGCGTCCGCGAGCTTCTGGAACGGCTTCGTCTTCGGGTAGTCCGGGCCGACGACGAGGACGGTTCCGCCCGGCTTCGTGACCCGTCTGAACTCCGCGAGCGCGTCGACGGGGTTCGGCCAGTACTCGATCGAGCCGGACGACCAGAGCTTGTCGAAGCTGTCGTCCGCGAACGGGAGCCGCTCGGCGTCCCCGCGGTAGAACCGGACCTTGCCGCGCTTGCCGAACTTGGCGAACGCCCGCTCCATCTGGTCCATCGACTGGTCGAGCGCGTGGACCTCGTCGACGTGGTTGAGCAGCCCCTCCGTGGCGAAACCGGTGCCCGAGCCGACGTCGAGCACCCGGTCGTCGCGGTCCGCGTCGAACCAGTCGAGCGCCCGGTTGCGCATCCGGTCGTCCCAGATGTACGGGTTGACCGTGTCGTAGACCCTGGAGAGGTACTTGTAGAACAGGCGGGCGCGCGCCTTGTTCTCGAGGATTCCCATTACCCGTTCGTTCCGACCGGCCGGTCATAATCCCAACGGGTTCCGAGCGACCGTCGGGCGTACCACGCCGTCCTGCGACTAGATCCGCCGGCGTCGAACTCGGGGGTACAAGTCGCCCGCGTCCCCAGCACCGGCATGAAGCTATCGGAGGCGACCTGGACCGACGTTCGGGACGCCGCGCCCGACGCCGCGCTGCTCCCGGTCGGGAGCACGGAACAGCACGGTCCGCACGCGCCGCTCGGGACCGACTCGCTGACCGCCGAGGCCGTCGCCGCGGCCGCGACGGAGCAGCCCGGAGACGACGTCGTCGTCGCACCGCCGGTCCACGTCGGCGTCGCCGAGGAGCACCGCGCGTTCGACGGCACGCTCTGGGTGTCGCCCGACACCTTTCGTGCCTACGTCCGCGAGACGGTCGAGAGCCTCGCCCACCACGGCATCGACCGCGTCGTGCTGGTGAACGGCCACGGCGGCAACGTCGAGGCGCTCGCGGAGGTCGCACGCCGGGCGTCCCGGGACGGGACGACCGACGCCTACGCCGTCGCGTTCACCTGGTTCGAGGCCGTCGGCGAGCACGCCTCGGAGATGGGTCACGGCGGGAAACTGGAGACCGCAATGCTCCAGCACGTCGCGCCGGAGCTGGTCCGTGAGGACCGCGTCGATGCGGCCCGAAACGGAGGGAGCGACCGCTGGGGCGAGTGGGTTCGCGGGGTCAACCTCGCACACGACAGCGACGAGTTCAGCGACAACGGGGTCGTCGGCGATCCGGGTGCGGGTGACGCGGAACTGGGCGAGGAGCTGCTGGACCGCGCGAGCGACGCGCTCGTGGAGGTGCTCGCCGCGGTACGGGAACGGTAGGCGAGCGCGTCGGTCAGTTCCCGCCCTACGCTTCCGCTTCCCCGCCGTCCGCGTCGTCGCTCCCGGCCTCGGCACCCTCGGCGTGGGCATCCTCAAGCTGGCTGCGTAGCCCGGGGACGGTGCTCGTGAGCTCGCCGACCTGCTCGTGGGCGTCCTCGATGCTGCCGACGAGGTCGGCGACCTCCTCGATGTCGGTCGCCAGCTCGTCGTCGTCCTCGAACGCGCCGGCGCGCTCGCCCATCACGTAGCTCTTCTTCGCCTGGCGTAGTTCCTCGGCCGCGTCGCCGGTGTCGAGCGCCGAGCGGAGGCCGTTGAGCGCGCCGAGCACGTTGTCCGCGTCGGTGTCCCAGACGGCGTCGGCGGTCGGGAGCGTCGCCCGCGCGTTCCGGAGGTGCTTCTCGACGTCGGCACGGGCCTCGTCGGCCGCCTCGCCGAACAGCTCGTCGTCGTCGAACGTGGTCTGTCCCATACGACCGATTCGGGCCGTCCGTAGTTAAACGGACGCCCGAAAGTGAAAGTGAAGCTCCCGGTTTCACGCCGTCTCGCCGCCGTCGTCGCCCTCGACGGCGATCAGTTTCATCAAGGGGTAGCCGTCCTCCATCTCCATCCGCGTTCTCGCGGCCGCTCCCTCGTACTCGATCCGCATCTCCACCTCCATCAGCCGGCCCGTCAACTCCGTGTAGCCGTTCTCGTGGTCGATGGCGTCGGCCACCGCGTCGTCGTCGATCCACACGTCGACGGACTCGCAGTAGGGCTGGTTCTCGATCGCTTCGGCCATCGCGCGTTCCAGCGAACGCGCGCTGTCACGGGAGACGGGCGTCCCCGCGAACTGGTGATACAGCGAGCCGAACTTGATCCCCGCCTCGAAGCACGCCTGCTGGGCGTCCGTGACCATACGTCGCCGTCGGGGTCGGCCGGCAAATGCGTACCGGGCCGGCCGTCGCGGATGGCGAGCCCGGTTCGGCCGAAGGTTCAAACCGGAAAACGGCTCCAGACGCCCCGTGACCTGAGCCCAGCCGGGCGCACCGCACGCGATTGCGCGGCCGAGGTGCGTCCGTGAGCCGAACCGCCGCCAGTCAGCCACGACACCGTGTCACCCGACCAGCGACGCTACAGTTCCGCTCGCGTCGATCAGGAAGGCGATGCCGAAGCCGGCCAGCACGACAGCCGAGAGCCCCGCGACCACCGGCGCGAGCGCCTCGACCCGCCGCCGTGCCGCCACGAGCGCCGCCGGAAAGCCGGAGATCCAGAGCCCGATTCCCGCGAAGAAGCCGACGAGGAGCGCGGGGCTACCGGTCTCGACGACCACTGAACCGGCCAGCGCCGGGACGCCGGCCTCCGCGAACACGTCGACGGTGCCGGGTTCGAGCAGTCCCACGCCGACCGTGAGCCAGAACAGCACCTGATACGGGTTCGTCAGCGCGAGGACGAACGCCTTGCGGAACCCCGCCGACCCCGCGGCGATCGGTTCCCCCTCACTCGCTTCCGACGCGAGAAACGAGGTCCGGACCGAACGGGCCGCGTCGACGGCGTAGTAGAGCATCAGGACGCCGCCGACGGCGATCATGAGACCGCGGAGCATCGGGAACCGCTCGACGACGCCGACCACGCCGACCAGCGCGAGGACGAGGAACACCGCGTCGGCGGTCGCCGCGCCGAGTCCAGCCCTCGCGCCGGCGCTCCAGCCGCGGACGACGCTCTCCTCGGCGATGACGGCGTTCATCGGGCCCGGCGGGGCCGCGAGCGCCAGGCCGAAGAGCACGCCCGCAGCAGGCGTGAGGAGCGTCGAGAGCACGGTCCGTCGAACGGGAACGGCCGACTTAAACGGTGTGACAGCCGGTCGGGGACGCGGCGGCTCAGCCGTCGCTCGCTTCGAGGGAAGCGTCCCCGTCGGGTCCAGCGTCCCGGTCGCTCCCGCCGTTCTCGCCGTCCCCGCCCGACCGGACGCGAACCGACGCCGCGATCGTGTCAGGGAGGCTCTGTTCCTCGCCGGCGACCCGGACCGTCACCATGCCGAACGGCGCGACGTCGACGAGCGTTATCGTCGTGCCGGGGACGATGCCCGACTCCTCGAGGTATTCGAGTTCCTCGTCGTTCCGGTCGCTGACGCGCGCGATGACCACCTCGTCGCCCACCTCGAAGTCCGTGAGCGGCCGGGTGTCCGACTCCGCGAGCGGTTCGAGGTCCGCCCCGGGGATCGGGTCGCCGTGCGGATCCACCGTCGGGTTGCCGAGCGCCTCCGCGACGCGCCGCTCGAACTCCTCGCTGATGTGGTGTTCGAGCGCGTCGGCCTCCTCGTGGACCTCGCTCCAGGAGTAGTCCAGCTGCTCCGCGAGGTACGCCTCCAGCAGCCGGTGGTGGCGGATCACTTCCAGGGCGACGGTCCGGCCCTCGGGCGAGAGTTCCACCCCCTTGTACTTCTCGCGTTCGACGAGTCCGCGCTCCTCCAGGGAGTCCAGCATGCTCGTCACAGTCGGGGCGGTCTTGCCGAGCCGCTCGGCGATGGCGGAGGTGGAGACCGGCGGCCCCTCCTCCGTCTGGAGGACGTAGATGGCCTTGAGGTAGTCCTCCATCACGTCGCTCAACATACCCGGATTAGTGGAGTCTAATCCTTATGCTTGCCGGAGCAAAGCGGGCGGTCGCCCGCCACGAGCCGCTCAGACGCCCTGGCCCATGAGGTGGCTCCGGAGAACGTCCGGCGTCTTGCCGGCGGCGTCGGGGTTCACGACGACGACCTCGTCGTCTCCTCCGAGTTCGTCCTCGTCGGCGAGCGCCCACGCGCCCGCGAGCGCGACCCCGCCCGCCCCGCCGACTTCGAGCACCTCGGACCTGCACGCCGACACCGCGCTCTCCAGCGCTTCGTCGTCCGGGACGGCGAGCGCGTCGCCGTCGACCGCCGCGAGCGCGTCGAGCGCTCGGTCGCCCCCGGCGGGCTCCTCGATCTCCAGTTCGCCGACGATGGTGTCGGGATGATCCCACGGTTCCACCGCGTCGGCGTCGGCCGTCCACGCCGCTGCGATCGGCGCACAGCCCTCGGGCTGTACCGCGTATATCGCCGGCAGCACGTCGCTCGCACCGATCTCGCGGAGTTCCCGGAAGCCCTTCGCCAGACCCACGAGCAGTTCGCCGGTGCCGACCGGGGCGACGACCGCGTCAGGCACGCCCAGGTCCGCGAACAGTTCGAACGCCACCGTCTTCGCGCCCTCGTGCCGGTACGGCGTCGTGAACTCCTGGAGCGAGTGGTAGTCGGTTTCGAGCTGCTCGTCGACAGCCGCCGCCGCGTCGCCGTATCGGCCGCCGACCACCCGCATGTCGCCGCCGTGGACGTTGACCATCGCCTTGTTCGAGAAGGCGGCCCGCGAGGGGACGAACGCGTACGAGCGGAGGTCGGCCGTGCCGGCGTACGCTGCGGCCGACTGGCCGGCGTTACCGGCGGCCGCGAGCGCGAGCGGTTCCAGCCCGCGGTCGCTCGCGGCGGTCACGGCCAGGCTCATCCCGCGGTCGATGAACGTGCCCGTCGGGTTCCGACCCTCGTCTTTCACGTGGGCGGCCCCGACGTCGAGTTCGTCCGTGAGCCGGTCGGTCCGAACGAGCGGGGTGTCGCCCTCGTTCGCCGAACGCCCCGTGTCGGCCGGGAACGGGAGGAGCGCGTCGAACCGCCAGTGGCCGGGCCGGTCGGCCGTCCGATCGGCAACGAGTTCCGTCGGGTCGACGCCGTCGTAGTCGTACGTCGGGTCCAGCGACCCCCCGCACGACGGACAGCGGCCATGTTCGCCGGCGTCGAACGACGCGCCACAGCCCGTGCACGCGAGCCCGCGGAACGCATCCGTCGTCTCCATGCCCGCGGCTTCGGCCCGGCGGGCATAGTGGCTTCCGTTCGACCGTCGGCTCACTCCTCGCGGTCGAACGCCCCGTGACCGTGTCGCTGGATGGCGTCCAGGAGTTCGTCCCGCTGACGGCGAAGCTCGGGCGTCGGTCGCTCGGACACGTGCTCGAACATCGACGCCGGATCGGGATCGACCGCCTCCGCGGCCTCGATCACCGCGGCCACTTGCTCGTCCGCATCCGATTCGATCGCGTCGATCCGCTCGTCGTCGAGCAGCCCGCGGCCCCGGAGGAACGACTCGAACCGGGGGAGCGGGTCCCAGCGCTGCCAGCGCTCCAGTTCCGCCTCGTCGCGGTACACCGTCGGATCGTCGGCGGTCGTGTGCGCGCCGAAGCGGTACGCCACCGTCTCGACGAGCGTCGGTCGGTGGTCGCCGTCGGGGGAGCCGCGTGCCTTTCCGGCCGCCCGCCGGATCACCTCGTACACCGCCAGCGGGTCCATCCCGTCGACGCGGACGCCCTCGAACCCGTACGCCTCGGCCTTTCCAGCGTACGACGCCGCGGCGGTCTGCTGGTCGGACGGCGTCGAGATCGCCCACCCGTTGTTGGTGCAGACGAAGACGGTCGGCGTGTCGAACACGCCGGCGAAGTTGAGCGCCTCGTGGAAGTCGCCCTCGGAGGTCGAGCCGTCGCCGAAGAACGCCGTGACCACCCGGCCCTCGTCCCGGTAGTCGAGCGCCATCCCCGCGCCGACGGCGTGGGGGAGGTGCGAGCCGATGCCGATGGTCAGCGGGAAGACGTCGATGTCGGCCAGCGCGGCGGTCCCGGACTCGTGGCCCATCCAGAACGCGAGGTAGCCGGGCGGGAACCCGCGCGCGACGACCGTGCCGTGCTCCCGGTACTGATAGAACACCGGGTCGTCCGCACGCAGCGCGTGGGTGGCGGCGACGGAGATCGCCTCCTGGCCCGCGATCGCGGCGTAGGTTCCGACGCGCCCCTGCCGCTGGAGGCTCACCGCGCGCTCGTCGAACCGGCGGGTCGTCCACATGTCGCGGTAGAGGTCGACGAGCACGTCGTCGGCGACCTCGGGGACTGGACGGACCGGGTCGCCGTCGGCGTCGAGCACCCGGTAGACGTCGCCCATCGGGTCGTCCACCTCGGCGTCCGCTTCGCCCGGCGCGTCCGCCCCGTCTCGACGTGTCATGTGGGCACGTGTCACTCGGGGTGCCTATCGGTTCCGGTCGAACAGACGAGGGGAACTCACTCGAAGGAACCTCGATCGGCCGTCCCGCTCAGAGCATCCGGCGGAACTCCCCGAGCGGGGGGAACTCCAGCGTCTCGCGCGCGTCGGGGTCGCGGACGGCCGGCCGGAGCGCGTTCGCGTCGGTCACGAGCGGCGAGTCGAAATCGCGCGTCCCCATCCCGTTCACCGCCACGCCGGCCGCGAGTCGCGTGAACGCGGGGAGCATCAGCACGTCCGCGTCCCGGAACTGGCCGTCACCGTAGAGGAAGCACGGGCGGCGGGCTCCCTCGACGTCGATGGTCGGGTGGTCGTGGCCGACGACGTAGCAGTCGGCGTCCTCGTCCCGAGGCGGGGTCTCGTGGCCGTGGCGGACGACGACCCGCTCCCCGTCGGCGTCCAGCGCGTAGGCGTCGTAGACCGTCCCGTCCCAGACCTCGTGGAGCACCGTGTCGTGGTTGCCGGCGACGACGACCGGCGACGCGCCAGCATCGCGGCAGGCGTCGACGAGGCCGCCGAGCGACCGGTCCGTGGCGAGGGAGGCGCGGCCGAACTCGTGGAGGACGTCGCCCGCGAACACGACCTCGGCGGGGGCACAGTCGGCGAGAAGCGTCTCGAGTCGTCCCCTCAGGTCGGTGCCCTCGCCGAGCGGGTACTCGACGTCCGACGCCTCGGCGCGGCCGACGTGAAGGTCCGCACAGATGAGCGCGTCGGCCCCCGGGAGGAACACGGCGCGGTCGCGAAAGCGAAACGAAGCCACGAGTCGTGGGTCGCGCCCGAGCGGCTAAGGGGTGTCGCCCGGCAGGGTGTGGCGGCCAACCGGCGGAGCGCCCGCTTCAGGAACGACCGGCCGACCACGAGGCGGAAGCGACACGCGCTTGTGTCCCGGGTGACTCCCCGGTACCATGGAGGCGACCACCGACGGACGGTTCCGGGTGCTCTCCCACGCGGACGACGAGTACGTGCTCGTCGATCTCACGCCGGTCGAGGACCCGGCCGACGCGTACGAACCGGTCCGGGTCGCCGCCGAGGGGTACGGCGACGATCTCGCCGAATCGGTGGCGGAACTCGAACCTGGGGTGGTCGTCGACGCGGAGCTGATCTGGACCGACGGCGAGGCGCGGTTCCGCTCGGTCTCGGTCCGCCGCCGGGGCCGGGTCGCGTTCGCCGACGACGTCGAGAACCTCTTCGAGGCGGCCCGCGAGACGTGGCGGGACGCGCGGGCCGCCGGCGACGCGATGGCCTCGCGGGTCACCCGCGACACCGACGGCGAGCCGAACGGCGCGCTGTACGTCTTCGCCGACGCCGGCGCCCGCGACCTGCTCGCCGAGTTCCGGAGCGGGACGACGCCGCTCGAACCGCTGATCGAGCGGGTGAACGCGGAGGAGATGGACGGTGAGGCCACGGACGCGGACCCGACGACCGATGACGGGAGTTCGGACCCGAGCGAGCCGCCCGAGCGCGAGGCGTTCGTCCTCCGCCCCCGGGACGGCGAGTTCGTCGTCGTCTACGTCGCCTTCGAACCGGGCGGGCTGCTGGCGCGGACCGTGCGGGACACGTACTTTTGAACCCCCGGGCGGGCCCCAGCGACGCCGAACGGGCGAACCTCGTGCCGGCCGCTGCGCTCCCGACGTGATCGACACGCTGGCGAGCGGGAGCAGTCGAGCGGGCCGTCGAACCGGAATCAGGAGCGCGGGGACAGCCCGGACGTGGTCGTCACTTCGCGCGGTCAATCGGCACCGGAGCCGACGCCCGGCACGGTGCTCCCGAGTTCGCGGAGCGGGTCGCTCGCCGCGTCCCCGTCCGCGCCGTCGCCGACGATCGCGTCCAGGTTGACGAACAGGAACCCCGCAAAGCCCACGCGGATGAGCACGCCCATGTACGCCGACACCGTCGTCGAGACGAACGTCCCGAACACGCCGAACAGCGACAGCAGGGCGTAAACGATCAACATCCCGGTCATGAACAGCAGGAGGTTCCGTGACTTCCAGTGGAGCAGCCTGCGTCCGTCGGCACAGTCGGCGGCCGTCCGCCAGATTCGACCGCGGTAGAGGGACAGGAGGACGGCGTGGCCGACGACGACCAGGAGCGCGGCCACGAGCGCGAGGGTGCCGCCGGTGACCGACGCCACGTTGAACGAGAGCACCTGCAGGAACGGGATCGCCGTGACGAGCGCGATGCTGCGTCGGGACGCTCCCGCGAGGAGCGCGCTGACGACGTAGAGGGCGGGGTAGCCGACCATGTCGTTCGAGACGCTCGCCACGTTGATCGACCCGCCGGCGACCGCGATGCTGCCGACGCCGAGCGCCTGGAGGCCGGTCGTGACCGCGCCGAAGCCGACCACGAACAGCACGGGGAGACAGTACGGGTGTCGCTGGTCGGGGTTCTGCCACAGCCAGCCGCCAAGCACGGCGAGCGCGACGGCGTAGACGCCGGCCGTGATGGCGTAGACGGTCGGGTCGCTAATCATCGTCATCACCCGTCACGGCGCCGGCCCCGGAAGCCAGCGGCTCGGCGTCGGCCGGTGCCGACCCCCGGGTCTCGAACGCGCTCAGCATGGAGCGCAGGTCCCCGGCCCGCCCGACCAGCGCGTCGGTCCGGCCGCGGACGTCGCTCATCGTCTCGGCGGTCTCGTCGGCCGTCGCGGCCAGGTCGCGGGACCGGTCGGCAACGTCGACGGCGACCTCCCGGACGTCCTCGACCGCGGCGGCGACCTCCTCGGTGGCGGCCGCGCCGTCGTCGGTCGCGTTGGAGATCTCGGCCATCGCGTCGTCCACCTCGTCGATCGTCCGGGTCAGTTCCTGGAGCGTCTCGCTCGTCTCGTTGACCGTTCCCACGCTCTCGGTGATCTGGCCGGAGGTGTCGTCCATCTCCGCGCTCACGTCCTCGAAGTGGGTCCGCGCGCGATCGACGATCTCGCCGATCTCCCCGACCGCCTCCTGGGTCTCGGTCGCGAGCTGTTTCACCTCCGCGGCGACGACCGCGAAGCCGTCGCCGGCCGCGTCGGCCCGTGCGGCCTCGATGTTGGCGTTCAGCGCGAGCATGTTGGTCTGTTCCGCGATGTCGTCGATGAGGTCGGTCGTCTCCGCGACGTCGTCCATCTGCTCGTCGAGTTCCCCGATCAGCCGGCCGAGCTCCTCGACGGTCCCCTCGATCGCGTCGATGGCCTCGATCGCCTCCGCGGCGCGCTCGGAGCCGCGTTCGCCGACCGCGGCGGCGTCGGTCGCCCGCCCGGCCACCTCGTCGGTGGTGGACGCGACCTCCTCGATCGTCGCCGAGAGCGTGTTCGCCTCCTCGACGGCGCTGCCGAGCTGGTCGGCCTGATCCACGATGTCGTCGGCGAGCGTGCGGATCTCGGACGCGAGCGACCCGTTCAGTTCCTCCACGGTTTCGGCGTCCTCGGCGACCGCCTCGCTGGCCCGCTCGACGTCGCCCGCGAACTCGATGATCTCGTCGATCGTCGTCGAGAGCTCGCCGACCATGCCGTCGTACGCGACCCCGATGCGCTCGATCGCCTCGATGTCGTCGTCGACGTCGAGCCGGGCCGTGAGGTCGCCGTCGGCGACCGCCGACATCGCGTCGCCGATCTCGCCCGCGCTGTCCAGAAGCGCATCGTTGCGCTCCTCCGCCACCGTTTGGGCACGCTCTGCATCCTCGCGTGCGGCCTCCGACTCCTCGAACGCCTCCGAGAGCGACAGCCGCATCGTGTCGAACGACGCCGCGAGCCGTCCGAACTCGTCCGCGCGTCGGCTCTCTGGCGAGACGTCGAGGTCGCCCGCCTCGATGGCCTCCGCGGCCGTCGTGAGCTTCTTCAGTTCCACGCCGACGCTCCCGCCGAGGACGATGGCGAGCAGCCCGATGTGGAGCGAGACGACGAACAGCGTGCCCGCGATCGCAGAGAGTCCGGAGCCCCCGGCGGTCGTCGCGTACCACGCGAACAGCCCGCCGAACGCGAGCGTCCCCGCGAGCGTGACGAGCAGCGCCGTCGCGATGCGCCTGCTGTACTTCCTGGTGAACCACCGACCGCGTTCGGTGACTGACATCTACCCGACGCTCCCGACTTCGCCCGCAAATACGTTCGCCCCAAATTATCAGTTCGAACAACTTACCCCCGTGTCATTGGCTATCGAGGCCCGAGACCACCGCATTTACCGTCTGAATAACGATATTATTTCGTATACTATCGCGGTTTTCTCACCCGAGTCAGGGTCGAATACTTCCGCGAAATCACGGCTCGCTCGGGGACGGTCGTCCCTGGAGTGCGGTCAGTGCGTCGAGGGTGTAAGGTTCGAGCGTCGAGTGAGTGTGAGAACCGGTGAGCGGATGGGCCCTGAGGGGACGGAAATCCGGGGGTACTGCCCGATTTCACAGGCCGACCGTTTGCCAAGTGATGTGCTGGGGAACTCGTCATAGGTCAGGGAGGTAATCGCGCCGCTGTTCTGCTTTCTCACGGGAACTCCGCCGGTCATAGTGCTCATCGAGGATTCCGCTACTCGCGTCGAGTCGGTCGGAGACGATCCGACGCGGAACGTCGTCCCGACGGTACGCGGTCACTCGTCCGCTCCGAACGTCATGCGGCGAGCGGGCAGACGGGCACTTACTCGCGTGGTCGGTCTGGGTCGCCAAGCACTCGTCTACCTCCCTGTCGTGAGGGCAGCCGGCTCCGCGCCAGCACGGACGCGTCATCCGATACAGGGTGTCCCGAAGCGTCGAGATCGAGGGGCGACCGTACTGTGTCGTGATCAGCGGTTCGCGGGCGTACTCGTCCCGAACATTGTCCCGCGGGCCGTCGATGTAGTCCTCGAGGATACGGGAAATGTACGGACTGATCGCATTCCAGCGCTCCCCGCGCTCCTTGTTCTTGAGCGGGGTATCCGACTCCGGGCGGTGCCGGAACTGGAGTCCCGGCCGCTCGGCGTCCAGGTCGAGATCGCCCAGGTCGAGTGACCGAATCCCACCGACGCGCGCGCCGGTGTGCCACATCATCAGGAGGATAACGTGCTCCCGACTCGCGTACTTGTAGCGGTCTAAGTACTCCAGAATGTCACCGACGCGCTCGGGTTCGAGCGTCGTCTCACTCACGTTCTGTCCGTCGTTCACGATCGGAAGCGGGACGTCGGACCGGAGGTCATCGCGCACCGCGTCGATTTCCTCCGCGAACCGGAGGAACGCGCGCAGTGTCGCCAACTGGCCGCGCAGCGTTACCGGGGCGATCGGGTCGCGGTCGTCGCCGTTCCCCTCTCGCCGCCAGACGCGATATCGGTAGAGATCCCGTCCGGCGAGGTCGTTCAGGTTCTCGACGCCCTCCTCTTCGCACCACTGCCGGAACGCGTCGAGCCGGTAGCTCTGTCCCTGAATCGTCTGCTCGGTCAGCTCGTCCCGGCGGGCTTCGAGATACATCTCGATGCCCTCTTTCGGGGAAAGCGGGTCGAGCCCGTCACTCATCGTTCGACACCTCGGTTGCGGTTCGGCCCATCATCACGTCGGGCTGATGGGACTGGGTTGGAAATATTCGAGCACCCTTGCTACGGTGAAAGTAAATCCACTTTCGCCGCGCACGGCGGTGATCGGTCGCTCGGGCTACCGAGTCGTCGTCGGGGGTTTCATGCGCCCCCAGCAGGATTGCTGACATGGCTTTCGTGCCTGGTCACGGAAGCCCACGCGGGCCCGCTGTCCCAGCAGCGGGGTCCGCTTGCGTTCTACGGTGGACCCATCGAGCAGTGACGAGTCCGCGAGATGCTTCCGCTATCTGTTTGCGTATTGTAGTGAGTTAATAAAGGTGACCCTATTTAGGCTTGAAATGTATATTTGAGGTTTCTTCTGTCACCTACCAGAGTCGTTAAGAGTGTCTCCGTGTGTTACCTTGCCAATGAAGCCACGCCCACCGTGGGCAAGTAAGTACGATGAGCCAATTCTTGAATTATTAGACGATTCTGAAACAGTTCTTCCGCCTGCTGCTGTAGAGTTTAATTTGGATTACAAGGGTATTGCATCACCTGCATACTCTACAGTCAAGCGAAGGATGAGAAAACTCGCTGAACACGGTTTCCTAAACCGGGTTGAAGGAAAATCTGGATACTATGTCATAAGTGATTGTGGTAGAGCATATCTTTCTGGAGAACTGGATGCCGACGATTTCTGATCTACTATATTGCGCTCGGTCCACACAAGGGAGCCACTCCCGCAATGGCTTCAATCGGCCATCCCTCAATTTGAGAGAGAAGCTGGTACACGAGCTGGACGAGACATTTCTGATTGAGATTTAAACTACAGGAGAAAAGAAAACCGCGTCGAAACTATTTATACGAGCCTTTTTAACCGTTTAAATTCGTCAGAGTTAGCAATCTCATCTAGTGATGTCTCCCAGTCATCATAAATATCTGATTCGATTTCATCAACGTATTCGTCGATTTCAGTAGATATCTGTTTGTATAGCGCTTTAGCACGCCTAATTTTGGATCTTGCTTTTTCAACTCTCTTCGGGAGGTTTTTGCCTTCATATGAGGAGGCGATATGGTCACAGGCCCAAACGTAGTGATCCCAAGAACCCTCCGCCTTACCCCATCCTGTGTTCGCTGGTGTGACTGACCCATCGAACAGATCGCTTTCATATGGAGACTTGGTGCGGATTTTTTCTTCATCAAAACCTGGTTCTTTATATAGCTCATCGAGGAGGCTATCAGGCCTAATTGATGTGAGTAACTCGTCGGAATAGTATCTAATAACAGGCGTTCTAATCTGAGTTTCGTCTGGAACAATCCACCTTTCTGTATCGAAACTCCTCAAATTCTTGTAGTGTCCAGAGCCAACTGCATTGACCCCAATAGCGAATAGGAGATGAGCGATTTGGTGAGTGTGCGCAGCGATAACATTGTATCTATTAACCCTAAGTGTCGCCATCAATTCGAGGTAAGAGGTTACTTTTTCCACACCTTGTAATGGCAACCTCGTGTCTCTATCTGAATATGATACTGAAACATAGAACCCATCAGTATCCAATTCTGTTGCCGAATCCATCAATTGATTTCGGATTTCAAGGTTCGTTAAACGATCGCCATTAACGGGTAGAGAAAGATAGACCGGAATATCTCTCCCCTCAGACCGTGCAATTTCTAGGAATGCCTCAGTGAAATCTTGCCAATCATCGATTTCCTCTGCCGAAAGTTCTCCGAGATATGACGATGGAGAGAGATAGGCATTAGTGTCATAATCATCTTGCGCCTCGATAACCAATTTTAGAAATTCGTCTCTCCGTTCTGTATCAAATAATACGCCGCTAGTATAGTCCTCACCACCGTATTTCTCGTGGTATTCATATTCATTCAGATCCTTCCGATCCCCCTGACCAGGTAGGTAAAGGTGGGGATCAAACAGTGTGACTAAGTCTTCAGAATTTAAGCTATTGGCCAGCTCCTTGTTCACTTCCGGTTTATAGTCTGTCGGGCTGAGTATAGCACCGTCAAGATGGTCTCCCTCAATTGCGTCATAGACGCGGTTCTTTCCATGATGCCCAACCTGAATTAGGTAGCTTGGTTTGTCAAACATTAGTTAGTCACCTCCAAGCTATCAAAGAAATCCTCCGCAAACTCCGGTTTTCGGAACCGTTTACTTGGGACCGGATTAGTTAACGTATCGAAGAAATAATCTAAGTCTTCTCCTTCATCCCCATCAATATAATCTGTTAGACTTTGTTTATCGCCGTCACAGATTGCGTCTGTTACGGACTTTCCTCTGTCCTTAAATGGATGAACTCCTGTAATTGTCTCAAACATAACGACCCCAGATGAGAATAGATCTGTCTTGATACTTTGCTTACTCTTATCGTAATCAAGCTGCTCAGGAGCACCATAGAAAGGCGTCCCAAGTCGATCAAGATGATCCGGAGTCAAACTTTCCTTTTCCTCAAACCGCATGATTCCAACGTCCAAAAGCCGAATTTCTTCATCATCGGTTACCATGATATTGGCTGGTTTGATATCTCGATGAATCATCTCTTTCTCGTCAAATTCCTTAAGTATATCCAAGAGTGTAGAAATTGTATACAGGCCAAAATCAAGTCCGAAGTTTCCATCTCCAATGTACTGTTCCAGTGTTTGGCCATTAATATATTCTTCAAATATAATGAATGTTTGTCTTCCATCGATTTCTTCTTCATAGTAATCGATCAGATCAACAAATGTGTTCGACTCAATTTCTTTCATGGCTTCCCCTTCTCGATGAGCGCGCCTTCTTCTACTTCTGCGATCTACCGGTAGAAGTTTTAGAACGACCTCTTCGCCCCTATCATTGACGAGGAATACATCTTTGAACCCGCCAGAATCAATATGTTCTATTAGTTCGAGACCATCGAAGTGGGATTCAACCACATCGATATCATAAAACTTTGGCATTTAACTGCAATCTATAACTCCAACCGTAAATACTTCTAGGCTGACTTCTCGATGAGAGTGCTTTCGTTCAGCTTCCAACGATATAGCTCCGAATGGGGATTACCGCGACCTGGTTTATGATGCATGTAGCAATCCCCACTCTGGTCAATTGATAACAATCCAATATTGCGGCTTTTGAATTGTTCAAGATTATCCAAAGCAGGTTCAATATGGTCGTGGTCAAGAGCTACAAATTTATATTCTGCAAACGAACGTCCTCGGGATGCTTGTTTAATTGCTTTTTGCCATTTTCTTAACTTCAATTCAACTGCGACTGTTGTAGTTATGTGCCGCCGCAGATCGCAGGCAGTTTTAATTTTTCCTTCTTCCTCTTCTTGGACAAAGCCTCGATCCTTCAACCAGTTCAAGGACTCCCGTTTATACCGCCGCTTCAAGGCACCAATTTGATAGAAGTACTCCTCGGTGACAGCGCCATCTCTCGCATGCAACTGGAGGAATGTAATTAGGACATTCTTGTCCTCGATTGGTGTCTCTAGATTGAGCCGTTTAGTTCGTCTTTCCCAATATGGCTCTGAGACATTTACGAATACTAAATCAGTTCTTCCAGTCCCATATCCAAATTCAGTAAGAACCTCATAGTCTTTCTTACGTAAGGTTGAGGGTATTAGGTCCTGTGCCACATCCTTCATATCGTCCTCTGAATCAAATCCCATCAATTATCCTCCATTTTGGTCCGAGTCGTGGGCACCTTTTGGATTTAATGAATTAATAATACTTGGCATCTGGAATGTTCCGAAGGCAAATATTTTTTGGTTGTGAAAATGTAATATTAGCCGAAATTAACCCTTCATCGACCCTCTCGCCTTGGCCAGTGAACTAACTGGATCATACGAAAGTACGCGGTCAGCCGCTTTCGGTTCCACAAGACCGTGATCGACGAGGTGACCGGCCATCATCTCCGGATCATGTATCGCAACGTTACACTTGCCACAGCGCCAGATTTCGCCTTTCTGGAGCGGCTTCGCTAACCGCGTCTCTTCGAGTACGTGCGTCTCCGGGAGGTGCAGCTGCACCATGTCGACGCCACCCTCACCGGGTGGGTGTTCCTCGCCGTCGGCGTCCACGATCGCGTCCAGGTGCCAGTCGGATTCGATCGGGGTCGCTCGTTGGAACGAGTCGACCCCATGACCAGCGTCGAGATCGTTGAGGAGATCCGCGACGAACTCGCGGTGGCGCGGGTCGATGCCGAGGTCACCGCACACGAACGCAACGGAGTGAACGGCGTCCGGATTCGCACGACGCCATCGGGTAACGAGTTTCCGAACGCGGGCTTTCTCGCGCGACTCACCGACCGACGCAGCAGCGTCGGCATCGCGCCACAGTTCTGACAGGGACGGCTCCGTGTCCTCGGGGTCGTGCGGGTCGGGGAGCGCGTCCGCGAGTTCGTCATCACCTACAGGTTCGTCCAGCCGGGACTGGTCGACTTGCCAGCCGGACGAGCAGCACGAGCAGACGACGTCGGGACCGTTCGCGTCGGACCACTCGATGTTCTCGCCGTGGTCGACGGACTGCGAGGCTTCAGCGGACTCAGCGCGCTGGCGACAGCGGTCGGCCGTGATGGCCTGGTTGACCACCTGCGAGCGCGACGTTCGCCGGCGCGACGCGGACCAGTAGAGCGCGCCCCACGCGAGGTATTCGACCGGCCGCTCTACCAGCCGCTCGTCGTACGAGCCGCCCATGTAGGCGGCGAGGTAGCTCCCGAGGTTCGACACGTCCATGTTCACCGAAATGCAGCCGTCCGACTCGCTCACGTAGTCGGAGACTGCCTCGTAGTCGTGCGCGGAGCGACCGGCCGGATCGCACACGTCGAGATGTTTCTCAACGATCCGCTCTAGCTCGGTGCCAATCTGCTGCCCGTCGAGGCCGGCGGCGTCGAGGTAGACGCCCACGTGCAGGTGCGTGTAACAGGCGTTCATGCCGGCGTACGCGTCCGGGTCAGCGGCAGCACCGACGCCGTGCGGTTCTGACTGGAGCCAGAACCCCCACTCGTTGGCGTCCAGTCCGAGATGGTACTCACACACGTTTCGCAGCGTGTCACGGACGCCGTCGTAACTCCAGGCGTCGTGCAGCGCGTCGAGGTGGTCCACAGGCGACAGCCGCTCACCACCGGGGACAGACGACGCTGTGAGCGTCACCATGCCCGTCGCAGGCCGTTCCCATGCAGAGACGGCGTCACCACCGGACGGACGTTCACCACCGCTCATCTGCCGCTGGAGCGCGCGAGCGCGGGCGTACTGCTTCGCGTGATACTCCGTTCCCCACGCGTCCGTCAACGGGAGTTCGAACGTCTCACCGTCGTCGTTCGCAAAGCGCGCCATCAACCCGTCGTAACGGGTGTGTGCGGTTAGGAACGCTTGCAGAGCTTCGCCCCACGTTGCAGCTTCGCGCCTGTCGAGTTCAGTCAGCGTGAACGCGGATTCGCCCTCACCGTCCGGGTCGACGTGTACGTCAGACCACTCAGCTTCCGTAACGATGCGGCGGAGTTTCCGCCCGTGCGTCTGCGACAGGGGAAGCTCGGCCAACTCCGGGTACGCCGCATAGAACTCACTCACGCGGTCGAGGACTGTCTCGGGAACGTCGTCCCCGTGAAAACGACCGGGAGAGGCCTCTACAGAGTTGGTCTCCTTGGAAGGCCAAGACTGGCCCTGGTCAGTCGGTGGCGCTTCCGGGCCGGCAGACCGGGACTCGGAGTCGTCGACTTTCGGAACGACGCGAACGTGATACGGCACCGAAGCCGACGGCTCTCCGGATTCGGCGCTGCCCGCGTCCGGTCCATCGACGGGTTCGCTAGTCACCGTCCTCGGCGGGAACCCACTGCGCCGCGTCTCGTTGCGAGGACACCGAGGTGTCCTCGCTGCGCGCCGGCTTCCGGGTCGGGGGCAAGCCCCCGCTTCCGGCGGGCGAGGCCGGGGCGGCCGCGTTAG
The DNA here is from genome assembly GCF_032116555.1 of Halobaculum sp. XH14. Taxonomy (NCBI): domain Archaea; kingdom Methanobacteriati; phylum Methanobacteriota; class Halobacteria; order Halobacteriales; family Haloferacaceae; genus Halorarum; species Halorarum halobium. Next base: position 2,311,635 of record NZ_CP134949.1, read on the forward strand.
CGCCGCGGCCGCCGAACACCGGCCTCGCCGCTCCGTCGCTTGCGGCGGATGCGACGAGGGTCGCGTTATACGCCCAGAGCAACCCGTCGACGCGCACGTCGATGAACTCACGCTGGAGATCGGGCGCTTTCACGCAGTGCTCACACTCCCGGTACCGGGCGTGCTCCGTGCGCGGCTCCGTGGTCACGAGGTACTGACAGCCGCGGCACTGGTACTCGATGAACCTCGGAAGGCCGGGGCCTCCGACGGCATTCGTGCCGCCGATCATCGTCGCCTCCGTCGGGTCGAGCGCGCGTCCCCTGGGGAATCGTGTGTACCACCCGCCTGCCTACCCCCCAAAAGAGGGGCAGGCAGGCGGGGACGGGCGTAAGGTGAAAGCTCAGGGTTTGCGTCCGGCGTGTCAGTGTGCCGACGAAGCTGGTTCCCTCTACGCCCTGTCCAGCGGAGAACACTGGAAGGGAGAGAGGGACGGACGGACGCCGCTACCCCTGCAAACCGCGGGTGTGTCGGGTGGGAATCGACTAACGAATTCGGACGACGGCGAAGACCCGGAACCGCTATCCGGTCGACATACCGGTCAAACTGGCCTCTCGTCCACTGTCGGAAGTGGCGAGTTCGAACGTTTGAACGGCTTTTTCGGCGGTATCGGGGTCGAGTTAGAACCGAGCAGCGTCCGGATGGGCCCTGAGGGATTCGAACCCTCGGCCACCCCGTTATGAGCAGGGCGCTCTAGACCGGACTGAGCTAAGGGCCCGTGGTCGGAGTTTCCGGGAGACGGTGAAGTAGCTTACCCTCCGGCGATCCGGGGACGTCGCTACCGAGGAACCGGGCCGAATCGAGAAGCGCCGAAGCCAGGACTCGAACCTGGGACAACCTCGTTAACAGCGAGGTGCTCTACCAGCTGAGCTACTTCGGCACGCAGTACAGGGTACCGGACTGTATTTGATAGGGCTTTCGTTTCCCCCCGACGGGACCGACACGCTCGTTACGGGCGGGCCTGAACGGGCCGGTATGACCGAGACGGACCTCGACGCGCTCCTGGCCCGCGTCGGCGAACGGGTGCGGCCCGACGAGGCCGAGCGCGAGCGGCTCGCCGAGGCGGCGGCCGACCTCTCCGCCCGGGCCGCGGCCGCCGTCGCGGAGCTCCCCGCGCCGGCGAACGAGGCCGAGGTGCTCCAGGTCGGCTCGACGGCCCGGGGGACGTGGCTCGCCGGCGACCGCGACATCGACCTCTTCGTCCGATTCCCGACCGATGTCGACGAAGCTGACCTCGAGACGTACGGCCTCCGCGTCGGCCACGCCGCGCTCCCCGGAGGACGCGAGGAGTACGCCGAACACCCGTACGTGAAGGGGCGCTACGAGGGGTTCGACGTGGACCTGGTCCCCTGTTACGACGTGGAGAGCGCGGCGGACATCCGGTCCTCGGTGGACCGCACGCCGTTCCACAACGCCTACCTCGACGCGCGGATCGACGAGGCGCTCGCGGGCGACGTTCGAACGTTCAAGCGATTCCTCAAGGGGATCGGCGTGTACGGCAGCGACCTCCGGACCCAGGGGTTTTCGGGCTACATCGCCGAACTGCTCGTCCTCGACCACGGCGGGCTCCGGCCGCTGCTGGAGGCCGCCGCCGACTGGACGCCGCAGGTCACGATCGACCCCGAGAACCACGGGCGGGGCTCGTTCGACGATCCGCTCGTGGTCTACGATCCGACCGATCCCGAGCGGAACGTCGCCGCCGTCCTCTCGCGCGACAACCTCGCGCGCTTCCAGCACCACGCCCGGAAGTTGCTCGAGGATCCACGCGATGAGGCGTTCTTTCCTCCGAAACGGGAGCCGATGGGCGAGGCTGACGTCCGCGAACACGTCGGCCGGCGCGGCACCGTTCCGGTCGCCGTCGCCTTCGACGCGCCGGACATCGTGGACGACCAGCTCTACCCGCAGCTCCGCCGGTCGCTCGACGGACTGGAACGGGAACTGTCCGGCCGCGGCTTCGAGGTGGTCCGGTCGACGACCGCCGCCACCGACGGTGGCGACGTGGGCGACGCCGACGGCCGACGCGGGATGCTCCTGTTCGAACTCACACACCGCCGGCTGCCGGCGGTCGAACGCCACGACGGCCCGCCGGTCCACGTCCGGGAGCACGCGGAGGGGTTCTTCGACAAGTACGCCGGGACCGACGCGTACGGCCCGTTCGTGGAGGACGGCCGGTACGTGGTCGAGCGCGAGCGCGAGGAGCCGGACGCCGTCGCGCTGCTGGAGTCCGACCGGCTGTTCGACGCCGCGCTCGGCACCCGCGTCGAGTCGGCGCTCCGCGGGGGGTACGACGTGCTCGCGGGGGAGGCGGTGGCCACGCTGGCGGAGGAGTTCGGCGACGACCTGCGGGCGTACTTCGCGCCGACGATCTAGAGGTCGAATCGGGACCGGAGGTCCTCGATGACGGGTTCGGTCGCGTCCGCCGGCTCCCCGTCGGGGTCGATCGGCGGCCGACCGTCGAACGTCTCGTGGACGACGGCGACGCCCGCCGAGAGCGTGTCGAGCCCGTAGCCGCCCTCCAGCACGAACGCCAGGCCGGCCCCGGTTCGCTCGGCGAGCGCGCGCATGCGGTCGGTCATGAGCGCGTACCCCTCGGTCGAGACGCGCATCCGCGAGATTGGGTCGTGGCGGTGGGCGTCGAAGCCGGCGCTCACGAGCAGCAGGTCTGGGTCGAACCGCTCGATAGCTGGATTGACTGTGCGCTCGACGACCGCGAGGTAGTCCGCGTCGCCCGCGCCCGCACCGAGGGAGGCGTTGAGGGTGGTGTCCGCGCCGTCGCCACGTCCGGTCTCGGCGGCGTCGCCGGTGCCCGGGTAGAGCCCCTCCTCGTGGATCGAGGCGTAGAACACGTCGCCGCGCTCGTAGAAGATGTCCTGTGTGCCGTTGCCGTGATGGACGTCCCAGTCGAAGATGGCGACCCGCTCGGCATCGCCGGCGTCGATCGCCGACTGTGCCGCGACCGCGGCGTTGTTCACGAAGCAAAAGCCCATCGCGTCGTCCTCGACGGCGTGGTGGCCCGGCGGCCGGCCGAGCGCGAACGGCGTGTTCCGTCCGCCCTCGCCGGCGAGTGCCTGCTCGGCGGCCCACTCGGCCTGCCCGGCGGCCGCGAGCGCGGCCGCCCAGGTTCCGTCGCTCGCCACGGTGTCGGGGTCCCAGTTGCCCCCGCCGGACTCGCAGAACGACTCGACCTCGTCGACGTAGTCGTCGTCGTGGACCGCCGCGACCGCCTCCCGCGAGGCGGGGTCGCCCTCGACGTACTCGATGCCGTGCTTGCGCTTCAGGCCCTCGCGGATGGCCCGGAGGCGGTCCGGGTTCTCCGGGTGTCGGTCGCCGGTGTCGTGGTCGAGACAGGTCTCGCTGTAGCCGAAGCGCATCTACTCGAAGAGGGCGAAGTACGTCTCGATGTCCTCGGCCTGTACGGTCCGCCGGTTCGCGTGGTGTGCCAGAATCGTCGCCGCCCTGGCGACGTTGTCGGCGTAGTCCTCGAGGATGTCCGCGAGCGCGACCCGGGCGTCCATCGAGACGCGGAACGAGTCGTCGATGTCGAGGCGCGCGATGCGGTCGACGGGCGCGATGGGGAGGGTGAGCTCCTCGCGGGCGACGAGTCGTTCCACGCCGAAGTCGGCGGGCATCAGGGTCTTGCGCCCGTCCTCGTGGGCGAGTTCCGCGGCGTCGGTTGCGAGTTCCGCTCCGCGGGTCTGGATGCGCCGGGCGAGTTCCTCGGCGGCGTCGGCGCTCACCCGGAGGTCGCCCGCGTTCCGGCGGATGACCTCGTCCACGGGTGCGAACGGAAGCTCGACACTCATACACATACGCCGGGTTCTGTCCTGTATAACGCTTTCCGTTGCCGTGATTCAGGCTCTCGTCGGAACTGCGTCGTTCGTTGATCACGGGGTGTTGTCGATTTCGGCTGTCCGGTTCGTCGTGAACTACTGTGGTGCAGACCGCGAAAGCCCCCGCGGCCCCTTTCAGTCCCACCCGGCGGGAACTCGGTCGAACGTCGCGGGCCCGACTACCGCTCGCGCCGCCGTGGGTAGTCCGCCGGGACGTCCGTCAGTCCAACCGGCGGGTACGTCGGCAGCAGGGGTGTGGTCGCGTTTACTGGCGGTCGGCGCGCGTGACGCGAACCCCCTCGTGGGGTGAGTCGACGCGCGCGAGGGATGAGCGAGTCGGCGCGCCCCTGTGGCGCGCCAAAGCCGAGCGAATCGGCTGGGGAGGGCGTGGTGCGGTGCGGTTTCAGGTGAGCTAGGGATAGTGGTTCGCTGCTTGATTGCCGAATCGTCCGCTGCCCGACGGCCGGTACACACTGAGCCATCGAAACGGGGACGACACCGCAGAAAACCCGCCGGAAACTCAGAACACGTCCTCGGCGTCGATGGAACCGCCTTGCTCCATCCCCCGGACGGTCACCTCCTCGCCCAGCCGCAGGTTCGCGCCGGTCTCGACGCTGCGGGTCTCGGTGCCGTCGTCGAGGATGACCGGGTCGCCGGCCTGGACGACCGTGCCGGTGAACTCCACGACGCCGCCCTCGTCGCCGCTCCCGCCGTCGGCGTCCGCGGTCGCACCGGCCTCGCCGGCCGAGTCCGACGCGCCGTCGCCGAACGAGGAGAGGCCGCCCTGCCCCGCCTCGCGGTCGGCCGCGGCGGCGTCCGCGCTCCCGCCCGCTCCGCCCGCGGAGCCGGTCGGCGCGTCGCCCTCCAGCACCGAGACGGTCGAGCGCCAGCCGGCCGAGGCCTCGAGGTCGTCCTGCCAGCCGTCCTGGATCTCGACGTCCGTGAAGACGACCCGGTCCGCGAGGTCGATCTCCTTGTCCGCCTTCTCGCCCCAGAGCGCGACGCGGATCTCGCCCGTCCCGTCCTTGACCCGGACGTTCCGGACCTGCCCCTCCGAGCCGTCGTCGCGGTCGAACGTGCGCTTCTCGTCCGTCTCGATGACGCCGCCGGCGATGTCGACCGTCTCGCCGAGTTCCAGCGCGGCGATGTCGGTCGTCTCCGGGACGTACTCGACGTCCTCGTCGACCGCCTCGATCGCCCCGCGGTCGCCGACGTGGAGTTCGAGCGAGCCGTCGCGCTCCTTCACGTAACCGTCGACGACCTCGACGGTCGTGTTCGGCTCCAGCTCGGTCGCGCGGTCGGCCTGGTCGTCCCACAGCGTGACCCGGATGCGGCCGGTCTCGTCGCCGAGCGTGACGTTCGAGACGCGGCCCTCGGTGCCGTCGTCGCGGTCGAACGTCCTGATCGTGTCCGTGTCGAGCACCTTCCCGAGGAGGTTCACGTCCGAGGTACCCATCGCCAGGTCCTCGACGCGGTAGCTGTCGGTCGCCTCGACGTCGACCTCCGCGTCATCGTCCGGTTCGGCCTTGTCGACGGCGACCTCGAGGCCGTTGTACCCCTCCTTCGGGCGGCCCATGATCCGCAGTACGTCGCCGGCGTTCAGCGTCTCGGCGGCGTCGACGGCCATGCCGTCCCACATCGAGATCGTGATGCGACCCGACTCGTCGGCCACCTCGACGTTGAGCACGTTGCCGTCCTCGTCCTCGCCGTCCCGCTCGAACGTCCGCACCTCGCCGACCGTCATCACCTTGGCGAGGAACTTCACGTCGTCCATCCCCGGCTCGATGTCGGCGACCGAGTTCACCTCGTCGTCGCGGAGTTCGTGGGCGATGAGCATCGCCGCCGTCTCCTCGTCGGCGAGCCCGCCCATGTCCTCGACCTTCTCCTCGACGGCGGCCTCGAACTCCTCGAACGGGACGTCGGTCTCCACGTCCTCGTAGACGTCCTCGATTACGCCCATGGTTCTGTTCCGGTGTGGGCGGAGCCGTCGCTTAAGGGTTGTCGTTCGGACGGTTTCGCCGCGCAATCCGGCGGTTTCGACGTCGGCCTCGTCGGGGTCGATCCGGGTATCCGACGATTCGGGTGGGACGCTGGCATGGACGGAGATGCTCGCGGCTTCGGTCAAAAACCTCCGCCGGCCGAGGACGTTCCGGCTGGTCGAGGACGTCCCCGCCGGCCGACCGCGTCCCCGCCGGTCACGCGCGCGAGGCGGTGGCGGCCTCGGTCCGTTCGCCCATCGACTCGTGGACGACGCTGACGCGGTCCGGGAGGTCGCCGGCGAACGACACCGTCGCCTCGTAGGCCCGGCGGACGAGCTGCTGGGTGCAGGCAGCCGGCGTCTCCTCGCCCGTGGTCGTCGTCACCACGATAGTCAGCGTGTCGGACGCGTCGTCGTACGTCGTCCCCGCCAGCGCGGCCCGCTTGCAGCCGTTGTTCCCGGTGATGCAGCCGGTCGCGGTCACCGCGTCCGCGCCGAAGGTTACCTCGGCAGTACCCGCCCGCTCGACGGGGCAGTCGCCGGTCCGTTCGAACCGCCGATTCGAGATCCCCGACGCGGGGGCCGACGTCCCGGTTTCCGCGTCCGTGTCGTCGCCCCCGGGACCGTCGGTGCTGGTGGTATCCGTCGGTTCGTCGTCGCCGTCCGCCGGTTCGTCTGCATCGCCGTCGTCGTCGCCCGGGCCGCCGCCGCCACCGAGACAGCCACCCGTGGCGTCAAGCAGGGTCGTCCCAGCCAGTCCCGAGAGGAGGGCTCGCCTGTCCATACCCGTGCGGTGGCTCGCCGGGGGGAAAACGACGCCGTAGGCACAAACGGGCCTTTGAGTCTCGGGGAGGGCGCGGCCGCCGTATCGTAACAGTCTTACGTGACTCGGGAGTACACTTGCATGAGTCCCGGTAGGGTAGTGGACCATCCTATTGGCTTGCGGAGCCAGTGACCGGAGTTCAAATCTCCGTCGGGACGTTTTCGCGGCACAACGGCGACGAGCGTAGCGAGTCGGCCGCGTCGCTTCGACGCGACGTGTGGCAGCCACGAGTTCGATTCCCGAGCATCGCGCCCGGCGGACACGCCTTTACCGGTCGGCCACCAATCGCCGTCAGTGACCGAGTTCCGCGCCGCGCTCAGGGCCGGCGTCGCGCTGTACGACGCCGGCGAGTTCCACGCCGCCCACGACCCGTGGGAGGCGGCCTGGCTGCCGCTCGAATCCGGGACCGACGACGAGCGGCTGCTCCACGGGCTCATCCAGTCGACCGCCGCGGTCCACCACGCCCGGGGGCGAAACTGGAGCGGAGCGGTCGGCCTCGCCGGGAGCGCCCGCGAGTATCTCGAGGGGCTCCCGGCCCAGTATCGAGGGATCGACATCGACACCGTGAGCCGCTACCTGCGGGCGCTCGAACGGGACCCGGAGCGCGTCGAACGCGCTCGACCGCCGATGTTGACACACGAGGGCGACGTCCTTGCGGCGACCGACCTCGGGTTCGAGGCGGCGACCATCGCCGCCGAGGTGCTGGCCGAGGAGCACGGCTTCGACGGGGAGGTCGTCGCCGACGCGGTGGCGTTCGCCCGGGAGGAGCAGGGAACCGGACGGTCGCGGTTCGCCGCGATGGTGTACGACTTCCTCGCGGGCGAGCCGACGCGCGCGTTCGTCTTCGACCGACTGGAGCGACACGTGGCGCGGAAGCGGCGCGAGGCGACCGACGTCGCGGGACTGTTCGAGGAACGCGACGTCGACGGGTGACGAACCGCCGAACCCCGGCTCGACCGTCGCTGATCTCCTCGAAACCGGTCCCCGAACCGTTCCCCACAAGAGCCAAGTGTGTCAGACGGTAACATGGGAGTACGGATGCACCACCACGTCGTTCGCACGGACAGGTCGGCGTTCGAGCGCGTCCGCGACGCCATCCTCAACCGCGGCGACCCGGACGAGGACGACGACCCGACGGGCCCACGCGTACCGACGGGAGGGTAACCGTCGGTCCCATCGGCGCCCGGACCGCGGGCCGGTCAGCCCCGTCTCCGGCGGGGCGCCCGAGGGCCGATGAATCCGACCCGTCGCTTTACTCCTCGATCATCTCTTCGTCCTTCGGCTCGCCCCCGAAGGTGAACTCGGCGGAGTTGTCCTGCGGGTCGTAGCCCAGCACCTCGCGGGCGCGCTCGATGGAGTAGTACTTGCGGTCGTTGTCGGAGATGCCGTAGACGATCTCGTAGCCGTAGTCGGCGGCGAGACAGCGGTCGAACAGGTGCGCGCAGTCGCGGTGTGAGAGCCACATCGCCTGGCCGCGCTCGTACTCCTTGGGCGGGTGCTCCCGGGTGAGGTTGCCGATCCGGACGCACGCGACCGAGAGGTCGTGGTGGTCGTGGTAGTAGCGGCCGAGCGTCTCCCCGGCCGCCTTGGAGACGCCGTAGAGGTTCGAGGGTCTGGGAAGTTCGTCCCCGTCGAGCCTGAACTCGTCGGCCTTGCGGTACATGTCCGGCGTCCGGTCGTCGGTCTCGTAGGCCCCGACCGCGTGGTTCGAGGAGGCGAACGCGACCGTCCCGACGCCGACGTCGGCCGCCGCCGCGAACACGTTGTACGTCCCGTCGATGTTGTTCCGGAGCACGGAGTCCCACGGCGCGTTCGGCCGCGGGTCCCCGGCGAGGTGGACGACGGCCCCGATGCCCGCGACGGCCTCGCGGATCGCGGCCTCGTCGGTCACGTCCGCGACGATGACGTCCTCCTCGCTCACGCCGGCCGGGAGGGCGTCCTCGCTCAGGGGTTCCCGGTCGAGCAGCCGCCAGTCGTAGGCGGTACCGATGCCCGCGAGGATGGCCTGCCCGACGCGGCCGCCCGCGCCCGTGAGAAGCACCGGGTCGTCCATTCGGGCGGGTGTCGGGCCGGCGGGGGTAAATATGGGTCGGTCGGTGATTTTCGTCGTGTTCGCGTTTGCGCACGTCCCCGTCAGAATCCTGGTGCAGACCGCGAGAGTCCCGCCCGCCGCGCCGCAAACGGCGGTCCACACGCCTCCCTTCCCTCGGAGCACGCTCCTCGGAACTCGCCCTCGCTTCGCTCGCGTGAGCAGCCGATTCGCTCGGCTCGCTCCCTTCGGTCGCTCCCCTCACTCATCCCTCGCGCGGGTTGGCCGCCCACGAGGGGCGGCCGCCGCGCGCCGACGCCGGCGTCCCGGCGTCAGCGTACACGTGGGGACAGTTTGGCGGCCGGAAACCGGCACCGTCACCGAGGTCCATCGACGTTACGGGACGGGAAACCCTTTGGCCCGGCATTGCGAGGTGGCCGGTATGTTCGGGAAATCGAAGTGGATCAAGCTCCCGCGGAACGTGCTCATCGGCCACGGCGTCGTGGACCAGGTTGGCGCGGCCGTCGCGGAGCTGTCCGTCGCCGGGCGCCCCCTGCTGGTGACGAGCCCCTCGCCGGAGGACATCGCCGGCGACCGGGTTCGGGCGCAGTTCGACGACGTGGCGACGACGACCGTGAGCGACGCCAGCTTCTCGGCGGTCGGCGAGGTCATCGAGGCCGCCGAGGCCGCGGACGCGACGTTCCTCGTCGCGCTCGGCGGCGGCAAGCCCATCGACATCGCGAAGATGGCCGCCGACGAACTCGATCTCGGCTTCGTCTCGGTGCCGACGGCCGCGAGTCACGACGGCATCGTCTCGGGCCGCTCCTCGATCCCCGACGAGGACACCCGCCACTCGGTCGCGGCCGACCCGCCGCTCGCGGTCATCGCCGACACCGAACTGATGGCGAACGCGCCCTGGGAGCTTACGACTGCGGGCTGTGCGGACATCATCTCGAACTACACGGCGGTGAAGGACTGGCGGCTCGCCCGGCGGCTCCGGAACGTCGAGTACTCGGAGTACGCCGGCGCGCTCTCGGAGATGACCGCCGAGATGCTCGTGGGCAACGCCGGCTCGATCAAGCGCGGGCTCGAGGAGTCGGCCTGGGTCGTCTCCAAGGCGCTCGTCTCCTCGGGCGTGGCGATGTCGATCGCCGGTTCCTCCCGCCCCGCCTCGGGGTCGGAACACCTCTTTTCCCACCAGCTCGACCGGATCGCGCCCGGCGCGGCGCTCCACGGCCACCAGGTCGGCGTCGGCTCGATCATGACGGAGTTCCTCCACACCGGCGAGAACGGCTCCTGGCGGGACATCCGGGACGCGCTCCGGGCCATCGGCGCGCCGACCACCGCGGACGAACTCGGCGTCGACGGGGAGACGGTCATCGAGGCGCTCACCACGGCACACGAGATCCGCGACCGCTACACCATCCTCGCGGGCGGGATCAACGAGAACGCCGCGCGCGAGGTGGCGTCGTTCACGGGCGTCATCTGAGGCCGCGAACCCGTCGGCGACTCGCCGAATCAATCGTCGGTCGCACGCGGCTCCTCGACGGAGTCCCGGGTCGGGTCACGCGGCGACAGTTCCGACCTCTCCGCGCGCTCTTCGAGCCGCGTGACCCGGGTCGACAGCGGCGGGTGCCGGGAGAGCCGACCGCCCTCGGCGACGTGGCCGGCCGAGGCGAGCGAGTCGAGCGCCGCGGCCAGGGCCCCGCCGTCGGCACGGGCGGCGGCGAAGCGGTCCGCGTCGCGTTCGCTCCAGCGCGAGACGCGAACCGTGAAGTACGCGGCAGGCAGGACGAGCGCGGCCCCGACGAGGAAGCCGGGGACGGGCGCGACCGTCGCGCCGACGGCCCAGGTGACCGCGAACGCGACGGGGACGGCGATCCGCAGCGGGACGTGACGTCGCGCCAGGTGGCCGTACTCGTGACGGACGACCGCGGCGACCTGGTCGGGCGACAGGTCTGCGACGAGCCGTTCCGAGACGAACACCCGGCCGTGGCCGGGCGAGAAGCCGGCGGCGAACGCGACCGGGCCGCGGTCGCCAGCCAGCACCCGAACCCGCTCGGCCGGGACGCCGGCGGCGGCGACCGACTCGGCGAGCCCCGACGCGAGAGGGGTGGTGGACTCCGTCCGGCCGACGACGAGGGGTGCCAGGCCGGTTCCGAGGACGCCGGCGACGACGATCGCCCAGAGCTCCCACCAGGAGAGCAGCCACGCGCTCAGTGCCTCGACCGGGCTCATCGAGCGCGGGTCGGGGAGCGACGGTGACGGGGTCGGCGGAGCGACACGGGGAACCCTCGCGCGAGCGTTGACGTAGGCTTTTCGCCGCGGTGAGGGGCACCCTCCCGCGGGAAGACCTCACCGGAAAGACCTCACCGGAACCCTACAGCGGGAACTCCCTGACTGCGGGGTAGCGGACGGCGTTCGGCTGCTCGTCGACCCAGCGTGCCTCGGCGATCTCGCCCGGCTCCGGCCGGACGTCGCCGCCCTCGTAGCGCGCGTCGAACACGACGACGAGGCGGGTGATGGGTGGTCGGTCGGCGTGTTCGTGGACGGCGACCGCGGCGCGGACGACGCCGACCGGTCGACAGTCGATGCCGGTCTCCTCGCGCGTCTCCCGTACCGCCGTCTCGGCGAGCGGCTCGCCCGGTTCCTGCTTGCCGGCCGGTTCGGACCAGCCGTCGCTCCCCACCTCCCGGACCATCAGCGCCGCGCCGTCCCCACGTCGGACCCACGCGCCCGCGCCGCCGACCGTCCCGGCCTCGGCACGCTCCCTGGTTCGTCCGTACGTCTCGGCGTCGACCCGCCACGTCTCCTCGACGACCGGGACCTCGTCGAAGCGCTCGCGGAGCGAGTCGAGGGCGCGGTCGACCGCGCGGCGCGACGACTCGGCGATCACGGGATCGAATCGTCCGGGGAGGCGGTGAACGGGGCGGATACCGGAAATCGTCTCCGGTACGGCGGCGGGTCCGGCCGGGTCACGCCGAGGCGAGAACCGAAGAGGAAAGGGACCCCACCCCGTACGGCCGGCCATGGCAACTACCGACGTGGATGGGATCAGGGGGGCGGTCAAGTCCCATCCGCGCGCGTTCGTCGCCGCGGTGTCGGTCGTGGGGTACGGGCTGGTCATCGGCACGTTCGCGGGGGTCGTCCCGCAGTCGGTGTTCCCCTCGCTCACCGAGGCCGAGGTGAACGTCCTCAGCCACGCCATCGCCGCGGTGAACACGGTGACGACCGTGCTGCTGGTGCTGGGCTGGAAGTGGATCCGCGAGGGGGAGGTTCGCAAGCACGCGGCCGCGATGTCGGCGTCGTTCGGGCTCATCATGCTGTTTCTCGTCATGTACCTCTCGAAGGTCGGCGGCGGGCCGGGCGAGAAGCGCATCGTCGTCGAGTCGGGGATGTTCCTCGGGCAGTTCGCGGGCGCGGTCGAACTCGGCTACCTGCTCATGCTCGCGGTCCACATCCTCCTCTCGGTGGTGTCGGTCCCGGTGGTGCTGTACGCCATCACGCTCGGGGCCACGCACACGCCCGCGGAACTCCGGCGGACGCCCCACGCCCGGGTCGGTCGGGTCGCGGCGACGGCCTGGATCCTCTCGCTGGTGCTCGGGGTCGTGACGTACTTCCTCCTGAACTGGGTGTACGGCTACGAGTTCGCCCGCGTCTCGTACATGGGGTAACGACGAACTGACGGGCGAGGGGAGGAACCGACGTGCGAGGCGCGGACTGACGAGTCGAGACGAACTGGCGACGCGGACAGCGGGGCCGCCTCCCGAAACGCTTTCTCCCGCGAGACGGACTCCCGGTCGATGACTGATCTCTCGGAGCGGCCGGCGTGGATCGGCGAGACGTTCACCAGCGACGCGGGCTGGGACCTGCTCGAGGACCTGGTGGATCTTGGCAACCGGATGGCCGGACAGTCCGGCGAGCGCGCTGCGCTCGAACGCGTTCGGAACGCCCTCGCCGACGCTGGCTGTCGTGACGCGCGGATCGAGGAGTTCGACCTGCAGGGTTGGGTGCGCGGCGACGCCGGCATCGACGCGCCCGGCGGCGACGAGGACTGCATCGCGCTCCCGCGCTCGCCGCCGGGCGAGGCGACGGGCGAACTCGTCGACCTCGGCTACGGCCTCCCCGACGACTTCGAATCGACCGACGTCGAGGGAAAACTCGTCATGGTCTCCTCGACCGTGCCGGACCACTACGAGCGCTTCATCCACCGTCGCGAGAAGTACTACTTGGCCGTGACGAACGGCGCGGCCGGCTTCCTCTTCCGGAACCACGTCGAGGGCTGTCTCCCGCCGACCGGCTCGGTCGGGACCGCGGACGCGCCGATCGGTGACGTCCCGGCGGTCGGCGTCTCCGCGGAGGTCGGCGCGCGGCTCGAACGGCGCGCGGCGGGCGAGGCGGTCACGGTGACGGTCGACTGCGAGACGCCGGCGGCCACGAGTGGGAACGCGATGGCCGAACTGGGGCCGCGCGGCCCGGCCCGCGGAGGAGCCGGCGATGCCGGCGGAACCGACGAGGAACTGCTCGTGACCTCCCACGCGGACGCCCACGACATCGCCGAGGGCGCGATGGACAACGGCGCCGGAACCGCCTCGATCGTCGAGGTTGCACACGCGCTCGCGCGGAATGAGGACGCGCTCGACACGCGGGTTCGCTTCGTCGCCTTCGGGGCCGAGGAGGTCGGGCTGGTCGGTTCCTCGGTCGAGGCCGAGCGCACGGACCACGACCGGGTGAAAGCGATCGTCAACGTCGACTCGAACGTGTTCGGCCGGACGCTGAAGCTCCACACGCACGGGTTCGACGACCTGACGGCGGCCGCCGAGCGCGTCGGCGAACGCTTCGACCACCCGGTCGCGACGATTCCCGAGCAGAACCCCCACAGCGACCACTGGCCGTTCGTGCAGGCCGGCGTTCCGGGCTACATGGTTTCCGGCAAGACCGAGGGCAGGGGCCGCGGCTGGGGTCACACGTTCGCGGACACGCTCGAGAAGCTGGAGGTGCGGAACCTCCGCGAGCAGGCCGTCCTCCTCGCTGGGCTCGTCGCGGACCTCGCCGACGGGGACACCGCCGTCGCCCGGCAGGACCCCGCCGACATCGCCGCCGCCGTCGAGGCCCAGGACCTCGCGGAGGGCATGAAGGTGACCGGCGACTGGCCGTACGACGAGGACGGAAACCTGGCGGAGTAGCGACCGAACGACCGCGACTGCGGCCTTTTCCGGCCGTTCCCTCGGCGACGATCGCCGGCTCATCCCTCAGGCGACGTGTCCCGTCCGTCCACCCTGCGACGACCACCGACCGACCGCCACGGGTGGGAATGGAAGGGGCCTCGGCTTTCATGGGCTCAAACACCCGTGAACTCGGGAGAGCGTGCTCTCCAGTAGCTCGGGGAACCCTGGACCCGCAAGCACCGCAGGAGCGAGTGAAGCGAGCGACGAGGAGCGCAGCGCGGTCCGCGGGAGTCCCGTGAGCGAACGCGAACGAGAGCTCGGAAGTCGCAGCCCGCACAGCGAAGCGAGCAGGAACGTCTTCCGTAGGCCGAGAGCCGCGGGGACTTCCGCGGTCGTCACCAGCGGGAGCCGAACGAACACTACGCCACCGGCTCCACTCGCGAACGAAACCGACGGCAGAATCGGACCCACGCCGATTAAGTCCCGGCCCGCGAATCGTCCCACGATGAGCGAACTCGCGGTCGCGCTCGCCGGGGACGACGGGACGGTCCGCGACGCCGTCGAGGCGGTCGGCGGGGCGGTCGTCCCGGCCGCCGAGGCGGACGCGCTGGTGACGCTCGGCGAGGCGGCGCTCGTGGACGCCGCGCTCTCGGAGCCGGCGGTCCCACTCCTCGCGGTCGGCGCCGACGGAGGGCTCCACTCAGTGTCGTCACGCGAGGTCGGGCGGGCCCTCGACGCGCTCGAGGCCGGAAGCGTTCGGAGAACCTCCCACGACGTACTCTCGGTCGCGGTCGGCGGAGAGCGCGTCGCGCGCGGGCTGCTCGACGTCTCGCTGATGACCGACGGACCGGCACACATCTCGGAGTACTCCGTCCGCGCCGGCGGCGACGAGATCGACCGCTTCCGCGCGGACGGGGTCGTCGTCGCCACGCCCGCCGGGTCGTCGGGCTATGCGCGGGCCGCGGGCGGGCCGGTGCTGGGACCCGGCGCGGGCCTGAGCGTCGTCCCCGTCTCGGCGTTCGAGACGAACCCGGACACGTGGGTTCTCGACGACGACGTGGGGCTGGTGGTCGAGCGCGACGACAGCGCCATCGACCTCGTGGTCGACGGCTCGGTGGTCGCGTCGGTCCCGGTCCGGACGCCGGTCGAGGTGGTGCCTGACGGGAGCGTCGACCTGCTCCGGGTACCCAAGGTGGCGTCCTCCGGGTAGCCGGGCCCCCGACTCCGGGGCGGCGACCCGCTTCCGGCGAACCGCCCGGAACCGACGCGGCGCCACGGCGCCCCGATTGGAAACCTTCTAATGAGTCGTGTCCACACTACTCCGTATGCAACCGCTACCGCTGCAGTTCCTCGTCCCGGTCGGGGCGCTGGAAGCCGTCGCGGGAGTTCTGCCGGCCGTCATCTTCGTGGTGGTGCTGGTGAACCTCCTGACCCGGTACCTCGCCCAGCGTGCCTACGCCCGACAGGCCGAGGAGGGCGACGACGACGAGGCCATCTCGCGGTACATCCCCCACGAGGTGGCAAACTTCGCGCTGATCCTGCTCGCGTTCGCCATGACGGTCGTACAGCCCCACGGCGGGCTCGTGCTCGCCACGCTCGTCGTCGGCCTGTTCATCTCGGACTTCTTCGAGTTCGAGGCCCGGCGCGTCGAGGCGCGCAACGGCATGGAGATCGAATCGCCCAAGGGCGCCATCTTCGCCTCCGCGCTCGTCGTGCTGTACGCCGGCTTCCAGGCGTTCTTCTTCCTCGTCGAGCCGTACTGGGGCCAGATCGTCTGAGCGACGACGACCCCGGGAGTCCGGACCGACGATCCGTTCTCACGCGCGTTCCGCGACCCGCACGTACTTGCCCGTCTCGGACGAGGACGTCCCATGGCGAGTGACAGCCAGCACGGCAGCGCGCTGTTCGTGGGCGGCACGCGGTTCATCGGCCGGCACGCGGTCGAACGGTTCCGCGAGGCGGGGTACGACGTGACCGCGCTGAGCCGCGGCACCCACGAGTTCCCGTTCGGGAACGACGTGGGCCACGTCGAGGGCGACCGCACGAACCGCGAGGCCCTCGTTCGGGCCCGCGACGCGGCCGACCCCGACGTCGTGATCGACACGTACGCGATGCACCCGGGCGAGGTCCGGGCCGCGACCGACGTGTTCGCCGACGCCCGCTACGTCTACGTCTCGTCGGGCAGCGCCTACGACGCGCCCGACGTGCCGATGCGCGAGGGCGAGACGCCGCTGCACGCCTGCGAGCCCGGACAGGAGGACGAGGACTCCGTCGAGACGTACGGCCCGCGGAAGGCCGAGGGGGACCGCGCGGTGTTCGCGGCCGCCGAGGGGGGCGTCGAAGCGATGGCGGTCCGTCCGATGCTGGTGTACGGCCCGCACGATTACACCGAGCGGTTCGGCTACTGGGTGAACCGCGTCGCCGAGTACGACCGCGTGCTGGTGCCGGGCGACGGCGGGTCGCTGCTCCATCGGGCGTACGTCGAGGACGTCGCCGCGGGACTGCTCCGGGTCGCCGAGCGCGGGGACCCCGGCGAGGCGTACAACGTCGCCGACCGGAACACGTTCCCGCTGGAGCGCTCGCTCGAACTCGTCGCCGACGCGCTCGACGCGGACGTCGAGGTCGTCCACGCGAGCGAGCGCGAACTGGCCGAGTTCGACGTCGAACCGACGGACTTCCCGCTGTACACGCCGCGGCCCGCCGTGGTCTCGACCGGGAAACTGGCGGCGCTCGGCTGGGAGTCGACCCCGCCGGCCGAGGCGGTCGCGCGGACCGCCGAGGCCCACGTCGACGCGGGCGTGACCGGTCCCGACGACGCGCTCGACCGCGGGACCGAAGAGCGGGTGCTCGACGCGCTCGCCGAGCGAGCGGCCGATGGATCCGACGCCGGGTGAGGTCGGGAGCCGGCGTAACCGGCAACCGGGCCGCCGACCGCGGCAGTTTTCCCCACCGCAACCGAGGCGACTCGTATGACCGACTCCGCGCTCGTCATCGGCGGGACGCGATTCATCGGCAGGCAGGTCGTCGAGGACCTGCTGGCGAACGGCTACGACGTCACCATCTTCAACCGCGGGAACCACGAGACCCCCTTTGCGGATGACGATGCTGTGACCCACGTCGAGGGCGACCGGACCGACGACACCGACCTGAAGGCCGCCGCGCTGTCGGTGACGCCCGATATCGTGGTCGACTGCGTCGCCTACTACCCCGCGGACGTGGAGGCTGCCGTCGAGATCTTCGCCGACGTGGACGGCTACGTCTACATCTCCTCCGGGTCCGCGTACGCGAGCGAGGAGATTCCCAAGCGCGAGGGCGTCACCGACCTGTGCGACTGCACGCCCGAACAGGCCACCGACGATTCGATGGACAGCTACGGCCCGCGGAAGGCCGAGGGCGACCGGGTCGTGGAGCGGGCCGCAGCGGAGGGGGTGAACGCGATGTCGGTTCGGCCCTGCATCGTCTACGGTCCCCACGACTACACCGAGCGGCTGGACTACTGGCTCGACCGCGTGATGAGCTACGACCGGGTGGTGGTCCCGGGGGACGGCCAGAACCTCTGGCACCGGGCGTACGTCGAGGACGTCGCCTCGGCGCTCCGTGTCGTCGCGGAACGGGGTCAGCCGGGCGCGGCGTACAACGTCGGCGACCGACGGGTCGTGACCCTGGAGGAGCTGGTGGACCTGATCGCGGACGTCGCCGGGACCGAATGCGAGGTCGTCCACGCGAGCGACCGCGAGCTCTCCACGGCGGACCTGTCCGCCTCGGAGTTCATCCTCTACCGCGACTACCCGCACGTGCTGGACACGAACGAGCTGGCGGCCCTCGGCTGGGAGTCGACGCCGCTGCGGGAGGCGATGGAGCGAACGCTGGCCGAACACCGGGAGTCCGAACGCGACGGTGCCGAACACGACCCGGGACGGGAGGCCGAGGAGACGGTGCTCGGCGTGCTCGACACCGTGTGAGTCGAAGCGGGCGACGGAGGCTGACCGCCGCGCCCGGTCAGGGCCGTCCGCCGTCCTCGCGGTCCCAGTCCATCTCGGCGACCTCGTCCTCCAGCCACTCGCGGAACCAGCGGACGCGCTTGAGTCGCTCGTGCGCGATGGACTCGGCCGTGTCGGACTCGACGCGGGAGACGTGGTCCTCGCCGCGTTCGAGCACGCGCTGGACCATCTGGGCGGCGTCCATGTGCGTCCGCGCCTCGTAGCCCATCCGGAGGAGCATCAGCGCGGTGCCGTTCGCGCCCACCTTGTCGAGCAGGTCGCCCTCGATGAGACACTGGGCCTCCAGCGAGAGGTCCGAGAGCGGCCCCTGGTACGAGTGGGCGGTGACGGCCGCACACACCTCGTCGACGAACGAGTCGGGGTACTCCCCGCGGCTAGTCAGGTACTCGCGGGCGACGCGAGCGCCCTCCTCGGCGTGGACGTCCTGGTCGGCCTCCAGCTTGGAGACGTCGTGGAACAGCGCCGCGACGCGGACGGCGTCGGTGTCGGCTCCCTCGCGCTCGGCGATGCGCTCGGCGATGGACACCACGTTGAGGATGTGGTTGAAGCGGTACTCGGCGGAGTGCCAGGGGTACCAGCGCATCCGGCCGCCGTCGTCCTCCGACTCGACGGAGGCGGCGAGGTACTCGCGGACGAACCGCTTCATGTCCGCGAACTCCTCCTCCGGGACGCGCGATCCCTTTATTTCGACGCCCACGCGGAACACCTCCGGCTCCGCGGCGGGCGAGCAACGAGCGTAGTTCTCATTACGCGTACGTGAGGCGTGTTTCGTTCTTAGGCGTTACGACACCCGTACTTCGGCCCGTGATGAATTACGAAAGCGGTGGCAGCGAACGGCGAAACGGCTGCCGTGGTGGTGTTGAGGGGGGTGGACGATTGAATGGAGGAATGATAGTTCTCTAATGGTTTCGGGGGTTCCGTGTCCACGGACACTCGTTCTCCGTGGGTTCGTTCCTCGTGAAGCCGTTCTCGAAAGCCTCCGCGGGTCTCGACTCGGTGCGGCCGCTCGTGCGAGGCTCACGCGAGCGAAGCGAGGGTGACAACGGAAGTCGCAGCCGACGAGCGCAGTCGTTCGAAAATCGAAGATTTTCGTGATGACGAGAGAGCTTTGCTCTCTCGAACCGCGAGGAGGACCGTCTTCCCGTAGCGGAGCCAGCCGGGGGCTTTCGAGGCGGGCGTTACGATACCCGAAGCAGGACCGACTGCGACGAACCGAGCCGATAGCCACTGGGTCCTTCCGGACCACGCAGTGGATTACCCAATCCGCCCTCGACGTCAGAACCGCTATAACCCGAGCCCCACTTCCAGCAGCCATGACCGAACAACTGTATCTCGCGGACAGCACCGTCCGCGAGTTCGAGGCGACCGTCGACCGATCGCTCGACGAGCGAGTCGTGCTCGACGGCACCCACTTCTACCCGACCGGCGGCGGCCAGCCGAACGACACCGGCACCCTCCGGTTCGACGGCGGGGAGGCGACGGTGACCGACGTGCGAAAGAGCGACACCGTCTACCATCACCTCGACGGGCCGGTTCCCGAGGAGGGGGCCACGGTCACGGGCGCGATCGACTGGGACCGCCGCGGGGCCCACATGCGGTATCACACGGCCCAGCACCTCCTGTCGGCCGTGCTGCTTTCGGAGTTCGACGCGCCGACCGTCGGCAACCAGCTGTACGACGACCGCGCGCGGCTCGACGCCGAGCATCCGAAGTTCTCCGAGACCGACCTGGCGGACGTTGAGGTGCGGCTGAACGAACTCGTCGCGGACGCGCTCCCCGTCCGCCACTACACGATGGACCGCGAGGCCGCCGAGGCCGAACTCGACGTCGAGCGCACCCGGATCAACCTGCTCCCGTCCTCGATCACCGAACTCCGGATCGTTGAGATCGGGGGCGGTGGCGACGCCGACGGAACGGAGCCGTTCGATCGCACGGCCTGTGCCGGCACCCACGTCGGCTCCACCGGAGAGATCGGCGACGTGACCGTGACCGGCCGGACGACCCAGGGGAGCGACACCGAGCGGGTCGAGTTCACGCTCGGGTAGGTCCCACGACGACGACCGGGCGGCGGCCGTTTTCACCGCTGATACGCGGGGGCGAACCCCTTTATGTCGGTTCGAAAAGAGGCTGGTAGCGGCACTGGGAGTGCGGACGAACACAATGCTCAATCCGAGCGACTACGACCCGGAGGAGTTGCGGGCCCTGGCGGGAGCGGAAGCGCCGGCCCGCGAGCGCCGACGTGGGGACCGGTGGACGACACCGGACGACTTCCTCGTGCGGGCGGACGCGCGGGTCCGGGCCGCACAGCTCGAGGACGCCTTCGTCCTCCGTGCTGCGGCCGGCGGGGCCAGCAAGCCCTACCTCCCGAGTCTGCCGGACTCGGGGGTCGGGGCGCGGCTGGCGCTCGACTGGATCCGGTTCCTCGCCGACGTCGGCGGGCGCGACGGTGCCCGCGACGCGCTCGCGTACTACCGCGAGGTCGAGTGGCTCGGGGCGGACGCCGAGGAGGCGCTCGTCGCCCACCTGGAAGCGTTCCCCGAGGAGGGGAGCCGGCGGGTGGGAGCCGGTCACCATCGGACAAGCCTGTTGTTCGTCGCCCGCCTCGCCGCGCTCCGATAACCATGGCAGCAGAATCAGACGCATCCGACGACAGCTTCGAATCCGGAGAACCGACCGCCGTCGGCGTCAAGCTCGGCTCGACCCGAACGGTCCTGAAATACCCCGACGTGGACGGCGACCTCTCGACGGTCCGCTCGCTCACCTGTCTGGCGACCTACGAGGACGCCATCACGGGCGAGGAGCGCGCACTGTTCGGCGAACGGGCCGCCGCCGAGTACCCGGACCGCGTGGAGTACATGCTCCGGTCCGGGCTCCCGGAGGACGACGAGCGTGCCGAGCTCGCGGACCGCTACTTCCGCGAACTCGTCGACGCCAACAAGGTCCCCCGCGACAGCACGGTGGTGTACGCCGTGCCGACGATGGAGAACGACGCCGGGCTGGAGAACCTCACCGACGTCATCGAGTCCTCCCCCATCGGGGAGGTCCAGATGCGCTCGTACCCCGAGTCGCTCTGTGGCGCGGTTCCCGCGCTCGGTGACGGCGTGGAGGCGGTGAACGAGGTGTTCATCGCGGTCAACATGGGCTCGACGAACCTGGAGGCCTCGGCCTACCGCCGCGGCGACCAGCTCGTCCCGTTCTCGACCGGCTCCATCACGGGCAACGACGTCGACCGTCGCATCGTGGCGAACGTCGAGGAGGAGACGCAGGGCCGGGTCCACGTCGACCTCACGACCGCCCGCGAGTACAAGGAGGAGCACGGCGACTTCGAGGGGTTCGAGCCGTTCTCGGACGTCGTCCAGCAGCCCGGCGGCGGCTCCCACGAGTTCACCATCGAGGACAGCGTGCAGGACGCGCTGAACTGGTACCTCGACGCGGCCGTCGACGCGGTCGCGAACGAGTTCCTCCCGGAGCTCGCCAACGACTTCATGAAGCCGTACCAGCTGGCGCTCTCGAACGACATCGCGCTCACCGGCGGGATGGCCTGCATCCCCGGCATGACCGAGGAGTTCGAGCGCCGCCTCTCCGAGGAGATCGACCGCGAGGTCGACGTCGTCTCGCCCGACGACCCGGACCTCGCCGCGACCGAGGGCGCGTACCGCATCGCCGAGCGGCTCGCGGGCCGGTAGGCCGATGGCCGGGGGGTTCGAGTTCGGCGACGACGACGCGTCCGATACCGCGACGGCGCCGATCGACGTCGACGCCCCCGCCGACCTGGAGCCGCCCGACGACCGACGTCCTTCTCCGAGCACGCCGACCGCGTCGGACGCGAGCGGCCCCCGAACCAGCGACGGCGACCGCGCGGAGCGGGACCCCGATCCCGAACTCGACGCGCTCCTGTACGACGGCGAGACCGCGGAAGCGAGCGTGCCGCTCGACGACGGGCGACTGGTCCGCACGAGCCATCGCCTGCTGCTCTACACGCCCGAGACCGACGGCCGGACGCTGACGGTCGTGCAGGGGCCGAACGTCGAGGACGTCTCGCTCTCCGCGTCGGGGCGGGGCGCGTACGTCTCGCCGGCGCTGAAGTCGGTGCTCGTGGGCGGCGTCCTCCTCGCCGCGGGGTCGGTCGTCCCCGTGGACGGGATGGCCGGGGCCGCACCCTCGAGCGCCGGCGCGGGCGCGACGGGGATGGGCGGCACGATAACGCTGCTGGGCGACGTCATGGGCGTCATCGCGCTGCTCGACGACGCGCTCCGGACGCTCGGGGCGCTCGTGCTCCTCGGCGGCGTGGCGCTGCTTGGATTGTACCTGCGTTCGCGAAAACGGGAGGTCGTGGTTTCGGTGGCCGGCGACGAGGACCTCACCCTGCCGGCGGGCGGGGTGACGGAGGCCGACGTGGCACGCGTCGCGGCCGGCCCGTGATCCTCGTCGGAATCGCCGTCGCCGACCGGCGGGGCGGCGGATGCTCGCCCCGGGGACTCAGAGGTCGCCGAGCTTTCGGAGCAACTGGCCGCGGTAGCGCTCGTCGGCGGTGACGCCCTTCAGTTCGAGGACGTTCCGCTCCAGTTTGTCGAGCGCGACGTGGAACGCGTGTTCCGCGCCGTACCCCTCGCCCGAGCCGGCGACCTGCCCGTGACTCGTCCGCAGGCGAATCTGTGCCTGGATGAGCGGCGTGCCGCGGAGCTTCTCCTTGTGCTCGTGGAACCGGACGTGCGCGTGCATCACGTGCATCTCCTGGTACTTCTCGGACACCTGCCCGATGGCCTCGCGGACCTCCTCGCGCGAGATGGTATCGAGCAGGTCGACGTTCGTGATCTGGACGTCCATCGCCTCCTCCTCGGTGAACGTGAGCGCGCGCAGCACGTCGGTCTTGGTGACGACGCCCGCGACGAGGCCGTCCTCGCCCGGCGGAGTGACGACGAGGCCGTTGACGTCGTTGTCGAGCATCCGTTCGACCGCCTCGCGGACCGAACTGTCCCGGGTCGTCGTCAGCACCGGGCTCGACATCATGTCGTACACCGGCAGGTCGAGCATCCGGTCGAGGTCGCCGCGGCGGTCGCCCCGTCCCTGGCGGTCGTCCTCGCGGACGACGAACTCGACGATGTCGTGGGTGGTGAGCACGCCGGCCAGCGATCCGTCGCCGTTGACGACCGGAAGCCGGGAGATGCCGTGCTCGCGGAGACGGTTAATCGCCTGTCCGACGCCCCCGTCCTCGCCGATGGAGACGACGTCGGCCGTGTAGATGTCCTCGACGTCGAGCGCGTCGAGGTTCTCGAGCACCGCCTCCAGGATGGCGTCCGCGGTGACGATGCCGTACAGCCGTTCCCCCTCGTACACGGGCGCGACTTTCACGTTCCCCTCGACGAGGACCCGTGCGACCTCGCGCACGTCCTCGTGGCGGCTCACCCTGGGGGCCGATTTCATCAGCGCGGTGGCCTTGGTGTCGTCGTCGACGCGCGACCGGACCAGGTCGCGCTCGCCGATGACACCCGCATACTCGCCGTCCTCGGTCACGATGATGCCCTTGGGATTCTCCCGCTCGAAGAGCGCGCGGATCTTCCCGAGTCGTTCGTCCGACGCCACCTCGACGAACTCCGGCACGGCGATGTCTTCGATATCCATAACTCCGTCATGAGAGTAGGCCGGCCCGGGTCTTGAAGCTTGGTTACGGGTAGCATGGTCGGCGGACCGTCGGCCCTCGCGGGAGCCGAACGTTCATCAGGGAAGCCGGGGGCACTCGCCCCGTGATCTGACCATCGCCGTCGGCGGGTCCGCGGGTGTGTGGTCACCCCGTCGACGGAGGCCCGACGACCACCTGTTCGCCAGTGTGAAATCCCCGTCGCGTCCGACCGGCCGGGACGGGACCGGGGGGCTACCGGTCGGGGCTCCAGGCCCGTCCGAGCCGCGTGGCGCGGACCCGGTCGGCGACCTCTCCCGGCAGGGAACTGCGCGCGACGGCCACGCAGAAGGCCGCCAGCAGCGCCCCTGCGACGACGTCGGTCGCCCAGTGGATGCCGAGATACATCGTCGCCACGACGATGCTTCCCGCGAGGACGGGCGCGAGCACCGCCCAGACCGGATACACTCGCCGCGTCTGGAACGCGAACGCGGCCGCGGTGAGCGCCAGCGACGTGTGCAGCGACGGGAACACGTTCGTGTTCGTGTTCACTTCGCTCACGAGCGCCTGGTACTGCGGGTACGTCGAGTACAGCAGCGGCTCCACCTGGTCGACGAGCAGGTTGCGCGGGCCGTAGGCGACGAAGACGGTGTAACAGGCCAGCCCGATAACGTAGTTCAGGCCGTACGCGACCGCCAGCTCGCGCAGCTGGTTCGGGTCCGGGTGGAGCAGGTAGGCGAGAAGCGGGAACACCAGCACGAACACGTAGCCGTACACGTAGACGAACGAGAAGTACGCCGTCCCGAGCGGGGTGGCGAACGACTGGAGCCACGGGACGAACCCGCCCTCCAGCGCATAGATGGAGCCGGTGATGTTCACGCCGACCACCCACGACAGCGCGGGCACCTGATCGCGCAGCAGTCCGTTCACCAGCAGCACGACGCCGAGCGCGACGAACGCCGGCCCGACCTCCCGCAACCGACGGCGACCGTCGCGTCGGAGGGGGCCGAGGCCCGTCCCGCGGGCGAGCAGGAAGACCCCGGCGAGGACGAGCGCGCTCACGACGGCGACCACGTGGACGAGGACCGAGACGAGGACGCTCATCAGCTCCTGAGTCGACCCTCCTCGTCGTAGCGGTAGCCCGCCTCACGAAACGCCCGTCGTGCGGCCGTCTCGTCCAGTTGGCCGTCCTCCCCGTGGAACCCCGCCTTGCGGGTCTCCGCGTCCCAGCGGAGGTCGGGCGCCTCCCACTCGGTCCCGGCCAGCGGCGTCGCCGCCGGACGCGCGTACCCGCCGAGCTGTTCGGCCGCAACCGCGCCAGCGTCGAGCAGCCCCGCGACCGCCTGCCTGAAGTGCGGGTTCGTGAGCGGCGAGCGCCGCATGTTGAACCCCAGGTGGTAGAACGACCACGAGCGGGCCGAGACCAGCCTGAGCGCGTTCGAGCGCCCGATCCGTGGCACCGTCGCGGGATCGAGCTGTGAGACGGTCGCGTCGACGTCGCCCGCGGCCGCGAGTTCGACCGCGGTGGAGTCGGAGGGCGCTCGCTGCACGAGCAGTTCGTCGAACGCCGGCTTCCCGTGGAACCGCTCCGGAACGTCCGCGGGCGGCCGTTCCCTGGCCAGGAAGTGGTCGGAGAACCGCGTGAACAGCGCCGACTCGCCGCCGCTCGCGCGCTCGAACGAGAGCGGCCCGCTGCCGACCGGTTCGGGGTTCATCCAGACGAGCGCCTCGGTGACGCCGTCGGTGCCGAAGCCGGGCACGTCGACCTCCCCGGTCCGCTCGGTCCAGATGTGCTGGGGGAGCAGCGGGACCGTGAGCGCCCGCGCCGCCACGGTTCGGCTGGGGACGGTGAACCGGAGTTCGGCCGTCAGCGGACCCGTCGCGGTAACCGAGTCGACGAGCGAGGACCGGCCGCGGAACCGCGGCGCGGGAACCGGCGAGTCCAGCCCGCCCATCGAGGTGTCCGCGAGGAACGCGTACGTGAACGCCACGTCGTCGGCGGTGATCGGTTCGCCGTCGTGCCAGGTCAGCCCCTCGCGGAGCCGAACCGTCGCCACCGTCGGGTCGATCTCGTCGGCGTCGGTCGTCCCCTCCCCGACGGGCGCTTCCGTCCTCGTGTCCGTGCCGGCAGCGGCCGCCGTCCCCGTCTCGGCCTCGTCGCCTCGATCCGTGCCGGCCCCGCCGGCCCGATCCGTGTCGTCGCTCACGCCGCCATCCCAGGTCCACTCGGACGCGAGCCACGGGCGTACGGCGCCGGCGTACTGGCGGGCGAGCGGGTCGTACAGCAGGCCGGTGAACGTGCCGGTGTCGCGGAACTCGGCGGCGACCGGGTTGCGGTTCTCCGTGATCCGACCGTCCGTCGTCGCCAGTCCGAGCCTCGTCGGCTCCGCTCCCGACCCGTCGGGAGTCGTGACCGGCGTCGCGGTCCCGCCCTGACCGCCCGGCCCGGCACCGTCGTCCCCGGCGGGGTCGGTCCCGTCGGTCGCCGTCCGGTCGAGCCCCAGCAGCCCCAGCGGCGTGTCGAAGCCGTCGGTCGCGCCGAGCCACCCCTCGTACTCGCCGAGGCGAACCGCCGAGAGTTCGTCGGGGAACGCGAGCGTCGAGAACGGGAGGATCTCGGCGATCGTGCGCTGGAGCTCCATCACCGCGTCGCGCCGTCGCTGGCCGGACGTCATCCGCTGTCTGTCGAGCAGTTCATCGAGCGCGAGGTCGGTACAGCCGAAGGGGTTTTGCCACCCCGGCTCGCTCGTGAACTTCGAGTGGATCATCGGGTAGAGCTCGTCGGGGTCGATGAGCGTCGAGGCGGGATAGCGCCCGACGTAGAGGTCGAACTCGTTGTTGATGAGCACCTGCCGGTGGAGTTCCTCGACGGCGACCGGCGTCACGCGAGCGCCGACGCCGACGGTCCGGAGGTTCTCGGCGAGCGTCCGGGCGATCTGGATCCCGACCGGATCGGCGTCCGCGGGCGCTGCTTTGATGTCGACCGCGACCCGGTCGCTAGAATCCCGGCCGGCGACGCTGCGGATCCGGTCGAGACAGCCGCCCGTCGCCGCGGTTCCGGCGGTCGCCGCGAGCGCGGCGAGCGTCCGACGGCGCGTCGCGACTGGGAGGGCAGGTGTCATCGGCTCCCCACACACTACGCCGCAGAGCCGTTTAATCGTTCCGCGACCCGGCGATACCGGCCCGATGTCGACACGATCGTGACGGCTTCGTGACCGGCCGTCGAGCCGTCGTCGGGGCCGGTTTCGGCGGTTCCGACGCGTCTGCCCGGAATCGGGGGAGCCGTCGATCGTCCGAGCAGGCACAAGCGTTTTTCCCGCGGTTGGCGATTGATGAACACGTGAACAGCGGGACCCCGCGGCGGGTGACACTGGCGGCGCTCACCGTGCTGGCCGCGGCCGTGCTCGTCGGCGGCTACGCGACGGCCCAGTTGACCGGCGAGGGCGTCAGGGGCGACCCCGCCGTCGAGCGGGCGTTCCGCTCGGGCGACGCCGGCCAGGTGGTCGGGGAGCGGGACGCGATCACCGTCGTCGCCACGGACTCGACGGCGTTCGTGAGCGACGAGGGGTCGGGGCCCAGGCGACTCGCGGAACTCGTCGCGTTCGCCCCCGACGGCAGCGTCTACTACTACGACGACGACCACACGCGCTACTGGGACGTCGACCCGTTCGAGGGGACGAACGCCACCGTCGAGTACGTGTACGCCGACCACCTCGACGCCGACGAGTGTGGCGCGGAGACGGTGTGTACCCGGAACGGCGTGGAGCGGGTGAACCTCACCACCGGCGAGGTGACCGACGTGTACAGCCGCATCACGCCGGGCAAGCATTCGACGCGCTGGCACGACGTCGACCGCGTCGACGACGAGCGCCTGCTGGTCGCCGACATCTTCCGCGACCGCGTCTACGTCGTCAACACGACGACGGGGCTCGTCGAGTGGGAGTGGGACGCACAGAGCGAGTTCGACCCCGAGAGCGGCGGCCCGTACCCCGACGACTGGACCCACCTCAACGACGTCGAACTCGTCGAGATCGACGGCAGGGAGGCGGCCATGGTGAGCCTGCGGAACCACGACCAGGTCGTCTTCGTCGGCTTCGAGCGCGGCCTGCTGGACGAGTGGACGCTCGGGAGCGACGACGACCACGACGTCCTGTACGAGCAGCACAACCCCGACTTCATCCCCGCCGAGCGGGGCGGCCCCGCGGTCCTGGTCGCCGACTCCGAGCACGGGCGGGTCGTCGAGTACCAGCGCGTCGACGGCGAGTGGGAGCGGTCGTGGGTGTGGGCCGACCAGCGACTCACGTGGCCCCGCGACGCCGACAGGCTGCCGAACGGCCACACGCTCGTCACCGACTCGAACGGCGACCGCGTCCTCGAGGTGGACCGGTCGGGCGAGGTCGTCTGGAGCGCGGACGTCGGCTTCCCGTACGAGTCCGAACGGCTCGGGACGGGCGACGAGAGCGCGGGCGGGGAAAGCGCCGCGTCGCTGGGGCTCGCTTCCCAGGAACCGCCCGCCGCA
This sequence comes from Halobaculum sp. XH14, assembly GCF_032116555.1. Classification (NCBI taxonomy): domain Archaea; kingdom Methanobacteriati; phylum Methanobacteriota; class Halobacteria; order Halobacteriales; family Haloferacaceae; genus Halorarum; species Halorarum halobium. Next base: position 2,339,636 of record NZ_CP134949.1, read on the forward strand.
CGCGGCGAGGGCGACGCCGTCTCCCGGGTCGCTGCGGCGGCACCACCCTCACTCGTGAACGCCGTCGCGTACGTGCTGCCGCCGTGGATGGGGGTTCCCAAGGTGCTCGCCGCCCTCGTTCTGCTCGTCGTCGCCCCCTGGTGGCTGCTCGTGGAATACCGCCGGAGTGCGTACGAACTGTCCGTCCGCTCGCCGCTCACGGTGCGGCGGCGATGAGCGGGGAGTCGTCGGTCACGTCGGATCGCCCCGCCGGCGAGGAGGACGACGACGGCGACGAGGGGTGGACCGGCACGGTGGCGCGAGCGTTCGCGGGCGTCCGTCGGCGGCCGGGGCTGCCCGTCACCCGCGCGGACCTGCCGTGGCTGGGCGGGCTGCTCGCCGTGGGACTGGCCGTCGTCGCCGCGTACCTGCTGACGAACCCCTATCCCGCCTACGGTGCCGGGCTGTACACCGTCATCGCGGACGCCATCCGGGCGGCCGGCTACGGGCTCCCCCGGGGTATCGAGGGGTACACGACCGAGCCGGTTCCCGTCGCGTACCCGCCGCTCGCGCTCTACGGCCTGGCGGTCCTCCGTGATCTGGGCGTCGGCACGTTCGCGGCGGCGCGATACGTCCCGCCGCTCGTCACCGTCGCCGCGCTCGTTCCAGTGTATCTACTCGGGCGTGACCTGCTGGGCCGTGGTCCGATCGGGACGGAACCGTCCGTGGGCGGACGGGTCGAGGGCCGGTTCGTCGGTCGCGCCGCCGGGGCCGCGTCCGCGCTCCTCGTCGGCCTGAACCCGCAAGTGCTGGAGTGGCACGTCTCGGCGGGCGGGCTGGTCCGGGCTCCCGCGTTCCTGTTCGCGCTCTCGAGCGCCTACGCCGGGCTCCGACTGTTCCGGGACCGGGACGCTGCGTGGCTCCCCGTGGCGCTGGGGACGTTCACCCTGACCGTCCTGACCCACCCGACGTACACGCTGTTCGTCGTCCTGACGGACCTGCTGTTCTGGGTCGGCTACGACCGGTCCGGCCCCGGCCTGCTTCGCGGTGCCGCCGTCGGCGTCGGCGGAGCCGTGCTGTCCGCGCCGTGGTGGCTCACCGTCGTCTCCCGGCACGGACCGGGCGTGTTCGCCGCCGCGGCGGGGACCCACGGCGGCGTCGGCGGCGGCCTGGCTGACGCCGCGATCGGCTGGTCGCTGGTGCCGCTCGTCGCGGCCGGACTGCTCGCCATCACCGGGTGGCGCGTGCTGCCGGCGTGGGTCCTGCTCGCGTGGGTCGCGTTCGACCAGCCCCGGTTCGTCTACGCCGTCGGCGCGTTCGCGCTCGTCGGCGTCGCGACGGAGTGCGCCGGACGGTTCCCGACGGCCCGGCCGCGGAACGGGGACCGGTTGCGACGGGTCGCGGTCGCCGTCCTCGTCTGCGTGGCGGCCGTCGGCGTCGGCAACCTCGCCTACTCGTTCGCCGGGGCGACCGACCCGACGACCCCCTCGTTCGTCGACGACGACGACGTCGCGGCGATGGAGTGGATCGCCGCCGAGACCGAGCCGGACGCGACGTTCGTCGTGCTCGGGGACGCCGCCGAGTGGTTCCCGGCCGTCGCCGAGCGGACCATCCTCGTCGCGCCCTGGGGTGCGGAGTGGCGGACGCCCGAGACGTACGACCGACAGCTGGGGGCGTTCGAGAACGCGTCGGTCTGCCGGAGCGTCGGCTGTCTCGACGCGGAACTCGCCACGACAGCTCCCACCCCCGCCCCCGACTACCTCTACGTCCCGCGCGGCGGCTACACGGTTCGGGGGGACCGGCACGTCCAGTTCGGAACGCTGGAGCGGTCGCTCGAACTCGCCGGGGGCTACGAGCGGGTGTACGCGAACGAGGGCGTCGTCGTCTACCGGGTGGACGACGGGACGAACTGACTTCGGGTGCAGTCCGCCGTGCGAGGAGTGAGACGACCCATAGTTCCGGGGGAACGCCCGTAAGCACTACTTACTCGGTGAAATCGCCACGAACGGTTAACGGCCTGGCTCCCGTACGGTCACAGAGTAATGGCGAGCACGTCGCCGGAAACCTGGTTCAAGAACGCGGTCGTGTACGCCGTGGACGTCGAGACGTTCAACGATTCGAACGGCGACGGCGTCGGCGACTTCCCGGGACTGATGGAGAAGCTGGACTACCTCGACCGGCTGGGCGTCTCCGCGCTCTGGCTCCTCCCGTTCTACCCGACGCCGAACCGCGACAACGGCTACGACGTGGCGGACTACTACGGCGTCGACTCCCGGCTCGGCACGCTCGGCGACTTCGTGGAGTTCATGGACGAGGCCGAGGCCCACGGCATCCGCGTCCTCGTGGACCTCGTGGTGAACCACACGTCCGACCAGCATCCGTGGTTCCAGGCCGCCCGGCGCGACCCCGACTCGAAGTACCGCGACTACTACGTCTGGATCGAGGAGCGCCCGCCGCCGGACCCCGAGCGCGGGACGGTGTTCCCCGGCGAGGTCGAGGACGAGCGGGTGTGGACGTACGACGAGGAGGCCGGGGCGTACTACTACCACCGGTTCTACCCGTTCCAGCCCGACCTGAACCTCGCGAACCCGGAGGTTCGCGCCGAGATCTACCGCATCATGAAGTTCTGGCTCGAACTCGGCGTGTCGGGGTTCCGCGTCGACGCCGCGACGCTGATGATCCAGCCCAAACACCCCGACGCCGAGCAGCTCGACGACCCCCACGAGGTGCTCCGGAGCCTCAAGCGCCACGCAGTCGCGCGCCGGAGCGACGCGGTCCTGCTCGCGGAGGCCGACGACGCGCCGGGGGAGCTGGCGTCGTACTTCGGGGACGGCGCGGAGATGGACCTGCTGATGAACTTCGTGCTCAACGCCCACCTGGTCGCCGCGCTCGCGACCGAGCGGGCGGCGCCACTTGCCGAGGGGCTCGAACGCCTCCCCCCGGCCGACGTTGGCCAGTGGATGAACTTCCTGCGCAACTACGACGAACTCAACATCGGCCGGCTGCCGACGGACCTCCGTGAGACCGTGTTCGACAGGTTCGCGCCCGAGGAGGACATGCGGATCTACGGTCGGGGCATCCGCCGCCGGCTCGCGCCGATGCTCGAGGGCGACGAGCGCCGGATCAAGCTCGCGTTCAGCCTGCTGTTCTCGATGCCGGGGACGCCGATGCTGCTGTACGGCGACGAGATCGGGATGGGGGAGGACCTCTCGCTGCCCGGCCGGACGTCGGTCCGGACGCCGATGCAGTGGACCGACGAGGAGAACGGCGGCTTCTCGACGGCCGACCCGGACGACCTGGTGCTCCCGGCCGTCTCCGGCGGGGAGTTCGGCTACGAGTCCGTGAACGTCGCCGCCCAGCGCGCGGAGGCCGAGTCGCTGCTCAACTGGATGGAGCGGCTCATCGCGACGCGCCGGGAGAGCACCGAGATCGGCGAGGGGGAGTTCAGCGTGCTCGAGGCCGACGACCCGTGCGCGTTCGCCCACCGGTACGACTACGACGGGAACTCGGTCGTCTGCGTCCACAACCTCGCCGACGAGACGTGTTCCCTGGAGTTCGATCTGGAACTCCGCGAGGGGGACGCGCTCTACCCCCTGCTCGGCACCGCGGACCACGCTCGCCACGACGACGGGAGCTGTGCGGTCACGCTCGAGGAGTACGGCTACATCTGGCTCAGACTCCACCGGACCGGCGCCGGCTCGGGCGGTCACTCGAGCGCGTAGACCCTCGCCTCGTAGGGTCGGAGGTCGAACCGATCCGGCCGCGTGGGACCCTCGACCTCGTAGTTCGCCAGCAGGAGGTCGGCGGCGTCGTACTCGATGCCGTCCGGGAGTTCGAACGCGGGCTCGCCGTCAGTGAAGTTCAGGACGACGAGCGCTCGCTCCTCGCCGAGCGTCCGCAGGTAGGCGTACAGTTCAGGGTCATCGGGGAGCAGCAGGTCGTAGTCGCCGTAGACGAGCACGTCGTTGTCGTGCCGCAGGTCGATGACGCGCCGGTAGTAGTGCCAGAGCGAGTCGGGGTCGGCGCGGGCCTCGGCGACGTTCACCTCCGGGTAGTTGGGGTTGACCGCGAGCCACGGCTCGCCGGTCGTGAAGCCGGCGTTGTCCGCCGGCGACCACTGCATCGGCGTCCGGGCGTTGTCCCGGCTCCCGTACCGGACCGCCTCGCCGATGTCCGCGAAGTTCTCCACGTCGTCGCGTTCGAGCATCCGCTCGACGTACCGCAGCGTCTCCACGTCGATGAACTTCCCGACGCTCTCGAACGGGACGTTCGTCATGCCGATCTCCTCGCCCTGGTAGACGAACGGCGTCCCGCGGAGCGTGTGGAGGAACGTGGCGAGCATCGTCGCGGACCGGACCCGGTAGTCCTCGTCGCCAAAGCGGGAGACCATCCGCGGCTGGTCGTGGTTGTTGAGATACAGCGCGTTCCAGCCGTCCTCGGCCAACCCCCGCTGCCAGCGGGTGAACGTCTCCTTCAGCTCCGCGAGGTCCCAGTCCCGGAAGTCCCAGTCGCCGCCCTCGCCGGCGTCGAGCCGCATGTGCTCGAAGTGAAACACCATGTCGAGCGGGCCGTCGCGCCCGACGTACTCGCGTGCGTCCTCGACGGCGATGCCGGGCATCTCGCCCACGGTGACGACGTCGTACTCGGAGAGCACTTCCTCGTGCATCTCGCCGAGGTACTCGTGGATGTGTGGCCCGTTGATGAAGTGCTCGCTGCCGGTGACGACCGCGCCCTCGTGACCGTCCGGGAGGCCGTCGGCCTTCGAGAGGAAGTTGATCACGTCCATCCGGAAGCCGTCGACGTCGCGGTCGAGCCACCAGCGCATCAAGTCGTAGACGTCCCCGCGGACGGCCGGGTTCCTCCAGTTCAGGTCGGGCTGTTTCCCGTCGAACAGGTGGAGGTAGTACTCCCCGCGCACCTCGTCGTACGTCCAGGCCGGGCCGCCGAACAGCGACTCCCAGTTGTTCGGCATCGCGGCCGGGTCGTCGGGGTCGACCCCGTTCCCCAGGGAGGCCCGGTCGCCCTCGCGCCAGACGTAGTAGTCGGTGTACGGGTCGACCTCCCGGCGCGACTTCTCGAACCACTCGTGCTCGTCGGACGTGTGGTTCACCACGAGGTCCATGATGAGCCGGATGTCGCGGTCGTGGAGGTCGTCCCGGAGTCCCTCCCAGTCGCCCATCGTGCCGTATTCCGGAAGGATCGAGCGGTAGTCGCGGATGTCGTAGCCGAAGTCCGCGAGCGGAGAGTCGTAGACGGGCGTCAGCCAGACCAGGTCGACCCCGAGGTCGTCGAGGTACTCGACCTTCTCGCGGATGCCGGGGAGGTCGCCGACGCCGTTGCCGGTCGAGTCGAAGAAGCTCCGGGGGTAGATCTCGTAGGCGACGGCCTCCTTCCACCACGCTCGGTCCGGTTCCGCGACGCTCGCGGCGGCCTGGGACGATGAGGGGTCCATTCGGTCCTCCCTAGGCCGTCGACGTAGGAAAGGGTTGAGTCGGTGGGGCCGTGTCGGGCCGACCCGGGTTCAGAACCCGCCCCAGCGGAGGGCCACCATGACGACGATGATGGCGAGCTGGAACGCGCCCTGGACGCCGCTCAGTTTCGCGTTCCGCAGGCCGATGGTGCTGATGACGTTCGGGTCCGGGTCCGACGAGACCATCTCGCGGTACATGCGCGTCTCGCCGGGCATGAGCACGCCGAACCCGAGGAACGTGAGCACGGTGACGATGCCGAGCGCGAGCGCGATGAGGGGGTTCGTCGGCCCGAACTGGCCGATGCTGGAGAGCAGGTAGGCGACGCTGCCGCCGCCGACGAGGAGGAACGCTGCCCACCAGCGGCGGTCGCGGAACGCGTCGAACTGGTAGCCGATCGAGAGCAGCGCCGGCACCATCGACGCCGTGGCGAACAGCGCGATCCACGGGTCCGCGTTCGGGAAGATGCCGAGCCGGAGCGCGAGCAGGATGCCGCCGAAGATGGTCGTGAACGCGAGCGCGGGCATCAGGAACGTCATCTTCGGGGTGAACCGCTGGAACACGCTCGCGCGTTCCTCGACCGCGAGCCCGCCCAGCACGGGGCCCAGAACGAGCGCCATGAACAGGTCGGTGCCGGTCCACAGCACCCCTGCCATCACGTGGACGAAGGTGAGCTGCTGGACGGTTCCCCAGAGCGCGGTCGCGGCGAGCGCCCCGAACGGGACGGCGAGCGCGCCCACGCTGAACGCCGGGTTCGCCCGGCCCGCCATGCCACGGATCGTGCCACGAACTGTCGCAGCCATGGCGGGTCAACGTCGACAGATCGCCTAATAGGTTCCGAAACTGTCAACCGGTTACAAAACTGCGAACCGTGGCCCGCGCTCCGGCGGGAGGTGGTGCACACGAGACGGATCGAGCGCCGTGAACGGGCCCTCAGCCGCCCCGCTCCCGACGGGCGATCGTCTCCGCGACGTCGGCGTACTCAAGCTCGTGTCGGAAACACTGGCTCCGGGAGCCGCCGCCGGCGTCGTAGGTGTCCGGGTCCTCCCGGTCACAGCGGGAGCCGAACTCGCTCCGGAGACGCTCTGCCGCGCCAGCGTCGTCGCCCGCGCGTGCCAGTTCGACGGCCTGGTCCACGACGTCCCGTGCCTCGGGCGGGAGGTCGTGGCCCTCGAGGAGATCCGAGACGGTCTCGTCGAGCTCCCGGCCGGCGACGTCCATCCCGAGGACGCCCTTCACCGTCTCGACCGCCGAGTTCTCCGCCCGCGCCCTGGTCCGGAAGACGACGTGGAGTTCGTCCAGCGCGCGCCACGTCGCCTCCGGAAGCTCCCGGTCGTCGGGGCGGATCTTCGCCGGACAGCGCGTGGCGAACGGACAGCCCTCCGGCGGTTCGCGGGGGCTCGGCGGGGTCCCCCTGAGGGTGACGCGGCCGCCCTCCCACGGCGACCCGCTGCCGGGAATGGCAGAGAGCAGCGACACGGTGTACGGGTGGGACGGGTTCGAGTAGACCGACTCGGTCGGGCCGAGTTCCACGACGTTGCCCAGATACATCACCGCCACGCGGTCGGCGATGTGGCGCACGACCGACAGGTCGTGGGCGATGAACAGGTAGGTGAGCCCCAGGTCGTCCTGGAGGTCCTCCAGCAGGTTGATGATGCGGGCCTGGACGGAGACGTCGAGCGCCGAGACGGGTTCGTCGAGGACGACGAACTCCGGTTCGAGCGCGAGCGCGCGGGCGATGCCGACCCGCTGGCGCTGCCCGCCCGAGAACTGGTGGGGGTAGCGGTAGAAGTGCTCCTCGTTCAGGCCGACCCTGTCGAGGAGCCCGAACACGCGGTCGCGGCGCATCTCGGCCTTCCCCTTCCCGACGGTCACCGAAACGGTGCGGTCCTGGCCCCCGCCGGTCACGGAGACTGAGACGTCCTCCGCGGTGAGCGGGAGCCCGGACCGGACGCTCACCTCGGGGTCACCGGCCGCCAGGCTGACGGTGATGTCCGGGGTGTCGTCGTCGGGCCCCGCTTCGGTGACCGCGCTGCCGGCGACCTCCGCGTCGGCGCCCTCGACCGCGACCGGCAGGAACGGCCAGTCGTGGGTGTCGAGCGGCTCGCGGACGATCTCGCCGATCGTCATCCGGTCGTTCAGGCTCTCCTGGGGGTCCTGGAACACCATCCCGACCCGGCGCTGCCAGGCGCGGCGTTCGGCCCGGCCGAGTTCGGTCACGTCGCGGCCCTCCGACCGGACCGTCCCGCCGGTCGCGGTTTCGAGCCCCAGGATCGTCCGGCCGAGCGTCGTCTTCCCGCAGCCGGACTCGCCGACGAGCCCCAGCGTCTCGCCCTCGTGGATGTCGAAGGAGACGCCGTCGACCGCCTGCACCGGCGGGGTCGAGGTGAGCAGGCTGCCGTCCCGGTAGTACGTCTTCACGTCCTGCAGCGAGACGATCGGCTCCTCCCTGGCGGTCATCGCGGCTCACCCCCGCCGTCGACGGCCGATCCGTGCGCGTCGTCGTCGGCCCCGTCGTGGAGCAGACACGCCGCCGACCGGTCCTCGCCCTCGATGGCGACGTGCTCGGGCGCGACCTGCCGGCAGTCCTCGAACGCGTCGGGACACCGCGGCGCGAAGCGACACTCGGTCGCCGGCCCCGTCGGCGTCGGCACCTCGCCCCCGATGGTCGGGAGGCGCTCGTCGGGGTCGGTCCGGCCGGGAATGCTCTTGAGAAGCGCGCGGGTGTACGGGTGTGCCGGATCCTCGAACAGCGCCCCGGTCGGGGCGCGTTCGACGATCTCGCCGGCGTAGATGACGTTCACCCGGTCGGTGGCGTCCTCGATGACGCCCATGTCGTGGGTGATGAAAAGCACCGCCAGGTTCTCCTCGCGCTGGAGGTCCGCGAGCAGTTCGAGGATCTGCGCCTGGATGGTCACGTCCAGGGCCGTCGTCGGCTCGTCACAGACGAGCAGGTCCGGGTCACAGGCGAGCGCCATGGCGATGACCGCGCGCTGTTGCATTCCGCCCGAGAGCTGGTGGGGGTACTCGTCGACGCGGCGGGGGGCGTCGGGGATGCCGACGTCCTCGAGCAGTTCGACGGCCCGCCTCGTCGCCGCCGAACCGCGGAGGTTCTGGTGGATGCGCAGCGCCTCCTTGATCTGGTTACCGACCGTGTACACCGGGTTCAGCGAGTTGCTCGGGTCCTGGAACACGATGGCGATGTCCCCGCGGTGGTCGTCCCAGTTGTCCTGCGTGAGGTCGTCGCCGCGATAGGTGATCGACCCACCCTCGATGGAGCCGGGCGACTCGACGAGCCCGAGGATCGACCGCGCGGTCACGGACTTGCCGGAGCCGGACTCGCCGACGAGCCCGACCGTCTCGCCCTCGTCGACCTCGAAGGAGACGCCGTCGACGGCGTGGATCGTCTCGCGCTCGGTGTGGAACACGACCTCGAGGTCCTGCACGTCGAGCAGGGGGTCGGCGCTCATGCGCCACCACCCCGCCCGGCCGCGCTCTCGCCGGCGGCATCCGAGCGCGGGTCGATGGCGTCACGAATGCCGTCGCCCAGCGCGTTGAAGCCGGTCACGACGAGCGTGATGAGCAGTCCCGGGATGAGCGAGATGTGCCACGAGCCGGTGTTCACGTAGTCCTGCCCGAGGTTGATCGCCCGGCCCCACTCGGGGGTCGGGGGTGCGACGCCCAGCCCGAGGAACGAGAGGCCCGCGATGGCGATGATCGCGCCCCCGAGCGTCATCGAGCCGTAGATGAGCAGGTAGCCGGTGATGTAGGGGAGCATGTGTTTCCGCATGATGGTGCGCGGGCGCTGGCCGAAGCTCTCGGCCGCGTCGATCCACTGGCGCTGTGACACCTGGAGTGCTGGTCCGCGTAACGAGCGCCACATGTACGTCCATCCGGTGAACGCGAAGATGAGCGCCAGGATGAACGCGCCGCTGTAGAGCCCCCCGATCCAGGTGTCGGCCAGCACCGTCGTGAGCATGATCAACAACAGCAGCTGTGGCATCGCCATCACGGAGTCGGAGACGAGCACCATCCCCAGGTCGATCCGGCCCTTGTAGTAGGCCGCCACGAGCGCGAGCGAGGCCGCGATGCCGGCGCTCAGCCCGACCGAGAGCAGCCCGATGACGAGCGAGATGCGCGAGCCGACGGCGATGAAGGTGAACAGGTCCCTGCCGGTCGGGAGCGTCCCGAACGGGTGGAACCGGCCGAAGTCGTCGTACTGCATCGGCAACACCCGGTCGGCGCTGTCGCCCCGGGACTGGGAGGCGAGGTTCGCCTCGCCCACGAGGGTCGTCTGCACCTCCTCCGTCTCGGCGTTCCAGTACTGCATCTCGTGGTCGTAGGAGTTCCGCATGTTCTTGTCGACGGTCGTCGGCCCCAGCGCCGGGGCGAACACGGCCATCACGACGAACATGAACACGACGACGAGCCCGAAGATGCCCCAGCCGTGCGAGCGGAAGCGGTCGATCACGTCGTCGCGGGGCGTCCAGTCGGCGGCCCGGAACTCGCGGCGGTACAGCCGGTAGCCGAGCACCGCCCACCCGGCCAGCGCGAAGGCGTACAGGTAGATCAGCGCGACCCTGACGCCCCACGCGAGGCCGGGGCGCAGGCCGAGGAAGGTGTCCACCCAGCGGCTGCCGTTCCAGTAGCCGCCGTTGGGGATCGTCTCGCGGGAGAGCAGCGTCGGGATCTCGGCGGCCGAACGGGCGAGCCCCTCGACGAACGCCGTCCCCGGGAGCGCCGCGGCGGCGAACCCGTCGGCCAACAGGGAGACGAGGAACGTCACGGCCGCGCCGGCTTCCAGCGCGAGCAGGGCGACGCCGATCCCGGCCCACACGAGCACGGGGGAGTCCGTCGGGAGGACGGTCGATTCGGCGGTTCTGTCGCCGTGAGCCCGTGCCATCTCAGGCACCCTCCAGCCCGACGCGCGGGTCGATGATGGTGTACAACAGGTCCTGAATCAGGTTGATGCCGACGATCATGAGGATGAATACGTACATCAGCGTACCGACGAGGGGGAGATCGCCCTGGATCGCCGCCTGGAAGAACAGGAATCCGATCCCGTTGATCCCGAAGACGGTCTCGACGAGGACGCTCCCGCCGATGAGGAGGAACGCCTCGCTGGTGATGATCGGGACGAGCGGAACCAGCGCGTTCCGCAGGATGTGTTTCCAGACGAGCGCGCGGTCGGAGACGCCCTTCGCCTTCGCCAGGTCGACGTAGTCCTCGTTTCTGACCTCCAGCACGGCCGTCCGACCGATCCGCATCTCGTTGCCCATCGACGCCGAGCCGAGGACGAGCGCGGCGGGCAACACCTTCTTGGTCGCCGCGAGGAAGCCGTCGACGGTGCCGAGCCGCGACATGTCGGGGCTCCCGGTGAGCGCGTCGAGCGGGACGACGAACGACTGCCAGTCGAAGCCGAAGAAGATGGCGCTCGAACTGCCCAGCACGGTGAGCAGCATGATGGCGAGCCAGAAGTTCGGCATGGCTCGCCAGACGATGCCGCCCATCGAGGCGAGGTAGTCCGAGCCGGTGTTCGAGTGCATCCCCGCGTAAAAGCCGAGCGGGACGCCGATACAGACCGCGATGAGCACCGACCAGAAGCCGAGCCAGAGCGTGCGCGGCAGGAAGTCGAGGATGAGGGCGTTCACGTTCGACCCCTGATAGAGGAGCCACGTCCGGCCCAGGTCGAACACGATCAGGTTCGACATCCAGTCGAGATAGTGTTGCAGCGGCGGCTGGTCGAGCCCGAGCTGGGCCTGTGCGGCCTCGTAGGCGGCGGGGTTGCGCGTCTGTCCCTCGCTGAGCAGGCGGGTCGCGGGGTCGATGGGGCCCATGAAGATGATGAACCACGTCATGGACGCCCCCAGCCACACCACCGGGATGCTCATCAGCAGGCGCTTGCCCAGGTACGTCAGCTTGCTCACGTGTGATCCTCCTCCCGTGTCGTGGGACTACGGGCGGTCGAACGAAGTGGTCGGTGTCGTGTAACGTGCATGAATAACGGCGCGGTCGGTGCCGGTGCGACCTGGCGGGCTCAGCGGCTCAGCGTGACGTCGGTGAACGTCTGGTTCTCCATCACGCCGTACATCTCGACGTCGACGTGGTCGTGCCAGAAGCGCTGGCTGGTCGTGTGCACCGTGGGCAGTTCCTGCACCGACGCCCAGTTGATCTCCTCGATGGTCTGGAACGCCTCGTTCCGGGACGCCTGGTCGGCGTCGTCGGCCGCGTAGTTCTGCTCCCAGGCGTCGAGCGCCGTCTGCCGGAGCTCGGTGTCGTGGTAGCTCCCTTCGGCACCCCACCGGGTGAACTGCCCCGACGGGCTCTCGCCGTAGAGGAACCGCAGGAAGTTCTGCGGGCCGGGGTACTCCATCCCGTCGCCGAGCGCGAACACTTCCATGTCCGCGGAGATGGCCCGGCTGATGATGGTCCCGAACTCCGCCTCCTCGATGCTCATGTCGATGTAGGCGGAGCGGAGCTTCGACTGGAGCCGGGTGAACACGGAGGCGTAGCCGCTGTTGCCGGCGATGGTGGTGGCGGTGATCGAGAAGCGGTCGTTCTCGCCGTAGCCCGCCTCCTCCATGACCGCGCGTGCGTCCTCGAGCCGCGTCTCGCCGTAGCCGTACGGGTAGCCGTCCGCCGCGAAGTCGGTGTTCGACTCGTAGCCCGACTCGGCGTGCTGGTCGTAGGAGTCCTCGCCGGACATCCCGTCCTCGAACGTCGGGTACGGCGCGGGCGGCGTGATGTGGTAGCCGGCCTTCGCGTTGCCCTTGTAGACGTTGCGCGCGATCTCGTGCTGGTTCATCGCGTAGGCGAACGCCTTCCGGACCGGGATGGGAACTTCGAGCGTGTTGAAGACGAGGTACTCGGTCGAGAGCGACGGGATCTCGCCGTAGTTCACCTCGGTGCCGTCGTCGAAGGTGTACGTCCCGACCGAGCGGTTGCCGTTCTCCTCCTCGATGGAGACGTTGTCGGGGTTGAACGACGCCGTCGGCATCCCCTCGAGCACGTCCGCGTTCCCGTTCTGGAACCGGCTGAGGCGGGTGTTCCCGCTGCCGACGACCGTGTAGGTGACGCCGTCGAGCTGGGGGCCCTCGCCGTAGTAGTCGTCGAAGGCGGTGAGCTGAATCTGGCTCCCCTTCGTCCACGAGTCCACCTGGAACGGGCCGAGGCCGGCGTACGTCGGGCCGCCGTTGGCCGTGCTGAAGAACTCGTTGTACTCGTACTCGCCCTCGTAGCCCTCGACGTCGCCGACCGCGCCCTCGGGCAGGACCGCGAACGCGCCGCCCGCGATCTGGAAGAGCGTGTACTGGAACGGCGAGGCCAGCGTCATCTCGAACGTGTAGTCGTCGACGGCCTCGACCCCGAGCGAGCCCGGGACGTAGTCCGCGAGGCTCGTCTCGTCGGTCGGCTCCGTCCGCGAGGCGTCCTTCTCGTGCTCGACGGTCATCGTCTCGCCGATGATGTCGTCGCGGTTCCGCGAGTTCTCCGACCCGGCCAGGCGCCGGTAGGAGTAGACGACGTCGTCGGCGGTGAACTCGGAGCCGTCGTGGAACGTGACGCCCTCCTTCAGCGTGAACGTGTAGGTGAGGCCGTCGTCGGACATCGAGTAGTCCTCCGCTAACGCGGCCTCCGGCGGGTAGAGGCCGTTCCGGAACTCCATCAGCGAGCGGCCGTACTGGTCGTAGCCCGCGCCGGACCCCTTCGCGTTGATCGGGTCGAGCGTCTGGATGGAGCCGGTCGCCATCATCTGGAGCGTGCCGCCGGCCATCGGCGTCCCCTGGTCCGACTCCTCGGTGTCGTCCCCGCCGTCGCTCGGTTCGCTCGGCTCCGGCGTGTCGGTTGGATCACTCGAGGGGCCCGACTGGCACCCGGCGAGCGCCGTCACTGCTCCCGTCCCTGCAACCGTCAGAAAACCGCGCCGCGTTGTGTCCTGAGGCATCACTGTAATCTGACCTTTCAGCGGTTAACTGGTTTTCTATTATAAACATATACCGATATTAGTCAATATATACCGGTACGTATCCGTAGCGGGTCGACGGGAGATCCGCCCGCGAGGGAGTGGATATTTGTGCCGGCGAGCGAAGCCACGGACGATGCCGGACACCACGAACGACGCGTCCAACGCGTGGGCCAGAACGCTGGAGTCGGCCACGGAGATGGCCGAGCAACTGCGCGCAGACGGGTGGGAGGTCGTGACCGTGCGCGCGGGCCACGTCGCACCGGAGGACCCCGAGCACGGCGACACGGATCGGTTCGGCTTCGTCTACCTCGCCCAGGGCGAGGTCGCCGACGACTTCCGTGCGGCCATCGCCGACGGCGAGTTCGACGGCTACGAGGCGTTCAGCCGCCGCGACGGCTCGGATCTGTTCGTGCTCACCCGGATGACGGACGCGGACCGGCGGACGGCCGTGTTGCTCGTCGGGTCGGTGAACCTCGCGCACGCGGGGGACCTCGCGGCCGCCGCACGCGAACGCGGCGAGATGTACTCACACGTCGTCCTGCTCGACGGGACCCACCTCGGCGCGTTCCGCCACGACGACCCCGACGCCTTCCTCCCGGAGGACGTATGACCGGCGACGAATCGGCCGGGTCGCTGCTCGCACGGCTCGACGCGCCCGCGGGGGAGCACACGCGTTTCGCGGTCCTCGCCGACGCGCACGTCTCCACGCGCGAGGAGGGTACCTCGAAGCTGTTCGATCACACCCTCGCGCACCTGGAGGCCGCGGTCGCGGACATCAACGAGCGCGACGTCGACGTCGTCCTCTCGCCGGGGGACCTGACGAAGGACGGCGAGCCGTGGAACTACGACGCCGTGGACGGTGCGCTCGACGCGCTCGAAGCCCCCTTCTTCGCCGTCCCGGGCAACCACGACGTGCCGAAGGCGGGCGACGAGCACGACACCCCGCCGGTCTCGCGCTTCGCCGAGCGCTACGGCCCCGGCCGGCTCCCGTTCCACGTCGAGGTCGGGGGCCTGGACGTCGTCGGCGTCAACAGCGCCGGCACCGCGGACCGCCTGTTCGAGCGCCACGAGGGGCGCGTGGACGAGGAGACGAACGCATGGCTGGCGGAGACGCTCGCTGACGCGGACACCCCGGTCGTGCTCTCCCACCATAACCTCCCGCCGGTCGACGACCAGATCGCGGCCCACCGCGAGATCGAGCCCGAGATGGTGGAGATCCCGGGCATGCTGGACGCCGACCCGTTCGCGGAGGCGCTCGCGGCCGGGGGCACCGATCTGCTCCTCACCGGCCACTACCACCTGCCCGCCACCGGACGGTACGACGGCGTACGCGAGATCGCGACCCCGGCGACCTGCTCGTTCCCGCAGTCGTACCTGCTCTGTGAGACGACGCCCGCGGGGACGGAGATTCGGCTGGTTCCCGTCGCCGACGAGGTCGGACTGGAGACCGGGCATCACGGGCGTGCCGGTGACTCGGCGACGTCGCGGGGCTTGACGGCGATCGCCGCGGCGCGGCTGGCGTCGTTCCCGCTCGTATCGGAGTAGGGTGGGTGTTCCGAGGTTCCGTTCCGGTGAGGGTCGGAACGGATTCGACCACGCCGAGACGTGCTCGCTTCGCCGCGCGCGCCTCGTCTCCTTCGAATCCGCCCACGACGCCGTTTCGATACCACGGACTCCTCGCTCCGCTCGTCGTTGCGAGGTATCAGAAGTGGATCGGGGCGGAAAAAGCGCTAGAGACGCACCGGCCCTTCGCCGCCGTTCACGCGCGGGAGAGGCTCTCTACTGGCGGCCCGTGTGAACTATGACCACGGACAAAGACGAACTGGAGCCGCTTGATCCCGAGATGGGAACCGAGCTGTTCCTCGAACACAAGGCAACTGACTGTACAGATTCGACCGTCCAGAACCATCGGTACCGGATGAAGCACTTCTTAGAGTGGTGCGAAGAAGAAGGAATTGACAACCTCAACAAATTGTCCGGACGGGATCTCCAGCGGTATCGCCTCTGGCTTGCCGACAATAACGAAATCAATGCTGTCACGATGAAGAACATGACATCCGGGTTCCGCGTCTTCCTCAAGTGGGCAGGCTCAGTTGAGGCAGTGCCGGAGAACCTCTACTCCAAGCTGATGATCCAAACGTCCGGCGCAGTCAACAGAGTAGTGAGGACATCCTCGACGCAGAGCGAGCTGAAGAACTCCTCAAACACCTCTCACGGTACGAGTACGCCTCGATGCACCACGTCTTGATTGCGCTCCTGTGGGAGACGGGAATGCGAATGGGCGCTTCCCATGCAGTCGATTTGACGGATGTAAGCTTCGAAGACGAGCGTGTCGAGCTTGTCCACCGTCCCAATCAGGATACGACGCTAAAAAACGGCAAGAGTGGTGAGCGGTTCGTTGCGATGTCCACTGAATTGGCGAAGATGCTCGAAGACCATGTTGATGAGGTTCGACATGATGTCACCGACGACCACGGTCGGGAACCGCTCTTGACCACGGAGCATGGACGAATGTGTCGAACGACGATTCGTCGGAATGTGAACCGGGTCACCGCTCCGTGTTACCTGAATGAGTCGTGCCCGGATTGCAACCATAGTACTCAAGAGAAGTGTCCCGAGGCAGTCAGCCCGCACGCAATCCGTCGTGGCAGCATCACGCACTTTCTCACGAAAGACGTGCCAGTCGAGGTAGTCAGCGACCGCATGGGCGTGAGTCGGAAAGTGCTCGACAAACACTACGACAAGCGGTCAGCTGAGGTGAAACTGGAACAGCGGCGCGGGTATCTCGACGAGGTCTGACCGAATAGCCGAATAGCGAAACAGCTTCGTTTTTGACCCTGTTGACATCCTCAGCAGTTGATAGAACTGGCCTGCTGAATAGAGAGCATGGGCCTTGTTTAGACGCTCAGGATCGACCCAAAAAGGTCATCTCTAGTAAACCCTAGTGTCCTAGCAAAAGCCGCTACTTGTCGAATGCACTAGGGAGTGAAGCGGGTCGGTTTCGGTGTGCTGACGAAGACCGCCCGCTTCGCGAAGACAGTCGTGACGTTCGCTCAAAAAGCCGTCGCTGGCCCGCCGGTACCGGCATACCGACCGGGTGAAGACGGGTATGCCGACTGGGTGATTCTCGCGGTTCAAGGCCTCAAAGAGTACCTCAACCACGAGTACAGAAAGCTGATGGATGTTCTCCGAGAAATGCCGAGAGTCGCGAATCTGCTCGACTTGACGCCTGAAACGCTACCACACTTCTCGACGGTGTGCGCACGAAAGCAGGAGATCCCGATGAAGCGGTGGCGAGCGATGCTCGATTCGTCGGTCGATCTGTACGAGCTCGGAGACGTTCAGGCGATCGACGCAACCGGTGTGGATCGCGTCCAAGCCAGCCAGCACTACGCGAAACGGACGGACTACACGTTCGAAGCGGTGAAAACCACGCTGCTGGTCGATTGTGAGACGAGTGCGATCCTAGATATACACTGTTCGATGAAACAACCACACGATACACAGGTCGGCTGGCAGGTGCTCGTCCGGAATTTGGACGTGTTAGGCACTGTCACAGCGGATAAGGGCTACGACTGGGAGGAACTTCGAACACGGTTACGTGCGGAAAGTATCACACCACTGATTCCGCAGCGAGATCCTGGGATGCGGGGATGGGCGAAAAACTTGCTCATCCATGATCGGGCGTATCACCAACGTTCGAACGCTGAGTCGGTGTTTTTCGGTCTCCGGCGCAGATACGGAGATACGCTCTGGTCGAGAACCTGGTTCGGCCAATTCCGTGAACTTGTCATGAAATCCGCGGTCCGAAACATCGAACGCGCATTAGAGGGTTCAAACTGGTGAAATCTGGCGTCTAAACAAGGCCGAGAGCATGAATTCAGCACTGGGCTGCTGCTTCATTCCAGCAAATCTACGGCGAAATCGCTGTTATGTCTATACGCGTATCGACCATTCGGAGTCTCCGATAGTCGTCCACACTCGCTACGAGACATCGGTTGAATCTGAGTAACGTCAATTAGTTGGTTGGTACTCTCTCTGCATCTGTCTCGGTGCTTCCCTAAAAGGCATCTCAATGAGTCTGCCGGGGGGTGGAGGTTTATACACGTCGGGTACCGAATGGCGATATGGCAATTCTCGTGCCCTACGATGGGTCACACCCAGCGCAGAACGCGATAGAGCATGCGGTCAGAACAACGGGCGACGAGGAGATTATTCTGTTACGTGTCATCGAAGTGGCCAGCGGGTCGATCCAAGCAGGGATCAACCTTGTGCAGGAGAAACTCAAAGAGAAGCAGGAAGAGGAAGCAGATGAGTTGTCTGAAGAGATTGAAACGATTTTGGACGCAGACCGCGTCGAATTCCGAGTGGAAACTGCCGTTGGCAAGCCCTCCAGAGAGATCGTCTCCTTCGCGGAGGAACACGATATCACTCAAATCATCATCGGCAGCCACGGTCGAGAAGGCGTCTCTCGCGTGTTACTGGGGAATGTCGCCGAGAACGTTGTCCGACGTGCCCCAACCACAGTTACCGTTGTTCGCTGACTCAGACCCGGTGTGCGGAATTCATAGTCACGTGTCGTGATAGATAGCTCGTCTGTACTTACCGAAGCGACTCACCACATCGAGGCGAGTTCTCACCAGCGGATTCGATGTGAAACATCCGGTAAGTGGGGTTGCGTATCTATCGCCGTAGTTCCTCGGGGGACCAACTCGTCTACCGGTACCGTCTGCTTGTGTCGGTAATTGTTGATACTGCTGCAACATAACGGCTATCGCGTCATCGGCTACGCCCTCGGCTGGGATCAGTCGTGAGCGACAGTTGTGTCTCGCAGTGGCCCACCACAGTCGGGACACTCATCTTCGTGTTCCGGGTTGTCGACACCATCTCCACACTCTTGACACACATACAACGTGGACTCGGCGGGGGCAGGATCAGTTTCTACCATCATCAATCATTATGTATGGGGGAATATAAGGTATGGGGTCTACTCATCGCGGTACAGTAGCAACGGGGCAGCAATCCATACAATATTGGGACACGTTGGTGGCTACCCACACTGCATCATCCGTCCTTGCTACCCCCTACGTCACGCTCCTCGTTCAACGTGCACATCTCCGTTGAAATCACTGCCCTACCCGATGAGAGAGCTGTCACCGATCGGTCCCTCGGAACTCGCTCGGCTCCGTCAGGTGAGCCCCCAGAAGAACGCGATCCCAAGGACTGTGACGACCGACAGGAGGAGTTGGAGCGGGGCACCGACGCGGGCGTAATCAGTGAACTTGTAGCCACCGGGCCCGTAGACGAACAGGTTCGTCTGATAGCCCACCGGCGTGATGAACGCGGTGGACGCGGCGAAGGTGACAGCGAGGATGAACGCGAAGGGATTCCCGCCGACTTCCTGTGCGGTCGTGACGGCGACGGGGATCATGAGGACGACGCTGGCGTTGTTCGAGATGACGCTCGTGATGAGGCCGGTGGCGATGTAGAACACCCAGAGGACACCCATGACGGGCAGGAACGTCCCGGTGAGGGCGATGATCGACCCGATGTACGTCGCCGCACCTGACTGTTCGAGTGCAATGCCGAGCGGGATCACTCCCGCAAGGAGGAGGATGACGCTCCAGTCGACACCGTCGTAGATCTCCCCGGGTTTGATGACGCCGGTGGCGACCATGGTAACGACGCCGGCGAGCGCGGTCTGTACGATGGTCAGATCGATAGCCGCGAACGCGCCGACACCGGTGATGGACGCGACTGTATCCCAGGGGATACCGACAAGGCCGACGACGGCGACGATGATACCGATAGCCCACGGGATCTTCTCGGTGCGGTAGTCCGCCGTCTCCGATTCGTGAGCAACGATGAAGTCCGGATTCGATGAGAGACGGTCGATGCTGTCCGACGGGGCTTGGACGAGAAGCGTGTCGCCGACGCGGAGTTCGACGTTATCGAGCCGACTCCGGATCGTTTCCCCACCCGAGCGGAACGCGAGGACGCTCGCGTTGTATCGTTCACGGAACGAGGAGGTCGTGAGCGTCTCGCCGAGGAGAGAGGAGCCGGACTGGATGACGATCTCGACGAGCGCCTGTGCGTCTCCCCCGGGTTCGAGTTCCGAGTCGGTGGGTGGCGTGCCGACGAGGTTGAGCCCAGTGAGTTCGCGGAGGGACCCGAGCGTCTCGCGGTCGGTTCGGATCGTGAGGACGTCGCCGGCGCGAATGCGCTTGCTTCCGATCCCTTCGAAGTACGTCTCCCCGTCACGGAGGATCTGCATGATGTCCGCGTCGAATCGGGATTCGTCGATAGCGTCTCCGACCGTTTTTCCGACGATGGCGGCGTCCTCGCGGACGACGACTTCCGTAACGTAGTTCTGGAGTTCGTACTCCTCGATGTAGTCATCCCGGGCGGGGACGCGTTCGGGGAGCAGTCGATGGCCGACCGTCATGAGGTAGAGGGACCCGATGACGAGCACGATGACGCCGAGGGCGGTGAAGGTGAACATCGAGAACGATCGACCGATGAGTCGTTCGGAGACGCTGGAGGCGAGAAGATTCGTGGACGTTCCGATAAGCGTGAGCATCCCGCCGAACATGGATGCGAACGAGAGCGGGATGAGCAGCTTGGAGGGGGAGGTGTTCCCCTTGTGGGCGAGATCGGAGATGATGGGGACGAGGATCGCGACGACCGGTGTGTTGTTGATGAACCCCGAGACCGGGCCGGCGACAGCGATCGTCGCACCGAGTTGCTTGCGCTGGCTGTTCCCGGCGAACGCCGCCATCTTCCGGCCGATGATCTGGACGATACCGGTCTTACTGATGCCGGTGCTGAGGATGAGCATCGCGAGCACGGCGATGGTCGCAGTGCTGGAGAAACCGGAGATCCCCTCCGTGACGGAAACGTTCGTCCACGGCGAGAGGAGGGTGAGCACGACGATGATGAATATCGCCGTGATGTCGATCGGGAGAAGTTCCGTGACGAAGAGGAAAAGCGCCAAGAGGACGACACCAAACACGACGAGCATGTCCGTCGTGACCGGCGGGATCGTCCCGGCCTGCGCTTGAAGCAAGGTGAGACTCATAATTCGGGTTTCAGACATCCATTCATACGGTAGCTATGGGGGTCATATTTATAGGATATAGCAGTCGTACTGATATGATTATTGGATATCCGGCCGTACTTTCGCCACTCTCCCGTGACCCCGACTCTGGCCGTCATACACGACCGCAACCACGCCACGGACTTCGCTCTCAGTGAGGTCAACAGCTCTGTTGAGGGCTTCAACAGCTCATAACTGATACAGCTCTGAATTGTCTCACTACATTCAGTCATATTCTCGGGTGTTTGCTGCATACAGAGAGTGGATTCAGCAGAGAGATACCTACAGACGAAGTATATCTCAGCACAGGCGGTCCAATTTTCGAGTTGAGTGTGTTGGGCCGTTGTGCTATCGGCCGATGAGTCCCAGTACCCGTCTGCGAACGTCCTCGGCTGAGTCATATATCTGGTCATCAGTTGAAGAGAGTACGTCCGCCAGGGATTGCTTGCCGCCCTGCGTTTCAAGTTCATACTCGCCATAGGCCTCAACCAACTCATTTGTCGTGGCTGGATAGTCGTGAGATTTGAGCGCTTCATCAAGATCATCAAGCCGCTCACCAGGGTCGCCGCGCATCGGCTCTTCTTCATCGGCACGGGTCCGTGCCTCCTCTTGCATCCGCTCTCGCTGGCGCTCCTCTTCACGATCCGCTTGCTCATCTCGGCCCTGTTTATCATCTGCCATATGCCGCGGTAGGAGAGCCAGGCGGATAACAGTAGGGCTGAGGAGTCATAGAACAGTTACCACACCAAAGAGCAGGGTGAACGCTAAGGTAGAATGAGTTCAGCGACTCTGCAAGATGATCCTCCGGAAGGACGTCGAGGACGTCATCGAGGAGCCGGTGAGTCCCGCCAGCCGTCGGCGTTTCTGCGGTCGCTCGTGAAACTCACGAAGCGCCACACGGACGCCCTCGCAGACATCGACAACGACAACCTGAACGACCAGGTGGCCGCGTTCACAGAGAACGTAAAGCGGAACGCGGACGCCGTCCAGAGCAATCTCGAAGGCTCCCAGTTTGGGGAGTTCGACGTGGTGTTCTCCGCGCTGAGCTTCAACTACTCGTGGAAGTTGTACGCGGCACGCCGCATCCGCGCGGAGAACGAGGACGTGCTCACCGAGGAAGCGCACCACGCGTTCGACGAACTCATCAACGCGCTCGAACTGTTCGGGCCGGCGCGCGAGCACTTCAAGGCGCTGTACTTCCAGTGGGCGCTCATCGACCTTTCCCGGACGATGCTGTACGCGTCCATCCCCGCGCTCCCCACGGTGGTCGCGGGCGTCGTCTACCTCGAACCGTCGCTGTTCCCGGGGACCGTGTTCGGCGTGCGCACGCTCTCGTGGTGGTGAGCGCGGGCGTGGCCGTCTCTCTGCTACCGTTCGCGTTCCTGTTGTCCTACATTCTTCGCATCGTCACCGTGACGAAGCGTACGCTCTCCATCGGGCCGTTCATCCTCCGGGAGACCGACTGGTCCCGCGACCTTGACTGGGGCGAACCCGAAGCGAAGAGCGAGGAGAACGCGGGCGTCGGCGACGAGGGAGAGTAACGCGGACGTCAGCCGTTCACTCGGCCCATCGGACGTTCTCGTAGCCGAGGTAGCGTCCATCATGTCCTCGAACTCGAACCCCGAGAGATCGTCCAGTACAGCCATCCAGAGATCAGGGTATCATAGAACGAGTTACAGTCCGGCTTCATATCATTGCTAACAGACGCGTTAGAAGCCCCGATTACGACGCGTGTAGAAAACTATCAGGCCGAGTACACAGAGGCTAATCCCCAACCAAAGGTCATCCCGGGCAGTAGTGTAAGAGTCATTGTCACGATACCTGATGACAGAAGCGACCATCCAAGCGTTGTCTGGGATGACATAGTGGTCATAGCAGGGGAGAGCGATTAAATCACTGGAGGAGACATAAGCACATCTACTGAGTGGTTATTTTATTTGTCCTCATGGAGGATATAATATCCTGTGAACGGTTCTATGACAGACTCCGTAGTGCTAACTGCGACTACCGAGAAATCCGGTCGACCGTGCTCCCCTGTCACTCTCCGACTTGGCCTCGTCGTTGTATTAGTCGTCAGCGAGGCGTACCCCGCCCGGGTATCGGCCGTGATGACGATCAGATTCGGCGCTGGGTACGCTGACGCCGGGTCCCCGTCATCGAGGCCAGTCGATCTCACGTGCTCTCAGTACTGTCGCAACCGTGGAATGATGAGTCAGGATAATTCGATCCAGAATGATGGATTAATGATCGTTCTTTTGCGGCGTGCGAGATATAGAGGATGAGTTCACCACGGTGATCGCGTTCTATTCAGGCAGTTACGGCTGAATCAGCCGTTTCGCAGGACTGCAAACCTAACGCGGTTGCTTCTACCAGCAAGATATTGGGCTGGAGGACTAAACTCTGTGAATATGAACAGTGTTGGAACTGTCGAACGCATCTTCACTGCTCCTGAAGCCGAAGTCGAGATGACTGAACGCAGTGAAGTTGAGGCCGTCGCTCGAAGTGGCCTTCGGGGTGACAGATATTTCCGCGAAATAGAAACCGGAACCTTCGTCACGTGGGAGCCAGACGAGGAACGCCACGATGGCTACGATTTGACACTCATCGAGCGAGAAGCCGTTGATGCAATCAAGCGCGATGCAGATATTGAACTCGCTCCCGGCGAACATCGGCGGAATATCGTCACCCGTGAAACCGCACTCAACCATCTCGTCGGCAAGCGCTTCCGTGTCGGTGATGCCATCTGTCGGGGCGATAGACTGTGTGAACCATGTGGGTATCTTCAGGACCTCATCGGGAAAGACGTCCTGGATGCATTGGCCCACCGAGGTGGGCTTCGAGCTGACATCCTCGAAAGTGGAGTGATTCATCCGAGTGACAAAATCGAACCGCTCGATTAGTTGCCGTCATAGAGTCGGCGTCGAAAGAACCCTCCGTATTCAGCACGACCCTCTTGACAGTCAATCAGCGCGCCCGATTCCCGGATAGGTAACTGCTTGACCTGTACTGAGCAATTCATGGCTCATCCAATCGGCCGGAGGAGTGGCAGAACCTAACACCGGCTGAGGATTTCAACGTAGCCACAGGAAAGAATATTCTCATAGTAGAAGTCCGAAGCGAGGGTTTTTGATCAGATGTTATCGAGATACCCCCTCCGCTCCTCTAGTTTCACCTCCTCGGAACGACGGTCGTAGTGCTTGTTAAGGACGTCACGACTTACGTTCACCCTATCGCCGACAATCTCCAAAGGAATGTCCTCGGTGAAGAAGTGCGTAATGCTGCCACGACAGATGGGGTGTGGACTGGCTGCCTCTAGACACTTGTTATCGTCCGCACCGGTACAGCCAGGGCATGGCTCGTTCCGAAAACAACGCGCTGTAGTCCGATACACGACCCTCCGGAACGTGCTCCGTCGCATCCTCCCACGTGAAGTCGTAAACAGCGGCTTCCGACCGTAGTCGTCGACGACACCCTTTCGCGTGTTCTCGATGAAATCCTGAAGGACATCAGCGAGTCTCTCCGTAATCGCAATCGGCCGTTCCCCTGCGCCTCCGTTCTTTAACATCGTCCCCCTCGTCGGGGCGATGGGCGAGTTCGATTCGCTCGTTCGCCACGCCGACGTTGCCGATATCGAGGGGATTAGCACCGCCCAGTCGCATTCCGGTCTCTCAAAGTAACGCGAAGACTGCATGCTCAACAGAAGTATACTGATACCTCACCAGATGCTCGAGAACTGCTTCTTCAGTCTCCAACTCAAGAATTGCGAACCATACTGTCCGCTGTTGGTGGTTATTGAAATCCGCCCCCACCTTTTTATGTGCGTCACTTGATCGAATATCCGGACTCTCGGATGTAGGCGACCCGCGCACACCCGGTGTATGGAATCACACGATTTCACCGCCGTAATACGGTCGGTGAAAATGAGTGCTCGCACCGTAGATCTACCGATAACCGTGATTTCCGCACTGTTAGAAAGCGTACGCAACGCGAATGGGTCGGGGCGGATTCGAACCGCCGGCCTGCTCCGTGTGAAGGAGCCGTCATAACCGGACTAGACCACCGACCCGGCAGCCGAACTACCCCGGTCGGAGACTTAACCCTTACCTCTCGGCGCGGTACGCCGCCAGCCGGTCCCGGGCGTCCCCCACTGCCCGCTTCGTCTCGCCCTCCGCGCGCTCGGAGAGCTCCTTCAGGTCCGCCTCGATCCGCTCGAGTCGGGATGGGTCCGGCTCCGCTTCCTCGCCGACGAACTCCCGGACGCGCTCCTCGATCGGTTCGAGTTCCTCCTTCACGCCCGCCGCCGCGTGTTCGGTCGCGCGACCCAGGTAGTACCGTGCGTCCTCGAAGTGCTTCGACATACCTGTCGTTCCCGAGGCGACGAATAAACGCCTTGTGGCCACTACCCGGTCACTACGCTCACAGTAAACGGAGCCGCCGAACCCGCCGAACGGGGGTCAGTACGTCGGTTCGTCCTCGGGTTCCCCGTCCCGCTGGTTCACGACCCGCGCGAAGGTGAACAGCGCGTCCGACACCCGGTTGAGGTACGCGATGGCCGCCCCGTTCACTGGTTCGTCGTTCGCCAGCGCGACCGCGCGACGCTCGGCGCGCCGGGAGACGGTCCGGGCGTGGTGCAGTTTCGCCCCCGCGTCGCTCCCCGAGGGGAGCACGAAGTTGCGGAGCGGTTCGAGCTCCTCGTCGAGTTCGTCGATCCAGTCCTCCAGCTGTTCGGTGTGTTCGGGACGGACCTGCGGGTCGTCCTCGTCTGGGTCCGGGTTGGCGAAGTCCGCCTGAACGACGTGGAGGTGGTTCTGGACCGCCCGGAGCATCTCGTCGACGTCGTCATGACCCGTCGGCCGGACCGTGCCGATCAGCGCGTTCGCCTCGTCGACCGTGCCGTACGCCTCGATCCGGGGCGACGTCTTCGACACGCGGGACATGTCACGGAGGTCGGTCTCCCCCTCGTCGCCCCGCCCGGTGTACACCGG
The DNA here is from genome assembly GCF_032116555.1 of Halobaculum sp. XH14. Lineage (NCBI taxonomy): Archaea > Methanobacteriati > Methanobacteriota > Halobacteria > Halobacteriales > Haloferacaceae > Halorarum > Halorarum halobium. Next base: position 2,365,127 of record NZ_CP134949.1, read on the forward strand.
CATCGTCAGGCGAGCGTCCGATCGACGTACTCCAGGATGTTCGCGGACTCGTTCATCGTCACGCCGCGCTCGCCGTCGACGAGCACGGGGACGGCACGCTGGCCGCTCACGCGCTTGACCTCGTCGCGCTCGGAGTGCATCGCGCCCGTCCACTCGGTCTCGTACTCGACGTCCGCGTCCGAGAGCGCGTCGTGCACCTTCTCACACCACGGACAGCCGTCCAGCGCGTACAGCGTGATGGACATGTTCCCGCCTTGGACGAGCGTGGGGAAGTAGCTTCGGACCCCGCGGGTGACACGCCCGGTCGACCGTGTCGAACGCGTCGACGAGTAAGGGTCGCGCCCGTTCCGCGTGCCAGCGGGTCGACCCGCCCTCCGGACGCGACGACCGGCCCGAATCTGGAGTTCAGCCCCGTTTCCCGGCGTGGAACGTCGTCTCGGGCTACCGTCCGCGAGAACAGTCCGACTCGCGTCAGACGGACGTCGGACGTTCCGAGACGCTTATGAGACGTGAAATGAATCGGTTCCGCGATTCGATGGAACCGAGCGACGGCGTGCCGGAACGGGAGCGGGAGCGTGCCGTGGCCGACCTCGGAGCGGGGTCGCTCCCGGCCAGCGTCGAGCGGCTGGTCGGCCGCTACGACCGGATCATCCCCGAGCGCGGCCGGTACGTGTGGGACTGGCTGGCCGACACGCTCCCCACGTTCCGGCTCGGCTCGGTCGTCCCCGAGCACGAGGCCCGGGCCGACGAGGCGCGGCTGCTCGTCTCCGTGTTCGTCACGACGCTCAACGACCTCTCGGACCGGCGTGAAGACGACGACGCGTTCGAGACGGCCGCCCTGATCCCCCAGGGGGAGTTCGACGCCGCGACCGCGGCCGATCCGGCGGTCGAGCTGGCGGCCGACGCCTGGGACGCGCTCCTCGACCGGCTGGAGGGAGCACCACGGTTCGACACCCATCTGGCGACGCTGCGCCGCGATCTGGCCTGGACCGTTCGCGCCCAGCGTCACGCCGCCTGGTCGGCGCGGCGACCCGCGGAAACGACCTACGAGGAGTGTCTCCAGGAACAGGCTCCGACGATGTGTATGGACGCGCTCGCCACGGTCGATCTGATGTGTTCGCCGACGTTCGACCCGACCGAGGAGCGCGCGGTCCGCGAGGCCGTCGCGCTCGTCGAACCGCTCGGCCGCATCGGCAACTGGCTCACGACCTGGGAGCGCGAGCTCGAGGAGGGTGACCTCGCGAACGGGATCGTCGTGAAGGGCGTCGAGGACGGCGTCGTCTCCCCCGAGGCGGTCCGCCGTGCGAGCGCCGAACCGACGGTTCGTCCCGCGTTCCGCCGTCGGATACGCGAGGCCGGGGTCGAACTGGCCGTCGAGGAGGACTGGCGACGTCGGTACGAACGGGCGCTCGGCCACGAATGGGAGACGGGGACGGTCGATCTCGATTCGTTCGTCGCCGCCATGGACGACGTCCGGCGGCGCCATGACGCGAGCCGCGGGAAGAAGTAGGGTTCCCGTTCCCGAACGGTGAAGTGGCCGCTCTCCTTGCCCCCGCCATGGACGACGGAATCGACGTCGAGGAGCTGTACGACCTCCGGCTCCTCACCGATCTCGCACTGTCCCCCGACGGCGGGCGCGTCGCGTTCGTCGCCAGCGAGTCCGATCCCGACGAGGACGCATCCCGCACGGGTCTGTACGTCGTCCCCGCCGACGGCTCGCGCGACCCGCACCGGCTGACGCGCGCCTCCGCCGCCTCCGCGCCGACCTGGGGACCCGACGGCGACACGCTGGGCTTTCTCGCGGCGCGCGACGAGGACCTCGACCGGACTGCCGGTCGGTCCGGGGACGCGGCCCGGAGCGACGCCGAGAACGGCGAGGACGACGAGTCCGGGGAGGACGGTGACGGCGACGAACCCGACCGGAACGGCGAAACCGACGGCGGCGGGAGCGACGAGCCGAAACCGCAGGTCTGGACGTTCGACCTCGCGCTGGGCGGCGACGCGCGCCAGGAAACCGGCTTCGAGCACGGCGTCCGCGAGTTCGACTTCGCCCCCGACGGCGACCGCCTGGTCGTCTCGGCCCGCGACCCGACCGACGAGGAGCAGTCGTATCTCGACCGGCGGGAGGAGGACGGCCCCATCGAGGTCACCAGGCTCCAGCACAAGCGCGACGGCGCGGGGTGGCTCGACGACGTGACGACGTACCTGTTCGTGGTCGACCGCGAGTCGGGCGAGACCGATCGGCTGGACGACGCCTACGGGGCCGGTTCCAGCGAACCGCTCGCGGGACTCCAGCCTGCATGGGGACCGACCGACCGCATCGCGTTCACCCGCTCGGCCGCCCGGAACCCGGACGACGACGGCTCGATGGACGTGTTCACCATCGGGCCGGACGGCTCCGACCTCCGGCGGCTCACCGACGGCTCGCTCCGCTGTTCCGTGCCGACGTGGAGCCCCGGGGGCGACCGCCTGGCGTTCGCCGGCGGGAACCACGAGAACTGGTACGAGCCGACCGGGGTGTACGTCGCCGAGGACGAGGCGGACGACGGCGGGGCCGACGCCCGGTACGAGTCGCTCTCGGCCGGCCTCGACCGGACGCTGGCCCGAGTCGGGACGATGGCGTGGCTCGACGGGGGGACGGTGGTCGCGCCCATCGCGGACGAGGCGTGGACCAGGCTGGCGGTCATGCCGCTCGACGGCGAGCCCCGCCGGACCTACGAGCGTCAGGGTCGCGGGCGGACCATCTCGGCGTTCGACCACGCGGGCGACACCGTCGCGCTCGGGCTCACGACGCCCGACGACACCCCGCAGGTGTTCGCGCTCGACGCCGGCGAACTCCGGGACGGCGAGACGGGCGGCCCCATCCGGCGGCTCACCTCGCTCAACGCCGCCTGGGTCGCGGACGCGCCGCTGCCCGACCACGAGGTCGTCTCCTTCGAGAACTCTGATCTGGAGGAGATCGAGGCGGTCGTCTACTACCCGTCCGAGTTCGACCCCGAAGCGGACGGCCCGGCCCCGGCCATCGCGTCCATCCACGGCGGGCCGATGAGCTACGACGCGCCGGGGTTCCGCTTCACGACCGCCTGCTGGACCAGCAGGGGGTACGTCGTCGTCAAGCCGAACTACCGCGGGTCGACCTCCTACGGCCGCGCGTTCTCGGAGTCGCTGAAGGGGAGCCGCGGCGACCTCGAATCGGACGACGTGATCTCGGCGATGGACCACCTCGTCGCGGAGGGCGTCGCCGATCCGGACCGGCTGTTCTGTACCGGCTTCAGCTACGGCGGCATCACGACGGCCCACGTCGTCACCAGGACGGACGAGTTCGCCGCCGCCGCACCCGAGCACGGCGTCTACGACTTCTACTCCAACTTCGGCACCGACGACAACCACAACTGGCACGAGTGGGAGTTCGGGATGCCCTGGGAGAACGAGGAGACGTACCGCGACATCTCCTCGATCTCGCGGGTCGACCGGATCGACACGCCGCTGCTCATCACGGCGGGCGAGGAGGACTGGCGCTGCCCGCCGACGCAGGCCGAACAGCTCTACGTCAGCGTCCGCAAGCGCGGCGTTGACGCGAAACTCGTCATCTACCCGGACGAGCACCACAACATCGGCGACCCCAAGCGGGCGACCCACCGCATCGAGGAGCTGACCGAGTGGTTCGAGGCGCACGACCCGGCACTTTCGGGCGACGACGAGGAGCAAAACGAGGACTGAGCCGGCCGGGTTTCGGACGGGGAGGAACGCTACGTGGGAGGAAGGCGCCACGTGGCGCGCGTGACTGCGGGCCGAGGCGCGCAGCGCGGTCCGCGGGAGTCACGCGAGCGAAGCGAGGGTGACAACGGAAGTCGCAGCCGACGAGCGCAGTCGTTCGAAATCTTCGATTTTCGTGATGCCGTCGGAATCCGGCGGAATCCGACTGCTGACGGGAAACCGTTGGTTTCCCGTACTGACGAGGGGGCTTCGCTCTCTCGAACCGCGAGGAGGACCGTCTTCCCGTAGCGGAGCCAGCCGAGTGCTTTCGAGAACGGCTACACGGAGAAAGGACGTACGTCGAAGTCGATAGCCGCGGGGACTATCGAGACGGTCGTCACCGAGTCCGCTCCCCAGGTCGAAACGACCGAAGAAGCAAGTCGAACTGTAGAACCGAGTAGCCGGAATCCTCAAACGGAGTAGTAGTACTCGCCCTCCCGCTTCTGCTCGCGATCCAGTTGCGAGTCCGGCTTGTTGATCCGCGGCCGGCCGGTCCGCTCGTCCCGCCTGAACGTGATGTCCAGGTCCGAGAGGAAGTCGTTCATGCCCGCGCGCATCTCCTGGGGCGGGCTGGCGTGCCCGTGTTCTGCCGGCTCGCCGTCGAACACCATGAGCCGGTCGGCGATCAGGTCGACCATGTACATGTCGTGGTCGATGACCATCACCGTCGCGTCGTGGTTCTCGGCGTAGCGCCGAATGGCCGTCGTCGCCTGCACGCGCTGCTCGACGTCGAGGTGGGCCGAGGGCTCGTCCAGCAGGTAGAGGTCCGCGTCCTTCGAGAGGCAGGCCGCGACGGCGACGCGCTGGCGCTCGCCGCCCGAGAGGTCGGTGAGGTTCTGCTCCATGATCGGGTTGAGTTGCAGCGGGCGCGCGACCTCGGTGTCCCAGTAGGAGGTTCCGAACTGGTCGGTGATCGACGAGAGGAACGCGTCCACGCGCATCGGCTGGTCGATGTCGATGTACTGGGGCTTGTAGGCGATGTCCAGCCGGACGTCGAGTTCGCCCGCGTCCGGTTCGAGCCGTCCGGCGAACAGCTTCGCCATCGTCGACTTCCCGATGCCGTTCGGGCCGACGATGCCGAGCACCTCCGACTCGTACACCGTGCCGCCCTCGACCGAGAGCGAGAACTCGCCCTCGCCGTAGGACTTCTCGAGGTCCGGGTACTCGAACAGCGGCCGGCCCGTCACCGACTCGCGGGGCGCGTGCTCCTCGAAGGTGATGGCGTTCGGCCGGATGCGCATGTTCTCGTTGTCGAGATACCCCTTCAGGTACTCGTTGATGCCGTTGCGGACCGACTTGGGGTCGGTGACGACGCCGTAGGCTCCCGGCTCGCCGTAGGTGACGTGGAGCGTGTCCGCCAACAGGTCGAGGATGGCCAGGTCGTGCTCGACGACCATCATCGAGCGCTCGCCGTCCTCGGCCAGTTCGCGGATGAGCCGGGCGGCGATCATCCGCTGGCCGATGTCGAGGTACGGCGTGATCTCGTCGAGGAAGTAGAAGTCCACGTCGCGCGCGAGCGTGGCCGCGAGCGCGACCCGCTGTAGTTCGCCGCCCGAGATGGAGTCGATGTCCTGGTCCATCACCGGCGCGATGTTCAGCCGGTCGATGAGGTAGTCGAGTTCCCCGCGTTCGTCAGTCGCCTCCAGCAGGTCGCGGGTGTTGCCGTCGAACTGGTTGGGGATCTGGTCGACGTACTGGGGCTTGCGCGCGACCGAGACGTCGCCCTCGATGACGTGCTCGACGTAGTTCTGGAGCTCGGTCCCGCGGTAGCGGTCCAGCACGGCGTCCCAGTCAGCCTCCTCGTCGTGGCGGCCGAGGTTCGGCGTCAGTTCCCCGGAGAGCATCTTCACGGCCGTGGACTTCCCGATGCCGTTCGGGCCGAGGATGCCCGTCACGGAGCCGGGTTCCGGCACCGGCAGGCCGTACAGTGAGAACGCGTTGTCGCCGTAGCGGTGGACCGGATCGTCCTCCAGTTCCGAGGGGAGGTTGATGATCTCGATGGCGTCGAACGGACACTTCTCGACGCAGATGCCACACGACTCGCCCAGACAGATCTCCTCGGAGATCCACACCTGGTCGGGGCCGCCGTCGTACGGCTCGTCCTCGTCGTAGTGGTCCCCGCGCGTGACGATGCAGTCCTTCCCGGTGCGGTTGGGCGGGCAGAAGTTCGCGCACTCGTAGTTGCAACGGTCGGGCTGGCACCTGTCCAGGTCGACGACCGCGATGCTGTCGTCGGCCATCTCAGACCGATCCGGCGAGGGTGGTCGACAGCAACACGCCGTAGGAGATGAACCAGAGGGTGAACGTCATGAACCCGACGTAGAGGTTGTCCTTGATGCCGAAATCCTCGACGGCGACGCCGAGCAGCTTCATGATCGGGTACTCGGCGAACAGGAGGCCTGCGAGGACCAGCAGCGGCTGCGTGCTCGCGGCCGTCTCCGCCGAGAGGCCGAACACCGACGCGGAGATGAACGCCGCGGCCACCCCGGTCAGACACGCGACGGTGGTGACCGCCACCCCACGCTTGTGGTCCGACAGCCCGGAGGCGGTTTCCGTACTCATACCACCACCTCCGACAGCCGGCGACAAAAGGGGTTCGCTTGGCGGTCCCGCCCAGTGCGGCCGGCACCCCCCATTCTGGCCGGTCGGCCCTGGCATCCGCTGGTCGACCCCGGTACCGGCCGGTCGACCCCGACGTGGAAACCGCTCCGGGATGTTTCGATTCGTAATCCGTCAACCTTTATGACGATGGGTTGTTTCGAATCGTAACGATGGCTGCTACCGAAGAGGAGAGTCTCGACGACCTGCCGCCCAGCGCCAAGCTCGTGTTCAAGGTGCTGGAGTACAACGGCTCGCTGACCCAGAAGGGGATCGTGGAGGAGTCGATGCTCTCGGCCCGGACGGTTCGCTACGCGCTCGAACGACTGGAGAACATCGGCATCGTCGAGGAGGACGTCTACTTCGCCGACGCACGACAGAACCTCTACCAGCTCGACGGCCCGCAGACGGCGGAGGCGGACGGCGGGCAGGAAGCCTGCTGCGCCGAGTAACCGGACGACGCTCTCCACCCCTCTCTCGTTCCGTCGCCCCACGGAGCCGAAGGTTCATCACCGAAGCCGGGACCAGCGGCCCCGTGCGCTGACGTCGACCGCGCGCCGCCACGCGAAACCCCGGGGCGAGCGGCGCACGGACGGCCGCCCCGGCCGTCCGCGCGTCCGCAGCGTGCCGTTCCCTCGAAAGCCGTTCAGAGCGCGTTCTCCACCGCGCGCGCCACCGACCGCGCCTTCTCCGCCAGGGGCTCCGGCACCTCGCCGGCCGCGACCGCCTCGTCGAGTTCGTCGTCGTCCACCCGCTCGACGCGGCCGTCCGCGTGCTTCACCACGTCGACGTGGAGGTCGACGTAGCGGACGCGCCGGGGAAACACCTCGACGGGCGTGCAGACGTTGACGTAGGTGCCCTTCCGCTCGCCGTCGGCGCTCCGGTACACCGTCGGGTACCACCAGCGGCCCTCGCGGAACGTCGTGGACGCGACGTCGCCGGCCTCCCGCCGCGCGTCCAGCGCGTCGTACGTGCCGCCGGCGCTCATCTCGCGCGCCAGCGAGACGGTGCCGTCGGCGTCCAGGTCGGTCACCTCGCCCCGGCCGAGCGTGATGAGCCGTCCGTCCGGCTTCCCGTGGCCGATGCCGAGCGAGTCGCCCGCGGCAGGCCCGAACTGGTCGGTCACGACCGCGAAGGGGAACTCGGCGTCGTCGGTCCCGTCGCCAGCGCCGTCGTCCCCGAACGAGGAGAGCGCCTCGGCGAGGTCGACGCCGGCGCTCGCGGCCGAGGACGCCGCCTTCGTCCGGTGGTGGCCCGGCATCGTCGTCGTCACCGCGCGCCGGTGCCCGTCCAGCGCGAACCGGGACTCGCGGCCGAACCAGACCCACGACCCCGCCGTCGGCGTCGCCACTGGCCCGGGCTCCCCCTCGGGTTCCGCCAGCACCGGGTCGAGCGCCCGAGCCCGTTCGGCCGCCCGGTCGAGCGCGCCGCCGAGCGCGTCCATGTCCGCGTCGCGGGCGTCGCGCGACCACTCGACCCCCCAGCCGTCGGGCACGTCGGGGTCGAGCAGGTCGGTCACCCCGACGAGTTCGCGGGCCGACGGGTCGTCCCTGCCGGCGACCCGGGTGTCCTCCCGGCCCGGAACGAGCGTCGCCAGCCCGCCCGGCGCACGGATGCGGGTGTCGAGTTCCGGCCTGCCGTCGGTCCAGGGAGCGCTCGCCTCGACGACTTGCACCCGGAACGTGTCGTCCTCGCCGACGTACCCCTCCGCGTCGTCGAACGGCAGGTACCCCTCGGCGTCGCCGAGGTCGAGCACCGCGCCGCCGCCGAGCGTCCCGGTCACGCGCCCGTCGAAGACGGCTCCCCGGGGGGTCGGGTCGCTCCAGGCGAGCGTGTCGATGCCGACCTCGCGGAGGAGGTCCGTCGCTTCGGCGACGGCGTCCGGGTCGCCCGCGACGCCGACGCCCTGCCTGTCGTCGGTCGTCTCGACGGCGACATCGTGGTCGGCCGCCGGGAGGTCGGCGTCGAACCGCCGGCGGATGGGCCGGGAGGCCTGGACGACCTCGTGGCCCGCCTCGAGCAGCAGGCGCGTCAGGGCGGTCGCGTAGATGCCGCGGACGCGCGCCCTCATCGGAGCGCGTCCGCCGTCCGGGCGAACCGAACCCGGTCGTGGACCGTCGGGCCGAGCGTCAGTTCCACGACCTCGTCGTTCAGGACGCGCCCGCCCTCGACGTAGACGCCCCACGAGTCGAAGCGGAGATACCCCCGCAGGTCGGCGGCGTGGGTGTACGTGTCGAGCCGTTCGACGTCGTGCTCCTGGATCTCGTCGTCGCCGTGGGCGACGTCCATGTCCGAGTAGTACGGCCCCGGCTCCTCGAAGAAGGACTCCAGCGCGGCAGCGTCCTCCCGGACGGCTTCGGCGACGAGCTCCGAGGCCTCCGCGAGGTCGTCCGTGTCGAGCCCGACCGCGCGGAGCGCGGCCTGCGTACGCGGGTCGAAGTGCATACCCCGGCCAACGGGGGCGAGGGATTTGAACGGTGCCACTCGCCGCGGGCGGCGTTCCAGGTGACACGGCGGCAAGAACTTAGGGGGAGGCAGGCGATTCGCAGGACATGACCGCGAAGGAACGACGGGACCCGATCGAGGAGGCCGACGACGGTTCCGCCGACCTCTACGACATCGCCACCTGGCAGGAGCGGACGTCGATCGACGGGCTCTCGGTCGCCATCTATCGGCTGCTCTCGGCGTCGGCGCGGTGGGGACTGATCCTGCTCGCGCTCCTGTTGCTCGTCGGCATCGGCGGGTTCTCGGCGCTCACCAACCCCGCGATCGGGCTGCTCACGGTGCTGTCGGCCATCCCGGCGCTCGCGCTCGCGGCCTACGTCTACCGCTCGGACATCACGACGGACGAGCCGGTGCGGCTGCTCGTCGGGACGTTCCTGCTCGGGGTGCTCACTGCGAACTTCGCGGCCGTGGTGAACACGGTCGCACAGCCGTGGTTCCGGCCGCTCGGCTTCCTTGGAACCGTGCTGTTCTTCTTCGTCATCGTCGCGCCGGTCGAGGAGACGGTGAAGCTGCTGGCGGTGCGGCTCTACGCCTACACCGACGAGAGCTTCGACGCGGTGCTCGACGGCGCGGTGTACGGCGCGATGGCCGGGCTCGGCTTCGCGTTCATCGAGAACGCGCTCTACATTACCCAGAGCGTCGGCGGCGTCGGCGAGCTGGACCTCGGGCTCGGGCTCATCGGGATGGGCGGCGGGATCACGGCGACGCGGGCGCTCGCGGGGCCGGGCCACGTCATCTACTCGGCGTTTGCCGGCTACTACCTGGGACTGGCGAAGTTCAACCCGGAGAACCGCGGGCCGATCGTCATCAAGGGGCTGCTCATCGCGGCGTTCATCCACGCGCTGTACAACTCGACGGTCGGCATCGGCTCGGGCCTGTTCGGACTCCTGTTCGAGGCGGTCGGGGTTCCGACGTTCGGCGGGCTGTTGGCCTTCTTCGTCTACGTCATCATCTACGACGGCCTGTTCGGGCTGATCCTGCTGCGGAAGATCCGGCGCTACCGTGGGGCCTACCGCGCGGCCCACGACGACGGGCGGGACGCGGCGGCGACCCCGGAGTCCGAACTGACCGAGTTCGAGAGCTGAGGACGCCGTCGGGCGGACTCAGGAGTTGAGTTTCTCGCGCGAGACGGTGACGCCGGTCGGCGTGAGGATGAGCTGGTCGTCGCCCTTCTGGACGATGTCGCCGTCGACCTCGGTGGCGACCTGTCGGAGCTCGTCGATGATGGACTCGACCGTCCGGTCGGACGTCGAGTGGCGCGTGATGTCGGCGATGACGAAGTCGCCGTCGTAGACGGCGTCCTTGATGTCGATGACGTCGCTCTGGTCGGCGATCTCGGCGATGTGGACCTGCATCCCGGCGCCCCCGTGGGCGCTCTCGAAATCGTTCAGGTCGAGCTCGACGTAATCCTCGGCGCTGTGGGTTCCCCCGCCCCCGAGAATCTTGCTCATGATGCCCATGAACTCCCATGTGTGACTGCACGCTTAAGGTCTTACGTCAGACGGGCGGGTGACGTGGCGGGCCGGCGACCGTTCCCTGCCAACCTGGACGTCCGCCGCCGGACTCACTCGACCGACTCGACCGCCTCGCTCGCCTCGAACTCGTGGACCACGAACTCGTCCGTCTCGAACTGGATCGTCTCGAGGGCTCCCGACGAGAACGCCGGGAGCGCCTCGACGAACTCGCGGTACCGCTCCGAGTTCGTGTGTCGTTCCGCCGCCGCGACGTCCTCGTACTGCTCGAAGAACCGGACGACGTTCGGCTCCGTGAGGTCCTCCATCGCACGGTACCGGACGGTCCCGTCCTCGGCCCGGGAGTCCTCGACCATCGACGCGACGTGGGCGATCGCTTCCTCGCGGCGCTCCGGGTCGATCGGGATGCTGGTGTGGACGACGAACACGGCGTTTCGTGTCGCGGTGGGGTCATGTAGCTTTCCCGGGCGTGGGAACGCCCCACTGGGAAGCGGGAGCTTCCACGGACGCCGCCCCGCGGGGAGTCGGGGCGTCGAGGTGTACCGGGGGGCGAGGCGTCGGGATCCCGACTGCCGGGACCCCCGCGTTTTTGCGCCCGCGACCCCCGCTGGGGAGCATGACCTTCAGCATCTGCGTGCGCGAGGCGTACGCCGGCGAGGACGGGGGGCGCCACGTCCGGTTCGGCGTCGCGGTGACGACGCGGCTCCCGGCCGTCGGGACGCTCTGTCCGTTCGCCTCCGAGAACGGCGCGGTTGCGACCCAGTCGCTCGTGAACGTCGAACTCGGCCGGAAGGGGGTCGAGTACCTCGACGACGGCCTGGCGGTGGAGAAGGCGCTCGACGCGCTGCTCGACGCCGACGACGGCAGCGAGAACCGACAGCTCCACGGCGTCGACGCCGATGGGACGTTCACCTTCTCGGGCGAGGCGTGCAACGACTGGTACGGCCACACGAGCGGCGAGAACTACACCGTCGCCGGGAACCTGCTGACCGGCGAGGCGGTGATCGACGCCGTGGCTGCGACGTATGAGTCCGCCGCGTTCGACGACGCCCCGCTCGCCGAGCGACTGATCGACGCGCTCGCGGCCGGCCACGAGGAGGGCGGCGACAGACGCGAGGAGCTTCCCGTCCAGTCGGCCGCGCTGAAAGTCACCGCGACCGAGGAGCGCGAGTTCGAGCCGTACTACGACGACCTCCGCGTCGACGCGACGGAGACGCCGATCGTCGACCTGCGCGAGACGTTCGAGGAGGCGCGGCGCGGCCAGGAGCTCATCCTCGAACGGTACGACGAGGACGGCGACGACGACGTGGACGACGGGACCGGCGAAGACACCGGGACCGGTGCGGGCAACGAGATCGGCGAAGAGGACTGACCGGCGAACCTGACACGGCCGGCGTGCCCGAGGCCCCCGCCGACGGCGGGGATTCGACCGCCGAGACGTGATCAGGCGTCGGCGTCGAGCGCGTACACGTGGTGGTCGTACGGGTCGTTCCCCTCCCGCTTGATGCACGCGCCGGTGAACACCTGGCCCTCCCGAACCACGGGCGTGCCGAACGCGCCCGCGATGCCGCCGAGCTCGAAGCGCCACTGCTCCTCGCCGCCGGAGCCGAACGCGACCAGCGCCTCGCCGCCGACGTACGTCCGGCCGTCCGCCACCGTCAACCCGGTCCGACGCACGTCGCCGACCTCGGTTCGCCACCCCTCCACGCCCTCGAACGACAGCGCGATGACGTCCGTCCCGGCGACGACCCGGAGGCCGTTGGGCGCGACCGCGGGCGTGACGAACAGTTCCCCGCCCACGTCGGTCGTCCAGGCCGCCGAGCCGTCGGCCGCGACGGCGTGGACCCGGCCACCCTCGGTCCCGACGTAGAGTCGCCCGCCGTGGACGACCGGGGCGGCCGCGACCGCGGACTCGGTCTCGACGGTCCAGTCCGGGTCGCCGTCCCGGACGGCGACGAGTCGGGAGTACGTCGAGCCGTCCGGCCGGACCCCGTTCACGGTCGCCACCAGCCGGTCACCCAGCACGACCGGCGTGACGGTGCCCCTGTCGCCAGCCTCGCCGACGTCGACCGCGCTCTCCTCGCTGCCGTCCGCGAGCGCGTGTGCCCGGAGCGTGACGCGCTCCTCGGTCCTCGTGACGACGTGGGCGCTCCCGTCGTGGACGACCGGCCCGGCCGTGATGGGGCCCTCGACGCGCCAGCGCTCCTCCCCTTCCCGCGAGAACGCGGCGAGGACGCCGGGCGCGTCGCTGACGACGCTGCCGCCGACGGCGTCCCTGCCGACCGCGACCACGCCGTCCGGCGTGAGCGCGGGGGTGAACGCGTGGGTGAGCGCGCCGAGCGACCCCGTCCAGATCTCGCTCCCGCCCTCCGTGTCGAGCGCGAACAGCGAATCCTCGGTTCCGATGAAGAGCCGGCCGTCGGCGACCGCCGGCGCCGCGAGCGTGTACAGCCCCGGCAGGAACGTGTCCCACTCGGCGGCCACGTCGGCCGTCTCGGGCGTCGGTGCCGGGGTATGCGTCGCCGGCCCCGTCGTCGCGTCGGTCGGGGAGGGCGTCTCGTCGATCGAGGGAGACTCGCCGGAACAGCCGGCCAGTCCCGCGATCCCGGCACCGAGTGCCGAGAGCAGGGGGCGTCGCTTCATACCCGACAGTACGACCCCGGCCGGAAAGCGGTGGCGTTCGGACGGCGACCTCGTCGGGTCAGATGACGACCTCGTCGGGTCAGATGACGACTTCGTCGGGTCAGACGGCGAACTCGTAGAGGTCGTCGCCGACGTGGTGTAACGACTTCACGACCTTGCCCGAGTCGCCGACCATCTCCGAGCCGTCGACGAGCGCGCGCCCGACGCCGAGCGCCTTCCCGTGCGACTCCTCGGCGACGACGACCAGCTCGCCCTCGGCGATCCCATCGTCGGCCTCGGTGATCCCCGGCCGCATCACGTCCGCGCCGTCCGAGACGAACGAGATCGCCCCGGAATCGACGGTCACGACGCCGCGTTCGGGCGGGTGGGCGTTCGCGCCCCGGACCGTGATGAACGGTTCGTCCTCGTAGTAGAGCACGTGTTGCTCGCCGTCCACGAGCACGAGGTCGAACGGCGAGTCGGTGAGTTCCACGAGTTCGAAGGCCTCGCCCGGAAGCTCGACGCCCAGTCGATCCGCGAGCGTCTCCCGGATCTCCGAGACGGCGTCGCTCCGGAGGTGGTGACGGGATTTCACGTCCATACCTCCGTTGGGTCGGTGTCGTGCATAAATCGCCCGTTCCGACGGACCCGGCCGGGGGATCGCTTACACGAGTGGCGGTCCTCGTGGCCGAACCCGGAGCGGCCGGTGCATGCCAGTCCGACGTCGCTCCACGGCCGCGCGTGTCCGCCGGGTGGACTGTCAGGCTGTCGCACGAAAACCGCTAAGTTCCCCGCACCCGGATGCGTGTTCATGTGGAGTGCCCGGCCCAACCGGGACGAGGAGTCGGTGGTCTGTATCGCGTGCGGGGACTCGCTCCCGCGCCGACGGGCCCGCGAGTACGACAAGGAGGGCGATCGGTGGGACCGGCGGGGCAAGGAGTTCGAGTACCTCTGCAAGTCGTGTCACCGCGATCTCTGCCACCAGCCTCGGGAGGACCTGGAGGACGTGCTGCTCGACGTGGAGTCCGAGCGGGAGGGGAGTCGGGACGCCGAGGCGTTCATGCGGACGTACATCCGGGCGGTCCGGGAACGGTACGGGGCTCCCGAGTCGGACGCCGAGGACGGAACCGACTCCGGGGACGATTGAGTTCGGTCGCGGGCCCACGTCGACCCCAAAACGCATACGTACCGCACCCGCGTAGCCGGCAGCATGACTGACGCTTCTTCGGACGCCGACGACCAGGCGGCCGCGGGCACCGCGGAGGGACAGGGGCCCGTCACCATCACCGAGGACCTCGCCGGCCACCTCGCGGACAAGCGCGAGGAACTGTTCGAGGAGTTCGAGATCCGCGACGAGTTCCCCGTCGAGGTGAAACGGGAGGCCAAGGAGCGCACGGAGGGCGTGACCGAGGAGATCCAGTCGGAAGTCGACGAGCGGCGGGACCTGCGGGAGCTGACGACCTGGACGACCGACCCCGTCGACGCGCAGGACTTCGACGACGCCATCTCCATCGAGGAGCGCGAGGAGGAGTACCGGCTGTGGGTCCACATCGCCGACGTCTCCCACTACGTCCACCCCGAGTCGACGATGTGGGAGGAGGCGGTCCGGCGTTGTAACACGGTGTACCTCCCGGCCTACACCATCCACATGCTCCCGCCGGTGCTGGCCGAGACCGTCTGCTCGCTCGTGCCCAACGAGGACCGGCTGGCCCACACCGTCGAGATGCTCCTCGACAAGGAGACGCTCTCGTTCGAGGAACTCGACATCTACAAGTCCGTCATCAACTCCGACGAGCGGCTCACTTACTCCCAGTGTGAGAACCGGCTCGACGACCCCGACCTCCCGCTCCACGAGGAGAACGTCCTCGCCTACGAGGTCGCAGATCAGATGCACGAGCAGCGGAAGGCCGACGGGTCGCTCGTCCTCAACCCCAGCCGCGATCGGGCCCACACCATCATCGAGGAGTGCATGCTGAAGGCGAACAAGGCGGTCACCCACGAACTGATGTGGAACCGCGGGGTCGAGGCGATGTACCGCGTCCACCCCCAGCCGACGCCCGACCAGTGGAACGACGCGCTCAGGGAGATCCAGGAGACCGAGGGCGTCTCCATCCCGGGCGACTCGTGGGACGACCCGCGCAAGGCCGTCAACGCCGCGCTGGAGGAGGCGCCCGGGCGCGCGCTCAACAAGATCCAGCGTGCGGTGCTGAAGGTGATGCCCCGCGCGAAGTACATGAACGACCCGTTCGGGGGCCACCACGCGCTCAACTTCGACATCTACGGCCACTTCACCTCGCCCATCCGGCGGCTGTCGGACCTCATCAACCACTGGATCGTCCACTCGAACGACGTGCCCGAGAACTTGATCGAACTCTGTGACCGCGCCTCGGACAAGCAGAAGGACGGCGAGACGGTCGAACGGCTGTACAAGCAGTTCCTGCAGGAGGTCGGGCTCGACCCCTACGCCGTGAACAACCGGGGGCTCGAAGTGGTCGAGGACCCGGACGAGGCGACCCACGACTCGCCCGAGACGATTCCGAAGTGACGCCAACGGGTCCCGGAGGCCCCGCCGCTACCGGCTCGAGGCTCCGACATCGTGCTGTGGCGAGCGAAGACACATCACCTCGGCCCACGTACGGGAACGCATGACCCTCGACGTCGAGGTGCCCGACCCGCCGTCGCTGCGCGGCCCGCAGTCGCGGGACAGCTACGAGGCCATCGCCGATTCCCCGGACGAGGTCGGCGACGACTACCGCCGCGAGGAACTCGAAGCGGTGCTCGCCGACGGCGCGTGGGCCGACGCCTTCCGTGAGTGGGCGACCGGGACGACCCTCGCCGAGTCGGAGTTCGAGACGGTCGTCGAACTCGACCTCGTCGACGACTTCGACTTCTACTGGGACCCCGCGAGCGACGAGGTGGGCTACCGCTCGCCGGCGGTCCCCTCGGACGCGAAGGGCGCCTTCGACCCCGAGGACGCCGCGATCGTCGAGGAGGAACTCGACGACCTCGGCCGGGCCGTCACCGAGATGCTGGAGAACGACTACCTGCTGCGCGACGAGGAGACGTGGGGCTTCTTCGCCGAGGAGGAACCCGAGGATGAGTCGGCCTACGAGTCGGAGAACTCCGAGGAGTGAGGACGCGCCGTCCCGTTGTGGATCGATCGCCGCCGACGGTGGCGGGCGGGGCCACCGACCGATGGGCACGGCGACCGAAACGCGGGCGGGACGTCGCCGCCTATTCGGCGACGGCGACGAGGTAGGTCCGGCCGCCGCGGCGCTCCAGGTGGACCTCGCAGTCGTTGCGCTCCGCGAACGCCCGTACCTCCGCGGAGGTGGACTCTGTCACGTCGATGCTCGCACGCGTGGAACTCTCGACGTCGATGCGTTCGGGTGCGGTGACGGTCGCGCTCATACTTCCAACGTGGTAGGGGAGTGACTTGTAGGTCGGCCTAGCGGAGTGAAAGTGAAAGTGAGGGGCGGCGTCGGGTCGACGCGTGACGGGCCGCTCGACCGTCATCGCACGGGCGAGGCCGTTTTCGAGGGCTGATCGGGACCAACCTGGTCGAGAACTGAAACGCAGGGGCCGGAGAACCGGGGCGACGACCGCTCGGTCGGTGCCGGGAGCGGCGAGGTCAGTCCTCGCCGCCGTTCGCCATCGGCTCCGTTCCGCTCCCCTCGTCGCTCCCGTACCGGCGCGCGAGCGTCTTCAGCCCGCCCGCGACGCCGTTCTCGAAGAACAGCACCACGACCAGAAGCAGCAGGCCGAACGCCAGCTGCCAGCGGTTGTTGAGCCCGATCTGGGTGATGAACTCGCGGAGGTAGACGTAGGTGAACGAGCCGATGGCCGGCCCGAGGAACGACGCCGGGCCGCCGATGACGGTCATGATGACCGGCTCGGCCGACGTGCTCCAGTAGGCGATGCCCGGGCCGATGCTCCGTTCGAGCACCATCAACAGCGCGCCCGCCAGCCCGGAGAACGCGCCCGAGA
Organism: Halobaculum sp. XH14; assembly: GCF_032116555.1. Taxonomy (NCBI): domain Archaea; kingdom Methanobacteriati; phylum Methanobacteriota; class Halobacteria; order Halobacteriales; family Haloferacaceae; genus Halorarum; species Halorarum halobium. The sequence continues at coordinate 2,382,067 of NZ_CP134949.1, forward strand.
TGATGAACGTCAGCCACGAGTGGTGGGTGACGTCGATGCCGAGCGCCTCCGCGCGTCCGGGGTTCTCGCGGATCGCCTTGCAGGTCATGCCGAACGGCGACCTGACGACCCGGTAGAGCGCGTACATCGAGACGGCGAACACGGCGAGGATGATGAGATAGATGTTCGTGTAGCTCAGGATGTTGATCAGTTCGATCTCCAACCCGAACAGGTTCACCGTCCCGAGGGTGTGGGTCATCCCGTCGGAGCCGTTCGTCAGCCCGCCGATGTCGTTGTTCGCCATCACGTAGATGGCCATGCTGAACGAGAGCGTGATCATCGCGAAGTAGATCTCGCGGAGCTGCACGCTCAGGTAGCCGACGAAGGTGGCCAGCAGCGTCGCCACCGCGACGGCGAGGACCAGCCCGACCGCGAAGGAGACGAGCGGTTCGACGCCGCCGAACGCGGCGAACCCGAGCGCCTCCGACCAGGTGCGGAGCCAGTTGGCGATGAAGTAGCCCGACACCGCGAGGAACATCGCGTGACCGAACGACAGCAGGCCGGTGTAGCCGTACAGCAGGTTGAACGCCGTCGAGAAGATGGCGAACACCAGCACCTCGGCCAGCAGGAGCTTCTGATACGCGGGCAGCACGAGCGGTGCGACGACGAGCAGCACCGCCACGCCCGCAAAGAGCAGCGTCGAGCGGTCACCGTCGAGGAGCCGCTCACTGAATCCGTAGCTCATGTGAGATGGTGTGTGTCGGTGTCGTGATCAGACGCCCGGCGGCAGGCCGCTGTCGCCGAGCAGGTCGGCCGCAGTCGAGCGATCGAGCGAGTACGTCCGGCTCGGGCTGAGCCCGACGCCCTCGTAGGGGACGTCGTCGTCGCTGCTCGTCTCGCCGATGACCGTCGGCGCGGTCGCCTGGTGGGAGTCGGCATCGAGCGTCCACTCGCCGCGGGGGCCGTTGAACGTTGCCCCCTCCAGTTCGCCGATGATGCCGTCGGGTTCGGTCCCGCCCGAGTTCTCGATGGCCCGCTTGTACAGTCGAATGGCCGACCACGTGCTCGCGCCCGTGAACGATGGGACCCCGATGGTGTCGGTGCCCTCGTACGCGCTCTGGTAGTAGTCGAGGTAGCTGCTGTTCTGCTCGTTGTCGAACGCGGAGTGCCAGTACCACGAGGAGTAGTGGACGCCCTCGGGCATCGTGTCCCCGAGCGCCTTGAACACGGTCGGGTCCGCGCCGAGCGTGTCGAACACGTCGTCGACCTGCTCGAACAGGCCCTGCTCGCTGGCCTGCTGGACGAAGGTGACCGCGTCGCCCGCCCAGAACGAGGTGAACACGAGGTCCGGGTCCGCGTTGAGCACCTGGTTGATCTGGGGGGTCATGTTGCTGGCCCCGAGATCCGGGAACACCGACTCGACGTACTCGAACTCGCCGCCGAGCGCGTCCGCGTACGCCTTGAAGTAGTCCCAGCACTGGGTCCCGTAGGCGTAGTTCGGCCCGATGTTCGCGACGGTCTCGATGCCCTCGAGTTCCTCGACGGCGTATCTCGCCATCGCGTACGTGTTCGGCGAGGTGTTCGCGTTCGTCCGGAACATCGGCTCGACGTACGCCGACTTCCCGTTCTCGCTCTCGAAGTAGGAGCCGTACGTCTCCGTGTCGGGCTCGGTCACGTACGGGGTCCCGATGTCGGTCAGGATCATCGGCACGCCCAGGTCGCGGATCGTCGGCGCCGCCTCCAGCGTCTCCCCGGAGGAGGTGAGCCCGATGAGCGCGTCGACGTTCTCCTGCTGGACGAGGCTCTGGATCTGGGAGGCGGCACCCGAGTCGGCGTGGTCGCGGAAGATGATCTCCGCGTCCTCGCCGTTGATGCCCCCGTTCTCGTTGACGTAGTCGACGGCGAGCTGGGCACTCGCCTCCGAGGCGCTCCCGAGCGCCTCGGCGAGTCCCGACAGAAGATACACCCCGCCGAACGTCACGCCGCCGCCGCCCCCGAGTGGGTTGCCGATACACCCTGCCGTGGAAGCCAGGGTGGCTCCCGCACCCGCCGTCGTGAGGAACCGCCGTCGGTTCATGCCGCCGTCGTGACCGTTCTCGGACACGTGTGTGTCATGTTCAACCATGGCAGTCGGGAATGACATGCCCGGCACTACGTAAATATCCCCGGGTTCATATCTTAACCCGATTCTATTCGACGCCCGTATATTAGCTACAGAGGCCCCATAACGCCCGAATCAAATATTTCGCCGATCGCGGCGCAAGGTTTAATCGGTACGTCTGGTAGTGGTTGGTATGGTAGACCCTGTGTTGGTCGCAAACCAGATACTTACCGGGCTCAGCATCGGCAGTCGCCTCTTCCTGGTGGCGGTCGGGTTGACGCTCATCTTCGGCGTGCTCGACGTGCTGAACTTCACGCACGGGGTACTGTACATGATCGGCGCCTACGTCGCCATCCAGGTGGTGACGGGGCTCGTGGGGAACTTCTGGGTGGCGCTCGTCGTGGCGGCGCTCGTCGTCGGCCTCATCGGCGTGGTGCTCGAGTCGGTGTTCATCCGCCGGGTCTACGACCGGGAACCGCTGGACCAGTTGCTCCTCACGTTCGCGTTCGTTCTCATCCTGACCGACCTCGTCAGGATCACGTTCGGCTCGCTGGGGACGGCGATCCAGGAGCCGGACGTGTTCAACTTCACCGTCCAGTTCACGGGGAACGTCGGCATCTCGGGCTACCGCCTGTTCGTCATCGCGCTCTCGATCTTGACGATGGCCGCGCTGTTTTTCACCCTCCAGCGGACGAACATCGGCCGGATGGTGCGGGCCACCTCCTCGGACCGGGACATGGCGCGCCTGCTCGGCATCGACGTGCCGAAGCTGTACACGGGCGTCTTCTTCGTCGGCGCGGTACTGGCCGGCCTCGCGGGCGGCATCTCCGCGCCGCTGCAGGCCGTGACGACCGAGGCCGGCAACCAGGTGATCATCCAGGCGTTCGTCATCACGGTCATCGGCGGGCTGGGGTCGTTCGTCGGCGCGTTCATCGGCGCGTACCTCATCGGCATCCTGATCGCGGTCGGATCGCTCTGGATCACGGGTGGGGGACAGCTGTTCCCGTTCGTGGCGATGATCCTCGTGCTCGTCCTGAAACCGCAGGGACTGTTCGGGGAGGCGGTGGAAGCATGAACGCGGACGCCGACGCCGTGCTGGAGACGGACGGGCTCCGCCGGGAGTTCGGGAAGCTCGTCGCCGTCGACGACGTCTCGGTCACCGTCCGGGACACGGAGATCACCAGCATCATCGGCCCGAACGGCGCGGGCAAGACGACGTTCTACAGCATGCTCGCCGGCCAGCTCGATCCGAGCGCGGGCTCGGTCCGCATTCGCCCGCGCGGGGAGTCGGGGCTCAGCGACGTGACCGGGATGGAGCCCTACGAGATCAACCGACTCGGGCTCGCGCGCGCGTTCCAGATCAACAACGTGTTCGAGGGGCTGACGGTGCTCGACAACGTCCGCATCGCGCGCATCTCGCGGGAGGGGCGCATCACCGACCTCACCGCCGTCGCCACCGAGGACGAGGAGCTCACGGAGGGCGCCCGGGAGGTGCTCGAACTGACGAACCTGACCGAGGTCGCCGACCAGGAGGTGGCGAACCTCTCGCACGGCGACGTCCGGAAGGTCGAGATCGCGCTCGCGCTCGGCACTGACCCGTCGGTCGTGCTGCTCGACGAGCCGACCGCGGGCATGAACGCGACCGAGACGGCGAAGATGGTCGACCTGATCCGGGACCTTGACGAGCACACCGACACGACGTTCCTGCTGACCGAACACGACATGGAGGTCGTACTCGGCATCTCGGACCGCATCCTCGTGCTGGACAACGGCGCGCTCATCACCGAGGGCACGCCCGACGAGGTGATGGCCGACGAGCGCGTCCGCGAGGCGTACCTGGGGGGTGAGAACTGATGTCCGTGCTCGAACTCGAGGACGTGAACGCGTTCTACGGCAACAGCCACATCCTGTTCGACCTGGACCTGACGGTCGAGGAGGGGGAAGTGGTCGCCCTGCTGGGCCGAAACGGCGCGGGCAAGACGACGACGCTCCGGGCGATCACCGGCACGGTTCCGCGCCGCGAGGGCCGCATCGACTACCGCGGGCAGGACATCACGGACGAGTCGGTCGACGACATCAGCGACATGGGCGTGAAGCTCGTCCCGGAGGAGCGGCGCGTGTTCCCGACGCTGACGGTCCACGAGAACCTGCAGGTCGCCCGCGATGCCTGCGAGACGCCCCGCGAGATCGACGAGATGTACGACATCTTCCCCGCACTGAGCGATCTCAGGGGCAACGACGCCCGGAACCTCTCGGGCGGGGAACAGCAGATGCTCTCGGTCGCCCGCGCGCTCGTGCAGGACCCGGACCTGCTGTTGCTCGACGAGCCGACCGAGGGGCTCGCGCCGGTCATCGTCGACGACCTCCGCGAGGTGTTCGCCGACGTCGTCCAGCGCGACGTGACGGTGTTCATCACCGAGCAGAACGTGGAGTTCGCGCTGGAGCTCTCGGAACGCGCCTACATCATCGAGAAGGGCGCGAACGCCTGGGAGGGGAGCATCGACGAACTGGAGGAGCAGGAGGACCTGCTGGACGAGTACCTCTCGGTGTCGACCGCCGAGGCGGACTGAGTCGACGAGTCGAGTAGCCAGCTCCCACGGACGTGGGGCGGACCGAAGCGACGGCGGGGAAGCACTTTTCACCGGCTGCATACAACCGTATGCACATGTCGAAGAGCATCCGGCTCTCGGAGGACGCTTACGACCGCCTCGCCGCTCACAAGCGGGAGGACGAGACGTTCTCCGAGGTGATCCTCCGACTCGCCGGCGAGCGGTCGCTCCTCGAACTCGCCGGCATCCTCTCCGACGAGGAGGCCGAGGCTCTCCGGAACGCCGTCGACGAGCGCCGGACCCGCCGTCGCGAGGAACTCGACGGAATCGCCGAGGAACTGCAGGGGGCCTGACGTGCTGCTCGACACGTCGTTTCTGATCGACCTCATGAACGGCGACGAGGGCGCCGTCGAGACGGCTCGTGAACTGGAGACCGATCTGGTCCAGCAACGCCTCTCCGCGATGACGCTGTTCGAACTGTACCACGGCGTCGCTCGCTCGACACAGTCGGCCGACGAACGGGAGAAGATCGAGAACGTCCTCGCCTCCAAGCCTGTACATCCCGCCGGCGAGGCCGTCATGCGGAAAGCAGGCCGGATCTCCGGTGAACTCGTGAACGACGGTGCTGCCGTCGGGGATGGGGACGCGATCATCGGGGCGACCGCGGACGTCGTGGACGAGCCTGTGCTCACCCGGAACGTGGACGACTTCGAACGGCTCGGCGTCGAGACCGAGACCTACTGAGCACAGGTGGTTGCGACGGAGGCTCGGGCGAGCACCGGGGTCGCGCCGGACGTGTCGGGCCCGGCGACCGTGGTCCGCCCCGCCGTTCACTTTCACTCCGTACCGCCCGTTAAATCACGTGCGGGCCCTGCCAACTGTACCATGGAGCGGTACAGGACGGTCACCCAACACGACGTCGTCCCGTGTCCCGAGTGTGGAGCGGACCTCACCGTCGTCAGTAGCGTCATCCCGGAGAATCGACCCTACGTGTGCTCGCAGTGCGAGGCGGTCCTCGGCTCGACGCGCGGGCATCTGAAGCCGGGGCAGGTGCGGGTCCGGTCCGGAGAGTCGAATGCTCGGCGTTTACGACTGCGGTGAGGCGACGCTGAATCGGATGCAACGAGGACCGGCCGGGATGCAGCTACGGGCTCCTTCGAAAGCGAGAACTTCGGGGATGGACTCGCTGGCGGTTGCCGGATTGGAAGCGCGACACCCCGCCGCAGGAGCGTGGTTACCATGCCGATACCTCGCCATCAAACGTCGGCGGACCTCCATCTTCTCGCGCTCGGACCGCTTGTCGTAGTGCTTGTCGAGGATCGGCTCGGTCACGTCCATCCGCTCGCTCACGAGTTCCTTCGGAACACCCTCGTTCAGGTCGCGGGAGATAGCTCCCTTCCGAAGCGGGTGCGGCGAGACGGACGACGGGCAGCGACTAGCCGTCTTCTGGTTATCCATCGCCTCGCACGTCTCGGGGTCCCTGTCGTACGGGCAACCGCCGATGACGCACGGCCGGGAAACGCGGTCCACCGTCTCTCGGATGCTCGTTTTGCTCAGCCGTCCGCTTCTCGACGAGGTGATCAGCGGTCGCCGGTCGTTCTCATCGGTCACATTCGTACGGTTCCGAGCGAGGTAGTCGTCGACGGCCGCCGCCACGGATGGCGGCAGAGCAACGTCCCGCTGGCCGCGATCCTCGTTCTTGAGCGTGGTTGCCGGCGGTCGGTGACGCAGCTCGATGCACGGCTCGTCCGCGTCGTAGTCGCCCACGTCGAGGCCGTGCAGCGCGCCCATCCGCATTCCGGTGTGCCAGAGCAGCAGGTAGATCACATGGTCACGGCTGGCGTAGCGGAACGTCTCCAGGTAGTCGAGAATCTCGTTCGCGGGCTCGGTGCGGAGCACGTCGCTGTTCGTCTCATCCTCGGGCGAGACCTCCGGCATCGGGACGTGCTCGCGCAGTCCCTCCTCGCAAGCGTCGACGGAGTGCCAGAAGTCCAGCGCAACGCGGAGCGTCGCGAGGTGATTCTTCAGCGTCACCGACTTCACCGCTCCCTTCCGGTAGTTGTAGAACCGGAACAGGTCACGACCGGAGAGGTCGTTCAGGTTCTCGATTCCGTTCTCGTTGCAGAACTCGAGGAACGGGCACAGCCGGTACTGCTTGTTTTCGACCGTGTGCTCACTATCCTTGCCGTCGCGGCTTTTCGAGAGACCACTCGATACCCTCCTCGGGTGAGAGGGGTTCGAGATCGTCACTCATCGACCGGCACCTCAGTTGCGTTCGGGGACATCAGCACGTCTGGCTGATGGGGTGTGTCTGGAAGTATTCGATCACCCTTGCAACGGTGAAAGTAAATCCACTTTCACCGCGCAGGGCGGTGGCTGTACCATCGAACTGCTACGCCGTCGTCGGGGGATTCATGCGTCCCCAGCGGGATTACTGACATGGCTTTCGTGCCTCAGTCACGGAAGCCAACGCGGATCCGCTGGCCTAACAGCGGGGTCCGCTTGCGTTCTACGGTGGACCCATCGACGAGCGACGAGTCCGCGAGATGCTTCCGTTGACAGGTCCACCGTAGGCGTTCACATTGAATCTACTGACAGTAGATGCTGAAAGTATGTACTGATTAGACATACTATAACGACAAACACGCCTATGTACTATCGGTATATGTGGTCCTCTACAGGGGACTCAGACGTGAAGCTCGTACAGCCTACCGGTTTTGAAATCTTGTCCACTCTCGAGGAGACTGGCCGGAACGTCGCCTCAAATATCGCACTTCACACCGAAAGGGACCGGAACTACCTCAACACCCGATTTCCTCAGCTGATGGATTACGGATTGGTCGAGAAGATCGGCCCCAGTGAAAACAGCGGTTTGTACGAAATCACAGATCGGGGTAAGGCCGTGGTTAGGCTACGGGACAAATACGACGATACCGAGGAATTTGAGCAGCTGGTCGAGTCGTACCTTTCGGACGAACTGTAAACGGGAGGCGGGCGCTCGGACCCGCAGGGGGCCTCTCGCGCCGCCTCCTCAACCGGGCGCTAACGCTATTGATGGAGCGAGAGATGCACGTCGAACGCGCCCCGCATGGAGTTACGCGGGGAACAGGTGCGGGACGATTGCTAAGTGTAGAGGAACAAGATACTGCGTCGGATCTTAGCGTTGTGATTCGCGGAGGATCAGCGGCTCGATGGCAAGTGTCCGTTTCGCTATGGTGACGATGCGAAGGACGTACGAGACGAACAGCATGAATGGAACGAGCGTCACCGCAAACGCACCGCCCACGACGAGGATGATGTGATCGAGACCGAGTGTGCTTCCCGGGAACGTCCCCGCATCGACGATTCCGACCATGATGCCCGCAACGGCCAATGCCGGGACTGCAGCATAGAGAATCATCTGAGACAAGTCGATGAGTGCCCACTGGAAGTACAGCGTCTTGATGTGTTCGCGCGCCGGACCAAACAGAGACAGCGCTGTTTTGAGATCGTCAAGCAAGCCGTGTTCTTCCTCAGTGAGGCTCTCTTCGTATTCGTTCGTAAGACGTTCAACTTGGAAGATTTTCCAGCTATAGTTGAAATTTAGTGCGGCGAATACCACATCGAACGAGCCGAACTGCGCATCCTCAAGTTGGTCACGGACCATGTCAGCGTTCCCAGTGACGCTGTCAGCGAACTCATCGACCTCTTCTCGGAGGTTCTCGTCGTCATTCTTGCCAATTGACTCTCGAAGAGCCGTCGTCCGTTGTGCCGTGATTCCGATGATCTGCCGGAGGAATTCGGATGGATCGGCAGGACTCGGAGATCCAATTAATTCTTCAGTATAATCCCGGAAATCCATTGAACTGGACATACGCTCGCGTTGATCGCCGAGCGGGCCGTTCTCCTGGGAGAGGACGAGCTGACCGATCGTGACGACGAGTGTCGTCCCGGTCACGATGACCGTGATCATCGTCGAGAACATCGTGTCGATCATGTCGCCGGACTCGATTTGCCGTGAAAACGGTGGATCGAGGACAGCGACGGCGATGACGAATGCGACGAACACGGCACTGGTCAGGATGCTGGAGACGAGAAGGCGGTTCGCGCGCATCAGCACCCAGAGTTTAATCCGACTCTCGCCCGAGCGTTCACGCATCTTGTTGGCCGTACTGATGTCGGTCTCGTCAGTCATACTGGCTCATCCGATTGGGCAGGTCGCTTGAAAACGAGGTACTTGGTGCCGCCTCCCTCGTAGTCGATCGTCTCCACAAACTCCCAGCCCTCTGCACCGAGTTGATTCAACTCTGCTTTCGGATCCTCTGCTTCTTTTTGGGTCTCATCGCGCGGCGGGCGAAGCGTCTCGTACTCCCAGCGGATCGCCTCTGATTCGGACATCACTCCCAGTAGGTACTGCAACCCCCTATATACAGTTCCACTACCGAGATGGTACAGTATACGGAGAACGGATTTATCGGTCTGTCTCTTTCCAGTCGTCCGTGTCTCCTTCACGGAACTCACCCTTGGCATGGCGCTCGCGGGGCCAGAAGGTGACGCCCAGCAGTGCGACGTAGAACACACCCACAACGGCAACCACAGCAATCCCGGGAATACGGGCGATTCCAGCGGTTGTCAGCCAATCTTGGCGCGGTGCGAACGCTGTAATCCTGAAGACCCACGCGACCAAGAGGACACTGAGCAGAGCAAGGTACACACGCTGGAGCCGGTTTGCGAGTGCTTCGTAGAACGAGACTTTCAGCGTCGGCCTTCGATAGTCCCTGCTCAGTTCCGCTCGCCAGTCGTGACTTTCAGTGCCTTGGGACGGATCGAGGGCGTTTGCGAACAGGTTCTCTTGGATGAGTCGAGCACGAGAGCGAAAGACGTCGTAGTCCCGGTACCGCCGTGCTTCGATGCCCAGAAAGACGGTGACGACAACGATCCCGATCAGCACGATATAGTGCGGGTTATCGGTACTCGAAAACGCCCACGTCAAGATTGCTGCCATCAGCGTCACCGCCCACGTCGTCGTCTCGTCGAGGCGCTGCCGCCACGTCCCTACTCGGTCTATCTCTCCGCGATAGGCGTGGGCCATCACCGAACCGAGTCCCGTACTGTCGTCAACCATTTCGCGGCCGATCTCCCGTTGGTCTGGTGCTGTTGGGTCGAACTCGTCGCTACTCGAATCGGTCATAGAGGAGAGACATCTCCTCGTTCCATAAGCAGTGATGGTGGCGGTGTAATCTGAGTGTCATGTACTGGAGAGCATCGAACGGTACTCAGGACTATTGAACAGATGTTCCAGATAGCCAGCTCAGAAATTACGTGCATCTCTTCAGCGCCCAAGGGATATAATACGAATAAGAATCGTGCAGACTGTACGGAAACGCTTGACTGCGTACAGGTCTATCGCCGGCTCACTGGTCGAGCCAATAGGTTACAGAAATATACCCAATCGAGAACCACAGTTCCTATTTTGGCTGTACTCCGCGCATGGAAATCGTGGGCTCTCTCACTCAAATTCGCTAACTACAGAGAATGAGTTCAGCACAGTCACGATGTCCTCGTGATTCGGATTACCTTGTTCACTCGTCTGTAGCCTCACTTCCGATATCGAAAATTCTCGCGTCCGCACTTCGAGCTCGTGTCCTGATACGGAATGACCTCAGCATCAGACGTTAGTTTCCGGCCTGTCCGAGGCGTTCCACAGATTACACACAATTTGATACGGAATAATCAGGCCGATTACGAGTTCTCGATGGGTGCTGCCTCAATGACTCCCTCGCTCCGTACTGTCACTTCAAAGTCCTCGTATGAGAACGAGATACTATCACAGTTCCCACGATCGGTAGCTGACTCCGTAGCCAATTCATCAAGCGCGTCTGTATCAATGGCGGACTGAAGCGGCGTCAAGTCCCATGGTTCCCTGCCAAGCGCGGACGCAACAACTTCAACGACTGCTAAACTCGTCAAGTCCTGAGTACTGTCGTACGCCGCCCGGAAACTGTCTTGGTCCGCATCGAATTCAACAACACTCATCGACTTCGTAATCTCAACAGTCATCGATTTCTCTTCAGGAGGCTCCATCAACACAATGTTGGCATTCTCTGGGGAAGAGGGTGGCTTTTGCTCCCGCAACATTCCTTTATGAGTGGTTTCCGGGCTCACTCGTCGGGAGCGATGAGGGTACTCGCTACGAGACGTCGAAAACCGCGCTGTAACCGTGATGAAACCGCCTGCCGGGTGATTCCGAGTTCGTCGGCGAGATCCTGTTGCGTGGCGTCTCGCGGCGAGTCAAAGTGCCCCCGGGAATACGCCAGTACCAACGCATTCCGTTGACCCTCGGTCAGATCGTATTCTCGATCGGACTTGAGCGACGAAATCGCGTGCAGCTCAGTCAGCTCAAGCGGGATGTCGTGGTCCTGGCAATACGTCTGGAAGTTCGAGAGGTCTTGTTGCTCGTTTGCACGGACTTCAAACGTCCATCGCGTATCGTCTCCAATCCCAGAAACGAGTGAAATATCGGTATTGACGACCGCCGTCAGAACACTCTCATAGTCCAGGTTCCAGTCGATACGGACGAGCATCTGTTCCTCCAGTTTATCGATTACTTTGACCTGGTCAATCCCGAGATCTACACTCAAATCTGTGTCGAGTTTATCCGTATCATCGGCGGAAATCCAGAAATAGGGGACGACTGCCTCACCGGTTGGGACAACCCGGTCTAACTCGATAGTCACATCGGCTAATTGCTCGAAAACAGCACTCAACGGGAAATCCGCCTGCTCGATGGTGAACGAGGCCTCGATAGCCATACCCGATCAGTAGTGATCCAGCCTCTTGGGTCAGTCGCTACTGATCTCTAGGGTGCTCCCAGCGTTTGATGAACCAACGTCCTGTGCTGAGCGTTCACCTTGAGGGATGCTCAACCGCTAACTAGGCAGGTCTACCTAGCGGCTATTTCGAATTGAAAAGTACGGAACACTGGGATCAGCGTCAACAGAACACCACAGTTTGTCTGTGATTGATGGTGCTGATAGGAAATCGGGGGCTCTCCGTCACCTCAGTCTCTCGGACGTTACGGGTTTCGGTCCGGGCGTTCGATCACCTTCGCAATCGAGAGGATGGCGGCGAACGAAGGAGGAGTTTCGGTGAGTTCGACCGTTCCCTCATCCGGATTATACTGAATGTACGTTGTCTCGGATGCTTTCGGTAAATCGACGTGGTAGAGTTTGAGTTCAATTCCGTCGAACGCCCCCTCAGGAACGGGGCCGATTCCAGGGTCGGATTCCCACTCTGCGACCTGTGCTGCTACCTCGTCGATAAGAACAGGTCCCTCCTGTTGGTCAAGATAGTAGAGTGCGTACCGTCGCCGCTTCTTGCTCAGGAGTTCAAATATCCGATCCATAGAGACCATTCTTAATGATTAATCCCAATAATCAAAACGGTTGCGGTGCCAGTAACAGATCCTCTACCGACCCCTGAAACTCCATGACGCATTCCTGTGCTATCGTTGACTTTTAGCTCGATTCAAATCAATGAGGACCCTGCAGGCTGAAGGAGAACGCTGGGCGGATTTGAGGAAACGCCGGTTCAACGGCCAGACCGATAGGGTACAGAAACGGTTCCGCCTGCTCACTATTCCAAGATATATTATGAGAATACTTGAGTAACTGAATTAGTGAACAATAGATCAGTTATCAGGCACGCCCGTAAGTGGTGGTATGGACATCAAGACGGTCCATACTCGAGACGACGACGGACAGCACACCTACCGCGTGGTCCCCATCCAGAACGCCGGTGAGACGTACCGCCACACGTTCGAAGTGACCGACGACGGCGAACACGTCGGCCACGAGTACGTCGGCGCTGGCGAGCCGGGCGACGTCGACGGTGGTCTCACGCTCGCCGTCGAACGTCTCGGGGTCGTCCCCCGGATCGTCGGCGCTCATGCGGCACCACCGCCTCGTTCCTTCGCCGTTTCAGGGGTGTCACTCGCGGAAGTTACGGGACGGCGGCTCCCGGAAGTGGCGAGTTCGTGAACTCGCTCAGACACCCCCATTTCTTCCCGGCGTCCGATTCTCGGAACGGGCGAGAAACAGGTGTCACTCGCCAGTTTAGTGCGCCTTCGCAGCGAAGGAGTATTTAAGTGGACTCGCTGGGATTTGAACCCAGGGCCTCTTCCTTGCGAAGGAAGCGATCTACCACTGATCTACGAGCCCGCACCAGAACGAACCGCTGGCGTTCACTTGAGGGTTCCGTTTCGCGCCACCAGCCAGCAAAAACTCACGCACGCAACAGCCGGAGCCGTCCCGTGACCAGCCCGAACACCGCCCCGTGAAGTGGGCCACCAGCGCGCTCCCGACGGCGCTGAACGCGAGCGTCAGGCCGGCGGCGACCAGCGCGACGACCGCCGCTGCGACCCGGGTCGAGAGCCCGATTCGATCGAGCAAGCCGGTCGAGACGGGGTTCGCCGCGAGCACGTAGCCGGCGAGCGCGAACGCCGCGCCGCTGGCGCCGAGCACGCCCGCCGACGGGCCGAGGAGGCCGCCGAGCCACACCTGGGCGAGGCCGGCGAGCGCTCCCGTGGTGACGAAGAACGCGTGAAAGCGGAATCGGGTCGTGTTCCGAGCGACGAGACTCCCGGCGAGCGCGACGACGACCGCGTTGGCGAGGAGGTGGCCCGGACTCGCGTGGGCGTACACGCTCGTGAGGAGTACCCACGGCCGGGAGACGAACGACTCCGAGAGGACGAACAGGCCCGCCAGGCCGACCAGGGCTCCCGCCCAGGTCATCAGCGAGACGAGACACATGGCCGCGAGCGTCTCGATGACGGGGTTCCCGGCGAGCGTGAGCCACCGACGGCCCGTCGAGTCGTCGTCGGTCATGGCGATGACACCGTGCGAGTCACGGGTGGTCAGTCTCCGTCGCCCGGGACCTAAACCTCTCGGCCCGGGTACCGAAAATGGCTCGCGAGCCGGACGGGCGCGCCCCATCGCCCGTACGATCCACTGGGCCCGGTTCGGTATTTGAACCTTCGCCAGAGCCGTCGCTGGGCGGTCGGAAAGAGATGAGAATCGAAGCGGCGTGGGTGCGCCTTAGCGGTCCTCAGTCCTCGAGGACGATCTCGATGCTGACGTCGTTTGGCACCTGAATCCGCATCAGCTGCCGGAGCGCGCGTTCGTCGGCGTCGATGTCGATGAGCCGCTTGTGGACGCGCATCTCCCAGTGCTCCCACGTGGCGGTGCCTTCACCGTCCGGGGACTTCCGGGACGGGACCTCCAGCGTCTTGGTCGGGAGCGGGATCGGCCCCGACAGGGCGACGCCGGTCTTGTCCGCGATCTCCCGGACGTCGTCGCAGATGTCGTCCAGGTCCTCGGGGCTCGTCCCCGCGAGTCGGACCCGCGCCTGTTGGCCCGGCATCTATCGCTCGTTGACGCTGAGGACCTGGCCGGCCGCAATGGTCTGACCCATGTCGCGGATGGCGAAGCTGCCCAGCTCCGGAATCTCGCCCGACGGCTCGATGCTGAGGGGCTTCTGGGGTCGGACCGTCACCTTCGCGGCGTCGCCGGACTTGATGAAGTCCGGGTTCTCCTCGGCGACCTCGCCCGAGGACGGGTCGATCTTCGCGTCGAGCGACTCGACGGTACAGGCGACCTGGGCCGTGTGGGCGTGGAACACCGGCGTGTAGCCGGCCGTGATGACCGACGGGTGCTGCATGACGACGATCTGAGCCTGGAACGTCTCGGCGACCGTCGGCGGATCGTCGGCCGGGCCACAGACGTCGCCGCGGCGGATGTCGTCCTTGCCGACGCCGCGGACGTTGAACCCGACGTTGTCGCCGGGCTCGGCCTTGGGCACTTCCTCGTGGTGCATCTCGATGGTCTTGACCTCGCCGCCGGCGTCCGAGGGCTGGAACGAGACGTTGTCCCCGGTGTTGAGGACGCCCGTCTCGATGCGGCCGACCGGGACGGTCCCGATGCCCGAGATGGTGTAGACGTCCTGGATCGGCAGGCGGAGCGGCGCGTCCGTCGGCGGGGACGGCACCGGCAGGTTGTTCAGCGCCTCGAGGAGGATCTGGCCGTCGTACCAGTCCGTGTTGTCGGACCGCTCGGCCACGTTGTCGCCCTCGAAGGCCGACAGCGGGATGAACTCCGCGTCCTCGGAGTTGAAGCGCACCTGCTTGAGGAGGTCCTGCACGCCCGACTTGACCTCGTTGTAGGTGTCCTCGCTGTAGTCGACGACGTCCATCTTGTTGACGCCGACGATGAGTTCCTCGATGCCCAGCGTGCGCGAGAGGAACACGTGCTCGCGGGTCTGGGGCGCGACGCCGTCGTCGGCCGCGACGACGAGCACCGCGTGGTCGGCCTGGGACGCACCGGTGATCATGTTCTTCACGAAGTCACGGTGGCCCGGCGTGTCGACGATGGTGAAGTGGAACTCGTCCGTGTCGAACTCCTTGTGGGCGATGTCGATGGTGACGCCGCGCTCGCGCTCCTCGGCGAGGTTGTCCATGACGTAGGCGAACTCGAAGCCGCCCTTGCCCTTCTCCTCTGCTTCCTCTCGGTACTGCTCGATCACGTGCTCGGGGACGCTCCCTGTCTCGAAGAGGAGGCGACCCACGAGCGTGGACTTCCCGTGGTCGACGTGGCCGATGATGGCCAGGTTCTGGTGGGGTTTGTCTTCGCTCATTGTGGAATCACGCGCTAAGGCGCTCTGTAAGGGTCCGTTCGTCTGATTGCCCTAAAACCATTTCGATACGCTGCACGCCCCGTCACGGCGCAGTCTTGCGATTTTTCGTGTGTCGCGTTCTCGTGCGTTCGGTTCCCACGGTGTGATCGGGAGGACGTGGTCGGCGTGTTTCCGGCTGATCGTCGACCGGGCCGAAACGACAGGTTGGCGTCCGAGCCGTTCCTGACGGTGCAGAGCGGCCCACCGGACGTCCCGAACCGGAATCGAAACTCGGTCCGCCCCTACCCCAGCCGCCCCACGTCCGAGAGCACCGCGCTGGCGGTCTCCTCCCCGCCCGCGCCGGCACCGGAGATCGCCAGGTCGCCCGAGTAGTCCGCGTCGATTTTGACGATGTTCCTCGTCCCCGACACCGCGAGCGTCCCGTTCTGGGGCACGAGCCGGGGGCCCACGCGGACCCCCTCCCTCGTCGCCTCGCCGATGAGTCGCACGGTTCGGCCGTCGTTGATCGCGAGTTCGAGCGCGCTGCCGGTGACGTTTCGGATCCCCTCGACGTCGGCGTCCGCGAGAGCCAGTTCCCGGTCCCGGAGTTCCGCGACCGTCTCGCAGCCGGCCTCCCGGAGCACGTTCGCCAGGATGACACACTTCAGCGCGGCGTCGGTCCCCTCGACGTCGAATGAGGGGTCCGCCTCGGCGACGCCGAGGTCCTGGGCCTCCGCGAGCACGTGGTCGTAGTCCAGCCCCTCGGCGGCCATCCGCGAGAGCACGAAGTTCGCGGTGCCGTTGAGCACGCCCCTGACCGCGGTCACGCGCTCGGGCCCGAGGTCGTCGATGGTCGCGAGCGCCGGGATCGCCCCCGCGACGGTCGCCTCGAACAGCACCTCGCCGTGGCTGTCGGCCTCCAGGGCGCGCACGTCCGCGAAGCGCTCGGCGACCGGACCTTTGTTCGCGAGCACGACGTCCCTGTCGCGCTCTAGCGCGGTCCGCACGTGCGAGAAGCCGGGTTCGGCGTCGCCGAGCGTCGTCGGCGTCGCCTCCACGAGGGCGTCGTAGTCGGCGGCCAGCACGTCCGCCGGGTCCGCGTCCCCGAGGCCGGCCCCGTCGTCCTTGCCCGCGAGCGCGCCGGCGACGTCCACGCCGTCGGGGTCGACGACCGCCGAGGACGAGTCCGCGAGCGCGACCACGGCGTAGCCGTACTCGCCGGCCAGTTGGGCGACGGAACGGCCGACCGCGCCCGCGCCCAGCACCGCGAGCCGCGTCGTCATTGGCCCCCCTCCATCGGCTCGATGACGTGGATTCCCTTCTCGGCCGCGACCGAGCGAACCGTCTCCAGCACCCCGGCCGTCTCGCCCTCGCGCGCCCTGAGTCGCAGGCGGGCGCTCGACTGCTCGTCGCTCCCGGCCCCGGCGGGCGCCGACAGCTCCAGGTCGGCGACGGTCGCGTTCGAACCGTCCACGAGCCGCCGCAGCGTGTCCGAGAGGTCGGTGTCGACGAGGTGGCCGACCAGCACCACCGTCACCTCGGCTCCGAACTCCTCCGCGCCCGCGCGGGTGACGTTCACCCCGTTGTCACGCAGCGCCTCGAGGATGGTCTCGAACCGGTCCGGCGGACACTCCAGATCGACGGCGACGGGGATTCGCCCCCGCGGCGTGATGTTCCCCCGTTCGTGGAACACCGACAGCAGGTTGCCGCCGTTCTCGGCGATGGGTTTCAGCGCGGCCAGTAGCTGGCCGGGCTCGTCGACGAGTTCGATGCGGACGGTGTGTGCGACGGGCGCGTCGCCGCCGTCGGCCCGGGTCGCCTCCTCCTCGGGCGCGTCGCCGCCGTCGGCTCCGGGCTCGCCGTCAGTTCTCGGTCCGCCGTCGGTGCGCGCGCCGGCCTCGGACGGCGGGCGCTCGCCGGGGGCTGCCGCCGGGTCGGCGGGCATCTACCTCGCCCCCCGGCCCGCGTCAGCCCGTCCCATCCCGGTCGCGGTGTGGCAGGACCCGACAGTTGTTGTCGACGTGCGGGGCTGGTGGAGTCGTTCGCAGCCGTCGCGCCGACCGTGGGTCGTGCCACTTGGCATGCTCTGTTTCTGGGGAGGGGGAGGTGATAAGTCTTCTACGGTGGCGAGGATTGCCAGTGTGTGGTCGGTTCTGAACTGCACGCAAAGTTGGTTCGTCCATCGTCGGGATCACGCTGGTGACGACCGCGGCAGCCGCGGTAGCGAACGCGGTCACGGTCGGACTCGTCAGTCGGAGCCGTCACTCACGGACGAAGCACGACTGAAAGAAGGGAATCGAGAAGAAACCGACTAGATGTACTCGATCGAGGGCGGCAGTTCGAGCTTCATACCCTTCCGCTCGCGGATCTCCATGATCGTCTCGCGCTGGAGGTTGTCCACGAGCACGCGGAAGCCCGCGTTCTCCGTGTTCCAGGAGGCGCGACCCTCGGTCGCGCTGC
The DNA here is from genome assembly GCF_032116555.1 of Halobaculum sp. XH14. Lineage (NCBI taxonomy): Archaea > Methanobacteriati > Methanobacteriota > Halobacteria > Halobacteriales > Haloferacaceae > Halorarum > Halorarum halobium. The sequence goes on from NZ_CP134949.1 coordinate 2,399,803, forward strand.
GGATGTCGCTGGAGAAGCCGATCATCTCCTCGACGGGCGCGATGCCCTCGATGACCATGAGGTCGCCCTCCTGGTACATGTCGTCGACGCGGCCGCGGCGACCCTGGATTTCCCCGGAGGCGTCGCCCATGTACTCGTTGGGCACGTCGATGCGGACGTCCTGGATCGGCTCGAGCAGGCGGACCTCCGCGTCGATGA